>NZ_OY764190.1:0-2400000 GCF_963668215.1 uncultured Desulfosarcina sp.
ATCCCGTGTATCTTTGGGAGGATGGCGTATAGAATTCCGCCGGTGTCCTGTCTTGCAGCCCTTGGTGGGGCCGGATTTCGTTAAAACGCTTGCGCCACGCGTCAAATACACGCTGTTGGGTTGCCAAGTCCCGTGCGGGAGGCTGTGCACTTTCAAGCTTCAAGCTTTTGTGCATCCTTTCATGGCAGCCGTTTTGTTGGGGCCTGCCCGGCTTGATGAACTCCAGGTCAATGTTCATACGCACCCAGCTCAAACTTAGGCGCGTCAATCCCCCAAGACCCGTTGATCCAAACGGCGAGCCGTTGTCCATGCGAATGGCCCGAGGGAGACCGTACTGGGCAAACAAGATCTTAACATCCCGTTCTGCAAACACTAATTTTTGGCGACGATGTCCGTTGCACCACAAGACAAAACGGCTGTGCAAATCGGTTACCGTCAATGGATGGCAGATGACACCGTCCTTGGTCCGAAACCAGCCTTTGTAGTCTATTGCCCAAACATCATTTGGCTTCTCAGGTGTGCTCAAATGGTGTTCTCGAACATGTCCAAAGGAGCGTCGCTTTCGTCGGCGCTTGCCGACCAGGCCGTGCCGGGCAAGGATCGCGCCGGCGGTGCTCGGCGCGGGCGCTCGCTCCTGTCCGATCTCCCTTCCCAGCAATACGACCAGTTTTCTAGGACCCCAATATGGATACATTTCGCGGAGTTCGAGTAGCCTTTGCACGACGGCATCCGACGTCTTATGCGGACACGAATGGGGCGCCCGGCTTTTGTCACGGCAACCGCTCGTGCCGTTTTCTATAAATCGATTCAACCATTTATAGCCCGTTTTGCGACTGATGCCGTACTCACGGCACAATTCGCTCATGGACTTGACGCCACACCCGGCCTCACACGCAAACCTCTTCCGTTCATCCATGGGATCCACACGTTTCCAAGGCATCGGATCACCTCCGATACCCTTATCGGAAACTGTTACAGTTGTGTACGTCAAGTTCAGCAAATTGACCTTGGCGTGTGGTGTCAACTCCAAGCAGTCGGCGGCCGAGAATGGGCCCTCCCGGAGCTCGTCGGAGGCCGCCGACTGCGTTTTGGTCATGCCGCCAGCTCCATCAGGACATGCTTCTTGTGCTCCCTGAGCTGGTTCATGTCCAAGTACCGGTTTGCCTCGATCCAGTTTTCGTGCGTCTCCACCGCCAAGGCTCGGATCAACCTCAAACAACTTTCCTCATTGGGAAATATCCTGACTACCCGCGTTCGCCGACGTATCTCCTCGTTCAGCCGCTCAAGCATGTTCGTCGACTTCAGATGCTTGTGATGGCCAAGCGGGAGTCTGTAAAATGACAATGTTTCCCCCACATTGTCTTCCACCCAGGAACAGAGCTTCGGATATTTGTCCTGCCAGCGGGACAGCCATGCAGCCAAGTCCTTGCGGGCCTCGCCCAGGTCGCGCCGCTCATACAGCCAGCGCAACTCACGCAAGCAATCGTCGTCGCCCTTGCGGGGCAGGTAATCCAAGGCGTTGCGCAAGAAGTGCACGTAACAGCGTTGCCAGAACGCCTCGGGCAACACCTCGGCGATGGCCTTCTTCAGTCCGGCGTGGTCGTCGCTGACCACCATTTCCACGCCTTTGAGACCCCGTTGCTTCAACGACAACAGAAACTGCTTCCAGGAGCTGGCGCTCTCGCGGTTGGCCAGCTCCACGGCCAGGATCTGGCGGCGGCCGTCCCAGTCCACGCCGATGGCGATCAGCACCGCCCGGCTGCGGATCGCTCCGGCGTCTCGGACCTTCTCGTAGCGCGCGTCCACGATCAGGTACGGGTAGGGTTCTTCCAGGCTGCGGCCCGCGAATTGCGCCAACTGGTCGTCGAGGCGTTTGACGATGGAGCTGACGGCGCTGGCCGAAAATGAATGCCCGCACAGTTCCTCGGTAATGGCTTTGACCTTGCGGGTGGACACGCCCTGGACGTACATCTCAGCCAGGGCCGAGACCAAAGCCTTTTCGCTACGTTGGTAGCGTTCAAAAACCTGTGTGGAGAAGTGTCCCTGGCGATCTTGGGGCACGCGAAGCTCCAGTTTGCCCACGCGGGTGATGAGCGTGCGGCCGTAATAGCCGCTACGGTATCCCAACCGCGAGTTGATACGCTCGCCCTTGGCGGCTCCCAATGCGGACTCCATCTCGGCTTCCAAAATGTCTTGGACGACTTGGCGCACCAGGTCCTTCAAGAAGTCCTGATCCTGCCCCAAAATCCCTTTTACTTGGCTCAAAGCTGCGCTAATCTTGGTCTTGACCATGGCTTGCTCCTCCCGGGAGATGTGGTGTTATTGCTAACTTCCACATGCCATGGTCTTTCTTTTTGCTGAAGACTACGCACACTACCACTGTTACCCATGTTCGGGAGCCGGTTTGTGGTCGCGCGCGATGCGCGCGACCACAAACCGGCTCCTTCACTTTTGACGGGGCCGCCCCTGTACGTTTCATCCAAGGCGTCCGCCCCCCCTATGGGGGGTCCAGGGGGATGAGCAAGCCGGGTACATGGGTAACACTTTAGACCGGGTACATAGGTAACACTTCCGGTTGATGTTACCCCGGGTTCGGTCCAGAGCCGAGAAGGGGCCCCTTCTCGGCTCTGGACCGAACCGCCACTGTCATTTGTAATATCCTCACAGTGTTGTGATCGGCAACACGCGATTGCCATCGTCCGGTTGCCAGCCGAGCAACAAGTCCCCGGCGTACACCAGCCACTGATCGTCAGGAGAACGAATCAAACCGATACGTTCCCCTCCGAACGCTTCACCCATGAAACGTAACGTCCCTTGCCAGCAAAACATTCCGTCTGAACGGACCGATCGGGTCTCATAATGGCCTGGGTACGTAAAATGCGGACATCCCGTGTATCTTTGGGAGGATGGCGTATAGAATTCCGCCGGTGTCCTGTCTTGCAGCCCTTGGTGGGGCCGGATTTCGTTAAAACGCTTGCGCCACGCGTCAAATACACGCTGTTGGGTTGCCAAGTCCCGTGCGGGCGGCTGTGCACTTTCAAGCTTCAAGCTTTTGTGCATCCTTTCATGGCAGCCGTTTTGTTGGGGCCTGCCCGGCTTGATGAACTCCAGGTCAATGTTCATACGCACCCAGCTCAAACTTAGGCGCGTCAATCCCCCAAGACCCGTTGATCCAAACGGCGAGCCGTTGTCCATGCGAATGGCCCGAGGGAGACCGTACTGGGCAAACAAGATCTTAACATCCCGTTCTGCAAACACTAATTTTTGGCGACGATGTCCGTTGCACCACAAGACAAAACGGCTGTGCAAATCGGTTACCGTCAATGGATGGCAGATGACACCGTCCTTGGTCCGAAACCAGCCTTTGTAGTCTATTGCCCAAACATCATTTGGCTTCTCAGGTGTGCTCAAATGGTGTTCTCGAACATGTCCAAAGGAGCGTCGCTTTCGTCGGCGCTTGCCGACCAGGCCGTGCCGGGCAAGGATCGCGCCGGCGGTGCTCGGCGCGGGCGCTCGCTCCTGTCCGATCTCCCTTCCCAGCAATACGACCAGTTTTCTTGGACCCCAATATGGATACATTTCGCGGAGTTCGAGTAGCCTTTGCACGACGGCATCCGACGTCTTATGCGGACACGAATGGGGCGCCCGGCTTTTGTCACGGCAACCGCTCGTGCCGTTTTCTATAAATCGATTCAACCATTTATAGCCCGTTTTGCGACTGATGCCGTACTCACGGCACAATTCGCTCATGGACTTGACGCCACACCCGGCCTCACACGCAAACCTCTTCCGTTCATCCATGGGATCCACACGTTTCCAAGGCATCGGATCACCTCCGATACCCTTATCGGAAACTGTTACCCATGTTCCCGGTCTAAACTGTTACCTATGTACCCGGTTCGTACAGGGAGATAATCCCCCCTGGACCCCCTGAAGGGGGCGGACGCGCGGGGGTGGCCTGATACGGACAGTGGATTGCCCCGCCAAAAATTGTAGGAAGCCGGTTTGTGGTCGCGCGTTCGCGCGCGACCACAAACCGGCTCCCTAAAACGTTGTGGCGGGGCCGCCATTGTCCGTATCCAAGCCAGTGCATCGCGCCCCCCCTTTAGGGGTCCAGGGGGATTATCCCCCTGGCAAGGGGTCCAGGGGGACAGCGTCCCCCGGCCGCCGGAGGCATTGTTTGCCCGTGGGGTGGTCGGAGCGCAGGCGCGCGCGGGCCAAGGCCAACAGCAGGGTGTTGACAACGTCCGGTCTTTCGGACTGCGGAAAAAGGGCCGGATGCAAGGAACGGGAAAAAGCCAAGACGCTCATGCATGTGAAATACACGACGCGTCTTGGCTTTTTCCCGTACTGCGGCAACCCGTGTTTTCTCGGCGGCCTGAAAAAGAGTCCTCCCCTCGGATGGGGGGGGGTAACCGAGGGGAGGACGATCCCGGAATCTGGGTTCCGGGCGCCGCGCTGTTGGGGGAAGCGCGGCTTTGGTCCGGTATCGCCAGTTTCGAAGGACTGGGGGGGGAGAGTCCTGCGAAGTCGGCGACCGTATTGGCCGGTATTGGGGGGGGGGAACCGGCCAACTATGGTGTCGGTGCGGATGGCGGCGTTGTTGCGTCCGCCTGTTCGCGCCGGGTCGTGGTTGTGTTGTCAGTTGTCAGGCCATGGCCTTGTCGAGTCCGCTCTCCATTTCATGCAATGTCGTCATGGCCAGGGTCTCCATAAGCTCACTGGTGGAATCTCCGTCCATGACCGCGAAGGCTCCGGCGGACAGGGCCCGTTGTTCATCTCCATTGGCCCGGGCCAGGATGACCGGGACTTCGGGTGCGATGTGCCTGAACACCCTGAGCACGTCGTACCCGCTCATGCCGGACATGCGCGCCGCCGCTATCACGGCGTCGTAGGGTGCCGGACCGAACGCGAAGGCGAAGGTGGCGGACACCGGTGACGAGTAGCTCTCGCAGTCCATGCCGTTTTCTTTCAATCTGGCGGCCACGGCCTCCCGGGCCTCCTGATTGGTGTCAATGAGCAGTATGCGCACGGTGTTTACCTTTATGCCCCATGTAACCTATTTAGCAAAGGCCATGCCGAAAGGACGACATTTTCCAAAAAAGTATAACAAGCTGAAAGCACGTGGAATACGCAAACACTTTTGTGGGGTCGCCTCACGCGGGCAAGGGCCTGTGCGCGATTACACCCGTTCGCTTTCGCACGTCGTGCGAAAACGAACATCTACTCGTCGTCCTTTTGCAGCTTGCGATACAGGGCGTAACGGGACATGCCCAGGTAGGCGGCGGCCTGAGACTTGTTGCCGTTGAACTTGTCCAGGGCCTTGTGGATAAGGCCCATGGCAAGGGTTTCCAGGTCCAGGCCGTCCTCGGGCAGTTCCAGGGTGGCCAGGTCCAGGACCTTGCCTTGAGCATGCCCTCGATCGCCAGATTCTGCCACTGACCCAAAAGCGTCGGGCTGATGTCCATTTCCTGACATACCTGGGCGCTGGTGCGGCGCTCGCTCCAAATGGACAGCACGGCCGTTATCTTCTGTTGTGGATCGAATACTCTGCGGGTTCGTTGATTTGTCTTCATGATCTATATCCTTTCTTGCGTCGTACACAAGTTCTTTTTCCTGGCCGGCCTCGTTCACCAGCATCTTGACTTTGCCCTTCTCCGCCCGGATGACCACGCTCTGGCCGCCCATGCGGCCTACCATATAAAAAGGATCTACCGGACGGCCTCGCAACGCCAGTTCCAGTACGTTTTCTTCGACGCCCTTTGCCAGCGTCTTTTTCAGATCATGGGCGATCTCGAAGAATCGGTCGGCCGGACACAGACCGCCGATGCCTTGGTGCGGCCGTTTGTGATTGTAGTATTTGACCCAAAAAGCGGTGCGCTCCACGGCTTGCTCAAAGCTGTCGAACTGAGCCCGCTGGAGGAACTCGCCCAGGATCGATTTCCAGAACCGCTCTATCTTGCCCAGCGTCATGGGATGGTGGGGGCGGGAACGGATATGCTTGACACGGTCTTTTTTCATCTCCCGTTCGAAACGCGTCTTGCCGCGCCAGTTCGTGTACTGCCGACCGTTGTCGGTGAGCATCTCTCTGGGAACGCCGTACTCGGCAACACCGCGACGGTAGGTCTCCAGCACGTGTTCCGCCGTCTGGCTGCGGTACAGGCCCAGGGAAACGATATACCGGCTGTAATCGTCTATGAAGCCGATCAGGTAGGCGTTGCGACCGGCCAACCGGAAGGTCATGATATCGCTCTGCCACAGCTGGTTGGGACGAGAACGTTCGAAAAATCGGGGCTTGGGGGGATTCTTCTTCGGCTTACGCTTGGCCTTGTTTACCAGTCCCTTCTCCGACAACTTTTTGTGTACAGTCGATGGGCTCGTGGGAATTAGAAAAAATCGTTTGAGAACATCGGCAATCCGTCGCGGGCCGTATTCCGGATTCGCCTTTTTCACCGCTACCATTCGCTCCTGGACTTCGGGAGGCACCCTGGCATTTCCTCCAGGGCGAGGCTTGGGTTCCAACCCTTGCACCCCACCGCGTCGGTAAGCATTGGCCCAGCGGCTAACAGAATGCGTGCTGATACCGAACTGTTCGGCAAGCAACGACGCGCTGTACTCTTCTTCCAAAAACAGCCTTACGACCTTTAACCGAAACTCGGCTGGGTAGGCCCATACCCGGGAACCTTTCTTCCCCCCGGCTGACCGTCTTTTCTTTTTCCTTGTCATGGGATACACTCCTTTAGGTAAAATTGATTTTTACACTCGGGAGTGTCACCCTATTTTATCGATTTCTTTGTGCCAATAACTGGAGATTAGGACAGAAATCACACAGCCTGCGGCACGTATTTTGGAGGTGATCGTATCCGCTACTCCAGACGTGAACGAAGAAGTATCTTCCGATGTATCCGGGAACTGGCAGCCAAGATTGCGGACCGGGCTGGCAGACCCCGAATCACAAACGTGGAATGGAGAATCGCGGCCAGGCAGTGGTTGTTGAAAAATGGCCTGATCAAAATCGAGAAGGCGGGAAAAGTGTCACCCCATTTAAATCGAAATTTGTGCCATAATTAGCCGTGTCGCACATGGTTGATAGTCAAGGGGGTGAAACTGGAAAGGTGGAAAGAAGTTGCTGGGAGTGCCGGCATGGTGTAGGTTCTCGACAATCGCCAAATTTAGGAACCGCTCCCACCAAATCCAAAGAAGCCTGGCGGGCTTTGACAATTGCGGTTTTATCATTAAACGTACTTCGTTCACAGTTCGCATTCAATTTGTGACTCGTGAAGCGGAGCTTTACCATCGAAAGAAAAAAATAGATGAAAGTTGAATATAAAATCAAATTTGAAATGCCCGAGAATTATAACCCTTTTGTGGTTTTAAACAAATTGCCTTCACCAATCAGTTCTAAAATGACAGAGATATATAATTATTCTGTTGAACCATACGGCTTTTATTTTTTGGACAATCTTGTTGATCAAAAAGTGGCAGGATATGCGATGAAACTGTTTATTGATGAATGCTTAAAATATTCAGGGCAAGTCGAAATTCAAAAAATCTAAAGCTGAAGATATCGAGACAGGGAGCAAATGATCTGGCAGGTGTGGGCTGATATCGCTATCGGTTTGGCGGTTCCTGCAGCAACGGTGTTTCTTTATTCCAGCGGACGTATTCAACGCAAGCATCTCTGGCTAATGATATGGGGCTTTGCTGTTGGTTCCACCTGGGAGTTCGCATTCTACTTTCTTGGCGATACGGTCCATACCATGAAGGCAGCGTGGCCGATGCCGATTATCACCCTCCATCTCTGGCATACATTCTGGGATACGGGTTTATTTATTATCTGACAAGGGTCAAGACATCGTTAACCCAAAAGGGCCAAAACATCGTTAACTCTTAAGGGTCCAAAGGGTCACGACATCGTTAACCCGATTTAAGTTATTTTCGATCTTTGATAATCTCCGAAGAAAATCTATTATCGGAGGTGTCATGATGGAACAAGAAATCCGTAAAACAGCTATCAATCGATTCATTCAAGGAGAAAAACCAAAACAAATATACGAAAGCTTGGACCGCTCAAAACCATGGTTTTTCAAATGGCTGAAACGATATCAAAGCGGAGATCCCAACTGGTTCAAGAATAAATCCAGGGTACCGAAGCACTCTCCCAGAGCGTTACGACCGGAGGACAGAAAACGCATTATTGAAACGCGCCGCCACCTCGATGCCCAGCGGTTCGCCCAATTCGGCCCATCAGCCATCAAATGGGAACTCAAAAAAGCTGGATATCAGCTGCCTTCGGACAGCACTATAAAACGGGTCTTGAGAGCCGAAGGCTTGGTTAAAAAAAACTCGTTACATCCCCAAGGGTGTTGAATATCCGTATTTTAGAGAAGCGCTCGACATCAATAACATCCATCAGGCCGACCTTGTCGGACCTCGGTACATCAAAGGGGATGGCAAGTTTTACTCGTTCAATGTGATCGATATTTTCAGCCACCGGGTTTATATCGAATCACAGCGAACTAAAGCGGATCGGCCAGTCGCCCAAAGCCTGCTTCGTGGTTGGAAAGCGATAGGGCTGCCGGATTTCCTGCAACTTGATAACGAACTGAGTTTCCGTGGCAGCAATCGTTACCCTCGGTCACCAGGCCTGGTCATTCGGCTATGCTTGCATTTCGGGGTCCAGCCCGTGTTTATTCCTGTGTCGGAGCCGTGGCGAAATGCTGTGGTCGAGAGCTTCAACGACACCTACAACAAAAAGTTTTTCCGGCGGCAATGGTTTCACAGCTATGTCCATCTGAAACGGCAGAGCAAGAATTTCCAACGTTTCCACAACCGGTATCACCGATACAGTTGCCTGAAAGGCAAAACACCTTCCGAGGTAATAAAGCAATGCCCGTTTCCGATAAAAACGCTCGGCCCGAATACGAAAATCCCAACCATCGAGGATATTCCTGATGGTAACATCATTCTGGTCCGATTTATACGAAGCGACTGCGTCCTCAACATTTTTGGTGAAACGTTCAAAGTGCCAAAGGACCTTGTCTACTCATACGTCAAAGCGGTCATTGTCACCGAGATACATACATTGCAGTTATATCTCGGTGACGAGTTGGTGGCATCCTTTGACTACAGGCTTCGGGTATAGTCATTATTTTTAGCTTTCGGGTTAACGATGTCGTGACCCTTTTTACCGTTAGACTCGGGTTAACGATGTCTTGGACTTTGGCAATTATCGGGTACTGGCTTTGCCTCTTCATTCTAAAAACAACGGATTGCTGTACGCAGTTCCGCTGGATAGAACTGGCGATTATGTGGCTGTGGGGTGTGGGGCAGGAGTTTGTGGTTGAATTGTTGGGAAATGGTGTGATTTGGGAGTACAAGGTACACAGTTGGAATCCGGTTTGGATTACCATTGGGGAACAGGGTTATACCATCTTGCCACAGTTGATCTGGGCGGTGGCGCCGATTGTCTATTATCTGGGATTTGTTCGTATTAATCGGGCGAGTAGACGAGTATCCACATAATGGTATTTTGCACCTCACAGATGCTCTGCTGCCGCTTTACACCTGGCGGTCAGAATTGTGATCATACCAGTAGTGTCCGGTTAACTATCAAATAATTTCAGTTGCATATGGCCACTAGTAATTTTGTTTCTGTAGTCATCGGCCGTGAAGGCCTGTAAAATGGGCATTTTCTCAAACAGGGTAATGCTCAAAATCTGTAAAATTGTGTAGAGAGGCAGATCGATCCGCAACCGTTTTTTCATTATGGCGACCAGAACATAGGTCGATATTGCTATCCAGATTTGAGTTTTCACAGCATTTTGCGACGTGCCGTAAAAGCTCTTGATACGCAGATGCTGTTTGATCCATTTGAAAAAAATCTCAACCCGCCACCTATACCGATAAAGCTCTGCAATCGTATGGGCCGGCAACATGAACTGGTTTGTAAGAAAAACAAATGATCTGCCTTTTTCAGCATCAAAGAATTTCACCCGGCGAAGCTTTTCCGGGTAATCCTTTTTGCTGTAGAACCCTGTAAGGGCAACTGTCTGATCGCATCGGACACATGTTGTTTTATCGACTTTATGCGAATAGATCCTTCGCAGTTTGGTGTTTGTTTTTGTACGCGTTACGAATATCGCTGAACATTGATGCAGCTCGTACAGTCGTTTGAAATCCAGATAGGCCCGATCCATGAGGTAGATTGAGCCTGGTTCCGGAACGAGAATATCAAGAACATTGACGTCATGAACTTTTCCATCGGTGATCCAGATGAATGTCGGGATGTCCCCTCGCAAATCAAGAAGGGTATGAAGTTTTACAGCACCTTTTGATCTGCGGAATCGAGCCCATGGAAAAAGCGACAGACAGAGATCGATTGTCGATGCATCCAGGGCGTAAACAGTGTCTTTAAGTTCAAGACCAAAATCGTCATCGATATATAGCTTTCTGGCTTCATGGATCAAGGTTAGGGCAAAGTCGCTGTAGATACGCCAGTCTCTCTTTTCATTCGCATCAGCCAGCGTGCTTCGGGCGACCTTACCACGGATGCCCATATGATAAAGCTTATCTTGCATGGCCCGCAAACAGCATTCTATGTCGCGAAGGCTTTCGCGATAGGTCAGCTGGGCAAAAGCCATGCAGAGAAGTTGGTCATAGCATGTAAAAGAACGTACGCGGTAATTGCCGTGATAACGTTTAACGCATTGACGAAATTTATTTTGAGGGAGGAACCCCATTACTTGAGAAAAAATGGTTTGCCCCTGGTACATTGGTACCCTCCTTTCCCATATGAATGATGCTGGTCAAGGAGACTATGAGGGCATCCCTAAACGAATTTCAAGTCGATCACCTCCAGGTTTGCAAGAATTGCATATTATTTTAATTGGTTGTGACATGTTTGGAAAAGTTTAACCGGACAGCAGTGTGATCATACAAGGAATGAAGATCCGTATTCAGCCAGTTTCAGGAAATTAAAGAGACAAAATGAACAACCACATCATTAGCGTTACATTAAACAAAGAAAATTATCCTTCGGATTATGATTATCCCTTTTCTTTACCGATATTCAATCAAACCAAGCGAATTCTGTTCGATTTTCCGGTAACATTTTTTGTTGGAGAAAACGGCACGGGAAAGTCTACGCTATTGGAGGCAATGGCCCTTGCAAGCGATATTCACATCTGGCGCAGGAGTGAGGGTGTGCGCTGCCAGGTTAACCAATATGAAAAGCAACTGTACAAATATATTTCATTAGAATGGGCCAATGGAAAGGTACCGGGTTCGTATTTCGGCTCGGAAATCTTCAACGACTTCAGGAGAATCGTCGATAATTGGGCAGCCTCCGACCCTGGGCAACTGCAATATTTCGGTGGAAAATCTCTTGTTACACAATCGCATGGGCAATCAATAATGTCTTATTTCCGTTCGCGCTACAAAAGAAGGGGGATCTATTTTCTCGACGAGCCGGAAACAGCGTTATCTCCAAGAAGTCAACTCGAGTTTCTGGACATTCTTCATCAAAATGGCAAGGAAGGACATGCGCAGTTTATTATAGCAACCCATTCCCCTATATTGATGGGTTACGAAGGCGCCAGAATCTACAGCTTCGATCACCGTTCAGTAAACGCAATTGCGTACCAGGAAACCGAACATTATCAGATATACAAACGCCTTCTTTTGGAGAACTAAAGCAGGCGCTTCTCCTTTCCCGAAAAATGGAGAAAAACTTGAATCTGCATTGTTAATAACACCTTACAGATTTTCCCGGAAATAATCACTTGCAAATTGTCTCGGGGCCACGAAACATACAATCCTGCACTAAATCATACTCTGAAATGTTAAGCTGGGGGTAATGCCTGTTAAGTAGTATATGGTTCGTATTCCCTTTATTGGAGGAACGTACTTCATAATTGAAAAAGAACTTGCCATCTTTTCCTTTTATTTTTTCAGTGATAACGATTTCCAAGTGCTGCAAATCATAAATTTTATTCGCTTCGACTTTACATGGGGCATAAAGTGGAATGGATAACCACTGCTCTGAAAGCCAATTCTCTGAATTTTGATTTTGGTTTTCCAATCTCAAATGAAAAAATTCACGGTCCCCGGGTAGAAGTTCCACAACAAACAAGCCATCGTATAAATTTTTTTCAGCACTTTTTTTCCAAGAACCATTTACAGGTTTTACTTTTGCATATTTAGAAATAGCCTCTGCTGGACTCATTTGATTTGTTTGTCCTGTTTTTAAATAATTACACAATATATTCGCAGCCCCTATGGGGCCAATTGAGAATACGATGCTATAGCCATCAAATGTACCCGTTTGATCTTCAATGAAAAGACTCCAAACGCCGATGGCCGAATAGCCATGTTCACTGTCTATCGACTGAGTTTTCATATCAAGATTGGTGGCCGGGGCCTGAACGCTGAGTCCAGTTCTGCATGATGATATGGCCATGGCACTAAAAACGATAACAAAAACGATTGACAGAAAAGAACCTTTTTCCATTGTACCTCCAAAAATTTAAGTTAAAATCCGTATATAGACAGAGCACACGAGCTATCCAGCGACGTTTAAGTGACTGTGTTAAACGAATTTCGAGGTGTGGCCCGGCATTGCTTTATGCCTGCTTTCATCATGCTCCTTACAACAATGTGATGAAATGGCCGAATCAGGTTGAAATACACGGACCCGGTCCAGTGAAGATATTTAACACAAGTAAACACCTGAAACCTTGAACGATTCTGATCTGATCGTTCGGCGACGACGCCAAAAAAAGCCGTCAAATGTTTATCTTCAGGCGTTTCTGCAACCCAGTAGGTATCCTCTTTTGCATCACGCACAATGAAGAATGATGCATTATCGCCAGGCTCAAATGAAAGATCCTCCGGTTTGATAGAGGGCAACGTCTCTGGCTTTTCATGATGAACAAGCCCGAGAATAGCAACAATAATTTCTCTAATTCTGTATAAAGAAACCATCCACCAGGGATAGTAGGAAAGCATTCCGGAAATAAAACTTCTTAAATCAATATCACCTTCAATGGTTTTGATGTCGAAATAGTCCGCATTCTTGAGATAGATATCCAACTCTTTGTATTTTTGGATTGCCTTGATTTTGTGAAATGCCGTGCGCATCTGTTTTCTCCTGCCGAACGTGCTGCCTTAAACCGCCAGGTTTCCGGCGATCTCCACAACAGGTTGTCAGCGAATCTATTTTCCTTTTGGCGGCAATCCAAGGGCAAAGTCAACACCTCTTTTCACCCAAATATCCAAGTCCGCTTTATTATTCTCGCCCTGAAAAGCTACCATTACCCATCCCTTCATCGGCCTACCGTTTGTGTCGAATTCTCTGGCCTCGGAGAGGGTTAGATATTTTTCGTAATTTTGGGGGCCCACGCGAACGATAAGGTCATTGTTTAGAACCCCACAGGCCATGTTGCCATGCAGGAGAAAGCCAACCCCGCCGAACATTTTTTTCATGGTAAAACCCGGCTTTTCTCTTAAAAGCGTTTCCACTTTCCCGGCAAGATGCTCATTGTATGCCATGCGATTTCATCCTTTTGGCTGCTGTCGGAAAGTTCATTCGTAGGTTATCAGGTTCAGGCTTATTCCCTGCGGATCCTTTATTACACAAAAACGGCCAACCTTGGGGATATCGACAGGTGGGAGAATAACCTCTCCGCCCAAGTTTTCGACCCTTTTAGCAGACGCTTCAACATCATCGACAGTGATATACGGGTCCCAACAGGGGACAACGTCGTCGGAAACGTTTCCATCCTTTAGCATCATGCCGCCAAGCATGGTTCCCTCTTTATAAATGACCAGGTATGGGTTGCCGTATATGGTCTTTGTTTCGGTAAACGTCCAACCAAGCAGCTCACCGTAAAATTCCTTCGCAGAATTCAAATCAGTCGTTATCAATTCGTTTAGGCTGAAATGGCCGTGTTTCCTTGAGTCCAATACGATTTCCCTCTTTTCAATACGTTGCGAAATGTTGTGTCGCCGACATCATCCAATTCTTATTTCTTCAGACTTTTCCCGATACTCCAGGCTTTTCCGAGATTTTCTCCAATAGACCAATACCGGTTGTCCGGCATTGTCAATGTGAAGGGGTTGACCTTTTTGATATCCAACATGTTATCCGTCATATATTTTTCTTCAGTAAAAACCTCTTTCGGCTCTCCGATGTAAAGCGTATTAAACGGAAGCTTAACGGCATCAAACAAAGAGAATGAAATAGAGACGGGGCATTCCTGAATGAGTGGTGCTTTATCCAACGCACCGAAGAAAACGTTGAAAAGGCCGGACTTGTCTGTTTTTTTGCCGGAGACCAATCCACAATAATCCGTCTTTTCAATTCAGTAAAATCCGGTTAAGGAATTGCATAAAAATAATTTAAAATCAGCAGGTTAAACGATATTTTTGCTTGACATTGGGTCGTCAATATGGGCGGCGTTTTGTATGCCCTATTATATCAAGAGGTTATACATGCCACGCACATTCGACCCTTTCCAAAAGCTCAATGCCCTGGAGTTTTTCTCTTTTTTTCAACCAGCGACTGAGGCAACATCACGGATGCCAGCTCTTGATTCCAAAGGAAACCGACCATTGCAGATGACTTTTGAGGAACATCTGCGCGCGCTGGTTTACTTTCATCTTGAAGAACACCATTCTGCTCAACACCTGCTGCAAGTGCTTGAAGAAGATGATTTTGCCAAAAGTGCCATCGCACCAGAAAACGGAATCAAAAAGAGCAGCTTCTCAGAGGCCACCAACAGCCGGGGACTTGAACAGTTCATGTATGTCTATCAGAACTTACAAGCTCAGGCATCTTCGATTTTACCCAAGCAACATCCCGAACTCGGTGATCTGGTGGGGATCGACGGTTCCCTCATCGATGCAACCTTATCCATGCATTGGGCCGACTACCGTAAAAAATCCAAGAAGGCGAAGGTCCACGTCGGTTTTGATCTGAACCGGGCGATTCCAAGAAAGCTTTATCTTACCGATGGTAACGGGGCTGAAAGACCTTTCGTCAGCTTGATCCTGTCTGACGGTCAAACCGGTGTGATGGACCGGGGTTATCAAAGCCATCAACGCTTTGACCAATGGCAGAATGATGGAAAGCTGTTTATGTGCCGGATTAAAGCCAGCACCAAGAAAACGATCATTAAACAAAACCCCATTGCCTCTGATAGTATCGTTTTTTTTGATGCCATCGTTGTTCTGGGCACCACGGAAGTCAATCAAACACAAACCCCACTTCGTTTGGTGGGTTACGAGGTGGATCGCGTTAAATACTGGATCGCTACGAATCGTTTTGATTTAACTGCCGAGCAAATCGCCACTGCCTATAAGCTCCGATGGGATATCGAAAATTTTTTCGCTTGGTGGAAACGGCACCTTAAAGTGTATCATCTCATCGCCAGGAGCGAGCATGGCTTGATGGTGCAAATTCTGGCAGGTCTGATCACCTATTTGTTGCTGGCAATCTATTGCCATCGCCAATTTAACGAGCGCGTTTCCATCAAGAGAGTCCGCCAACTGCGCATAAAAATCCGGAATGAATTACGCGCTGGTGTTTTTGGCAAACCCCCTGATTCAAATTTTAAAGAGCAAGAATTACATACCGTTAATGCAAGTACTTAGCCGGAAATTACTATTTTCAATTAACGAAACATCTGGGATGTTAATACTGAATTCCCTGTTTTCGTCTATGCCCTTATTGGTATGATGCGGCCCCAATGCTATGGCAAACAGAGGGGGCTTGAAATTGACTCTTGAAACCCAACCAACGGCCATGAAATTTGCCTTTTCGTCCACAATAGACCCTGCCAGGACCATGGGCATGGGGTATAAAAAAGCAGCTCCTGCATCAATCTTGATCTTTTCCATAGTATGCTCCTCATTATAGGCTTTTTAATCTTCACCAAAATTACGATAGCGCAAAGCTCGGCCATGGTGATTCTCAGGTCTTATCGACTGGTTTGACGGGCTCATTTCCTGGGCCTCATTCCAGGAATAAACATCGGGGTCCGCTGCCGATAGGCGACGTAGGCTTCACCAAGCCGCTTAACCAGCTCCGGCTCCTCGATGGTTTTAAGCTCCGATACGTTTGCCAGGATATAAAGGGGTGTGAAAAAGACGACAAGGGAGAGCGACGTGACGGCGAATCCGATCCCGAAAAGAAGAATAAAAACCCCTGTCAGCATCGGGTTTCTGGAGAATCGGTACGGTCCGGTTGTGACAAGCTCAGGCGGAGGGTTGAAAGGAACCGGTGTCCCCTTCACTTTGAGAAAGTGAAGGGCTGACCATGCCATCACGCCGGTACCCACGAAAACAAATAGCACCGCAATGAGCCAGGATGGCCTCCCTGGCAGTGGCCATGGAAGGGAAAGCCATCGATCCGTTAACATGGCCAGGGCCACGAAAACTCCGGTGAACACCCAGAAAAGGATAAACCCCACCGGGGTGAGCAGCATTCGCGTCTTTCTGGTTCCTGTCGCTGCGCGATAAAGGAAATTGATCCAACGATCACGGATGCTCATAGGTTGCCCTATTTCAGACTGTCGCTAAACGCCCGATGCTTTCATCTTAAACCTGAAATAGGTTAAAGATATCTGCATAAATCTTTTGTTTCTTCATAATATGCTTCAACGCCAATTTCCTTCATGCGCATATTCATCTGGCGCCATCGCTTTTCCAGGTGAGGATCGAAATTCGTTTTGTTGCAGGGGAAGTCATCACATTGAAAACAAAAGTCTACCCCCTTGCCCTCATAGCAATCGACGACACCACAATTCGGATATTTGCATGTACCCTGCCGACAACCTTTACAGTCCGGGTCAGCAAAATAGGCGAGCATTTCCTTAAATTGCGGGTAGTGCGTAAATACGGGCAGGAAGGTTGAAAAACGTTCGGCATAAACATCGAAATGTCCGACCAATTCTTGAAGCTTTGTACTATGAAAAGCGATGTCTCCTTTTGCAAAGGCGAAACACTTGCGGCAGCTAGACCCGCAAGGCGCAAGAAAATCCAATATTTCAGAGTAGTTCACTGCAAGTCTCCTTTCATAGCGCAGGCCTCACATTTTCAGAACAGCCATTGCTTTGCCGCAGTCTTCTTTTTCAAGGTAAAGAATGACGCCATAACCTGCGTTGATATGGGCAATTCCACATGCCTCGTCTACTTGAATTCCGGCCTGAGATAATTGTTTATAAATATTCGCCAGCGCTCCCGCTTTTTCATCCCCCTTTATTAACAAAGCAAAGTAAGGCCCATCGAAAACCAATCCCGCCTTTTTACCGCCGGCAATCATTGTCCTAATCTCCAGTTATTGGCACAAAGAAATCGATAAAATAGGGTGACACTCCCGAGTGTAAAAATCAATTTTACCGAAAGGAGTGTATCCCATGACAAGGAAAAAGAAAAGACGGTCAGCCGGGGGGAAGAAAGGTTCCCGGGTATGGGCCTACCCAGCCGAGTTTCGGTTAAAGGTCGTAAGGCTGTTTTTGGAAGAAGAGTACAGCGCGTCGTTGCTTGCCGAACAGTTCGGTATCAGCACGCATTCTGTTAGCCGCTGGGCCAATGCTTACCGACGCGGTGGGGTGCAAGGGTTGGAACCCAAGCCTCGCCCTGGAGGAAATGCCAGGGTGCCTCCCGAAGTCCAGGAGCGAATGGTAGCGGTGAAAAAGGCGAATCCGGAATACGGCCCGCGACGGATTGCCGATGTTCTCAAACGATTTTTTCTAATTCCCACGAGCCCATCGACTGTACACAAAAAGTTGTCGGAGAAGGGACTGGTAAACAAGGCCAAGCGTAAGCCGAAGAAGAATCCCCCCAAGCCCCGATTTTTCGAACGTTCTCGTCCCAACCAGCTGTGGCAGAGCGATATCATGACCTTCCGGTTGGCCGGTCGCAACGCCTACCTGATCGGCTTCATAGACGATTACAGCCGGTATATCGTTTCCCTGGGCCTGTACCGCAGCCAGACGGCGGAACACGTGCTGGAGACCTACCGTCGCGGTGTTGCCGAGTACGGCGTTCCCAGAGAGATGCTCACCGACAACGGTCGGCAGTACACGAACTGGCGCGGCAAGACGCGTTTCGAACGGGAGATGAAAAAAGACCGTGTCAAGCATATCCGTTCCCGCCCCCACCATCCCATGACGCTGGGCAAGATAGAGCGGTTCTGGAAATCGATCCTGGGCGAGTTCCTCCAGCGGGCTCAGTTCGACAGCTTTGAGCAAGCCGTGGAGCGCACCGCTTTTTGGGTCAAATACTACAATCACAAACGGCCGCACCAAGGCATCGGCGGTCTGTGTCCGGCCGACCGATTCTTCGAGATCGCCCATGATCTGAAAAAGACGCTGGCAAAGGGCGTCGAAGAAAACGTACTGG
Source organism: uncultured Desulfosarcina sp. (assembly GCF_963668215.1). Taxonomy (NCBI): domain Bacteria; kingdom Pseudomonadati; phylum Thermodesulfobacteriota; class Desulfobacteria; order Desulfobacterales; family Desulfosarcinaceae; genus Desulfosarcina; species uncultured Desulfosarcina sp. The sequence goes on from NZ_OY764190.1 coordinate 18,406, forward strand.
AACTGGCGTTGCGAGGCCGTCCGGTAGATCCTTTTTATATGGTAGGCCGCATGGGCGGCCAGAGCGTGGTCATCCGGGCGGAGAAGGGCAAAGTCAAGATGCTGGTGAACGAGGCCGGCCAGGAAAAAGAACTTGTGTACGACGCAAGAAAGGATATAGATCATGAAGACAAATCAACGAACCCGCAGAGTATTCGATCCACAACAGAAGATAACGGCCGTGCTGTCCATTTGGAGCGAGCGCCGCACCAGCGCCCAGGTATGTCAGGAAATGGACATCAGCCCGACGCTTTTGGGTCAGTGGCAGAATCTGGCGATCGAGGGCATGCTCAAGGCGCTGGACCCGAAAAAGAAAGATCCGCTGCCGCCGATCAACCAGCGGTTGTCTCGGTTGATCGAAAAGAAATTGAGCGAACCCGGCAAGCTGGAAAAACGCCTCCAATCGATCCAGAAGGCAGCGTCGGCCGGATAGGCGAGGATGCCTATGGCCAAACAACTATCGACCCGCCAGACGGCGCGGCTCCGAGCCGAGATGATCATGAAGGTCCGTTGCGGCATGCTGACTGCCCGCCAGGCCGCCGAACGCCTGGGCGTCTCGCGCAAGACGTTCTACAAATGGGAGCAGCGGGGGCTGTCCGCCCTTTTGGACAGTGTGACCGACCAGCCCCCGGGAAGGCCTGCCCATCCTCCGGACGACCATCGCCAATGGCTGGAAAAGCAACTGCAGGACGCGAATCGGCAGATCGACTTGCTGAACCGGAAGATGGCGCTCAAGGATGTGCTGATGGACTTGAAGCTTCCCCAAATCGGCAGCGGGCGGACGAAAAAAAAATGATCGTATCCGACAGGCGGTGGCCATGATCGAAGAGATGAAAACGACCTTTTCGCTGTCGTATGCCTGCCTGGCAAAGCAGGCGGGGCTTAGCTACCGAACGCTGATGCGGTGGAAAGAGCGCCTTACCAAAGATATGCCCCCCGTGGAAAAGCGAGGTCCGAAGAAGGTGCGGCCGTTGAATCTGAACGAGTTGAAGGCCAAGATCCGGGACCTGGATCATGGTCCCAAACGCAGCCATGGCACCGGCAAACTTCACAGCACTTTCGGCGAGTCCATATCCCGCAGGGAATTGAACGCGCTGGTTATCGAGGCACGCAACGAAAGCAAGCACCGTCGGAAAGCCGAAAGGTGTTGTGTCAGCTGGCTTCGGCCAAACCTGGCCTGGGCCGTGGACGATTGCCAAAAGAGCGATACGGCCTCGGGAAAGCTTCACCTGCACAACCTGACGGACCTTTGTTCGCGCTACAAGCTGCCACCGATCGCCTCGGGAAGTCTGCCCTGCGGCGAAGAGGTGGCCGGCCATCTGGCATATTTGTTCGACCGCTTCGGTCCACCGCTATTTTGCAAGCGAGACAACGGGAGCAATCTAAACCATACCACCGTAAACGAAGCGCTGGAAAATGCCTGGGTGATCCCGATAAACAATCCGCCGAAAACGCCTTCGTACAATGGGGCGATCGAGCGAACCCAAAGGGAGTTCAAAGAATTTTTAAAACGCTGGCAGTGGAAGGCCACGACATTGGAATCATCTTTTTTGCTGTCTGAAACCGCAGCCCATGAGTTGAATCATACACAGCGCCGCTGCCTTGGAAATCACACAGCCTGCGGCACGTATTTTGGAGGTGATCGTATCCGCTACTCCAGACGTGAACGAAGAAGTATCTTCCGATGTATCCGGGAACTGGCAGCCAAGATTGCGGACCGGGCTGGCAGACCCCGAATCACAAACGTGGAATGGAGAATCGCGGCCAGGCAGTGGTTGTTGAAAAATGGCCTGATCAAAATCGAGAAGGCGGGAAAAGTGTCACCCCATTTAAATCGAAATTTGTGCCATAATTAGCCGTGTCGCACATCTGTGCTCAAACTCCCACGTCAGGCAGACGTCAATCACACTTTTCCTGATATTGATACATCTTTAAATACTTCTCGATGACAGCATCCACTGTTCCATCTGCTTTACTCTGTTCAAATGCTTCCCGCACCCGATTTACAGTCTCGTCGTGGGTGGAATGGCTGAACACGACGCATACTTCACTTTCGAACAGCACCAGTGCCTGTTCGACATCACTGTAGGAGAATCCCAGTTGTTTCGCCACATACATGAAATTCAAGTCAACACTGGCTTCCAAGTCAACCCGTCCTGCAAATAATCGTTTAACACTCAGTTCATTGGAGTTTACGGCTTCAAGGTTTTTCTGATCTTCAAAGCCGTGCTTGAGAAGAAACTCATGACCGGCAGCTTTCCGAGTCGTGTTTATTCTGTACTTTTTTGCATCATCCAACGAATTCAGAACGATGTCCGTACGCTTTTTCAATTTGTGCAGAACCGATTTTATTCGAAAAATCGGGCCCACCCATTTGAACAGGGGTTCACGCAACGGCATTCTGATAACAGGATACAACATCTTGTTCGGATTCTCAGACGCCATTTTATAGGCCCGTGCAAAGGGATAGACTTCAATCTGTGTTTCGATCCCGGCTTTTTCGAGCATAACCTGGACAATTTCGGTCGCGATGCCGCTCGTTTTCCCATCCTCTTCAATCACATATGGAGGCCACTCGGCAGTGAGCACAGTAAGATCCTTGGCAGCAACGCCGCCGCTCAAGACACACAAAATGCCCGCCACTACCATTGGCAACACTCTTTTCATGAAAAGGCTTTCTTCCAATTTTCGAAATACACGTTTCCGCCACTGAACAGATGTTATTGGAGCGTATTTAACTTTACGCCACCCTTCCATTCAGGTAAATAGGAAACAGGGTCGCCCATTTTAACGATCGTCGGGTACCAGGCGTTTACCAAGGCTTATCACATCATCAGTCTTGAATCCGATTTTCTTATAAAACTCAATAACATCAGTGTTCGTGCGGCGTACCTGTAAGTTGATTTTGGGGCAACCTGCCTCTATAAGCCGAACTTCGGCTTCATCCATCATGCGTCTGCCAATCCCGGCATGCTGGTGATCTGGATGGACGGCAAGATAGTTGATCCAACCCCGATGACCGTCATAGCCAGCCATGACGGTAGCGGCAATCTTGTTCACCAAACAGCCAACCAGGAACAATTCAGGCTGCACGTCAAGTTTTCGCTGAATGTCATGATGCGGATTGTTCCAGGGAACGACCAGACCACACTCGGTCCATAATTGGACCACCTGTTTCTCATCGCTGTCTTCATATTGTCGGATTTCTATTTGCATGGTTTTAGTGCCGAACTTATAGGCTATACGGACTTCTGCTTTTGCCTTCTGTTAATTCACAAAATATCTCACAAAATGGAGTAAACAGCCGTTGCCTGCGTTTTTAGATGATCTGTATATCTTCGACGGCTTCGTAGTAATTCGAATTTGAAAGGTATCCGCCATTCCGGCGAAGGCCGGATTCCAGTCTTTTCAACATCTTCTGGATGCCCTCGGATCAGGTCCGGGGCAGGCTGATCAAGTCCGGCATGACGTCTCTGTGCCTTTGTATGCGTTTGTAATTTTTATCAATTCGCAAAAAAAGCAAGTTTCTGAATCAGGATTAGCAAGAGATTTTATTATATCAATTTTAACGATGACATACAATGCTGGTACAAATTTTCAACAGGGTGTTGAACTTTAAATCCTCACAGCCGGGCCAGGTTTTTCAGACAGGTCAGCACCTCCCAGGAGAAGATTTCGCTCTGGCATGGGAAAATGGCGTTGTTGGTAAAGATGGGGTCGGCCTCCAGATCGTAGCGCGAAGCGGCCACCGCGTCGGCCCACATGGGCGTATGAGGGATGGGCGTATAGTGGGCGATCACCGGGGTAACGCCGGCCCGCTTGACCACTGCAATGGATTCCTCGACGCCGGCCGCCCGCTGCCCGGGCAAACCGGCTAACAGGTATGCGCCCACCTGGTCGGCGCGAAACCCGGCCGACTGGAGATGCTTTACCGCCCGCATGAACTCCGCTTCGGTCACTTTTTTGTCCATGGACCCGCGCCGGTCGAAGGCCGTGGTCTCCAAGCCCAAACGGATGGTGTGAAAACCGGCCCGGAACATCAAACGCGCCAGGGGTTCGGTGATTTCACGAATATGCAGGGCATTGGGGGTATGCAGACGGATGTGCATGCCCGCGGCGATGATCTTCTCCAACAGGGGAATGGCGTGGCGGTCGGCGTCCACCAGCAGGGCGTCGTCGTAAAAGGCAAAATCCCGTACGCCATGATTCGTGTGCCAGTACACCATCTCTTTTACCACCGATGCCGGACTGCGCCGCTTCATCCGGGGCTGCAGGCGATGGGAAGCGCAGTAGGCGCATCGGAAGGGGCAGCCCAGGGAGGTCAGAACCGGTGCATGCACCAGGCGGCGTTCCAGATCCAGGACCGGCCGGGGAAAGGAATCCAGGTCGTTGGGGTCGAAGTGTGGTGCCGGCGACCAACCGGTAATTTCGGCCACCAGGGACAAAATGGCAGTTTCACCCGGACCGGTGACCACCCGATCTGCGCCACTGGTCTGTCGGGCATGTTCGCTGCAAAGGGTGGCGTAAATCCCGCCCAACACCACCGGTACGCCGGGCAGATTCGATTTGACCAGAGCGATGGTTTCCCGAACCCCCGGATACCAGTAGGTCATCAGGGAGGTGACCAGCACCAGGTCGACCGGCGGCAGGGCCTCCAGGTCCCGGACAAACCAATCCGGGTCGATGCCGTAGCGGCTGTAGGTCCGCGGGATGTCCGCCAGCCCCGGCGGTTTGGCGATGGGGGTTTTGCGATACGGCCCGCGGCCGCAACGAGCAGAAGGCGATGAAGATTCCGGCGCCGATGGGTGAAACCGGTCCAGGCAGTCCAGATAGGAAACCCTGGCCCCATGGTCCCGCAGAATGCCGCCCAGGATCAGCAGCCCCAGGGGCTTGGCCCAGAAATCGTAGGCCGCGAAATCGTGAATCCAGGGATTGACCAGCAGAATATGGGCGGAATTCTGATGCGTTCCTTTCATGTAGAACCACTACCTCGGCTACCAGCGGGAAAGTCTGCCACCTTACAAAAGGTACTCTATTTTCCCTGATCCCAAGTTTCTATCAGCAGTTTATTGGGTTTTATGCCGGAGAATGCCCAATGTTTATCGATGGATTGGATGAAGGCGGGTCGTACCAATTTGGCTCTTTCTACCAACCAACAATCCATTTCAACGCGCAAATAGAGACCCTCTGCGGGTTGATCGCCAAATCTGGATATTGACATCATCTTTTTTATCTCCTGCAAAGTTAAAAAGCCACGTGCAATGGTTGGGACATAGGAAACATTTGTTGCCTTGAAAAGCGCATCCCTGCATTTCGTGGCAAGGAATCGCTCAATTTGCCTGTCGTAAATGTCGAAACCGATAAACCAGTCCGGCAACCGGTTGTAAAAAACCGAATGTTGTGCATAACACCACTCGCCAAAGAGAATGTAGCGGTCAGTTAGATGTTCAAAAAGATCGTCCGCTCGTTTAGAAAGCCAATCATCAAGTTTTCTCCATTGTCCTACCGCAGGGAGGTCCAGGTATTGCCCTCGATTTTGAGCGCGAATATTTCCGTCGGAATCAAAAGAGATCCCTAAATTTGAACCGTCCACCTTTTCTTCGACGATAAGTTCATGATGAAAAAACTCTTCGCGATCGGATTCCGACATCACCTTGTCATTTCTAATTTCAATATCCCCGAGAATCGTCAGGTGGGGTGTTGATGGGAATTTAAAAAAATCGTCTTTCACGAACCAATCTTCTCGGTGTATTTTTCCTTGACATAATCGGGACAAAGAAAGGTAACTGCAATGCAAACTTCTTCTAATGCGTCTTTCCAGCCCCACCATTTGCTGTCAGTTGCCTGCAAGATAGGCGGGTTAGTCGGATGTGCATTGGCAACCGCGACAAATTTTCGATCAGAATTATCAAAGGCCCCAAGCCCTTCATGTTCCGGAAATTGATCGTATGATTCACCATTTTTAGTGATTTCAACACGATCAACCATTGACGACTTCCATCGATTGTCATTAACCCACTTCATGAACCTATCACCTACGCCAGGTCGTCCCTTCATTGAAAGCTGTCGACGGTATTCATCGAAAATTTCATCCCCGGCATCAATTACCAATCCGCGCTTTTTGATGACATGTTCAATAGCTTCAATACACGCCAAAACACAATTTTCCATATTATGAGGAATTTTTTCTGGATCAAGAGCGCGATTGGCTGTCTTTGGAACATTTGTATCGATTAGGCATTTTTTTGGCAAACTCATCCCGTGGACTCCGATACCTTTTCGTGTTGCATGATTCGCTTTTTCATAGCAGCTTTTGCCTGTTCGGTGATATCTACCATTTCATCACCGAAAAAGTTATCCGGCCAATTCTGAATATTGCCGAAAAGATCGATTTGAAGCGGTTCTAAAATAGCTGGCGTTTTGTTTATATTGGCAAAGTAAGCTGATACTTTTTCTTGAGAGATGGCATCTTCTGCGATACGCCTCTGTAATCGTCTTAAGAAATGTTCGGAATGGGTTTCGATGATTAATTGGATGTTTCGATCATTTCCATTTTCCCTTGAATTGACAACGTCAATCATCACATCTGCCAAAGCGGATTGAGCACTAGGATGAAGATGAATTTCAGGTTGTTCCATTAGAATGATCGACCCGGGAGGGGCATAGAAACATTGTACTAGCACCGGCAGCACTTGAGAAATGCCAAACCCCACATCCGGAAGGTCCACCCAATCTTTAGAGCCTTTTGTTCTTATCTTAACTTCATACTCTTGGCGTTGTTCGGAGATCTGATTGACTTTGAATTTCTCAATAAGCCCCATCTCGGCCAGTTTCGAAGCCACAATTTCTTCCAACGGCTTGGTCGGCCGTTTGGGGCCAAGTCCAATTTTACGATCTCGCGCAGAAAGAATCGCGGCCACCGTGTTTTCACCGGAAAACCCGACACTTTCAGGCGTAATGCCAGTCCATGTGTACAACCTGTCTGTCTTGGTCCTGAGTGGACCCAGATAGCAAATGGATTTAAATAAATTTTCTTGTTCTAAGCTTAACTCTTGGACAAACTCCGCATTTTGATAATAAGCGACCGCTTCATCCGGAAAGCCGTAAAACCGTACCACATCTTTTAGCGCCCAAGGACGACCTTTCTTCCTGACTAGGTTGTATTGTCCGGCGGTAACTTTGTACTCCCTTTTGTCATGTTTTTTTGATAATTCAACCGACAGGGATTGCGTTCTGTCCTGAAGCAACCGGTACTTTATTTTTTTGACCTGCAACAAATGGTGTTTTGAATCACTTAAAGCGACTTCTGCCTCAAAGCCGAGTTCATCTCCAGAAAAAGATTTCCCGGAAACATGGTCTTTAAACCTTAAAATTTTTGGCAATGACCAAAGATATTCAAAAGAAATCTCGTTTTCCGGGTTTCTATGAAAGACCATCTCCTGATATGAGCCAAGCTGAACCGCCGAATTCTTCCCACCAGGATAAAATACCGCTTTCCGGTCAGGGGATTCGACTGTCTGCTTCAACATCATCAAAAATTGACCGATGCTGGATTTTCCCGAACTATTGGCGCCAAAAAAAAGGGAAATTGGAGCCATACGAATAGTGCCGGTTTCCTTCCATACCTTAAAATTTTTAATTCGCAATTGCTTAATCATTTTTTGCGTCCCCCTCTTTGTGTTGACGCATATATTACCGAAATCGTTTCAGCCCTCATTCAAATCATTTTTGACATCATTATCCGGAAAATACGTCATCGAAATCTTCTTCAACTCCCGCTGGCTGAACAGCATGGTGTAGGTTTCCACGCCCGATTTTTTTGACATCTTCCGGGCCGTTTCGCGGCAGTCTTCCTCACTCTTGCCATGAATCATGGTGTACAGGTTGTAAGGCCAGTCTTCGGCGGGATCGCGGCGGTAGCAGTGGGAAACGGCCCGAAAGGACGCCATGATATGACCGACCTCCTCGATCCGATCTTCGTCCACCTGCCAGGCGGTCATGGCATTGGCCTGGTAGCCGGATTTCTGATGGCGCAGGGTGGCACCGAAACGGCGGATGACCCCCCGTTCGGTGAGATCTTTCAGGGTTTCGATCAGGGTCTCTTCCGGGATGCCGATTTCCTCTGCCAGGGCCTGGTACGGCCGGGATACGATGGGGATATCCCCCTGAATGGAGGCGATTACTTTCTTCTCAAGGTCGGTGAGCATGGGCGTTTGGTTGTCCGCTTTTTTACGAATTCGTCAATGTTCGGGAAAGAGTTCATGGATTTCCGCTTCACTGGCCTCACAGACACCCCGTTCGGTGATGAAACCGGTAACCAGACGCGCCGGGGTGACGTCGAAGGCGAAGTCCGCCGCCGGGCTGGTTTCCGGCGGCACCAGCACCCGGGTGAGCTGCCCGTCGGCCAATCCCTGGATGTAACGCACTTCATCCGGGCTGCGCTCCTCGATGGGAATCTCCTTTACGCCGTCGGTCATGGTCCAGTCGAACGTCGAAGACGGCAGGGCCACGTAGAAGGGAATCCCGTTGTCTTTGGCTGCCAGGGCCTTGAGATAGGTGCCGATCTTGTTGGCCACATCCCCGGTGTGGGTGGAGCGGTCGGTGCCCACGATCACCATATCCACGCGTCCGTGCTGCATGAGATGGCCGCCGGCGTTGTCGGTAATCACCGTGTGGGGCACGCCGTGCTTGCCCAACTCCCAGGCCGTCAGCCGGGCGCCCTGGTTCAGGGGCCGGGTTTCGTCCACCCACACATGCAGATCCACGCCCCGGTTGAAGGCTTCGTAGATCGGCGCGGTGGCCGTACCGTACTCGATGCAGGCCAGCCAGCCGGCATTGCAATGGGTGAGAATATTGACCGGCCCCCGGCTTTTCTCGCGGCCGATAGCTTCGACGATTTCGGCCCCGTGCACACCGATCAGGCGGCAGTTCTCCGCCTCTTCCTCGGCAATGGCAGCGGCTTCGCTGCGGGCAGCATCGATGCAGGCCGCCACCGATCCGGCGTTCCGGACAATCGCGAGCACCCGGTCCACGGCCCAGGCCAGGTTCACGGCCGTGGGCCTGGCGGCCTTGAGCCGCCGGCATTCCGCTTCGATGAAAGCCATATAATCGCTTTTCGATCCGGCGTTCAAGGCGGCAATCATCACCCCATAGGCGCCGGTGACGCCGATAAGGGGCGCACCGCGGACGAACATTTCGACAATGGCATGGATGACTTCGTCCACTTGGGTGAGATCGGCAACCACGAAGCGGTGGGGCAGTTGGCGCTGGTCGATGACCTTCACCGTGGTGCGGTCGTCATCCAGCCAGATGGGACGGATCTGTTTGCCGTCGACGAGCATGGTATTTTCCTCACTCCTCAGTATAGTAGACGCCCGGAATCCAGCTTTTCTTCAGCTTGGCCGTCTTGTCTCCCGGGTCGCCCGTTTCGTCGATAAATTTGAAGTTGTGCTTGCCGATGCGGATGAGATCGCCGTGAGACAGCTTGTGGCGTTCGATGGGCTGCCCGTTGACAAAGGTCTGGTTGGTGCTTTCCAGATCCTGGATGAAGTGATCCTTTCCGCCGGGGGCCTCTGGATTGGAGAGGACTTCGATGCGGGCATGCTTCTGGCTGGCCAGCATGTCGTCGATGAAAACGTCGCTGTCCGTTTTGCGCCCGATCTGAATTTCGGGCTTGTCCAGCGGTATGCGTTTCAGGGTCAATCCTTCGTGGACCAGAACAAGCAGGGCCATTTTATTTCTCCCTTGATCGGATCACAATCGTTTCAGACAATCGTCTATCGCCTTGGCAACGTCGGCAGCGGAATCATAGCGTTTCCGCCTGTCCTTGGCCAGCAGTTTGTTGACCAGGGTCTTGACGCAGGGCGGGATCTCCTCGGCCACCTTGGCCAGCGGTTTGGGCCGGCTGTTGGCGATGGCATACAGCACCGCGCTCATGGAATCCCCCTTGAAGGGTTTGGTGCCGCTGAGCATTTCATACAGGACGATTCCCAGCGAGAAAAGGTCCGAACGGCCGTCGAGCCGCTGGCCGTCCACCTGCTCCGGGCTCATGTAGTTCGGGGTGCCCAGCACCACGCCGGTTCGCGTCTGGGAGGCATCCATCACGTGGGCGATGCTGAAATCGGTGACCTTGACGCGGCCGTCTTCCAGCCGCATGATGTTGGCGGGCTTGATGTCGCGGTGAATCACGCCCTGGGTGTGGGCGTAGTTCAGCGCGGCGGTCACGTCCGCCATCACGCCCAGCACCTCGGGGATCGGCAGCAGGTGGCCCTTGATGCAAACCCAGGTCAGGTTGTCGCCCTTGAGCAGTTCCATGGCGATGTAGGCCATGTCGTGCTCCTCGCCCACATCGTAAATGGAGACGATGTTGGGATGGGACAGGTTGCCGGCGGATTCGGCCTCCCGGAAAAAGCGGTTTTTGACGTCGGGCAGTTCGGCCGGCTCCACTTCGGCATATTCCAGGGTCTTGATGGCCACCTCACGGTTGATCTTGGGGTCGCGTCCCAGATAGACGGTGCCCATGCCCCCCCGCCCGAGTTCCTGCAGGATTTCGTAGCGGCCGAAGGTCGGTTTGGCGCCGCCGCCGGCCATCATCAGCGGCTTTTCTCCCCTGCCCCCGCCCACCAGCGTGTTGTCCAGTTCCGCGAAGCGCTGGATGCGCTTGGTTACATCCTTGTAGTTCCCGGCCGACCGGATATGACGGTAGATGTCCAGGGCCTTGTTGAACATGCGCTTGCGCTCGAAATCCAGGGCCAGGTTGTACAAAAGGTGTTTGACGCTGCGGTCCTTTACCGGGCACTGCATGAACTTTTCGTGAGCCATGTCGAGCATGCCCTGGCCCTGGTAGGAAAGCCCCTGGGTGGTCAGGGCCTCCAGCTGAGCCGCCTGCATCCGCCGGGAGGCAAGGGTGAACTGCAAAAGGAGAAAGCCCGCCACGGCCAGGGCTGCCGGGGCCATCACCTCGATCTTGTAGCCGTACCCTAAAAGCAGGCCCACGGCGGCAGCGTACCAGGTCGCCAGAAAAATCAGCAGAATGCCGGCCCCGAGCCGCAGGCTCACCCGGGGAATGACCAGGGCCAGGAAGGTGGCGAAATAAAGCACGACCCCGATTTCCAGAATCCGGGTCCACGACGGCCGCGAGACCCGTTCTGCGGACAGGATGCCGGCCAGGGCGTCGGCCATGATCTCGACTTCCGGCGGCCGATCGTGCAAGCCCATCCGGAAAGTCCGGGCCGGCGGTTGGGCGGTGATCCCGATCAGCACGATCCGATCCTTAAATACCGCGGGGTCAACCTCACCGTTGACGATTTCGGCAAAGGAAAACCGTCGCTGCCGCGTCCATTCTTCGTCATGGGTCACCAGGATGCGGTAGGCATCGTCGGCGATAAGAGCGATCTTGCCGGCGGCAAGGCGGGGTTGGCCGAACAGGTCCAGCCCCACGCTCATGTCCCGCAGACGCGTGCCCGTGGACTTGAGCGCCAGCTGCAGGGAAAAGGCGGGCAGCAGGCGTCCCTGGCAGGCGATCAGCAGCGGCAGACGCCGGACCCGGCCGTCATCGTCTTCATCCAGGTTGAGGTGCCCCAGGGCGCCGGCCTTGCCGGCCAGATCCGCAAAAGGCGCGATTACCCGACTTCCCATCGGCGGCCCCTGGAAACCGGCGCCGATGGCCCGCAGCGCCTCCTGCTGCCTGTCGGATGCCGCAGCCGGCAGAAACTGCGGGTTCAGGGAGTTGACGACCACCAGGCCGGATGGATCGGCAGATTCGTCGCCGGCCGGCGGGTCCATGGAAATGTAGAGCGGCAGCACCGCGTTGCGGGTCCGGCGAACGGCTTCGATGAGGCTGGCGTCCTGATCCAGACGGGTTTCCAGGGCGGCCAGCAGCTCGTCGATCCGACCGGTCGTGGAACGGTCTCCGTCCCATTGCGGGTCGGCCAGCCGGCTTCGCAGTTCCTGAACAGCGGCCAGCCCTTCGCCCTGGTCCGGCTGGGTGTAAAGCAGGCACAGCCCGACCGCGGCGGCATCGTTTTCGGATAGAAGCGTCAACAGCTCGGCGATGCGCGAACGGGGCCAGGGCCACTGGCCGAACTGCCCGATGCTGCGGTCATCGATGGCCACAACGGCGATGGGCAGGTCCTGCGGATGGCCGACCCGGCCGGCCCAGAAATCGAAGTTGCGGTTTTCGACAGTGGTCCAGGGGGCAAAGGAGGTGACCATTGCAATCAGAACCAGGGCCGTCAGCAAGACGACCTGGATCAATGGGGTGGTGAGTATCCTTTTCAGCATGATCGCTTCTGTTTTTCTTCCGGACTGCCGTCGGAAACAAAAAACGATTCCATCACCTGTTTAAACGATTCTCCGCGCCAGGTGGAATCCGGGCGGGTATCGACGGAAGTCAGAATATCGCTGTGAACGAATGGAAGAAAGTCCGAAATGCCCGGCAAAACGACGCGCACCACGGGAAACTGGAGCACCGGGTGGGTGAGGTTCACAACGATAAAGTCGGTGTCAAGGCTCCGGCAGATCGCTTTGATGGCTTCGATTTCCGACAGGAGATCCTCGCTCTGGCTGTTCCTGAAGGCAACGGTCTCCCCTTCTTCGAGAAAGGAGATGTCCTTCTGGGAGATGCAGCACTTGAACAGCAGGTACAGGTTGGAAAGGCGCGAGCGATGGACCACCGGCCGGTCCAGATCGGGCCGGGGCATGGTCAGCGTGCCGCGGCCCTGCATGTATTCGGTCAGGCAGCGGCCCAGCGCCTCTTCCATATTGAAGGCAACGCCGGGCACTAGGATTTTGTGCTCCAGCCTTCCCGGCCGCAGGTTGTGATTGATGAAAAGCGCGCCAATGCTGGGAAAGCGGCCGCCCATGGAGAAGTCTTTCACGATGACCTCCACGTTCTGGCTTTCGTAAAAGGCCAGCATGGACGCCAGGCGGCCGTTGCCCAAAGTGGCCTTGTCGATGGTCGGCACCTGCTGCTCGGGTTTGATGATCTGGATCTGGGTGTGGCGTTCGAACACCTCGCAGGTGGCCTGGACGATGGCCTCTTCCAGGGTGTTGCCGGCGGCCATGCCGTTGGAAGCGTTGATGTAGGTGACGAAATTGATGGGCACCTTGACGGTTTTGTCCTGCACCACCGAATAGCCGTCCACCCAGTGCCGGGCCATCCGGCTGTCTTTGATTCTGTCGATATCCACCGAACTCAGATGGGGCTGGTGGCGCAGCAGCGTTTCGACGGTCAGACATTCGGCTTTCAGGTCGTCCTGGTGGCTGTCGATATAGCCATCCAGCCACTCGAAGTTCAAAAAGCGGTTGACCTGCCGGCTGTAAAGGGCGGGCATGTTGAAGCGCACCTTTTCCTCGAAGGCCTGGAAAAAAAGCCCGCCGCTGAAGCGTTCGGCCAGTTCGGCATGGGCGCTGGCCCGGCACAGCGCCGGCGTCAGTCCTTTTCCCTGGCACTGCAAGTCGATGGTGTCGATCCCGATCTGGGACCAGTGAATCCGGTCCGAAACCTCAACGGGCATATAGCGGATATCGTAGTTCAGCCGGTCGAAGCCGGCGGCGATGTTGCGGACGGTGTTTTCCGGGGTGTCGGTCTTCCCGAATTCGTTGCGAACGTGGTTCTTGAGGTTCATGGGATATTTTCCAGCATGCTAAAAATCAATGATAGTTACAGCTTCCCCTTTTTGATGATCGCCACCAGCAGCCACAAGCCCATGATGGCGGCGGCCAGAAATCCGATGATGCCGATCAGGGAGATGCCGTAAAACAGCGGCGGGGTCTTGGAGATGACGATCAGGGCCGAACCGATGATCAGGGCCGCGATGATGATGGCAAAAGAGACGCGGTTGCTGATCTGATCGTGGGTGTGAAGCATCTTCTCCATGTTCTTCAACTCCAGCATGAAGGTGAGCTTCTTCTGGCGGATGGTGCGGGTGATCTCCAAAAGGTCTTTGGGAAACTCCTGAACGAAATCCATGTACTGGGCCACGATGCTCACCGCATCGCTGCTCAAGCGCTTGGGGGAAAAACGGGAAAGCTTGACCTGTTTGATGAACGGTTCGGCGTGGGCGATCATATCGAAGTCGGGATCCAGTTCCAGCCCCACCCCCTCTACGGTGGACAGGGCCTTCATCATCAGAAAAATCTCCGGGGGAATCCGCAGCCGGTGCTCGGCGGCCAGTTCGAGCATGTTCTGCATCAGCTTGCCGATTTGAATGTCCTTCAAGGACCGGTACAGGTGCTCGCCCATGAAATCGGCCACGTCCTTGTCCAGCTGGCGCAGGTCGGGTTCTTCGTCCCAGAGGGTCAGTTTGAGCAGCACCCGGGTGGTGCGCTGTTCGTCGCGGCGCACCACGGCGTCCACCAGTTCCACGAAGGATTCGCGGGTGGCGCGGTCCACACTGCCCATCATGCCGAAGTCCAGCAGGCAGATCACGTTGTCGGGCAGAACGAACAGATTTCCGGGATGAGGATCGGCGTGGAAAAAGCCGTGCTCGAAAATCTGGGTCAGCAGGATATCGGCTCCGCGCCGGGTGATCAATTTGCGGTCGTAGCCGTTGTCGTCCAGCCGGTCCAGAAGCGAGACCTTGATGCCGTCGATGAATTCGGTGGTCAGCATCCGCTCGGTGGTGAACTCCCGGTACACCTTGGGGATGTAGACCGTGTCGTCGTGGAGAAAAGATCGGGCCACCCGCTCCATGCTGGTGGCCTCCAGGGTGTAGTTCATCTCCTTTTCGATGGAGCGGGCGAACTCTTCGACGATCTTGACCGGCCGGTGGTGGGCCAGTTCCTCGATGTGGCGCTCGGCCAGGGTGGCCAGGTGAAGCATGATCTCCAGGTCCACCTCCACGACCTTGCGGATTCCCGGCCGCTGGACCTTGACCGCCACATCCTCGCCATCCTGGAGCCGGGCCCGGTGTACCTGCCCGATGGAAGCCGAGGCCAAAGGCTCGGGATCCAGATAATCGAAGAGGTTGTCGATGGACTGGCCGGTTTCGTTGCGGATAATGCGGGTAACGTCGGAAAAGGGAAAGGAGGGAACTTTGTCCTGGAGCTTGGCCAGCTCGCGGACGAAATCCACCGCGACCAGGTCCGGACGGGTGGAGAGGATCTGACCCAGCTTGATATAGGTCGGGCCCAGTTCCTCGATGGCCATCCGAACCCGCACCGCACGGGAAAGGCGCTCCACGCGCTCGCCGCGCTTGCGCGAAATCATCTGGAGACCGATCTCGATGTACTGGTCGATCTTCAGCAGTTCGATGATATCTTCGAAACCGTATTTGAAAAAGACCGCCAGAATCTGGCTATAGCGGTTCAGGTTCCGATAGGTGCGGCCGACGACGCCGATTTTGCGTATGCTGATCATCCGGCCCGCATCAGGACGCAGACTCGTCGCCCTGGCTGCTGATCAACTTCTTCAGGTCGCGGATCTCTTTTTTAAGGCCCTTGAGGTCTTCCTGGGTGACCACGTCGGCTTTTTTGAGCAACTCTTTGACGCTCTTTTCGACTCGCTCCTCGAGCTTCTTCTGGGCGTCTTCATAGCGGCTTTGCAGTTCATCGATAAACTTGCGACCCTCTTTTTCGGTCATCTTGCTCTGCTCGGCCACTTCCTTGGCCAGATCTTCCACCTCGTCCCAGGCCTTAAGGGCCAGGCCCACGCCGGCAAGCATGCTTTTTCTAACCAGATCGAACATCGGAATCTCCTTTTTCATAAATGGGATCGGAACTGCATCGAAGTCGGGAACATTGTTGGCAAATCTACCACATGGTATTTTTATTGGCAAGGTGTAGCGTGTCCGGCAGGTAGCCGGTTTCTACCCTTGACTGTTTTTCCTAACTAGCTTAACAAGCTGTGAATCGTTCGACAGTAGGCTGCCGCACCCCCAAAATAATCACGTCCGAAGACGCTGAAAGGAGTTTTGCTCTATGCCCGTGTCCATTGCCATGGCCGGTAAAGGAGGAACCGGTAAAACCACCGTATCCGGCCTGTTGATCAAATATCTGGTTGACCGGGGGAAATCCCCGGTGCTGGCCGTCGATGCCGACGCCAATGCCAACCTGAATGAAGTTTTGGGCCTGGAAGTGACCGATACCCTGGGCCATGCCCGCGAAGATATGAAAAAAGGAAGCGTTCCCAATGGCATGACCAAAGACGTTTTCATATCCATGCGCATGGAAGAGGCCATCATCGAGCGGCAAGGATTCGATCTGCTGGTCATGGGCCAGCCCGAAGGGGCCGGCTGCTACTGCGCCGCCAACTCCTTGCTGACCGGCTTTCTGGAAAGACTTTCCGGCAACTATCCTTACATGGTCATGGATAACGAAGCCGGCATGGAACACTTAAGCCGGCTGACCACCAAGAATGTGGAGGTGCTGCTGATCGTTACCGATACCTCCAGGCGGGGACTGCAGGCAGGCCTGCGCATCCACAAGCTGTCCAAGGACCTGAACCTTGGCGTAGGCAAAGCCTACATCATCATCAACCAGGCCAAAAACGACCCTTCCGACGAGGTCAAGGCAATGATCGACGAGGCGGGGCTCGAACTGGCCGGGGTCATCCCGGAAGACGAACAGGTCTACGAATTCGACCTGGAGGGCCGCCCCACGATCGAAATCGATGCAAACAACCCGGCGCTGAAGGCCGCCTACTCGATTTTCGACCGGGTCATTCCCTGAAACAAGGTGCCTTTCGTTTACAGGGACCCGGAAACCCGAATTGTGCAGCAACGGCCGTTCTAAGCGCTTGCCAACCCGATCGCCCGGATTCACGGGAGAAGGACGCCTATGAAAAAAACCGGCTACTTGCACGACAACAGGTATCTGCTTCACGATACGGGCCCCTACCATCCGGAGATGGCCGAACGCCTCACCGCCGTTTACGACGGCATCAAGGCGGCCGGACTGCTGGATAAGCTGATCCTCGTTCCGGCCGCCCGGGCCGATATCAAATGGATCGAAGCGGTCCACGATCCGAAATACATCCGCCGCTTCGAAGAGGTCTGCCTGTCCGGCAACCGCACCTTCGACTACCCCGACAACCAGATGTGCGTCGACACCTACGAAACGGCATTTCTGGCGGTAGGCGGGATTCTGGACGTCGCCAGACGGATCATGGAGGGAGAACTGGACAACGCCTTTTGCGCCGTCCGCCCTCCCGGGCATCACGCCGAGTACAACCAGGCCATGGGGTTCTGCTACTTCAACAACGTGGCCATCGCGGCCCGCTACCTGCAGACGGAATTCGGCATCCAGCGGGTCGGCATCGTCGATTTCGATGTCCACCACGGCAACGGCACCCAGCATCTGTTCGAAAAGGACCCCACAGTCTTTTACTACTCCATCCACCAGCATCCCTCCTTTGCCTTTCCGGGAACCGGCCGCGAATTCGAGGCCGGCGTCGACATCGGAGCGGGATTCACCAAAAATTCTCCCGTGCTGCCCGGGCAGGGAGACGACATCTACCGCAAACTGCTGCAAAGCGACCTGCTGCCGGCCTTCGAACGCTTCAAACCGGAGGTGATCCTCGTCTCCACCGGCTTTGACGGCCATCAGAGCGATGACATGTCCGATGTCTCTTTGACCACCGAAGGCTACTCCTGGATCATGGAAACGATTATGCAACTGGGCCGCCAGTACGCCGACGGCCGGGTGATTTCGGTGCTGGAAGGCGGCTACTGCCTGGAAAAACTCGGGGAACTGGCCGCCAATCACGTCAGGATTCTGCTGGAAGGGTGAGGGCACCATTGGCCTGGCAAGAATGTATAAGCCAATTGCGGATATCCGGTAATAGAAAATTCCAAAATACAATGTCCAAATTACAAATAATGACCAAATCCCAATTCTCAAACTCGATTTATATCGAAAGTCTGAAAATTGATGGTTGCGCAAAAAGTCGAATTTGGCCCATTGATGTCATTCCCGCGGAGGCGGGAATGACATGTCTGGTAACTTTTTACGAGACTGTCAAAATTGGAATTTGATTCATTGGGATTTATTTGGAATTTGTTATTTGGTGCTTGTCATTTTTACAAATGCCTTTTTCGTGTCACGTCTCAATTTGTGAGTACGAAATAAAGACCTAAACAATAATCTGGAGGAACCAACTATGTTCGTAAGCCGATCCATGGTTTCGGAAGTCATTACCATCGATAAGGACGCATCCGTTTTTGAGGCCCAGGAGAAAATGGCGGCCAAAAGCATCCGCCACCTGCCCGTTGTCGACGCCGAAAACAATCTGATCGGCATCGTCACGGACCGGGATGTCCGCAGCGCCATGCCCTACGAGCTGCTCAAGGAGAAATGCGACCCCGGCAAGCGGGAGGAACTGGCCCGGATGAAGGTGGAAGAGATCATGACCCGCAACCCCAAAACCATCTCTCCCATGTACACCATCCAGGACGCCCTGCTGATGATCCAGAAAGAGCGGGTGGGCGCCTTTCCCGTTGTGGACGACGAGGGCAAACTCAGAGGAATTCTGTCCGTCCGGGATCTGTTGCGGGCTTTCATCAATGTCCTGGGAATCGGCCAGCCCGGCACCCTGGTGGGCATCGAAGTCGAAGAGAAGGTAGGCCAGTTGAAAAAGATCGTCGACGCCATCACCGAAGAGAACATCTCCTTCGGCAGCGTTCTGGTCGCCCGGACCTGGGAGGAGGGCAAGCGGGCCGTTTTTCCCTATCTGCTCACCAACAATGTCGCCAGAATCAAGAAGAAGATGACGGCCATGGGGTACAAACTGATCGATCCCATGGACTGGTACCTGGACCATCTGCCGAAAAAATCGTAGCAGTTTTGTCGGTGCTGTGTTCCAGGCTATGATATCCAACCCCTATCAGAACCTTTACATTTACTATGTATCGGGAAAGTTCCGGCCGTCCCGGGATTTCAATCCCGACCATTACATCGGCACCTGGGAAGACGGAGACGTCTCTTTTCTCTTTTTCACCCGGCCGAACCCGGCGCTGGTCGAAAAAGCCATCTCCGAACTGCCCGGACTTTCGCTGATCGACCACTACCACATGACCTACGATCAGTGGCAGGGCGGTGAAATCGTGCCCTGCGACATCGGCCCCTTCACCATCGCCCCGCCATGGCACGCCCCGCCCGACGGGAACGCGGCCGCAACCATCCTTCTCGATCCGGGGGTCGTTTTCGGCACCGGCACCCATCCCACGACCCGCGACTGCCTGGAGGCGCTCCAGATGGCCTTTGAGGACGGGCAGATCCAGACCGCCCTGGATCTGGGCACGGGGACCGGCCTGCTGGCACTGGCCGCCGCCCGGCTGGGCTGTCCCAGAGTCCTGGCCACCGACCTGACGCTGCTGGCCGCCCGCACGGCACAGAGGAATGTCCGCCTCAACGGACTGACGAACCGAATCCTTGTGGCGCAAGGGGATGCCGAGAAATTTATAGACTTTACGAGCGACCTTGTGGTATCGAATATCCATTACGATGTCATGAAAACCCTTGTTCGATCAAAGGGTTTTCTCAATAAAAAGCGCTTCATTCTGTCCGGACTGATGCGCAAGGAAGCCGCCCGGGTGGAATCCGTGCTGCGGGGGCTGCCGGTTAAGATACTCAGGTGTTGGGATCAAGACGGCATCTGGGTTACGTTCTATGGCGCCACGACCTGATTCGTATTAGAAGGGCTGACCATGGTCATCACGTGCTGGGGTTCCAGAGGGTCCATACCCGTCTCCGGGAAATCGTACATCAAGTACGGCGGCGATACGACCTGCATCGAAATCCGTACCAAAAGCGACGATATCATTATCGTGGACGCGGGAACCGGCATCCGGCGGCTGGGCAATCAGCTCATCGAAGAGGGGCGCTATCGCTACAACTTTTTGCTCACCCACGGCCACTGGGACCACCTGATGGGGTTTCCGTTTTTCAAGCCCCTGTTCCTGTCCCAAACAGAAATCCATATGCATCGGGCGCCCTTCCACAAAAAATTCATGGAAAGCATGTTCTCCAAGGTCATGGGGCCGCCCAACTTTCCGGTCCGGTATATCGATCTCAAAGCCCAGATCGTCTGGGAGGAAGGCCGCCCGGCGGAATTCAAAATCGGATCGGCCACCGTGGTGCCCATCCCCATCAGCCACCCCAATACCGGGAAAGGCTATAAATTCATCGAAGACGGGAAAACCTTCGTTTTCATCACCGACAACGAACTGGGATTCGTTCATCCCGGAGGACTTCCCTTCCAGGACTATGTCGACTTCTGCGCCGGTGCGGACCTGTTGTTCCACGACGGCGAGTACACCGAAGCCGAATACGCAAACCTCGTCGAATGGGGACACTCCTCCTATACCGACGTGTTGAAGCTGGCATTCCAGGCCGGGGTCAAGCGGCTGGGGTTGTTTCATCTCAACCAGGAGCGCACCGACGCGCAGATGGACGCGATCGTCGACCACTGCCGACAGATCATCGCCGAAAAAGGCGAGACGCTGGCGTGCTTCGCCGTTGGCACGGATATGCAATTCGAGCTGTAGGCCTTTTATGATGATCGATCCCGACATGCTTTCCGACCCCATCGACCGCGCCGCCGACATCCTCTCTAAGGCCAGATCCGTGGTCGCCCTGACCGGCGCCGGCATCTCCGTAGAAAGCGGCATCCCCCCCTTTCGCGGCAAAGGCGGCTTGTGGGAAAAAATGGACCCCATGGAAGTCGCCCATATCGACGCTTTCATGCAAGATCCCGAGCGCGTCTGGAATCTGCTCATCAAGGACATGAAAACGGTCCTGGACAAAGCCCGCCCCAACCCGGCGCACACCGGCCTGGTGGAGCTGGAACGCCTGGGAAAGCTGGCCACCGTCATCACCCAGAATGTGGACGGCCTGCATCAACTGGCGGGCAGCGGCGATGTGATCGAATTCCACGGCAATTTCGCCTGGCAGCGCTGCATGGAATGCGGGCGGCTGCGTCGGACCGCCGAGGTGGACCTGACCCGGATCCCGCCGCAATGCGACTGCGGCGGAATATTGCGCCCGGACTGCGTATTTTTCGGCGAAATGATCCCCACCGAAGCCATGGTCCGATCCCAGCAGGTTTCGGCGGGTTGTGACGTGATGCTGGTTATCGGCACCTCGGCCACGGTCCAGCCGGCGGCCAGCATGCCTTTCATCGCCCGGGACAACGGCGCCCGGGTCATCGAAATCAACCCCGAACCGTCGCCGTTGACCGGCCGCATCAGCAACCTGCCCCTACTGGGCGACGCAGGCCGCATCATACCCCAGCTGGTCGAGGCGGTTAAAGAGCGGCTGGATTCCCCTTAAAACCGCTTGCCCACCACAACCCCATGACTGTTCAACCGCTTCGCAGGATCGATTCATGACACCGACAGACAGCGACCGCTGGGTGAAAACCGTCACCCTTTCAGCCCCTTCACTGGAAGACAACACCGCCGACGCCGATCGGCTGGAAGCGGCCTTGAAAAAGGCTCTGGGAACCCCGACCGTCAACATCTCACCGGACCTGTTGAAAACGCTCCCCGACCGGATGCGCGCCTGGAATTTTCGTGCGCAGGCGGTGGTGTTCAAGGATATTGCGGGAAGGGGCATGCTGGTCCACCTGGCGCCGCCCGATGCAGATGAGGCGTTGTGCGGTCTGGCCATCGATCTGGGCACCACCCGGGTGGTGCTGCGGATCGTGGACCTTTCAACCGGGGAGCACCTCGGCGAAACGGTGTTCGACAACCCCCAGATTGCGGTGGGGCCCGACGTGCTGGCCCGCATCCACCATGTGGACAGCCCGCAAGGCCTGGACCGGCTCAACCGCCTCATCGTCGAAGGCATCAACGCGGAAACCGAACGCCTGTGCGAGCGCTGCGCTATCGCCAGGGAAAACATCCACCTGGTATCCGTGGCCGGCAACACGGCCATGACCCATCTGCTGCTGGGATTGAATCCGCGCTGGATGATCCGGGAGCCCTATATCCCCGTGGTGAACCGTCCCGACGTGGTGCGGGCGGCCGAGTTGGGCCTGTGCCTGAATGCGACGGCCAGGGTTCTGGTATTTCCCAACGTGGGCAGCTATTTCGGCGGAGACCTGATCGCGGGGATTTTGCACTGCGACATGGACCAGAGGGAGGAGACGGCCATTCTGGTGGATGTGGGCACCAATGCCGAGGTGGTGCTGGGCAACCGCCACTGGATGATGGCCTGCGCCGGGGCCGCCGGACCGGCCCTGGAGGGCGGCGTCACCCGCATGGGAACCACCGCCGGACCGGGCGTTATCGACCGCATCGCCATCGATCCGGACACGCTGGCGTTTCAGATTCACACCATCGAAGACCAACCGCCCCGCGGGATCTGCGGGTCCGGCGTCATCGATCTGGCCGCGGCCCTGTTCCGCTCAGCCATGGTGGACATTCGCGGCAAGCTGGTCCCCGAACGCTGCGGGGATCGTTTTTCCATGCGGGACGAACTGGGCCATCTGACCCTGGTCCCTGCCGACCGGTCGGGCACCGGGGAGGATCTTTGCATCACCCAGGCCGACCTGGACAGTTTGGTCCGCTCCAAAGCCGCCATGTACACCATCCTGGAAACCATTACCGGCAGCGTCGGCATGCAGCAAAACGACCTGGAGACCTTTTTCGTCGCCGGCACCTTCGGCGCCTATATCGACCCCGTATCGGCCATTACCATCGGCATGATCCCGGACCTGCCCCTCGAGCGCTATCGCAGCATCGGCAACAGCTCGCTGGGCGGCGCCTCCCGGGTCCTGGCGGAGCCCGGCTGCTTCGACCGCATCCATTCGATCCGCGACAGCATCACCTACATGGAGTTGAACGTAAACCAGGACTTCATGAACCGGTTTTCGGCGGCCAAATTCCTGCCCCACACCGACACCGCGCGGTTCCCCTCGGTCACCGTTCCCTGAACGGGAAAAGGGTACAGTTTTTCTACAGCGAGTAGTGGCGGGGTTTATCCCCGCCTTTACGGTTTGCCCCCGCCTTTGCGAACCGGACGCGGGTGAACCGCGCCCCTTCGCTACGCCGGAGCAATAACAGGGATTTCAAGTCCGGCATGACGCTTCAAAAACTTTTCCTCTCGCTCCTACGCTCCGCGTGGGAGCGCTGTGTCGATCCTGTCCGGGAATATGGGTTCCCACGCTTCAGCATGGGAACCAGGCACCTTCCGGTGCTTTCTAATGATTCTGCACGGCTCCCACCGTCTCGATCCGGCAGCCGCAATCAGCTTTGGGCGCCTTTTCCCCTCCCGCCTCCAGGGCATAGCTGACCGCCGCCTGCATGATCCGCTCCCGGATCCCCGCAGGCTCGGCCAGCCCCATGCGCGCCAGGTAGGGCCGCAGGGTTTCATCCGGTTTCTTGAGCAACTGCCGTGCAACGGCCGGCACCAGCCGAAGTTTGCTCTCAGCCGCCTTGCGCTGAAGGCCTTTTAAGGCCTTTCCGATAACAATCTCCTCGTCGGTAAAATCCGAACCGAAGGGAAAGGCTCGGAAAAACCCTTGACGCCGATAAGGCGCCAGCAGCTTTTCCAGGCGCTCGGGGGTGTTGTGACGAAATTCCTCGGGAATCTGGTAATTGCGGGCGATTTTGCCGGTTTGCTTGGCCTGGGCCAAAAGTCCCCCCTGAAACCGGGAATCGGCGATGTTGAGCATGGCTTTGATGACCTCCTCATCGCTCTTGCCCCGCAGATCGGCAATGCCGTATTCGGTCACCACGATATCCCGCAGATGCCGGGGAATGGTAACGTGGCCGTAATTGAGAACGATATTGGAAAGCACCCGGGTGCCCTTGCAGCGGGTGCTGCGAATCATCATGATCAGCCGCCCGTCGTCCAGGGCATGGGCCATGGAAACGAAATTGTACTGGCCGCCCACACCGGAAATGACATTGCCGCACTCCAGACAATCCGAAGTTACGGCGCCCAGCAGGGTCACCATCATGCCGGCATTGACGAATCTTCCATCCTTGCGCTGCAGGCGCCGGAGTCGTTCGTCGCCGTATAGCTGGTTGACCTTGTTGACGCCGGTCATGCAGAACAGCTTGCGCTCACGCTCGCTCATGGCATTGAGGCTGTCGTAGAACTGCCGCGGGCCGATGAAAAAGGCGGCCTGGCAAACCGTGCCGTTTTCCAGCCGGGTTCCCAGGCAATTCCGGGCCACACGCTCCCGGTTCTCGGCCCTGGAAAGGTCCGCCGGCCAGCTGCGGGTGTGGTTGCGGATCGTATCGCCGGCAAGGGACAGGTCGCTTCTGAAAATGCCGAACCGCTGGAGCCGGTCGAAGTCCGCCTGGCTGAGCTGCGGCGAGATCGCCCCTTTGTCGATGAGCCGGTCCAGGACGCCGGGATCGATGTTCTCTGCAAGCGTGCCGTCGTTGACCATGGCCTGGACCATCTCGTCTTCGTAGACTTTTCGTTTGACGATGCCGCTGCGATACAGCTGCATGAAGACGTCCACAAACATTTCCGTGGCGCCGTAAAGCCCCTTTTCGAACTTCTCGCGGCCGCCGATGCGGTTTACCAGATCATCGTAGCGATCGTCGATTTTCGCTTCCTTCAGCAGCTCCCGATAGGTCGCGTTGTGCCGGTGGCGCATGATCAGGCTTTCGGCAATGCCGTCGCCCAGGGACCCGATGCCGATCTGGAGGGTGCCGTCGTCCTTGACCAGCGAACTGACATGGGCGCCGATCATGTAATCGGCGGTGGCCACCGCCTGTTTCGGGACGCTGAACAGCGGGAAATCGTACTGCGGGCTGTCGAGGACCAGGTCGTAATGGTCCGGGGACACTTCGGCATCGCCGTACATGAAGGGCAGGTTGGTGTTCACCTGACCGACGGTAACGATCTTTCTGCCCGAGCGGCGCACGTCTTCCAGGTGATCGAACAACTCCAGGGGCAGGTCCGCGTTGCAGCTCATGGAATAGCGCGTTTCGCTGCCCATGCGGCGCTTGGCGATCAAATTGCCCATGACGTTGAGCCCGCGGTCCAGAATGTCCCGGATCACATGGGTGTAGTTGGAGGAAATATAGTTGCGCTGGGCCGCTTTATTTCCCAGATAGCCGCCGGCCTTGACGAAAAATTCGGAAATCGTCACGTTGGGCGGCAGGTTGCCGCTGCGCAGGTCCGCCATGTAGTCGAATTCCACGAACCCGCCCCAGAGGCGCTCGTCGATGGGGGCCATGAACCGCCGCTCCAGCTCTCCCGAGCAGCGCGGGCGTTCCAGCGAAAGGGCTGTATAGATCGTCAGCCGGATTTCCAAATCGGATTTGGCGCGCTGGTAGAGGGCGTTGACCAGGTGGTTGGGCTTGCCCAGTGCCAGCGGCATTCCGAAAACGATGGTTTTGCCGACGGTTTCGATAATCCGGTCGACACACTTGGAAACATCGCTGAAATAAATCGGATTCTCTTTGATCATGGCGGTATCTTCTCCCGGAAAGTTGGAACGTCGACAGCTCACAGAAAGTTTTCCAGTGTCCTTCCACGAATAGGGTACCATTCGTGGACATACACTTTTTGCGTGCATATCCTCTTTAGAGGATCTGACCCTAAAAAAAAATCGGCCAAGCACTCATTTTTTGGCTGGGTAAAAAACAGGAAGGCGACTAGGTCAAACGCCTAGGGGGATTCATTCAATCTTTTGCCGCTGATCCCAGTCGACGGCGCAGCGCATCAGTTCGGCGGAATTCTTGAGGAGCAGTTTTTTCTTGATGTTCTCGCGATGGGTACCGATGGTTTTCACGCTGACGTGGAGCATGTCGGCGATTTCCTTGCGCCCGAAGCCCTTGCCGACGAGCTGAAAGATTTCCATCTCCCGGTCGGACAGGCATTCCAGGGGATTTTCCGTGGCCTGGGCCGGCTTGAAAATAATTTTTCCCAGCAGGGTCTCCACCATGGCTTCGCTGGCGTAAATCTTACCTTCAAGGACCTGGTGAACGGCCTGGACCACCCTGCCGGTGACCTCCTGCTTGTTGATGTAACCCAGTGCTCCGGCCCGCAGCACCCGTTCGGCGAAAATCGATTCGTCGTGCATGGAAACCACCAGGATGGGCATGAAGGCGAACTGCGTGTTGAGCATGTGAATCAACTCCAGCCCACTGGTATCCTTGAGCGTGATGTCCAGGATGACCACATCGGGCTTGGTGCGTTTGATCTCCCGGATCGCATCACTGACGCTCTCGGCCTCTCCGCAGACCATCAGGTCCGGTTCCTCGTTGATCAGGTGGGAAAGCCCTTTTCGGAAAATCGGGTGGTCATCTACGATAAAAACTCTGGATTGATGGTGCATCGCACTAAAGTTCCCTTGGGTTGCCGCCGGGTGACGGTCATTTCAGCCCCGATTCGATTGGCGCGGTGCCGCATGGTCCGCAGGCCCAACCCGCCGCCCTGCTCCGCATCGTCGGCGATCCCGATACCATCGTCGGTGATCGCCAGGATCAGCGCTCCGTTGTCGGTGGACATGCCGATGGCGATGGCCTGCGCCTTGCCGTGGACCAGCGCATTGTTCACCGCCTCCTGTACAATGCGGTACAATTGCGTGGCAACGACGTGTTTGCGGATACCGATGTCGTCGGGCAGGTCAAGCGTAAAAACAACGCCAAACGCCCGCTCGGTATTTTTTTTCAAATTCTCCAGGGCGCTCATCAGGCCCCTGTCGTCCAGGTCGACGGGGCAAAGCCCCCTGCCCAGCGCCCGGGTCTTGGCCGTGGCCTGGTTGATGAGAGCGGAAATTTCGGCGGAGAACTGCGCCTGGGGATGCCCTTCTTTGTTCAGCCGGCGCTGAAGCAGTTCGGCCATGGCCTCCACCCCCACCAGATGGGCGCCCAGATCGTCGTGCAGATCCTGGCCGATGCGCCGGCGCTCGTTTTCCCGAACGGAACGGATGCGCTGCTCCATTTCGCGGTGTTCGGTCACATCGGTGATGGAGGCAATGCTTTTGTCGCTGCCCGGTATCATGGCCACGGTGAAAAAGCAGGTGCGCAGACGGCCGTCCTTGACGCGCACCCGGCATTCGTAATTGCGCGGCGCCAGATGGGGAAGCTCGCGCCGCAGGTAATGGTAGCGGAGCATGCGCTCCACATCCACTTCGGCAATCAGCCGGGTCCAGGACATCCGGCCTTCCACCTGGCTGCGGTGGTATCCGGACAATTTCTCGAACTCTTCGTTGACCATGGCGATGGTGGTATCCTGCTCCATCAGCAAAAAAGCCGTGCCGGTGTTTTCGACGATGGTCCGATAGATCCGGTCTCCGGCGCTGCCGAGGCGGCCGGTGCCGCGCCGACCGGCGCGATAGCCGTAGCCGAAGCGTCTTTTAAGCTTCGGCACCCGAATGGGCAGCCCGCGGGTTCGGTTGTCGGTACTTTTTCTCATCGTTTCCATTTTATCCACGTCGACGCCTTGGAGAATCGTTATATCCGGATGTTCGTTCCGTTTCCGGCAGCATTTTCGCTTGTAGTCGATTCGCTATGATTTCTCAAGCGTTAAGCCTCGAACAACCCGGATGCCCGAATCTCGTTTCGGGTGCGTTTCGGCCTTTTTTCGACTTCTGTCGATTTTTTGTTTACCTATTACTTTCAACACATTGCAATCGTACCAAATAAAACCTTGAAAGGTTTTGTGCATTATGATAGTCGATTGTCTTATTTTCTACCCGCGTTCTACTCAAAACCCAACTAAACCAACTCCAAAAAGGATCAGGGCCACATGACGTCGAAGAAACAGCAGTTGTTTGCTTACGGTCTGGCAATCCACCTGTTGCTGGTCGGCATTATCTGTTATGCCGCTTTTCCCACCCCGATACCCGAAGAGCCCATTCGTATCATGTATCAGACCAATGCCGGGAAAGTCCTTTTTGAACACCACACCCACACCGATGCATACGGTTACGGGGCCGATTGCTTCGACTGCCACCACCATCCCAGTGACGATGAAGCCGCCTTGATCGCCTGCGGACAATGCCACCAGGGACCCGCCGAAGACGGCGAAAAACCCGCGGTCTGCCTGGATTGCCACGATGAAAGCGATATCGAGGATACGGAGATGAGTTCACGGGCGGATGCGTTTCACCAGCAGTGCACCGAATGTCATGAGCAGTTCGAAAAGGGTCCGCAGCCCGGCTCCGAGAACTGTTCCGCATGTCACGTCCTGTAATCGAAGCCGGCTGTACCGATGGATCGGTTGCTACGATTCATTTCCCTGCGGCCCTAAAAAAAGGTTGAGCTATGCGTAAACGATCATTCTTCGGTCTTTCCAAACCTTCTTTCCATTACGAACTGGCAACCGACAGCTTTGCCGATGCGGTGACCATTCCGACGCCGGACACCCTGACGATTTATATCAAACAGGAAATGAAGCAAACCGGCGACCTGAAGGTGGGAACCGCCGTAAAAACCGGACAGCGGCTGACATTGGCCGAAGACGCGGATGCCTGCGCCATCGCCCCGGCCTGCGGCACCATTTGTGCGGTAGCGCCTTTTTCCGCCGACTTCGGCCGGACCTGGACCGCGGTGACCATCAAAACCGATGGCGGCAAGGACCTGGACACCGAATTTTCAGAAGCCAGCCAGACGCCTTCTTTGGAAACCCTGGCGCGCTACCTGACCGCCTGTCCGGGAGAACCGGACATCGCACCGTTGATGGACAAGCGCAATCCCGTAAAAACCATCGTGATCTACGCCGGAAATGCGGACCTGCTCATCGATACCGGCCTGTACGTTTTCAAGAAAAACATCGAGGCTGTAAATGAAGGCATCGAAATCCTGAGAAAAGCCACCGGCATCGAAGACATCGTCATCGTAGTGCCGGAAGAGAGCGTCCAGAACTACTCGGGGCACCTGGATGCCCGCATCCACCCGATTCCGTCCCGCTATCCCTATGCCCAGCCCCTGATGGTCCTCTACCATCTTACCGGCCGGCTGCCGGATGAAAGCGGTATGGCGGACATGGGCGTCCATTTCCTCCGGGCGGAAGCTGTTGCGGCCATCGGCCAGGCCTTTGCCACGGGCCGGCTGCCCGTTGAGAAAACCGTCGCCGTCATCGACAAAAGCGGCGGCAAACACCTGGCCCGGGCACGGATCGGCACGCCGGTGGGTGTGCTGCTGAAGCGGTTTGGCGTGGAAGTTAACGATCACGACAAGATCGTCTTCGGCGGTCCCATGACCGGCAGCGCCATCTACAGCGAGGACCAGCCCATCGGACCGGATACCGATGCCATCATGGTTCAGGATAAAAGCGTCATCCCCTTTTACAGTGATTATCCCTGCGTCAACTGCGGCGATTGCGTAAGCATCTGTCCGGCCAATGTGCAGGTCAACCTGCTGGTCCGATTTCTGGAAGCCGGGCAATACGCCGAAGGCGCCGATATGTACGACCTGTACTCGTGCATCGAATGCGGCCTTTGCAGTTACGTCTGCGTCTCCCGCATTCCGATTTATCAGTACATCAAACTGGCAAAATACGAATTAGGCCGGATATCATCTGCGGAGGAAGTCGATGAACAGTAAGAAAACGCTAATCGTTTCCCACGCGCCGTTCTGGCACGACGGCAGCGGGATTCCCGAGCGAAGCTACAACGCCATCATTGCCGCCCTTCCGGCTGCCATCGTCGGGATCGCCTATTACGGCGCGCCGGCACTGGGCGTCATCAGCCTGGCCATGTCGACGGCAATTCTGTGGGAGTTGCTGTTCAACTATGTCAGCAAACAGCCCGTTACGGTCGGCAACGGCAACGCCGCCCTGATGGGGCTGCTGCTGGCCATGGCCCTTCCCGCATCGACCCCCTGGTGGCTGGTTGTCATCGGCACCTTTCTGGCCATCGTCATCGGCATGCAGATTTTCGGCGGCCTCGGCGCCAATCCGTTCAATCCGGTGGCGCTCGCGGTAGCCATCCTGATGGTTTCCTACAATGCCCACATGGATTTCGATGCCGGCCTGGTCAACTTTTCGCTGAGCTTTCCTTCGGCCACGGATCCGCTGGCCGCCCTGAAAGCCTTTGGTCCGGCTGCAGTCGCGGACCTGAGCCCTGTCGACCTGTTCATGGGCAAACAGGTGGGCGGTTTAGGAAGCACCTGCGGTCTGGCCCTGGCCATCGGCGGCCTCTACCTGATGCTGCGGGGAATCATTCGCTGGGAAATCAGCGTCTCCTTCATCGTCGGCATCTTCATCTGCGCCCTGCTCTTCAACATGGCCGACCCGACCCGCTATGCCCCGCCGGTTTTCCACCTGCTGACCGGGTACACCCTGTTCGGGGCCTTTTTCCTGGCCACCGAGTCCACGACGTCGCCGGTTAATCTTATCCCCATGGTAATCTACGGCGTTTTGGGCGGTGTCATGACGGTGCTGATCCGCAACATCGGCGCCTATGTGGACGGCGTGGTCTTCGCGATTCTCCTGATCAATCTGATAAATCCGCTGGTCGACAAGATCAGACCCAAGGCGATTGGAAAGGTGGCGTAACATGGGAGAAATGATCAAAATGGTTGTTGTCCTGACCGTATTGAGCGTCGTCTCCGGCGGCAGCCTTGCGTGGTTGAAGGATTTTACCGAACCCAAAATCGAAAACCAGGTCATGAACCTGGTTAAAGGACCCGCCATCCGGCAGATGCTGAGCGAAGCCGAGAATGATCCCGTGGAAGACCGCTTTAAAATCCAGAAAGGCGAAGAAGAGCACACTGTCTTCGTGGGCGTCTTCGGCGGCGCGGCCGATACGGTGGTGGTCGAGTCCAGCGCCAACGGCTTTGCCGACAAGGTGGGGCTGGTCGTGGCCTTCAATATGTCCGACAACACCCTGCGCGGTGTCGCCGTGACAACGAGCAAGGAAACCCCCGGCCTGGGTGCCAGGGCCAAGGAAGATCCCAGCTTTGCCGCCCAATTCAAGGGTAAAGGCATCGCCACGCCCTTCGCTGTCTCCAAGGACGGTGGCCAGATCAGCGCCCTGAGCGGCGCCACGATCACCTCACGGGCGGTATGCACCGGCGTCAACAACGCCGTCAAGACCTACAACGACCTGAAGCCGCAAATCGAAGACCAAATCAAAGGCATGGGCAAATAAAGGAGTTAGCGCAATGGCCAAATCGATCGTGTCTGAATTTACCAAAGGCCTGTGGAAGGAAGTCCCTCCGTTCCGACTGGTCCTCGGCCTTTGTCCGACCCTGGGCGTCACCACTTCCCTGAAAAACGGTCTCGGCATGGGGCTGGCCACCACCTTCGTTCTGCTCTGCTCCAACATCCTGGTATCGCTGTTGAGAAAAGTGATCCCCGCCAAAGTGCGCATCGCCTGCTATATTATTATCATCGCCACCTTCGTCATCGTGGTCGAGCAGATGATGGCAGCCTTCGCCTACGGCCTGTTCATGGATCTGGGCGTCTTCATTCCCCTGATCGTGGTCAACTGTATCGTGCTGGGACGCGCCGAAGCCTTTGCCTCTAAAAACGGGGTATTCAAGTCGACGGCCGACGGATTGGGAATCGGCCTCGGGTTCACATGGGCACTGGGACTGCTGGGAATGGTTCGCGAATTGATCGGCACCGGCTCCCTTAAAGGAGACGTGTTCGGACTGATTCACTGGAATTTCCAGAATATTTTCGGTCCCTCGTTCGAACCCTTCGGATTCGCCGTTCAGGCCCCGGGCGCATTTGTGCTTCTGGGATTGTTGCTCTGTGCGATGAACCTGATCCCCAGCAAATAGCATCGAGGAGTACACCACCATGGAATATATCGAAATCATCGTCGCCACCATCTTCGTCAACAACATCCTGCTGGCGCAGTTTCTGGGCAACTGCCCCTTTTTGGGGACGTCCAAGAAAATGGAGACGGCCCTGGGCATGGCCATGGCCGTCATCTTCGTGCTGGTCATGGCCGGAGGGATCACCTGGCTCATCTACGACTATCTGCTGCTACCCAACAAGCTCGTCTACCTTCGAACCATCGCCTTTATCCTGGTCATCGCCGCTCTGGTTCAGTTCGTGGAGATGTTCCTGAAAAAGAGTATTCCGGCCCTCTATGCCGGCCTGGGTATCTTCCTGCCGTTGATCACTACCAACTGCGCCGTCTTCGGCGTGTGCGTGCTCAACATCGACAAAGAACTGAATTTTCTGCAGACCCTGGTAACCTCTTTTGGATATGCCGCCGGCTTCGGTCTGGCGTTGATCCTCTTTGCCGGCTTGCGCGAACGCATCCTTCTGGCCCGGGTTCCCAAACCCTTGCAGGATACGTCCATCGCGCTGATCACCGCCGGTATGATTTCCCTGAGTTTTTACGCATTCCGGGGAATGGTATAGCACCGGACGCCCAACGGAAAGCGGTACGCCTATAGCAGTCAAAAGCCGTTTGGAGCGCGGAAGTTCCAAACGGCTTTTTTCCAGCAGTAACGATCGCAAGATCGCCCCTACCGAAATCGTTTCTAATAATCAGGATTTGGGAAAAGGAGGTTTTCGTGACCGTCGCTATTCTTGTTATGCTTGGCCTTGGCGCGACCTGCGGCATCATTCTCAGTGTCGCCTCCAAAGTCTTTTATGTATACGAAGACCCGCGCATCGGTGAAGTGGAGTACTTCCTTGCCGGCGCCAACTGCGGAGGATGCGGCTTTGCCGGGTGCAGTGCCGCGGCCGTGGCTATCGTCGCAGGCAAAGCCAAACCGGGTATTTGCGTGGCGGCCGACTCCGAAGCCGCCGTCAACATCGCCACTGTCATGGGGGTTGATCCGGGAACGGCCGAACCCATGAAATCGCTGAACGCATGCAGCGGGGGTGATCGGGCCGCAGAAAAGTTCGTCTACAACGGCGCCATGTCCTGTGCCGCCATGTCCACGATCTACGGCGGCAAACGGGTCTGTTCCATCGGATGCATGGGCATGGGCGACTGCGTCCAGTCCTGTCAGTTCGACGCCATTCACATGGGCCCCGATGGCTACCCGGTCGTCGACGAAGCCTTCTGCGTGGGCTGCGGGGCCTGCGAAGCGGCCTGCCCCAAAGGCCTGCTCTCCGTGAAGACCTTGTCCCAGCGCCTGCTGGTCTTCAACGAGGAAGACCAGGCCCTGGCCCCCTGCCAGCAGACCTGCCCGGCTGAAATCGACATTCCCAGATACATTCGGATGATCCGGGAAGGCGACTACGAAGGCGCCGTCCACACCATCCGGGAACGCAACCCACTGCTGCTCTCCTGCGGACGGGTCTGCCCGCATCCTTGCGAAGATTACTGCCGCCGGGGAATCGAGGATGAAGCCGTTTCCATCAACCAGCTCAAGCGCTTCGTGGCCGACTACGAGATGAACAGCGGCCGCCGCTTTCCCATCGCCTGCGCCCCGGACACCGGCAAGCGGGTCGCCGTCATCGGCGGCGGGCCGGCGGGCGTAAGCTGCGCTTATTTTCTCAGACGCCTGGGCCACCATCCCACCATTTACGAAAACATGTCCAAGCTGGGCGGCATTACCCGCTACGGCATCCCCGAGTACCGTCTGCCGGATAAAGTCCTCGACTGGGAAATCGAGGGCATTTTAAACTTGGGCATCGATGTGCACTACAACACCTGCTTGGGCAGGGATTTCACCATCCAGTCCCTGCGCGACGAGGGCTACGATGCGATTTTCATGGGAGTCGGTGCCTGGAAGGACTATACCCTGGGAATCAAGGGAGAAGATCTCAAGGGCGTCTGGCAGGGCATTAATTTCCTGTCCACGGTAGCCGATCATCCTGAGAAGAAAATTACCGTGGGCAAACGGGCTGCCGTTGTGGGAGGCGGCAATTCGGCCATCGACTGCGTACGTACGCTGCTGCGTTTAGGCTGCGAGGAGGTGTATATCGTCTACCGCCGGACCCGCAAGGAGATGCCGGCCAACGAAGTCGAAATCGTGGCCGCCGAACACGAGGGCATCAAGTTCCAGTTTCTGGCCGCGCCCACGCGCGTCATCGACGATGGGCAGGGCAATGTCAAAGGGCTCGAATATCTCCAGATGGAACTGGGGGCACCCGATGCCAGCGGCAGGCGGCGTCCCGTCCCCATCGAGGGCTCCGAAACCATCCTCGACGTGGACATGGTCATCTCGGCCATCAGCCAGCAGCCGGACGTCTCCTTCATGGAAAAGGAAGCCGATAAAGAGAACATCGCCATCACCCGCTGGAACACCTTTGACAACGATCCGGAAACCCTGCAGTGCAGCGTGCCGTATCTTTTCACCGGCGGAGACGTGGCCACCGGCCCCTCGCTGGTCGTCACCGCCATCGGTGGCGGACGGCGTGCGGCCCGCTCCATCCACCAGTATATCACCGGCGAAGAGGTCAAGGGATCGCCGAACTCTCTGCAGGGCAAGCGGCATATCCAGGAATCGCTGTTTAAGAGCGTACCCGGCGTAGTCCCCTCCAAGCGCACGCCGATGCCGGAGTTGCCCGTAGCCGAACGGATCGACTCCATGATCGAGGTGGATCAGGTCATCAGCGAGGCCGACGCCAAGCACGAATCCAACCGCTGCCTGAACTGCTGCCGGGTCTGCTACAATCCTGACCAGCCCTTGGTTGCCATCCAGGAACGTATGGAGGAACAAAACGCTGCGTAATCGTAGCCCCTCCTGAATGTATCCCCGAATATAAAAAAGGGGCCGCCATACCGGCGACCCCTTTTATTATTGAAGCCAATTGATCGATTGACTGAAGAGACTTATCCCTCCGCTTTCTTTTCAAGCTCATCCAGTTTGTCCGGCTCGGAGACAGCGATGTCCACCAGGGCTTTGGGGATGGAACTCTGCTCGCACATGGTCCGGATCTCCTTTTCCACATCGCTGAATTCCATGATTTCACGGATGGATTCGATGTAGGCGAGCATATCGTCCGACGAAATGTCTTCAAGCGAGGGTCCTTCGGCCTCTTTCTTCTTCCTCGCCGCTTCTTCTTCCGCCAGCCGCTGTTTTTCCTTGATTTCTTCCTCCATGGCCTTTTTGGCGGCGTCGATGGCACTCGGATCGACCTTGGCCATTTCAATGATCAATTCTTCGGCAACGTCATTTTCGAGCAGGTGCTTCACTTTTTCCTCATCCGCCTTGCCTTCCACGGCCTCGAGCAGTTTGGCGACCCTTGCCCGTTCTGCAAGTTCCTGCTTGATGGCTTCTTTCACCTGGTTAAGTTTTTCGTCGGTGATTTCCATGGCGTCGAGAATGACGCCGGAAGCCACTTTTTCACCGAGGAGCATACGGATACCCTCGTCGCCGGGCAGGCTTTTAGCCTTGGCGATCAGCAGGTCGAGCTTGGTCTTTTGGACAAACTGGACCACTTGCGGCCTGCATTCGGGGCTCCGCAGTTCCGGCCAGGTCCCTCCGATGTCGTCGAGGAGCTTCGTCGTTGCACCAAACGGATCGGCGACATCCTCCAGCGTGAATGCCCCGATGGCAGCGTTGAAATCCTTCAACATGGGCTTGCCGGCTTTGCACGCTTTGCCCACGGCCCATCGCAATTGAAGCAGATTGCCCCCATGGCGGGATACGTTGTAACCTTGGTTGTCCAGTTCCCCTGCGATCTGCTGAATCGATGCTTCCAGCTTGTCACCGGACAGATCCTGGGGGTTGGCAGCGAGAATGCTCTCCTCGATGGACAGCCAGAGCGGCTTTTTTTCTGCTGCTTCGCTTTTCGTCATTGTTCCCTCTCCTTTCTGATGGTGGTAACCGGTTCTGAACGTCTAAAGTCAATTATTTATGGCGGCAGATCTTGGGTTTTATCTGGGGGAAGATGTCGACCAATCATCGTTTTGCCGGCAAAGCTTATAGATGCCTTGCCTACGGGGGTGAGTCAAGAAAAAAACAACGCTTTCCGGAGAGGATCATAGCGTTGTGATCCAATCTGTGAAAAGGGGTGATCATGGCCGGTTGTTGATGCCGTTCATCAGGGCGTCGACATCGGCATCGGTCAGCAACTCCGCAAAGCGTTTTCCGCCGCGACTTTTTTTCCGGACGAAAAACGGTACCTTCTTAATTGCCGCTTCAGCTTCAGCCGTCCATCGCATTGTACAACCCTCGCTTCAAAAAAAGGCTCCGTGCCCGGCAAAGCGGAACGGAGCCTTTAATTTACCTGACTGCTTCATTATCTGCCGAAAATCTTCGGCGGTCGGGTGGTATCCCCGGTAGCGTTGGGATACTTCGGGTAAAGGTAAGCCTTCTGACCGGTTTCGATCAAATGGTCGGCCTCTTCCATGAATTCGTTGAAGCGGGCCTTGCATTCGTAAAATCCGTGCCACCAGGCGTAATCCGGAGCCATCATCATAACCCCCATGCGCGCCCGGCGTCCCTCATGGTGCCACAGCTCGTAGAACTGCAGTTCCAGGTGCTCGTCGAAAAATTTGGCCTTGTCCAGCAGGCTCTTGCCGTATAGATCGTCCAGCATGGCCTTGGCCGGCTTGAAGTACACTTCGTTGTACTCTTCCACAGCCTTGTCGAACCCCTGGTAAAAGTCGTCGATCCAACTGTCGCCGTGGCAGGCGCGGCAGACATTCTTCATTTTCTCCCGTTCGACCTGCCAGTCATTGCCGGCGGGAAAGGGTTTGAAGTCAGCCGGCCGCACGGTCAAAGGGGCCTGGGTTTCCCAGGAGATGCGCTCGGTGACGTCATGGGTGCCCATAACCGTTCCGCTGCCGCTCATGTGGCAGGCGGCGCAGGTGGGTGCCCGGTAGTCCGTGCCCGGTGTCCAGGTGCCAGCCGCGGCCTTGAAATTGAATTCATCGCCGAAGGCATTGTAGATGGTGCCGTGCTTGGACTCTTCGTAAATCTCGATCTGGGGATGGTCCGGCCCCAGGTGGCAGGAATCGCAGGCCTCTGGCCGCCGGGCCTCGGAGACCGCAAATCGATGCCGGCTGTGGCAGGAGGTGCACGATCCCTTGCTGCCGTCCATGTTCAGCCGCCCCACCCCCACATTGGGCCAGGTGGTGGGATCCAGTTTGCCCTTGTCGTCGATGGCCAGAACCGTTCCGTGGCAATGGTAGCATCCGGTTTTGCGCTCGTTGTCCGAGTTCATGCCCTTGTTCAGCCAGGGGTCCAGCTTCCACATGATCTCGATGGTGTTGGCATGCTTGCTTTGGCTGTACTGGGTCACCTCGTCCGGATGGCAGCGGGAGCAGTCCTTGGGGGTAACCACGGTTGCGATGGACACCTTGTATTGTTGCTTACCGTAGGGAAAATCGCTGCGGCCGTAATATTTTTCGTGG
The DNA here is from genome assembly GCF_963668215.1 of uncultured Desulfosarcina sp. Classification (NCBI taxonomy): domain Bacteria; kingdom Pseudomonadati; phylum Thermodesulfobacteriota; class Desulfobacteria; order Desulfobacterales; family Desulfosarcinaceae; genus Desulfosarcina; species uncultured Desulfosarcina sp. The sequence continues at coordinate 55,579 of NZ_OY764190.1, forward strand.
TCCTTGGCCACGTCCTGATCACCGGCTTGGGCCAGATGACAGTCCAGGCAGGTGATGTTGGCGTTGGCGTGCCGGCTGTTGGCCCAGTCGGCGAACAGGCCGGGGTTGGTCTGCTTGTGGCACTCGATGCAGGCCACTGCCTCAGGCGGGATGCTGCGTTCGATGCGGTACTCCTTGACCTTGGCATAGTTGGGCTGGGCCCAGGCGGTCGATTGCACCGTGACCAGCACCAGCAGGACAATCACGGCGCCCGACAGGGCAGCCAATTTTCCTCGCCTCATGGTAACCCTCCTCTCGGTTTAAAGATCTCTCAAACGGTTATCGGCAGCAAGTAATTACAGATTTCTCAGCCCCTTGGCCTGATAGGGCACCTTTCGGTACTGCTTGTACATGACCGCCACCTGGTCGTTATGGACCAGGTCGTAATGGCAATCGACACATTTTTTCTCATAGCCCGGCCGGGGATAGATAACGGTTCGGTGGGCCAGCATGGCCCCGCGTTTATGGGGCATGGCCAGCAGATTACGGTGACATTTCTGGCATTGGGCGTTGTCGAAGGAGGCATAAGCCGCGTCCCGGTTCTTCTGGCGATCGTATTCGTCGATGGTGAAATGCTTGATGACGTCCTTGGCGCCATGAAACGTTTTTGCGAAAAAGAAATCGAAGGTTTTATGGGGAGCAGGCAGGTGGCAGTCCATACAGTCGGCCACGAATCCCTGAGGATTGTTGACGTGGGTGGACGAACGCCAGGCCACCACCGCCGGCTTGATCTCATGGCAAATGGCGCAGAAGTCCGGCGTAGAGGTTCTCACCATGGTGTAGTAAGTCATGCTGAACAGGGGAAAACCGATGACAACACCGACGCCGATCAGGATCGCAGCGATCACGTACGTTTTCATGGTGACTTTCCTTCGATAGCGGTGCGGTATAGGTCCAATGATCCTTCCCGGTGGAACCGGAAGGCCGTTTTCCCTTTCGACCCCATTAATCGCGACTTGGGGTTTTACATTGAGGCGAGTGTAATTCAGCTGCACTAACACGCGGGGCACTATAGCTTCCGCTTTTCAATCTTCGGCTAACCGCAGGGAGATACGGAGTCGGCGTTTTAGCGGCCTGGAACGATCAGTTTTCTATGGAACAAAAGGAAGAAATGCGCAGGTCGCTTGGTGTTGCCATTGGGGGAGTATGGCGCTTCAGATAGCTTCTTCCTACCATCAATAAAATCTGGGAATGGATACAACTATCTTTAATAAAAGTTTCAGCGGTTGTCAAATTCCCTGGTGGGAGTCCATCTTCTGAATTCAGCGATCAACGCGCTCATATCCGCTGGGACAGGCGCCTCGACTGTCAGGGTTTTTCCGGTTTTCGGATGAAGGAAGGTCAGCTTCCAGGCGTGCAGCATCTGACGGGCAGCATCCCCTACGCTTTGGGCCATGCAAGGGGCCACCGACGCCAGCCGCTTTTTTTCGCCGCGGCGGCAGTACACCGGATCGCCGATCACCGGATGCCCCATGGCGTGGCAATGCACCCGGATCTGATGGGTGCGCCCGGTGCGGATATCCACCTCCAGGAGCGAGGCCCCAACAAAGGATTCGCGCACCTTCCAGTGCGTGAGCGCCGACCGCGGGGTGCGGGTGGTCACCGACATTTTCTTGCGATCCACGGGATGCCTGCCGATGGGCAGATCGATTGTTCCAGCGTCGCTTTCGGGAACCCCGTAGACCAGCGCCAGATAGCGTTTGCGAACCTGTCTGGATTTGAACTGGGCGGCCAGATGCTGCATGGATATGCCGTTTTTGGCCGCCACCAGCACACCGGAAGTGTCCTTGTCCAGCCGATGGACGATTCCCGGCCGCAGGCTGCCGGATATGCCGGCAAGATCGGGACAGTGGTAGGCCAAGGCGTTGACCAGCGTACCGCCGCTATGCCCCGGCGCAGGATGGACAACCATCCCCGGCGGCTTGTCGATCACAACCAGCTCGGCGTCCTCGTAAAGGATGTGAAGAGGGATCTCCTCGGGCCGGAAATCGGGTGCTTCGGGCGGCGGGATGGTGCCGCAAACCGTTTCCCCTTCTCTTAAAACGTAGCCGGGTTTTTTGCCCGACCCATTCACGGTGATCAATCCCCGGCGGATCAGGGTGGCGGCAAAGGAACGGGAACAACATTCGATCTCAGCGGCGACAGCCGCATCCAGGCGTGATCCTGCGCAGGCGGCAGCCACTGTGAAACGGAAACCGTTCGGCTGGGAAGACATGGATAAAATCTAAGCGGTAAGGACTTCAGGCCTCATCGGACTTGAACAGGGCTTCGATCTCCTTGACGATGGCCTTTTCGCTTTTGTTCTTGGCCATGGCCAGTTCCTTGACGAGAAGATTCTGGGCAGTATCGTAGAGCTTGCGTTCACCGAAGGACAGGTCCTTGGTGTGCTTGAGCAGGGAAAGATCCCGGAACACCTCGGCGACCTCGAACAGGGAACCGGTCTTGATCTTCTCCATATATTCGCGATACCGCCGGTTCCAGGTCTGATTGTCCATGGGTTGTTCCTGCCGGGACTGCATCACTTCGAAAATCTTAGGGATATCCTTTTTACGGATGACATCCCGCAGACCCACCGACTCCACATTCCAGGTCGGAATCATGATCACCATTGCATTTTCGATGATTTTCATGATGTAGAAATCATGCTCTTCGCCATTGACCACTTTCGTTTCGATGGCTTCGATGCGTCCGACTCCGTGGGCCGGGTAAACGGCAAGATCCCCGACCTTGAATTGTTTCTGGGATGAGGCGCCTTTCGCACTTTCGTTAGCCGATTTATCTGCCATGTGGGTACCAGTGATCAGGGGTTAAGGCCACCTTCGGGTTTTTCTTTTTCAACTGGGTAACAGTGATACAGACTACCCTGTGAATCGTCTTTTCCAAGGGTACTTCTTCGGTGCCTGCTAAATGAAAACCCATAATAAACCTATGGAATAGCGAAATATACCATTGCAACCATTAATAATCAATAAAAAAAGGATTGGCGCCGGCTGGCGCCAATCCTTAATGTCGAACATATAATGCGGATCAAGCCCGCGGTTGTGACTACATCAGGAAGGGTACCATCAGCAGGGCCACAACGTTGAGGATCTTGATCATCGGGTTAACGGCCGGGCCGGCGGTATCTTTGTAGGGGTCGCCTACGGTGTCGCCGGTAACGGCGGCCTTATGGGCATCGGAGCCCTTGCCGCCCAGATGGCCGTCTTCGATGTATTTCTTGGCATTGTCCCAGGCGGCGCCACCGGTGGTCATGGACAGGGCCACGAACACGCCGGTAACGATGGAACCGATCAACAGACCGCCCAGGGCGATTTTGCCCAGCAGAAAGCCCACCAGCAACGGAGCGACCACAGGCAGCAGCGCGGGAATCAGCATTTCTTTCAGGGCGAACTTGGTGACGATGTCCACGCATGCACCGTAATCCGGTTTGGCGGTACCTTCCATGATTCCCGGAATTTCGCGGAACTGACGACGAACTTCCTCGACCACGGCGCCACCGGCGTTGCCGACGGCCTTCATGGCGATGGAAGCGAACAGGTAAGGCAGCAGACCGCCGATGAACAGGCCGATGATGACGTTCACATCGGACAGGTCAAACTTGATCGCCTTCTCGGCACCATGCATCTGGAACTCGATCACGTAGGCAGCGAACAGAACCAGGGCGGCCAGACCGGCGGAACCGATGGCGTAACCCTTGGTAACGGCCTTGGTCGTGTTGCCAACCGCATCCAGAGGATCGGTTACGGCACGCACGCTCTCGTCCATCTCGGCCATTTCGGCGATACCACCGGCATTGTCGGTGATGGGGCCGTAAGCATCAATGGCGATGACCATACCGGTCATGGAAAGCATGGACATGGCGGCCATGGCGATGCCGTACAGGCCGGCAAAGTTGTAGGCCAGCAGGATCGAAAGGCAGATGGCCAGTACCGGTGCGGCAGTCGCCTGCATGGAGACGGCCAGACCGGCGATGATGTTGGTGCCGTGGCCGGTGGTGGAGGCTTCAGCGATGCTCTTCACCGGGCCGTAGATGCCGGTGTAGTACTCGGTGATGATCACGATAACCACGGTCAACACCAGGCCGATCAATGTGCAGTAGTAAATGTTAATGGCAGAGATCGTACCCAATTCGCCCATGAACTTGGCGCAGGCATAGTAGAAGGCGATGGCGGCCAGGATGGCGGAGCCGAACATGCCTTTATACAGAGCGCCCATGATGTAACCGCCAGAGCCCAGGCGAACAAAGAAAACCGCGATCATGGAGGCGATGATGGAGATGGCGCCCAGGATCAGCGGGAACTCGGTGGCCATGGGAATTTTGGGGAACAACAGGTGGCCGATCAACATGGCGGCCACGGCGGTGACGGCATAGGTCTCGAACAGGTCGGCAGCCATACCGGCGCAGTCACCCACGTTGTCGCCGACGTTGTCTGCGATGGTAGCCGGGTTGCGGGGGTCGTCTTCGGGGATACCGGCTTCGACCTTACCCACCAGGTCGGCACCGACGTCGGCGCCCTTGGTGAAGATACCGCCGCCGAGACGGGCGAAAATAGAGATCAGGCTGCCACCGAAACCGAGGGCGACCAGGGCGATGACATCATGGGTGGCGGTGTAGTAACCGGCCACGGAGGTCAGGGCCAGTCCGGCAACGATCATACCGGTCACGGAACCGCCCTTGAAAGCCATGGAGAGGCCGGCAGACATGCCTTTTTTGGCCGCTTCGGCGGTACGGACGTTAGCCAGTACGGAAACGCGCATGCCGATGTAACCAGCCATGAAAGAGGCGACCGCGCCAATCAGGAATCCGATGGCGGTCTTGGCACCCATGGTGAAGATAATAACGCCAAAAATGATGATACCGGCAATACCCATGCTCTTGAGCTGACGGTTCAGGTAGGCAATGGCGCCTTCCTGGATCGCACCGGCGATAGCCTGCATTTTCTCGTTACCGGCCGGGGCGCCTTTGACGATACCGGCAAGGATGATAGAAAAGAGTACTCCAGCAACACCGACCAACGTACATACGAGCGGTATGTTGTTCATTACAACTTCCATTCTTTCCTCCATTCAGTCGTTAGCGTGAATTCAAGGTTTTTGATTAAACCGATTCATGGCTTCCCTTGCGCCTTCGCAAAGGATCACTTCGACGGCCGCAGTCGCCCGTGACAGAAAGTCGTTCAAGGCAGGGCGCTGATCCGCGTCGAAATCGCCGAGAACGTAATCCACCACCCCAATATCGGCTTCGGGCCGTCCGACGCCCATTCGCACCCTTACGAATTGGTCGGTCCCCAGGGCGTCGATCAGGGACCGCAATCCATTATGTCCTCCATCCCCCCCTTTCTCTTTGATTTTCAATCTTTCGTAAGCAAGGTCAATGTCATCGTGGATGACGACCATATCCTCGCATGAAATCCCTTGCGCTTGCAGGACATCGCGTACCGGGCCGCCGGAGCGGTTCATATAGGCCAAGGGTTTGGCCGCCAGCACAGGAATACCGGCGATATTTCCTTCGGCGATTTCCGCCTGGATCGGGCATTTTACCGCCGCCAACCGGTGTTTTTGCACGATCCGGTCGACGGCTCGGAACCCGATGTTATGGCGGGTCAGGGTGTACGTCGGTCCCGGGTTGCCGAGCCCGACGATGAGTATCGTTTTTCTGTCTGCCATTGCAGCGCCGGCAACCGTCGCCATGCGACAAACGCTGCCGGTTTATCCGGCTACTCGGCTGAAGGCTCTTCGGTGGTTTCCGCACCCTCTTCAGCCAGCTCTTCCTCTTCTTCGCCTTCCGCGGCCTCTTCTTCAACCTTAGTGCTGAGGATGGTCAAAATGGTGAAGTTGACCTCTGCCGGCACCTCGATATCCCCTTCCAGCTGGAGTTCTTCCACATGAAAGGAATCTCCGACATCCAGATCGGTGATATCGATGACGATTTTTTCCGGAATCTGATCGGGCAGGCAAAAAACCTCCAGTTCACGGCGGATAATCTGCAGCATGCCGCCCATTTCCACGCCGGCACTTTTGCCGGTCGTCACCACGGGAACCATAACCTTGATTTTCTGATCCATGGATACCTGGTAGAGATCCAGATGCAGCAGGTTGTGGGAAACGGGATGCTTTTGAATCTCTTTGACCATGACATTGGTGGTGCCGTCGATACCTTCGATATCGAGCTTCAGCAGTTTCTGAGCCACGGCGCCGGTCTTGAAAATGGGTTCCAGGTCCATTTTATCGATGGTCAGTTTGACCGGTTCGGTTTTGGGACCATACAAGATAGCGGGGATCTTCCCTTCCCTCCGCAGAACTCGCGAAGCACCGTTACCTACGGTTTCCCGCTGGGTTGCTTTTAAATTCATTATTTCCAACGATCTGTTCCTCCTTAAAGAATATTACACAAACAGGGATGTCACCGAATCCCCGGTGTAGCTTCGGATAATGGCCTCCCCCACCAGATTGGAGATGGAGAGCACTTTGATTTTATCGCAGGCCGCCGCCTTTTCGTTCAGCGGAATGGTGTCCGTGCAAACAATGCTGGTTATCGGCGAAGCGTTGATGCGGTCCATCGCCGGTCCGGAAAGCACCGGGTGGGCGCAACAGGCATGAACCTCTCTGGCGCCTCGTTCCATGATGGCATTGACCGCCTCGGTCAGGGTACCGGCCGTATCGATCATATCGTCCTGAATGATAACGATTTTGTCTTTCACATCGCCGATGACCGCCATGGCCTGGGCCTTGTTGGGCGCCGAGCGCCGTTTGTCGACGATGGCCAGCCCGGCGTCCAGCCGTTTGGCGAACGCCCGGGCGCGCTCCACGCCTCCGGCATCCGGCGAAACGATGACCAGGTCTTTGTTGAAATTGGCCTTGATGTATTCCAGGAGCACCGGGGCCGCATAGAGGTTGTCCACCGGGATGTTAAAAAAGCCCTGGATCTGACCGGCATGCAGATCCATGGTGATCACACGCGTCGCTCCGGCCGTCGTCAGCAGGTCGGCCACCAGCTTGGCGCTGATGGGCACCCGCGGGGCGACTTTTTTGTCCTGCCGGGCATACCCGTAATAGGGGATAACTGCGGCAATCCGCCTGGCCGAAGCCCGTTTCAACGCATCCACCATGAGCAGCAACTCGACCAGGTTGTCGTTTACCGGGTCGCAGGTGGACTGGATGACGAAAACATCCTTGGTCCGTACATTTTCATCGATTTCGATTTGGATCTCGCCGTCGCTGAACCGCTTCACCACGGCGCCACAAAGAGCCATGTGCAGGTATTCGGCTATCTTTTTCGCCAGATCCGGATTAGAGTTGCCTGAAAAAAGACAGAAATTTCCGTTTATTAGTGTCACTTTCCGAACGCCACTCCTGTTTCGTTGGGTTGGCTGGGGCGGGAGGATTCGAACCTCCGAATGCAGGAACCAAAATCCTGTGTCTTTCCACTTGACGACGCCCCAACAGGTTACGCCGGCCGCCTCATTTCTTAATCAGGCAATAACCGGCCGGTGGATCAAAAGATCCGCGACATAAAGCGTCCAGTTTTGACTCCGCTGATTGTTACGCAAGGCTGAATACGCTGATTCGGCTCGCCCGGGCGTCTTAAAAAGCCCGAACACGGTCGAGCCGCTGCCGGACATCATAGCCCCGGCCGCTCCATGTGCCAGCAGCAAACGCTTTATCTCTTCAATGACCGGAAACGCCTTGATGGTCACGGGTTCCAAGTCATTGACCAAATGTTCGGCGACGTTGAAAAACCGGTCTTTAAAGTGAAATTTTCTAAGTTTTTTTTCGTCCTTTGTCAATCTTAAATTCAGATTTTTATAGACCCAGGCAGTAGATACGGCCACATTGGGATAGACCAGCAGGACCGTCCAGGTCGGCAGGCGGGAAAAAGGCTCGAGTCGATCGCCGATTCCGGTTGCCAGTGCCGCGCCCCCCGGAATAAAAAAAGGAACGTCAGCGCCCAGGCGCCCGGCCAGTTCCATCAGCGCCGGTGTGGACAGGGGGTTCCCCCGATGACGGTTCAAGGCGGTCAACACGGCGGCGGCATCGCTGCTGCCGCCCCCGAGCCCCGCGCCCACGGGAATCGTTTTATCGATATGAATGGTCAATCCGGATACAGGGCGGGAGGCTTCCGGAAACGCGGTTTCCACGAAAAGGCGGGCTGCGCGGGCCGCCAGGTTGAATTCGTCTTCGGGCACATCCGGGTGGCCGCAGACAACATGGAGGCCCTCGTTTTCAGGGGTCAGCGTCAGGGTGTCGTACAGCGCCACCGGACACATGAGCGTGACGAGTTCATGAAACCCGTCGGGGCGCCTGCCGGTGATGCGCAAAAAGAGGTTGATCTTCGCCGGCGCTTTCACGCACAGCGGGTTCGTGATCAATGGCGGCTGCGTCGGGCTACCTCTTGGCCTTTACGTAATGGATGCGCAGATCGTAAAGGATATTCTTGAGCATGGCCGCCTCGTCGGTATCCAGATTCCCCTTGGTCTTCTCTTCCAGCATGGAAAGGATGTCGATGGTCTGTTTGGCCAGCGGCAGATTCTCGGACTTTTCTCCGGTGATGGGGTCTTCCATCATTCCCAGCTGAACCAGGGCCGATGAATTCAGCGAAAAAATAAATGTAGCGAAATTGATCGCAGGCAACGGCGTTCGGGCACCGGTACCTGCACTGCCGGTTTTGGTCTGCTTTTCATCGGTCATGGCGAACTCCTTGGCCGTTTTTTTCCGAAGCGGTTAAAATTCTAAAGGCGTAACGGTCTTAACCAGGGAAAGCTGGCGCATCTTTTCCACGACGTCCTCGGGAATCGGGGTATCGGTCGTCAGAAAGACGATATTGCGGTCCCCTTCTTCCTCCTGGCCCACCTGCATTCTGCCGATATTGATTTGATGCTGCCCCAACGTTGTGCCGATTTCGCCGATGGAGCCGGGCTTGTCGATATTTTGAATCAGGGCCATGTGGCCTTCGGGGATCATTTCCAGGCGAAATTTGTCGATTTTGACGATGCGCGGGTCTTTCTTGCCGAAGATCGTGCCCGAAACCACGTGCTCCATCTCGGTGCTGATCGCCCGGACGGTAATCTGGTTGACATAGTAATCCGATTCGGCGCTGCTGGTCTCCGTCACCGTAATGCCCCTTTGCTGGGCCATGACATGGGCATTGACGAAGTTCACGTCGTCTTTGACCACCGGTGCCAATATGCCCTTGAGAACCGCCGTGGACACGGGCGAAAGATCGATGTCCTTGAAATCCCCGCAAAACTCGATGACCACCTCTTTGATGGGGCCCTGCACCAGCTGTGCCTGAAGGCAGCCCATGCGTTCGGCCAGGGTCAGATAGGGGCCGATTTTCTCCAGCACTTCTCCGGTCACCGAGGGCATGTTGACGGCATTGACCACCGTTCCTTCGGTCAGAAAATCGATGATCTGGCGGGCGACGGCAACGGCCACATTGGTCTGGGCTTCCTTGGTGGACGCACCCAGATGCGGCGTGCAGATGACCCGTTCGTGTTCGACAAGCGGGCTTTTGCCCGGCGGTTCGGTTTCGAAAACGTCCAGGGCCGCACCGGCAACCTTGCCGGATTCGAGGGCCTCGTACAGGTCGTTTTCGTCCACGATCCCGCCCCGGGCGCAGTTGACGATCATCACGCCGGGCTTCATCTTGTCGAAGGCCTCCTTGTTCAGCATGCCGACCGTATTTTTCAGTTTGGGAACATGCACGGTAATGTAATCGGCACGCTGGTAAAGGGTGTCCAGATCGACGCTTTCGAAGCCCGCCTTCTGAATCTGCTCCGGGGTGACAAAAGGATCGTGGATAATGACGTTCATCCGCAATCCGCGGGCGCGGTCGGCTACGATGGCGCCGATTTTCCCGAACCCGATGACGCCCAGCGTCTTGTTGAATATCTCGCGGCCCTGCAGCTTTTTCTTCTCCCAGCGGCCCTGGCGCAGCGAGGCGGTTCCCGTGGGTATGTTGCGGGTCAAAGAGAGCATCATGGCAATGGCGTGTTCGGCCGTCGTGATCACGTTGCCCGTGGGCGTGTTCATAACCACAACCCCCCGCTGGGTTGCCGCCGGGATATCCACATTGTCCAGTCCGATCCCCGCCCGCCCCACCACTTTCAGTTTCGATGCCGCCTGCAAAAGCTCTCTGGTGACTTTGGTGGCGCTGCGGATGACCAGGGCATCGTAAGTGCCGATAACCGCCAGCAGGGCGTCCTGCTCCAGCCCGGTTTTGACATCCACATCAATGCCCGCGGCTTCCTGAAACATGCGAATCCCGTCTTCACCCAGATTGTCGCTTACAAGAACCTTCATCATGCGTTTCCTTCTTGTGACGGTTGATCAAGTCCGTTCTTCGGTGACAAGGCCCGAGGATGCCGGACTGCCGACATCCACTTGTGCCGTCGATACGACATCGACGCGTAAAATGGTAATTGCCCGCAGTTGGGGCGAGAAAGAAAAGCCGGAATGTCAACGGCTTCTGGCTGGGGGCGCATTTTAATGAAAACCGGAGGAACATTCAACCCATATTTCAAAGGCCCGATTTCAGATCCAGGGGGCCACGGCAGCCCTTTCGTTATCCAATACAGGCCGCCAGGCAACGCTGTAGTGCATATCCGCCTCGTGGTATTTGGCGGTGAAGACCGCCGCGTAAAGCTCGCCCGGCAGATCAGGGAAGGTTTCGATCCACAAAACATCCTCCACCTGGAGGTCGAAATCCGCACATATGCGCTTGCCCAGGCTCTCCGCACAACTGGTTTTGAAAATCCCACCCTCCTTGCGCAAGGCCAGCACGATATGGGAACGAATGTGAGGATGCGAAGGGTCGGCCGATGACAGGTCGATAACTTTCACCCGCCAGGCGCAGGCATGAGCCGGCGTGGCCCCGGGATCCTCTTTGCGTTCCAACATGTATGTTCCGTCGAAAACAATCATGGCGTCCTTTTGGTTACCGGTACGACCGATGGGAGAAATAACCCCTTGCGCTGTCTGTACCATGGCGGCTCTGTGGCAATCATTTGCATCATAATGCGTGTCCCTTTGGTTGACAAGACAATTGATCGTCTGCCGCCTTGACCGCCCGCCGCCATTCTGTTATTGCCACCTCGCTTATGGAGAAACAACCCACTGCCTGAGAAAAATAAGGAAAGCCGTCATGCTGATTACTGAAATCCTGGCCAGAAACGCCAGAATGTATGGCCGGGAAACGGCGCTCATCGAACGGGCGCCGGAAATCGGTCGCAGGGTGGAAATCACCTGGGAAACCTTCGACCGCCAGGCCAACGCCATTGCCCAGGCCCTCATGGCCAGGGGGATCCGCAAAGGGGACCGCGTCGTCCACCTGATGATGAATTGCATTCAATGGCTGCCGGCCTATTTCGGCATCCTGAGAACAGGCGCATGGGCCGTGCCCCTCAACTTTCGTTTCGTGGCCAAAACCATCGCCAACTGCACCCATACCGCCGAAGCCAAGGCCTTTATTTTCGGCGAGGAGTTTATCGACCGGGTCGAAAAAATTCGGGATGAAATCAAAAGCAACGTGCAGACGTTCATTTTTACGGGACCGGAAAAACTGCGCCCCTCCTGGGCCGAGTCGTTGGAACAACTCATCGCCGATTATCCGGGCATCGACCCCGAGGTGCCCATCGAGATCTGCGACGACGCGGCCCTTTACTTTACCTCCGGCACCACCGGCACCCCCAAGGCCACCCGGCTGACCCACCGGAATCTGGAACATGCCTGCTATGTGGAAAACCGACACCACAACCAGACCCACGCCGACAATTTCCTGTGCATCCCCCCATTGTATCATACGGGCGCCAAGATGCACTGGTTCGGCAACTTTATCGTCGGCGCCCGGGCGGTGATTCTCAAAGGCATCGAACCGCGCTGGATACTGGAAGCCGTTTCCGAAGAGCGGGTAACCATCGTCTGGCTGCTGGTACCCTGGGCTCTGGACCTGCTGTTTGCCATCCAGAGCGGAGACCTGAAGATCAAGGACTACAACCTGGACCAATGGCGGCTGATGCATATCGGCGCCCAACCGGTTCCATCGAGCCTGATCAAGCAGTGGCACAAGGTCTTTCCCGACCATCAGTACGACACCAATTACGGATTGACGGAGAGCACCGGCCCCGGTTGCGTCCACCTGGGCCTCGAAAACATGCACAAGGTAGGGGCCATCGGCGTTCCCGGCTTCGACTGGGAAATTCAGATTGTCGATGACCACATGAAGCCGGTTCCCCAGGGAAGCCCCGGCGAACTGGTCGCCAAGGGGCCCGGCGTCATGAAGGAGTATTACCGCAACCCCGAGGCCACAGCCGCCACCATCAAGGACGGCTGGCTGCTGACAGGGGATGTGGCCCGCCAGGACGACGAGGGTTATATCTGGCTGGTGGACCGCAAAAAAGATGTCATCATTACCGGGGGGGAGAACATCTATCCGGTGGAAATCGAAGATTTTCTCATGGGCCATTCGAAGATTATGGATGCGGCCGTGATTGGCCTGCCGAGCCTGCGCCTGGGAGAAATTGCCGCAGCCATCGTCAACCCGAAACCCGGCTGTGAACTGACCCGGATGGAGGTGGAGGATTTTTGCACCGCCCTGCCCCGCTACAAACGCCCCCGCAAGATCATTTTCGGCGATGTACCGCGAAATCCCACCGGCAAAATCGAAAAACCGAAGCTGCGCAAACAATACGGCGGCCAGGCGGAGAGTTTTTTATCGGAAAAAAAGGAATGAAAATAGAAGTGTTGCCGATCAACGTCGGAAATGCCGCAAGGAAGGCTGTTTTTCACAGTGTTAAGTGTTAAGTGGTTAAGTTTTAAGCGAAGGATAAAGAATCGATTTTATAGATCGGAAGCATTCCTCAGTTTAATCACTTAACACTTAACACTTAACACTGGGTTGTTTATTTCTCTTTATCTTTCACTTCCTCGAAATCGGCGTCCACCACATCATCGTCAGGATTGGCGGCCCCGCCGCTGCTGTCGGCACCGGCTTCGGGACCCGCACCGGCGGCACCCGCTTCGGAAGCCTGCTTGTACATGGCTTCGGCTACCTTGTGGGAGGCCTGGGTGAGCGTCTCGCTCAACCGCTTGATCTCCTCGACATCATCGCCCTCCATGGCCTTTTTCAGATCCGCGGAAGCGCTTTCGATATTGCCGCGGGTTTCGGCATCCACCTTTTCGCCGAGATCCTTCAACGATTTTTCGGTAGTGTAAATCAAGGTATCGGCGTGGTTGCGGGCCTCGACCAGCTCCCTTTTCTTCTTGTCTTCATCCGCATGCAATTCCGCATCCTTGACCAGCTTGTCGATCTCCTCTTTGGAAAGCCCGCTGGAGGCGGTAATCTGAATGGACTGTTCTTTGGCGGTGGCCATGTCTTTGGCGGAAACGTTGACGATACCGTTGGCGTCGATGTCGAAGGTCACCTCGATCTGGGGAATGCCGCGGGGAGCCGGCGGGATGCCCACCAGTTCGAAACGGCCCAGGGTCTTGTTGCTGGCGGCCATCTCGCGCTCGCCCTGGAGCACATGGATGGAAACTGCCGGCTGGTTGTCTGCCGCCGTTGAAAAAACCTGGCTCTTGCGGGTCGGGATGGTGGTGTTTTTTTCGATCAGACGGGTCATGACGCCGCCCAGGGTTTCGATACCCAGGGAAAGCGGGGTCACGTCCAGCAGCAGCACATCCTTTACATCCCCTTTGAGCACACCACCCTGAATTCCGGCGCCCAGCGCCACCACTTCGTCGGGGTTGACGCCCTTGTGCGGCTCCTTGCCGAAAATCTTTTTGACGCGTTCCTGAACGGCCGGCATGCGGGTCATGCCCCCCACCAGGATCACCTCATCGATATCACCATTGGAAAGCCCGGCGTCCTTCATCGCGGTCCGGCAGGGTGCGTCCAGCTTGTCCAGCAAGTCGGCGACCAGGCCTTCCAGCTTGGCCCGGGTGATTTTAACGTTGAGGTGTTTGGGGCCGCTGGCGTCCGCGGTAATGAACGGCAGGTTGACATCGGTTTCCATGGAGGAGGAAAGCTCCATTTTGGCCTTTTCGGCCGCTTCCTTGAGCCGTTGCAGGGCCATCTTGTCGCTTCTCAGGTCGATGCCCTGATCTTTTTTGAATTCGTCGGCCAGATAGTCGATGAGACGAAGATCGAAATCCTCGCCGCCTAGATGGGTGTCGCCGTTGGTGGCCTTGACCTCGAACACCCCTTCGCCGATTTCCAGGATGGAGATGTCGAAAGTTCCGCCGCCCAGGTCGAAAACGGCGATCTTCTCTTCGCTGCGCTTGTCCAGACCATAGGCCAGTGAAGCGGCCGTGGGTTCGTTAATGATGCGCAGGACATTCAGGCCGGCGATCTTCCCGGCGTCCTTGGTAGCCTGGCGCTGGCTGTCGTTGAAGTACGCCGGCACGGTGATCACCGCATCGGTAACGGGCTCTCCCAGATAGTCCTCGGCATATTTTTTGATGTGGGCCAGGATGAAAGAGGAGATCTCCGCCGGGCTGTGCAGCTTGCCCCGCAGATCAATGCGTACGTCCCCGTTTTCCGCCTCTTTGATCTTGTAAGGAAGAATCTTGACGTCTTTCTGCACCTCGGGAGAGCTGTATTTCCTGCCGATCAACCGTTTGACGGCGAATACGGTATTCTCCGGGTTGGTAATGGCCTGGCGCTTGGCGATCTGCCCGACCATTCGCTCACCGCTTTCGCTGACGGCCACGATGGATGGGGTGGTCCGTCCACCTTCGGGATTGGTGATGACCTTGGCGTCCCCACCTTCCATGATGGCCACACAGGAGTTGGTGGTCCCGAGATCGATTCCGATAATCTTGCCCATTTGATGTCCTCCTTACCTTCAACGGTATATTATATAATGCGATAACTTTAAGCTTGGGTATCGACCGCTTTTTCGTTCGGCTGCCCATTTTGACTGTTTTTCGACACCACCACCATGGCGGGACGCAGCAGCCGGTCATGTATCAGGTATCCTTTTTGATATTCCTGAACGACCGTGTTGGTCGGATGATCGGACCGCTCCTCCTGGCTCATGGCCTGGTGAAAGGCCGGATCGAAAGGCTCGCCCATGGCCTCGATGGGTTTCACGTGGTGCCTTTCGAGTATTTTGGTAATCTCGGCCAGCGTCAGCGCGACCCCGTCAACCACGCCCTTGTCATTCTGGTTTTCCGGTGCGGCCGAAGCGATGGCCCGTTCCAGGTTGTCCACCACGGTCAGCAGTTGGCGGATCAGGTTTTCGGTGGCATATTTTCTGACGTCTTCCATCTCGCGCGAGGCGCGTTTCCTCACATTCTCCAACTCGGCGGCCATCCGGAGCATGCGGTCTTGATAGTCGTCGGCTTTGGCCAGGGCCTCATCCAACTTCTCCTCGAGTTCTTTCAACGTGTTTTCAGCGGGCTCGGTTTTTTCTGCAGGCGCTTTGGGCTCTTCGTCCTCGGGCACCGCGCTTTGCGTTGACTTCTCGTTTTCGTCCTCGATCACAATTTTCTTCTTCTGTGCCATCGGCTCCTGTCTCTCCTGATTTCGCTGGCTGTAATCCTCTTTGCGGTCGGTGGGCGCCCCGTAGTCCGGAACCGCTTGAATTTTTAAGCGGTTGACTTCAATGGGGACCCGCAAAGTTGACAGAAAATAAGACCGGATGATGGCTTGTCAAGGAATCGGCGGGTCTTGTTCCAAGAATAATAATCAATTGTAAATTTGATGGGTTGAACCGAAAAACGGGGCAAAACGATGGGTAGGTGAAATGGTTGTGCACCCCCCGTCGAACCGATCCGGAAAATCGAGGCCACCGTGTGACCGGGATCGATCCACGACACAGACCGCATCCCTTATCGCTGCTTCCTTCCGGACCTGACGAGGTTCGAGACCGTCTGTTGCGCGGCGGCCGGTCAAAGCGACCTGATTCTCTCGGGATCAGCCCTCGGGGGGGAGTTCGGCCCCGCATAAAGCGGATTTCGGGTCAAGGGCACCGCTGGCTCCCCGCCTAGCACAACCGGGCACCCTATAGTATGATCCACAGCCACTTTTCAAGAGCTAAGTGAAATCAGCCCTCAGCCGCCGGCCCCCTTGAAGCTTGCGGTATTGACTTACCGGCAGGCATGCAATAGATCAGAGGAAACCCAAACTTGGAGGAAACAAAATGAAGCGAACCGCTGTCGCGATTGCCCTGCTGGCGGCGCTGGTAACGATGGCCGGCTGTGCGGCGTTGATCGTGGGGGCCGGCGCCGGGGCCGGTGTCTATACCTGGGTCAAAGGAGAATTGATCCGTTCTTACGCCAAGGATTTCGATACGACCGAAAAAGCGGCCATCCAGAGTTTGGAGTATCTTAAGATCACCATCGAAGAGAAAAACCAGGCCGGCAGCGAGACGACCCTAAAGGGGCGTCAGAGCGACGGCTCGCCGGTTACGGTAACGGTCCGGACCGTCCGCTACGATATGACCGAAGTGGCCGTCCGTTGCGGCTATGTCGGCTATTGGGACCGGAAGAATGCCGAACTGATTCATGCCACCATCCTCAACCTCATCTGATTGCAAATCGTTTTCGACCACAGTCCGACGAACGCTGGCCGCCCATAGCATGCTGGTCTCCGGTGATCGGGTACTGGTGGGCGTTTCCGGAGGGCCGGATTCAATGGCCCTGCTCCATCTGCTGGTGAAAATGCCCTTCCCCGGAAAGACCGAACTGGGAGTGGCGCATCTCAACCACTGCCTGCGGGGCGAGGCGGCCGAGAAAGAGGCGGATTTCGTGAAACGCGCGGCGGCCGCCCTGGGTTGTCCCTGCCACGTCGGCCGGGCCAGGGTCATCAACGTCAAACGCAAACTGGGTATTTCCCTGGAAGAGGCGGGTCACCGGGTGCGCTATGCCTTTTTTAGAAAAGTCATGGCCGACGGGGGCTACAACAAGCTGGCCCTGGGCCACCATATGGACGACAATGCCGAGCAGATGCTGCTGGTTTTGTTGCGCGGAACCGGACCGCGCGGATTGTCCGGCATCGCTCCGGTAAAGGCAAACCGCATTATCCGCCCCTTGATCCATGTCCGCCGCGCCCAAATCGAGGACTACTTAAGGTCCGAAGGGATTTCCTGCATGCGGGACGCCTCCAACGAAGACCGCCGGTTTCTGCGCAATCGGATCCGGCTCGATCTGCTGCCGCTGCTGGCATCGGCTTACAATCCACAGATCGGGCAACACCTCAATCGATTGGCCGATGTGGTGCGAACGGAGGAGTCCTGGATCGGGGATCTGGTTGCCCGCGAATACCTGAAAACGGTCATTGGCCGCGAAAAAGGCGGAGTGGCGCTGTCCATCAGCCGCCTGCGGGGGGGCCATACCGCCCTGATGCGCCGCCTGATCCGAATGGCCCTGGAAGAGCTTGCCGGTAATCTGCGTCGAATCGAATTTTCCCATATCCATTCCGTAAGCCGGCTGTTGGCCGGCGGCGACGGAAAAGAGTGCCATCTTCCCGGCGGCCTTCGCGCCCGGCGGGACGGCGATCGTCTGGTGCTTTCCATCGTTCCCCGCGATCGACGCAGATCCGCGGCGGCACGGATCGAGAAGTCCGTCGGTTTCATAAAGATCCTCGAAGGACCCTTTCCGCAGAATTACGAAATCCGGGAAATGGGGATCGGGTTGCGCCTCTCCTTTCTTTCCCGCCGCCGGTTGCCGTCATGGACGGCTATCGAACCGAACCGGGCATGTCTGGATTTCGATTGCCTGGCTCTTCCGCTGACCGTCCGGTGGCCGGCGCCCGGAGACCGGTTCCACCCACTGGGTTCCGGCGGCCGACAGAAGTTGAAAAAATTTTTTATCGATCATCGGGTCCCCCGTCACAACCGATCCAAAACGCCGGTAATGGCGGATCGACGGGGCGTCGTCTGGCTGATGGGCCAGCGCATCGACGAACGGGTGGGAGTGACCTCGCGGACGTCGCAAATTCTCAACATCGAATTTTTCTTGCTTGACACCCGATGATGGTTAATATGATCCTAATCTGTGCGGGTCCGGGAGGTGGGCCGGCAGGAAACCGAATGCAGGAAACTGTTTAGATTCCCAAAAGCGTCGCGAGGAGGAAATCGCTCTTGAATCCATTTTATAAGAACCTGGCCCTGTGGCTGGTCATCACCCTGATGATGGTCATGCTGTACAATCTGTTCAATCAGCAGCAGCTCACCCAGAACGACATCAGCTATTCCGAATTTCTATCCATGGTAGAGGCCGACCGGGTGTCTGAAGTCACCATTCAGGGCCAGGAGATCCGCGTTACCGATCTCAACCGCAGTCATTTCAAGATTTACGCCCCCCAGGATCCCGCGTTGATCCAGCGGCTGAAGGACAAGGGCGTCACCATCAATGCCAAACCGCCGGCCGAATCCCCCTGGTACATGTCCGTTCTGGTTTCCTGGTTCCCCATGATCGTCCTCATCGGCGTGTGGATTTTTTTCATGCGCCAGATGCAAAGCGGCGGCGGCAAGGCCATGTCCTTTGGCAAGAGCCGGGCCCGTCTGCTCTCCGATCAGCAGGAGAAGGTGACCTTCGAGGATGTGGCCGGCATCGACGAAGCCAAGGAGGAACTGGGGGAAATCGTCGATTTTCTGAGAGACCCCAAAAAATTCACCCGCCTGGGCGGCCGCATTCCCAAGGGGGTGTTGCTCATGGGGCCTCCGGGTACCGGTAAAACGCTGCTGGCCCGGGCCATTGCCGGCGAAGCCGGCGTCCCCTTTTTCAGCATCAGCGGCTCCGACTTCGTGGAAATGTTCGTCGGCGTAGGCGCCTCCCGCGTACGGGACTTGTTCGTGCAGGGCAAGAAAAATGCCCCCTGCATCATTTTCATCGACGAAATCGACGCTGTCGGACGCCACCGCGGCGCCGGCCTGGGCGGCGGCCATGACGAACGCGAACAGACCCTCAACCAGCTTCTCGTGGAGATGGACGGCTTCGAGTCCAACGAAGGCGTCATCCTCATCTCGGCCACCAACCGGCCCGACGTATTGGATCCGGCCCTGCTGCGCCCCGGGCGGTTCGACCGCCAGGTCGTGGTGTCGCTGCCCGACATCAAGGGTCGGGAGAAAATCCTGCGGGTGCACATGAAGCGCACCCCCATCGCTTCGGATGTGGACCCCGTGGTGCTGGCCAAAGGCACGCCCGGTTTTTCCGGTGCGGACCTGGAAAACCTGGTCAACGAGGCGGCCCTGCTGGCGGCCAAGCGCAACAAGGAACGGCTGGACATGATGGATTTCGAGGACTCCAAGGACAAGGTCTATATGGGCCTCGAAAGAAAATCCAAAGTGATCAAGGAAGAGGACCGGCTGACCACGGCCTACCACGAGGGTGGGCATGCACTGGTGGCCCGCTTCATTCCCGGAACCGATGCGGTCAACAAAATCACCATCATTCCCCGCGGCCGGGCCGCCGGTGTGACCTGGTTTCTGCCGGAAGAACGGGATTTCCGGTACAAGGATCAACTGGAAGCCGAATTGGCCATCGCCTTCGGCGGCCGTGTGGCGGAGGAGATCGTTTTCAAGCGCATCAGCACCGGAGCCTCCAATGACATCAAGAAAGCCACGGAACTGGCCCAGCAGATGATCCGCAGCTGGGGCATGAGCGAAACCCTGGGTCCCCTCTCTTTCGCCAAAGATGAAGAGCAGGTGTTTCTGGGCCGGGAGATCGCCCAGCACCGCGACTATTCCGAAGAGACGGCCCGAAAAATCGACAACGAAATCAACAACCTGGTAATGCAGGCCTACGAGAAGGCCAGGACCGTTCTCACCGAGCACCTGGATGTGCTGCATAAACTGGCCGAACAACTGCTGGAAAAAGAGACCATCCTGGGTGCCGAACTGGACGAACTGATCCGCCAGGTGCGGCCGGGCATTGATCTTCCCGAGAAAGCCGCCGACAGTCAAGAGGCTGATGACAACGCCGACCCGCAGGGGCCGGAAACAACCGTCGAATCCGACGAAGAGGAAGAAAAGGCAGACGACCGGACGGATCCACCGGCAGACGACACCTCGCAGTCGACGGAAGAAGAAGACATCCCAAAATCGTGATCCCCCGTCACGGGTTCACCGGTTTTCAGAAGAACGAAGGAGATCGCCGTTGCGCGCTTTTCCACAGACGGCCACCGTCAGCTGCGGCCCGCACACGCTTGAATTGGGCCCCAAGACCCGGATCATGGGCATCGTCAATATCACCCCCGACTCCTTTTCCGACGGGGGGCATTTCTTCTCAGCGGACCGTGCCGTGGCCCAGGGTCTCCAACTGGTGGACGAAGGAGCCGATATCCTTGACATCGGAGGAGAATCCACCCGCCCGTTTTCGGATCCGGTGAGTGAAACCGAGGAGTTGGAACGCGTCCTTCCGGTGATTGAACAGCTGGCCAAACGAGTGAATGTTCCCATTTCCATCGATACCACCAAGGCCAAGGTCGCCCGCCGCGCCGTCGCCGCCGGAGCGACCATCATCAACGACATCAGCGCTCTGCGATCGGACCCGCAAATGGCCGCAACAGCCGCCGAGTGCCGGGTTCCCCTGGTGCTCATGCACATGAAAGGCACCCCGAAAACCATGCAGGTCGAACCGGTTTACGAGGACCTGATCGGCGAGATCAAAACGTTCCTGTCCCAAGCCATGGAGCAGGCCCTGGCCGCCGGTGTGCAGCGTTCCGCCATTATCCTCGACCCGGGCATCGGATTCGGTAAAACCGTCAGCCACAATCTAAAGATTATTCGCGACCTGGACCGTTTTTACGAATTGGGCGCTCCCCTTTTGATCGGTCCCTCACGAAAAGCGTTTATCCGCCGTTTGCTCAAGGGAGAGGCTCAAAAGGAGCCGGAACCGCTGTCCACGGAAGTGGCCCGGGGCACCCAGGCCACGGTAGCGGCGGCAGCCATGCAGGGTGCGCATATCGTCCGGGTTCACGATGTCGCCCGCACCAGGGCCACACTTACCCTAATCGATGCGATTCGATCCGCATAATTCCTATGACATCTTCTTCGCCAACCCAGCAACGCTCGACCGGCAGATGGATCCGGTGGCTGGTTCTGCCCCTGCTTCTCGGTGTGGTGACCCTGGTCATGATCGTCCGGACGGAAAAAAGGGAGATGGAAATCGCCATCGATGTCTCTTTCACCCATCTTGCCGACGACCTGCTGATCATGAACCCGTCCAGTCAAAACGTACGGTTGCTGGTTGTCTCACGCTCCCCTGGTTTCGATGCGGCTGCTTCCACGGGCATCTCGTGCAAGCTGGATCTTAGCGGCCTGCGGGCAGGCACCCACAAACTGGCCATCGAACCGAGCGATGTGACCCTGCCCAAGGAGGTGGAACTAAAGGCCCTGCTCACGCCTTTTCTGACGATCCATCTGGAGCCCGTGGTCCTGAAAACCGTCGATGTCGTGGCCGTGCTGGAAGGCAACGCTGCACCGGGATACGCGGTCACCGCAGTAAAACTGGAGCCGGACCGTGTGGTTCTGAAGGGAACGGCAGGCTCGCTGGCCGATATCGAAACGGTCAAAACGCACCCCATTAATCTGGAAGAGGCCGCCGAATCGTTTAAAAAAGAAGTTCCCCTCAACCTCCCGGAAGCCATCGCCGTGGACCCGCCCCTGCGGATTGCGGTTGCCCGGGTGGAGGTCACCGAGCGCATCGTTACCCGGGTGCTGGAAAATATCCCTGTCACAGTCAAAGGCGCCTCAACGGAATATCGTATTGAACCGCAAACCATCATGCTGACGGTCAGCGGACCGGAAGCCGTCGTCAATGCACTCGAGTCCAATACGGATTTTTCCGTCACCGTGGATCTGAGCGGGCTTGCTCCGGGGCGCCACCTGCTGAAAGCAGCCATTCACCTGCCCGTGGGCACGACCCTGACCCGTGTCGATCCTGAGCAATTCTCCGTAACCATCAACAAGTAGACCGGAGTCCAATATGTTATTCGTCATCGATGTAGGCAACACCAACACCGTTATGGGCATTTACCGGGACGACACCCTGGTCAAGGATTGGCGCATCCGCACCGAACGAAAAACGACCGAAGACGAATTCAATGTGATCGTTGCCAGCCTGATGGCTACGGGAGGAATCGACTCCAGCGCAATTAAACGGACCATTATCTCCTGTGTCGTTCCCCCGATGGTGACCATATTGGATTCCTTTTGCCGCAAATATCTGGGGCATGCCCCCCGTTGGGTGGATGCCCGTTCCTATACCCGCATGCCGATCCTGATGCACAACCCGTCCGAAGTGGGGGCCGACCGGATCGTAAACTCCGTTGCGGCCTATCGAAAGTATCGCCAAAGCTTAATCATCATCGATTTCGGAACCGCCACCACCTTCGATGTCGTTTCCGGCAAGGGGGAATATCTGGGCGGGGCCATCAGCCCCGGCATCATGATCGCCTCCGAAGCCCTGTTCCGGGAGGCCTCCAAGCTGCCGCGGGTGGAAATCTTCGAGCCGCCCGAAAATGTCATCGGCAAAGACACGATCAGCGGAATCAAATCGGGAATCATTTTCGGCTACGCCGGCCTTGTGGACGGGATTGTGGGACGCATGAAAGCGCAGATGGACCCGCCGCCTTTGATCCTGGCCACGGGAGGGCTGGCGCCGCTGATGGCCAACGTCGCCACCTCCATCGATCATGTGGAGTCCGATTTAACCCTGGAGGGGCTGAGAATCATCAGCCAGGAGATGGAATAACAAAACGTCCGGCTTCATTAGTGTCCGGTTAAGAATCAAATAAATTCAGTTGGATATATCCAGAAGTAAATTTGTTATTGTAATCATTTTCTGTCAATGCCCGTGAAATAAGGGTTTTCTCAAAAAGAGTAATACTCAGAACCTGTAAAATTGTGTAGAGGCTCTGGTCAAGGGCCAGGCGTTTTTTCATGATGGCCACCAGCACATAAACGGATATAGCGATCCAGATCTGGGTTTTTACGGCGGTTTCCGAAACCCCGAAAAATTTCTTTATCCGAAGGTGCTGCTTGATCCATTTGAAAAACAGCTCCACTTGCCAGCGGGATTTATACAAATCAGCTACGGTCCGGGCCTCTAATTCGAAATGATTGGTTAAGAACGTCAGGCGTTTTTCGGTTTCAGTATCGAAATATTTTATTCGTCGCAATTTTTCCGGATAGCCAATGGCCGATTTATACACCACCGGGCGAACGGTTTGATCACAGATCACACCACTGGATTTATCCACAGGTGAGGAGTAGAGCCGTCTCAACTTGGTGTTGGCTTTGGTCCTCAGGATGAAGAAAGCCCACCGGCGATGTAATCGATGGAGCCGGTCGAAATCAAGATAGGCACGATCCATTACATAAATCGAACCGGGTTCCGGAAGCAGTTCATCAAGAATATTGACATCATGAACATTGGCATCGGTTATGCGCACAAATGACGGGATATTTCCCCTGAGATCGAGCAACGTATGGACCTTTATCCCGCTTTTGGTGGATCGAAACCGCGCCCATGGAAAAACCGAGCGACAAAGGTCGATTGTGGATGCATCCAAGGCATAAACCGTTTCTTCGAGTTCGAGGCCGAAATCTTCATCCGCATAAAGTTTTCGGGCCTGCCCGATCAAAACTTGGGCGAAGTCGCAGTAAATACGCCAATCCCGTTTTTCATTGGCATCGGCAAGCGTGCTCCTGGCGACTTTACACTGGATTCCAACGTCATGAAGCTTGTTGTGCATCGCCCGTAAACAAAGAACTGTATCGCGGAGGCTTTCACGATAGGTCAGTTGCGCAAATGCCATACACAGAAACTGCTCGTAGCATGAGAAAGAACGAATTCGGTAGTTGCCGTTATAACGTTTAACACAGGTACGAAAGCTTTTCCGTGGCAAAAAGTCCAGTACCTGCGAAAAGACGGTTCTCCCTTGATACATGTGCATCTCCCTTCGCTTTTATGTCATGCGAAGGGCTCTACTGGGGTAAAAATCCAAAATCAAGGGGTTGCCCGTGTAAAAATGGACTTAATCCTATCATAAACAATATGTTATGTTGTTTTAAGCAAACCTTAACCGGACACTAGTGGTCCGGCTTATAAAAACGGTGTTCCCGTCAGGCGTCCAGGTTTTCCCTGCGATAGGTCAGATACCCGGCAAACCCCTTGACGCTGTTCAGCAGAAAGCCGCGCTCCCGCTCCTGAACCTCGAGGGACAGCTCTTCGAAGCCCTTCAGGTTCGGATCCTTGCGCAGCATCAGATCCACCCATCTTTCGTAGCCGTCCTGCGATCCCGAAATTCCTTCGTCCAGTGCCGTACTCAGGGTTTTCTCCCAGAAAAGGATCTGGTCACGGTGTCTGGCCAGCATTTGCATCCCGTTGTTTTGCAGGCCGAAATGGCCGTAGCAGATGGTTCGAGGAGCGGCGGCCATGATTCGGTCGATACTGGCCAGGGAGGTTTCCAGAAAAAATCGGGGCGGGGTGGCCGGACGCAGGTATGTCTCCCCCGAGGAAAGGGGCAGGCAGACGCCGCCGGCTTCCCCGGCAAAGAGGCACTCGGCGGCGGCAATGGCATAGTGGTGCGGCGAGTGGCCGGGGGTGTCCAGCAATTGAAACGGAGCTGCGGCAAGGTCGCTCTCGGTTGCGATACTCGCAGGGGCGACGGGCAGCATACGTTCATAAGCGCGGGCAGTGTCCCCCAGCGTCTTTACCGTTCCCTGCCACAATCGCTCGGGATCGACGATATGGGGCACGCCTTTGGGATGACAGATCACCGGCGTCCCGGCAAACTGAAGGGCCAGATGGCCGATGGCACCGGCATGGTCGATATGAATGTGGGTTAAACAGATGTAGTCCAGATGCGCTACACCCAGCTCTGATAGCGCATCGGTGAGCTGCGTCACGGTCACGGCAGGCCCCACATCCACCAGGTAGACGGCATCCGGCCCCCTGACCAGCCAGGCGGCGATGAAATTATCGAAACCCTTGATGGGAGGTGTCAGAACGATCTGGTAGATCCGGGGGGCAAGGTGATGGATTTGATAACTGGCGGCAACCGTCACGGATCAGTCCATCCCCATTTCCTGTTCGAGTTGGCTGATGCGTTCCTTCAAAACCTGTTTTTCCTTTTCCGGCAAGGCCGGGTCGGCCAGGCGCCGCTTCAGCCCCAAGAGGACCATCTCTTCTCTGTATTCCGTACAGGTATATTTTCCGGTAGAACTCATTTCTTTGCACACTGTATTAAAGGGTTGAGCGTAACGCGGATATCGGCTTTTTTACGGAGTCGTCAATCAGGCCATGCAATCCTTGTAGGCCTGATAAAACATCCCGTGGTCGGCCATGGCCCGCCGCAGGATCTTGTCGAAATCGGAAATGTTGTCCACATTCACGATCAGGTTGACGCTTTTTTGGAACGCCGTCATCTGGTCCATGGTCCGAAAGCGGCGGGTAATCATGGTCACGAAGATTTCACGACGCACGGCCATGTTCAGCCGTTCCAGGTAAATCAATACGCCGTTGGCATCCGGATTTTTGGCATCGAAGTATTCATCAACGACGATGAGATTGTAATTGAGGTAGCGCATACTCTTTAAGGCTTCACGGCCGTTTTTGACCTCGGTGATGTGGTACTCCAACACATCCAACACCGGTGTGATGGCCTTTTTGATCATGGGATCGGATTCACACAGCAGCGCGGTCTTACCTTCCTCCTCTACAAAGTCGAATGGCTTTTCCGACGCATCGTAGCCTTCGCCTTCGTCCTCATCGAAGGAGAAAAAATCCTCTTCGAAATCCTGCTGATGGGATGCATCGTCATCCTTTGCGGCCGGCGATACGCGGATGCGGTTTTCGCATTTGGGGCATTTCAGGAAAGCCGCCTTGTCTTTGGGAAGCTTTTCGTCGGCAATCTTGAATTTGCTCTGGCAGCTTTCGCAAATAATTTCCATAACTAAGCCTTATCGTAATGACGGTCGATTTCCAGGTTGTCGATATCGGTGGTGGATTCACCCCGGGCGCTCTTGACCTTGTCGATGCCGCGGCCGGCCACGCCTTTGTGGGACGCATAGGCCATAGCGGTCTCCTGGGTGATCAGCCCCTGTTCGTACAGCCCGACGATGTGATCGTCGAAGGTGGTCATGCCGAAGGGTCGGCCGGCTTCCATGATCTCGTAGAATGTTTTGC
Source organism: uncultured Desulfosarcina sp. (assembly GCF_963668215.1). Classification (NCBI taxonomy): domain Bacteria; kingdom Pseudomonadati; phylum Thermodesulfobacteriota; class Desulfobacteria; order Desulfobacterales; family Desulfosarcinaceae; genus Desulfosarcina; species uncultured Desulfosarcina sp. The sequence goes on from NZ_OY764190.1 coordinate 81,754, forward strand.
CCTCGGATTCTCCATTGAGGATGGCGTCCTTGACCCGCAAATTGGTCCCCAGAATTTCGAAAGCCGCCACCCGGCCCCCGCCGATTTTGGGCAGCAGCCGCTGACCGACGATCCAGCGCACCGTGTCAGCCAATCTGATACGGACCTGCTTTTCCTCCTCGTTGGGAAACATACCCAGAATACGGTTGATGGTCTGCCCGGCATCCACGGTGTGCAGGGTCGTCAAAACCAGATGGCCGGTTTCGGCGGCATTCAGGCCGATTTCCACCGTTTCCCGGTCACGCATCTCGCCCACCAGAATCACCTTGGGCGCCTGGCGCAGGGCGGCCCGGAGCCCGTTGGAAAAGGAGTCGAAATCGGCGCCCAGTTCCCGCTGGTTGAAGGTGGCCTTCTTGTGGGGGTGCTGGTATTCGATGGGGTCCTCCAGGGTCACGATGTGGACCGAGCGGGCCTCGTTGATCTCTTCTAAAATCGCCGCCAGAGAGGTCGATTTACCGGAACCGGTGGCCCCGGTAACAAAGACGATCCCGTTGAGATCTTTGGCGATCTTGTAAAACGTATCCGGCAGATTCAGGTCCCGGATGGTGGGAATCTTGGATTCCAGTTTTCTCAATACGATGGAGTAATGGCTGGTCTGTGAGAAAATGTTGACCCGGAAGCGGGCCTTGCCGGGCAGCGAGTAGGAAAGGTCGCATGATCCGGTTTTGATCAGGGTTTCCGTGAGCCGCCGGTCCTGGCTGACCAGGTTCAAGGCAAAAGTCTCGGTCTGAAAGGGGGTCAGCTCCTTGATGTCCGGCTTGATCTCCACGGGCACCAGCTCGCCGGCGCTTTCCACCTGCAAGGGCTTTCCCACGGTAAGATTGAGGTCGGATACGTTGCTGTGGGAGTCCAGCATACGGGTCAGGATATGGTCGATTTCCTGCTTTTTCATGATTTCCCTCTGGTTGCCGTCATCGGGTCCGAACCGCTGCGGTTAGGCCTCGGTGAAATCCGTCGGCGGCGACTTGAGCAGTGGACGGAAACGGCCCTTGTCGTTGGCCTTGGTATAGGCATCGTCGGCGGAAATCCGCCCTTTGTTGTACAGTTCCATGATGGCATCGTCGAGAAGCTGCATGCCGTACTTTTTCCCCGTCTGCATCATGGAAGGCAGCTGATGGGATTTGGATTCGCGGATCAGGTTGCGTACGGCGGGGGTGGCGATGAGGATTTCCAGGGCCGGCACACGCCCCTTTTTGTCGATGCGTTTGAACAGGGTCTGGGAAATGATGGCCCGGATGCCGTCGGCCAGGGTGGAGCGGATCTGGGCCTGCTCCTGGGCCGGAAACACCTCCACGATACGGTCAACGGTTTTGGGGGCACTGGTGGTGTGCAGGGTACCGAAAACCAGATGGCCGGTGGCGCTGGCTTCGATGGCCAGGGAAATGGTTTCCAGGTCCCGCATTTCACCCACCAGGATGATGTCCGGGTCCTCGCGCAGGGCACCGCGCAAAGCGGCGCTGAACGATTTGGTGTGCAGGCCCACTTCCCGGTGGTTGACCAGACAGCCGCGGCTTTTGTGGACGAATTCGATGGGGTCCTCGATGGTGATGATGTGATCGGCGCGGGAACGGTTGGCCACATCGAGAATGGCGGCCAGGGTGGTGGACTTGCCCGAACCGGTCGGCCCGGTAACGATGACCAGTCCCCGGGGAAGCGACGCCAGTTTGGACATCACCGGCGGCAGGCCCAGCTGTTCGGCGGTCAGGATGGTGCTGGGAATTTCCCGGAAAACGGCCCCGATACCGTTTTTCTGCATGAAATAATTGGCCCGGTAGCGGGCCAGCCCCGGGATTTCGTAGCCGAAATCCACGTCGCCGGTCTCTTCAAACAGTTTGACCTTGTCTTCCGGGGTGATCTCGTAAAGCATTTTACGGAGATCGTCGTTGTCCAGCACCTTGTATTTTACCCGTTCGATGTCGCCGTGGATCCGCAGCGCCGGCGGCTGACCGGACAACAGATGAAGGTCGGAGGCGTTCTGCTCGTGCATGAGCTTGAAAAATGCATCGATCTTGGCCATAAAGGTCTCCCGGTATGTTTTGGGGTCAGCGCTCGAAAGCCGGCCGTCGGCCACGGACGATCATGCCGCGCATCCTGCTTTTCGGCACTACTGGCTGAGCACTTTAATTTTGGTGTCTTCCGCATCCAGGGCGTCCATGCCCTCTTTGCTGATCTCCAGCAATTTGGTATGGGCGTCGATGATGGCCTGAATCTGCACTTCGATCTGCACGCGCTGGCGCTTGAGTTCAGCGATATCCTCGTGCAGCTGGGACAGACGGCTATGGGCACGGTTGAGAATTTTTTCCGCTTTGACCTCCGCATCGGCAATAATGATTTCCGCCGATTTGCGGGCATTGTCCTTCATCTGCTCGAGAACTTTCTGAGAATTGAGCATGGCCCGCTTGAACGTCTCTTCGCGTTCCTTATAGCCCTGCTTTTCCAACTTCAGGCGACGAATTTCCTCTTCCTGACGTTTGGCGGTTTCCTGGGCAGCCGCAAACGCGTCGGCCGCCTGTTCCAGGAAACGATCCACCTCGCGCACATCGAACCCCCGGAAACGGACCTTGAATTGCTGCTGTTGAATGTCCAAGGGAGTCAATTTCATGATTTTGTTCCCCTCCTGGAGAAGAATTAGATTAGAGAAGCGGCCATTCGCATCAGGCTGTTTACGACAAACGTTCGCAGGAAAATGATGACCAGAAAAACAACGATGGGGGAGAAATCGATTCCTCCGTAATTAATCGGCAGCCGGGTACGGATCGGATAGAGTACCGGTTCGGTGACGTTGTTGATGAAACGCACGATGGCATTGTAGGGGTCCGGGTTGACCCATGAGAGGAGGGCCCGAATGATGACCACGAACATGAAAAAGAGCAGCACCACATCCATCACTTTGGCCGCCGCCATTAAAAAATACCCCACGATATACATTAAATCGCCTTCCTCTGCGTTGAAGAGTTTATCCCGCACGAACGGTTGAGCCGCCGTAATAGGGCAAAAATAAAATCTTTTACTCCAATAAGTCAAGGTTTTTCATGGGGTTGGAACAATCGGCAAGGGTTGGCGCGAACAGAATCGAACATCTGTGCAGGCAGGAAAAGCGATCCACATCCAACCAGCGAACCGGCAATTACCCGCCGGCAATCATGGGGAGCGGGGTGACCCGGGAGCCGTCCGGGACCGGGGTGGATTCAAAGTGGGGCCGGGAAACCAGCCGGCCGTCAAGTTTGACCACGGCATAAAGGCAGCCGGCCGCCACGCTGTCCAGCAGGTCGGCCACCGTCATGCCCTCTCGCCAGGCAATCGCAATGTCGTCGAGATAAACCATGTTAAAACTGCAAACCTATTTTACCCCGTTTTCCGCCAATACCTCCAGCACTTCGGGGAAATCGATCCCCAACCGTTTGACGGTTTCCACCGTTGGAATTCCGTCGGGCGTCCAGCCGCGACGCTGGTAGACCGCATCCTTTAAGGTTTCATATTGGGTCTCGCGTCTTTTTCTCAATTCGGCGACTTTCCATCGGACCTCTTTGCCGGCGATGTCCAGGCCGTATTTTTCCGTCAATTCGGTGTCGTAGCGCTCCTGACGCGACGCGTATTCTTCCGCCGTCACCGGCCCTACGGCGCGATAGGGAATCGTGTCGTGCTCCCGTCGGCCGTATCCCATCTTCAGGTTGAAAATGCGCTGAAAATTATAGACCGCCTCACTCATGGCGATGAGGTCGTCGGGCAAGACCTTTCGGCCGGTAACCGCCGTAAAATAATCGGCATACCAGCCCACATGCTTCATCACCTTGGCCGGCTCGGGCGTATCCTTGTTGTCCTCGGGGACGATGTCGTTCCACGGCAGCTTGCACAAGCCGCACAGACCGAACCAGGTCCGGAACATGGGAAACCAGTGCAGGGCCTCTGCCTTCTGTTCGAATGTGGGCATGAAATTGTGGACCATGTCCAGAAAGATCAGCCAGGCCTCGTCGTGCTGGGGCCCTTTGAGGGCCAGTCCGTAGCCGCCTTGCTGGGCCAGGGATTCTTTGGTCATGTACTCGGAAAATTCCAGCCCCTTGGATTCCATACCGATATCCTGCATAAAGGCGGCATCGGCGCCGAACCTTTCGGCAAAAATGGTTTTCATGCGCCGGATGCCCTGCCCGACAATGGCGCCGAACCCGTGTCCCTGCGCCATCTGGTGGACCAGTTCCAGGGCGTTGAGGCGGTTGCCGAAGGAAAGATCCAAGCCATCGGTATGGTCGATGGTAATCAACCCGCGTTCGAAGCACTCCATGACAAAAGCGATGGACGTTCCCACGCTGATGGTGTCCAACCCGTAAGCGTCACAGTAGAAATTGAGTTCCAGAATGGTGAACGGATCGAAAATTCCCAGATTGGAGCCGCAGCCGGCAATGGTCTCGTATTCGGGACCGTCGACGAAAACCTTCTCTCCTTTGTAAGGACCGGTAAAGGGCACAAAGTCCTTGACGCCGTGGGCGCAGGCCACCGTACAGCCTTTCCAGCAGCCGTCGAAGCCCGGATCGAACAGTTTTTCGTAAGCCTCCCGACCGATCAGAAAGGCACCCGGGTCGGAACCGTATTGAAAATTCTTGGTTGGCAGCAAGTCGAAATCGTTCATAATCGGCACCAGGTGGGTGGTGCCGACGCGCGCCATTTCGTTCTGCTTGGGGTCCAGGGCCACGATCTCCTTGGCGTGGCATTTGGTCACGGTCCTGAGGCCTTCCAGGTCCGCCGGGCGGTTCGATTTCAGGGAAACCTTGTCCCAGCGGGCCACCACCGCCCGAAGGCCCTTGTCGGCAAACACGGTGCCGATGCCACCCCGGCCGGCCTGTTTGTAACGCACCCGTTTACGGGCATTGTCATACCAGGAAAAATTAAGGCAGCCGATCAGGGTGTTGGCCGCCCCCGGTCCGGCGGAAACCACGGATATTTCAATCTTTTTATCTTTAGCCAATCGATCCGTCAGCGTCTGGGACAAATCGTAGGCGTCCTCCGGCAAACCGGGCATTTCGAGAATCTCGACTTTCTCTTCGATGCCGTCGATAACAACGACCGCATCGCCCTTCGCTTTTCCGGTGATACGCAGGGCGTCGAAACCGGAAAACTTCAGGTAGGGACCGAAATAACCGCCCACGTTGGAGTCCATCACCGAACCGGTCGTAGGTGAAATGGACGTGACGATGCTTTTTCCCGATCCCGGGTAGCCCGGGGTCCCACCCATGGGTCCCGAAGAGATGCAGATGGCGTTTTCCGGATCATTCCATTTGCTTTTTCCGCTGACCGCCTGCCACAGCATCCAGAGGTCGAACCCCTTCCCGCCGATAAAGGTTTGTTTGATTTTTTCCTCGATCGTGCCGATGGAAACGTTCCCGGAAGAAAGATCGACGTCGAGGTACCGGCCGGTATAGCCTTTATCGACCTCTTGGCGCTGGTAGGTCTGGGTTTTCAATGTCCTGGCATGAATCGGTGCCATATGCGGTTCCTCCTTTTGACTGTCTGAATAAAAACTGACGGGATGGCATGACATCTATCCGTTCGCGATAGACCTCATGCCGCCCGGTTTTCCATGTAGTGGTTGAATCGTAAAACATGGGCCTCGGCCAACTGCCTGGCCTTTTCCGTGTCCCTGGCTTCGACGGCGGCCACGATATCGTCTAAATCCGCCAGATTCTCGTTTATCTCCCGCTGCCGCATGGACAAAAAACTTTCATAATACTGATCGATATTGTCGTGGACCGTGTGGTGCAGGGAAACGTACACCGGATTGCCGGTCATTTCGGCCAGGGTAAGGTGAATCCGTTTGTCCACATCCACGAATTCCTTTTGGAAATCGGTGCCTTTTTCAGCGAATTGCCGGGCTTCCTCCAGCAGCAGTTTCAGGCGCAGGATATCCACCGTGGTGGCGCGTTCGGCCGCCAACGCCGTAACCCGTCCCTCCACGCCCACGCGAAATTCGGTCAGGTGCCGCAGGGAAACTTTCTGATACCGAATCAGCAGCGCCAGGCTTTCGTTAACCTGATCGTAGCTGACATCCTGCACCACGGCGCCCCCGCCGACCCCCAGTTTGATCTCGATCAGTCCCTTGTGTTCAAGCACCCGCAGGGCCTCTCGCAATGTACCGCGGCTCACCTGAAGCATATCCTTGAGTTCCCGCTCGGGAGGCAGCATTTCGCCGGGCGCCAGCTTGCCGGACAAAATGGTCTTTTCGATCTGCTGGACCACATCCTGAAAGATCCGATTCTGTTTCGCAGCCTTGAACATCCCATTTCCCATCATTGTCAGCCGTTCATTGTGTGGACGACGCCGTTCATCGATCCTTGCACGAACCCATGGGCGGCAGCATCGAGAAAAAGTTGTAATGGTTTAACCATTATCTTTTATGGCTAAACCATTACAAAGATTATTGTCAAGGACAATCGATTTTATGGATCCGACAAGATTTCCCTTGACACCGTAAAGGGGTAGGCCATAGGTGAAATGGTCGTCATGACCCCAACCTAAAGGAGAAAAATCCAATGTTGAACGATAAAAAAATCGGCATGATCGGAACCGGCAACATGGGCAAGGCGCTGATCGACGGCCTGATTGCATCCGGCACGGCCAAGGCCGAAAACATCATCTGCTCCGATGCCAGCGAACAGCAGTTGGCCTCCGTTCGTGAAAAATACGGCGTCGAAACCACTACGGACAACATCGCCGTAGTAAAAGCCGCCGACATCATCATCTATGCCATCAAGCCACAGATCATGGCTGCCGTTCTCAAGGAGACCGCCGATTTTCTGGATATGAGCAAACTGATCATCTCCATTGCTGCCGGCGTTCCCATGGCCGCCATCGAATCACTTCTGAACAAGGAACTGCGCCTGATTCGGGTCATGCCCAACGTCGCCGTGGCGGTGAAGGAAGGCGCCACGGGCATTGCCGCCGGCGGCAAGGCCACCGAAGAAGACATCAAGTTGGCCCTGGCGATCTTCAACTCGGTGGGCAAATCCATCTTCCTGAAAGAAAATTACCTGATGGATGCCATCACCGGCCTTTCCGGCAGCGGACCGGCCTATATTTTCATGATCGTGGATGCCCTGGCCGACGCCGGCGTGAAGATGGGCCTCTCCCGAAAAGACGCCCGGGTTCTGGCTTCCCAGACGATCCTGGGGGCGGCCAAATTATTGCTTGAAACCCAAGCCCATCCCGGCGAACTCAAAGACTCGGTGACGTCGCCGGGCGGCACGGCCATTGCCGGATTGCACACCCTGGAAAAAGGCGGCCTGCGAACGACATTGATCAACGCTGTGGAAGCGGCCACCAACCGTTCCAAGGAACTGGGGGAGGCAATGATCAAAAATTTTGCCAACGGACAGACCCAACCGAAATAGATGCAACCGCCCATCCTTGCCCAATCCGGGATGGATGCTTAGGATAAGTAGATATGACGCCAGTCCGGGAAAAAAAGATGAGACCGCAAACCGCCAGCCATGAAGACAGGATCATGATTTTCATTCGAATCGGTCTGGGTGCGGTATTCCTGTTTTCCAGTGCCGGTAAGATCGCCGATCCCCGGGCCTTTATGGACATTGTGGCCCATTACCGGCTACTGCCGCCATCGCTGGTGTGGGCCACGGCCGTCTTTCTCCCCTGGATCGAGGCGCTGTGCGGACTGGCGCTCGTTTTCGGCCGATTCGAAAAGGGCGCGGCACTGCTGGTAAGCGTCATGATGGTCGGTTTTATCGCGGTCACCGTTTTCAACGGATATCGGGGGTTGGACGTGGCCTGCGGCTGCTTCTCCGTCACCGCCCGAAAGCCGTCGAATATCGCGCTGAACTCCCTGCGCGATCTCTTCATTCTGGCAGCCGGGCTATGGGTACTATTTTATACCCATCGTCCCCGGCCCCAAAAAGCCTGTTGATGCAGCCATTTTTTTGTAACCGAAGAAAAGCGCAGCGGCTCAACAGCAAAAACGATACGGCACCGCGATGCCAACAGCACCAGAGGGTCGACCGAAGCCATGTTCACAGAATCGATATCCTATCCCGCAGCCCTGGCAGCGGGTCTGCTTTCTTTTTTTTCCCCGTGCATCCTGCCGCTGATTCCAGCCTACTTTACGTTTATTACCGGGCTGTCCCTGGACGAACTGACCGGGGCCCAGAGTCGGCGGATTCGCCTGCGCGTCATCGGGGCCACCTTGAGTTACGTCCTTGGCTTCTCGTTGGTCTTCGTTCTCATGGGCGCTTCGGCATCGTTTATCGGCAAAGCCGTTTTCAATTATCGGGACACCATACGAATCGTCGGCGGCATTCTGATCATCCTGCTTGGGGTTCACATGACCGGTTTGATCCGCTTTCGTCCCCTCGAATTCGAACGGCGCCTGGAAATCCGCAACAAGCCCCTGCATTTTCTGGGTACTTTTTTCGTGGGCATGGCCTTCGGCGCCGGTTGGAGCCCATGCATCGGCCCCCTTTTAGGATCGATCCTCATCGTTGCGGGCAATCAGGACACCGTGGCCGACGGCATTGGATTGCTGTCCGTTTATGCCGCCGGACTGGCCATCCCCTTTCTGCTGCTTTCGATATTTGTCAATTCCATTTTAACCTTTATAAAGAAGGCATCCTGGTCGATCAGATATATCAATATCACCGCAGGCGCACTGCTGCTGGTCCTCGGCCTTTTGCTGGTAACCGACAAACTGGCGCTGATCGGCGCTTAGGAAAAAGACACCATGAAATATGGATGGAAACAAGCGAGCGTTTTTGTAGCCCTGTTGCTTCCCCTTTTGATCGTTGGCGTTGATACTGCCGTCAGCGCCCGGGCTGAAGACGGCGGCATCCAGTGGCTCTCCTATGCCGAAGGCCGGCAGCGGGGCGAGGCCGAAAACAAGAAGGTCTTTTTGGTTTTCAATGCAGACTGGTGCCGATACTGCCTTAAAATGGAAAAAGAGACTTTCCAGGATCCCAGCGTGATCGCCTACGTCAACCGGAATTTCGTGCCTATCAATGTCAACTCGGACAAGGAACAGGCTGTCGCCGATAAATTCAATGTCCGGGGGCTGCCCAGCACCTGGTTTATTTCGGAAAATGGCGACAGGATCGGCAGCCGCCCCGGTTTCATTCCCGCCGACGAAATGCTCCAGATCCTCAAATTCATCGGGAGCGACAGCTACCGCTCCATGAATTTTCAAACGTTTCTTAAAAAGAATCAGTAATTTCCGGCTAAGTACTTGCATTAACGGTATGTAATTCTTGCTCTTTAAAATTTGAATCAGGGGGTTTGCCAAAAACACCAGCGCGTAATTCATTCCGGATTTTTATGCGCAGTTGGCGGACTCTCTTGATGGAAACGCGCTCGTTAAATTGGCGATGGCAATAGATTGCCAGCAACAAATAGGTGATCAGACCTGCCAGAATTTGCACCATCAAGCCATGCTCGCTCCTGGCGATGAGATGATACACTTTAAGGTGCCGTTTCCACCAAGCGAAAAAATTTTCGATATCCCATCGGAGCTTATAGGCAGTGGCGATTTGCTCGGCAGTTAAATCAAAACGATTCGTAGCGATCCAGTATTTAACGCGATCCACCTCGTAACCCACCAAACGAAGTGGGGTTTGTGTTTGATTGACTTCCGTGGTGCCCAGAACAACGATGGCATCAAAAAAAACGATACTATCAGAGGCAATGGGGTTTTGTTTAATGATCGTTTTCTTGGTGCTGGCTTTAATCCGGCACATAAACAGCTTTCCATCATTCTGCCATTGGTCAAAGCGTTGATGGCTTTGATAACCCCGGTCCATCACACCGGTTTGACCGTCAGACAGGATCAAGCTGACGAAAGGTCTTTCAGCCCCGTTACCATCGGTAAGATAAAGCTTTCTTGGAATCGCCCGGTTCAGATCAAAACCGACGTGGACCTTCGCCTTCTTGGATTTTTTACGGTAGTCGGCCCAATGCATGGATAAGGTTGCATCGATGAGGGAACCGTCGATCCCCACCAGATCACCGAGTTCGGGATGTTGCTTGGGTAAAATCGAAGATGCCTGAGCTTGTAAGTTCTGATAGACATACATGAACTGTTCAAGTCCCCGGCTGTTGGTGGCCTCTGAGAAGCTGCTCTTTTTGATTCCGTTTTCTGGTGCGATGGCACTTTTGGCAAAATCATCTTCTTCAAGCACTTGCAGCAGGTGTTGAGCAGAATGGTGTTCTTCAAGATGAAAGTAAACCAGCGCGCGCAGATGTTCCTCAAAAGTCATCTGCAATGGTCGGTTTCCTTTGGAATCAAGAGCTGGCATCCGTGATGTTGCCTCAGTCGCTGGTTGAAAAAAAGAGAAAAACTCCAGGGCATTGAGCTTTTGGAAAGGGTCGAATGTGCGTGGCATGTATAACCTCTTGATATAATAGGGCATACAAAACGCCGCCCATATTGACGACCCAATGTCAAGCAAAAATATCGTTTAACCTGCTGATTTTAAATTATTTTTATGCAATTCCTTAACCGGATTTTACTGAAAAAGAATAAATGAATTGGCCGTCAGTTGGCGATTGCAAAGAACGGATCATCCCGATCCGGGGATTCCGCGACGGATGAGGCGGACGAGGGTAGAAACGGTAACGGCAAGCGAGAGCGCTCCCAGCAGGCAGGGAATCCAGATGTAGCCGCTGTATCGGGGGGTATCCAAACCGGCGGCAACGCCGGTGATGCTGAACAGCAGTACAACCACGGCAAAAACGAGCGTCAGCAGCATGGCGGGTTCGGTGTCGTACCAGGGGATGAAGGCCTTGCGGAAAAGCAGATCGCTTTTGGATTTTTCTTTCATATTTCCAACCCATGAAGATCGAAATGCCTGAGAAAACGACTCATCGGCGGCAGGTTGTCCTTTTCCTTGCGGCCGTGGCCGCCCTTTTCATCGGAGGATGCGCCGTGGCGCCCAAAACCCTCACCGTCAAAGGCGATGCGACGCCCATGATGGAAAACACCATTTTGAAAACCGCCACGGGGGCAACGATTTCCAAGCGGCAGTTGGTCGATGATCTTGCCGGCGTCCGGGTGGTTTATGTCGGTGAAAGCCACACCAACGTCTCCCACCATGCCATTCAACTGGAAGTGATCCGGGAACTGCACGAAAACGCGCCCGATCTTTCCATCGGCATGGAAATGTTCGACTATACCTATCAACCGGTTCTGGATCGATGGACGGCCGGCGAACTGGACGAAGCCGAATTCCTGCGGCAAACCCACTGGTATGCCAACTGGCGCTTTCCCTTCGATCTGTACCGCGATATCCTGCAATATGCAAAGGAAAACCGGATTCGGGTCATCGCGTTGAACCTCCCCTTTTCCATTCCCGCCAAGATCCGGGTGGGCGGAATCGCCAGCCTGTCGGAAGAGGATGCCAAGCACCTGCCGGCATCCATCGACACCACTAACGCCGAACACCGCAACTACCTGGAAGAAATTTACAAACTCCACCACTTTCGCGGCCAGGACAATTTCGAATTCTTCTACGAGGCCCAGTGCGCCTGGGAGGATGCCATGGCCGCGAAAGTGGCCGAATACCTGGGAACGGGGAAGATGGTGGTCCTGGCGGGCAACGGGCATATCATCCGTAAATTCGGCATCCCCGACCGGGCCTTTGCCCGCACCCACGCCCCCTTTAAAACCGTCTACCTGGCGCCGGTGGGCGGCGAGATCGACTTGGACTATGGCGACTACATCTGGGCCACGCCGGGATCGCCCATGCCCCGCATGCCGATGCGGTAGTCGTCAGACGGACGTTTAACGGCCCTGCTTTCAGGAGCGGGAGTTAGGGTCAGCCCAATATCCGGAAATAGATCAGTGCGGCAATGACCATAACCAGGCAAGGGACAATCAGACGATGATAGGCCTGGTCCAGGGAAGTGTCAAAATATTCGTTGGACAAAAGCAGGCATACGTGCAGCGGTGAGAAGAGAACGCCGACGAAGCCGCATACCAGGCCCAGAATCAAATAGGGCAACACTGCGGTATTGGCTGACGAGGCCTGGATCAGGGAGATCAGGATAGGGAACGTTGTACCGACAAAAGCGATGGTTATCCCCGAAACCAGGCCAACCAACATGGGAAGCGCAACGGCCACGATCACCAATGGGATCCCCCATCTTAAAAGATCGTTGCTCACAGCGACCACGGCCTGGCTATCCTCCAAAATTCCTTTGAAGATCAGAATTGAGGCGACCATATAAAATAGGCTCCCCAATTTGCGGTTAACCAGTATCTTCCGGCGTATGGTTGCCGAAACGCCATTTGTATACCAAACCAGCAGTATTGCCAGCACCAAAGCGATGATGAGCCCGGCCTCCTTGGCAATGTCGCTAAACAGGTTCAGCCGGGAAAGTCCGTATCCAATTGCAAAGCCAAGCCCAATAACCATCCAAACCGGCGTTAACTCAACAAAAAAAGGCCATGGGGAACGATTGACGGTAGATTTGTCATTCCAGGATTTTTGGTTGGAAAAGGAAAGCTTTCCCCGCAAGGGCCAATAGCCAACGATGACAGCCACAATGGTCATGGGAAAAGACTTCAATACGAGAGACCAGAGGTTGAAGCCACTAATGGCGGCAATCAAGAGAATGCCAGGATAAAGGGGCCACCAATACTCCCAGATATGACGGAACCAGTAGTTGACATAGCTGAGGTCAGCCGCGCTCAATTGTTCATGGTCACCCAGATTTTTTACCATCGGTGCTGAAAAAATGGCACCTCCAGGCATGGGCAGCAGCCCGATCAAAGCGGGAAAAACGATAATGCTGATCGCCTGGATATGTATCAATCCCTGAAAACGGTCCAACAGGCGCTGCATCTGCCCGGCAGCCTCCAGGCTATGGCTGAGGACGAGAATCAGGCTGACCACCGCGGCCAGGCTGAGGGTTTTTGGATGGGAAAGCGCTATGGCGGATGATCGCAGAATGTCCCAGGGTGTCATTCCGAAAAGAACGCCCAAGACAAAGGCGCCCAAACTGAAACAATGCCCCAACGACAGTTTGCGATGAATGCTCACAAGAATGACGGCAAATACGATGAAAATTCGGACAAAGGCCGGAATGGTGGTTACGAAGTTCATGGGGGGGTAGGCGTTATACTGCTGCTAACAATCTTGCGTCCTAGATGCCAACGGTTTCTTGAAAAGGTTGATCAGGCCACCTGTGGCCACACACCCGAAAGGAAGGTGGGGGATTCGTAGGAACGGCTTCCAGCCGCGATTCGTTCGGAACCATCGCGGCTGGAAGCCGCTCCGCAAAACTGACCTTTGGTAGATGCCACTTCCTCAGAAGCCCGAGATCTCCCGCTAAACACCAGACGGGATAAGAAGGCTTGCGATTCCCGAGGAACGGAGGCGTATCATGAATACTCCGCAGTGACGAGGGATGAGCGTAACGCCGATATCGGGTTTTTCACGAACCCGTCACTATCCGCATTTGGTAAACCCACAGAAGTGACACGTCATACACCCTTCCTCGAAGCTGACCGTCTGCCCGCATTCGGGGCAAACCTCGCCAATCAGGCAGCCACCCTTCCTTTTCGCCCGCTCGTCCTTCAAATAGCGTTTTTCCAGCACCCGGGCAATGGCATCGGGGATGGAGAGGACCAGACCGCCCTTCTGGAAAACGGGGTGCTCGCCGCCGATGCCCTTGAGCTGTTCGACCACCTTGTCCACCGTCACCCCGGAGCGAAACGCCAGGGAAACCAACCGGCCGATGGCCTCGGTCTTGGCAGTGGTGGAGCGGCCCGACTTGCCGATAGTGGCAAAGACCTCGAAGGGCTTGCCCTGGTACTCGGTCACCGTGACGTACAACTGCCCCAATCCGGTCTTCACCCGGGTGGTGAAACCATCCAGGGTATCGGGTCGCTTGCGCACGGCCGTCATGAAGGCGTCTTCTTCCTTCTTTGCCGACGAAAAAGAGAGCACCTGGTTCTCCTTGCTGCCGTCCCTGTAAATGGTAACGCCCTTGCAGCCCAGTTGCCAGGCTAAATCGTAGATCTTGCGCACGTCTTCCACCGATGCGTCCCGGGCCAGGTTGACCGTTTTGGATACGGCATTGTCGGTGTGCTTCTGGAAGGCCGCCTGCATGCGCAGATGCCACTCCGGGGAGATATCGTGGGCGGTGACGAAAACATTTTTGACGTCCTCGGGAACCTCTTCCATGTGGGCGATGGTCCCGGCACCGGCGATAGCCTCCATCAGCGCTTCGGAGTAAAAACCCTGCTGCCGGGCCACCGCTTCGAAATACGGGTTGACCTCCATGAGCTTGTCGTTATCCATGACGGTCCGCACGAAGCTCAGGGCAAAAAGCGGTTCGATGCCCGACGAGCAGTTGCTGATAATGCTCAGGGTCCCGGTGGGGGCGATGGTCGTGGTGGTGGCATTGCGATAGACCTTTTGGCTGTCGCCGCCAAAACAGCTCTTCTCCCAGTTGGGAAACACTCCGCGCTGTTGGGCCAATTCCAGGGAGGCATTATGGGATTCGGCCTGGATGAACCCCATCACCTCCTCGGCCACCTCCAGGGCCCTTTCGCTGTTGTAAGGGACCTGCAGTTGAAACAGCAGGTCGGCAAAGCCCATGATCCCCAGACCGATCTTGCGGTTGCCCTTGACCACGCTGTCGATTTCCGCCAGTGGGTAGCGGGACATGTCGATGGTGTTGTCCAGAAAGCGCACCGCCGTCCACACGGTCTCTTTCAACGATTCGTAATCGATGCGGGCCGCTTCTGCGCTGCCGGTCACGAACTTGGCCAGGTTGATGGATCCCAGATTGCAGGCCTCCATGGGCAACAGCGGCTGTTCGCCGCACGGATTGGTGCTTTCGATTTCTCCCAACTCGGGGGTGGGGTTGTCGCGGTTGATGCGATCGAGAAAAACGATGCCCGGGTCACCGTTCTTCCAGGCCTGCTTGACCAGGTCCGCATACACCTCCCGGGCATTGAGCCTGGCGACCGACTGCCGGCCCCGGGGATCGATCAGATCGTATTCGGCATCGGCCTGCACCGCCTCCATGAACGCCTCGGTGATGCCCACGGAGATGTTGAAGTTGTTCAACTCGGTGTTGGTGGCTTTGCAGTGGATGAACTCCATGATGTCCGGATGATCGACCCGCAGGATGGCCATGTTGGCCCCCCGCCGGGTGCCGCCCTGTTTGACCTGTTCCGTGGCGGTATTGAAAATCTTCATGAACGAGATGGGGCCGGAGGCGATGCCGCCAGTGGTCCCCACCATGGAATTCTTGGGCCGCAAACGGGAAAAGGAGAAGCCGGTGCCGCCGCCCGATTTATGGATGATGGCGGCATTTTTCAGCGCAGAGAAAATGCCCTCCATGCTGTCTTCGACCGGCAGCACGAAACAGGCAGCCAGCTGGCCCAGGCGCCGGCCGGCATTCATCAGGGTCGGCGAGTTGGGCAGGAACCTGAACTCCGTCATCAGGTTGTAAAAGGTTTCGGTGACCTGGCGGATGTCGGCGTTTTCATCGTAATTCTTCTCCGCCTCGGCGATATGCCGGGCCACCCGGTGAAACATCCGGGCCGGCGTCTCCTGGATCCGTCCGTCGGTATCTTTTTTCAGATAGCGCCGTTCCAGGACGGTTTTGGCATTGGGAGAAAGATCGATTCCGTTGCGCACGAACATGTCCCGGGTCAGCCGGATCGCACCGCCGGCGTTCAGCCCGTACTCGGCCAGTTTGGCCTTGATCATCTCGTCCACCATGGGAGACGTGATGTGCCTCAAGTCCATGCGGTCGATGGTGGACCGGATGAACCGGGCGATCTCCTCGGCTTGGCTTTTATTGACGGCATTGGCGCCGATGAGGCTCTTGCAGAACACCTGGTCATCCCAGACATGGGTGCTCAGGTCCACGTTTCCATCGTCAACGACGAGAATTTTCGGTTTCTGGGTCATGGGGAATTACGGCTCCGTGAGTCGATAAGGTATTGTTTGACGGTTGTGCGGTTCGGCAGCGCTTGACATCCAATCCAACCCCGCGGCCCACATTAGAAACCGCCCGGGACCCTGTGGTGCCGGTAAGTGGCGTTTTTCTGGTGTGGGGATTCGGCACGGCACGCGGGGAAAAGAGAATCTGCCGTTGTCTGGGTTGAAGCGTGGAAGCTGTCGATGCCGCAACGCAACCGTACCGCTGCATGGATACCCATTCTCACACTATATATAGTAAGTCAAGCCGCTTTTTAACACAACATCTACCCTCGGACTGTTTTTGACAGACACCTCGATCTTGGCGAAATCGGGGCCGGTTTTGCCGTCCGGATCGGTTTTTTCTGCAAACACAAACACTTGGACATTGGGCTGCCGATCCGGCAAAGCCACTACATATGGAAAAAGTCGCTTGACAGACAACAACATCTTGTTGTAATTTGGCCATCACAGTCTTGCTGCCCATAAGGCTGGAATTCCATCAGATTTGCGGAATGACCGATGTGTTGCACACCTTGAAAAAATGCCGGCTGCGGCATTTTTTCGTCGTTTGAATCAACCACAACCCAATAGCGCTTCCGAGGAGAGCTTCGTGATCGAACAAATCAAAAAGCGTGACGGCCGAATTGTTGAATTCGATTCCTCCAAAATCACAGCAGCCATTGCCAAGGCCGGTCAGGCGACCAATGAATTCGGGGAGCGGGACGCCAAGAAGATGACCCTGCGCGTCCTTACCCTGGCCCATGAACTGCGGCTGGGCGCCTCTCCCGAGGTGGAAGAAATCCAGGACATCGTGGAGCGGGTCCTGCTGGACTCTCCTTACTACAAGACCGCCAAAGCCTATATCATCTATCGGGAACAGCATGCCCAGATCCGGCGCATCGCCACCGAGGCCCAGGTGGACCTGGTGGAGCACTACATCCGCAAGCTGGACTGGAAGATCAAAGAGAACAGCAATATGTGCTATTCCCTCCAGGGGCTCAACAATTACATCTCCTCGGATGTGACGTCGGAGTACTGGCTGAGCAAAATCTATCCGCCGGAAATCCGAAGGGCCCATACCGACGGCGACCTGCACATCCATGACCTCAGCCTCCTGTCGGTCTACTGCGTGGGCTGGGATCTTACCGATCTGTTGCGCAACGGGTTCAAGGGCGTCGAGGGCAAAGTGGAAAGTGCACCGCCCAAGCACCTGCGTTCGGCCCTGGGCCAGATCGTCAATTTTTTCTACACGCTCCAGGGGGAAGCGGCCGGGGCCCAGGCCCTGTCCAACTTCGACACCCTGCTGGCGCCCTTCATCCGCTACGACAAGCTGGGTTATTCGAGGGTCAAGCAGGCGCTTCAGGAGTTCGTATTCAATATCAACATCCCCACGAGGGTGGGTTTTCAGACCCCGTTTACCAACATCACCATGGACCTTTGCGTGCCGGCCACCCTGAAGGACCACCCGGTGATCATCGGCGGCAAGGAGAAGAAAACGACTTACGGCGAATTCCAGGCCGAGATGGACCTGTTCAACCGCGCCTTTGCCGAGGTGATGATCGAAGGCGACGCCAAGGGCCGCGTCTTCACCTTCCCCATCCCGACCTACAACATCACCAAGGACTTCGACTGGGACAATCCCAACCTGGAAACCGTCTGGCGGATGACCGGCAAATACGGCATTCCTTATTTCTCCAATTTCGTCAATTCGGACATGTCCCCGGAAGACGCCCGCAGCATGTGCTGCCGCCTGCGGCTGGACAACCGCGAACTGCTCAAGCGCGGTGGCGGCCTCTTCGGGGCCAACCCGCTCACCGGTTCCATCGGCGTGGTGACCATCAACCTTCCGCGCATCGGCCATGTGGCCAAAAACGAATCCGAATTTTTCGATCTTCTCAAAGACCGGGTGGACCTGGCCATCGAAAGCCTGGCCATCAAACGCAAGGTGCTGGAAAAGTTCACCGACAAGAATCTGTATCCCTATTCCAAATTCTACCTTCGGGATATCAAGAACCGTTCCGGCGTCTACTGGAAAAACCACTTCTCCACCATCGGCATCGTGGGCATGAACGAAGCCTGCCAGAACTTTCTGGCGGCGGACATCACCACCGGCCAGGGTCAGGCCTTTGCCGTGAAGGTCATGGACGAATTGCGCTCCATGATTGCGGAAATCCAGGACCAGACCGGAGACATCTTCAACCTGGAAGCCACCCCGGCCGAAGGCACCTCCTACCGCCTGGCCATGATCGACAAGAAACGCTACCCGGAAATTTTGTGCGCCAACGAGGACGATTTTAAAAAAGGCGCCGTCCCCTATTACACCAACTCCACCCAGCTGCCGGTGAACCACACCGACGACATTTTCGAGACCCTGATGCTCCAGGACGATCTGCAGACCAAGTACACCGGTGGCACCGTTCTGCACCTGTTCCTCGGCGAGCAGGTAACGGATATCGAAACGGTCAAATCCCTGATCCGGAAGGTGTCGGGCAACTATCATCTGCCTTACTTTACCCTGACGCCGACCTTTTCGGTCTGCCCGACCCACGGCTATCTCAACGGCGAGCAGACCCGCTGCTCCCACTGCGACCGTGAAACGGAAGTGTACTCGCGGGTGGTGGGGTACCTGCGGCCGGTAAAGCAATGGAACGACGGCAAGCAGGCGGAGTACTGCCGACGGAAAACCTTCAAGGTGAATCTGGAGGAACCGGGTGTGACCGCCGCCGTGGTGATGCAGGCCGAAGAGAATTGCCGCCCTGTTGATAAGAATCCGTCCGAAGCCCTGGATCCGGTCTGCACCGACGATGCCCTGCAGCAATTGCGTTCGGTCTAGCGGGCCGGCAATCATCCCATGTTTCTGGCCGGCATCCAGAAAAACTCGTTCATCGACTACCCCGGCAAGATCAGCTGCGTGCTCTTCACCACCGGATGCAATTTTGTCTGCCCCTACTGCCACAATGCCGATCTGGCCCGCGGCGAATACCCGCAGCGAATCGGACTGGATGAAGTCACCGCTTTTCTGCAATCCCGCCAGGGAATGCTGGAAGGGGTGGTCATCACCGGCGGCGAGCCGACTTTGCACGACTGGGTTGTCGATCTGTGCCAGACCATCAAATCCCTGAACTACCCCGTCAAACTTGACACCAACGGCAGCCGACCCGATGTGCTCGACCACCTGTTGCAAAAAAAACTGGTGGACTTCGTAGCCATGGACATCAAGGCGCCCCTGGAAGATTACGATCCCTTTTGCCGGTCCCCCCGCATCAAAGAAACACTGTCGGCGAGCATCCGCCACATTATGGCATCCGCCCCGGACTATGAGTTCCGGACCACCTGCGCCGCACCTTTTGCCACCCGCGAATCCATCGAAACCATCGCCCGAACCATCGAAGGGGCCCGGTGTTACGTGCTGCAGAAATTCAACCGGCGCGCCGCCTGTCTGGACCCCGAGTTCAACCGGCGGCAGGATCCAACCGTTTTCGCCGATGAAATGAAACGATTCCGGTCCCTTGCCACCCCCTTTGTCCAGCGCTGCACCATCCGGTAGAAAACGCTGAGTCCTTGTCCTGATTTTGCCTGCGTTCGGATTTCGATTACGGATTCTGCACAGGCCGGTTACGACCTTTTCCCATCCTCCCTTCATCCTTTGTCCAGCAGCCGCCCGTTACAATTTTCAATAAAAATTTAATCCAATAAAAACATATTGATAGGTGTCGTTGGGGCATAACTGGCGCATGTGGCAAGCCGATTGCTCTTACCGGGTCGAAATCCCTTAACGGAAGCGTGCGCATTGTCCGCATGAATACAATCAACCGGAGAACGTCTTTCGACCATGACACCGTTTCAATTTAAATCCAGAGTATGGATCTCAAGCGCCCTGATCGTACCGGCCATCCTTTTCTTCACGGCTTTGTGCTCCCTGGCAGCCAATGTCACGCTGGCCTGGGACGCCAACGATCCGGAGCCGGAAGGCTACCGGGTCTTCGCACGCGAGAGCGGCGCCGGCTATAATTACGACAATCCCATCTGGGAAAGCGATGAAGCCAGCGAGACCACCTGCACCCTGATCGGCCTGACCGAGGGCACGACCTACTATTTTGTGGTTCGGGCCTATGACGGCGATCTGGAAAGCGCCGATTCCGAAGAGGTGAGCTACACGCCGGCCGCTGCCACGGTCAACCAGGCACCGGTGGCCGAAGCCGGGTACAGCCAGAGCGTATACGAAGAAGCGGCGGTGACCCTGGACGGCTCGGGTTCCAGCGACGCCGACGGCAGCATCGCGAGCTACCTGTGGGCGCAGACCGGCGGAACTTCGGTTGCGCTGAGCAATGCCGCCACGGCTTCGGCCTCGTTTACCGCTCCCATCGTCAACCTTACCGGAGAGACCCTGACCTTCAGCCTGACGGTGACCGACGATGAAGGCGAGAGCGATACGGATACCGTTACGGTCAGCGTGCTCAAATCCTCCAGCACCGACGTGGACGGCGACAACGTGCCCGACGTGCTGGACCTTTTCCCCAACGACGCCAGCGAATGGGCCGACAATGACGGCGACGGCATCGGCGACAACGCCGATACCGACGACGACAACGACGGCATGAGCGACACCTGGGAAGAGACCTACGGCCTGGATCCCCTGACCGACGACGCCGACCTGGATGCCGACGGCGACGGCGTGTCCAACTTGGACGAGTACACCGCCGACACCGATCCGACCGCTGTACTGGGCAACACCGCCCCCGATGCGCCGACCATCGAAGAGGTTTCTTCAGCCGATGCGGTTTCGCTGACGCCGGTTCTGATCACCGGCGCCTATTTCGATGCCGACAACGACGACCACTTCAAGTCCCAGTGGCAGATCGGCACGGACAGCGATTTTAGCACCCTGATTATGGACAAGACCAGCAAGGTTCAGCTGACCGCCTACGAAGTCGGCAAGATGGTGCTGGACGTCGACACGGTCTACTACTGGCGGGTGCGCTTCATCGACACGGACAACGGCGTATCCGAGTGGTCCGAGACCGCCACCTTCACCACCCTCGCCGCCGAAGCCTCCGGCGATGCAGACAGTGACGGCATTCCCGACGATCAGGAAGTGACGGACGCCTCCGCCGACGTCAATGAAGACGGCGTGGCCGACAGTCAGGAAGACGACATCCTGTGCCTCAATACCGTTGAAGGCCAGACCATGATCGGCGTGGAAACGGTTTCCGACGACGTTACCCTGGTTTCCATTGAGTCCATCGCTTCGGACAGCATCGCCGACCAGTCGGTTCAATTGGGTTTCGGTCTGATCGGATTCCGCCTGTACCTGGCCGACGGCGTGACCACGGCCGCGGTGAAGATCTCCTTCGACAAGCAAGTGCCCAAGGATGCGCAGCTTTACAAATACACCACCGACGACGGATGGCAGGTTTACGACAACGCCGTATTCGCGGCCAACCGCAAATCGGTCGCCATCGTACTGGAAGACGGCGGTGAAGGCGATGAGGACGGGGTGGTCAACGGCGTGATCGTGGACCCCTCGGGCATCTCCTATAGTACCGAATCCGACAGCGCGTCCCTGTCCACGGACAGTTCCTCTTCCGGTGGCGGTGGCGGCGGCGGAGGGTGCTTTATTTCCTCCGCAAGCCTTTCCGCCGATGAATCCGCCTTTAAATTTTCGAGCATTCGGTCGCGGCTCATGCAATCCATCGACAGCCTCCGGACGGCAATAATCCGATGGTGGTCAGAAGCCAACCGACAAACGCCCAAAGGAGAAAACAATCATGTATATTGATCGGAAAAAAGAGGGTGCGGTCGCTGGACACATCGTCGAGGAGAGGCGCTCCGGCATCGACCGCCGCGTGCTGACCTACGATTACTATATTCCCGAACGACGGATCCCCTGGGATCGAAGACAGGGAAACCAATGCCAGGGGGAGTGGCGCAGCCGGCGAAAATCCGCCTAAGCGAAGGGTGCGCTCTTGTTCAATGCTGAAGGGGGAGGGCAAGCCGTTGCCTCTCCCTTCAGCCGTCCTCCAGGCCCGCCTTTGTGTATGGGTCAACAATCGGAACCGTCCCCCGCAGCATTGAAAATGCCCGATGCCATGCACGGGAAGACTTTCAATCGCGATACGCAATACCTGGAACCTGAATTTACCCACCGTCAAAACCCGGACCTTCCCAGCGCTGTGATATAATCATTGCAGGCCCTGGCCGCCCCTTTCGCGGGATGCGGCAACTTTCGATAACCCCTTCGAATTTTCAATACTTTTCCACTATCGGAGCGATTCCAGCCGGGAGCCTGCACGGGCCGGTGGCCGGCTTTTCCTAAGCGTCAATTTTTTGACATCCCGGAACCGACAGTACCATTTTTGAAAACAAATAAACCAAACAAAAACATGGCAATAGAAACCGTCAGCGCCTGTCTGAAGCATGTGGCAAGACGATTGCTAAGATTTGGACGATATAAGGGAAGTTTGCAGTCCCGTTACGATGATCATACGGAAAGGATTGCTTTCGGCCATGTGTTCAAATCGATTTCGCCCCCCTGTACTGGCTGCCTGCGCCATCATGGTGCCGGCTATTCTTTTTTGTACCGTCCTTGGCTCTCTGGCAGCCGACGTAACACTGGCGTGGGACGCCAATGATCCGACGCCGGAGGGCTACCGGGTTTTCGCAAGGGAAAACAGCGCGAGCTATAACTACACCACTCCCATCAAACAGACCGCCGGAACCGGATGCACCCTGATCGGCCTGACCGAAGGGATAACCTATTGTTTCGTGGTGCGGGCCTATGACGGCGATCTGGAAAGCGCCGATTCCGAAGAAGTGTGCTACACGCCATCCAGCGTGCCTTCCAACCAGGCGCCGGTGGCCGAAGCCGGCGGCAGCCAGAACGTTTACGAGGAAGCGGGCGTGACCCTGGACGGCAGCACCTCCAGCGACGCCGACGGCAGCATTTCGGCCTACCTGTGGGAGCAGACCGGCGGAACCGTGGTTGCGTTGAACGATGTCGCCATGGCCCAGGCCTCTTTTACCGCTCCAGTCGTCGATCTTGGCGGCGAGACCCTGACTTTCAGGCTGACGGTGACCGACGACCAGGGCGATAGCAGCACGGATACCGCCACGGTCAACGTGCTCAAGTCTTCGAGCACCGATAGGGACGGCGACAATGTGCCCGACGTGAACGAC
This sequence comes from uncultured Desulfosarcina sp., assembly GCF_963668215.1. Taxonomy (NCBI): domain Bacteria; kingdom Pseudomonadati; phylum Thermodesulfobacteriota; class Desulfobacteria; order Desulfobacterales; family Desulfosarcinaceae; genus Desulfosarcina; species uncultured Desulfosarcina sp. The sequence continues at coordinate 104,898 of NZ_OY764190.1, forward strand.
CTTTTCCCCGACGATCCGGCGGAGTGGGCCGATAATGACAACGACGGTACCGGCGACAACGCCGATACCGACGACGACAACGACGGTATGAGCGACACCTGGGAAGAGACTTATGGCCTGGATCCGCTGACCGACGACGCCATTCTGGATGCCGACGGCGACGGCGTGTCCAACATCGAAGAGTTCGCCGCCGGCAGCGACCCTTCCGCTGCACAGGGCAACACGGCTCCTGAAGCGCCGACCATCGAAGAGGTTTCCGCAGCCGATACGGCCTCTCTGACCCCGGTACTGGTCACCGCGGCCTATTTCGACGCCGACAGCGACGACCATACCGGATCCCAGTGGCAGATCGGCATTGACGGGGACTTTTCAACCCTGATCCTGGATCAGACCAGCGAAAAGCAACTGACCGCCTACCAGATCGGCAACATGGTCCTGGAGTCCGATGCGACATACTACTGGCGGGTGCGTTTCATCGACGCTCGCAGCGGCGTTTCCGAGTGGTCCGAAACCGGCAGCTTCATCACCGTCGCGTCCGACGCCAGCGGCGACGAAAACTTTAACGGTATTCCCGACGATCAGGAAGTTGAGGATACTTCCGCCGACATCAACCAGAACGGAATTGCCGACAGCCTGGATACCGAACTCATGAGCCTCAACACGGTGGAAGGCCGGACCAAGGTTGCCCTGGAGCCGGTTTCCAACGGATCGGCCCTCGTTTCGGCCCGATCCATCTCCACGGACAGCATTGCCGACCGGTCGGTGCAACCGAACTTCGGCCTTATCGGTTTCCGTTTGTATCTGGACGACGGGGTGGGCACGTCAACGGTCAAGATCTCCTTCGACAGGCAGGTCCCCTCCAGTGCCCGGCTGTATAAATACTTTCCCGACAGCGGCTGGCAGACTTACACCAACGCCTTGCTCGCCGCCGACGGCAAATCGGTGACCCTGACCCTGGTGGACGGCGGCAGAGGCGACGAGGACGGCGTGGCCAACGGGGTGATCGTGGATCCTATCGGCGTTGTCTACACGGAACCCACCGACAGCGCGGCCGCAGCCACCAGCGGCTACTCCGGGGGTGGGGGTGGCGGCGGGGGTGGGGGCTGCTTCATTGCCGCCATGCAATAATCCATCGGTCAACCGGAGGATGCGACACTCTTTCTCCGATCACGGTTCGTGCAATTCATCGACCGGTTTTGGAAACCGGCGCCGCTGTTGACCGCCGAGTGGCAGCCACCCGACAAAAAAACAGGCGTCAGCCTTCCTCCATGCCCGCCTTGCGGTACAGGTCGAAAAAATGGTGCGTCGGGCCGCAACCCTTGCCCAGGGGAAAGGCATGCGCAATTGCACCACTGATATACACCTTGGCTTTTTCCACCGCTTCGAAAAACGATTCTCCGCGCGCCATGTAGGCTGCAATGGCAGATGAAAAGGTACATCCGGTACCGTGGGTACTGCGCGTTTCAATCCGTTCACTCTCCAGCAAACGGTAACGCTCCCCGTCGAACAGCACATCCGTGGCGCCTCCCGCCCCTAAATGCCCGCCTTTGACCACCACCATCTTGGCGCCCAGGGTCGAAATCCCGCGGGCCGCCGCTTTCATGGCATCGATGCTGTCGACGCGCCTGTCCAGCAGGGCTTCGGCTTCGGGCAAGTTGGGGGTCACCACCCGGGCCAGCGGAAAAAGATGTCGGACCAGCGCGGCCCGGGCATCAGGCTTTAGCAGGGCGTACCCGCTTTTGGAGATCATCACCGGGTCGAGAATTACTGGCGGCAGTCTGTCGATGCCATTCAAGGCATCGGCAATGGCTTCGATCAGGGCCACGCTGGCCACCATGCCGATTTTTACGGCATGAATGGCAAAATCGTCGAAGAGGCAGGTAATCTGGTCATGGACGATCTGCGGCCGCATCTCCTGGATGTCATAGACTTGCTGAGTATTTTGAACGGTTATTGCCGTCACGGCGCTGGTGCCGAACACGCCCAAGGCCTGGAAGGTCTTCAGGTCCGCCTGAATCCCGGCCCCGCCCGACGAATCGGAGCCGGCTATGGTCAATGCGACACGCATGGTAAAATATCCTCTCGTTTCGATGCCCGCGAGAACCCGGGGTCGTGAAAAAAATGAACGTATTCCGGACGCCGCCCGTTGTCAACGCCAACTTCTCCCGCAAAATCCTGTCTGAAGGCGGCATGCCATCAACAAAGGGGGTTCAAGGCAGCCTGAGCATGGATTGGATTTGTTTTAAAAAAACATACAGGTTTTTGCTGACTTGCCGATAAGAAGGATGAAACGCTCAATCGACATATCCGCATGGCGGCAGTGCCGAACGGTGTTTTTCAGAAACGGCAAGATTAGGCAAACCACAAGGCCTGAAAAAATAATGGCAATCGATCGATGAGATTCAATCCACGCAATCCTGGCAAACCCATGGGCAATGCCGGCGGGGCCGCCGGCATCGTCATCGCTTTGGTTTTGGTTCTGGCCGTGGCTGCCGGCGGGGGATACTGGGCTTATAACAAATACTATAAAATAGAACCGCCGCGCACCAAACTCGCCTCCATGAAGGTCAAAGAAGAGTTGGTGCAATTCACCTATGACCGCATATCGCGGGCCCTGCACTACAACCTGCTCACCATAGACGACATTGTGGTGATGATGGACAAGGAACTCAAGCGGCTGCAACGCATCGCCAAAAAATTCCCCGACCAGAAAGGGATCGTCGACCCCCAGATCGAGGAGTTGACCCGCTCCCGTGAGCGGCTGGCCACGGCACTGAAGGAAGTCATCGCAGCCACCGAAAAGATCTACGTCACCTGGCTGGTGGATCATTCCAGGGGAACCGGTCAGATCAAAGCCCGCAAAGGCACCCTCACCCGCAAACTGGCCGATGCCATCCGCGGCGAGTCCGTGCTGATCGGCCGCATCCGAACCAACCCCGACGCTTCATCCTGAAATGTTTAACTAACGGTAGGTACGATAATCCACGCCATACTTTTTGGCCTTGTAGGCAAACTTGCGCACCGTTGTCTTGAGAACTTCCGAGGCCAGTGTGATGTTGCCGCGGGTGTTTTTCAGGGCGTCGATAATCATCTCTTTTTCTAGGGCGGCAACGGCGTCTTCCAGGGAAAGATCCGGCAAGGTTCCGCTTTCTTTGCCGGTCTGCAGGGTGGGCGGCAGGTGGTAGCTGTGAATGGCGCCTTCTTCGCACAACAGCACGGCCCGCTCGATGCAATTCTCCAGTTCGCGGACATTGCCCGGCCAGTGGTAGGCCATGAGCATATCGATGGCCGGGGTGGAAAGCCGCTTGACTTCCCGGCCGTTCTCATCGGCGTAGCTTTCGAGAAAATAATCGGCCAGCAGCAGGATGTCGGTTTTGCGCTCCCGCAGCGGGGGCATGTAGATGGGAAACACGTTGAGACGGTAGTACAGGTCGCCCCGGAAAGAATCCTCTTCCACAGCCTGTTCCAGGTTCTTGTTGGTGGCCGCGATGATGCGCACATCCACCTTGAGGGTCTTGTGTCCGCCGACCCGCTCGAACTCCCTTTCCTGAAGCACCCGCAGCAGGCGCACCTGCACATCGGGCTCGATGCTGCCGATTTCGTCCAGAAAGATGGTTCCCTTGTGGGCCAGTTCGAAACGGCCCATCTTCTGTTTAACTGCGCCGGTAAAGGCACCCTTCTCATGGCCGAAAAGTTCGCTTTCGATAAGGTTGTTGGGAATGGCCGCACAGTTGACTTTGACGAAGGGCCCCTTGGAGCGGGTGGAGTTGTAATGGATGGAGTTGGCCACCAGTTCCTTGCCCGTTCCGCTTTCGCCGCGGATCAGCACGGTGGCGTTGCTGCGGGACACCTGGCTGATCATCTGAAACACTTCGCGCATCTTGTTGCTGTTGCCGATGATGTTGTTGATCCGGTATTTGTTCTCCAGTTCGTCGCGCAGCCGCTTGTTCTCGTCCCGCAGGGCTTCCTTTTCCAGCTGAATGGTTTCCAGGTTGATGGCGTGCCGGGCCAGCATGGTGGCTACTACGGAGAGCAGTTTGGTGCCCTGCTCCAGCTGGTAGTCCGGATCGTAGACCCGGTCCACACTCAAAGCGCCCACCACCCGTTTGCCTTTCTTTACCGGAACGCAGATAAAGGAGATTTCTCCCATGCCTTTCATCCTGCGGGATGCGGTTCGGTTGAGAAACAGCGGTTCTTCGCTGATCTTGGGGATGGCCACGGCCTTGCCGGTCTCGATCACCCGTCCGATGATGCCCTCGCCCAGTTTGTATTTCACCCGATCCATGGCGCTTTTGGACAGACTGTGGGCCACTTCGATGCTGATTTCGTTTCTCAAAGGATTGAGGATGGAAATCGTTCCCCGCTCCATCTGCATGGTGCTCGAAAGAATATCCAGCGCCTTGTACATGGATTTTTTGAGATCCAGATGCTCGTTGAGTGCGTTGGATATTTCGTAGAACAGGGTAACCTGTTCGATGGCGTTCATTTCCATGTTTGTCGAATGCTCCTTACGGTTGCCGCCGGTACCCATTATGAAAAATGGCAAATTCGCCTGTTTCCGGGCAGACGCTCACTAAATTTGTAGATCGGGGTGCTCATTACAACATTTTTGTAATCTTTGGCAAGGAAATAAAAGAGGCCAAGGGGTCGAGGATTCCAGGGGGTCGAGGGTGAAAACAGGTCACTTACGTCGAACATCGAACGTTCAACTTCGGGCATCGAGTATATGGAACCATCGCTTTCTATTGTTGAGCAGCTATAATCATCGACTTCGAGTTGGGTGTCCACCCCTTGACCCCTCGAATCCTCGACCCCTTGAACCTTTCCGTCGACTCCCATCCGTCACTGCTTGAAAGAAACCACTTAAATAAGTACAGTGCCGCCATGATTCTGCACATCGACATGGATGCTTTCTTCGCCTCGGTGGAACAGCGCGACCATCCCGAACTGAGAGGCCAACCGCTGGTCGTGGGCGGGGATTCCGGCCGGGGCGTCGTGGCCGCAGCCAGCTACGAGGCCCGCCGCTACGGCATCCACAGCGCCATGCCCATGTTCATGGCCAAACAGCGCTGCCCCCACCTGCAGGTGGTTTCCTCGCGCAAGGGCCGCTACGGCGAGGTATCCCGCACTGTTATGGCCATCTTGGACCGCTACTCTCCCGTGGTGGAACAGGTTTCCATCGACGAAGCTTACCTGGATGCGGCCGGGTGCGACCGCCTGCACGGCCCTCCCGCCGCCATGGCAAGGGCCATCAAGGCCGACATCTGGGAATCGGTGTCCCTGACCTGCTCCATTGGTGTGGCCCCGTTGAAGTTTCTGGCTAAAATCGCATCGGATATGGACAAGCCCGACGGACTGACCGTCATCGCTCCGGAATCCGTCCCCGAATTCATCGCCAATTTGCCGGTGGACAAAGTGCCCGGCGTGGGCAAACAGGCCTTTCAGCAGCTCAAACGGATGGGCATCCTGACGCTGGGGGATGTGAGAATCCGAAAAGCTTCGGCGCTGGTGGAACGGTTGGGAAAATTCGGCTATCGGCTGGTGGACCTGGCCCATGGACGGGACGAAACCACCGTCTGTCCCCATAGCCCGACCAAGTCCATATCCACGGAGAAAACCCTGTCCCACGACACCCGGGACCGGGAGCAATTGATCCGGCACCTGCTGTCCCAAAGCGAGGAAGTAGGCCGCCAGCTCCGCCGCCAGGGATTTCTGGCCCGCACGATCACCCTGAAGCTGAAAAACAGCGATTTTCGGCAGATCACCCGTAGCGCCACCCTGGACCGCCCCACCCACGCGTCGGAAACTATTTATGAGACGGCCCGAACCCTTTTGGCGCGCCAGGCCCTGGACCAACCCATCCGGTTGATCGGTGTCGGGGCGTCGGCATTGATTGCCGATACCATACCGCAACAGGCGTCTCTGTTCGCCGACGCCACGGTCCACAGCAATGATTGGGAAAAGGTGGATCGGGCCGTGGACCGGATCGCCGAACGCTTCGGCACTTCGGCAGTGCGTCGGGGCAGCCTGGCGGAGACAAAAGACTGAAGTAGATGGCGTCCGTGTCAATGCACGCCCCGTAACGCGGCTTTTGCCTTTCTGCCGCAAGGGATGCCCGATCTTCTCATCCGCGCCCGCAGGGTCGAATGGTTCAATGACCAACGGCCTCGTATTGTTGGAAATCGATCTGTAATCATAAGATTTTGCTCATTGGAATAAAATTTGATAAAGGTCGGGGCGGCTCCGCTGGTCGAATCTATCATTCCCATTAAAAACTTCATTTCCCATCGAGAAAGGTTGACGCATGACGCCGAACCAGACGAAATTTCCGGCCAAGTCACTCCTGAAAAGCTTTGGACAACGGATTTCCCAAGGACAGATTCGCTATCTTCGAGCCGGCCACCTGGACATTTTCGAAGGTGCCCGCAAAAACACCTGTTTCCTGGAATCCGTCTCGGGAAAGCGGTTTTACGATGCCTTCTCGGCCGCAGGCTGCTTCAATGTGGGCCGCGGCAACCCTGAAATCATCGAGACCCTGATCCGAGAGGCCCGCCGGCGGGACATGGGCTCGGCCGGCATGCTTTCGGCAGCCAAAATCGAATTCGCTGTGAAGCTGGCCAAAATCGCACCTGGCGATCTCAATCGGGTGATTCTGGTGGGCAGCGGCGGGGACGGCATCGGCTGCGCCATCAAGCTGGCCCGCGGGGCCACCGGCCGGCAGACCATCGTCAGCATGAACAAGGCCTACCACGGCCATTCCGGCTTCAGCCTGTCCGCCAATGGGAAGGCCTATTACAGGCAATTGTTCGAACCCCTGATGCCGGAATTTCGCTTCATCGATTTCGGAGACATCCAGGCCGCCCGCCGTGTCATAACCCCCGACATCGCGGCCGTCATCCTGGAGCCGGTCCAGGGCGAAGGCGGCATCCATGTGGCCGACGATGCGTATCTACGTAAACTGAGACAGCGCTGCGACGAGACCGGGACCCTGCTGATTTTCGATGAAATCCAGACCGGCTTTTGCCGCACCGGAAAATTCTGGGCCAGCGAGCACTCGGGCGTCGTTCCCGATATCATGATCGCCGCCAAATCCATCAGCGGGGGCGTGTTCCCCAACGCGGCCGTGGTGTTCCGGGAAATCGATCCTCTGGTGAATTTCGTCGAGAAATACCCGCAATTTCACCCGTCCTTCGGTGGCAGCGATCTGGGATGCACCGTCTCGTCCAGAGTCATCGATTACCTGTTCGCCAACCGGGTCTGGGAGCATGCTGCCCAACAGGGTTCCCGCTTCATCGCCGGATTGCGGAACCTTCGGGAAAAGCATGCCCCGGTGATCCGGGAGGTCAGGGGCCGGGGCCTTATGGTGGGAATCGAATACAAGGACGAATTCATGGGCGTCCTGATGGCCGACTGTCTGGCGCAGCAGAATATCTTCGCCGCGTACTCGGGCAATGCCCCCCAGGTGATGCGGTTTCAGCTTCCGTTGAGCGTGACCGCCGCCGAAGTCGACGACCTGCTGTCTAAAATTGACGCCGCGATCCGGACCTTGAAGCGCTACCTGGTGCTGCTGCGCCCCTTGACCCTTTTTCCCGTGGGGCGCTGGCTGCTGAACGAAAAAGACATGCTCATTCCCCTGAACCTGTTCCTGCGTCGCTTCGGCCTGTAGCTGCAAATCGAACACAATCCGCAAGGAGAAAACCATGGCACCCACGAATCAATCGACTGAGACATCCGCAGGCCCTCTCATGGACCAGGCCCGCAAGGTATTTTCCAGCGCCCTGGTGGACGGGCTGGCAAACGTCGGGCTGGATTTTTTGGAAGGCGAAAGCCAAGGCGCATTCATCCTCGACGAGGACGGCAACCGCTACCTGGACGCCTACGCCTCCGGTGCGAGCTGCAATCTCGGCCGTCGGCCCGAGGCCCTGGCCAAGGCCCTGGAAACAGCCGCACTGGAAACGGACCAGGGCAACTTCGTTCTGCTTTCCGAAGAAAAGGCGATGTTGGCCGAAAAGCTGGCCGGTTTCATGCCCGACCACCTGGGTTGCTGCTACTTTAGCGTGGTGCGCGGAGAAGCCATGGAGGCCGCCTGCAAACTGGCCCGTGGAGTGACCGGCAGGCCGAACCTGGCGGCCGTGGAAGGCGCCTGGCACGGGGATACCGGGTTTGCCCTGAGCCTTTCGCAGCACGCCCAGAAGCATCTGTTCGAACCGTTGATCCCCGCGGTGGAACCGATTCCGTTCGACGACCGTGACGCGATAGAAAGGGTCGTGACCGAAAATGCGGCGGCCGTAATCGTTGAAACCGTTCAGGTGGAAAACGGCTGCCGGACGGCCGACCCGGAATTTCTCCGTGCGGTTCAGCAACAATGCCGCCGCGTCGGCGCCCTTTTGATCGTCGACGAAACCCAGACCGGTTTCGGCCGCACCGGCAAACGCTTTTCCATCGAACACGCCGACCTGCGGCCGGACATCCTGGTTTTCGGAGAGGCGATCTGCGGCGGCATGTTCAACATGAGCGGACTCTCCTTCACCAGCACGGTCAAAGGGTTTTTCGACGACCATCCGCTGATCCACCTGTGCACCTTCGGCGGCCACGATATCGGCTGCCGCGTGGCAACGGAGGCCTTGGACGGCTACGAAACCATCCGCCCCTGGCGCAATGCGGCCGCCCTGGAGGGGCAGCTGCAAAAAAGCCTCGCCGACCTCCAAATGCGTCATCCCGAAGTCATTAAAAATGTCGTGGCGACCGGTCTTCTGGGGGCGGTTGTCCTTTCCGAACCGGACCAGGCCGCGGGCTTCTGTCGCCGGGCCAGGGAAAACGGGGCCATCCTCAAGCAGGGCCGCGTCGATTCGGCCAGCGTCATCGTCAGGCCTCCCTTGACCATCACAAGGGAGGAACTGGAGTTGTTGACAACCCGAATGCGCCGGGCAGGAGAACAGCTAACAGGCCTTTTCCCGTAACATTCTACAACTGCCGGTAGTGGTCCATTTCTCTTCGGATCGGCACATGTTCAAACTGCCCTGGGATGTTTTATCGGCGTCTTTGCCGACATCGGCTGATCCGCGGCTGATTCACGGCCCCTTGAAAATTTTCCTGGACGGGGCGGACCGGGCCGCCGTGGAAATATCTCTGGGAAAATTCGTCCTGACCTGCGCAGCCACCCTGATGCGCTGCTGCCGGGAAAGGTCCCTCGATCCGCTGATGCTGGCCGGTCGCAGCCCTTCACGACTGGGAAAGGATTTGAAGGTCCGTTTCGGCGCGATGATGGCAGAAACCGAAGAGGGTATCCAACTGGCCCGCAAAGCCACCCAAATGGGTTTCCCTCTGGCTTTCCACGCCATCGGCAACCAGGCGGTGAACCAGGCCGTGGAAATCGTCGGTCAGGTCAGGAGCATGCATCCCACGGCCGCCCCGCCGCGCATCGAGCATGCGCTTTTCCTCGAAGACGAGACCCTCCGCGCCATTCGGGAACTGGGCATCGCCGTGGTGACCCAACCGGCTTTCCTGCCCCAAATGGACCCGACCAACGTCCCCTATCTGCCGGGCTTCAGGCAGATGCCCATCAACACTTTTCTGGCTTCCGGGATTCGGGTCGCCGGCAGCTCCGATTGGCCGGTGGCCTCCCATGACCCGCTTCTGGCCATGCACCACGCGGTGACACGAACGACCCCGGGGGCAGCATGTCCTGCAGCCGAATGAATCCGTATCCGTGGAAGCCGCCATGTCGATGTACACGACAGAAGCCGCCCACGTGCTCGGGTGCGGACACGAAGTCGGCAGTCTCGAACCGGGCAAGCGGGCGGACTTTTTAGTCCTTGCCGGCGATCCCTACCGTCACGCGAAGGATTTGACCGACCATGTACAGGTCCGGCAGACTTGGTTGGATGGCAAACGGGTTTTTCCCCGATAGATTGCTTCTGTGTGAGCCGGACGCAAGTTCGCCAGATTCTATTCTTCTGTGGGAGTGCTATCGTTTAGCATCAAAAAATATAGCGGCCTGCTATGGGAGAGACATTTCTTGTGATAGGGCTGAATAAAAAAGACTTCAAAACGGAATATCCTCTTCACCCGAACCATCCAAATCATCGTCAATGTCGAAGGGCATCATTTCGTTGGCAAGATCAAAGAAGACACCCAAGGATTCGGAGACATTTTTTACAATCCGGCTATGCGTTTCCTTTTCATCAAGATCTTTCGCTTTCGACATTGCCTTCAAAGAAGCCATCAATTCTTTGGATAAACCTTCCATAATTTTCTCAAGGTCCATAGGGCCTCCTTTTCATTGGTTCCTGCGACGGCGATGATGTTCGGGGATTCCATTCCAGAGCGTCTGTCCAACCAACACAAATTTCCAGCGGAAATCAAGAAAATTCAAGGTCGATGCCCGATACATTCAAATCACTCGGATGCTCTTCCACTTCCCCTGCCTGAATCGCCAGAACGACACCGCAAACAGCGATAACACGTAGAGGGTCAGCGTGATCTAACAGGCAACGAGGCCCATTTGCAGATAGGCGATGATGACGGTCAGCGGCACAATCATCACCAGAAGGGTTGTCACCCCAACGCTCCACATGATGAAAGCGGTGTCGCCGGCCCCTTTCAGGACACCGAGGAAGGTGAAATAAAGGGCGTCAAAAACGATGAAAACCGCCATGATGCGCAGCACGGTCGTGCCCTGTTCCAGTAGCTGCCCCTGCTCGGCGGAAAGGAAAAACCCCAGCACCGGCCCGGGAGCGAATAAAAATACCAAAACCAGGCAGGCGATATAGGCCATGAGCACGACAATGGTCTGCCGGGTGAAACCAAGGGCACTCTGCACGTCTTCCCGCCCCAGGGATTGGCCGACCAGGGTGGACAACCCCAGTGAGAAGCCCACGGCGGGCATGAAGGCGATGGATTCTAGGGAAAAGGCGATATTGCTGACAGCCAGCTCGGTTTTGCCCAGGCGACCCACGGCAAAAATGAAAAAAGCAAAGGAAAACACGTCCATGGTGAACTGCAGCGATGCCGGCGTTCCGTTTTTCAAAATGCGCCCCAAAAGCTCCCTGTCGATCCGGCGACCGGTCAGCACACGGTATTGTCGATCATTGGTTGTGTTGAAAATTATCCAGGCATAGAGAAGCGTGATCAGGGTCCAGGCGCTGACCGTGGCGATCCCGGCGCCGCGGATGCCCATTTCCGGGAAAGGGCCGACTCCGTTGATCAGGGCATAATCCAGGGGGATGTTGAAAAGCATTCCGATGACAGAGATGATCATCACCGGGCGTGTCCGGCCCCGTCCCGAAAAAAAGCAGGAAAGGGCGATACCGGCCACATGGATGCCGCCGCCCAGGCAGAGAATGCGGAAATACTGGCGTTCCAGATGTTGAACTTCGGGCGCATGACCGCCCAGACGGAAGAGCGGCCCGGCCAAAAGGGAGACGCCCGCCAGCAAAACAACCGACAGCATGGCAACATAGAGCCCCTGCCAGATGCAGGGACCAATGCGATGGTGGGCACCGGCGCCGGTGTACTGGGCGATGAAAACATTCAAGTAACCGGTGATGCCGGTAAAAACGGTCAGAATGAGAAACGCAGCGACTCCGGCCGGCGTGGCCGCGGCAATGGCGTCTAAATCGTAATTGGCCAGAAAGACCCGGTCGGTGAATTCCATGACCGTGACGGCCGCCATGGACAGCACCAGCGGAAGACTGACGGAGAATAGCTGCCGATAAGGATTAGGTTGCTGGCGCATGGCGGTTCCACATGAGAAGGGCTTCTTTGCGGTTTTGGATAGACACTCCTTGATGAGCCTGCCAGCATTAAACGATTCTCATCATGAATGCAACGTTTCGACCAACCGTTCAGTCGTTCAATCGCAAGAAAATCGTAGTGGTCGGAATGGAAACGCATGTATGCGTCCTTCAAACCTGTCTGGATCTTATCAAGGCTGGTTTTCAGGTTCATCTGGTTGCCGATGCCGTGGCATCTCGTGTGAACGAGAATCGAAACATCGCCATCGATATATTAAACCGGCAATTAAATAGCCAAACTTCGAAATATAGTTCTTTTCGTGAATCACTGATTTATAAGGGTTTGCAAAAATGCCGCCCTGGTAAAATTGAGATATTTAGTGTCCGTCCATAAATTGCAGGTTTAAGCAGTGCGTCGAGAAGTAAAAATCGGGTAACGTGAGGAATAGAATCCTCCAAGACACGGCACATTGAAAGCCCGACAAGGATATGGGTAAATACTCTAAAAAAGCACGCCTCCGGACGCACCTGCTCTCTGGATTTCAGTAACTGAATTTTCTCAGGTTGTGAGGTTATCCAGCAGGAGCCAATTGCTTTCGAGCGATCGTCAGCAGGTTGGCCGCGACCACCGACGAAAGCACGTAGCTTTTAAAAGAACGAAAACCTTTCCACGTGCACCGGGTCAAGCCGAAACTGCGTTTGAGCCAGGATATGCCCGATTCGATACCGGCACGGAACTGTCTGAGCTTTTTGTAAACATAGTGACTGCGACACATGTCAATCTCTTCAAGACCCCGTTTTTTGGCAAAGCAGACATCTTTGACGCCTTTGGCCTTGGCCGTGTTCAGATTGCCTTTGGATGCAAAGCCACCGTCCAGGGCAACTTTCAGCGGGTAGCGTCCGTAAGCCGATTTCTGGCGATCCAGCATCTGTTCAACCAGTGTGCTATCTGCGGGATTGCCCTCAAGAACGACACAATCGAGGATAAGGTTCGAGGCTCCACCGGTCAGGCAAATCTTATGGCCATAATGGTTATCCCGGCGGTCTTTGATGATGATGTCCGTGTGTTCCTCGAAAATCGAGAATACCTTCTGGTCGGCCGATACGCTTTCGCCTTGAATAACCCGGCGATAGGTCTGGTCGTAGACCTGACGGGCCAAATCGCTGTAATGTTTGATGCTGTTCAATAAGCCAAGCAATTCAAAATTGGTTGTGCAGATTCCGCCTATCGTTTCTTCGGCTTTGATCGCGTAACCGATGGACTTTTGGGTGACCTTGAGCAGGTCTTTATACGGAGACAGTCGTTGCTTTTTCCCTTTTGCGTATTGGATGGCGGTCATCCGCCTTTTTGCACGGCGACGATGATCCGTGAAAACGATTTTAATTTTGAAGTCATCCCGGGCTTGAGTCAACAACCGCGCGAGCACGCGCACAGCGTCATACAACTGCATGGAATCGCAAGGAGGGTGGATGTTGCTCTCGACGACGGTACAATCGACTCGGGTCGTTCTGCCTTTTTCGATGTTGTTGTCCTTCGCATATGCCAACAGGTCCAGGGAAATAAGCTCCCAGGTCTCAGGGCAGATCCTTTTGATATTTTCATTCAGGGCGGATTTCTTGAAGCCCTTATCGAAAATACCGATTCTGCAAAACCGTCTGAGCGATCTGGAATCGGAAATATGAAAGGCGAGGTCTTCATAGGTGAAGTTGAAAAGCTTCATCACAATCGCGGCGCGGGTCACCTGCTCGGCACTCATACCGTTGGCCCCGGTTCGTTGACGTTCTATCTTGAGGCCACCGTTGAGGTCTTGCAGAACATGATCGTAAATGTTAGGAGTCTTGTCCAGGATTTTGCTGATCATCTCCAGTTCTACTTCTCTGGGATGACCCGTGGGGAGACTTATCAGCGGCATTTGTTTTTGTTGTTTCTCGCGCATTTTATGTCGGCCCTTTTTCTTGTTTACGTAGTATTTTTAAGTGTTTGGCAAAATACTTTATACTACAGACAGTGAGAAAATACCAGCATAAAATGCGCTTTTCTTTTTTATTCCAGTTAGTTATTTTCGCGGATGAACACTAATTAATTGCCGGTTTAATAATGAGGCAGGCCGGCGCCGTGATTACCTCAACTGAAATCGTCATTTTTCAGTAAGCTTTGCGTGCGAACACCGACGATTTTCGGAAGATTCTGCCGATTGTTAAATAGACAGCATAAAAAAGTACATAACTTTTTTTCATTTTCATTGGACCTTTTCACAGAATACTTAACTCTGGGGTGTTCGTGTCCACGTCACTATCAAGTAGCTTTTGGCAATAGCACGTTTTTTGGGCGGACTGGATTGGCAGATACCCATTTACGTATCACAGGTCCGGTTGGACCTGACCTTTTCTCAATGTATCAAAGATCGACCAGGAAGATCGCCCATCCCAAAATATTGTACCCCCCGCCTCTATCTGGTATGCTATGATAATTCCAATCTGAGCGCTCGCTGTTGATGTCTGCCTCATCGGATGGCTGGCATATATAACAGAATTACGGATCAAGCTCGATTTTTGAATACCGACTCTATTGTTGAAACATGCTACGTTTGCGGAAAATGCAAGTATGTTTGAATCTACCACAAAGTGCAAAAACAGAGGGTAATAAATATCAAAATGTATTTTCCGATAGAAAAAAATAAAATCAGACTCTACTACTATTTTGGATCTGTTTCATCCATCATTTTTCTTTCCTTACTTTTCTCTCTCATCTATACAAGAAGTATAAATAAAGAATTTGATAAAAAGACAGACCAACTTTCAATGGGAATTATCAATGAAAAAAAAGAATTTTTGAATAACGCGGTTAACAGAACAATTTTTCTAATTGAGACAGAACGGGAAATAGTTAGGCAAGAATTCACTTCGCGTGGTCTTTCACAGGATCAAATGGACAACATAAGTGTTGAGCGAATAAGCAATCATATCCGAAAACTTCGTTTGATTGATGATGGTTACATATGGGTTAACCGTATCGTTGACTATCAGGGTGGGGAAAGATATGCAATTAGACAAATTCATCCAAATCTTCCGAATACAGAAGGACAGTGGCTCTCCACAAACACAACCGATATAAAGGGAAACCGGCCCTACGAAGTTGAGCTGAATGGTGTTAAAGAGAAAGGTGAGATCTATTTTGAATATTATTTTAAGAAGTTAAGTTCTGATAAAATTGCACATAAAATGTCGTATGCGAAGCTTTACAAGCCCTGGGATTGGGTTGTTGCAGCCGGTGTTTATTTGGATGATGTTGACGAACTGATCCAAAGGGAAACTCAAAATATGGAGAGAACACTTAAAAGCCAAAGGATCTACACGTTTTCAATTGCATCAATGGTTTTACTAATATCTATAGTAATCCTTATACGTTTTGAAAAGCAAATCGTCGGGCTGGTTAATTCCTATGAGCATGACATTAAATTATATACTGACAATCTGATTGATGAAAAAGAGAAAACACAAGCCGCAATGGCTGAAATAAAACAACTTAAAGGATTGTTGCCGATTTGCAGCAACTGCAAGAAAATTCGTGACGACAGCGGCTATTGGAATCAGATTGAATCATTCATTCGGGAACATTCGGAGGCAGAATTTAGTCACGGCATTTGCCCTGACTGCGTAAAGAAATTGTATCCTTATTTGGATATTTCCGATCAGAATGATACTCAACGATAATTATCCTATTCATGATTGTTGTTAGCAATGCCGCATTAGAAATTGCCATCGGAAAGCAAAACAGCCACCACAAGATATGATTGAGAACGTTTCAAGATTAATTCGTGATATATCTCCAACAATACTGAAAATATAGGGCAGCACCCAAAACGGCATGTTTCAATACCGTATGCCCAAAACGCTGAGGTGCTGGTTTGTTTTGGCTATTTCCAAAAAGTAACAAAATTGTCAGATAGATGGGGATACACGTTTTCCGGCACTGCCGAAATGCCATGTATCCATTTACGTATCTGAAAAACTATCTTTTTGAGTTTCTGTTAAACTTACAATTGATGAAATCGTAAAAAGTCGATTTAAATAACAGCCTGAATTTATTTACATAAATTAATTTTCTCACTTGATCAATTACTGCTGTCGTGATATTTTTATTGCAAAATTAACAGTCAGTTACAGGTGTTTAGTCATGATTCGTTACAATGATCACAAACAGCAGCAACTTTTCGATCCCTGGGGCAATATGAGCCCCAAGAGACGGCAAAAGCTCGATCACTCATGGCCGGGAGCATATCCTGCCAGAATTGCCTGTCAGTGCATTGAGTCCTTTTTTCAGTGCCGGCTTCGGGCGCCCGACCAAGTACCTCTATACAGTCGTTGGCGTTCTGATTCTTCAACAAAACCATGACCTGAATGACGCGGAAGCCGTCGACCAACTTGCCTACAACATCCAGTGGCACTACGCCTTAAACATCTTCGAAGAATCCGATACGGCCAAATACATGTGCCCCAAAACGCTGTGGACCATGCGCACCATCGTTGCCGAACACGGCCTGGAGGATGTGCTGTTCGATGCCGGCACCCGAAAACTGGCCGAGGTGTTCGATGTCGATACGGACAAGCAGCGCACCGACTCGGTGCACATCCGATCCAATATGCGGCGGTTGGGACGCATCAATATCTTCTCCCGGTCGATCCACCGGTTTCTGAAGAACCTGAAACGGTACCATCCATCCCGCGTCGATACGGTCGAGACCGAAATCATGCATCGATATGATTCGGAAAAGGCGCTGGCCGCACTCACCCAGGGCCAGAAAACCCTGGAGCAGGTCAGTGCCGATCTGTACCGTCTGATCCTGCAGTTCAAGGATTGCCAGGATGTTAATGGCATGCAAAGTTTCAAGCTGCTGCAGCGGGTCCTCGATGAGCAGTGCAGCGTATCCGATGACGGAAACCGGGTTGAGGTCAAGGCACCCAAACAGATCCCTTCCGACTCGCTACAGAATCCTTCGGACCCGGATGCCAGTTAAAGTGGGCATAAAGGCCAGGGGTATCAGGTCCAGGTGATGGAAACCTATACGGACACCGATGACCCGGAAGAAAAAGCCCAGACCCTGAACCTGATTACCCATGTCGACGTCCAGCGGGCTCACGAGAGTGACGCCAATGCATTGATTCCGGTAATTGTCAATGGGAATGAAAAGTGTACCAGAAGTGGGAAAATAAAAATGTACCACCCTGGAGCTCATTGATTCTCCGTCTTCCCATCCACGTCGGCCAACCCTGAGGAACCGACCGTGGCGAAATCGTTCTTTGAAAAACTGTGCCCGCGGAGCCGATAGCTGTGCCCCTTGATGTTGACCACCCGGCAGTGATGCAGCAGCCGGTCGAGGATCGCGGTGGCGATGACCTGCTCGCCGAACAACTCTTGCCAGTCCCCGAAGCTCTTGTTGGAGGTGATCAGCGTCGATGATCGCTCGTAGCGATAAGAGACGAACTGAAAGAACAGATACGCCTCCTTCGTGTCGATGGGCAGGTACCCGACTTCATCGACTACCACCAGGGCCGAAGTCAGATATGCCTTGTGCCGGGACTGGGGCTCTTTGAGTTTCCTCATCAGGGTGTCCATGGTGGTGAAGTAGACCTTGAACCCGTGATGGCAGGCCTTGATCGCCAGCGATATGGCCAGATGGGTTTTGCCAACGCCCGGCGGTCCCAGGAAAATCACGTTCTCCTGTTTGCCGATGAAATCCAGATCGAAAAGGGCCATCACCTCCTTTTTGTTCAGCTTGGGGTGAAAGGTAAAATCGTACTCTTCGATGGTCTTGGCCGATGGCAGCCCGGCGGTCTTCATGGCGGTCTGTACGCGCCGTTTTTCCTTGGCGGCGACTTCCTCTTCCAGCAGCTGATCCAGAAAAGACAGATAAGAGTCCTTGTCGGACTCGGCTTTGGCGACCACGGTTTCGAGCATCTCGGCGGCCTGGGTGAGCTTGAGCCGTTTGAGGTTGTCCTGGAGGCGGTCGGCGATCAGTTGATCCATGTGCCACCTCCTTTCGCGATCTGCTCATACACGGACAGCGGACGGTAAAGCACCTGTGGGAACAAACTGGCATTCACCAGTCCCCGGGTGGCCTTGCCTTTGGTGCGACCGTATTTCTTTTTCGCTTTCTGCCGCTGCTTCAGGATCTGGGCGGTGATATTCGCATCGGTAACCCAGCTGCCCTTTTCCTCGGCTTCCCTATGCGTGGCCAGCAGCCGGTCGTCATCGTAGAATCGGATGATACCGTCCTTGACCTTCAGCAGGATCTTTTTGCCGACCACATCCGGCGGCACCTGATACCGGCTGGCGTTATAGGAAATATAGCAGTCCTTGTAGACCCTGCGATACTCTTTTATGGACGTATCGTAGTCGCTGGCAGGGCATGGACTTAAGCTGGATTGTTCCTGCCGCCAGCGCAGGTCCACCAGCTGCCGGTGGGTTCCATGCTTCCTGCGATTGGCTGTTTCGTCAAGCCAGCTGAGAAGATCCCGGTTCGCCTGCTCGATGCTGGTAAAGGCATAACCGCGCCAGAACGACTCGCGAATGTAATCCACCGGGCGTTCCACCTTGCCTTTCACCCAGGGACTGTAGGGCATGCAGGCCAGAGGCTTGAAACCATAGTGCTGGGTAAAGTGCATGAACTCGACATTGAAAACAGTCTGCCCACCTGTGCGGCTGATCACCACATGCTTCATGTTGTCATAGAGCATTTCCATGGGAATCCCGCCCAGGTAGTGAAAGGCGGCAATATGGGCATCCATGAAGGACTGCAGGGTGCAGCGGTCAACGAACATGGCAAACATGGCCCGGGAAAATCCCAGGACCAGGACGAACAGGTAAACGGTAAAACTGCCGCCCTTGAAATCCGCGACCTTGAAGTCGGCCCAGTCCATCTGCCCCTGCAATCCGGGAATCGTCTCGAACCGGATGTAAGCCTGGCGCTTGCGTTTTCGTTTGCGCCTGCGGACATAGATTTTGACGGTATCGTATCCGCCAGCATAGCCTAACTGTTTGAGTCGTTGATAGATCCAGGTGGCACGGTAATCATCCTCTTCGAGGAAATCGTTAATCACCGGGTAGTAGGGAGCCAGGATGCTTTCGCGCCGTTGGGCCTTGTGGTAACCGGGAGTTTGTCCATTCTGAATATATTTTTTAACGGTCTTGCGATGGCGGCCAGTTCGTTTGGTGATCTCCCTTTGCGAAAGGCCTTGTTGATGCAATGCAATAATGTCCATGTACGCCTCCCATGAAATCATGGCGACACCCTCCTTTCAGGAAGGAGTCTACCATGCGGTGCTATTCATGGGTGGTACACTTTTCGTTCCCATTTTTGGTACATTATCGCATTCCCGGCGACAGGTAATCGAATCCGCCCAGAAAGCAGACCTGGGACCCCAAGCACTCCTGGCCGATTCCCTGTACGGCTCCGACGAAAACACCGAAACGGCAAAGGACAAAGGGGTTGAGGTCATCTCCCCGCCCATGGGCAGCGAGAAGAAAGACCAGCTGGGCCTGAGCGACTTCCACCTGGAAAAATCCGGCAAAGTGGTCAGCTGCCCTGAAGGCCACACCCCCCTGCATGTCAAAAAGAAGAAGACCCGTCATTGTGCCGCATTCGATCCCGTCCATTGCAACTACTGTCCGAATCAGGCGATCTGCCCGGCAAAGACAGGAAAGAAGGCATTCTACCTTCGTTTCACCGATAAGCAGCTGCGCATCGCCCTCAGACGCGCGATGGCCGACACCGATGAATTTAAAGCCTGCTACCGCTGGCGGGCCGGGGTGGAAGCGACGATGAGCGAGTTCGACCGTCGTACCGGTATCAAACGACTTCGGGTGCGAGGCTTAAAAGCCGTCCGCTTCAGTTCCATTATGAAAGCCCTTGGGTTGAACATCCTGCGGGCTGCGGCGGTAATGGCGGCGATGATCGCCGGGGCATCGGGTCAAGGCAACCCCAAAGGGGGTTATCGAACAGGTTTTAACGATTTCAAAGAGCGATTTTGTGCTGCTGTTGACTACTTTGTCCGGTTGATAGTGAACAGTCTGATCTTTACAATCATATGCCCAAAAATACGTTTTGGGTGAAAATGACTTTTTACGGGTCCATCACAATTGGCTATCTGAAATTATGAGTTTTTTTACCGGACACAATATATGGAATCGATAATATTCCATTAATTATCAATAGATTGGCAAGGGGTAATCCCAAGTTCAGGTGGTGTTCGTTTTTGTCAGATAGCCATTTCGTATTAGCATAGTGAGACACTTTCCAACGCAGGCAGTGGGCTTGAAAGGGGATTTTGAAACTGGCTTTTAAAGCTGTTGCATGACCTCGATGACAATATCATCCGGTCCCTTGCAAAACGCCACTCGCAGATTGTGGGGCGTGTTACGGGGTGTGGCGACAAATTCAATATCCTTGTTGGTGAGTTCCCGGTAGGCAGCATCAACGTCATCGACCTCGACGCTGATGTGGTGGTAGCCATATACGGGCAGTTGGGCGTCTGCGCTGACAGCTTCGTTTTCCCCGGCCACTCTGAGGTTGATTTTGGTTCCGTTTAAATTCAGAGAGGCGCCGTTTCGGCTCCACCGAATTTCTGGCGGTTCACGAGCGTGGCCCCCAACACACCGGTAAAAAAGTCGATGGTGTCCTCAAAATTGCTGCACAGCAGATGGACGTGATGGAATCGATAGATCATGGTAGTTCCTTCTCGATGGATTGACCTGATTTCTATAATTTTTTTATACGTTCATCCTTTTTAGCCTGCGCCATAAAGTTGACCGGCTGATACCGAGTATCTTGGCGGCTTCGGTATGCTTACCCCGGCTCAGCACCAAGGCCTGTCGAATATCCTCCATTTCTGCATTTCGCAGTTGCATGTGGATTTCACTCTCAAACTGATCTTCCAGATGTATCCGTACTATCTCTGTATCAATCTTTGAACCTTTCAATGTAGCGAGGATTCTCTCGACGACGTTTTGAAGCTCTCGGATATTCCCTGGCCAGTTGTGCAGCGTCAGTTCCTTTAACGCATTTGGGGTGAATTTTAGCTTGCGGTTCATCTTAGCAGCATGTTGGTCAAGAAAAAACCGCGATAGTGCAATGATATCTTCATTGCGATCTCGCAGAGGGTATAGCCTCAACTGTAATACATTTAGGCGGTAATATAGGTCCGCCCGAAATTTCTTCTCGTTGACCAATCGCTTCAAGGGTCTGTTTGTGGCGGCAATGATTCTGACGTCTATTGGCGTCACCCGGTCGCTCCCCAGGCGCATGACCTGCTTTTCTTGCAAAACGCGTAACAGCTTACCTTGGGTCATGGATTTCATTTCGCCAATTTCATCAAGAAAAAGTGTTCCTCCGTGGGCGACCTCGAAAAGTCCTGCCTTGCCTTTCTGACTGGCCCCGGTGAAAGCGCCGCCGACATAACCAAACAACTCGCTTTCGAGGATTTGTTCCGGCAGCGCCGCGCAGTTCAGCGCCACGAACGGTCCTTGGCTCCGGCGGCTGCCATTATGGATACTTTGGGCGAAGACCTCCTTGCCTGTTCCCGTTTCCCCCAAGATCAGAATAGCGGAATCCGTTTGGGCGAAATCTTTGGCCAGAGAGACGGATTTTTGCAGCTGTTCGCTGGTGCCAATAATATCGTCAAAGCACATGCTCGCCACATGCCCGGTAGAAAACAGGCGTCTCCTGACCTTGGCTTCCATCTGTTGAAGCTTGGTGACGTCCTGGAAATTGATGACCACGCCAACGACCGTGTTGTTAACGCATATGGGGACCTTGTTACAGACCACATGTTCATTGTTGATGTTCAGCAGTTGGGCCAAGTCTTCCTTGGTTGAGCATAGCGCCCTTTGAACCTCAAGATCGGGCCAGACCTCCTGAATGTTATGCCCCATCGCCTTTGAGGATGGAATTTTAGTGACCCTTTCCGCAACTGGGTTGAAGATGTTGATCTGCCCTTTGGCATCTACCGAAATAATGCCATCATGAGCGTAGTCTATAACCGCTCTAAAAAGGTTTCCTTTGGTTTTTTCTTTTCGTTTGGCCAAGGCGATGTTCTTTGCCTCCTGGGCGGATTGTCGTATGCTTTCAGGGCTGTTCTCGATAACAGCAAAGGGAACCTTGTATTGGTTTGCCACCTTGCCGGTGACCGCCCCTCCAACGATGATATCGACATTGTCTTCCATGGCCTCAAGCACCTTTGGCTCAACCTCGCTTTCATTTTTAAGGGGGTAAAACCGAATAGATGTGCCCATCATCGTGCCAAAGTAGTCGAGTCCGGATATCATCGTGGCAAAGGCGATGACTCCAATACTTTTGCCGTGTAGATTGGCCCTTTCGATCGTCTGGAACACATCCAGAACCGTGAAGGGAATCTCCACTACTGACCACTCGGGATTGGCGTTTTTGATCAGGAACGCGGTCCTTCCCCGGCTGATAAATACCTCGAAGCCTTCCTCTGCCAGTTTTTCCGCCTGTCTTATACCGTCCTCCATCAGTCCGACTTCGATGCGGATGTCGGTGTGATCGTCTTGAAACGCAAGCCGTGTTTGGTCCATCAGAGAGGAATCAGGTAAAATACAGGCAATTATGGCCATATTGAACTCCCATCAAAACAGAATGAATAAATATGAAACAACTATGCAACAAAAAAGCTATTTTTTCAAATATATATTTTTAACTAACCTGAATTATTGTCTTTTTTGTTTTGGCACAAAGGTGGCAATTGTTAGCAGCAATAGCATCACATGAGCCCAGAATCAGCAAGAAGGACGATAAGAGGACCGTCCAATTTTATATAGATGTAGCTTAGATAAGAGGTGACAGGATGGAAATTTTTCAAATTGCATCTGTACCTGGAGACGGCATCGGCAAGGAGACTGTCTCTGCCGGCCGTAAGGTGCTGGATACCTTATGCGAGGTCCATGGTGGTTTGCGTTTTGAGTATCTCGATATAGACTGGAGCTGCGAGTATTACCTCAAACACGGCCAGATGATGCCGGATAATGGTCTGGATATCCTGCGCCCCTGTGATGCGGTTTACCTTGGAGCTGTCGGGTTCCCCGGGGTTCCCGATCATGTATCGCTTTGGGGACTGCTGCTACCGATTCGGCGAACATTCAGGCAGTATATCAATTTAAGGCCAGTCAAACTGCTGGCCGGTGTAAGAACCCCTTTGGCCGATCGAAAACCCGAAGATATCGATTTTCTGGTCGTGCGTGAAAACAATGAGGGTGAGTACTCAAACATGGGGGGACGACTTTATGAGGGTACCGATCGAGAAGTCGTTATCCAGAACACGGTGTTCACCCGACACGGGGTTGAACGGGTGATACGGTATGCCTTTGACCTTGCAGTGAATACAGGACGCAAGAAGGTAACTTCGGCAACCAAGTCAAACGGGATCAACTTTACTATGCCGTTCTGGGATGAAGTGTTTACCGAAGTCGGCAAAGCTTATCCCGGCATCGACAAAAATCAGTTCCATATCGATGCTTTGTGCGCCCGGTTTGTCACCCATCCCCAGGATTTTGACGTGGTTGTCGGTAGCAACCTGTTTGGGGACATCCTTACCGATTTAGGCCCCGCCGTGGCGGGAAGTATCGGCGTCGCTCCCTCGGCAAACATCAACCCGACCAAAGAGCTCCCCTCGATGTTTGAACCGGTTCACGGGTCGGCACCCGATATCGCCGGAAAGGGTATCGCCAACCCCATGGGCCAAATCTGGTGCGGCGCGATGATGCTCGACCACCTCGGTTTTCCCGACGGCGGTGAACTGGTCATGCAGGCCCTCACCGAAACGCTTGCAGCCGGTATGACGACCGCCGATATTGGCGGCCGTTCCAATACCCGTGAGGTCACCGAAGCGGTCTGCACGCGGATCAGAATGCTCGCAGGTACTGTGGCCCCATGATGATCCCAAGTTCATCCATAGGTGTGTTTCTCTCTTCACAAACTCTATTCAGCAAAGGAGGAAAGATGAAAGTCTCGTTCAAGAGTACACTACTGGCAGTCCTGGCTATCACCCTGATCATTCCCGGCATCAGCTTTGCCGGATTTCCAGAAAAACCCATTTCCTATATTATCCCCTTCAATCCAGGGGGTGAATCGGATGTCACCGCCCGCTTGCAGGAGCCCAATTTGGAAAAGTTTCTCGGAGTGCCCGTCAATGTGAGCCACAAACCGGGCGGCGGCGGAGCCGTGGCCTGGAGCGAATTCCAGCGCACGGCCAAACCGGACGGATACACGATCATCGGCTGCAATATTCCCCATATCATCGGGCAGCCGCTGATTCGCAAGGAGGCCGGATATACAACGGATGGGTTTAAAATTATCATGTGGTTCCACTTTACGCCCAACGTCCTGGTGGTCAGTAAGGACAGTCCCTATAAAACCCTCGACGATTTGATTAAATATGCCAGGGCCAATCCTAATGCAGCTACGGTGGGCGGTAGCGGAACATACAGCGCCAACCATTTGGAGACGCTGAGGCTTGAGAAGGCCGCCGGTGTGAAAATGACCTATGTTCCCCACACTGGAACCGGTCCGGTCATCCCGGCTTTAATGGGCGGCCACATCACGGCCGCCATGAGCTACTCCATGGTCGGTGTGCAATACGGAGACAAGCTGCGCACGTTAGCCGTTGCCGCCGATGAGCGCGTCCCCGCGTTGCCCGACGTTCCCACATTCAAGGAACTGGGTTATGACATCGTGGGCGGTGCCTTTCGTGGGGTTGCCGCGCCGTTGGACACCCCCCAACCCATCGTGGACAAACTGGCGCAAGCCTATACGGAGACCAACAAGATCATCGCAGAGAAGCAGTTGGATTTGGGGTTCGTCATGACCTATGCCACTGGCGACGATGCCCTGGCACTGGTGGATAAAATGCGCGCTGCCTATGGCGACGTATTGAATGATATCAGGAAAACTAAAAAATAGGCGTTGCACGCGGCCGTTGCGTACTCCCATCCGCCAGGTGAGGCGAATTGAACAAGGGGATCGTTTTCGCCTCACCTGGCGGCAGGCGCCCCAACGTCGCTAACGGGAAAGGTAACCCACTGTTATGTTTTTTGAGACGCTCTTATTGCTTCTCGACCCGGTGATTATTGTATCGATCTTTGCAGGTGTCTCAGCCGGGCTGTTCGTCGGAGCGATGCCGGGTTTGACCGCGACCATGGCGCTGGCCGTGCTGCTGCCGTTCACCTTCACCCTTCCCCCGCTCCACGGCCTGGTGGCCTTGGGCGCGGTATACATGGGGGCCATCTACGGGGGGTCCTTCGCCGCCATTCTCGTCAATACGCCGGGCACACCCTCATCGATCGCCACCGCCTTCGAAGGGTACCCCATGTCCAAGCAAGGCCAGGCACTGGAAGCCCTCAGCTTGGCAACCGTCGCCTCTGCCGTCGGCGGCATCGCCGGTTCACTTTTTCTGCTACTCCTGTCGCCCCCCCTGGCACGGCTGTCCATTCGCTTTGGCCCCTCGGAATACTTCTGGGTGGCGATTCTCGGGTTAACCCTGATTGCCAGTCTTTCCGAAGGTTCGACCGTTAAAGGGATGCTGGGCGGCGCGCTGGGGATGATCGTCGGTACTATCGGCGTGGCGCCCATTGGCGGTGAAACGCGCTTTACGTTCGGCATGCCGGTGATGCAGGGCGGGGTGGAGATGATCGTCGCCCTGATCGGGCTGTTCGTCCTTCCCGAGCTCTACGGCATCGCCGCCAAAGGCAAGACCGCTCTCACGGCCGTGGAGGTGGATTCAAAAAATCGTAGCTCGTTCTGGCAGGTGACGAAAAAAGTATTTTCCATGCCCGGGAACCTCATCCGTTCCTGCATCATCGGCGAGATTGTGGCCATCATTCCCGGAGCAGGCGGCAATATCGCCAACCTGATCGCCTACAACGAAGCCAAACGCGCTTCCAAACACCCGGAGAAATTTGGCACGGGTGTTCCGGAAGGATTGGTTGCATCCGAGTCGAGCAACAATGTCACGGTAGCCGGCAGCATGGTCCCCTTGTTGACGCTCGGCATCCCGGGGGCACCACCCGATGCCGTGATCCTCGGGGTCATGCTGCTTCACGGGCTCAGACCGGGCATCGAACTGTTTACGACCAGCGGCCAATTGACCTACGGTTTCATCATCTCCATGGGACTGGCCGCCATTGCCATGGTTCCTGTGGGATTGCTGGGCAGCCGGCTCATCTACAAGGTGATCTTCAAAACACCCTACTACTTTTTGGTGCCAACCATCGCTTTGGCGACCATCCTGGGAACCTATGCGGTGCGCAACAGTCAGACAGACGTGATCATCATGCTAATTCTCGGAACCACGGGGCATCTGCTGAAACAGCTGGGCGTTGCCCCAGCCCCTATCGTGCTGGGCCTCATTCTGGGAAACATCGCCGAAATGGGCTATGTGCAGACGATTTTAGGCGGGCAGGCTTACCAGTATCCGTTTTTAAGGCTGTTTGAGAACGGTCTCTCCCATATCCTTATCGGCATGATTCTTTTTTCAGCGGCCTGGCCCTACATCTCAGCGTTGAAGCGGCGCATCAGAAGCAGGAAAGCAGGCTCCAAGGAGGATCGGCATGAATAGAGAAGTCAATTCTGATATGATTGCTGGCATAATCGGCATCCTCCTGACGGCGGTCTTTTTTTTCGCTCTCGAAGATGTCTCGTGGATGAGCATCATCTTCCCCAAGACTATCGTTTTCTTAATGGCCATCATATCCGGGCTTCTGGTCGTAAAGAGTTTTGTCCGGCCGTCCCGTCGTCAAATCTTCAATATCGGATCCAATACGCGATGGCTCGTGACCGGCACCCTCTTCTTCCTTTGGGTGCTGGTCATGCCTGTCTTCGGCTTTTTCGTGAGTACGGTCGTATTCATGACCGCCATTGTCGGCTATCTGGCCCGTGCACGCATGCCCCTGACGATAGGCAGGTTCCTGGTATGGATACCGATCGTGATTGCGGAAGTCACCTTTTTCTACCTCATTTTTACCAAGGTTCTATATGTGCCGCTGCCTGAGGGGATGTTCTTTTAGGAGCCAGAAAAAACGCCTTAGTCCACAATCAAACACGACTTCTATCAGGATGCGACTATCCTGAACAGGGTTGAATGCGTCCCGATGCCGGTGAACTGTGTCTACAAGCGATGCTTCCATCAAAAATAGGCGCAGCGAAATCGGCCATTGATAGCCGTGACTCAGAGATTCATAACTTTTCACGAGGAGTATCACATGCAACATGAAGAAGCGGTCGCAGCCATGACAGACATCATGGCGAATTTCACAAGCTACCTCGGGAAACATCTTCCCGATGACATCATGGAAAAACTCGGCCAGTTGCGCTCCGTCGAAGATACCCCCTTGGCAAAAGTGGTCTATGACTCCATGTTCGAGAATCTGGCCAAGGCAGACACGTTAGACCGACCCTGTTGCCAGGATACCGGTGTGATCCAGTTTTTCATCAAGGTTGGGGCCAATTTCCCCTTGTTATCCGACGTCAGAAAGATCCTGGACGAGGCCGTCCGCCGGGCGACCCAGGACGCACCGTTACGGCACAACGCGGTGGAGATCTTCGTAGAAAAAAACACCGGCAACAACACCGGCGAACGCATTCCCTGGATCGATTGGGAGATCGTTCCCAACGATTCGAGTATCTACCTGGATGTCTATATGGCCGGGGGCGGTTGCAGCCTGCCCGGGCAGGGAAAAACCCTCATGCCGGCTGCCGGGTATGAGGGAGTGGTCCAGTTCGTTTTTGATGTCATGACCTCATACGGCGTCAATGCTTGCCCACCGCTTTTGGTGGGGATCGGGATCGGCGGCTCCATCGAAGTCGCTGCCAATCTTTCCAAAAAAGCGCTGATGCGCCCAATCGGTTCGCGACACCCTGACCCGCGGGGAGCAGGGATGGAAGTCCTGATCGAAAAAGGGCTCAACGAGATCGGTATTGGTCCCCAGGGGTTGTCCGGTAAGGATTCCGTCATGGGCGTGCATATCGAAAAGGCCGCTAGGCATCCATCGACCATCAGTGTCGCAGTTTCCGTCGGGTGTTGGGCGCACCGACGCGGTAAGATTCGCATTGATAAAGAGATGAACTATGAGATTTTTTCACACAAGGGGGTGACGCTGTGAATAAAGTCCTCAAAACACCCATCCAAAGTGAAGACGTTGAACATCTAAAGGTTGGAGACATTGTCTTCTTGGACGGTTATCTGGTTACTTGCCGAGATATGGCCCACCGCAGATTGATCGATATGGGAATGAAATTACCGGTTGATCTGGAAGGTTTAGCGATTCTGCACGCAGGACCCATTGTCGCCAAGGATGGCGACGGCTGGAAAATTGTCTCCATCGGGCCGACTACGAGCATGAGAATGGAGGTCCACGAAAAGGAATTCATCAAAAAAACCGGCATCAAGTTGGTGGTCGGCAAAGGTGGCATGGGGCCGGAAACTGTTGAAGGATGTGCCGACCATAAGGCCGTCCATGCCGTTTTTCCCGGAGGCTGTGCCGTACTAGCCGCCAGCCGTGTGGAAGAAATCGAACGTGTTGAATGGCTGGACTTGGGAATGCCCGAGGCCCTATGGGTAACACGGGTCAAGAATTTTGGCCCCCTGATTATTTCCATCGACACCCACGGCAATAATCTGTTCGATAAAAACAAGGCCGTATACAATGAGCGAAAAGGCCCCATCGTAGAGAAAATCTGCGAGCAGGTGAAGTTTATCAAATAGCACAACTTTAACGTGGGTATCGCTATACAGGCACCATCCTCACTTTAAAGGATCCACCATGAAAATTCTGGATATCGTAGACGGCGTTTTTCCCATCTCCTCCGCCATAGAAAACGCCTATATCTCGTTTGCCGAAATGACGTGTTCGGCAGTAGCTGTGGTTACGGACCAGTTTAATGACGGGGAGCGCGTGGTCGGATTCGGCTTCCATTCCAATGGTCGCTACGATCAGCAAGGGATTCTGCGCTCGCGGATGATCAAACGCCTGAATCGTGCTGGCGCTCGGGGGTTTTTAAACACCGAAGGAACCAATGTTGACCCCGACAAGGCATGGCGGGTGATGATGGCCAACGAAAAACCGGGTGGACACGGCGAAAGATCGGTAGCCGTGGGAACCGTGGATATGGCCATGTGGGACCTTGCTGCTAAACTGGAAGGCAAGCCTCTCTTTAAACTGTTGGCCGAGCGGCATCGTGACGGAATCAGCGACGACAGCGTATATGTGTATGCTGCCGGGGGATACTATTATCCAGAAAAGGGCATCGAAGGCCTTACCGAGGAGATGCAGAGTTATCTGGATTTAGGATACGACACCATAAAGATCAAGATTGGTGGCGCATCGCTATCCGATGATTGCCGCCGAATCGAGGCTGTCCTTGCTCTGCTTGGCCCAGGTCAAACGCTTGCCGTAGACGCCAACGGACGCTTTGATTTGTCCATGGCTTTGAAATATGCACAAGCATTGAATCAGTATGACCTCAAATGGTTTGAGGAACCGGGAGATCCTCTTGACTTCAAGCTTCTTGCCGAAGTGGCCAATGTGAGTCGCAATCCGCTTGCAACTGGCGAGAATCTATTCTCTACACAGGATGCTCGCAACCTTATCCGCTACGGGGGTTTGCGAACCGACCGGGACATCCTGCAAATCGACCCAGCTCTTAGCTACGGACTCGTAGAATATCTGCGCTATCTAAAAATGCTTAAGAATAACGGCTGGAATTCACGCAGTTGCATCCCCCACGGAGGGCACCAGTTTTCTCTGCATTTAGCTGCAGGGCTGGGACTGGGGGGCAACGAATCGTATCCAGGCCTATTCGCCCCGTTTGGGGGATTCGCCGACGATGCCGTTATTAAAGAGGGACGGATTGAGTTGGCGAATGTGCCTGGTATAGGCATCGAAGAGAAGTATGAATTGATGAAGCTGTATCGCGGAATCCTCAATGAGAATGGTTGGTAGATCCAGTATAAAAAAGAGAATGAACAAAGGCGATTTCAAAACTTACAAAATATATTCACAAAATCGACAACAGGGATATTAAATTTGAACGTCTACACATTACTAAAGTTTCCTATAAAGCATCACGCCGCCATGTGCAGCAGTACGTCCACCAGTGAATTTATGACGGATATACGTGGGCCAGGGAAAAGCCTACGAAAATTATCGTCCATGGCGGCTTTGGCTATCGATCGGCGAACGTCCGAGAAGGCAAAATGGCTCCGGCCATCAACTGCATGCCGACGGGTTGGTGTCTTCTCGGCCCGACTTGCATAGATCCAGGCGACGGTGGTCGCCAACATGCAAAAGTGCAGGTGGTTGCCGACCGCCTGCGGATGACGGGTTTGCGTTTCGGCACTGCCGATGTCGCGTTTCAGTTCTTTGAACAGGGCTTCGATTTTCCAGCGGGCACCATAATACTCAACGATCTGTCGAACGGACAGGGACATGTCGGTTGAGAAAAAAGCCACCCACTGGGTTTGTCGATAAACCCAAACCACTTTGACGGCACAGCGCATCGTTTTGAGCATGACCACACGCTCATAGGCCAAGATGGTCCTGTCGCGGCCATACAAATTGACGGTGTATTCCTGTGCCAGAGATCTGTAATACGCAGCCATCGACGCCGCATTGCCCAATTTCCGGCCGTATTTTCGGGGCCGCCCCACCCGACTGCTGACATGCGGACCGGGCAGATCGAACAGATTGCTGTTCGATCTGAGCCGGGAAATCATGTCAATCCATATTCCCAGTCGATCATGCAGCGGCTTCCACAAGCCATTGTTACCGAACCAGGAATCGGTGGTGACGATGATCCGCTTTCGACCAAAGACCCCGGCAACATCTGTGATCATGTCGACAGCCATGGCCATCTTGCTGGTAAACGCCAATTTCGGCCCGCCTTGGCGATGCATGCGGGCAATGCTCTTTTTCAGGTGATAGAAGCGGTAGCTCAAGGGCAGGCACGCCCATCGTCCCTTGACGATCTTCAGCAGTCCCACGGTAACGA
This sequence comes from uncultured Desulfosarcina sp., assembly GCF_963668215.1. NCBI lineage: Bacteria > Pseudomonadati > Thermodesulfobacteriota > Desulfobacteria > Desulfobacterales > Desulfosarcinaceae > Desulfosarcina > uncultured Desulfosarcina sp. The sequence continues at coordinate 135,691 of NZ_OY764190.1, forward strand.
CATTCTGTGCCCACGGATATTTCGACTGATTCTGTTTGGCAGCATGATCGAATATCTTTTCGCATCCGAAGATTTTCTTGCCCGTTTTGGGGTTGACATAGTCATCCAGTGCCAGCAACAGCCGCCCGCCGGTCAGTGGTTGGGGAATCATTTTCCACAGCGTCTGCCACAATCGTTTCCATGGTATCTTTGGAGATGCCATGAACGTGTAGAATCGTTTTCGCCGTATCCCGGTAAAGCCGAACAGGGATCTGAGACACCGGAGGATGCACGATGTCCTGGACGAGGCGAAAGGCACGATGATCGCCATGATCGTATAGGTGAACCAGATTCCGCACTCTTGACCTTTTCGAGACTGCGGGAATTCGTTTTTGAGTTTTTCGAGAATGTCGTGTAGGATGAACATGCGAGGCTCCCGGTTTTGGTGTTTTTTTTCGTGGTAGAAGAAGCATACCACAACCGGCCCTCGCATTCAATCATAACTTCCCGTATTTTATACATATTTACGCTTATCATTAAAAAATCAGCCGAATATGTCCAATGATATCAATGGGTTACAAGGAGCCGCCATTCTATTAACCGCCTGTAATCATTAACAATATTTACACGTCGCGAGAATTCTCAACCATCTTGCCGCCACCCAAAACGGGGAAACTTCAGTACACATTATAGTTGCGGGATAAAGCCATCCAGGCACCTCTTCCATCCTGCTGAGAACCGGTGCGTAATTCATTCTCACAAAGGATGAGATTATGACCGGTTCTCTTTTTGATTACCATAACAAAGCTGCTACTAAGGCCGAATACAGATAATACCTACCCACAGGTTCGGCATATGGTCATGTTCCAACTGGCTATTCAAAAGTCGGCAACTACATGGGATTACGTTGCCCCAAAGGTCTCGTTTGAGATCCCGATGGATATCTTTTTTACCCCGAACCAGCCCATATCCACCACTCACTCATTTTTCCTCACTCCACATCCACCCAATTGCCTCCGACTTCCGAAACGGCACCTCGGACATTCCTCCTCCCCGGCCGAAATCGCCGCACGTGCCGACCGAATTTCTGCAACGAAGCGGCCCCGGTTTCACGCCCGTATCGCAGACCGATATAAAGGCCGGAGATCTTCTCTACCTTGCGTTTTAACTCCGGGGCCTTTCTTGATACCCAGGCGGCATAAGCCAGCGGACCCTGGTGCGGAGCCTTGGGCAGGCCGGCCCGTGCCGCTTTTTTGAGAAATCGGGAGTAGATTTTCAGCGCCTTGTCCTCGGAAGACGGTTTGCGTGACCGCCGGGTCAGGCGGCCCGTAAGAATAAAAACCACGATAAACAGGGATGGCAAGACCATGACCAAGATCCAGCCGCCCTGCCGTCCAATAGATATTCCCAGGCGTTTCATGAGGGCCATCTGATCTTCGGCGGAAAACCCCATGAACCACATGTTCCAGCGGATATTCACCGCCTCCCAAGTCATCTGTATCATGTCGATCCAATGGGTCAGCCATTCGCCCCTGTTACGGTTTAAAAAGTCGGGCCGCCACTCCTCGGCCAGAGCCTGTTCCAAACCGTGATCGATGCGTTCGGGAGCCACGACAAAAGTCGGGTCCACGCGCACCCACCCATTTTCCTGTAGCCACACCTCGCACCAGACATGGGCATCGGACCGGCGCACGGTAAAAAAGTTGCCCAGTGTATTCCAACGTCCTCCCTGGTAGCCGCCCACGATCCTCACCGGTATTCCGGCAGCCCGCATCAGAACGGCATAACCGGCCGCAAAATGCTCGCAGAATCCCTTGCGGCTGGTGAATAAAAAATCGTCGATGGCGTCCGGCCCCAAGCGGTCCGGCCGCAGGGTATAGGCAAAACCATTTTCCCTGAGAAAAGCCAGGCCGGCGTCCACGATTTCCCCGGGCGTTGTGTGTTCCCGAGCCCATTGTTTGCCCAATGCAAGGGTCAGGGGATTTCTTCCTTCGGGCAGATCAAGGGTGGTTGGATCGGGAAGTTCGGCCGACGCCTGCCGATAGTCCAGAAACGAGGCGGCGCCATAGCTGAACCGTTGGCGGACCGGGCGGCGGGTGGCCAGCGTGTGGTCTTCCATGATGGTGGCCACGGGATTGGCCGTCACCGGCAGGTCCAGGACAAACAGGTGCCGATAGCCGTGGGGCTCGAGAATCACCGTGTAGCGGGCCAGGTCTTGACCGGCGATACTGTGTTGGCGTTTTTTGGTACTGCGGGCCGGCTGCCAGGTTCGGCCGTCGAAGCGCTGAAATACGATGCCCCGCCAATACAACCGGTTGACGTTAGGAACCGCCGAGTCGAAGGAGACTGAAAAAGCAGGCTCGTCATCCAGCGCCAACCGGCTGACATCACCGATGCGCATGATCCCGGAAAATCCCGAACGGCCCTGTCTGGCCCACGGAGCGCCCCAGAAGCTGCCCGACAGCCTTGGAAACAGCAGGAAGAGCATGGCCATCAGCGGAATCGCCACCAGTATCAGGCGGCCGGACAACCGCAGCTGCCTGCCCACGGCTCCATCGGGTTCGTTGACATGAATCAGCACACCGGTGGTCACCCACACGGAAACGAACAGGTAGAGGGTCATGGCCAGGTTTTCAAAGACAAACAGGCTGGTGATGGTCAGGAAATAGGCCAGAAAGACGGTAATCATGCTGTCCCGCCGACTGGTGACCTCCAGCGGCTTGATCCCGGCCATGACGGCCAGAAGGGCGATGAAGTCGCCGCCGTCGAACCGCAGCCCGGCGGAAACCAGCACGGCGGCCAGACCGACCATGAAAATAACGATGCACATCCCTCTGGATACCGGCGGCCAGTTGCGTCTTTCCCGGATCAGCACATAGCCCCAGGCAAGCGCACACCAGACAGCCGCCCATGGGGGCAGTTGGAGCACCAGGGGCGCCATGGCCACAGCCAAGGCGAGGATCAGCGGGCCAAAGGGCTGTTTGGGCATGCGTTACCCCCTTCCATACAGGGCCAGCGCCCGCAGGCATCGGTCCCGGTGGACCCGGCCCCTTCCGGCGGGGATTTGAGTCTGATCGGAAAGCTTCACCCCTACCCGGCAGCGCTGGCGGTATCCTTCGAGCACGTGATAGCAGAGGATGGAGAGTTTGCGTTCGATATCGCCCCCCCGGATCGCATTCAGGTCCAGCATCCAATCGGCACCGGCCAGGCCATCGAAGGTTTTCACGTGCAGCCCCTGCCCCCGTGAGTAGGATTGCCAGTGGATGCGTCCCGGCGGATCGCCGGCCTGGTAGCCCCGCAACCCCTGAAAGTCATCGACGCCCGCCGCAGGAAGGGCCTCGCCTTCGCCGTGAACCGATGCGCTGCTGGCAGCCGTCAGCGGCGCGAAAACCGGTTTGGGGTAGACCAGACACTCCAGCTCCGTTTCGATGCGGGACCAGGCCCGGAACAAACCGGTAGGATATTCGGAAACGATGCGCAGCCGACCGGGTTTCAACAGCCCCCGGCGCACGGTGGGCACGGGCACCGACACCCGCGTCCGCCGTCCGGGTTCGGCATCCTGCGCAACGGTTTCACGGGTGTTGAAATACCAACGCAGGCCCTTACGATGTCGCCCGGCGGCGTCGATGGTGATGTCGATCATCGCCGGCTCTCCGGCAAAAGCGGGCGCAGCCGTTGCCGCAACCAGGCGCAGGCCGTGAAGCATGCCGTAGGTGTGCATCATGGCCGTGAGCATCACGCTGCCCAGCAGAAAAGTCAGCAGAAAACCGAGGTTGTTGTTGTAGTTGATCGATCCGACCAACATGGCTACCAGCACCGCCAAAAAAAGCATCCCGTAGCCGGTGGGCAGGATATAGATGTTGCGCAAGCCCAGGGTGACCGGAAGGGTGTGGACGCCCACCAGCCGGTAAAAAGTGCGGGCAATCGCATGGGTCATGAAACCGGTACCTGCTGGAAAAGGGTGTTGAGCCGCCGGGTCGGAATCTCCGTCAGATCGTCGCGGGATCGAAGGCGGTGGCCCACCACCGGGATCAAAACGGCCTGAAGGTCTTCGGGCAGCGTGTAATCCCTGCCGCTGATAAACGCCCAGGATTTGGCGGCTTGCATCAATGCCAAACCCGCCCGCGGCGATAGCCCCATATGAAAGTGGGTGCCCGAGCGGGTAAAGGCCAACAGATCCTGGAGGTAATCCAGAAAGGCGTCGGATACGTGAATTGCATCGACCTGTTTCTGAAGGGCCAGCACGTCCTGCGGGGTCAGACACTGCCGGGTTTCGGCCAGGGCCTTGCGCTTGGCCGGGTCACCGACCAGCAGTTCACGCTCCGCCTCGCGGTCCGGATAGCCCAGTTCGATGCGCATGAGAAAACGGTCCAGTTGGGACTCGGGGAGGGGAAAAGTTCCGGAAAGCTCCATGGGATTCTGGGTGGCAATGACGAAAAACGGATCGGACAACCGGCGGGTTTCGCCGTCGCTGGTCACCTGCCCTTCCTCCATGGCTTCCAGCAGGGCGCTCTGGGTTTTGGGCGTTGCGCGGTTGATTTCGTCGGCCAGCAGCACCTGCGTGAATACCGGCCCCGGATGAAAAACGAACCCGCCGGTATTGCGGTCGAAAACGGAGCTTCCCAGGATGTCGCCGGGCAGCATGTCGCTGGTGAACTGAACCCGCCTGAACTCCAGGCCCATGCAACGGGAAAGCACCTTGGCCAGGGTGGTCTTGCCGATGCCCGGAATGTCCTCGATCAGCAGATGCCCGCCGGCAAAAAGGCAGGTCAGCGCCATTTTGATCTGCTCCTGCTTGCCCAGCACCGTGCGGCCGATCTGTTCGATGATGTCGTTCAACTGCGTCTGCATGTCCATATAATGAGCACCTGTTTTCACTTCGGTTGATCTACGTTTCTTTCGGAACCGTTCAACACGTTCCGTTTATTTATCCAATACTATAAATACCGATCCTTACGGAATCCAGTTTATATATCGTCTAAATCAGGTAATTGTTGAGCTTGCCGCAGATTCCAAGGCCGCTGTCGTAGCAAGGGCGACCGGCCGGTCGCCCTTACGTGCATCGCGGCGGTCGAAGGTTCCGTGAGATCTGAAATCCCGGACACATTCAGCGGTTCCGGCACCATCGCTCCGGCCGCGCGGCAATCCGGCCGGAAATATATTGGCATTGAAACAGGTCGCCAAATTGACTTTTTTAGAACAAGCCATTATAATGCTGATATAATTAAGCAAAACAATTGTTTTTATATTCAATAGACACTCTGGAAAAGCTAAAAGAGGCATACAAACAATGGAAGCCATCGATTTAAACGGCTTGACTCAGGAAGAAGTAGCCAAGGTCAAACATTTCATCATTTCCTTGAAAAAAATCCGCGCCAAATCTGACGTCAAACGTTTCCGATTCAATTGGGCCGGTGGCTTGAGGGATGTTTTTCCAGGTAAAACTTCGGTTGATTTGCAGCATGAAAGCGCCAACTGGCGATGACTTTTTTAGCAGACACTAACATTTTTTTGGAAATTCTTCTGGACCAGGAAAAAAGGGCTGTTTGCGAAAAGTTTTTACAGGAAAATATCGGCCGGATTAGCCTGTCTGATTTCTCTTTCCATTCTATCGGCGTTATCCTTTTCAGAGGCAAAAAAGAAAGCATCTTCGAAGCCTTCACGAGCGATATAATCCCTCTAACGAGTGTCCTTTCTCTGCCCGCTGACCTACTGAGTAGAACCGTTCAGGCCCGGCAGGAATTTGATTTTGACTTTGATGATGCCTACCAATATTGCCTGGCCGAACACTACGGGCTAAAGATTGTCACCATGGACAAAGATTTTAGCCGCCTTGAATCGTCCAGGGTTTTGTTTCTTTAACCCAAAGCAGGTGATTGTCGATCTTACCGCAAATTCAAGGCATCCGTCGTCGTAAAGGAGACCGGCCGGTCGCCTTTACGTGCATCTTGGCGGCTGACGCCAAAGCTGCGGTGAGATCGGAGATCCCGAAAAATTTCGCTTTTTGAAAAGAAAACCACACGTAAACTGAGGAAATCTCAGAGATGGAGAGATACGGTTGCTTCGGTTTATTTACAGGTTGGTTCGTTGGTTCGATAGGCAGATTTGTGGTCTTGTCTTTTGTCTAATCTCCTCCATTTCAAAGCCTTCCACAGTCCGGGCCTTTCCTGAACTTACACTTTACGGACAGAATTAAAAATCAGTCACCGGGACAAGAGGGATGTCCGGATAGATCTGACCGGCATTGGGCGGCATGGAATTGTACACCCAGTTAGTGTCGATACCGCCGGTTCGCAGGCCTGTGCGTTTTCTGAATCCGGAAAATTTTCCCCGGACCAGGACATTTTCCAGGTTCGTGCTTAGGGCAAAGGCAGCAATTTCCTGCCCATCCTGCAGGGCGTCCATCATATTGCCGTATGGTCCGGCATGAAACACAAGCCGCCGGCTGTCAGCTGCAAAGGTGCCGAAGACAGGAATGAGAACCGGAAACCCGTCTGATCCTTTAAAAGCCATAAACTTGAGGGTATTCAGCCGGTTGAACAATTTCTCACTGTACGGATTCATCACTCTTTTTTCGATATGTGTCCGGGCACCCGGCTTTGCAGCCAGCGCAGCAAGAACAGATGCCAGGATGGGGAGGATGGGTATTTTAAGAGCCTTTGTTGTTTTTACCAGATCCAGGTAATGGACCCTGTATATGGGAAAATAGGAGTTGTACCGCTGCATGGGCATGGCCTTGTAAGCATCAAGCTGGGGGCCGTCATCTTTTTTAGCTTTCCATAAAGCTGTTCCAAACCATATCTTTTTTTGCAGCGGGGCCAGAATAAAAAAGGCGGTTTTGGGATTGAGCTGCATGAACCACTTGCTCTGACCCCGTACAAACTGCCCGAATGTCAATTCATTTTCCGAGCTTGCCATCAAAGAGTTGACAAAGGTAATGTGGGGCAGGCCGTCCGGGTTGATGGTGGCATAAAGGCCGATTTTCTCAAGGGGGGCCATTGCCTGGATGTCGCTTTTCTGAAATGTGTTTGCCTGTTCCATAAATACCCTTTTGTTTTCAGTTGTCCGTTTCTGTGCGGGTTGAACCGCTCCAGTGGACAAGGGCCGGATCAATACCGGAATGTTGAGCCAGTTCTGCAAGGCGGCAGATCTCTTCTGTGGTGACAAGTTCAGAATCACGGTGTTTCCATTCCACACCGCGGGCCGCATATTTATCTTTGCACAAATTGTTAAAGGTACACAGTTCCCACCGGGAGACGGCACCTTTCAAATTTTTTGCTATAAACTGCCCCATGGCTGAAATGTTGTCGTCATCCGAAGTGGCGCCCGGTATGACAGGGGTGCGAATCCACATTGATTTGGGGCGTTCATGGGCCAGTATCCAGTCAGCAGTAAACCGAGCATTTTCAAGGATGGTTCTGTTGGATCTGCCGGTAAACGCTTTGTGTTTTTCAGGGTCCATCTCCTTGAGGTCAAAAAGGACCAGGTCGTTATGGGGCAAGAGTTTGGTGAGCGCTGAATTTGAACACTGGCCGCAGGTATCAATGGCCGTGTGAATGCCATATCTGCCAAGTCCTTCCAGAACAGCCCGGCAAAAATCTGCCTGCATGGTCATCTCTCCGCCGGAAAGGGTTATGCCCCCGTTTTCTGAATTTTCAAAAAAGGCCCGGTCTTTGACAAGTTCGGCCACCAAGTCTTCGGGTGTCCAGAGCGTGCCCGTCATTACCAGGGCCATGGCCGGACACGCATCCGTGCATTTACCGCATCCGGTGCATCTGCCTTTATCAATAACCATCCCTGTTTCATTCAAAGACAGGGCTGATGCCTCGCAAAGATCAATACATGTCCTGCAACCGATACAGGCCGTGGCATTCCAGGACAGTTCCGGGGCCGGGTCAATGCTTTCGGGATTGTGGCACCAGGAACATTGAAGGGTACAGCCCTTTAAAAAAACCGTGGTGCGAAGCCCAGGCCCGTCTTCCGTGGACATGCGCTGAATCTCAATCACGTTTCCCAATGTTTTTTTGTCCATTCGTTCCTGCCTTTTAAAACCGGCTGTGGCTGAGCCTGTGGATCACCTCATCCTGAAGCTCTTTGCCGATGGTTGTGAAATAGGCATTATATCCGGTGATTCGCACCAGAAGATGACGATAGTCCCGGGGATGTTTCTGGGCATCAATAAGCATGGCCGGATCCAGCATATTGATCTGCAGGGCCGTGCCGCCGTTTTGGGCGTATCCTTTGAGAAACGCCTTGAACTTGCTGCTGTGTTCGGCATCCCGGATCATGGACGGGTTAAATGTCATGGTGTGGCTGGCGCCGTTGGGCAGAAGATTGACATACCCCATGAAATCACCGTCCCCGTTTTTCTCTTTCCCGCCCAGCACCTTTCCCACGGAGTTGGTGTTGGAGGTGGGCCCGTTGATGTCGGCACCATTGGAGGGGCAGATGGCATTGGAGAGAAACTGGCCCCGCTGTCTGCCGTCAGCACTGGCGGCCATGATATAGCCGTCCGATGCCCAGTAGTTCCAGCTGAGCATGCCCGGCCGGAACCTTCGTCCCGTGGATTTGGTCCTGTGTTTCCAGGCCTCATTGCACCACAGTTCCATCACTTTTAACCCTAAGGCATCCGCCGCGTCATCGTCCCTGCCGTATTTGGGGGCCCGGTTTTTTGCCTTGGCCTGAAGCACCTCATACCCTTTCCAGTTGGCGGCAAGGGCCTTTGACAGCTCTTCCAGGGTGCACGCCTTCTGGTCAAAAACCAGGTATTTGATGGCAAGAAGGGAATCAACGGTGGTGGCATAGGTCACGGCCTCAAGGGTGGTGAAGCTGATTTCCGCCCCCCCTTGAGTTATATCAACGCCTTTTTCAGCACAGCCTTTTACCAGGCAGGAGAGATAGGGGGTGGGAAAAAACTCAGCCCGCACGGATTCGGATGCTTCATACAGATCCACACACTTTTCAACGATGCCGGCCATCTGCTGTTCAAAGGCCTTATAAAATGACTCAAAGGTCAAGAAGGTGGCAGGTTCTCCCGTGGCAGGACCGTCCTGGCGGATTTTTTGCGTTTTCCCGGTCATGGGATCGTAAAAGGGAACCAGGTCCTTGCCGTTGTTCATGGCCAGTTCCACGGCCTTTAACAGATTCAAATTGTTGTCCACGGTTCCGGACCGGTCGTTTCCCACCATTGTGTTTTCAAGGCATCCCACAGGGGCGTAATTAAAGACATTGGTTTCGCTGATCAGATTGTTCAGGCCGGCCATCCGGCTTTGACGCATCATCCCGGCCATGGAGCGTTCATCAAAATTGAGCAGGAAAGGCGCGCCCTGGCTTGTCCGGATCATGTTCACACACGTTTCCAGAAGCTTGTCCGGGGAATTTTTATGCAGCCGGACATTGGGTTTGGGCTCCAGGATGGGGGCCATCTCATCGATCACTTCAAGGATCAAATAGGTCAGATCGTTGGTCAGGTCCTCGCCATTTGGTCCCATGCCGGACAGGGTGATCAACTGGCCGTATCCGGCGGTGATCCCCTGGTTCCCGCAGCGGATGGTGGCATCATAGGCCGTGTTGCAGTGGATCCAGAAACATTTCAGGATCTCTTTTGCAAATTCCCGGTCCAGCCCCTGCCCTTTTGAGTATTCCCAGAAAGGATATAGATATTGATCGATGCGCCCCAAAGAGACCCCGGGGCCGGGATAATTTTCATCGCTCATGACCAGCATGTGGGTCAGCCACAGGGTCTGAACCACCTCCCAGAAGGTCTGGGGCGGCTTTTGGGAAATATTTTCAAGATTCCGGGCCATGACCAGAAGTTCTTCTTTTCTGGCGGCATCTTTTTCACTGTCTGATGTGTGCCTGCAGAGATCTGCATATTTTTTTGCCAGTTCACTCGGCATGCCCGACGCTGTTTTCATGGCTTTGAGCTGACAGCCTTTCGGCCCTTTTTTCTCTTTGGGGGAAAGACGCGCATACAACCGGTCCAGTTCTTTGCCAAGGCCCGTCCACCCGGTTCGCAACACGTTTTCATAGCCGGGAACCAGGTGACCGCAGGTGGCTCCGGCATTGCCATACCCGTGGTCATGAAACCACTTGACCTTGGCCCGGGCCCCGTTGCGGGCGGTGAGCCGTGTATCGTACTTTTTTTGTTCTTTCCGGGTCAGACACATGGAGGTCTGGATATTGAAACGGGCACCGGCAAGGAGATCGCCCGGCAGAAGCTCCTGGGGAACATAATGGACCATGGTCTGCCGGACAAACCAGGCCCGCCGCTCAACCAGGCTCATCTCCCAGAAATGATTGGGCAGATCAACCGGCTTGGCCGCCTGCTGATATCCGCCCTTCATGACATCGAACATCTCATAGGCTTCCGGAACAATATAGTAGGTAAACTCATGGTACTGGCGGTCCCAGGGGGTGCCTGTGGTCCAGCAGGTGAATTCATTGTTCCATTTCCGTTCTGCACCATCAAAATAATAATCCCTGAGCCATTTGATCCGGGGGGAAAGGGTCGTCGGTTCTTTGATCCCGCCTGTCATGCCATTCCTCCTTATTTACGATGAAACAAATTCATCCAGCCGGCAGCGAAGATGTTTTTCACCATGCATGATCATCTTTTTCATCACCTGCACGGCGCTTTCGGGGTCCTGCTGTGCAACCGCATCTGCCATATCTTTATGAAAGGTTAAGACATCCGGAATCACCCCCGGATCACTGAAAAAAATCTGCGCAAGTTTCATATAGGTGGATTTCATTGAGTTAAGCATCAGCGGGTAAACCACGTTGCCGGTGGCCACAGCCGTCAGGTGATGAAATTCAAAATCAAGTGCCGTTATCTTTGCGCTTTCCTGAACTGGCGTCCTTTCTTCTTTTTCAACAATGGTGAAAAGGGCTTTCAGCTGTTCGCCGGTACGGTTCAGGGCGGCCAGCCGTGCATTTTCCACTTCAAACAGCAGTCTCATTTCAAGCAGGCCGGATAGCAGTTCCTTGCCGATCTTTTCGTCGCCCAGCCGGAACATTGTTCTTAAAAGCTCCAGGGACCCCTCTTTTCTATAGTCATTGACAGTGGTGCCGTGCCGGGGTTTCATTGTGACCAGGCCTTTGGCCGCAAGCTCCACCAACCCCTCATGCACAACCGGTCGGCTGACGCCCATTTTTACAGCCAGGTCGCGTTCTGCCGGCAGTTTCTCCCCTGACCTGAAATACCCTGAAAGGATATGTTCTTCGAGCTGATTGACAAAAAGGTCTTTCAGGCTTTTCGCGTTGATCGGTTTTATCATAGTGACACCCTCTTTTTGTGGCTGGTGGTATTACCACCGTACAACGACATAATACTGTCGTCAACATAAAACATAAACAACTGAACAGGGATGACGTTATGAAAATGGCGATGATCGACAAAAAGACACGCTTGTAACGGCGCTACCCAGCCATTCAGCGCATGGGGAAATAATAGAATTTACGGATTATCAGGCAATGATGGCGTGTTTGGGCCTCCTCGCAAACCGCTTCAACCGCCCTGCAAATCCATCCTGTATCGTCGATGCAATCGCGTTCCATGGCATAAACCATGGCCGGCTGGTCCGGTGACAACTGCTTCAGATTGTTGAACAGCTCCCACCCCATATGATTCTGTATAGCTTGATTGATCAGCACCAGATCCGGCAACTCACCGCTGATAGGAAAAACGGCTTCTCCGATGTCTTGGCTTTGTCTCACCTGATACTGTTTGCGTACAAGCGATATTTTCAGAAGTGCTGATTTGGCGCGATTATCGTCTATTATCAGAACGCTTGTCATATGTGCCCTCCTTGGATGCTCCTGCGGATATCCCACATTTCTTGTGGGGGCTCATCTCACCAACAAGTTTATGGTCGTGCAGGCGATTGCCGGCCTGTTCCACATGGCGCTGTCATTTACCGGACGAAATTTACGCACACCTGATGATACGATTATTAAATCGTAATCTCGGAGAACTTGACTTTATAGGGGAACATCGGGGATCAGAATTTCATGTTCGGCATGAACGAACTCATCCATGAGGGACATGTGTTTGCCAAAGGACATATTTCTCCGGCGATTAAATGCCTCAATCGGCCGTCATTCTGGCGGAAGCCGGCCTCCAGAAATTTCCTGGTTGCCGGATCAAGTCCGGCATGACGGGCCGGGGACTTTTCGCAAGTTCATCAACTTTTGCAGGGCCGGAGTTTAGTTGGTTGGGTTTTAAATCGTGGAATCCAAAAAAATGACATCAGACGTTCGTGCGCCATGCACGTTCCACCGTGACTTCCGGCATGGCGTAGTGATAGGTTTTCCTCAAGATTCAATCATCCCCTTCAACATGCGGATCTCTTCGGCCCATCGGTCGCTGTCCGGGGTTTCCAGGATCAGCGGCATGCCGTCGAAGCGAGGATCGTTCATGATCCGGTGAAAGACGTCCAGGCCAAGGGTTCCTTCGCCAAGGCTGGCGTGGCGGTCCACGCGACTGGCCAAGGCCTTCTTGTCGTCATTCAGGTGGACTCCCTTGAGATAGGAGAAGCCGACCACCGCATCAAATTCGGCCAATGCCTTCTCATAGCCCTTCGGCGTAATCAGGTCGTAGCCGGCCGAAACGGTATGGCAGGTATCCAGGCAGACACCCACCCGGGACTTGTCTTCGACGCCGTCGATAATGGCGGCCAGATGTTCGAAGCGATGGCCCATGTTGGTCCCCTGCCCGGCCGTGTTCTCGATGACGGCGGTAACACCGGCGGTCTGTTCCAGGGCCAGGTTGATTGACTCCGCGATGCGAGCCAGGCAGGCCTCTTCGGCGATCTTGTTGAGATGGCTACCCGGATGAAAGTTGAGAAATATCAGGCCCAACTGCTCACAGCGATGCATCTCGTCGAGGAACGCGCTACGCGATTTCTCCAATCCGGCCTTCTCGGGATGGCCCAGGTTGATCAGGTAGCTGTCGTGGGGCAGAATTCGGTCCGGCGAATATCCGGCGTCGGCACAGTTTTCCTTGAATTTGCGGATGGATTCGGTGGAAAGCGGTTTGGCCTTCCATTGCCGCTGGTTCTTGGTGAACAGCGCAAAGGCCGTGGCTCCGATTTTTTGGGCGTTCAATGGAGCGTTTTCCACGCCGCCGGTGGTGGATACGTGGGCGCCAATATATTTCATGGGATTCCTATCCGAATTGGTTCAAAAGGGCTTTCGAGCATCTTTTCGCAGCGTTTCGGCCGGGACGATATTGCAGGTCTGGGAGCGCTCGTCGAAGACGACCAGGGCCTGGCCGGCGTCAAGCTGCCTTCGAACCATGGTCACATTTTCCTCCAGCGATCCCCTGGTGTACCCCGAATCGGTCCCGTGGCGGGTAACAAATTCCTCGATGAGCCCACGCAGCGCCTCGACACTCAATTGCCGATAGGGAATGACCAGCATCTCTTCACGGTCAGCCATCAAAACCTTCTCCTCTGGGACGGAAGACGGGCGTCAACCTCTTGCCGGCATAGGCCTTACCGGTTTCTCTTACAGCAGCCAGCATGCGGGCGGCCTTATCGAGGTCCTTGTGCCCCGGCGAGGCCTCCAGCCCCGAACTGGCGTCCACCGCAGTCGGCAAAGCGGCCCTGATGGCGTCGGCGACGTTGTCCGGGGCCAGGCCGCCGGCCAGCACCAGCGGGTGATCCGTCCCGAAATCCCGGGCCGCGCCCCAGTCCCATACCATGGCATTGCCCCCGGGCAAAGGGCCTTTGGCGCATTCCACCAGAAAGGCATCCGCGCGGTAGGCTCCAGCATCGCTCAACCCTGGCATTCCGTCCACGAAAAGGGCCTTGATGACGCCGACCCCCTCGTTCAACAAACGAAGAACCAGCTCCGGCGTTTCCCGTCCGTGGAGCTGGGCCATGGAAAGGCCGCATCGGATCACCCGCTCCATGATAAAATCAAAGGAAGCGTTTACGAAAACCCCAACTGCGGCAACCGCCAGCGGTAATGCCGCCACGATGGTTCGGGCCTGCTCGACCGTGACATTGCGCGGGCTTTTCGGGAAAAAGACCAGACCGATGGCGTCGGCCCCAAGGTCGGCACAGTCCCTTGCCTGGCGGGGTTGGGTCAATCCGCAGATCTTTACTTGAGGTGTCACTTCATTTCCCCCTGACTCTGCCTCTCCCCGGATGAGCTGGTCTTGTCTGGTTCCCATGCTCCAGCGTGGGAACCCAAACCCGGTCGAATAAAAGCCATCGACGCTCCCACGCAGAGCGTAGGAGCGAGTTGTAAGGGATGTCGTTAATTGCTGTGGGTGCCTGCCGCCTTCAGTTCTTCGATGAAACGGGCAGAGTCCTCAGCGCGCACGATACTCTCGCCCACCAGGAAATTGCGGATACCGAAGGACAGGTTCCGACGGACATCGTCGGGTCCCGATATGCCGGAGGCCGCCACGGGCAGTTGCCCGGGACCGAGCTGCGAAACCAGTTCCATGGCAACGGCGATATCGGTTTCGAACGAATTGAGATTGCGGTTGTTGATGCCCACCAGGCGGACGTCCGAGGCGGCAACGATGCGGGCCTCCTCGGAATTGTGAATCTCCACCAGGGCATCCATTCCCAATTCGCGGCACAGGGCGTACAGTTGATCCAGCTTTTCCCGGCTGAGAATTCGAACGATGAGCAAAATGGCATCGGCGCCGGCCGCAGCCGCTTCGTACACCTGGTAGCGGCTGATGATGAATTCCTTTCGCAGCACCGGCAGACCGCAGGTGGATCGTGCCGCCCGGAGGTCGTCGAGATGCCCCTTGAAAAAGGTGGCATCGGTGAGCACCGAAACAGCCGCCGCGCCGCCTTTTTCATATTGGTGCGCCGCATCGGCGGCATCCAGATCCGCACAAATGTCTCCCTTGGACGGAGAGGTGCGCTTGATTTCGGCAATGATGTTGACGCCGGCGCCCTGGTTTGCCAGGGCCTCGTAAAACGGCCGGAAATCCTTGCGCTGCCGGGCCAATTCCTCCAGCCGGGATTCGGCAACGACCTTTCTGGCCCGGGAAATGTCCCGCCCTTTTTGCTCTATGATTCGATTGAGAAAATCTGTTCCCATAAAATTATCTGATTATCCGTTTTCCTGAGTATACTCCACCAACGCTTCCAGCTTTTCCATGGCTGCTTTGCTGTCGATGGCCGCTTCAGCCTTGGCTATGCCCTCTTTCAAATCCTCCGCCTTCTGGCAGGCCACCAGGGCCGCGGCGGTATTGAGCAGCACCACGTCGCGTTTGGGGCCTTTTTCTCCTTCCAGAATCTTGCGGGTAATGGCCGCGTTCTGCTCGGGATCGCCGCCGCTCATCTCCTCGGGATGGGCCAGTTGCCCGAAATACTGCTCTGGGTAGATGTCATAGGTACGAATCCGGTCCGCTTCCAGTTGAGAAACCCGCGTGGGCGCACACACGGAAATTTCGTCCAGTCCGTCGTGTCCGTGAACGACGAAAGCGCTCTTGGCACCCAGCAGACGCAGGGCCTCGGCAAACATTTCGGTGAGATGGGGGGCGAAAACGCCCAGCAGCTGGCAGTTGGCGCCGGCCGGATTGGTCAGCGGCCCCAGCATGTTGAAGATGCTGCGCAGTCCGATTTCCGTGCGCGCATTCATGGCATGGCGCATGGCGCTGTGGTAGAGCGGGGCGAAGAGAAAACCGATGCCGATCTCCTGAACAGCCTCTTCCACCACTTCCGGGTCGGTATCCAGCTTGACCCCCAGGCTCTCCAGGACATCGGCGCTGCCGCACTTGGAGGAAACGCTGCGGTTGCCGTGCTTGGCCACGGTCACTCCGCATCCGGCCACGACAAAGGCCGTCGTAGTGGAAATATTGAAGGTTTTGAGTCCGTCGCCGCCGGTTCCGCAGGTGTCCACCACCGGCGAGGTGGCCGCCTGGATGCGGTGGGCCTTTTTCCGCATGGCCCGGGCCGCACCGGCCAGCTCTTCGAAGGTTTCTCCCTTGGTAGCCAGGGCCGCCATCATGGCGCCCACCTGGGCATCCGTGGTTTGGCCATCGAAGATCTCCGACATCATCTCGGCCGTCTGGGATTCGGTCAAATCGGTTCGGCTGATAATTTTCGCCAGATGCTCTTTAAACATGATTTTGAATCTCCCTAACTTTTATATTTTGCAATGAATCCATTGCCAATCTCGTCGCCGGCGGTTTCGTAAGAAGCCCGAGATCAAGGCTTGCGAGTCCCGAGGAGCGAGGCGTATTGGTCATACTCCGCAGTGACGGGGGATGAAGCGTAACGCCGATATCGGGCTTCTTACGGAACCGCCATTTTAATGAAATTGCGCAGCAGCCGCTTCCCCACCGGCGTCATGATGGATTCGGGATGAAACTGAATCCCCTCGGTGAGATGGTGCCGGTGCCGGATGCCCATGACCTCTCCATCGTCGGCGGTGGCGGTCACCTCCAGGCAGTCCGGCAGGCTCTGCTTTTCCACGGCCAGGCTATGGTAGCGCATGGCCTGGAAGGCCTTCTTGATGCCGTCGAAGATTCCCTTGCCGTCAGCGGTGACGGTTGACGTTTTGCCGTGCATCAGCCGCTGGGCGAAGGTCACCTTGCCGCCGAAGGCATGGGCGATGGACTGGTGCCCCAGGCAGACCCCGAGGATGGGAATCTTTCCTGAAAATCGCCGGATAGCCTCCAGCGAAACCCCGGCGGATTCCGGACGACCCGGCCCCGGCGAAATCACGATGGCCTTGGGGGCCAGCCGTTCGATCTCGTCCACGCCGACCACATCGTTTCTCCGGACGGCCACCTCTTCTCCGATCTGTTTCAGGTATTGAACCAGGTTGTAGGTAAAGGAGTCGTAGTTGTCGATCATCAGTATCATGGATTTTTCCTTTCCCAAGAGCCTGTTTGAAAATTACAGGGCCTGACGGGTCAGTTCGAGGGCCCGCTGAATTGCCATGGCCTTGTTGACGGTTTCCATGCGCTCGGTTTCCGGCTGGGAGTCGGCCACGATGCCTGCACCGGCCCGCACGGTGAGAACGCCATCGGCGACACAGGCCGTGCGAATGGTAATGGCCAGGTCCATGTTGCCGCTGAACGAGACGTACCCCACCGCGCCCCCGTATGCACCCCGCGGGCTCTGCTCCAGTTCGTCGATGATCTCCATGGCCCGCACCTTGGGCGCCCCGGAAAGGGTGCCGGCCGGAAACGACGCCCGCAGCAGGTCCCAGGCATCGACATCGTCTTCCAGATCGCAATTGATGTTTGAAACCAGGTGCATCACGTGGGAGTAGCGCTCCACCACCATCAGATCCGTCACCTGCACGGTGCCGGTGCGGGCCACCCGGCCAAGGTCGTTGCGGCCAAGATCCACCAGCATCAGGTGTTCGGCCCGCTCCTTTTCGTCGGCGAGCAGTTCCGAGGCCAGGGCCCGGTCCTCCTGTTCGCTGCCTCCCCGGGGCCGTGTGCCGGCGATGGGACGCAGGGTGGCCACCCGGTTTTCCAGCCGGACCATGGTTTCCGGCGAGGAACCCACCAGGGCCATCTCGTCGAAACGGAAAAAGTAAAGGTAGGGCGACGGATTCACATACCGCTGGGCGCGATAGACTTCGAGGATGTCTTCCGGCGCGGGGCATTGAAAGGGCTGTGAAATGACGGTCTGGATGACATCCCCCTGCCGGATGTAGTCTTTGACGGCGACGACCTGATCCCGGAAGGCCTGTTCCTCCAGCAGCGGAACGATGATCGGACCGCCTCCGGAAAGTTGGGCGGGCGATGCCGTCGGGCCGCCCATGCGCCGCTCCATGGCATCCAGCCGCGTCACGGCATCTTCATAGGCCTTGCCCGGATCCTGGCTGTCCCCGGTAAAAGCGATGGCCACGCAGGTCATGGTGTTGCGGATGTTGTCGAAAATCAGCAGTTCGTCGCAGACGATAAAATGGGCCAAAGGAGCGTTTTCGGGCAGCCGGTTGGGAATCCGCTCGAAAAAAGAGACCATCTCGTAGGTCAGGTATCCCACCAGACCGCCCCAGAACCGGGGAAGCTCCGGCATTTCCGCCGGGCAAAAGCGGTGCATGAAACCGCGCAGGGTGGAAAGCGGATCGCCGCCGTGGGGATGATCTTCCGTTTCCCCGTTTTCGGAAATGGTCACCCGGTCGGCGAAAACCCGCACATCGGCCCGTGCCGAAATGCCCAGAAAGCTGTAACGGCCCCATTTTTCGCCGCCTTCCACACTTTCCAGAAGGAAAACCGGCTCACGCGGCTCCTGACCTTTGGCATCGCAGCATTTTTTAAGCAAGGAAACCGGGGTTTCCATATCCGCCAGAATTTCCCGGCACACCGGAATCACGTTGCAGGCCCGGGCCAGGTTTTCGAACCGCTCCCGGTCGGGAAACGCCTTCAGTCGCATATCTTTTCCTCTCTACCAACAAAAAGGGCCGTGACTTTCTCCACGACCCTGCATCGGTTATCGCAGGCATGGATGACTGTGCCCGCGATGGTCTGTTTTGTCTGATCGGAACGGATCAGATTCCGCGGGCATGCATGAGCCGCCAAAGCTGCCAACGCCAGGTTCCCGGCAACAATACGTCTCTGTTTTGCATGTACGGCGATCGATCCATTTCACGACTCTCATTTAAAATGATGAATCATGTGTAAGGGCTTTTGAACCGGGTGTCAAGAACTTTTTGTTCCTATAAATAGAAACATTTGAAAAGCATTCGATCTGGCAGGGAACTTGCTGAAACCTTATGTGACCGCCATCGGCATCTCTCCCGGCTTTTCGGTCCAATCCAGGGAAAACGCATGCCATTTGGCGGCCGTATGGGGAAAGCAGCCGGCTGCTTTCCGGTCGGGGTTTCGACAATGCGGTTGGATTTGTGCACAAAGGGAACCCTGCTGTGCAAAAATTGCATTGGATAGCAATAGGGGGCTTTCAATGAACCAAAAAATCCGCCTCCTGGTGGTGGAAGACGATCCCAACGTATCCACGGTGCTGTGCGCACGTCTGGAAAGTCTGGGCTACGAGGTGGCCGCCACCGCCGAAACGGGGCTGGAAGCCATCAGCAGATTCTACCGGCATCATCCCGACCTGGTCACCATGGACATCCTGCTCAAAGGCGAGATGAACGGCATCGAGGCCGCCACCCGTATTTCCGAGCGCTCGGATGTTCCGATCATCTATATGACCTGCCTTTCCGACCGGAAAGTCTTCGAACGCGCCATTGCCACCAATCCTTACGGCTATATCATCAAACCCTATGAAATCAACGAACTGCGCTCCGCCATCGAAATCGCCCGGGTCAAACACAAGGCGGCCGTTGAGCAAAAAGCCTTGATCGCCCAACTGCAAAAGGCCCTGGACGAGGTCAAAACACTCAGCGGTCTGTTGCCCATCTGCGCCTCGTGCAAGTGGATTCGCGATGACGACAATCAAACCTGGCAGCCCATCGAAGAATACATCGCCAACCATTCCAACGCCGATTTCACCCATGGAATCTGCCCGGAATGCGCCCGCCGGCTATATCCCGATTTTTACAAGGAACGCCGACAACCGCCGCCATAACACTTCACATCTCAATGCAGTCTTTTCCCGGCACGGGTTCGAATCGACCGATGGCCGCGCTTGGTTGTTGACAGCCGGCGCATTCCGGCTGACAATGAAATCATGAAGTTCGCCACCTTCCAGTTGGAAACCATGCCCGTATTGTCGTCCCCGATGGTTGTCGTCGGCTTGCGGGGCTGGGGCAATGCCTTGGAGGTCGCCTCTGAAATGGCCACGTTCATGGTCGATTCCCTTGGGGGCAGAGCTGTGGGCCGAATGGATTCCGATGCCTGCTTTCGCTATGACGGAAATAGGCCGGACGTGCGCATCGAAAACGGCCGGTTGAAATCGATCAATTGTTCGGGGGGCGGCTTTTTTGCGGTGAAGACCAACCACGATCAGGGCGATCTGCTGATTCTGGTCGCTGACGAACCCAGCTTGAACTGGCAGCGCTTTTCCAGGGAGTTGGCGGATCTGGCCCTGCATCTGGGCGCCCGAGGGCTGATCAGCCTGGGCAGCATGTTCGACAGCGTCCTGCACACCGACCGGATCATATCCGCGTTTACCACCGGCGACGATTACGCGGAGATTTTCACCCGGCATGGAGTGCTTCCCACCAGTTACCGCGGCCCCAGCGCCATCCACACCCTCATCCTGGACGCGTGTGCAAAGAAAGGGCTGCCGGGGGCCAGTTTGTGGTGCCACTGCCCGGCCTACCTGCAGGGCATCGTTCACCACGGCATGCTGATCCAGCTGACGCGGGTGCTGGCGGACATGCTCGCAGTTTCCCTGGAGACCCGAAAGCTGGAATCGTTGTGGAAGGCCCTGGAAATCCAGATTCAGGAGCTGATCGCCGACAACCCCAAACTCGAGGGGATCGTGGATCGGATTCGCACGAATAAACGCCAGGGAGTCCTGCAAAATATGGAAAAAAAAGAAAAAAAGCCGGCCGATGTGATCCGCCTCAAAGATTTCTTCGATCCCTGACGCGCCCGATCCCGGGAGAACCGGAGCCCACCCTTACAGCCGGTGAACGATGGGCTTTTCATCGACGTTGATGTCGATGCCGACGGTATCGCCGGTCTTGAAACCCACTCGCCTGAATTCCTGCACCACCGCCTCATGGCGCTCCACATGCCAATAGACGCTCCACAGGGGGTTGCGAACCGTGTCGATTCCATAGGCGTCGTGGCTGCACAGGTTGATGCGAAACTTGTCCTTGGCGATGAGCGTATCGGCCTCTGCAAGAAAAATGTCGATCTGATACAGGTTGTGATGCAAGGCCTTGGACAGTTCGGCCTGCAGCTCCGGTGTGTCGTCCAGGTAGTGGCTGGCGATCTGATACAGTTCCGCCGGGTCCTGGATGGTCAACCCCAAAACGGCGTAGCGCTGGTGGCGCAAAGCGAAGGCCTCCATATCGGCCTGATAGGCCTCGATCGATTGGATGATCCCGGAAATATCCATGTCCGCCGGCGCAGTGCTTCCGTTCACCAACTCCTCGCACTGGGAAATGACATCGATGTAAAACGCCTTGTTGTCCATCACGTAGACTGGCCGCTCCCGGTAATTGCGCCGTTTGCGGATTCTGCGGATGCCGTCCAGGATAATGGACCGCCGGCTCTCCTCCTCGTCCAGGATTTCGATATCGGAAATATCCTTGGCCTGCACCACGTGAATGTCGCCGTCGGCCGAAACGATGTATTCGATTTCGCAGCGGAAGCCCAGATGTTCCTGGATGTCCTTGGACAGCTGCACCAGCCGCCGGTCGTGGGGCGTGCGGGTAATGTAGGGCTCGCTCTGTACCTTGTGGATGCGGTCCCGGCAGTAGCCGAACTCCCAGTCGCGGCCGATCGTCTTGGCCATGACGCTGGCCCCGTCGACAAACGGCATGACAATTACGCCCATCTGGTCGAGATCCAGTTCCGGAGCACGGTTGAAGTGCTGCTGTCTGGCGATGCACAGATGCCGGCTGGTTTTGGCCAGCTTGATCATCTTGTTGCGGGCATACCGGATGCCGCCCGCATCGGCATAGGTTTCCAGCGAATCGAAGGTTCCTCCCTTGAAGCAGCGCTCCTGCGGATGGGCGCTGCGGGCGATCACCTTGAAGCTTTCCCGGTGTTTTTCCAGAAACTTCTCCAGTGCCTCGAAATTCTTGTTTTCGAAATCCTCGGCAGGCAGGTAGATAAAGTCGGGAACGGCGAATCCGGCCTGTTTCAGTTTTTCCAGCAATTCGGCTTTTTCGGGGACCGCTTGACGCATACTGTTGCTCCTAAATTAGCTGCCATTCACTTTTTGCGATACCGTCAGGTTTATCTATTGACATTTTTTCGCAGCATCTTTAATAAGAAAAAACCGACTGACCATTCGGTTGGTTTTTTTTAACCAACAGGTAGCACATGTCCAAGCGAAATGCAATCCTTGCCGCCGCCACGCGGCTCTTTTCCCGCAACGGGTTCAAAGGGACGGCCATGTCCGAGTTGTCCGCCGCCACCGGTGCGGCCACAGGCACGATCTTCCACCACTTCAAGAACAAGGAAGCCCTTTTTTTAGAGGTGCTGAAGGATGTTAAGGATGACATCGTCTCTCAGTTCGACCGCCACCAGAAGACCCGGTCGGTCCGCAACGGCATGGAAATGGTGGAGACAGCGGTGGCCTTCTACCTCCACCTGGCGGCGACCATGGAGGACCGGTTTCTGATTCTGCACCGCCACTATCCTTATCAGATGGCCGAGACCAGTCCGGTTTGCCGAAGCCACCTGGAGGCCATCTACACCTGCCTGCTGGACATTTTCGAAGAGGGCATCCAGGCGGGAACGGCCGACGGATCGGTTGCGGTGGACGATCCACGAAAAACGGCCATGGTTCTGTTTGCCATGGTCGACGGCATCGTACGGCTCAACACTTACCGCGTTTACGATGCCGGCACCCTTTACGACAGCCTGATGACCGCCTGCCGCAGGCTTCTGGCAAAAGGCCGATAGACCGTTATGGAACGCCCCCCGCTGATGCCCGGCAGTTCCTTCTGGCAAAGGCTGTTGCCCATTATGGAATCGCTTTCCGGGTACGGCGTCCGCCAGTGGAAGAGCGATCTGTCTGCCGGGTTGACGGTCGCCCTGGTGCTTATTCCCCAGTCCATGGCCTATGCCCAGCTGGCCGGCCTGCCGGCCTATTACGGCCTGTATGCCGCCTTTCTGCCGCCTACCGTCGCGGCTCTGTTCGGGTCCAGCCGCCAGCTGGCCACCGGGCCGGTCGCGGTGGTGTCTTTGATGACCGCCGTTGCCCTGCAGCCGCTGGCCGCCGGCGGAAGCCCGGCCTTTATCGGTTATGCGGCCCTGCTTTCCCTGATGGTGGGGCTGCTTCAATTCTGCCTGGGCATCCTGGGATTGGGACTGGTGGTCAATTTTTTATCCCACCCGGTGATCAATGGCTTTACCAACGCAGCCGCCATCATCATCGCCACGGGCCAGCTTTCCAAGCTGTTCGGCGTTGCCGTGGACTCGGGCGGCAATCACCTCCAGACGGTGGTTCAGGTGGTACAAGCCGGCATGAATTACACCCACTGGCCGACGCTGATGATGGCCCTGTTCGCCTTCGCGGTCATGGTGGGCCTGAAAAGAATTTCCGTGCGCATTCCCGGCGTGCTGGTTGCCGTAGCCGCCACCACCCTGATCAGTTGGGCCATGGGTTTCGAGCAGCGGCATACCCAGCCCCTTGCGGCCGTGGCGGACGCCGACCTGCGCAGCCTGGTCGTGCAATTCAACGCCGAAACCAGCCAGCTGGAGCAGATGGAAGCGGAGCGAACCCGAATCAATGACCGGCTCAAAGCGGCCAGGACCGAGGGCCACCGCTTCATCGCCATCGAAACGCAGCACAATCTGGACCTGTTGAACTATCGCATGGCAATGAAACACAAAATTGTCCGCGAGCATCTCCGCCGGCTCCGCAGCCTGCTTTTCAAACCCGGCCGGAGCGAAGACGGTGCGATGCGCCTTTACGTCGCCGGCAAGCGCCCACCGGACATAAAAGCCATGGACGGAATCTGGCGCTTGGAAATCGGCCGGCAGCCGCTGGACACCGCCGCCCTGCCGTTTACCAGCGGAGGTGCCGTTGTGGGCGCCATCCCCACAGGACTTCCCGAGTTCAGGCTACCCGCCGTGGACAGCCACGGGACCCTGACCCTGATGCCATCGGCAGCCGTCATCGCCCTGCTGGGATTCATGGAAGCCATCTCCATTGCCAAGGCCATGGCCGCCAAAACCGGCCAGCGCATCGACCCCAACCAGGAACTCATCGGGCAGGGGCTGGCCAATGCCGTCGGATCGTTGACCCAGAGCTATCCCGTGGCCGGATCGTTCTCCCGTTCGGCCGTCAATCTCCAGGCCGGCGCCGTCTCGGGGTTTTCCAGCGCCATCGCCAGCCTGGCCGTGGTGGCAACCCTTTTTTTCTTCACGCCGCTGCTCTATCATCTGCCCCAAAGCGTACTGGCGGCCATCATCATGATGGCTGTGGGGGGGCTGATCAATGCCGGAGGATTCGTCCAAGCCTGGAGGGCCCAGTGGTACGATGGCGCCATCTCCATCGTCACCTTCGTCTGCACCCTGGCCTTTGCCCCCCACCTGGACCGCGGCATCCTGGTCGGTGTGGTACTTTCCCTGAGCGTGTTTCTCTACCGCAGCATGCGGCCCAATGTGGTGGATCTTTCCCTGGGACTGGACAAGACCCTGCACGATGCCGTCACCCACGGTCTGAAAGAGTGCCGCTACATCGACGTGGTGCGTTTCGACGGCCCGCTTTTTTTCGCCAACGCCAGCTACCTGGAAGACCAGATCCGGCTGCGCCGGAAGATGAAGCGGTCGCTCAAACACATTATCATTTCTGCCGAAGGCATCAACGACATCGACGCCTCGGGCCAGGAATCCCTCTCTCTGGTGGTGGATCGGGTGAGAAGCGCCGGCATCGACATCTCGCTGAGCAGCGTTCACGAACCGGTGATGCTCGTGCTGCGAAGGACGCACCTGCTCCATAAAATCGGTGAAGATCATTTTTATTCAACCCTCAAGCAAGCGATTCGAGCCATTCACGAGCAGACCCATCGGGGGGGCAGCGAAAGAGACTGTCCCCTGACTTCGGTTCGGACCCTTGCATCCACCCCTGAATTCAAAGGAGCCTGACGATGTCTGTGATTGCCATCTTCAGCGGACGCTACTGCAGTGCCGATGCGGTCATTCAGAATATCATCGACAGCACCGGCCACCGCCTGATCACCGACGACGAAATTGTCCGAAAGGCCGCCGACGCTTCGGGCATCCAGGAGAGCAAGATCCGGCGCGCCTTTTCGGCCAGAACCTCGGTCTTCAATACGTTCACCCACGAAAAGGAGTGCTCCATCGCCTGCCTGCGCAGGGCCCTGGCCGCCGAATTGGAACAAGGCCCCGCCCTGATCAACGGATTCTGCGGCCTTTTGCTTCCGCAAACCGTCAGCCACGTGCTGCGGGTGTGCATCATCGCCGAAATGCCGTATCGCATCGAGCAGGCTGAAACCATCGGGAAATTGAGCGGCAAAGAGGCCCTGCAACAGATCCATGCCGCCGATGCCGACGCCGGCGCCTGGACCGAGGCCCTGTTTTCCGTCAAAGATCCATGGGACGCCGGCCTCTACGACATGATCATTCCCATGAACCGCATGGATGTGAACAAGGCGGGTGCGCTGATCGAGGAGAACCTGTTCAAGGATGCCGTCCGCCGCACCAGCGCCTCTTCACAGGCCCAGAAGGATTTTTTCCTCGCGGCCACCGTCGAAATGGAACTGTGCCGGGCCGGCCACGACGTCTCGGTCGCGGCCGAAAACGGCGCCGTAGCATTGACCATCAACAAGCAGGTGCTGATGCTGAGCCGCCTGGAGGAGGAACTTAAATCCATCGCCGGCGCCCTTCCCGGGGTAAAATCGGTTTCCACCAGGGTGGGCAAGGATTTTCACCAGGCAACCATCTACCGCAAACACAATTTCGAAGTCCCCGCAAAGGTGCTGCTGGTGGATGACGAGCGCGAGTTCGTCCAGACCCTGTCCGAACGGCTCCAATTGCGGGACATGGGCTCGGCGGTGGCCTATGACGGCGAATCGGCCCTGACCCTGGTCAGGGACGATGAACCCGAAGTGATGATCATCGACCTGAAAATGCCGGGAATCGACGGCATGGAGATTCTCCGGCAGGTGAAGGCCACCCGGCCGGAAATCGAAGTCATCGTCCTCACCGGCCACGGCAGCGAAAAAGACCGCCGGCAATGCATGGAGCTGGGCGCCTTCGCCTATCTGCAAAAACCGGTGGATATCGACGAATTGAGCGCCACCCTGAAGCAAGCTCATGAAAAAATCCGTCGGATCAAAACATGATGAACTCGTAAAAAGTCGCATTTCCGACGGACTCGTAAAAATACAGGCCCTTATGATGAGCATCCTGTCCAAACTCAAGCCGCGTTTCTGGGACCACCTGGACTCGGCCTCTGGACCGGGCAACCGGCATTACAGCTTCCGGCGCAAGTGGCTGATGATCGTTTCGTTCACCACGGTGGTGACGCTTACGCCGCTTTTTGTCATGGCGCTGGTGGACTACCGGCTGACCCGCCAGGCGTTTGAAAACGAGGCCCGCATGGCCGTATCCCGCGCGGTCTCCAACACCTGGCGCAGCATCTCCTTTCTCCTTTCCCAGCGCAGGGCGGCCCTGGTTTTCATTGCGCGGGACAACAGCCTGGACGCGCTGACCCGGCCCGGACGCCTGGAAGTCCTCCTGGACCACCTGCAGCACATCATGGGCGGATTCGTCGATCTGGATGTGGTGGACGCCGACCGCAATATTCAGGCCTGCGCCGGTTTCCATGCCGGGGCCGGCAGCCGCCTGGAACCGGGAAAATGCTTCGACAATGCGGTCGCCAACGGTTTTTTCATCAGCGATGTATCGGAAAACGCCGGACGGAATCATCAACTAGTCATCGCCATTCGGCAGCGTTCAACCGACGGAGGATTCTTTGTGCTGCGGGCGACGTTGGATGCCGACCTTTTCGATGCCCCGGTGTCCCAACTGGCCATGGGCGGCAACGACGACGTCTTTATCGTCAACCGGCAGGGCGTGCTCCAGACGCCGTCCCGATATTTCGGAAAACGCTTTGAGCAAATCCCTCTGCCCGTACCCGAAGCCATCGACGGGACCCGGGTTTCCCGGACCGTGGACCAGGCCGGGCGCCCGCTGCTGGTGGGCATGGCGCCCATCGCCGACAGCCCCTTTGTACTGCTGATGATCCGCCAGCAGTCGGACATCATGGACCTGTGGCTCAAACCGAGAATGCAGCTGATCGGTTTTCTGCTGTTCAGTATCGTGCTGATTCTGGCCTCCATCGTGGGTGTTGCCACTTACATGGTCAACCGCATCCACGTCTCCGACCAGCGCCGGGTCCACGCCCTGCACCAGGTGGAATATGCCAACAAACTGGCTTCCATCGGCCGGTTGGCCTCGGGGGTGGCCCACGAAGTCAACAACCCCCTGGCCATCATCAACCAGAAAGCCGGCTTGATCAAAGACCTGCTCACCATCAGGGGCGACCAGACCGGCAACGAAAAACTGATCGGCCTGGTGGATGCCGTGCTGGCATCGGTGCGGCGCTGCGGCACCATCACGCGCCGGCTGCTGGATTTTTCCCGGCACATGGAGGCCAGTGTGGAAACGGTGGATATCGAGGCCGTCATCCGCCAGGTCCTGGCGTTCCTGGAAAAAGAGGCCGAGCGGCGCGGCATCGCCATATCCGTATCGACCCGGGAGAAAATTCCGAGTTTCGAAAGCGATCTGGGCAACCTCCAGCAGATCTTTCTCAACCTGGTTAACAACGCCTTTGCCGCCATGCAGAACGGCGGACGGCTGGATATTTTCATTCGTCGCCAGGGCAAAGACCATATTGCCGTGGCGGTGGCCGACACGGGCCACGGCATTCCCGAGGCGGATTTAAGGCGGGTCTTCGAACCGTTTTTTTCCACCCGCGAGGGCCACGCGGGCACCGGCCTGGGGCTGTCCGTGACCTACGGCCTGGTGTCTGAAATGGGCGGCACGATCGCCGTCGAAAGCAAGCCCGATCAGGGCACCTGCTTCACCGTGACCCTGCCCTTGGCGTCGCCGTTGCGGCCATCGGCTGTAAGCGGCGAGGGCAGCGGCCCAATACCGAAAGGGGAAAAACCATGACCGACGAATCCTGCTTGCTGGCTGTCGACGGGGTGCGCTTTTTCGGGGAGATGTCCGCCTCGGTTTCCCACGAGATCAAGAACGTGCTGGCCATCATCAAGGAAAACGCCGGTCTGCTCCAGGACATGCTGGCCATGAACGCCAGGGGCCTTCCCCTGGACCCGGAACGGCTGACCCGGCTGGCGCAATCCATCGATCGCCAGGTCGCCCGTGGCGACGGCATCATCAAAAACATGAACCGGTTTGCCCACAGCGCCGACCACCCTTCGGAAACCGTGGACGTGCACGAGACGATCGGGTTCGTTATCGACCTGGCGGCCCGCCTCATCGTCATGAAAGGGCGCCCGCCGCGATTCGAAGCCGCAACGGTGACGCTGACGGCGGTCACCAACCGATTTTTTCTGGAGCGTCTGATATGGGCCTGCCTGTGTTGTGCCATGGAGGCATGCGACCCTGAGGGGACGATCTCGGTGGTTGCGGAGAGAATTGACGCCACCGTTCGGATTCGTTTTCAGGGCCTGGCGGAAAATTTTTTTATCGACGGCACGCCATTTCCCTCGCCGGAGGATGCGACGGTCGGCCGAATGATCGGCGCCCAGTTGAGTGCCGATGAAAACGCAAAAGAAATTGTTATTGTTTTAAGTTAAACAAGTTAACCGCCCCGCCGCATGCCAGCCTGCAAAAAAAGGGCTTGCGCCAGGGCATTTCGAAAGGAGTACCCCATGAAGGAAAGAGTATTGCTGGTCGACGACGAAACCGAATTTCTGGAGATCATGGCCGAACGGATGCGCGCCCGGGACATGGAGGTCACCACATCCACTTCGGCCACCGAAGCGCTGTCCCTGATCGCCACCGAATCCTACGATGCCGTGATCATGGATTTCATGATGCCCGAAATGGACGGCATCCAGGCCCTGAAGGCCATCAAGGAGAAAAAGCCGGAGATGCAGATCATTCTGCTTACCGGCCATGCGACGGTCCAAAAAGGGGTCGAGGCCATGAAAGCCGGCGCCATGGATTTTGTGGAAAAACCGGCGGATCTGGACGCCCTGTCGGATAAAATCAAAAAGGCCCACCATAAAAAGGCGGTCATCGTTGGAAAGCAGAGCCAGGAAAAAGTGATTGAAATGTTGAGAAAATACGGGATGTAAAAATACTGCAGGGGAGGCAACCGGCCTCCCCGGGGCAATGGTCGGACGCCGCCTTATCGGTCCCGATCCGCCGTACCGGCGGCCAGCACCTTGGCCTTCATCAGGTCGAAGACCGCCGCCCCCGACGACGCCGCCTCGGCTTCGCCGGCAGCCACCGCTTGGAGGCGGTCGAAGCGGTCTTTGTCCCGGCTGCTGACCGGCCCTTCCAGACAGGTCAAAGAGTCATGCACCCGGCTGTAGATCACCAGGGGCCCAAGGGTCATCTCGCCTCCCGGCTTTTCGGCGACGCGTCCGTAGATATCGTGGTGTTTCATCGCGAAGGCCTTGGGCGCCGGCACCAGCCCCAGCAGTTCGGCCAGCAGTATCAGGCTCTCCTGGACGCCTTCGGCATATCCGTTTTCCAGGGAGGCGGCCCCGTCGGCGGCAATGGCGGCGATGTCGGACTCCGTATAATCGAGATTCAGTTCGGCGATGCAAATCTTTTGAATCTCCCGCAGGGAAGCCTCTTTTTTACACACCACCACATCCTTGTCGTTCAGAATTTTAATGGCATTGCGGATGCTGACCATCTCCTTGACGGTGGGGCTTTTTCTCATCGCCACATCGTTTACCGTGGTGTCGTAGATAGTCAGGTCGTTGTCCAGCACCAGGATGCGCGTTTTTTCCGCGTCGGCGTTTTCCAGATACAATTCCAGATCGCGCTCCTTTTGACGATGCCACGGGAAAAATGCCATCAACTTGCCGAGCAGCGCCTTGTCGATGCGTTTGCCGCTGTCCACCGGACCGATCATGGCAAGGATAGACCGGGTCAGACGGTCGATCTCGATTTTGCGAAGCAGGTTTTCCTTGAATGACATCCAGTTTCTCCTTTTTATAAGCAGAAGGTTCGGCCTTGAGACTTCCACAATTTGACGATTGACATCCGCACCGAATACCCATAGTATCGGTGGCTGTTATTTTTGAAGGCCTGCCCCTTTCCTGTTGTGACGACCCGTATTAAAAGCCCTCATGCCGGCCTGCTCTGGAGTCGGCCCTGCGCTGCAGCGGCGACGGGTAAAAACAAGGACCGATTTTCTTATCTGGCAGAGAGACGACCGGCCCGGTGCCACAGGGCTGCGGGATCGGTATATCGTTTCATTACGTTGAAATCGGGCCGTCGGGCAAGTCAAATGTTTCGCCGCCGTGGAAATCGAGCGAGGAATCGGAACCCGACGGCCGCCTGACGCGGACAGTCGCAGGCTTTTTCTGGAGAGAAAGGAGTTGATATGGAAGATTTCGTTACCCTCACTTACAACGGCCACGAGATCAAACTGCCGGTGGTTACCGGCAGCGAAGGGGAAAAGGCGGTCGACATCTCCAATCTGCGGGCCGAAACCGGCTTCATCACCCTGGACCCCGGCTATGCCAATACCGGCAGCTGCCTGAGCGCCATCACCTACATGGACGGCGAGAAGGGCATCCTGCGCTACCGCGGCATCCCCGTGGAGCAGCTGGCCGAAAACGCCACCTTCAAGGAAACGGCCTACCTGCTGATCAACGGCAGGCTGCCCAACCGCGAGCAGTTGACCCGATTTTCGGTCATGCTCAACGACAACAGCCTGGTTCACGAGGATTTGAAAACCTTTTATCAGAACTTCCCCCGGGCATCCCATCCCATGGGAATTCTCTCCGCCATGGTCAATGCCCTGCGCAGCTTCTATCCCGAACTGGGCACCATGGAGGAGGAGATCACCATCACCATGACCCGGCTGCTGGCCAAGGTACGCACCATGGCCGCCATGTCCTACAAAATCTCCCGGGGCCACAGGGTGGTCTACCCCCGTCCGGATTTGACCTACTGCGAAAATTTTCTCAATATGATGTTCGACACCCCGGTCAGGCCCTACGAGATCAACCGGGCGGCCGTCAATGCCCTGCGGGTGTTCTGGATTCTGCACGCCGATCATGAGCAGAACTGCTCCACTTCGGCCGTACGCATGGTGGGCAGCGCGCGGGTCAACCTTTACGCCGCCATCTCTTCGGGCATCGCGGCCCTGTGGGGGCCTTTGCACGGCGGCGCCAACCAGGCGGTTATCGAAATGCTCACCGCCATTCAGAACAACGGTGGAGATTACCGCAAAGCCATCGAGAGGGCCAAGGACAAGAACGATCCCTTCCGCCTCATGGGATTCGGCCACCGGATCTACAAGACCTACGACCCGCGGGCCAAAATCATGAAAAAAATGTGCGACGAACTGCTGGACTCTTTGCAGATCGACGACCCGCTGCTGGACATTGCCAAGGAGTTGGAGGAAATCGCCCTCAAGGACCCCTACTTTGTCGATCACAACCTGTACCCTAACATCGACTTTTACAGCGGCATCGTGCTGCGGGCCATCGGCATTCCCACCAACATGTTCACCGTGATGTTCGCCATCGGGCGGCTGCCCGGCTGGATCGCCCAGTGGAAGGAAAGCATGGACGACCCCAAATGGAAGATCAGCCGGCCCCGTCAGATCTATGTCGGCGAACGGGAGTACGATTTTGTGCCCATACATGCCCGGTTCTAGCGCGGCGTTTTATCAATCCGAAGGCGGCTGCGCGGGCCGTTGCGCAGTCGCCTCCCGAAAGGACCGAACCATCCTGCGATCCCGCTCCGCCTGTACCAGAAAACCGGGCACACCCTTCAGAAAAAAGACCAATACGGCCGCGAAAGCCAGCGGGAAAACAACACAGTCGAACAGATATCCGGCGATCAGCTGGAAGGTGGTGCCCGCCAGGCTTTTGGCCTGGGCGCCCAGGTAGGCTTCCAGATCCTGCAGCCGTTTTTTAAAGTACCCATAGCGCTCCCGCAGCCCCTTGGCCGATTGAAGGGCGGAGGCGTCGCCGGACGTTTCGCCGGTATCGGCTGTTGCGTCGCCATCCAAAAATGTCCGGCTGACCTGGTTGAAGGTACGATAGGAGTCCTGAATCAGCGGCCGGGTTATGGCATCCGACAACAACGAAGCGCCCAGAACCGCCAGGGGAAGCACCAGATAAAGCAGCACCGCCACGAAACCGCAGGTTGCGGTGAAAGATTTTAAAATTCGAAGGATTGCCCTGCGGCGCGGGGAAAGGCCCTGAACCGCAGCCAGCAACAGGAGCAGAAAAAAAGTCAGCGCCAGAACCCAGTGGTCCACCAGGGTCACGCCGTCTAACGCCAGGCGGGTGATGAGCAGGATGGTCCCCCCGGCCAGTACCGTCTTCCAGGCGATGTTGACATAGTCGTAAACCGATTGGACCAGGTCGCCCACCTCTAAGCTGAAGCCGATTCCCACCTCGGACCCTTCGATTACCGCCAGACCGCTTTTGACCGCCGACAACACCAGAAAACCTTCCAGGGCACGGTCGTAGGACTCGTCCAGGTAGCGGTGGTTGGTTCGGGACAGCTTTTCCAGGCCGACATATTCCAGGCCCCGGTCGGCCATGCCGGTGATGGCCAGCCCCATGCCGGCCAGGGCCGCCAGTACCAGCAGCATCGTTGAGATTTTGGCCCTCAAGAAGATCCTCCTTTTAAATGGCCCCTTGCCGCTGGCATCGGGCGGTCTGGCTCCGTAACATTTGGATTTGTTTTGACAACTCTGTTGGTCTTCCCCTAAACTGAGGGTAACAACGGGCAATACCCATTTTTATCGTTGCCGGCTTTTTTTTCAACCGCAAATCGGGTTTCATCCGTTTCATCTGCCCTGCAGAAGCGTTGGAGGTGAATTTATGCTGGTAAAAGAGATTATGACGGCCAAACCCATCACCGTGACCGGCAATATGGAAATTGTCGAGGCGGCCAAGCTCCTTCTTGAAAACCGCATCAATGGCGTGCCGGTGGTGGACGACGACGGCAAACTGGTGGGGATCCTGTGCCAGAGCGACATCATCGCCCAGCAGAAAAAACTCCCCGTGCCTTCGCTGTTCTCGTTTCTGGACGGCTATATCAACCTCAGTTCCATGAAGGGCATCGAAAAGGAAGTCCGCAAGATTGCCGCCACGGCCGTCTTTGACGCCATGACCCCGGATCCGGTTTCCGTATCGCCGGATTCGACCATCGAAACCGTGGCGGCCCTGATGGTGGACCACAATTTCCACACCTTGCCGGTGGTTCAAGACGAACGCCTGGTGGGCGTGGTGGGAAAAGAGGATATCTTAAAGACTTTGCTGCCGCCGGATCGTGAATGAAAGTTCTGCTGATTTACCCCTACTTTATCGACCGCCGCATCGACGAAGAGGATGTCAGCGCCATTCCCATGGGGCTCTACTACGTGGGTGCCATGCTTCTGGCCAACGGGTACGACGTCGAAATCCTCAATGCCTGGGACCAGGGCGCCAGCCCCCATCGCATCCAGCGGATTCTGGAAGACAAGCAACCGGACCTGGTCGGCTTTTCCATCCTGCACGCCAACCGCTGGGGCGGCATCGACATCGCCCGCATGGTCAAAAAGGTCAATCCTCACACCCATGTGGTATTCGGCGGCGTGGGCGCCACCTTCCTCTGGGAGCATTTTCTCCAACACTTTCCCGAAATCGATTATGTGGTCCGGGGAGAAGGCGAAACCAGCTTCCTGGAACTGATCCGCCACCTGGAAGCAAAAGGGACGGCAGCGCCCGACCATATCGCGGGGCTGGCCTTCCGGAAAGAGGGCCGACCATTCGCCACCGAAGATCGCCAGCCGGTGGCCGATCTGGACAGCCTGCCCATGCCCGCCGACTATTTCACCTTTCAACATCTTTCCCTGACCCGGGGCTGCCCGTCCGGGTGCACCTTCTGCGGTTCGCCGGCCTTCTGGAAACGCCGCACGCGCTTTCACAGCGTCGACTACTTCGTCTCCCAGGTACAGCGCCTGGTCGGCAAAGGAATCCGCTTTTTCTTCGTTTCCGACGACACCTTCACCCTCAAACCAAAGCGGGTGATCGAAATCTGCCGCCGGATCGTCGACCTCAAGCTGGATATCACCTGGGCGGCCATTTCCCGGGTGGACTGTGTGGATGGGGAAATGCTGGCCTGGATGCGGCGGGCGGGATGCACCCAGATCAGCTACGGGGTGGAAAGCGGGAGCCCGAAAATTCGGGCACTGTACCGCAAAAATATCAGCGACGAGGACATCTGTCGGGCCTTCGACCTGACCGTTCGCTTCGGCATCATGGCCCGGGCTTACTTTATCTACGGCGCACCACAGGAAACCGAGGCCACCATCGACGAAAGCCTGGATCTGATGCGCCGAATCCGGCCCCTGTCGGCCATCTTCTACATCCTGGACCTGTTTCCAGGAACGGAGTTGTACGAACAATACAAACGGCGCACCGGCGCTGACGACGACATCTGGCTGGATCGGGTGGAGGATATTCTCTATTACGAAACCGACGAGACCTTGGATAAAGAGCGGGTTCTGGAATTCGGGCGGCGGCTGCGGGAAGGCTATTTTGCCATGCTGCCGGACTTTGCCGAAGCCATCGAACTGGAAGAGGACCCGGCCCTGTTTCCCCTGCACGCCGATTTTCTATCCCGGCTGGCCCTGACCTTCAGTCACGGCGATTACGCCGCCAATCCGTCCATCGGCAATCGCCTGCCCACGGCGATCCGTCTTTTCGAGCGCGCCCTGTCGTACCATCCCGACCACCGGGCATTCTGGGGCCTGGGGCTGGTCTATCAGCAAATGCAGCGATGGGAAGATTCGATGGAAATTCTGCTGCGGGGCATCCGGCATCATCCTGCCAGCGTCGATCTGCGTATGACCCTGGCCAGCAGCCTGATGCGTATGGGACGTTCTAACGAGGCGCGCGAACACCTGCTGCCTGTCGGGGACCAGCCGCGGGCCATGGAAATGCTGGTTCACTGCTGCCGATTGCTAAAAGACCGCCAGGGGGAAAAAGCCTGGCACGACCGGTTGAAAGCTGCCACCAGAGCAAAATCACCCTAAACGGACTCCCGGCCACCCTCTTCCGGCTTCCGTCATCCGACCTCAGACCTCCAACCTCAGCCCTGTGCCCGCCCACAGCAGCTCCCGGGACCGGCGCACCCGGCATGGCCCGGCGATGAACCGCAGCAGGCGGTGTCTCCGGGCCCCGGCAGGGCGTTGGAGGCAGTGCCGGAAAGGGACGAATGGGCGGACATCAGTTTTTTGAGATTGCTGCTGCCGCACTTTTCGCATTCAACGCTGGTTTTCTCGTTGAAAACCAGCATCTCGGCCACATGGCCGCAGTCGGCGCACAAAAAATCGAACAGTGGCATGCCATATCTCCCTTGTTTCTTTTGGCTTTAATGGGTGCATCCCTCTATCTGCACCCCATGATGATGCCCGCACACCTGATTCGGTTCGAACACCGGCAGGCTGCCGGCCTTGATCAGGAGGGCATTTTCTTTTACGCTGCCTTCAACGGCCCGGTAAACGGTGATGCCGTCGTTGTTGAGTTTCTTCAGGGCGCCGCCGCCGATTCCGCCGACCACGACCCCATCCACCCGACGCCCACCCAGCGCACCCAGGGGGTTGCAGTTGCCGTGCTGATGGTCCTGGTCTGGGTTTTCGAGGACCTCTGAAGAATCTGTATCAAGGTCGACAAACACAAAAAAGGGCGCCGATCCGAAATGGCCGTGGACGTCGCTGTCCAATCCTTTATTTTCAAGTACGGGAAATGCGATTTTCATTTTCGTGGATCTCCTCATAAAATCCTAACCCTGTGCTGACACAGAATTGATTCGTTATTGACAAAAAACGGTCGTGGCAATCAAAAAAAATTATGCATCAAACACCGCGATGGCAACCATCGCCCGTGATTTATAACTCAAAAAAAAGGGCGCTTCAAGCCATACATGGTGTTGTCGCTATCCGGCCGCCGGGTGCGGTGGGAGGCGTCGGAATCAAAGATGTTGTTGCCACTGTGCCATCGGTATGCTATATGTTGCGCAAATCGTTAATCTCGTAAAAACCTGATCAAAGTCGAATGCCCCAATCCGACTTAACCGCCATATACCGCCCGCCACCAGCGGAACTTCCCCGCAGCGATACCCGACGACCTGCCAACCGGATCGTTTCTGCCACCCTGACGGCGTACTGTTTTCCGACCGGGCAGGCTACTGCCAGCAGCCAACCCCATGAATTTCAGGAGGTGCGATGATTTCGCTTTCGAGCGGCAAACGAAAAATCTTTGTGCTGGACACCAACGTCATTCTGCACGACAGCTCCTGCATCAACCAGTTCGACGAACACGACATTGTCATCCCCATCGCCGTCATCGAGGAACTGGACCGCTTCAAAAGGGGCAAAGAGATCCTGAACTGCAACGCCCGCGAATTCGCCAGATCCCTGGACGCCTTGACCGGCGACCGCATCTTCAATGGCGGGGTGCCCATCGGCCCCGGCAAAGGCAAGATCACCGTCTGCCTGGACCGGGACTTCCACGCCAAGCTCAAAACCAACTTCTCCCCGGACAAGCCCGACCATCATATTCTCAACGCGGCCTTTCACATCGCCCACGAACACTCCTTCGACCGGGTCTTTCTGGTCACCAAGGACGTCAACCTGCGCATGAAGGCCAAGTCCATCGGCCTGATGGCCCAGGACTACAACACCGACCGGGTCCAGGCACCGGCCGACATTTACAAGGGAACCCGGGTGGTGGAGGATATCCCCGCCGAAGTCATCGACCAGCTTTACAGCAAGCCCTTCGAGTTGGACGCCGGCTTTCTGGAGGTTTCCGAAACGCTGCTGTCCAACGAATATCTGATCCTGAAAAACGGAAGCAAGTCCGCCCTGGGGGTATTTACGCCCCAGACCCGGTCCATCCGGCGCATCGACTCGAAAACTTGCTACGGCATCCGCCCCCGCAACGCCGAACAGTGTTTTGCCATGGATGCGCTGACCAACCAGGATATCCCCCTGGTGACCATCACCGGCAAGGCCGGCACCGGCAAAACCCTGCTGGCCCTGGCCGCAGCCCTGGAAAAGCGCCGCTACTACCGCCAGATCTTCATCTCGCGGCCCTCGGTTCCGCTGAGCAACAAGGACATCGGTTTTCTTCCCGGAGACATCCAATCCAAGCTGGACCCCTACATGCAGCCGCTGTACGACAACCTCTCGGTGATCGAAAACAGCCAGAACAGCAAGAACGGCAACGGCCAGGCGCGCCGGGTAAAGGAACTGCTGGACGAAGAGAAGATCGTCATCACCCCGCTGAGCTATATTCGCGGCCGCAGCATCGTGAAGGTCTTTTTCATCGTCGACGAAGCCCAGAACCTGACCCCCCACGAGGTCAAGACCATCATCACCCGGGCCGGCGAGGGCACCAAGATCGTCCTCACCGGAGACATCTACCAGATCGATCATCCCTACCTGGACAGCCAGAGCAACGGGTTGAGCTACCTCATCGAAAAAATGAAAGGCCAGCCCCTGTACAACCACATCAACCTGGAAAAAGGCGAACGCAGCGAACTGTCCGATCTGGCCATCAGTTTGCTATAGTTTTTTGGACAGAAGGCCGAAAAGTTTTAGCAGGGTCGTAAATACGCTGTGGCAACCTTTCATTGAATGGTGCAAAAGGGCTGGTCTATGCTGTGCCCCAAATGCGGGTTTGAACAGGCAGGTAACAATGTCGAGTGCATCAGTTGCGGCATCGTTTTCGCAAAATGGAAGCAACGACAAGCCACTTCCCGCGGACACGAGTCGACCCGGCCGTCTGAGGACAACGAAGAAACCAAAGAGGAACGTTCCGGGTTTCTGGGACAGCTCCTGTTTCATACGCCGGCCGAAATCAACCCTGTTTCATGGGGTGCGCGTCTTATATTGCTGACCATTCTGGCCGTATGGGGAATCAAGTTCATATTTACGCCGATCACTTCGGATTATACCATGAACAGCTTCTGGCACTTGGTGAATCTTCCCTTTCACGAGGCCGGTCACATTTTTTTCCGCCCCTTCGGCCGGGTGATCACATCACTCGGGGGCAGCCTGATGCAGGTGCTCATGCCGGTCGTCTGCCTGTTGGTATTCTTGATCAAGACCCGCGACCCTTTCGCCGGTTCCGTAGCCTTGTGGTGGACGGGCCAGAACTTTATAGACATCGCCCCATACATCAACGATGCCCGCTCTCTAAGTTTGCCCCTGCTGGGCGGCAACGTAGGCTATTCATCTCCATACGGATTTCACGACTGGGAATTCATTCTCAAAGAAACCGGGCTGATTCGATTCGATCACACCATTGCAAGGCTGTCCCATGCCACTGGGACGATCCTGATACTTACAGCGATTGTCTGGGGAGGGTATCTGCTGGTTAAGCAGATGCACATTTGGAAAAACCAGGAAAATCGATAACAGGCCCCATCCTCGCTAAACGGAGAAAAGTCCAAACCCTATGCCAACAGAAAGCCACCCCAACCAGACCGGTGACCGGGTGGAAGCCGCCATCGATGCGTTGAAGGCGCTTCCCTTCGTTTCCGATCCCCTTCCCGGCATCGGCGGAACCATCAAGGCCACGCCGGAGCACTTCGTGGTCGAGGAGATCCTTCCCTATACGGCCTGCGGGCAAGGGGAGCACGTGTATGTGACCTTTCGCCGCAGCGGCTGGAATACCGAGGATGCCGCCCGCGCCATCCAGAAATGCCTGAAGCTGGCCCCCACGGACGTGGGGTATGGCGGGCGCAAGGACAAAACCGCGGTGGTCGAACAGACATTTTCGCTGCGCTGCGGAGAAAGCCGTCCCCTGGCGGAAATCGAGCAGATTCTGGCCGAGCTTCCCTTCGACATTCTGGCCATCGACCGCCACCGCAACAAGATCAAAACCGGCCACGTGGCCGCCAACCGCTTCACCATCGTGGTCAGCCAGCCGGAGCCGGATGCCCTTCCCCGTGCCCAGGCCATCGCCGAACGGCTCGCGCAGACCGGCATCCCCAATTTTTACGGCCCCCAGCGCTTCGGTCACGGATGGCAAAATATCAAACGGGGATTCGCGCTCTTTTCAGCATCGAAAAAGGGCCGCAAAAACGCGTTCATGGTGTCGGTCGTTCAGTCGACCCTGTTCAACATCTGGCTCAAACAGCGCATGGAAACGGGCGGCTACGGGCGGCTGCTCAAGGGCGACATCGTCAAGAAAACCGATACCGGCGGCATGTTCACGGTCGAGGACATGGCTGCCGAGGCACCGCGCTTCGAAAACGGCGAAATTGTTTACACCGGACCGATCTATGGCTATAAAATGAAAGAGGCTGCGGACACGGCCGGAGAGCGGGAAGCGGCCCTGCTCGACCAATATGGTCTTTGCGCCGAGGATTTCCGCCCCTTGCGTTCCCCGGGCTCCCGGCGGCCGGCCATCCTGCGGCCCGACGATCTCGAAATCCATGAGGCTTCGGAAGGCTTGCAGTTCACGTTTACCCTGCCTTCGGGGGCTTATGCCACGACGGTCTTGCGCGAGTTCACCCGATCCATGTAGGGGCAAACCAGCCGCTTGCCCTTATGGAATAGGCTCACCACCAAACCTTACCGGAGGCCACCATGCCCAGACAGTTGATCAGTTCAGGGTCGCCTTTCGAAAAACCCATCGGCTTTTCCCGGGCCGTGCGGGTAGGCAACACCATCTCCGTCTCGGGAACCGCCCCCATCGCACCCGGCGGCGGCACGGCCTTTCCCGGCAATCTTTACGAACAGACCCGCACCTGCATCACCATCATCAAAGACGCCATTGAAAAAGCCGGCGGCCGCATAGATGACGTGATCCGCACCCGCATCATGCTCACCGACATCGACCGCTGGCAGGAGGCCGCCAGGGCCCACGGCGAATTTTTCGGTGAAATCCGTCCGGCCTGTACCTTCGTCCAGGTCAGCCGTTTCATCGATGAAGACTGGCTGGTGGAGATGGAGGCGGATTGTGTGGTGGGAGAACCAGGGATATAGGAAATCGATCATCCAATCCCAGAACTGTTCCCG
The DNA here is from genome assembly GCF_963668215.1 of uncultured Desulfosarcina sp. Lineage (NCBI taxonomy): Bacteria > Pseudomonadati > Thermodesulfobacteriota > Desulfobacteria > Desulfobacterales > Desulfosarcinaceae > Desulfosarcina > uncultured Desulfosarcina sp. The sequence goes on from NZ_OY764190.1 coordinate 175,470, forward strand.
ACCCTCGCTCTCCTTGCTCTCTGAATCCTGAGATCCTTGCCCCCCACCGTTCTGTCATAGACGGGATGATCACAACGACACCCATTGAGGTACCATGTAACTATGCCAAATCCCATCGACACTCACTGGGAGTTGAAGCTGAAGCGCTGCCAACATGCCCTGGAAAAGAACAATTTCGAAGTGTTCGTGGCCTCAGATTTAAAAGCTGCCGGAGAGATTTTTCGGGATCGGATTCGGCCTTTGATCGATTTTAAAACAGCCTCCTGGGGCGATTCCATGACGCTGAAAGCCACCGGTGTCCTGGACACCCTGCGGGCCGACTCCGACATCCGAATGATCGAAACCTTCGACCCGCAGATAACCCAGGAAGCGCGTGTCGAGCGCCGCCGCCAGGCCCTGCTGGCCGACCTGTTTCTCACCGGATCCAATGCCGTCACCGAAACCGGCATGCTCGTCAATCTGGACATGGTGGGCAACCGGGTGGCCGGCATGACCTTCGGCCCGAAACAGGTGGTGCTGTTCATCGGCCGCAACAAGATCGTGCCGACCGTTGCGGATGCCATGCAGCGGGTCAAGCGACTGGCCGCCCCGGCCAACGCCATTCGCCATCCGAACTTGAAAACGCCCTGCATGAAAACCGGCGAATGCATGGACTGCAGCAGCCCGGACCGGATCTGCAACACCTGGTGCATCACGGAAAAATGCTTCCCCAAAGGCCGAATCAGGATCGTGCTGATCGATCAGGACCTGGGGCTTTAGCCCCGCATCAAACAGGAAGATCCCCATGCCTATCCAAATGCGCATCTACACCATCAATCGCGGCGCTCTGGACGACTTTGCCGCAGCGTGGAAAAAGACCATCAAGCCGCTGCGGGAAAAGCTCGGATTCACCATACCCGCCGCCTGGACCCTGCCGTCGACCAACCAGTTCGTCTGGCTGATGCAGTACGACGGTCCTGAATCCTGGGAGGATCTGGATCGGGCCTATTTCTCGCACCCGGACCGCCTGGCCATGTCCCCCGATCCGGCCAGGCATATCGCCCGCATGGAAGAGTATTTTATGGACCCGGTGACCTGAAATGAACGCGACGCCGAACCGCCTGATCAGCAGATGTCCGCTCCTCTTGCTGGCCGCCCTGCTCGCGCTGATGGTCATCGGCCCGTCCGAAGCCCAGGCCGACAATTTTGCGGATCTCCGCCGACAAATGGTTCGGTATCAGCTCAAGGGGCGGGACATCGTCGATGCGCGCGTGCTGAAGGCCATGTCCGGCGTGCCACGCCATTGTTTCGTACCGGAGAAGTTGCAGGCGATGGCCTATCAGGACAGCCCCTTGCCCATCGGCCACGGCCAGACCATCTCCCAGCCCTACATCGTGGCTTTGATGTCCCAATTGCTGGCGGTCGAGTCCGGCCAGCGCATCCTGGAAATCGGCACCGGCTCCGGCTACCAGGCCGCCGTGCTGGCCGAGATGGGCGCCTTGGTCTACTCTATCGAGATCGTTCCCGAACTGGGTCGACAGGCCAAGAAAGCCCTCGATCCCCTGGGATATGAAACCATCCACCTGAAAATCGGGGACGGCTACCAGGGATGGCCCCAACACGCCCCTTTCGACGGCATCATCGTCACCTGCGCCCCCACCCGCATCCCCGAACCGCTCAAAACCCAACTGGCCGAGGGCGGCCGCATGGTGATCCCCGTCGGTCCCCAACATCATCAGCAGCTGGTACTGCTGACCAAAGAGCACGGCGAGATCAGGCAGGAAAAAGTCGTGGATGTCCGCTTTGTCCCCATGGTGGATGCGTCCGGCAGGACCTATTGATGCAGCGCTGAACGACACGAAGACATGCTGAGAACCGGGGCTCACCCCCTGGAAGAACGCTGTGGGCGCCACCTTTGACATATCTTGTTGTACTGTTTATGCCCGCGTCAGGCTGATGCAATGTGGAATATATTGGAGAAAAAACCAAATGTGTATTGTCCGGAGACCTACCTCTGTGCCTTTTTGTGTTACATTTGGCGCAGCGTCCCATTCGTCTCAACATCTTGTGTTTTCCCAATAATCTGATATGCTACAAAAAGAATAACGAATAGCACAAATATCTATAACGTGTTGTAAATGTTGGTCATTCTTACAATGGAGCAATGTCCGCATGAACATTCCGACCATTCTAACCAACGCCCTTGCAACTGCCTTCGTGCTGTTGGCCGCCGCTTTGCCATCCGTCGCTGCAGAAAGCCGGCCTTCCGAAAATGTCCTGCTCCTGAATTCCTATCATCCCGGTTTTTCGTGGTCGGATGCGGAAGAAGCTGGTGTTATCGAACAGTTGCGCCAAAAGCTCCCCGCAATGGATGTTCTTATCGAATACCTCGACGCGAAACGATATCCGGAAAAAAGCAATCTGGCTCGCATGAAGCGTTTTCTGATCGACAAATATCACGGCAAAAAGATCGATTTGATCATTGCGTTGGACGATGCGGCCGTGGAGATCCTCACAGATCCCCATACGACGCTTTTTCCGGGCGTTCCCATCGTCTTTGCAGGGATCACCAGCTTCGATAAATATGCGGACCGGGGACGCAAACGCATTACCGGTGTTCTCGAAACGCAAGATATCAGAAATACGATCGATACGGCCCTCAGACTCCGTCCGGGCACAAGCGCAATACTGGCAATCAGTGACATGACCTCCAGCGGCATTTCAGCTCAAAAGGCGTTGGAAGCGATTGTGCCGGTGTATAAAGGCCGGGTGAAAATTCGTTTTCTTCCGCCATGCACGTTCGAGGAAGCGCAAGCTGCGGTCACCGTTCTCTCGACTGATTCAATTATATTGCTAAATAGTTACACAGTCGACAGCACGGGAAAAGCGCTTTCCACGAAAGATAGCACCCGCCTGATCGTATCCGCGGCAAAAGTACCGGTTTATGGGGTGCATGAAAACCGATTCGGCGATGGTATCGTAGGCGGACACCTTCTTAGCGGCCGCGAACAGGGTAGAAAGGCGGCCCGTATAGGGCTTCGTATACTTGCCGGAGAAAACCCCGATTCGATACCGATTGAAAAAGCCGGAACAACTGTTGCGATGTTTGATTATAAACAAATGGAGCGCTTCGACATTCCCGTATCGAAACTTCCGGAGGGAAGCATTGTAATCAATAAACCCGCATCGGTTTTCACAACACACCGGAAATTTGCCGTCACGATCACCGCAATTCTCATCCTGCTTGTTATTATGATTTTGCTGCTTGCTTTCTTTTCCGTCCGCCTGCTTCAGGCAAGGACTGCGTTGCGAAAAAAGTCGAAAGAGCTTGACCGCATCTTCAGTCTTTCCCTTGACCTGCTTAGCGTGGCGAGCCTTGATGGCAAATTCCTGCGGTTGAATCCGGCCTGGGAAAGCACACTTGGCTACAGCCCCGATGAACTTGAAGGAAGAAGATTTATCGATCTGGTTCATCCGGATGATGTCGATGCAACGCATAAGGCTGTGTCCGAACTTTCCGCTGGAAAAAATCTAATCGACTTTGTCAACCGCTATCGATGCAAGGACGGATCCTACCGGTGGATTGAATGGAGAGCAACCCCTTACCAGGGCTTTTTTGCCTATGCCGCTGCGCGGGATATCACCGAACGCAGGCAGTCCGAGGAGAAACTGCGGCACCTGTCGCAAGCATGGAATCTGGCACAGAAGATGGGAAAAATCGGGCACTGGAGTCACGACGTTGAAACCCGAGAGCCTATTTGGTCCGACCAGATGTTCCTGGTCCTGGGCTTTGATCCAGAGAAAGCCGTACCGGACTATGAAACCTTTTTGGAAACCCTTCATCCAGAGGACCGCGAGAAGTTTGATGAAGCCTTCCAGGAAGCACTAAACGGGACTCCATACAACATCGAGGCGCGTGTGATCCACTCCGACGGCACCATTCATTGGTTTAACACACAAGGGTTTCCGCGCGCCGACCAGGATGGGAATATTGTCAAACTTTTCGGAACCCTGCAGGACATTACGGAGCGCAAGCAGGCGGAGGTGGCCTTACGCTTTACCCAATATGCCATTGATAAAGCATCCGATCAGGCCTTCTGGATGACCGAGGATGGCGGTATCTTTTATGTCAACGATGCCGCCTGCCGGGCACTGGGGTATTCACGCGAGGAGCTGCTGAAGCTATCGGTACCGGATCTGGACCCGTCCACTTCTCCCGAGGCGTTTGCCGAGCATTGGCAAGATTTACGAAAACGACAATCCATCACATTCGAAACGATGGGTCGTACGAAGGATGGGCGCACTTTCCCTGTGGAGACCCGAGCCAACTTCGTCGTTTTTGACGGCAAAGAGTACAACTGCGCTTTTGTGACGGACATCTCCGAACGGAAACGGATGGAACAATCATTAAGGGAGAACGAAAGCTTTCAGCGTGCCCTGCTGCAGGCCATCCCCGATCTGATCTGGCTGAAAGACATAAATGGCGTATACTTGGCCTGCAATGCGATGTTTGAGCGTTTTTTCGGCGCGAAAGAAGAAGCTATCGTCGGAAAAACGGACTACGACTTTGTGGATCAAGATCTGGCTGACTTCTTCCGCGAACATGACCGAAAAGCCATTGACTCCGGCAAACCCAGAAAAAATGAGGAGTGGATCACCTTTGCCGACGATGGTCATCGTGCGCTATTGGAAACCATAAAAATGCCAATGATCGATGACCAGGGTAAACTCGTCGGCGTATTGGGCGTCGCTCGGGATATTACCGAACGGAAAAAAACAGAAGAAGAGAAAATCAAGCTCAGAAGTCAGCTCCAGCAGGCCCAGAAAATGCAGTCCGTCGGACGTCTGGCCGGCGGAGTGGCGCACGATTTCAACAACATGCTCGGTGTGATTCTCGGCTATGGCGAACTGGCCCTCGAGCAGACGGACCCTTCCCAACAAGTGCACGCTGCTTTGCGGGAAATCATGAAAGCCGCCAGGCGATCGACCGAAATCACCAGTCAACTGCTGGCCTTTGCCAGGAAACAGACAATATCTCCTAAAGTGCTCGATATTAACAAGACCGTGGCGGGCATGACCGGTATGCTGCGGCGCTTCATCGGGGAGAATATCGATCTGGCTTGGTTGCCGGGCGAAAATGTTTGGCGGGTAAAGATCGACCCGGTCCAGATCGATCAGATCTTGGCGAACCTATGCGTCAACGCCAGGGACGCCATCGAGAATGTGGGGAAGGTCACCATCGAAACGGGCAACGTCGTATTCGACGAAAGCTACTGCGCCCATCACCTTGGATTCTTGCCGGGTGAATATGTGCTGCTTGCCGTCAGCGACAACGGCTGCGGCATGGACGCTGAGATTGCGTGCAATATCTTCGAACCTTTTTTCACGACCAAGGAATCCGGCAAGGGCACGGGCTTGGGGCTGTCCACAGTATACGGAATTGTCAAGCAAAACAACGGGTTCATAAATTTGTATAGCGAACCGGGCCAGGGAACGACCTTCAAAATCTACCTCCCGCGACAAATGACCAATGCGGAATACTTGCCGGAGAAAGCAGAAGAAGAACCCGCCGAAAGTGGCCAGGAGACGATCCTGCTGGTGGAGGACGAACTATCGATTCTTAAGATGACGAAACTGATGCTCGAGAGTCTGGGTTATCAAGTGGTGGCATCCAGCACACCGAGTGAAGCCATTCGCCTGGCTCAGGATTATGCCGGCGAGATCCATCTACTCGTAACGGATGTGATCATGCCGGAAATGAACGGACGGGACCTTGCTGAAAGCATCCAGTCCATTCATCCAAATATTAAGCGCTTGTTCATGTCCGGCTATACCGCCAACGTTATCGCCCATCACGGTGTTTTGGATGAAGGTGTGAATTTCATACCCAAGCCGTTCTCAAAGGAAAAACTTGGCACCAAAGTGCGCGAAACGCTGGACGGCGATAACACCTGACATTTCCTTGCCAATGGGATCCTCCGCCGTAAGCAGCGGGGGTATCGCCGGAAGAGATGATACAAATATGTAATGTGAGGACCTGATCCCTTATCCTGGCTGAAATCAGGATCGATATTCGGGATTATGAAAAGTCACGGGAAAAGAGAGCTCATGGGCCGAAGGCCAAAATCGCAAGAGGAAATCGAGGACTTCAAGCACAAGATTCTTGACGTTACCTTACGGCTAATCAGCAAAAACGGATATGAAGGATTCAGTATCCGGAAATTGGGACCCGAGGTTGGGATTGCCCCTAAAACGGTCTACAATTACTTCAAAAGCAAGGAGGAAATTTACCTCCATATTATTACCAAGGGCTTTGAACGGTTGTACGAAGCGCTTTCAAAAAATGCCTGCGAGGAGGAAGACCCGTTTAAAAAGCTTGGAGCGCTGGCTGCCGCATATGTCCGCTTCGGTCTCGAGCAGTCCAACTATTACGATCTGATGTTTACCTGGCATGTCCCCAAATTCAACGATTTCAGGGGAACGGAATTGGAGCCCCTGGCCTTCACGGAGTTGCAGACCGCACTGAAATCGTTCGATCTTCTATTGCAAACGGTTGAACAGCTTGCCCAGCAATACGGGTGTATTCGAAAGGAAGATGTCCGGGTGCAGGCCATCCAGTTGCTTGCATCCATCCACGGCATTGTCGCATTGAAAAACAGCACCATTCTCGATTATGTTCATGATGACGTGAACGCAATCATCGGCTCTTTGCTGGAAGGCATTCTCAAGCCATTTTGTCCCATAGGCTAAACGTTTTTTCCGGCCTTTGCCTTCATTACTCATCCAAAGTCCACACTATAGATACGGCCATTGATGAAAAAACAAATGCCATCTGTTCCCCCTCACCCTGTCCCTCTCCCTCCCAGGGAGAGGGAACGAAACCGGCTGCTTCCTAATGTTGATGTGGTTTAAAAGAAACGGACACTTTGCTAAGAACAATTTTTCAGAAAGCGAGGTGTCCCATGAATGCTCGAAAACCCAGACGAACTTACACCAAAGAGTTCAAAGCCGATGCTGTTAGCCTGGTGGTCGAACAGGGCTACAGCAGCGCCGAAGTCGGGCGCCGTCTTGGCGTCGTTGAAAACAACGTCAACCGGTGGGTCCGGCAATACCGCGATAAGAACGAAAGCGTATCTGCCGACGGCCTGACCCGGGAACAACTGGAAGGCGAACTCAAGCGTTTGCTAAAGGAAAACAAACGGCTTGAGATGGAGCGCGAAATATTAAAAAAGGCGGCGGCCTTCTTTGCCAACGAGTCGAAGTGAGATTCGGCTTTATCCGGCGGCAAATGAAGGCCTCTCCGGTCACCGTGCTGTGCAAGGTGATGCGGGTCAGCCGGAGCGGTTTTTATCAGTACCTCAAACGCATCGAGCAGGGGCCGGAACGCGATCCGGCCGAAACCGCCTTGAAAGCTCGAATACAGGCTATTTTTAAAGCGCATCGCAGTAAATACGGTGCCCGACGGATTATGAAAGAACTGAACAACCAGGGCCAACAGATCGGCATTTTCAAAGTCCGCCGGCTGATGCGGGAGCTTGGGCTCAAAGCCAAATCTCCCCGGCGGTATAAGGTTACCACGGATAGTCGCCATTCGTTTCCTGTGGCCCCAAACCGGCTCGATCAGCAGTTTGATGTCGATACGCCCGACCGCTTCTGGACGGCCGACATCACCTATGTCTGGACCCTTGAGGGATGGATGTACCTGGCCATCGTTATGGATCTGTTTTCCCGCCGGATCGTCGGTTGGGCCATGGATAAACGCATGAAGACTCAACTGACCATCGATGCCCTGGCCATGGCCTACTGGATGAGAAAACCAGCCAGGGGTCTGGTTCACCACTCCGATCGGGGCAGCCAATATGCCTGTCGCGAGTATCGCAACTGTCTGGATGCTTACGGCATGATCCCGAGTATGAGCCGCAAAGGAAACTGCTGGGATAACTCTCCGACAGAACGCTTTTTCAGGAGCCTGAAGTCGGAACGGTTATCTGACTATATCTTCACCACCAGAAAGGCTGCTCAGTCGCAGGTGATCGATTATATCGGCTACTACAATGGCATCCGTCTACATTCGACCCTGGGGTATCAATCCCCCGTGCTCTATGAGAAAGAACTGTACCGGAATGCTGCTTAACCCGGTGTCCGTTTTTACTTGACCACAACATGTTCATGGTAATTGTGTGAATTCCGGGTGGCACTCCCTCGCCCCTTGCGGGAGAGGGCCGGGGTGAGGGGTGATCAAATAGAACCATTTCCCAAATACGGCGGCCCTGTTCCACTCCATAAAAACGCTTGACTTTACCATAAACAGTGCTACGGTGAAATTAATGTAACACCGTTACCCAAAAATCCTTCCTGCGAAAGAAAAGCGAAATGAAGTTCAATCTATTGCTTTACGTTCTTTCCATAAAGTTGAAAAAGGCTGCCAAGAAGAATGCCCGCTTCATGAAATTCATCCGCGATAAAGAGCTGAAACTCGGCATCCGGACGGCCGATGGGAAATCCGGCCGCCAATATACATTTGCCAACGGCAAGATTTTATCCGGATCCGGGCTGCCGGAAGCGCCCGATTTCGTCATGGTCTGGTCCGATGCGGAAACGGCCTTTAAAACGATGTCCAGCACCAACGAAGAGGCGGCGGTTGCTGCTTTGACCGAAAAAAAGCTCCAGGTGGAAGGCGATCTCAAGGCGTTCATGTGGTTTTCCAGGGCCATCGATATCATGATGGGAAAAGCATAATAAAACAGGCTTTTGATCCTTATGTGAGTAATTGAATCAGGGAGGGGGAGATGGAAGCCGTTACAGCAAAGAAGATCAACGGTGAAGAAAAACCGATCGGCCTGGAGCCGTTCGACAAGGAATGGCCGGTGGGCGAGTCCGCCATGACGGAAAATCCCTCCCCTTTTCCGCGCATCAACCGGTTCCGGAAGTTTGCCTGGGACATGGAGTTCACCGTCGATCACCAACGGGCCTGCCTGGTCACCGAGGCTTACCGCAAAAACGAGGACAAGCCCCAGATCGTCAAATGCGCCCTGGCGTTGAAGCATGTGCTGGCCAACGTACCCATAACGATTCAAAACGACGAACTGATCGTCGGAGAAATGGCCGCGCCCATCAAATCCGCACCCATATTTCCCGAATTTTCCTATAACTGGGTCATGGATGAGATGAAAAATCACCCCTGGAAAGACCGGCTGCACGACAATTACTATATCACCAGGGACGCCGAAAAAAAGCTGACTGCGATCAGGGACTACTGGAAGGGCAATACGGTCGAAGAGAAAATCATCGCCCGGCTGTCCGAGGACGAAAAGAAGGGGACCAACCTGGGACGGGGGCTTTATCTTCTGAATCTTTACATGTTCGGCGGCGTGGGGCATTTGCAGGCCAACTACGAGAAGCTTTTTTCCCTCGGCTATGACGGGATCAGAAAGCAGGTGCAGAAAAAGCTGTTGACCCTCGATCCGACCCTCCCGCAGGATCTGGCCAAAAGGGACTTCTACCAGGCGGAGCTGATTGCCCTGGATGCCGCAACCACCTATCTGAAACGCTACGCAGCCTTGGCCCGCGACATGGCTGAAAATGAGCGGGACGAATCCTGGAAACGGGAGCTGTTGAAGATCGCGGACAATTGCGACTGGGTGTCTGAAAACCCACCGAGGACGTTCTGGGAAGCATTGCAGCTCTGGTTCATGGCCACCACGATTTTACTGATCGAATCCAACGGCCATTCCGTATCCTTCGGCCGGTTCGACCAGTACATGTATCCGTTCTATCGCCGCGATATCGACAGCGGCGAGGCAACCAAGGAAGAAATCCAGGAACTGATCGAGATCATCTTCATCAAGGATCTGTGGTGGACCAAGCTCCGGGACCGGCTGACGGTAATCCCCAACTCCGGCCGGGGCATGGGCGGAGACAGCCTGACCATCGGCGGCGTGGACAAGGACGGCAACGACGCCACCAACGATTTAAGCTATATGGTGCTCGATGCCCATGCCCACACCCGTTCGGGCGTTCCCTGGCTGGCGGTTCGTTTTCACAAAAACACGCCCTGGGAATTCAAGGTCAAAACCATCAACAACATTCGCATCGGCACCGGGCAGCCCAAGCTGTTCAATGACGAAGCGGCCATACCGGCATCCCTGAAAGCCGGACGGACCCTGGATGATTCCCGCAACTATCACGTGGTGGGATGTGTCGAGATCGATGCCGGCGGCAAGGAGTATGGCTGGCACGATTCGGCTTATTTCAATATCGCCAAGGTGCTCGAACTGGCCATCAACGACGGCCGCTGCATCGGCTGCGGCACCCACTGCCCCCGATGGGACGACTGCGGCGGTGCGGGCAAACGCCTGGGACCCAGAACCGGCAGCCTGGCTGATTTCAAATCCTTCGACGAAGTCAAAACCAGCTACGACCGGCAGATGAAATACTGGGTGGATCAGATGATCGCCGGCACGGAGATCATGGACCTGGTGCACCAGCAGCTCAAGCCCCTGCCCTATCTCTCACTGCTCACGGACGACTGCATCGAGCGGGGCGTGGACGTGACGGCCGGCGGTGCGGTCTACAATTTCACCGGTCCCCAGGCGGTCGGGGTCGGCACGGTGGCGGACGGGTTTGCCACGATCAAGCAACTGGTGTTTGAAGAGAAGAAGGCCACCGGCAGGGATCTTCTGGATGCCTGCGAGCAAAACTGGAACGGATACGAGGCCCTGTATGCCCTGGTGAACAGCAAGAAAGTCCACCATTACGGCAATGACGACGATTATGCGGACGAACTGGCCAAATTCGGCGTCGATACCTACTGCAAATATGTGGAAGGCCGCCCCAATTCCCGCGGCGGGACCTATCTTCCGGGCGTGTATTCCGTTTCCGCCAATGTCGGCCTCGGGCTGGTGCAATGGGCGTCCGTGGAAGGCCGCAAGGCCATGGAGCCGGTGTCCGACTGCCTGGGTCCCGTCCACACCCAGGCCGGGTCCCATGATATCAAGGGCCCGACGGCCATCGCAAAATCGGTGACCAAGCTGGATCATATCCGGGCCGGCAACGGGACCCTGTTGAACTGGAAATTCACGCCCGAATGCCTGAAAGGCGATGTCGGCCGGGATAACCTCATCTCCTTGATGGATGTCTATTTCGAGAGAAAAGGGATGCACAGCCAGTTCAACGTCGTCAGCAGAAAGACCCTCGAGGACGCCCTGGTCAACCCGGAAAAATACAAGGACCTGCTTGTCCGGGTTGCCGGGTACAGCGCCTTTTTTGTCGAGCTGAGCAAGCCGTTGCAGTACGATATTATTGGTAGGACCGAGCTTTCCATGTAAAAACTTTTTAAAAGCGATAATGATAACCCCGTCAGACACCTCCACTCACCTCAAAGATGCCAAGCACCTGCCTGCGCAGGAAGAAGACCAACCCGAAAAACACGGCCTGGTCTTTAACATCCAGCATTTCACCATCCATGACGGGCCGGGCATCCGCACGGAAATTTTCCTGAAGGGATGTGCGCTCAAATGCAAATGGTGCAGCAATCCGGAAAGCATCAGCGCCAGGCAGGAGCCCGGCGTATACGCCTCACGCTGCATCGGCATCGACAAATGCGGGTACTGCCTCAAGGTTTGCAGCCAGTGCGACCAAGGTGTTTTTCTCAGCCATGAAAACAAAATTGCCGGGATCGATCCGGCGCTTTGCACCGGATGCATGCAGTGTGCGGACGAATGTCCGGCAGATGCCATCGTGGTCTGGGGAAACAAAATGTCTGTTGGGGAAGTGATGGCCGAGGTTTTGGACGATCTGCCCTTTTACGAAAAATCGGGGGGCGGGGTTACGATTTCGGGCGGAGATCCGTTGATCCAGTGGCCGTTTACCCTGGAAATCCTGAAACAATGCCGGCAGCACCACATCCATACCTGCGTCGAAACCGAACTTTATTGCAGCCCTTCCATCCTGGACGCCATCTATCCGTATACCGATCTTGTCATTACCGACATCAAGCATATGAATTCCGACAAACATCGGGAATACACCGGCGTGGAAAACGCTCGGATTCTCGATAACATCCGCAAGACCGTCGAAATGGGAAAGACGTTGATCATCCGCATACCGGTCATCCCCGGACACAACGACAGCGACGAGAATATCCGGGAAACAGCAACATTCATATCGGAAAAACTATCCAACAAAGTGGTACAGGTTCAACTGCTTCCCTACCGTCCCCTTGGGCTTGAAAAATACGCATCCTTGAACCGGAGTTATCCTCTTACTGATCTGCAGTCCTATGATGTCCGGAAACAGAAAAAAGAGTTGGACCACCTGGTTGAATTGATGTGCCGGCACGGTGTTCCCGCCGTTGTCGGCAGCAGCGCTAAAATTGTAGAAGGAACGTAAGTTTTCAGTATTAAAAAGTAAGGATAAGGGTTTGTTTCACACTTTTTTTAGGTTCTTTTTTCTGACTGAATCAGGAGTCCACCACCCGTTTTCAATCCTTCTTTTTAAATCGTTCTTCGTGATCAAGCAATTGATATTTCTTCTGATTCTTTCGATATGGTCGGCATCTTCGTAAATATTTTCGAAACGGACTATAATATCGTCAACCGGCCCGATTTCAATACCAAGCCATTTTCGTTTTTTAATTTCCGCAACCGCATATGTGGTACCGGAACCGCCGAATGGGTCGAACACCAGGTCGCCTTCATCGGAAGCCATTTCAATAATCCGGTCCATAAGTCTTACGGAAAGCTCGTTGGAGCCGTTCCTTTTTTTGTATTTTCTATGCCGAACCGGTGGAATATCCAACCATACATCCGTTAGATTGACACCGTCCGGGTTCATTTTATTTTTATATCCGCCGTAATCTTTTAGGTCCCCCATGCAGTGAGGGCATATGTCCATGGGGAGTCGGTCCGGATGAAATGCCTTCGGTTTTTCGCCTTTGCAGTAATACAAAAGCGCATAGTGTGACGGATAAAGTCGTCCTTTAATCGGCAGCGTGTATTTAATATCAACCGAAATCCAGTGTCGGAATGTCAACCGGTGATTTAAGTAGCCGGCCAAGTGGGTGTTCCATTTCGGCAGATTCCAAATGAAAAAACTGCCGCCCGGTTTTAAAATCCGGATACATTCATCCATCCAGTTTTTACACCACGAGAGATACTGCTCAGTTTTCAGATTATCGTCGATATTCGAAGGGTAGATCTTATTCAGATTAAACGGCGGATCCGCAAATATCAAATCGACGCTGTCGCTTTCTATATGCTGCATCAGGGAAAGACAATCGCCTTGGTAAAGTCTGCCTAATTTTGTTTTCAAGGCCAATGGCGGCATCGGAAATTCCGTGGAGACCGCATCCTGAAAATTCTCTATAAACTGATAAATGCTGTCGGCGTTTTTTCGAAGAAGTGCTCGAAGCCGGTCGTCGAAAATCCCCATGGTGAGCATGAGTTGAGTTTCCGTTATGCCGGCGGTGTTACAGACAGCCTGAAGATCTTTGCCGGTGGGCAGGATATTGTTACGGTTGTAATAAGCCAGCCTGTCCATCGGAACGGCTGATTTCCGTGAAAACCGAAGGAGCGCAGCCCTGTCAGTTGTCTTGATTCCTAATGCCTTGAAAAAGCAATTTTTCATTGTTTAACCAGAAGAATGCGTTTCTGTTGGAGTTAAATATCGCCGCATAGTTTTCCCTTTTGATAGCACACCCTTTTCCTTCAATCAATTAATATTTTGCGGACTATAGTCCGTGGTTTACGCGTCGTTTTTTGGATATAGGTACATAAACTTCAGAGGAGGCTTTATTGAAACCGGCAAACGCCTTTGGTTTGGCTCTGCGACATTTTCGGACGTGCCAAAAAATTTCCCAGGAACGTCTTTCCCAAGAAAGCGGTCTCGATAGAAGCTATATTTCGCTGCTCGAAAGGGGGCTCAGGCAACCCTCCCTCACAACGCTGCTGCAGCTTGCAGGAGTTCTTGATGTTTCAGCCAGCGAACTAATCCTGAAAGTAGAGGAACTGCTCGATGAAAATCATTAAGATTAAGTTCCTTTTAAAGAAAGGCCCATTTTCAGCATCCTCAGAATTTGAAAACATCCTCGATGAGATTACGAAAGCCATTTCCGCCGTAACTCATCCAGAAGGCAGCGGACAGTTCATCCTCAATCCCACAAAAAAGGGTAGCGGGGTCTTGCCTATTAAAAAGAATTTCATTCGAAGCCTTATCGGAAGCGACTGGCGGCCTGAGCATCGGATGTCCATAGCTTCCCGGATCAAGCCAGGTCCTATCGATGCGGTTAAGAAGCTTTCGGATGGGCGCTACTTTTCCGTTGAATGGGAGACCGGTAATATCTCATCAAGCCACCGGGCGCTCAATAAAATGGCAGTCGGACTTTTGGATGGCGTTTTGGCAGGCGGGATACTGGTGCTGCCGTCCAGAGATATGTATCAATATCTCACTGACCGAGTCGGCAATTTCGCCGAAATCGAACCCTATTTTCCCGTCTGGAAAAATCTTAGGATTCAAGAAGGTGTACTAGCGGTTATTGAAATTGAGCACGATGCCCTTTCAACCGATGTTCCGACCATTAAAAAAGGCACGGACGGAAGAGCGCTTCGATAGAACCATCGTTCCGTTTGAGCCAAAAATTTAAAGAAGCCCGATATAATTCAAATGAACACCAACAAACCTATCGATGTACTAAAAGAGGGGATGTTTCCCCGCCTCTTTCCGGAAAACCTGGTCCTTTCACCCCAATTGAACGAAGTTTATGAACTCGCTCTTGCCTATTACGAAAGCAATATTCTTAGCGAAGACGAACTTGTAGATAACGGGGCCTATTTTATCCGCGTTGGAGATCGGATGACCAGGCATTATCTGATGTGCACCGGTGAACCGCTATTGCTTCCGAAGCATTCTTCTTCTCGGTTAAGATCCTTTTTTGAAAAGAATCAATTCAGAACCGGATATGCCACCCACGGACTGTTTCCCTACCGGGGGAAGTTCCATCCCCAGATGATCAAGGCGCTGATCAATATCATGGGACTTAAACCCGGCGATACCATCCTCGACCCCATGATGGGATCTGGAACGGTTCCAATCGAAGCAAGCCTCATGGGCATCAACTCTATTGCCGTGGACGCCAGTCCTTTTTGCCGGTTTATGACCCAGGCGAAATACGACGCTCTGACAATTTCCCAAAAACCTTTACATTCCGCCCTTAAAAATTCCAAAACTTTGTTTGAACTGTTTTCAAAGCAATTGGGTCTTCCTGTTTCCGGAAGCAAAACACGAAACGGTTCCCGAAGAAGCGAATTTACAGGGGTCAAGGAATCGATCACCGCCTTCCAATCCACCCTGATTGATCGGTTCTTGGGCCTGATTGAGGGCGTGGACAAAGACACCCTTGACTTCCTGCTCTTGGCCTATCTGGACAGTGCCGGCTATTCCGAAAGAAGCAAACGAAAACCGCCGATTGAGCAGTTCCAAGCGATACTGGAGCGCTATGTTTTTGTGGTGCAGAAGATTCAATATGTCCTGGAGGGTTCGGAGTCCATTCTGGCCAAAGCGGACATCCGGCAAGGCGATGCCAGAAAATTGGACTTAGATGATGAGCATGTAGACGCGATTCTGTTTTCTCCGCCATATAGCTTTGCCATTGATTATTTGGCCAACGATTCGTTCCATCTCAATATTTTGGGAGAGGATATAGAGCGTTTAAGGGAAAAGATGGTGGGGTTACGCGGAAAACCCCTTAAGGAAAAATATTCGATTTATATCGAAGATATGGGCAAGATCCTGGCCGAATGCGCCCGGGTATTAAAGCCGAATCGACTTTGCAGCATCGTTATCGGAACAAATGACAATCAATTGAGTAAAGCGCTGGGGATTCCCAAGGAGGAGGTTACCGGTCTTCATAAAATCATAATCGATTTCAGTAAAATCCGGTTAAGGAATTGCATAAAAATAATTTAAAATCAGCAGGTTAAACGATATTTTTGCTTGACATTGGGTCGTCAATATGGGCGGCGTTTTGTATACCCTATTATATCAAGAGGTTATACATGCCACGCACATTCGACCCTTTCCAAAAGCTCAATGCCCTGGAGTTTTTCTCTTTTTTTCAACCAGCGACTGAGGCAACATCACGGATGCCAGCTCTTGATTCCAAAGGAAACCGACCATTGCAGATGACTTTTGAGGAACATCTGCGCGCGCTGGTTTACTTTCATCTTGAAGAACACCATTCTGCTCAACACCTGCTGCAAGTGCTTGAAGAAGATGATTTTGCCAAAAGTGCCATCGCACCAGAAAACGGAATCAAAAAGAGCAGCTTCTCAGAGGCCACCAACAGCCGGGGACTTGAACAGTTCATGTATGTCTATCAGAACTTACAAGCTCAGGCATCTTCGATTTTACCCAAGCAACATCCCGAACTCGGTGATCTGGTGGGGATCGACGGTTCCCTCATCGATGCAACCTTATCCATGCATTGGGCCGACTACCGTAAAAAATCCAAGAAGGCGAAGGTCCACGTCGGTTTTGATCTGAACCGGGCGATTCCAAGAAAGCTTTATCTTACCGATGGTAACGGGGCTGAAAGACCTTTCGTCAGCTTGATCCTGTCTGACGGTCAAACCGGTGTGATGGACCGGGGTTATCAAAGCCATCAACGCTTTGACCAATGGCAGAATGATGGAAAGCTGTTTATGTGCCGGATTAAAGCCAGCACCAAGAAAACGATCATTAAACAAAACCCCATTGCCTCTGATAGTATCGTTTTTTTTGATGCCATCGTTGTTCTGGGCACCACGGAAGTCAATCAAACACAAACCCCACTTCGTTTGGTGGGTTACGAGGTGGATCGCGTTAAATACTGGATCGCTACGAATCGTTTTGATTTAACTGCCGAGCAAATCGCCACTGCCTATAAGCTCCGATGGGATATCGAAAATTTTTTCGCTTGGTGGAAACGGCACCTTAAAGTGTATCATCTCATCGCCAGGAGCGAGCATGGCTTGATGGTGCAAATTCTGGCAGGTCTGATCACCTATTTGTTGCTGGCAATCTATTGCCATCGCCAATTTAACGAGCGCGTTTCCATCAAGAGAGTCCGCCAACTGCGCATAAAAATCCGGAATGAATTACGCGCTGGTGTTTTTGGCAAACCCCCTGATTCAAATTTTAAAGAGCAAGAATTACATACCGTTAATGCAAGTACTTAGCCGGAAATTACTGAATCGATTTAGCTCAGTCTTTCGGCTTTTCCCATGTCCGAACCCTGGCAAGGCAGATATCGGGAATCGCCAATACCATGCGAAACGAATACATCGTCATACTTGCAAAAACCGGATGATTATAGATTAAGCCGCCAGTCTTCGGCCAGGGTCGAACCCATGCTTAATTGTTGCGGCTTCAAGTCAAAAAAGGGGTCGTTTTCTGGTCTTAAATCAATGTTTTCAGGGCCGAAAAGGACGACTTAAGGCGATCATTCTAAAGCTTGGAATATAGACGGCGGTTGAAGGTTTTCTCCTTTAACCGCCGTTTCTTTTTTATGGCCGGTGAGCGTGAAAAGACAGATACCAATCTTATCTCAACGCTGAAATCTTTTGGATTATACCCGGATTATCCTACAACATTTCAGGATGCGTTTTCGTTAACCAAAATGACCTTGCGGTGCGGGAATGGGATTTCAATATTGTTCGCATCCAGCGCTTTTTTAACTTGTTCCGGTACGGAATAAAGCACATCGAAGTAGTGAGCGCCGTCGCAGAACGGACGCACGAGAAAATCCACCGAACTGTCGTTCAACGTTTCCACTTCAACGAAGGGCGCCGGGTCTTTCAGAATATGCGGGTGATTGGCAAGGACTTCGTCGATCACCTTGCGCGCCGCATCGGTATTTTCACCGTATGCAATGCCGAAGTGCATGTCCACACCCCGCACTTCGTGGTACGAGTGATTGATGATCTGCTCGCCCCAGATCTGGCTGTTTGGAATGATAATTTTCTGGTTGTCGAAGGTTTGCAGGATGGTGGTGAACATATCGATTTCCGTTACCTTGCCAAAACGGCCGGCCGCATCGATAAAATCACCCACCTTGTAAGGGCGAAAAATCAAGAGCATCAAGCCCGCGGCCAGGTTCGACATCGCCCCCTGAAGCGCAAGCCCCACCGCGATACCTGCCGCACCGAGCAGAGCCACAATCGAGGCCGTTTGCACACCGAAACGATTGAGGATGGCAATAAAGACAAATGCGAGGACTACGTAACGGGCGACGCTGCCTAAAAAACGAAACAGGGTATCGTCGAGTCGATCGTATTTTTTGCTGATACCAAGGACCAGGTTGTAGATTCGATTGGATATCCAGATGCCAATCAGAAGGATGAGGATAGCAAGGAGAATGTTTGTCGCCCACTGGATGACGATGGGCATATATTGAGAAATATTGATTTGTTCCATGGTTTCTTTCATAAATTCAGTCCTTTTTCGTTCAGCTTCGGGTTTCGATCATGCAACGCCATGACCAGTATGGCGCAGGTATCATGTCTTTATCGCCACCCGACGCAGCATCTCTTTAACGTATTGAAAGTTTTATAAATATATTCCTACCTGCCGCTTGGTACAAATCGACCTTATAAACGATAACCTGAAAAAGCAACCCGGAAAAAGTAACGAAACCTTATCTCAATGTTGATCGAATCACAGATAGATTCAGTAATTTCCGGCTAAGTAGTGTTCATCCGCGAAAATAACTAACTGGAATAAAAAAGAAAAGCGCATTTTATGCTGGTATTTTCTCACTGTCTGTAGTATAAAGTATTTTGCCAAACACTTAAAAATACTACGTAAACAAGAAAAAGGGCCGACATAAAATGCGCGAGAAACAACAAAAACAAATGCCGCTGATAAGTCTCCCCACGGGTCATCCCAGAGAAGTAGAACTGGAGATGATCAGCAAAATCCTGGACAAGACTCCTAACATTTACGATCATGTTCTGCAAGACCTCAACGGTGGCCTCAAGATAGAACGTCAACGAACCGGGGCCAACGGTATGAGTGCCGAGCAGGTGACCCGCGCCGCGATTGTGATGAAGCTTTTCAACTTCACCTATGAAGACCTCGCCTTTCATATTTCCGATTCCAGATCGCTCAGACGGTTTTGCAGAATCGGTATTTTCGATAAGGGCTTCAAGAAATCCGCCCTGAATGAAAATATCAAAAGGATCTGCCCTGAGACCTGGGAGCTTATTTCCCTGGACCTGTTGGCATATGCGAAGGACAACAACATCGAAAAAGGCAGAACGACCCGAGTCGATTGTACCGTCGTCGAGAGCAACATCCACCCTCCTTGCGATTCCATGCAGTTGTATGACGCTGTGCGCGTGCTCGCGCGGTTGTTGACTCAAGCCCGGGATGACTTCAAAATTAAAATCGTTTTCACGGATCATCGTCGCCGTGCAAAAAGGCGGATGACCGCCATCCAATACGCAAAAGGGAAAAAGCAACGACTGTCTCCGTATAAAGACCTGCTCAAGGTCACCCAAAAGTCCATCGGTTACGCGATCAAAGCCGAAGAAACGATAGGCGGAATCTGCACAACCAATTTTGAATTGCTTGGCTTATTGAACAGCATCAAACATTACAGCGATTTGGCCCGTCAGGTCTACGACCAGACCTATCGCCGGGTTATTCAAGGCGAAAGCGTATCGGCCGACCAGAAGGTATTCTCGATTTTCGAGGAACACACGGACATCATCATCAAAGACCGCCGGGATAACCATTATGGCCATAAGATTTGCCTGACCGGTGGAGCCTCGAACCTTATCCTCGATTGTGTCGTTCTTGAGGGCAATCCCGCAGATAGCACACTGGTTGAACAGATGCTGGATCGCCAGAAATCGGCTTACGGACGCTACCCGCTGAAAGTTGCCCTGGACGGTGGCTTTGCATCCAAAGGCAATCTGAACACGGCCAAGGCCAAAGGCGTCAAAGATGTCTGCTTTGCCAAAAAACGGGGTCTTGAAGAGATTGACATGTGTCGCAGTCACTATGTTTACAAAAAGCTCAGACAGTTCCGTGCCGGTATCGAATCGGGCATATCCTGGCTCAAACGCAGTTTCGGCTTGACCCGGTGCACGTGGAAAGGTTTTCGTTCTTTTAAAAGCTACGTGCTTTCGTCGGTGGTCGCGGCCAACCTGCTGACGATCGCTCGAAAGCAATTGGCTCCTGCTGGATAACCTCACAACCTGAGAAAATTCAGTTACTGAAATCCAGAGAGCAGGTGCGTCCGGAGGCGTGCTTTTTTAGAGTATTTACCCATATCCTTGTCGGGCTTTCAATGTGCCGTGTCTTGGAGGATTCTATTCCTCACGTTACCCGATTTTTACTTCTCGACGCACTGCTTAAACCTGCAATTTATGGACGGACACTAAGTACTTGCATTAACGGTATGTAATTCTTGCTCTTTAAAATTTGAATCAGGGGGTTTGCCAAAAACACCAGCGCGTAATTCATTCCGGATTTTTATGCGCAGTTGGCGGACTCTCTTGATGGAAACGCGCTCGTTAAATTGGCGATGGCAATAGATTGCCAGCAACAAATAGGTGATCAGACCTGCCAGAATTTGCACCATCAAGCCATGCTCGCTCCTGGCGATGAGATGATACACTTTAAGGTGCCGTTTCCACCAAGCGAAAAAATTTTCGATATCCCATCGGAGCTTATAGGCAGTGGCGATTTGCTCGGCAGTTAAATCAAAACGATTCGTAGCGATCCAGTATTTAACGCGATCCACCTCGTAACCCACCAAACGAAGTGGGGTTTGTGTTTGATTGACTTCCGTGGTGCCCAGAACAACGATGGCATCAAAAAAAACGATACTATCAGAGGCAATGGGGTTTTGTTTAATGATCGTTTTCTTGGTGCTGGCTTTAATCCGGCACATAAACAGCTTTCCATCATTCTGCCATTGGTCAAAGCGTTGATGGCTTTGATAACCCCGGTCCATCACACCGGTTTGACCGTCAGACAGGATCAAGCTGACGAAAGGTCTTTCAGCCCCGTTACCATCGGTAAGATAAAGCTTTCTTGGAATCGCCCGGTTCAGATCAAAACCGACGTGGACCTTCGCCTTCTTGGATTTTTTACGGTAGTCGGCCCAATGCATGGATAAGGTTGCATCGATGAGGGAACCGTCGATCCCCACCGGATCACCGAGTTCGGGATGTTGCTTGGGTAAAATCGAAGATGCCTGAGCTTGTAAGTTCTGATAGACATACATGAACTGTTCAAGTCCCCGGCTGTTGGTGGCCTCTGAGAAGCTGCTCTTTTTGATTCCGTTTTCTGGTGCGATGGCACTTTTGGCAAAATCATCTTCTTCAAGCACTTGCAGCAGGTGTTGAGCAGAATGGTGTTCTTCAAGATGAAAGTAAACCAGCGCGCGCAGATGTTCCTCAAAAGTCATCTGCAATGGTCGGTTTCCTTTGGAATCAAGAGCTGGCATCCGTGATGTTGCCTCAGTCGCTGGTTGAAAAAAAGAGAAAAACTCCAGGGCATTGAGCTTTTGGAAAGGGTCGAATGTGCGTGGCATGTATAACCTCTTGATATAATAGGGTATACAAAACGCCGCCCATATTGACGACCCAATGTCAAGCAAAAATATCGTTTAACCTGCTGATTTTAAATTATTTTTATGCAATTCCTTAACCGGATTTTACTGAGATAGATTGAGACCTCTTCATGACAGAAGCGGACAACCCACAAAAATCGTTTCGATCCCCGACCGCATGATGGTATAGGAGGTCATCGCTTGAAACCGCACCGACCGCTAAAAAGGAATTTTAATGGATATCGGATTGATTCTCCTGCAGGTCGTGGCCCTGTTCATGGCCCTGACCTTTCACGAATTCGCCCACGGCTGGGTGGCCCGGCGACTGGGCGACCGCACGGCCGAAGCCCAAGGCCGCCTGACGCTGAACCCCAAGGACCACATCGATCCTTTCGGCACCATTCTTCTGCCGGCCCTGCTGATTCTGATGAAATCCCCGGTGGTTTTCGGCTGGGCCAAGCCGGTGCCCATCAATCCGCGCAACTTCAAAGATCCCCGGCGAGGCATGATGTGGTCGGCCCTGGGCGGTCCGATGATCAACCTGTTTCTGGCCTGCCTGCTGGCTATATTCTTCAAAGCCCTGCTGATGGTCGGGATCAATCTTCGGGGATTGCTGCTCTTTCTGCTCATCGCCATCCAGCTCAATGTCTTTCTGGCGGTCTTCAACATGATCCCCATCCCCCCGCTGGACGGCGGCCGGGTGCTGGTCGGTCTGCTGCCGCCGAAGCAGGCCTATGCCTACAGCCGCATCGAGCCCTACGGCTTCATGATCGTCCTGGCCTTGATGTACTTCAATGTGCTCGACCGGTTCGTCTTCTACCCGATTCAGATGATTTTACGATTGTTGGGAATCGGCTGACCGGGGCAACGATACCGTTACCGTCGTTCCTTCGCCCGGGGTGCTGGCCAGATCGATAGTGCCGCCGTGGGCATCCACGATGGCCTTGCACAGGCTCAGTCCTAAACCGTAGCCGCCGGTTTTTCGGGACCTGGAACGATCCGGCCGGTAGAAGGGTTCGAACAGGTGGGGCAACTCCGAAGCGGGAATCCCCTCACCTTTGTCCGCCACGACAATATCGATTCGATCCGGCGCGGCGGCCATAGAAATGGATACCGCCGTTCCGTCTTCGGGCGTATGCTTCAGGGCGTTTTCCAGCAGATTGCGCAATACGGTTCTGATTTTCTCGGGGTCGACCACAGCGGACACGTCGGCCAACTCACCGACGGCCACCCCCGGCTCGATCTCTGCAAAGCCCGCTGCCAGGGACCGAACCAGTTGGCCCATATCCACGGATTCGAGGTTTAGCACGGCAGCGGCGTGGCGCATTCGGGCCGATTCCAGGATGCTGGTGATCATGGCTTCGATTTCGGCCAGGTCACTGCCTAAAGACTCCCGCATTTCTGAATCCTTGAGAAATTCCAGCTGCACTTTTAAACGGGTAATCGGAGACCGCAGTTCGTGGCTGACGTCCAGCAGCAATTGCTCCTTGCTGTGCAGCAGGTGGTCCAGCCTCTCGGCCATGGCATTGAAGGCGTCGGCCAGGTCGCAGAACTCGCTGGAACCGGACCGGGGAATACGATGGTCCAGCTTTCCCTTGCCGGCTTGATCCACCCCTGCCTTGAGTTTGCGCAAGGGGCCGAGGGCTTGGCGGGTCACCCAATAGGCCCCGCCGAGAATAAGGGCCAACGTTGCCGCCATACCGGCCAGAATCCAGCCGGCCTCCTTGCCGTGATGCATATCCCGCGGGGCGATGAAAGTCAGTTCGCCGCCGCCATGGAAGATCCGGACAAAATGATGTCCCTTTGAACTTCCCACCCATATGCCGGGGACGCGCTGGCGCACCCAGGCCCGATTCGGATTGAAATAGCGGGGCGGCGGGCCGGTTTGCCAGCTTTGGTCCCCATGCGCGTAGGATATCGTCATACCGGTGCGGCGGGCAATTTCGCGCGCCCGCCCCTCGTCCGGCGGAATGCCGAGATCGTCGGTCAGGTATTCGACGTACAGCAGCAGGTTGCGCTCCAGCGCCCCTTTACTGTGCACCCGGATCGCAATGAAACCGACAATCACCGTGAAGGTAATGGCCATTCCGGCAATGAGGGTGACGATCAGAAGGCGGGTAAAAACGGAATGAAACAGGCGTTTAGCGTGACGCAGCGTCATCGTCAGACTCCTGGCCCACGAACATGTAACCGGTTCCCCAGATGGTTTTGATGAACTGCGGGTGTTTGGGATCGTCACCCAGCTTCTGGCGCAGCCGGCTCATGGTGATGTCCACCACCCGGTTGAAGCATTCGCTGTCGATGCCGCGCAAGGTCTGCATGATTTCGTCGCGGTCCAGGGTCCGGCCGGCATGCCGGACCAGCAGGTCCAGGGCGGCGAATTCGGTGGTTGTCAGGGGCACCTCCCGGTCGGCCATGAAAACCCGGCGGCGGTGAAAATCGATGGTCAGGGCTCCGAAGCGCCTGAGACGGTCCTGCCCGGTATGCCTGGCCCGGCGAAGGACGGCCTGGATGCGGGCCACCAGTTCGCGGGGTTCAAAGGGTTTGGGCAGGTAGTCGTCGGCGCCCAGTTCCAGCCCCACCACCTTGTCGGTAACGTCCCCCCGGGCGGTGAGCATGATGATGGGCACGGCACTGAATTCCCGGATGCGCTTGCAGACATCGAAGCCCGACATGCCGGGCAGCATGACATCTAGGATGATCAGATCCGGCGCGACCGTGCGCACTTTTTTCAGGCCCTCGTCGGCATCCGCGGCCGAAAAGACCTCGTAGCCGAAGTCTTTTAAAAAGCGTTTGAGCAGACGATTGAGCTTTTCGTCGTCATCAATGACAAGAATCGTAAAGGCCATGGAAATGACTTTCTTCGGTGGTTCGCCAGCTACCTGTTGTGGGTAGCATTTTTCGCAACGAAAAAAAAGCGCCACATGCCGGCAGCATCCGGTCAGGCAAGGGCGCACCGGCGCGGGAGCCATCGTACCAACCACGCCCTTGCCTTTTCGGCTATCGCCAACCGAACCGGCAACCGCCGGACGCGCGCTCTTCGATCCGTTCGGCGATCTTTTCACGCTGCTCGGGGGTCAACGTCGCATGAAAGGCGATCAGCCGTTCGGCGACGAAGTCGGCCATTTCTTTAAATTGCAAAATCTTTTCGTCAATTTTCTGGTCCACGATGTCCCTGTCGATAACCTCCTGACGCACCACGTCGGCCAAATCCTGAAGCCGGCTTTCACGATCCGCGTGCATGGCCTTGGCCTTGTCGGCGATCTCACCGGCGATTTGCTCCAAATCGGCCTTCTGGACTTCGGTCAGGTCCAGTTTTGCGGCGATACGGTTGGTTACAGCCGCCAGGTCGAACTCGTCGAAACCGCCCGGGTGAAACCCGCGCTTGCAGGCGGCCAGGCCAAAAACGAGAAATAGTGAGGCCAGGGCAACTGTGATTAAAACGGTTTTTTTCGGCATGGTGTCCTCCTTGGGTGTTCCGGGTTCGGGTTTGTTGGAATACTGGCGCCATCGTTGGCGGAACTGTATGCCGAAAAAGGAAGAAGTGCTTTTCAGAGGGGTATCGGTTTGTAACAAATTGTCGCGGTGCGGTTCCGAGCCTGACGGTCACCGAGGCCGTCTGCCGATAATTTGGACAGCCAGGTCATTATCATTCTTAAGTCCTTGTCAGAACAGCCGAATAATAATAAATGTGCACCCCTTTAACAATTCGCGGGGAAAAGTGAGGAAAGGAATACCGGTTTGTCCATAAGAAAAAAAATCATCACCACAGGTGCGGTTATTTTTTTTGTATTCGTCTGCCTTTCTCTGATGAATATCTGGACCCACCGGGCGGTTCTTTCCAATCAGCAGACTCGGGATGCCGTTGACAAACGACTATCCGACATCCAGGAATTCGAAAGATGGAAAAGCACAACCATCCAGATGGTTTCCGAAGCCGTTGCCACGGGCCATGTTCATGCATATGGAAAAGAGCCGTTCAGTCCACATGTCGGTCCATTCATTCAAGAGGGCAAACTCCTGGAGGAAGCGGGAAAATCCCTTGTCGACCTGATCGCGGAAAAAAAGAGCACCTCAGGAAAAATAGAGAAGACCTTTGAACGGTTGCGAATAGAAATCAACGATCTGTACTATCGTTTGGATGAGAAGATCACGGCGGTACTGGCCAAGGATCAATTCGATCAGGTATTGGGGAAAGAGGCTTCAGAGAAAAGGGCATTGGCGCAGTATGTGTTGAAAAGCCTCAACCAGTTGACCCTGGTTTTTCAGAACAGCTTCATCTCCAGAAGTTTTACGGAAAAAGACAGGGATTTGGTGGCAAAGAACCGGCGATTCCTCTCATCCCAACTGCATCTGATCGACCCGGATGGATCCATCGACGCCCTGTTTGAGAAGCTGTTCGCTCAATTTGAATTCCTGGACGCACTCACTCTGAAGTCGAGAACATCGCTGGAAGGATTTGACGCCCGGATCGAACAGGCAAAGGCCGTTTTTGAAGAGGCGGTTAAAAGCACTGAAGTTCAACCCATGGCTGCCAGCGCTCAATCCGACCTCGATGAGGCTAACAGAAGACTTGAAGAGGCCAGCGGGCTGAGTCTGACCGTCGTGGTCGTTTTTTTGTTTTTCGTGCCACTCTTTTTGATTACCATCGGAATTTTCGGGCTGGACACGATCATTGTCGATCCCATCACCGAACTGATGCAAGCCATGAAACACGTGGAAACCGGCAATTTTGACGTTACCGCTCCTGTAAGTACCCAGGATGAAATCGGCAAATTGGCGAGTGCGTTCAATGTCATGGCGAAAGAAATCAAGACCAAGATCGCCGAAATGACGCACTTGAACCACGTCCTTCAGAAGAGCGAGGAAAAGTTCCGGCTCTATATGGAAAATACTCACGATGGCGTCTTGATCGTGGATGACGATTTCAAATTTGAATACGTCAACTCGCAAATGAGCCATATCCTGGGGTACCCTCTGGACGAAATCATCGGGCAGGACTACAGGTATTTTCTCGATAAAGAAAGCGTCCGCCTGGTTGCCGAGCGCCATCGGCTCAGGCGAAAAGGCGTAGACGTCCCATCCCGATACGAATTCACCATCGTGCGCAAAAATGGCGAAAAACGGAATGTGGAAATCAGTGTCGGGGTCACGAAAGATTCCAATGGGAATGAAAAATCGGTCGGCACCCTATTGGATACCACCGATCGCAGAATCGCGGAGCAGGAAGCGCAGCACTTGCGCAATCAACTGGTCAATATCATCAACTCCATGCCTTCCATCCTGGTTGGCGTGGACAGCGACGGCAAGGTCACCCAATGGAACAAGACTACGCAACGATGCACGGGTATCAGCGCTTCGGAAGCTGTGGGGAAATCCCTTCCCGAGGTGTTTCCGCAGATGACCTCCGAGATGGAGAAGATTAAAAAAAGCGTCGAAACGAAAGAAACCTTTCAGGAACTCAGTCGCCACGGTTTTCTGGAGGACGGCAGCGGCTACGAGGATCTGACCATTTATCCGTTGACATCGGGCGGCGTCCAGGGTGCCGTCATTCGAATTGATGACGTCACGGAAAAAGTGCGTATGCAAGAAATGATGATCCAGAACGAAAAGATGCTGTCGGTGGGCGGACTCGCTGCGGGCATGGCCCATGAGATCAACAACCCCCTGGCCGGCATGATCCAGACCGCCGGCGTCATCAAAAACCGGCTCACCCGGACGGACCTGCCGGTCAACTGCGAGGCCGCAGATTCGGCCGGCACCAGCATGCAGGCCATCGTCGCCTTCATGGAGCGTCGCGGCATCCCGCGCATGCTGGGAAACATGCTATCTTCCGGCCAACGGGCCGCCGAGATCGTGTCCAATATGCTCAGTTTCGCACGCAAGAGTGAATCGGCGTTTTCCACCCATAACCTTGGCGAATTGATCGATCAAACCGTGGATCTGGCCGGAAGCGACTATGACCTGAAGAAAAAATACGACTTCCGTAAGGTTGAAATCTTACGGGAGTACGCCGCCGATGTGCCTCCGGTGCTTTGCGAGGCGAGCAAGATTCAGCAGGTCCTGCTGAATCTGCTGCGCAACGGCGCCGAGGCCATGCAGGAGATGGCTGGAAACGGATTCCAGCCGCGATTCATTCTGCGGCTGGACCATGAAAAAAAGACGGGAAAGGTGCGCATTGAGTTGGAAGACAACGGTCCGGGCATGGATGAGGCGACTTGCAAGCGTGTTTTCGAACCTTTTTTTACGACCAAGCCGACCGGAAAGGGCACCGGTCTGGGCCTCTCCGTTTCCTATTTCATCGTCACCGAAAACCATGGCGGCGAAATGAAGGTTGAGTCCGTACCGGGAAAAGGAACAACATTTATCGTTAAGCTGCCGCTGGAACCCAAAGAGCCGACCCATCAACACGCTTCGTTTCTCGTTTCGTAAGGCACCACGCACCCATTTTATCAAAACATCGTTCGTCAACCAATCACCGAAAAGCTCGAGTCGGTGTTGATTTTCCGGTTGCGGCTGTAAAAACCGACGTTGAGATTTCTCCGGGTGTACTTCAGATAGAAATTGACCGGATCCGTATCGTGATCCTGCCCCTTTTCGCAGGCATCGATCAGTTCCGTCATCATGGCGCCGACCACCGGGGCGTTCTTGTACTGGTTGCCGCTGGTCCCCACGGCCATGTAAAAGCCCGGCAGGTCGGATTTATCGTAGATCGGAATCCAGTCGTCGCTGCAGTCATACAAGTCGACGACACCCTGATGCTGGTTGGGAATCTCCAGATTCGAAACCCGCATGGCTTCCCGCATGACCATGCACTTGTACTGGTCGGTGAAGTTCTGGTCGTAGTTGTCCGGATCATCCACCCATAAACGAGGATCGCATTCCGGGTCCTCGCTGCCGATGAGAATATTATTGCCGACTTCCGGACGGGAATAGCAGCCGGTGTCGCCGTCGGAGAGCATGTAGCCGTCCCGCTCCCAGTCCAACCCCTCGGGGGCCGGCACATGGGCGACCTCCTGCTTCATGGGACGGGTCTTGATGTTCATGGCGTCTTCGACGCCTGCCATGGCGTTGACGATGTGAGAATGGGGACCGGCAATGTTGACCACCACCGGCGCCTCGATCTGGGTGCCATCGGCCAGTTTAATGCCGGCCGTGCGGCCATCTTTTTTCAAGATTTCGGTCACCCGCGCATTGAAAAGAAATTCGGCGCCTTTGGCCCTGGCCGCCACCATGAGGTTGTGGGTCGAGAGTTTGGGGTCGGAAATATAACCGGATTCGGGGACCCAGATCGCCCCGGGAATCGTTTCGCCGGTGGGCTGGCCGAATTCGGGGTCATCCAACCATTTCTGGGGGAAATAGCTGGCCAGGTTCACATTGGGCAGATAGCGATGGATCTGTTCGGGTTCAACCTCCAGATAGCCGACGCCAAATTCGTCCAGCGCCGCTTTCACCCGGGAAAGGTTATGGTTGACTGGGGTCTTGATGACCAGGGCGCCGACGTTTCGGTAGGTGGCCAAACCCTCGGGATCACGCTTCTCCAGATACTTGGGCCAGTCCAGCCAGTAGTAATAGCCCTCTCGGGCCATGGCCACCCCTTCGGTGGTGGAGTAATGGAACCGGATAATGGCGCAGGAGCCGCTGGTAGAGCCCATGCCGGCGTCGGCCAGTTTGTCCACATTCAGGGTCTTGTAGCCCCGTTTCGTCATTTCGAAGGCCACGGCGCATCCAATGACGCCCGATCCGATGATGACGGCATCAACCTTGTGATTCATCGATCTCCTCCTTTGATGGTTTCAATGGCCCTTACTTAGACGATTCAGGCGTCAATGACAACCGAAAGGAGAAAATCCTATCGCTCTTCCAGCACCTCTCCCCGCGTGCTGATGGTCACCTGTTTGGAAGGCACCTGGACACCGGCTTTCTCCATGCCCTTATTCACGATGCCGGGCAACCCCGAGCAGCAGGGCACTTCCATGACCACAGTGGTGACACTCTTGATGCCGGCGGTTTTGAAAATTTCGGCGAACCGGTCGACATAATCCTGGACGTCGTCGAACTTCGGGCAGCCGACCATCACGGCTTTGCCGGCCAGAAAATCCCGGTGCAGCGTGGGAAAGGCCACGGGCACGCAGTCGGCAACAACCAGAAGATCGGCACCCCTCAAAAACGGCGCGGTAGGCGGAATCAAGCGGATCTGGACCGGCCAATGCGACAGCGCGGATTCCGAACCCGCCATGGTTTTAGGGATATTGGCCTCCTGGCAGCCGCTTGCCGGGGAGAAGCTCTGGATCTGGGTGGAGGGGCAGCCGCACGGCAGCTTCTGTTCCGCTGCCTGGTCCCTTTGCTCCTCCAGATGTTTTTCAACAGCCGCTTCGTCAAAGTCCTCGGCCTCGCGTTGGACGATCCTTAAGGCATTTTGGGGACAGTCTCCGATGCAAGCCCCCAGGCCGTCGCACAGGTTGTCCGAAATCACCCTGGCCTTGCCGTCGATGATCTTCAGGGCCCCTTCCGCACAGGCGATAACACAGTTGCCGCAGCCATCGCAGCGCTCTTCGTCGATTTCGATGATTTTTCGGTTTACTCTCATGATATCCTCTAATTGAGCAATGACTTGCGGGCCTCTTCTCTTCCCGCATCAGTCAGGAATTTTTTCGCGACAATGCTTTCGATCTTTTCGGGCGCGATGCCGTTTTCCTTTCTGGCGTCCTCCAGGTTGGCGATCAGGTCCGCATCGTAGAGCACTTTGAAGTTGAGGGTTTCCTCTTCGCGGGGATGGTGATGGTGGCCCACGATTTCGCAGACTTCATCGACCAGCGGTGCCTTGGCCCCCAACCGCTCCAGAATCTCGCGGGCCACCGCCGGGCCTTCCTGCTCCTGATACCTGGCCGCACTGCTGTTATGCTTTTTTTCGGCCAGAACGATGCCGATATCGTGCAGGTAGGCAGCACACAACACCACCGCCGGATTGCCGCCCTCGACCCGGTTGATGCGTTCCGCATGGCGGGCCACCCGCATGGCGTGACCGATGCGTTTGAAGTCGCTTTTGAAATAGCGTTTCATCTCGATAGCCACCCGGTCTTTGAGCAGATCTTCCTTCTGCTCCAGAAACTCCTCGGGCAGGGTGCCGATGCACTGCTCGGCATACTGGCAATAGGCCGCACAGCCAAAATCCATATCCGGATTGACGAACCGATGCTGGCATTGGGGGCATTTGCGGGCCGTGTCGTCCTTGAAGAACTCCACTTTGGCGCCGCACTTCGGGCACGGCACCTCGTAAATGGCGCCGGGCTTCCAGTAGAGAGTATCCTGTCCGGGGCATTTCATGGCAGCGCTCCTTTACCGACCGTTTTCAGTTGTCGGCTGCCGGGAGCTTCCCCCGGGCAGCCGTTTCTTTTAAATATAGGTTCGAATACATATTTTTACAGGGTTTGAGATCGCGTTTTTGGCAAGGCCAGAGGGAGGAAGCTGGTTTTGGCATACCGCGACGACCGATAACGCCGCCTAAAAACGCGATCCCGAAGCCTGGACTTAGCCCAAAATGGCCTTTAGATCCCCTTCTGCTGTCCCAATCGGCATGATGTTGAAATTCTTCACCAGCACATCCAGCACGTTGGGCGTAATGAAAGCCGGCAGGCTGGGGCCCAGTCGGATGTCCTTGATGCCCAGGTGCAGCAGGGAGAGCAGGATCACGCAGGCCTTCTGCTCGTACCAGGAGAGAATCATGGAAAGCGGCAGGTCGTTGACCCCGCATTCGAAGGCATTGGCCAGGGCCACGGCGATCTGGATGGCCGAGTGGGCGTCGTTGCACTGCCCGATATCCAGCAGGCGCGGGATGCCGCCGATATCCCCCAGGTCCTTGTCGAAAAAGCGGAACTTGCCGCAGGCCAGGGTCAGCACCACACAGTCCTCGGGAACCTTTTCCACAAACTCGGTGTAGTAGTCGCGGCCGGGTTTGGCGCCGTCGCAGCCGCCCACCAGGAAGAAATGGCGGATGGCCTTGTTCTTGACCGCTTCGATCACCTGGGGTGCCACGCCCATGACCGCGTTTCTGGCAAAACCGACCATGACCTGCTTTCCGGGCACATCTTCCGTAAACCCGGGCAGTGCCAGGGCCCGCTCAATGGCCGGGGTGAAATCCTTGTCGGCGATGTGGGGCACGCCGGGCCAGCCGACCAGGCCGGTGGTGAAAATATTGGCCTGATACGACTCTTTAGGCTTCTGGATGCAGTTGGTGGTCATAACAATGGCCCCGGGGAAAGCGGCGAACTCCTTGGCCTGGTTCTGCCACGCCGTTCCGTAATGGCCGTAGAAGTGCCCGTATTTCTTCAGTTCCGGATAGCCATGGCAGGGCAGCATCTCACCGTGGGTGTACACGTTGATCCCCTTGCCCTCGGTCTGCTTGAGAATCGTCTCCAGATCCTTGAGATCGTGGCCGGAAACCAGGATGGCCTTGCCCTTTTTGGCACCCAGGGGTACGGCGGTGGGCACGGGATGGCCGTAGGTACCGGTGTTGCCGGCATCCAGCAGTTCCATGGCTTTGAGGTTGACCTCCCCGCACTTCAAGGCCAACCCCACGTAGTCGTCGGCGCCAAGAGTATTATCGAGCGTGGCGGCCAGGCCTTCATAGATATAGGCGTAGACGGATTCATCTTCCTGGCCCAGAATCCGGGCATGGTCGGCATAGGCGGCCAGGCCCTTGATGCCGTAGACGATCAGTTCTCTCAAGGAACGGATATCCGGATTGACCGAGGGATCGGACTGAATGCCCACTTGCTCGCCCTGGGCCACCAGGCCGGCCTGATCGCCGGCCGGAGTAAAAGTCGCCGGACCGTCGGCAAAGGCCGCGCTGCCGCCGGCCGCCTGGACCTTGGCCTTGAGGGCCTCGCGGTGTTTGACGGCATCGTCGATCAGGATGACGAAACGGGCCGGATCGAAATCCACGTTGGTCAGGGTCGAAAAAATGGCCTCGCAGGCAAACTGGTTGACCGCAGGATCGCTGACATTGACCCTGGCGCCTTCCACGGCCACCTGGGCGATGCCCTTGGTTGCGTATATAAGAAGATCCTGAAGGGCCGCCACTTCGGGCTGTTTGCCGCACACGCCGATTTTGGTGCATCCTTCGCCTTTGGCCGTCTGTTCGCATTGAAAACAAAACATGATGTCTCCTCCTTGGTATCGGTTGGTTACGATATGGCTTCGATTGTCGGTTGCCGCTGCCATTGCTCTCTTTTCGTTCAGCGTTTAGCTGTCTTTTACCGGTTCCAAATTCAAATGCCCTTGACCTGAGTCAAAACTTTCAATTTTTTTCATTTCCTTTTGGGCGGTACACCTTCATGATCGGGCAATCCACCTTGACTCGGGACAAGCTTCCGGGCTATCGGTTTATGCTGAAAACAAGGGATTTTTCGGAAGAATCAACCCAAAAACCAGCGATTGCCGGCCTGAGCGAGCCATGGACAGGGCCGAAAGGAAACCATCATCCAATGAAAAAAGGAATTCGCCGGGTTCTGGCGGCGGCGCCGCTCTTCAAAGGACTTTCGGAACAGCAACTGGATGAAATCGGTGCCATCACCGTCGACAAGCCCTACCAGCGCGGCGAGTCAATCTTTATGGAGGGGGATGAGGGCAACGGCTTCTACATTGTCGCCGAGGGCCAGGTAAAAATTTTCAAGACCTCCCTGGAGGGCAAGGAGCAGATCCTGCACATCTACGGGCCGGGCAATCCCTTCGGCGAAGTGCCGGTCTTTTCCGGCTCACGGTTTCCGGCCAATGCCATGGCCCTGGTCAAAAGCCGAATCCTCTTTTTGCCCAGGGAGGCGTTCGTTCGCCTGATCGCCGAACATCCCTCGCTGTCCATGAACATGCTGGGGGAGCTGTCCTTGCGGCTGCGCGAGTTCACCGTCCAGATCGAAAACCTCTCCTTGAAGGAGGTTCCCTCCCGCCTGGCCTCCTACCTGACGGTGCTGGCCGAAGAGCAGGGACGCAGCGACCGGATCGACCTGACCATTTCCAAGGGTCAATTGGCCAGTTTGCTGGGCACTATCCCGGAAACCCTTTCACGGATTTTTGCAAAAATGAGCGCCCAGAACCTGATCCGGGTGGAGGGCAGGCAGATTCATCTGCTGGATATGGCCGGCCTGGAGGACCTTTCTGTAGCCGGCAAGCTGGAGGAGGAGTGACGGCAGCGAGGTCGCCGCGCTTAGGGCGAAAAATTTTTCGCCCCTACGATCATTGAGGGTTCCTGCGGGAACGACGTGCCTGCCGACTTCTAAGGAAGTGGCATCTGTTCAGACACAGTTTTTCGTGGGAGCGGCGTCCCCGCCGCGATGATTACCAACCGAATCGCGGCTGGAAGCCGCTCCAACGAATCCACCACCTTTCTTTCGGGTGTGTGGCCATGGATGGCCTGAAAAGCTTTTTACAAGTCTTAAGTACCAGATACTAAGTGGCGGATCAGATTCATATAAAAACAAATAAACGGCCAGCTATTTTTTTTCCATCTTCTGCTTCAACTTCTTCTCGATCTCGGCAAACAGGTCCTGCTTTTTTTGTGCCTGCTGGGCCTTGATGGATGCGACCTTCTCCTGCATGACGTCCTTGCCCTGCTTGAATTTTTTCAGTTCCTGTTCCAAGCGGCTCTCTTCCGTGTTCCGGGGCAGGTTCTCGATGGCCAGGTGATCGCCCACCACCAGCCGGTCCTCGAATCCGCTTTTGACCGTATCGACAATGGCCAGTTCCTTGAGCCGGTTGAGCAGGTAGCTGCCCTTTTCGTCCGAATAGTCCAGCAGGCGGCAGACCGACGCCAGAGACGGCGGCGCCCCATCCTGGTGGTCGAGCACCCGCACGGCAGCGACAAACAGGTGGGCGGTGGTATATAAATCGTTGGTTTTCATGGCGGTTGGTTCCCGTTTTTACGGCTTTGCAATCCAGACCCAATTTCTTGACATCGACTGACAAGGAGAGTAACATTTGCCTTTAAATTGTCAAGCGGCAACTGGCCCGCACTTCCCGGGGTCGAAAAATCCTGAAACTACTATTATTCAAAGATGTTAATAGGATACTGCGCGGTATCGGCCCAGCCGGTGAAGACCGTGCGAACCAAAGAATCGGGAGAGAAAACCATGACCGAAATTATCGATGTCACCGCAAGAGAAATCCTGGATTCCAGAGGCAACCCCACGGTGGAAGTGGAGATGATGCTGGCCTGCGGCGCCAGGGGCCGGGCGGCGGTCCCCTCGGGAGCTTCCACGGGCAAACGCGAGGCCTTAGAACTGCGCAATACCCGCGCCAAGCGCTACGGCGGCAAAGGGGTGGTAACGGCGGTGAAAAATGTCAACACGACCATTGCCGATGAAATCCGCGGGATGGATGCCGCCGATCAGATGACCCTGGATGCCTGCATGCTGGCCCTCGACGGCACGGCCAACAAGTCCAAGCTGGGCGCCAATGCCATCCTCGGGGTTTCCATGGCGGCGGCCCGGGCCGCGGCCAACGCCTTCGGCCTGCCCCTTTTTCGCTATCTGGGCGGCGTCAACGCCCGCATTTTGCCGGTGCCCATGATGAATGTCGTCAACGGCGGGGCCCATGCCGCCAACAACCTGGACATCCAGGAATTCATGATCGTACCCTTCGGTGCAAAATCCATTGTCCAGGCCATTCAGATGGGCGCCGAAACCTTCCACGCCCTGAAAAAAATTCTCAAATCCAAGGGATTGAGCACGGCCGTCGGGGACGAAGGCGGCTTCGCACCGGACCTCAACTCCAACGAAGAAGCCCTGGGTTTTATCATGCAGGCCATCGAGGCGGCCGGCTACACGCCCGGCAAGGACATGGGCCTGGCACTGGATGTGGCGGCCAGCGAATTGTACGCCAAGAACAAATATGTTCTCAAAGGAGAGAACAAATCCCTGACAGCCCTGGAAATGGTCGACTACTTCGAGAATCTGGTTGAGAAGTATCCCATCTTGTCCATCGAGGACGGTCTGGCCGAGCAGGACTGGGACAACTGGGCCGTGCTGACCGAAAGACTGGACGAATACATCCAGATCGTGGGCGACGACGTCTTCGTCACCAATCCCTCCATTTTTGCCAAAGGGATTGCCGATGGCATCGCCAACTCCATTCTCATCAAACTGAACCAGATCGGAACGGTCAGCGAAACCCTGGACGCCATCGAAATGGCCAAACAGGCCGGCTACACGACGGTGATCTCCCACCGCAGCGGCGAGACCGAAGACGCCTTTATCGCGGATCTGGCCGTGGCGGTCAACAGCGGGCAGATCAAGACCGGGTCCATGTCGCGGTCCGATCGCATTGCCAAATATAACCAGCTGATCCGTATCGAGGAAGCCTTGGGACAGGGAGCCCAGTTTGCCCAGGATATTTTTGTCGGCGACTGATCGCCGTTGCTCACAAGAGAATACCACCCGTAATGGACCTGCGTTGATGATGGCCAGAATGATGGTAATACTGAAAAAACCGGTATGGGCGGCCTGTCGCTTGGCCGCCCTTTTCTTATGGTTCACCGCTGTCGTCCTGCCGTCCCCATCTGTGGCCTACGTCCTTGAAGGACCTCATGTTCTGCAACTCACCGCCGAAGCCCTGGGCACCATCGCCACCCTTCAGGTGGAAAATAAATTATTGATCTACCCCCAGACGCCGGAAGCCGCACCTGCCGTTTACGATGAAACCGCCATTTACGTCATGCCCGAACGGTTCCGCTCGGACATCGTCTCCGAAACGATCCGACGCACCCATCTGGTGTTCGGCGATACGTCCATTACGGTAATCGACGGCCGCATGTCGGTCGACCCCGATCCGTTCGACGCCTATCAGGAACTGCTTCGCGCCCGGACCCGGTGGCGCCTGATGCGAACGCTCAACCGACTGGGCGTGGAAACGGCCATTTGCAGTCTGGGGCGGGTGGACGAAAGGGTGGTGTTCGTGCTGGGGGCCCGGTATCCTGATGAATCGGTTTCTCAAGTGGCCATTGATAAAACCACTTTTCTGCCTGTCCGTCTGCTGCTGGTCGACCAAAAATCCGACACGGCCGGCAGCCGGCTGGAAATCGTCTACCGCAACTGGGAAAAACTTCAAAGCGGGTGGTTTCCGATGCAAGTGCAATTTTCCATGGACAACCGCCTTGTCCGGGAAATCCGGGTGGCGAGCCTGCGCCTCAACACCTCCATTTCAGTCGAAACGATGGATCCGGAAGTATTGAAGGCTTCGGTCGCCGCCAACGCGCCCGAAACGCCCCAGGAGCAAAAACAGAAGGCGGTCGAAGCGATACAGAAGGGAGTCCAGGATTTCCAGAAAAAATTCGAATAGCTTGTTTTCCAAAACCGGCAAATATGGTACACGCTTCGCAACTGGATCGTACCGGGTAAAATCACCCGAAAAAACAGCCTGAGAAAACATAATTGTTTATTTAAACTATATTTATTACATATTTGCATTATACAACGCATTACCAATCCCTGAAACGAGGCCGAGGTTTGATCTATGGGGTATGACACCAAGTATATTTTCGTAACCGGGGGAGTGCTCTCCTCATTAGGCAAGGGACTGGCATCGGCATCCATTGGTGCCCTTTTGGAAAGCCGCGGACTGAAGGTCACCATCCAGAAGCTGGATCCTTACATCAACGTGGATCCGGGCACCATGAATCCCTTTCAGCACGGGGAGGTCTTCGTCACCGACGACGGCACCGAAACCGACCTGGACCTGGGGCATTACGAACGCTTCACCCATGCCAAACTGGGCCAGGACAACAATTTCACCACCGGGAAAATTTACCACAGTGTCATCACCAAGGAGCGCCAGGGAGAATACTTGGGCGGAACGGTGCAGGTCATTCCCCACATCACCGACGAAATCAAGGACAGCATTCGCAAGACATCGGCGGATGTCGACGTGGTCATCGTCGAGATCGGCGGTACCATCGGCGATATCGAAAGTCTCCCTTTTCTCGAAGCCATCCGCCAGTTTAAAAACGACGCCGGCAAGGACAACGTGATTTACATCCATCTGACCCTGGTGCCTTACATCGGCACGGCCGGCGAGGTGAAAACCAAGCCTACCCAGCACAGCGTCAAGGAACTGCGCAGCATCGGCATCCAACCGGACATCCTTTTGTGCCGCACCGACCGCCTGCTCAGCCCCGACATCAAGGCCAAGATCGCCATGTTCTGCAACGTCGGGCCCGATGCGGTCATCACGGCCAAAGATGTGGCATGCATCTATGAAGTGCCCCTGTGTTTTCATCGAGAGGGACTGGACAACAAGATTGTCGAACTGCTCAACATCTGGACCCGAGCCCCCCGCCTGGAGGACTGGGAAACGCTGATCCGGAAGATGAACGAACCGGCGTACGAGGTGACCATCGCCATCGTCGGCAAGTACGTGGATCTGACCGAATCCTATAAAAGTCTCAACGAGGCCCTGATCCACGGCGGCATCCCCAGCCGCTGCAAGGTCAACCTGAAATTCGTGGACTCGGAAACCATCGACGCCAATTCCTGCAGCCTGAGCCTGGAAGGAGTGGACGGCGTGCTGGTACCTGGCGGTTTCGGTTCCCGCGGCGTGGAGGGCAAAATCTGCGCGGCCCGTTATGCCCGCGAAAACAAGATCCCCTACTTCGGCATCTGTTTGGGCATGCAGATCGCCGTCATCGAATTCGCCCGGCATATCGCCGGACTGGAAAAAGCCAACAGCACCGAATTCGATCTGAGCACCCCGCACCCGGTGATCTATCTCATGGAAGAGTGGTTCGACGACAAATCCGGCACCATTGAAAAGCGGGACGTCCACTCGGACAAAGGCGGCACCATGCGGCTGGGCGCCTATCCCTGCAAACTGGAAGCCGATACGGTGGCCTATCGTGCCTACGGCACCGAATCCATTTCCGAACGCCACCGCCACCGCTACGAATTCAACAATGCCTACATGGAAACGCTCAAGCAGGCCGGACTCAGGATCTCAGGCCTGGCCCCCTCCGGTGAACTGGTGGAAATCGTAGAAATCGAGGACCATCCCTGGTTTCTGGGATGTCAATTCCATCCGGAGTTCAAATCCCGGCCCATGACCCCCCATCCCCTCTTTCGCAGCTTTATCGCCGCGGCCCTGAAATACTCGGGCAATCGGGAGATCCAGAAATAAGCTTTTGTTTCCGGAAGCGAACCGTTTACATACCTACCGGTTCCGACCAGCGGGTGGAAAACCTGACGATACAGGTGTTTGTAGCGATCCTACCTTAAAAATGCCAATTCTTAGCCTTTTTTTTAAGTTCCTGCCGATTCAGTCGATAATGCAAGTGAACCATATTTATTTTTTGCCTCTTATACATTTTATCTCAATCGTTTAGCAAAGGAGTTTGCTATGAAACTCAATTTGCAGTCCATCTCGACCAAATTGATCTTGGGCGGCATGCTGGCCGTGCTGATTCCATTGATCGTCGTGGGTTACATTTCTTATTCCAAGGCCGCGACTTCGTTGATGTGGTTGTCCAAGAACCAGGTCGAGGGCATTGCCTCGGATTTGGCGCGGCTGACCCGCATTGCCATCGAAGCCGAAATGACAAAGGCCGAGCTTCTGGCCAAAGAAAGGGCGGTCATCGAAGTAAGCGAAGCCGTCGCCGAGTCCGGTGTCGCAGCCAATCAGCCAATGATTGGAAATCTTTTTGAGGATATGAAACGTGAATTCCAGGTGCTGGGCAGCAACTACCAGGGCATTTTTCTGACCAATGCCCAAGGCGACCTGTATACGGGTGTTTTAGCGGGCGGCAACGAATACAAAGGCAGCAATCTCAGTGATGTAGAATATTTTCAATCTGTCCGGCGCAATGGGGAAACCGTCTTCAGCGAAATCGTAATTTCAAAAAACACGGGAAAACCGATTGCCGTGGCTTGTGCTCCCGTCAAAAACAAACGCGGCGAATTTTTGGGCGTATTGGGGCTGGCCATCAACTCGGAGTATTTGACCCAGGTGGTTTCGGACCGAAAAATCGGCAAGAGTGGATATGGGTACATGGCAAACAAAACCGGACAGTGCATCGCCCACCCCAATCCCGATCATGTTCTCAAAACGAATTTCTCCGACATCAAAGAGATGAATGAGGTGATCACCCGAATGAAGGCCCAGGAAAAGGGTGTTCAGGATTATATATTCACGGGTGTCAAGAAAACCTGCGGCTTCGCGCCGGTGGGCATCAACGGATGGTCCGTTGCCGCCACCCAGAACCAGGACGAGTTTATGGGCGCCTCCACCACCATTCGCAATGTCAACATCCTTGTCACCCTTGTGGCCGCTTTGGTTGTGGGTGTGATCATCCTGTTTGCCGCACGGACGATCGTGCGCCCCATCAACGCCGCCGTGGCCGGTCTCAAAGACATCGCCCAGGGTGAAGGCGACCTGACCATGCGGCTGGAAGCCTCGTCCAAGGACGAGGTCGGCGAACTGGCCCGCTGGTTCAACACCTTCATCGAGAAGCTCCAGGGCATCATCAAGGATATCTCCAGCGGCGTCGAAACCCTTTCCTCCTCCTCCACCGAGCTGTCCGCCATCTCCGAGCAGATGACCCAGGGCATCCAGAATGTTTCCGAGAAGGCCAACACCGTTTCCGCCGCGGCCGAGGAGATGAGCGCCAACATGAACAATGTGGCCGCCGCCATGGAGGAGTCCGCCACCAACACCAACATGGTGGCTACCGCCGCCGAGGAGATGTCCGCCACCATTGGCGAGATCGCCCAGAACGCCGAAAAGGCCCGCAACATTTCCGACGAAGCCTCCCACAAGGCCTCCAACGCCTCCGCCAATATGGACGAGTTGGGCAATGCAGCCAACTCCATCGGCAAGGTCATCGAGACCATCACCGACATCAGCGAGCAGGTCAACCTGCTGGCCCTGAACGCCACCATCGAGGCGGCCCGGGCCGGCGAGGCCGGCAAGGGCTTTGCCGTGGTCGCCAACGAGATCAAGGAACTGGCCAAACAGACCGCCGAGGCGACCGGGGATATCAAGCAGAAGATCGAGGGCATCCAGGGAACAACGACCACTACCGTGGGCCAGATTGCCGAAATCACTCAGGTCATCAACGACGTCAACGACGTGGTGGCCACCATCGCCACGGCCGTGGAGGAGCAGTCGGCCGCCACCAAGGAGATCGCCACCAACGTGGCCCAGGCTTCCCAGGGCATTCAGGAAGTCAACGAGAATGTCAATCAGAGCAGTACGGTCGCCGTGGAGATCTCCAGCGACATCGCCGGTGTGAGTACGTCCATGGACGAGATGTCTACCAGCAGCGGCCAGGTCAACCTCAGCGCCCAGGAGCTTTCCAACCTGTCGGAAAGTCTCAAAACCATGGTCGATCAGTTCAAGGTGTAGAATTCAATGGGAGCGATTGGACCGCTCCCTGATTCGAAAAAGCTGCATGCATCGGCCCATCGATGCGACACTGAAAAAAACAAGCGGAAGTCGATTCTTTGAACGGCTTCCGCTTGTTTGGTCATTAGCTGTCTTTCAGGCCCCAGTCCATCATTCGAGATGGTGGCGCCTATCCTTCCTTTAAAAAATCTTCTTCCTATTTTTTGTTAAGTTACCGTCGATTCTGTCGATAATGTAAGCTAACGAAATTGATTTTTCCTATATACATATTTCACAATCATTTACACAAGGAGTCGGATATGAAACTCAATCTGCATTCTATTTCTACCAAATTGATCCTTGGCGGCATTTTGGCCGTACTGATCCCATTGATCATAGTGGGCTATATTTCTTTCTCCAAGGCCGCAACGTCCTTGATGGCGCTGTCCAAGGGGCAGGTCCAAGGCATTGCTTCGGATCTGGCGCGGTTGACCCGCAGCGTCATCCAGGCCGAAATGGAAAAAGCCCGCGTCCTTGCCAGCCAGAAGGAAATTATTGCGTTGAGTGAAGCCGTCAGTCATTCCGGTGTCCAAGCCAATCGATTTGAGATTGAAACGGTCTTTGCCGATCTGTCTGTTGAATTCCGTAACATGGGGAATCACTACCAGGGCATTTTCATCACCAACGCCGATGGTGAAGTGTTTACCGGCGTGCTGGAGGGCGGGAGAGAGTACAAGGACGTCAATGTCGGCGACAAGGATTATTTTCAATCTGCACGACAGGAAGGTAAAGCCGTTCTGGGCAACATGACGATCTCGAAAAGCACTGGCAAGCCGATTGCCGTGGCCTGTGCCCCCATCAAAACCAGGAACGGAAATTTCCTGGGAACATTCGGGTTGGTAATCCACGCGGATTATTTCACCGATGTGGTTTCAGGTCGAAAAATCGGAAAAACCGGCTACGGTTATATGGCCGATGCAACCGGTCTTTGCATCGCGCATCCCAAACCCGAAAATATTCTCAAGACCAACTTTTCCGACATCAAGGAGATGGACGCCATCATCCGAGGAATGAAGGCCCAGGAGACCGGTGTGGAAGAATACGTTTTCAAGGGAACTGCAAAAATCGCCGGATTTGCCCCTGTGGGCGTCAACGGCTGGGCCGTCGCCGGCACACAGGATCAGGACGAGTTTCTGGCTGCATCCAACAGTATTCGCAATATCAACATCGTTGTCACTCTGGTGGCCGCCGCGATCGTGGCCCTGGCCGTTTTCTTCTCCGCCCGGGCCATCGTTAAACCCATCAATGCGGCCGTGGCCGGGCTCAAGGACATCGCCCAGGGCGAGGGCGATTTGACCATGCGCCTGGAGGCCACGACCAAGGACGAGGTCGGCGAACTGGCCCGCTGGTTCAACACCTTTATCGAGAAGCTCCAGGGCATCATCAAGGACATCGCCGGCGGGGTGCAGACCCTCTCTTCCTCCTCCACCGAACTGTCCGCCATCTCCGAGCAGATGACCCAGGGCATCCAGAACGTTTCCGAAAAGGCCAACACCGTTTCGGCGGCGGCCGAGGAGATGAGCGCCAACATGAACAATGTGGCCGCCGCCATGGAGGAGTCCGCTACCAACACCAACATGGTGGCCTCCGCTGCCGAGGAGATGTCCTCAACCATCGGCGAGATCGCCCAGAACGCCGAAAAAGCCCGCAGCATTTCCGACGAAGCGGCCCATAAGGCCTCCACCGCCTCCAACAATATGGACGAGTTGGGCAACGCGGCCAACTCCATCGGCAAGGTCATCGAGACCATCACCGACATCAGCGAGCAGGTCAACCTGCTGGCCCTGAACGCCACCATCGAGGCGGCCCGGGCCGGCGAGGCCGGCAAGGGCTTTGCCGTGGTCGCCAACGAGATCAAGGAACTGGCCAAGCAGACCGCCGAGGCGACCCAGGATATCAAGGACAAGATCGAAGGCATCCAGGGAACAACGACCACTACCGTGGGCCAGATTGCCGAAATCACTCAGGTCATCAACGACGTCAACGACGTGGTAGCCACCATCGCCACGGCCGTGGAGGAGCAGTCGGCCGCCACCAAGGAGATCGCCACCAACGTGGCCCAGGCTTCCCAGGGCATTCAGGAAGTCAACGAGAATGTCAATCAGAGCAGTACGGTCGCCGTGGAGATCTCCAGCGACATCGCCGGTGTGAGTACGTCCATGGACGAGATGTCTACCAGCAGCGGCCAGGTCAACCTCAGCGCCCAGGAGCTTTCCAACCTGTCGGAAAGCCTCAAAAACATGGTCGATCAGTTCAAGGTTTGATCAATCAAAGGGGGTGATTGGCATCGCCCCTGGTTTCGATAAGCGGCACATCGAGGCGACATAAACAAACAGGCGGGAGCCGTCCAAAGCAACGGCTCCCGCCTGTTTTATCTTGTGCGGCTGAATCTTCTATTCCATATCACAGCGATCGTGCAATTTCTTCGGCCTCGCTTTGGGCCAGCATGAGGTTGCGCGGCGTTTTGGC
Organism: uncultured Desulfosarcina sp.; assembly: GCF_963668215.1. Taxonomy (NCBI): domain Bacteria; kingdom Pseudomonadati; phylum Thermodesulfobacteriota; class Desulfobacteria; order Desulfobacterales; family Desulfosarcinaceae; genus Desulfosarcina; species uncultured Desulfosarcina sp. Next base: position 218,938 of record NZ_OY764190.1, read on the forward strand.
ATCGCCGATGACATGCACATCCAGCTTGCGGCGGTCCAGCAGTTGTTTGGCGTCGCGCATCGGCGTCATGGCCTCGGCCACCACGACGCTGTCGAAATCCTCCAGGGTTACCGGATTGCCGGCAGAGGTAAACACAACGCCGTCGTCGGTGAAGGTCTTGACCGCCACCTGTTTAAAAAGGGTTACGCTCCGCCGTTTGAGCCGCTCCCTGAGGTAGAAGCGGTCGTTGCTGGACATCTCCTCGGCGAAATGGCGTTTGCGGTTGAGCAGGGCCACCTCGTGTCCCTTTTCCGCCAGAAAATCCGCCGTAACCAGTCCCGCCTGGCCCCCGCCCACGATGATCACCCGGTCCCCGACAATTTTTCCATCCAGCACCTCGGTCACCGTACACAGATCCATCCGGGTGGTAAACAGTCCCTTGATGATGGGCATGTCCGGCATACTACCCGAAGCCAGCACCACCGTATCCGGGTTGACGGCATCCAGCAGCTTTTCGTCCAAAACCGTGTTGAGTCGCAGAGACACGCCCAGACGTTCGATTTCGGCGTTGAGAAAATCGACGATATCCATGATCTCTCTACGGCCGGGCACCTTTGCCGCCAGGCGCAGCAGTCCGCCCACAAAGCCTTTCTCTTCGGCAACGGTTACCCGATGTCCGCGTATGGCCGCCTTGCGGGCCACGGCCAGACCGGCAGGACCGGCCCCCACAACCAGAACGGTTTTCGGAGTTGCCGCCTTTTCGTCTCCGTCCATCAGATATTCCCGCCCTACATCCGGATTGACCACGCAGGAGCCGGGCTCCAGGGCTAAAACGGCATGAATGCAGCCCAGGCAGCAGCCGAGGCACGGCCGGATGGCCTTCAGGTTGCCGGCCAGCGCTTTTTTCGGCAGCATGGGGTCGGCGATCAGGGCCCGGCCCATGGCTACCACGTCGGCCCGCCCCTCTTTTAAAATGCGGTCGGCCAGTTCCGGGCTCTTGACACGCCCGACGCCGATCACGGGAATATTCACCACTTTTTTCACAGCCTCGGCCAGGTGCACGAAACAGCCATGCTCCACGTACATGGAGGGGATGGTCAACTGTTTGGAGCCGTATACGCCGGCCGACACGTGCAGGTAGTCCGCTCCCTTTGCTTCCAAAATCGGCGCCAGGCGCAGGGCATCGTCGAGGGTCCAGCCCCCGTCGATGTAATCCTCGCCGTTGATCCGCAGCCCTACGGGGAAATCGCTGCCGGCCTTGGCCTTGATGTCCGCCAGCAGTTCGAGAAAAAAGCGGATGCGGTTTTCGAAGCTCCCGCCGTAGCGGTCCTGGCGATGATTCGAGTTGGGCGCCAGAAACTGGTTGATCAGGTAGCCGTGGGCGCCGTGAACCTCCACGAAATCGAAGCCGGCGTCCCGGCAGCGTCGGGCCGCATCGCCAAAAGCGGCCACCAGTTCGGCAATCCCCTCTTCGTCCAATTCCTTGGGGACACCCTTGACCACCGCCGGCGCCGGCAGGGGCGACGGCGCCACCTTGCGGTCGTGGTATGACTGGCGCCCGCCGTGCATCAACTGCATCCCGAAACAGGTATCGAAGGACTTGACCGTATCGACCATTTTCTTCATGGACGGAATACAGGCATCGTCCCACAGCGCGGGAAGACCGGGCAGTTCCAGACCGGTGGGATGCACGCCGCCGCCGCCCACCAGGATCATGCCGGCTCCCCCTTTGGCCCGCGCGGCCAGGTAGCCGGTCAACTGGTCGGTAACATGGTTGTTTTCGTCCACGCCGAAATTGATGCTCATAGCCGACATGAGCAGCCGGTTTTTGGCCTGCATCCGTCCAATCTGGATGGGTGAAAAAAGATGCTTGAGGATGGTCATGGGAAGTCTCCGGAGAAAGGGTGACGAATAAAAGTAAAACCGGTCGGTCTTAAACTTGGGCAGGAGATATACACGTTTTGCAGGGCGGCGTCAAACCCCGGTCAATCCAGCGATATCCGCTGAGGTCAGGATACGGTTGCCCACTGGATCCTGTTCGGCGATCTTCAGCATGGCCCTGGCCACGGCAACAGCATGGATGGGCCGGTAACGTTTCGGAATCAAACAGGAAATCCGGCGTCCCAGTGCCTGTCATAGGGCCTCCCCAAGGCGGAACTCCGGCCTGTTTCCCAGCAGGAGAGAGGGCCTGAAAATGCTGACACTGTCGAATTCCAATGTTAGGATGGCCGCCTCCAGTTCACCCTTGACCCGATTGTAAAACAGTCGTGCACCGGGATTGGCCCCCATCGCCGAAACCAAAAGGAAATGCCGGCACCCTTGGTTACGGGCCGCCTGGGCCACGGTCAACGGGTAGTCAAAATCCACCCGGCGGAAAGCTTCGCGGCTCCCGGCTTTTTTCATCGTCGTGCCCATGGCGCAAAAAACCAGATCGGCAGCCACTTGATCGCGCCACTTTTCAGGCCGCTCGAAATCAACCAAACGTGAATCCAGCTTCGCAGCTGCGCCTGTATTTTTTATCGCTGATCGGGTCAAGGTCACGACCCGGCCACAGAATTCTGCGTTCAGCAAGCCATCCAGCAGATAACCGCCCACCAACCCGGTTGCCCCCAACAACAAAACGGTGCGCTTTGGCATCCTTTTTCTCCAGACCAGGATTTAAGGTCGAATTTGTTCTGTCTTGTCTTCCAACCGGGAGTCTGCCGACAAAAATGCATTGACCGCCTCCCAATAGTCCGGCGAGGTCTCGATGGTGTTGTGGTCGGTTCCCTCGATACGCACCGCCGTAGTCTTCCCGCCCCACACGCGGCGCAGATTGTCGGCGAAGCTGGGCGGTACGATCCGGTCATGGGAAGCGGTGAGGAAAAGGGCCGGTGCGGCGATATCCGGTGCTAGGGCGGCCGAATCGAAGCGGTGCCGGAGCAGCCATTTTACCGGAAAGATCGGATAGTGGGCCCTGGCCACGTTGACCAGCGAGTCGAAAGGGGTCACCAGCACCACGCCGCCGACCCGGCGGTTTGCAGCTACGTGCACGGCCACTCCCGAACCGAGACTGCGCCCCATGAGCACGACATGGGACGGGTCGATGCCTTCGGATTCGATGATCCGATCGAAAATGAAAAGGGCGTCTTCGCAAAGGGCGCGTTCGGACGGACGGCCCTGGCTCTGCCCGTATCCGCGGTAGTTCATGAACAAAAAGGACCGGGCAGAAAAACGGTTGAGATCGGCGAAGTTCAAGGAGACGTCCTCGGCGTTGCCGCCGTAATAGACGATCAGGGGATGGTCCGCATCGATCCCGTTGTTGAAGAACCATCCGGTGAGCGTAAGCCCGGCGTGCTGCAACCGGATCTCGCGGTCGGCGTGGCGGGACAGGGTTGCCGGCGCAGTGGGCTGGGGAAAGAAGATCATCCTGCCCTGGAACAGATAGAGCAGCAGGCTGGCGCCAGCGAACACAATCAACAGTACTTTTACGATTCCTAGAAGCACTATACCCATTCATCCAGTCTATCGCTTTTTTTCCGGGAGACGACCAGCCCTAATATTGGCATATTACAGGGAACTTGGCCACTTATTTTGAAGTCGATGCCGGCCGCATTAGCCGCATTAGCCGATTGACAGGCCATGCACGCGAATGCAACACTATTTTATCGATGAAATCCCGTTCAGCCTGGTTTACCGTCACCTTCTTCGAAATTCGCTCAATCCGGAATATCCGCGAAAATTGCTAAAGTTCCCAAATACATTGCTGATATAAATACTGGGATTTCAGTTTTTTCAATCCGTCTGCCAGCTATCGAATCGAAAGCAACATGGACCTGAATGGTGATCGGTTTTTACCCTGATGAAGGACTCCGACGGCGCGCTGCCGCTATGCGAATTAGGGGCTCTGCTTTCGAACTGCCAACCCAATCGGGATCAACCCATTTTCGGGGCTGCGGGGTAATATGAAAAACTTAAGATTCAAGAAAATCACGCCTTTCGTCGCCATTTTCTTCCTGGCGGTATTTTTTGTGGGCCCGTCCTTCGCCGAAAAGAAAAAGCGCGTTTTCATCGTTCACAGTTATGGGGAAGGGCATATCTGCGGGCAGCCCCAGCACGAAGGCGCCCTCAAGGCTTTTGAGGATAATGGCTGGGTCGTCGGTCGGGATTTTGAGCTTGGGGTGTATTACATGGCCACCAAGAAAATAAACAATACCCCCGAACTCATCGCCGAACAAGCTCGGATCGCACTCGAAAAAATAGCTCAATTTCAGCCGGATGTGGTTCTCATATTGGATGACAATGCATTTAGAACGGTCGGCCTGCCGCTGTCGGGCAAGCCCGTCGCAATCGTTTTCTGCGGATTGAATGTGCAACCGGAAGACTACAATCGAATCCAACCGTTTATGAAGGATCGACTCCACCCGGGAGGAAATATCACCGGCATTTACGAGAAACTGCATATCCGCGAGGGCATTAAAGTGCTGGCCTCGATGCATGACATCAAAAAATTCCTCTTTCTCGATGATTTATCGCCCACGGGCAAAGCCATCGCCAAGCAGGTCGATTTGGAAATCAATTCCGAGGAGGGGAAAGATATGCTGCCGTGCGAGATCGAACAGGCAACCATGCACTCCTGGGAAGAATACCGGGAAACCATTGAAGCCATAAATAAATCCGATGAAATCGGCGCATTTTACCTCGGCGCGCTATTGCTCAAAGATGCCGCGGGCAATAGTTATACGGCAGCTGAAATTATTCCCTACACCATTGAACACGCCAATAAACCGGCCATGGCTCCGAACTATGCATTTATCAAACTCGGTCTTTTCGGTGGCCTGTCCGTTGACTTTTATGCCATGGGAAAGCAGGCCGGGCTGAAGGTTGTGCAAATTCTGTCCGGTTCGGATCCGGGCCAACTGCCTATCGACGATGCCAAGAAGGTTGCGATCGTCTTTAATCTTACGAGAGCCGAAAAATTGGGTATTAAAATACCCTCGGATATCTTGCTGGCTGCCGACGAGGTCTTTCGCAAATAATCCTTTGCCGTATCTTCGAACGACTCCGAATCCGTTTTTTGTGTACGAGGGCACTGAGACCGATCAAACGAAATGCGCTTTCACCTCTCCACATACCTTTTGATCTCAATAGCGACCGTCGTCGTCCTTTCGACGTCCATCGTTTCCGGCGTCATCTATTTGAGTCTGAAAGACAATCTGACCGCGGAATTCAGGGAACGAATCAAAGCGGAAAATGGAGAGCTTGGATTGCTGTTGAAAAACCGGTTGTCCACAGTCAAAAACCAACTCAAGTCGTTGGCCCTGGACAACACGATTCGGGTGACCTTGATGCTGGGTGCGAACCAGCAGTTGCAGGATTTTCTCAACCAAACCGTGTCGGCGGAGCAGGATTTGCACGTTTTCATAGTCAAAAATGGGACCGAAGAATGTTTTACAGCCTCCAGGCTGAAATTCGACATCAAAAAAAATCTGACCGCCCTGGACAAGGACAATCATATCAGACTGCTCGAAAAGGACCCCCGGCATGGTTTCAAGTTGACCTATATTTTTCCTGTCTACAGGCAGAAAAGCCAGATCGGGTCTTTAATCGGAGTTTATCTTTTCAGCAAAGACGATGTGCTCGTCAACTTTTTTCAAAACAGGGAAAGCAGCCGCGCGCTTATCCTGTCCAATCATCACTTTTGGAATTTGTTCGATGGACAACAGAGCGGGCTGACAAAAGAAATCGAAGAAGATTTTCTTCCCGATAGTGGCGCCCTGCACAACCATTTCGAAGGGGAAAAATTTATATTCAATTTGCGTAATGAAATACCCGGATTATATCTGATCTCCTCTCTCGACGGTTTGAACGAAAAAACGGAACAGGTATTTAATATCATTCTTCTGCCGGCTTTGATCGTCGTTTGCCTGACGATTTTGATTACGCTGCTGTTGAGCAACAAACTCGCATCGCCCCTTCACAGGATCTCCGAACTCGCCCTGAAAGCTGCGGAAGGCGACTCCGATTTATCGGAGCACGTCGACAGTTCCGTTGTCGAGATCGAAAAATTGATATCCTCGCTGCGGACCATGCTGAAAAAACTGCAACGCATACAAGAGCTTCAGCGGTACCAGGAGCTTTTCGATAAAGTTGCCGACATTGTGCTGATTCACGATTTCCAGGGAAATGTTCTTGAAGCCAACAGGGTCGCGTCCCAAATGGTGGACGCCGCAAAACGAGATCCTTTGGATGTATGCATCTTTGATTTCATACCGGTTGAAGAGCAGCCTCAAATCCTGGAAAAGTTGGACAATCTTTACCGCAATGAGCGCGAAATAAGATTCGAGACGACTTTGATCTCCGAAACCGGGGAGAAAAGGTTTGTCGAATGCCACGCACGAAAAATCCTGTATGACGATAAACTGGTGGCGCTCAATGTTGTTCGTGACTTAACCGCGATGAAAACGCTTGAAAAAGAAAAGGAGCACTCGGAGGAACAGCTTCGCAAGGTTCAAAAAATGGAAGCGGTCGGCACACTGGCCGCCGGGGTGGCTCACGATCTGAACAATATCTTATCCGGCCTGGTCAGCTACCCCGACCTGTTGTTGTACGATATTCCCGATGACAGCCCATTGAAAAAGCCAATTCTAACCATAAAAAGCACGGGCGAAAAAGCGGCGGCCATCGTTCAGGATATGTTGACGCTTGCCAGAAGGGGCGTCGTTACCAGTGAAGTTATCTGCCTGAATGAAATCATCAAAGAGTATTTGCAAAGCCCGGAATACGTTAAACTGGCTTCCTACCATAAGCGCGTAAAGGTCAAAACCGACCTCGGGGAGGACTTGTTCAATATTTTGGGGTCGCCGGTTCACCTTTCCAAAACGATCATGAACCTGGTTTCCAACGCCGCCGAAGCGATTGAAGACGAGGGTACCATAACCATCACGACACGGGCATGTTACGTGGACAAACCCATCGGTGGGTATGAAACAATTGAGGAGGGCGAATATATCCTTCTTTCCATAGAAGATACGGGCAGTGGAATGTCTCCGGAAGACTGCGAAAAAATATTCGAACCCTTCTACACAAAAAAAACGATGGGAAGAAGCGGCACCGGTCTGGGAATGTCCGTCGTATGGAGTACGGTTAAAGACCTTGAGGGCTTTATCGACATATCGACCAAAATCGACCAAGGTACGACGTTTTACCTGTATTTCCCGGCAACCCGCAAAGAATTGGCCAAAAAACAGACACACCTGCCCATCGGGGAATATAAAGGAGGTGGACAATCCATTCTGGTCGTGGACGATGTCAAAGAGCAAAGAGAGGTTGCCGAAATGATTCTGTCTCAACTGAACTACAATGCCACTGCCGTATCAAGCGGCGAAGAGGCGATCGAATACCTTCGGCAACATACCGTTGATCTGGTCATTCTGGACATGATCATGGATCCCGGGATCGACGGTCTTGAGACCTATAAAAGAATTCTCGAAATCCATCCAGGGCAGCGCGCCATCATCACAAGCGGCTACTCCGAGACCGAACGGGTCAGGGAAACCATGAAATTGGGGGCAGCGCGATACATCAAAAAGCCTTATGTCTTGGAGCAGCTCGCATCGGCGGTGAAAGCCCAGCTTACGCACGCATGATCGATGGGTGTTGGCCGCACAAAGACATTTTTATCATGGCATACCGCCGCTTCCACGGCTCCCCTCCAGAAACAAAAAACAATTCCATCGCATTAAGCTGCTCATTGTTGGGTTGGCGACCTTTCAAATAAGGTCGCCCAGGCAACCCTGCGAGGCCGTTTGAGAAAACTGAAGAAAAAGGATATACTCCGTATCATCGCCGCCGGTATAAGGGAGGTTTGTCGATCCCGCTGACGAAGGACAAGCATGCTTTCGAGGGCGTGGCATTGCCTGGTTCGGAAAACGGAAAGGAAGCAATGGGAGTCAAAACGCTGCATCTGGCGTTGGTGAAAATGGGTGTTCTTGCATTCCTGATGGTTATGATTGCTGGCACGCCCACGCTGTTCGCCGGACAATCGACCCATCGATCAACCTCATGGCGACGATTCAAGGCCCGGCCGAGTACTATGGCAAGTGGGGGGAGTTGATCTACACCGAAGCCTTTCGCCGTCTGGACGTGGATCTCGTCATTCAAGCGTTTCCCCTTGAACGGGCAAATCGGATGGTGAGCCGAAAGCAGGTTGACGGCGACCTCGGAAGGAGTTTTGCCTTTCATGATTCGTATCCGCATTTAATCCAGGTCGAGGAGGTTCCGTTTTCGATGAATCTATCGGCGTTCGCCCTAAATCCCGACATCCGAATCGATGGCTGGGAGAGTTTAAAAAGCACGAAATATCGGGTGGAATACCTGCTCGGGAGCAAACTCCTTCCGGGAAAACTGGCGCCGATAGTGGATCCGGAAAGGCTGTCGACCGTTACCCATTGGGTACAGGGATTGAAAAAACTCATGGCCGGGCGAACCGATATCTTCATCGAGGCCGAAGGCGTCGTATTATACTACCTGGCAAACGATCCCTATTTCAAAGACGCGGAGATCCATGTTGCCGGCGTACTGCTTGAGTCACCGGTCTACGCTTATCTGCAGCCGGAACACGCGGAACTTGCCCTGCGGCTGTCCGGAGTACTTAAAGAGATGAAGGAAGAAGGCGTCGTCGCAAAGTTCCAACAGGCAGCCATTGAGGCCACCGGAGGGTTGAAATAAGCTTATGAGTTCGTTGTTTGAAAATATTCCGGCAGAATTGCCGGATGAAATCTTCGAAACCATCTTGGCAACAAAGCGGGTAAAGATCGAACGAATCGTATCCAACGGTCACGCTTCGCCTGAAGGCTTCTGGTACGACCAGGAAGGCAATGAGTTTGTGCTGCTGGTAAAAGGAAGTGCCGGCCTGAAGATTGAAGGTGAAGATGACATCGTTACCCTGAAGGCCGGCGACTATTTCAACATCGAATCCCATGTCCGGCATCGGGTCGAATGGACGGATGCTTCCTGCGAAACAATCTGGCTTGCCGTTCACTACTGAAACCCAAAACAAGAAAACAGGGTACGCGCTCATGTTGAAAGCGAAAATGCCATCCTGCGGCGACAAGGATGGATCAATGGTTCCTGACGGGCTTCCCCCCGTAATCGATGCCCACGTTCACGTCTTTCCCCACAATCTTTTTTCCGCAGTCCAAAAATGGTTCGACGAACATGCCTGGCATATCCGCTATCAACTGACAACCTCGCAAATATTCGATTTTCTGGTTTCGCGCGGCATCTCCCATATCATTGCCCTGCAATATGCCCACAAACCTGGAATTGCGCGGCATCTGAATCGATACATGCTTGAAAAATGCCGGCAATACGGCGACCGGGTGACAGGACTGGCCACCGTGTTTCCCGGTGAGGAAAATGCCGAAGATATTTTGCAGGAGGCCTTCGACTCCGGCCTGAAGGGGGTGAAACTGCACGCCCATGTGCAGTGCTTCGACATGAACAGCGCGCCGATGAACCGCCTGTACGAATGTTGCCGGACCAACCGAAAACCGCTGGTGATGCATATCGGCAGAGAACCGAAGAGCCCCGCCTACCTTTGCGATCCGTATGCGCTTTGCCGTGCCGACAAATTGGAAAAGGTTATAAACGATTTCCCGGATCTGAACGTCTGTGTCCCCCATCTGGGATTCGACGAGACGGACGATTACAGAAAATTGATTGAAAAATATGACAATCTCTGGCTGGATACGACTATGGTCCTCACGGACTATTTCCAGTTGAAAGAAAAAATCGATCTCGGCCGTTACCGATCCGACCGGATCATGTACGGATCCGATTTCCCCAACATCCCCTATGCATGGGACCGGGAACTCAGGGTCTTGAAAACGGCAGAAATTTCCCGTGATGTACTGGAAAAAATATGCTGGAAAAACGCGGCCGATTTTTTCGACCTTCCATTTTAGGGGGAAACGACCATGAGCGCTTTTGCCGATTATATTCGATCCTGTGCCCGGAATGGGAACGTGGAAGCCAAGGTCCTGGGTGTCGGGGCAAGCCCCAGAAAAGGCGGCAATTCCGATGTACTGCTGCAGCACATCGTTCGCGGCGTCACGAAAAACGGAATTTTTGCCGGCAGCCTTCAACTGCGGGATTATCAGTATCAGGGATGTATCGGATGCGAACGCTGCAGAAAGGACAAGATCTGTACCGGCTTGAAAGACGGCATGACGCTGCTTTATCCGGAACTGATCGAATCGCGGGGCCTGATCCTTGTCTCGCCCACCCACAATTACAACGTCACCGCCTGGATGAAGGCCTTCATCGACCGGTTATACTGTTTTTATCATTTTGACGACAGTCGCCCCAGGCAGTGGTCGAGCCGCTTGTCCGGCGAGGGACGCAAGGCGGTTCTGGCCGCCGTCTGCGAGCAGGAGAAGAAAGAAGACATGGGCTTTACCCTCGACGCCATGCGCCTGCCTCTCGAAGCGCTGGGCTATGAAATCATCGGGACGCTACCGGTCCTGGGCATCTTCGACAAAGCCAAAGTAAAAGAAAAGGCCGCGGTTTTAGCCGAAGCCGCGGCCCTCGGTGCGAAACTGGCCGAATCCCTGTAACGATAACGGATAGGATGTCGCCCTTCCGGACGGCAAGCAAACCCGCCCATACAGACAGGAGCAAATGGCCATGACCGCCTCCGCGGAGATCATAAAGGGCTATATCCCCGGTGCCATCGGCCGGATTTCAGAACTTCACGGCGCCTATTACCATAAGCACTGGGGGTTCGGACTCTTTTTCGAGGCCAAGGTGGCCACGGAGCTTTCGGAATTTCTAATGCGATACGACGCGGAGAAAGACGGCATCTGGGTCGCCTCGCAAGACGGCCGGATCGAGGGCGCCATTGTTATGGACGGTATCCACGCCGAAACCGACGGCGCCCATCTACGCTGGTTCATCCTGTCCGATACCTTGCGGGGAAAGGGCGTCGGCCGGACATTGGTCAAGAAAGCGATGGCGTTCTGCAGGGCCAAAAACTACCGCAAGGCCCATCTTTGGACCTTCGAAGGGCTGGATGCCGCCAAGCGGCTCTACGAAGAAGCCGGCTTTCGGCTTGTCCGGCAAAAAAGGGGCATCCAGTGGGGCACCGAGGTTAATGAGCAGTATATGGAGGCCGACCTGGGCGAGACGACTTCGTAAGAAGCCCGAGATTAAGGCTTGCGAGTCCCGAGGAGGGAGGCGTACATAAACGTACGCCGCACTGACGAGGGATACGCGTAACGCAGATATCGGGTTTTTTACGAAGTCGTCAATGGAGGGTCGGCTTGTTGTCCTTATCTTCGTTCCCCCCGTCGATGACGGTGAACCGGGAGCGACGCTTTTTCTGGCTATATTCGAAATATTTCCACCGCCACCAGTTGGCGTCCAGCCATTGGGTCGGTGAACGGAAGTAAAACCAGGCCAGTGCAATGCCGCCCAGATGATAGGCACCATGCACATTGGTCCGGGCCAGAAAGGTCAGGGCCGTTACAATGACGGTGCCGTAGCTGATGTATTTGGCCTTGATGGGCAGAACGAACATGAAAAGGACGGTGGCCTCGGGATTGAGCAGCCCGAACACCACGATCAGGGCCAGCAGGCTGGGCATCATGCCCGCAAAGGCAATACCCGGCGGGGTCAGTGTCCCGAAGATCAGACCGACAGCGGCAGCACCGACGGCGGCAAGGACGTACAGCCGCAGGAATCTTCGGGTTCCCAGTGCCGTTTCGACGGTACCGGCGAAAAAGTAGAACACCAGGCAGTCGATGAGAAAACCGATGGGCGACCCGGGAGGATGGATCACCGGATGGGTGATCAACTGCCAGAAGTGAAACTGGCCGCTATGCAAGGGGCTGAGGGCCAGCAGCCCATACAGTTCAAGCCCCAGCCACTGCTCGCCGATGAGTTCGATTATGTACACCGCCGTATAGACGACCAGCATGATTTTGCCGGTCGATGTCAGCGGGCTGCCGAATCCGATGGGTCTGCGAAATCCTCGGGGATGCATACGGGTGAATCTCTCCAGGTTGATCGTTGGTTTGCCGGAGAAAGATCACCCTTGTCTCCGGCCGGTGCTGGAAGCAATATAGCACAAATCGGCAGTTCGGCGCCATAGTCCTTTCCCCGGCAAAGACACCCTGATTCTATAACCTGAATGAAATAATAGGAATTTTTTGTAATAGGTTGTTTCGGCAAACCCGAAATTGCTTTTTCCGGAATTTCCTGTTATTGGAACTGCTTAAGCAAATGGCGGCATCGCTTCGAGAAGCGACGGTGCATGGTTCGATTCTTGCTTTGTGACTCAGAGAAACTTCAACCTCCCTACAGAAAACCGGAAAGGATAGCGATGCTGCGGCTCGGGGCAATGCCCGACAAAGCCTCTGAGATGGATCTGGACCATATCTTTATCTCAAGGCTCAAACTGCTGATCATCATGGCGCGCACCTACTTGAGGGGCTATCCCTTAGGGGTGTTTCGCAAATCGGCGTTAGTCAAAAACGCCAAATACATTGCCGCCGAAAGCATCGATCTGGAGCAGTTGATTCCCATCCGCAACGAACAGCCCGCCAAAGACGGGATGAACTTCGACCATGTGTTCTATCAGCGCGTCAAGCTGCTGGCCTCGATGGTATGCGCCATCGGAAACGACTGCAATATGGGCGAGCATCGCGAATCCGCCTTGCGGGACAATCTGGAAATGATCTGCGATTCTCTGAACTTCAATAAAGATGTCAAAAAGGTTGCTTTTCTCAAGGTCGCCTGAACGGATTGAGCGCTATCCGGTCGGTACCCCGGAGGAGAGTTACGCCGTAATCATGCTTCCCTCCCCATCGCTGACTTTCCGCCTTCGGCCGTCTGTCTTCTGCATTCAGGAGCACTCCTCATTTTTCAACGAGCAGGCCGAGAGAATCTGGTCCGGAAGGGAGTTGTCCCGGTAGACGGTGATGCCTTTCAAATTCATGTCCGCCGCCTCTATAAACAAGTCTCTGACTTGATCTTCGGTGATGTTTTCAGGAAGATTTACCGTCTTGGAAACGGCGTTGTCCGTATATTTCTGGAAAGCCGCCTGAATCTTCAGGTGCCAGTGGGGCGAAACCTCCCAGGCAGTCTGAAAGATCCCGGGATCGATTAGCCGTCCCTCTTGCTGGCAGCGGGCGTATATGGGATGCTTGTCCATAAAAATCTCATCGCCGATGCGGCGCTGCACTTCGAAGGCGAACACGGGCTCGACGCTGCTGCTCGCGCCGGCCAGAAGGCTGATGGTGCCGGTGGGCGCCACGGTGGTCAGGGTGGCGTTGCGGCGTCTTTTGACGCCCCGGTCCGGAAACACGCTCTGGTGAAAGGCCGGGAAACTGCCTCGCCTGGCGGCCAGTTCGCCCGAAGCGGCCACGGCGGACCGCTGGATGCGGGACATGATCTCTTCGGCCAGGGCCACGGCACGCTCACTCTGATAGGGAATGCCGAGAAGAATCAGCATGTCGGCAAATCCCATCACACCCAGGCCGATCTTGCGGTTCATACGGCTCCACTCCTCGGTCTGGGGAACGGGGTGGCGGTTGACCTCCACCACATTGTCCAGAAAATGAACGGCCAGGTGGACCAGCGATTCCAGTTTTTCGAAATCGACGGCCTCGCCGTCCACGACCCGATTCAGGTTGATCGATCCCAGGGTGCACGATTCATACGGCAACAGCGGCTGCTCTCCGCACGGATTGGTCGCCTCCAGCCTTCCGATCGCCGGCGTGGGATTGGCCCGGTTGATGCGGTCCAGGAAAAGGATGCCGGGATCGCCGGTCTCCCAGGCGCTGCGGGCCATCTCGTCAAGCAGTTCGGCGGCCGAAAGGCGGTCGACCACCGCACCGGTTCTCGGGTGAATCAGCGGATAGTCGCGGCCGGCCTTGGCGCAGGCAATGAATCCGTCGTCCACCGCAACCGAAAGGTTGAAATTGCTCAGCAGCCGGCGGTCGCGCTTCACGGCGACAAATTCCCGGATGTCCGGGTGGCTCACCGGCAGCACCCCCATGTTGGCGCCGGGCCGCACCCGGTTGCGGTCGATGAGATGGGTGGCGGCATCGAACAGCTGCATGAAAGATACCGGCCCCCCGGTCACGCCGGAAGCCGGAAAAATGGTGTCCCCGGAGGGGCGCAGCCGGCCAAAGGAAAATCCGGTTCCGCCGCCGGTGCGGTGAATCAGGGCGCTGTCCTTGAGGCTCTGGAAAATGGACTCCAGATTATCCTCCACCGGCAGCACAAAGCAGGCGGCCAGCTGGCCCAGGGGCCGTCCGGCATTCATCAGGCAGGGAGAGTTGGGCAGAAACGAGAGCGAAGTCAAAGCTTCCTCGAAGCGGGCCGCCGTCTTGCGAACGCTGGCCCCGGCATCGAACAGGCGGTCCGCCCCGGCCACGACCCCGGCGACCCGTGAAAACAGTTCGTCCGGCGTCTCGATAATCTCTCCACGGTAGTTGCGGGCCAGATACCGTTTTTCCAGCACTTCTCTGGCCAGGGGGGTGAAGTTGCAGATCGTCATCGTTCCACCTATTTTCCTTTATGGACGCATCGGCAAACTCGGATCGACTTTGACATTTTCCTGCCTGCCTAAGATACTATGAAACCATCGTGAGAGAAACCCCAACCATCCTTCGATGCTTCGGCATCGTCGGCTGCATCCTCCTGCTGGCTGCCTTTTACGGCTGCACCGGATTGCCGGATTACGCCCTGCCCCACAGCGGGGCGGCGATGGCCGACCCGGCCATGCTCGATGAAGCCTTTACCTACCGCCAACTGACCCGGTCGGATTTCAGGGCGCCGGCCCTGCCGGCCGATCAGGCCGCCCACGCGTCCGCCATCAACGCCCACACCTGCGCCCGCATCCGACCGACAAAAGATTCCCGCTTTACCGTCGTGCGCACCCGCTATAACGATTCGGTCGTGTACATCGGCAGCATCGAAAAGATCCGTTTTGCGGGCATCATGATCCCGGGCTGCAGCTGGTGGAACCCGGCCCTGCCGGCAGGCAGACATGCCTACGTCCTGCAGCACGAACAGATCCACTTTGCCCTGGTCGAACTGGCCGCCCGCCGCCTGACGGCCGATATCCGGGAGGAAGCCCGATCCTTCATGACCATCCAGCCCACGCAAGAAGCGGCCAGGACGGAAATCGCCGCCACGGTCAACCAATGGATTCGATCGGCCATGGAGGCATCGCTGGAGACGCATACCGCGTTCGACAACGATACGTCCCTGTTTTACAGCCCGGGATGGCAGCAATGGTGGCAGGATAAGGTCGAAAAGCAGTTGGCCGCCGAAGCCGATCCCGCCAATGAAAAATAGAAAAGAGAAGGCCTCGGGGCCGGCCAGGTCGTTCGTATTACGCCGTGGCCTCGTCCACCAGCTGTGCGATATCCCTGACCGCCACATCCGCATCCCTGTCCAGCAAGCCGTCGGAGAGCATGGTGGCGCAAAACGGGCAGGCCGTTGCCACGGTGGCCGCCCCGGTGGCGATCACCTCCGCGGCCCGCTCCACGTTGATGCGCTTTCCCAAATTCTCCTCCATGAACATGCGGCCGCCGCCGGCACCGCAGCAGAATCCGTTTTCGCGGATGCGTTGCATCTCGGCCAGCTGTCCGTTGTTCATGGAGCGCAGCAGGTCGCGGGGCGGCTCGACGATGCCGTTCCAGCGGCCCAGGTAGCAGGAGTCGTGGAAAGTCAGCGCCCCCAGGTCCTTGCCATTGGGTTTCAACCGCCCCTGCCGATGCAGGTCGAAGAGCAGCTCGGCATGGCTGACCACCGGATAGCGGGCGTCGAACTGCAGATACTCGTTTTTGATGATGTTGAAGCAGTGGGGGCAGCCGGTGAGAATTCTCTTGGGCTTGTACTGGTTGAACACTTCGGCGTTCTGCTGCATCAGCATCTGGGCCAGATACTCGTTGCCGGCCCGGCGGGCCATATCGCCGTTGCAGGCCTCTTCCGGCCCCAGGATGGCGAAGTCGACGCCGGCGCGCTGCAGCACCCGCGCCAGGGCCCGGGAGATCTTCCTGCCCCGTTCATCGAAGGAGCCGGCGCAGCCCACAAACCAGAGCAGTTCGGCCTCGGGACGATCGCTCATCAGCGGCACGTCCATGTCCTTAGCCCAGTCGGCCCGGCTGTCGGCGCCAAAGCCCCAGGGATTGGCCTGGTTTTCGAGGTTGTTGAAAGTCTCTATCAATTCCTGGGGGAACGTGGCGTGGGTCAGCACCATGGCCCGTCGAATCTCCACGATTTTCCGGACATGCTCGATGGCGGCGGGGCAACCGTCCTGACAGGCGCCGCATGTGGTGCAGGACCAGATTGCGTCTTCCCCGATCGTTTCGAACAGGTTTGCTTCCGGATGCCGTTCGGCGATGTCGCCAAGCACATCGACTACCCGCATGGGTGAAAGGGGTTTGTCCGTGCTATATGCCGGGCACCGCTCCTGGCAGCGCATGCAGGCGGTACAGGCATCGGTATCGAAAATATCTTTCCAGGTCAGCTCATGAATATGGGTCGCACCAAAGGTCTCGGCATTTTCATCCTCGAGATCGAGTTTGTCGAGCGTCGCCTTTGGTTCAAGGGATTCGAAGACATGATTCAGGCCGGTTGTCACGACATGCTTGAGTCGAGTGAACGGAATCAGCACGATAAAGCCGGCAACCAATGCCAGATGAAGCCACCACATGGCCAGATGCAGTCCCCGAAGCCCTGCTTCATCGACATGCGACAGCGGCATGGCCACCAGCAGCCCCACGGGAGACCAGAAAGACAGCGGTGTTCCCATCTCGGTAACGGCTATCCGGAGCCCTTCGACCCCAAAACCGGTTACCAGAATGGCCAATAGAACACCATGGGCGGCCGTATCGAGCCGGGTGATGGCCATGCCGTCCGGCGCGGTATATCGACGGACCAGCAATCCCACCAGCATGACCAGGCACAGGAACCCGGCAATATCAAGGGAGAGTGAAAAAAACAGGTAGACGGTTCCGGCAAGGAATTTCACGTTAAACCAGGGAGCGGTGACATCAACCTGAACAAAAACCAGGATGGTTCCAATTGTCAGAACGGTAAATCCCCAGAAAAAAAGCCCGTGCGCCACCCCGGGCCATCGCTGCTGGATGACGTGTTTTTGCGAGAAGAGAACTTTCATCGCACGGCGAATACGTTCATTCAACCGGTCGGTTCTGTCCAGCGGGAGTCCCTGTTTATAGATCTGAATTCTCAGCAAAAACCTTCTGACCATTGCCCCAAGGGCGATGATCATCAACGCGTACATCGGGATCAGCGTTGCCGCACCATGGCCCACATTCCAGTAAATTTCTCGGGTCAAGTCCATTGGCATCTCGAATTTATGGGTCACATGACATCGCCGGACGTTCTGCGGCTGACGCCTCGCGGACGCCAACCATGGCAGCGGTTTACGTTACTGCAGTCAGTCCAACCGCTCCGTGTGCATATCGAACAGAATATCGTTTTCGCGGTAGATCTGCTCGAGCCGGTCCTGGTGCTTCTTCAGTTCATCGCCGTCGCGGCCGGCCAGCTCCTGGATCAGGTAGTCGACGACGCAGGAGATCGCCGTGGCGTAGCCCACCAGCGGGAACGATTTGGTGGGAGCGACCAGGTGACGGTGGGCAAAGGGGATCAGTGGGCAAAGGGCGCTGTCGGTGATCACGAAAAGCGTGTGCCCCAGCCGCCGGGCCACCTTCCCCAGCCGGATCAGTTCGGTGGGGTAGCGCGAGATGGCGAAAAGAATCACCAGGCTCTCGACGGGCGCGTTGTTGAGCCAGTCGATGGCGGCCGAGTCGCTGCCCTTGATAAGGGTGACGCCCTTGCGCACTTTGGTGAGGGACCAGCCCAGATAGTAGGCAAAGGTGTAGGAAATGCGCGATCCCACCACGCAGACGCTGGGGGCCGTCTGGAGCCGGTCGGCAAACGCGCTCAGCGCCTCGGCGTCAATATGCTTGTATAGCTGTCGGAGATTGTTCATCTCTTCCAAAACGATGCGGTGAAAACGGTCGCCGGCGGGGCCGGTCATAAAGTCCAGTTCGACCCGCTCCGGCAGGGAAAGGCCGGTATCCACGTGATCGCGGAGGGCCTGCAGAAAATCGCCGTACCCCTCGTAGCCGAGCTGGCTGACAAAGCGCACCACGGTGGCCTCGCTCACCCGGGTGGTCTCGGCCAGCTCCTTGGTGGTCATGAAAACGGCCTTGCGGGGATACTGGAGAATATAATTGCCCAGGATGCGGCCCTTGGGCGTCAGAGCGTCCATGTGGGCCATAATGGTATCGATCACGGATTGGGTTGGGCCTTCGACCATGCCTGCCATATCTGCTGCTCCTCTTTCATTGATGTCACCAAGAGATAGTACATGTTTCATTGATTTTCAAGTTATTATTTACATTTAAATACAACATATTATCTTTTTCCAATTGGTCTTTTTGCAACTTTTGTTTCATTAAATAATTTTGCTATTGACATATTTCATTTCATTTGCGACGTGTGGGAGACGGATACTGTTTTTTGACCGCTTTACGGCTCGATTGCGGAGCCATTTTCCACCCACCTTAACGAGTGCCCAAACAGAAATAGGTAAATTTGGTTGAGATCGAGACTCACGAAAACTTTTGCCGCAGTTATCTGGTTGATATTTCGAGGATAAAATTTTTCGTGCAACAAAGATATCGAGCAAACTGGCCATTTCTGGTTGGCGCTAACGAATCATGTTGGGAGAATATATGTTCTGGAAATCCAAGCCCCTGTGGGGCAAAAAGCCCGGGCTGAAGTCCAGCTACGATGCCGTGATCATCGGCGGCGGCCTTCACGGCCTGGCCACGGCCTACTACCTGGCCAAAGAGCAGGGCATCAGGAATGTGGCCATCATCGAAAAGCGTTACATCGGATTCGGCGGGGCCGGGCGCAACACGGCCATCGTGCGGGCCAACCAGCGCACCCAGTACAATGTCCCCTTGTATAAGGTCGCCCTGGACCTGTGGCCGGTGCTCACCAGGGAGTTGGACTTCAACCTGATGTTCAACAACTGCGGCAACCTCAACCTGATGCACAGCGAAGCGGCCATGAAGGCGGCCCGCATGACCATCGCCACGGCCCAGTTCCACGGCGTGGAGAGCCACCTCATCGACGCCAAACAGGCCAAGGAGCTGGTGCCGGCCCTGAACATCTCCGAAGACATCACCTTTCCCATCCATGGCGCCATGTTCCATCCCCCCGGCGGCATCGTGCGCCACGACGCCGTGGTCTGGGGGCTGGCCAAGGGGTGCGCCAGGCATGGGGTGCACATCCACCAGCAGACCGAGGCCACGGCCATTCACACCGAAGGCGGCAAAATCACCGGCGTTTCCACCTCCCGCGGCCGGATCGCCACCAAACAGGTGCTGGTGTCCGCCGGCGGATACAGCGCCGGCATCATCAACCGGATGCTGGGCATCAAGCTACCCATCAGCGTGCTCACCATTCAGGCCATGGTCACCCAGCCGCTGAAACCGATTCTCAACCATGTGGTCTCCTCCGGCGCCTATCACTGCTACGCCAACCAGACCCTCAAGGGAGAAATCGCCACCGGCGCCCACATGGACCAGTGGCCCAACTACACGACCCAGAACACGGCCCACTATATCAAACACCAGGCCGAATCCCTGTCCGACTGGCTGCCCTGCCTGCGCGGCGTCAAATTCATGCGCATCTGGGGCGGCCTGGCCGACATGACCCCGGATATGGCCCCCATCATGGACGGCAACGATCCCATCGACGGATTCTACATGGACTGCGGCTGGGGTTATTTCGGATTCAAATCGTGCAGCGCCGCGGGCAAATACATGGCCGAGTACATGGCCACCGGCAACTGTCCGGACATGCTCAAACCGTTCAACCTACGCCGCTACGAGAACCATGAACTGATGGGCGAGACGGCGGCGCTGGTGAGCTACACCCCAGACAACTGATGAAGGGTAAAAAGACGGCATCACCCCTCACCCCGGCCCTCTCCCCTCAATGGGAGAGGGGGGCGCGACAGGCAACGATTTCTAAATACTGTACGCCTGGCTCCTGACAACGTCCCCTCGCCCCTTTGGGGAGAGGGACAGGGTGAGGGGGAATGAAGCAGAATTTCAAATGAGAAAAAACATCTCTCGAAAATAAGGAGATTCGATATGGCCTTAACACTCACCTGCCCCATCTGCGGCAAACGCAACGGATACGAATTCCGTTACGGAGGAGAAGACAAGGGGCCGCGCCCGGCCGAGGAAGGCCTGACGCCGGCGGCCTGGTGCGACTATGTCCATATGAACAAATGCACGGCCGGCGTCCAGAAGGAGTGGTGGTTTCACCGCGACGGATGCGGAGCATGGTTCACCACCTGGCGCGACACAACCAAAAACATCGAAGTGAAACCACCGGAGGCGAGCAAATGAACCGGCTTAACCAACTGCCCACGCTCCGCATCGACCCTTCCGAAAAGCGCACGTTGACCTACCGCGGCAAAACCTACCCCGGTGTCGCCGGCGATACGGTGGCCACGGCCCTTTTCGCAAACGGCGTCCGGGTTTTCGCCCGCAGCCTGAAATACCACCGCCCGCGCGGGCTTTACAGCCTGGACGGCGAGTGCAGCAACACCATGATGGACGTGGACGGCATTCCCAACGTGCGCACCGAGAACACCCTTCTGGAAAGCGGCATGGCCGTAAAAGCCCAGAATGTGGTCGGCTCGGCCAATTTCGATGCGATGGCCTTTCTCGACAAGTTCGACTGGATGATGCCGGCGGGATTCTACTACAAGACCATGCACAAGCCCGCCGCCATCTGGCCTTACGCCATGAAACAGATCCGCAAGGCCGCGGGCCTGGGCGTCATCTCTTCCGACTATGAGATGAAAGGCCGGCACGACGAACAGTTCATGAAGGCCGAGGTCACCGTCATCGGCGGCGGGGCCGCCGGCATGGCCGCGGCATTGGCCGCCGCCGAGTCCGGCCGACGCGTGATCCTTTTAGAGGCCCGGCCCCATCTGGGCGGCTGCTTCGACTACCGGGTCAGCACCGATGGCGACGGCACCCCCTTGTATCGAAAAGCCCGCGAAATGGCGGCAGCAGTCGAACAGACGCCCAACATCCGGGTGTTCACGCACACCCCCATGGTGGGCGCCTACACCAACAACCTGATCACCGCCTTCCAGGTCGGCAAAAAGGGCGACGCCTTCACCGAGCGCTACATCGAGATCCGCTCGGACAGCGTGGTCGTGGCCACCGGTTGCATCGAGCGCCCCCTGCTTTTTGACAACAACGAACGCCCCGGCGTCATGCAGGTCGGCTGCGCCCATCGCCTAGCCCGCACGTACGGCCTTTTGCCCGGCAAGCAGGCCGTCTTCTCCATCGGGCATGACCTGGGCCTGGAGGCGGCCGTCGATCTTTTCGATCTGGGGCTCAAGATCGCCTGCGTGGCCGATATCCGCGAGGATGGACAGAACACGGACCTGCTGGTGGCCCTGGCCGAACGCAACATTCCGGTGCTCAAAGGCTGGGTGGCCGCCAGGGCCCACGGCGGCAAGCAGGTCAAAAAGGTCACCCTCTCCACCGTGGAAGGCACTGTCAAACGCGATTTCGACTGCGACCTGTTGGTAGCCTCCGCCGGCCTCACCCCGGTGACCGGTCCCTTTATCATGGCCCAGGCCAAGATGGGCTACGACAGCCTCACCGGCTATTTCCTGCCCACGGAACTGCCCGAGCGGATGTTTCCAGCCGGCCGGCTGACCGGCATCAACGATCCGGCGGCCATCGAGGCTTCCGGACGCCTGGCCGGCCTCAAGGCGGCAGCCGCCGCCGGCGCCGACATGGCCGCGGCCGTTGCCGATGCGGAAAAGGCCGCGGCGGCCCTTCCCGGCCCGGAGCGCGGCTGCAAGCTGGTCACCGCACCGGTGAAAGGGCGCAAAAGCTTCATCTGCTTCGACGAAGACGCCACCGTCAAATCGGTCAAGCAGGCCATCGACAAGGGCTTCGACGTTCCCGAACTGGTCAAACGCTTCGCCGGTGTAGGTCTTGGCCCGGGCCAGAGCGGCATCCCGGGGCACAACCTGCCCCTGTTCGTGGCCAAGTACACGGCTTCGAGCGCCACGCCCAGACCCACGACGGTGCGTCCGCCCCTGGTGCCCACCTTTTTGGCCACCTATGCGGGCTACAACCACCACATGTTCAAACGCACCCCCATGCATTACGACCAGATCGCCGACGGCGGCGTCTTCCGCAACATCGGCGTCTGGCAGCGGGCCCGCTACTTCTCCAAGGACTTCGACTGCAAGGAAGAAATTCTCAACGTACGCAACAACGTGGGCATGCTGGACGGCTCCACCCTGGGCAAGTTCCGCATCCACGGTCCCGATGCCCTAAAGGCCCTGCAGCGGGTCTACGTATCGGACATGAGCAAGATCAAGGAAGGCCGCATCAAGTACTCGGCCATGTGCAACGACGACGGCTGCGTCATCGACGACGGCGTGGTGGTCAAGCTGGGCGAGAACGACTATTACTTCACCACCTCCACCGGCCGGGCCGGCCAGACCGTGGAGTGGATCCGCTACCACACCCGCTTCGACGGCTGGAACTTCAGTCTGGTCAACCTGACCGACGCCATGGGCGTGATCAATCTCTCGGGTCCCAACGCCCGCAAAGTGCTGGCCAAAGTGGTCGACATCGATGTGTCCAACGAGGCGTTCTCTTTTTCCGAATACAAAGAGTTCTTCATTCAGGACACCATCTTTGTGCGCGCCATGCGCCTAGGCTTCGTGGGCGAACTCTCCTACGAACTGCACGTGCCCTCCTCCTATATGAAGGCCGTGTGGGATATGCTCAAAGATGCCGGCGCCGAGTTCGGCATCCGCAACTTCGGCGTGGAAGCCCAAAACGTGCTGCGTATGGAAAAATGCCATATCATCTTAGGCCAGGAATCCGAGCAGCGCACCAACCTGCTGGACGTGGGGCTGGGCTTTCTGTGGGACCGCAAGAAAGCCGAGGCCAAGACCGTCGGGGCCGTGGCCCTGCGCCAGGCCGAGGACAAGGCCGGGCGTCTCAAGCTGGTGGGCATCCGCATGGAGGACGACGACCGTCCGGCCCGCGACGGCGCCCTGATCGTGGACAGCAAGGTGCGCGGCTACGTGGCCACCATGCGCAAGAGCTTTACCACCGGCCAGGCCGTGGGCATGGCCCTGGTGGAATCCCAGCTTGCTGGCAAAGGCACCCGCCTGGAGATCTTCGAAGACGAGTGCAACGGCGTGCGGCTGTATGCGCGGGTGGTGGATACGCCGTTTTATGATGTTACCGGCGAAAGAATGAAAAGTTAGGCGGAAAGAATTCAGAATCCAGAATCCAGTAGTCAGGAGAAAAGCGGTTATCAGCTTCTGGATTCTGACTCCTGACTCCTGAATTCTTTTTTATGCCACACATGAATGGATCATCAATTCGATTGCCTGAAACGCAATACCATTAGAAGCAATGAGGAAACCAATTATGGCTGAGATAAAACGAGAATCCCCAGTACGCTTTCCGGTCAGCCCAAAGCAAAGCGAAATCCGCGACAACTGGACGGTAGCCCTGGCGTACGATGACGAGGGAGAAGGCCCCTGGCTGGTGGATCTGGCCCACAAGACCCGCTGGGATTTGCAGGACAGCGGCATCGGAGATCTGACCGTCGGCGAACTGGCCGTACCGGCCGATCCGGGCGCCTGCACCTTTGCCGACAACACCCTGGTCAACCGCATGAACCGCACCCAGGCGTCCATCTACCACCTGGGCCAGGCTGCCCCTGCCCTGCCGGATTTTGTTGGCTACACGGACGTTTCCGAGTCCACGGTTTTCGTGGCCCTGTTCGGCCCCCGGGCCTTCCGGGTGGCCGAGAAATTGTCCAATCTGGACTTTCTGGATCCGGGCAAACCGGCGCCTTTTCTCTTGCAGGGTCCTTTTTGCCACGTTCCCTGCCAGATCGTCACCCTGGAGAAAACGGACGACGGCAGCGGCGGCTTTTTGCTGACCTGCAGCCGGGGCTATGGCGACAGCATGGTGCACGCCATCTTCGAAGCCGGCGCCGAATTCGGACTGCGGCCGGCCGGTGAGAACCGCTTCAACGACTGGATACAGAAGCTGCAAGGCTAATCGGACCGCCTTTGGCTATTTTTTGATTTCTCTTTGTAAAAAACGGAAAAACTACGGAGGAAAATACCATGACCCAAAAGTACGACGCCATCATCATCGGAGCCGGCGTGATCGGCGCGCCCATCGCCTATGAACTTTCCAAAATGGGCTACAAAACCCTGAACGTGGACAAGAACGCCGACGCCGGCGAAGGCTCTACCGCCGGATCATGCGCCATCGTCCGAGCCCACTACTCCACCGAAGACGGTGTGGCCTTTGCCTATGAAGGCTTCAAATATTGGCTGGATTGGGAAAACTATCTGGGCAATGTTAAAGATGAGAAGGGCCTGGCCAAATTCATGAACACCGGCTCGATCCTGATCAAATCCCAGGGCCACGACTGGCGCAAGGTCAAGAAACACTACGATAGCGTCGGCGTAGAATACGAAGAGTGGGACAACGAAACCATTTTGAAGCATGTCCCCGTAATGGATCTGCATGAATTCTGGCCGGTGCGCCGCCCCGAGGATCCGGCCTTCTGGGAAGAGCCGACCCAAATGCTGGAAGGGGCCTTGTACTGCCCCGAAGGCGGCTACGTCAACGACCCGGCCCTCTCGGTCCACAACATCATGCGCGCCGCGGAGACCAAGGGCGCTGTCTTCCGGTTCAACGCCGAAGTGGTGAAAATCCGCACCGCCGAGGGCAAGGTTCTGGGCATCACCCTGGCCGACGGCACCGAAATCGATGCACCCGTGGTGGTCAACGCCGCCGGCCCGCACTCGTACAAAGTCAACCAGATGGCGCCGGGCGTATGGGAGGGCTGCAACATCAAGACCAAGGCCCTGCGCCATGAGGTGATGTACTGCCCCTCTCCCGAGGGCTACGACTATCTCAACGACGGCTACCATCAGAGCGATGGGGACGTGGGCTGTTATATCCGCCCGGAAACCGGCAACCTGATTCTCATCGGCTCCGAAGATCCCGAGTGCGATCCCAAGGAAAACCCCGATCCGGATGAATTTTATGCCGGCCGCGGCGGCCACGGCCGCGACAACCAGCTTACCGAAGAGCAGTGGAAGGCCCAGTGCTATCGCCTGGCCCGCCGCATCCCCGAACTCAAGGTGCCCAACCAGCCCAAGGGCGTCTGCGACCTGTACGACATCTCCGACGACTGGATTCCGGTTTACGACAAATCCGATCTGGGCGGCTTCTACATGGCAGTAGGCACCAGCGGCAACCAGTACAAGAACGCACCGGTGGTCGGCGCCATGATGGCCGAGCTGATCGACGCCTGCGAAAAAGGCCTGGACCATGACAACCAGCCGTTCCAGTACAAGATGAAATACCTGGGCCGCACGTTGAATGTGGGCTTCTTCTCCCGCAAGCGGGAAGTCAACCAGGATTCCAGCTTCTCGGTAAACGGGTAATCCTGGGAGGGGGGACCTGCTTACAGGTCCTCCTTGCCTGTTAGATGTAGGGGCGAAAAATTTTTCGCCCCTACGTTCAACGCCGCCGTAGGGGCACGGCGAGCCGTGCCCTTTTCACGGATGCATTCTTGAAGACCGATCCCAACGGAAAAGCCCAATGACCATCTACGTCTGCGTGAAGCACGTCCCCGACTCGGCCGCCACCATCACCGTCACGGGAAAGAACGAGATCGACGAGAAGATCACTTTTCTCATCAATCCCTATGACGAACACGCCCTGACCGAAGCGGCCCGCCTCCGCCAGGACGACGCCGACACCGAGGTCGTTGCCGTCTGCCTGGGCAAACCGGCCGCCGAAGCCACCCTGCGTTCGGCCATGGCCATGGGGGCCGACCGCAGCATCCTGATCGAAACCGACCGGGGCCAGGACAGCATCTTCACCGCCCGCGCCCTGGCCGCCGCCATCCGTCAGGACGGAAAGCCCTGGATCATTTTCACCGGCAAGGAATCCATCGACAGCGAGGGCATGCAGACCCAATTCCGCCTGGCCGCGAACCTGGGCCTGCCGGCGGCCACCAACGTGATCGAAGTCCAGGCGGCAGCCGACGCGGTGCAGGTGGTGTGCGAGCGTGATCCGGGGACCGTTGATCGCGTCCGCATGACCCCTCCCTGCGTTCTCGGCGCGGGCAAGGGGCTGAACACGCCTAAATATCCCACGTTCCCGGACATCATGAAAGCGCGCAAGAAAGAGGTCCGCAGGATCGGCCTGGACGAACTCAACATCGAGCCTCCTTCGGCGGCCATGACCATCGAAGCGCTGACGGCGGCCGAAGAGCGGCGCACCCCGAAAGAACTGACCGGCAGTGCGGCACAAATCGCGGCCCGCATCGTGGACATTTTGAAAAACGAAGCCAAGGTAATCTGAACCATGCAAACCATCGGACTGCTCGTGGAATTCAAGGACGGCAAGGTAAAAGAAGCTGTTTTTGGCATGGCCGCGGCAGCATATGGCGCCGGCCGGCAGCTCATCGCCCTGGTGGTCGACGCGCCGGCCGCCGAAGCCAAAGTGTCGCTGGAAGCCTGCGGCGTTGCACGCATCGTCGACATCCGCACCGGTGCAACGGGCTGGAACCCGGTCGTCCAGGCCGAAGCACTGACAGCCGCCATACAACAGTTCGATATCACCGACCTGATCGGCCTGACCAGCCTCACGGGCCGGGAACTGCTGCCGCGGATCGCCGCCCGGCTGGACGCCCCGTTGATCATGGACTGCATCGCCATCGACCTGCAAGGCCGGCGGGTGCAGACCACCCAGTACTCGGGCAAAACCATCGCCGCCATCGCCCTGACCGGAGATCGCTTCATTTACGGGCTGCGGGCCAATGTCGTCCCGCCACAGAAAAACCCGACGCAGGCCGAGGTGGTCGAGTTCTCCTTTGAGCCGGAACAGGGCGCCGCATACCAGGTGATCGAAACGCGCAGCGACGGGGGCAGCGGCCCGCAACTGGCCGAATCGGATGTTATCTTCTCGGGCGGGAGGGGAATGAAAAACGGCGAGAACTTCAAATTGCTATTCGACTGTGCCCGGCACATCGACGCCGCCGTGGGTGCCTCGCGAGTGGCCGTGGACAACGGCTGGGTTCCCTATGCCATGCAGGTCGGCCAGACGGGCGTCAAGGTCAACCCCAAAGTATATCTGGCCTTCGGCATTTCCGGCTCTGTCCAGCATTACGCCGGCATGAAGAGCGCCGGGACGATCATCGCCATTAACAGCGACGAGAACGCCGCTATCATGGCCAATTGCGACTACTACGCCGCAGGCGATCTGTTCGATATCCTGCCCGAACTGGAAAAGGCGCTGGCAGCCTGCATTTCATGATCGTTCCGTAAAAGACATTGAACGTTTATCTATAAAGATCAAATTACTCGCACACCTTGCTCCCATACTCTGCGTGGGAGCACCATTGGACTTCATCCGACGCCATGTGGGGTTCCCACGCGGAGCATGGGAACCAGAAAAAAGAAGCAACCCATTCCATTTTTCCGATATTTTGGCGTAGGCAAGGTAGGGGCGAAAAATTTTTCACCCTTACGCACCCTATGGACAGGGATGTTTGCGGTTCGCCGATATTGGCCTTTTTACGAGCCCGTCAACTTATAACCCACACCGTAGATGGTCTGAATCACCTCTCGTCCCGGCAGGCAGCGGGCGATTTTTTTGCGAAGGTTCTTGATATGGCTGTCGATCGTGCGGTCGTAGCCGTCGAATCGATATCCCTGAACCTTATCGAGCAGTTCGTTGCGTGAGAACACGCGTTCGGGAAACGTCATCAGAACGCTCAACAGGCCGAATTCGTTGGGGGTCAGGTTGACCGGTTCCCCGTCGATGCTCACCTGGCGCGTGGTTTCGTCCAGCACGATGCCGCCGACGATCAGGCGCTTGGGCGCATCCTGGGGCAGCATCCGCCGCAGCACCGCCTTGACCCGGGCCACGACCTCACGCGGGCTGAAGGGTTTGCAGATATAGTCGTCCGCACCGAGTTCCAGGCCGAGCAGTCGGTCGAACTCATCGACTTTGGCGGTGACCATGATGATGGGAATAGTCGAGAATTTACGAACTTCCCGGCAAACCGAAATACCGTCTGTGCCGGGCAGCATCAGGTCCAGCAGCATCAATGCCGGGGCATCTTTTTTTACGGTTTCGACAACCTCGTCCCCGCGATCCAGGCAGGAGAGCTCGAATCCCTCCCGGGACAAATAATCTTTGAGAAGATCGGCGATCTTCTTCTCGTCCTCGACAATCAGTATCCGTTCATTGGCCATGATTGACTCCCAGCGGAAGCGTCAGGCAGACGGACAGGCCGCCCAACGGGCTTTTCTCAGCCCAGATCCGGCCGCCGTGGCCCCTGACGATATGCCTGCAGATGGACAGCCCCAGTCCGCTGCCGCCCGTGCCGCGGCTTCTCGACGGGTCCACCCGATAGAGACGGTCGAACAACCGGGCAAGATCCTTTTCAGGCACGCCGGGGCCGGAATCCTGAAAGCGGATCGTCATTTCCCCGTTGGCGGCTGTACCCGTGATTTCAAGGGTGCCCGAAGCCTGCGCGTAGCGGCAGGCATTTTCCAGGATGTTGGCAAAAACCTGCTCCAGGCGGTCGGCATCCCCTTCGATGGCATACCCCCGGATATCTTCCAATGATCGGATGCAGGCGATCCGGCATTGTTCCATACGATTCCGGTAGCGGTCCAGCACATCTTCCAGCACGCTTTTTAAAATCACCCGCTGTTTGTCGATGAAAAGCCGGTCCGAATCGGCCATGGAGAGCAGATGCAGGTCTTCCACCAGCTTGCCGAGCCTCAAGACCTCTGCATGCAGGGAAGCCAGGTTTCCCGGCGTGGGCTCGCGCACGCCGTCTTCCAGGGCCTCGATTTCTCCCCGCAGCACGGCCAGGGGAGTCCGCAGTTCGTGGGAGATATCGGTCAGCCATTGGCAGCGCATCTTCTCATACGCCTCGAGGGTTTCGGCCATCTGGTTGAAATGACCGGCCAGTTGGTCAAGCTCGTCCCGGGTGGTGGATCGGATGCGAACGGCAAAATTGCGGTTGGCCAGCTGCCGGGTCCCTTCGGTAAGCCGCCGAACGGGCTTCAACAGGTGCCGCGAAAACAAAAAGGCAATCAACGCCGTTACCGCCACCACGATGCCACCCACCAGGTAAAACTGTCGGGTCTGGCGTTTCATCAGATCAGCCGGCGGCCCGGACTTCATCCGCTCGTCCCGGTTCAGGCCCAGCTTGCCGACAATGCGGCCGTTTACGTCGATATCCACGACCAGCTCCCCGGCGGAGCCCGCCGAGCGGCCGAAAACCGGCCGGAGCTGGTCATCCACCAGCCAGATTTGCCGGAAATCCCCTCCGGGAGCCCCTTCCGGTGGCGGCGGCGGGGGAGCCGGCGCCTTCACGCCCGAAGGCAGCGGCCGCAAGTGCTCTTTCCCTTCCATTGCCATGTGCAGCAAGCGCTGCCAGGCCTGCGGATCGTTTGCAATGCCCTGCCAGCCGTTGTTGGCGAGGTAGGACGCGCGCAGCAGCGGCACCAGCGCCTCCAGTCGCTCCAAGTCCACCTGGCGGACATAGTCCCGGAAAGAGTGTTCGACGAGATGCCGCGAAAAAGCCATGGCGCCAACGACGATGGCCAGGATCAGAAAAAAAGCCCCGAACAGTTTCAACGCCAGTCTGATTTTCAATATCCGCAGCGTAATCAATCTGTTTTGCCTCATCGCCCGTTGATGGTGATTCCGATGCAATAACGGTAATAAACATTTTGCCGGATTGCAATCCACATCCCGATGGTGTCGGCAAAAGTTATATTTTCATCATATTTTCTCCACATTTTAATGCTATACGGTCGGGTCGATTGAGTCAGTTATCTCAAAAATGAAAGGATATCGAAAATGAAAAGAATCAAAAGCAGGGAAAGTTTGATCGCCGTCTCGCTCATGGCGGCAGTGTGGTTTTTACCGTGTGTGGCGGGTGCCCAAGGCGGTCCTCCGCCGCCCATGGACGGCGGGTCTTTTATCCAGCATTTCGACAAGGATGGAGACGGCATGGTTTCGGCCTCCGAGTTTCCCGGCGATGAAAGCCAATTCAACCGGATGGACAAAGACGGCAGCGGGTATATCGAAGAAAGCGAAGCGTCCCAGGGACCGCCTCCCGGCGGTCACGGCCCCGGCGCATCGATAGATGATCTGGACCAGGACGGCGACGGCATGGTGTCCGAATCCGAATTCCACGGACCGCCTGAAATTTTCGATCGCCTGGACACGGACGGCGATGGACTGCTCAGCGAAACGGAACTGGCCGCCGAGCGCCGGCCCGGACCTCCGCCCGAGCATGAGTAGCCAGCCATGACGATGTCGACCAAAGCTGTCCGCTTGCGGAAAATTTCGCCGCTGCTGCGAAATGCCGCGGCCGTCTGCATCCTGGCGATAGCGATCTTCTTCGTGGGCTGCGCCGCCCAGCAGGTGGACGGCCGATGGCGCACGGAGAAGATCGCCGCCGACGGATCGGACGGCGAATGGCAAAATGCCCCCCAATTTTACGATCGGGACCGGCAACTGACCCTTCGCCTCGCCAATGACGACCAGGCCCTTTATTTGTGCCTGTCCACGGGCAGCGAGGATTTTACCCGTCAGCTGCAAATGACCGGCCTGACAATCTGGATCGATCCTGCAGGGGGCGACGCGAAAGTCCTGGGCATCCATATTCCGGGCGGAGAGCCAGGCAGGCCCGGCTCTGGATCAGGCGGTCCTTTGCCGCCGGGTTCCAGCCCACCGGATCCGGACCGTAAGCAAAGCGAAGGTCCCGGAGACCAGCCGCCTGCCGCGCATCCTTTTCAGCCGCTGCAAAAAATCGCCATCACCTATGCCGATACTACGGGTCCGTTGACCATGAGTATGGATGAAGTGCGGCGGACCGGCATCGACATCGCGATCGACCGACTGGCGGACCAGCGCCTGGTTTACGAATTCACGATCGCTTTTAGCGCCGCACCCTGCCTGGAAGGGCTCCAGCCCGGGATGGTATTGGGACTCGCCGTCCAATCCGGTGAATCGGGCAGCGAAAAACGGCCGGGCACCGGAGGCGGCTCAATGGGGCCGGGCGGCGGTTCCGGCGGCAGGGGCGGCCCACCTTCGGGCGGCGGCGGCATGGGCGGTCCCCCGCCAGGCGGCGGCATGGGCGGCCCGTCTTCCGGCGGTGGCGGCAAAGGAGGTCCGGGAGATTTTCAAAGCGGCGGGAAAGACAATTTTGAAGTCCGGCTCCAGGTTCACCTGGCCCGGCCCGCTGCACAGGGGTAACGATTTTTACGAAAACGGGTACACGAAACCGACGCATGCCTGAAAAAGCGATAAAGAAAAATCAAACGATTGGCGGCGAAGCCTACCTGCGCGGCATCATGGACGCGTTTCCGTCACCGGTCCTGGTCATCGACAGCAGCCTGGTCATTTACGATTCCAATTCGGCCGCCAAACGGATTCTGGGCGGCGACGAAGAATCGATGCCAACCCGACTGGATTGCCACGCCATCGGCTGCATTCATGCTTCCAGCATCTTTGACCAAGGCCCGCATGCAGTCGAATGCTTCACCTGCGCCATCCGCCAGATACCTTCGGCGCTCTGCGCCGACATGCCCCCGTTTAAAAAGACAGCCACCATCCACGTTGCCCGCGACGGCCAGGTTCACAAAATACGCCTGCTGGTGAACTGCGCGCCCCTGCATCGTACCGACGGCAGACACTATATTCTTACTTTACAGGATGTATCGGGGTTGTCGGGGCTCCAGCGGATCGTTCCGATTTGTTCCTTTTGCCGGAATGTCCAGAACGGTCACGACCGCTGGGAGCCGATTCACACCTATCTCCAATCGTTCTCCACGATCGTTTTCAGCCACAAGATCTGCCCGGAATGCGCACGAAAGCAGTATCCCGATTTTGTCGATCCAGCTGAAAAAGGTAATGCCAGGGCATCAACGGCAATCTGACGCGTTCTACTTCCGACCTGCCCACCAGAAACCGATGGGGATGAAAAAACCCGATCCTCGATCCTGTCGACGAAAACCCTCGCCAAATGGCCGCGGATCCGACAGCGGCTGAACTACCGGGATGCGATCCCATCGTCCTTTCTGTCCCCTCCCGTTTAAAAGACTTGACCCGCACCTCTTTTTTTGGGATTTATTTCCCATCCCATTCCTTGTTGTCGATTGGTTCAGCAGCGCCCGGTTTCAACTCTGTCCTGCCGGGTGTTATCGAATTGGACGAAACCCATCGTCTTTTCACAAGACAATAGCCTTGCGGCAGATGGACCGGCGTCTGCAATCAATTGTGGCAACGGGTTCGGGAAGCAATCGAAAGGGGACATCATGAAACGATCAAAAGCAGTGGCATGGATGGTGCTGGCGATATCCATTTGTTTTTTCTGCGCCTGCGGCGGCGGAAGCTCCGGAGGAGCAACCGTCTCGTCCACCGGCAGCGGCGAGGGCACATTGTCCCTCGGCCTGGTGGACGCCCCCGGCGGCGACTACCAGGCGGTTTACGTGACCGTCAAGGAGGTGCGCGTGTGTCGGGTGACCGGTTCCTGCGACCTGGACGACCCGGAAGATTGTGAATGTCGGTGGGAAACCGTCGCCACGCCGCGGGCGACCTACAATCTGCTGGAACTGGTCAACGGCGTCATGGCAACCCTGGGTTCGAAGGAGATCGTGGCCGGCACCTACAACCAGATGCGACTGCTGCTTTACGAAGATCCGGACGATTCCCTCAACCTGTTCGGCGATCCGCACCCGTATCCCCAGTACCTCATCGACGAAGGGGGAACGGTGCATGCCATGAAGGTCCCCAGCGGATACCAGAGCTGCATCAAGCTGGTCCACGTCTTTGATATCGCGGAAGGCCTGACCACCGAACTGCTCCTGGACTTCGATGTTGCCGACAGCGTGGTAAAGGCGGGCAACAGCGGAAAATACCTGTTGAAACCCACCATCAAGATCATTGACACCTACTATCGGGAAGTGGTCTCCGGCGAGGTGACCACCACCGGCAACCAACCGTTGGCAGGCGCGACCGTTTCGGCCTGGTATGTGGACTCGGAAGGCGCCTGGAGCATGGCCATGCGCACCGTTACCGATACGGAAGGCGGCTACCGGCTCTATCTGGATTCGGGTTGGGATCAAGGAGCGGAGTCCGAAACCTATAAAATCGTGGTCACTGCCGACGCATATAAACCCGGCTGTCAAATTGTCGAGGTGGAAACAGATCAAACCTATGCGGATACGGACTTCACGCTTTCACCGGCCGATATGGTGACCCTGTCCGGAACCATCACCGGAACGGCGCCCGAGGAAGAAGGCGCCTATCCTTCCGAGGCGCCGGTGGTACAGGTGAGCGTCAGTCGGCTGATGGAGGAGTGCGCGTTCAGCCCGGAGGACTACCCGGAGGATTACCCCGTGGAAATCGCCTCCGTTCGGGTTCAGGCCGACGGATATAGCGAGGGTGCCGCCTACGACAGCTCGGACGGTTCTTTCAGCTATGCCTACAGCATCCAGGCTCCCGCGGCTGAAGGCGTCACGCATATCGTAACCGCAACGAGCGAAGGGCTGCAAACGCCGGATTCAGCATACCTGGATGCCGGCGCCTCCTTTATAAACGTGGATTTTGAATTCTGACCGCAGCCATTTTCATAGCCGGAAACAATCGTACCGTGCAGGGCATCGCCGCCCTGCACGGTCAAATGCCAGGCAACGCCGCAGATGCGGCGCCCTGTGACCGCCTACCCGTATCCTGCCCATGAAGAGGGGATGCCGATGAACAGAATCGAAGAGTTGATCGACGTATTGGAAAAACGCCATGCCCGCACCCGGGCATGGATTGCCAAAGCACAGCATCGATGCATCATCTGCCAGAAGCCGGCCACCACATTTCGGTCCTCACGGGCCGAGTTGGAATACAGCCTCTCATCGATCTGTCAGTCCTGCCAGGATTATTATATCTACGATTAAACGCGGAAGTAAAACTGAGCAATCGATCTCAGCCGCACCAAAAAAATACGGACTGGACTGCCAGCATCAGGGCCAGCGCCGCCAGCAGCCGCCTCAGCCAGAGACGGTAGGCAGCGGTGGGAATCCGCTCTCTTACGCGCATCCCCAGAAACATGACCGTCGCTCCCAACACGGCCATGCACGCCGACAATCCCAAGACATCGCCGGTCATCAGGCCGGCCTGCACGAAGACGGCCCCCTGGGTCAGCTTACCGAAGAGAAAACAGAAGTTGAACACCTGGATCATCACCGTTTTGGGCATACGGACCTCCAAAGCATAGATGACCAGGGCGGGGAGCATCACATTCACCGTTCCGGCGAGAATGCCGGCGGTCAGGCCGAAGAAGGCAAACGCCATGCGGGGATGACGCCGGACCCAGCCAAAACCGATCCCGATGCGCTCGGCATTGAGATAGAGTACCAGCATGGCCGCCAGCAGGGGCCGAAACGACTCGGCCGGAAAAGCCACGAGCAGTCGGGTGCCGACAAAGCTTCCCGCCATGCCGTAAACCGCCAGGGGCCAGTAAACGGCGATGCTGCGGCCCCATCGCCCGCCCTTGAGGATGTTGCCCACATTGATGACGACCGTGGGCAGAACCAGCAGCAGGATCGCCGTGCGCACGTCGGCCACCAACGCCAGCAACGGAGTGGCGACCATTGGAAAACCGATGCCGACCGTGCCGTGGACCATGGCCGCAAAGCCGATGATGACGGCATACACGAGCATCGTCAGCAACATTGGTGTATCGGCTACGGGCATAAGGCGCTCATCCCCAGGGAGTCGTTCCATTTCTGTTTCGGTCTGTCTGGCTAAAAAGGAAAGCGAACACCTGAATTTTGCACGAGCCGGAGGTTTTCATATGCAAGGCATTAAGGGTGTAGCCATAGTGGACCTATTGCAAACCCTTAATAAAGCCGCAGATGGAAGCCTCCGGCTCGCCCGAAGGGTGAAAATAAATGAGAAAAGATGGTGATTCGTCAATTTACCTTCCAAGTATTTCACGGTACTTCTCAAAATTCCATAGATTTCTGAATTAATATGGCTTTTAAAATCCATTTTCATGCAAGATTCAGGTAATGCATTTCCCGGGAAAGGCAACTGGTGATTCACCGACCACCCATGGAGCGGAGGTCGACGGAGCCCAATCGAAGGGGACTGAAGTCCGGCTCCATGAACATCGAACGTCTAATTTCGAATTTCGAATGAGCATTTTGTCGATTTTTTGAAACCCGGCTTCACAGAAGGTAACAAATGATCGGGAATTCTTTTTGTTGAACAACGGAGCGAAGCGATCTCCTTATTCAACATTGGACGTTCGATGTTCACTGTTCGCCGTTCTAAAAGACATGGTACCGAAAGGGGCCATAGGAAATACCGAGGCTGAATTATCGAGCGTTTTTATGGACAACGAACCCCGGATAAAGCATTCGCATGCATTCGGGGCAAATGCCGTGGGTAAACTCGGCATGGCTGTGCGATTCGATGTAGGCCTCGATCTGGTGCCAGGAATCCTCATCATCCCTGATCTTCTTGCAGACCGAACAGATGGGAATCAGGCCCCTGAGTTCTTTGATCTCGATCATCGCTTTTTCCAGCTCGGCGTTGCGTTTCACGAGAATCGCATTGACCTTCCTGAACGCGACCAGGCGCCGTATGGAAAAAGCGGTCAGGGCCGTTACGAGAAAAAGGGAACCGACGATAAAGGCCTCCATTTCCAGGGCTTCGTATCGTTGGAAGGCTGTCATGACCAGCTTCGGGAAATCGAACCTGACGGCAACAAAAACCACCGCCGCACTGAAAACCAAAGTTGCGGCAAGCTCCAGGATCAGATTTCGAGCGGTCGGTCTTTCGGGGGATTGAACCGTCGCATCTCGCATTATCTTTCTCCGAATGTGTACTACCTCTTGCCGACCTTTCTGCAATTATGGTGCCCTTGTAGAAAGATTTTCTGTCAGGCCACCGATCCGCGGGTCGAAAGGCGGCTCATTTCTCCCTTTCCTCTCTCAATTGGCCGTGTGGAATTACCGTGCCATCTCTTACGGTTTTCATGTTATTTCAGAATGATTCAAAAATTGCGAAAAATAAATGGGGTTTCGAAAAGTTTTATGGGGAGGGAACAATTTTTCGCCAATCGGAGACGTCACCGTTGTTCCCGAAACGACGGAACCGGTATACAAAATCATTCTATAAAACAGACTTTGGAATTTTTTTAACAGAATTTGTCACGGTTTCCTGCCAAGCTGGTACGCGGTAGGATCGGCGGCGCCGGCAATTCAATTGAGATGACCATCTTTCAAGCCCACTTCTAATTAATGTTTTTATATTGACATGTTATTTTGTAAATGCGACAGAAGAGAAGTTTATTTTTAAAGTGGTAGTAGAAGCTGCCAAGCATTCGTTTTCAATTCTAAATTGCGTAAATCAAGCCACGAAGGCATGTCATCTGAAAACAGATGAAATGCCTTCGTGGCTTTTTTTATGCGAACCAAAATCGGTAGTCGTCCCTGAAAGGAGCTGACATGAAAAGAATTCTTACCGTTTTATGCTTTCTCACGATCGTCTCGCTGGGTTCCAGTGCATGGGCCCACATGCTGTGGATTTTTGCGGACAACTACAATCCTGATATGGGCGACACGGTTCAGATAGAAATCAACTGGGGCCATCATTTTCCAAAAGACCCGCTTAATAAAGAAGACATTTTAAAACGGGTTTACGCCCTGGATCCCTCGGGAAAGGCGGTCGCCCTCAAACAGATATCCATGAGCAACTACGAACTTACGGTCAAGGAAAAGGGGGCATATGTCATCTTTGCCGAGATCAATGGCGGTGTTTATTCCAAGACCACGGATGGGTACAAACGGCAGAACAAAAAGGGTTTGGACAATGTTCTAAAGTGCGTCAGCTATGACATGAGAGCCAAAACAGTGATTTGCGCCGGCGGAAAAGACCAGGGCGTGAGTCAAAATGGGGACGATCTTCTGGAAATCGTCCCCTTGAAGAATCCGGCTTCGCTGAAAGAGGGAGAACTCCTGCCGGTCAGGGTTCTTTTTAAAAAGGCCCCCCTTTCCCATGAGTATCTTCACGCCACCTATGTCGGATTTTCGGATCAGAATGAAACCTACGCATTTTCGGCCATGACCAATAAAGATGGAGAAACAAAGATCAAGCTTGTCAATAATGGCACATGGCTGGTGAAAATGCCGTATAAACTCCCATACCCCGACCCAACGGAATGCGATCAGTGCTATTACTGCACCACTCTGACCTTTAAGACGAATTAAGATATTTATCACAATCGAACGGTGTCTCGTCGTGGCACGCCGGAAACAGGAGAACGAACCGTGAATCAAAAAACCTGCTATCTTTTGTTCATCGCAACCCTGGTTGCCTTAACAATATCCTTTTGCCCTTCTCAAGCTGCCGCCGCCTGGACCCGTGGTCATTTTTATGTAATCGGGACCGGTCCTGCCGGACCCCGAATGGCCACCATGCAGGCATTAGAGACGATCAAGCAAATGGACGTGATCATAGACTATGAGAAACACGCAAAGCTCTTTGCGGACTACATCGGCGACAAACCGATCCTGTTCGATCCATGGGCTGGTTTTTGGGATTACAAAGGCACGCGCCCTGAAAAACTCAACAAGGAGGACCTGGCCAAATTCAAGGTGGAACGGTTTAGAATCAGGGACGAAGGGGTGCAAAAAATTAAAAAGCTCTTGGACGAAGGGAAAGACGTGGGCTTGCTCGACTCGGGCAATCCCTGCCTGTTTGGCCCCAGCCACTGGTATAGTGAGCACTTCGACCGGGCGGACCTGGTCATTATCCCGGGCATGGGCTGCGATGCCGCCGCCATGGCCGCCCTGGGACAAAGCACGATCCCTTCCTACGATACCCGGTTTGTGATGCAGACGGCGCCTTTCTTCCTGAGAGATCAAGCCTTGGAAGATCGTCAGATCTTAAAGGACCTTTTTGCCAAGTTGCCGGCGACAATGGTCTTTTATATGGCCCTGCGAAATCCGGAAAAGATGTTTTCAACCCTTGGCGAGATGTTGCCGGCCGACATGCCATGCGCCGTGGTTTTCTGGGCCGGGTATCCGGAGCGGCAGCGCATCGTACGCGGGACCATCGCGGACATGGCGGAAAAGCTTTCCAAAGAGCAGGAGAAATTCATGGGCCTGTTGCTGGTCGGCCGGTTTCTGGAGGGCAAACCTTATGAGGCTGCCATGAAACGCAGTCAGGCCAAACTCAAGTAGCATAGCACCAAAAAGGAAAACAAACCGTGAATAAAAAAACCCACTATCTGTTTCGCATCGCTACCCTGGTTGCCTTGGCAATATGCCTTTGGCCCTCTCCGTCTACGGCCGCCTGGAGGTGGAATCGCGGTCAATTTTTTGTAATCGGAACCGGTCCTGCAGGCCCCCGAATGGCCACCATGCAGGCATTGGAGACGATCAAACAAATGGACGTCATTATAGCCAATGACAAACACGCAAAGCTCTTTGCGGACTACATCGGCGACAAGCCGATCCTGTTCGATCCATGGACGGGCATCTGGAACTATAAGGGCAAAAAACGGCAAGACCTCAACAAGGAGGAACTGGCCAAGTTCAGGGTGGAACGGTTTAAAATCAGGGACGAACGGGTGCAGAAGATCAAGGATCTTCTCGCCGAGGGCAAGGACGTGGGCCTGCTCGATTCGGGCAATCCCTGCCTGTATGGCCCCAGCCACTGGTACAGTGAGCACTTCGACCAGGGTGATCTGGTCATTATCCCGGGTATGGGCTGCGATGCCGCGGCCATGGCCGCGATAGGACAAAGCACGATTCCCTCCTATGACACCCGGTTTGTGATGCAGGCATCGCCTTTCTTCCTGAGGGATCAGGACCTGGAAAATCGTCAGATCCTGAAGGACGTTTTTTCCAAGTTGCCGGCGACAATGGTCTTTTATATGGCCCTGCGAGATCCGGAAAAGATGTTTTCAACCCTTGGCGAGATGTTGCCGGCCGATATGCCATGCGCCGTGGTTTTCTGGGCCGGGTATCCGGACCGGCAGCGCATCGTGCGCGGAACCATAGCGGACATGGCGGAAAAGCTTTCCAAAGAGCAGGAGAAATTCATGGGCCTGTTGCTGGTCGGCCGGTTTCTGGAGGGCAAACCTTATGAGGCTGCCATGAAGCGCGGCCATGCCAAACTCAAGCAGGATGCGGTGAAAAAGCGGCAGTGATGCCAAAGACACGAGATTTTCTATTTTTTATCGCATTCTTTGCGACATTGCCGCAGGATAAAAATTGTAACAACTGGAAAAACTGGCCGGAACCCTGTGAATCCAAACCAGCCAACTGGTGGATTGACATTTCCGGCCGGCGATCTGTGCCGATCTGGCGCTTTGTTTTTCCCAAGCCTCTTCGAATCGTCCGTTCATCCCCACGTCCGTGGGAAAAAGCATACCGATGCGCCGTAAGCCCCACCCCTTTCCGTTCAAAAGTCTACCGCGATCACGACCCGCAACCCGGACCCAATGCAACCGGCAGCAACGGTACATCAGGGAACAAATGCCGGATCTGAGGGCTTCGCCAGGTTGGCCGTTTGTTGTTTTTGGTCATTGATGGTTGCTTTTGGGAATTTAAATGAAATATATCCCGAAATAAGTTGACCCCCTTCAGCCGCCCTTCTAATTATGTGCATATGTTCTTTTTCAATCAACCTTTCCCGATAAAAATTAAAAAAAGGAGTTTGGAATGAAAGTATTTAAAATATCGGCAATTTTGCTGGTTCTCGCTTCGTTTTTCCTGGCCTCCCAATCATACGGGGAAGAGAAAAGAATCCTTTTTCATGCCGGTTTGGGTCAGCGGTCGGCGTTAAATGAGATTAAAGGGGCTTTTGAAAAAGAAAACCCCGATATCAAAGTCAATTTTTCCTATAAGGGGTCAGGCTATTTTATTGCGGATATCACCCGGTCAAAACAGGGCGATCTTTTCATGCCTGGGGAAGAGTTCTATCTGATGCAGGCTGTGGAGAGGGGTTTTCTCACCGATTATGACCCCAAGACCGACATCCCGGCCTATTTCATCACCGTAATCATCACCCCCAAAGGAAATCCGAAAAACATAAAAGGGATAGCGGATTTCGCCAACCCCGGTGTCCGGGTCGGGCTGGGAAATCCAAGATCGTGCGCCATCGGGATCTGGCATCAGAAAACCTTTAAAAAAGCGGGGATCTGGGACAAGGTCAAGGAGAACGCGACCCTGAGTGCCAAATGCATCCCGGAACTGGGCAACGCAGCCCAGCACAGGGCAATCGATGCAACCATTGTCTGGGGAACCACCGCGGTTCTGTATCTCAGAGATGTCGAGATCATACCCATCGAGCAAAAATATCGGGGGGTTATAAGACTGCCGGTGGGGGTGCTCAAGTTTGCCCGGTATAAAGAGGAGGCCCACAAATTAATGGATTATATTCTCTCCCAGAAGGGGCGGCACATTTTTCATAAACACGCCTATGCGGTCAATCCGGTCATTCCTGTCGACGAACAGGGGTTCTGCCTGGACGGGGTCACCGATCAGGATATGGAGTACCTGGTAAATGCCGCAAAGGCGGTAAAAGATCCCTCCCTTCCGGTTACCCAAGAAACCGTCGGTGATCTGGAAGAAGAAGTCGTACGGCAGAAAAAAACGACAAGAGCGGGAGACTGAGACAAGGAGGCGCAACGTGGGCTTACGATCTCGTGGGGGTTGGTGGCCGGCCCTCTGTGTTGGAATCACCGCCAGTATCCTGTCGATCTATATTCTGCTTGTAATGAGCAACTGGATCTATCTGGGATGGCACGATACCCTGTATTTCTTCTCGAAATCGCGGATGTGGGAGCGGTTCTGGCTGACGGTATGGACCGCAACGGTTTCAACCTCTCTTTCTTTGTTTATCGGCATCCCTGCCGGATACGCCCTTTCCCGGTTTCGATTTCCCTGCCACTATCTGGTAGCCAGCATTATCGATCTGCCGATCGTGGTTTCTCCCGCCGTCGTAGGAGCATTTCTCTTCGGAATCACAACCCGATTTCCCTTTGACTGGATCAGCGAATTTTACGGCATCTATATCGGCAGAAACGTATATGGCGTCCTTCTGGTGCAATTCACGGTAACCGCCGCTTTTTGCGCCCGCCTCATGAAGGCCAGTTTCGATATGATCCCCGTCCGTTTCGAGATGGTTTCCAACAGCTTGGGGGCCACTCCTTTCCGAACCTTTTTTAAAGTGGTGCTTCCCATGGCAAAAAGCGGAATTATCGCCAGCATGATCGTAGTCTGGGCAAGGGCCGCCGCCGAGTGGGAAGGCCTCATGCTGTTTGTGGGGGCAACCGAAGGAAAAACGGACATCATGCCATTTGCCATCTATCTTGACTGGAATGGAGGGATGATGGGGTGGGTAACCTCGATGAGTATTGTCTGCATTCTCATGGCCGTATCGGCGATATCGGCAATGAAAATAATCGGAGGAAAAAGCAATGTCTGGTAATGGGCAGCGCCGAAAATTCTTCAACTCCTTTTTTTACAGCTTTGCCGGTTTCCTGTTCCTGTATTCCGCCTATCTTTTTCTCAGCAATGTCGATCAGCTTTTTGTAACCGAAGCGGCCATACAAACCCGCGAGGTAACGGAGGTCTGGGGGGATGACAGGGAGATCCTGAACCAGTTTGCGGGCGGTTTCTGGAAAGACGTATATTTCTGGAAGTCGCTCAACCTCACGCTGGCAACAACGCTCATTACCACCTTTATCGCTACGATACTGGGCATCCCGACGGCTTATGCGCTTTCGCGATATCGGATTCCTGGAAAATCGGTCGTTGAAATCCTTTTCTCATCGCTGATCGTTATGCCGGGATCGGTGATCGGCATCTGCCTGATTGTAATGTTCAACTACGGACCGTTATGGGAATTGCAGAATTGGCTGGGATTCAAGTTCGCCCACAGCATCTTTCCGGGAATGGTCATCGCTTCACTGGTGCTTTCGTTCGCTTTCGGGATGAGCGCCTGGAAGGCAACCTTCGACAGCGTCAATCCCCGCTTCGAACAGGTGGCCAGGACTCTTGGAAGCAGCCGTTGGAGAGCATTTAAAACGACAACCCTTCCCCTGGCCAAAAGCGGTATCGTGACCGGAATCATCCTTGCCTGGACCCGGGCGATGGCCGAGTTCAGCGCCGTCCTCTTTTTTTGCGGGACATTCCGGGAACTGCCGGCGTCGCGGTTTTCCGATTTTACCAAATTGCTGCAGATGGATCAGGCGGACTGGGTTTCGGTGGCGGTGTGGGCACAGGTGGAGTTCGGCAATATCGAATATGGGTTTGCCCTGGCCTTTGTCCTGGTCATAATCGGCGGAATTTCTGTTTATGTGATGCATCGAATCGGTGCGAAAGGATACGTATGGTAGAAAATACGATGGTTGAAATCAAGGACCTGAACGGGAATCTTGGAGAATTTCAACTCCACGATATCAATATAAACGTGAACAAAGGGGAATACCTGGCGATTCTCGGTCCGACCGGGGCGGGAAAGACGGTTCTGGTCGAATATATCGCCGGCATTTTCAAACCGGACCAAGGCCGCATCATCGTTGAAGGAGAGGATATCACCGAGCTTTATCCCGAGGAGCGCAACATCGGCTATGTTCCCCAGGACTATGCTCTTTTTCCCAACCTGACGGTGGAAAAAAATATCTCCTATGGCCTGGAGGCAAGGAGAATGCCTGCCGAGCAGGTCGATGCCGTTGTTTCCGAAATGATTTCCCAGCTTAAAATCGAATATATCCGCCATCGAATGCCGCTGAATTTAAGCGGAGGCGAAAAACAGAGGGTGGCGTTGGGTCGCGCCCTGGCCACGAAGCCGAGGCTTCTTCTTCTGGATGAGCCTTTAAGCGCCCTGGATGAGAACCTGAGGACAGAAATGGCAAGGGAACTGCGCCGACTGCAAAGAGATGTCAATGGCACCTTTATCCATGTATGCCATAATTTCGAGGAGGCCTCGGATGTAGCGGATCGGATCGCCATCATGAATGAAGGTTCGATCGTTCAGACCGGTACGCTGAAACAGGTCATGGAAGCGCCGAAAAACGAATTTTTAGCTAAATTCGTAAAGTCGCAGAACATTTTCACCGGCATTGCAAATGGCTCCGGTTTGAAAATAGGAGAAACAACCCTTGTCAAAGAAAATACATTCGAAGGCGATGTAATCGTTGCCATCCGTCCCGAAAGCATAGAAATCTCAGGGAAGAATAGCAATAAAGGAGAAAACTTATTTTCCGGAACGGTTGAAAGCAGCTTGCTGAAACCCTATTTTTCTGAAGTCGTAGTGGATATTGGCATTCCTCTCATCGTCTATACAATGAAGGAAGAAACGTTTACCAGGGGAGACAAGGTAAACGTAAGAATTCCGCCGGAAAAAATTGTGGTGATTGAAAAATCTTAAAAAAGGTTTCAATCCACGCCCCCCGCGCGGGGGGCGACCCAACGTTCACTCCTGACTGACGCCAAGGACGAGTTGTTTCAATCCACGCCCCCGCGCGGGGGGCGACCGCTGTCCAATCGGCCAACACCGATGGCGGGAAGAGTTTCAATCCACGCCCCCGCGCGGGGGGCGACATGTACAGGGTACACAGATTTAGATATCAGTGGTATGTTTCAATCCACGCCCCCGCGCGGGGGGCGACTTCACCTTCAGTGCCATCCGAATACAAGGTTAAGAGTTTCAATCCACGCC
Source organism: uncultured Desulfosarcina sp. (assembly GCF_963668215.1). Classification (NCBI taxonomy): domain Bacteria; kingdom Pseudomonadati; phylum Thermodesulfobacteriota; class Desulfobacteria; order Desulfobacterales; family Desulfosarcinaceae; genus Desulfosarcina; species uncultured Desulfosarcina sp. Next base: position 262,830 of record NZ_OY764190.1, read on the forward strand.
CCCGCGCGGGGGGCGACAAGAGTCGATGCTATTAAAAGCATGAATATGGATAGTTTCAATCCACGCCCCCGCGCGGGGGGCGACAATTCTGCTCGGCGACAATCGCATCTGGTCAGATGTTTCAATCCACGCCCCCGCGCGGGGGGCGACCCAAGCACCTTTGACAGACTGCATAAACGACCACCGTTTCAATCCACGCCCCCGCGCGGGGGGCGACAAAAATTGCAGGCCAGCAGATGCTTTAATTCCTTGTTTCAATCCACGCCCCCGCGCGGGGGGCGACTACGAACTGACCCGGAACCGCCACTGGAAGACCAAGTTTCAATCCACGCCCCCGCGCGGGGGGCGACCCCTGAGATGCAGTCGCTTATACTATCGGTAGACGTGTTTCAATCCACGCCCCCGCGCGGGGGGCGACGGTTACTCCTTAGTGCGGGCTCCTGGTGCTTACCGTTTCAATCCACGCCCCCGCGCGGGGGGCGACCCAGGGCTTCGCCGGTCTTGTCGTAATCGACCATGTTTCAATCCACGCCCCCGCGCGGGGGGCGACTAAAACTTCCCACCCATCCCTGACCACACTATCATGTTTCAATCCACGCCCCCGCGCGGGGGGCGACCGATTTCAGATTGTTGAACGTCGGCGCCCACTCGTCTGTTTCAATCCACGCCCCCGCGCGGGGGGCGACATCTTGAATCGCTCAGAAAGGCGCTGGAAAAATGTTTCAATCCACGCCCCCGCGCGGGGGGCGACAGTTGCCGGGAACAGGACGAGGCAATCCGGGAGGAAGTTTCAATCCACGCCCCCGCGCGGGGGGCGACGGCGATAAATTGCCCATGGGATGGATGTCACAAAGTTTCAATCCACGCCCCCGCGCGGGGGGCGACTTGTGCCGTTACATGAGCATGTTGAAAACCCGGAGTTTCAATCCACGCCCCCGCGCGGGGGGCGACATATTGTATGAGAACGCACCCAATATGGTAGTGCCTGTTTCAATCCACGCCCCCGCGCGGGGGGCGACTGCTGCGCTTTAACACCATGATTTTATAAGTTGAAAAGACTTTACCGTTGCGAACGGCTTGAATCCCGGTATCAAAGTTCTCAAAAACAAAATTATTTCCCTCCTTATCCATTTGAAACGATAGGATTTATGCTTAAATGCGAACACACTGGAAAAAACCTGTCCGCTTGGGGTTCGCATCACCGTTAAACAATGAGCGGCCCTTCCTGATCAAAGCCCTCTTTGGCGCCTACATGCTCGATGCGTTTTTTCCAGTTGGCACCAAGAAAATAAAAGCGTAAGCTATCGGTTTCCATCTCTATTTGATCGATCAACTTCTGTTTGAAAACCGTCCATTGGGCCGGATCGACGATGCACTCAAAAACCGAGTACTGCACCCGCTGGCCATAGTTCTTGCAAATTTTAGCCACTCGACGCAATCGGCCGGGCCCCTCCACATCCATCGTGGACACATCGTAGCTCACCAGCACCATCATAGCGATTACCTCCAAACAAAAGGCGGATACCCATCCAGATCCCCGCGAAGATACCTGGCCAGCAGCAATGCCTGGGTTGTAAACAGCAGCCCGATGCCAACCTTCTCCTCTAAAAATGGATGAAAGATCTCATCCTGCTTGCGCTTCTGATAGGCAACCAGAACGGTTTTGCGCAGGTCGTCATTCATGATTACGGCACCGGTTTCCTGAACGACAAACGCCTTTTTGGTCGCCTGGCCCCTGTTGATCAGCGAAAGCACCATGCGGTCGGCGATTACCGGTCTGAATTCCTCCATCATATCCAGGGCCAATCCGGGCCGTCCCGGCCGATCCCGATGGAGATAACCCACCGCCGAGTCCAGACCCACGGATTCCAGGGCCGAGCGCACATCATGCAATAGCAGCGTGTAAACAAACGACAACAAGCAGTTCACCGGGTCCCGCGGCGGCCGGCGGTTACGCCCGTTGAATGAAAAACCGTTGTCCTTGTTGACGATGAGATGATCGAAAACGCCGAAATAAGTGCGGGCCGCGTCCCCTTCCATGCCCCTCAGTGTGTCCAGCGGCATATCCGCTTTCAGGCTTTTCAGCAGCGCGGCAATATGCCGCGAGGCCTCTCCCAGACGGCTCCCGTCCAACTTTTCGCCGTGATCCCTTATCGCCCGCTGGAGCACCGTGCGGGAATTGGCCAGCTTACCGGCCAAAACGGCATAAGCAATTTCAGCCGAAGCGCGATTGTCATCCGCCCGCCGGTACTGCTCCCGGCGCAACAGCACGTTGCCGGACACCGGTCCCTGAACCCTCGCCAGAAAGCGGCCATTCTTGCTCAGAAAACTCACGGCCACATCCCGCTCGGCGCAAAACCCCATCAGGTAAGGACTGCACATGACCCGTCCGAAACAGACGATGCCGTCCAGCGTGTGAACGGGAAGCTGAAGTTTCTTCTCGCGGTTCACGGAAACGACAACGGTTTCGCCCTCTTTGTTCAGGTAGGCCCCCTGGGTGGTCACAAAAAGGGTGTTGAGGTGTTTTTTCATTTTTCCCCACAGATGGCATCAAGGTAGTGTCTGGCGGATTTTTTGCCGTTCAACTTCTCCGGAAGACAGAAAGAAATGAAAGAGCAATGCGGACAGCGTTTGTCGAATATCGGCTTGGGCGTCTTGCCTGCGTCGAACAGGGCATGCAGCCTTGCAGCCATGGCTTCCGTTTCCGCACGCAGATCTTGATCGAAAGCCACATCCTGCCGCCGCCGGGTCTTTCCGTAAAACAGCGCCCCTTGTTCGATGTCATGGCCCAGCATCTCCTCCAGGCAAAGAGCCTGGGCGCAAAGCTGGATCTTGTCGCAGTTATCTTTTTTTGGACGGCCGCGCTTGTATTCCACCGGAAAGGGCCGCCAAATGACTTTCCCGACCGCATTTTTCTCCTTGTGGAACTCCACCACGTCGGCCTTGCCCACCAATCCCAGCCGCAGCGACTGCAGAGACAGCGAATAGGCGATTCGCACTTCCTTACGGGATTCGCGCTTTCCCGAGTCCACCCGTTCATGCATGATGCGTCCTTCGGCGGTGAAGCGGTTTTCCAGCCACACCTGCTCCACATGAATCAGAGCACATTGCCGCTCACAAAAGCAGATATGCTGGAGGGCGGAAAGGGGTAAGAGATCCGATTCGGCGAACAAAACTTATATTTCCTTTTTGCAAACTGATAAAATTAGCTTACAATAGTGAGATGAACGCACCTACTCTTCATAATGTTCAAGTCATCAGTCGAGATGGAAAACCCGAATACGCCGTCGTACCCTATGTGGATTACCTGCGGCTTATTGAAAAGATCGAAGGCAGCGATGCCCTCATTCCCCATGAAGTCGTCGAACTGGTCATCGAAAAAGAGTTCAACCTGCTAAAAGCTTGGCGCAAACATCTCGGCCTGACACAAAAAGAGGTTGCCCGGCGTGCCGGTATCACCCAGTCGGCCTTGTCCCAAATGGAGCGCACTGCAGATAACAATCGCACGGCCACGCTGGAAAAGCTGGCCAAGGCCTTGGGGATCGAAACCGGCCAGTTGGTAGACTGATTTTCAGCCATTGATTGAGCGTCTGATGTATTGCTGCCGAACAGGGAAAAGGCCCCGATGGAAACTCTTAATCAGGGTCGGAAAGCAATTTATGGGATCTGCCCATCTGCTTTTCCCGAACCTCCTCGACCAAATCCAGCGATGCCCGCCACGCCTGACGGCAAAACTCGGTAAAAGGCTTCAGTTTTTCCGGTTGCGGCAGCAATTCATCGCCGGCATTAATCTGTCCCACGGCAAAATGGTAGGCCGAAAGCGCATCGATATAGGCCCTGCGTTGCTCCCTGGGAATAATGATCGGCGGCAAACCGGCCCTGAGAACCGGGATATTTGCCACCAATCGAGCCAGGCGACCGTTGCCGTCGAAAAATGGATGAATGCGAACAAAGGCCATGTGTAGTTTTACATAGGCATCCAGGGCGCCGTCCTCGTCGTCCGATTTGATGGAATCGTTGAGTGTCCGGTACAACTTGAACCAATTCGCCATCAATCCCGGCACATCGGCAGGTGACGCATATTCGAAAATCACCTGTTTTTCATCGACAACACCGACCGTGGAGTTGGGTTCCTTCTTCCAACCGCCAACCAGCTTGTAAACGTCAACGATCACCTCGGTTTGAACCGCTTTGTGCAAAGCGAACAAATCCGTCTCGCAGAACTCCAGTTCTGACTGAGCCAAATCATAGATCAGGTCGATGGCCCTGGCATGGCCCACCACTTCCAGATGGTCCTTGAGAGGCTTGCCGGAAATGGTCAACCCCTCTTCCAAGACAAAGGCTGTTTCCCCGAGGGTCAGGGTATTTCCCTCAATGGCCGTGGAGGTGTGGGTCCACAGATTCCTTATTTGGATTATCAGGGCTTTTTGGAGGTCGGGGTCGAGGTTGGTTAGGAAGTTGAGCATAGCTTACTGACCTGATGAAAACGATTGTTTTTCATAACGATACAATAAATTTGAGGCATCAATGTTGAACAATATTTCAAACTTGATCTCGCTTAACAGAGGTTATCAACAAAAATATCGGGATAGAAAGAACTTATATTATTGCTCCTCCCTCCTCAATGAATTTGTCCAATTTAAGAACGCCTTCCATATAGCCAATAAATTCTGGATCATAATCATATTGCCAAAAATAAATATCCGAATCGGACGAACGACTGGCAGGAAATACAGGTTGCAAAGAAAGTTTGTTGATCTTGTTTGCCCAAATTTGTACGCTATGCTTCATAAGTTCGATTCTTGAAACCTTATCACCGTTTCGAAGCGCTTCATAAAAAGCCCGATCAATAATGACAGTCCGAGTATCCGTGTCTATAACTTTACATTTACTTGAAACGTCAGGATATTCCATTCTTTCTTCCAATCTTATGATCTGTTTGGCTTTTTCTTCGGCTCCGAAATTCCATTCCATTTTCATGGCAATACTTGCCAATTCAGATGGATGGGTCTTGTTTAATTCATCTACGGTGAAGCGGTCTAATACTTGCCGAGCTATAGATATAGAAGGGTTAGAACGAAATCTATCATCTTGTAAAAGGATGTCCCATACCACTGCATCTTCAAACTCATCTCCGCGACTGACTCTGCCCCCGATTTGTATGAGGCTTGCTGTTGAAGATCTTTCTCTAAAACCTGTTTGAAATGAAAAATTCATTCCAGCTTCAACGCAGCTTGTAGCCACTAACGTCCAATTGGCTTTTTTACTTTTTAGCTTCTTCTTCACCATCTTTACAATCAAATCACGGTGAATGGGGGCAAGTGCGGTTGAAATATGAAGGGTGTCTATTCCTATTTCTCGCATTTTGTGAGCAATCACTGCAGCGGTATGCACGGTGTTCACGATAAGCAGTCTGGGGCCGGGTTGCGCCTCTATAAATTTAACAACACCTAAACAATCCAGCGCCCTTGTTTTATCATTATCCGGCCTTCGCCTATAGTTGATCCGCGCCTCTTCCACTGATTTTATATCGCTTCGAAGCGAAATATCCTCTACCAAATCTGGGACATCTGGCATTGAATCAGAATTATTGGTATAAGTGATTTCTCTAAATTCATTGAGTTCCCAAAATCTTGGCAGTGACCCGCTCGCCAGGACCAAATGCCCGCCCCAATCTTTTGTCCAAGTTCCCAGCCAGCGCCACATCTGCGGCCACAAATGTGATGGAATAGCAGCGTGTGTTTCATCCACAAAGATTGCTGAGCCAGGTAATTCGTGTAATTTCCGAAGTCTTGCCGGGTGGTGACTGCCAAGTGTCTCGAAAAACTGAACGGCAGTTGTAACAATTATTGGGGATTTCCAAAGTGTGGCAAGTTGCCTCAGTTCCATGCTTTCGAAGTCTGCTTTATGGTGGTGCTCGGCAACGATATCTTCAGGCCGCTCACCGTCCAATAGTAACGCCTTACGATAAGTATCGACAGATTGAGTGATAATATTTGTATATGGAAGGACAACGATAATATGACGTAGTGGTGGTGTTCTTTCTGCCGCAACTCTCAATAAGTGCGCCATTACTGCTGTTGTCTTGCCGCTCCCGACAGGTGCATCACAGGTACGAATAGAAGGGGAAATAGGTGCAACATCGCATGATTCAAAAAACCGTTTGCGTATATCGTTACGGTCCTGTTCACGTTTAGAAGAACCCTTTGGAAGTTTGCTTACATACCGCCGGAGAGCATTCAAACGCTCATTCCAACGTGGCTCGCTTGGTGCAATCTCAATCTCTTTTCGGTAATGACGTGCTGTATCACCATGATCAGCATCTACAAGACAGGAAAGTGCAATTCGGCGTGAGAGACCACACCTGTGAAGTTGCCCCTCCTTTCTTTCACCAACCTTGCTGAGGCCTGCTTTCTCATGTGCATTCAAGTACTCATTGAGATGGGCATCAATGTATTCGTCTAATTGTATTCCTTCCGATACAGAAAATTCCCTTTCGTCACGAAATGAGCGTTTTTTGTTTGGATAGGTTTCATTACTTTTACTAAACATGCCCGCGTGATGCGCCGCAACCAATGTTGCCGATTCTTTACTTCCTTGCTTCCACAACGCAGCAACACCAGCATCTTCGTGAGCGATGGGCAATGGTTTTCGGGAATCTTTATTCAAGACAGCTTGGTTTGCTAAATCAAGTTTCCCCAGATCATGATACAATGCAGCCCTTTTAACCCAAGAAATAAATGTTTGCCTTTCTCCATTATAATAGGTCGAAGCGTTTTTCGCGTTTTTAGCGGCAAATTTTTTTACATTGGAGACGTGCTCAATGTATGTTTGGGCACAAACATCTTGACGCGGGCTGTGCGCTAAAGGTTGAGATCTATTCATTGGTGCTCTCACTTTTGATATTTGCGCACCAGTCCGGAAGTTCTACACAAAGATCATACAGCTTTTGTTTTTTAAGCTTGGCTTTGAACCCATTCATATCTGAACTAGGCAATTCATATTGTTCGTTTAAAGGGATACCACTAACGGAGGGTGTATCCCTATCTGCGCCCTTTCGCTTTGGCGTCAATTTTTCAATAAACTCAAACTCAGAAAATGATCCCAAATTATCTTTATGCTCGGCATACCAGCCATGTCGTATTTCCACTAAAGGACGAATATCGGATTTAGTATGTGGATAGGCGTATCGGATCAGATTTAACAGTAAGGCAAGATCAAGGGCTGTACAACCGTTGCCTCGCTTTCCTTGAGAACCCGTTGGATTGATAAAAAAAGGCATTGTATATACACCATGTTCAACAACGCGGTGTGCAAGTGGAGCCATTCCTCTTGTTGGACCTTCATCATTTTCACTCCTGCCACCAGGAGGCGCCATTTTTGTTTTTGTAAGCCTATGAACCTTTACTGGCGAAACCGAAACTGCCAAGCCAAAATGTGCAACACCTGATCGAATATGATTACCATTTGTTTCTTCAGGAAGAAAGGTGTTACCAAAAACACGTCCATCCCAATATCGTTTTTGAAAAGCATCAAAGTTTGAATTTGTTTCACCTTCTCTAATTAGTTTTGTAACTTCGCTACCCTTCAAATCACGATCCTCAAGGATATCATAATAATAGCCATGTAAACTGTAGGTGCCATTATTTTCTGAAATGTTATAGTTTCTTGCAATTGTTTTCCATACTATTTGATCTTTGCGTAAGACCAAATCTCTTATCTTACGTTTAAAAGAAACACCTGTAATCATGCCTCGATGGTCATGACTGCGACGACGTGGGTCATTTTCCTGATCGGGGTCACCATTTGGATTGCTATTGCAAACTTCAATAACAAGAAGGCCTGTTGCGCGTGGGATTGTAATTTTTTCAATTTCCTGCATTGTGACATCTCCTTTCGTTATTCACTTTCCTTGGGAGTTCTTGCCATATAACCTAAGAACAACTCCGCACGAAATGTTTGATCCGTTTTTGTAGGCAATGGTCGTTTAATAGTATTAGAAATCTCTCCCATTTGGGCCAAAGCCCATTTTGCTAATCGATATTCTTCTCCAGAATTTTTTGACGCCCATGCTTGGTAAATGTTCAGGCGCTCCCTTAACCGATCAATTGCATCTTCGGGATTACCGGCTGCTGCCGGCATGAGAGCATTTCCGATCAATTGAGACGGTATACTTCCTCTACGCATATGCATACAGTACTCTCTGTGCAACGTATCCGCCATTGACAGCAGGCGCCCTAATTGAAATGCGGTGTCAGTCATATATACCTCCTTTTTTCGATCAAATGCATCTAGTAAAATTCCAAGTAAAGCAACACTACGTATGGCTACCAATCGTGAGAATGATTTATATTTTTCCATTCGTTCTATATCTCTTGAATTTAGAGCTGCAGCAAGACCAACCAGAAGTGGGCCGGTACGATGAATTGATAGTTCTAAAAGATTTGTAGCAGCACCTTTCCACTTTCCTGTTTTCTTTAGCATCAAATCCAAAACCTGACAAAGTGCTGGTCCTTCTAATTTTAACTCGTCCAAACCACCTCGCACCCACTTCGATGAAAGGATACGGACTACTCGATCTGGATAGAGTGCTTTTGGCCTTCTCGCGACGGCATTTTGCCCCTTCTCTTTTGGGGGCAAATGTATCACTATGTCAGGCAAATTAAATTGAACAGCTTGATGCCACCTTTCAGCTGCGTCCTGTAATTCTTGAGGAGTTGGTGTCAGGTGCATAATAACCTGTTTTTTTTCTTTATCTGCCTTGCCTATCAGTAAGATATGGAGCCGTGAATGAGGGCGGTGCTTCTTAATGCCGTCTAATGCCAGGCACAATGCTCTCGCCTCATTTTCGAATTGGTCGCGTTTTTCCGTTTCATCACTACCAAATATGTCGGCTGCCTCATCACTAATAACTGGCTGTCCTTCACCATAAATAAGAAGTAAATCTTTTCTTTCTTTTTTGTTACGTCCTCCTTCCCATTTGCCGTTAGCTACCATACGCCAAGTTTTGCCTTTGAGAGTTATTGCTGTAAGCGCGTTAAGTCCATCGCTGATGTCGGCAGCCAAGCTTTTGCTTATTGGAAATGATTTCGATGCGTCTTCTCTATCTTTTGGGTTCTTGATATATCTGAATTCACAAGGGGTTGCTTTATTTTTTGAAAAAAGCTTTGTCTCGCCAAGAGCGCCAATATTCGGTTCTGGGAATCTTTTTTTTACAAGTGGTCTATGCGTACCTTCTAAAGCACAGATACCATCAGGGGCAGAAATTTCGTTGCTGAGGAAAAATCGACTAACAAACGATTTCATTCTTGGATCGCCTACTGATATAGGATAGTTTGTTTCCGCGATATCCAAAGCTATTGGTATTTCACATCTAAGTTTATCAGGCCTTTTCTTTTCGGGGACACCGATTAAAGTCTTCTCAGCAAGTTTTATGTCTTGGAGCTGCCCCTGACGAATACGTTTTGCGATTAAATTTCCTAAACTGCTAATGAAAGCCAAAGGACTTGAAACCGACTCGACAAAGCGGCGTAGCATGCAGGGTAGCGCAAGATAGTTATCATCAATTTCGAGAAACAGATCTAACCAAGATAGCGCCTTGTCTCGCAATCGATTCCAGGCTCGTTTATCTTTATCGGAAATAATGAATTTATGAGTCGTCATAGCATCAAAAATAATATCTATCCTTTTAGTCTGATCACTTTTTTTTAGAATAGATAGTTGATTTCTTATTTGATCATTAATTGGAATGGATAATAAAGGATTTTGTATTTTTACAACTGGAAATGCATTTTGTTTTGCATCCCTGTGGCACCAAAGTTCACCCATTGATTCTTTATCTATCTCGTCTATAGTATGTAATAATCCATTTCTACCAAGCTTTAAAATATACCCTTGATTTTTTCCAGGTGTCTTCACATCAGGGTGGTTAACTGGGATATCGAAACCTATTTCATCTAGATTTCGTCTTAAATCGTAGGCTTCATTTAGCATCATTCACCACCTTCAGCGGTCTTGCGTTTTCGTATGACATTATCCCATCGACAATCCATCTTTCACGAAAGGTCGGTTTGTATCTTCCATGATCCCACATGGAATTCAACATGGCTGGGATATGGATTTCTCCAACTAATGACAATCCAATTTCGTGTCCAAAATTATCTCTGTTTCGAAACGGCCCAAAATACGTAGGTATGAATTCTTTCCATCCCAAACAAGGAGTATAAAAAGTCTGGCCACATGCCAATCGACTATCAAATATTTCGATAAATTGTGGACGCCAATCTTTTCCCTTGCGGCGACGAATTTGCTTTTTTCCGAAACCACGCGTACTCATTTGTTTCATACGGACTTCGCCATAAATACGGTAACAAACATCCACTAAGATTGTTGCGATAAATTGGTAACTGTTGCCCCCTGTTATATCCTTGCTTTTTCGCAACGGGCCACCATAATTAGTAACATACCTTTCGTATCGAATAGGCTTGCAGACCTCGACATAAGTAGGATGAATGTAAATATGCGGCCGCCTTAAAACAGCTTCCAACATTCCTTTTGCTGCTGAATAAGTTGGCACCGGATATGAAATTGGTGTTGCACCGGTATCAGGCCTCGCAAACATAGCTGCCGGCCCTTCAACTTGGAGTTGTATCTCATAGGGTTCTGGCATATAATCCTCCTTCAATGTCGTTGAATTAAGCCTCAGCCACGCATAACCTATTGTATTTTTGAATGATTAATGATATACTAACTGCCTAATATATCAACCCAAAAGTCCAAAAGGAGAAAAAGATGATTGCAGAAAACAGAGAACTTGGCATGGAGACTGAAATGCCCGAACTGTGCCGGATATAGTCCAATCTTTAAAAAATTTGATCGAATCCGAAGCTTTCTGCAATCGATTTAAAAAACGGCCCGAAGATTTTACCCGCAACCGGGCCTTGCCCTTTAAAAATCTCATTTACTACATGATCAATTTGCCCGCGGCGGCATATGAAACCGAATTGTACTATCTTAACAAGAACCTGAAAGGGGCGGACATCGCCGAACCCCTGGCTTCCAAAAGCGCATTGACCAAAGCCCGAGAAAAGCTGAGCCACATGGCCTTTATCGAACTCAACGATTATCTGGTACGTCTGAGCCAAATGCGCTTTGCGCCAAACCGTTGGAACGGGTTCTTTCTTTTGGCTACCGACGGTACGCTGTGCACCCTGCCCACGGCAAAACCGGTTGTCGAACATTTCGGTCAATGGCATGGGCGACAGGGCGATCCTTGCCCGAAAGCGCGCGTCTCGCAATTATACGATGTTTTAAACAATATTTCGGTAGCCGCGTCGATCACCTCAAAATGTATTGGCGAACGAGAACTGGCCGCCGCTCATTGTGCTCATCTCGGTCCAGAGGACTTAATGCTGCTGGACCGCGGCTATGAAAGTTTTTGGCTGTTCAAGCTGATCATGGCAAGCAACGCCAATTTCTGTGCCCGCGTGTCATGCAATAAGCTCAAGGTTGTCAAAGCGTTTTTGCAATCCGGAGAACCCGACCGAATCGTTAAATTATCCTGCACTCCCAATTCGGCTCGCAAATGCGCCGAATTCGAATTGGATAAAAAACCACTAAAACTTCGCCTGATACGGGTAGATCTGCCAACAGGCGAGACCGAAGTCCTGATCACCTCGCTAACCGACCGGGGAAAGTACCCGGTGGAGATTTTCGGTGATTTGTATCACCGCCGCTGGCCGGTGGAAGAAGACTACAAGGTGATGAAGTCGCGCATCCAAATCGAAAATTTCAGCGGTAAAACGGTTCATTCGGTTTATCAGGACTTTTACGCCAAGGTGTTCACCAAAAATTTAGCGGCTATTCTTACCCAGAGCGTCAATGATCGGATCAAAACGATTACGTCCGGACGCCTTTATTCATATAAAGCTAACCTTACCAATGTATTAGCGATGCTGCGCCACCACATCGTTGTATTGTTCAACCGGATGCAAGATCTACTATGTGATAACGTGTCGAAGATTCAAGACCTCATCGTACGTGTGTTAAACGAGATCCGGCCTGGCCGTAGCGAACCGAGGGCCTTTAAAAAGAAAAGTCGGCGAAAATTTAGCACCGCGTACAAACCAATTTCTTAATTCAACGACATTGAATCCTCCTTTAATATTACCGTTATCGATTGCGTGATCTGCAAAATTATCCAAACAGAAATGCTTGACTTTATCCGTTGGAGGAAAATATATGTAATCCAATAGCACCATCAATGATAGCATCATTGAGCAGACGCTCCCAAAAGGGAGCGTTTCTTTTTTTGCTAAACGCATCTGCATCTTAGCCGGCGGATATCTGTGTCAACAAAAAGGTCTCCAGTATTCTTGCAACAAGCTCGACAATCGCCTAATTCAGATTTTAAATTGCCATCAATCTGCATACCCGGACCTCCGTGGTATATTGAAGTCTGTCCGGTGGATATAAAACGATTCGAAAATGTGCGGATGAAACAATAAAACGGTAGGGCTTGAACCGCTATTAGCAAATACTCATAAAAGATACAAGCCCCGATGATGAAACGTTCAGGCATCCGATTCTATCGCGGCTGGAAACCGCTCCCACGCAGGCCCTAAATCCCAACTCTCTTTTCACCGCCCGCTACGCTCGAGACGCAGAGATTACGGAGATTTTTTTGTGCCCGAAGGATGTAGTGCCCCTGATCCCTCTGCGTCCTTTGCGCCTCAGCGGTGAACATTCATTCCATCTTCTGTCGCCCGACCTCCGTTCACAGTTCACCGTTCACCAGTTTCTGTTTCCCCGTTCACGGTTTGCCCCGTTTTGAACGACAGAATTCATACCGCCCTAAATGCCCTCAGCCTACGGCCTATTCTGCTAATTTTCACTGATCACAGATCTCCCGTACACCGTATTCTTATCACCCCATTGTGACAGATGGGGTCACAGATCGAAAAAAAGTTTGATTGGTTCAATTGGTTGGATTGGTTTGAAATAGCTCGTAGCTGATAGCTCAGGGCTCATAGGATAGGAAAGGCTGTCTGTTTCTAATTTTCTACTCGCCGAATACTGAGGATTCATCGCGACTTGGAGCCGCTCCCACGCAGACAGTCCCATCGCCTCTTGCCCAAAGCTTATCCGCCCGCTCCGTTCACAGTTCACTGATCACCGGTCACTGATCTCCCGTTCACCGATCACGGTTCACCAGTTTTTGTTTCCAATTCAAGGCTTGATGGTCTCGTAAAAAGCACCAAACTCGTCATGCCGGACTTGATACGGCATCCAGAACACATTGAAATGACTGGATTCCGGCCTGCGCCGGAATGACGAAAATATGATAATTTTGACTTTTTACGAGTTCATCAAGGCTTAAGATTTGAAAAATGCAGATACATTACCCTGAATTCTTGATGCGATTTCTTTTCTTATGTTGGAAGAAATGGAATATTGATCTGCGTAAAAAGGAAAATTTTTCGAAACTTCAACTACTTGTTCAACTATCGCATCGATTTCTTTCTGGTTGATGCTGTGCTTGGAACACACCTTGTACACATCATGAATGGTTGGCGTTCTACCCTCTCCCATTATTGTCATTGTATGTTCACCGCCAGGTCCGGCAGAAAATGTTATGTCGTATGCCGGTGATAAGGACCAATCTCCATTATGATCCATGATAAAGGCAAAATTCTTTACATGATCGTCGCGGTTATTCAATATGATATTGAAAACCATTTGTCGAACAACGGACAATTGGCATTCGTAATTTTTGGTTAAATCCTTCGTAAGCCTTAAAAGGTTATCATAGTCCTGAGAGGGGATTCGAAAATTGGAATGAATAAGATTTCCAAACGTATGAACATGAAAACGTTGATTCGCCAACCTGTCGAATCGTTTTACGCCAAAATAATATCCTTGCTTTGCAGATCCGAACAATTTGGTTTCTGGCATATGAATTCCGGCATCTCGTGCCAGAAGAGAATAAATGTATTCGATAATACCGGCTTGCGGGGAGTCGATGTCACCAGAAAATTTGATTATCCAGTGTTCAAAATTATCCGGAAGATCGGTTTCTCCGGAAATCAGCGTATCCCCACATACTCCTGCAAGAACTTTGGGCCTGGCACCGCCGGGGCTTCCGCCGGCCTTGACCATCTGCGGTAAAACTTCATCCGTTTTTCCGGAAATGATGTCCAGCGTTTGTTTTGAAAGGTTATACAGGTTGAAGGGGGTATTATCGGATACCTCGATATCAAGAACAGGCTTGTAAACAAGCGCCCCCATGGTGTTATTCCCAAGAAACGATAAACGATCCAGCACAGTAAGGGTGTTTATGTCATAGCCTCTCTTTTTCAGGTAACGATCCATCAATAACAGCCCCCACCCATCAGGGAGCGAATCGTCGAACAGGCCGAAAATTGGGCCAAAATGGCTGTAGTCGGTATATTCGAACACCTCTGTTTGTAATGGCAGTTTGTAAGGAGAAAGCCAGAATCCTTTTCCCAAAAATTGTTTATCGTATTCAAAAAACAGACGCCCATCATGCATAGCAAGTCGGCCAACGGGCATAATCGATTTTGGTGAGAATTGAAGTGATACGCTGAGTCGATTCAAATAGTACCTCGTTTGCGTTTTTTTGGTTCTTTGCTGTCCAGATCATCAATGGATTGAATCGCAGGGGGCAACAGCAACATGTCAATTTCATCGATCCGACCCAATGTTGACATTATTTTTAAAAGATTATCGAGGGAAATCTGAGCGGTTTGTTCAAAACGACACAATGAGCTTATTGAAACACCGGATCTTTTCGAAAGGGTGGATCGTTTCCAGTTTTTGCTTAATCGCAGTTCCTTTGCTCGTTCGGATAATAAAACAGCCGCCTCTTTTGGTGTTTTCAGGTTGTATTTCACCCATCCCCCTATAAAACAAATGATAATATATGGTCTTTTATAGTATTAAATATACAATTATGATCAATATTTTGTCAATAACGATAGGTCGTTTTGAAATAGCTCGTGGCTGATAGCTCAAGGCTCATAGGATAGGAAAGGCTGTCTGTTTTTAGTTTTCTACTCGCCGAATACTGAGGATTCATCGCGGCTTCAGGCCGCTCCCACGCAGACAGTCCCATCGCCTATCGCCTAAAGCCTATCCGCCCGCTCTCTTCACGGTTCACTGTTCACGGTTCACTGTTCACTGTTCACCGTTAACCGATCACCGTTCACAGTTCACAGGTCACATATGTCTACCGTGCCATTATCTGCTTGAATCCCAATTTCGTAATCGTTATGATAAAAAGTAATATATTTTCGAAGAAATGAGGCAGCAATGAAATATAAAATCGTATTAAACAAAACCGATGAGGGCTACAGCGTGCATTGTCCCGGACTGCCGGGGTGCTGGTCCCAAGGCGATACAGAAGCTGAAGCCATCGATAATATGGATTAGTTTCGATTTGATCTGACAACGCACTTGAAAAAGTGAGGGTTACCGGTTTTGATGAAGGTGGCAACCAAACCACCAAAACCATAGGAGGTAACCCTCATGCTGAATGGTACCAAAACCGTCATCAAACACAAGATCGGATTGTTGAACCTGGCCGAGGAACTGGGCAACGTATCCAAAGCCTGCCGGATCATGGGGCTTTCCCGTGACACCTTTTACCGCTATCAAAATGCCGTTGAACAAGGCGGCGTCGATGCCCTCGTCGATCAAAACCGCCGCAAACCCAATATTAAAAACCGCACAGACGAAATAACCGAGGCTGCTGTCGTAGCCTATGCCGTTGAACAACCGGCCTTTGGCCAAGTGCGTGCCAGCAACGAATTGCGTAAGCGGGGCGTGTTCATTTCCCCCAGTGGTGTCCGGTGTGTATGGCTGCGTCACCAATTGGCTCGCTTTAAAGACCGGCTCAAGGCCCTTGAGGACAAAATGGCCAAGGAGAATCTGATTCTTACCGAAAGCCAGGTCCAGGCATTAGAACGGAAAAAGCAAGACGACATCGCTGCTGGGGAGATCGAGACGGCTCATCCAGGTTATCTGGGATCACAGGATACCTTTTATGTCGGAACCCTTAAGGGCGTGGGCAGGATCTATCAGCAAACCTTTATCGATACGTATGCCAAGGTCGGTTTTGCCAAACTCTATACCACCAAGACGCCGATCACTGCTGCCGATTTGCTCAATGATAAGGTGCTGCCCTTTTATGAAAAGCATGAGTTGCCGCTGCTTCGCGTCTTAACCGACAGGGGTACCGAGTATTGCGGCAAAGCTGAAACCCACGATTATCAATTGTATCTGGCTATTAACGACATCGAACACACCAAGACCAAGGCCAGATCGCCGCAAACCAACGGTATCTGCGAACGCTTCCACAAAACCATGCTACAGGAATTTTATCAGGTGACCTTCAGAAAGAAGATTTATCGGGATATCGAAACGCTTCAGTTTGATCTTGACCTGTGGCTTGAACAGTACAATCATGAGCGAACCCATCAGGGGAAAATGTGCTGCGGCAGAACCCCGATGGAAACCCTTGAAGATGGCAAACGACTCTGGGAAGAGAAAAAAATAGCCTGAACTTGACCTGACAGACACCTTCTCAGAATCGGTAACTGTCAGATCAAATCTGAACTTCTACAGATAATATCAGGGAAGCCATCACGGAATACATCGCGGCCGTTAGCGAGTCCGTAAAAGATGCAGATACCCGTGAAATTGAACGTTTCCCTGACCCCT
This sequence comes from uncultured Desulfosarcina sp., assembly GCF_963668215.1. NCBI lineage: Bacteria > Pseudomonadati > Thermodesulfobacteriota > Desulfobacteria > Desulfobacterales > Desulfosarcinaceae > Desulfosarcina > uncultured Desulfosarcina sp. Next base: position 279,570 of record NZ_OY764190.1, read on the forward strand.
TGCTTTTCAGCTAATTCTTCGTACCTGAAGGCACTCCAACAATTCCCCAATCCCTTAATTCCTAAATCCCAAAATTTCTTCATCCATCATCCATCATCCTTCATCCTTCATCCTTCATCCTTCATCCTTCATCCTTCGTCCGTCTTCCATCGTCTGTCTCCCGTCTTCCCACATCTGCCCTCGGCCTGTCTTATCGCGGCTGGAAGCCGCTCCTTGTATGCACGACCATCTCCTTTTGCCGGCTCTCCGTTCACAGATCACGGGTCACCGTTCTCCGTTCACAGATCACGGGTCACTGTTCACCGATCATCGTTCACCCTTCATTAACCAGCGGAATGCGTGGCAGCAGTTCGTCGATCGGCCCGGTGATAGACTGAGCAATTCTTTTTGACTGGCGCCATTTCTCCCAAATGGACATGAACCGCTCGACGGTTTCCAGTGCGGTATCGTGGACGAGTTTTTCCGGCAGGCGCGCCTTGGCAGCAAAATAGGAGAGTTGATCCAGCGACAGATCCGTCATCTGCTTGGAACGGCCCAGGGTCAGTGCCATGCGGGTGTCCGGTAGATAGGCGATGGTTGATAAATAATCGTAACCGGGCGCAAGGGACGCCTTTTTTCCATCGGGATAAATCAGCGACCAGTTTTTCAGATGCATGTCCGCATTGCCGATCAAGGCGTTGAAAACCAGACGGCGGATAAATTCAGCGATGCCCCGGTTGCCGGTTTCGGCCCATAGGACTTCGGCGATATTGCGATAACTGGCCCGTTCATATTTTTTCTCGGGGTACAAACCGAAAACCTGCGCGAAATCTTCCATATGGATTGTCCGGCCTTCGTCCGTTCGGTCGAAACGCCTGACAGCCAGGGCATTTCCGGACAAACGGGCCATGTCTGCGGGCAGGCCTTCAATCCGGTCCAGGGAAACCAACCGGACTTCCGGTATGTCGATACCGATCTTGCGGGCCAATTCCATCATGGCAAACTCATTTTCCGGCACGCCCTCGTATTTCATCGACGGCAGCTTTACGATCCACGAACCGCCGATTCCTTGTGCAGGGATGGCGAGGCCTCCGGCAGCTTCCATGACAGCGGAGAATTTGAGTTGAACGCCTGCAAGGGAGAAACGCAAAGGGTAATCGTCCGAATGATCCGGCGATGATTCCGCCTCGTTCTCAGGGAGGAAATGCCGGGATTCGCCTTCTGCCGCGGTGATGGTGATGGCACCGGGAAGGTCCTGCCCTAAAATCCAAAGGAGAAAAAACTCCCGTCCGGGATGGATTCCGGCGCGTTTGGCCAAATAGTCGCGCAACGGCCCTTCGGGCAACAGGTTGGAAAAAAAGGGCGGCACTCGTGTGCGGGTTGGTCTGACATCGTCGATGATGCCGCCGGTGGCGTCATGGAAAGACAGACTGAGGGTCGGCCGGTTTGAACTATCAAGATAGGCCTGGTCGAAAGCAAACAGGGTCTGGTCGCCGGGCAGGCGGGTCAAGGTGCCCACCCGCTTTCCATGCAGATTCACATCGAGAACGGTAAGATCAGCCATTGTCATCCGTATCGTCAAGCGCGTAAACCGGCCTTGCCGGCGTTTCATCGTCGCCAGATTGTTTTGCCATGCGAAGCAAACCGTTCACGGCCGGAATGTGCGTACGCGGTATCAGCATGACCTCCAATTCAAGCGCGCGAGCCAGGGTAACCAGACTCGATGTTTTCAAATCGACGGCCGCGTTTTCGATTTTGGATATCTGCGCCTGGGGCATACCCGTCTTTCGGCTGAGCGCACGTTGGCTCAGGCCCTTTTCCTCGCGGGCCGCTCGCAGGGCTTTGGTTAAATCTTCTAAAACATAGTTCATGATATTCTAAAGCATATCAAAATTCATAAATGATATAGTTTAATATATCATCAAGGCCTTTTCGTCAAGATCGGATGAGTTCACAGAACAAAAAAGTTTGTTGAAGACCGGTTTGATTGGTTCAATTGGTTGGATTGGTTTGAAATAGCTCGTAGCTGATAGCTCAGGGCTCATAGGATAGGAAAGGCTGTCTGTTTCTAATTTTCTACTCGCCGAATACTGAGGATTCATCGCGACTTGGAGCCGCTCCCACGCAGGCATTCCCATCGCCTCTTGCCCAAAGCTTATCCGCCCGCTCCGCTCACAGTTCACTGATCACCGGTCACTGTCCTCGACCTGTCTTATCGCGGCTGGAAGCCGCTCCCCCGCATACACGACCATCGCCTTTTGCCTGCTCAGCCCAGTTCACTGATCACCGTTCACAGTTCACAGGTTACAGTTCACAGATCACAGTTCACTTCTTCATCCCTCATCTATCATCCCTCGTCCCTCGTCCCTCACCCGTTCCATCCCAGTTGAAAAAAAGCCACCCTTGATTATAGTGTAATAAACCACCCCAACCGAAAGGCACGCGCCCATGACTCCGGAAATCGTAACGGTCCTCATCATCCTGGCAGCCGTCATCGTCCTGCTGGTCACCGAATGGACGCCGCTGGAGGTGCTGGCCCTGCTGGTCATGGGCATTTTGCCTGTGGCCGGAATCGTCACGCCCAAAGAGGCCCTGGCCGGGTTCAGCAACCCGGCGGTGGTGACCATCTGGGCGGTGTTCATGCTCAGCGCCGGCCTGACGCGCACCGGCATCGCCAATATCCTCGGACGCCAACTGCTAAAAATCGCCGGCAGCGCGCAGTCCATGCTGGTAATCGTCATTATGACCATCTCCGGTGTGCTCTCGGCGTTCATGAACAATGTAGCCGTGGCCGCGCTCATGCTGCCCGTGGTCATGGACATCGCCCGCAAGACGAACCGTTCGCCGTCGGTTCTGCTGATGCCTTTAGCGTTCGGCTCGCTTTTGGGCGGCCTGACCACCATGATCGGCACGCCCCCCAACATCCTGGTCAGCGAGGCGCTGGGAGAAAACGGCCTGGAACCCTTCGGCCTGTTCGACTTCTCGCCCACGGGACTCCTCGTCATGGTCTGCGGCATCGCCTTCGTCACTTTCGTGGGCACCCGCCTTTTGCCCCAGCGCGATCCCACCCGCGAAACCGCCGATACGCGCCGCGACTACCGCTCCCAATACCGCCTTCAGGAAAGTCTGTTTCAGATCCGGATTCCCGAAGGATCGGCCCTGGTGGGCAAAACCCTGGCCAAAAGCAAATTGGGGTCGGCCTTCGGCCTTACCGTGGTGGGCGTCACCCGCAGCGGCCAGACCTTTCTGGCCCCGGCCATCACCGAAACGATCCGGGTCGACGACCTTTTGACCGTCAAGGGCAATGCCGAGCAGATCGAGGAGATGAACTATTGGGGGCAACTGCTCACCGAAACGGACGCCATCGGTACAAGGGCGCTTTTCGACCACGGCATGCAGGTGGCTCGGGTGGGTCTGGCGCCGGACAGTGCCTTTGAAAAGCAATCCCTTGCGGCCCTCGGGTTCCGCAACCGCTTCGGCCTCAATGTGCTGGCCATCGAGCACGACGGCCGGCAGATCGATACGGACCTGAAAACCCATCCATTGGGGATCGGCGACACTCTCGTCGTGCACGGACCCTCGGAAAAGATCGCCGCCCTGAAAGGCGAGGCAGATCTGCTGCCGCCGGAACCCATCGCCATGGTGGACATGGATCGCGCCTCCCTGCCGGGCCGGTTCCTTCGTCAGCTGCGCGTTCCGGAATCCTCCAAACTGGCGGGGGCAACCCTGAGCGAAAGCCGCCTGGGCGATGCCGTGGATGTACAGATTCTGTGCATCGCGGATCGGGACGGGAGCGCCCGCATCCCGATGTCCGACGACCGCTTTAATGCTGGCGACCGCCTGCTGGTCTGGGGAGCCGAAGACATGGTTTCCATTCTGCTCATGCAGGGTCTTAAGGGCATGTTCGTTAAGGATTCCGGCCGCGGGGCGGATGCAGCCATGCTGGAAGACAGCCAGGTCGGCATGGTGGAGGTGATGCTCTCCCCCCACAGTGTGCTTTCGGGAAAAACCCTTTCGGAAATGAACTTTCGTGAGAAATACGGTCTGACCGTACTGGCCATCTGGCGCAAGGGCAGGGCTTATCGCGACGACCTGCGCGACATGGCCCTGCAGTTCGGAGATGCCCTGCTGCTCTATGGTCCCTGGAACCGGATCAATTTGCTGGGCCGCGAGCCGGATTTTCTGGTGCTCACCGAAACCGCCCAGGAGGCGCCCCGCGAAAAAAAGGCCAAACTGGCCCTGGCGATCATGGCCGCGGTGCTGATCCCGGTGATTCTCAACTGGCTGCCCATCTATATCGCCGTGGTCATCGGGGCCGCACTCATGGTGCTCACCGGCTGTCTGACCATGGAGGAGGCCTACCGTTATATCGAATGGAAGGCCGTCTTTCTCATCGCCGGCATGCTGCCGCTGGGCACGGCCCTGGACAAGACAGGAGCGGCCCGCATGCTGGCCGAAACCGTGGTAAACGCGCTGGGTCCATTGGGCCCCCACGCCGTGCTTTTCGGCCTGCTGGTCATCACCTTTGTCGGAACAAGCATTATTCCCACGGCCGCCCTGGTGGTTCTGATGGTGCCCATCGCCCTGGAGACGGCCGCCGGGCTGGGGATCTCTCCCTATGCCCTGATGATGGGTATCGCCATGGCCGCCTCTTCCAGCTTCACCTCGCCCATCTCCCATCCGGCCAACGTGCTGGTGATGGGCCCGGGGGGCTATCGCTTCATCGATTACATCAAGGTGGGTCTGCCGCTGACCATTATCGTGTTGATTGTGTTGATGGTTGCATTGCCTATTTTCTGGCCGTTGGCGGCTTCGTAAAAAGCCTTCTCAGGCCACCGATGGCCACACACCCGAAAAAAAGTAGTGAATTCGTGGGAGCGGCTTCCAGCCGCGATTCGTCAGGAAATCATCGCGGCTGGAAGCCGCCCCTACGGTAAAACCGCCTGATATGATCTGCGCTGGGGGGACGGAGGGCGAAGGTCAGAGGACAAAGGACGGTGATCGGTGAACCGTGAACTGTGAACCGGGAACGCTGAACTAATTCACCGGGGGAATTCATGTGTTCCCTCGCCCCTCGGAGAGAGTAGGGTGGGAGGCTAAGGTCGGATTCAAACTTCCGACCTCAGTCCTCAGATCACAGTTCACTGTTCACCGATCACTGTTCACTAATCACGGGTCGCTCGGACTTGGCCCACAACCGATTGTATTTGCAGCAAGCTCAACAATCGCCTAATTTAGGAAAAAAATATTTTTCGGAAAAACAACGAATTCGCTTGCTTTAATCTGAAAAAGGACTATCTTTGCGAAATTCAATCAAGTCCTGTCTATCAATGTTTCGTTTTCAGGACAGTTCCTTTCTGAAGGCACCCCCCAGTTTCCATAATGGCTCCCTTTAGTTTGCGACATTGAAAATCTTTAAGAAAGGGAGAATACTATTATGGCTAATGGAATTGTTAAATGGTTCAATGATTCAAAAGGGTTTGGATTCATTGAGCAAGAAGACGGCGACGATGTTTTCGTGCATCATTCTGCCATCAATGCAACGGGTTTCAAGTCGCTCAAAGAGGGCGACCGGGTTTCTTTTGATGTTCAACAGGGCCCCAAAGGTCCGGCTGCTGCCAATGTAACTGTGATCTAACTTTTTGTTGCATCAGTTCAAACGGGCATCCCTTCTTTTGCAGGGATGCCCGTTTATTTTGGTTTCCGCTTCACCTTAGTCCCCCTATTCATAAATACAGTGACGATCGACAAGGAGGAAACAACTTGGCAAGATCGAACTATAGTTTTCAAAAACGTCAAAAAGAATTGGCCCGGATGAAGAAAAAAGAAGAGAAAAGAAAGCGCAAACTGGAGAAGAACAACCCTCCCGAGGTAGAAACACCGGAACAGGAACAAACGCAATGAAAATGATTTACGGTGGGTTGTTCTTTAACGATATGAATTTGTTTTCGATTGGCTGATCTGAAGTCAGAGGACTGAAGCCAGAGGACGACCCCGGGACGTCCGATTTCCGATCACCGTTCACGGGTCACGGGTCACCAATTTCTGTTCACCGTTCACCGTCTTTTCCCCCTCACCCTGTCCCTCTCCCCCGCTGGGGCGAGGGAACGCATGAATTATCCTTGGGATAGCTACAAGGTTCGCTTTCGGCCACAGCCTTCGGTATGTCTTATCGCGGCTGGAAGCCGCTCCCACGTACTCACTCCCATCGCATCTTTCCCGCACCGTTCACTCTTTCTTCATCCATCATCCATCATCCATCTCCCATCTTCCGCCCTCCGATCACTGTTCACCGTTCACGGACCACTGTTCACCGATCACCTTTTCCTCATCACCCCCAGCGTTTTGATGCGAGGCATCTCCTCGAAATCCCCGGAGGCCAGGGCCAGCTTGTACACCTCCCAGGGGGCCTGGCCGCCCTCCTCGGGGTTCTCGAAGATGTCGTGGATCAGCAGCAACCCGCCAGGCAGGATGTGCGGGGACCAGCATTCGTAGTCCGTTCGGGCGGTCTCGAAAGCGTGCCCGCCGTCGATGAAAACCAGGGACAACGGCGTGGCCCATCCGCGGGCGACAATGTGGGAGCGGCTGACGATGGGCACAACCGTTTCCTCCAGCCCGGCCAGGTCGAGGGTCCGGCGAAACAGGGGCAGGGTGTTGGGCGTAAAGGTGGCAAAATCGAGAAGCGAGGGATCGAAATACTCCTCGCCGGGTTGCTGCTCCTCGGAACCCCGGTGGTGGTCGATGGAAAAAAGAACGGCGCCGTTCGCCTTACAGGCGCTGCCCAGGTAAACGGCCGACTTGCCGCAGTAGCTGCCGATTTCCAGGCAGGGTCCCAGCCGCGAAGCCTCCAGGGCCAGGTCGTATAGCCCCTGCCCTTCCTCCGGGTCGAGAAAGCCTTTGATGGTGGAAATGAGTTGGGGGTTTGTTGGGTTTGTTGCGTTTGGGTAGCTCATAGCTGATGGTTCATTGCTCATAGGGTTGAAGATCGTGATCCGTGAACGGAAAACGGTGAACAGTGATCCGTGAACAGTGAACAGAGGATCGCGGCTGGAAGCCGCTCAGCCGGTCAATGAAGCCCGTGTTTTTCCCTGAACCAGGTGTGACGGTTTCGTAAGAATAAGGGGCGAAAAATTTTTCACCCCTACAACTGTTTACCGTTCACCGTTCACCGATCACCGATCACCGTTCACCGTTCACCGTTCACCATTCACTGGTCACCGTTCACTGGTCACCGTTCACTGGTCACTGTTCACTGTTCACCGATCACTGTTCACCGATCACTGTTCACCGATCACTGTTCACTGATCACTGTTCACCATTCACTCATTGTAACTCCTAACTAACACCTCCCTCGGCTTAACCCCATCCTGAGGCCCGATAACGCCCTCGGCCTCCATCATCTCGATAATCCGGGCCGCGCGGTTGTAGCCGATGCGCAGGTGCCGCTGAACCATGGAAATGGAGGCCTGGCCGGCCTGCGTCACCAGGGCCACGGCATCGTCGTAGCGCTCGTCGTATTCCTTTTCGCCGGCCTCCTCGGCCTCCTTGGCCGGCGTCTCGACCACGCTCTTGTCGTAGTCGGGGCGCTGCTGCTTTTTTAGAAATTCGGTGACGCGGGCCAGTTCGGCCTCGGAGATATAGGCCCCGTGAATGCGCTGCAGCCGGCCGGTCCCGGGAGGCAGGAAGAGCATATCGCCCATGCCCAGCAGGCTTTCCGCGCCGTTGGTGTCGATGATGGTGCGCGAGTCGGTCTTGGAGGAAACCTGGAACGTCAGCCGGGTGGGGAAGTTGGCCTTGATAATACCGGTGAGCACATCCACGGAGGGACGCTGGGTGGCCAGAATCAGGTGGATACCCGCGGCCCGGGCCATCTGGGCCAGGCGGGTCAGGGCCACTTCCACATCGCGGGAGGCCACCATCATCAGATCGGCCAGTTCGTCGATGATGATCACGATGAAGGGCAGCGGAACGAGCGGATTGCCTTCTTCATCTTTTGGCTGCTCTTTCTGGATCTTGCGGTTGTACTGGTCGATATTGCGGGTCTTCATCTCGGACAGCAGTTCGTAGCGGTGCTCCATCTCGCGCACGGCCCAGAACAGCGCGTTGGTGGCCTTCTTGACGTCGGTGACCACCGGTGTGATCAGGTGGGGAATGCCGTCGTACATGGACAGCTCGATGCGCTTGGGGTCCACCATGATCAGTTTGACCTGATCCGGCGTCAGCTTGTAGAGCAGGCTGCAGATCATGGTGTTCAGGGCCACGCTCTTGCCGGCCCCGGTGGCGCCTGCAATCAGCAGGTGCGGCATCTTCTCCAGGCCGGCGGAAACCGGGTTGCCCACGATATCCTTGCCCAGACACAGGGTCAGCGTGGTTTTGGCCTGCTCGAAAGCGGGCGACAGCACCATTTCTTTGAAGCGGACCGTTTCCCGGTCGGTGTTGGGAATCTCCACGCCGATAACGGCCTTGCCCGGGATGGGGGCCACGATGCGGATGCTGATGGCCCTTAAGGCCAGGGCCAGGTCGTCGGTGAGGCTGACGATGCGGTTGATCTTGACGCCAGGCGCCGGTTCGTACTCGAAGGTGGTGATCACCGGACCCGGAGTGACGGCCACCACCTTGCCGTGGACGCCGAAATCCTCCAGCTTTTTTTCCAGCAGCCGGGACTGCATGCGCAGGTTTTCCTTGCTGGTGGACGGGGGGCGCGCTTCCGGTTCGTCGAGAAAATTGACCGACGGCAGGGAAAACGCCCCGTCATCCTTCATGAAATCGAACACGGCCTGTTTGGGAACCGGTTTGACCGGCACCGGCTTGGGGTCCGGGGTTTTGATCTGAATTTTCTCTTTTTTCTTTTTCTTCTCCGCCTTGAGGGTTCGGCGCCGCCGGGCGCTCTTCTGGCGGCGCTCTTTCCATTTAAGGAACAGGGTGGCGATGCGATCGAAAAGGGCCGTATTGGCGGTTTTCAAGCGCCGGTAAAAAGCCACCACGGAAAACCCCGTGGCCATGATAAAGCCGATGAGCCAGACCACCAGCAGGATGATGGTGCCGCCCGCCGGATTGGAGTAGCGCACGGCAAGGGATTTCAAGGGGATGCCCACGATGCCGCCCGAAGAGAAGCGGCTGCCGAAAAGAACATAGTGATCCTGCCTGAGGGCCAGCAGGCTGCCCGTGGTGACGATCAGCAGGATGCCGCCGGCGGCCAGGGGCAAAAGCGCCCGCCCGGGAATCTTGCCGAAAAAGAGAATGCTGCCCAGAAGACAGAGAAAGGGGACCCAGAAGGCGCCGATGCCGAAGAGCCCCACGAGGATGCCGGCGAAATTGGCCCCGAATGGACCGAAGAGGTTGTGGACCCTGGACGGGCCGCCGGCGTTGAAAAAAAGGCATGGGTCGGCCGGGTCGAAGGAGAGCAGGCTGATCAGGCTGAACACGACCATGAAGAAAAAACAAATGCCGATGATTTCTTTTTTCATACCTGTTTTCTGTTTTCCCTGTTAGCGATCCGCTCTAAATTGGGGTTTCTGTTCACCGTTCACCGATCACCGTTCACTGATCTCATATTTCAACCAAAAAAGGCAGAATCACCGGCCGGCGGCCGATGGTAAAGAAAAAATACTGGCGCAGGGCCGACTGGATGCGCTGGCGCATGCGTTCCACCCGATTGGGGACGTCCGGGGTGATATCCTCCACGATCTCCAGGATCACGCACTGGGCATCCTGGAGCAGGTAGCCGGTTTCGGTTTCGAAGACAAAGCCCCGTGAGACGATCTCGGGGCCGTAAACCACGATGCCGGTTTCCTCGTCGAAGGCCATGTTGACCACCACCAGTCCTTCTTCGGAAAGCAGGCGCCTCTCCTTGAGCACACTGCGCCCCACGTCGCCGACCCCCTTGCCGTCGATGAGCACCCGGCCGGCGCAGATATTGTCCCGGATCTGGAACCCGTTGTCGTCCAGTTCGATGATCTGTCCGTCCCGGGCCAGGATCCGATGGTTCTCGGGAATGCCCACCTCCCCGGCCAGGCGGCAGTGCAGGACCAGGTGGCGGTACTCCCCGTGCACCGGCATGAAGAACTTCGGCTTGGTCAGGTTGATCATCATCTTGAGTTCTTCCCGGAAGGCGTGGCCGGAGACGTGGATATTGGAAATCTTCTCGTACACCACGTCGGCGCCCTGCCGGTAGAGGTTGTTGATGATGTTGCCGATGGCCTTCTCGTTGCCCGGAATGAATTTGGAGGAGAGGATGATCGTATCCTGTTCACGGATCTTGATCTGCTTGTGGGTGCCGGCGGACATTCTCGCCAGGGCCGACATGGGTTCTCCCTGGCTGCCGGTGGTCACCATGATGATCTCGTCGTCCGGGTACCGGTTCAGATCGTCGATATCGATCTCCATGTCCTCGGGAATATTCAGGTAGCCCAGCTGACGGGCGATGGAAACGCTCACTTCGATGCTGCGGCCGTTGAAAACGACCTTGCGGCCGAGTCGTGCCGCGATGTTTAAGATCTGCTGGATCCGGGCGATGTTGGACGCGAACAGGGCCACGATGATGCGGCCGCGGGCCCCCTGGATGATCCGGCCCAGTTCGGCGCCGATTTCCTGGGAGGAGGCGGTGTGCCCCTCCTTCTCCACGTTGGTGGAATCGGAAAGCAGGACCAGCACGCCCTCTTCGCCGCACTGGGCGAAGCGGTTCACGTCGGTGAGCATGCCTTCCATGGTGGTATGGCTCATCTTGAAATCGCCGGTGTGGACCAGCATGCCCACCGGGGTGCGAATGGCCAGCCCCACGCCGTCCACGATGCTGTGGTTGACGCGGATGAATTCGATTTCGAAAGGGCCGATCTTCAGGTGCTCCCGCGGCAGCACCTCATGCAGGGCGGCCGTGGACAGCAGCTCGTGCTCTTCCAGTTTGTGGCGCACGATTCCCAGGGTAAAGGGCGTTCCGAAGACGGGGACGTTGATCTCCCTGAGCAGATAGGGCAGCGCTCCGATGTGGTCTTCATGGGCGTGGGTGAGGACGACCCCCGACACCCGCCCGCGGTTCTGGCGCAGGTAGTCCATGTCCGGGATGACGTAATCCACCCCCAGCATGTAGGCCTCGGGAAACATGAGGCCGGCGTCGACGACGAAAATGGTATCGCCGTACTCCACCACCATCATGTTCAGGCCGATTTCGCCCAGGCCGCCCAAAGGGATGAGTTTCAGCATGGCCCTACCCGTTCCGCCCCGCTTTTTCGAGGTTCTCGATGAGGATGGATCGGATCTTCTCCAGCAGTTCATCCTTGCTTTTGCGGGTGTAGTCGGACGTTTCCACCGGATCGAGGATCTCCATGGTTACCCGGGCGGGGCGGATGATAAAATGTTTCTTGGGGACGATGTCCCGGGTTCCCCGGATAATGACGGGAACAATGGGAACGCCGGCATCCACGGAGAGCACGAAACCGCCTTTCTTGAAATGTAAAATGCAGCCGTCCGGGCTGCGGGTGCCCTCGGGGAAGATCAACACGCTGGTTCCGTTGCGAATGGTCAGGGCCGCCTGCGCCAGACTCTCGAAGGCCGATTTGCGGTCGGAACGGTCGATGCTGATGTACCCCACCTTGCGCATGGCCCGGCCGAAAATCGGAATCTTGAACAGTTCGGCTTTGGCCAGCCAGCGGAACTGGACCGGCAGCCGCCCCAGCAGCACCGGGATGTCGGCGTTGCTTTGATGGTTGGGCATGTAGATGTAGGACCGGTTCGGGTCCAGCTTCTCGGCGCCGGTTACGGTAACCTTGGCCCAAACGACCCACAGGATGGAATTGGCCCACCGGCGCGCAATCAGGTGCAGGACGTTGCCGTTGCGGCTGAAAAAAGAGCAGAGGATGACCAATGTACCAAAAATGATGGTCACAAGGATCGTCCACGGAATGATGATGAGCGTATGCAGCAGGTGTAAAAATGTCTTGCCCATGGCCAATGGCATCCTAACCGGTCAGGTGATGATCTCCAGTTTTTCGAAAATGGCGTCCACGGTCCGGATCAGCCAGTCGCGCTGCCGGTCGTCCGCATAGCAGATGCAGTCGCATCGCACCCGCTTGCGGGTCCGGATCAAAAGTTCGCCGGCCAGACGGTCTTCTCCCAGTTCCAGGGCCATGAAAAAAGGGGCGCAGTCGGCATGGGCCTTCTGGACCTCGGAAAGGATCGATGCGTCCACAGGCAGCCAGTAAAGCCCTTCGATACCCGACTCGCCGAGGGTATCGTCCAGATAGGCCTTTATCTTTCCGTAATCCTGAAGACGAATTTCGTCAATGACATATTGTTTCATGATGCCACCGTTACTAGCATAAAAAGGTTTAAATCTCAATATATATGTTCATTCGAACGCAGCAACAACAACCGGTGGGGGTTGGGTTGGAATATCGCTATCGGGTTCGGCAAAAAACCATGACCCCATGTAGGGGCACGGCGCGCCGTGCCCCTACGAAGACCTGCCAACAAACATATGGAAGGAGGCGCTTGCCCTGCCGCCGCCCAACGGCATGCTTGACAATCACCGACGCTAAGAATAAATTTAGCATATGCCAAAAAGGTGCCGGCCTTTTACCCTGACGCATCGATCCAGGCGATTCCCACTTCTTCCCATACAGCGGCAACATCGGTGGCCGCAGTGCTGATGCCCATCGCTATCAAAGGCTTTTGAACCGCAACGGCACCGCCGACAGGCAAGCGGGTCCGGTGGATGACCGCCCCTTACCCGAACCGAGCGCTTCCCCATCCTGCGCTGTCAAAAGGTCGCCGGACCGGCTTTCGAACCGCCACCGATAGAAGGATGGTAACGGTGATCCAACTGCCCAACGCAACGACCACACTGAAACTCGCCATTGTAGGCGGCGGCCGGGCCTGCGAGTTTTTTCTCAAGCTGATCGGTCTGGGCAATCTGCCCTACCTGCAGATCGACATCATCGGGGTCTGCGATATCAACCCCGAGGCCAGAGGATTTCGTCTGGCGCAGAAAATGGGGATCTTTACCACCACCGACTTCAAGGATCTGTTCTCTCTGAACGACCTGGACGGGATCATCGAACTGACCAACAGCCGGGAGGTCCTCGTCGACCTGGTCCGGCTGCGTCCCGCCCGCATCGGGATCGTCGAGCACAACATCGGACGCCTGTTGAGGAATCTGTTCACCGTGGACCAGAAGCTTAGGTCCGCCGAGCAGAAAATCGTCTTCGAAAAAGCGGCGCGTGATTTCCTCATTCAGCAGAACTCCCAGTGCATCGTGGTCATCAACACCGACTTCACCATCGAAGCGGTCAACGACGCCTACCTGAGAACCACCAGAAAAAACCGGGAAGAGGTGGTCGGAAAATATTGCTACCGGGTCATTCACGGACTGAACACCCCCTGCGATAGCCTGCGCGACGGCATTGTCTGCCCCATGCTGGAAACCCTGCGCACCGGCAAGTCGGCCAAGGGATTTCATGCCCTGCAAACGGCACAAGCGGGTCAGGAGCTGCACGATATCGTGACCTACCCGGTACGCGATGCCGACGGCAAAACGATCCGGGTGATCGAAATCTGGATGGATATCGGCCAGGAGATTTCCTCCCGCTGGGAAAAACGGGAGCGGGAACTCAAGTCCGACCTGAACAAACTCATCCAGGAAGACCGCATGATCTCTTTAGGGAAACTGGTGGCCAGCTGCGTTCACGAAATCAACAACCCCATTCAGGGGCTTTTGACCTTCAGCCACCTCATGATGGAGATGCTGACGGCCGACACCCTCACCGCCAAGGAGATCACCAAGCTGCGGGGCTTTACGAAAATCATGGGAGAGGAGCTGGAGCGCTGCGGCAAGATCGTCACCGGCCTGCTTTCCTTTTCGCGCCAGGGGACCCATTCTTACAGGGATATCGATCTGAACGAGGTCGTGGTGAGCGTGGTCGATCTCATCCGCCACCGGATCGAACTTCAGGATCTTTATTTCAAGATGGATCTTTGCAGCGAACCGCTTTTCGTTCATGGCGACGTGAACCAGCTGCAGCAGTGTTTTCTCAACCTGGTGTTCAACGCCATCGAGGCCATGGGCCCCGGCGGCCGGTTGCATATCGCCACCGCCCGGACGACAGATGGAAAGATGGCCGACGTGCGCATCGAGGACACCGGCCACGGCATTGCCCAAAAGCACCTGGACCACATTTACGACCCCTTTTTCACCACCAAGGAGGTGGGCGAAGGGACCGGTATGGGATTGTCCATCGTTTACGGGGTCGTGAAAAGCCATCAGGGAGAAATCGAAGTACGCAGCCAGGTGGATCAGGGCACCGTGTTTTCCATCTGCCTGCCGCTCAAGCCGGCTGAGAAGATAGATACAGACCAATGAACGTCGAACATCGAACGTCCAACTTCGAATTTAAAATTCTGAACCGCTTCGGATTGATCGGGCATTGCCCGAGATTAAATTTAATCCAATTACTCCGACCCGGAGGCCCATATGCGTATCATGGTCGTAGACGACGAGAGGATCATTCGCGAGTCCTTTTATCACTGGTTTCAAAAAAGCGGGCACCGGGTTTCGACGGCCGCTTCGGGAGAAGAGGCATTGAAAGAATTGGGCCGGAAGCCCAAGGACCTGCTGTTCGTGGACATCAAGATGCCGGGTATGGACGGCATCCAGTTGCTGGCGAAGGTAAAAGAGAAGTATCCGGAAACCATGGTGGTGATCATTACGGCCTACGGCTCCATCGAGTCCGCCGTCGAGGCCATGAAAATCGGGGCGACCGATTACCTGCTCAAGCCCTTCAAACCGGACCAGCTCTCTCTGGTGATGGAGAAGGTGATTCAACAGCAGAAAAAGCAGTCCGAATTCGACTATCTCAAGGGCCGCCTGGAAAAGATTACGCGCTTTGACAACATCATCGGCCAGTCCGACGCCATGACGGCCATCTTCGACATGATCACCGAAGTGGCCGGCAGCGACGCCTCGGTGCTGCTGTCCGGCGAAACCGGCACCGGCAAGGAGCTGATCGCCAAGGCCATTCACGCCAAAAGCCCGCGCGCCAATCGCCCCTTTATCGCCATCAACTGCGGGGCCATCCCCGATACCCTGCTCGAGTCCGAACTGTTCGGCCACCAGAAAGGGGCCTATACCGGCGCCAACCGGGAACGCAAAGGATTTCTGGAAGTGGTCGGCGGCGGCACCCTGTTTCTCGACGAGGTCGGAGAGATCAGCACCAAGATGCAGGTGGACCTCTTACGGGTCCTGGAAGAAAAATCAATCGTCCGGGTGGGCAGCCGGCAGCCGGTGTCGGTGGACTTCCGCCTCATCACGGCAACCAGCCGCGACCTGGAAGAAAGGATTCGAAGCGGAGAATTCAGGGAGGATTTCTACTATCGGATTCATGTCATTCAGATGGACATTCCGCCGCTGCGCGCACGCAGGGAGGACATCAAGCTGCTGGCGGCCCATTTTCTGAAAAAGTTCTGCCACGAAACCACCAAACGGGTGGACCGCATCTCCCCCGGCGCCTACCGGATTCTGGAAACCTACGATTGGCCGGGCAATGTCCGCGAACTGGAAAACGCCATCGAACGTGCCATGGTGCTTTCCCGATCACGGATCCTGGAAGAATCGGATTTCGTCTTTCTCCAGCCGCCGGCAACAGCGCCGCCGGCCGATCCCTCTCTACGCGAGATGGAAAAATATCACATCCGCAAAATTCTCGGCCAGCATGGCTGGAATGTCACCCGGGCCGCCAACGCCCTGGGCATCAACCGCGTCACCCTGCACAAAAAAATTCGGCGATACGAGTTGGAACCGGACCGGCCATGACGCAAGCCATGCCCCGCCAGCGGCCTGCACCGGTGGTCGCCGTGATCCCGTTCGGCAGCGCCCCCCTGATCGCCGCCAAGGTTCTCGCCGCCCATGTTTCCGGCTACATGGATCTCGAAGCCGAAGTGCTGCCTTCAATGGAAATCCCCCCCGCCGCCCTGGACGAAAGACGGCTGCAGTACAATGCCGCCGCCCTGATCCAGGCCATCGAAGCCATGGCCCTGGACGACTATCTTAAAATTCTGGCCCTTTTCGATGTGGACCTGTTCATTCCGCTGTTCACCCACGTTTTCGGGGAGGCCCGGCAAAACGGCCGCGTGGCCCTGATCTCCCTTTTCCGGCTGCAAACCAACCCGAAAGGGTCCTCGCCGTCCACCGAACAAGTCTTCGAGCGGGTCGCCAAGATCGGCCTGCACGAACTGGGGCACCTGCTCGATGGGCTGCACTGCGACGACGACCGCTGTCTGATGCATTTTTGCGGCGACGTGAATGCGCTGGATCGCATCGATCTGAATTTCTGCCGCTACTGCCGCCTGGCATTGCACCGGAAGATCGGGCGGTTGACAGGTTGAATCACATTCGAAAAGGCGGTGGCTATCACCCCCACACACCGCCCCCTCAAAGAGAGCCCCAACGTTGCAAAAGCCGGAGCGATTCAGAGCCAAGGCGCCAAGGGTGCCGCCGTAGTCATCTACTGCAACTATGTAGAGAACACTTCACGGCAGTTGCAAACGATGGAATGCAGCCCGAAGAGACCAAATGAACGTCGAACATCGAACGTCCAACTTCGAATTTCGAATAAGGCATGCTATCGTTTTGATGCGATTGAAGCCCTATTTCACAGAGGGTACCAGCTACTGGCGATTTTTTTGACAGATTGATGAAGCGAAGCGGTCTCCGCATTCAACATTGGACGTTCGATGTTCAATGTTCGACGTTCTAAAATCCATTCAGTCCCTTCGGGAAGACCACAGAGAGCAGAGCGGGCACAGAGGATTTTGGTGTCGCGTCCAGGGCACGGCGCGCCGTGCCCCTCCATGAAGTCATCAATTCTGCCGGGATACACCGGGTTTGCAATTTTGCTTCCACCCGCGCACATCCCTCATCCCTCACCCATCGTCCATCGTCCCTCACTCCTCACCACCCCTCACCCCGAAGTCATCTCCGGGCGGTGTGCAGAAACCGGTCCGCCAGCGCCTCCCAACGCAGACTGCCGACGGCGCCGAAGATGTCCCTGACGGCGGAACCGCCGCTGGCGGCCAGGCCCTGGTACTCGGGCCCCATCATCGTGAGCAGTTTGCTGTTTTCCTGCTCCATCCACTGGCAGCTCTCCTGGCCGAAGTACAGGCGCTTGAGGTTGCGTTTGGGGATGTCCGGATCGACGATGAACAGCCATCCGCTTCCATAGGGGTCCTCGTTTACCAGTTCGGGATGCTTGCGTGCCGGGTGGTTGACCGCCAGGACTGTGCCCGAAACCGGGGAAAGCACCGCCGCCTGGTGATCCTCCCGCCCGAAGGTCCAACCGACCTGGTCCTGCTGGACACCGGCCCCTAAGGGCGGAAGCTCCATGCGGGTCAGGCTGCCGAACACGCAGGCGGCAAAATCGTCCAGTCCGATCCGGACGCGTCCGCCATGCTCGAAACGGGCCCAGCTGTGGCCCATGTGGTAGTAGTAGGCATCGGCCATTTTAAACCCGGCCACATCCTTGACGACCGGGGTGCCGATGTCGGCCGCCAGATCCATCTCGTCCAGCATCTGGTCGAAGGCGCAATGGTAGCACTCGTAATTGTTGGGACAAATTTTGGGCGCCTGGATGCGGCCGGTCAACGCATGGCGGCATGGACGGCTGGCGCCGTCGTAGCGTTCGACAAGATGCTCGATCCACTTGGGCGCCACCTTGCGGCTGTCCACGGCGGAATCGATCTGCATGGCCCGGCGAATGGCCTTGTTGAACGTGCAGGTATTGCAGTCGAACGCGTTGTCGCAGATGCGATAATTGATGACCCCGGCCTTCATCCAGATACATTGGTCCTCCAGGATATTGAAGCCGACCACGCGCTTTTTCGGTGAAACGGTCTTTTTGTTTCTGTTGGCGTTCATGGCATTGCCTCCTTGCTCTTGGATGGTAATTGTCCATACGAAGAGCAAGGCGCCTGCCAGCCTGAAAATGGCGCTGAAAAAACCGTTTTCGTTCCGATTCCGGTACCCTTTTTTCCATCACGGCAGTGTCTTAAAAACCGTGCATGCCGTTGCGTTTTTCACTTTTCACTGACACAGATATGTTTTATTATTAGTAGGTTGCTGAAGACATGAAAGGTTGTGGAAATATCCGCTTTCATGAAAGCGACACCGCATGAGGCATTTTGTTTCCATGGGACGGTGTTGCCGCCGGTGGGAAACGGCGCAGTTGCCATCCCCGACCAAAACGATTAAAATATTTACAGGAAAGCGGCCCCATCCGGAAATATTGAAAATTTTTTATACAATACCGCCAGGTTATAGAGTGTAGCCAATTGCATCGGTAGCAGCAAGGATTGTAGCCATATTAAGCGGCTTTTACGCTAACCTTAATCAGGCGATTGTCGAGCTTGCCGCAGTAGGGGCGACCGGCCGGTCGCCCTTACGTTCAGCTACCGAAATAGCCTTCATCTATTTTTCGAAAAGACGAAACGCCTGTTTTACGTTTATCCGAGGTCATCCCATTTGAAAAAAAACAACCATCCCCAAGTTGATCCCAGCCTGCCCGAAATCGTCATCCCCAGAGAGAACGCCGTCTTCTGGATGGACGAACGGGGCCGCTGGCAAAACCGCCATGGCCGCTTCGAACATAAACGCATCATCGACCATTTCAACCGTTCCATCCGGTGCGACAGCGGGGGCTACTACGTCACCCAGGAGCGCAACGGGTTTTGCGAAAAAGTCTATTTCCGCTACGTCGACACCCCGCTTTTCGTCTTTCGCGTCCTTGCCGGCGACCCTATGGATCTGGAACTCAACACCGGTGAAATCGTGCCGCTGGAACCGGAGCGGTTGTTTACCCATCGGGACCAGCTTTATCAGCGCCATGGAACAGGGTGCCTCAAATTCACCGATCGGACCCTGATGGCCATGGCCCCTTGCCTGGTCGAGACGCCCGAGGGCCTCTGCCTGCGCATCGATGCGGGCACCTTTCCGATTCCCGATCTGCCCAACCTTCCCTGATGCAACTCTTTCAGGAGAATGGATGCAACAATATAATACATATTTATATTTATATTCTTATCAGTTAAATAACTTTTTGCACCATTTGTTGCATTTGTTGCAGGCGTTTCCTGTTGCATCTTGTATTGCAATCGTGTCAAAAATCTGAATATTCTTCATCGTTTCAAACTGTTACCTCGTTCTGTGGGCGATGGCACATTCGGTGCTTGGAAAGATGCATACAAAACGGCCATTTTATCCGTTCATCCAAGGCCCTGACCGGCGCGGATCGATTCCGGATCTTGCCGAACAGGGGATCGCAGTTGATCAAAACGGTGCATGGAGGCTTTCGCCGGTGGCATCGCAACCCCCCGCCAAAACCATTCTCGTGGTGGAAGACGAACCGGACATGAGCATCTTTTTGTCCAACCTGCTCAGCGCCAACGGGTTTTGTCCGATCTGTGCGACCTCGAAAGAAGACGGGCTCAAAAAAGCGAAAGACGCCTGCCCCGACCTGATCATCATGAACGCCATGCTGCCCGGCGAGTCGGGCATCCGCTTCTACCAGATTTTACGAACCAGCGACCACCTGTGTCATATCCCGGTAATCATGCTTTCCACCCTGGACTCGAGCACCTTCTACCGCTGTCCGGGAGCCAAGCGGTCACTCACGGGCCGGCCGATTCCCGAAGCCGAGGCCTACCTGCAGAAACCGCCGGAAGCCGAGGAACTGCTGGGAATCGTCAACCGGCTTTGTATGGGGAAGTGTTAAGTTTTTATCTTCAGGGAGCCATCGTATGACCATCAAAATCGGATTCTACATCTGCCATTGCGGAATCAACATCGCCCACAAGGTCCGGGTCACCGAGGTGGCCGACTTCGCCCGCGGCCTGAAAAACGTCGTCGTCTCCCGCGATTACAAATTCATGTGCTCCGATCCCGGCCAGGAGATGATCGAGGAGGATATCCGCACTTACGGCCTCAACCGCGTCGTGGTGGCCTCCTGCTCGCCCCGCCTGCACGAAAAGACCTTCCAGGGCGCCTGCCAGCGGGCGGGCCTGAATCCCTACCTTTTTCAGATGGCCTCGGTGCGCGAACAGGTTTCCTGGGTCACCAAAGATGAAGACGAGGCCACCCGCAAGGCCAAGACCCTGGCCGCCGGCGCCATCAACCGGGTCAATTTTCACCAGATGCTGGAAACGCGCACCGTGGATGTCCACCCCGATGTGATGGTGGTGGGCGGCGGCATCGCCGGCATGCAGGCGGCCCTGGACATCGGCAACGCCGGCCTCACGGTCTACCTGGTCGAGCGCCAGACCACCGTGGGCGGCCACATGCTCCAGTTCGACAAAACCTTTCCCACCCTGGACTGCGCGGCCTGCATCGGCACGCCCAAGATGGTGGAGGTGGCCCAGAATCCCAACATCAAACTGCTCACCTACAGCGAAGTCACCGATGTGTCCGGCTACATCGGCAACTACCAGGTCACCGTCAAACGCAAACCCCGCTACATCAAAGAAGGCGTCTGCACCGGCTGCGGCGAGTGCGCCAAGGTGTGTCCGGTTTCCCTGCCCAGCGAATGGGACGAGGGGCTGATCGACCGCAAGGCCATCTTCCGGGCCTTTCCCCAGGCCGTGCCCATCACCTTTACCATCGACAAAAAAGACCGCGCGCCGTGCACCACCACCTGTCCGGCGGGCATCAACGTCCAGGGATACGTGCAGCTGATCGGACAGGGGAAATACCTGGAAGCCGTGAAGCTGATCCTCCAGCGGCTGCCCCTTCCCGGCGTGCTGGGCCGGGTCTGCCCCCATCCCTGTGAGGGGCAGTGCCGGCGGGCGGAAGTGGACGCCCCGGTGGCCATCCGCGACCTGAAGCGCTTTGCCGCCGACCAGGTAAAACCGGAGGACCTGCCCGTTGCCGCCATCGAGGACCGCCCCGGCAAGGTGGCCGTGGTCGGCTCCGGCCCCGCCGGCCTGACCGTGGCCTGGGACCTGCGGCTGAAGGGCTGGCAGGTCACCCTCTTCGAGGCCCTGCCCGTTCTCGGTGGCATGCTGCGGGTGGGCATTCCGGACTATCGCCTGCCCCCGGACATTCTGGACCGGGAGATCGATTACCTGCTGCGCCACGGCATCGAATCGAAAACCGGCATGCGCCTGGGCGAGGATTTCAGCCTGGCAGATCTTTCCGATCAGGGATACCAGGCGGTTTTTCTGGCCATCGGCGCCCATGCGGCCATGAACCTGGGCATCCCCGGCGAAGAAACCGCCGAGGGGGTGCTCGACGCCATCGCCTTTTTGCGGGATGTCAACCTCGGCGACCGCCAATGCCCCGGCCAAAAGGTCGTGGTCGTGGGCGGCGGCAACGTGGCCATCGATGCCGCCCGCACGGCCAAACGCCTGGGGGCCGAAACCGTCACCGTGGTCTACCGCCGTTCGGAGCAGGAGATGCCGGCTTACGGTGAAGAGGTCGAAGGTGCCAGAGAAGAGGGCATCCAGTTCGCCACCCTGGCCGCACCGGTGGGCATCCGGGCTGAAAACGACCGCGTGGTCGGCTTCGAATGCATTCGCACCGAACTCGGCCCTCCGGACGACTCCGGCCGCAGGCGCCCGGTGCCGGTGCAGGGTTCCGAATTCGTGATCGACTGCGATGCGGTCATTCCGGCCATCGGCCAGAAAACCGACGTGGCCTGGACCCGGCAGGCGCCCGATCTTGATCTCACCGCCCGCAACACCTTTGCCGTTCACCCGCAGACCATGCAGACCAGCCTGCCCCACGTATTCGCCGCCGGCGATGCGGTCAGCGGACCGGCCACGGTGATCGAGGCGGTGGCCGCCGGCCATCGGGCCGCCGAGGCCATGCACCGCTATCTGCAGGGCGAAGATCTTGCGAACGGGGATTCGGTCCTGGCGGAGCGCCCGGCCCCGGGAAACGACTGGGCCGTTATCCCCGAAGACACGCCCCCGCTGCCGCGGGTGCGGCCCGGCCACCTGGAGATCGCGGCCCGCTCCGCGAGCTTCGACGAAGTGGAGGCCTGCATGGACGAGGCCGACGCCCGCAAAGAGGCCTCCCGCTGCCTGAACTGCGGGGTGTGCAGCGAATGCATGGCCTGCGTGTCGGTGTGCGAAGCCAAGGCCATCGACCACACCATGACCGCCGTCGAAGAGACCCTTGAAGTGGGCAGCATCATCCTGGCCACGGGATACGATCTTCTGGATCCCGGCCCCATGCAGCCGTTTGGCTACGACCGCTATCCCAACGTGTTCACCAGCCTGGAGTTCGAGCGCCTGAGCAATGCCACCGGGCCCACCGGCGGACAGATTCTCATCCGGGACGAAAACGGGGCCTTTACCCGGCCGCCGGAAAGCGTGGCCCTGGTCCACTGCGTGGGCAGCCGGGATGTGAACTACCATCCCTACTGCTCGCGGGTCTGCTGCATGTATGCCTTAAAGTACAGCCACCTGATCAAGGAGAAAGTCGGCCACCACACCCCGGTTTACGATTTTTATATCGACCAGCGCTGCTTCGGAAAAGGCTATGAGGAATTCTACCGCCGCTGCCAGGAGGAAGGTACGGTCTTCATCCGCGGCAAGGTGGCCGAAATCACCGACCAGGCCGAATCCGAGGCGGAATCCGGCCGGCTGATCTGCCTGGCCGAGGACACCCTGCTGGGCGAGCGGCTGCGGGTGCCGGTGGACATGGTGGTGCTGTGCAGCGCCATGGAGGCCCGGGCCGACGCCGTGGAGGTGGGGCGCATTTTCGGGGTCAATCCCGGAGCCGACGGGTTCTTCCTGGAAGAGCACCCCAAACTGGGACCGCTGAACACGGCCACGGACGGCGTCTTTCTGGCCGGCGCCTGCCAGGGCCCCAAGGATATCCCCGACACCGTGGCCCAGGCCTCGGGTGCCGCGGCCAAGGCCCTTTCCCTGGCCACCCGGGGGGTTGTGGAGGTTCCCTCGGCCATCAGTTGGATCGATCCGGAGATCTGCTCGGGGTGCAAGACCTGTATCGGCCTGTGTGCCTACAGCGCCATCGAGTTCGACGAAAGACGCCAGATCAGCGTGGTCAACGGCGCCCTGTGCAAGGGATGCGGCAGTTGCGCCATGGCCTGCCCGTCCAACGCGGCGCAGGTCCGGCATTTTCAGGGCAAGCAGGTGTTTGCGGAATTGGATGGGATTATGGCTGCGCTCTCGGCAGTCGGGTAAGAGAAAAAATAACAATAACCAAAATCCAAAGAACAAACAAATCACAATAAACAATATCGAAATTCCAAACCACGGGTTTGGGTCCGATTTAAAATCGAAAGGGTTTTAACATTGGTGTTTGAGATTTTGAATTTGAGTTTTGGAATTTGTTTGTAATTTGAAAATTGTAATTTGGGATTTTCCGATTTGTCCAAGTGTCGTGAACACCGTGAACACATAGAAAACCAAAATAAATAAGCGGAGAGCATTTATGAGCAACTTCGAACCCGCAATTATCGCCTTTGTCTGCAACTGGTGCACCTACACAGCCGCCGACCTGGCCGGCACATCCCGGCTGACCTATCCCAAAAACGTCCGGCTCATCCGGGTGATGTGCACAGGCATGGTGGACCCCCAGTACGTCATCAAGGCCTTCCTGGAAGGCGCGGACGGGGTCCTGATCAGCGGATGCCACCCCGGCGACTGCCACTACATCAACGGCAACTACAAGGCCCGCCGGCGGGTAAAGCTGCTCAAGGAGATCCTGCCCCGCTTCGGCATCGACAACCAGCGGCTGCGGCTGACCTGGATCGGAGCCAGCGACGGGATTCAATTTGCCGAAATCATGGGGGAACTGGTTTCCCAGATCCGCGAACTGGGGCCGACGCTGCCCGATCTGAAGATGGTCATATGACCAGGAGGAGATTATGACAGAGGCCATACACATTGAAGACCCGGACCGTCTCTCGGGCATTCGCTCCCTGCTGTCCACGATCATGGAAAAAGCCGGCATCGATGCCGTGCTGGTGCCTGCCCGCCTGGTCGTCAAAAACCGGATCATGCCCCTACTGGTATCGGACCCGGAGCGGCTGGCCGAAGCCGATCCCTTCGCCCCGGCCTTTCCGTTAAACGCGGCCCAGCAGTTGGCCAAACTCACGCGCGTGCCGGCCGGCGGCCGCCTGGCCGCCTTTCTGCGACCCTGCGAGATCCGTGCATTCAACGAACTGGTGAAACTCAACCAGGGCCGACGGGAGGATGTGATCCTCATCGGCATGGACTGCCCCGGCGCCCTGTCCAATTCGGATTTCAGAACCTTCATGGATGGTTTCGAAACTGCCGATGAGGCCACGCAGGCCTTTTGCGAAGCGGTGGTATCGGGCAGCGGCGCACCGGAGATCACTTCCGCCTGCCAGGCCTGCACCCACTTTCTGGCCGATGGCGCCGATATCGCCATCGAGTGGCTGGGAACCGCCCCGTCCGAAGGCCTGACGGCCCGGGGACGCACTCCAGAAGGGGAAACTTTGCTCACCAACCTCGATCTCCCTCCGGCACAAGGCGCTCCGGCGCAGCGCAAAACGGCCGTGGACGAACGGATGAAACAGCGCAAACAGTACCGGGAAGAGCTGTTCGCCAAGGTTGCCGAGCGCACCGGCAGCATCCGGGAACTGGCCGGCTATCTGGCCGACTGCGTCAACTGCTACAACTGCCGGGTGGCCTGTCCGGTGTGCTACTGCACCACCTGCGTCTTTACCACCGACACCTTCCGGCACGACCCGTTTCAGTACATGCAGTGGGCACGCCGCAAAGGCGGGGTCAAGATGCCCACGGACACGCTCTTTTTCCATCTGACCCGCATGGCCCACATGAGCTGCGCCTGTGTGGGCTGCGGCCAGTGCACCAACGCCTGCCCCAACGACATCCCGGTTTCCGATCTGTTCACGTATGTGGCCAAGCACGCCCAGTCCGCCTTTGGCTACAACGCGGGCATGGATCCGTTGCAGGCGCCCCCCATGAGCGGGTTCCAGGAGAACGAATATCAGGATGTGGTCGGGCTATAATATTTGGAATTTCAAATTTGAGATTTCAAATCGTAACGGGGGAAAACCATGAATCATAAAATCGGCAGGGCACTGGTGGTGGGCGCAGGCATCAGCGGCATTCGTGCATCCATCGATCTGGCCCAGATGGGGTATCGGGTAACGCTGGCCGATCAGGCGCCCCACATGGGCGGCATCCTGAGCCAGTTGGACTACCAGTTCCCCACGGACCGCTGCGGCATGTGCCGGATGCTGCCCATGATGGACCGGGACGCCGGCATCCAGACCTGCCTGCGAAAAGGGCTCTTTCACGATAAAATCGACATCCGCCTGGGCACCACCCTGGCCGCGGTGGAAGGCGAGGCCGGCAAATTCGAGGTGTCGCTCAACCAGGCTCCCAATCCCGTCGACCCCGGGCGCTGCATCGGCTGCGGCCTGTGCAGCCAGGCCTGCCCCGTGGAGGTTCCCGATGCCTTCAACGCCGGCCTGACCCGCCGAAAGGCCATCTACCTTCCGGTGCCCCACAACATCCCCAACACCTACACCATCGACCCGGCGGCCTGCACCCGCTGCGGAGCCTGCGAACCGGTCTGCCCCACCGGAGCCATCGATCTTGCCGCCATGGGCCGCGGCGCCTTCCGCATTCTGGTGGTGGACGACGAATCCATCATCAGAAATTCCCTGGATGCCTGGCTGGGAGACGAAGAGGGCTACACCGTGGCCATGGCCGCTTCGGGCCCCGAGGCCCTGGAAGCGCTCGAAAAAGAAACTTTTCACCTCATGCTGCTGGACATCAAGATGCCGGGCATGGACGGCGTGGAGGTGCTGGAAAAGGCCAAGATCCTTCAGCCCGATCTTGCCGTGCTGATGATGACCGCCTACGCCACCGTGGAAACCGCCGTAGGAGCCATGAAAATCGGCGCCATGGACTACCTTGTCAAACCCTTCGAACCCGACGACCTGATGCCCAAAATCGCGGCCGTATACGAAGCTTTCGAAAAAACCCGCTACCGCAAGGAGACGGTGGGAGCCATCGTCCTGGCCACCGGCACCACCTGTTTCGATCCCGCCACGGGCAAGAATCCCATGGGATACGGCCTGGTGCCCAACGTGGTCACCAGCCTGGAGTTCGAACGCATGTTCAGCGGCACCGGACCCGACGGCGGGCAGCTGCTGCGCCCCTCGGACAAACGACCGGTGCGCCGCGCCGCCTGGATTCAGTGCGTGGGCTCCCGGGACCTGCAGTCCGGCGCCGGTTTCTGCAGCACCATCTGCTGCATGTTCGCCCTCAAGGAGGCCGCGGTGGCCCGGCAGCGGATCGGCAGCGACTTTTCGGCCACCATCATCTACATGGACATGCGCACCTTCGGCAAATCCTTCGAGCGCTACGGGCAGGAAACCGTTTCCCCCGACGGCGTTGATCTGGTGCGCGGCCGGGTGCACTCCATCGCCGCCGCCCCGGACAGCGACGATGTCTTTATCCGCTGGACCGAGGCGTCGGGAGAAACCCGTGAGGCCGGTTTCGACCTGGTGGTGCTTTCCGTGGGCCAGCGTCCCCACTCCGGAACCGCGAAGCTGGTCGAGACGCTGGATATCGATGCCGATGGTTTCGGATTCGTCACGCCAGTCGCCTTTTCCGAAACCCGCACCCGCCGGGAGGGAATTGTTGCCGGCGGCACCCTGACCGGCCCCACCGACATATCCGAATCCGTGATCCGGGCCTCTTCGGCCGCCGTCAACGCCTCGCGCTGCATTCACCGGGCCGGGGGCGGCCTGGGTGAAATATCGTCGGCTGAAATATCCCCGGCAGAAAAATCGACGGAAACCGCCGAGACCCGGGACGTTTCCCGGCAGCAGCCCCGCATTCTGGCCGCGCTCTGCCAATGCGACAGCCGGGGTCGGGGAGCAAAGGGTCTGGAGGCCCTGACGGCCTACCTGCAGCGGGACCCGGCCGTTTTCCGGGCGATCACCATGCAGCGCCTCTGCACGGCCGAGGGCTGGCAGGAACTGGTGGAAATGGCCTCGGACGAGTTCAACCGGGTGCTGGTGGTCGCCTGTCCCAGCTTTGTCTACGGCCGCAAAACGACGGCTCTGGCCAATGCCTGGAAGCTGGATCCGGCTTTGATCGAACCGGTGGCCAAGGACGACCGGCTGAACTGGGATGATCCGGCCACCGTCGCCGGAGTCATGGCCGGCATCAACCGGTTGAAGCATGCCTCGGCGCAGCGCGGTCCCGGCATTGCCGTGGTCAACCGGGCCCTGGTCGTGGGCGGCGGGCCTGCGGGCATGAACGCGGCCCTGGCCGTGGCCGACCACGGGGTGAAGGTCACCCTGGTGGAGGCCGCCGAGCAATTGGGCGGCAACCTGGCCTGGCTGCACGAAACCATCGACGGCACGCCGGTATCCCCGTACCGGGACGAGATCGTCGCACGGGTCGAGGCCCACCCGGGCATCGAAGTGATGACCGCCAGCCGGGTCGTGGGCGCCTTCGGCCAGGCCGGGCACTTCATCTCCACCATCGAAACCGAAGAGAAGCCCGCCGCCACCGTGGAGCATGGCGCCGTGATCCTGGCCACCGGCGGGCAGGAGGCCCCCACCGATGCCTACGGCTACGGCACCAGCGAGGCCGTGGTCACCCAAAAGGAACTGGAAACCCGCATCCACGAAAATCGACTGGACACCGACGGCATCACCTCCGTGGTGATGATCCAGTGCGTGGGCTCCCGGGAGGAGCCGCGGAACTACTGCAGCCGGGTCTGCTGCCCTACGGCCTTGAAGCAGGCCCTCTGGCTTAAAAAGCGCAATCCCGACCTGCAGGTGTATATCCTTTACCGGGACATGATGACCTGCGGGCTCAGCGAGTCCTGGTACACCGAAGCCCGCAAGCAGGGCGTCCTTTTCTTCCAGTACCGGCCAGACCGCAAACCGGAAGTGAACACCGGCACCGGCGAAGGATCCCCCGTCAGCGTGCGCCTGTTCGATCCCATCCTGAACGCGCCGGTGGAAATCGAGGCGGACCTGCTGGTGCTGGCCACCGGTATCGCGCCCCATCTGCCGGAGACCCTGGCCCTGGCCTATGGCGCCCGGCGTGATCCGGACGGCTTTTTCCAGGAGGCGGACTCCAAGTGGCGCCCGGTGGAGGCCCTGAAGGCCGGTGTCTTCGGATGCGGCATCGCCCTTTCGCCGCGCTCCATTGCCGAAAGCGTGGCCACGGCCGAAGCCGCCGCCGGCCGCGCCCTGGCCATATTGACCGCCGAGCGGCTGCCGACCGCCCGCACCACGGCCGTGGTGCGCCACAGCCTCTGCACCCTGTGCCTGCGATGCATCGAAACCTGCCCCTACGACGCCCGCTTTCTGGATGACACCGGGCGGCGGGTGGAGGTCAACCCGATCATGTGCCAGGGATGCGGCGACTGCGCCACCGTCTGCCCCAATAAAGCCTCCATCGTGGAGGGATTCGAACATCGCAGCCTGTTCGGGGCCATCGATGGGGCCATGGCCATATAGTTGAAATCTCAAATCACAACGCACAAAGGATCGGATTCATGCAAGCCATACAGACAAACGAAGAAGCCTCCCATCCGGCCCTCGACGACATCCGCGCCAAACTGCTCCCCTGCATCCAATGCGGCACCTGCACCGCCTCGTGCCCCAACGCAGGGGAGATGGACCTGACACCCAGGAAAATGTGGCGCCTGGTGATCATGGGACGCCTGGCCGATGTCATGGCCAGCCGGACCTTTATCCTCTGCTCGGATTGCTACACCTGCACCCTGCGCTGCCCCCGGGGCCTTCCCCTCACCGAGGCCATGGAGGCCTTGAAGGGCATTGCCTTCGCCCGGCAGGAAAAACGCCATCGCGCCAGCCGGCTGTTTTACGAGACCTTCATGCGAACCGTTCAGGGCCGCGGCCGCCTCCACGAAATGGCCTTCATGACCCGCTATTTCACGGCCATGAGAAGCCCCGTGGCGCCCTTTCGCTTCGCCCCCTTGGGCATGAAGCTGATGGGCAAGGGCAAAGTCGAACTGGCGGTTGGGAAATCCGAGGCAACGCCGTTGGACGATCTCTTCAAAAAAGTAAAAGAACTGGAAGGAGCAGGCAATGATCGCTGATCGATGCCGGCCGTCCGGCTGCCATGCAACGATGGGAGGTTTGGCATGAAATACCTATACTACCCGGGATGCAGCCTGACCGCCTCGGCACGCGAGTACGACCTCTCCACGCGGGCCGTGCTGGCCGCCGCCGGCGTGGAACTGGAGGAAATCGAGGATTGGACCTGCTGCGGGGCCAGCGCGGCGGCCCCGCTCAGCCATCTGCTCTCCCTGTCCCTGGGCGCCCGCAATCTGGCCTTGGCCGAACGGGCCGATCCCGAAGGCCAGGTTCTGGTGCCGTGCAGCGCCTGTTATCTGAACCTGAAGAAGGCCCGGGAGGCCCTGCGCGGCGATGCCGATGGCCGGGCTGCCATTAACGAAGCCCTGTCGGCAGTCGGACTCCAGGCTGCCGGAACGGTCCGGGTGCGCCATCTGCTGGACGTCATTGCCGTGGATCTTGGAGTACAGCGCATCGCTCCCCTGATCTCCCGCTCCCTGGAAAATCTGACCGTGGCCCCCTACTATGGCTGCCAGTGCCTGCGGCCCTATGTGGAATTCGACGATCCCGAACGACCGGTTTCCATGGTTCCCTTCATCGAGGCCACGGGCGCCGCGGTTCTCGACTGGGAAATGGGGTCCCGCTGCTGCGGCGCATCCCTGGTCAGCACCCAGCCCGAGGCCGGTCTGGAGCGGGTCTGCGCCATTTTGAAAGCAGCTAAAGGGGCGGACCTCATCGTGACGGTCTGCCCCATGTGCCAGATCAACCTGGACGGCTGGCAGGCCAAAGCCTCCCGCATGGCCGGAGAAGACCTTTCCATCACCGTGCTCTATCTGCCGCAACTGCTGGGGCTGGCCATGGGGCTGGATTCAAAGGAGCTGGGTATGGATTTGAATCTGGCAATAGAGAAGAAGTTTAAGGAGAAAACGATATAGACTGTTTTAAGTGTGAAGTGTTAAGGAAAGGTATTTTGCCGCTTTAAAAAACGGGACTCAATCCGCAACTTAACACTTAAAACGTAACACTTAACACTATTTTTTTATGTTCAACTTCATCAAAAACCTGCGCAACAGCATGGCCTCCAAGCTGATCCTCGCCGTGGGCATCGTGCTGCTGGTCACCATCGCCACCTGGTCGTCCTTCAATATTCGCAACCAGAAAGAGAAGTTGATGAACAATATGGTGGCCGGCACCGACCGGCTCACCACCACCATCCGATTGGGCACGCACTATGCCATGATGCTCAATTCCCGCGACGAGATCAACCAGATCATCAACAACATCGGCCGGCAGCCGGAGATCAAGAACATCCGCATTTACAACAAGGAAGGGGAGATCAAATACTCCAACCAGCCCGAGGAGGTGGAACTCACCACCAACATCAAGGCCGAAGCCTGCCATATCTGCCATCGGACCGATCCGCCCATGACCGAGGTCCCCTTAGAGGAGCGCACCCGAATCTTCTTCTCCGATTCCGGCTACCGGCTGCTGGGCATCATCAGCCCCATCCGCAACGAACCCGGCTGCGCAACCGGCGACTGCCATGTTCACCCCGAAGGCAAGAAAATTCTCGGGGCCCTGGATGTGGTCATCAGCCTGGAAGACACCGACCGCGAAATCCTGATGGCCGAACGGGGCATCATCGGCCTGGCGGGGTTCGTTTTTCTCATCACGTCGGCGATCATCTTTATCTTCGTGCTGCGCTTCGTCAACTACCCCATCAAACGCCTGATCGACGGCACCCGCCGCATCGCCCGGGGGGACTACAGCACCCGTGTGCAGATCGAAAAAATGGACGAATTGGGGCAGATGGCGTCGGCCATCAATCAGATGTCCGGAGAAATCGCCTCCAGCCAGAAAGAGTTGAACAAGCAGCGCGACGAATACCAGAACCTGTTCGAACAGGTTCCCTGCCTGATCACAGTCCAGAATCGCGACTATCGGCTGTTGCGGTACAACAACGAGTTCGCCCGGCGCTTTGCCCCCGGTCCGGACGACCACTGCTATCACGCCTATAAGGGCAGGGATAAAAAATGCAAGATCTGCCCGGTCGAAAAAACCTTTGCCGACGGCGTATCCCACCAGACCGAAGAGCGCGGCGTGGACAAGGACGGCTCCCCCACCCACTGGCTGGTGCGCACGTCCCCCATCCGGAATGCCAGCGGGGAGGTTGTCGCCGCCATGGAGATCTCACTGGACATCTCCCAGCGCCGGCAGTTGGAAGAGGATCTGCAGCGGTCGGAGAAGAAGTACCACGCCATCTTCAGCAATATCCCCAACCCGGTGTTCGTCCTGGATGTGGACAGCCTGGAAATCATCGACTGCAACCAGAGTGTGACCGCCGTTTACGGGTTCCCCGTGGAGGAGATCACCGGCCGCTCCTTTTTGGACCTCTTCCATCCGGAGGAGCGGGATCATTATGCCTTCAAACTGGTCACCTGCTCGGTGATCAACCAGGCCCGCCATCTGAACCGTGAGGGCAAGGGCCTGTTCGTCAACATCCGCATCTCGCCCTCCGAGTTCTCCGGGCGCAAGGTGCTGCTGGTCACCACCAGCGACATCACCAAACGTCTGGAAGCCGAGCAGCAGCTGATTCAAGCCAGCAAAATGGCAACGCTGGGAGAAATGGCCACCGGCGTGGCCCACGAACTCAACCAGCCGCTGTCGGTCATCAAGACGGTGAGCAGCTTCTTCATGAAGAAGCTCGGCGCCGAAGAGGCCATCGATCCGTCCACCCTCAATACCATGCTTTCCAAGGTGGACGGCAACGTGGACCGCGCCGCCAAGATTATCAACCACATGCGCCAGTTTGCCAGAAAGTCGGAAATGGAACTGGTATCGGTGCAGGTCAACGATGTGTTGAAAAGCGCCTTTGAGATCTTCAGCCAGCAGCTCAAGGTGCGCGGCATCCAGGTGGTGTGGGAAATCGAGGAAACGCTTCCGCGCATCCATGCCGACCCCGGCCGCCTGGAACAGGTATTCATCAATCTGCTGCTCAATGCTCGCGACGCCATCGAAGCCTGGTGGGGGGACCGGCCTGCCGGCGACGGCGACGAGAAAGAGAAAACCATCCGCTTGTGGACCCGCAGCGATGCTGGTAAGGTGGTCTGCAGGATATGCGATACAGGCACGGGCATCCCCGAGAACATTGTGGAGAAAATCTTCGAGCCTTTTTTTACGACCAAAGAGGTGGGCAAGGGCACGGGGCTGGGGTTGTCCATCAGCTACGGCATCGTCAAGGAGTGCGGGGGGACCATCGAGGCGATGCCCAACGACCCCCACGGCACCTGTTTCGTGCTGCGGTTTCCCATGATCGACGAGACGAAGCCGTTAGGAATATGACTTCTTACGAAATTATCAATGAATGACAGTGACAAAAAATCCGTTCTGATCGTTGACGACGAGCCGGATATCCGCGACGTTCTGGCCATCACCCTGCAGGACATGGGCTACCGGACGCTGGAAGCCGAGAACGCCGCACGGGCCTTTGACGCCTTTCGGGCGGAAAATCCGCAGATCGTGGTCACCGACATCAAAATGCCGGGGGGCGACGGCATCGAACTGCTGCGCAAGATCAAACACGAGAACCCGGAAACCGAAGTGATCATGATCACCGGCCATGGAGACATGAACCTGGCCATTCGCAGCTTGAAGTACCGCGCCACCGATTTCATCACCAAACCCATCAATGTGGATGCGCTGGACATCGCCATTCGGCGGGCCCTGGAAAAAATCGACATGCGGGCCAGGCTCCAGGATTACACCCGCAACCTGGAGCGGCTGGTGCGCGAAAAAACCGAACTCCAGGATCACCTGGCCTCCCTGGGGTTGATGATCGGATCCATTTCCCACGGTATGAAGGGTCTGCTCACTAGCCTGGACGGCGGTCTCTACCTGGTCGCTTCCGGTCTGAAAAAGCAGGATCTCGAGCGTGCGGCCCAAGGGTGCCAGGCCGCCCGGGAAACGGCCGAACGAATCCGCAAGATGGTGCTGGACATCCTCTACTACGCCAAGGAACGGGAGCTGAAACGGACGCCGGTCAAGGTCCGGGATTTTGCCGAGGAACTGGTACGGGTGATTCAGCCGAGGATCGAGTCCGGCGGCATCGACTTGCAGTGCCGTTTCGAAAAGAATTTAGGCACGATGGCGGTGGACGCCGACTACCTCCAGGCCGCTTTGGTCAACATCCTGGACAATGCCGTCGACGCCTGCCTGAAAAACCGTGCCGCCACGGAGCATCGCATCGATTTTTCCGTAAGCGGCGATGGCGGGGAAATTCTCTTTCGCATCGCCGACAACGGCATCGGCATGGACGAGGAGACCTGCAAGTCCATTTTCGACCTGTTTTACTCGACCAAGGGGAGAAAAGGCACCGGCCTGGGATTGTTCATCGCCAATCGCGTGGTGGGCCAGCATGAGGGCACCATCACGGTCTTTAGCACCGTGGGCAAGGGAACGGAATTCAAGGTGACAATTCCTGAATCGCCGGCCGCGGACGGATAGCCTGTCAGCCTTCGGCGCCCGCCAACCTACGAATCGCCGCTTCGAAAACCGAAAGGTCCATCTGGGGTTTGGGAAAAACGTTCTTATGGGTCACGCCGAAAGCTCTCAGTTCATCGGGCAGCTTGTATTCCACGGATCCCGTATGGATCAGAAACCGCATTTCGGGGAAGCGCTGGTGGGCCTGAAGGATAAAGGCGTCGCCATCGAGTTTGGGCAGCCGGATGTCCACGATGGCCACGTCGATGGGCGTGTGGCCGACCAGTTCCAGCGCACTTTCGGCGCTTTCCGCTGACGAAACGACAAATTGGCAGTCTTCCAGAAATTCCACCAGACTGTTGCGAATGGACGGTTCGTCGTCGACCACCAGAACACGGATTGGGGATGGCATCATTCCTCCTGGATCGAAAAAGCGTCTTTCGACAATTGAACTGTCAAACAGCGGCTTCGGTACCTATCGATCGATCTGTTTTTTCGATCACCGCATGATTCCGTTACGCCACTTGTATCGGTCGTCTGCCCGGCTTTCTTTAGCGTTGCCGGCCAAGAGATTCCGCCGGCCGCTCATTTTTCGATACGCCGCGGTCAAAAAAGAATTTTAATCCGCATCGACCGCCATCAGCCCTATCAGCCCTGATGGCGGCTATACCGCCAGAAATTTACCGATCCGATCAACGGCGGCCTGCGGCGCATCAGGCGTCATCCAGTGAACCGCCGGGTCGGCCCGGAACCAGGTCAACTGCCGTTTGGCATAGCGTCGGTGGTCCCGTTTCAGCGTCCTGACCGTTTCATCGAGACGCGTTTCGCCGTTGATGAAAGCGGCCAGGTGCCGGTACCCCAGGCTCTGCATGGACTTGAGCCGAGGACCGTAGCCCCGGGCCAGCAGCCCCCTCACCTCGGCCTCCAACCCCTGGCCCATCATGCGATCCACCCGCCGGTCGATGCGGTCGTATAGGATCGGCCGGGGCCAGGTGACGCCGAGAAAAAGGGCATCGAACCGTCGATCCTGAAACCGGTGGCGCTGCTGGAAGTCGCTGAGGGGCCGACCGGTAATCTCGAACACCTCCAGGGCGCGCACGATGCGATAGGCATCGTTGGGGTGAATTTTGGCCGCAGCCCGGCTGTCCAACCCCGCCAGGCGCCGGTGCAAAGCAGCGCTGCCTTCGGACTGCGCGGCCTCTTTCAGCCGGCTTCGAATTTCCGGGTCCGACGGCCCTTCTTCGAAGAGACCATACACCAGGGCCTTGATGTAAAAACCGGTGCCGCCCACCACCAGCGGCAGCCGGCCGCGGCCGACGATGTCGTCAATGGCGCGGCCGGCCGCATCGGCATACATGGCGGCGTCGAAGTCTTCGTCGGGGTCCACGATGTCGATCATGTGGTGGGTTGCCCGGGCCTGCTCGGCCGGCGTCGGCTTGGCCGTGCCGATATCCATATAACGATAGATCTGCATGGAATCGGCCCCCACGATCTCGCCGTCGAACTGCTGCGCCAGACCGATGGCCAGGCCGGTTTTTCCGGAACCGGTGGGACCGCAGACCACCACGATCCTGTTTTTCGACGCGCCGGTCACCGGGAATCAGTCGCCCATTTCGGCCATGTAGTCGTCATACATGGTTTCAAGGGCCAGTTTGTGCTTGGCCTCTTCCTGGCAAAGCATCTTGAACAGATTTTTGGCGTCTTCGTCCTCCGCTTTTTCCAGCAGTTGGTTGTACAGCTTGAGCGCCGCTTCCTCCCGCTTCATGGCCAGCAGGAGCAGTTCGTTGTAGGCCATGCCCGGCCGGTATTCCACCGCGTCCACATAGTCGCTGCGCTTGATGTCGGTGATCCATTCAAACCGGTATTCATCCAGTTTCTGCGCCACGCCGGTGGAAAGATAGTCTTCCAGCATCCGCTGGTGCTTGCGCTCTTCGGCGGCGAACTCCTTGAGCATCTGCTTTTTGCCGGACATCGTTTCCGACTCGCTGTTCGAGTCGTAAAATTCCGCCGCCTCTTTCTCCTTTTCGATGGCAAACCGGATCAGCGCTTCCAGATTTTTGAAATCCATGGGGTCTCCTTTCCCTGTTGTGTAGGAAAATCCAACTGGTACTGTAGGAAAATCCAACAAACCAATAACTATTAGATAATAATCGGCAATCGGTCATTTTTCGCCATTTGCATACCAATCTGACGTCCAGAACTGTTGGAAAACACCACAATTTCCAGGGCCCTGCTGCGCCTGCAAAACCCGGAAATTTTGTATTGTGTTTAAATTCAGCATGTTAAATATATGGCACGCCGTTTGCTCTAAACATCTGCAAGTCACATTCATTTGGGGTGTACCACACCCGGCAGATCGGAATCAAGATAACGCTATATATGGAAATCAAGTATTTACAACATCAGAAAAGGAGAAAGGCAATGATCGAGAAGAAAGACAGGCAGTCCAGAAGCCACATCGGATACGGATCGTCTTACCGTCGCGGACAGCATGACGAAATGAGACAGCCGGCCGGAATCGGTTCGGTGCTGGGCGGACAGGTGTGGGTCATCAAACCGGACAAGAAGGCCCAGGCCGAAAATCCCTGCCTTTGGATGCAGTCCGGTGCGGTCAAATTTAAAAGCTGCAACAATTTCTATGACTGCACCACCTGCAAGTACGATCACGCCATGCAGGCCAAGTCGGCCCAGGGTAAACAGATCAGTTGGCAGGATGCCATGCGCAGACGTCCGGCCCTGGAGCGGGTCTGCCGGCACAGCCTGACCCAGCGCATTGCCCATCGCGCCTGCGCCTACGATTTTCATTGCGAAAAATGCGATTTCGACCAATATTTCGAGGATGTCCTCAGCGCCAAGACCAAGAGCGATCCCACCTGGGTCGAAACAGTCAAAGGCTTCGACGTTCCCCGCCACTACCATTTCCACAACGGCCACACCTGGGCCCGCATCGAAAGCGGCGGCTACATGCGTATTGGCCTGGACGACTTCTCCCAGAAGGTGTTCGGTC
Source organism: uncultured Desulfosarcina sp. (assembly GCF_963668215.1). Lineage (NCBI taxonomy): Bacteria > Pseudomonadati > Thermodesulfobacteriota > Desulfobacteria > Desulfobacterales > Desulfosarcinaceae > Desulfosarcina > uncultured Desulfosarcina sp. Next base: position 316,107 of record NZ_OY764190.1, read on the forward strand.
AGGCCGACGGATTCGAACTGCCTCTCATGGGCAAGGAGATGAACCACGATGAAATCGCCTGGGGATTGAAGCGGCGCCACAACCTGGCGGATGTGCGCTCGCCGGTTGACGGGGTGATTGTGGAAGTCAATACCCGCGTGCTGGAAAATCCCGGACTGACCAACCGCGAGCCCTACGGCGATGGATGGCTGTTTCTGGTTCGCACCCCGGACATCAAGTCGGCGGCCAAGCAGTTGATGAGCGATGCGGACAGTACGAACTGGATCAGCGAGGAAGTGGGTATTCTGGAAGAGATGGTCACCGAGGTGGCCGGCCCCCTGGCGGCCGATGGCGGAACTTTCGGATCGGATCTTTACGGCAATCTGCCGGGTCTGGATTGGAAGAAACTGACCCAGGCGTTTCTAAAGACGGAATAAGGCCATGAACCAGCGACAGCAACAGACGCCGGCCGATCCGTGCATCTGGATGCAGGCCGGCGTAGTAAAAGCCAAAATGTGCCGCAGGGCCTATGACTGCAACGGCTGCCGTTTCGACAGGATCCTGCGGCAACTGGCCGAGGAAAACCGGGAACGGTTGGCAGCAGGTGGGGCCGTTTCCGGCCGGCGCGGACGGATCGTCTACTGGGCCGACAAACTCAGAGAAATGCCCGCCCACCGGCGCCCCTGCCTGCACCATCTCAAACGGCGCATCGATTTTCGGCCCTGCACCAACGACTACCTGTGCAGCAACTGCGAATTCGACCAGTACTTCCAGGATCAATACGCGGTCCACGCCGTCATCCAGCCGGTGGGAATGAAGGATGTCCATGGGGTCAAGATCCCCCAAGGCGTTTACTTCCACCAGGGACACACCTGGGTGGGACTGGCCTCCGGCGGTCAGGTGCGCGTCGGGTTGGACGCCTTTGCCGCCCGTCTGCTGGGAACCATGGAGGCCATCGACCTGCCGCTGATGGGCAAACCGGTACAGCGGGATCACGTGGGTGTACGCATGCGTCGGGGTGCGCTCAATGCCGACCTGCTGTCTCCGGTCAGCGGGGTGGTCACCGCCTTCAACCCCGAGGTGAAAACCGCCCCCGGGGCGGTGCCGGCGGACCCTTACGGAAAAGGGTGGCTGCTCATGGTACAGCCGACGGACCTTCGGGAAGACCTGCGCAGTCTGCAGATGGGCATGGAAGCCACGACTTTTATCGAAGCGGAGATGGACCGGCTGTACCAGGCCCTGGAAACCGAACTGGGCCCCATGGCAACGGACGGCGGCCATCTGGCCGACGACATTTTAGGCCAACTGCCACAGTCCTGCTGGGAGAAAATGGCCCGGCAATTCCTCAGAAGCTGATCGCTTTGAGTTGATCATCAAGCATCACCCGGCAGTAGCGGCAGAACTCGTCGCTCTTGCCGTCCACATCGCCGATGCCGCGGCAGTAATGCATCAGACACTGGCTGTCCTTGCAGTGGCGCAGATCGAAAGTATGCCCCAGCTCATGGGCGCTCTCCTTGGCGATGCGCTCCAGATAGTGCCCCCGCTGGACGGTCGGCGAGATGCCGCCGGACAGGCGGAAGGTAGAGACGATGCAGCTGGTACCCCCCAGCTGCGCTTCTCCATAGACGTGGGTGAGAATGGGAATAAACAGATCCTCTTTCGTCAGGGCCAGGATCTTGAACACATCGGCGGGCGTTTTTTCTGCCAGTCTGGCCAGGATGGCCGTGGAATGAAACTGTTCGCGTTCGGCGTTCCAGGCAAAATCGATCGCGTCAAGCAGCGGTTCGATGCGGCAGGCAAGACCAAAGGCCCTTTTGATCATAACGTCGACGGCCTGGAGGATATCGGCCTCGAATTCACCGATGGGCGCGATCAGAACGGTTTTTCGGAAATCGGCGTTCAAGACGGGCTCTGCAACCGGTAGCGTTTGATTTTGCTGTACAGGGTGGATCGGTCGATTCCCAGAATCTTGGCGCAAATCGAGATATTCCAGTCGTTCTCTTTGAGCACCTGATGGATATGGCTTTTTTCGATGGCCTTGAGGCTGTGGTCCGCAGGCTCGTCACTTTTCAGACCGCAGACGATGGGCAGATCCTCGGCCATCACCCGGGGCCCCTTGCCGACCACCACGGCCCTTTCGATGGCGTTTTCCAGTTCACGGATATTTCCGGGCCAGTCGTAAAGCATCATTTCATCCATGGCTTCACGGCTGACCTGCCGGATCGGCTTGTTGGTCTCCTGGGCAAAGCGCCGCAGAAAGTGGTCGCAGAGCAGCGGAATATCCTCCTTGCGGTGGCTTAAGGGCGGCATGGCAAAGGCGATGACGTTCAGGCGGTAGAAAAGATCCTCCCGAAAACTGCCTTCGGCGATGGCTTCCTTGAGGTCGCGGTTGGTGGCGGCGATGACCCGGAAATCCGCTTCCAGGGGTTGGGTCCCGCCCACCCGATAGAAAACGCGGTCCTCCAGCACCCGCAGCAGGTCGATTTGCATCCGCATGCTGATCTCACCGATCTCGTCGAGAAAAAGGGTTCCCCCGTTGGCCAGTTCCAGACGCCCCTTTTTGGTTTCGCGGGCATCGGTGAATGCGCCTTTCTGGTGGCCAAAGAGTTCGCTCTCCATGAGGTGTTCGGGAATGGCACCGCAATTGACGGCCACAAAGGGCCCCTGGCTGCGGCGGCTGCTGGTGTGGATCGCCTTGGCGGCCAACCCCTTGCCGGTTCCGGTTTCACCGGTAATCAGGATCGTGGAATCCGTCGGTGCGATGTCCCGGATCAGGTCGAATACCTGCTGCATGGCCGCGGACTGACCGATCATGCTTTCGAAGCGGGTGCGGGCCTTGACCTCCTCGCGCAGGTAGAGATTCTCCTTTTCCTGGGCCTGTTGGGAGATAATTTTTTCGATCAGGACGCCGATCTCTTCCGGGTCGAAGGGTTTGAGCAGGTACTCCACCGCCCCGCTTTTCATGGCATCGATGGCCGTGGAAATGGAGCCGTAGGCCGTGATCATCACCACGGCCGTATCCAGGCCCTGCTCGTTGATGACCCGGAGCAGGTCCAGCCCGCTCATGCCCTCCATCTTGATGTCCACCAGCATGATGTCGAACTGTTCGCTGGTGAGTTTCTTCAAGGCCGCTTCCCCGCTGTCGGCGGTTTCCACATGATGGCCGTCGCGCTCCAGCCACCCGGCCAGCGATTCACGAATGATCAACTCGTCATCCACCACCATGATCCGGGTTTTGCTCATTGTTCCTCCGCATGCCCTCCTTGGATGTAAAAAGTCTAACTGACGCTCCAGCTGATCTCGGTTGCTTCGTCGCGTTTCGATTCCGGGGACAAGGGCAGTTGGATCGTAAACCTGGCGCCGTTGCCCGGTTCGGAATCAACCGTAACATTGCCGTTATGGGCCTTGATGATGCCGTAAACCACACTGAGCCCCAGCCCGACGCCCTTGCCTTTCTTTTTGGTCGTATAAAAGGGCTCGAAGAGCTTGTCCGAATGCTCCGGCGCGATGCCCACCCCGGTATCGGCAAAGGCGACGTGAACCGAATCGCCGCCGCCAAACCAGGTCTTTACGGTCAATACGCCGCCCCCCTGGTTTTCCATGGCCTCGGCGGCATTGGACACCATGTTCATGAACACCTGCTGCAACTGGTCTGCGGAACCGACCACCGGCGGCAGAGCGGGGTCCAGATCCGTTCTCACCTGGACATGGTGGATTTTCAGCAGGTTTTCGTTGATCGTCAGGGTTTTTTCGATCAGGCCGTTGATGTCCAGCACGCCCGCTTCCATTTTGGACTGCCGGGAAAAGGTCAGCAGGTTGGCAACGATGCGGCTGATCCGGCGAGTTTCGGCTTCCATCAGGGTCAGATAACGGTCGAAGGATTCCTGCCCCCGCCCGCCGCTGTCGCCCGATTCCTCGCTTAAAATCCGCTTCATGAGCAGGATGAGGTTTAAAATGCCGGCGATGGGATTGTTGATCTCGTGGACCACCGAAGTGGATAGCTTGCCCAAAGAGGCCATTTTGTCCTTATGGAGAAGCTTGGCGTGGGTTTCCTGCAATTCCCGGGTGCGCTCGTCGACCATCTGTTCGAGCCGCCGCCGGTTTTCTTCCTCCTGCAGCTTGCGCTCGGTAAAATCGTGGCTGATTTCCAGAAACCGGGAAATCTTTCCGCTCTTTTCCCAGAGCGGGTGGATGCTGACCTCCATATAATGGGTCTTTCCATCAGGACCGGTGCGGGTACGAACCGTCTGGGCCGCCTTGCGATTGCGAATCACCGTGTTCAGCGGACATCCGCTCTGGGCGCCGTAGCAGGACTGGTTGGTCTGGTGGTACACTTCGAAGCATTTTTTGCCCACCACTTCGTTTTTTTCGTAGCCCATCTGCCGCAAAAAGGCCTCATTGGCATCCACGATCTCCTGATCCGGCGTGATGACCAGAATCAGGTCCTGGATGCCGTTAAGAATGGTTTTAATCTCCCTGGTCCGCTGCTGGAGCAGCCGTTCCCTGGATTTAAACGCCTTCCAGAACAGTTCGAAGGGCTGGTGCGCAAGAACCCGCAGATGCTCGGGCTTGGTATCCAGGATCTGACGCAGCAGGTCCGGATCGGGGTTGAGCAGAATGAACAGGTGCACCTGATAGTCCGGTCGGTATAATTCCCGGTAGTCCGCAACGGTACTCAGCCCCCTGCGTCCGGCCAGCACCATTCCCGGAGCCTTGCCGTCCGGATCGGCCACGGCAACGATTCGCGAATGGACCTGGTCCTGAAGAAAACTCACCGTAGTCATCTCCAGAACCTCTTTGCAGTATAGGCCACCGCCAATCAGGGCGATGTTGACGGGCGACAGATGGTCCTGGGCCATGGGGCGCCTCCTGGCCTTGGCGTGGACGAAAGACAACGACGATTTACGAGACCATCAAACGTTGAAATGATTACGAAATTTAGCATGGTCGCCAAAGATGAATCAAGGTGAATTTCCCTCCTTGCGATAAAGCACCGTTCCGGTTCGCAATCGGCTATGGATTGACGGAAATCCGGGCCGGCAGAGCCTTTCCGACCGGCCGATAGAAAAAAATTGTTTTTCCCTTGATTCCCGACAATATTTTAAGCATATTCGCATAACCGGATTGAAACGCAGGCGAAAACGGCTGTGAATTCTATTGACAAGGCAGGTTTGGACATATAGGTAAGTTTGTATCCCAACATCCCTAACCTCTTATTATTACTTAAATCGTACGAAGCACGGTGATTCACCACCATGGGTTTTACGAGCGATCAGGAGAAGGAATTATGACAAAGAACACAATTGGTTCGGTTCTGGTTGTCGGCGGTGGCATATCCGGAATGCAGGCTGCGTTGGATTTGGCCGATTCCGGATACCTGGTTCATGTAGTCGAAAAATCCCCGGCGATCGGCGGGGTGATGAGCGAGTTGGACAAGACGTTTCCCACCAACGACTGTGCCATGTGAATTATCTCTCCGAAACTGGTCGAGTTCGGCCGGCACCTGAACATCAACTTGATCACCTGCGCACAAGTCAAAGAGATCAAGGGAACCGAAGGAAACTTCAGCGTCACCGTCGATAAAGGCCCCCGTTATATCGATTCTGCCAAATGCACCTCCTGCGGCGATTGCGCCGCAGCCTGCCCCGTCACTCTCCCCGACGAATACAACCAGGGCATGAACCTGCGCAAAGCCACTTACAAACGTTACGCTCAGGCCATTCCCGGAGCCTTCGCCATCCAGAAGGCCGACAAGGCGCCCTGCCGCCTGGCCTGTCCGGCGGGGATCAACGTCCAGGGCTACGTGCAGATGGTGGGTCAGGGCAAATACAAAGAGGCCCTTTCCATCATCATGGAAGACCTGCCGCTGCCCGGCGTGCTGGGCCGCATCTGTCCCCACGGCTGCGAAGACGCCTGCCGCCGCTGCGAGGTGGACCAGCCCGTGGCCATCCGCGACCTGAAGCGCCTGGCCGCCGACCAGTTCGATGCCCGCAATATCGAGATCCCCATGGCGGAAAAGCGCGATGAGCGCGTGGCCATTATCGGCAGCGGCCCGGCCGGGCTTTCCGCGGCCTACCAGTTGGCCCGCCGGGGCATTATGAGCACCATCTACGAAGCCCTGCCCAAGGCCGGCGGCATGCTGCGGGTGGGCATCCCGGATCACCGCCTGCCGCCCGAGGTGCTGGACCAGGATATCGAAATCATCACCAACCTGGGCGTCGAGATCAAAACCGATACCCCGCTGGGCGGGGACCTGACCGTGGACAGCCTGTTCGACCAGGGCTTCAAGGCGGTCTACCTGGCCCTGGGCGCCCACAAGGGCATTACCCTGGGCGTGCCCGGCGAACAGGCCGATGGCGTGCGCCAGGGCGTGGACTTTTTGCGCGAGGTCAACCTCACCGGCAAAGCCCCGGTGGGCAAGCACGTGGCCATCGTGGGCGGCGGCAACGTGGCCATCGACGTGGCCCGCTCGGCGGTGCGCCTGGGCGCGGAGACGGTCCAGATCGTCTACCGCCGGACCCGTGCCGAAATGCCGGCCTGGGAAGAGGAGATCCAGGCCGCCGAAACCGAAGGCGTCTCGTTGACCTACCTGGCCGCACCCCAGGAGATCCTGGTGACGGACGGCAAGGTATCCGGCATGCGCTGCATCCGCATGGAACTGGGCGAACCGGATTCATCCGGCCGCCGTCGTCCCGTGCCGGTGCCGGGCAGCGAATACGACCTTGAGATCGACCAGCTGATTCCGGCCATCGGTCAGCGCCCGGACCTGTCCTCCATCGACGAGGTCGAGGGGCTGGAGTTCACCCGCTGGAGCACCACCGAAGTGGATCCCATCACTTACGCCACCGGCCGGGAAGGCGTGTTTGCCGGCGGCGATCTGCAGACCGGTCCCTGGGTGGCCATCGGTGCCATCGCCGCGGGCAAGGAAGCGGCCGAATCCATCGCGCGCTACCTGGACGGAGCCGATATGGCCGCGGGCCGGGAGCCCATCGAGCGGGAAGATCCGGTCTACCGTCCGGTGCCCGAGGGCGAACCGGCCAAGGCCCGCGCCAAGGTCCGGGAGCTTGAACCCGAAGCCCGCAAAGGCAACTTCAACGAAGTGGAGCTGGGCCTGGACGAGGAGGCCGGCAAGGCCGAAGCCCAGCGCTGCCTGAACTGCGGCTACTGCTGCGAATGCTACCAGTGCGTGGAGGCCTGTGGCGCCGGGGCCGTCACCCTGGAAACCCACCGGGAGCAGCGCGAACTGCTGGAACTCAACGTGGGTTCGGTCATTCTGGCGCCCGGTTTTACCCCCTACGATCCATCCAAACTGGACTTTTACGGCTACGGCCATCATCCCAACGTAATTACTTCCATGCAGTTCGAGCGCCTGCTGTCCGCCTCCGGCCCCACCGAAGGCCATGTGGCCCGGCCTTCGGACCACAAAGATCCCAAGAAAATCGCCTGGTTCCAATGCGTGGGATCGCGGGATCAGAACCGCTGCGACAATGCCTACTGTTCATCGGTATGCTGCATGTACGCCATCAAGGAGGCCGTCATCGCCAAGGAGCACGCCGGTGACGATCTGGATTGCGCGGTCTTTTTCATGGACATGCGTACCTACGGCAAGGACTTCGAACGCTACTACGAAGGCGCCAAGGCCCAGGGCATTCGCTTCTTGCGGTCCAAGGTCCACACCGTCGCCCCTATCCCGGACAGCGACGACCTGTCCATCCGCTATGTAACCGAAAGCGGCGAAATGGAGACGGAAGTGTTCGACATGATCGTCCTTTCGGTGGGACTGGAAACCTCCCCCGAAGTGGTTTCCATGGCGCAGTCGTTGGGCGTGGGCCTGACAGACAGCAACTTCTGCGAGACCACCACCTTCGCCCCCGTCACCACCAGCCGTCCCGGTGTTTATGTGTGCGGCGCCTTCCAGGGTCCCAAGGACATCCCCCAGGCGGTGGTCGACGCCAGCGCCTCGGCAGCCGCCGCCGGCGAACTGCTCTGTTCGGCAAGGAACACGCAGACCCGCACCGCCGAGGTGGTGCCCGAGATCAACGTGCGCGGCGACCGTCCCCGGGTGGGCGTCTTCGTGTGCAACTGCGGCATCAACATTGCCGGGGTGGTGGACGTCCCGGCCGTGCGCGATTATGCGGCCACCCTGCCCTACGTGGAGTACGTGACCGACAACATGTACACCTGCTCCCAGGACACCCAGGACATCATGACCCAGATCATTCGCGAAAAGCAGCTCAACCGGGTCGTGGTGGCCGCATGCACCCCCAAGACCCACGAGCCGCTGTTCCAGGAGACCCTGATCAACGCGGGTCTCAACAAGTACCTGTTCGAGATGGTCAACATCCGCAACCAGGACTCCTGGGTCCATAAGAACAATCCCGACATCGCCACCCGGAAAGCCAAGGATCTGGTGCGCATGTCCGTAAACAAGGTGGTGCTCAAGCAGCCTCTGGTCGAGAACGAACTCACCGTCGGTCAGGCCACGCTGGTCATCGGCGGCGGCATCGCCGGCATGACGGCCGCCTTGAGCCTGGCCCGCCAGGGGTACGAAACCCATCTGGTGGAACGCAGCGATCGGCTGGGCGGCCAGGCCAACAACCTCTACCGCACCTGGAAGGGGGAAGATATTCAGAAGCATCTGGCCGAGCTGGTGGGCCAGGTGAACGCCGAAAAGAGCCTTACCGTGCACCTGAATACCGAGTTGGCCACCGTGGATGGCTTCGTGGGCAATTTCAAGACCGTACTGAAAACCGACGGCACCGAAACCCCCATCGAGCACGGCGTGGCCGTGGTGGCTACCGGCGCCGGCGAGCTTACCCCCAGCGAATACCAATACGGGAAAGACCCGCGGGTGGTGACCAGCCTGGAACTGGACCGTAAAATGCTGGCCGGAGATCCCATGCTGGACAGCGTGAACACGGCCGTGTTCATCCAGTGCGTGGGGTCCCGCGAACCGGACCGCCCCTACTGCAGCCGGGTCTGCTGTACCCATTCCATCGAAAGCGCCCTGGCTATCAAGGAACGCAACCCGGAGAGCAGCGTCTATATTCTCTACCGGGATATCCGCACCTACGGCGAGCGGGAAATTCTATATAAAAAGGCCCGCGAAGCCGGGATCATCTTTATTCGCTACGATCTGGAAAACAAACCCCAGGTGGTGCAGGACAAAGAGCGGCTGGCGGTGCGCGTCACCGACCACGTTCTGGGCCTGCCCATGGAAATCACCACGGATCTGTTGACCCTGGCGTCGGCCATCGTGCCCTACGCCGACGAGCAGCTGTCCCAGTTTTTCAAGATTCCGCTGAACGACGACGGCTTTTTCGTGGAGAAGCACGCCAAACTGGGGCCCTCGGAATTCGCCACCGACGGCGTGTTCCTCTGCGGGCTGGCCCACTATCCCAAATCTATTGACGAGGCCATTTCCCAAGGCAAGGCCGCGGCCGCCAGGGCCGTTACCCTTCTGGCCCGGGAAACCATTTTTACCAGCGGCGAAGTCGCCTCGGTGGATCCCCAGATGTGCTCCAGCTGCGGGGTGTGCGTGTCCATCTGCCCGTATTCGGCACCCAGCTTCATCCCGGCGGACGCGCGCATGTTCGCCGGCCGGGCGACGATCAACGCGGCCCTGTGCAAAGGCTGCGGCCTTTGCGTGGCTTCGTGCCGATCCGGCGCCATTCATCTGAACGGATTCGACAACAACCAGATCTTTGCCATGCTTGACGCCATTTAAGAAAAGGAGAAGAACATGTCTGAGTGGGAACCGAAAATTGTAGCCTTTCTGTGCAACTGGTGCAGTTACGGCGCAGCGGATCTGGCCGGCGTCAGCCGGATGCAGTATCCGCCCAATATCCGGGTGATCCGCATCCCCTGCACCGGCCGTATGAGCCCCAAGTTCGCCCTGGCCGCCCTTAGAAACGGCGCCGACGGGGTGTGGGTGTCCGGGTGACATCCGGGCGACTGCCATTACCTGGAAGGTAATTACTACGCTCGGAGAAAATTTGCACTGTTCACCAACCTTATGGAACTGATGGGAATCGAACGCGACCGCGTGCACATGTCATGGGTGTCTTCGGCCGAAGCCACCAAATTCATCGACGTCGTCAAGCAGGTGACGGAAGCGGTCAAGGCCCTGGGCCCGAACACCCGATTTATCAAACCACAGGCGAAGGTAGCGTAACATGTTAGGATACACTGAAAAGATGAGGGAGATTGCCGGCCGCCTTCTCAGCGAGTGCAGTGTGGAGATGGTCATCGGTTTTCGCAAAGGGACGATGCCGATGATGAACGAGCCGTGCTTCGTGACCCGGACGGAGGACGTTTCCTGCCTGGTCTGGGACAGCAACTGCGGCATCAACCTGGCGAACTACCTGACCAACCGCAAGGAGAAGATCGCGGTCTTCGCCAAGGGCTGCGATTCGCGCAACATCGTCAACCACATCGTCGAGAACAAGATCGGGCGCGATCAGCTGCACATTATCGGCGTGCCCTGCACGGGCATGATCGACAGGCGCAGGATCGCTTCCCTGGTGGAGGGCGAGATCCTGGAGGTCTTAGAGACCGACACCACGGTCAAGGTCAAAACCGCGGCCGCCGAGAGCCTGTTCGACAAGGCCGAGGTGCTGCAGAACAACTGCGCATTGTGCATCCACCGCAACCCGGTGATCTTCGATGAAATGGTGGCCGATCCGGTCGAAGAGCAAAAGGATATCGACCGCTACGCGGACATCCGCAAGATCGAGGAGATGGACGCCGCGGACAAGTGGCAGTTCTTCGAGGACCTGTTGTCCCCGTGCATTCGCTGCTACGCCTGCCGCAATGCCTGTCCGTTGTGCTACTGTCCCACCTGTTTCGTGGACGAGTCCAAACCCCAGTGGGTGGGCAAGGGCCAGGATCCCATCGACGTGCGCACCTTCCATTTCCTGCGGGCCTATCACTGCGCCGGCCGCTGCACCGACTGCGGGGCCTGCCAGCGGGCCTGCCCGGTGGGCATCGACATGCGGCTGTTGACCCGCAAACTGGAAAAAGACTGCCAGGAGCAGTTCGGCTGGGAAGCCGGGCTCTCCCTGGAAAGCCGCCCGGCCCTGGATGTTTACCAGACCAATGATCCGCAAGCCTTTATCAAATAAGGGGTACCGTTATGACGCTGCTTACGATTGACAAACAGAACTGGACCGACGGATTGGCGGCCGCGGCGGATCGCTACCGGCTGTTCGGGCCGGTCAGGGAAAAGGACTGCCACCAGTTCAAGGCTTTGGATAAAGGGCAGGCCCCGGATCTGGACATGGTCAACACCCGCCTGTCGCCCAAAGAACTCATTTTTCCCCAGTCCGAGGTGATGCTCGAATATTCCCTGGACGAAAGCCGGGACGACCACCACATCATGAAAGAGGCGGCCAAGGACTACTCGCCCAGGGCCGTGGTGGGCATCCGGCCCTGCGACGCCAAGGCCGTTCAGCTGGTTAAGCTGAACTTCGACGCCCCGGACGTCAAGGACCCCTACTGGCTGCGGGCCTATGAGGCGACCACCTTCATCGGCATGGCCTGCGACACCCCGCTGTCCACCTGCTTTTGTACCAGCACCGGCTGCGGGCCATACAACGCGGAGGGCCTGGACATTCTCGCGGCGGCCCACGACGGCGGCTACCTGGCCAAGATATTCACCGAAAAAGGCCAGGCCTTTGCCGAGGCGGCCGGCTGGAAACAGGCCACGCCCGAGGCGGCGGATGCCTTCATGGCGGCCAAAGAGGCTGCAGAAGAGCGCATCGTCTCCTCGGTGCCGACCGACAAGCTGGCCGATACCGACCTTTTGGCCCTGCACGGGGCGCCGTTCTGGGACGACCTGGCCTTTGCCTGCCTGAACTGCGGGACCTGTACCTTCGCCTGCCCCACCTGCTGGTGCTTCGACATCCAGGACGAGGTGCACGGCACGTCCGGCGTGCGCACGAAGAACTGGGACAGCTGCATGTTCCCGATCTTCACCGTGCATACCACCGGCCACAACCCGCGGGACACCAAGACCCAGCGCGTGCGCCAGCGGTTCATGCACAAGCTCAAGTACTTCGTGGACAAGTACCAGGCCGGCGTCATGTGCGTGGGCTGCGGCCGGTGCGTGCGCCAGTGCCCGGTCAATATCGATATCCGCCGGGTATGCGAAAAGATGAACAGCTTTGCGCCGGCCGACGCCTGCGTTGCGCAGAGCTAGGGAGATAAACAATGCAAAATCCATATTTACCCTATCCGGTCCGCATCGACGACATCACGGTCGAGGCCGAAGACAAAAGCCTGAAGACCTTCAAGTTCGTCTTTCTCAATGACGGCGACGAGGAAAAGTATGCTTACAAGGCCGGCCAGTTCGGCGAACTCTCGATTCCCGGCAAGGGCGAAATCCCCATCGGCATCGCCTCGTCACCGGTGGAAAAAGGGTTCGTCAAGTTCACCGTCAACCGTGCCGGGGTGGTCACCACCCATCTGCACAACATGAAGGTCGGGGACATCATGGGCCTGCGGGGACCTCTGGGCAACTGGTACCCCTGGGAACTTTTAGAGGGCAAGAACGTCCTCATCGTGGGCGGCGGGTTCGCCTTCACCACCTTGCGTTCGTCCATCGTCTACATGCTGGATCCGGCCAACCGGCCGAAGTTCGGCAACATCGACGTGGTTTACGGGGCGAGATCTCCGGGTATGCTGCTGTACAAGGACGAACTGGTGGAATGGGAAAAGCGCGACGACATCAACATGCACATCACCGTGGACGCCACCAACGATCCGGACTGGAAATACAACGTGGGGTTCGTGCCGCCGATCACCGAACAGAAAGCCCCCCCTGGCGGGGACGACACCTACGCCATCGTCTGCGGCCCGCCGATCATGATCAAGTTCACCCAGCCGGTGCTGGAAAAGCTGGGCTATGCCCACGACCACATCATCATGAGCCTGGAAAACCGGATGAAGTGCGGGTTCGGGATGTGCGGCCGCTGCGGCATCGGCAAGGAACTGGTCTGCAAGGACGGACCGGTCTTCACCCTGGATCAGATCAACAAGACCCCTAGGGAATATTGATCGGTTCGGGAAAAAACCGATGGCATCGCGTTGTTTTTCCAAGCGAATTTTGGATTTCATATTGACATGGATGATCGAATTCGCTAATACACGTAAATTCTACAGGAGAACTTAAACGGCAGATTGCCGGAATTACTAACAAATTTGTAAAGGAGGATTGTGTAACATGCCGACAGTCGAATTTGGTGGAAAAAGTTTTACGGTAGACGAAGACGGTTTCATTGACGACTACACCAACTGGTCTGAAGAGTGGGTGCAGTACGTAAAGAAAGAAGAAGGCATCGACGAACTGAACGATGAGCACAAGAAAGTGGTCCAGGTGCTTCGCGAATACTACGAAAAAAATGGTATCGCTCCCATGGTTCGCGTGCTTTCCAAAGTCACCGGCTTCAAACTGAAACACATTTATGAACTTTTCCCCTCCGGCCCCGGAAAGGGAGCTTGTAAGATGGCGGGTCTTCCGAAACCCACCGGCTGCGTCTAATCGCATCGAAAATCCGTTTTACAAAAAAGACCCCGCTTGAATGGTTCAGGCGGGGTTTTTTTGTAAGCGTTCACAGGGTATCGCATCTGCTTTGTTCCCGGGCACTTGAAGTATTCCCGATACGTCCGCGTGCCCGGCGCCTCACATCTGCAGCACCCTGTAAACGCTTACTGCTCAGGCAGTTGCAGCACATTGGGCATTTCAACCCCATGAACGGGTGCCTTTTTTTATTTGGAGGTTCTCTATGGCACGCCTTCCTGTCAAAACGAATTCCCAAACTGAAATGATCGACGTCACCGCTCTGGTTCAGGATCAGGTGACCGAAAGCGGCATCTCCGACGGCCTCTGCATGGTCTTCGTTCCCCATACCACGGTAGCCGTCACCATCAACGAAAGCGCCGATCCGGCGGTAAAACACGATATCCTCATGGTGATCAACAAGATCGTTCCGTGGAAGGAGGCCTATCGCCACATGGAGGGCAATTCTCCCGCCCATCTGAAAACATCCCTTATCGGGTCGTCGGAAATCATCGCTGTTGAAAAGGGCCGCCTGGTGCTGGGCACCTGGCAGGGGATTTTCCTGTGCGAGTTCGACGGCCCCCGGACCCGCAAACTGGACGTTCGGCTGATTCGGGCATGAAAGGCGATTTTCGTATCGCTGCCGTGGTCTGCCGCTGCCCTTTGGGGCAGGTGGCCGGGAATCTGGACCGCACCCGCCACTGGGCATCCCGGGCCAAACAATCGGGCGCCGCGATCGTCTGTTTCCCGGAAATGAGCCTCACCGGATACAGCAACCGCAAAGAGATCGTGGAGCATGCCATCGGCGTTGAGGGGCAGGAGGTCAAGGCACTGCAACGACTTGCGGTGGATGAAGGGATTTGTCTGCTGGTCGGGTTTGCGGAAAAAGCGCGCGACAAAAGGGTGTACGCCAGCCATATGGTCATCGCGCCCAACGGCCGGACCGGCATCTACCGCAAACTCCACCTGGCCCCGCCGGAAATGGAGCACTTCATCCCCGGCGAAAGTCTGCCGGTATTCAGCTGGGCGGGCCTGCGATTCGGCATCCAGTTGTGTTACGATGCCCATTTTCCTGAAATCGCCACCCGAATGGCGGAATCCGCGGCCGACGTCATTTTCATTCCCCACGCCTCCCCCCGCGGTGTGGCGGAGGACAAGCACCAGTCGTGGATGCGCCATCTTCCCGCAAGAGCGTTCGACAACGGACTTTTCGTCGTGGCCTGCAATCAGACGGGCGAGAATGAAAACGGTTTGACCTTCCCGGGTAATGCGGTGGTCTTTTCCCCTTCCGGGGAAATCATCGCAACACATCTTTCGGGAGCTTCGGGTCTGCTGATAGCGGACTTGACAGCCGATCAGCTCCACCATGTCCGCAGCCACCGGATGCGCTATTTTTTCCCCAACCGACGCCCCTGGCTATACCGGCAGGAACCTGTCATCAACGAACTGGATAGCTGCTGAGAACTGGGACCAAGTTCCTTCATCCCCGGCGGATTCGCCCTTACTGAACATAAAAGATGATGCTCTCCAGGGGCGTACCCTCTTTGGAAAGGATCTCGACCATCCATTCCCCCTTCCATTCCGGCAGCAGCGCTTTCGAACTCCAGGTCCGCCAGTTGGCGTTGCGCACCGGCAGTACGACCGACGCCTTGAGGTTGCCCTGGTAATACCAGTTATGGGTTACTTCGGTCTCTGCCTGGGCCCCGGTGATGCGGGTAAAGCAGTATACCCGCTCGGTTCCGGCGGGAATCACGTCACCGGATCCCAAAGGCATCCGATCCACAATCTCTTTGCAGACCACGGCTTCGGCCACAACGACATCCTGGGCCATCGTTACGCCGGCGAAGGCCAGCAGACCTGCCAGGGCAACCATAAGAACGAACGCGCGACGGATGTTCATCTTTTCCTCCTATGCGAGTGGGTTGAAGGGTTGGTAAGAAAGGATTCCATCAGACGGAAGGCAAAACGTCGAGGCCATCGTCCGGCTTCTGTTTCACTTGCCCTGCCGGACCCTGGACCGAACCAGACCATAGGCCCCGTTTCTCTTGATCAGATCTATGCCGAACATCCGGATGGTTTCGGTCAACGGACGGCCGAAAACAAAGGGCAACAAGTCGGCATCCAACCCGCCTTTTTCAACGGCCAGTTGCCGGATATGGGCATCGTAGCGCAGCGTCTCGAAAATCGCTTCTTCCTGTTTGAAAGCGTCGTTTTCCAGCGTGCCTTCACGCACCCATGCACCCAGCTGCGCATAGCTGCATCGCCGTTCATGATCTTCGACCAGTTCCCACAATCCCGCAACCGTCGTCAGCAGATCCCGCCGCGTCAACCGCGCCTTGTCGTAGATCTGTTCGATGGGGCCCGTGTCCCGGCAGTTCAGCACCCGGCACTCTATCGGCCGGTGATCGTAAATCCGACACCCGTGCTCCTGACGGTCATAAAACAGGCAGGTCCACTTTCCGGCCTGCCCTTTGATCTTGACGATCTCTTCGGCCAGCGGCGCCAGGCTGCCCCGGATGTCGTCCCGGACCAGTTCCCCGCACCGGATCGTGTACAGACATTTTGCTGGAATATTTCCGTTTTCCACAAGGGGGCTATCTTCATGATGGAGACCAGGGCCGCCCTTTTCGCAGCAGATGCCGCAGCGCCGGCAGACGGTATCGTGCCCTTTGCCGTTCATGGGCATTGCAGCGGCGTATTTCCGCCGGAAGGTTCATGGTGCACGGGCATGCCGCCGAACAGATGCCGCAGATCTTCTGTGACCAGGTAGAAACAAGGCACCAGAAGCAGGGTGATCACCGTGGCGAAGAGAATCCCGAATCCCAGGGAAACGGCCATGGGGATCAGAAACCGCGCCTGGCGGGAAGTCTCGAAAATAATCGGCGCCAACCCGCCGAAGGTGGTCAGGGTGGTCAGCAAAATCGGGCGAAAACGGTGAATCCCGGCATTATGAATGGCATCGTGGGCATTGTTGCCTCCTATCCGTCGCCGGTTGGCGAAATCGATCAGCACCAGTGAATCGTTGATCACCACGCCCGACAGCGCCACCACGCCGAACATGCTCATCACACTCAGGCTGTATCCCATGATCATATGGCCGATCACTGCACCCACGATGCCGAAGGGAATGGCGACCATGATGATGACCGGCTGAATGAAACTGTTGAAGGGAACGGCCAGCATGGCGTAGATCACCAGCAGGGCGAATAAAAGACCGGTCATCAGACTCTGCATGCTTTCCCGGCGGTCCGCCTGCCGGCCTTCAAAGCTGTAAGTCAGCCCCGGATACTTCTCCTGCAAAGAGGGCAGGGTTTCCTCCACCAACGATGCCGTCACCCGGTCCGCCTGGCTGCGCGGCCGAACATCGGCGGAAACGGTGACCACCCGGCGACCGTTGCGGCGGTCGATGGACGTATACGCCCGTCCCTGCCGGATGTCGACGGCCTCCAGCAGCGGTATTTCCTTGCCGGCCGGCGTCATGAGAATCATCTGTTCCAGGTCGTTTTCGGAGATGCGCTCGCTTTTGGGCAGCCGCACCATCACCTTGACCTCATTGCGACCCCGCTGCTGCCGCAGGGCCTCGGCACCGTAGTAGGCGTATCTCAGCTGCCGGGCCACTTCCTGGGCCCGCAGCCCCAGGCTCCGCGCTTCCGGACGGATCTTGAAATCAAGCTGGCGCTTGCCCGGCGAGTAGCCGTCGTCGATGTCAGTGACATTGGGGTAAAAACTCAAGGTTTCGGCAACTTCGGCACTGGCCCGGGCCAGGATATCCACCCGGCGATGACTCAATTCCACGGAGATGGCGGCTCCGCGCCCCGGCCCACCGGCATCGGACTCGAACTTCAACGTCTCCAGACCGGCGATGGCGCCCACCCGCTCCCGCCACAAGCCCGTCAATTTCGCCGTGGAAATGGGCCGTTGTCCGGGTGGGGTCAGGTAGATCCTCACCTCGGTTTCATTGCCGTCCACAATGGCAAAGATCCCCTCCACAAGACGTTCGCCGCCGTTTTCGACGGTCACGTCGCGGGCTGCCCGGACCAGCATCTGCTGGACGGCCGTGGTTTTCTGCACGGCGGTGCCGTAGGGCAGCACCGCCGTGGCCAGGGCGTAGTCGGATTCGATCTTGGGGAACAGCTCAAAGCCCATGCGGCCGCTTTTGACAAAACTGATCGTGAGGATCAGGATCACGGCACCGATGGTGATGACGATATAGCGCTGCCGGAGGGCGAAATCGAGCAGCGGGCCGTAGCGGGTGCGCACGAAATGGGCAAAATGGTTGCTGAAACGTTCCTGCTGCTTCAGGATCCAGCCGAACAAACCGGTTTCCGGGCGGGGCTTGCGATGGCCGATATGGGCCGGCAGGATCAGCAGGCTTTCGACGAGCGAGACGGCGAAAACCGCTACCACGACCACGGGGATCTGGCGAAAAACCTTGCCCATGATGCCGGAAACGAAAAAAAGCGGAGTGAAAGCCACGATATTGGTCAATACGCTGAAGGTCACCGGCATGGCAATCTCGCGGGTCCCGGAGATGGCTGCTTCAAGCCAGGGCTTTCCTGCCTGACGGTGGTGATACATGTTCTCCCCCGCCACGATGGCGTCGTCGACCACGATTCCCAGGGTAACGATGAAGGCGAACATGGACATGACATTGATGCTCACCCCCGCGGCGGGCAGGAAAAAAAGCGAGCCGAGAATGGAGATGGGGATTCCCATGCTGACCCAGAAGGCCAGACGCGGTTCGAGGAAAATGGCCAGCAGAACGAAAACCAGGCCAAGCCCGAAATAGCCGTTGCGCAGCATGAGGTCCATGCGCTGGCGGTAGATGTCGGAGCGGTCGTTGCGGGGCACCAGGCTGATGCCCGGGGGAAGATCCTGCCGGATTTCGGTCAGTTTTCCTCGGACGATGTCGGAAACCTCCAGGGGCGTCTGTGAACCGACCCGGTAGACATCGATCAAAATAGCCGCCTGACCGTTGTAAGTGGCGAAGCTGTCCGTATCCTCGAAACCGTCCACCACTTGCGCGATATCCCCGAGCAGAACCTGGGTGCCGTCATTGGTGGTGATGATGGGGATCCGGGCGAACTGGGGGCCGTAATCCCGGCGCTCGGTCATGCGCACGAGCACATCGCCGCTGTCGGTCTTGATGGAGCCGCCGGGAAGCTCCACGGCGGCGCGCCGGATGATCCCGGCGATCTCTTCGAGGGTCAGCCCATAGGCCCTCAAGGTGGACTGGGGAACGGAGACGCTGATCTCATAATCCCGGATTCCGGACAGCTCCACCTGGGTGATGCCCGGATCCTGCAGCAACCGGTCGCGCACCGTCTCCGCCGTTTCCCGCAGGATATGCTCGCCCTGATTGCCGAACAGCGCCAGCGAAACCACGTAGCGCCGGCGCTGGGCAATGGCGATCCGGGCATCTTCGGCCTCCTCGGGAAAAGAGGTGATCCGGTCCACCGCGTTTTGGATATCCTGGGCCACGCGCTGGATATTCTTGCCTTCGACTACCTCCACGGTGACCGTGGCGCTGCCCTCGCTGGCCACGGAGGTTACTTCCTTGATGTCGTCAAGGCCCTGGATGGCCTCTTCGATGGCCAGAATGATTCCCCGCTCCACCTCTTCGGGGCTGGCACCGGGATAGGGCATGCTGATGGTTACGGTATCCAGATCAAAATCGGGAAAAACTTCCTTTTTGATCTGGCCGGAAAAAATCAGCCCCCCCACCAGAAAGACGACCATCAGCAGATTGGCGGCCACCGTATGCCCGGCCATCCAGGAGATCGGTCCGGATTGGCGGCGGTTGCCTTCGGCTTCGGGGAAAAGCTGTTGCCTATCCATTGGCGCCCTCCCCGCCCTGCGTTCGGGCGGGCTCCACCGCGGACGCGTCGGCAGTGTCCTCCTTGAGCTGCATGCCGGCCACCGGCGTGGAGAGATCCGACACGATCAGCTGGTCGCCGGCTTCGATGCCGTCTTGAATCAGCACATGATCGGCATCCCGCCATACCGTCTCCACCGGGACGATGTGCAGCGTGTTGTCCTCGCCGAGAATCCAGATGCTGCTGTTGTCGCGCAGGGCGGTCCGGGGAATGCGATAGACATCGTCGATGGTCCGGCCCTGGATCTCGACCCGGACATATTCGCCGATCAGCATGGGAGGCCCGCTTGGCGGATGGTCGCCCTTCAGTCCTAAAGGATCTTCGACCGAAACCAGAATACGGGCCATGCGGCCTTCGGTTTCCAGGTCGCTGAGCAGCCGGGCCACGGTCCCCAGACGCCGGTTGCCCCGGTAAAAAACGGTAACCGCGGCCCCCTTTTCCGTCCGGCTGCGCGGAACCCGGATCCAGGCCAGCCGCTCGATTGGCAGAGAGACCTGGATCCAGTATTCGTCGGTGCCCACCAGTTCGGCCAGGGCATCCTGGGTAGAAACCTGCGAGCCGACGGCCACATGCTTTTCCCGCACGATGGCGTTAAAGGGCGCAACCACATCGGTCCGCGCCAGATCCAGTTGGGCCTGTTCGAGTTCGGCCCGGGCGGCGACCAGATCGGACTGGGCTTTGGCCAGATGGGGCTTGCGCAAGGCCAGTTCCGCGTCCTGGGCATCCGCCGCCTGTCCGGGATTGAGCAGGGACCACTCGCGCCGGGCCACATCCTGATACCCCATTTCCACCTTCAGGGCATACTCGGCGTCGACTACGGCGCTCTCCTGCCGGGTGATCGCCAGCCGATAATCTTCATCGTCGATTTTCACGATCTTTTCGCCGGAGCGGATCAATCCCCCTTCGACAAATTCCGGGTTTATGGATCGAATCTCTCCGGCCACACGGGTCTTCAGCGTGATCTCCCGGGCCGGAATCACCGACCCCATGGCCGCCACAATCACCTGATGGGTGTCTTTTACAAGCGGCTGCGTACGGACCAGGGGGATGGTCCTTTGCGGCGGCCGCTTCTGCGCCCGGGGCGCCGTTTTGCGGATATAGCCGGCCCCGGCGATCCCTATGGCAAGGATGATGACACAAACGATCAGGGTCCGCAGCCACACGATCGGACGGACCGGCGGCCTTTCATTCGGCTCACAATGACCTTCATTGGGTTGGTTCATTTTCAGTTATCCCTGTCCAGCAGCCTCTGGACGGCGGTCTATCGCATTCGTATCGGGCATTCCGCGCCAACTGCCGCCAAGCGCCCGGTAGAGGCCGATACGATATTGAATCAATGCTTCACGCTGCTCGATCATGTCCCGTTCGAGATCCTGAACGGTGATCAGTTGGGTCAGCACCGGCAGGTAATCGCTCAAACCGCGCCGGTAGCGGGCAAGCGCCTCTTCCAAACCTCTTCGGGCAGCGGTTGTCACCGCCTTCAGCGCCTCGATATGCTCCCGCTGGCGGGTCTCGCGTTCCAGAGCGTCTTCGACCTCTTTGACCGCCGTCAGTACGACACGACGATAGGCCCAGAGGTTCTCATCCACGGTGGCCTGCATCTGGTCCACTTCGGCCGCACGCCGGCCGGCGTCGAAAATGGGCGCCGTCAGGTTGGCAGCCAGGCTCAGCAGCCAGGTGTCGAAAAGCAGGTCCAGTTCTTCGGGTCCGTATTGGGCTCCGGCGCCGATGCTGAGCGCCGGCAGCCGATTGGCGCGTGCCTCGGCCAACTGCCAGTCAGCGGCACGTAGCCGCATGCCGGCGGCCTGAACATCGGGTCGGGCCGCCAACAGGTCGGCAGGCAGGCCGAGCGGGGGGAGTTGGCCGACAGTGGGCATCTGTTTCTGGTTCAACGCCAGATCGGCCTTGGGCGGCCGCCCGAGCAGCACGGCCAGTTCGTGCATGAGCAATTGGGCCTCGGCTTCGACCAGCGGAATTTTGGCCCGTACGTTTTCGACCACCTGTTTCTGTTGGTAGACATCCAGAGCCGAAACCATGGCCTTGCTGAATCGCAGTTCGATGAGCTCCAGGAATGTCATATTACTGGCCAGCTGATCTTCCAGCAATTGTATCTGAAGCCTCTGGGAAAGAATCTGCACCCACCGCAGGGCCACCTCGGCAGCCAGCGAAACGGCGGCTGCGTGCAGGTCGGCCTCGGTCGCCTGCACCTCCAGCAGTGCGGCTTCCCGCTGACTTTTCACGCGGCCCCAGAGATCGATCTCGTAGCTGGCGGTCAGACCGAGTTCATAACTTTGATTTCCCACGGAACCGCCCGATCCACCGGCCGTATCTTTCCGGGTGGTTTCGGCGGACCCGAAGGCTTCCAGTTCCGGATAGAGGTCGGCGCCGGCCTGAACCGCTGCGGCCCTGGCCTGCTGCAACCGGTACCAGGCCTCGCTGAGGGAAAAATTATCCGTCAGGGCCGCATCGATCAACCGGCTGAGTTCCGGCGAGTCCATGGCGTCCCACCACGGCGACAAAGATCCCGTTTCCGGACTGTAAAGGGAGTAGGCTTCGGGTAGTTCGCCGGGTGCGTCCGGTCTGGCGGCCGGTCGAAAGGGGCTGCAGGCGGCCAGCAGCACAAGGCATGCAACCAGAATCGAAGGATATAGGCAACGAGCCTTCATGGATAAACACTCGCCTGCGTCTTTATGTATAATCTTAGTTCTTGAGGGCCGGAATTCTTTCTAATTCCGATAATATAAACTCCGAACCGCCGACCGCAAGGTTCAAAAAATTGATTTATCATCCCGGTTTGACGGAAACAAGTCCTAACATGGGCGCTGCCTGGGAATAGCGATTGAACAAATTTTCGTTCGGCGCCCTCTTTTATACCTGTTTTTTTTACGTGGTTTATCTATATTTTTATAGTATTGGGATTTTTCATCACTTGCTCTATGATCTATTTAATTTTGCTATTTCTTTGGTTTCAATCGAAACGGATACACCCACTGGCTTCATGGGTTGCCGCGGACTTTAGGCGAGCCGACTGAATAAAGCTGAACACAATGGACATAGAACCTGAAAGGAGAAGGCAATGAAAGACCTGGTCGCCAACATCGCTCGTTCACTGGTGGACAAACCTGAACTGGTCGGCGTGGAGGAAGTCGAAGGAAACCAGACCACGGTATTGGAACTGACGGTGGCAAAAGAAGATCTAGGAAAGGTTATCGGCAAACAGGGTCGAACCGCTCAAGCCATCCGGACGATTCTGGGTGCCGTGTCATCTAAGATGAAAAAGCGAACGGTCCTTGAAATTATCGAATAGGAGGGGATTCATATAGTTTGATATTATTGTTCACCTGTTGATGCCGCCGCTATTGTTCGCAATTGCATCCATCAAAACGATATCCAGAAGCCCGATCTCATCCTCTCCGAGAAAGAGAATCTCGGCCCTGTCCTTTTTCCGGGAAACGGTTTCCCGATTTTCGGATTCCAGGAATTCATTACCGATTCTTGCTGCCATATGGCTGTTCACCTGTTGCCACCTCCCTTCCGGCCAACGGCTGCCGGTTGGGCCGCCGTCTGATTTCTCACTTGCCTCCATTCGATAGCAAACAGCATACCAAAATTAATAGAATCGCAACTAATTGTTTTATATATAAATTATTTCCGTTTTTATCTCATCTGAAACGTCAAGGCCTTGACACCTGCGCAGATTTTGGACACTTTGACTGCTTCCCCACCTCAATTTGCACAGATCACAGCGGCCGGAGAGGAAGCGTAATGCGGATATTGAACGGTTTACGGAGTCGTCATTGTCGAGAACTGCGGAACGGACGGTAGAGGGGATCGCCGATCAACACCATTTTCCATGAGAGATAAGGCAGGCTGACCGCATAGCATTCGGCAAGCGACAGAACGCCTTCGGTCAGAAACCCGAAGAATACTTCCGGTTCGGGGAAAGACTGCAGATACGGTTCTCCAACCGGCCCGACGGTGGCACAGACGCCGTCTTCGATCATGCGCTTGCACCATACCTGGCTGTCTTCCTTTTTCAGGGTCTTACATTCACTGCTGGCGACATGGAAGCCCACGGCGCCTTTCTGCCAGTCGAAGGCATCCACGTAGTGCGCCAGGCTGTACCAACCGCAATACAGCGCCGCACGCTGGCATTGTCCCGGTTGGAAGAGCGTACCGGCCGTGTCGAGGACCACGGGCAGGCGGCCGCTCTCTTCCACCCGCCGGGCCGCCCGTTGAATGGCGCGGTCGTAGCGCCGGTAGGCGGAACGCGTGGCGCTGTCGTCCATGGGCCAGCGGGCATCGAAATAGGCCACTCCAGTCAGGCCCTTTTTTTCGACGGCAATGGAATCGTCGATGATTCGCCGTACACTGGCCGCATCGGGGCCGTCCAAACGGCTGACCATCAGCACTTTCGATTTGGAAACAGGTAGTTGCCGCTTGCTGAAACCGATGTAATAGGGGTTTTCAATCCAACCGCCGATGGGGGCATCGGCGCCCTTCACGACGCTGAGTTCCGAGTCCACCGATGCCAGGGCGTCACTGGAAATTTTTAGTTGGTTCAACCTGTTACGGACATCCTCAAGTTCATCGGCAACGGCCGAAACGGAAAAATCGGATTTACTTTCGCTCCCCTTTTCGATCCGCTCTTCCAGGGCCTGCTTCTGGGACCGCAGCGCCTCAACCTCGGCATCGGCGCGTTGCGGGGGCGGTTTCACCCGCAGCGGCAGGCCATATATCAGCACGAAGCAGCGGATGCGCCAGGAAGGCTCGAAGGTCGCCAAAATCCTTCGCAGCGGCCCGGCGATCTGCCGTTCATAGACATCCCGGCTGCATGTCTCGCCAACCGGCACGTTCAGCAAGACCACATTGGACTTCGGGATGCCGCGCAAGCGGGCGTAGTACCGGGCCAGTTCGACCCCTTCGCCGGACTTTTCGTTGGCAACGACAAGAATCTCTTCGGGCGTAAGGGCCAGGCCGCCCCCCGGGAGAGCAACGATACAGAAAACCGCACAGCACACCGCGGGAAACCGGGAAAAAGAACGCCAGAACCGCATGAATCGGGCCGTTTCGCACATACAGGTCAGCAGCGGTCCCGGATCATCCGGGTTATCTGGTCCGCGGTCAGCGGCAGGGGATTGTTTTTGTTGGATGCGCTTTCGACGATTTCTGCCACATGGTCGTCGGTCAAGCCGAATCGCTCCATGCCGGGAATGGCAAGGTCGTCCAGCCACCGATACAGCGAATCGGTCAGATGCCGGCAGCGATCCACGACGTCATTTTGGGAGGCGCCGAACAATTCGGCGATGCGGGCAAACTTTTCGATGGCTCGCCTGGATTGGGCCGTATCCGACGCCGTCAAATTTTCAACGGTGGCCTTTACGGCAAAAGGCAGCAGATTGGCGCAGGCCACGCCATGGGGAATATCGACGATGCCCCCCATGGGCCCGGCTACGCCGTGAACCACCCCCAGACCGGCGTTGGCCAGGGTGACGCCGGACAAAAAGGCGCCGTAGGCCACACTGGCCCGGCAGCCGATATCCGCAGCTCCCTTGCCGCAGGCCTCGGGCAGGGCGGGGATCAGGTGCCGCAAGCCGTCCAGGGCCAGAGCGTCGGTCAATACGGAGGCCCGGGTGGAGACATAGGACTCGATCAGCTGGGTCAGGGCGTCCATGCCGCAGGCCGCAGTGACCGAGGGCGGCGCCGAAAGGCACAATAGCGGATCCAGGATGGCCAGCTTGGGGATATACTTGTCGTGCCGCAGAGACTTTTTGAATCCGCGGCTGCCCACCATAGAGATCACCGCGTTCTTGGTGGCCTCGCTGCCGGTACCGGACGTGGTGGGTACGGCAATCACGGGCAGCGATTGCCCGGACGGCGCCTTCTTCCCCACCCCTTCCAGAAAATCGAGCACGGACTCCGTCTCTTTCAGCATGGCGGCAACCGCCTTGCCCGCATCCAGGACACTGCCGCCGCCAACGGCCAGCACCACTTCCGGCGCTTTGTCGCGGCAATTCGCCACTACGTTATCGATCATGGCGGGGGACGGCTCGCCGGCAATACGGCAATGAAGGACCGTCAGGCCGGCTTTTCCAAGCGACTCCAGGATTCGGGCAAGGTTTCCGCTGCGCTCCATGGCGCTGGCCCCGGTGACCAGCAGCGCCTTGCGACCGAAGGCGGCGGCGAATTCGCCCAATCGGTCGGCGGCTCCCGGGCCGGAAACCACCCTGGGCATGGGTATAAATTGGTATATATATTGCATTTATTCTCTATCGATTTGAGATCGACACCATTTTCGACCGAATGCGACATGGATGCTACGCAAATTCGTTTAAAAAGTCAAAATACGGGAGAAAGGAAATGAAGCAAACCTGCAAGTACCACCCCACTCGGGCAGCCCATTGGTATTGCGACCAGTGCGACACGGCACGATGCCCGGAATGCGTGGAGGCCAGGGACATGGGCGGCTATCATCAGGGCGAAAAGCTGCACATGTGCCCCCAATGCAACCGGCCTGTCCGCTGGCTGGGTGTGGAAAACATCATCGATCCATTCTGGAAGCGACTGCATCGTTTTTTCCTATATCCTTTTTCCGTTCGTCCGTTGTTGCTGATGGTCGTTTTGTCCGTTCTCGCCGCGCTGTTCTCGGGCCCCGGCATCCTCGGCCTGCTTGCCGCCGTTGCGGTTTGGGGCATTGCCTTCAAATATGCCTATGCCATACTGCAATCCACGGCCAGCGGAAATTTGACCGCACCGAAGCTCGACGGCCGGACGCTATATGAAAATTTCGGACCCGTTATAAAACAGGTGGGCATCTATGTGGCCATTTTTTTCATCGCCGGGATCGTATTCGCCAAGTTGGGAATGGCCGCCGGAATCGGTTTTATCGTTTTGGCCACGATATTTTTGCCGGCCATGATCATCCTGCTGGTGACCACCGAATCATTGATTCAGGCCATCAATCCGATGATGTTCGTCAGCCTTGCGGTGAGGATCGGATGGGGCTACCTGTTGATGTATTTTTTTTACTCCATCCTCGGCGGCGCACCGGCGCTTCTCGGGCGTCATGTGATCCAATATCTTCCGCCGTTGGCGCATGTCCTATTGTTCACTTTTGTAAAAATCTATTACACGTTTATCTCTTATCACCTCATGGGGTATGTGATTCTTCAATATCACCGGGATATCGGCTACCAGGTGGATTTCGAGGATTTTAAAGATGAGCGCAGTGAAGCGGATGCGGCCTCGCCCGCATTGGATGACCCCGAAAGCCAGTTGCTCAGACGCGTCAATCAACTTATTAAAGAGGGTGACCACGAAGGGGCCGTAAACGTCATCGAGAGCGAAACCGGAGCGGATGGCATAACCGATCCCCTGCTTTCTCAGCGTTATTTCACGCTGCTGGCCATGACCGGCGCCAGGGACAAACTGCCGGTTCACGGCCGCAACCATCTGGACCTATTGGTGCGCGGTGGGAATAAAGACGAAGCGGTGGATGCGTATCTGCAATGCCTGGCGGTGGATCCGAATTTTTCCCCTTCGGCCAGATCCCTGTTTAAAACAGGCGGCTGGCTCGACGAGGCCGGGAAAAGCAAGGAAGCCATCGGTGCGTTCAACAAACTGACCAAAACGCACCCCGGAGACCCGTTGGTTCCGAAATCCTATTTTCGGGCCGCGCAGATCTTCAACGAACGGTTGACGAATCCGCAAAAAGCGAAAAAAATCCTGACCGGTCTGCTGAAAAAGTATCCCGGTCACGACATTGTTCCCTTTGCCCAACGCTACCTGGAGCAAATGGGGTAAAAAGTCCTTGCCCGGGGGCTCGAGCGTTCAGAAAATCAGGCTTTCAGGTGGAGGAATCCGACTGGAGAATCATGGCCGCTTCGGCCGAATCCGGGAAGTGTTTGCAGACCAGCTGCCGGCAGCGCTGCCAACGGTTGGTGCGGCCCTTTTTACGAAAGGCCTCGGCAAGCTTGACCAGGGTCGCCGGAAGGGCCGGCGCATCCGGCTTGCGCTTGAAAACCGCCATGACGATTTTCTCGGCGGCCTCGACGTCACCGGAGGCCGCCATGATCCCGGCCACTTGCAGGTATAGCGGAATCGACAATTTGGGCCGGCCGGCAATGCGGACATAGGTTTCATAAATGCCCAGCGCTTTTTCCGGGTTGGCCGCATCCCTGATGAGCACGCCCAGCAGGCGCTTGGCCGTGCTATGAAAATTTTCCGATTCCGGTTTCAGCTTATGGATGTTGAACAGATGCGTTAAGGCTTCGGTGTTATCCGGAGACAACTGCAGCACTTCGTCAAGCAGTTCTCTGGCTTGGTCCATTTCCAGATTGCCCATATGTTCCAGGGCCCGGTCCATCAGCGGCCCCACCTTGTCTTCCGGGGCGGCTTCAAAGCTGTCCCGATCCACGCCCACCAACCTCTCACCGATAAAGGCCAGCAGGGCGCCCCCGGCCAGGCCGCCGATATGGGCGACATAGGCGACATGGCTGGCGCCGGAGAAAAACAGCTGATAGCATTCGTTGACCAGCCAGGCGGGCAGCAGAACAATGGCCGGAACGGTGACGGTGTCGAAATAAAACCCCAGCGAGAAAAAAACGGTAACCCGTTTGATGCCGTAAAGCACCGTGTAGGCGCCCATGAGCGCGGCAATGGCTCCGGAGGCGCCCACCAGCGGGATGGTGCTCGACGGATAGATCAGGCAGAACAGTCCGGCGGCCGCCAGGCCCCCCAACAGGTAGATGACGACGAACAAAAGCCGGCCGGAACCGATTTCCAGCATGCACCCCAGAACCCACAAAAAAACCATATTGCCAACCAGGTGGCCGACGCCGCCGTGCAGAAACATGTAAGAAAAGTAAGTGAGGACGCTTTGATAGGCGGGGCGCAGCCCCCAGGAAAAGGCGATGCTGCGGTCGCGCTTCTCTTCATAAGACTGACGCAGCTGGCTCCATTTCTCGTATTGCGGGTCTTCTGGCGCAATCACCTTGCCCTGTTCCAGACGGCCGAGAAAACCGGCATCGGCTTCCATCTCGAAATGCAGCGTCATCAACGCCTCTTCATCCAGGTCTTCGGGTGACGGGTGGCTGTCGTTCTTCTTTCCGGTGGCTTCCAGATAGTCGAGGTAGTAGGGCACCTCGATGTGCGCCAGCCCGGAATCCAGGTAAAAGGCCTCGGCCGACATCCGGTAGGCATCATCGCCCGTCTGAAACAGAAAGAACACCAGGCAGTTGATCGCCACCAGCAGCAGCGTGACGATGGGCGGATTCTTCCATCCGATTTTTCCGGAAACGGGTACGATCAGCATGGTTGCGTTGCCTCATTGCTAAAATAGATTTTCGGACGACTTCGTCAGCGTTGCAGTTCGCGGATAAAGTCTCCTACCGCATCGACACCCCCATCCTCCATCAAGCGCAGGGCCTGGGTGCCAATGACCGCAATATCGGCTTTTCCCTCGAGAAACTTGATATCCGAACGATCCTTGACCCCGAACCCTAAAGCCAGCGGAAGAGAAGTGGCCGCGCGGCAGCGGGCCAGGTAGTCGTCAAGCTGCCGGGAGAAATCGGTCTGCCCCCCGGTAACACCCTTGCGGGCCACGCAGTAGATAAAGCCGTTGGCCACGCCGGCGATGGTGTTCAGGCGATCCGTCGGGGTGGTCGGCGAGTAGATGAAAATGGGGGCCAGGTGTTTTTCTCCCATGGCGTCAAGATAGTCCCCGGCCTCCTCCGGCGGCAGATCGGGCACGATGGCTCCGCGCAGTCCGGCCTTTTGCATGTTTTCGGCAAAACGGTCCACGCCGTATTTGAAGAGAATATTGAAATAGGTCATGTAGAGAAAGGGGATGGGAAAGCGGTCGGCCACCCGACTGCCGAAATCGAGGCACTGCTGTACGGTGACGCCGTTGGCCAGGGCCCGCTGGTTGGCCTTGAGAATGACCGGTCCGTCGGCAATGGGTTCGGAAAAGGGAATCTGCAGCTCCATCAGGTCCACCCCGGCCTCGACCATGGTCCGGACGATTTCCAGGGAAGCCTCAAGGGACGGGTAGCCGATGACGATGTGGGTCATCAGCAGGATCTTCTTTTCGGCCAGCCGTGAACGGATGTAGGATTCAAGCATGGTATCGGTTCGCCTTTTCAATGATGAATTGTTTCCATTTGGGATCGTCGAAGGCATCGGCGATGGTAAAGATGTCCTTGTCGCCCCGGCCGGACTGGTTGATCAGGATGATTTCGTCGGCCGACATCTGCGGCGCCTCCTTGAAGGCCCGGGCAAAGGCGTGGGCCGATTCCAGGGCCGGGATAACCCCCTCTTTTCTCATGGTCAGACGCACCGCCTCGATCACTTCGCTGTCCGTGGCGCCTTCGAAGCGCACCCTGCCCTTCTCCTTTAAATCGGACAGGATCGGGGATACGCCCACATAATCCAGC
Organism: uncultured Desulfosarcina sp.; assembly: GCF_963668215.1. Taxonomy (NCBI): domain Bacteria; kingdom Pseudomonadati; phylum Thermodesulfobacteriota; class Desulfobacteria; order Desulfobacterales; family Desulfosarcinaceae; genus Desulfosarcina; species uncultured Desulfosarcina sp. The sequence goes on from NZ_OY764190.1 coordinate 345,953, forward strand.
CCCGCGGCGATGGAGTGGGTTTCGCGCATCTGGCCGTCGTCGTTTTGCAGAAAATAGGTCTTATATCCCTGGGCGACCCCCACGCTGGCGTCCTGGGAGCACAACCGCGCTGCGTGCGCGCCGGAATCCAGTCCCCGGCCGGCGGCCTCCACCCCGATCAACGCCACGTCGTCTTCGAAAAAACCGCTGAATACGCCCATGGCGTTGGACCCGCCTCCCACGCAGGCAAACACCTTTGTGGGCAGCCGGCCCTCCTTTTCCATGAACTGCCGGCGGGCCTCCTTGCCTACAATTGACTGGAACCAGGAAACCATTTCCGGAAAGGGATGCGGGCCACAGGCGGTGCCCAGCACGTAGTGGGTGGTATCCATATTCGTCACCCAGTCCCGGAAGGCCTCGTTGATGGCGTCTTTAAGGATGCGGGTCCCGTCGGTCACCGGCACCACCGTGGCGCCCAGTTGCTCCATCCAGAAAACGTTGGGCCGCTGGCGCTCGACATCCACCTCCCCCATGTAGATGGTGCATTCGAAGCCGAAGCGCGCCGCCATGGTGGCCGTGGCCACGCCGTGCTGGCCGGCCCCGGTCTCGGCGATCACCCGGGTCTTGCCCATGCGTTTGACCAAAAGCCCCTGGCCCATGACGTTGTTGGCCTTGTGGGCCCCGGTGTGGTTGAGGTCCTCACGTTTGATGAAGATGCGCGCCCCGCCGAAATGGCGGGTCAGGTTGCCGGCAAAGGTGATCGGCGTGGGCCGGCAGGAGTAGCTGGACATGAGCTGCTCGTAATCGTGCCAGAAGAGGGGATCGTTTCTGGCCTCGGTATAGACCCGCTCCAGTTCGTCAAAAGTGGCGACCAGGATTTCCGGCAGGAAGGCTCCGCCGAAGTCGCCGTAATAACCGCGCTTAATCATGGATCAAGCCTCCAATCTGTTGGGAAAAGACAAACGTTTCGGTGTTGCAGATCAACACCGAGAAAACGGCATTGTCCGCCTGTTTGAAATTCAGGTAGCGGTGGACTTCCAGGACCGGCTTGCCGTCCGCCAGTTCCATGGCCGCCCGCTTGGCGGCGTCGGGCCAGGCGATGCGAAAGGACTGCCTGCCGCCGGTGGGCCGCATGTAAAAACGGGATTCCACTACTTGAGAAAGGGATCGCCCCCCCAAGTCTATGCCATCGATGCCCCTGAACAGCACCGGATGAAGGTAAATTTCCTCCAGCAGCACCGGCTTGCCGTCCACCCGGTTCAGGCGGGACAGGAAAAAGGCCGCGCCTCCGGAAAAGGGGTTGTGGGCATCGTCAGGCACCGTGATGTTCCGTGTGGGTTCGATGAGGGCAACCTCTACGTCGATCCCCTGTTTTTGAAACGCGGAACTGGTACCGGCCAGGGAAAACAGGTCGATTTCCTTCCCAGGTTCACGCACGTAGGTTCCTGACCCTCTCCGACGAGACAGCATCCCCTGGCGCACCAGCATGTCGATGGCCTGGCGCACCGTGGGCCGGCCAATGCCGTAGTCCTTGGCCAGCTGCGGCTCGGAGGGAATCCGGCTTCCGGGCGGATAATCGCCGCCGTGGATGGCCTCCATGAGAATGTCGGCCAGTTGGCGGTACAGGGGTATGGGCGATTGGGTATTTAACATCTGTTCACTGTTCACTGTTCACTGTTCACTGTTCACGGAACAAAAACCATTAATCTGTAAAGTTGTCAATACAAATTTTAGTATTCGAGATTTCAGCAAGTCGTGTTTGGGGGCACTCTCCATTCAAGAAACCAAATACGGCCGCTTTGTACACCCCGAGCGGACATATTGACGATCCGACCGGATTTGCCTATGATGAGCGGGCGTTGCCGATGCAAGTCCCGATCCCGTCGTTTCCGAAAGCATATTCACGGTCAAGCAGCGAAAGCAGGTCCCGATGATACCCGCCGACAACGACAAGTGGTCCGTTCTGATCATCGATGACGAGCAGGACATCCGCGAGGTCACGGCCATGGCCCTTACCGATGCCGGCTACCGGGTGGAGACCGCTGCCGACGGTAAATCGGGACTGAATTTTTGTCAGTCGAATCTCCCGCAGATCGTCATCACCGATATCCGCATGCCCGGCATGGACGGCATCCAGGTGCTGGAGGCCATCAAAGAGCGCTTTCCGGATATCGAGGTTATCGTCGCCACTGCCTTTGGAGAAATGGAAACCGCCATTCGCGCCCTGCAGCTGGACGCCTCGGACTTCATCACCAAGCCGATTCACACTGAAGCCCTGATGGTGGCCCTGGAGCGGGCTCGCCAGCGCTACACGAGCCGGCAGCAGATCAAAGCCTACACCCGCCAGCTCGAACAGGGGCTTTCCCGCACCAGAAGGCAACTGGAGGAAACCGTCGCTTATCAGCAGCGCCTCATCGAAAGCTCCATGGATGGCATTCTGGGCTGCGATGCCGACGGCAAGGTGGCGATCTTCAACCGCAGCATGGAAAAAATGGTGGGCATCGACCGCGGCGAAGCCATCGGCCGGCTGACCTTGAAAGACCTTTTCGGCAGTTCCGAATACGACCGGCTTCAGGCGGACATGGCAGCCAGCGGCCATGGCGGGGTCAACCGCCTGATGCTCTATGAAGCCCGCCTGCTCGATCGCCAAAGCAAGCCGGTGCCGGTGCAGCTTTCGGCCGCGGTGCTCATGGAAAACGGAAACAGCACCGGTCTGGTCTGCTTTTTCCGGGACCTGCGCCGCATCCACCGCCTGGAGCAGGAAATGGCCGATCAGGCCCGGCTGCTGCATCAGGACAAGATGATGTCCCTGGGACGGCTGGCGGCCAGTGTGGCCCACGAGATCAACAATCCGCTTTCCGGAATCCTCAACTACATCCGGCTGATGCTGCGCGCCTTTAAAAAAGGCCCTCTGCCGGCCGACAAGCAGAAGCAATTCTGCGGCTATCTGGAGCTGGTGGAATCCGAAACGGACCGCTGCTCAACCATCGTCTCCAGCCTGCTTACCTTCTCCCGCCGTTCGCCCATATCCGTGGGGCCGGTCTCCGTCAACGCCGTCGTGACGCGCAGCATCGTGCTGGCCGGGCACCGGCTGGAAATGGCCAACGTCACCCTGGACAACCGGGTTCAGGACGGTCTGCCCGAAATCCGCGGCGATGCCAACCAGCTCCAGCAATGCCTGCTCAACCTGATGTTCAATGCCGTGGACGCCATGCCCGAAGGCGGCCGCCTGACGCTGGCGTCGGCCCTGGAAGAAAAGCCGCCGACCGTCGTGCTGACCGTCACGGATACCGGAACGGGAATTGACAAAGATTCGCTGGAACAGATCTTCGAACCCTTTTTTACCACCAAGCAGGAAGGCTATGGCGTGGGGTTGGGCCTGTCCACCACTTACGGCATCATCGAACGCCACGGCGGCAGCCTGTCCGCCGCCAGCCAGCCGGGCCAGGGTACGACATTTGAAATCCGACTGCCGGTCGAGGCCGACATCCCGAACAGCCCGGGAGGAAATGCATGACCAAAGATGCAATTTTGTCTCACCGCCGCCTGGGGATTCGCTGCGACCACTGGCTGGATGTGATGGACGAGTTGAACATCGGCGCCTTCGTGGCCGACCGGCACCGGCGGATCACGGCCATGAACCTGAGCGCCCAGGCGCTTTTGGGGCTGCGCGAAAACGAGGTCGTTCGCAGGGACTGCCGCGAGGTTTTCACCGGCGTCCCCTGCACGGTGGACTGCGTCATTCACCACCCCGAAGCCGCCGGCACCCATGACCCGGACCTGGAGGTGACCGACGAGGAGAACCGGCGGCACCTGATCACCCGCATGGCCACCCCCATCTACAACGGGCGCGGCGAAATCAGCGGCTGCATGACCATCTTGCAGGACCACTCGCCCATTACCCAACTCATCGACCGGCTGCACTACGAGGAGAGAAGTCTCAAGATTATCCTGAACAATCTGGATGTGGGCATTTTCACGGTCAACCGGGGCGGGCTGATCAACTTCTTCAACCGGGCGGCCGAAACCGTTACCGGTTATGACCGGCACCAGGTGCTGGGCCAGCCCTGCGCCATGGTCTTCCCCGGCGAGGACGCCGCCGATCTTAGGCTGCTGAAAGAATCCATCGCCTCGGGAGAAACCCGGTCCAGCCGCCAGGGATCCATGGTCGATCGGGACGGGGTCACCATTCCCATCCGGGCCAATTATATCGCCCTGAGAAACGAGAAAGACGTCATTGTCGGCGGGCTGGCGACGTTCCACGACATGACCCTGGCCCACCAGCTCAACCGGGCCATCAGCAACCGTTATACCTTTCACGACATGATCGGCAAGGACCCGGCCATGCGCAAGATCTTCGAAATGGTCTCCGTGGTGGCCCCCAGCGAAGCGACCGTCCTGATCGAGGGCGCCACCGGCACCGGCAAGGATCTGCTGGCCAAGGTCATCCACTCGGCCAGCCCCCGCCGGACCAATCCCATGGTAAAGGTCAATTGCGCGGCCATACCGGAAAACCTCATCGAGTCCGAAGTTTTCGGCTACGTCAAGGGCGCCTTCACCGGCGCCGACCGCGACAAGCCGGGCCGCTTTTCCGAAGCCCAGGGCGGCACCATCTTTCTGGACGAAATCGGAGACCTGCCCCTCAGCCTGCAGGCCAAACTGCTGCGGGTCCTGGAGGACAAGGAGTTCTATCCGCTGGGGTCCCGGCATACGCAAAAGGTGGATGTACGCATCGTCTCGGCCACCAACCGGCAGCTCAGAAGCCTTGTGGACCAGGGGTTGTTTCGCGAGGACCTGTTCTACCGGCTCAACGTCATGCGCATCGAACTGCCCCCGCTGAAGGAGCGGCGCGGCGATCTGCCCCTGCTCATCCGCCATATCGTCCGCAGCCTCTGCGCCGCCAGGGGGGTGGCACCGCCGGCGATTTCCGAAGACACCATGCAGATCCTGCTCAACTACGACTATCCGGGCAACGTCCGCGAACTGGAAAACATTCTGGAACACGCTTTGATCATCTGCCGTCAGCGCATGGTCCGCCCCGAACACCTGCCCGATTATGTCCGCCAGGTTCAGGAACCCGTTGCCGAGAAGCTGTCGTCTCCAATGCCGGAGCAAAGACTTGACCGGGAACACCGCAGAATTCTGTCGGCCCTGGAAAAGGCCGGCGGCCATCGCCAGAAAGCGGCCCGCCTGCTCGGCATGGAAAGAACCACCTTGTGGCGCAAAATGAAAAAGTACGGCATCCGAACATGATCCCCCGGCAAACGGTCGAGCAGACCGATCTGCCTTTTGCCGACGCCTGATAAGCAACCCGCATTGATTGATCGCACCGCATCGAGCGCCGCCGCGACTCCTTTTCTATATCGGCCAGGGGGGAGACAAAGAGTCAAATGGGCATTCTATGGCAGGTGAAAACTACCACCTAAAAGGCCTATCTGTTCTAAAATGACAGTATAACAGAACATTAGCCCGGATCACCAACATCGTCTCTTTCGTAGATCGTTCCAGTTGCCGATTTGCCGAAGCGGCAAAACCGCTTACTTTCTGTCTGAGCAAAAGATAACAGGAGCAAAGGAGACTTTAACCATGCGCATTGCCGTCATCGGTGGAGGCGTGGCCGGTATCACCGCCGCCCATCTGCTTCAGGAGAAATACCAGGTTACGCTCTTCGAGAAGAACGACTATGTCGGCGGTCACACGCACACCATCGTGATTCCCAGCGGTCCCGACGCCGGCACGCCCGTGGACACCGGCTTTATCGTTTTCAACGACCGGACCTATCCCATCCTGAACGGCTTCTTTCGCGAACTCGGCGTGGCCATCGCCAAAAGCGACATGTCGTTCGGCTACTATGACGAGAAAAGCGGCTTCCAATACGCCAGCAGCAATCTCGACAGCCTCTTCGCCCAGCGCCGCAACCTGCTCGACCCCGGCTATTGGGGCGTTCTGGCACAGATTCTGCGCTTCAACCAATTGGTGCTGCGCGGTTTGGCCCGGGGAACGCTGGAAAATACCACCCTGGGCCAGTTCTTGCGGCGCCACCGCTTCACCGCCCGATTCCGGGAGCAGTATCTGTTTCCCATGGTGGCGGCCATCTGGTCGGCCCCGGACCTGGAGGTAGATCGCTTTCCACTGCTCACCCTGGCTCGCTTTTTCAACAATCACGGCCTGCTGAGCACATACCGCCACCCGCAGTGGTATTACGTTTCCGGCGGCAGCCACAGCTACGTCAAGGCGTTTCTGGACCGGTTCAAAGGCGAGGTTTTCACCGGCACGCCACCGCTGACCGTTCAACGGCAGGAAAACGGCGTCATCCTGAGGCTGGCCGACGGCAGCACCCGCTCGTACGACAAGGCGGTGATCGCCACCCACGCGGACGAGGCCTTTAAGCTGCTGGACGACCCGTCCGATGACGAACGCCGCCTTTTGGGTGCCTGGCGCTACAGCCGGAACCGAACCGTTCTGCACACGGACCCGGCCTGGATGCCGTCCAATCCCAAGGCCTGGGCGTCATGGAATGTGTTTCGGGCCAGGCGGTCCCCGGACCATGCCCCCGTTACCCTGACCTACCACATGAACCGCCTCCAGCGGCTGCAAACACGCACCCCTTATCTGGTGACCCTGAATCCGTTCCGGCCCATCGCCGATGAGAAGATCATCGCCGAAATGACCTACACCCATCCGATATACACCTTCGAAAGCCTCGGGACCCAGGCCGGGCTTCCAACTTTAAACGGTGTGCGCCACACCTATTTTTGCGGCAGCTATTTCGGATACGGTTTTCACGAAGACGCGGCCCGATCCGGCGTCCAGGCGGCGGCCGCTTTGGGAGGACGACATGGATTCTAAACTATACGTTGGCGAGGTGACCCACGAACGATTCCATCCGGTCGGCCATCAGCTGCGCTACAGGCTTTACGTCTATGCCCTCGACCTTGCGGAACTGGAACGGCTGGACCGCCGCCTGCCCCTGTTCGGCTACAACCGTCCACGGCCGGTGTCCCTGCACGACCGGGACTATCTGGCCCCGAAAACCGGCACCATCCGTCAAAAGCTGGAAGCGGCCCTGGCAGCGCACATCCCGGCAGCGGACCTGGCGCAGGTGGTCATGGTCACCTCTCCCCGGCTGCTGGGCCGGGCATTCAATCCGGTGAGCTTTTACTACTGCTTCGACAGCGGCCGGGAGCTGATAGCGGTCGTGGCGGAGGTGAACAACACGTTCGGCGAAAAGCATGTCTATGTCCTGCCGGGAGACGGGGGTGCGCATGAGGGCTTTCCGGCCCGCTACCAGGCGAACAAGGCTTTCCACGTGTCGCCTTTCAACACCATGGACGGCACCTATACCTTCCAATTTTCCGACATCCGCAGGGAGTTGGATATTTGTATCGACCTGCACCGCGAAGGCCGGCACATCCTGCAGGCCTGCCTGAAAGGCGCCCCCCGGCCACTGACCCCGCTGGGCCACCTGAAAACCGTTTTGCGCCACCCCTTGCAGCCGCGGCTGACCATTCCCAGAATCTACTGGGAAGCCTTTAAACTCTACTTCCAGCGCAAGCTGGACTATCACGACAAGCCGGTCCCCCAAAGCCCCGAAACCATCCGCCGTCTACCGCCCACCACGGTTCAACGCTACTGCACCAAGCTGATGCTGGATGTTCTCTCCAGGGCCGGAAAGGGTCATCTGCAGATGACCCTTCCGAACGGGACAGTCAAGGCCTTCGGCGATGAGAGGAAAGAAAAACCGGCCCGCCTGACCGTCAACGATCACCGCTTTTTCTCGCGGGTCGTGCTGGGATCGGACATCGGTCTGGGAGAATCCTACATGGCCGCCGAATGGGATACCAAAGACATCGCGGCGGTGATCGATTTTTTCATCCGCAACCGCAACAGGCTCAATGACGGCGATTTCAAGGAATCGATCCTGACGCGCCTGCTGGAAAAGCTGCGTTTTCTCGCCCGGGCCAACACCCTGACCGGCAGCCGCCGCAACATCGGACGGCACTACGATCTGTCCAACGATTTCTTCCAGACCTTTCTGGACGAATCCATGGCCTATTCGTGCGCCATTTTCAAAAATGACGGCGATTCCCTCGAAACGGCCCAGAAGAACAAGTACCACGCCATTATCGACAAGGCCCGTCTGGGCGCCGACGATCACCTGCTGGAGATCGGCTGCGGCTGGGGCGGGTTTGCCATGGAGGCCGTACGACGGACCGGATGCCGGGTTACCGGCATCACCATTTCCAGAGAGCAGTACGCATTTGCCCGTCAGCGGGTTCGCGAGGCCGGGTTGAAGGACCGCATCCGCATTCTTTTTCGCGATTACCGCAAAATGCGCGGGCGCTTCGACAAAATCGTTTCCATCGAGATGTTGGAGGCGGTGGGGCACGCCTATTTCGGCACCTTCTTTAAGCAGTTGGATCGTCTGCTGGCCCCTGACGGCATTGCCGTCATCCAGACCATCACCATTCCCGATCAGCGCTACGAGGTCTATCGCAAAAGCCACGACTGGATTCAGAAGCACATCTTTCCGGGCGGCCTGCTGCCGTCCCTGACGATTTTGACCCGCGCCATGACCCGCCACTCCAGCCTGATGATCGATCATGCGGAGAATATCGGCAACCACTACGCCACCACCCTGGCCCGCTGGCATCGCCGCTTTAACGCCAACCGGGACCGGGTCGCCCAACTGGGTTTCGACCGCACTTTTCAACGCAAATGGGCGTATTACCTGGGAAGCTGCGAGGCGGGATTCCGGCAGCGGGTGCTGGGGAACTTGCAGCTGGTTCTGACCCGGGAGGGCAATGCCAAATTGACGGCTTCGTAAAATTTCGAATCATGTATCAGCGGGCAAGCCGGTCAGGGCGTCCAACGCCCGGATCAGTTCGCGGCGGTCTTTTTCGGTGTCCGCCGTGTGGCGGAAGACGTGGGTGGCGCGAATTTTTCGATCCAGCCAGAAACGTCCCGAAGCGCGCTGGGCGTCCGGTGAAGAGGCCAGCCAGACAATGGTGTCGGCGCCCTGCTCCGGGGTCCGCAGCAAAGGGGCCACTTGCCGGTGGAAGGCCGGCAGGGAGGCTTCCAGACCGGGGGTATCCACCCAGCCGGGATGCATGGCATGTACGCCGATTCCGAAATTGGCCCATCGGTTGGCCCAATCTTCGGTGAGCATAACCAGACCGCGCTTGGCACGGGCATAGGCTGTCGGTCCGTCGTAGTCGGCCGGCTCTGCGTCCAGCATACCGGCACGCATGCCCTGGGTATACATGCCCCCGGAGGCGACATTGACGACCCGTGCCGATCCGGCCACTTTTAAGGCCGGCAGCAGCAAAACGGTCAGCAGATAGGGGCTGACCAGGTCGGTCGCCATGGTTCGTTCGACGCCTTCGTCGGTCTGGCCATAGCGGTTGAACAGGGCACCGGCGTTGTTGATCAGGACATCGATGCGCTTGTGGCGCCGCATCAGACGGTCGGCCAGCCTGCGCACTTCCGCCATCAGACTGAGATCGGCCCGCTCGGTTTCAATCCATCCGCCGTTTTTGAGGCGTCCCAGTTCATCCAGCAATCCTTTTAACTTTTGCCCGTCACGCCCCACCACCACCAGATTTGCCCCCCGGCGCACCAGTTCGCGGGCGGCGGCCCGGCCGATGCCCGAGGTGCCGCCGGTAAGCACCATGGTGCGGCCGAAGTACAGGGCCGAGGCCACCGGCCGCCGGCGTTTGCCCAGGATGTAGCCCAGGCGGGTAAAGCCGATCAGTCCGGGGAAAATGGCCCGGTCGGCCATGCGCGTCACCGGGCTTAGTGCCGGTGGGTTGGCGGAACCGTCGATCATCCGTTGCAGCCGTCGGATGGTTGTCCGGGCATAGCGGTCAAACAGGTACCGGCCGATGCGACTGGCCACCGGGTTCTGGTGCCGGTCGAATCGGATCACGACTTCGTAGGTCAGACGGCAACCCGAGGCGGTGTCTGTCAGGCGAATGCGATCCAGGGCACGAAAATGGGCGCCCCGGCCCTCAAGTTCCATCAAGCGGGGGCGCTCCATGCGGACGATGGTGTAGGTCATGGGCACGGGCCGCCATCCGAAACGCAGCGTGATGACGAAACGGCTGCCCACAGCCGGTTCGCCGGGGGACAGCTTGCGTCCGGAAAAGGCGGTAGGATCCCATTCCACCACGTTGTCCCAGCGGCTCAAATAGTCGAAGAGTCGAGCAGCAGGCTGATCCATATCGATCGTTTTGGTGATTCGCCATTGGTTGGTCATGCGCCCCGCCTTTCGTTGCACTGGTTGGCAGAACCTATCATTTACTACCCAGGATTAACTCAATCTTTGTCTGCTCTTGCGGCTTGTCAAACAGCAGGCAGAAATTACTTTACTTCTATGATCTGAAACAAACCTGGAATTTTCTCCTGCACCCGGAGAAAGAGGGGAAAACGATGAAACCGATATTCGCATTTTTGCTTTTTGCAATACTTATGACAGCGCCGGGCTCCAAGGCCGAAACGACTGTGGCGGTGGACGACTTTCGCTTCACCAAAACGGTGGACATTCAGGACCAGCGTCTGAAGCTGAAAGGTGCCGGTCTGCTGCGGTATATGGTGTTTATCAAGGCTTACGCCGGTGCCCTCTATCTGCCGGATCCGGCGCCGTCCGATCCGGTGCTGGCGCCGGTAGCCAAGCGGCTGGAACTGGCCTACTACCATGCCATTGGCAGCGAAGATTTCGCCAAGGCCACCCGCGCGAAAATACGGGACAATATCGATGCGGACCAGGCCCAAAAGCTGCGTGCCCGGATCGACCGCCTGGCCGAGATGTACCGGGATGTAAAACCCGGAGACCGCTATGCGCTGACCTACCTTCCGGGTAAAGGCACCCGCCTTTCCCTGAACGGGGAAGACCTGGGCCTTATTCCCGGCGATGACTTTGCCGGCGCCGTTTTCTCCATCTGGCTGGGCGATTATCCCATCGATGAGGCGTTCAGGGATACGCTCCTGGGGGTCTCATGAAGACAAACCGCCCACAGGATCGGCTGCCCCTGGGCCGCAAGATCACCTATGGCCTGCCGGCGTTTGCCCTGGCCATGGTGGGGATTCCCGTATATGTCCACATCCCCAAATTCTACACCGACGTTATCGGCGTCAACATCGCCTGGATCGGTGCCATTCTCATGGGGGTAAGACTGTTCGACGCCTTTTCCGATCCGCTGATGGGGGTTGTCTCGGATCGCACGCAGTCCCGCCTGGGGCGCCGCAGGCCCTTTATGCTGTGGGGCAGTATCGGTCTTGCCGCGGCGACGTTTCTGCTCTTTGTGCCTCCCCATGTTACAGGATTTGCGGCCACTGCCTGGTTCGCAATGACCATCGTGGCCTTGTTCGCTTTCTGGACGGTGGTCACGGTACCCTATGAAGCCTTGGGACCGGCCCTGACCCGCGACTACACCGAGCGGACCTCCCTTTTTGCCTGGCGGGACGGATTGCTGATTGCAGGGACCCTTCTGGCGGCGGCATCGCCGGTGCTGATTGAAGGCCTGCAGGGAAACCCTGCCACGGCCGCCGCCCAGCGCCAGAAGTTTCTCTGGATCGCTCTTCTCTACGCCCCGCTGCTGATCGGAACCTGCCTGTGGTGCGTGCTTCGCATTCGTGAGAAGGAGGACGGCAAAGCGTCTTCCACCACGTTGACCATCAGGAATCTCAAGAGCGTCGGGCGCAACCGGCCTTTCTGGATCCTGTTGACCGCCTATATGATCGGGGCTTTGGGAAGCAATCTTCCCGCGACCCTGATTCTCTATTATGTCCAGTATGTGCTCGAATCCAGCCGGGCCGATCTCTTTCTTTTCCTTTACTTCGCTTCCGGCATTCTGCTGCTGCCTGCGTGGATCGGCGTCTCGAGGCGCATCGGCAAAAAGAATGCCTGGCTGGCCTCCATGGCCATCAACACCCTGGCATTCAGCGGGGTCTATTTCCTGGGTGCCGGCGACGAGTGGGCCTATGCCGTTCTGGTGGTGGTCTCCGGCATGGGCTTCGGCGCCACCCTTGCACTGCCCTCGGCCATTCAGGCAGACGTCATCGACTACGATGAATTTCTCACCGGCCGTCGCCAGGAGGGCTGGTATATCGGCATCTGGTCGGTCGTCAAAAAACTGGCCGCGGCCCTGGGCGTAGGGGCCGGCCTGACCCTGCTGGGCATGGCGGGATACGCGCCGGGCCAGGTGCAGCCGCCCGAAGTGATCCAGACCCTCAAGGTGCTCTACGCCCTGGTTCCCAGTGTGTGCAATGCGGCCGCTTTTGCCATTGCCCTGGCTTTTCCCATCTCTCCGGCGATTCACCGGCGCATCGTGGAGAGCATCGCCCTGATGAAACAGGGTCGCGAGGTCGCCGATCCGTTAAAAACGTAATGCGCCGAGCCCAATTGACGATTTACGTCCAATAACTGCGCAACTACGCCGCTTTCGCTGATGCATGGAGACACACCATCTCCCAGTAAATAGAGGACGCCCATGGAAAACCGTATCGCCAAATTTGGATGGATCTATGGCATCACGACCATCGTTTTCTTCCTGATCGATCTGGTCTGGATCGGGGTGGTGGCCCGGGATTTCTACGCGGGAACCATCGGCGGCATGCTGCGCGAATCGGTCAATTGGCCGGCGGCGTTGATGTTCTACTTCCTTTACATCGGCGGCATCGTCGTCTTCGTGCTGGTCCCTGCACTCAAAAATGGCTCCAGGGTCCGTCACACCGCTCTGATGGGAGGTCTGCTGGGCTTGTTTGCATACGGCACATTCGACCTGACGGCGCTGGCACTGCTCGAAGGCTGGCCGGTTGTCGTTACCCTCGTGGACATGGTTTGGGGAACCGTTCTCACTGCTGCCACCGCAGGCGGCAGCCTGTGGATCACACACCGATTCTTGAAACCCGATGGATTGAAATAAAAACCGAACATTCAGGAGACAAAAATATGGATACCCGAATCGAAGAACTTCTCAAGCATGTGGAAGAAATCTATAACGGCAAAATGCAGCGCGGCGCAAGGCATTATCTGGAAGTGAATCTGGCCGAACAGGCCCGCAAACTGGGATACGCGGATATCGGGGAGAAATTGCGAACCGCGTGTGCCATTATTCCCCTGAAAGCCCCGCAAAAGGGCATGAAAGTCCGCATCGACGGGCGCACTTTCGTCAATTATGCCGAGTACGCGTCCGGCATGGCCGTTCCTGGCTATCTGGCCAAGGTCGCCGGAAGAAATTCCCGGCCCTTCGTTCCCCTGGACAGCATGATCTGCAACTATTGTTGAATAAAGGCATGGCAGGAAAGGGATGAAACCAAATCTGCTCCCTGACTGTAAAGAGGTGCAGACAACCATCATCTGGCCACCCAAAGCCTGAGTGGACACCTGGCGCGTGCTTACCCCTTTCCAAAATCAGGGACTCAAGAGGTTTGATCTTTTTCATGATCGATCCGATATTCGCTGACATTCTGGAAATGCTCCACCAGGATGTATCGCTGCACCCGGATTTCCAGAAACACGCAGTCGGGCGAGTGAGCAAACGATTCCAGATAAGGATGCTTGTCCAGGTAGCGGTTGCGGGCAACGTCCAGTTGCTCGTCGGTCAAAGGCCGGGCAATTCCAACAGCCGTAACCGCTTTGGCCCGATGGAACTCTTCCGGGAGATTGACGCTGTTGTTGACGAGCAGGGCCACATTGTCGTTGGCCGCGATATTTTCGAACTTGCGCGTGGCCCTTGGGGTGGCGAAATAAAGGCACCGTCCGTCATTCGAAGCGGCGAAGGCCACCAGGCTGGCATACGGGGCGTCGTCACCCACGGTAGAAAGTACGCCCAACGGCTGTTGTCGCAGCAGATCGTGGATGCCTCGTTTGACGGATTCGTCAGGATTCATGATAGCGTTTCTCCATTTGAGTCGGAAAAAATGACTGTGGGAATCAAGCCATGTTGAACTCATAAAAAGCTTCTTTGGGGAAGGCTTCACTATCGAGCAACACCATCAACGATCATGACGTCAATGATGCACCCCTTTCCCGGTAGCGGATCAGGTTCATGGCCATCATGGTGGCCGCCACCTCGCCGGCCTGATTGACCATCTCGCAAAAGGAGAATAACACACCCCGGTCCGGTTTGCTGCGTGAGGGTTTGACCTTTTTCACGGTGATCCGCAGGGTGAGCCGGTCGCCGGGACGCACCGGCTTGAGCCAGCGCAGTTCATCCACGCCAGGGCTTCCCAGGCTGGCCTGATCCGGCAGATAGTGCTCCACGAACAGCCGCATGAACAGCGCGCAGGTGTGCCAGCCACTGGCGATGAGGCCGCCGTAGACCGTTTCCCGGGCCTTGTCCGGGTCCGTGTGAAAGACCTGCGGATCGAACTTTTTCGCGAAATCGACGATTTCCTCCTCGGTGACGGTAATCGGTCCCATTTCATGGACCGCGCCTTCCACGTAATCTTCCAGGTATCGCTCCTGTGGCGTCGTGCTGAACTGGCCTTTGGTCATTGCCTGCGCTCCCCTCCGACGGTAATCATTTGAATCGTATTAGGCTGGAACTGCGGACTGTGACCGGATCTGTCACACCGCCATGGTATCAAAAATGCCATGGAAACGCTAACCCTGCATTTCGATTTCTCGAAAGACCGCCGTACCGGGGACCCCGATATGTCCCGGTTCCGCCACGAGCTTTCCATCAGCCTGGAAAAGGCGTTGGGCGACCGGGAAAACGGCCGTTGGCGAGGAGGACGGTACGCCCGAGGGGTGGTGACCCTTTTTCTGGAGGTTCCCGATGCCCAAGCCGCAATGAAACGAATCGGGGACGTGCTGGACGCCAGGGGACTGACCCGTCGCCTGACCGTCGAACGCGGTTCGTTCAACCGTCGGCCTGAAGGAGATGGCGTCGGCCGGGTATGAACCGGGCTGTAGGTGAAAAACCTACAAAAAAAAGGTTGGGCGACCGATTGTTCTTTTGTTTAAAGTGCGCTAATATTTGAAATAATTTGTTATACACTCCCATCAATCCCAACCATCCGTTAACGGTTTTATTCAAAGGAGGTATGCCATGTCCGTCCGACTCATCCCCAGGACCCCGTCCGCTTATGGTTTTCCCCTGCTCATCAAAAACATCCTGCGCACGCCGCTGGCCTATTATCCGGATCGCGAAATCGTCTATCGCGACAAGATGACCTACACCTATGTAGAGCTGAATCAGCGCATTCAGCGCCTGGCCAATGCCCTTGAGAAGATGGGCGTCAAACAGGGAGACACGGTGGCGGTGATGGACTGGGACAGCCATCGATATCTGGAGTGCTTTTTCGCCGTACCCATGATGGGAGCAGTGCTGCACACCATCAACATCCGTCTGTCTCCGGAGCAACTCATCTACACCATCAACCATGCCAAGGACGACGTCATCCTGGTCAACGCCGATTTCCTGCCCCTGCTGGCGGCGGTCAAAGACCAGATGAAAACCGTCAAAAAAATCATTCTTCTCAACGACGGAGACGGCACACCGGACACGCCCCTGAATCTGGACGACGAATACGAGAATCTTCTGGCCGGGTCCGAGCCGGCGTTCGACTTTCCCGATTTCGACGAAAACGCCATGGCCACGACCTTTTACACCACCGGCACCACGGGCCTGCCCAAGGGCGTCTATTTCAGCCACCGCCAGATCATGCTGCACACGTACGGGCTCATGTCCGGGCTGTGCGCCTACGAGGCCCAGGCCGGCATCAATTCCGGGGATGTCTACATGCCCCTGACCCCCATGTTCCACGTCCACGCCTGGGGCATTCCCTACCTGTGCACCATGCTGGGCACCAAGCAGGTGTATCCGGGCAAGTACGAGCCGGAAATGCTGCTCAAGCTGATCGTCTCCCAGAAGGTCACCTTCTCCCACTGCGTGCCCACCATAATCCACATGCTGGTCTCCAGCCCGGCCATCAAGAAACTGGACCTGTCCCGCTGGAAGGTGGTCATCGGCGGCAGCGCCCTGCCCCGGGGCCTGTGCAAAGCGGGCCTGGAAAACGGCATCAATCTCTACACAGCCTACGGCATGAGCGAAACCTGTCCTTTACTCACCGTGGCCAACCTCAAACCCCATATGCTCCAGTGGGATGCCGAGCGTCAGGTGGAGATGCGCTGCCGCACCGGCCTTCCCGTGCCCAATGTGCTGCTTGAGGTGGTGGACCCGGAAGGCAAACCGCTGCCCCACGACGGCAAGAGCGCCGGTGAAGTGGTGGTCCGCTCTCCGTGGCTGACCCAGGGGTATGTCGGCGACGGGGAGAAGAGCGAGGAGCTTTGGGCCAACGGCTGGCTGCACACCGGCGACATCGGCTTCATCGATCCCGAGGGCTACCTGCAGATTACCGACCGGGTCAAGGACGTAATCAAAACCGGCGGCGAGTGGATCTCCTCGCTGGAACTGGAGGACATCATCAGCCGTCACGACGCGGTGAGCGAGGCGGCGGTGATCGGCGTGCCCGATCCCAAATGGGTCGAACGGCCCCTGGCCCTGGTGGTGCTCAAACCCGGAACCGAGGCGGAAACCAGCGAAGAAGAACTCAAGGCCTTTTTCGCCAAATACGCCGAGGACGGCGTCATCCCCAAATACGGCGTGCCGGACAAGGTGCTGATCGTGGATTCCATCGCCAAGACCAGTGTGGGAAAGATTAATAAGAAGCAGCTGCGCGAGGACTTCAAATAAATAAAAATGCCGGGCTTTCGTTTTGCGAAAGCCCGGCATTTTTTATTCGGCAATAGTTAAACTGTCGTACTATCCCAGATGGCTGATAATGGATTCGGTGAGCGAATCGTCGTCTTTCTTGAAAAAGGGAATCAGTTCTTCGGCTACGTCTTTAAGGGATTTGATTTTCTTCTCTTTCATCACGGCCTGAATGGTTTCCACACCTTCTTCGATCAGTCGCAACCCCTCGGCAATCCTGATGACATCCTGTTTTTCCATGGTTGTCTCCTCCCTTTGGTTATGGCAGTCGGCCAATCCCGTATCCAGATGTCAATCAGTCTAAACGCTTTGGACGGGGCTGACAAGCCCTTTTTGAAGTTGCCTATCCTGGTTTTGAACGACTTCGCAAAACGTCCGAGATCTCCCGCTAAACACCAGACGGGACAAGAACGCTTGCGAGTCCCGAGGAAGGAGGCGTACCTAAAAACGTACTCCGCACTGACGAGGGATGAGCGTAACGCCGATATCGGGCGTTTTGCGAAGTCGTTGGTCACAGTTGGATGCAGTTGCGCCCGCTGGCCTTGGCCTTCAACAGCCTCTCATCGGCGGTATGGATGAGTTTCTTCACGTCCGCTTCCACCTCCCGGCCCACGAGGCCATGGGCGACGCCGATGCTGACCGTAACTTCCGCCGGGTTGTCGGGCATGGTCTCGATGCCCTTTCTGATCTTTTCCCCCACGTCGTTGAGGGACACGGCCTCGACATGGGGCAGGAAGACAAGAAACTCCTCGCCGCCGTAGCGGCCCAGCACATCCGACGCGCGAATGTTTTCACGGATGCAATCGGCCACCCGGCGCAGGACCTCGTCTCCGAACTGGTGGCCGTAGGTATCGTTGACGGCTTTGAAACGGTCGATGTCGATCATCAGGGTGCTGACGGTGTGTCCGTTGCGCTGGGCCAGGTGCGCCAGATGGGTGATGGCGTTGAACAGGCCCCGACGATTGAACACGCCGGTCAACTCGTCGTAGTTGCTCAAAAAGGCCATCCGCCGGTTTTCTTTCCAGAGGCGATGAATGACCTCTCCCACCAGCTCCAGTTCCAGGGTGCTCAATTCGTTCTTTTGAAGGGCATCGAACAAACGGCTGACAAACCGTTCGCAGGATGAAACCGCATCGGCATCGCCGTTAAAGGTTTCCACATACTGGGAAAGGGTTTCAAAGGCCGGATGCAGCAGGTAAAATTCGAGCTTGAACGCCATGGTGAAGGCTTTTTCCTTGCGGCGAACCTTCAGGCAACTTTCCGCCAGGTCGTTCACCTTTTCCTGCAGGGCGGTCAATTCTTTGAGCACCTGTCCAGAATCGTCGAACAGGTTGTTGAGTATTCCCTTCTCGGCCCATTTTTGCATACGATTCCAATAGATCAGATGGGTTTCGTTCTGCGTGGCGATATCCTGCCAGAACGCTTTCAATTCCTGACTGCCGGCGTTGCGGGCCAGGCTCGTATAGAGGCGGGTGGCGTGGCTGTCCATCCGGAAACATTGGTCGATGATTCGGGTCATGGTTGAGGCGTTCATTTTCGGATTCCTTTATACAATTTCAGTTCAGCAAGAGCCGTTCGATTCCGCAGAATGCGAGCATCATTGATGAGTGGGCGCTATGGTACGTCGGGCCGTTTGTAATTGGCAACATAATAATCGCCGATCCACCCGCGTTTTTTCAAGTCCTCGCCGATGCTCCTGGCTTCGGCCTTGGTCGGATAGTGGGCAACACGCACCTGATACCAGGTTTTGCTACCGCTCGAGGCGCGGGTCCAGTAAGCATCCAGACCCTTGTCCTTCAACTGGTCCACATACCGTCGGGCGTCGGTTTCCTTGAGGTAGGCCGCCACCTGTAAAGTGAAGGGATCGGTCACCGGGGCGACCGCCGGCGGCGGAATTTTTTCCGCGGTGGAATCATCGCCGGCCAGATGAATGGCAGTGCTGACCACCATCCAGCCGACGCCGATGGCCAACAGGCCCATGGCCGACCATTTCAGCACCGATTTAGCCGGTCCGGTCGAAAGCATTGTCAGCAGTCGCCGCAGGCCATACCCCGCATGGGACACCGCCCGCAACGCCGCGCTCAGCGTATTGCGCAGCCCTTTGCCCATCGCCCTTAATCGCCGGGACGCCGTTTTTACAGGTGGCCCCTGTCCGGGTTCGGCAATCCGGGGCATGAATTCCGCTGCCATCCGATGGCGCCGGGCCGCGTCCAGGCCCGATAGCACGGCTTCGGCCCTTTCCAGCGTCGGCAGGTTTTCGGGACCGGGGAAAATCGTCTCCTGGCAGGCGGCGATGGCCGAAAGCAGACGCGGGTCGCGGTCGCCGCCATCAACGCAGGCCAGGTAAACCGTAAGGGCCGGAAAATCCACGCGGGGTTGGGCCAGAAAAAGCTCGGCCATGGGACCCAGCAGATCATCCCCCGGCGGATCCTCGGACTTCATCAGGTATTCATAGGCCTGCAAGGCGGAAAAATCGCACCGCCCTTCTGCCAGATAAAACCGGGCCAGCATCCGCTGGATGGCTGCGTTTTCGGGATGGGCCGCCCCGATACGGGCGGCGATGTCATGGGATGCCGCGGTCGGTTCTTTTCCGGCCACCATCTTTTCCAGCCATTTGACGGCGGCTTCCCGGTCACGGGGAAAACGGCGCAGGTAAGCGTCCACGGTGTCATCGGAGGACGCTTCGGGCGCGGTCCGGGCCAATTGGAAACGCGCCATTTTGGCCAGCAGCCGTTCGGCCGGAACCTTTTTGGAAAACGGGGAAAAAAGAAAGCTGTCCACCGTATCCGCCGCCCGGGCAAAAGCCTGACGCGCCTCCCGGTGCATGCCGGCCCGGTCCCAGACGGTGGCCTCCTCCAACAGGCGAGCCATCCGCCGGCGTCCCAAGGCGGCCAATGCCGCCCCCGCCAACCAGAACGCCAGAGCGAACAGGACGAGTGCCGGCACAACCATCCAGCCCGGCCCCAGGACGGCGGCCAGCGGCGGCAGGGCCACAAGGGCAACCAGGCTGCCGAATGTCAGCGTCGTCCAGAGGCGGACGGTCAGATGTTTGAACAGATAACCCATTTCCATATGCCGGTTGTGTAAGAAGCCCGATATCTTCGTTACGCGTATCCCTCGTCACTGCGGAGTATCACTTATACGCCTCGCTCCTCGGGACTCGCAAGCCTTGATCTCGAACTTCTTACGCAACCGGCTCCAAAAAAAATGCACCCCAATAGTTAGATGAAGATGCTATCATTACTAGTTTTTCCTCAGCGCCACAGAAACCGGGTCACGCGTCCAGAAGCCGGCCCAGGAGCCGGTTTCCGGGTTTACCTTCTTGAAAAAGATGTTCGGCGGAACCAGAAAGGTTTTCGGCGGTTCTCCCTCGGTGGCCGCTTTCATGAAGCGGGCCCAGATCGGAGCGGCGCCGCGCCCGCCGGTAATGCCCGCGCCGTTTTTGTCCCGCATGCCCTGGCCGCGGTCGAATCCCACCCACACCGAGGTGCTCAGATTGGGGGTAAAGCCAGTGAACCAGGCGTCGTTGTATTCGTTGGTCGTGCCGGTCTTGCCGGCGGCCGGCAAGGTGAACCCCATATTGCGGACCGCCTTGCCGGTTCCCTCTTCGATCACCCCGGCCATCATGTCCACCACCTGAAAGGCGATCGATTCGTTCAGCACCCGCTCACCGGTGATGATGTGCTCTTCCAGCACCCGGCCGCTCACATCCTCCACCCGCCGGATCCAGTACGCTTCGTGCCGAACCCCGCCCGAGGCAAAGGTCGCGTAGGCGGCGGCCATCTCCAGGGGGCTGGCTCCCGAAGTTCCCAGGGCCACGGAATAGACCGGATTCAATGGGCTGGTAATGCCGCAGCGCCGGGCGGTTTCGATCACCGCCTCGGGTCCGACGGCTTCGACCAGCTGGGCCGCAACGGTGTTGACCGATTCGGTAAAGGCTCTTTTCAGAACCATGGCGCCCTGGTAGGAGCGCTCGAAGTTGCGGGGCTTCCACGGCGGCTTGCCGGCCACGGGGATGGAGACCGGCTTGTCCACCATCACGTCGGCCGGCGACCGATCCGCACTTTCCAGTGCCGTGTAATAGAGAAAGGGCTTGAATGCGGAGCCGGGCTGCCGGTTGTTCTGCAAGGCGCGATTGTATGGCGTCTGAAAGAAATCGCGACCGCCGACCAGCGCTTTGACGGCGCCGGTGTTGACATCCACGGCCACCAGGGCGCCCTGCAGGCCGTTGTCGTCCGCTTCGAGGTGGTCACCGTCCGGCATCTGGGCCTCCAGCCGGGAGACCCCTTCCTGAAGCGCGGTTTCAGCCTGCTGCTGCATGCCCGGGTCCAGGGTGGTGTACACCCGCAGCCCCCCGTGGTAGACCACCTCGGGACTGTAGGTTTCCTCCAGCGATTTCATAACCGCGTCCAGAAAATAGCTGTCCACCCGCAGCGACCGGGTCTGGGTTCGCAGTCCGGCAGCTGCGGCACCGGCCTCTTCAGCCTCCTGGGAGGTGATCATGCCCGTGGCCACCATGCGCTGGAGCACAACCTGCTGACGATTGCGGGCGCGCTCGGGATACCGGAACGGGTTGTAGCGGGTGGGGGATTTGGGCAGCCCGGCCAGAAGCGATGCCTCGGCCAGGTTCAGCTCGCCGGCGGACTTGCCGAAAAACGTACGCGCCGCCTCACCGATGCCGTAGGCCCCGACGCCGAAGGGAATCTGGTTGATATAGGCCTCCAGAATCTCCTGCTTGGTGAATTGGGCTTCGATCTGCAGCGCCACCAGCAGTTCCCGGAACTTTCTCAGGTAGGTGCGCTCGAAGCTGAAAAAGAGATTCTTGGCCAGCTGCTGGGTGATGGTGGAGGCCCCCTGGACCTTGCCTTCCTCGAACAGGGTAACCCACAGGGCCTTGAGGGTCCGCAGCTTATTGATGCCACGATGCTCCCAGAAACGGTGGTCCTCGGTGGCTAAAATGGCCTGGATGAAGGGATAGGAAACGTCGTCCAGGGCGACCGTTTCCCTGCCGCCGATGGTCAGGATGCGCTGGCCGTCGGCACTGAAGATTTCGGTGGCCGGCGTATCGTTGATGCGGCCGATGGGTTCGGGCACCTGGGGCAGATCCTTGGCCGCAACCAGGAAAAAGCAGAAAAGCCCGATGGCTGCCACCCCCGCGGCACTGGCCAGGATAAACACCAGGGTCGTCAGGGCCCGGAAAATTCGCAGGGTCGGCGTCATGGGTTCACCCGTCGCGCCGGCCACCCCCGCTGATGGGTTGCGGCGGGCCTGGAAACAAGGGGATCCAGCAGCGTGCGAACCTGCCACACGGCCCACTCCTGCCCCGACGTCAATAGGATGCGGCGTCCTTGGGGGGTATCCATCTCGATGCCGATGCGGATCGTATCGGCATGAACTTCATCACTGAACCCCACGCGCACAGGGGTTCCTTCGGCGCCCAGCACGGCGCCCGGATGGGCCAGCACCCCCTGTTGAATTTCCGGGGAGAGTGTGTCCAGGGCCATGAAAAAGCGGTCGGCGGGAAAGATGCGGCCCGCGAACTCCGGCTGCTCGTCCAGGGTTCCGGAAATATAGGACGACTCGCCGTCAGCGGACTGCAGCTGCCGGTCGGTCACGGTGGTGTAGCTGAGTACGTTGTTGCCCCGATCCAGCAGGTAGATGCCCACCTGCCCGTTCTCCCGCTCCAGGTAAACCCGCTCCCAGCTCTTTTCCGCACTGATGCGCAGCATGAAGATGGGCGAAAACAGGGTACGGGCCAGGCTTTCGGGGATCTGGCTGTAAAGGCTGCGAAACTGCCCCGCCGAAATCATGATTCCCGACGAGGCGGTAAGGCCTTCAATCAGCTGATTCAGAGAGGCGGCCTCGCGGGCTTCGCGCTGGGCGGTCAGCTGCCGGGTAACCATCTGTTCCAGGGTTCGGGTGGCCACCTGCTTCAAGCGGCCCTGCTCCCAGACATTGCCCGATTCAGGCCGATAGGCGTTGGTGACCGTAAGATACCGTCCCACCAGGATCTCCACCCAGCTGAAGCGCATTTCGGAGATCAGGATGGCGAAAACCGCCAGCAGCAGTGCGGCGCCCCGGAAACTCAATCCCCGTGCGATCCAAGAACGGACATCCTGTGGTTGCGACCAGGCCGGCATACAATCTTCCTCACCGTAGTTCGGCGATAGCGGCGGCTTCGCAAAAAGCTTTTTCAGGCCATCTGTGGCCATACACCCGAAAGGAAGTGGTGGATTCGTTGGAGCGGCTTCCAGCCGCGATTCGGTCGGCAATTATCGCGGCTGGAAGCCGCTCCAACGAAAAACTGTACCTGAACAGATGCCACTTCCTTAGAAGCCGCCGGACTTTCATTGCACGCCTTTTACACCATCTGGAAAAATTGATAAAGCCCGGCTTCGCCCCCGAGATTCAGGGGATTGTCCGTGAAAAAATGCTGAAGGGATGGAAAGGCTAGTTCGTGCTTTCGATGATTTCTTTGAGGCGGCCCTGTTCGTAGAGGGATCGGAAGGTTTCGATGACGTCGGGGTCGAACTGGGTGCCCGACCCGCTGTACATAATGTGGAGAATCTTTTCCTCCTCCATTTTCTTGCGGTAGGCACGATCGGAGGCGATGGCGTCGTACACGTCGGCAACGGAAAGGATGCGGGCCAGCATGGGAATCTGTTTGCCGGCCAGGCCGTCGGGGTAGCCCTTCCCATCGAAGCGCTCATGGTGGCATTTGATGATATTCTTTTCCCGATCCCAGAGGCCTAATCGTTCGACGATGCTGGCGCCGATCACCGGGTGCTCCTTGATGATACGAAACTCCTCGTCGGTCAACCGTCCGGGTTTGAGCAGAATGTCATCCCGGATGCCGATCTTTCCGATATCGTGCAGCTGGCCGGCCACATTCAAGATATCCTGCTCCTCCGGGGTTCCGCCCATGGCACGGCACAATTCGACGGCGATCCGGGTGACCCGGTTGGAATGTTGTTCGGTGTATGGGTCGCGCGCTTCAATGGCCTTGACGAAGGCGTAGAGCGTGGCGAAAAGATTTTCGTAGATGTTTTCGTACAGGGCGATGTTTTCGACGGCGTAGGCCGCTTTATTGGTCATGAACGACATGTAGTACAGATCTTTTTCGGAGAACCGGTTGTCCCCGCGAAGCACCGAAACGGCCAGCACGCCGAACACTTTATCGCGGATGGTCAACGGAACCAGCATCAGGGATTGGATGCCTTCGGGAAGCCCGGCCACGTTGTTGTTTTCCCGGATCAGCAGCGGCTTGTTGTCGTCACAATTTTCCAGAATCAGTTGACTGAGGTCGCTGCTTCGAGCGCAGGCTCCGGCCCCGAGTGTGCGGCCGCTGGCCAACGGCGCCGGTTTTCCATTGCCGTTTCCGCCGGAAATGGAGCAGGCGACCTGAACCGGGCGCCCGATCGTTTCGTTGATCACATAAAAACAGGCCTCGTCGGCATGGGTCAGTTCGGTGGACAGATCCACCACATGCTTGAACAGGTCGAAGCTCGTACCGATGGTGGTGAATTCGGTCATGATCCGGTTGAGGGTGTTGAGTTCCTCGACTTTGTATGTCAGTTCACGGTTGAGTTGCTCGATGCGCTGCTTGCCTTCCACCTCCTTGGCCAGAAAGATGTTCTTGATGAACAGCTGCCGTTCCCGCAGCACCCGTTGAACGCAAATCTCCAATTGATTGAGGTTGACCGGCTTGATCAAAAAATCCACCACCCCGTTTTTCAGGGTGCGAATCGTGTTTTCCAGCGAAGGGTACCCGGTCATGATGATCACCGGGATGGTGTTGTCCACCTTGCGGATGTGTTCGGCCAATTCCAGGCCGTCCATTTCGGGCATGTTGATGTCCGTGAAGCAGCAGTCGATTTTCTGGCTGGCGATGATTTCGGAGGCGATGCGGCCGTTTCCGGCGGTAAGGATATGGTATCCCTTGGCCCTGAAATATTCCGAGGCCACTTCCAGGATGCTTTCCTCGTCGTCCACGAACAATAAGGTTGCTTTGGGCGCGTCGGTCATTGGTCTTTTGGATAATTGGTATCTTGGAAATTGGTTTCTTTCGCCGCTGCTACCGAATCGCGGAATTCGGTGACTGTATCCATCATGTTCCTGATATCGGCAGGTCATTAACAAACTAAAGAAAATCTGCTTGATCATGCCAAAAATTAGAGGCGAACGTTTGGAAGGCTCCGTGCTTAAGAAATAAGTGCGAACAGTCGGCAGATCAGGCTGGAAAAGGATGCGTTGAAAAAGGTCTCCAGGCCGTGAAAGACCTCTATGTAAAAGGCCGGGATGAAAATACTTGACCTGGCGTACCGGCCGGCGCTATTTAGACTGGTTTTGTCGACCGACGTCCATTCGACGAACGATGGCAGCGAAAAATCAGGAATCGACCGTTCACCGATGGGCTGGAAAAAAGGAAATATCGCTCGATGCCGAATCATGGCGGGCAGGACCGACCCTTGAACATATGCCTGTTGAGCTACCGGAGCAACCCGCACTGTGGGGGCCAGGGCGTCTACCTGAAGAACCTGAGCCGGGCGCTTGCGGATATCGGCCACCGGGTGGAGGTGGTTTCCGGACCGCCGGACCCCATGCTGGACGATGACATTCCCGTCCATCGCCCGGCTTGCCTGGACCTGTACAACCCGGAGAATCTGTTTCGGGTGCCGACCCTGAAAGAATTGTCGGACCCGGTCAATGTCATGGAGTGGGCTGGGGTGTCTACCATGGGGTTTCCCGAACCGTTTACCTTCGGGATTCGCGCCCAGCGTTTTCTGCGCACCCGCATGGGGCGCTACGACATCGTTCACGACAACCAGAGCCTCTCCTACGGCATCTGGTCCATTGCCAAGCAAATCCCCACCGTGGCCACCATTCACCACCCCATTACGGTGGACCGGGACATCGCCGTGCGCTCGGTTCGGCCGTTCTGGAAAAAGCTCAAACACCTGCGCTGGTTCTCTTTCATCGGCATGCAGAAGCGGGTTTCGCGCACCTTGCGCCGGATTATCACCGTCTCCGAATGCGCCCGGGAGGACATCGCCAAGGACTTTAAGATTTCCCGCGACCGGTTTTCTGTGGTGCCCAACGGCATCAACACCGATCTTTTCCATCCCTTGCCCGACATTCCCCGGGAACCGGGCCGCATCATCGTGACCAACAGCTCCGACGTACCGCTCAAGGGTCTTTACTATCTGCTGCACGCCGTGACCCAGGTGGCCGCCAAAAGAGACATCCGGCTGGTGGTCATCGGCACCCCTAAGAAAAATGGCGGTATCACCCGCCTGATCCGCCGGCTGGGAATCGGCGACCGGATCACCTTTACCGGCCGGGTCAGCGACGCGGAATTCGTCCGCCAGTATGCCCGGGCCGCCATGGCCGTAGTTGCATCCGTGTACGAGGGATTCGGCCTGCCGGCGGGCGAGGCCATGGCCTGCGGCGTGCCGGTGATCAGCACCACCGGCGGGGCCCTGCCCGAGGTGGTCGGAGATGCGGGTATGCTGGTTCCGCCCAAAGACAGCCCGGCCCTGGCAAAAGCGATTACCGACATGCTGGACCATCCCGACAAAGCCGCCGAACTGGGCCGCCTGGGATACCAGCGGGTCCAGCGCCACTTCACCTGGCGGCGCGCTGCCGAAAAAACGGTGGAAGCCTACCGGAAGACCATCGATGATTACCGTTGACTTCTCACGCCTGAACGTTCCGCCCGGCAGCCGCATCCTGGATATCGGCTGCGGATCGGGCCGCCATACCTGCGAGGCCTATCGCCTGAAAGAAATCCAGGTTACCGGAGCGGACCTCAACCCCCGGGACCTGCTCGAAGCCCGCGGCCGGTTGGAATATCACGACCAGTTGGGCGAACACGGAGGCGGCACCTGGAGCCTTTCGGCGGCCGACGTTACCCGCCTGCCCTTTGCCGACGAGTGCTTCGACCTGGTGATCTGCAGCGAAGTTTTAGAGCACATCCCGGATCACGGCAAGGCCATGGGAGAAATCGTCCGGGTGCTCAAACCGGGCAAGCCGCTGGTGGTCAGCGTGCCCCGCTGGCTGCCCGAACGCATCTGCTGGGCCCTTTCCGACGAATACTTCAATGCCAACCAGGGCCATGTGCGCATCTATCGCAAAAAAGACCTGATCCGGCGCCTGGAGCGGACCGGCACCCGTTTTCTTGACCATCACTATGCCCACAGCATCCACTCACCCTACTGGTGGCTCAAGTGCCTGGTGGGGCCGACCCGCACCGATTCGACAGCGGTGAACCTCTACCACCGCCTGCTGACCTGGGACATCATGCAGAAGCCCTGGATTACACGCTTTGTCGATCGCCTGCTCAATCCCTTGCTGGGGAAGAGTCTGGTCTTGTACTTCCGGAAAATCTGACAACTTCGCTATCCGAAAATCCCCCAGCCAAAGGCCATCGTCCAGACGATGGATAGCGCTACCACGATGATCAGCCACACGTCTTCCTTTTTCATGGAAACCTCCTTTTAGACTTCTTTAACCACCTCCATCGTCTCCTCATCCGCCCTTCTGATCTGTTCCTCGTTGGTGGTCGCCATCTCGGCCTTGAAGCACAGCGCCCACATCATAATAATTCCCAGAATCCACCATACGATCTGCCAGGACCACAGCGGAGAAAAGCCGCAAAAAGAGAATGCCTTGTTGCCCAGCAGGCATGCGGGACCGATGGCGAAAAAGAACCAGATGGGCACAATGATCTTCATCCAGGACCGCCATTTCCTCCCGCTTTCCGAAGGAGCGTCCACGCTGTCCAGCCAGCCCCGGACTTCCTTCTGCCGCTTGCGCGTCTCCTCGCTGTCCTTAGCGCCCAGACCGCGGCACAGATAAGCCACCGTCAATCCCACAAACAACCCCCAGAAGGCCGTGTGCATGGAGAGCGGGTAGCGCCAAACGTAATAGGTGAGAAAACAGGCGATAATGCCGGCAATCATGCCCAGCGTGGCGCCGATGCTGGGAATCCGCCACCCCCAGTGGACGCCGAGAAGGAGCAGGTACATGAGAAATCCAAATGCCGTGGCAAACCCGCCGATCATGACGATGGCGTCCCGGGCGGTCAGGCTGACCACAACCGCTGCCAGGGTTACTGCCGTGGACAATGCTCGGTTGACCCAGATCTGTTCCGCATGGCTGGCGTTTTGTTTGCGAATGTAGCGCCAGTAAACGTCGCGTAGCAGGATCGTACCGCCAGTGCCAATGTACGGGGCGGCCGTGGAGTGGATGGCCGCGATAGCGCCTACGAACACCAGCCCCAGCGCCGGTCCCGGCAAAAACTGGGTCATCAGCATGGGCACCACATCGCCGTCCACCTTGGGAGCAATGATCCCTTCTATTTCTAAAATTTTTGCGCCCAGGCCCTGGAAAGCGGTAAAATAGAAAAGTGCGATCCCCACGACAAAGGTCGACATGAACACCTGCTGCCAGGCCAGGGGCTTCGGAGATTTGATCCCAAAATTCCACAGGGTGAAGGCCGGCGAACTCTGGATGCCCATCAGGGCGAACATGTAGGTCAGGATCATGGCCGCTGTCCAGCCGCCGCCGACACCAAAATTAATCAATCCCGGCACCTCGGTGTAGCGTTTGTCCAGGGCCATGACCTTCTGTGAAAACGCGGTCCAGCCGCCGATGATGTCCGAAGTGATCACGTAAAACCCAAGCAGGCAGATCCCGCCCACCAGCAGCAGGAACTGAATCACCCCCACCCAGGTGCTGGCCTTGAGTCCGCCGGTGACCACGTAAAACCAGACAATGAAGGCCATGAAAATCAGGCCGATGGTCTGGGGCACGCCGGCCACCCAGTAGAACAGTGCCGCTGCGGATATCAATTGCAGGCCCGAATAGAACATGGAATACAAAAAGGCCGTGATCACCGTCAGCCAGCGGACGGCCTCGTTGTTGTAATAATAGGCGAACATGTCGCCCGGCGTCACGAAGCCGTAACGCTTGCCCAACAGCCAGTTGCGCTTGGCGAAAAAGGCGCCGGTGATGGGAATGGTCAGCACGTAAAAGGAGGCAAAGGCATAGGCCATGCCCTGGCTCCAGATCTGCCCCGGATGCCCCACAAATGTCCAACCGGAAAACGATGCCGCCGTAGCGGCCATCAGAAAGGCGATAAAGGGAATCGACCTGCCGGCGATGGCGTAGCCGGACGAGGTCTTTTCCGTAAAGTAGCCTTTCAGCCCCCAGTAAAAACAGTAGACAATATAGATCCCCAACATGATGTAAACCCAGGTTGTTCCACTCATGGCAAGGCCCTCCTGTGTATGGATTGCAGGTAAGCGACCGCCGTGCCCGTGGTGCAACGGCCTGTTTGTTCAGAGCCATGGCAAGGCGCCACCCCGAAACCCAAAGCCGGTGGCGGCACCTTGCATTTGGCGGCCCCTCGGCACGGAGGAAGGACATATGTACTTTTTATTGTACTATTTAACTTTTGTCAACTATTTTTACGTACATTTTTATTGTGATGGGCGTGCGGCTGAGATGCTTCTATGGGTGGGCAGGATGTTACCATGGGGCAAGCATCCTCTTGCCGACCGAAGACAAAAAGACGAAGATCTGGGAATGACAAACGCATAAGCAATTGCAGAGGCGTCATGCCGGACTTGATCCGGCATCCAGAACATTATCGTAAAACATAGTTCCGGACTTGCCTGCATCAACGAGAACTGATCAAATTCAATTGTTTTACGGGGTGATCAAGAAAGGTGAAATCAAAACCGGGCAGGGCTGGCCGTAAGACCGCAGGTATTCATGATCTTTCTCTATATTTCGAGAAAGGTGAAACGCCTGTTTCAGGCTGGAGAGAGGCCGAATAGCCCGAAGAACAGAACGACTACGAAGTACCCGCAGGCGAAAGAGAGCAGGTGCCGCAAAGGCTGTTTGGGCCATGGATGGACAAGATCATCTTCGGATCCCGGTCCCAGCGGTTGGGAGACGATATTCGGAAAGGGGATAATCTCGCATGCCGGTGCCGGGGAAATTGCTATCTCAAAGGCCATGTCCTTTAGCCGTCGGATGATCAATTCGGTGAGCCGGCGATCCTCTACTTTCTGGGCGGACCAAAGCAGTTCAAGGTATTGGTCGCGCATGCCAAGGTAGTCTCGGTTGACAGGTTCCACAGCGACCTCCGTTAATTGTTGATAGCTTTGAGTTGTCCGCTGTAGGTAAAAACATCCGACAGCTTGCCGGCAATGTGTTCGATCAACTCCTCGTCATCGATTGAAACGGCGCGGTTGAGCATTTCCAGATAATCCTGCAATTGGTGAAATCGTTCCAGAACCGCCTGATCGACCAGGAGCCCCCGGGACAATGACGATCCCTGTTCGCTTTGGCCGGCGGACACCTGGCCGAGAACGGACTCCGGAACATTCAGCGCCCGGGCCATTTGGACCAGATCGTCGGCCGTTGGCTTCTGTTTTCCCAGTTCAATGTTCTTGATCTTTGTCCGTCCGGTTTCTTCGCTCAAATTGAACGCTTTGGCACCGAACTGCCCCTGGTTCAACCCCATTCGCTTGCGCAAAAGCTGGATTTTTTCGGGAAGGGTTAGATTCATGGTGGCCTCCGTTGGGGAAAGTTGAATCGGCACTGCACGGAACAAATCGGTTGCAAATCAAAATATTTGGACTTTTGTATGTATTTATGGCCTTATCAATACCATTTGTAAGCCCTTCCCTTCTTTACGTCAACCGTTTTTTATGTACATTATAATGGATGCCGATAGAAACGAATCGAGCAATTACGCCGGGTCGGCAGCCAACAAAAAAAATCTTGACTTTAAATATGCCGTCGACTATTTAAGACGCTTCTTTAGCGCCGCCACGCTAAAGAAACCTTTTAATCCCCAGTAGCTCAGTCGGCAGAGCAAGTGGCTGTTAACCACTGGGTCCGCGGTTCGAGTCCGTGCTGGGGAGCCAAAAATTTGAGCCTTGTCGAATCCTTTCGGCAAGGCTTTTTTATTTCAGTGGCCAGTTCCTCCCCGACAGTGAGCTTGCCCTGAGTGAAGCCGAAGGGAGTCAACGCAGATAAAAACGTAACAAAACAAGGGGTTAGCTCGAAAGGGTTAACCCCTTTTTTCTTTGGTGTGGGGCTTTCATCGCGGGTGTACTGAATTCAGAGCTTTCTCTTAAAATTTGTGAACCTTTTGATCAATCTTAGCCTCTATCGCGTGCGAGATTGACACGCAATATAGCGTTTGATATATCGTGGGCTCAAGCGGCGTTGTTTTTAATGGGAGCTTAGTAAATGGACCAAAAACCGAGCAAGGATTATGAATTGCAGATCAAACACCTTCGTGATCGGATGGGATTGACGCAGGTCGATCTTGCCAAACGCCTCGGCGTGTCGTTTCCCACCGTGAATCGATGGGAAAATGCCAAATCCAAGCCATCCCAGCTGTCCTGGAATAGATTATTGGAACTTTCCGGTGAATTCACCAACAACTCTCAAATCGCTGAACCGGAGCCGCCCCCATATGGTGGAATGCCACCCGTCCTCGATTTTACGGCCAATCCGGATATTGTCAGATCGTTGGTTGAGGGAGAACGGCTTTCATTCGGCCATTTGGCAAACCCTGCTTTTGCCACGGAAACAGCAAGCATCGACCCGTTGCCCCATCAGCGTATCGCAGTATACGACCGTATGCTGAATCAAGCGCGGCTGCGGTTTCTCCTGGCCGATGACGCCGGTGCCGGCAAAACCATTATGACGGGCCTTTACATTCGCGAGATGCTATCACGACGCTTGTTGAAACGCGTTTTGATCGTCCCACCTGCTGGTCTCGTCGGTAATTGGCAACAAGAGCTTCAACTGCTGTTCAGCCTTCCATTTAATATTGTCAGTGGTCCAGATGCAAAAAACAACAATCCTTTTGTTGGGCCCCAAAGTGACAGGGTCATTGTCAGTGTCGATACGTTGGCAGGGGATAGAGTCTTTGCTCGAATTTCAGAAGAGGGAGTCGAACCCTATGAACTTGTTGTATTTGATGAGGCCCACAAGCTGTCCTGCGACCGTGGGGCGGATTATCGCATTCGGAAGACAGGAAGGTACAAACTTGCCGAAGCATTAGCTGGTGCGGGTAATGGTGACCATGGCTGGCGTCTGCCGTGGCATGCCCATCACCTGCTTCTTCTTACTGCGACACCGCACATGGGGAAGGATTATCCCTATTTTGCACTCTGGCGTTTGCTTGAGCCCGAGGTGCTGACAACACCCGAAGCTTTTGACCAATTCCCAACCGAGCAACGCAACCACTTTTTTATCCGACGCACCAAGGAGGAAATGGTCCGTCTTGACGGGAACCCCCTTTATCCGAAACGACTTTCGGACACGTTGGGATTCTCTCTATCACAGGGCGACATCAGTGAGCAGAGGCTTTATGACGAGACCACGGAATACCTTCGCCATGTATACAACCGCGCCAAGCTGCTCAACCAGTCTGCGGCCCGGTTGGCGATGGGCGTTTTTCAGCGTCGCCTTGCCAGTTCCACCTATGCGCTGCTTCGTTCATTTGAGCGCCGCATCGAAAAACTCGATAAAATCATCGATGATGTGCAGTCAGGCGATTTGACCATTGAGCAATTAATAACGATTCAAAGACGAATTCGGGAAGACGATGACGTTTTCGAATCGAAATCCGCAGACGAAGAAACCACCGAAGATGGTTCTGAAGAGAACGAAGTCGCCGAGGAAAAATTGCTCCAAGGCGTTATTGCAGCTTCATTGGCCGATCTGGTGGCCGAAAAGGAGCAAGTCCAAACGCTTCGAGGCCTAGCCGCCCAAGTTTACAGAGGTGGCGGCGAGTCGAAGTTTGAAAAACTACGCGATCTGATTACCGCACAAAAATACGCCCAAGAAAAATTCCTGGTTTTTACAGAACACCGTGACACCCTTGATTATCTCGTTCGCCGTCTGAGCGGCCTGGGATATACTGGGCAAATCGCTCAAATCCATGGCGGCATGCATTTTACGGAGCGACAAGAGCAAATCGAACGCTTCCGGAAACCCGCCGAAGAACAGGGCGCACGTTTCATGATCTGCACAGACGCTGCGTCTGAAGGTGTGAATCTTCAGTTTTGCTGGATCATGATCAATTACGATGTGCCCTGGAACCCTGCCCGTCTCGAGCAGCGTATGGGGCGCATCCATCGATATGGGCAAAAACACGATCCCGTTATCATTCTCAATCTGGTAGCGCCTGCCACAAGAGAGGGCCGGGTTTTAAAGACCCTGTTGGACAAGCTTGAAAAAATCCGCAAGCAACTCAAGTCCGACAAGGTATTCGACAGCATTGGCCGGATTTTCAGTGAAGTTTCCATCAAAGCCTACATGGAGCGAATCGCTTCGGGAGATGATGTCAACCAGATTGCCAAGGAATTGGAGGGGCGTCTCACAAAAGAGCAGGTCAAAGCGATCCAGGAACAGGAACGTAGGATGTTCGGAGATGGCGGTGATGTAAAAAAGGAATTACCTCGCCTGCGTGAAAGTATCGAGCACGAAATGTATTTCCGGCTGCTGCCCGGCTATGTGCGCAAATTCATGACCTCAACCGCACCCTTGGTCGGGATCAAGGTCGAGGGCGACCTAGGCGGCTTTTTCAATCTTTTACCTGCCCATAGAGGTGCCATCGATCCCTTGCTTAGCGCCATAGATGCCTATCCGCCAATGCAGTCCAAACGATTGTCCATACTACGCCCTGATGATCGTCAGTACTGTATTTGGATACATCCCGGCGAACCGGTCTTTGAAGGTTTCCGTGAGCTGGTCCGTCAAAAACTCGGCAAAGAGGCCTTGAGTGGTGCTGTATTTGTGGACCCAACAGCGAAGAAGCCGTATCTCTTTCACTTGGCGCGTCTGACAGTGGTCCGCAAGGCCGATCCGGAGATTCCGGAACTAGCCCACGAAGAGACCGTGGAGTGCCGCCTTGTGGGAGTGAAGCAAACGGAAAGCGCCGAAATTAGCATTTGTCCAGTGGAGCACCTGCTGCTCCTAAGAGGTGGGCAGGGACTGCCACCTCAAGCTCAGCGGATGGCGGTCGAAGCCCAACGCTTACGTGATCAGGCCCGGGCATATTTTACCGAGCGCGTGTGCCGGTCACTGGCGGTGGAGTGCCGTGAGCGACGCATGGCTTCGCTTCCAGAGCGTGAATCTTTTGTCCGGCGGGGATATGATTTCCAGGAAGCCGAATTGGCCACCGCAAGGGCCAAAATGGCTAAAAAGGCCCGGACTGGCAACAAGGGTGCCGCAGCTGAATTGACGCGCATCAAGGCCCAGCAGCGCGATCTTAGTGATCGCCTTGAGAGAATAATCAGCATCATCCGTCGAGAGCCGGAGCTTTTGGTCCCAGGAGATGTAGATTTTATTGCCCACGCATTGGTAGTGCCCTCCACCGATCCTGCCGAACTTGAATGGCGCGATGCCAATGTGGAACAGATTGCCATGGATTTAGCCAAGGCTTTTGAAGAAGCTGAAGGGGCAACGGTAAAATTTGTACACACCCCTAAACTCGCCCGAGCCGCCAGCCTTCCCGATCATCCCGGCTTTGACATTTTGAGTTTAAGACTCTCGGACAAGCAGCGGTGCATTGAAGTGAAGGGGCGCGTCGGCGCTGGCGATGTGGAGGTGACCGACAACGAATGGGCGCGCGCCTGCAATCTACGCGATGATTACTGGCTCTATGTCGTGTATCATTGTGGGACGTCGACACCGCAGCTGGTGCGTGTCCAAGATCCCTTCGGCAACCTTCTTGTCAGACCATTCAGCAAAAGCCAAACAGTAGAGCGCACGATTCGCAGTACTGTGGAGACAAGCGGCGTGCGTATTGGACACGCTCAGATCATGGATGTGGGCCAAACGTAATCACCAGCGAGTGACAGATTTACAAACCATAGTGGAGGTCATCATGGCCAAAATTGAAGGCATTCGTATTCGGAATTTCAGGGTTTTAAAAGACGTTACGATTGGGAAACTCTGGAGTCTGCAACAAACAGAACAACTGTCTGCTCTAACTGCGGTTATTGGGAAAAACGGTTCCGGTAAAAGCACGCTTTTTGATGCCTTCGGTTTTCTTGCTGACTGTTTAAAATCGGGCGTTGAAGAAGCCTGTGATCTGAGAGGACGAGGGGGCTTTAGTCGCATAAGATCGCAAGGGCAAACTGGTCCCATAGACTTCGAAGTATACTACAGGGAGCATGGGAATGCGCGCCCGATTACGTATGAATTATCAATTGGCTTGGATCGGACGGGTCGGCCATATGTGCAAAAGGAACGATTGCGTCAACGCCGGAGAGGTCAGAGCCATGGTCGGCCTTTTTCATTTCTCATTTTAAATGAAGGCAAAGGTGTTGCCTGGAAAGGGGAAACCGAAGGTCGCCAAATAGATGAAGATAGAGAACAAGTAGATTTATTCGGGCTGATCGACTCAATTCAGAAAAGTGAAGATAAGGAAGAAAGTAAAACGACCGAGTTGGTGGAACTTCAGGATAGGCGAAAGCTAGGGATTTCCACATTGGGTTCACTTAAACAGCATCCGAGGATATCTGCCTTTCGTCAGTTTATCGAAGGATGGTATCTCAGCTATTTTACACCGGATGCAGCCCGGAGCCTTCCTCTTGCCGGCCCTCAGAGGCACCTCAATATCCATGGCGACAATTTGAGTAATGTGGTGCAATTTATGGAGCGCGAGCACCCCAAAAGGTTCAATTCAATACTCAACCGAATTGCCAGCAAGATCCCTGGTGTGGACAAAATAGATACAACTGAAACGGCGGATGGACGATTGCTGCTGCGGTTCAATGACAAAGGCTTCAAAGATCCTTTTTATGCTCAGCAGATGTCCGATGGCACCTTAAAAGTGTTCGCCTACCTTTTGCTTTTGGAGGATCCCTCCCCCCCCCCCATTTTTATGTATCGAAGAACCGGAAAACGGTCTCTATCACAAGCTGCTGGATTCGCTCGCCCGCGAATTCCGCGGCCATACAACCGGAAAAAAAGGCGGGTCACAGGTTTTCATTACCACCCATCAACCGTATTTTGTCGACGCCATGGAGCCGAAAGAAGTTTGGGTGCTGGAAAAACAAGAGTCGGGGTTTTCCGCTATCAGGCGTGCCAGCGATGAAGCAATCGTGAAAAATATGGTGGCGGAAGGCCTGCCTTTGGGAAGCCTCTGGTACAGCGACTACCTGGATGCGAGGTGAATCCATGCACTTTGAAATTCTTGTTGAAGATCAGTCCGGAAAGAAGGCCCTGGAGATTCTCGTGCCCAAAATCCTTGGCCCGGAAAACACGTTCAAGATTTATTGGTACAAAGGAATCGGACATATCCCTAGAAACATGAAAGACACCAAGAACGCATCCAAACGAATCCTTTTGGACAATCTTCCGAAATTATTAAAAGGTGTTCATCCAGAAATGGCCAATTTGCCCGATATCTTTGTTGCGCGAAAAATTTTATCCTCGAAATATCAACCATATGTCTGCGGTAAAATTTTTCGTGCGCCTCGATCTCAACCAAATTTGCCTATTTCTGGATGAACACTAATTAGTGTCCGTCCATAAATTGCAGGTTTAAGCAGTGCGTCGAGAAGTAAAAATCGGGTAACGTGAGGAATAGAATCCTCCAAGACACGGCACATTGAAAGCCCGACAAGGATATGGGTAAATACTCTAAAAAAGCACGCCTCCGGACGCACCTGCTCTCTGGATTTCAGTAACTGAATTTTCTCAGGTTGTGAGGTTATCCAGCAGGAGCCAATTGCTTTCGAGCGATCGTCAGCAGGTTGGCCGCGACCACCGACGAAAGCACGTAGCTTTTAAAAGAACGAAAACCTTTCCACGTGCACCGGGTCAAGCCGAAACTGCGTTTGAGCCAGGATATGCCCGATTCGATACCGGCACGGAACTGTCTGAGCTTTTTGTAAACATAGTGACTGCGACACATGTCAATCTCTTCAAGACCCCGTTTTTTGGCAAAGCAGACATCTTTGACGCCTTTGGCCTTGGCCGTGTTCAGATTGCCTTTGGATGCAAAGCCACCGTCCAGGGCAACTTTCAGCGGGTAGCGTCCGTAAGCCGATTTCTGGCGATCCAGCATCTGTTCAACCAGTGTGCTATCTGCGGGATTGCCCTCAAGAACGACACAATCGAGGATAAGGTTCGAGGCTCCACCGGTCAGGCAAATCTTATGGCCATAATGGTTATCCCGGCGGTCTTTGATGATGATGTCCGTGTGTTCCTCGAAAATCGAGAATACCTTCTGGTCGGCCGATACGCTTTCGCCTTGAATAACCCGGCGATAGGTCTGGTCGTAGACCTGACGGGCCAAATCGCTGTAATGTTTGATGCTGTTCAATAAGCCAAGCAATTCAAAATTGGTTGTGCAGATTCCGCCTATCGTTTCTTCGGCTTTGATCGCGTAACCGATGGACTTTTGGGTGACCTTGAGCAGGTCTTTATACGGAGACAGTCGTTGCTTTTTCCCTTTTGCGTATTGGATGGCGGTCATCCGCCTTTTTGCACGGCGACGATGATCCGTGAAAACGATTTTAATTTTGAAGTCATCCCGGGCTTGAGTCAACAACCGCGCGAGCACGCGCACAGCGTCATACAACTGCATGGAATCGCAAGGAGGGTGGATGTTGCTCTCGACGACGGTACAATCGACTCGGGTCGTTCTGCCTTTTTCGATGTTGTTGTCCTTCGCATATGCCAACAGGTCCAGGGAAATAAGCTCCCAGGTCTCAGGGCAGATCCTTTTGATATTTTCATTCAGGGCGGATTTCTTGAAGCCCTTATCGAAAATACCGATTCTGCAAAACCGTCTGAGCGATCTGGAATCGGAAATATGAAAGGCGAGGTCTTCATAGGTGAAGTTGAAAAGCTTCATCACAATCGCGGCGCGGGTCACCTGCTCGGCACTCATACCGTTGGCCCCGGTTCGTTGACGTTCTATCTTGAGGCCACCGTTGAGGTCTTGCAGAACATGATCGTAAATGTTAGGAGTCTTGTCCAGGATTTTGCTGATCATCTCCAGTTCTACTTCTCTGGGATGACCCGTGGGGAGACTTATCAGCGGCATTTGTTTTTGTTGTTTCTCGCGCATTTTATGTCGGCCCTTTTTCTTGTTTACGTAGTATTTTTAAGTGTTTGGCAAAATACTTTATACTACAGACAGTGAGAAAATACCAGCATAAAATGCGCTTTTCTTTTTTATTCCAGTTAGTTATTTTCGCGGATGAACACTAAAAGGCTATGGAAGGACGTTCAACGCCTACCCCGAGGATTTTCCGGCGGTCGTCTTTGTCATCTGTGATTTGGATGACCAATGCATGAAGGCATTCCGGCGGCAATTGTACACGATTCTTGATCAATGCCATCCAAAACCCGAAACGCGGTTTTGTTTAGCCATAGAAGAAGGGGAAGCATGGTTCCTGGGCGACCTGAACGCAGTCCGGGCAGCTTATCCAAAGGCCAGAAAACAAATTCTTGATGCTTATGTCAACGACAGTATTTGCGGCACCTGGGAACTGTTGGCGGATGCCGTGTATCCTGGCGGATCAGCCGCTCTGTATGCGCATGGATGGCAAACCATCGGCTTGGAGAAATCAAGATGGGCCGAGGATATCTCCCCGTATATGGTTCCTGCTAAGAACAGTTCGCCCAGCTTCTGTTATTTCCGGGATAAATTGAAAGGATTGGCAGGAGAAATGGAATGACCGACACACCAAGACTTATCGAACGTGCATTTCCCCTGAAACAAACTTCCCTTGCCTCTGTGCATGAAAAAAATGTCCGCCATGGGCATATATCAACCCTGCATATATGGCCGGCCAGACGGCCGTTGGCCGCATGCCGTGCGGCCCTTTTAGCGACGTTGCTGCCCGATCCCGGAACGCCCGAAGAACGGCGAAAGCTCTGCGAACGAATCGGGGGAACGGTTGCTGAAAAAATTGAAAGAAAGAAAATGCCGAATGGGCGCATTATCGATCGCGTTAAAGAAGAGACGCAAGGCGGCGTGCTCCGGTGGATTGGCACGGAACCAAAATCCGGCGGCCGCAAGAAAATGGCGGACTATCGCAGGGATGTGGAATTCCGTGAAAAAGAGTTGGCCTGGTTTCGTGAAGAGATCAAAAAGGCCTATGGCGGACGAGCCCCCCGCGTGCTCGACCCCTTTGCCGGCGGCGGGGCCATTCCTTTGGAAGCCATGCGCTTGGGCTGCGAGGCCACGGCTGTGGATATCAACCCGGTCGCCTGGTTTATCCTCAAATGTACGCTTGAATATCCCCAGCAATTGGCGGGAAAAACGCATCCATTGCCCGACTTCATCGTGGAAGACGAAGACTTCATGGAGGCGTTTTACAAGGCCCACCCTCACCTTGTCGGCCGAACCAAACAAACCAAACGGCAGAAAGCCGAACCCCAAATGGGGCTATGGGATAAGGAAGACTCGGGAAGAATTCCCAAGGCCGATCTGGCCTGGCATGTCCGGGCCTGGGGGCGTTGGGTGCTGAATCAGGCCCGCAAGGAGTTGGCGCCGTTTTACCCGACGTATGCGGATTTTGAACCCATTGATTTAAAAAATCCAAAGCCTTTCGAAAAACAGCCCATGCGATTGGTGCCGTTAAGAGAGGATGGGAAGCCGGATATTGATGCGCTGAATGCCGAGTTTTCAGAGAACTATCTCAAAGACAAACGGAATCCACGCTGGGTGGCGAAGCCGACGGTGGCCTATCTTTGGGCAAGAACAGTGAAGTGTAAAAACTGTCGAGCCACCGTCCCATTGTTAAAAACTAAGTGGCTTTGCAAAAAAGAGCACAAGCGCATTCTGATTTCAATAAGTCCGAAATCTGATAAAAGCGGTGTCGTATTTGATGTTCAATCTGGCATTCCAGAGCATAAAGGCAATGCGGCACAGAAACGAGAGCATGATAAGCGACTTAGTGAAGGAACAATGTCAAAGGCAGGTGTCAAATGTCCGTGTTGTAATACCATAATGACTATGGGGGATCTTAAGTTAGAGGGAAAATCAGGTGCCATTGATAACATTTTATTCTGCGTTGTCGTTGATGGACAATTCGGAAAGGAATATCGAACCCCAACAAGAGAAGAATTATTTGCAGCCAAGGAGGTTCAACCTCTTATCCCAAGTTTGTTTGCTAGATTGCCAAGTGGTCTACCGCAAGAAAAAATTTCGCCTGCTAGCACAAGGTCAATTTCCTGTCATGAATATGGTCTCGATACCTATGCCAAATTAATGACTGATAGACAACAGGCTTTTATAGCTTGTGTTTCCTCCCTAATTCGATCTGTTTTGAGAAAAAATGAATCTATAGGCTTAAATGAATTTGGGGCCGGTGTTGTGTCTTACCTTGCAAGTATATTAGATAAAATGGATTAGTTTCGATTTGATCTGACAACGCACTTGAAAAAGTGAGGGTTACCGGTTTTGATGAAGGTGGCAACCAAACCACCAAAACCATAGGAGGTAACCCTCATGCTGAATGGTACCAAAACCGTCATCAAACACAAGATCGGATTGTTGAACCTGGCCGAGGAACTGGGCAACGTATCCAAAGCCTGCCGGATCATGGGGCTTTCCCGTGACACCTTTTACCGCTATCAAAATGCCGTTGAA
This sequence comes from uncultured Desulfosarcina sp., assembly GCF_963668215.1. NCBI lineage: Bacteria > Pseudomonadati > Thermodesulfobacteriota > Desulfobacteria > Desulfobacterales > Desulfosarcinaceae > Desulfosarcina > uncultured Desulfosarcina sp. The sequence continues at coordinate 386,306 of NZ_OY764190.1, forward strand.
CAAGGCGGCGTCGATGCCCTCGTCGATCAAAACCGCCGCAAACCCAATATTAAAAACCGCACAGACGAAATAACCGAGGCTGCTGTCGTAGCCTATGCCGTTGAACAACCGGCCTTTGGCCAAGTGCGTGCCAGCAACGAATTGCGTAAGCGGGGCGTGTTCATTTCCCCCAGTGGTGTCCGGTGTGTATGGCTGCGTCACCAATTGGCTCGCTTTAAAGACCGGCTCAAGGCCCTTGAGGACAAAATGGCCAAGGAGAATCTGATTCTTACCGAAAGCCAGGTCCAGGCATTAGAACGGAAAAAGCAAGACGACATCGCTGCTGGGGAGATCGAGACGGCTCATCCAGGTTATCTGGGATCACAGGATACCTTTTATGTCGGAACCCTTAAGGGCGTGGGCAGGATCTATCAGCAAACCTTTATCGATACGTATGCCAAGGTCGGTTTTGCCAAACTCTATACCACCAAGACGCCGATCACTGCTGCCGATTTGCTCAATGATAAGGTGCTGCCCTTTTATGAAAAGCATGAGTTGCCGCTGCTTCGCGTCTTAACCGACAGGGGTACCGAGTATTGCGGCAAAGCTGAAACCCACGATTATCAATTGTATCTGGCTATTAACGACATCGAACACACCAAGACCAAGGCCAGATCGCCGCAAACCAACGGTATCTGCGAACGCTTCCACAAAACCATGCTACAGGAATTTTATCAGGTGACCTTCAGAAAGAAGATTTATCGGGATATCGAAACGCTTCAGTTTGATCTTGACCTGTGGCTTGAACAGTACAATCATGAGCGAACCCATCAGGGGAAAATGTGCTGCGGCAGAACCCCGATGGAAACCCTTGAAGATGGCAAACGACTCTGGGAAGAGAAAAAAATAGCCTGAACTTGACCTGACAGACACCTTCTCAGAATCGGTAACTGTCAGATCAAATCTGAACTTCTACAGATAAAAGCCTTGATTATGGGAATACGCTTGCATCTTGGTACCCACAAAATGAGCAAATTTCGCATCTGTTCAATCGCTATGCACTGCCAATGAAATGGGACTATGTAGAGTCCGCACCGTTTGGTGGCGCATCAGGGAGTTGGGATTCGATGCTAAACTCTGTTACGCGATCCGTTGAGACAACAATGGGTGCCTTTACTACAAATATCAAATCCCCTGTCATTTTCTCAAAATCTGTCTTAGACTTAAATGTTTCTGATAAAAATCAATATGATTTAATAATCACTGATCCTCCATATTACCAGGCAGTCTCTTATGCTGATCTTTCAGATTTTTTCTACGTTTGGCTCAGATGCATATTCTCTGACAAGCTTGATCCGTTTAAAGGCTTATTTACTCCAAAAAAGCAGGAAATTGTTCAGCATATACGCTCCGACAAGGATAAAATTGAAGAGCGAAAAAAGTTCGAACAGTGGATGTCTGAAGCATTCATAAAAATGAATCATAGCCTTTCCGCAGGCGGGTTGTTAACGATTGTTTTCGCTCACAAAGATCCTGAAGCTTGGGAAACGCTGGTTACAGCAATCATACAAGCTGGCCATATCGTTTGTGCAAGCTGGCCCATCCAAACAGAAATGCCAAATCGAAGTCGGGGTTTCGGGTTTTCCTCGCTGGCATCATCAATTTGGCTCGTCTGTAAAAAACGAGCAATCACCACGCGACCCGGCTGGGACAACAAGGTCCTTGAAGAGATGCGCGCCAACATAGCGGAAAGACTGCATGACTACTGGGACGCGGGCATTCGAGGCCCAGACTTTGTTTGGGCGGCCACCGGCCCTGCACTGGAAGCCTACAGCAAGCACCCCATCGTTAAAAAAGCCAACACCCCTGGCGAGGTAATGTCGGTCGGTGAGTTTCTATCCCATGTTCGCCGCATGGTTGTGGACTTTGTGGTGGGGCAAGTCCTTACAGGTGAAAAAGAGGGTTCGGATATGGCCGCTGCCGACCGCATGGATGCGCCTACGGCCTATTACCTGCTTCATCGACATGATTTCGGATTGGAGGAGGCGCCGTCCGGGGCATGCATTTTATATGCAACCGCCTGCGGTTTGTCAGACCGGGAACTGGAAACGGCCTGGGACCTGGTATCGCACAAAGGAACCGCCAAACATACACCGGGTGAAGACGCTGAGCCAGACACGGACGATGACGCCGGGCCGGAAGCTAACGGCGACTCGGGGAGCAAGATCAAACTGAAAACATGGGTGCAGCGAAAACGAACCACCATGGGCTTCGAAGCCCCCAGCGGGCGTCCCATTCCATTGATCGACAGGGTCCACCGCCTGATGCATCTCTGGCGGGCCGGGGACGTTCACAAGGTGGATGAATATCTGGATGACAACGGTTTACGCCGCCAGGAACTGTTCAAACGCCTGGTTCAGTCGCTGATTGAACTTTCCAATGGCGGCAGCGACGAAAGGCCGATTCTGGAAAGTCTGAGCAATCATATCCAGGCCAAGGGCGCTAAGGTTTCCGATCCTCAAAAGGAGTTCGATTTCAGTGATAACGGCACCTCGAATTAAAAAGGAGTAGACATCATGGCGAAGAAGGATCCCTGGAAAAGCTGGCATGAGGTCGTGACCCTGCGGGACGATCTCAAATCCGGTGAACTGCCGCTACACATGTTTGCCGCCGATCTATATGAAGTTCTCATGCAGAGCGGTAAACGCCCCGTTTATGAAGATCCTGAAAATTTCTTCGCTCTGACCTTTCCCACCTACAACTTGAGGCAACTGGTGCGCGATGTGGCCTTGCGTGTCGCCGGCAAGAATGACAAAGCGGTCCGCCAGCTGGAGCTGACCTATGGCGGCGGCAAGACGCACACCTTGATAACTTTGCGGCATTTAATAGCAGACCCGGATGGTTTGCCGGCACTGCCTGCAGTGGACGAATTCCGTGAAGCAATTGGTCATGAGCCTCCGAAGGCACGTGTGGCCGGCCTGTGTTTTGATAAACTGGATGTCGAAAAGGGCATGGAGGCTCGTGATCCCAAAGGCAGAAAACGCATACTCAAACAGCCATGGAGTGTTTTGGCCTATCAGATCGCGGGTGACGAGGGACTCAGAATATTGCACCCCGATGACAAAGCCGAAGAACGCGAATCGGCTCCGGCGGAGAACCTGCTGACTGATTTGTTGGAGATTCCGACCAAGGACGGGTTGGGTGTCTTGATTCTCATCGATGAAGTGTTGATGTATGTACGCGAAAAGGTGGCCATCGATGCCAGATGGAATGACCGGATCGTGAACTTTTTTCAGTATCTGACACAAGCGGCGACCAAGGTGGACCGCTGCTGTTTGGTGGCGTCTTTGCTGGCAAGCGATCCGTTAAAAACCGATGCTTTCGGGCGCAGGCTGCAGGGCGAACTGTATGATATTTTCCAGCGGCAACGCGAGGAGGCCGTCGAACCGGTTGTAAAGGAGGATGTGGCCGAGGTCTTGCGCCGTCGATTCTTCACCCCGGAATCGATAAAAAACCGGGATGCGTTTCGGCCCCATGTTCAGGCGGCCCTCAAGGGACTTTTTGATTTGGATGAGCAGATCCAAAGACAGGGAGCGGATGCGGAAGAGCGTTTTCTTCGCAGCTTTCCGTTTCATCCGGATCTCACCGAGGTATTTTACACCAAATGGACCCAACTGGATCGATTCCAAAAAGCAAGGGGGGTTTTGCGCACCTTTGCCCTGGCCCTGCGCGAGGCTGAAAAATGGGACAACAGCCCTTTAATCGGTCCATGCGTTTTTTTGAATCAACCAGGTAAAGAGGGCTTGTCCGAAGCCATGCGTGAGCTGGTTACGGTTGCGGATACCGAAGAACATGAGGGCAGACGGCAGGCCTGGACAGGTATTATCGAAGGTGAGCTGGGACGGGCCAGGGAAATTCAACAGGATTCCGTGGGCCTTCGGTTCAGGGACGTGGAACAGGCGGTTATCGCCACGTTCCTGCATTCCCAACCCATCGGTCAAAGCGCTAAAACCCGCGATTTAACTGTTCTGATTGCGCCCAACCGTCCGGATAAAATCGAACTGGAAAAAGGTTTGCTGCGGTGGTCGCAAGTCAGCTTCTGGTTGGACGATCAATATACTGCCACCGACGAGAGTGAGTTGCCGGGGACTTGGCGGCTGGGCAATCGTCCGAATCTCACCCAAATGCATTCGGTGGCGGTAAGCAGAGTGTCCGATGATGTGGTCCGCGCCCGGTTGTTGGATGAAATCGGCAAGACAAAAACCCTGTCCGCTGGTGCCCATGCCTTTGGTGTTCGCGTCCATACGTTGCCTGCAAAGCCCCGTGATATCGAAGACGACGGGCTTTTCCACTACGGCATACTTGGTCCCAGCGGCGCAAGTGATTCCGGCAAACCCGGTTCGGAAGCCAAGCGATATCTGGATGAAACTACCGGGCCTGAAAAACCTCGGGTGTTCCGAAATTCCGTCATCCTTCTGGCTCCGTCCAAGGACGGGCTTGAAGTTGCGTCCGCAAGCGTCCGCGACTATCTGGCCTGGGAGCAAGTGGGGGTAAATTTAAAGGAACAGCAAAAGGACGGCAATGTTGATGTGGCCCGCATGCAGACGCTCACCATTAATCTTGACAAAGCCAAGGGACGTATCCCGGATGCCATTCGGCAGGCCTACTGTACGGTTGTTACCGTGTCGGATAAGAATGAAGCGCAGGCCTTTAAAATCAACGTGACCGATGAATCCCATTTTACCATTATTAAAAATGATTCAAGGTCCCGTATCCAGGATTCCGCCATCTCAGCGGAGGCATTATTGCCGGACGGTCCTTACAATTTATGGCGGGCTGGGGAAACGAGCAGGCGGGTTAAAGACCTCTCCGGTTCCTTTGCGCAGCTGCCCCATTTACCTAAAATGCTCAAAGCGCAGGCAATCGTGGACACACTGGTTGGGGGCTGCGAGTTGGGAGCCTTTGTTTTGCGTTTGACGCGACCGGACGGTTCAGCTCGGACGTGGTGGTTTTCTCGCCCGGATGACACCGCAATGGCCGACCCATCTCTCGAGCTGGTGTTATCCGAGGCCGCCAATCTTGAAGAAATTGCATCCTCTCTGTTGGAGCCGGAGCAGTTGCCGGAGTTGTGGAAAAGCGATGCAATCACGGTTCAAGCAGTAATCGATTATTTTAACGGAACCAATGTCGTTCAAGTCCAGCGCGATGGATACATGGAGCCTTTACCGATACCCAAAGCCTCGAAAGAGGTTATTTACAAAGCGGTGACTCAAGCTGTCGAATCCGGTTTGCTGTGGCTGATCAACGGCCCGGCCAGTATTCTTGAAGAACCCATCCCGGCGGGCGTCCTTACCGAACAAGCGACGGTTCAGAAACCACCAGTACAGATTATGGCTGCGGAGATATTGCCGGAAACACTGTCTTCGGTATGGACGAATGATGAAGCCACTGCGCTTTCCATCGCCACGGCACTATCCCAAAAATATGGGCAGACATTGCCGTGGAAAACCGTGAGGGATGTGGTGACGGCCTCAATCAATGCCCGATTCACAAAGCTTGATCCTAAATCTGAAAAATGGCCATGCGAGTTTTCCTCCGCACAGGGTGTCAAGCTCAGAGTGGCATCTGCGGTTGGACCGGGTGGAGGCACCGAAACAGGTCCGGGTTTTGGTGGGACTCAACCAGGATCAAACAAACTGGTCGCTCAGAGAGAACTAAAACCATCTGAAATTCAGGATCTGGGCGACATCATGCCAAAGTTGTTGGAAATTAAAAACAAGGCAAACATACCCTTGGCTTTTCGTGTTCTAATTGAACTCGGGGATGGGGAAACTCGGCCGGATGAGGAGACGGTTCAGTCTATTAATTTACTGCTGAAGGATATCAATGATGGCTTCCAGTTCATCAAGGCAACATAAACATGTTTTTCAATTCATGTGCGACCAGATGAAGGTATAACTTGGGGAAGGATGTCAAGCGTTTTTGATGAACTTTTAGTAAATGCCTTGGGGCACCGTGACTATCTGGTGAGTGCGCCGGTTCGCCTGTTTATTTTCGATAACCGTATCGAGATTATTAGTCCAGGTCATTTGCCGAATAATCTCACCGTGGAAAAGATTATGGCCGGCAATTCGAACATCCGCAACCCAATCCTTGTTTCGTATGTCGCCAAGGGCCTACTGCCGTACCACGGATTGGGATCAGGTATCAAACGCGCCCTGGATGCCTGGCCACGAATCGATTTTTTTGATGACCGTGATGGTTGCCTCTTCACTGCAACGGTCCATCGGAAACCAATCGGAGAGTCGTCACCATTCGCAAGGCCACAAAAAACGTCGAGGAAAACGTCGGGGAAAACGTCGGGGAAAATTCTGGAAGCTTTAAGGCAAGATAAACGTTTAACAATACCGGAACTCGCGCGTTCAATTGGCGTAACCGAGCGTTCCATCGAAAGAAATATCCGCAAATTGCAGGACCTGAGTCTACTTCGACGAATCGGTCCAGCCAAAGGCGGTCACTGGGAAGTGATAGAATAAACGACTGAACTGGTCAAATTAACTGCTGTTGCATTTTTTACTACAATTTCGGGGAATTAATGCCATGAGCGAATATCAATACTACGAGTTTCTTGCCATCGACCGGCCGCTGACAGAAGACGAGGTAGCCGAGCTTCGTGGAATTTCAACGCGGGCCACAATTACACCAATCAGCTTCACCAACGAGTATAATTGGGGCAATTTCAAGGGCGATTCCGAGAAGCTGATGCAACGCTATTTTGACGCCCATGTCTATGTAGCGAACTGGATGACGGCGATCTTCATGCTGCGCCTGCCCATCGAGGCATTGCCTGAAGAAGCGGCAAAAGCCATGGCCGTGCCTTACACGTTGGATATCGAAGCCACGAAAACCCACTGGATCATTACCTGGAGCCTGGAGGAGTCGGAAAACTACGACCGCTTCGGCATGGAGGACGGGCATGGCTGGATGGCACGTCTGGCCCCGATTCGGGATGAACTGCTGCGCGGAGACCTTCGCAGTCTGTACATCGGTTGGCTGGCGGTTGCAGCTGCAGACGCAGAAATGATGGATGACGAGGAAACGGAGCCGTTGACCGTCAGTGGGCTTGGAAACTTAACGGCAGCCCAACGGGCGCTGGCGGAATTTCTGGAAGTTGACATCGACTTTTTAGCGGCCGCCGGTATGGGCAGCCCGGCTGCTCCACACGGGGAACTTTCGGGAAAAGACATGGACAGATGGATCGATGCCCTGCCCCGGGATGAGGTCAAGACAATCCTGAAACAACTTCTGGAGGGCAAGGGGCAGCAGGCCGAACAGTCCATCAGAAATCGGTTCGCGGCATGGCAGCGCAGTCTGCCAGCGGACACGACCGACACGCCCCTGCGCACAGTGGGACAGTTACGGCAGAATGCTGAAAAGACCCGTAGAATCAGACTGGAAAAACAAAAACGGGACCGTAAGCGACGGGAGATCAGGCGCCGTGAGAAACGCGAGGCGTATCTGAAAAACCTGTCCAACAATTTCCCCAAGGCTTGGGAATCGGTTCGGGAACCTGTCGAACGAGGATCGGGGCGGGGGTATGATGAGGCCTGTCGCATTCTTGTGGACATCGCCGAAGCCTACACCCTTTTCGCGACCAAAAAACAATTTCAGACAGAATTGAAAGCATTCATGGCCGATCACATGCGGCGCAAGGCGCTGATTCAACGTCTGTTAAAGGCCGGTATCTGGAAGGATTAATAAAAGGGTCAAGTCTGCTCTCGACCCAATTGGAATCCCGCAATGAGCCGAGGACAGAATCGATCCTTTAATTTACAGCCCTGAATCATTTACCTGGATGAAATCCGGTAGACCCAGTCCAACTCCCGGCAGACCTGGTCAAAGGTACGGCCATGGATCAAAACCAGAATCGTTTTCTTGCCCACGAACCATCCAATATCAACGGCCACGAGGGGAAGGGAGAACCGTTTGGCCCGCCGGTAGATGAGCAGCGGCCACTTTAGCCAACCATATGTATCCAACGCGGTCCGAATTGTGTGGCGAACCATTGGGGTAAGAATAAAATCGGAGACATCCCTGGCTTGAAACAAGGTTTCTAGTCGTGTGCGGTATGCATAGCGAACGATGGCAATCGTCTCTCCCTTTCCCAGTGTTTCCAGCCAGGACCGTGTGCGATAGAGCAGCGGTCCGATAGCGGCCTCTTCCACAGGAGCGTCGGAATTGGGGAAATGTTTTCGGGCAATATGGTTCGCCGCTTTCCGAACGGCTTCTTTCCATTTCTCCCAGGTTGGTTTGGACAGCATCACCGCAGAAAATCCAACCAGTTCCTGTCGAATTTCAAGAAGTGCGGGATCGGTCTCCATGGCCGGTGGCATCTGCAAATGGGAAAGATCCTCCAAAGTCTCTTCCAGGATGCCGGCATCGTCTTCCTCGGCTCTGGCATGCTTCTGGTCGTAAGCATTCAGGGCCACCTTGCCTACATAAACGGTGAGATCCAAAACCAGCGTCCGTATCAGCAAAAGGACCACAATCTTTCGTGACAATAAAAAAAACCAGGAGAATGGATCGATAAAGAACAAAAAACGAATACGGCTGATTCTCCGTATCAGGATTCGATGTTCCGCATACCACTTCACCGACGGGTGCTGCATCACGCCTATAGACCACCGATACAGGTTACGGATGGTTTTGATATTCATCGATTTCAGACGATTCAATTCCGGTCGCTGGAGAATCCGGTCAAACCGGACCAGGGAATCGTTTATGCAATGAACCAGATACCCTAAAGAGACCTGGAGCTCGGGAAATTTGGTGTCCGGGAAAAAGCAGGCTGCGATGGCTCGGACATAGTCCCGAAGCTGATCCATGTCACCGAGACGGGGTGACAGGGAGTAGCGTATTTCATCGCACCGATCCTGGATCACCCGTATGCCGTTTCTGCGGTTCACGGAAACGGTTTCCGCCTCCCGGGTCAGGGATTTCAGTTCCTTTTGCAGGGAGCGGTTCCAGGCGATAAAACCCTGGGCCCGCCACACAACAATCAGCAGCAGACAGGCGAGGCCCAGACCGATCCCGCCCCAGAACAGTTTTATGATCCACCACCAATCCATCATGGTGGACATTATAGATGGAATGGGCGTTCAATTACAGTGGGATTTGGCACAACCAATCGATTTTGGGGTAACTCGATGGATCCCAAGATCCGTCTATCGTCAATCCCCGAAACAGATTTTCCAACACCCATACCGCGGACAGCACCGGACATCCCTTAGTTTAATCGGTGAAGCCGGACAGGGAAGACGGAGATGGTTGTGATCATGACCATAATTTGGCGAACAGTTTGCGTTGCATTATTTTCACCTATTCTATCAATGAGTTATCGTTTTGATTTCGTAATTGAGATAATTTGTAAAAGTGGGTCTTGACCTTTCCTTCAGTTATTCCTAATAATGCTCTAACTCTTTCCTTGGCATTATTGTACAGTTCTACACATCCTTTTTAGGATCACGTCAGAAAGCATTTCATCGGGTGGTTTCAAAGCGGGCAAATGTCGACGCCTGACAGGCCGGGGAAAATTTAGGCAAGTCATATCGTATCTACCATTAATAAAATTCTATAGAGGTCAGACCAATGGATGAAAAAATAAATTCCAAGCATAAAGATGATATTACACCCTTATTGGACACCTATGAAGATACAGACTATGTGTTCCTCAATGAGAAGAATGAAGCGACCTTCCTCTGTAAAAACTGTGGCAACGGTGTAACGAGGGACCTAAGCATGCTTCTTTCTACTCAATCTGCAATTCGAGTTAGGTGCAAATGTAAATGCGGCAACGTATTTCGGGTATTGGTTGAGCGGCGACGCAATCAAAGAAAAATCGTTAATTTTCTGGGGATGTGTCATTATCTAAGCGACTCCGGCCAAACTAAAAAGCGCTTGATCAAGGTGCTTGACATTTCACCCACAGGTCTTCAATTTTCCATTAATGACATGCCCAGGCTCAATGTTGGGGATAAGGTCTTTGCTGATTTTAGATTGGACGACAGAAATTACACTGAGATCAAGGTCAAGGGCGCCATCAAAAGAATGCGGTCAAAAAAAGTGGGATTAGAATTTATTTCCATTGAACGCCCCAAAGTATTAACCCTCTACTTATTGGGTTAACGCCCATCGATTTTTCATTTAACATTACAAGAATGAGGATAACTGTATAGAGAAAAAATGGTCAAAAAGCATCGCAGTCGGGAGTGAAGCCTACACTAAAAAGACTCAATTAAGGCCATTTTAACCACCGGCTTTCAATTCTTCTCAAAACATTACAATGGGCTACTGCGACCCGCACTTCAATGGACGCCCTTTTTTAACCACACAACCTTCCATTAATCGAGTGGTCACGATGAATTTTAGAATCAAGAGAAAGAGCAGACTGGTTGAGTTCACCATTAAGGAATACGGCATTAACGCCGTCCTGATGTCGATTTTATTCCTGTTCGGCCTATATCTTAGCTGGAAGCTATCATCTTTTGCAGGAATTCTATATGTGCTGTTATGGTTGACATCTTATCCCATCATCCATGCAACTACTTGCAGGAATTGTGTATATCACGGGAAACAGTGTCCTGTTCCATTTGAGGGGGGTTGTTCTCATTTAACCTCCGATCGGGGTAACGATTTTGGTCTGTTCGCCGGGCTTGGTGGGTTGCTGGCCTATTTCCTTCGCGTTTGCATTCCTTACGTGGCAATATCCAACAGTGGATCTATTTTGTTTTTCATTCTATATACCGGAAATATTGTCATCCTATTTTTTGTCCTTTTTTTATATACTGGTTGTCCGAACTGCATTAACGCAAAATGCCCGATGAACCCGGATTTCAATGCCCCATCCCAGAAGAATCCAAGTTAGGTGTCGAAAAAATGAAAGAAGATCCCTATAAAAACTGGGCTCGAAAGTATGACTTCTTTGTAGAACCTTTCAATAAAACTTTACGGCAGATAGGAATAGGATTACATCCACCTGTAGCTGGAATGAATATTTTAGACATAGGGTGTGGCACTGGAACAACATTAAACCATTACAAAAATGAAGGCTGTAATGTTTTTGGAATCGATTCCTCTCCTTCAATGCTCTCGGTTGCCAAAACCAGGTTAGGTGGCAGAGCCAACCTTCTGTTAGGAGATGCTTCCAATATGGAGTATCCAAACAATTTTTTTGACATGGTTATTGCCATGATGACGCTACATGAAATTTTTCACACTGCCCGATTAAAGGTTTTTGATGAAATGATGCGTGTCCTAAAAAAGGATGGCCGAATCTTAATCATAGACTATCATCCGAGTGACCTGATATTTCCTAAAGGATGGATGCATAAATCTGTAATATTCTTTTTTGAAATTATGGCAGGTTCCGAGCACTTCAAAAATTTTCGAGATTTTATTGCTTCAGATGGAATACCTGGAATAGTTGAGAATCGAGATATAGACATAGAAAAGAGCAAAATTGTAAGTAGTGGAAACTTGGGGATCTTTCTTTTGTGTGAAAAATGACTACTCTTTTTCCTATGTTACGTCTCGGCTTACTACAGGCTGCCCCATCACCTTCCCAAAATTCTCCTGTCTATTCCCAACTTCCAAACGGCCAGATAATAATAGGCTGCTACGATAGGTGCTTTAACACGACAGAAATGTTTGCCCAGCGACAGGAGTTCATCTGTACAAACCCATTGCGCTTGCTGAAATAAGCCGCTTTACTCGCCCGAGGTACCGATAAACGATGGACTGTCACGGCACGGTAGCATGCATGATGCGAAAGGCGCTGGTACACGGGCCATCGAGGGTCCCATCACTGCGGGTCAGGTACTCTGCTTCGAGGTCCTTGGGACTCAGATCGGCTATGACTGTCAGCCCGCGTTGCTCCACATATTCGGTGCTTTTTCCTTCAGAAATACCGAAAATGAAAGGCTCTCCCCGGTAGGCGACCCAGAAAGTATGGCCGCGGATATCCGAAGATTTTTCAAATCATCGGCGTTGAGCACAGAGTTGTTGGGTTTGAAAAATTTCTGCCAATAGCATACATTGGCAGTTAAAAGGATTCGATTTAGCTGATCGCCGGCAGAACCGATCTGGAATACGAGTTTCTATGGTGGACGGGCACCAACTAAAATCAAATCTATCGAATTTGAAAGTGCACATTATTTTCCATGGGAATCTCAGAAATGACTTTCGGGAGAGATTTTTCCAATTTCGGGCATTTCATTAAAACGCATTTAGACGTTTTCAACAAAAAAGTTTTTTACAAACTGGTTGTCCTGACAGTCATCATCATTTTGCTGGTTGTCTTTCTGGCTATACTTTTTTAGGGTTGCTTGCCTTTGGAAGCTTAACCATCGTTTCAATTCCATCCTTACCCGGCATTAAAATATCTGATAACCTAACCGCCTATGCCGGTGGCCGACACAGCCCTGTCCACCCTGATAGAAGAGGGTCATCGGCAATCCGGTCCAACCTTCTTTTGGATACCACCTTTAACAGGCCCTGCCTGAACAATATCTGCCAAAGTCCAAGACATCGTTAACCCGAGTCTAACGGTAAAAAGGGTCACGACATCGTTAACCCGAAAGCTAAAAATAATGACTATACCCGAAGCCTGTAGTCAAAGGATGCCACCAACTCGTCACCGAGATATAACTGCAATGTATGTATCTCGGTGACAATGACCGCTTTGACGTATGAGTAGACATGGATTTCCCCCGAATTAGTGGACACCGAGTTAAGCCGCAAAGGGGAAATTTTCGTATTCTTGCGGCGTTGCATAATCAAGCACAGAGTGACGTCTTTTTCGATTGTAGAAGATTTCGATATAGTAAAATAGGCTGCTGATCGCTTCTGACCGGCTGAGGTACCGGTGATGATTCACCCACTCGGTTTTCAGCAGGCGGAAGAAACTTTCCGCAACCGCGTTGTCATAGCAGTTTCCCTTGCGGCTCATGCTGCAAATCATCTGATGTTTAGTGAGCAGTTTCTGGTAATCTCCAGAAGCGTACTGGCTGCCCCGATCTGAGTGGTGCATTAATCCCGGGTCAGGGCGTCGATGATCCAGCGCCATTTGCAACGCATCGATGGTCAATTGTCGGGTCATCCGGGGTGAGGCGGACCAGCCGACCACCTTGCGGTTGAACAGATCAATCAGAACGGCCAGATACACCCACCCTTCCTGGGTATGAATGTAGGTGATATCGCCGACCCAGGTGCGGTCCGGAGCATCTACGGTGAACTCCTGATTCAACAGGTTGGGAGCCACCGGCAGGTTGTGCCGGGAGTTGGTCGTGACTTTGAATTTCTTTTTTGTACGAGACCGGATGCCAGCTTCACGCATTATCCGGGCTACGCGGTTTTTGCCACAACGAATGCCTTCGTCGGTAAGATCCCGGTGAATTTTGGGCGACCCGTAAATACCGTGGCTGGCGGCGTGAAGGACACGTATTCTATTCTCTAAAGCCCGGTTTTCGATGATCCGGCGGCTCTCCGGTCGATTGAGCCAGGCGTAAAATCCAGAGGGGGAGACATTAAGCAACGCACACATGCGGCCTACCTTGAACGTCTCCCGGTGGTCAGAGATGAATTGAAATTTCATTTCTGATCCTCCGCAAAGTAGGCCAGTGCTTTTTTTAAGATGTCACGTTCCTCTTTTACCCGCTCCAGTTCCTTTTGGAGATTGCGAACTTCCTGGTCATCAGCTTTTTGCCGCCCTTTACCGGGAAAGGCATTTTGGGGATCATCGGCCAACTGCATTTTCCAGCGGCGCAGGACACTGTATTCGACACCCAGATTCCGGGAGGCTTCGGCAACGCTGTATCCCTTGTCGGTGATCAGTGCCACGGCCTCCTTCTTAAATTCACGGTTGTAAGTCTTTCGTTTTTTCTTTGACAATGGAACACCTCCTGTTGCCCGTATACATTGGGCTTTCCGAGGTGTCCACTAAATTGGGGTAAATCCAACAAGGTCCTTTGGCACTTTGAACGTTTCACCAAAAATGTTGAGGACGCAGTCGCTTCGTATAAATCGGACCAGAATGATGTTACCATCAGGAATATCCTCGATGGTTGGGATTTTCGTATTCGGGCCGAGCGTTTTTATCGGAAACGGGCATTGCTTTATTACCTCGGAAGGTGTTTTGCCTTTCAGGCAACTGTATCGGTGATACCGGTTGTGGAAACGTTGGAAATTCTTGCTCTGCCGTTTCAGATGGACATAGCTGTGAAACCATTGCCGCCGGAAAAACTTTTTGTTGTAGGTGTCGTTGAAGCTCTCGACCACAGCATTTCGCCACGGCTCCGACACAGGAATAAACACGGGCTGGACCCCGAAATGCAAGCATAGCCGAATGACCAGGCCTGGTGACCGAGGGTAACGATTGCTGCCACGGAAACTCAGTTCGTTATCAAGTTGCAGGAAATCCGGCAGCCCTATCGCTTTCCAACCACGAAGCAGGCTTTGGGCGACTGGCCGATCCGCTTTAGTTCGCTGTGATTCGATATAAACCCGGTGGCTGAAAATATCGATCACATTGAACGAGTAAAACTTGCCATCCCCTTTGATGTACCGAGGTCCGACAAGGTCGGCCTGATGGATGTTATTGATGTCGAGCGCTTCTCTAAAATACGGATATTCAACACCCTTGGGGATGTAACGAGTTTTTTTTAACCAAGCCTTCGGCTCTCAAGACCCGTTTTATAGTGCTGTCCGAAGGCAGCTGATATCCAGCTTTTTTGAGTTCCCATTTGATGGCTGATGGGCCGAATTGGGCGAACCGCTGGGCATCGAGGTGGCGGCGCGTTTCAATAATGCGTTTTCTGTCCTCCGGTCGTAACGCTCTGGGAGAGTGAAGTGGCGCGGAATATTGAGACAGGTGTATAAGCAATGGATCAAGAATATCGAAAGGAAAGATCCATGGCAAAACATCGTATCCGTCGTAGCGCAGAATTCAAGGCGAAGGTCGCCCTTGCTGCATTGTCCGAGGCAAAGACCCTGGCCGAACTATCCAGTGAGTATGGCGTTCATCAGACACAAATCACTCGCTGGAAACAGGAACTGGTCGCCAATGCACCGGATTTGTTTGGTAAGGCTAAGAAAAAGGCGCTCAACCACGAAGCCGAGGTTAACGAACTTCACCGCCAGATCGGCAAGCTCAAGGTTGAAAACGATTTTTTGTCCAATCTGCCCGGTCTGAACTCGACCGGGCGCAGAAACAGAAGGTGATTGCAACCGGTCACCCGGATGTTTCTGTAAAGCGGCGCTGCCAATTATTGGGTATATCCCGTGCAAGTTATTATCGTGGCCCCTCTATGGGACTGCGGCAAGGGGACCGGGAACTGATGCGTCGGATCGATAGACTCTACACGGATCATCCCTGGATGGGCAGTCGTTCCCTGGCCGATCATTTAACGAGTCCTGATCGACCGATAGGACGCGGGCGTGTCAGACGCCTGATGCGTATCATGGGCATCGAATCCCTGGCACCCAAGCCGGGTACCAGCAGGCGTCAACCCAGGCATCCGGTCTATCCCTATCTGCTGCGAAGGATGACCATTGATCGCCCCAACCAGGTGTGGGCCACCGATATTACGTATATTCACATGGCCCGCGGTCATATGTATCTAATCGCAATCATGGACTGGGCTACCCGGAAAGTCCTCTCCTGGCGGTTATCCAATACCCTTGACACACAGTTTTGCGTGGAGGCCCTCAAAGCAGCGCTACTCAAATATGGCGCTCCGGAAATCTTCAACAGCGACCAGGGTTGCCAGTTCACGAGCGAGGCCTTTACCTCCGTGCTGAAAGCCTGGAAAGTTAAGATCAGCATGGATGGCAAGGGACGGTTCAAAGACAACATCTTTATGGATTTACCCCAATTTAGTGGACACCTCGGAAAGCCCAATGTATACGGGCAACAGGAGGTGTTCCATTGTCAAAGAAAAAACGAAAGACTTACAACCGTGAATTTAAGAAGGAGGCCGTGGCACTGATCACCGACAAGGGATACAGCGTTGCCGAAGCCTCCCGGAATCTGGGTGTCGAATACAGTGTCCTGCGCCGCTGGAAAATGCAGTTGGCCGATGATCCCCAAAATGCCTTTCCCGGTAAAGGGCGGCAAAAAGCTGATGACCAGGAAGTTCGCAATCTCCAAAAGGAACTGGAGCGGGTAAAAGAGGAACGTGACATCTTAAAAAAAGCACTGGCCTACTTTGCGGAGGATCAGAAATGAAATTTCAATTCATCTCTGACCACCGGGAGACGTTCAAGGTAGGCCGCATGTGTGCGTTGCTTAATGTCTCCCCCTCTGGATTTTACGCCTGGCTCAATCGACCGGAGAGCCGCCGGATCATCGAAAACCGGGCTTTAGAGAATAGAATACGTGTCCTTCACGCCGCCAGCCACGGTATTTACGGGTCGCCCAAAATTCACCGGGACCTTACCGACGAAGGCATTCGTTGTGGCAAAAACCGCGTAGCCCGGATAATGCGTGAAGCTGGCATCCGGTCTCGTACAAAAAAGAAATTCAAAGTCACGACCAACTCCCGGCACAACCTGCCGGTGGCTCCCAACCTGTTGAATCAGGAGTTCACCGTAGATGCTCCGGACCGCACCTGGGTCGGCGATATCACCTACATTCATACCCAGGAAGGGTGGGTGTATCTGGCCGTTCTGATTGATCTGTTCAACCGCAAGGTGGTCGGCTGGTCCGCCTCACCCCGGATGACCCGACAATTGACCATCGATGCGTTGCAAATGGCGCTGGATCATCGACGCCCTGACCCGGGATTAATGCACCACTCAGATCGGGGCAGCCAGTACGCTTCTGGAGATTACCAGAAACTGCTCACTAAACATCAGATGATTTGCAGCATGAGCCGCAAGGGAAACTGCTATGACAACGCGGTTGCGGAAAGTTTCTTCCGCCTGCTGAAAACCGAGTGGGTGAATCATCACCGGTACCTCAGCCGGTCAGAAGCGATCAGCAGCCTATTTTACTATATCGAAATCTTCTACAATCGAAAAAGACGTCACTCTGTGCTTGATTATGCAACGCCGCAAGAATACGAAAATTTCCCCTTTGCGGCTTAACTCGGTGTCCACTAATTCGGGGGAAATCCATTATCGAGCGCCTCTGGCGCACCCTGAAATATGAAAGAATATACCTCAGGGATTACGAAACCGGTGTTGAACTATCCCGGGATCTGACCATCTGGTTCGACTGGTATAATGAAAACCGGAAGCATTCGTCTCTTGACAAACTGACCCCAAATGAGGCTTATGCTCAAGGACTTCAAAATCAAAACCAGGCCGCCTGAAGCCGACAACAATCATGATTTCGTCTCATTGCTTATCTCACCCTTCAGGCTGTCTCTCCTTTCAAGGCCATTTAAGTTTTTCTCCTTGAATGAATCGATTGATAGCTGTTTTACGGATTTCTTGTTCCATCATGACACCTCCGATAATAGATTTTCTTCGGAGATTATCAAAGATCGAAAATAACTTAAATCGGGTTAACGATGTCGTGACCCTTTGGACCCTTAAGAGTTAACGATGTTTTGGCCCTTTTGGGTTAACGATGTCTTGACCCTTGTCAAATATCTGTTAAAATTCAGCAATTCCGCATTCGTTCAAATCAATTATTTTCTTGACAACCGCCGGCTCATTATAGTCATAAGCTCAAAATAAAAAGGCTCTTTTAAAGAACACTAAAGTTTCCTATAAAGCATCACGCCGCCATGTGCAGCAGTACGTCCACCAGTGAATTTATGACGGATATACGTGGGCCAGGGAAAAGCCTACGAAAATTATCGTCCATGGCGGCTTTGGCTATCGATCGGCGAACGTCCGAGAAGGCAAAATGGCTCCGGCCATCAACTGCATGCCGACGGGTTGGTGTCTTCTCGGCCCGACTTGCATAGATCCAGGCGACGGTGGTCGCCAACATGCAAAAGTGCAGGTGGTTGCCGACCGCCTGCGGATGACGGGTTTGCGTTTCGGCACTGCCGATGTCGCGTTTCAGTTCTTTGAACAGGGCTTCGATTTTCCAGCGGGCACCATAATACTCAACGATCTGTCGAACGGACAGGGACATGTCGGTTGAGAAAAAAGCCACCCACTGGGTTTGTCGATAAACCCAAACCACTTTGACGGCACAGCGCATCGTTTTGAGCATGACCACACGCTCATAGGCCAAGATGGTCCTGTCGCGGCCATACAAATTGACGGTGTATTCCTGTGCCAGAGATCTGTAATACGCAGCCATCGACGCCGCATTGCCCAATTTCCGGCCGTATTTTCGGGGCCGCCCCACCCGACTGCTGACATGCGGACCGGGCAGATCGAACAGATTGCTGTTCGATCTGAGCCGGGAAATCATGTCAATCCATATTCCCAGTCGATCATGCAGCGGCTTCCACAAGCCATTGTTACCGAACCAGGAATCGGTGGTGACGATGATCCGCTTTCGACCAAAGACCCCGGCAACATCTGTGATCATGTCGACAGCCATGGCCATCTTGCTGGTAAACGCCAATTTCGGCCCGCCTTGGCGATGCATGCGGGCAATGCTCTTTTTCAGGTGATAGAAGCGGTAGCTCAAGGGCAGGCACGCCCATCGTCCCTTGACGATCTTCAGCAGTCCCACGGTAACGACATTCTGTGCCCACGGATATTTCGACTGATTCTGTTTGGCAGCATGATCGAATATCTTTTCGCATCCGAAGATTTTCTTGCCCGTTTTGGGGTTGACATAGTCATCCAGTGCCAGCAACAGCCGCCCGCCGGTCAGTGGTTGGGGAATCATTTTCCACAGCGTCTGCCACAATCGTTTCCATGGTATCTTTGGAGATGCCATGAACGTGTAGAATCGTTTTCGCCGTATCCCGGTAAAGCCGAACAGGGATCTGAGACACCGGAGGATGCACGATGTCCTGGACGAGGCGAAAGGCACGATGATCGCCATGATCGTATAGGTGAACCAGATTCCGCACTCTTGACCTTTTCGAGACTGCGGGAATTCGTTTTTGAGTTTTTCGAGAATGTCGTGTAGGATGAACATGCGAGGCTCCCGGTTTTGGTGTTTTTTTTCGTGGTAGAAGAAGCATACCACAACCGGCCCTCGCATTCAATCATAACTTCCCGTATTTTATACATATTTACGCTTATCATTAAAAAATCAGCCGAATATGTCCAATGATATCAATGGGTTACAAGGAGCCGCCATTCTATTAACCGCCTGTAATCATTAACAATATTTACACGTCGCGAGAATTCTCAACCATCTTGCCGCCACCCAAAACGGGGAAACTTCAGTAAAGAACAGTAACCCTATCAAAAAAGGGGAAGCCGTGTACAAACTTCAATTTGACCCTGCGGTATGTGCGTCGTGCACCACTGTCGACTGTCTGGTGAGGTGCCAGTATTTGGGCTATGGATTTGAAGAGGCGAGAAGAGAGAAAACCGCCATTTTAGACGGAGAAAAAGCAAAAACCCTTGAGGCATGTGTAACATGCTATGCCTGTGAAGAATATTGCCCGAACAAGAATCATCCGTTTTATCAGATTGTAGAGCGGCAGGAGGCATTGGGCATCCTGCCGGCACCTGTGCCTCTGACCAAACAGCAGCTGCGCATGATGGTCCCAAGGGGTGACGCCACTGCTCAAAAGGTCACAAAACCGGTGATTGACATGTGTTTTTTCCCGATGCTGTTGGGATGTATCCGGGGAAAACTGTATGAAGGCGTTTCCACCATCGCGGGAAGCGATATTTTCTGCAACATCATGTGGCTCCATTTTGCAAAAAATTCCGTGATTCGCGAACGGCTTCCAAAGGTTATCGATACCATTCAAAAGTATTATCTCGAAGACAGCGGCGTGGATGAAATCATCTGTTTTCATGACGAATGCTATGGAACGTTTACCCACCTGGCACCGGCCTTTGGCATTGATGTCCCCTTTAAATCTGTCCATCTGTTTGAATATCTCGCCAAAAAGCTTGAGGATCTTTCAAAGGAGATCCGTCCCTTAAACACGAAGGTGGCGTATCAACGGCCGTGTTCCAACCGGTTGATACCGGAAACCCAGCACTGGGTGGATGATATTTTCAAAAAAATAGGCGCGGACCGTGTGGAAAGGGAATATGACCGGGAAAATGCACTATGCTGCGGCGGGGTCCCGAGGATTCATCAAAGAGATGATCTTGCAGACGACATCCAGAAAAAAAATATCGACGATATGGAAAACGCCGGTGTCCAATATTGCGTTTTCAACTGTCCGGCATGTTTGTTCACCCTGGGCGATGCGGTTTCACAAAGGGGCATCATACCGATTCTGATGAGCGATCTGTGTCAACTCGCTTTGGCCTATCTTTCAATCAAGGAGTGTAGCTATGACCGATGTTCTGCAAAAACTGGGCGCCATTGTCGGAAAGGAATATGTATCCGGACAGGCCGAGGAACAATATATCTACTCCATGGACCCGGGAACAATGCCCCCCGGCAAACCTGACGTTGTGGTGATGCCCGGGACCACCGGAGAAGTATCGAAAATCATGAAATTTGCCAGTGCCCGTGAAATACCGGTTGTTCCCATGGGAGCGGGCCTTGTGCTCTCGGGCCTGACAAGGGCATTAAAGGGCGGCATCGTCCTTGACATGAAACGGATGAACCGGATTATCGAGGTCAACGACATCAGCCGCTATGCGGTGGTGGAGGCCGGCGCCTCCCAGGGCATGCTCCAGGCATATCTCAAAAAACACCATCCCGGGTTAAAGCATTCCGTACCGGATGC
The DNA here is from genome assembly GCF_963668215.1 of uncultured Desulfosarcina sp. NCBI lineage: Bacteria > Pseudomonadati > Thermodesulfobacteriota > Desulfobacteria > Desulfobacterales > Desulfosarcinaceae > Desulfosarcina > uncultured Desulfosarcina sp. The sequence goes on from NZ_OY764190.1 coordinate 407,125, forward strand.
TCCCCCCATCGCCACCGTGGCCGGGAATGTCACGATTTATGGCTCAGGCCATTTATCCCATATGGCCGGATTTCACTCCGACATGCTCAACGGTCTTGAGGTGGTCCTGCCGGACGGGGAAATTGTCAAAATCGGTTCCTGTGCCACCTCGGACCAATGGTTTGCCAGAGCGCCCCTGCCGGATCTTGCAGGCCTTTTTCTGGGCTGGGCCGGAACAACCGGTGTTGTCACCAAACTTTCCATCAAATTGTACCCGGATTATCCCATCAATGACGTCAGCATATTCGTCCATGAAGATCCCGGCATGATGCCGGATATTTTAAACCGGCTCACCGGGGCCCAGGTGGCCGAAGACATTGTCACCTGGATGACGCCAAAACCGGACTGGGCCAAGGGGTTCCAGCATTGCAATGTCCATTACGGGGCACAGAGCCAGGAGGAACTGGTGTGGAAACGCAACCTGCTCCGGGCATCGGTCAAGTCGTACATAGAGAATCGAACCGGAGGATTCATGATGCTTCCCCAGGTCATGAAGGCCGCCTTTCTGGATGTCCCGTCACGCACGCTGTCACGGTTTGCCGATACGAAAAAGGGCGGGGGATTCGAATATGTGGGAGCGATCATGCCGGTGGAGAAATACCCCAAAGCCTATGCCCTGGGCCTTGAGGTTGCCGAAAAAATCGGCACAACCTATTCAATGGGCTCGCGAATTATCGGGGTGAATCATTGCATGATGTTTTTTTACGCCTATGCCTTCAACCGTGCGGATGCTTCGGATGTGGAAAACGCCCAGAAAGCACTGGAGATGACCAATTCAGCGGTCATTGAAATGGGCGGAATTCCCTGGAAAGCGGAAGCCCCTGCCCAAAAGGAAATCATCAAGAAAATGGATCCAGGCATGTTCGGGCTGATGAACCGGATAAGAGGGATAATGGACCCCAAAGGCATTATGAATCCCGGAAATTGGGAGGCGGACTGATATGCAATACGAGGAAATATTACACAGGTGCTTTCGATGCGGCTACTGCAAATTCCCGGGAAATTATTTAGTGTTCATCCGCGAAAATAACTAACTGGAATAAAAAAGAAAAGCGCATTTTATGCTGGTATTTTCTCACTGTCTGTAGTATAAAGTATTTTGCCAAACACTTAAAAATACTACGTAAACAAGAAAAAGGGCCGACATAAAATGCGCGAGAAACAACAAAAACAAATGCCGCTGATAAGTCTCCCCACGGGTCATCCCAGAGAAGTAGAACTGGAGATGATCAGCAAAATCCTGGACAAGACTCCTAACATTTACGATCATGTTCTGCAAGACCTCAACGGTGGCCTCAAGATAGAACGTCAACGAACCGGGGCCAACGGTATGAGTGCCGAGCAGGTGACCCGCGCCGCGATTGTGATGAAGCTTTTCAACTTCACCTATGAAGACCTCGCCTTTCATATTTCCGATTCCAGATCGCTCAGACGGTTTTGCAGAATCGGTATTTTCGATAAGGGCTTCAAGAAATCCGCCCTGAATGAAAATATCAAAAGGATCTGCCCTGAGACCTGGGAGCTTATTTCCCTGGACCTGTTGGCATATGCGAAGGACAACAACATCGAAAAAGGCAGAACGACCCGAGTCGATTGTACCGTCGTCGAGAGCAACATCCACCCTCCTTGCGATTCCATGCAGTTGTATGACGCTGTGCGCGTGCTCGCGCGGTTGTTGACTCAAGCCCGGGATGACTTCAAAATTAAAATCGTTTTCACGGATCATCGTCGCCGTGCAAAAAGGCGGATGACCGCCATCCAATACGCAAAAGGGAAAAAGCAACGACTGTCTCCGTATAAAGACCTGCTCAAGGTCACCCAAAAGTCCATCGGTTACGCGATCAAAGCCGAAGAAACGATAGGCGGAATCTGCACAACCAATTTTGAATTGCTTGGCTTATTGAACAGCATCAAACATTACAGCGATTTGGCCCGTCAGGTCTACGACCAGACCTATCGCCGGGTTATTCAAGGCGAAAGCGTATCGGCCGACCAGAAGGTATTCTCGATTTTCGAGGAACACACGGACATCATCATCAAAGACCGCCGGGATAACCATTATGGCCATAAGATTTGCCTGACCGGTGGAGCCTCGAACCTTATCCTCGATTGTGTCGTTCTTGAGGGCAATCCCGCAGATAGCACACTGGTTGAACAGATGCTGGATCGCCAGAAATCGGCTTACGGACGCTACCCGCTGAAAGTTGCCCTGGACGGTGGCTTTGCATCCAAAGGCAATCTGAACACGGCCAAGGCCAAAGGCGTCAAAGATGTCTGCTTTGCCAAAAAACGGGGTCTTGAAGAGATTGACATGTGTCGCAGTCACTATGTTTACAAAAAGCTCAGACAGTTCCGTGCCGGTATCGAATCGGGCATATCCTGGCTCAAACGCAGTTTCGGCTTGACCCGGTGCACGTGGAAAGGTTTTCGTTCTTTTAAAAGCTACGTGCTTTCGTCGGTGGTCGCGGCCAACCTGCTGACGATCGCTCGAAAGCAATTGGCTCCTGCTGGATAACCTCACAACCTGAGAAAATTCAGTTACTGAAATCCAGAGAGCAGGTGCGTCCGGAGGCGTGCTTTTTTAGAGTATTTACCCATATCCTTGTCGGGCTTTCAATGTGCCGTGTCTTGGAGGATTCTATTCCTCACGTTACCCGATTTTTACTTCTCGACGCACTGCTTAAACCTGCAATTTATGGACGGACACTATTTAGACCTTAACTGCCCGTCATATGCCAAATACCGGTTTGAGACATTCTCGCCCGGGGGCAGAATGTGGCTTCTTTATGCGTGGATGAACGGGAAAATCGAACCCGGGAAACGATTTCAGGAAATCATGTTCTCATGTGCCTCCTGCAGAAATTGTGTAGAGCATTGTACACTTCCAAAAATCAAGGACCATCTGCTTGATGCATTTACAGCGGGAAAGGAAGAACTTGTTAACCTGGGAACCGTGCCGTCTTCTGTCAGGGATTGCCTGACCCATGCCTACAGCCATGGGAATCTGTACGGAATTCCGCCCAAAAAGTGGGACGACTGGGCAAACGGTCTTGATATCGAGACTTATTCCGGCCAGGATTATCTCTTTTACGTAGGTGATGCCGGAAGCTTTGATCCGCGGGGACAGATAATCGCCGCATCTGTTGCCTCCCTGTTAAAAAAAGGGGGTATTTCATTTGGTATTCTCGGAAAAGAGGAACGCTGTGACGGCAACGATGTCAAGGCCATGGGAGAAAAGGAATTGTTCGCCCACCTTGTTGAACAGAATATGAAACGATTTCATGCCCGCGACGTAAAAAAAATTATCACGCTTTCCCCCCATGCCTATAATACCATGAAAAATGACTATCCCCTTGAAGGGGTAAGTGTCTTCCACTATTCCCAGATCTTTGAAAGAATCATCGATCATTTCACATTTACCCCCCCAGATTCGGCCGTTACGGTCACCTTTCACGATTCCTGTTATCTCGGGCGGCACAATATGGAATATGCGTCGGCAAGAAGGGTGCTGGGCAAAATCCCTGGCATTGCTCTCGTTGAAATGGACCGTTGTTTTCAAAATGCTTTTTGCTGCTGCGGCGGCGGTGGAAATGTGTTTACGGATATTTTAGGCGGAGGACCGGAGAGCCCTTCTGCAAAGAGAATTCATGAAGCATCGGAAACAGGGGCTCAAATTCTCGCGGTGACATGCCCGGTATGTGCAACCATGTTTGAGGATGCGGTAAAATCAGGCAATCTGGAGAATCGTCTTCAAATCAAAGAACTATCTGAAATAATAACTGAAAGGCTTTTATGAGGGTTAGGCGGCAAAAAAACCTTTTCAGTTGTGAGTAGATTGAAGCATATGAAAAACGATCACGAACACATTCTCGAACAAGCGACTCTGGCCCACCAGGAAGGCAGGCTTGCCGATGCGGAAAAAGCCTATCTGGAGGTATTGAGCGAAAGTCCGGATTCGGGATCGGTGCTGAACGCACTTGGAACGGTCTTTTTAGATCAGGCAAAACCGGATCAGGCAAAAAAAGTTTTTGAAAAAGCCGCCAACCTAACGCCTCCCGATCTGTCGGCCTGCTATAATTTGGGCCGGCTCAAGCAGATGGAGGGAGACGACAAAGGGGCGATAACCATTTACAGGGACATCGTTAAGCAACAGCCCCGGTTTGGTTTGGCATGGAACAATATGGGGGTGGCTTTCCGTGAAATCGGCGAGCCGGAGGAGGCCATCTCCTGCTTTCGAAGAGCTGTGGCATTTTCTCCTGATATGGCGGAGGCATGGAACAACCTGGGCGTGGCCCAGGATGAATTTCATATGACTGAGAACGCCTCCAACTCATACCAGAAGGCGATTGAATTACAGCCGGATTATGCGTCCGCCCATTTCAATCTCGGCGTCTCTTTACAAAAACTCGGACGATTCGAAGCAGCAGCGAACCATTACAAAAAAGTGCTGGAGATCAAGCCGGGCGATGAGGCAGCGAACTTCATGCTCCAGAGCCTGGGGACCTCGACAACACCCGATGCCGCACCGGCGCAGCATGTTCGCAGGATTTTCGATCAGTGTGCCGGAACGTTTGAAAAAACCCTGGTCAACGATCTGGAATACAGGACCCCTGAACTTCTGTTCAACCTCGTTCGCCCGCACCTGCAAAAGGATCTGACGGTTCTGGATCTTGGATGCGGCACCGGTTTGGGCTCGCAATTCTACCGGCCTTATGCAAAAAACCTGATCGGTGTCGATGTGTCGTCCAAGATGCTCCAGAAGGCTTCGGAGAAAAATGTCTACGACGATCTCATCGTCTTTGACGTCCTTCAGGACTGGTCGTTCGACCAACCATTCGATCTTATTTACAGCTCTGACGTATTTGTCTATTTCGGGAATCTGGATTCGATCATGCGATCGGCATCATCCCATCTTGTTCGCGGAGGGATGATTGCCTTTTCAGTTGAGAAATTGGAAGGTGACAGCACAGAATATCGACTGTTTCCCAGTGGACGTTATGCCCATTCTCAACAGTATATAAGGAACTGCCTGAAACATCATGGATTCACGCCCATTGAGGAGACCGACGCCTCTATCCGCAAGCAGTCCGGGGATGAAGTCAAAGGATTGCTCATTGTGGCCCAAAAAGGATGAAAGAGAGATAGATCTGGAGGTTAGCCGTTTGGGCAGCGATCCACTATCCACCGCATCACCAACGCCACCACAAACGCAATTTCATAATCGTCAAGCGCCCTCCCCTTTTCAATCCGGTACCATTTCCAAAGGCATCCCCGGCAGCAGGTGGCGGTCGCATGCTGAGCGATAAATACCGGATGCCCTCTCATCGGCGTCTGCTTGCCCTCGTTTTTGGGAGACGCCGGCGCCAACCTCGCGGTGACAAAGTCCATGGCATGGGAACGGATGGTATCGATGCCCTTGCCCCGGATGTATTGCCGGTCCTTATCGGCCAATTTGAACCGGGATCGAAATTTTGATTTCTCGAGGGCGGTGAGTGCTATTGAAATCTTATCTGCCATCCGATTCACCACATCTATGAACTTTTATCGTTTGAATGCATATACTTTTTTGTTAAACTTCCATGGTGCTGCGAACCTGTTCCATTAATATTTACCATGAACCATTGAATGAAGAAAACGGTTCCTTTTTCATGCGAATGTAGAATCTGACTCTCGACTTCATCTGTCCGTGCGTTGATACTGCTCTTTCCATTGCATACAGACGCAACCAATATCTTTTCTCTATCGTATAGATCCAAAAAAATCTTGCCGATTTGAAGGCAATTCCCGTCTTGCCGGTTGGAGGTCCCAATGCATCCCGATCGACCAAGCAACGCAGAAACGCAGTTTATTGAAATGCAAGGAGGTGTGGCCGCCTATACGAATGAAGGCTCCGGGCCGGTGATAGTCTGCGTGCATGGTATTCCAGGATCTACATTCGATTTTCGATGGTTGGCGCCAGCCTTAAGCCAAAATTTAAGCGTAATACGGATCGATCTGCCCGGATTCGGAAAAACGCCAAAAGCATCACATCCAGGTCCGGATATGGACGGCATGGCCCGGTTCGTTTTGCAATTTATCGATTTCATGGAGTTCGATAGCGTCTCTTTGATAGGTCATTCTCTTGGCGGGGCTATCGCAACGCAGGCAGCGGCAATGGATGAACGTATTCTTGCCCTGGTTCTGGTTTCATCGGCCGGCCCATACTCCCATCGCGGTCACTTCCCGAAAACCTATAAAGCCCTGTTGCCATTCGCGCGCAACCCGGTTACTCGTCCCTTAATCGTCTCTATGGGCAGGAAAGCATTGAGATGGGCAGGGTTCCATATTGGAAACTCCGCTGAAACGGTAGTAACGGCTTTACAATGTGCGGCAAGTATTAATTTTAAACGGCATGGCGAGACGCTAAAAGAGTTGACCAAACCGACAATGGTCACCTGGGCGAAGGATGACAGCATCGTTGAACCACGGATAGGCGAAATCCTGAAAGAGATAGCTCCTGCCGGGCCACGCTTGCAATTCGAGACGGGTGGACACAATATTCAAAAAACACGTGCTGTTGAGATGGCCCAAATGCTTTTTCCGTGGATTCAAGAGGAAGTGAATCTATTCCTGGATCGAAGTAAATCCGTTTTATAACTTTACCGACCGCAATCTTTCTTTAAAAATTTCGTATATAGGGGGCTTATCATGTCGACCGGCGACTCACTGCGTCTGACATACCTGATCGCCATTTGTGCACTGTGGGTTCAAATGGCCGGAATGGCTATTGCCTCCGACAAAAGAATTACCGTATTTATTCATGCCAGTCTCATTCCCATGACCTCCGAGACTGTAATTCCCGATCAGACCGTGGTCATCGAAGGAAAACAAATTCTCTCAGTCGGGTCTTCCAGCCAAATAAATACCCCGCCCAATTCAACCGTAATTGACTGTCGGAATGCGTTTCTGATGCCCGGCTTGGCCGACATGCATATCCATTTTCGGCAGGGTTGGTTTGATGAGAAAAAACCTGTGTCACCTTTGAAGCTGTTTCTTGCCAATGGTGTCACGACCGTTCGCTGTTTCGGGACGAGAAGTCAAAGAAACCACTATGCTTTTGCATGGCGCAAAAAAATCGAAACCGGTGATCTGGCCGGGCCGAATATAATCCCCTGCGGTCCGCAACTTCGGGGACATTTTAAAGAAAATCCGGAAAACATCGTCATCAGACAAAAATACCAGCACTACGATTTTATTAAGGTTTACTCTTTTGTAACCAGAGAAGAATTCCATTCGATCATGTCTACTGCAAAAAAACTCGACGTATACGTTGCCGGGCACATCCCGTTTCAGGTCGGACTGGATGGCGTTATGGCGGAAGGAATGAATGAAATCGCCCATATCGAAGAGTTCCTGTGGGAGTTTTCCGACCTGGATCGCAAACGGTATTTCGAAAACGAAGGCGATTGGATGACGTATGCGATTCAGACCACGTTCAATCGATTCAGCCCATTGCTTCAGCTTCCTCCCGAGGAACAGGAGCAAGAGATAGAAGCCATGGTGACTGCGCTTGTGGACAGACTCAAAGCAAAGCCGATTCCGGTTTGCACGACGCTGGTCATAGACGATGTGATTGTTCAAAAATTGTTCGACCCGAAGCGTTTTTTAGAAAAACCGGAGAACCGGTACCTGCCGTCAAACTACCTTGAACGGTTTCGCATAGGCCGTGATAAGCATCAATTGCAGTTCAAGGACGGAGAAGTGTTCGCGCCGTTTAAATACCTGCTGGACAAAAAGCTGCTTGTGGCCTTGAAAGCGATAAACACCCCATTGCTGCTTTCGACAGACGCAGGAACCGACGGCATGGGGATCGTGCCGGGGTTCTCCTTGCATGATGAACTCGCGATCCTGGTCGAAAACGGATTTACCCCTTATGAAGCCCTTGCCGCCGGGACTGTTGTGGCATCGAAAATCGTGCAACGAATGAATGGATGGGATGCGTTTGGCACCATTGAGTCGGGAAAATGCGCCGATTTGCTCTTACTTCAGGAAAACCCGCTTGACGATGTCGCCAACGCCCGCAAAATTCTCGGCGTCATGGCTGCCGGCCGGTGGTATGATCGAAAGGCGATCTCGGAAATGTTAGCGATTAAATAATACGTAAGAATTCAAGCTGTGGGGCAGGTTTGGGAAGCACAACGAATTAAGGGGTTGCAGACTTCAGTCTGCAACCCCTTTTCCCAGGAACCAATGGTTATCAACTCAGAATCTGGGTCCTTCCAGGTACAGGTCAATCGGTTCGTTATACGCCATGGTTTCGTTTCGTGAAAGCGTACCGGAAGCGATATCGATCACGGTCTGGTAGAGCCGTTCTCCCGCCTGCTCCGGATCTTCCGTTCCTTCGATCACGGTACCCGAGTAAAAATCGATATTGTCTCCGGTCATTTCGTAAGTCTTGGGGTTGGCGGTGCACCACATAAAGGGTGTTACCACCGAAGGCGTGCCTTCCAAAAGGTCGCGGCCGGCCATGCCTCCGCCTCCCAATTGGAACATGACAAGATTGGCGCCCGCCGCCGCGTATCCAACAAAAATGGAATAGGCCCCCATCCAGTTATCCACAAAGTACAGCCCCTTTCCTTTCGGCCTCTCCGCGTATTGGAGAACGCCCTGAAGCGGTGTCGTACCCGCTTTGTAAATGGCCCCCAGGCTTTTTTCTTCCAGGGAACTGAGGCCCGCCTTGATATTGGCCGGGATGGGGTTGATGGTTCGGATGTCCAGACCGGTGGATTTGGCCAGGTTTTCCCGATGGGCCACGGCGTCCAGAAGCGCAGTGGCCACCTCCGGGCTTACCGCCCGTTTGGCCATCGCCTGCTCGGCCCCGATGATTTCGGTGGTTTCGCCAAAGAAAGTGGTACCCCCGGCGTTGACGATCTTGTCAAAAAGATATCCCACGGCCGGGTTGCCTGCAATGCCGGAGGTGGTATCGGAATACCCGCACTTCACGCCCACGCAGAGGTGTTCGTCCCCGACCTCTTCCCGCCTCAGTTTGGATGCCTCGTACACCATCATCCGTGCCAGCTGACACCCTTTTGCAATGGCCCGGTAGATGCCGCCTTCCTTTACCGGATCGACGACTTCCACCCGCTTGCCGCTTACAGCGATTTCATCCGCCAGGCGTTCGGCCGCCAGTTCCGGATATCCGGCACCCGGGCTGGCCGCATGCACGATCACCGAATCAACGTTGGGGTTCAAGCCGAGCCCGATCAGAACCCGGGCCACCCTTTCCCGATCCTCAGCGGTGCGACCGGAACCGTGGTCCACCGTTTGAATGGTCTTGGTGCCAACGACAAAGTCACTGATCGACTTGGAGATGAGGCCCTGAGGAATGACCAGCACGTGGTTCCGGGTTCCCACCGACCCGTCAGGCCGTATATAACCTAAAAAGCTCATTATTCTTTACTCCTTTCCAGGTCTCCCCGTGCCCGGGTGCCTTCCAGGTTGTGAACGTGTACCAGTTCGCCCTTTGCAATCGGTTGGCTGGCCATGCCGATGGTCTCCCCATATTTCAGGATCATGGCCCCCTTGGGGATGTCTTCTACGGCAATTTTAAAGCCAAAGGGAATGTCTTCCGTGGCGATCACGGTATAAACCTCCTCGCCCCGGGGGATCTCTACCGTGTCCCCGGATTGGATTTCTTTGAGGGTGGTTGCCACATTATCCTTGGGGTTCATGATGAGCGCGCGTTTCGCGGGCATGGATCCTTCCTCCTTGAAAAATAGTGTGATGCGGCTATAAAATTTTCGTGGCCGGTCCGGCTTTTACCTTAATAATCAATCGCAATCCGGCCTCGACAAAACATGTGACCAATAATTTGTCTGATGAATTATATATAAAGTTGCCAGACAACATGTCAAATGTTTTTTATTTTATCCGATGAAAAATATTGCTGCGGTTCGATTGGTTTGGAGGGACAGGGTGGGAATCATTTTGGCCGCCGGGGCGTTGGCAAGGGCCATCGCCCGGCGAGGAACCAAATGATCGTTGGGGTCGGTCTCGATGAAAAAGGCCAACCGACCTGATACAACTCAGTCGAATAATTTTATTTTCAGGCCCGATGCTGCCGATTGGATATGGCGGATGGCAGCGTTCCGGGCACCTTCCGAATCCTTTTTTAAAATCGCCTGATAAATCCTATTGTGGTCTTCGAACTTCCAGGTATCGCCATGAAGATGGATGCTATGCGTTTTCATGAACAACGGTTTCAGGCGGTTGCGGAAAAATTCGATAAAATCTGACAAATAAGGATTACAACTCGCAATGGCGATCGACTCATGAAACTTGATGTCTTCGATTACCGACTGATCGTCCAGGTGACTGGTTTCCTTGATTCTTTTCAAACATTTTTCCAGATCCTTTAAATGGTCCTCTGTTCTTCTTTTTGCAGCAAGAAAAGCAGCATCCCCCTCAAGAATGGCCCGAAGTTCCAAAAGGTTTTTGGATTCCGTAACATTCGAATCGTCGAAAGGCTCGAGCCTGAAGGTAATTTTGCTCGCCGAGTCAGCCACCATGACCCCGCTTCCCTGCCTGGATTCAAGAATGCCGTCGTAGATAAGGCGTGAAAGGGCCTCCCGAATAACCGGGCGGCTGACGCCGAGTTGCTCGACCAAGGCATTCTCCGTCGGCAGTTTGTCCCCTTCCTCGTACACATTGCTTTCAATTTGGTCATTCAGAAATTTCGTGACCTGATCAACAAGCTTGGGGGTTCGCTCAAATTTAAGTGCCTTGGTGGTCGTTCTGCTCATGCCTCCCTCCCATTAAAAAGCTCAATTCAACAGCTAAATCCGCTGGGTGCTTCCATTAGATGATTTGACCGGATACGATCAGCTCACAACTCTCCCATGCCATTTTCGAAAAAGCACGTTTATCGATTCTATTGGTATCGGGAACAGGGACTTAAAGAGGTGGCTGACACGTTGCCTGCGATGCATCCCGATAGGCTTTATTTATCATAAGATCATTTAAAAAAAAAGCTTGACATATTGTCGGGTACCAATATAAAAAATTCATCATACAAATTTTAAAGCATATAACCATGTTTAAATCAACACCGAATTTTGGCCTTCCATTTCACAACCATCAACCTCAACGAAGGGCTGAGGGATAGTGGCTATTAAAGTTTGGTCGATGTCGCCGTCATTCGGCTATTTCACAACCGATGGGTTGGAATATCTCCAGACCCGCGGATACCAGGTGGACAGGATTGCCCAAACCGCGAAACTGACCGAAGCGGAAATCATCGAAAAAATTGGTGGCTATGATGCCCTTATCAGCGGGCTGATGCCGATTACGGCCGCTGTTATCGAAAACGCCACCCGTTTGAAAATCATTACCCAGCCTGGTGCCGGTGTAGATCACATCGACGTCAACGCGGCAAGCGAAAAAGCGATCACGGTGACCAATGCGCCAGGCATCAACAAGGACGCCGTGGCCGAACTGACCTTCGGCTTCTTCATATCCCTGGCCCGCAGGATTCCTTTTGGCGATTCTTCCGTCAAACAGGGGCAGTGGCCCAAGGTGGTGGGATCGCTGCTCAAGGGAAAGACCCTCGGCATCATCGGAATGGGAAAGATCGGCAAAACGGTCGCCCACCTTGGAAAAGCGTTCGGCATGTCGATTGTGGCCTACGATGTATACAAGGACGAAAGCTATGCACAGGCCAACGACGTCCGGTATCTCGAACTGGACGAACTGATGTCCCGGAGCGATTTCATATCCATCCATGTATTTTTGTCCGAGTCCACCCGCAATCTCATCGGCGAGAAAGAGATCGCCCTGATGAAACCGACCGCGTTTCTGGTCAATGTGGCCCGGGGCGGTGTGGTTTGCGAATCTTCGCTGTACAACGCACTGAATAAAAAATCCATCGCCGGGGCCGCCCTGGATGTGCTGTCCCAGGAACCGCCGCCCGCCCACATGGATTTGTACGATCTGGACAATGTCATCCTGACCCCGCACCTGGGTGGCTATGCCATCGAGGTTGCCAGGGAAATCGGACTGATCTGCGCTCGCAACATCCATTCGTTTTTCAACGGAGGGAAATTGGAAAATCGGGTCAATCCCGAGTCGATTCACTGAACTCGGCGAACGATATTAAAGTCGCTTGAAAATAATACGGATAAAGGGGGTGGTAATTCTTCTTTTTGTGGCATAGTGAAAGGACCTCGAAATATGGATTTCAATCGTTTTGTACAGGGGGAGAGAAGAACATGAAGAACCGATTTTATAAAGTCACCTTGTTTACTACCATCGTTGCGGTCTGTTTGATGAACTTTGGAATGGCAGCAGCTGCGGACAGCGATGTCAAGCTGCCGAAAATGATGCATTGGAGCTGCTATGACGTCGGTGCCGGCGCTTATATTCAGACCTCGGCCATTGCTGACGGGCTGCTGAAAAAGTACGGCGTCAAGGTTCGTCTGATGCCGACGGGTTCCGATACCAGCCGCATCCTGGCGATGAAGACCAAACGGGTCGAAATGACCTTTTTGGGAAATGGCGCATACTTCGCCTCGGAAGGTCTTTACGATTTTTCCACCTATGAATGGGGCCCGCAGGATCTTCGCTGCGTCATCGCACCGCCGGCAACCCACTGTTTATATACGACCAATACCAGCGGCGTCAAAGACGTCAAGGACCTCAAAGGACGCCGGGTAGCATGGGTCATCGGCTCTCCCAGCCTCAATGTGAAAACGACCGGATACCTTGCTTTCGGCAACCTGACCTGGGATGATGTCGAAAAAGTCGAATTCGCCAGCTTCGGGGCTTCGTTGAACGGTCTGATCGAAGGCAGCGTGGATGCCATCGGCGGCACGACCAAGGGCGGCATCATCAAAGCCGCGGCTTCACCGAAAGGCGCGCATCTGCTCGAACTGTACGCAAACGACACCGAAGGCTGGGCCCGTCTGAAAAAGCATGCGCCCTTTCTGAAAGCCGTTAAGGAATCCAAGGGTATCGATATTGAAGAGAATCACCCCAAAGATGTTGCCCAGCAGCGGTTCCCCATGGCCATTACCTATGCCGATGCGGATGCGGATCTGATCTACAACTTTCTCAAAGGGGTTCATCAGAGCTATGACGTATACAAAAATTCCCACCAGAACATGCCGAACTGGGAGATCCACCTCGCCGGTAGTACGCCTGCCGACGTTCCCTTTCATGAAGGCGCCGTTCGCTACTTGAAGGAAATCGGAGTCTGGACGGCCGAGGACCAGGCCTGGAACGATGCCAGACTGGAACATCTGAAAAAAGTCCAGGCCGCGTGGGAAAATGCACTGGACAAAGCCCAGGAGCAGAAGATCAAATCGAACGATTTCCCTGAATTCTGGGTCAAGGAAAGAGCCAAGGCTTTGGGCGAATAACGAATATTCTAAACCAATTCGTTCTTTGTTGAACAATTCTTAGGGTGAGTCCTGCTTGACCATCAAAATCGGAAAGCGGGATTCACCCTTGGTATAATGGGCGATTAAATAGCCTCAACGAATTGTATTGCGCTTCAAGCGTTGCCTGTCAAAGGGGGAGAAATAGTGAACTATAAAGGAAAAGGTAACCGAATTTCTTTAAGTTGTTACATGGTAACGTTCAGTGCAGGTGTGATTGGGGCTTTGCTCGCAATTAACCAGCTTTTTCATTTGCATATATTTGGATTCAACCCCATCAATACCGCTTACTACTACTGCGTGATTGCCTGTTTTCTGTCCACCTGTTTTTTGATTTACCCGGCCAGGGAAAAAGACAAGGAAAGACTGCCCTGGTACGACTGGGCATTGTTTGCCATCACCATCGTCGTTAATATTTATATGGCCGTTCATGCCCGCGAAAGTCTTTCCAAAGGCTGGGAATTTCAGGCTCCGCTGGTACCAATGATATGCGGCGGTATTTTGTGGCTGCTGGCTCTGGAGGGCATCCGCCGCGCCGGCGGAAAAATCCTTTTTTTCATCTGTACCGCTATTTCCTTATATCCGATCTTCTGTGGTTGCCTGCCGGGCTTCATGTACGGCTCCCAGTACAGCTTTACCCAGGCCATCGCTTATCACTCCATGGGCGTGGAAAGTATCATCGGTTTGCCGATCCGTGTGGTCTCGGACCTGCTCATCGGTTTTATGCTCTTTGGTGTGGCCCTGGTCACATCCGGCGGCGGCAAGTTTTTCATGGAATTCGCCTTGGCCGTCATGGGGCGGCAACGGGGTGGAGCTGCAAAAGTCTCGGTGCTTTCCAGCGCATTCATGGCCAGTTTGAGTGGCAGTGTAATCTCCAATATCGTTACAACCGGCGCCATTACCATCCCGGCCATGAAAAAAACCGGTTACTCCGCCCGTTACGCCGGCGCCATTGAAGCATGTGCGTCCACCGGTGGAGCGATCATGCCGCCGATTATGGGCGCTGCCGGATTTCTGGTAGCCCTGTTTCTGGGCGTGCCCTATACGGATGTGATGGTCGCGGCATTTTTTCCTGCAACCCTTTACTATCTGACTTTGCTGCTGCAGGTGGACAACCAGGCGGCCGTTTCCGGCATCGGCGGCATGCCCAAGGAAGAGCTTCCCGAGTTCTGGCCGACCCTGAAATGGGGATGGCCGTTTATCGGGTCGCTGGCCATGCTGGTCTACATCCTGATCGTTATGCGCATCGAATCCTGGGCGCCTTTTTTCACAACAATTTTTCTGATTGTGACCGCCATGTTGCGCCGGGAAACGCGCTACACCTTTTCGACATTAATCGATCTGGTGTTCGAATTCGGCAAGCTGATGGCAAATCTGGTGGGGATACTCGCCGGCATCGGCCTGATCATGGGCGCGCTGGGCGGCACCGGTGTCGCGAATTCTTTTTCGCGGGAACTCGTCTTGCTGGCAGGCAACAATGTCTTTTTACTGCTGATCATTGGTGCCATTACCAGTTTCGTGATGGGCATCGGGATGCCCATTACGGCCTGCTACGTTTTTCTGGCCGTCTGCCTGGTTCCGGCACTGGTGCAGTTGGGGCTCAACGCCATGGCATGCCATCTGTTCGTTCTCTACTGGGGATGCCTTTCATTTATCACCCCCCCGGTTGCCATCGGCTCCATTGCCGCGGCATCTCTGGCCGAGTCCGATCCCATGAAAACCGCCTGGCTGTCGATGAAACTCGGGGCCGCGAAATACATTGTCCCCTTCTTTTTTGTTCTCGATCCGCACCTGATTCTGGTTGGCAGTGTCGGCAGCGTCCTGCTGGCAGTTGCAACAGCGATCATCGGATGTATTCTGCTGGCGGCCTCACTGGAAGGCTGGCTGCTTTTCGTCGGCAGGATCAGCTTCTACTATCGGGTGCCGGTAGGGCTGTCGGCCCTGTTGTTGATGTATCCCGGGGTTTTGTCAAACCTGGCCGGCGCCTTTATTCTGGCGGCCAGCATTCTGTTGATCAAAATTTTTCCAGCTACCAACAGGGTATCGAAAGCAAATATTCAGTCTCTGTCGGAAGCCTAATTAAGGGATGCTGAAATGCAGTTCCAGGAATTTTTCAGAGTTGAACAGAAATTCGATTCCCGGTGTATTCAGGATGTACCCGAGGCGGTCAGGCAGGAATTTGACCGCCTCGGTCTAAACGATCAGATTGCACCGGGACAGACGGTGGCCGTGGGTGTCGGCTCCAGGGGCGTTCACAACCTGCCGGAACTGGTCCGGACTTCGGTTGAATGTCTCAAGGCACTTTCTCTGGAGCCTTTTATTACTCCGGCCATGGGCTCCCATGGCGGTGCAACGGCCGAAGGGCAGATCGAGATTCTGGCGCATCTTGGCATCACCGAGTCCGCCATGGGCGTTCCGATCAAAGCCAGCATGGATGTCGTCTCGCTGGGCCGCATCGATGCCGGACCTGAAGTTTTTATCGCCAAGGATGTACTGACAGCCGATCATATCATGGTGATCAATCGGATCAAACCGCACACGCTGTTCACCAGCAAGGTTGAATCCGGGTTATGCAAAATGGTCGGCATCGGCCTCGGCCGGCAAGCCGGGGCCTCGAACCTGCACCAGTACGATCTGGCCAAGGTGATTGTCCCGGCGGCCCGCCTGATCCTCGAAAAGCTGCCGTTCCTTTGCGGTCTGGCCGTTACCGAGAGCGCAATGGGAGGAACGTACAATATCCGCCTGACCACGGCCGATCAATTCGTCCAAACCGATTCGGACTTGCTTGAAGAGGCCTACCGACTGTTGCCGCGACTGCCCATGGACGAATTGGATCTGCTCATCGTCGACCGCATGGGCAAAGAGGTCAGTGGCGCCGGAATGGACCCCAATGTCATCGGCTCCTGGCGTCGCGACGGTGGCGAACGCAAGCCCGATTATAAAACCATCGTCGTGTTGGATCTGACCGATGCCTCCCATGGAAACGCCACCGGCATGGGCGCCGCGGATATCATTCCCAAGCGCATGCAGGAAAAAATTGATTTTCAGGCCACCTATAAAAATGCGCTGACGGCCAAATGCCCCAGGGCCGGCCGCATGCCGATGATCGCGGATGACGACAGGGCTGCCATTGAAGCGGCCGTGAGCTTGAATCCCGACTCCAGCTCAGCCAAAATCGTCCGAATCCTGGATACATGCAGCCTGGACACGTTTTGGGCAACGCGGCCGGTCGTCGAAGCGTTAAACGGTAAAGCGGGTATATCCGTCGGGCAGCAAGCCCTCAAACTTGCTTTTGACGATCAAAACAGGATTTTGCCTTTCGGTAACTGAGAAGTTGACGAAGCAAAGAAATCAAATGAAAGATTATAAAATTGCGTTGATACCAGGCGATGGCGTCGGACCTGAAATATCCAGGGAAGCCGAGCGGATTCTTCATGCGATTTCAAAGAAGTATTCGATTCGGTTCAAGACCGGATGTTTCGATTGGAGCTGCGATTACTACCTGAAGCATGGCGAAATGATGCCGGAAACGGCCCTGGAGACATTGAAATCTTACGATGCCATATTTTTGGGATGCATCGGCGATGCAAACAAGGTCCCCGACCACATCAGCCTGACCATGCTGTTGAAAATCCGAAAAGGATTCGACCAGTACGTCAATCTCAGACCGATCAACATGTTTCCCGGTGTTGAATCGCCGGTAAAAGGTGTGACGCCGGAGAATTTGGATATGGTCGTCGTCCGGGAAAATACGGAAGGTGAATACTCAGGGGCCGGAGGTTTCTTCAAGCTCGGCCAACCTGACGGGTTCGCTACCCAAACCGGATACTTCACCCAAAAGGGTTGTGAAAGGGTGATGCGCTTCGCCTTTGAACTGGCACAAAAGCGAAAAAAACTGGGCGATGGCAACCATGTAGGCATGGTAACAAACTGCACCAAATCCAATGCGCTGAATTACTCCATGGTCTTTTGGGATATGGTTTTTAATCAGGTCGCCAAAGGCTACCCGAACATCAAAACGGATATGGCCCTGGTCGATGCGATGACCATGTGGTTTGTCAAAAATCCGGAAGCCTTTGATGTCATTGTGGCGAGCAATCTTTTCGGGGATATCATTACCGACCTGGGAGCCATGATCCAAGGGGGGATGGGATTTGCCGCAGGAGCGAACCTGAATCCCGAGAAGGATTATCCTTCCATGTTCGAACCCATTCATGGATCCGCACCCAAGTATGCCGGCAAGGCGGTCGTCAATCCTGTCGCCACCATCGAAAGCGTTCGGATGATGCTTGAGCATCTCGATCTGCAGGAACCGGCCGACGACATCCGCAGCGCCATTACGGCTGTTCTCAAAAGGGGCGAGCTGAAAACCAGGGATATGGGGGGAACGACGAAAACCCATGAATTGGGGGAAGCCATCGCAAAACAGATCCTTTCCGAATAATGGTTTCGCTGAAATGAGTGGGGGAGAAGCAATATCGAGTGCCGATGCGCTTTAGAGTCTGCTTGGCTGATATCGTGACCGCGAACATACTTAGATGATGAGGAAGATGATGCTCAATCAGAAATTGAAAGATCCAGGTTTGATTCGTCAACAATGTTACATCGATGGGCAGTGGCAGGATGCGGATAACGGCGAGACCATCGCGGTTACCAATCCTGCTACCGGGGAAGTGATCGGCACGATTCCCAGAATGGGAGCCCATGAGACGCGACGGGCGATCGAGGCGGCCCATCGTGCGCAACCGGCATGGCGCGCGAAAACCGCCGCTGAGCGCTGTGCAGTCGTCCGTAAATGGTACGAATTGCTGATGGCCAACCAGGAGGACCTGGCTACCATAATGACGGCCGAACAGGGCAAACCCCTTGCCGAATCCAAGGCTGAAATTGCCTATGCGGCGGCTTTTCTTGAATGGTTTTCCGAAGAGGGCAAAAGAGCTTACGGCGATGTCATTCCCCAGACCAACAATGACCAGCGGATCGTCGTGGTCAAAGAGCCCATCGGCGTCTGTGCCGCGATTACCCCATGGAATTTTCCGGCTGCCATGATCACCCGAAAGGCAGGTCCAGCCCTGGCTGTCGGCTGCACCATGATCCTGAAACCGGCAACGGCAACACCTCTTACGGCCCTGGCGCTGGTGGAACTTGGCGAACGGGCCGGAATCCCGGATGGCGTTCTCAGCGTCGTCACCGGCGCCTCAAGAGCGATTGGCAAGGAGATTACTTCCAACCCAATCGTCCGCAAGCTGAGCTTTACCGGTTCGACAGAGGTGGGCAAGCTGTTGATGCGGGAATCGGCCGGCACGATGAAAAAAATCTCCATGGAGTTGGGGGGTAATGCGCCTTTTATCGTCTTCGACGATGCCGACATCGATCTGGCCATCCAGGGCGCCCTCATTGCCAAATATCGCAACACGGGACAGACGTGTGTCTGCACGAATCGCTTTTTCGTGCAAAACGGCGTCTATGACGCGTTCTGCGAAAAACTCGCTGCCGCGGTAGAGAAAATGATCGTTGGTGACGGTCTGAAAGGAGAAACCCAGATCGGACCGATGATCGACATGGCCTCCCTGGAAAAAGTCGAGTCCCATGTTGAAGATGCCCTGAGTAAAGGGGGCCGGCTTCTGACCGGCGGCAAACGACATGCACTGGGCGGTACCTTCTACGAACCGACCGTTATCGCCGATGCGAATGAGTCCATGGTGGTGGCCCGTGAGGAAACCTTCGGTCCGGTATCGCCGGTCTTCAGGTTCGAAACCGAAGAAGAGGTGCTTCAACGGGCCAACGATACCGAGTTCGGGCTGGCCGCCTACATCTACACCATGCATCTGGCCCGCACCTGGCGCGTCAGTGAAGGCCTCGAATACGGTATGGTCGGCATCAACACCGGACTTATATCCAATGCCGTGGCTCCTTTTGGCGGTGTCAAGGAATCGGGCATTGGCCGGGAAGGTTCCAAATACGGCATCGACGACTACCTGGAGACCAAATACCTGTGCATGGCCGGAATTCAAACCGGGTAAGGTTTTCCTTGGAGAGTATTCGGGCGCTGATGGGATTATAGGAAAAAGAATATGAACAGCCACTTCGATCAGAATCGATATTCCATCCAATCTTTTTGCGATATCGTGCAACCGGTTATCGGGGCGGAAGTGGTGGTGATCGACCAGGATCTGATAGCTGTTGCCGGAACCGGGCCGTTCAAAAAAAATATCGGCTCAAGGCGGCCGAGAGACTCATATGTCGATTTAACCCTGAAGTCGGGCGAAAGCTTCGTAATCGGTTCCGCCGGTGAGACGGAGCAATGCCTGCGATGTGAAATGAAATCGGTCTGCCCGTATACGTCCGTTCTCTCCGGTCCCATAGAATACCAAAACCAGGTCGTCGGACTCTTTGGAATCCTTGGCTACGATAAAGACCAGCAAAAACTGATCCAACGAAAGAGCCTGTTTTTATCAAAAATTGCGAAAAATATCGGTGATTATATCGCTAAAAGCTTTTTTGATAAAAATTTCTCCTACTATGATTTTGTCACCTCACAGGCAATGGAAAATATTGTCAATGCCATTGATCAGGGCGTGATTATCACCGACTGCGAAAACAATATCATCAAGGTGAACCAGTTTGCCGAAGAAGCACTGAAGTTCAAAAAAGATGAATATACAGGGAAAGATATCGGTATGGTTGGCGATGCCGTAGAATTGGCTGGCTCTCGTCCAACGTCCGACGGAAAGGCAAGTACTCGCAAATCCAAATTTATGGCCAAAGCGACGCCGATCCGGCATAATGATCATCCTGTCGGCAACGTTCTGCTGCTGCAAAACAACGTCAGGCCCCAACCCTGCCCAACGATTTACAATTTCGGTCAAAAACCGACCAGCCCCCGATTAATTGGTGCGTCCGGGCCGATGCGCAAACTCAAAGACCTCTTGACCAAGGTCGCTGCCAATGATTCGAAAATTCTCATCTGTGGAGAGACGGGCACCGGAAAGGAACTGGTTGCGCAACGCATCCACTACAACAGCCCGAGGGCTTTAGGACCTTTTGTTGCCCTGAATTGCGGCGCCGTTCCCGAAACCCTTATCGAAAGCGAACTGTTTGGATATGTAAAAGGCGCCTTCACCGACGCCCGCAAAAATGGAAAAACCGGCAAATTCGAACTGGCGAACGGCGGAACCATTTTTCTGGATGAAATCGGCAACCTCCCTCGGACGGGACAAGCGAAGCTGCTGCGGATACTGGACAACGACATCCTCGAAAAAATCGGCAGCGAGTCGCCGATAGAATTGGATGTGAGGGTGATCTGCGCCACGAATAAAAATCTGCCCGAGATGGTGGAAAACGGACATTTTATGGAAGACCTGTACTACCGTTTAAACGTTGTCCAGGTTGAGGTCCCTCCGCTTAGGGAGAGGAAAAAAGATATCTCGCTGCTGCTGGACTTTTATACCAAAGAATACAACAAGCGCTTTGGCGTCAACCTTTCGGGTTTTACCAGCAATGCCTTGAACTACCTTCTGTTTTATCAATGGCCGGGAAACGTCCGGGAATTGAAAAACGTCGTAGAATACGTTTGCAATTTAAAAACGAGCGGATTTGCCGACCTGAAAGATCTACCCCCTTATATGTCCCCGATCACCCCAAAAGCCGAGACGTCCGATCCGGAGCCAATCAATACGGAGAAGCTGTTGATCGAAGAAGCGCTGCGCCTGTTTGGCAACTCTACCGCAGGCAAACAAAAAGCCGCCAAGTATCTGGGTATCAGTGTTTCGACCTTATACCGGCGGCTCAATATCGGATAGGCTTAAAAACAACAACAAACTCTTAAAAAGTTACCAGACATGTCATCCCCGCGCAGGCGGAAATCCATAACGATCCAAAAGGCGATCATTGGAAAAAATGTCGGGATAGATTTCCATCGTCATCGAAGGTGATCGTTTCCGGTTCGCCAACAAACTGGATGTGGGTATTCTCTTTGGCTGTATCGACCAGCCCGTCGGAAATATACATTTCGCCAAGTTTGGATGTGTTCTTTATCCAGACGATTTTTATGTTCTCTTCATCGACCGGCCCACATGTCCCGATGGCAGCTTTTAAGGCCTCAGCGTCGTTTGGACATACGATGGGCAGTCTGGCCTTCTCAGGGGCAACGGCGGTAAGACAGTTGATATAGGTCATCTCGAAGTTTATATTTTCGTAAACGTTTTTGGTGACGAAATCCGCCAAACCAACGCCTACGGCATTTCCATGGGTTTTTTCCGTCAGGCTTCTAAGGATAATTCGCGTTATTTTCGGTTCCTGAAGCTCCTCCTCATAAATATTCATGATCCTGCCGATGACTTTCGTGTCCATACCGGTTCCGCTGATTTCCTTTCCGCATTCGTCAACGACAAGAATATCAAAAGATTTAAAAGGCAATTTCGGACAGGTCTTTTGGGCGATATTCAGAATCTGCTTTTCTTCCTGATAGATATCCGAACCTTTGATTACACGCAGCGTATGCGTAGCCCCATATCCGTTTTCAACGATTCCGACACCAAAGGTGATGTTTGCGTTATCGATGATATGTTTTCCAATTTCCGTCAGCGTCTTTTCATATCCGAATTTAACGGCATAATTATGTGCATTCAAGGCCCCTTTATGCTTCCCCAATCCGATGACCATCATTTTCATCAGGCCGCTTTCGATCGAACCCTTAAATTCCGTATGGGGCTTTATCCGGTTGATTACGATGATGTGATCCGCCTCGCTGGCGTTTTTGTCAATGCACACAGGAATACCGCTTTTTGTTTCCCCCAGGTGGGCCGTCTCCATTGAAGATACGATGGGAGCATTTACGTTCTGTTCGAGAATCCCGTAGTTTTCCAAAATCTCCTTCTGACCTTCGGCAGTAGCACCGCCGTGGGACCCCATGGAAGGGACAATGAAGGGTGCGGCGCCGGCTTTTTGCACCTCATCGACAACGGATTTGACGATTTCATCAATCTGGTTAATTCCCCTGCTGCCAACGGCGATGGCGACACGTTTCCCTTTTCCGATCACAGTGGAACAATTCTGCTTCTGAAATTCATCATGGATGTGCTGCCTGATATTGTCTATCCGGGTCTGATCCAGTTCCTGTTTTATCTTATGAAGCTTTGCACGAATCATGAAAGCATCCTTTTTTGTAGATTATGGTAATGGCACACTGTTTTCAGTTCCATATACGATCACTATATACTAGCACTATGTATACCATGTTTAGCCAGTGGGCTCCCGGGAAAACGGAGCCTTGGATTTAACCATCTATTATTAAAATATTTCTTATTTCTTCAAGATTAAAAATACACATCTACCTCATGAAAATAATGAATTCAGAATTGTCATAATGATAAAGAACAGGAAATACGGATCGCGTTGGTTTAGGAAAATAAGAATATCCATGCGGAACCATGACCAGTCTTTTGGACGAGTCATCCCATCCAATCGTTTTTCAATATTATACGACCCGTTTTATCATCCGGATTGATCCGGAACTTGTTTTCAAGGCCATCTGATATTTATTGTTTTCGGAAACCCTTTCAGCACCCCTCCTGATTTCTTCTCATTTTGATAAATTTCCTAATAATATGAATTCCTGCGTCTATTCTTTTCATTTAAATTTAAAACGAATTTTCAATGGGTTAGAACAAAGACCAACAAGAAATGGCCTTGAATGGGTATTGGCATACATAATGCTCAAGCAATGGATACCATTTGGAAGAAGAATCCTTTTACTTGTGTATTGGAAGAAATAGAAACCCAGGGAGGAAATGATGGACGCAACCAAGGAATGTATTCAGGAAATAAAAAAAGCCATTGGCGAGGAAAATGTGAGCGATGACAAGCCATCCAGGATTGTCCATCGGGTTTGTCACGGCATTGAATCCCTGCTGCATGAAGACCTGGATATTTTTACGCCTGCCGCCGTCGTCCGGCCGAAAACAACTGAAGACGTAGTAAAAATTGTGAATTGCGCCAGTAAATACGAAGTGGGCCTGGTGCCCCAGGGGGGCAGAACCTGTACATACGGTGCCGAGTGTATAAACGGAGCGATTGCCATTAATGCCGTCCGCATGGACAAAATCGTCAGTATTGATGAAGTCGCCTACAATATCACGGCTCAGGCGGGCGTGCGCCTCACGGATTATATCAATTTTCTGAATGAGCGGGGCTTTGACACCGTGGAACTTCCGACCATGATTAAATCCTCCCTCATGGGATCACGGGCGGCGATCTCCGGCTACAATAAATGGGAGACCCGCTGGGGAGGGTCCAAAGACAATATCAAAAGCATGGAAGTGGTTCTGGCAAACGGGGACGTGGTTCGGGTAGGGCATGGATCCGGCGGACCTTCAAAATCGGTTGTCGGTCTGGATACCATGGGGTTGTTTATCGGCTCCAGGGGTTCGTTGGGAATCATCACGGAGATGACAACGCGGTTTATTCCCAAAGTGCCGGCGTATCATTATGGAATCAGGGCTTTTACCAACCTTGAGGACGGTCTCAACGCATATCTGGAACTTAGAAATCCCCTGCACGCAAGCGCCGTCTGGCGGGCAAAAGCCTATCATAAATGGATGCTCAAACAGGCCGTGACAACCTCGTCCGATTTCGTATGGCCCGAAGATGTGGAGATGCTGGTGGACTACCATATTCTGGGTGATCCCGAGGTTGTTGATGCAATGACCCGCCGTGTTGAGGAAATCTGCGAAAAATGCAACGGCTTTTGGAGAGATGACCTGCCTCCGACCGAATTTGTCGGTCAAATGCACAATACAATGGAAAAATTCATGGGCATGGGGGCGCTTCAGAGTGAACGACTGGTCTCTGGCGGTATGGGCAACCGGATTGTGCCGCTGGATGCGAATATCCCGAACAGCCATTTGATCGATTTTTATAAAGAATACCTGGATTTTCTAAAAGAAACGGAAGCCGGAACGACCCGGCCGAATCTTGCAAAGCACTACCATGTTCTCAGCCCGGGTGAACCGTTGCCCACCGAACAGGGCGGAACAAAATTCTGGGCGCTTATGCTGGCGGACTCGAAGAATTTCGACAAACAAAGCATCGAAGAGTTCAAGGGCTGGTTCCGCGAGTATGCCGAACTGATCTGGAAGCACGAGGGATCGCTTACTGCCACCCACGGGTTTATTCCCAAAGACATGGAAGTGGAATTTACGAAGAGAGAACTGGGTGAAACAGGCTACAACCTGCTTAAAACCATCAAAAAAGCGCTGGATCCGAAAAACATCATGAACCCGGGTTTAAGATTCTAGGAGGTAAGATAAATGGCCATCAAAAAAGAGGACGCTATCGTAAGCATAGAGGAGTTTGAACCCCAGGTATGGTCCTGCGTGAATTGCTATTGCGGTTTATGTATTGAGGAATGCCCGGTTTTTACGGAAACAAAAAAGGAAGCGGTAACCGGTAGAGGAATGGCGCTGATCGCTCACGCCTTCTTAAACGGGGAACTGGACGCCTCCGATATAGACGAAGATCTCGCCTATTCCTGCACCGGATGCGGCTGGTGCGAGTATACCTGCGCGTTGAACACACCCGTATTCATTCAAAAGACCGGAACCCGACGGACGCGCGTAAGCGGTGCGACCCTGGCGGAAATATTCAGGACGATGAAAGCCGAACAGGGCAAGGTACCCAAGGCTGTCAGCGACGCCCTCGGCAGCCTGTTGAAGTCCGGCAACCCCTACCGCAAACCCAGGAAAGCAAAGGATCGGTGGGTGGCCGATCTCAACCTCGATGACAGCGAAACCGACACGATTCTCTATGTTGGCGCGACAATCCCCTTTGAAGACAGGGCCACGGAAATGGCAGAGGCCGTAGTGGACGTACTTAAGGCCGCCGGCATCAAATTCAACATCCTCGGCAGCGCAGAAATGGACAGCGGTGCCTTCGCCATGATGATGGGTGAGGACGGTCTTTTCGAAGAGATGACCGAACAGACGGAGAAATTGATCGATGAAAATGGCGTAAAGACGATCATCTGTGTATCACCCCACGATTATGATGCGTTCAAGGCCTACTACCCGGCCTTCGAAGGATTGGAGATCAAACACTACACCCAGGTGTTTGACGAACTTCTCGCATCCGGAAAACTGAAATTGAACAAATCCATCGACAAAAAAATCGTATATCACGACCCGTGCTATCTGGGGCGCAAGAACGATATCTACGAAGAACCCCGAAATGTGCTGAAACGGATACCCGGGGTCGAACTGGTGGAGATGGGAAAAAATAGAGAACACACCTATTGCTGCGGAGGGGGAGGAACGGGTCTGATACACGAAATAGAGAACATTCGAATGAATCAGACCCGTGTTGAGCATGCAAAGGAGAAGGATGCCGACTGCATCGCCGTTGCCTGCCCGATTTGCATCCAGATGCTCGACGACGGTGTGAAAAGCAAAAATTACAAGATGGAGGTCAAGGATATCGCCCAGCTGTTGAAAGAGGCGATTTAACGAACTGGTCCCAAAAAACCGGAATTATATATACAATGAATCAGTAATTTCCGGCTAAGTACTTGCATTAACGGTATGTAATTCTTGCTCTTTAAAATTTGAATCAGGGGGTTTGCCAAAAACACCAGCGCGTAATTCATTCCGGATTTTTATGCGCAGTTGGCGGACTCTCTTGATGGAAACGCGCTCGTTAAATTGGCGATGGCAATAGATTGCCAGCAACAAATAGGTGATCAGACCTGCCAGAATTTGCACCATCAAGCCATGCTCGCTCCTGGCGATGAGATGATACACTTTAAGGTGCCGTTTCCACCAAGCGAAAAAATTTTCGATATCCCATCGGAGCTTATAGGCAGTGGCGATTTGCTCGGCAGTTAAATCAAAACGATTCGTAGCGATCCAGTATTTAACGCGATCCACCTCGTAACCCACCAAACGAAGTGGGGTTTGTGTTTGATTGACTTCCGTGGTGCCCAGAACAACGATGGCATCAAAAAAAACGATACTATCAGAGGCAATGGGGTTTTGTTTAATGATCGTTTTCTTGGTGCTGGCTTTAATCCGGCACATAAACAGCTTTCCATCATTCTGCCATTGGTCAAAGCGTTGATGGCTTTGATAACCCCGGTCCATCACACCGGTTTGACCGTCAGACAGGATCAAGCTGACGAAAGGTCTTTCAGCCCCGTTACCATCGGTAAGATAAAGCTTTCTTGGAATCGCCCGGTTCAGATCAAAACCGACGTGGACCTTCGCCTTCTTGGATTTTTTACGGTAGTCGGCCCAATGCATGGATAAGGTTGCATCGATGAGGGAACCGTCGATCCCCACCAGATCACCGAGTTCGGGATGTTGCTTGGGTAAAATCGAAGATGCCTGAGCTTGTAAGTTCTGATAGACATACATGAACTGTTCAAGTCCCCGGCTGTTGGTGGCCTCTGAGAAGCTGCTCTTTTTGATTCCGTTTTCTGGTGCGATGGCACTTTTGGCAAAATCATCTTCTTCAAGCACTTGCAGCAGGTGTTGAGCAGAATGGTGTTCTTCAAGATGAAAGTAAACCAGCGCGCGCAGATGTTCCTCAAAAGTCATCTGCAATGGTCGGTTTCCTTTGGAATCAAGAGCTGGCATCCGTGATGTTGCCTCAGTCGCTGGTTGAAAAAAAGAGAAAAACTCCAGGGCATTGAGCTTTTGGAAAGGGTCGAATGTGCGTGGCATGTATAACCTCTTGATATAATAGGGTATACAAAACGCCGCCCATATTGACGACCCAATGTCAAGCAAAAATATCGTTTAACCTGCTGATTTTAAATTATTTTTATGCAATTCCCTAACCGGATTTTACTGACAATGAATGGATCTTTTAACAAATTACTCAAAATAGACCTGAACACGCAATCGTTTTCCCATGAAGTTATCCCACAGGACATGATGCAGGAGAGTCTCGGGGGAAAAGGCCTGGGAATCCGATTGTTGTTCCAGGAGAACCCTGCGGGCGTGGATGCACTGTCGCCCGAAAACACGTTCATCATCACTGTCGGACCGGTTACGGGCACCGCCATGTGGGGGCAAAATCGCTTTGCCGTGTTTACCAAGAGCCCGGCCACGGGTGGTTTCGGCGAATCCTATTGTGGTGGAACGCTTGCACCCAAGATCAAAGGCTGCGGAGTGGACGCCGTCGTTATTCGAGGCCGGGCTGAGACGCTCACCTTTCTTGTCATCGATAAAGATGGCGTTCGGTTTGAAGATGCCACCGCCTTCAAAGGCATGCAAACGTTCGAAACCGAAAAACAGATCCTCGACCGGTCGCCCAAAGGAGCCGGGGCCATGGTCATCGGGCCGGCCGGAGAGAACCTTGTCCGATTTGCCTGCATCAAATCCGACAAATGGCGAAGTTTGGGCCGGGGAGGCATGGGGGCGGTTCTTGGAAGCAAAAATGTCAAAGGCATTTCCTTTTATGGCAGCGAGAAATCCAGCATCGCCGATCCGGACCTGATGAAAAAGGTTGTCAGAGAAATCGCTGCAGAAGGAAAAAATTCGCCGGCAACCAAGAACTACAGAACCCTGGGCACGCCCATGCAGGTGGCTGTGACCAATTCGATGAACTGTTTTCCCACGCGCTATTGGCAGAGCGGGCACTTCGACCAGTGGGAGAACCTTTCCGCCGATTATATGCAAAAAAATTTTGAGATTGCATCCCGCGGCTGTCCGCCATGTTTTCTCAAATGCACCAAAAAATCGACTGTTAAAAAAGGCCGACATGCCGGGCTTGAAATCGAAGGTCCGGAATACGAGACGATTTATGCATTGGGCGGATTGAACGAGTTGGACAGCCTCGAAGAAGTCGCCTGGCTCAATAATCTGTGCGACCAGCTGGGCATCGATACCATGAGCGCCGGCAATATTTCCGCTTTTGCCATCGAGGCGTACAAGGCCGGGAAAATCGATTTTGAGATCGATTATAACCAGCCGGATAAAATGGCCGAACTGTTCAAACTTGTCGCCAATTGCGAGGGCATCGGTGCGCTGTTTGCCGAAGGCATTCGCAGTGCATCTGAAAAACTGTCCCTTGCGGACATGGCCATTCACGTCAAGGGGCTTGAGCCTGCCGGTTTCGAACCGCGCGTTTTGAAGGGGATGGGATTGTCCTATGCAACGTCTGCCCGCGGCGCCTGCCATCTCAGGGGCACCTTTTACAAAGCCGAGCTTTCCGGGCAGATGGACAAGGACCAGATCAAAGGCAAGGCCGAGTTGATGGTGGACTATGAGGACCGGGCGACCCTGTTCGATTGCCTGATCTTATGCCGGTTCTACCGGGATTTTATCCTTTGGGACAAACTGCAAATGCTGGTTGAAGCGACCACCGGAGAGCATTGCACCATCGCCGAGCTTCGAAAAAAAGCCAACAGGATCACTCAACTTACCCGGGAGTTCAACGCCCGGGAAGGTCTGGGGCCATCCGAAGACAAGCTACCCAAACCCTTTTTCAGGAAAAATCGTCAAGGCGCGTTTATATCCGGTTCCGAACTGAAAACGATGATCGATGAGTACAACTTGATACGAAACCATCAATGTTGAGGAATCGTTTATGAATGAGATAAAATCCGTCGCCATTGTCGGCGCAGGGGCACTCGGTCTGCTTTATGCCAAACCCATTGCACAAAAAATCGGAGAAAAATGCTATTTTTTAGCAGACGGCAGCCGCTACGACCGAATTAAAGACGGCCATTTCACAATCAACGGCAAACCCGAACCCTTCAATGTCGTTTCTGTCGATTCCCTGACCGACGGTCTGTTGGCAAAGCCCGATTTCATTATCGTTGCGGTTAAAAATTATCATCTTAATGACATCACCAGGCTTCTGGAGGCCGCAGTATCTGATAATACGATTATCATATCCGTCCTCAACGGCCTGGACAGTGAAACTTTCCTTCAAAGCCATTGCCCTCAGGCTTCGGTCATTTCAAGCATTGCCATTGGAATGGATGCGGTTAAAGAAAAACACGATCTTTCGTTTACCGGGTCCGGCAAACTGCTAATCGGTTCGGCGGACAACAACAAAAACGATCCGGCACTTAAACGTCTGTCCTCCTTTTTGAACTTCTGCGAAATGGCTTACGAAGTGCCTGACGATATCCAGCGCTCTCTATGGTGGAAGTTGATGATCAATATCGGGATGAACCAGGTATCGGCCGTTACCGGGGCGAATTACGGAATCTTTCATACCGACCGAAACATCCAGTTGCTCATGGAGGCAGCCATGCAGGAGACCATCGACGTTGCAAAAGCTGCCGGCGTCGACCTGCGCGACGACGATATTCCGAACTGGTATCCTACCCTCAACAGCCTTGGTGCCGATAAAAAAACATCGATGCTGCAGGATATCGAGGCGGGGAGGAAAACAGAGGTTCAATGGTTCAGCGGACGTTTGATTGAAATCGCCGGTCAATACGGAATCGATGTTCCCGTTAACCGTACCCTGTTTCAAATTATTAAAATTAAGGAGCTTATTTACAGCTGACCGTACGTTTAAACTGAATGGAATTTCATTAATACTGAAATGGTAACAAAAAATATGGTTTCCCCCTAAAGATTTCGTGAATTCGACCGAAACTTATTTCTAGGGGGAAACTGACGATGAAATCTTCTTTCGATGCTTTCCATAACAAAAACCTGCAACAGGCTTCCATAAATCTCTTTCCTATTGATTCGAATAGAAATATTCGTGAGAAACGAGCAACCCAAAGGCATCGTTTGTCGCTTCCACTTGAAATCTCTTACATCAACAAGGAAAAAAGATCCGACGCGCAATTGATCAACCATTGCCCGGATGGGATGTGCATCCGGTCTCGAACCGGATACAAGCCGGGCATGAGTCTGGTTGTGCGTGTCAAATGCTACCAATCCAATGACGCGAACATCGACTATTGCGAAGGGCCGAGATCCATCAACCTTGCCGATGTCAAATGGTGCGAAGAAATAATTGACGATGAAAGTCCTTATTTCAAAGTTGGGCTTCAACTCCTTGCCCCCGTATATTGAACCAGGAATAAAACCAAAAACGATGAGCATGAACCCCACATGGTCGGCATAAAGACGGCCGATCAAAGCCATTTTTTAGCTGCTCTTTTCCTGCCTCAGTTCCCTGTATTCCAAAAGTGTTATTACAAGCCACTTCGTTTCCTTTTCTCGGCTGGCCGCTGGGTCGTTTGTTGACATGGGTTCGACATGTCTTTATGGTTCGGCATAGACGTAAAGATACGGTTTTGGGACTGCGTTATCGGTCGCCGCGGTGTTATTTCTACCTCTGGTCTTGCCAAAAGCAGCATCTTAACGTCTATTGGTCAATCCCGCAAAAAGGAAACGAAAATGTCGTCAGGAACCGCCATCAGGGAATCCGTTGGCCAGCGCGTTCGCAATGCCCGCAAGGCGCAAAAAATGACCCTCCGGGAGATCGCCCGGCAGATCGGTTGTTCCGAAAGCCTGCTCTCGAAGATCGAAAACGGCAAGGGCAACCCTCCACTGAGCACGCTGCATCACCTGACCAAGGCATTGGGTATAAGTATCAGCACGCTGTTCGCCGATGCGGACACCCCGGAAGTGGCCATTTACCGCAACGGCGAACGCGCGTTGCTGCACGCATCGCAGACGGTAACCCTGGAAGCGCTGATACCGCACACCGAAAGCCACCGACTCCAGGCGCACATCCATATTGTCGCCCCCGGCGGAAGCCCCGACGGCGATTACAGCCATGAAGGGGAAGAGGTGGGGTTCATTCTCGATGGACAGATCAAACTGATCGTAAACGGAACGGCCCATATTCTTTCCAAAGGAGACTCTTTTTCCTTTCGATCCGAACTCCCCCACAGCTACGGAAATCCTGGTCGCAAGGAAGCCAGGATAATCTGGGTCAACACCCCGGCAACCTTTTAGGGTCCGCCCCCCAAAAAATACTTTTATGAAAGATGTTTCAGTAAATATGACATAAATGTATTCCAAATTCCACCAAATCGAATCGCCGCACTCTCTGTCAAAAATATAACCCACCAGAATCTTTAAAAAATAAAAACAATTCAAACCAGAAGTGCATTTCGGCACGGACTATGCTTTTTTGCCTGACAGGAAAGTTAATGATTTTCAGGCAAACTTTTGCCCAATATCACCACCCCAAGGAGGCTCCACATGATCAAGGCAGGTTTATCCCGTTGTTGTCCGCGCCCGTTACACCGCTATTCCATCGCTGTCACGCTGATGCTGCCATTTCTCATCACGCTGCTCGCCGCCGGCCCCGTTCTGGCCAAAAAAACAGTCAACGTCGGTTTTATTGCGCCGCTCTCCGGTGGCGTATCGGCCAACGGCCTTGGCGGTCGCAACGCCGCCGAACTGGCCGTTCAACTGAAGAACGCCGATCCCAAGGCCAAATACCACTACGAACTGGAAATTCTCGATGACGAGTGCAAACCCAACATCGGCGTTCAAGTCGGCACCAAACTGGCAGCCAACCGCAAGATAATCGGAGCGGCGGCCCACTACTGCAGTGCGGTGGCCCTGGGCGCGGTTGGCATCTACCATCGTTTTGGCCTGCCGGTAATCGTCTGGGGGGCCGTGCATCCGGACATCACCTACGGCAACGACTTCGCGGAGGTTTTCCGGGTTAACGGCACCATGATCAATCAGAATGAAGTGGCCGCCCAGTTCGTGACCGGCCTGGGCTATAAGAAGTGGGCCATCATGCACGACACCACCGACTACGGAAAGGGTCACAATCAGTACTTCAGCAAATTTTTGACCGAAAACGGCGGCACCATCGTCGGCACTTTCGGCGTCACCGCCGACCAGCAGGATTTCACCGCCGAATTGACCAAAATCAAGGCCCTCGATCCGGACGTGGTCTATTTCGGTGGCCTGACCCCCATCGGTGTGCGCATCCGCGCGCAAATGGAGAAAATCGGTCTTGACGCGCAGTTTCAGGGCACCTCCGGCATTGTCTCGGATGCGTTTATCGAAGGCGCCGGGAAGCTCTCCGAAGGCACCCTGGCATTTCGTGAAGGCGCTCCCATCGAGAAACTGCCCGGCGGAATGTTCTTCATGGAGAAATATGACGAAGCCAAGTTCTCGCAGCCGCCCGAAGCCTATGGCCCCTTTGCATTCGCCGCCATGAACCTTCTGCTCGACACCATCGAGAAAAACGGTCCCGACCGCAAAAAAGTGGTCAAGGCCCTCCAGGCAACATCAGGCCACCCGTCCATCGTGGGCGACATCTCCTTTGACGATCATGGCCAGAACACGGTGGCCCTGATCACCAAGTATGTGGTCCAGGACGGCCAGTGGGTCGTCTGGGAAGACAGCGAATACGCAGCCGGAACGCGTAAACTCAAAGGCATGTAGTCCCGCTGTTGCAGCAAAAGGTGGCGGGCGAGAAATCGGCCCGCCGCCAGGACAGCCGTCCATTTCGAACGCAAACCCGCCGTCGGTCCTCATCGACCGGCGGCGCGAATCGGAGATTGTATACCATGGACCTGGGACTGCTGGGACAGTACCTGATCAACGGGCTGATGCTGGGCATGATGTACGCCCTGGTCGCCGTCGGATTCACCCTTTTCTTCGGCGTGCTGGATGTGATTGTCTTTTCCCATGGCGACCTGTTGATGGTTGGTGCCTTTGCCGGCTTCGCCGTCTACCTGGGCCTGCAGCACATTTATCTGGGATCGGGCATTGCCGAAATCATCTACGTCGTCGCCGTGAGCATGGGCTCCATGGCCCTGTTGGGTGCGCTCATCGGCCGCCACCTGATTCTGCGGCTGCGCAAAGCCCCACCCCTTAATACCCTGCTGGTGACTATGATGCTGGGAACGGTGCTGCGCGAGGCGATCCGCCTTTTCTTCCCCGACGGATCGAACCCCAAGCCCTTTCCGGCCATGCTGCCGGATAACGCCGTGGCCATCGGATCGCTGAACCTGCGCGTGGACAGTGTACTTTTGCTGGTCGCGGGCTTTCTGATCATCGTCGGCCTGCATCTGATCATCAATCGTACCAAGCTCGGGCTGGCCATCCGTGCAGTGGCCCAGGACGAGGAGACTGCCCGGACCATGGGCATCAACTTCACCGCCACGGTGATGATCACCTTTGCCCTGGGTTCCGGTGTGGCGGCCTTTGCCGGAATCATGAACGGATTGTACTATAACGAAATCAATTTCAGCATGGGGCTGCTTCTGGGCGCCATCGGGTTCAGCGCCGCCATCGTCGGCGGGTTGGGCAATATCTACGGTGCCATCATCGGCGGCTTTCTTTTC
Source organism: uncultured Desulfosarcina sp. (assembly GCF_963668215.1). Lineage (NCBI taxonomy): Bacteria > Pseudomonadati > Thermodesulfobacteriota > Desulfobacteria > Desulfobacterales > Desulfosarcinaceae > Desulfosarcina > uncultured Desulfosarcina sp. The sequence goes on from NZ_OY764190.1 coordinate 440,866, forward strand.
TCCCTGTTGCAGACCGTCGGTGCGGTGGCCCTTCCCTTTGCCAGCGCCTACAAGGATGTCTTTGCATTTGGCGTCATTATCGCCCTGATGGCCTGGCGCCCCACCGGCCTTCTGGCAGAAAGAACCAGCGAGCGGGTATAAAAACATGAGATCTTCTTCAGCACTCAAAAACCGTCTGATCTGCCTGGCGGCGGCGGCCGGTATCACCGGCTACACGATCCTGATCCTTATGGCCGAGTCCCAACTGGCCGTAGCAGGACTGCTCGTACTGGCCGCGGTCCTGTTCGCCGTCGGATCGCACAATGGCGCCACTGCCGCTTTAGGTAAGCTGTTCCATCAAAATGAGCGTCTTACCGACGCCATGGCCCTGGTCGCTGCCGGCATCGTCACCGTCTGTTTCGCCCAGGATCACTATGTACTCTTCATGGTGGCTACGGTGATGCTTTACATGGTCGCCTGCCTGGGCATGAACATCCAGTTGGGACTGGCCGGCGTGGTCAATTTCTGCGGCGCTTCTTTCTTTGGCGTGGGCTGCTACACATCGGCCGTACTGCTCAACCACACCCCCTTGCCCCCGGTGCTGGTAATCCTTTTCGGCGGGATCTGCACCGCGATCGTCGGCTCCCTGCTGATCCTCCCGGTTCTGCGCACCACCGGTCATTACGCCGCGCTGGTCACCATCGCCTTCGCTCTGTTGTTCAAAACCTTTCTGGACGTCAATGACACCCTCGGTGGCCCCCAGGGGCTACAGGTTCCCGGCATGCGCCTGTTTGGCTGGGATTTTTCCATGCCGATCGCCATCGGCGATCTCGAGATCTCGTTCTATGTGCCTTACGTCCTGTTTTGCGGGGTTGTGCTGGCCGCGACCTTTGTCCTTGCCCGGCGTATCGAGCGATCCTGGATCGGGGTCAACATGGATGCCGTGCGCTTGGACGAAACCGCCGCCAGCTGTTTCGGACTGAATCTGTCCCGCTGGAAGATTACGGCGTTTACAGCGGGCAATTTTCTCATCGGAGTCGGCGGCGCCATTTACGGGATGATGATCGGCTATATCGCCCCCAGCAATTTCGCTTTCAGCGATTCGCTGATCCTACTCTCCATCGTACTGCTGGGCGGCATCGGCAATCTTTGGGGACTGCTGCCGGCGGCTTTTATCGTCGTGGTTCTGCCCGAGAAGTTTCAGGTCATCCAGGAGTATCGCTTTTTGCTTTACGCAACCATGGTCATCCTTATGCTGCTGTATCGGCCCGACGGCCTGATTCCCAGGCCCCTGAGAACCTTTATCGCCCCCGGAGCACCCAATGAATCCTAATACCGAGCCAACGCCCCTGCTCTCCTGTGAGGGGTTGAGCATGCATTTTGGCGGACTGGCGGCCCTGGACCACCTGGATCTCGATGTCCATCCTGGCGAAATCCTGGGGCTGGTGGGTCCCAACGGATCCGGAAAGACGACCTTCTTCAATGTGATTACTGGCATCTACCGGCCGTCCGGCGGAACAGTCCGGTTCGAAGGCAGGGAGATCCAAGGACTGGGCCCCCAGGCCATCAACCGTCGCGGCATCGCCCGCACCTTTCAACGCTCCCGGCTCTGCCTGGAGCTGTCGATCTTCGACAATCTCATGATCGGCGACCACAATCGGCTCAACCATGGCCTGGTCTTCAATCTTCTCCAACGTCGCCGGTTCTCCCGCGAACTGACCGGCCATGTGGAGCGGGCCCGGCGTTTGCTCGCCACTTTCAGCACCACGCTGGCCGACAATCTGTTTGCCGACGTGGGCAGCTTTCCGATGATCGACCGTCGCCGTATCGAGATCTGCCGCGCTTTGATCGGCGGTCCGCGCCTGCTGCTTCTGGACGAACCTTCCGCCGGCATGACCCATGAGGAAACCCGCCAGCTGATGACCGACATCATCGAGGTGGCCCGTCAGTCAGAAGACGTGACCATCATTATCATCGAACATGAAATGAACGTGATCCGGCGCATCACCGACCGTTGTGTGGTCCTCAACTTCGGAAGCAAGATTTTCGAGGGCGCCTACGATGCCATGACCCAACACCCGGATGTTCAGGAGGCCTATCTGGGCGGGAAGGGGGAGGCCGCATGAAAAAGCCGCTGATTGTCGAAAATGTCACCACCGCATATGACAAGGCAGACGTCCTGCACGACGTCTCACTGTCGGTACAGCCGGGCACCATCACCTGTCTGCTCGGGTCCAACGGTTCGGGCAAAACGACCCTGATCCGCTCCATCCTGGGCCTGACGCCGGCACGGTCGGGAGAAATTCATTTCAACGGCCGCCGGCTCAGCGATCTGCCCACACACCGAATCGTTTCGCACGGCATCGCCTGCATCCCCGAGGGCCGCAAGGTCTTCCCGGCCATGAGCGTGGAGGAAAACCTGCGGGTCGGCGCCTACCAGGAACCGTCGAACGTGATGGTGCAGAGACGCTTGCGGGAAGTTTACGAACTCTTTCCGCGCCTTTTGGAGCGCCGCCTGCAACTGGCCGGCACCCTTTCCGGCGGAGAGCAGGCTATGGTCTCCATCGGCCGCGGTTTGATGGGCGAACCCAAACTGCTGATTATCGACGAACCCTCCCTGGGCCTTTCACCGGCGCTGGTGATCCACAACTTCGATATCATTCGCACCATCAAGGACCGTGGAATCACGGTGTTCCTTGTGGAGCAAAACGTCCACCAGACCCTGGCGGTGGCGGACTACGGATACGTGCTTTCCCAAGGGAAAGTCGTTGCCGAAGGAACGGCCGGCCACCTGCGCGATGATCCCGAGGTCAACCGCGCCTATTTCGGATAGACCCGGCCGGGAAAAACCGCTCCAGCCAATTGTTAATAGAGAATACACCCATGACCACGACATCTCCGACCGTCTCCCTGGCCCGCACCCTGATCGGTTTCGATACCCGCAACCCCGGCGGCGATGAATCCGCCTGCATCGAATATCTCTGCCATCACCTGCGTGACGCCGGGTTTACGGTAGAACTCTCCGCTTTCGCGGAAGGCCGCCCCAGCCTGGTGGCCCGGCGGGGTTCGGGAGATCGACCGGCCCTGTGCTTTGCCGGCCACGTCGATACGGTTCCCTTGGGAAAGGCTCCCTGGCGCACCGATCCCTTCGGTGGCGAGATCGAAGGCGACCGTCTTTACGGCCGGGGCGCCTGCGACATGAAGGGCGGCATCGCCGCGATGGTCATCGCTGCTTGCCGGGTGGCCCCACGACTGGCTGCAAATGACGATCTGATCCTGGTGATCGTTGCCGGCGAGGAGACCGGCTGCCTGGGCTCCCGCCATCTGGCCGAGCATCGCGAACTGCTGGGCGATGCCGGCGCCGTGGTCGTGGGTGAGCCGACGGGCAACTACCCCCTGGTCGGACACAAAGGCGCCCTGTGGTTGTCGGCCCGTTTTCGCGGACTTACGGCCCACGGCGCCATGCCGGAAAAAGGCGACAATGCGGTCTACAAGGCCGCCACAGCCGTCGGGCGGTTGCAGCATTTTGACTTTGGCATGCCTCCCCATCCACATCTGGGCGGCCCGAGTCTCAATGTGGGAACGTTCCACGGGGGCCTGAACATCAACTCCGTTCCCGATGTGGCAGAAATCGGCATCGATATCCGGACCATGCCGGGCCTGGACCACAACGATCTCACCCGCATGATCCAGGATTGCCTGGGCAGCGAAGCTGAGGTCTCTCGCCTGATCGACGTCAACGCACTGTGGACACCGCCGGAGCATCCCTGGGTGCAGACGGTTTTCCGGATCATGCCCCCCTTTATTGGTGAAACGCCGACGCCCCGGACGGTTGCTTTTTTTACCGATGGAGCCCCGCTGCAGGCGGCCTACGGCGGGGCTCCGACACTGATTCTGGGACCGGGCGCATCGACCATCGCCCATCGCACCGACGAGTTTTGCCCGGTCAGCGAAATCGACGCGGCGGCCATGATTTACCAGCGAATCGCAGAGCAATGGTACGAGCTGCCGGCATCGGATTGAGTACTCACCTACAAACAGCTACTTGGACGAGAAGAACACTATGTGTCACAACGCAATAGACATTGAAGAAAGCCACCTGGTCCAATCCATCGATCGGTTATGCCGCCGAATCACCGATATGGACGAAACGCTGAAGGTTTTCGTGCCGGAAACATTTCAACCCTCTGCTATCCGGACCCAGGCGGATAAGCTGATCTCTCTTTATCCGGACCCGGATGCGCGTCCACCTTTGTTCGGAAGGACTGTCGGCATCAAGGACATTTTCCACTGCGACGGATTCACCACCCGCTGCGGCAGCGATCTGCCGCCGGATCTGTTCCAGGGCGCTGAGGCCGAACTGGTTCGCCGGCTCAAAACCGCCGGTGCGATCATGATGGGGAAAACCGCCACGACCGAATTCGCCTATTTCGCGCCCGCCCCCACAGTCAACCCCCACGACCCGGCCCGCACGCCTGGCGGATCCAGCAGCGGCTCGGCCGCCGGTGTGGCCGCGGGCTTCTTTTCCCTGGGGTTGGGCACCCAGACCGTGGGCAGTATCATCCGGCCGGCAGCCTATTGCGGTGTTGTCGGGTTCAAACCCAGTTTCGGAAGAGTCAGCACTGCCGGCGTCGTGCCCTTTTCCCAAACCGTTGACCATGCCGGTTTCTTCAGCCGCACCTTTGCCGACCTCGTCACAGTAATGGCGGCCATCGACGATGCATGGCAGCCGGTAACTTTACCCGGGCAATTGCGGTTGGGCATCCCCCGGGGCGCTTACCTGGAACAGGCCGAACCTGCAGCACGCGAGGCCTTTCAACATCAAATCCGGCAATTGGAAGCCAACGGCTGCACCATCGTCGATATCCCGATACTCGACGATATACTTGCTATCAACGAGCGCCACGGACGTCTGATCGCCGGTGAAATGGCTCGGGTACACGCCCGATGGTACGAGGCGCAGCAGGAACGCTATCGCCAGGCTACACGCGATATCATCTCCCGGGGCCGCGAGGTTGACGATGCGGAATTCAACGATTTGCGCCAATCCTGCATGGATCTGCGCACAACACTGGAGACAGCCATGCAGACGTATGACATCGATGCCTGGATCTGCCCGGCCACGACCGGTGAAGCCCCGTTGGGTCTGGAAAGCACGGGCAGCCCGCTCATGAACCTGCCCTGGACCCATTCCGGCCTGCCCGCCATCACGCTGCCGGCCGGCAGGGGACCGGCAGGGCTCCCGCTGGGGCTGCAACTGGCCGGCAGTTTCATGGCCGACGAGGCGTTGCTGGCGCTGGCCGGCCAAGCAGCGGCAGCTTTGCCGATTTAGATCGAAATAAAAATCCACTATTCTTTGTCGTCCAATCAATTAAAGCGGCCCATCCCGGCTCCCTGCGATGCGGTTCGATCCGTGTCCCTCGCCGGCTCTCTTTCCGGACCGCTTCCAACCATAAGCAGAATCCTTAAAAGACGACCAACGGGCCAAATGCTTCTAGAATATTTCTTGACATCAAGATATATGCGCTTATCATCGGTCCATGGAAACAGGAACGCACATACGACTTGTTCTCGGAAGGGCCGCCAAAGCGATTGAAAGAATCGATCGCGACAGCATCGCGGACACCGGCATTACCGTCAGCGACTTCAGCATCTTGGAGGCGTTGCTGCACAAAGGCCCCCTTCCCATCAACACTATTGGCGAAAAGGTTCTTTTAACCAGCGGGTCCATGACTGCCGCATCCAACCGGTTGGAGGAAAAGGGGCTGATTAAGCGGATCCAGGACCCGTCCGACGGACGCTGTTTTTATCTGCATCTCACGAAAACCGGACGCCGTTTGATCAAGGAAGCGTTTAATAAACATGCCCAAAACCTTGAAAAAATCGCCGACGTGCTGAATACCGAAGAACGCAATCAATTGGTGAATCTGCTGAAAAAAGTGGGCAAGCATGCTCAGAACCTTAAACTGAAATAAATGCAATCGTATTACTTGGCATCAAGATATTATTGTTCATCGTATGCTTTTGACCACCATTTTTAACCGTGGATCTATGTCGTTTTCAAAAACAATTAAGTGGAGGGATATCCCATGAAAGTACTTATCGTTTATTATTCCACCTATGGACATATTCATAAGATGGCCGAGGCGATTGCCGACGGCGTAAACCAGGTCGAAGGTGCCGAGGCCGTTTTGCGGCGCGTACCCGAAACCCTGCCAGGCGAGGTCCTCGAAAAAATGGGCGCCCTGGATGCGCAAAAAGGCATCGCCCACGTACCCGTCTGCACCGTCGACGAACTGGCCGAGGCCGATGCCGTTATCTTCGGCACCCCTACCCGCTTCGGCAACATGTGCGGGCAGATGCGCCAGTTCCTGGATGCTACCGGTTCGCTCTGGGCACAGGGAGCCCTGGTCGGCAAGGTAGGAAGCGTGTTTACCAGCAGTGCCACCCAGCACGGCGGTCAGGAATCCACGATCCTGTCCTTTCACGTCTCGCTTCTGCATCACGGCTTCGTGATCGTGGGCCTGCCCTACAGTTTTCAGGGCCAGATGGGAATCGACGAGGTGAAAGGCGGCTCTCCCTATGGGGCTTCGACCATTGCCGGAGGGTCCGGAGAGCGCATGCCTAGTGAAATCGAGCTTGAAGCGGCGCGGTTTCAGGGCAAACATGTCGCCGAGATTGCGAAAAAGCTCAAAGCATAAAGCTCAAGCTGATTAGTCGCCGTGCTCCCATGCTCTGCATGGGAACACAAATTGACGGCTGCAGGCTATGGGTTCCCATGCAGCGCATGGGAACCAGACATCGTGTGGAAACAATACGCAGGAGAAGTCATGGCCAAGGCGCCCACAGACATTCCGACTACGGTAAAAAACAAAAAACTGGTTGAAAAACGCCGTCAACAAATCATTCTGGCGGCCATCAAATTGTTCTCCCAAAAGGGGTTCCACAAGACCACCCTCAAAGAGCTGGCCGAAGAGGCCGGTTTGAGCCACGGCAATGTCTACGACTATGTCGGCAGCAAAGAGGACATCTTTTTTCTCATCCATGATTTTGTCGCCGGCTCGGCCATGGAGATTCTCAACCGCAGTCTGGAAAACATTCAGGATCCCATCGACAAGCTCCGCAGAATGGTTCGAGGGGAATTCAACCTTATGGACCAGTGGGCCGATGCCGTTCTTTTGATTTATCAAGAAAGCCATATCCTTAAAGATGATTTTTTACGGCGTTTGCTGGAAAAAGAGCGTGCTCATCTTGAAAAATTCGAAATCGTAATCGAAGAATGCATCGCCCAGGGAAAGCTCAGGGAATGCAATGTCCGTCTCACGGCGAACCTGATCAAGTCCATGATCGACACCTGGACCATCAAACGGTGGGATCTCAGGAGCCATGCCAGTCAACTCGAAGCCGAACGCTCAATTCTCGACATACTGTTTCACGGGATGCTTACCGATGAACGCGGACCGGTACCGGCATTATCCGAAGGTGACGCCTTTAACGGTAAAGTAGCACTGGTCGTCAATGGAGGGACTGTCCTCGGCCAGGGCATTTGTGCGGCCTTGGTGGACAAGGGCATTCGCGTTATCGCCTATGTATGCGATGCAAATACAACGGCTCCTTTGCCATTTCCGGCGGAATTAAAATCAGACGTTCTGACCGTCATTTCAGGCGCAAAGGTCGGGAAAATGACTCCCGAGATATTGAGGGAGGCCGAATCGAAGTATGGTCCCATCGACATTTATTTACACGATCTGGGGATCGGCGCAACGGAAGTTAATGAACAAACAGAAGTGGCCGCAAGCCATCAAAGACTCGAAGAGAACCTGAACTGTGCCCAGGAACTCTCAAGCAGTCTCATTGAATTGATGAAGGCCAGAGCTTCCGGAAAAATTGTTTACCTCGCCCCTTGGGCATGGGACAAATATGCAGCTCCGATTCGATTCGAGACGGTCAAGGCCGGCACCATGGCGCTGAGCACTGCCATGTCGGCCAAACTGGCGGCAGCAGGCGTCAACGTCAATTGCATCGTCCCCGGTTTCATTCGCGCCGTTCGTCCCTTGAAAATCGAAAAAGCCTTGAAGCATGAGGTCATCGACGAAATTCCGTCGGGCCGCCTTGGAGAAATCTACGATGTGACCGATGCCATCCTTTTCCTCATCGGGGACGCATCCAAATACCTTACCGGACAAACCCTGAATATTTCGGGCGGACTGTGACGAAAGAAGCAAAAGACGCTGCCAAATGGCAGCGCAATTTCCAATGATGGCCTTTCCGAGAACGGTTCAATTCTTTCCCCGCCATATCCGCGCAGAGACGTTGAAATATAAATATAACGGCACATAAATACCATTCAGTGTTTTTGTTATTATCAGCTTAACGAAAACACATTCACTTAATACCTGCCTTTATATTTTTTCACCCCCACCCTCTAATTCGTAACATTCCGATATATTTTTGTATTTATTTTGCCTCCCGAAATTATGCCAGGACGGTTTTACGGGGTTCGAGATATTTTCGCTTGACAAAGCACTCCCTCTCGTTTTAATTCCGATTAGTCGTTCAGATTCCGATTGGTCATTCAGATTTTTTTGCTGTTACCAGGAGAAGCCATGGCCAAGGCTCCGACAGACATTCCTACCACGGTAAAAAACAAAAATTTGGTGGAAAAACGCCGCCGCCAGATTATCCTTGCGGCCATCAAATTGTTCTCCCAAAAGGGCTTTCACAAGACAACCCTCAAAGAACTGGCCGAAGAGGCGGGCCTTAGCCATGGCAACGTCTATGACTATGTTGGCAGCAAAGAGGATATCTTTTTTCTCATTCATGATTTCCTGGCCGGTTCGGCCATGGAAATTCTCAACCGCGGCCTGGAAAACATCCAGGACCCCATCGATAAGCTGCGCAGAATGGTCCGGGGCGAATTCAACCTCATGGACCAGTGGGCCGACGCCCTGCTCCTGATTTATCAGGAAAGCCATATCCTCAAACGCGATTTTTTACGGCGCCTGCTGGAAAAAGAGCGCGCCCACGTGGAAAAGTTCGAACTTGTCATCCAAGAGGGCATCGCCCAGGGCCAGCTTCGTCAATGCAACGTCCGCCTGACGGCAAACCTGATCAAGTCCATGATCGACGCCTGGACCATCAAGCGGTGGGATCTCAGAGCCCATGCCAGCCAACTCGAAGCCGAACGCTCCATTCTTGAGATGGTGTTTCATGGGATGCTTACGGAGCAAAACGGGCAGGAGCCGGTTTCTTCCGAATCGGACGCCTTAACAGGCAAAACAGCGCTCGTGGTAAACGGCGGAACCGTTCTGGGCCAGGGCATCTGCGCGGCGCTGGTGGGTCGCGGCATTCGCGTGATCACCCATGTATGCGATGAAACCACGGCAGCCCCCTTCCCCGTATTGCCGGATGCGGAAAAGGAACTTCTGACCGTCATCCGCTCCGAGGATGCCGGCCGAATGACCGGGAGTATGCTCAAAGATATTAAGAAACAGCATGGTCCCATCGATATTTACCTTCACGATCTGGGCGTCGGTACCACGGAAGTTCCCGATGGTGAAAAGATCGATCAAATCGATCGGCGTCTTGAAGAGAACCTGGGCTGCGCCCATGAACTGGCCGACTATTTCAGCGAATGCATGGGAGCAAGAACATCGGGGCGTATCGTTTTCGTCGCCCCCTGGAGATGGGACAAACATGCAGCTCCGATTCGATTCGAGACGGTCAAGGCCGGCACCATGGCGCTGAGCAGTGCCATGTCGGCCAAACTGGCGGCAGCGGGCGTCAACGTCAATTGCATCGTCCCCGGTTTCATTCGCGCCGTTCGTCCCTTGAAAATCGAAAAAGCCTTGAAGCATGAGGTCATCGACGAAATTCCGTCGGGCCGCCTCGGAGAAATCTACGATGTGACCGATGCCATCCTTTTCCTGATCGGGGACGCATCCAAATACCTTACCGGACAAACCCTGAATATTTCAGGTGGACTGTAACCAAAAGCACATAAGGAGCCGGCTTTGCTGAGAACAAAAGAGCAGTACCATGAAGATCTTTTTACCATGCGTTCGAATATTTACATCGGTGGAGAGTGTGTCGGTCGAAACGACCCGAGATTGAGGCCGGGCATCAATGTTCTCGACATTACTTTCGATCTGGCCCAGGATCCGGAGTGGAAAGGGGTTGCAACCGCTATCTCACCGGTGACCGGTGAGGAGATCAACCGATGGGCGCACCTGCCTCAAAACCCGCACGATCTGATTCAAAAGCAGAAGCTCATCCGTCTTGGAGCCCGCCGTGCCGGCGGCTGCATTCAGCGCTGCATGGGGCATGACGCCATCAATGCCCTGGCAATCTGCACCCGCGAAATGGATGATGCCAACGGCAGCGAATATCATCGCCGATTCATCGATTACCTTAAAGTTTACCATCACAAGGATTTGGACGGCTGCTGCGCCCAGACGGACAGCAAGGGCGATCGCATGAAGCGTCCCAGTGAGCAGCAGGACCCCGATGCCTACCTGCACATCGTCGAGGAACGCAAGGACGGGATTGTGGTTTCGGGCTTCAAGATGTCCATTACTCAGGCCCCCTATGCAGATGAAATTATCGCTTTACCGACGCGGGCGCTGGGAGAGGAAGACCGCGATTTTGCCGTTGCCTTTGCAGTACCCGCCGATGTGGAGGGGTTGAAGCTGATTACAAGACCGGTGTGGCTTCGGGAAAAGGACAACCCCGAGGCGGGCCCCTTTTGCCGGTATGGCGTATCGGACTGCATTGTCTTTTTCGACAACGTATTCGTACCCAAGGAAAGGGTTTTCATGTGCGGGGAGTGGCAATTCGGCAGGCGGCTGGCCCTACTTTTCGCCGACTCCCATAGACACAGCTACAGCGGGTGCAAACCGGCGGTCTCCGATATTTTATGCGGGGCTGCGGCCCTTTCCGCGGAGGCCAACAACATCCAAAAAGCCAGCCATATAAAGGAAAAGCTCTCCGAGTTTGCCGGAGCAGCGGAACTGGCGTATGCCGCCGGCATCGCTGCAGCGGTATTCGGCGAGAAAACCGCCAGCGGCGTTTTCTTTCCCAACGAAATCTACGCCAATGTGGGAAGACGGCTAACCGGCGAAACCATCTATCACGAATACAACCTTCTGACCGAAATTGCAGGCGGCATCGCGGTTACCATGCCCTTCAGCGAAGATTTCGAAAAAGGTGAAAACAAAGAGGCACTGGAGCGATTCATACTGAGAAATCCGAAGCTCTCACCCGAAGCGTCTCGCAAGATTTGGCAGTTCGTCGAAAACGTCGGCGCGTCGAGCATGGCCTCCTGGTACAAGATCGCCGGGGTCCATGGCGGCGGCTCCCCGATCATGGAAACCATTGCCCTGAACATCGGGTACGATTTTGAAGATAAAAAACGCCTGGCCAGGTACCTGGCCGGCATCGACGAATCGCTGGACGATTCTTCGATGCGCGACAGCAAGCCGGATTTTTCCGGCATGGGTTGACATTACAGGCCGGTTGCCGCCGGCTTCCATTTCATTCTCGCGTCGACAATTCAAGGGGGGGGAAGAGGAACAACATGAGGAAGCTATTTCAAACCATCGACAGTATCAGTGAATGGTCGGGCAAGATTGTCTCATTCGTGATCTATGCCGGGATCCTGATGCTCGTTTTCGAGGTCGTTGCCCGGTACTTTTTCGACTCGCCGACCATTTGGGCGCACGGCTACTCCCAGCGGCTGTTCGGCAGCTACTTCATCCTGGTGGGGGCCTTTACACTCTTGAAAGACGCCCATGTCCGGGTCGACATCATTTACCAGCGATTTTCTCTTCGGGTGCGGGCGTTTCTGGATATCCTGAACTATGCGCTGTTGATTCTATGGACATCGGTTCTCGTTAAGGAGGGAATCACCTTTTTTGCCAATTCCTGGGCCATTCGCGAGGCAGACGAAATGGCCCTGGCCCATCCGGTCTACCCGGTCAAATTTCTGCTTGTCGTCGGGGTCGTGCTGATCCTGCTCCAGGGAATTTCCAGAATCATCATGTCCTGCATCACACTGGTAAAGGGGGTGAAATATGAGTCCTGAGGTCTTGCTTACCATTGGCATGTTCGGGTCCTTAGTACTGTGCATCATGTTCGGCGTCTCTCTGGCCTTTGCACTCGGCTCCATCGGGGTTATCACAGCCCTTCTCATGTGGGGACCCGCCGGTTTGATGCCGATCGTGACGGGTGTTTTCAACTACATGTGGATGCTGCTGTTGGCTGCCGTCCCCCTGTTCGTGTTTATCGGTGTGGCACTTTCAAAGTCGAAAATCGCCGAAGATATGTACGATGCCTTCTACCTGTGGTCGGGCCGTCTCCGGGGCGGGTTGGCGGTCGGCACCTGCGGTTTCGCCGCCGCCCTATCCGCCATGACCGGCAACTGCTCGGCTTCGACGGTAACAACGGGGCTGGTGGCGATTCCTCCCATGCGCCAGCGCAAATACCGGGAGACGATCATTTTCGGATCCATCGGCTCGGCAGGCACGCTCGGGATTCTGATCCCGCCAAGCATCACCCTGATTGTGATCGGCATGATGACCGGCCAGTCCATCGGAAAACTGTTTGCCGGAGGGCTGGTCGCCGGTGTCGGCATCGTCGTCCTCTTTATGATCTACATCGTGATTCGCGCCTGGCTTGAGCCCGATCTTTGCCCGGCTCTGGAAGAAACCCCCAGCATGCAGGAAAAACTGCGCGCCCTGAAGTCGATCGCACTGCCGACCCTGATCATCTTGTCGATTCTCGGATCGCTCTTTTTCGGGATTGCCACGCCCACGGAAGCGTCTTCGGTTGGGGCGCTGGCCGTGCTGCTGTGCGTGATCATCCGAGGCGAATTCACCTGGACGTTTTTCAAGGAGACAGCCTATCAGACCGCCAGCATCACCGGCATGGTGCTCTGGATCATGTTCGGCGCCTCCGGTTTCGTCGCCATCTACAGTGGGGGCGGCGGCATCTATTTTGTCCAGAGCATGCTGATGGACCTGAACGTCAGCCCCTGGGTTCTGATTTTCATCCTCCAGGGCGCTATCCTGCTGCTGGGGATGTTTCTCGATCCCATGGGAATCATTTTGCTTTGTCTGCCGCTTTTCTATCCGGTTGTCAGTGCAATGGGATTCGATCCGATCTGGTACGGGGTGGTCTTCAACATTGCCCTTTGCATCGGATATATCACCCCGCCTTTCGGTTACAATCTCTTCTACCTGAAATCATTGAGCCCGGATACGGCGATGAACACCATTTTCCGCAGTGTCGTACCGTTTATTTTCATCATGGTTGCCTCTCTGGTGGTCATGATGGTGTTTCCCGGAATCGTCACTTGGCTGCCGAACAACATGAACCTGCACTGAGAACCGAAAAAAATTTGGAATTAAAATCAAATCAGGAGGCGACGATGCAGCTGCCCTACCGATCACAAGAAGAACTGTTCGATGCTGCGGAAAAACGGGCGTATCAATTCGAAAAAAAATACCATGGATGCGCGCAGTGTGTACTCGGTGCGCTGATGGAATGCTTTCCTCTTCTCAGAGATCCCGGGGCATTCAAGGCGGCCACGGGGCTTGGCGGCGGCGTGGGGCTTTCCATCGAAGGCTCATGTGGCGGCCTTACCGGCGGAGTCATGGCCATGGGGCTGCTGTTTGGTCGCGAGTTGGACAACCTGGCCGACAAGGAAGGTCTTCGCTTCTGTTCCTACCGCCTGGCCAACCACCTGCACGAACGATTCGTCGAAGAATATGGATCTTCGATTTGTAAACAGATTCACGAAAAAGTCCTGGGAAAGGCGTACCGATTGAACAATCCCGACGAGTGGGATCGGTTTCTCGAAGCCGGCGGACACTCAACCAAGTGCCCGCAGGTGGTGGGAAAAGCCGCCAGATGGACAGCCGAACGCATCGTGGCCGAAGCGGAGGCCCAAGGGCGCCCGTTTTCCTACCAGAGTTAAATGGCCATGTAACCATCTTATTTATCGCTTAAAGGAAACCCAATTCATGCACCCTCAAATCAAAAAAATTCTCTTCGCTTCCGATCTTACCGAAACCTCGCGGCATGCCTTTACGCATGCGACGATGCTGGCGAGCAGGTTTCGCGCCTCTATCGTATTTTTGCATGTCATGGAAGATCTTCCCAAGGGGGCCAGGGCATTTCTCGACGAGGGAACGATTGAAAAAATCAGGAAACAGGCGGCTGAAAGCGCCCAGAGCAAACTCATAGGCAAAAAGGCGGAGATTCGGATGCTGGAATCCGAATTGAACCGCTTTTGTCAAACCGCCTTCGAAGAGTCCGTCGATCAGGTAACGATCGATACGGATGTTCGTGTCCTGGAGGGCAATGTGATCGAAACCATCATTTCGACCACCAAAGAGATGAACTGCGATGCCATCGTCATGGGATCGACCCGCAGGGGCAGAATTGCCGAAGCGATGCTTGGCAGCGTGGTCAAAGGCGTTTTGCGCTATTCCGATACATTGGTCATTGTGGCACCGCCAAAATAAGTCAAGAGGTGATCCTGCTTTCGAACAACCAAGAAATCTCTCTTTTTCCTATTTCAATGATCGGCAGTATTGCTGAAATTTACCTGAGGAGCATGTCATGAGTCTAGAAAAGTTCAGTCTTAAAGGCAAGGTGGCCATGGTGACCGGCAGTTCAAAGGGTCTCGGTGAAGCCGCAGCGATGGCGATGGCCAAGGCGGGAGCGGATGTTGCCATTTGCGGGCGCAACCGTGAAGACATCGACAAAGTGGTCGACAAGGCTAAGGCTGCGGGAAGCCGGGCAGCCGGCTTTGTGCTCGAAGTCACTTCCAGCGACACGGTTCAGGCGGGAGTCGCAAAGATTCTCGATCACTTTGGACGGATCGACATTCTGTTCAACAATGCCGGCACCAACTACCGCGTGCCAGTCCTCGAATTTCCCGAAGAAGAGTGGGATCGGGTGATCAATACCAACCTGAAGGGCTACTACCTGGTGGCCAAGGCCGTCGTCCCCCAGATGATTGAAAATGGCTACGGCAAGGTGATCAACATGAGTTCGATCCTGGGACGCATCGCTATCATCAACCAACTGGCCTACGCCTCGGCAAAAGGCGGCGTCGAACAGATGACAAAGATTATGGCCCTGGAATGGGCGAAGCTGGGCGTGCGCGTCAATGCCATTGCCCCGACCTACTTCGAGACCGACATGGTCAAACAGATCCGCAACGACAAAGAGAGATTCGACTTCATCAATACGCGGACCCCCATGGGTCGTTGGGGGCATTTGGAGGAGATTGAGGGTGTCGTGGTTTTCCTGGCGAGCCCGGCTTCGGATTTCATTACCGGGCAGAGCATTGCCATCGATGGCGGATGGACCGCTGCCTGACGACAAACCGAGGAGGAGTATGATGACCGCCTATTATGACGACAAACCCTGGCTGAAGACCTACCCCGAATGGTTCTCCCCGGACTTCACGGCCCCCAGTGAAAGTGTATTGGCCAAGTTCGACAAGGCTGTAGAGAAAAATCCGGATGCCCCGTGTATCTACTACTTCGACACCGCCTACAGCTTTTCCCAGGTGAAACAGATGGCCTCGGCCTTTGCGGCAGCGCTGGCCGATATGGGCCTGGAACAGGGAGACCGGATGCTGTTCGTGCTCCAGAACGTCCCGCAGGCCGTCATCGGCGCTCTTGCCGTCTGGACGCGCGGTGGCATCGTTGTGCCGGTAAACCCCATGTACACCACCAAGGACCTGAACCACCTGCTTTCCGACAGCGGAGCGTTCTGCGTCTTTTGCGAGGATGCGCTTTACGAAAAAACGGTTAAAGCCGCCGCCGGTCAGCGCCCGGTGGTCACGACCTCGCCATTGGATCTGCTGAGTGCCGGAGATGGCGTTCCGGAGCAATTGCAGTCGGCAAAAAAGACGCTTTTCGATGAAACTTCGGACTTCATGGCCCTGATCGAAAATTTCAAAGATCGGACAATAGCGCCCATCTCACCGTCCCCCGAAGACCTGGCCTATCTGGTCTATACATCCGGAACCACGGGACCACCCAAAGGCGCCATGATTTCCCACGCCAATATTCATCACAACTGCCTGGTTTACGAATCGACGGCCAGGATGGATGGAACGGATGTGGTGCTGGGCATCGCGCCCATGTTTCACATTACCGGCATCGTAGCCCACCTGGCCATCGCGTTTCACATGGGCATTCCCATGGTCCTGTTCAACCGCTTCGATGCCCTTGACGTTTTGCGTCTGATCGAAAAGCACCGGGTTACCTTTACGGTGGCCTCCATCACGGTCTATATCGCCCTGCTCAATCATCCGAAGTTGAAGTCCTTCAATCTTTCTCACTTCAAAAAGGCCTACAGCGGCGGTGCGCCTGTTTCTCCGAGCACGGTGGAAAAATTTCAGGAAGCCATGGGGCTGACCATCTACAATGTTTACGGACTGACCGAAAGTGCCTCTCCGGCCACGATTGCGCCTTTAGGCCAAAACGGCCCCGTGGACGAAGAATCCGGGGCGCTTTCCGTTGGCCTGATCATTCCCGGCATCGAGGCATGGGTGGTGGATGTGGACAATCCCGAGACCGTTCTGCCTCCCGGCGAGGAAGGCGAACTGGTTCTGCGGGGGCCGAGCATCGTATCCGGCTACTGGCAGAAGCCGGAGGAGACCGCCAATGCCATCAAGGATGGCCGCTTCCATACAGGTGATGTAGCCAAGATCGACGCGAAAGGTTGGTGCTATATTGTCGACCGGAAAAAAGATCTCATCAATGTATCCGGTTTCAAGGTGTGGCCCCGGGATGTGGAAGATGTTTTGTACCAGCATGCCGGCGTCAAGGAAGCAGCCGTCGTCGGGGTGCCGGACAGCTACCGCGGCGAAACGGTCAAGGCCTTCGTCTCTCTGAGCGATGATTTTATCGGCAAAACCACGCCGGAAGAACTGATCGCATTCTGCAAGGAGCGTTTGGCCGCCTACAAGTATCCCCGGATTGTCGAAATCATCGATGACGTTCCCAAAACGACCACGGGTAAGATGCTTCGCAGAGAACTGCGGGATCGTTGAAACGGAGCAAAGAATCCATTTATTCATAAGGAAATGACAGCGCCTGGTTCGCACGAGGCAACTGAAAACCCACAACGCAGAGGAGAGAACGAATGGCAGAGAACATCAGCAGAAGAAACGTGATCAAGGCCGGCGTGGCTGCTGCCGCAGCCGGAGCGGCAACCGTCTTTCCCAAGGTGGCCAGCGCCGCATCAAATAAGAAAATCCGCTGGCGGATGCAGACCCACTGGCCCACCGGCGTCGGCTACTACAAGGACGTCTACGTGAAGTTCTGCGATCGGGTCAGGGCTGCCACGGGCGGCGAACTGGACATCACCCCGCTTCCTCCGGGTGCGATCGTACCGACCAAGGACGTGTTCGAAGCCATCGGTCGGGGGCTGTTCGAGATCTCGCTGATCTGGCCGGCCTACTGGATCGGGAAAGTGCCCGTCGCCGGACACATTAACGGACAGTTGTTTACGTGGGAACGGGCCGCCGAGATGTATGCCTATTTCTACGATATGGGTGCCATCGATATTTTCCGCCAGGCATACGGCGAGCACAATGTCCGGTTCGTGGCACCGCTGCCCATGACAGGGCTGGCGCTTTACTCCAGAAGGCCGATCCGCACCCTGGACGACTTCAAAGGCTTCAAGGTTCGCAGCACGGGAATCGCGGCCCAGGTGTTCCAGAAAGCCGGTGCAACGCCGGTATTCTTCCCCGGCGCCGAGATCTACCAGGCCCTGCAGACCGGGGTGTGCGACGGCGCCCACTGGGGGACGGTTTCCACGGCCTGGGATATGAAGTTCCAGGAGGTGACCGACTATATCGTCCTGCCCTATCTGGCCGGCATCAACAACGGCGAAATCATCATGAACCAGAAAAAATGGGACGAGCTTCCCGACGACTTCAAGGCCATCATCGAAGAATGCGCCGCCTCCACCGGCATCGATTTTCTCAGGTGGTCCGGATACAACGATGCTATCGATATTGAAAAGTTCCAGAAGGAAAAAATGGGGGAACTCTCCTATATGGACGCGGACACGGTCGCCCAGATGAGAAAATTCTCCATCGAGGTGGTCGATGAATATTCGAAAAAAGATCCCAAATACTGCGCAAAAGCGGGTGAACTGCTGAAAGACCAGCTGAAAATGAACGGCCGTATTTAGTCAGGCAGATGCATGCTGGCCGGTCCCATAGGAAAGGCCGGCCAGCATGCCTGATAAACCGGATGGCCGATAGCCCCAAAGGTATTTGATTGTTTCGTTGACTTCTCATGTGCGCTCGAATGATGGCTTCCACCTTATCCTGCCTGCAACGCTGGACATAAAGAATTTTATTGGACGGATAACCTAACAGCGGACCCCTTCCTTCAGGGTGTCAAGGACTCGTATTCATGGATGAAATAAAGGCGCTGATCGAAAAACATCGGGAGAAGATCGTCCAGACGCGAAGGGATCTCCACCAAATCCCCGAAACGGCATACACGGAGTTTAAAACTGCCGAATACGTAGCAAAACGCCTGGACCATCTTGGGTTGGCGGTTACCACCGGAATTGCAAAAACCGGCGTACTCGGCCTGCTGGCCGGCCCCGAACCCGGAAAGACACTGATGCTGAGAAGCGAACTCGATGCCCTGCCCGTAAAGGAGGAAACCGGCCTGCCCTTTGCCTCCACGCATGAAGGCGCGATGCACGCCTGCGGCCACGACGGCCACATGGCCATGGTACTGGGGGCCGCGGCGGTGCTTTCAGATGTTTCCGACCGACTCTCCGGCCACATCAAATTCGTATTTCAACCGGCAGAGGAGGGGCCGGGGGGAGCCAAACCGATGATTGATGCGGGCGTCCTGGAAAATCCTGTCGTTGACTATACGCTGGGCTGCCATCTTTGGCCGGGCGTCGACCAGGGGCAGGTCGGGGTCAAGGCCGGCCCCTTGATGGCCGCCATGGATCGCTTCGATCTCACCATAAAAGGCAAAGGGGGCCACGGCGCCATGCCTCACCTTTGCGTCGACGCGCTCGATATCGCCACCCAAATCGTCAATGCCCTCCAGCGAATCGTCAGCCGCCATATGAACCCGCTGAGCCCCACGGTGGTTACCGTCGGGCAGTTCAATTCAGGGACCACGTTTAACATCATACCGGAGAAGGCCTTTCTCAGCGGCACCACGCGCACCTTCGATTCAAAGATTTGGAAATCCTGGGCCGAGCGGATGGACAGGGTCGTCAATGGGATCTGCCAGGCCATGGGCGCCGATTATGAACTGAACTACCAGCCGGGATATCCAGTAACGGCAAATAACCCCTGGATGGCCGGAGAAATCCGGGAGGTTGCCGGCAGTATTGTCGGATCCGAAAATGTCATCGAGCCTGAACCGACAATGGGCGGCGAAGACATGTCTTTTTTTCTGGACCGGTCCAAAGGATGCTTTTTTTTCCTCGGCGTCGGACGTGACGGCTGCGCTCCGCTTCACAACCCCCGTTTTGACTTCGATGAAGACGTTCTCCTCACCGGCGTAGAGATCTACTGCCGAACCGCCATAAAACTCTTGGGCCAACGTTGATCGGATGCCCCCATACTTTTATTAGCGAGGAACCCATGCCCATCGGACGTGAAAAAATGTTGGCCTGGCAAATTACGCAATTCGGAAAATTCGAAGACGTACTCCAGCTAAAATCCTGTGCCTTGCCGTGTGCGTCGTCCGGGGAAGCCGTTGTTGAGGTGAATGCCATTGGTTTGAATTATCTGGATATTCTGGCCATTGCCGGAAAATACCAGGAAAAAGGGACCCTGCCCTTCATCCCCGGAGTGGAAGCCGCCGGCCGGGTTGTGGAAACCGGTTCGGGGTCTTCCTTTCAGGTCGGCGACAGGGTGATGGCGTTCGGCCAGGCCGCCTGTGCCGCCTACATGGTCTCGGAGCCGGGAAACACCTTTATCCTGCCCGAAAACATGACTTATGAAGAAGCTGCCG
Source organism: uncultured Desulfosarcina sp. (assembly GCF_963668215.1). Classification (NCBI taxonomy): domain Bacteria; kingdom Pseudomonadati; phylum Thermodesulfobacteriota; class Desulfobacteria; order Desulfobacterales; family Desulfosarcinaceae; genus Desulfosarcina; species uncultured Desulfosarcina sp. Next base: position 460,872 of record NZ_OY764190.1, read on the forward strand.
CCTTTCAGTTGACCTACCAGACGGCCCATATGGCCCTGGCCCTCCGTGCCAGGCTGGATGCCGGCGAATGGCTCCTGGTCCATGCCGGAGCCGGCGGTGTGGGTACCGCGGCCATCCAGATCGGCTGCGCACTGGGTGCGAAAGTGGTCGCCACCGCCGGAAGCGATGAAAAGCTCGAGATCTGCCGGCGTGCAGGCGCCGAGGTGGCCGTCAACTACCGTGAGAATTCATTTTGCAGGGTCATCCAGGATGTTACCGAGGGCCGGGGGGCCGATGTCATTTTCGATCCGGTTGGCGGGCCGATATTCGAAGAGAGCACCCGGTGCATCGCCTTTGAGGGCCGCATCGTCACGATCGGGTACGCTTCCGGCATCATTCCTTCCATCACGTTGAACCGGATTCTGTTGAAAAATATGGATGTGATTGGCCTGTTCTGGGGAAATTACAGGCATCACGATCCCCGGCGCATCGAGCAGACCCAGTCGGATCTGAATCGTTTGTGGGCTGCCGGCAAGATCCGGCCGATCATCTACCGTCAGTTTGCATTCGACGATTATCCCCAGGCCCTTGCTGCCCTTGCCGGCAGGAAGAGTTTCGGAAAAGTCGTTTTAAAAGGCCAGAAAGTTGATTCATAACCCCACCCAGAGGACAGACAATGAAAATCAAAACCAGTGCGGACTACATGTCCAGTTTGCAGGCCATCAACCCGGTCATCTATTACAAGGGCAAAAAAATAGAAGATGTCACCGTTCATCCGGCCACGGCGCCTCACGTGCGGGCGGCAGCCATGACCTACGCCCTGGCCTCCAGTGAGGAATATCATGATCTGGCCACGGCGACCTCCCATCTTACGGGCCGGGAAGTCAGCCGCTTCACCCATGTGCATCAGAATGTCGAGGACCTGATCAAGAAAGTCAAACTGCTGCGCGTGCTCGGCCAGAAGACCGGCACCTGCTTTCAACGCTGCGTGGGGCTCGACGGGATCAATGCCGTCTATTCGGTTGCCTTCGAAGTAGACCGAAAATGCGGCACCGATTATTTCGAGCGGTTTAAAAAATGGCTGACCGATATCCAGGACGAGAATTTGATGGTGGTCGGCGCCATGACCGATCCCAAGGGGGACCGTTCCAAGAGCCCTGCCGACCAGGCGGACCCGGATCAGTTCGTCCGGGTGGTGGAACGGCGCGATGACGGCGTCGTCATCCGGGGAGCCAAACTGCACATGACCGGCGCGGTCAATTCCCATGAGATCCTGATCATGCCCACCATGGCCATGGACGAGAAATCCAAGGACTACGCTTTGGTGGGCGCCATTCCGATCGACGCCCCGGGCATCACCATGGTGTTTGGCCGCCAGGCAGGGGACGACCGGCGGGACAAACAGGAAACCATCGATGTGGGGAAACCCCGCTTCGGCGCTGTCGGGGGCGAGGCCATGATCGTTTTCGACGATGTCTTCATTCCCAATGAGCGGATTTTTTTAAACGGCGAAGCCGAGTTTACGGGCTCCATCGTTTACCGTTTTGCGGCGCACCACCGGGCCAACTACGGCGCCTGCAAGACCGGCCTGATGGATGTACTCACCGGTGCGGTCACCTATCTGGCCCAGGCCCAGGGATCGGCCAAAGGTTCCCATGTGCGGGACAAGGTAACCGAGATGATCCACCTGAGCGAAACGCTCTACAGCTCTTCCATCGCCTGTTCGGCCGAAGGGGTGCCCACCGAATCTGGGGCTTACATGGTGGACACCATGCTGGCCAACGTCTGCAAACAGAATGTCACCCGCTTTCATTTCGAGGTGGCCCGCCTGGCCGTGGACCTGGCCGGCGGATTCATCGCGACCCTGCCCAGCGAATACGATCTGCGCAGCGACGACGTGGGCCATCTGGTGAAAAAATACTTCACCGGGGTGGCCGGCATCCCGGTGGAAGACCGTATCAAGATCGGGCGGCTCATCGAAGCCATGACCGGCGGCACCGCCATGGTGGAGTCCATGCACGGCGCCGGCTCTCCCCAGGCCCAGCGAATCATGATTTTTAGGGAAGGCGACCTGGCCAAAAAGATATCCCTGGCCAAGGCCCTGGCAGGCATTCCTTCGCGGAAAAAAGAATAGTGCCTATCTCCACAATGGCTTTCTTAGTGGCTTTTTGATTCGAGGACAGGAGAATCGAAGATGATGAGAAAAAACCCGTTGATTCTCATTCCGGGACTGCTTTGCGACCATGCCCTATGGCAGCATCAAGTCGCAGTTGTCGGCCAGATTTCCGAATGCATCGTTACCGACAAGCACATGCAGTACGAAACCATTGGCCGCATCGCCGAGGAAATCGTTGCCGATGCCCCTGACCGTTTTGCGTTGGCAGGCCTGTCCATGGGCGGATACATCGCCCTGGAAATTTGCCGAAAATACGGCAGGCGGGTGGAGCGATTGGCGCTGATCGACACATCGGCCCGGGCAGATACGGCCGAGCAGACTGAAAAGCGCCAGAAACTGATCGCCTTGTGCCGGCAAGGAAAATTCGCCGATGTAAGCGAACTGCTCTTTTCCGTCCTGGTGCATCCGGACAGGTACGAGGATACGGCCTTGAAACAACGAATCGTTGACATGGCCGACCGAATCGGACCGGAAATTTTCATCCGGCAGCAGCAGGCCATCATGGGCCGTTCCAACCAGGTACCCTTCCTTGCGGATATTCGCTGTCCAACGGTCATTGTCTGCGGAGAGCAGGACCAGGTCACCCCCCGGGAATGTTCCGAAGAGATGGCAGCGTTGATTCAGGGCTCGCAATTGGAAATTATCCCCGATTGCGGGCATATGACTTCGATGGAAAAACCTGAAAAAGTCTCAGCTATTTTGCTCGAGTGGTTGACGGTCCGTTCTTCTTGATCGGACACCAGCCCTTGTTGGGCGGGAGAGCCCGCCTGCCCCCTGAAAGACCGGGAGCAGGCGGCAATTTGCGGATTTAAAACGGCCAGAATCCGCTGTCGTTCCAGATGCGTTCTTTCAGCTCCGCATCGATGGCGGCGAGAAAATCCAGGTGCTCCTTCTCCCAATCCGCCAGCCAGCGGTAAAGCTTTTTCTCTTCCGGATCACGGGCCTCATCGCTGCGACGGGAATAAAGCGCGATGGCCCGCTCTTCCATGAGCATGGCCGCCGAAATGGCCGCGGCCTCGAAATCCGCTGCGGCGATGCGATCCTTGACCTCCGGCGTCAATACCTTCTGGGAAACGGTACTCGCTGCCTCGATGTCCGGGGCCTTGAAAGACCCATTTTCCTTGAACGCCTTGTACTGGTCGGAAAGGATTTTGACGTGCTGGACTTCCTCGGCGGCCATGGTCTCGAAAAATTCCTTCACGTCGGCATGGGTGGATTGGTCGGCAACGGTGCGGTAAAAGGCCTTGCCCCGCTTTTCCAGCAGGATTGCGCTTTTCAGGATGTCCAGGGTGCTGTTTTCCGTCATCGGTCCCTCCTTGTTTTCGTCATGTGGTCCGCTTTTTCCTCACTTGTCCATCGGGTAAAATAACAACGCCATACCCTTTGGCAACGCCCCTGGTCATTATGCGGATCGACGTGGATGTTCCGCCGGCCGCCTACCACTCGCTGTGAAGTTGCCGCTCGATCTCCGGCCAACGGTTCTTGAGGTTGGCGATGGCATCCATGGCGATATCCAGGTGGGTTTCCATGTGATTTTTGTAGATTTCATCATGCAGTTTCTTGTCCTTGATCCCCCGCCGCTGTAGCGGCATGTCGGACACCAGCATGATCGATCCGATGGGCACCTCGTAGCGGTAAGCCACAGCGAAAAGCGTGGCCAGCTCCATCTCGATGGCCAGGATGCGCTGGTTGCGCAGGCACTCCACGAAATCTTCGTCAAACTCCCACAGGCGCCGGTCGGTGGTATACACGATGCCGCAGCGGGGAGAAATTTTGCGGGCCTTGACGGCGCCGAGGCAAAGCAGGTTCACCGACATGGCCGGCAGGGCCGGGAATTCGACGGGCAGGTAGTGGCGGCTGGTGCCTTCCCCCCGGATGGCGGCCGTGGGCACTACGAAGTCCCCCACCTCCAGGATATCGTCGATGCCGCCGCACATGCCCAGCATGATCACCGACTTGAGATTGTCCAGGTAAGCCAGGCCATTGATCACCAGGGCCGCCTGAGGCGAGCCGATACCGAAATCGATCATGGTGCAGTCCAGATCCGGCGCATTGGCGATGCGGAAGTTGCCCTCCAGAATTTCGCATCCGGCCCGTTCGGAAAAAGCCTTGATATACTGGCGGAAATTGGTGATCAACACGTGATTGCAGAACTTGTCCAACGGGCAATTGGTATAACGCTCCAGCGTCTGCCGAATGTACTCGTGCTCCTTTAGGCTCATCGCACCCCCCCGTCTTGATTGTGGCAACCGAAGTTCAATGACCGCTACTGCATATGAATAGACCGTTTTAACCGCCAAATGTCAATCATTTACAAACGCAACGATACGGCCCTTCCGAAAGCCTGCCCGGCCAGTTCCCGGTTGCGGGGGCGGTAAGTTCCGTCGGCTTTCTCCTTGCGCATCACCTGCTGGAAGAGGTTGGACATTTTCATGTTCTGGGATTCGGTCCGGTAGAAGCTGTCCCAGGCATGGGTCAGCAGCTCCTGGAGGCGATCAGCGCTCATGTTCTTTGGCTGAAACACCACCTTGTCGGCCGTGTAGTCGTCCCAGTCATAGGAGAGAATCCGGTCCTGACGCTTGAGATCGTCCCAGGCCTTGGTATGGGGAAACGGGGTCAGCACCGTGAATTCTGCCAGATCCAGATCGATCTCCAGGAGAAAATCGATCAGCCGCAGGATGCTGTCTTCAGTATGGTTGTCCAGACCCAGCAGGATGGTTCCTTCCACGCCGATGCCGTGGTCGTGGTAGCGCTTGATCCGCTCCCGGATATAATCCGAGGTGTCGAACACGGCCTGGTAAACATACCAGGCGCCGGCCTGGGCCGCCAGGTCCAGCACCTCGGGTTTGTCTTCGATGGGATGGCAGCACCATTTCTTCTTCAGCGGAATCATCTCGCGAAACAGGTCCTTTTCCCACTGGGTGTCCTGGGCCAGCGAGTTGTCCACGATGAAAAGGCGATTGTTGTCGATGCCCGCCATCTCGGCCACGGCCTGGTCCACCGGGCGGGGCCGGAATTTCCTCCCGCCCAGGTAGGCCACGCAGCACGGGTAGCAGTGGTAGCGGCATCCCCGCGAGGCATGCACCAGGTCGACCATCTGGATGCCCCGGTAATTGTAAAGCTCCCGCTTGAGAATATCCCGGCGGGCCGGGCCGACCGTTTCCACCGGCGGCGGATCGCCAAGGTAGTCGTAGACCGGTTTCAGACAGCCGGCCTTCAGATCGGCAAACACCTTCTCCATGCGCCCTTCGGCCTCCCCGAGGAAAACCGCGTCGGCATGGTCCCGGGTCTGTTCGGCGTGCAGCATGGTGGCGATGCCGCCGAAGATCACCGGCACGCCTTTGGCCCTGTAGCGGTCGGCAATCTCCCAACCCCGTTTCACCTGGACGGTGAGCATCATGGAGATGCCCACGACATCCGTCTCGTCATCGAAATCAATAGTTTCCAGATTCTCGTCGATGAATTCGACCTCCACGTCATCGGGCAGGGCGGCGGCAAAAACCACCGGGCCGTGGGGGGGCAGATGAAACTCGGTCTGGCGCATGAGTTTGGGCCAGCGGGGGTAGATCAGTTTTAGCTTCATGGAACCTAAACCTCGAAAAATCCAAATTTATCAGACAGGCAATATCTTTTCCAGCTATCTGGTTCCCATGCTCCGCGTGGGAACCCCATAAGCTGTCGGATGAAGTCCAATGGTGCTTCCACGCGGAGCATGGGAGCAAGGTGCGCGAGTAGCTTGAGCCTTATAAGCAATTGTTTTTTCTATCTAACCTGCCGTTGTATCGAAACCGCCTCCACCAGGGTCATCGTCAGTCGATATCCATGGCGGCCGGCGGCTTGAAGTACCAGTTTATGGGAAAACCCGTCGGTATTCGGCGCATCGGCGGTCATGGTGCGCATCGGATAGCCCAGCGAATCGTACTGGCGCATCCGCCAGCCGCCGTCTTGCCCTTCCGTCAGGTCCACTGTCCGGTCGCGCCCCGTAAGATAACGGCAGCCGCGGCTTCCGTCCTCGAAAAGACCGAAGGTCGCATCTCCTTCAGGTTCGACAAACAAAAAGCGGATGTCGTCCATGACCCCCTTGGCGAAGTTCTCATCGTAAAAGGGGCCGAAGCCGCGTTTGACGCTTACCCGTCCGTTATCTACAGATTCGAAAAGAACGAATCCCTCCAGGGTCATCACCGCACATCGAATGGAATCGTCTTCAGGGGAGAGGATTACGACACCGGTGAAAGTCGCCTGGCGGCCGCCCTGAATGCGGGCGTTGATGGTGTGCACCAGCTGCCAGCCGCCCTCGGGGAAATGAGAACGGCAGATCCCAGAAGAAAGGGCCTCCTGGTTCGCATCCAGGGGCTGCATGGCCGGCATGGAGGCGCAGGCCCCCAGCAGCAGCGTTGCGATCAAGACCAGAATCGTCTTCACTCCACCTCCCTGAACAGGCGATCCTCGATGGCCGGATTGACCTGGATGTCGGTGAACTGCATACGGGTGTAGGCCTTTTCGCCTTCGAAAATCAGCACCTGCTCGATCACTCCCGGCCGCTCGGACAAATGCAGTTCAATGCGCTGGATAAACCGCGCCATGCCTTCGTCCCTGGGAATCAATACAATGCGGCCGTCTTCTTCCAGGCGGGCATCGAACATCGGATTGTCCTCGAAACGGCCGCTGAGCCATCCGCCGATCTCCGGCATCACGAACTGCATGGCCTGCATGCGTGCGCTAACATCTTCCACCAGCCCCTGTTCGGACTGGACGAAACGCCGGGCCTTTCCATCGACCAGGAGAAGAACGCTTTTTACCGGCGAGCGGTACTCCCAGCGCAGCGAATCAGGGCGTCGGTAGATGAACCGGCCGTTGGACACCAGTGGCTTGACCAGAATCGGCAGGTGCTTCTCCTGAACGAAATCGGCACTGATGGCGTTCACGTTTTCGGCCGCCGCCCGGATGCCTTCCCAACTGTCCGCCCAGCCCAGGCACAGCCCGGTGGACAGAAGCAGACAAGTCAACAGAAGCCGCCTGATGATGCGTTTGTTTTCAGTTGCGATTTTATCCATCGTATCGCGGCTGGAAGCCGCTCCAACCTCCTGAACGGGTTTGTTCGGAAACAGGAAATTTTGTTCGAGATCAATGCTCGGTAAAAAATAATAATAACGTCCAACCAGCAATAAAAACGATAAACGCTAATCTATAAAAGCTCAAGGTACTCGCGGACCTTGCTCCCATGCTCCGCGTGGGAGCACCATTAGGGGTTCCCACGCGGAGCATGGGAACCAGATAAAATTTCAACCACTTTGTTGCTTGTGGGATACTTGCCTGTTCAGAGGGGGTGGCTTGGGGTTTCCCGCTGAGCGGGATCTCCGTCACGACAAGGCCGCAGCGACACCGACACCACAGTCGTAGCAGCGCTACGTCGAGGATGGCGAAAGTCTGAGAACGCCGACCTGGGCCATAAGATGCCCGTTCTGAATAGACACGTCAGTGCATGCCGCCGTTGACCTCAACAACCTGTCCACAAACATAAGACGCATCGTCCGAGCAGAGAAAGCGCACCACCCGGGCCACCTCTTCGGGAGCCCCCACCCGGGCCATGGGGATGATCGATTTGATGTTGGCCAGCGGCAGATCCCGGGTCATGTCGGTATCGATCAGTCCCGGCGCCACCACATTCACGCGGATGCCCAGCCGGGCGACTTCGGCGGCCAGACTGCGGCTGGCACCGATGAGTCCTGCCTTGGCGGCGCTGTAGTTGGCCTGGCCCCGGTTGGCGATCAGCCCCGACACCGAGGCAATGGACACCACGCAGCCTTTGCGCTGGCGAACCATCTTCTCGATCACCGGCCGGGTCACGTTGAAAAAGCCATCCAGGGTGGTGTCGACCACCTTGCTCCAGTTTTCCCGGGACATCATCAGAAACAGCCCGTCGGCCGTAACACCAGCATTGTTCACCAGCACATCCAGGGTATCGACATCCTCGAGCAGCGATTCGACGGCCTCCAAAACGGCCTGACCGTCGCGCACGTCAAAACCCAGAATACGGCCACTGCCGCCCTCGCCTTCGATCAGGGCCAGGGTTTCCAATGCACCCTTTTCGTCGCTGTTGAAATTAACGGCCACCTCGTAACCGCTGCGGCCCAGTTCCACGCAGATGGCCCGTCCGATGCCCTTGGACCCGCCGGTCACCAATGCCACCGGTCGTTTTTCGTCCGTCGTCTTCATGTGACTGCCTTATCAAACATCGTGTTGATGGTATCGTAAAAAAATGCTTTCAGCTTTGAGCTATCAGCCATGAGCTACTTCGCCTCCATTACCTGCAAGACGACTTCCGCTACAACAGCGCCGTCAATGGAAGCCGAACCGGCAATCTCCCGCAAATCATCAAAAACAAAGGCGTTTTTCGCCGTCGTCGTGATGCGTTTGTCCAGGGCAATGGCCGCCGTATGGAAAACCGCCTGTTTCACCCCCACCAGCCAGCCGCCGATATCTTCGTTGGCGCCTCTTTCCTTCAGCCGCGTCAACCCGTTGTGAATTCCCGAAGTCTGGGCTACCAGCTCGATCAGGATCAGCGGATTGCAGAACCCGTCTTTGAAAAACGGCCAGTCTTCCCTGACTACGGAAAGCGTCGTTGCCTGCCGATCATCTATCTCCAGAATCTCGTCCACCAGCAGCATTCGACCCCGATGGGGAAGCAGGCTTTCGATGGTCAGGTTGGCAAAATCCGGTCCGGCAGGTGTCATGATGGGCGAAAAGGCTTGAAAAGGGTTTGGATCGTTTATAGTATGACGGTTTTCGGAAAACGGATATTACACGACTTGTCTACGCCTGTAAAGGAAATGAAAGATATGCAAGAACGGATCGACGAACTGCGGCAAAAGATTGTTCAGGCCCTTAATCTGCAGGATATCGCACCGGAGGAAATCGACCCGGACGAGCAGCTTGTGGGGGGGCGGTTGGGCATCGACTCCATCGATGTACTTGAAATGGTCATGATGGTGGAAAAGGATTACGGACTGACCATCGACAACCGTGAACTGGGCGCCCGGGTGTTCGCTTCGGTACGGGCGCTGGCCGCTTTCATCGAAAATCCAACCGCCGAGACCACGAATTAGCTGTCGCTACTTTGTATCCAGAAAATCGCCCATGAAGATTTTGCTGGTTTCCGCAAACACGCTTAAAGCACCCTACCCGGTCTACCCGTTGGGACTGGATCACGTGGCGGCGTCCATCGATGGACGCCATCGGGTGCGCATCGCAGACCTCAACAGCCTGGACCACGACCAGGCGCTGCCGGCCGCCATCCGCGAATTTGCGCCGCACCTCATCGGAATTTCCCTGCGAAACATCGACAACACCGACACCACGGACCCCCGGGGGTTTATGGGGGGCTATCGGGCGCTGATGGACACCGTCCGGCAGGCATCCACAGCACCAGTGGTATTGGGAGGCAGCGGTTTCACCCTGTTTCCCCGGCGCGTGCTGGCCGAACTGGGCGCCGAATACGGCATCGTGGGCGAAGGAGAGCGCCTGGATCTGCTCATCGACGCCCTGGAGGCCGGGCAAAATCCCGCAGCGGTTCCCGGCGTGATCCTGCCCCAAAGCCAGGAAACCGATTTTCCGCCGCCCTGGCCCGGCGACCGCAAGCCGCGTCCCCGGCAGGGTTCGGACCATCTGCCCTGGTACCTGAAACACGGCGCCATGCTGAACCTGCAGACCAAGCGAGGCTGCCCCTTTCGATGCATCTACTGCACCTATCCGCTGATCGAAGGCCGCAAGCTGCGTCGGGTAGCGCCCGAAGATGCGGCCCGCACCGCCGTGGAACTGGAGGCCGCCGGCGCCCGCTACCTGTATATCACCGATTCATCCTTCAACGCCGATGTGGAACACTCCCTGGCCGTGGCCCGGGCCTTCAAAAAAGAAGGATTGACCATTCCCTGGGGGGCCTTTTTTACCCCCCTGCCCCTGCCGGACGGCTACTTCGATACCCTGGCGGCAGCGGGACTCAAGCACGTGGAATTCGGTACCGATACCCTTTGCAGCGAGGTGATCCGGGCTTACAGAAAACCCTTTACCGTAGCGCAGGTTCTGGGCGCCCACCGGGCGGGTCTGGATGCCGGCTGCCATGTGGCCCACTACTTCCTGCTGGGCGGTCCCGGGGAAACCCGGCAGACGCTGGAAACCACCCTGGACAATATCGAAAAGCTTAAGAAAACCGTTCTGTTCTTTTTCTGCGGCATGCGGGTCTATCCCCATACCCAGCTGTACCGGCAATGCCTGGAAGGTGGACAGCTTGAAGCCGGCAAGGACCTGCTGGAACCCGTTTTCTACCGCAACCTTTCGGTGGGCGCCGACGACATAGAACAGCAGGTGGTCGAGAAGGCCAAGGGGCGTGCCAACTGGGTGGTGGGCGCGGGTGGAGACGCCACGGCCGATATCATCCGGCGCATGTATGCTAAGGGTTTTTCCGGCCCCTTGTGGGAATATCTGATTCGATGACCACAAAACGGCTTTATAAGGTTAGAAAAAGCGATGACACTGTGGTATAAAGTAAGGTTTGACGATCCGGTCGATTCCCGGTGGGAAGAAGGTGAAATCAGCGCCCGAATTCGGGTCCCGGCCGATTCACCCTGGTTCGACGGCCACTTCCCGGAAAAACCCGTGCTTCCCGGAATCGCGCAGTTGGGCATGGTCCACGACCTGCTTTGCAGGGTGCTCGGCCAACAACTGCCCGTGGCGCGGGTCAGCCGGGTGCGCTTCAGGCAGATGATCCGGCCCGAACAGCAATTAACGCTGACGGTGCAGCGTGATGGAGCCGCCGGCAGCCATCGGTTTCGCATCACCGGGGACGAGGGATCGATCTGCACCGGCCAGCTTCTGCTGGCGGATGGAAGAGACGAAAATGACGCCCCTGGCGGGACGTTCTGCACTACCGAAAATTAAAAATTCGTTTTCGGCGTTCGGAGGATGCGCCGCAGACAGGATCAAAGGAGATCGACGAAAATGGCAGTAAAAACGGATGATATCATCCTGCGTATCGCGGAAATTATGATCAACGAACTCAAGCTGGAGGATGTCACCCCGGAAACCTTCGACCCGGACATCGATCTGGTGGACGAAGTGGGCATCGACAGTATGGACCTGGCCACCGTGGCCCTGGTGCTTCGGGACGAATACGCGGTGCGCATCGATGAGGACGACTACCCCAAGCTCACCACGGTGCGTCTGATCGGCGAATATATCGAAAACAAACTGGCAGCCTGATTGTTTAATGGATTCAACACCTAACTGGAAATTTTCAGATCTGATCGCCGACGCCGAGGTCAAGGCGCGCTGGGAAAAGGTGCGCCAATACTTTTTCCTGCGGGAGTCCACCTACGACATGACCCGGCGCTGCAACATCCGCTGCAACGGCTGCTACTATTACGAGGGGGACAAGCAGCACACCCGGGACAATACCCGTGTAGACGACTGGCGAAAGCTCATGCAGGCCGAAAAGGCGCGGGGCATTACCTTCGTGGTGCTGGCCGGCGCCGAGCCCTCCCTGGTGCCGGAGCTGTGCCAGGCGTGCTTCGATGAGATCCAGCTGGGCTGCATCGCCACCAACGGGCTGGAGCGCATCCCGGATTCCGTGGGGTATCGCCTGCACATCTCCGTATGGGGCGACGACGAAACCAGCCGCAAAACCCGCCATGCCGAACGGATGCTGGTCCGCCAGCTGGAAAACTACGCCGGCGATCCCCGGGCGGTCTTCGTCTACACCTTCACGCGGCACAACATCGACCAGGCCGAAACGGTGGTCCGGACGCTGGCCGACCACGGCGCCCGGGTGACCTTCAACATGTTCAGCGCGCCGGTGGGGTACCAGGGCGATCTGCGCCACACGCCGATCAGCCTGGCCGAGACCCGTCGGACCATGGTCGATCTGCTGCAGCGCTATCCGCAGACCGTCTTGTTCTCCCGGTACAGCGCCATGGCCCACACCCACGAAAAAGGGCTGCACGACCTTTTCCGCTGCTCCTATCCCCGGCAGAATCCCAGCACCGACGTCGGCCTGGGCCGCTCCTTTCGTCAGTACCGCACGGATTTGACCTGGGACCGGGCCGCCGCCTGCTGCGTACCGGATACGGACTGCGCAGACTGCCGGCATTACGCCGCAGCCAGTGCCGTGGTCACCGCCCGCCTGTTCCGCCATGCGGTGGATCCCGATACCTTTGGCTCCTGGCTGGATTTTGTGGACACCTATCTGGCGGTCTGGGTCCAAGGCTACGAAAAGGGCAAAAATCTGTGCGACCGGTGGGTATCGCCGCCGGGAGAGGAACTGGCCGCCAATTAGGAAATACCAACTTGAGGCAAAGTTTCGTAAGAAGCGCGAGATCCCCCGCTAAAAATCAGACGGGACAAGAAGGATTCGCGTAACGCCGATATCGGACTTCTTACGAAACCGCCAAGGATAAAAAATAATGAAAACCGTCAGCTCTCTGCTGGACGACCACTGGTACGCCCGCTATAAAAAAATCTCAAAGCTCAATATCCGCAGCTCCATCTACGACGTGACCAATCGCTGCAACCTGCGCTGCAAGGGCTGTTTCTTCTTCTCTTCCGGCGAACACAAGGCTGCCGAAGAGGAAATGGACATCGTCCGCTGGGAAGCGTTTGTCGACAAGGAAATGGAGCGCGGGGTGAATCTGGCCATTCTCATCGGCGGCGAACCGACGCTGTGCCTCGACCGGGTGGAAGCCTTTTACAAGCGCCTGCCGACCTTTTGCGCAACCAACGGCATCATCAAGGTACCCCGGGACCGCTTTCCCGACATGATGGTGGGCATCAGCCTCTGGGGCGACGAAGCGGACGAAAAGCTCCTGCGGGGCAAGGATGCCTTCTCCATCTCATCCAGGAATTATGAAGGCGACCCGTACACCTACTACCTGTACACCATCACCCCCAAGCAGCTGGGCAAGACCGAACGGATCATCCGTAAAATAAGAGATGCGGGCCTCAAGGTGCACATGCAGCTGCTGTCCAACGACGAGGGCGTGGACGGGTTCAGTTGGCAACCCGCCGAGTTGGAACAGATCCGCCAGGAGATGGACGAGGTCCTGGACCAATATCCGGAAACGGTGGTTTCGTCCAAATACTACCACGAAATCATCACCACCGGTAAAATGATGGGCCGGCCCTTCGGCTGGATGGAGTGTCCTTCGGTGACCGAACCGCTGGACAAACGCAATCCCGCCCCGCGCCGGCTGACCCGTTTCATCCGCTGGGCGTCGGACCTGAAAACCATGCATCGCTGCTGCACCTCGGAAACCCGTGACTGCAGCACCTGCAAGGACGGAGCGGCCCACATGAGCTGGGTGATGGTCAACAAACGCGCCCACATGAAAAGCAGCCGGGACCTTCAGAACTGGATCGAGATTTACGAGATGTTTGCCAAGCTGTATCAGTTCATTCCCTGGTAATTATTATGCCTGACGACCCCATCGTCATTCTCAGCTATGACGCGGTCTCCCCTCTGGGGATCGATCTCGAAGAGCAATGGCAAAACGCCCTGGCCGGGGCCAGCGGTATCGGGCCGTTGACCCGCTTCGACCTGACCGATGACTTTCCCGTGCGAATTGCCGGCCAGGCACCGTCCATCGACGCTCTGCCCTACGATTTTCTGAAACCCCGCGAAAAGGCCCGCTGGCCTTCCCCCATTTTCCGGTACGCCCTGCTCACCGTCACCCGGGCCTTGCAGAAAAGTGGCCTTGAAATTACACCGGATATCGCCCCGCGGGTGGCCGTGACCTTCAGCAGCGCCATCGGCGGCCTGGACGCCGTGCTGGCGGCGGATCGCAACCTGATGGGCCGCGGTAAGCTCCCACCGCCGTTCGTCAATCCCAATGCCTGCATCAACATGATCGGCGGCAGGGTCTCCATGCACACCGGAGCCACGGGTCCCATTACGGCCACGATCACCGCCTGTGCCACCGGCGTGACCTCCATGATCGTGGGCGCCATGCTGATCAACGACAACCGCGCGGATGCGGCCATCTGCGGGGCCGTGGATTTCCCGCTGACCGAGCCCATCGTGGCCGGTTTCGCCACCATGGGCGGGGCTTTTGTGCCCAAGGAAGGCGAAGCCGAGCAGCCGCCCCAAGAAGCCAGCCGGCCCTTTTCTCTCAACCGTCGGGGATTCGTGGTCTCCGAAGGTTCCGGCTGCATCGTCATCGCCAGAAAATCCTTTGCCCGGGCCCACGGCCTGGCCATTGCGGTCGAAATCGCCGGCTGGGCCATGACCTCGGACGCCTTTCACCATGTGGCGCCCAACCTGGAAACGGTTCGCCGCTGCATTTCCGAAAGCATCGCCCACGCCGGTATTTCCCCGGACCGGATCGACGCCGTCAATGCCCACGCCGCTTCCACCCGGGTGGGCGACCAGGTGGAGGCTCAGGCCCTGAAAGAGGTTTTCGGGCAGCGGATGCCGCCGGTCTCGGCCAACAAGTCCATGCTCGGGCACGCCATGGGCGCCGCCAGCGCCATCGAATCGATCCTGGCGGTCAGGGGTATGCAGGCCGGCATGTTGCCCCCGACAATAAACTACAACCCCGATCCGGATTTAGATCTGGAGGGTGTTACCGCCACGAAGCAGACGGTCGATCAGGAATATGTGTTGAAAAATGCGTTCGGATTTGGCGGGTGTAATGCGTGTGTGGTATTTAGGAGCAACCCATGAAACCACCCCAAAACCGCCGCGTCTTCGTCGTCGGCTACGACGCCGCCACCTGCCTGGGCAACACCTTTGCGGCCACCTGGCAGCGGGCCGTACGCGGCGAAGCCGGCTTCCGAAAAATCACCCGCTGTGAGACCACTTCACGCAGCAATGTCGTCGGCGAGATTCCCGACTGGCACCCCGAGGACCTGCCCTTCATCGACAAAAGGGACTGCCGCAACTGGAACGCGGACTACGTCCTGTTGACCATGGTGCTGTGCAAACAAGCACTGGACCATGCCGGCCTGACCATCGACGCGCACACCGGGCCGCGGACCGCCTGCCTGGTGGGCTCGGCCCTGAACGGCACCGATGCCTACCGCATTGCCATGGGCAACTACCTGACCCAGGGCCCCACCAAGGTCAGCCCCTACCTGCTGCCCAATCTGTGCGCCAACCTGCCGTCGGGCAAGGCCGGCATGCTGCTGGGGTTTACCGGGCCGATCTTCTCCCCCCAGGGGGCCTGCGCCTCGGGCAACCACGCCATTGGCATCGGCGCCCGCATGATCCGCGACGGCGAATGCGACTTCGTTTTGGCCGGAGGTGTGGAAACCTGTTTGACGCCGGAGATCGTTCAGGGGTTTGCCAACATGTGGGCCACCATCAAAGTCGGCCCCAATGACCGGGCCTTCAACGATCCGACCCAGGCCTCGCGCCCCTTTTCGGTGGACCGGCGGGGCATCGTGCTGGGCGAAGGCGGCGGCATCCTGGTGCTGGCCGCCGAAGAGGCCGTCACAGCCCTGAACCTTAAGCCGCGGGCCGAGGTGCTGGGGGTGGGATGGACCTCCGATGCCCACCACTTCACCCTGCCCAACCAGCAAACCATCGTCCGGGCCATCGGCCAGGCCATCGAGGACGCCCAGATCGAGCCGACGGACATCGGCTACGTGAACGCCCACGGCACTTCCACCCAGAAAGGCGATGCCGTGGAAATCGAAAGCCTGCGGGAGGTCTTCGGGTCGTCTCTGGGCTCCATTCCCGTTTCGTCCAACAAATCGCAGATCGGCCACACCCTGGGGGCGGCGGCGGCCATCGAGGCGGCCCTGGCCATCGAGGGCATGCAGCAGGGGATCGTTCTGCCGACGGCCAACCACATTCCGGATCCCGCTTTTGCCGATGTGGACCTGGTCCCCAATGCCGCCCGGCGCCACCGGTACACGACCTTTTTGTCCAACGCCTTCGGCTTTGGCGGCACCAACTGCTGTATTGTATTCAAGGAAATCTGAGATGAAGCCCAAACCCTTTGTTCCGCAGCCACTGAACGGGCAGCCCCGATATATTCGCGACCGCACCGGCGGCAAGGTCTGGCACCGCTGCGAAACCCGCACCCTTTATGCAGACACGGACCGCTCCCAGGTCGTCTACCACGCCAACTACCTGCGCTATTTTGAATTCGGCCGGGCCTCGCTGATGCGCGACGCCGCCTATCCGTACAAGGAGGTGGAGGAAAGCGGTTTCGTCTATCCCATCATCAAGGTGGACATCGACTATTTCCGCCCCCTGCACTACGACGACGCCATGTGGGTTTACACCCGGCCATCCGCGCTCGAACGGGTGCGGCTGCAGTTCGACTATGTGATCACCCACCAGGAATCCGGCGATATCGTCTGCAAGGGATTCACCCGCCACTGTGCCGTCAACGCATCGGGGACCCCAGTGGAGGTGGACCCCAAAACCGTCCATCTATGGAAGATGTTCCCGACCTCGTGAAAGCCGAAGCCTTTCCCATAAGCGTCCACCCCCCGCCGTTTTTCCGGGACCATCACGTACAGGACCGCCCCGTGCTTCCGGCGGTGGAAGCCATGGAACAGCTCGCTGCGGACACCTGCGGCCGGTTTCCCGAAACGGACGGCCGTTGTTTGTCGGATCTTCGGTTCGACCGGTTCCTGCACCTGGATGAACCGACGCCCGTTGCGGCCACCAACCGGGTGGGAAAAAACGATGACGGGTCCCTTCGCGCGGCATTGACCACCCGCATCCAATCCAAAAAGACGGGCATCGGCCGAAGTCTTGAGCACGCCTCGCTGACCGTCGGTCAGGCGCGATCCATGGATAAGGCCCTGTCTCTGGAAGTTGCCGCATCCCTTGCCGGGGTCTGCACTACCGTGACCCCCGAACGAATCTATGCCGACATGGTTCCGTTCGGGCCGGCCTACCGCAACATCTGCTCCGATCTGCTGCTATCGGCAGACGGCGCCCTGGCCCGGGTACGCTCCCCGCAGCCGCCCGATCCGCGCGGCAATCTGTACCTGGGCAGCCCGTATGTCCTGGACGCAGCCTTCCACGCCGCCTGCGTATGGTGCCAGCGGTATTTGGACAACGTGGCCTTTCCCGTATCCATCGACCAGCGCACGGTCTTTCGCCCGACCCGCCTGGAAGCGGTCTACACGGCCCGTATCGTTCCCGTGCAGACGGAAAAGGAACCTTTCCTTTTCGATACCTTCATCTACGACGACAACGCCGGATTGTGCGAGTCGGCCATTGGCGTAGGCATGCGCGATGTCAGCGGCGGCCGCACCCGGCCGCCCCACGGGTTCTTTGAACCGGCAGGAACGGATCCGCTACGCTCTCTGGCCGACCGTGTGGCAGGCCTGGTGCTGCTGGAACGAAAGGCCGTGGCGCCCTTTGCCCCGGCAGCCCTTTCCGAAAGGGAAAAGCGGCGGCTGGAACCGATGACCGAGCAGCGGGCCGGCGCCTACCTGTCCGCCCGTCTGGCCCTTAAACGGCTCAGCCGCATGCTTGGCGGGGGCGAAGACCGGCGCGAAGCGCGACAAATCGAAACCGTGGCCGAGGACGGCCGGCGCCCCATGTGCCCGCAACCCGACGGCAGCCGGACCTTCTGCTCCGTTGCCCATGACCGGCGCTTCACCCTGGCCGCGGCCGCAGGAAAACCCTTGGGCGTGGATGTGGAGCCCCTTGCGGACAAACCGCTGGCGGCCACACATCTATATTTGGACGCCGAAGAGAAAGCCCTTATCAAGCAATCCTCCCTGGCTCCGGCACGGGCCGCCCTGCAGGCCTGGAGCGCCAAGGAAGCAGCGGCCAAAGCCCTGGGAATCGATCTGGCCCAAGCCTGGGAGCGGGTACGTGTAACACTGCTATCCGAAAAAGAGAGTCGGCTGGAAACCGATGCCGGGCGTTGGTTGACGGCGGTCCATGCCACCGTGGAAGGCCACCTGTTCACCCTGTTGACCGAAGGCGAGAACCCATGAGCGCTGCGGCCCTTTTCGGACTCCTGCTGCTGGGCGCCTACGTGGCCGGATCGGTCAATTTTTCCATCCTGGCTTTCCGCCTGACCGGCCGCCAGGATCCCCGGCAGGCCGGCAGCGGCAATCCCGGTGCGACCAATGTCTACCGTCAGGCCGGCCCGGGTTGGGCCTTGGCGGTTCTGCTTCTGGATATGGGCAGGGCCGTGGGCGTGGCCCTGGCGGCCGGTGCGCTGCTGCCCCTGGGGCAGACGATCTGGGTGGGGCTGGCGCTGATTCTGGGCAATCGCTTCCCCTGTTTTCATGGCTTTGCCGGCGGCAAGGGGGTGGCCAACTACCTGGGTTTCACCCTGGCCCTGGCGCCGGTCTGGGCCGGCATCGGCGTTCTGGCCTGGGGGGCGGCGTACCTGATCTGGCGGACGCCCTTTCTGTCCTCCTTTGCCCTCGTATTCTGCCTATCGGGTGGAACGGCGCTGGCCGCGAGGGGAAACGGGTGGGGCGTCGCCGGAGCCCTGCTGACAACCGCTTTCATCGTGGCCTGCCACCACCGCAACATCCGGCAGCGCTGGGGCCGGAAGGGGTAGCCCGTAGCGGAGCATGAGCCGCTGCATGCCTACGCGCGTGGCCCATTTTAGGAAAATGTGGCTGTACTTGGCCCCGGCCAGGTACATGCCCAGAAGGAAAACCAGGTGGGAAAGGCCGTACACCGCCGGACCGCCGATCACGGCGATGGCGGCATTGCGATAGTAGACGGCGGCGGCGCCCAGAAGGGAAACCAGGGGCCAACCGATCACGTAGCTGATGGCAATGGCGGACACGCCGGCGATCACTCGGGGGCCGGGGCGCTCTTTGAAGGCGCTCAGGTCGGCGTTCTCGACCATGGCCGTTCGGACGAACCGGGTGCGGGCAAGGCGCCGGACAAGGGTTTTGATGGGTGTTTCTATACGATGCATCGATCGAAAGCATCTCCTGTCGAGACTCGATAATGGGGTGACCAAGCTCCAAATACCAAAAGCCAAAGAACAAATAAATCACAATGTCCAAAACCACAAATACCAAACTATCGGATCGCATCTTCTATTGGAATTTGGAATTTGTTTGATAGTTGGTGATTGGTTTTTGTTATTTTAGGCCTTTTCCGGTTAACGTTTTGGCAACAAATGGAAAACTTCGAGGCTAAAACCGTCAATAATCAATTGAACAGATCGCTTGCCGCCGTCTGGGATTTCATCGACCGCACCTACTGCATCTCCCTGGCCGAGCGCACTGATCGTCAGGCCAGCGCGAAAGCACAGTTCGAGAGTGTGGGTTTGGGAGACAAGATGGTTTTCCATCTGGCCCAACGCCATCCCGCGGATTGCGAGCAGGGTATTTTTCAGTCCCACCAGGCTTGCCTGAAAATGGGTCTGGATGCCGGGGCCCGGCATATCCTCGTTTTCGAGGACGACGTGGTTTTCGGAACCGTCGATGCTCATCGGCTCAGGCAAGGCATCGCTTTTTTTAAGGATCGAAGCGACTGCCAAATCCTGTTCCTGGGCTGTCTGGCCGGCCGCAGCCGAGGCACCGACACCCCGGGCGTCCATCGCGTTCGATACCGTTGTCTGGCCCACGCCTACCTGGTCAAAGCATCTTTGGCCCGCCGCTTGGCCGATGAACCCTGGCGAGGAACGCCCTGGGACATCCTGTTGAAAAAAAATGCCCAAAACGCTTTTGCGCTCTATCCGTCTATCGCCTTTCAGAGCAATTCACCTTCGGATAATCGCCGCCATCGAACCCTGGAAACGGTGCGGCGCATCTTCGGCGGACTGAGGGTCATCCAGATGGTCAATGAGCGCTACCACCGGTTTCGATATGCGATCATTGCCGCCCACCTGCTGCTGGCCGGTGCGGTGATTCTGTGGCTGCTGCGATGAATTGATGACGATTGTTATGCGAAAAAGAACATCCATCAACCTGTTGGCGCTTCTTGCCGTCCTGATCCTGGGGGCGGGGATGATCGCCGTTGCCTATAAACGCATCGCCATCGATACGGACCTGGCCAGGTCCCTGCCCACCGGCGACCCGGTCATCGCCGACGGCATCCAGATTTTCGAAAAAAATCCCATCAAGGACCAGATCGCCATCGACATCGGTGGAGGCGAAGAAGACGAGGAAACCCTGCTGGCTGCCGCGGAACTAGTGGAAGCCGAACTAAAAAAAAGCGGCCTGTTCGCCCAGGTGGGCAATAAGCCCATGCATCGGGCCCTGGCCGACCTGGCCGACCATGTGATCCAACACCTTCCGGTCCTGTTCACCGCCGGGGAACTGGAACATCAGGTGGCGCCGCTGTTGACCGAGGAACGGATTGGCCAGGCCCTTGTGCAGGCCCGAGACGAATTGTACCGCATGGACGGCATCGGGCAGGCCAAGGCCCTGGCCGCCGATCCGTTGGGCCTGCGAAACATCGTCCTCTCCCGGCTGGCGTCCTTAAATCCCGCCCCCGGAGCGAGCATCCTCCACGGCCGTATTCTTTCCGCCGACCGCCGACACCTGCTGGTCCTGGCCACGCCGAAGGGGTCCGGCACCGACACCGCCGTGGCCCGCGAACTGTCCCGGTTCTTTGGGGACCTGGAACAGAAAGTGGACCGGCAATTCGGCAACCGGATCGTCCTGACGCCCACCGGCGCCTACCGGGCCGCGCTGGACAACGAGACCATCGTAAAAAAAGACGTTCACAGAGCCATTTTGTGGGCCACCGTGGGCATCGGCCTCCTTCTGCTGGCGGCCTTTTCGCGTCCCCTGGTGGGCATTCTGGCCCTGCTGCCGGCCCTGGCCGGCACGGTCATGGCCTTTTTCGTCTTCTCATGGCTCCGGGACAGCATCTCCATCATGGTGCTGGGCTTCGGTGGGGCGATCATCTCCATCACCGTGGATCACGGCATCGCCTACATGCTTTTTCTGGACAGCGATGCCGGCTCCGGCAGGCACGGTGCGTCGCGGGAGATCCGCGCCGTCGGACTCCTGGCGGTGCTCACCTCCGTGGGGGCCTTCGGGGCGCTGGCCTTCAGCGGCTTTGCCGTATTCGAACAGCTCGGCTTGTTTACCGCCATGGGCATCGGCTTTGCCTTCCTTTTCGTCCACACCGTGTTCCCCCGCATTCTTAAGATCGAACAAATGCAGGCGCCCTCCCCCCGAAAACGCTTTTCCCGCCTGGTGGACCTCCTGGCGTCCGGCGGCAAAGCCGCCTTTATTCTGGCCCTCCTGGCGGCCGTTGCGCTGGGTGTCTTCGCCAAACCCCGGTTCAACACCGACCTGAAGACCATGAACAGCGTCAGCCCGGAGACCCGCAAGGCCGACGAAACGATGGCGGCCGTCTGGGGCGATATCTTCTCCAGCGTCTACCTGATGACCGAAGCCGGAGAACTTACCGCACTGCAAGCGAGAAATGACCGACTGCTGGAACAGCTCGACACTGAAGTTTACGCCGGCGGCATCGAAAAGCCGGTAACACCTTCCCTGTTTTTTCCGGGCCGCAGCCGCTGCGCGGACAACAGTGCTTCCTGGCGCGAATTCTGGTCTCCGCAGCGTATTCAGGCCGTATCCACGGCCATCGTCGAACAGGGATCAACTTTAGGTTTTACTCACGGTGCCTTTGCCCCTTTTCTCGGAGCCATTGCCGCCGATCCGCCCACCGAAACCGAGATCCCGCCGGCCGTCATGCCCCTGCTGGGCATCTCCAGGGACGACGCCGACGGAAGCTTCCGGCAAATGACCCGCATCACGCCCCGCAGCCATTTTGACGGCCAACGGTTTTTTGCCCGCATCTCCCCGCTCTCTTCCGTGTTCGACCCGGCCCTGTTCTCCCAGCGCATGGGCCGTTTGCTGTTTGCAACCTTTTCGAAGATGCTGCTGATCATCGGGGCGAGCCTGATCGTTCTGCTGGCGCTTTTCTTCGCCGATTTAGGCCTGCTGCTGACATCGCTGCTGCCATTGGTTTTCGCCTTTGTCTGCACCCTGGGCACCCTGGGGCTGATGGGGCGCGCTCTGGACATCCCTGCTTTGATGCTGGCGGTCGTCATTCTGGGCATGGGTGTGGACTACACCCTCTTTCTGGTGCGGGGCTACCAGCGCTACCAGCACTTCGATCATCCCCATTTCACGGTGGTCCGCACGGCGGTGTTCATGGCTGCCGCATCCACCCTGGTGGGCTTTGCCGTTCTTCTCACCGCCGATCACGGACTGCTGAAAAGCGCCGGCTGGATCGGATTTCTGGGAATCGGCTACTGCCTGGCCGGGGCCCTGCTGCTCCTGCCGCCGCTGTTGAAACGACGGTTCGAAGGCCATCGGCTACATGCAGGTGGAATCGAAGCACGCTATAGCAACATGGAGCCCTATCCGCGCATGTTCGCCCGCTACAAGCTGAGGCTGGACCCGCTGTTTGACGAACTGGCTTTACTTTTGCCACCCGACGCTGCATTTGCCAATATCATGGATGTGGGCTGCGGATACGGGGTGCCGGCCTGCTGGATGGCCGAGCGCTATCCCACGGCCACCATTTTCGGGTTCGATCCCCGGCAGGAGCGGGTGCGGGTGGCGTCTCTGGCGCTGGGCGACCGCGGACGTATCCGGAACGGGTCGGCTCCCGACCTGCCGCCCATGGACGTTCTGGTGGATCTGGCAACCATGCTGGACATGAGCCATTATTTGCAGGACTGGGAACTGGAAAAAACCCTGGAGCGCATCCACGACCGCCTGCTGCCTGGCGGACGGCTGATCATGCGTTCGGTGCTGCCCCGCTCGGCCCGGCCCCACTGGACCTGGTACCTGGAGCATTTCAGAATTAAAAGAAAGGGGCTGGCCGTCTGCTACCGCGACTCGGGAGAACTGGCGGCCATACTGCAGCGATGCGGCTTTGAGGTGATGGGCAACCGGCCTTCCGGAAAAAGGGAGGATATGGTGTGGCATGTGGCAAAAATCAGGTGATTAGCGGTTTAGACCGAAGGCTGAAGGTTCTGCCTGCACACGCTGCTAAACGGCCTATCAGCCTTAAGGATGCGGCCGGAGGCCGCACCTCCACAGTTCACGGATCACTGACGACAGTTCACAAAATGCGGTATTTATGAAACCAATCCACCCGGCTACCAAAAACGGCATTTTCTCGCCCGCCGAACGCTGCGGCGTGATCGCCTTTGCGCTGGCGATACTGCTGGGCGCCGTCGACCTGCGCCTGGCAACGGTGCCGCTGACCCTACTGGTGATGATGTGCGTTGTGGCCCCCTTTTTGCCCCGGGCCGGATTTTTCTTTCCCGTGATCAGCCACGGCACCACCGGCGAGAACCGAGTGGCCATCACCTTCGACGACGGCCCGGACCCGGCCACCACGCCACGTCTGCTGGACCTTCTAGAGAAATACCGCGTTCCGGCCACCTTTTTCGTCACCGGCCGGCGGGCCGCTGTTTATCCCAACCTGATACGAGCCATCATCGACCGGGGCCACGAGATAGGCAACCACTCCTTTCACCACAACAAATACAGAATGTTCTGGCAGCCGGGCTTGCTGGACCACGAAATCGTTGCCACCCAGCGAGCCCTGGCGCCGCTGGGAATTGTCCCCCTGGCGTTTCGCCCGCCCATCGGCATCACCACCCCGGCCATGGGCAAGATTCTGACCGCCCGCAATCTTTTTGCCGTCAACTTCAGTTGCCGGGCCTTCGACGGGGGCAATCGCCGCATCGGACACCTCTCCCGCAAAATTCTCACCGCCGTCCAACCGGACGACATCGTGCTGCTGCACGATTCGAGGCCCGATACAAACCGCAGCATCGAACCCTGGCTCAACGAAGTCGAAGCCATCCTCAAGGGCCTTTCGGACAAAGGACTCTCCGCCGTTCCTCTCTCCCGCCTGATTGGGCGACCGGTGATGCGTCGAAAGGATGAGCGGATCTTTTAAGACAACAGGAACTACATACCTGGCTTACAAAGTGCTCAAGGGACAAGGCGAAGACCGCACCGTCCTTGATACCGGAAGACATATGGCCATAAATCTATTGAAAATACATTATTATTAATGTATAGTTTGACTATACATAACGATACTGGGAGGGACGCTTATGAAGGCGACTATCGTCGATTTGAGATATAAAATGAATGATGTGCTGAAAGCCCTTGACAGAAACGAACGGGTCACGGTTCTCTATCGAGGAAGAGTCAAAGGAACCTTAATTCCATCAGGCAAAAAACCCAAATTAGGAATCACCGATCATCCCTTTTTTGGCATGTTATCCAGTAGCAACGAAAAATCGGTGCAGGATGTTATGGATGATCTGAGGGGATCAAGATACAATGATATTTGATACGGATATTTTTATATGGGTCCAGCGAGGCAATGAAAAAGCGGCAAAAATGATGGAAAAATCGGATGAAAAATTTCTTTCCATTCAAACCTATATGGAACTCTTGCAATGCGCTAAAAATAAAACGCAGCACAAATATGTGAAAAACTTTCTATCATCTTTTGACTTTACAGTTTTGCCGCTGACAGAAAACATAGGTCATCGTGCATCCATTTATATTGAAGAATACACCTTATCTTCCGGGCTCAGATCAGGAGATGCCATCATTGCAGCCACCGCTGTCGAGAACGGATTGATACTGGCATCAAGCAATTCCAAGCATTTCAGAATAATTAAAGAGCTTCAGTTAAAAACATTCAAACCATAAAGCCTGACCTTCACATGACCGCAAAAAGCCGCTCCCAGCGAGCGATACGACAGGACGGCTCGTGAGCCGTCGCCTATTTAAGATTTTAAGGAGTTCCAATGGCCACCAATCCGCTGCATCGCTTGATGAACCCGTCTTCCATCGCCACCTTCGGGGCGAACAACAACTTCATGAAAATGGGAACCCTGCAGGCCCTGAGTATTATCAAAGACGGGTACGCGGGAAAGTTCTACCCCGTTCACCCCAGAGAAAAAGAGGTCATGGGCCACAAGGCCTACGCCTCCGTGAGTGAACTTCCCGATTCGCCGGATCTGGCGTTTCTCGTCGTTCCTTCGAGCCAGGTGGTCCCTATCATGGAAGAATTGGGGGAAAAGGGAACCCAAAGCGCTATTATCATCACCGCAGGATTCGGCGAAACCGGTGAGGACGGGCAGAAGATCCAGGACCGGCTCAATGAAATTTCCCGGCAGTACGGAATCCGCTTTCTCGGACCCAACTGCATGGGCATCATCAACAGCGAGATTTCACTGAATACCACGGTCATGCCCTACCCGTTAGTAAAAGGTTCATTCGGGTTCGCCTCCCAGAGCGGCACCTATCTGACCCAGACCATACCCTATCTGAAAAAGCGGGGGATTCGGTTCAGCAAAGCCATCAGCGTAGGCAACAGCGCCAACATTGATATCACCGATGCCCTCGAATACCTGGGAGAGGACGAACAGACCAAAGCCATCTCCCTTTATATCGAAAGCATCAAGGATGTCCGGCGCTTTGTCGATGTGGCCCGCAGGATCACCCCACACAAACCCGTGCTGGCCCAGTATGTGGGCGGCTCCGGTGCCGGGTCAAGGTCTGCCTTGAGCCATACGGGCTCCATGGCAGCGCCGGACCACCTTTACGAGGGGATGTTCCGCCAGGCAGGCGTCATCCGCGTCCAGTCCATTGAAGAACTCTACGGGTACGGGAACATGCTCGCCCAGCAGCCTGCATTGCAAGGCCGGCGGATCGGTATCCTGACCAATTCGGGCGGACCCGGTTCGGCCATGGCCAACGCCCTGGAAAAAGCCGGGCTGGATGTTCCGAAATTTTCGGAAGCGCTCCAGTCCAGAATCCGGCCCCTTGTGTACGACCACGCCCCCTGCGGCAACCCCGTGGACCTGACTTTCCACCTGGATATTGACACGCTTACCCAGAAAATTCCTGCCATCATCCTGGAAAGCGGTGAAGTAGACGGCCTGGTGCTTCACGGCGCCTTGCGCAGAGGATATCTCATTGAAATCTACGATCACATCAAAGAAGCATTGAGCAATGCCCCGGTGGATGCGTTGTTGAAGGATTTTCAGGCGATTCCGGAGCAGAGTCTCGCCCTTGTATCCACCTACAAGAAACCGGTCGGCATCTCCAGCTTCTACGACCGGGACGACGATTATACTGTCGCCTACCAGGACCATGGCATACCGGTGTTCGACTCCCCGGAAAAAACGGCCGGCGCCATGGGTGCCCTTTACAGTCATTTCAAAGTCCGTCAGCGCCCGCCCTGGCACCCTCCGGTCGTCACTTCTCCCCCGGCCGCGGCCATAGATCTGATCCGGGAATGCCGAGACCACGGGCAGGGTAATCTCGATGAATACAATTCCAAATGTTTCTTAAAAGCCTGGGGATTGCCGGTGAATGAAGAGACCCTGGTCCACAACAGCGACGAAGCGATACAGGCCGCTGACACATTAGGGTATTCCATCGTTCTCAAGGCCAGTTCTCCAGACATCCGCCACAAAACCGGCAAGGGATTCATCCAACTGGATCTTGATTCGGCCAGTGCGGTGGCCGATGCCTATGAGAAGATTCAAGGTGCCGCAGGCAAACCGGTTCCCGTATTGGTTGGCCGGATGCTGAAGGGCAAACGGGAGTTTGTCGCCGGCATCGTGGACCACCAGGGGTTCGGCCCCTCGGTCATGTTCGGGTTCGGGGGGATTTTTGCCGAGGCGTTGGACGATGTGGTTTTCAGGCCGGCACCGCTCAGCATCGAGGATGCCGAAGAGATGATCGCGGACATCCGGTCGAAAAAGTTGCTGGAAGAATTCCGGGGCATGCCCGCGGTGAATACGAAAGCCCTGGCCGAAATCATTCATAGGTTGAGCCTGATCCCCCTGGCGCATCCCGAAATCGGGGAAATCGACATCAACCCGTTGATCGTTGAAAAGGACCAACCTGTTGCCGTGGATGCCCTGGTGGTGCTCAAGCCATAGGGCTGTGGCCTTCGGCGGCTAT
Source organism: uncultured Desulfosarcina sp. (assembly GCF_963668215.1). Taxonomy (NCBI): domain Bacteria; kingdom Pseudomonadati; phylum Thermodesulfobacteriota; class Desulfobacteria; order Desulfobacterales; family Desulfosarcinaceae; genus Desulfosarcina; species uncultured Desulfosarcina sp. The sequence continues at coordinate 487,945 of NZ_OY764190.1, forward strand.
AAAACACAACTTGATATAGCATGGGTACCGTGCTACCGTGTATTCATGATACGTTCATTCAAAAACCAAGGTACTGCAGATATTTTCGATGGGAAAAACAGTAAAAATGCCCGAAGATTATGCCCCCAAAATTTATGGAAGGTTGCTGCAAGAAAACTGGAGCAAATTCAGTAATTTCCGGCTAAGTACTTGCATTAACGGTATGTAATTCTTGCTCTTTAAAATTTGAATCAGGGGGTTTGCCAAAAACACCAGCGCGTAATTCATTCCGGATTTTTATGCGCAGTTGGCGGACTCTCTTGATGGAAACGCGCTCGTTAAATTGGCGATGGCAATAGATTGCCAGCAACAAATAGGTGATCAGACCTGCCAGAATTTGCACCATCAAGCCATGCTCGCTCCTGGCGATGAGATGATACACTTTAAGGTGCCGTTTCCACCAAGCGAAAAAATTTTCGATATCCCATCGGAGCTTATAGGCAGTGGCGATTTGCTCGGCAGTTAAATCAAAACGATTCGTAGCGATCCAGTATTTAACGCGATCCACCTCGTAACCCACCAAACGAAGTGGGGTTTGTGTTTGATTGACTTCCGTGGTGCCCAGAACAACGATGGCATCAAAAAAAACGATACTATCAGAGGCAATGGGGTTTTGTTTAATGATCGTTTTCTTGGTGCTGGCTTTAATCCGGCACATAAACAGCTTTCCATCATTCTGCCATTGGTCAAAGCGTTGATGGCTTTGATAACCCCGGTCCATCACACCGGTTTGACCGTCAGACAGGATCAAGCTGACGAAAGGTCTTTCAGCCCCGTTACCATCGGTAAGATAAAGCTTTCTTGGAATCGCCCGGTTCAGATCAAAACCGACGTGGACCTTCGCCTTCTTGGATTTTTTACGGTAGTCGGCCCAATGCATGGATAAGGTTGCATCGATGAGGGAACCGTCGATCCCCACCAGATCACCGAGTTCGGGATGTTGCTTGGGTAAAATCGAAGATGCCTGAGCTTGTAAGTTCTGATAGACATACATGAACTGTTCAAGTCCCCGGCTGTTGGTGGCCTCTGAGAAGCTGCTCTTTTTGATTCCGTTTTCTGGTGCGATGGCACTTTTGGCAAAATCATCTTCTTCAAGCACTTGCAGCAGGTGTTGAGCAGAATGGTGTTCTTCAAGATGAAAGTAAACCAGCGCGCGCAGATGTTCCTCAAAAGTCATCTGCAATGGTCGGTTTCCTTTGGAATCAAGAGCTGGCATCCGTGATGTTGCCTCAGTCGCTGGTTGAAAAAAAGAGAAAAACTCCAGGGCATTGAGCTTTTGGAAAGGGTCGAATGTGCGTGGCATGTATAACCTCTTGATATAATAGGGCATACAAAACGCCGCCCATATTGACGACCCAATGTCAAGCAAAAATATCGTTTAACCTGCTGATTTTAAATTATTTTTATGCAATTCCTTAACCGGATTTTACTGGAGCAAATTGATTCTACATCAAACCTTGACGATTTAATAATCCCCCCAGGTAATCGATTAGAGGCATTGTCGGGAAATCGTGCCGGCCAATATAGTGTACGAATTAATGAACAGTATCGTGTATGTTTTGAATGGAGCAATGGTAATGCAGACAACATCGAAATTATCGATTATCACAGATAATTTAGGAGGAAATATGGTTAGAGTCCCAAAATATAGAGAGCCGACGCATCCTGGAGAAATGCTGATGGAAGAATTTTTGATCCCAATGTCAATCACTCAACGTGATTTATCCAAGGCGATCCATGTTCCTTACCAGCGAATTAACGAGATTGTTAATGGGCGGCGTGGTATTACACCCAGCACTGCTTTACGCCTAGCCAAGTTCTTTAATATGTCAGAAGATTTTTGGCTGAATTTACAGCTTCGTTGGGATTTGTATCGTGCGAAACACTTCGAGGAAAAAGAACTGAGCATGATAAAGCCCTATACATCCTCTGAACATGCCGTTCATCTTTAAAGGGCTGCGAAGCTCTATCTCTCTTGTTCCAATACCTATTTTCATCTCGGTGGGTTCGGTGTCTACAACGAAAAACCATTTACAGTCGGATGACGGTTTCCGTAATCAGGTTGCAGAGCATCTCGGAGCTTTGCGATAAAAAGGCATCGAACTCTTTTTGCGCGTGTTTGCCGGCACTGTCGGAAATCACCCGCATGACGACAAACGGAATTTCGTTGATCGTACAGGTGTAACCGACGGACCCGCCTTCCATTTCGGTGCAGGCGGCGCCGAATTCGCGCTGCAGCCACTTGATCGTATCGGGATCAGATATGAAACGGTCTCCGGACACGATGGTGCCGACCATCATCGTCGGCGGCGCATCGCTGGCTTCCGTCACCCGGTCGAACGCTTCGGTGGCCGCCTGGATCATGTCCGGGTCGGCCGGAATCAGACGTTCTATATCAGCCAGTTCCCCGCGGCGCCGGCCGAATGCCGTCAAATCGATGTCGAATTGAACCACGTGGGAGGACACCACGACATCGCCCTGTGCAAGCCCTTTGAGCAGCCCGCCAGCGACGCCCCCGAAAATGATCCGTTTACACTGGAACATGTCGATCAGGATCTGGGTACAGATCGCCGCGTTGACCTTCCCCACCCCGCATTTCACAACGGTAACCGGCTGCTGTCCCAATCTCCCTTGATGAAACTCATACCGGGCTTTGGATAAGGTTGTACACTCCGCGAGCTGTTCACAGATGAGCGCGACTTCTTCATCGAGGGCACCTATGATTCCAATCATCGTTCCCCTTTTCGGCCGCTTTCGATCCTCGGCCCTGAAATCCGTTCAATGATGGCAAGCAATGCTTTATCTGGTTCAAGCTTATCAACGGCATGGCTGTCGATCAAGTACTTCCTGATCGCTGCATTTGGAATCCGTATTGTTCTTCCGCCGCGTAGGGGCGTGGTCCATCCACGCCCGATCAACAAAGGCAGAAAAAATTCAACGCCCCTTGCGCACCGCCAGCACCACATTGGCCCCGAAAATCAGCAAAGCCCCTATCCAGCCGATGGGCCCCAGTGCCGGCTCCGCCGCCAGCCACGGCCCCAGCAGGGCCGCAAGCAGGATGCGCGTAGACGAAATCACCCCGCCCTCCACGGCGGTGACGTATCGAAATCCCAGGGTGATGAGAAATTGCCCAGCGATACCGGCCCCGCCGCAAAGCACGAGGTAGTAAAGTTCCAGTCCGTCAGGCCAGAAGAAATGGCGGTGGAAACCGGCGAACATCACCACCGATCCCAGACCGAACATGTAAAACAGCACGGTGTTGGCATCGTGGTACTGCCGGCTCAAGTTGAGGTAGAAGATGGCGACCGCGGCGCAGACCCCCGAGCATAGCCCCCACAGACTGTTGATGCTAAGCCCGATGTGCCCCGGATTGAGAATCAGCCACACACCGCCCACCGCCACGACCACCATGGCCACGGCCACTGGGTCACGCTGGTGGCGGAGAATGATCCAAGACAGCATGGCCACGAATATCGGGTAGGTCATGTTGAGGATATTGGCTTCGGCCACGGAAGTATACCGAACCGCCTGGTAAAAGCAGTAAACGGCGATGCAGTTGGCCAGGGTGCGTCCGATGAGCAGATGGTAGCTCTTGGGGGCCGGCCGCTGCCGCCGAACACCCATGATCGTGCAGACCACCATGAAGCCCAGCAAAAACCTGAAAAAGGTAAAGTAGGCCGAATCGATGGAGACCGCTTCCCGCGACCAGCGAACGACCACGGTGGAGAAATAGAAACAGAAGGCCGAAGCGAATACGGCCGCGCTGCCAAGCAGACCGCGGATAAGCGGAGTTTTGGCGGGTATCGCCGGGCCGGAGGCATTGTTCATGGCAGGACTTTCAGGAGAATCTGGCTGCATTGCGCCAGCAAAGAGGGTCCGAGGCCAGATAGTCGCCGGTCAGCTGATAGGCCGCGCCCCGGCAGCCGTAGCAGCCGTCAGCCAACTCGCATTCCCGGCAGGGCCCCTTGATTGTATCGCGGTAGTTTTTCAGGTTTTTCAAGACCGAGCTGTTGGCGATGATTTCCTGAAGCAGCTGCCGGCGGATGCTGCCCAGGGGCAGGGTCACGCCCACACAGGGCATTACATCCCCTTTGGAAGTGATCAAACAGGAGAACTGGTGGCGCAGGCAGCGGTTGCCCACCAGCGGCGGCTGCACAGCCCAGGTGCGGCCGTAGCGTTCTTTATCGATGGCCGCCAGCCGTTCGAACAGCGTTTGCAGCTCCGCGGGGTCCACCTCCAGCCAGCGATTTGCGAGAGCATTGGCCTGGGGGGTAATGATTTCGAAATAGGGCGCGATGTCCTGGTCCCGCAGCCAGCACCACAAGCGGGGCAACTCTTCAAGGTTCTGGCGGCAAATGACGGTGCTCACGGCCATAAAGGCTTTTTGCGATGGATAGCCGGCCTGTTTGAGATGTTCGAAGGCCGCGGCGATTATCTGGCCGGCGCCCCGATGACCGGAGAGGCGATCCTGCAATTCGGGATCGAAGGTGTTCATTTTGAGGACCACCCGCACCCGGCGGTCGAAGAGCCAGCGGGAAAAGTCGGCGCTGATACCGCTGCCGTTGGTGAACATCTCCACATCCATGCCCTGCACCTGGATGAAATCGATCATCTCCCGGATATTAGGATAGATGCTGGGCTCGCCGCCTAAAACGATGATCCGCCGGGCGCCAAGGTCTTTTGCCTGTACCAGCACATCCCGGATCTCGTCGGGGGTCAGCTCGTCGTCGAAATAGCTTTCCGCTGGCACGTAACAATAGGGACAGCGAAAATTACAGCGCAGGCTGAACTCGATTTCCATGGTCAGCAGGCGGTTTTCCGCAGCGGCACGGGCGATGGTCCCCCTGTCGAATTCGAAGTCACACAGCCCGCGGGTACAGCCTTCCATGATTCGGCCCTTATGCTGACATTACAAAACTTGACAGACTTGTGAAAAGTTTCCGGAACTATCATTCCCGCGCATGCGGAAGTCCATGAACGTCGTAAGGGCGAAAAATTTTTCGCCCCTACCCCGCCTTGTAAACGGGAATGACAAAAAACAACGTTTGTCGATGGCAGTGGGATAGCTATTCAAATTAATCGGCCCTGTCAACCCGACACTGTCGCCGTAAGGCCTTGACCCTGATTTCCTGCTGGTATAACTGGAGGAACGCATTTCCACCGCAACCCCGGCGGCAAGACCGCCGCATCCATCCACAGGAAGCTGGCACCCCATGGCTGACGCCGAAGCTACCATCGATCCGGTAACCGCAACGATCACGCGCCTTCTGGCCGGCCCGGCCCGGCCGGGACAGGCCTTTACCATGCCTGGCTGCAACTACGACGCACTGTACCGCATGGCCAGACGGCTTAAGGCCTGTTTCAAGGACTTCCCCGACGAAAACGCGTCCATTTTCCTTTTTACGGAGGATCGCGCCGTTATGGCCGCCGCCATGCTGGCCGCCCTGGCCGGTGGGCCACAAATCCTGCTGCCCTATGCCCTATCGGAAGCGACGCTGCTGGACCTGCACCGCCTGACCGGCTTTTCGGCCATTATTGGAAAAATCGACGGCGATCCACCCGACGGCGTGCGGATCATCGACCCGGAAACCTTGACGGATGAAGTCGAAACCCTGGCTCCCAACGAGGAACCTGCCCCCGACCGCCCCTGGGTCCGCCTGTTCACCGGGGGGTCCACCGGCTCGCCCCAACTCTGGACCAAAACGCCCCGCAACCTGCTGGGCGAAGTGAACTACCTGCTCGACCGTTTTGGCATCAACAGCGGTGACCGCATTCTGGCCACGGTCCCGGCCTTTCATATTTACGGGCTGCTCTACTCCCTTTTGGCTCCCCTCTTGGCATCGGCGCGCGTTTCGGCCCTCTCCCCCTCTTTTCCCGAAGAGATCAAACAAAAGATAGCCGAAATGTCGCCCACGATCTTTGTCAGCGTACCGATTCACTATCGGGCTTTAAAGGACAACCCGCCGGACAAGGGCGCCCTGCGGCTGGCCTTTTCCTCGGCCGGCCCCCTGCCCGAAGACGACGGCCGGGCCTTTTTCGAGTCTACCGGGGTGGATCTGGTGGAAATTTACGGCTCCACGGAAACCGGCGGCATTGCCACCCGCTGCCGAAAACAGGGCGAAGCCGGCTTCATCCCTTATGACTGCATTCAGTGGCGGGTGGCCGGCGAGGAGCTGGATATTCGATCCGCATTTCTCTCCGCCGAACTGCCGGTGCGCGAAAGCGGTTGGTTCACCATGGCGGACCGGGTCAAAACCGAGAACGGCGGCTTCGTGGTCGTGGGACGGGCCGACAATATCGTCAAGGTGGGCGGCAATCGGGTGGATCTGGAAAAAGTCCGTCAGGCCATTGCGGCTATCGAAGGCGTCCGGGAGGCGATGGTGCTGTCCAATCCCGCCGACACCGGCAGGAATCAGGAAATCGTGGCCCTGGCAGCGGGCAGTCGTACCGCAGCCGAAATCCAGGAGCGATTGGTCGCGGTGCTTATGCCCCATGAACGGCCCCGCCGGGTCATCATGGTCGACAAAATTCCCATGGCAGCCACGGGCAAGCCCGACCGGCAGGTCATCCGGAAAATGTTTCAAACCCCACGGAATCGATCCGAGTCGTCAGGACGGCAGGTCCTTCAGGGCACGGATGGAAACGCAATCGGCAAAAGCTACCCCGCGGATTCCCCCATCCGTCGACTGACCGTGGCAGGCCGCCCGCCGGCCCTGAAAACCGGCAACCGGCCCGAAAGCCTGCTGGACTGGCTGGCCGCACAAGTCGAGCAACCGTGCCTGGCCAAGGCCGATATGGCCTCGCTGCGGCAGTTGAGCCGGTACCGTCGCAGTCTTACGGACTTCACCCTGGTGGTGCATGAGGAAACCGGCATCCAACGAATTATAGAAGGAGCGCAGCCTGCCAGCCTCGGCTTTGCCGTGGATCTGGGAACGACCGCCCTGGTCGGCTACCTGTGCGATTTGCAGACGGGGGAGGTGCTGGCCGCCGAGACCTTGGCCAATCCCCAGCAGCGCTTCGGAGAAGATGTGACCAGCCGCATCAGCGCAATCAACGAAACACCAGAACACCTTGAGCAGATGCAGCAGCTTGCCGCAGAGGGCATCAATCTTCTCATGACGCGCTGCCTGGAAAAGGTCGGAAGCGAAGCTACGGTTATCGATGAGGTGGCCGTGTGCGGCAACACCACCATGCAGCAAATCTTCACCGGGCTTCATCCCTGCGGGCTGGATGTTTCCCCAAATTTTCCGCTGACCCTGACGCCGCCGGCCGTAAGCGCAGGCAGTCTGGGCCTGGCCGTCGATCCAACCGTGCCCGTATTTCTCATGCCCGTTGTCTCCGGTTTCGTGGGCGGCGATACGATGGCCGCCGTCATGGCCGACCGCCCCCATGAAAGAGAGGAAACCACCCTGATCGTGGATCTCGGTGCCAACGGTAAAATGGTGCTGGGCAATGACAAAAGGTTGTGGGCCACCGGCTTCGACACAGGACCGGCTCCGGAGGGCGTCCTTGGTGCGGGGATCGAAGTTCTCATGCGTAAGGCCGGCATCGCAACCATCGACCGCGTCATCCTGACAGGCGCCCTTGGATGCCGCTTCGACTGGGAACACGCCCTGGCCATCGGCATGCTGCCGCCGGCCGTGGCACAGGCAGAAATTCTCCCTGCGGACAACCTGGCCGGCGTCGGCGTGGTGATGGCCCTGCTGGACAAAAAGATCCGCTTGAAAGCCCGGGACCTGTGCCGCCGAATCCGCTACCTGGAAATAGCCTCCAATCACTGACCACCGTTCACTGTTCACTGTTCACCGATCACCGATCACTGATCACCGGTCACAGTTCACTGAACGACCGCCGTGCACTTGATCTCCACGCACGCGCCCTTGGGCAGAGCACTCACCTCGATGACCGCGCGCGCCGGCGGGCTGGCGGAAAAGTACTCGGCGTAAATGGCGTTGAAATCGGCAAACCGGCCCATATCCGTTAAAAACACCTCCACGGCTGTTGCCTGCTCCATGCTGCTTCCGGCAGCCGTCAGGATCTGCCTGAGGTTTTCCAGGGCCTGACGGGCCTGGCTTTCCAGGTCATCTCCCACCAGATCGCCGGTGGCCGGGTCCATCCCCAACTGCCCGCTGACAAAAACGAAAGGTGGCGCCACCACGGCCTGGGAATAGGGTCCGATGGCCGCCGGGGCCTTGTCTGTTTTAACGGTCTGCAATGTCATCATCAAACTCCTTTGATTTTTGATTTCAGCGTATTCGATATCGCTTATCGTTCATCGTCATTTGTCGTCAGCGCCTGCACCAGGGCCCGTCCCGCATCGTAGGCCTCCTGCAAGGCGGATGGATGTTCCCGGATCTGCCCTTCGGTTTCGATTTCTCTGTAGAGCAGGGTGTTCCACAACTGCATATCCAGGGCATCCATGAAATACTTCATGCTGAGCACCGCTCCTTCAAACAACCGCTTGCCCTTGGTGGAGCCGACCGATATGAACAGGCCTTTGCGCGGATAGTGCTGCTGGCCGAAGGGCTTTTTCTCCACCCAGTACTTTTTGACCCACAGGGAATTGCAGCGGTCCATCAAAATTTTCGTGTGTGCGCTGACGGAATAGAAGAAAATCGGTGAGGCCAGCATCAAACCGTCGATGCGCTGAAAAAGGGATTCGACGGTTTTGAAATCGTCCTTGATCACGCAGGCCCCATCCTTTTTACAGCCGTAAATCTCCAGGCAGGGCGACATCTTCAGGTCGCGCAGAACGATTTCGGTAACATGGGCGCCGGCGTCGCCGGCCCCGGCAACGGCCTGTTTGAGCAGCAATGACGTGTTGCCCTTACGGCGGGGGCTGCCATAAACGGCGGCAATTTCGATCATCTTGGATTCCTCGGCATGAGCGATCGGTCAGCAGGTCAGGTGAAAACAGGCACCGGTCTCGACGCCCGATGCGATCTTCCGATTGTACATCTCTATTGCCCGGGGATTGGGTTCGGCAATCATCAAAATGTCTCTTTCCTTGAGAAAATCCATCAGACCGGACTCCGGCCGCATGCGACTGCTGGTTCCCGTACCGGCAACGATCAACTTCGGCGCCGCATCCACGAGAGCAAGGATGTCATCCGCACTCAGGACGTGGCCGCGCTTGCGCCACCAGCCGTCCTGGACGCGACCGTCCGGGAAGATGATCAAATCGCTGCTATAGGTCCGGCCGTCGATGGTCATGACGCCGAATGCGGTGGATTCTATCATGGTCTATCCATGGAAATAATGCTAATAAGTGTCCATCCAGAAATGGCCAATTTGCCCGATATCTTTGTTGCGCAAAAAATTTTATCCTCGAAATATCAACCATATGCCTGCGGTAAAATTTTTTGTGCGCCTCGATCTCGACCAAATTTGCCTATTTCTGGATGGGCACTACCTATTTTTTTAAAAATTAGTTTACAACAGATCGAGACAAAATGCACCTCATAAAGGAGACGCCATGGGGACGGTCAACCACCGCATCGACACGCGCCTGATCCACGCCGGTGAGCCAAAAACGCGCATCCACGGAGCCGTCAGCCTGCCGATATTCCAGTCTTCGACGTTCGAATACGCTGGTCAGTCCAGCTATGACGACCTGAAATACATCCGCATGAACAACACGCCCAACCACGTGGTGTTGCACGGCAAACTGGCGGCCCTGGAAAATGCCGAGGCTGCCCTGGTGACATCTTCAGGCATGGCGGCCATTGCCACGACCCTGATGGCGCTGTTCTCTCCCGGAGACCACATCCTGGTTCAGAACTGCCTGTACGGCGGGACCCAGGATTTTATAACATCAGATCTCGCGCCTTTGGGATTCGAATTCGACTTTATCGACGCCGCCGGCCCGAAAGACTGGGACGCCAAGCGCAAACCCAACACCCGCGGCCTATACGTGGAGACCATCTCCAACCCATTGATGCAGGTGGGCGATCTCAAGGGGCTGGCCGCTTTCGCCGCAGCCCGCGGGCTGATCGGCATGATCGACAACACCTTCGCCACCCCGGTCAATTTCCGGCCATCCGAATGGGGCTACGACATCAGCCTGCACAGCTGCACCAAATATCTCAACGGCCATTCGGACATCTTGGCCGGAGCAATCATCGGCAAGGCCGACCTGCTGGCCGCAATCGGCCACAAGCTCGTCCACCTGGGCGGGAGTCTGGACCCCCATGCCTGCTTTTTACTCCACCGCGGGATGAAAACCCTGGCGGTGCGGGTGCGCCACCAGAATCGCAGCGCCGCGGCCATCGCCGCGTTTTTGTCCGACCATGGAGCCGTCGAACGAGTCAATTATCCGGGTCTGGCCGACCATCCCGGTCACGACCGCGCCAGCCAACTTCTCGAAGGGTTCGGGGGGATGATCAGCTTCGAGTTGAAAGGGGGGCTGCCTGCGGCCGAGCGGTTCATGCAGCGGGCGACGATTCCCATCGTCGCCCCCAGTCTGGGCGGTGTGGAAACCCTGATCACCCGGCCGGCCGTCACCTCCCACGCCGGCATGAGCCCGGACCAACGGCGGGAGGCCGGCATCGGTGATGCGCTGATCCGCCTTTCGGTGGGCCTGGAAGACACCATCGATCTGATCGAGGATCTGGACAACGCCCTGAAGGGGTGAGGATGGGGAATCGGTGCAGGTAGGTTCGTAGCGCTAACATCCAGGCAAACAATAATCGGCGCTCCCACGCGAAGCATGGGAACGAGTTGGGGCGGCTTACCGGTCTTGGATAGAAAACCGTGTTGCGTTATTCTTCGTCTTCGAACCACGGATATAGTTTTTTGGCGCATTCCTCACAGATACCGTGGGTAAACAATACGTCCGATCGCTCCTCGATGTATTGCTCGACCCGCTGCCAATACCCGTCGTCATCCCTGATTTTTTTGCACTGGGTGCAAATGGGAATGATTCCCCGCAAGGTTTTTACTTCCGCCAGCGCCGCTTGAAGTTCCTGGATCAACTGCTTGCGCTCCTCTTCGGACCGCTTGCGTTCCGTAATGTCCCGGCATACGCAAAACACCAGTTTCCGGTTTTGATAGACAGCACCGTTGGTGCTGATTTCGGCTTCATAAAGCGTGCCGTCCTTGCGTTTATGGACGGTCTCGAAATGATCGCCGGTATCGTCGACTTTCCTGAGCATTTCCAGCAAACGCGCTTTCGACCACTGGAAATCCCAGTCCCAGACGGAAAGCCGCTGGACCTCTTCGACGGTGTAGCCCAGCATGGCGGCAAACCGCCGATTGGCTTCGTAGACGTTGCCCTCCTGGTCTAAAATGACGATGCCGTCCCTGGACTGGTCCACCAGAATACGCCGTTGGACGACTTCATCCTTTAAAAGCTGCTCCGCCTGTTTTTTTTCGGTGATATCCCGCAAGGCGGTCACCCGGATGGCTTGCCCGTGGCTGTCGGTCATGCGAGCCTGGATCTCACAGGGAAAAGCCGTGCCGTCCTTGCGCAAGGCTACGACCTCGTATGGCTTTTCGTACCTGGCCTGCATGTTGGTTCTCACCTGCGCCCGATATTCAGGAGCGATCCACTCGGTGCCGTGCCTGCCGATGGCTTCGGCATGCGAATAGCCGAACATTTTCTCCGCAGCCTGGTTCTGATCCAGGCAAATCCCCTTTTCGGAGAGAAATATCGCCTCGAACGGTGCATCGGCCAAGGCCCTATGTTTGCCGGTCTCAATTTCCAGCGCTTTGATGCGTTGCTCCAATTCTTCGTAGGAGGGCTTTCTGTTCATTTTGGGTACCTGTTCGGTTAGAAACCGTCTTTACCATTTTTTGGCAGTCGAAGAACGAACCGGGAGCCGCCATTTTCCACGGCATCCACACGCATCTCGCCGCCATGATCCTCGGCAATAATGAAATAGGAGACCGACAGACCCAGTCCCGTGCCCTTGCCCACCGGCTTGGTGGTGAAGAAAGGCTCGAAGATGCGCCGCCGGGTGGCCTCGTCCATACCCGGACCGTTGTCCTCGATCTCCACCCGCACCCAGTCACCTTCGTTTTGGACGCGCAGGATAAACATCGGTTGAATCGGTGGACCCGACACCTCGGACATGGCCTCGGCACCGTTCCTAAGGATATTCATGAACACCTGCTGGATTTTGCTGGACTCGCAGGGCACCGGTACGGCCGCATCGTCGTACTCCCGCACGATCTCGATCTTCTTGAAGTCGTAGTGCTTCTTCATATCGTAATCGGTTTTGAGCAGTTCCAGGGATTGGTCCAGCAGGCTGCCGAGGTCATGGCTGGAAATGGTGCTGTCGCCCTTGCGGGCAAAGCTGAGCATATTCTTAACGATGGTTGCCGCCAAATCACCGGACTTGCGGATGTTCTCCAGCATATCGGGCAGCTTGCGCAGTTCCAGGTAGTGCCGGATGGCCGTCATCGTGGTGCCGGCCACGTTGGCCGCATCGTGGTTGGCGGGCAGATCGCCGGTCAACCGGTTGGACAAAACGGAGGCGTTCTGAAGAATGCCGGCCAGAGGGTTGTTGATCTCGTGGGCCATGCCCGCGGCCAGGCCGCCCACGGAAAGCATTTTCTCGCTCTGGATCATCATTTCCTCCAGGCGAACCCGTTCGGTCGCATCGTCCACCCGGATCACCGCACCCTCTACCCCATTGGTCACCAACGGGTAAATGGTGACGTCTTCGTAACGGATCTCCTGTTCCAGTTTGCGGGGCACCTTGGAGGCGCTGATCACCCGCCGCTCCCGGATGGCCGCCCCGATGCGCGCCATCTCATCGGCCAGACCGGGAAGCACCTTGGCCAGGGGCTGGGTTTGGGCCTTATCGGAAAGAATACCGGTTACCTGCTCGGCCCGGCGGTTCCACTGGGTCACCTTGCCGTCACGGTCCACGGCAACAAGGATGGACGGCATGGAGTCGATGATATTGGACAGGTAATTCCGCAAGCGGTAGAGTTCCTCTTCGTTTTGTTTTTGTTTGGTGATATCGTTGACTACGCCGACTACCCCGATGACGCTGCCGTTGACATCCTTGAGAGGCGAAAATGAATCTCGGGACCATACGGGGCATCCATTGGATACGATGGGAAGCTGTATTTCCAAGTTTTCAATCACGTTGCCTTTCATCGCGCTACGGATTCGTTTTTCAACATCAGTCCCCTTGATATACGGAAACGCTTCCCAAGGCCTTTTCCCGAGCAGATTTTCTCTTGCCGCCCCCAACGTCTCCAGTTTCTTGTTCACAATCCGATATTTGAACTCATGGTCCAGCACCAGAACACCCTCGTTCATCGATTCTAAAATATTGGCCATCAATTGTTCGTTTTCACGCAACGCCTTCTCCGCCTGTTTGCGCTCGGTAATCTCCTGGGCAAAGGCAATGGCATACTGTTGGCCTTCGAATTCCAGAAGATTGGCATAAATCTCGACGGGAATCAGGCGACCGTCTTTCCTGCGGTGATTGCTTTCATGGGCGATTAACCCCCGGGCAACCAATTCCTGCCAAGTCGATCCCCAGGTTTCATCGGTAATTGCAGGATCGATGTCCATTATCGACATCGTCTCCAGTTCTTTTTTGGTATAGCCAAGCATTTGCGCGAATTGTCGGTTCACTTCCAGAATCCGTCCATCCCTCAAGACCCGATGAATACCGACACTGGCATTGTCGAAGCTGAATTGGGTGATCCGCAGGGACGCTTCGATTCGTTTTCGTTCGGTGATGTCCTGGATGAAGACGATGGCGTATTCCTGGCCCTCATATTCGAACAGGTTGGAATTGATTTCGACCTGGATTTCCTGGCCGTCTTTCCGGCGGTGAACGGTCTCCAGAAGAAGCCCTCCCCGCTTCTTCACGGTTTCCCAGAACGCCACCCCCGATTCCGGAGTTGCGAGCGTATCGATATCCAGAACAGTCATGCAGGTGAGTTCTTCACGAGAATACCCCAGCATCCGGACGGCGGCGGCGTTGACCTCCAGAATGCGCCCATCCGCCGACAGCCTTTGAATCGCAACCGGGGCGTGGTCAAAACTGAACTGGGTCAGATACAGGGAAGCCTCCATCTCCTTGCGGTGGGTGATGTCCGTTAGCAGCCCGTAAAAAACGATTTTATCGCCGACCCGGCGGGGCGTGGAATTGCCTTCGATCCAAAGCGCCTCTCCCGAGGGTTTGATAAATCGTCCCTGGTAGTACCAGGGTTTGAATTTCTCGACGGCTTCTCTAACGGATGTAATAAACCTGGGTTGATCCGCAGCAGGCAGGCAGGCGACAAAATCATCGAAATAGGCTTCCGGTCCCGAATCCAGGCCAAACATCTCGGCAGCCTTTGACAGCAGTACAAGCTCGGAGATATAGGAGCCGGGATTCTCCGGATTTGCCGTGAACTGGTAGACCACACCAGGGACATTGGCTAAAAGACCTTTCAGGCGTTTTTCGCCGTTAACCAGATCTTTTTCACGCTGCTTGATCATGTCGGCCATGCGCTCTAAGCTTTGGCCCAGCCAAGCGGCCTCCCTCGTTTTGGCCGTCGGCCATTGCAGGTCGTAGCGGCCCTTGGCGATGGATTCCGCCTTCCGGGCATAGGACGTAAAAAGCGCGCTGAACTTGCCGGCCAGAAGCCAGGAGATTGAGAAGACCAGGCCAAGGGCAACGGCCATCCCCAGTGCGATCAGCGCGAACGTATCCCGGACCGGTTGAAAGGCCAGGCGGATCGGCTGGGCAACCAGGACCTTCCAGCCCGCCACATCCATTTCCACCAGCGTCCCCAACATGCGTTCGCCATCCAATTCAAAGGTTTTGGTGGCCGCCGAAGGTCCGCCGGTGGGTCCCCCGGCGAGAGGGAAACTTGCTTGCAACACCTCTCCCCAGCGCAGATTGCGGGAATCAGCCACGATCTGGCCCCGGGAATCAATCACCATTGTAAGATATTCGGATTCCACCGGCAGCTGGCGGATAAAGGCAGAAAGCCTGTCCAGAGTGATCTCCCCGATGATGAAGCCATCGGCCAGCGGAATGGTCAGCGCCACTGCCATACGACTGCTGACCGTGGACAAAAAAGTTTGCGACCAGACTGGTTCCGTATGATCTTTGGCAGCTTCGGCAAACTTTCGGCCGGAAAGATCCAATCCAATGAAATCTTCACGGCTCGCGCGGCGCGATATTGGCAGGCCGACCGATTGAATAACGGTTTCGGAATTGTCGACGACGAACAGGGTTTCGAAAAATTCTCCGGTGCCGCATTGGGCATCCAACAAGCGTACGGGCGCCATATCCGGCTGAACCTGTCGGCTTTGGAGATATTCGGCCAAAGCGGTCAATTGGCGCTCGCCGCCTTCCAGATAGGTCGAAATCTGGCCGGCAATCGTACGGGCAAGCGCCTGATGCTGGCTTCCCGTACGGGACTTGGCACCCGGCATGATGAAAAACCAGACCAAAACGGCAATGGTGACTATCGGCAGAATCGCCACGATGCCAAAAAGCAGCGACAAATAGCCCTTCAGAGGAATGGGGGATTTCATGGCATCACTCCACGACAACAAATTTCCGGTTGCGGACGATTCTAATTGAGGCAGTAGAGGATACGACATCACCGCAGGCATCGAAGCGGATCTTTCCCTGCAGTCCGTCGAACTCGCCAATGGAAAGCAGGACCGCTTTTAGCGGCTGCCCCCGCTCGCTTGCCTTCAAGGCCGTCAGTACAACCTGGACCGCATCATAGGCATAAAAGCCGGCAAAACCCGGCTCCCGTTGGTACCTTTCAAGATATTGTTTACGAAAGGTTCGGTACGATGGGCTCGGGCTATCCCAGTCAAAGGCGACGGGTACCGTAACCCCTTCCACGGCCTTGCCGCCCATTTCCAGGAGCCGTTGGCTCGCTCCCCAGTTGGAAAGCGTTATCTTTATGGAAGGATTGGACTGACGGATCTGTTGGCAAAGCAACCCGGAATCCATGGGATTGGCAATGATGAGAATGCCGTCGGGATCGACCGCCAGCAGCTTGCGGGCAATGGCCGAAAAGGAACGGCCATCTTTTTCTTTATATTCAATGACGGTGAGAACCCTGCCCCCACCGGCAAGAAACGGTTCCTTGAAGTCCTCCAGCCAGTTTTCGGAAAAGATGCGGTTGTCGCCGTCATAGACGACGGCAACACGCCGCATATCGCCCGAATCAAGCTGGTAACGGGCGCTGCGAGATGCGTGTTCGCGAGCGGTGATACAAACACGGAAAAAATGGTCGTCCTGGCCGGACAAATGGGGGGTGGTAACTGTTGGCGCGACGGTGAGCAGCTGCGCTTCATTCAAATGCGGTACAACGACCGTTGCCATGTTGGAAACCAGAGGGCCGACAATGGCGGCAACGTTTGCCGCGATCAATTCCTGTACGGCTTGCACCGCTGTTTCTGCATCCTGCCGATCATCCTTGATGATCAGCGTTACCCGCCGGCCGTGGATTCCGCCCTGTTCATTGCACTGCTCCACGGCCAGTTGGACCGCATTGCGGGCCGATATCCCCATATCGGCCACCCGTCCGGAGAGGCTGCCCAAAAAGCCGATGCGAATGGGCTGTTCAGCGCTACACCCCGAAAGTAAAACGCCAAACAGAATGCTTAAAAAAAGCCGATACTGGAAAATCGGTTTGGGGGGACAGAAAAAACGCATAGGACGGTCAGGTGCCTCCTTCAAATGGTCTGTACCAATGAAAACGGCAGCGCGCTTTTCCGGGGATGCCTGCAATGAAAATTTCGCCGTTCGGAAGTTTATCGGCGGTTCGTTTTTTTTCTTGAAAAAAGGGGTATGTTTGAAATTAGTTTACGGTATATTGGGAGCCGACACAAGAAATTTACCCGGCGTTCAAATTCTTCCTGGTGCCCTTTTGATTCAGGGTAAGGATGTAGGCTGCCCGTTGGAAGGAAAAACGCCGAGATTCGATTCGATCGCTCTTCGAGGGTTCAACCATGCGCAGCTATCCCAACCGGTGGCTCATCGTCCTGCTTTTCCTGCTGCCGATGTTTCTGCCGGCCTGCGGTCTGGTGCGCACCACCTATCGGCTGACCAAGGGAACCGTGGTCATGGCCTACAAGGTGACCCGGTTTGCCGGCAGCACCGTCTATACCGTGGGCGGCTTCACCTTCGACGTGGTGACCGCCCCGCTGTCCTGGCCGCTGGTCCATGAGGACATCGAAAGCATCGACGGCCTGTCGCCCAAAGAGGCCATTGCCCAGGGTCGTGTGAAAGCCTCGCCCTACGTGGTGCGCGGCCGGCGCTACGTGCCCATGACCGTGGCCCAGGCCCAAACCTACCGGGAAACCGGGGTGGCTTCCTGGTACGGCATGGAAACCTACCGCCAACGCGGGGGCCACATGACGGCCAACGGCGAGGCCTTCAACCCCGACGGCCTGAGCGCCGCCCACAAGCACCTGCCCCTGCCCACCTTCGTGCGGGTGACCAACCTGTCCAACCGGCGCAGCATTGTCGTGCGGGTCAACGACCGGGGACCTTTTGTCGACGGCCGCATCATCGATTTGAGTGCCGGGGCGGCCAAAAAATTGGGGTTCTACGACAAGGGAACGGCGCGGGTGCGGGTAGAGGCCGTGCAGTTGGAGAGTTCATAGCTCATAGCTCATAGCTCATAGCAAATCCATGATGATGGCGGTGGGTCAATGTCAACAGATAAAATTCGTCTGAACCAGACGGCTATGATTGGCGGGCAATCGATTGACAAACCGATGCGATGAGCTGAATCTGGGGTACGATGCTGGAAAGGTCCACGTATTCATCCGACCGGTGGGCATTGCCGCCGACAGGACCCATGCCATCGATGGTGGGAATGCCCAGTGCCGAAGACCAATTGCCGTCCGAACAGCCGCCGGTCGTGGTGGCATCGACGGTCAATCCGATCGATTCGGCCTTCTTCTCGAACAGTCTCCAGAGCGCCATGGCCCGATCATCGGCCTCCATGGGCGGTCGTTCGACGGCGCCGCGCACCGTCAGGCTCACGCCGGGCACATGGGTGCGATCCGGCATCGACCGGAAAAAGGATTCCACCCTGGCGATCTGATCCTTGCGGGCAACTCTTACGTCTACCTTGGCCTGGGCTTTGTCGGGAATGATGTTGGTCTTTTCTCCGCTTCGCAAAACGGTGACATGAGCTGAAATCCCTTTCTCAGCATCGTCATTGAAGCGCTGAACGGCAAGAACCTGGTGAGCGATCTCGACGGCTGCATTGGCGCCCTTTTCCGGCTCTACACCGGCATGGGCCGACACGCCACTTGCTGTGATCGTAAACACGCCACCGCCTTTTCGATTCAAAACAAAGCGATGTGCCGGCCGGCAAGGTTCGAAAACAAAGACACGACGGCTGTTTAAGGCATGGTTCTCGATCCAGCGCCGCGATGCCTTTGATCCCACCTCTTCGTCTCCGTTGAAGCAAACCCGCACAGCCAAACGATCGAGCACGCCGGCATCATGCAAGGCTTCGAGCGTGTGCAGGGCCAGAACCAGCCCCCCCTTCATATCGCTGACACCAGGACCGGTGGCCCGACGACCGTCCATGCTAAAAGGCCGCTTTGCAGCCTCATTGTCAGGGAAAACCGTATCCATATGTCCTAAAAACAGGATATCGGATTTTTCTTCTTCCGAAACATTGAAGGCCTCCAGACAGGGAACCCCCTGCGTCCCGAGTTTTTTCAAGCACGTCGTAAAGCCGATAGCTTTCAACCGCGGGTCCAGGACCCGAGCCACGGCCTCAATACCGGCAAGATTGTCGCTGCCGCTATCGATATTGACAAGGGTTTCCAAGTCGCTGATGAACTTCTCAACCCTGCCGTCCATGAAAGCTTGTATATCCGTTGGCATGACTTCTAACCCTTTGTCGATCTTCCTGAAGACTATGTTTGTCTTGCCAGTTTGGGATTAAGCTCGTCGCGCAGCCAGTCCGAGAAAAGATTGATGGCCACCACCAGCAGAATCAGGGTTGCACCGGGAAACAGCGTCAGCCACCACATGCCTGCGTATATGTAATTTTTACCGATGGAGATCATCATACCCATGGAGGGTTTGGTGAGCGGCACGCCGACGCCGAGAAAGCTCAAGGTCGCCTCCAGCATGATTGCAACGGCCAAGTCCACGGCCATAACCACAAAAATCGGGGGCAGGGCGTTAGGCAGGATGTGGCGGAAAAGGATACGGGCGTCTCCGGCGCCGGATGATCGTGCAGCGACCACATAGGCGTTGTCCTTGATTTCAAGGACACTGCCGCGGATGGTGCGGGCGTACTTGACCCAGTTGGCGATGCAGATGGCGAAAATCACCGTGGCAATGCCGCGTGTTTCAAAGGCCCCCAGCAGCAGCACAGCCAGTAAGGTTGTGGAAAATGCGAATACCGTGTCTGCAAGACGCATAATGATGGCATCCAGGAAACCACCATAGTAAGCGGCCAGCATGCCAAGAACAATTCCTAAGACACTTGAAATGGTCACCACCGAAAAACCGACGATCAGCGAAGTACGCAGGCCATATAGAATGGTGGAGAGGATGCCGCGCCCCTGGTCATCGGTGCCCAGCGGGAAGCTGGCCACGCTGCCGTCCATCCAGGCCGGCGGCAGCAGGAAATTACCCAGATCGACTGTGGTCAGATCATAGGGGTCCATGGGGGCCAGCAGCGGTGCAAAGACTGCGCAAAGCAAGAAGATGAACAGCAGGAGACTACCAATCAGGGCCGAGGGATCCCTCAAATAGTTACGCAGGCGCTGAGATTTTATTTTGCCGGCCATTGCGATCCTAATACCTGATTTTTGGGTTGAGCAGCGCATACATCAGATCCACCAGAATGTTAATGGTCAGAATGATAAACGCCGCCAGCATGATGTAAGTTACGATCACCGGCTGATCGGTCTCGAAGATGGAGGTCAGCAGTAAATTTCCCATTCCGGGCCACTGAAAGATGGTCTCGGTAACAATAGAAAACGCAATCAGTTCGCCAAATGATAGCCCTGCAATGGTCACCACCGGAATGAGAACATTGCGCAGGGCGTGTTTGATGATCACCTTGAAGGGCGACAGGCCCTTTGCCCAAGCCGTTTTGATGTACTCTTCGGAGAGTACTTCTCGCATGCCGGCCCGGGTGAGTCGCAGGAGTACGGCCAGCTGATAGCCCGAAAGGGTGAGAGCCGGCAGGACGATATGCTTCCATCCGTCGACCGTAAGCAGCCCGGTGCGCCAGAGGCCGACTTGGATGGTGTCACCGCGGCCGAAGGAGGGCAGAATCTCAAGATAGACCGAAAACACCATCACCAGTAATATACCGATGAGAAAGGTGGGGATCGAGATACCCAGGATCGATCCAGCCATGATCGCCCGGTTCAATACGCCAGTGGGCCACACCGAAATCACGACGCCCAGCCCCACGCCCAGGATGAAACTGATACAGATGGCGGTAAAGGCCAGTTCCAGGGTCGCCGGCATGCGCTCCACGATCATATCGAAGGCGTCCACCTGGCTGATGTAGGACTTGCCGAAGTTGCCCCGCAGGGCACCACCGATAAAACTGATGTACTGGATATGCATCGGCCGGTCCAGGCCGTAGGCCACCCGTACCATCTCACGCTCCTGCTGGGTAGCGTATTTGCCGGCCAGCATCAGCACCGGATCGCCGGTATAGCGGAAGATGATAAAGCAGACAAACGAGACCGCCAGAAGGACGATGATTCCCTGAAGCAGCCGTTTAATTAGATAGGTGGCCATAGGTTGTTATTCGTCCGTTGACCGGTTCGACGTGGATCCTGTAAAATTTTCTCCACAGGCTCAACGTTTAGGAATCCAGGAGTCAGAAGTCAGAAGTCCGGCTCCTGGATTTCTTTGTATTTTACTTGATTTCCTTGGCAACAATCCACTGATCCGGACGCGGCGTGAACGCTACCCCCGAGTCTTTGACCACGGCATAGATGTCCTGCTGGTAGTGCAGCGGAATCCAGGCCACGTCCTCAACAGACTTCTTGTTGATGGCCTGCAGGGCTTTTTGCCGTTCGGCCCGGTCGATGATGGACGAGGAATCGATGATCATCCTGTCCAGTTGCGGGTCGGAGTAGATCGCGCCGTTGTATGCCCCCATGCCCTTTTCCTTATCCGGCGTGTGCAGCAACTTCTCGGCACTGCGTCCGAAGTCGTAGGATCCGTCGAACCAGCCGATCAGGTAAAAGCGGTGCTTGTAGTCGGACAACTCGTCGAAGAAAATGGATTTGGGTTTGACGTCCAGGGTCACCTTGAGACCGATCTTGGCCAGGTACTTGGCCACGGCTTCGCAGATCTTCTCGTCGTTCACATAGCGGTCGTTGGGACCGGCCACGGTGATTGCAAAGCCGTCGGGGTAACCCGCATCGGCCAGCAACTTTTTGGCCAGGGCCGGGTCGTAGGACAGTCGCTTCAACCCGGGCACGTAGCCGACGGTAGGCACATCCGGCACCTGGGCCGCGGGCGTAGCCTGACCGCGCATGACCTTCTCGATGATCTCGTCCTCGTTGATGGCGTGGGCAATGGCCTTGCGCACCCGAACGTCGGCGAAAGGCGTCCCTTCTTTGTTAGACATATCCATGTAGATGGCCCGGCGTGCCGGACGGGAAATCAACTTCACGTGGGGCATCTTTTCGATCCGCTCGATCAGGGTGACGGGCACGCCGTTGATGATGTCAGCCTGTTTGCCGGCCAGGGCGGCGAAACGGGTAGCCTCTTCGGTAATCGGGCGGATGTCCACGTTTTTATACTTGGGGGTGCCTTCCCAGTAGTCCTCGTTGGCCATCATGCGCACGTAGGACCCCTTGACCCATTCGACGAATTTGTAGGCGCCGGTGCCAATGGGCCGGGTATTGTAGTCCCCGTCGTCGCGGTCCTTTGATGACTCCATATCCACAATGAAATTCTGGTGCATGGTCTCGGCGAACCACGGCACTGGCTTGACGGTCTTGAATATCACCGTGTAGTCATCGGGCGTTTCAATGGAGGCGATGGAGTTGGCGATATTGAGCAGTTTGGAGTATTGAGGATCCTTCATGCGTTCAAAGGTGAACTTTACGTCGGCGGCGGTAAAATCGTTGCCGTTGTGAAATTTGACCCCCTTGCGCAGGTCGAATTTCCAGGTGGTGCCGTCCAGACGCTTCCATTTCACGGCCAGGGCCGGCGAGAGCTTGCCGTCGGGCGCGGGCCGCTGCAGCAGCCCGTCGAAAAAGTTGGACATGTAGGAGAGGTTGGCGTCGGAAGAAAACGCATGCGGGTTCATGGACTTGGGCGGGGCGTCGGTCACCACCACCAGGTCCGCTTTGGCCATCGCCACGGCGGGCAGGGCCAGCAGGGCGACGATCAGGATCAGGGCGATTCGTTTCATGGGTTGCTCCTCCTTACGAGTTAATGAATCCTTGGAATTATTGCGTTGTTGCACGGGCATACAAATGGCATGCGGCTGTGTGGCCGCCGCCGAAATCGATCATCTCCGGGATTTCCTTTTCGCAGATTGCCATCCGCTCGGGACAGCGGGTATGAAACCGGCAGCCGGACGGCGGATCGATGGGGCTGGGCACATCGCCGCTCAGGACGATGCGCGCCTTTTTGCGTGTCGGATCGGGGACTGGCACGGCCGACAGCAGCGCCTTGGTGTACGGGTGCCTGGGCGAACCGTAGAGGTCCTTGTAGGCCGCCGATTCGACGATCTTGCCCAGATACATGACGATGATTCGGTCGCAAATGTACTCCACCACCGCCAGGTCGTGGGAGATGACGATCAGGGACAGATCGAAATTGGCCTTCAGGTCCATGAGCAGGTTGATGATCTGGGCCTGGATGGACACATCCAGGGCCGATACCGGTTCATCTCCGATAATTACCGATGGATCCAGGGCCAGAGCCCGGGCGATTCCGATGCGCTGGCGTTGGCCGCCGGAAAATTCGTGGGGATAACGTCGGCCCTGCTCGGGAGAAAGGCCGACGGTTTCCAGCAAAAAGGCCAGGCGTTCGCGGCGCTGCTTGCCGGTATACAGCCCATGGACGTCCATGGGGTCGGAGAGGATCTCGTTGACCGTCATGCGCGGATTGAGCGACGAGTAAGGGTCTTGAAAAACAAGCTGCATGTCGCGCCGCAGTCGCCTGAGGGATCCTTTGCTCATCTTGACCACATCGTCGCCCTGCCACAACACTGTCCCGCCGGTGATGGGCAGCAGGCGCGTCACTGCCATGCCTGCTGTGGTCTTGCCGCATCCCGATTCGCCGACGATGCCAAGGGTTTCGCCCTTGGCCAGTGTGAAGCTCACCCCATCCACGGCATAAACGTATCCGATGGTGCGGGACAGAATGCCCCGCTTGATGGGAAAATGGACCTTCAGGTCCTCGACGAGGATCAGGCTTTCACTCATGACGGCGGCGGCTCCACGTGAAGCCAGCAGCGGACCCGACGGCCGCTGGCAATGTCGGTCAATTCGGGTTCTCGCTTACGACAGATCTCCATGACTTTAGGGCAGCGGTCGCCAAATTTACATCCCTCGGGCAGGGCCACCAGGTTGGGGACCATCCCCTTGATCTCCTGCAGCCGTCGGGTCTCGCCGGCCGTGCGGCTGCCTAATATGGGTATCGATTGCAGCAACCCAACGGTATAAGGGTGCAAGGGCTGCTTGAAGATTTCCAGGGTCGGGGCCTCTTCGACCACGCGGCCGGCATACATGACCACGATGCGCTGGGCCATTTCGGCGATCACTCCCAGGTCGTGGGTGATCATCTGCACGGCGGTACCGAAGTCCTCTTTGAGTTTGAGCATCAGCTCCAGGATCTGTGCCTGGACAGTCACATCGAGCGCTGTTGTCGGCTCGTCGGCAATGAGGATCTCCGGGTCACAGGCCAGGGCCATTGCGATCATGGCCCGCTGGCGCATCCCGCCGGAAAGCTGGTGGGGATATTCATGGATGCGCCGCCGGGGTGCCGGAATCTGTACCCGATGGAGCATTTCGATGGAAGCTTCCAGGGCCTCCTTGCGTCCGGCGTTGCGATGCAAAATAAACATCTCCGAGATCTGGTTGCCGATAGTAAACACCGGGTTCAGCGAGGTCATCGGCTCCTGAAATATCATGGCGATGCGGTTGCCGCGGATTCGACGCATCTGCTGGCGAGACAGATCGAGAAGATTCGTCCCGTCGAAATGGACACGGCCGTCCACGATCTTGCCGGGAGGGTCCGGAATCAACTGCATGATGGACAGGGCCGTGACGCTTTTACCGCTGCCCGATTCGCCGACGACGCCCAGCACCTCGCCGGACCTTAAATGAAAGGAGACCCCGTCCACCGCGCGAGCGGCGCCCCTGGACGAATAGAAGTAGGTCTTCAGGCCGCTCACATCGAGAATGGTTTTGGGTTCCGATGGCTTCATCTACGATTTTGAATTGGAAAAGGTTCTGGGAATGAAACCATTTAAAGGTAAGGCCGCAACAAAGTCAATATTATTTATTTAACCGAGTTAAAAATAATATTAAACCGATTGACCATAGATGCCAGATCTCAAACTAGTGGAAACGAAAGTCCGAAAATTCCATCAGTTCGGAAAGGGCTGCATCAAAGCGATCCTCCACGCCGAAGGCAGCGAACCCCTTTCTGATATGGGCATGAAAACCTTCCGCCGTATGGCAGTCTGCACTGTGGTCGATTGCCGCCCGGCAATGCTCAACCTCATTTTTGAACAATCCCACGATGGCAGGGTCATCCGACAGAAAACTCTCTAAGGTGAATTGATCGCAGACCTCTTCGTAATCATGACGACGCATGGAAGTATAGCTGACTTTGGAAGCATCGCCGTCGGCATCCTGAATTTGAAATTGAAAATGGGAGCACCGCTTGACGATTCGGTGAAGATGTTGGTCCGGCGCCTTGAGGGATGCCGCAACCGCATTGGCGTAGAACTTGGTGTACAAATCGAAAATGCGCGGATTCATTTGCTGGGCATCGGGTCCGACATGCCTTTTCAAACTCTCTTCCAAACATTTACGGCACATGTAGGTCTCATATCGGTATCCCCGGTTGCAGTTTTCCAGAAACAGCGCTTTTCGCTCTGCGACCACCTCCTCTGTAAAAATTTTGAAGAAACGATCTGCCTCGCTGTTCGACTCGGTTGGGAATTCTTTCATTATATATAACTCGGAAGGGAGAAAAATGCCGCTGGGCCGGTGCTTCACCAAAATTTTAGAGCCACCGATATTTTCCAGTGCCGCCATGAGCAGTTCGAAATAAATGTTGTCGAACTGAGGCAAAATGCGCCCTTCAAATTTTCTTCGGCGGTTGTTGTTCAGGATTTCAGGGATATCGTGCCGATTGAGCGGCATGTAGTCGTATTCGGCCAGGATGGCATTGATTGCGGCAAGCGAATAATTCAGCGCCAGAAGGATAGAAGCGATTTTATCCTTGCCGGGTTTATTGATATTGCCCTTAATCAATTTGGTCAGGTAGGCATTGGATATCCCCGAAACATTGCTGATCTGGTTCAGATTCAATCCACTGGATTCAATAATGATGGACAGGGTTTCCGAAAATTTTCGCATGCAAGGCTACTGATTTCGATTTTGAATGGCTAAGAAATGCATTTTTGGACAACATACACGATAACAGCAGCTGGTTAAATATTTTTTTCAACTTTGTTTAATCATTTATCTAAGCCACCAGATGCATTGTTTGCAATCCGACCGCAAAAAAGATATCAAAATAATAGACTTATAAAAATCCTGTGACGACATCGGGAAAGGAAACCTATGGACAGACCCTTGCGGCGCGAAGACCGGCGCCTCGACGATGCGGCCGCCATGGCGCTGTTGAAACGCGGCGAGTATGGCATTTTAAGCACTTCCGGAAAAGACCACCGACCTTACGGCATACCGGTCAATTACGTGGTGATGGAAGATTCCATCTTCTTTCATTGTGCCACCGAAGGCCGGAAACTGGAAAACATCACCGCCAACCGCGGCGTCTCCTTTTGTGTAGTGGGACAGACCGAACTGCTGCCCGAAAAATTCTCCACCCGCTACGAAAGCGTGGTGGTTTCCGGTGAGGCCGGAGTCGTGGAAAAGCCGGAACTGAAAAAAAAGGCGCTCAACGCCCTGGTGGCCAAATACGCTCCCGGCAACATGGCCGCCGGAAAAGCCTACATCGAAAAACTCTTGGAAAAAACGGCCGTGGTTCGCATCTCCATCGATTATCTGATCGGAAAGACAAGAAAATAAAGGTTCGCCGTAGACAGCCGATAGTTAAAAAAGGAACCATTACAAAAAAGCCATTTCCCTTATTCAAAACAATCGGGGATTGTCGATGAAGCCTGAAAAGCGGCATGCCGGGCCGATCGATTCGAACGTTCCCCCTTAAAACGGCCAACGGAGTCGATGTGCCGGACGGAAGGTGTACCTCCAGATGACGCACAAATCGATTTCCATCATGACGGCGATTTTACTCTCTGTCGCCTTTTGCGTCTTTGTCATGGTCTATGAAAGATTCGCCGTGGACCGCGCCCACGAGCGCATCGAAACCCATGCGCGCATCATCGAAGATGCCATGTGGAACTACAACCGCCAGGGGATCCACGAATACCTGAGGCTGGCGGCATTCTCGGACAGATACGAATCGTTGACCGTTGTTCACCGCAATGGAGAAGTGTTCCACGAAATTTACCAGGCGTCCCTGCCAAGCATCGACCAGATGCTGATTGCCGCCCACCTGATCCCGAGGGTCCAGCTGCAGGCCACCGTATCCCACCGGGGCGAAACCATCGGTTATGTAAAAGCCGTCTGGCTGCCCCGCACCATCTACACCCATGCCAATGTGTTTCTGGCCCTGGTGTCGATCTTTATTATCATCCAACTCCAGCTTCGGCTGCTGCGATCCAAAACCAAACTCGAAGAGCGGGTGATGGAACGAACGGCCGAACTGGTAGCCTCCAACCTGGAATTGAAAAGGGAGATCGACGAACGCATCCGGGCCGAGAAGGCCCTTCGCACCAGCGAGATGAAATACCGCTTCCTTTCGGAAAGCATCAACGATGTCATCTGGTCCATGGATATGGCCATGCACTACACCTATATCAGCCCGGCGGCCACCCGGGTTCACGGCTGGGATGACACGTACCTTGGCACGCTGACGGCGAATAAAGCCCTCACCCCATCATCGTTTCGCGAGGTACGCGATTTGATCGGCAAACATCTGGCCAGGGGCGACCGAACCGGCGATTACCGCACAACCATGACGGCCGAACTGGAAGTGATCAACAAGGACGGCTCGACCACGCTTTGTGAAGTGACCGCCTCGTTCATTCTGGACGAAAACGACAAGCCCACGGGCATCCTGGGCGTCTCCCGGGATATCACCGAACGCCGCAAAGCCGAGGCTGAGAAGGCCGAACTGCAGAAAAAGCTGGAGCGCTCCAAGAAAATGGAGTCCCTGGGGCTGCTTGCCGGCGGCGTGGCCCACGACCTGAATAATGTCCTTTCCGGGATTGTCAGTTATCCGGACCTTTTGCTGATGGACCTTCCCGAAGACAGCCCCATGCGCGCACCCATCGAAACCATCAAGACTTCGGGACAAAAAGCCGCCACCATCGTACAGGACCTGTTGACCCTGGCCCGCCGGGGCGTCAGCGCCAACGAAGTTCTCAATATCAACGATCTCATCCGCGAACTGCAGCGATCGGCCGAATATGTCGAACTGCTCGCGCTATATCCGGATGTGAGCATCTCTTTCGATCTGGCGGACGATCTTCCCAATATCAAAGGCTCCGCCGTTCACCTGAACAAAACCTTCATGAACCTGATTGTCAATGCAGCCGAGGCCCAGGCCGGTGGCGGTGAAATTTACGTTGCCACCAAGAGCCTCTATCTGGACCGCCCCATCAAAGGGTACAATACGGTCGAAGCCGGGGAGTACGTTCACCTGCAGGTGAAGGATTCCGGCGGAGGCATCAGCGAAACGGACATCAACCACATTTTCGAGCCCTTCTACACCAAGAAGAAAATGGGGCGCAGCGGCACCGGCCTAGGTCTGGCGGTGGTCTGGGGCACGGTTCAGGATCACAAAGGCTACATCGATGTACACAGTCAATCGGACAAAGGCACCACTTTCGACCTGTACTTCCCGCTGTCCAGAGAAGCGGTGAAGGAGAAGACCGCGTCGCTCAACTTAGAGGACATCAAGGGCAACGGCGAACGCGTCCTGGTGGTGGACGACCTGGAATCCCAGCGGGCCATCGCCACCCACCTGCTTCAGCGGCTGAACTATTCGGCCTTTGCGGTGGACAGCGGTGAAGCCGCTGTCGAATACTTGCAGAACAATACGGTGGATCTGGTGGTTCTGGACATGATCATGGACCCGGGCATGGACGGGTTGGAAACCTGGCGGCAAATCGTCAGCATTCATCCGGGCCAGCGTGCCATCATCGCCAGCGGTTACGCCGAAACCGAAAAAGTTAAAACCGCCCAGCGATTGGGCGCCGGGCAATACCTGAGAAAACCCTATATGATTGAGAATCTGGGCAAGACGGTTAAAAAGGCGCTGGCCGCCTCCGACGAAAAGGAAAACTGAATGGATGCACTATTCAAAGAAATGTCGGATATCCGCTTCCAGGACTTGATCGATTTATCCGCCTTGCAGAATTTGACAACCAGTTTTTCCCGCCTGACCGGGCTTGCCACTGCGATATTGGACCTTGAAGGCAACGTATTATCCTTTTCCGGGTGGCAGGAAATTTGTTTGGAATTTCACAGGAAGAACCCAATTACCGCGAAAAGATGTCTGGAGAGCGACACGATTCTAGCCGGCAATTTGGCAAAGGGAAACCATTTCAATGTATATAAATGCAAAAATGGCCTGGTCGATGTCGCCGTACCGATAACCATAGAAAATATTCATACAGGCAATCTGTTTATCGGGCAGTTTCTGTTCGAACCGCCTGACACCGCAACCTTCGCTCAACAGGCCGATCAATTCGGATTCGATAAAAAATGGTATCTCGATGCCCTTTCAAAGGTTCCGATTATCTCGACCGAAAATCTTGATCAGGCGATTGATTTTTTAAAAAATCTGACAACGCTTATCGGAAGCTCGGGGTATGACAGGAAAAAACTGATCGAACTGAACAAGGATCTTGAGTTCCGCATCCAGGAAAGAACCGCTGAACTGGCTTACAGCAACGAGCAGCTTCGTGTGCTTTCCGAAGCCTCATTCGAAGGCATTATCATTTCCGAAAATCTATTGATCGTCGAAGCCAACGGCATCATGGCAAAAATGTTCGGTTTCGCGAAAGAGACCGAACTTGTCGGTGTCAAGTTTACCGATCTTGTATCGGAAGAGAAGCGATCGGATGTAAACGATAAAATGGTTTCCGGTTACGACAGGCCTTATGAAACCCTCGGGTTGAAAAAAGACGGCGCTGCATTTCCCATCCAAGTCCATGGAAAAACGTTTGTTTATAACTGAAGTTTCGCAGTTAAAATTCGGACATTTTATAGGGATAATAATCTGAAAATATTCAGTAATTTCCGGCTAAGTACTTGCATTAACGGTATGTAATTCTTGCTCTTTAAAATTTGAATCAGGGGGTTTGCCAAAAACACCAGCGCGTAATTCATTCCGGATTTTTATGCGCAGTTGGCGGACTCTCTTGATGGAAACGCGCTCGTTAAATTGGCGATGGCAATAGATTGCCAGCAACAAATAGGTGATCAGACCTGCCAGAATTTGCACCATCAAGCCATGCTCGCTCCTGGCGATGAGATGATACACTTTAAGGTGCCGTTTCCACCAAGCGAAAAAATTTTCGATATCCCATCGGAGCTTATAGGCAGTGGCGATTTGCTCGGCAGTTAAATCAAAACGATTCGTAGCGATCCAGTATTTAACGCGATCCACCTCGTAACCCACCAAACGAAGTGGGGTTTGTGTTTGATTGACTTCCGTGGTGCCCAGAACAACGATGGCATCAAAAAAAACGATACTATCAGAGGCAATGGGGTTTTGTTTAATGATCGTTTTCTTGGTGCTGGCTTTAATCCGGCACATAAACAGCTTTCCATCATTCTGCCATTGGTCAAAGCGTTGATGGCTTTGATAACCCCGGTCCATCACACCGGTTTGACCGTCAGACAGGATCAAGCTGACGAAAGGTCTTTCAGCCCCGTTACCATCGGTAAGATAAAGCTTTCTTGGAATCGCCCGGTTCAGATCAAAACCGACGTGGACCTTCGCCTTCTTGGATTTTTTACGGTAGTCGGCCCAATGCATGGATAAGGTTGCATCGATGAGGGAACCGTCGATCCCCACCAGATCACCGAGTTCGGGATGTTGCTTGGGTAAAATCGAAGATGCCTGAGCTTGTAAGTTCTGATAGACATACATGAACTGTTCAAGTCCCCGGCTGTTGGTGGCCTCTGAGAAGCTGCTCTTTTTGATTCCGTTTTCTGGTGCGATGGCACTTTTGGCAAAATCATCTTCTTCAAGCACTTGCAGCAGGTGTTGAGCAGAATGGTGTTCTTCAAGATGAAAGTAAACCAGCGCGCGCAGATGTTCCTCAAAAGTCATCTGCAATGGTCGGTTTCCTTTGGAATCAAGAGCTGGCATCCGTGATGTTGCCTCAGTCGCTGGTTGAAAAAAAGAGAAAAACTCCAGGGCATTGAGCTTTTGGAAAGGGTCGAATGTGCGTGGCATGTATAACCTCTTGATATAATAGGGTATACAAAACGCCGCCCATATTGACGACCCAATGTCAAGCAAAAATATCGTTTAACCTGCTGATTTTAAATTATTTTTATGCAATTCCTTAACCGGATTTTACTGGAAAATATTAAGAAAATAATTGAAAAGCGGCTCTGAATTTAGTATATTAGACATCGCCAAACACCTAATATCACTAAAGAAAGAACCGCTATGAATCACTTTAATACATTTTCCCTCTCCTTGCAAAAACAATCTGATTCGGGCCGGATCATTGACGACCGTGAACTCAATCGTGCGTTCACTGAACTCAAGTTCCATTCATTGGCCCGACAAAGCAACATCACCAAAAAAAGAGGTTATGAAACACTCTCGCTCATATTTGTTTTCGTACTACTGCCTTTTCTCAAGCGAAGCCTCAACAGTTTCTGTAATGGCGGCTATATACAAAACTACGTCCAGGCCCATAAAGACGCGTTCTACCGGTTCTTGAACAATGAACACTTCAATTGGAGAAAGCTGGTCCAGATGTTGGCATCAAAGATCATAGCCATGCGTAAGAATGTCCCATTGAAAGAAAAAGTATTGATCGCCGATGACTCCATCTGCCCCAAATCGGGCAAAGAGATCGAATTGGTCAGCTATCATTTCGATCACAAAGTCAGGCGTTCCATTCTTGGCAACCAGTATCTGCAATTGGGTTTTCATGACGGGTTGCATTTTTTTCCGATCGATGGTGCCTTTCATACATCCAGCCACCGGCCCAACACCGATATACGGGATATCGACAAGCGTACCAACGGCTGGAAACGACGTAGGGAAGCGCTGAGTAAAAAAACCGACGTTCTTGTTCAGATGCTCGCCAGAGCTTGGAGGTCGGGCATCGATGCCAGCTTCGTCTTGTTCGACAGTTGGTTTGCCCACGACGATATCATCCGTCGCATCGTCGATGTCGGTTATGGCGTCATCTGCCGATTGAAGCGCAACCGGGTTAAATACGGTTATCAAGGCGGCGCATACACGCTCAAACAGCTATGGCAGCAGGTCGCCAAAAAACAAACCTTCTGGATCAAGGATCGCACGATCAAGGGCGCATGCCTCGATGTCACGTTGAAAAAGACCGGCTCGGTTCGGGTGCTGTTCGTTTCCGATGGCCGCAAACAGTGGCAGGTCCTGCTTTGCACCGATACCGACCTGGAACCGTCCCGGATTCTTGACTATTACGCCCGTCGCTGGGCCATCGAAGTATACTTTAAAGATGCCAAGCAGATGCTTTACATGGTAAAAGAGCAAAGCAATACGTTTGACGCCTTGATCGCCAGCCAGAGCCTGGTAATGATCCGGTATCTGATATTGGTCTACATCCAGATAAAACACGGACTGAACATCTGCGTTGGCCCGCTGTTTCGGCAAACGTCAGACGATCAGTCATTATGGATGTTCAGTCGTGCCGTCTGGGGCCGTGTCAAAGAACTGATTTTCAAGTCAAGTGATATACTTTCGCACCGTATCGAACCTGATTTGCTTTTTCATTTTATTGATATCATAGAAGATCTCATCGCTGAACAAAGTCGATGGGTTACTGCGAAACTTTAGTTTATAAGGATCAAAAATTCCGAGGGGCCGCGATTCGAGACCTTACGGAACAAAAAAAGGCTCAAGAAGAAATTCAGGCATTGAGAGGCATCCTGCCCCTGTGCATTTTTGCAAAAAGATTCGCAACGACAAAGGATACTGGGAGCAGGTCGATACCTACATCAATTTACACATGGGAGCCGATATCAGCCACAGCATTTGCCCTGAATGCGCCAAGATTCATTACCCCGGTCTCCTGGAGGAACCTTCCGAGATCCCGCCCAAAATCTGAATTCGATTCTTTTTTTGCGATTGACAAACCCACCCAAAATCGATTTACTCATTTTTCCTGATCCGACGATTTCATACTCAATCTGCCAAGAAACGACACTCTGACGGAGGCTTCCGATGACACCGGCGTCCCAACAGGCACTGGAAGGGCTGCGCGATCTGTCCACGCTCAAATGGTATGTGATTCCGCTGCTGGCTTACACCTTTTACATCTATACCCTGGAAATGAAGAAAGCCCGGGCCACGGGCAACTGGAATGCCGTATTCGCCGGCCTGACCGTATTCGGCATGGATTTTATCAACGAAACCTGGAATGGATGGGTGCTGGTCTTCACCCAGCGGTCGGCTTTCTGGACCGCACCCGGCGAAACGGCCCTTCGCACCATGGTGGGCTGGAATATCGAAATCATGTTCATGTTTGCCATCTCGGGTATCATTTACGCCAACACCGTGTCCGAAGACCGCAATGAAAAAATTCTGGGCATCCCCAACTGGTGGTTCTGGGCCATCGGCTATTCGGTCTTCTGTGTATTCGTGGAATGCCTGCTCAACAAGGGAGGGCACCTGGTCTGGGAATACCCCTTCTGGCATCGATCCTTCAAGGGCGTCTGGCTGATTTTTTTCTTCGGCTATTTCCATTTTTATGTGGCCGCCCTGCTGGTCATGGGTATGCGAACCATCCGGGCCAAGGCAATTACCGTCGCGACACTTTACGGGATCGCCGTGGTCGGCAACATTTTCGGAATGGGAATCATGGGCTGGACATATTGACAACCTAATCATTTTCTAACGGGAGCATGACAACCGGGTCTGGTATGTTCGGACGACAAACCGAATCAACTTGACTGAAAACCGGCAAAACCCTTCCCGCAAAGGGACATCGCCATGGGCGAATCGTGCGTATTACTCAACGGAGACTACACTTTTCTCGGTCTGGTGGACTGGAAAAGGGCCATGGGCCTGATGTTTGCCGAAAAAGTCAGGGTCCTGAAGTTTTCCGATCGGGTGATACAGGGCGTGAGCAGGACGTTCCGGACGCCGGCGGTGGCGGTGCTGATCAAGGTGGTTCGAAGCGTATACCGCGGCCGCGTTCCCTTTTCGCGGCGCAATGTAATGGTACGGGACCGCTTTACCTGCGCCTACTGCGGAACCCGGTCCCACCCCATCACCATGGACCACGTCATTCCCCGTTCACGGGGCGGCAAAACCGACTTTGACAATTGTGTGGCCTGCTGCCGGGCCTGCAACCAGAAAAAGGGCGCTCGCCTGCCCAACGAAGCCGGAATGCCCCTGCGGCGGCGTCCCTGGCAGCCCACCATCGCCGAATTCATCCGGATCCGCCTCCGGCAGTCCGATGTCTACGAGCTGCTCGTGGAATTGGGACTGCTGTAGGTCGTTTCATCAACCGGTAAACCCGTAACAATCAACACACCGGAGGTTGCAGCCTCGGCGGATCGGGGTCCAGCGACCGCAGCTTGTCCAGCAGCAGTTGGGGGTCGAAATGGGGTCTCAGCCGCTGCCGGTATTGTTCTATCGCGTCCAGGGCTTTTGTGCCGATGCGCCGGGCCGCACTGCGATTGCCCTGCTCCAGGTGCACATAGGCGCCGGCTGCCCGGATAAGGGCCTGCAGCAATCTTTTCTCATCACCCTCGGCCGCCATCCAGAACGGCTCCAGATATTCGTGGGTTTCAAAAAAAAGGCGGTGGTTCCAGATCAGCGGGGCGATGTCCAGCGGGTCATCGGCCGGATGATCCCCCAGGTCCGCCAACACCCCTTCATAGGCAGCCAGCCGTTGGTCGATGTACTCCCGGACCACAGGCGGCGGATCGCCGTTTAGAAAGAATCCGGCCATGCGATGCACCGGTTTCAGCGCCCTGTCTTCCAGGGCTTCTTTGAATCCCTCGGACAGCGCGTTGCGGACATTGCGGCACAGCCGGTTGTTGAAGGGATCGAAACGATCGATTTCGCTCATGTAGGGCTCCTGTTCCTGTCATCCATCGATGTACCGGAATCGATGAATGCGTCGATAATGGTTGTCAGACAGGTCAAACTGTTTTAATATAGCATTCGTTCAGTCGCGATTGTTACCACTCGGCCATCGCCAGCGTCAAACGAGCGAGACTCCCACCGGTTCAATTTCAACCAAGGGTACCAGGTTTCACGACCAGCCACAATCCGACTCCGGTATTTCAACCGGCAACAATTAGGTATTTAACGTTCGCAAGGGACAGTCCTAAACTATCAATCGAAAGGAGCATCCGTGGAATCGGTTAGCGGCCACCTCGAAATCCTGGACAAGGGATTCGGCTTTCTGCGAAACATCGACAACAACTACCAGGCCGGGCCGACGGATACCTTTGTCCCAGCGTTTTTAATCGGCAAACTCGGGCTGCGGGAGGGGGCCCTGATCGAAGGCCAGGGAGAACCGGGCAACCCGGGCAACAGGAATCTCAAGCTCGCCAGGGTGGAGCAGGTCAACGGCCTGCCCCTGGACCGGTATGCCCAGACCGAAACCATGCACACCATGACCAGCATCAACCCCGATCAGCGCCTGCGCATGGCCCAGGGTCCCAAGGACATTACCGGCCAGGCCCTGGACCTCATCGTCCCCATGGGGCGGGGCCAGCGGGGACTGATCATCTCTCCGCCCAAATCGGGAAAAACCACGCTCCTGC
Organism: uncultured Desulfosarcina sp.; assembly: GCF_963668215.1. Classification (NCBI taxonomy): domain Bacteria; kingdom Pseudomonadati; phylum Thermodesulfobacteriota; class Desulfobacteria; order Desulfobacterales; family Desulfosarcinaceae; genus Desulfosarcina; species uncultured Desulfosarcina sp. The sequence goes on from NZ_OY764190.1 coordinate 523,211, forward strand.
GACACATGGCCAACTCCGTGACCGCCAACGACCCGGAAATGGATGTCTTCGTCCTGCTGGTCAATGAACGGCCCGAGGAGGTTACCGATTTTAAACGGGGGCTGAAAAATGCCCACGTGCTCTACTCCTCTTCGGACCAGAGTATCGCCCAGCACATGCGCATGACCCGCCTGGCCGTGCACTCAGCCATGCGCTGCGCCGAAACCGGGCGGGACACGGTGGTCTTCATCGACTCCCTGACCCGCATGGCCCGGGCTTTTAACGCCGAGACGGAAAGCTACGGCCGGACCCTTTCCGGGGGCCTGGGCGCCAACGCCATGGAGGTGCCGCGAAAAATATTCGGTGCGGCCCGCAACATCGAAGACGGCGGATCGCTGACCATCATTGCCACCATCCTTGTGGAAACCGGCAGCCGCATGGACGACATCATCTATCAGGAGTTCAAAGGGACAGGCAATATGGACCTGGTCCTAAGCCGGGAGTGCGCCGAGCACCGGGTCTTTCCGGCCATCGACATCCGTCAGAGCGGCACCCGCAAGGAAGAACTGCTGCTGGACAAGGAAGAACTCAAAAAGGTGGTGGATATCCGTCGGGCCTTGTCGAGGAAAGATACGACCGAAGCCATGGCGGACCTGATTGAATATCTGGACCGAGCAAGTAAAAATTAGGATTCGCAAGCATGGACGGCCGTTACCGTAAAAACATCCTCCCCGGTGCACAAGTGGATATCGTCCTTAAAACCGATCAGCGCACCGGCCGTCTTACCCATGGCACGGTCAAGGACATCCTCACCCGATCTGCGCACCATCCCCATGGTATCAAGGTCCGCCTGACCGATGGACAGGTGGGCCGGGTTAAAAAAATAGACCCGATTCAACCGATAGACTGATAGCGAGATCTGTTACCGACCTGCACCGCGATAACCAGTAAAAAACCTGCTGTATCCGAAAGAAAACGACGCTACCGGGTTGCGCACTGAAATTCTGCCCTTATTATGACCTGCGCACCCCGCTGCCGAACGGCGGGGTGGTGCGTTTTTGGCGGGTCGCACACGCGACCCACGGACTGGAAAATCAAGGCGTTTCAAAATGGATGGAACATTCAACAAGGAGGAACCAATGGCAGATCGTTCTCATATCACCCTTTACAGCGGCGGCCACAAGGGCACCGAATCGGAATTCGGTCGGTTGGCCGAAGAATGGGGAATTCAGGAAGTCAACTTTTCGTTCGAGGGACATGTGGTGGAGCGTTCACGCGGCCTCCGCGAACTGAGCCCCGAAGAATTGGATAAAGGCAACGTCAGCATGGAAATCGTGTCGGCCCGGATGGGACGCAAATTCGCCCAGGCCAACAAGATTCGCAAAGTGATTCAGACCATCTTCCATATGGTCAACAACGGCTACCATGTGATTGCTGTAGGCTGGATTCAGCCGGATGACACGGTCAAGGGGGGAACCGGCTGGGGCGTGGAATTGGCCAAACTTTTCAACCGGCCGGTGCATGTCTACGATCAGGAGCACAAGGGCTGGTTCACCTGGAAAGACAACGCCTGGGTGGCCGGAGCACCTGAAATCGAGAAGAACACGTTTGTGGGCACCGGCACCCGCAATCTTACCGAAGACGGCAAGGCAGCCCTTCGCAACTTCTTTGAGGGCGCATTCGGGCCGGCCTGATGTCCTTTCGGCCGACGGGTGACGGCTGCCGGTTTCACCGGCGGCCGCCCTTGCATCGGAAATAGAGACTATGACTGTTTGCGGCCATGGCGGTTGAAGCTGACCTTCTCACGCTGCAGTGCCGATTCCGGATGGGGGGACGGCTGCCGGTCTGCATATCCGACGGCCATGATGGCGGACACCTCCAGCCCTTTGGGCAACCTCAGCAGATGGGCCGCATGCTCACCGGCGGTCGTACGCTCGTCGTAATTGCGTTTGCGCAACTGGATCCAGCAGCTTCCCAGGCCGAGATCGGTAGCCGCCAGATGCAAGATGATGGTGGCAATGGAGACATCCTCTACCCAGACGTCGGATTTCTCCGGCTCACCGCAAACGGCAATGGCCAAAGGCGCCTTGGCCAGGAAAGAGGCTCCGTGGGGTTTGGTTTTAGAGAGCGCCGCGAGAGTCTCGCGGTCGTCGATCACCACGAACTCCCAGGGATTGAATCCGCGTGAGGATGGCGACCGCAGGGCGGCTTCGATCAAGAGATTGATTTTCTCCTTTTCAACGGGTTTGTCCCGGTATTGCCGAACGCTTCGCCGCGACCGCAGCAAATCGATAAACATCTACCCTCCTTCCCCCACACAAATTGGCCATTTCTGGGTGGGCACTACTTCCCGCAACACTTCTTATACTTCTTCCCACTGCCGCACGGACACGGGTCGTTTCGGCCGATTTTGGGGCCCTGGCGCACGGACTGGACCTGCTGGGGGGCGTGGCCGTCCTTGAAATACCAGCGGTCGTCCTGGCGGACAAACTCGGCAACTTCATGGTGATCGAAGGCCTTGCCGTTTTTGCGGTAGCGGGCCACGAATTCCACCGTACCCTTTTCGTCTTCCGGCGCGCCGGCCTCGACGCTGCGGACTGCCAGGCTCTGCCAGTCCAGCTTCCTGGACCAGGCCGCCGTTTCTTTGCGGTCTTCTTCCTTGCGGCTTTCGGGCAGGGTGGTTTCGAAAAGATAATCGTACTTTTTTTTCGCGTGGGCGCTGTAACGGGACCGCATCAGCATTTCGGCGGTTTCCGCATGCGCCTGGCCTTCAAGCAACGGCTGGCAGCAATCGGCATACGCTTTTTCACTTCCACACGGGCAAGTATCCATATTTTTCATTCCTATCTTTTTTGGTTTCCGGTTTAGGGTTCACTGTTCACGGTTCACGGACTACCGGCCTCCGACTCAATTCCGGCTCCGCCCTATACGAATTCGCGCTCGACGCTGTCAAGCAAAACCGGCATTATCGATACTTCGCAAATATATCCTCAAGCTCACCGGTTCTTCGCAAATTCTTCAACGCCTTGTCGAAATCCTGAAGGATGGAGACAAATGCGGATTGTTTGCCGATACACAGGTTGAACGGAATGGAATCCAGAACAATCGGGGTGGCGACCACTGTCTTTTCATATCCAAGCCGCTTGATGTTGTAGCGAACATATTTTGCGCCACCGATGAAGACGTCATATCGATTGTTGAACAACAAAAACAGGGCCTGGTCCATGGTCGGGACCCAGAAAACATCAAGCCCCTTGAGATTTCTTTCCGCCCAACCGTTTCCGATAAAGTCAACCAGGTGAAGGGGTTTCAAATCGGAAATCGTACATCCTGTTTTGAGATTTCTCACCTTGCGGTTGTCCTTATGGGTGAACAGCGTCATTTCATCGATGAATACCGGCTCCGAACCGATTACCGTATACGCTCTTCGCTGCTCCGTCGGGACCGTAATAAAGGCATCGGCCTGATTCATTTCGACCATTTTCTGTGCCCTTTTCCACGGATACCCTGCGTGGGATACGGGGAGTCCCATTTTATTCCGCACGATATGGTTGACCACATCGATCAGAAAACCCCGCACCTGGCTGTCGGTTTCCCATGAATAGGGAGCAAAATTTTCAAAATAGACAAATTTCATGGAATCCTGGGAAAAAACGGGGTGGGCTTGGAAAACAATCAGGACAAGAAGTAGGAATATGCGTTTCATAAGCTTCTCCCGGGTTTTCCTTTCGCACGCCCACCTGGTGTGCAAACCGTAGGGCAGTTGCGGCGGGAAGCTCCGGTTCTTCACGGGCATGATCTTCAGCTTTCCGCCATAGAGTCCCGGCGGCTTTCCCGGGCGGCATCCTTCGGGTCGATGCGCCAGGTGTAAAACGGGGAAAGCAGGTAGAGAATCATATACCCCAGACAAATCTGTCCGAAGAACGGAGTAAACATACTTACGGTTACTAGAAGCAAATTGATGCGCCCGAACCAGGGGTGGCGACTCATTGTCCGGCCCATGTGAAGATAGTGGATGGGGTAGACATTCATGATAACGCCGGCAAAAATCATGGTCCCGGTGGCAAAGAACCCCCAGAAAAGAAAGCGCTGGGAGGAAAGCGCCAGCGCCTGGTCGAAAATCACCAGGGGCGACATGACCAGCATGGCCGCTGCCGGGGTGGGCAGGCCCTTGAAAAAGCCGGGAATCGGGGTCTTGTCCAGGGTAAAGTAAGCCAGCCGGGCTGCGCCCATCACCGTATAGAAAACCGCGATCCAGCCGATGGGCAGATGGTCGAAGTGGCCCCCGCCGAATTGGCTCAGGGCAATGTAGAAAATCCAGGCCGGCACGATGCAGAAGCTGATGGCATCGGCTACATCGTCCAGGATGCTGCCCATGCTGACTTTCTTTTCCTGGATTTCGTCGGGCAGCGGTTCCGTCAGCCCCAGGCGGCGGGCCAGGGCGCCATCGAGTTTGTCGAAGGTCGCCGCCCCGATCAGCATCAGGTAGGATTCGCGGATACGGCCCTGGTAGGCAAAAAACACGGCGATCAAGCCCATGAAGGCGTTCATCACCGTCAGGGCGTTGGGAAACACCGAAAGGATTTTGCGCCTCAGGACCTGGTCTCCAAAGCACAGCTCGTCCAGGCAGATGGTGCCGTATTTTCTGCAATAGCCGGCGATGGATCCCAGATTGATGACAAAAAACAGGATCTCCACAAAAAGAAGAACCCGCAGGGAAACGTTGCCCAGGTAAGAGTACCGGAAGTAAATCCACGATTCCGGACCTTCGGGAATATAAAAGGCATAGGCATACAAAAGGGCGCTGACCGGCGCGGCCACGATGGTCCGCATGCGGTTGTATTCGCTGTTTTCCGGTTCGGTCCCCTGGCGGATGGCAAATCCGCGCATGAATGAAGCGAAGCTGTCCCGCACCAGCACCGTCACGCACAATACCAGCACAAAAATCGCGTGCAGCAGCTGGCCGTGGGTGGGATCGGTATGCGCGACCAGCAGGCGCCACATCATGCCCGCGGAGATAACCGGAAAAATGATGGAATAAACCAGTTTGTCCATGAGACGGTCCGCCAGGGGCGCCAGCGGAGCGTTGGGACGGAAGCGGGCCGAGAACCAGCCGTCCACGAGGTCGAACACCATGGAGAGAACCAGAAAGGATACGCCGACCGTGTAGATGACGGGGTTGCGGCCCCACATCACCGCCAGGGCGCAGATCATCCCCCCGAACACCAGAACGGGTCGGCTGTATACCAGAAGGGCCGCCAACTTGGCCGGCAACTGCGTTTTTTCGGTCATGGTCACTCAGACTCTTATTGAAATGAAACCGATCCCGGTGTCCGTTTAAAAAATCGGGCAAGCGATCATTGGCAGTCAGGTACTGACAAAGGCATCATAATGGCAATCCGAATCCGAGTCAACGCATTACTCTTATTGACAAATATGGATGTCATGCATCGGGTGCTGCGGATGCAGTTTCCATCAGATCGGGATCGTTGGCCGCGACGCTTTCTACGGATGGGATGGTGAGGGACTGGTGCACCTTGAGGGCGGCCAGGTTGATGTCTGTATTGTACTGTTTGAGCAGCCACAGGGGCAGATCGAACTTTTCCCGGCAGAGGGTCCAATAGCTGTCGCCCGGACGCACCTGGTATCGTTGCAGTTCGCCGATACGATAGGCGGCGAAAAAATCCTCCTGGAGGCGTTTGTGGAACTCGTAGCGGCGGGTTTCGAAATCGTCCTCGGTTACGTTGTTAAGGGGGATTTTGACCTGCTGGTTGAGCTGCAGGGGCCGACCGTAAGAAAGGCCGTTGAGGCGACGGATGGAAGAAGCGCGCACCCCGGCCCATTCGGCATAGTGGCCGAGCGTCTCCTCCACCTCGACCCGGATGATCCCCACCGGTTGCCGGTCGCTGTGGTCAATGCGATCAAAGCCCATGTCGATCAGGGCGATGCCCGGATTTACCGGCGATTCCTGAACGCTCGCCTCCCGGCTCGCATTTTCGTTGATCTCTTCAGCCATGGCCAGCAGGTCGGCCGGGGCCGGTTCCGGGCGTCGATATCGGCGCTCGGCGCTTTCCACGGGAACATTGGGCAGCAGGGCCGCCACGGTCTCGATCTTGGCCGCGGAGGCTGGCTGCGTCTTTGAATCCATTGGATCGACGGCCCGTTTTTCAGCAACGCGTACCACCGATTCGCCCTTCTGGGGAATACGCAGGCGCTGGCGGACATAGACGGTCGCCCGCCGATCCAGTCCGTTGGCCAGAATCAGGTCGTTGAGCTTCACCCGATGCATGCGGGCGATTTTACCGGCCGTGTCCCCCCGACAAACGGTATAGAATTGGCTGGGCTTCTGGGCGGTCTTGAACAGGTCGGCAGGCGCTTTGGCAAGCATGGCAACGCCCGGTGGAGAATTAGCAGGAAGGTTGAAAACATAGCCTTCAGGCACGTATTTCTGACCGCTGAACACCGGCGGTCGCAAGGCCGGGTTCATACTGCGGGCCACCTCGGGAGAAACCTTGAAATGACGGCATAGATCGTCGAAGGCGGCAAACCCGGTTATCTTTACCGGCCGGGCTGACCGGGGAGGGGCTAAAACCATCTCCCCGAAGTAACGGCGGTAATTGGAGGCCACCTGTCTGGCCGCCAGGAACTCCGAATAAAAATTGCGGGAAGCGAACTTGAAGGTGCGCCCCTTGTAGGACGTAAAGATTTCCGGGTAGCCGGCGTGGTTTGCCCTGGCGCGCTGCATGCCGGCGGCACCGTGGTTGTATGCGGTAATGGCAAGGGGCCAGTTGCCCAGCTTTTCGTAATTTTCCCGGAGCAGGAGCGCCGCCGCGCGGGTGGCGGCAATGGGGTCGCGTCGTTCGTCCAGCACGTAGTCGACGGTCAGAAAACGCTTGCCCGTGGAGCGGGTGAACTGCCACATGCCGGCAGCGCCGAACTTGCTGTAGGCATGGGCGTTGAACGAGGACTCCACATGGGGCAGATAGGCCAGATCTTCAGGCACGCCATTGGATCGCAAAATGGCCTGCATTTGATCCAGGTAGGCCCCGGAACGAATCACACCGGCCTGAAAGCGGTCCATTTGACCGATCTGGCAGCGCACCCGGCGGCGCGCCCGGGCGAACGTGCCGGCATCCGCTTTGGAACCGAACAGGGCCGCCACCCGCCGGCAGTCGGCATCGGCGGCCCGGGGATCGGCGGCCAGCCGTTTCAGGATATCGGCGATCCGCTGGCTGGCCTGTTTCATGCGTTTTCGGTTGATCTTGCGGGCGCCCGCTTCGTCCATGGGTTTGAGGTCGATCACCTCGTAAACGATATCGAGATGAAGGCTGTCGTGCACCACGGCCTGGGTGGTGGAATAGCAAGCATAGATCTGGGTCCAGAAGGCGACATTGGGTTCGATGACCGGGTAAACGGGGAACTTTTCGTTGTCGGCCCGGACAGGCCCGGCAAACAGGCTGAACAGGGCCAATACGATAAAAAACGAAATTGCGAACCGTCTGTGCGACATGGTAAGATTTCCTTGAAACGCCCCAACCGGGTTGAAAATCGTTTAAACAACCAGTTTAATGAAAGCAAGTTCAGTACCACAGGCACGAGAATGTCCGCAGCCCCCTGCCAATGCTGCAAAACAACGCCGATGCGCAATAAAGCCGGCCATGAACTGACTGGAAAACTTGACAGAGAGTGGCAGATTGTTGACAAAAAAGTCAAACCGGACAGCGCCGTAAAAAGCTTTTTCAGGCCACCTGTGGCCACATGCCCGAAAGGAAAAGGTGGATTCGGAGCGGCGTCCCCGCCGCGATTCGGTCGGCAATCATCGCGGCGGGGACGCCGCTACGGAAAATAGACATCACTTCCTTAGAAGCTTGAAAGAGCCCGCAAAATGACCATATTGGAGGTACGGGTCACAATCGTTGCAGTGTCCCGCGAACCCGGTGGCGATATTTTTACATGATTGCTCCGCCTCGTTGAGGGATGGCCATGAGTCTGCTGCGCAACCTAATTCGGCCGTACTTTTACACCCGCTATGGCTTTCATCGCCTGACCGGGACCGGCGCGTTCAGAAACGGCCACGTCAGCTATGTGCGGACGGCCCCCCGGCCCCAATGGAATCCGCTCAAACAGGCCCTCTGGAACGCCCATGTCAAGCAGCTTATGGAATCGTCGTGTTCCGTCGCCGCAGTGGTAACGTGTATCAACGCCATCGGCGCCACGCAAAACGGCAATTCCGGAACCGCCAGCCAGACGGATATTCTCGACCGCGTGACCACCGGGCACTGGAAACAGCGCATGAGCGGCAGTGGATACCGGGGACGCCGCGGCCTGCCACTGCAGGTGCTGGGGCGGGTGATCGAAGAGAGCCTGAAGGTATATGGAATCAAATTTCAGGCCGTCGAGGTTGTCCATACACCAAAAAACATTCCCCGGCAGTCATCGGTTCGGACGACGCTGAAAAAACGGCTGCACGATTTCGATCGCTTCGGCAACGGCCTGATCGTCGCCCACTTTGACCAGGGCAGCCTGGTGCCCACGCTGAACATTCCCCATATATCGCCCGTGGGCGCCTACGATTCGGCTGCCGGCCGGGTCACCATGCTGGATGTGGACCCCGAGCAAAAAAATCCCTACGCGGTGGATTTCGACACCTTCTACCAGGGACTCTCCTGCGATTACCACCATGTGCTCGAAGCCTACGGGTATGGCAGCGGCGGGTATGTTTACATAAAACTGCGCTGAAGGGCCGCAACAACAAAAGGATTTTGGTTTTCGAAACACAGATGAAAAACAGCCGTCCGGAAGGTAACATGTCGAGAAGACGCTTCATGGCCAGACTGGCAACGGGTTTCAAGATGGCCCTGGCCGGCCAGCTTTTGCCCCGTACGGTTCTTGCTGCCGCCCAACCCGAGGCTTCGGCGCTCCACTACCGCCCCCTGAACGGGAACAACCTGCGGGAGATGGCCCGGCGGAAGATGCACCACGGGAAAGGAATCTTTTTGAATCCCATGGGCATTGCAAGGGATAAGCGTTTCTGGCAGGTGCTATCCTGGAAGCTCTTCCACAAAAACGCCTATGGCGCTTTCCTGGACGACCAGCCGACCACCCCCGTAACCATCGATTGGCAGCCGGTAAAAAGCCATCGGGGGGTGTCCGTAACTTTTATTAAACACTCAACCCTGCTGATCAAGGATTTAGACAAGGTTCTGCTGATCGATCCGGTTTTCGGAGACATCTTCTGGTTCATCAGGGACTATTCCCCGTTGGCATTCGACTTGGCGGACATGCCGCAGCCGGACCACGTACTGATCACCCACGGCCATTACGACCACCTGGACAAACCGTCCCTGGCCGCCCTTAATCCGGGAACCCATGTGATCAGCCCGTTGGGGTATGACCGCGAATTCGACTCCGTGGGCATTCGCCATCGCACTCAGTTGGACTGGTATGCCCGCTATACCGACGGCCGACGGGAGATCACCTGCCTGCCCGCCAACCACTGGACCATGCGCAACCCCATCGTGGGCCCGAACCGGTCCCTGTGGGGCGGTTACCTGATCAGGACCGCCGGCGGCCCGACGATCTATATTTCCGGAGACAGCGCCTATTTCGATGGATTCGAACAACTGGGCCGCGAAACCGACATCGACCTGGCCATTTTCAACGTGGGCGCCTATGCGCCGCGCTGGTTCATGGCCCCCAGCCACATGAACCCGGCCGAATGCGTCCGCGCCTTTAAGGAAATCGGCGCCCGCAAGCTGATGATCGTCCATTGGGGAACCTTCCAGTTGGGCGACGAACCGGTGCATTTCCCCCCCGGGGATATGAAAAAAGCCCTGGAAGAAGAGGGCCTGCTTTCGCGCTGGATCCCTTTGGGGTTGGGCGAAAGTTATTTCTTTTAAACCGGCCGGAACGAAAAAGGAGAAGACGATGCGAAAACTTCTTTTTCTATTCGCGATTTATTTTTCCATCCTCCCGGCGATCGCTTTTGCGGGCCGGCATTCCTTTCCTTCACGGATGGTCAAGGGCGCCTCGGCGGCCTTCGAGCCTCGTCATGTGCATGGTCGGATTGGCGGCCCAGCCAACCCCTATTGGAAAAACGGAATCGCCCGGCCGTTGCTTCCGCCTCGGCTCCCGGCCAAACCGGGTTGCAAGCCCCCCCATCACGGCAAACCCAGGCCGCCCATGTACGTCCCACCCCGGTACTGGTGGCCCGCAACAACCACGACGGTGGTGAAAGAAGTTCCAACTATCGTCATCGTCAACCCGCCGCCTCCGGCCGCACCGCCGCCGCCCGAACCCGAAAAAATTTGGGTGCCGCCGGTCATGGATGTCCGCACGGAGCCCGGCTATTGGGATTACGGCGTTAAAAAAATGTGGATGGGCGACCATTGGCGCTACGAACAGGACGTCACCCAAAAGAAGTGGGTGCCCGCATCGCAGGTGGAGTATGTCAAACAGGCCGGGTACTGGAAGGTAGCTGAGTAAATTTCAGAAGCGTCGCGCGGGCCGTTTGCCACGCTCCAGAATCAAGGGATCGGAATCTTTGGAAGGCAGGCTGACCACGACCACGTTGTCCGGCTCGAACCGAATGGCGGTTTGGCTGTAGGGAGAATACCATACCCCGATCTGTTTTCCTTCCGGGTTGGTGACGCTGGCACCCATGATGGTAGGGGTAAATCCCAGTTGGCCGGTCATGGCATCCACCAGCCCTTTTAACAATTCGGGGGTCATCTCCACGGGCCGCCACAACCCCGGTTGCAGGGTATAGGATCGGTGCACAGCCAGGATGGCATTCGGGCGGGATTGTGGGCCGGTAAGGAAATAGCGGTGATCGGGAAGGACTTCGTGGCGCTCGAATAAGTTGCCGACCGCATTGCTGCGCACCAGGTGGCCATAGCTGCCCGAACAGGCTGCTATCAATATGAACATGACGCACAGCCCAAGGCGTTTAACAGATATCGCTTGTCGGCATTTCATTGAACACCAGGTTCGTCAATGTGCTGAAAACAATGGGCCGTCCGGATCACTGGAGGTCGCGCACGGCCAGGACGCGGTAGCCCTTCTTGTGAGCCATGCGGTCGCTGTAATGGTAGCCGCGATGAAAATTGAAAATGGCTGCCTGGATGGCCGACGTGTCCGAAGACCACACCCAGCCGCAGGAAAGCCGGATCAGAGGGGTTATTTGAACCCACTGCCCGCAGTCGGTCTCGTAGCCGGCCTGCTTGTCGGCCTGATAGAGGCTGGCCAGTTCCTTCAAGGTCGGCATCCGCCAGTTGTCGTAAGTCTTTGAAATGGTGTAGGGGAAGGTAAACTGGATCCACTGGCGCGCTTGTCTCCAGTCGATGTCGCCCTGATTGTCGCTTTTGGCCCACATGACACCCAACTGGTGGTCCGTGACGGTGCCGTCTTTGTTGTCGGTAAACCGGTCCTCGGCCAGGGCGACTCCACCGACAGCCAGTGCCAGCCAGGCCGCCAGGCCAATCACTGTCATTACGGCAGTTCTAACCATGGCATCATCCTTTAAGGCGTCTTTCAATTCGTCTTCTCAGCCGCTCGGCGACCTTCTCTTCCCGGTAGGAGATGATCGTCGCCGGAGAGCGCCGAAAGATCTTCTCGGCAACGGAGCCCACCAGAATGTGTTCGAGATCGGTGCGGCCCTTGGGTCCCATTACCACCACGTCGATATCCTGATCCAGGATCGCCTTGAGCAGTTCCTCGATGGGATTGCCGACGAAAAAGAGGCAGCGGATTTTCTCCGGCGGATAGCCGCTTTCGGCAATGAATGTATCCAGGGTGCGGCGCCGTTCGTCCTTGATGTTCTGAATGTAATGGCTGCCGTCCACTTCGTAGCCCATGGCCGAAATGGTCTGGACCGACTCCACATCGCGGGAATTGATCACGCTGGCTACGATCAGTTCGGCATCGGTGCATTGCGCGAATTGGGCCGCGAAATTGAAGGTCCCCTTGGCGTATTCCGAAAAAGCCAGCGCTACGAGTACTTTTTTAACCGATTTCATCGCACACTCCTCCGGTTGGACGATCCACGCCCCTGTCCGAAACGACGGAGGCGATCAAGGTAAGGGGTGGCCTGAATCCTCAGGCCGCTGCCGAAACCGCTTCGGGCTTGGGCATCCGCGGGCGCTGCATCAGGTAGAGCAAACCGAAAATCCCCAGCCCGATCAGGTAGGTCCAGTAGCGTTGATCCTGGGGAATCCCGAGCCAGGAGGCGATCAGGTCCGGGCGCATCAGGCTCAGGGTCACGGACAGGAAAATCGGTATTTCCCAGATTTTGTTGCGCGCGATGAAAAACCCCTGGGTGGCCGAGGCAAAGGCGAAATTGCCCAGGCAGGCCATGATGAAAATCAGAAACCCCTGGGACCACGAATAGACGTTGTGCAGAATCAGGTCGGCATTGAAAATGAACATGAACGGTAAAATGGCGGTCCGGATGTCGTACATGAACCCCTGGATGCCGGTGGGTATGGGCGGCGACTTGGCGATGGCGGCCGCCGCGTAGGCGGCCAGCCCCACCGGCGGCGTATCGTCGGCCAGGATGCCGAAGTAGAAGCAGAACAGGTGGGCCGCCATCAGCGGTACGATAAAGTCGTTGAATCCGCCGATCTCGACAATGGCCGGGGCGGTCAGGGAGGCCATGACGATATAGGTGGCCGTGGTGGGCAGCCCCATGCCGATAATCAGGCTGGCCACGGCCGTGATAACGAGCATCAGAAAGATGTTGCCGCCGGAAAGCGTATCGATGATGGCGGTAATCAACTGGCCCAAGCCCAACGCAACCACGCCCACGATGATACCGGCCGCCGCCGTGGCCAGGGCCACGGACACCATGTTGCGGGAACCGGCGGCCAGGGCCGAAAAAATCTCCGTAATGGCCAGCCGGATGGCCGGACCGATGGGCTCTTTGCGCAGATGAGCCTGGATGGGCCGCTGCAGAAGCATGACGATGGCCATGAGCCAGATGGCGTTAAAGGCAGCCAGTTCCGGCGAATGCCGCACCACGATCAGTTCGTAAAGCAGCATCATGATCGGAATGACGTATTGCAAACCGCCCACAAAGGTCTTGAAGAAGGGAGGCAGTTCGGAGCGGGGCATGCCCTGCAGCCCCAGCTTGGAGGCCTCGATGTGGGTGATGTAAAACAGGGCCGCATAGGAGGCAAAGGCCGGCACGGCCGCCGCCTTGATCACCTCGACGTAGGGGACGTTGACATATTCGGCGATGATGAAGGCCGCCGCGCCCATGATGGGCGGCGCCAGCTGGCCGTCCGTGCTGGCGGCCACTTCCACGGCCGCCGCCTTTTTGGCCGGATAGCCCACTTTTTTCATCAGGGGGATCGTAAAAGTCCCGGTGGTGACGATGTTGGCGATGCTCGATCCGGAGACCAGTCCGGTAAGCCCGCTGCCCATGACGGCCGCCTTGGCCGGACCGCCTTTAAAGCCGCCCAGCAGACTCAGGGCCAGCCGGATAAAATACTGGCCCGCCCCGGCCTTGTCGAGCATGGCGCCGAAAAGCACGAAGAGAAAAACAATGGTGGCGGACACATCCAGGGGGATGCCGTAAATGCCTTCGGTGGACATGGTCATCTGGCCCACGAAGCGGTTCATGGACGTCCCCTTGAAGGCAATCAGGTCCGGCATGTAGGGGCCGGCAAAGGCGTAAAGAATAAAAGCACCGGCGATTACCGGCAGGGCCGGTCCGATCACCCGGCGGGAGGCCTCCAGCAGCAGGACCACCAGCGTCAGACCGATGAAGATGTCGCGACCGATGGCATTGCCGTATCGCAGGGTCATGCTTTCGTAGTCGATGGCGATGTACAGGGCTGCGAAACAGGCAACCAGAGCGACCACGGCATCGATGATGGGAATTCTGTTCTTGGCCGATAAAAATTTAAGTCCCAGGAAGGGATGTTTGAGCATCGGATAGTTGAGATAGACCACCAGCAGGGCAAAACCCAGATGAATCGCTCGGATATAGGTGGAATCGAGCAACAGCCAACTGGCGATAGAGAGCTGGAACAGGCTCCAGGCCACACAGATGGTGGGAATCACCCATTTGGACAGCCCCTTGGGCCGTCTGCCGACCCCCTCTTCCTCCTCGGCCATGCGTTTGGCCAGTTCCAATCCTTCGTCCCGTTCGTCGATATTCGTATTGCTCATAGTGAAAACCTAAATCCTTGGAATATGGGCGCGAGGCTGCCGGCGCTGGAATGCGATTCCCTGCCCCGGCCGCATAGCCGGGGCAGGGAACCGCAACGGGTGAGACGCGTGAGATAAAAAACTATTTTAAACCGGCCTCTTTATAGTACTTCATGGCGCCAGGATGAATCGGCGCGGAAAGACCGGTCAGCATGGCCTCTTTGGTCAGACCGGCATAGGCCGGGTGGAGTTTGACGAACTTGTCGAAGTTGTCGAACACTTCCTTGACGATGGCGTAGACAACATTGTCGGGCACCTTGGCGGAGGTGACGAAGGTGGCCTTGACGCCGAAGGTCTCGACCGCCTCTTCGGTGTTGGCGGCGCCCGGATAGTTGGACATCAGGGTCTTGGCGGCTGCGTAGTAGGGATATTTGGCGACAATTTTGTCCGCATTGGGAATGGCGATGAACTTGACCTTGCGGGCGCCGGCGGTGGCTTCCTTGTAGTATCCGCTGGGATGGCCCACGGTGTAGAAGGCGGCGTCGATGCGGCCGTCCTGGATGAGACTGGGCGCTTCCGGGGCCTTCAGGCTTTCGGCGTGGAAATCTTTTTCGTAGTCCAGACCATTGGCCTCCAGGGCGTCGATGGCATTCTGACGGAAGCCGGAGCCCGGATTCCCGATGTTGACGCGTTTGCCCTTAAGATCCTGGAAGGTGTTGATGCCCGAATCGACGGCGGCGATCAGGTCCACGGTTTCGGCATGAATCGAGAATACGGCCCGCAGGTCTTTCTGGGGCTTGCCGTCCCATTCTGAGCCCGGGGTGCCATTATACGCCTGATACTGGCGGTCGGACTGGGCCACGCCGAATTCGAGGTCGCCGGCCATGATGGCGTTGATGTTGAATGCCGAACCGCCAGTGGATTCAACGGTGGCACGGATGCCGTACTCCTTGCGTTTTTCATTGACCATCTTGGCAATGGCGCCGCCGGTGGGATAATAGACGCCGGTGATGCCGCCGGTGCCGATGGTAACGAAGGTGGTTTTGGCCTGAACGTCAGCCGGAGCGGTTCCAAAAACAAAGGTCAGTGCAACGAAAAGTACCAGAAAAGATAATTTCTTCATGAATTCCTCCTCCAATTGGTCGATCGGAAATAAAAAATGGGCCGAGGTCGGCCGGGTCAGAAAAAAACGAGTCCCCTCCTTTCTCCGGAAAATCGGGCTGCAACAAAACGGATCGGGTGCCGGGTGCAATCCGCCCGGCAACCATTGAACGTTTCTGAAAACCGGCTTTACAACGGGCAAAACCGTTGCGTGGAATGAAAGAATGGGCGATTCGTTCCGCCCTTACCAGGGCTACTATTCGGCTGGCATCGGGATTTCCAGCCGGGTATCATCCTGTAGATGAATAACTAATTATAAATAAAGCAAAAGGAGTTCTCTGTCAACCAAGCGCACCGGGCTGGCCAAGGATAACCTCATTTGGAATCCGACGTAGCGTAGCGGCGCGGTTTATCCGCGCCTGGTTAGCAAAGGCGCGGATAAACCACGCCACTACACTCATGCGACATAAAGAAAAACGGTTTCGAAGTCCCTATTGTTGCATGGTCTTTCTCTATTTTTTCGAGAAAGACGAAACGCCTATTTCAGTTCATAATGACCTCACACCGCCTCCTGCCACACCACCGGAGCGTTCATGCCATACCAGGTTTCCGCCAGGGGGCCATAGGTGGCGTCCAGCACCCGGCGTTTGATTTTCATGGTTGGGGTCAGAAAGCCGTTTTCCACGGTCCAGTCGTCCCTGGCCACCGCCAGGAAAGCCAGCCGCTCGAAGGGCGGCAGGCCGCGATTGACGTCGGCAAGCAGGGCCGCCAGTTCGTTGGCCAGGATGTCCCGGGCTTCTCCATTTGCCCTCTGGCGCGCCTCCTCGCTGAGCATGACCACGGCGTGGGCCTGATGATAGCCGCTGCCGGTGACATAGCAGGCTTCCACCAGGTGGCTGCTGGCCAGCTGGTTCTCGATGGGCGCGGGGGCCACGTATTTGCCCTTGGATGTCTTGAACAGCTCTTTGGCCCGGCCGGTGATTTTCAGACGCCCCATCTCGTCGATTTCCCCCAGGTCGCCGGTGTGGAAAAACCCGTCCTCGGTAAAGATGTGTTCGTTTTCTTCCGGCATCTTGAAATACCCTTTCATGGTGCCGGGGCTCTTGACGAGGATCTCCCCTTCCGGGCTGAGGCGGTGCTCGACGTCGGGATAGGGGTTGCCCACGTAGCCGGGTCGGATCCTGCCGGGCCGGCCGATGTGGGAGTAGGAGAAATTCTCCGTCATGCCATAGCCTTCCATCAGTTCAAGGCCCAGGCGGCGATACCAGGCGATGACCTCCTTGGGAATGGGCGCCGAGCCGGAAGCGGCCACACGCACCTGGTCCAGCCCCAACTGCCGGAGAATCTTCTTTTTCACCATACCGCTGAGAATGGGGATCTTCAGGAGCCGGTCCAGCTTGGCCGGCGGGACCTTCTCGAACACCCCCAACTGGAACTTGAGCCACAGCCGCGGCACCGAAGCGAACAATGTCGGCCGCGCCCGCTGCAAATCCTGAACGAAGGTGTCCAGAGACTCGGCGAAAAACAGCTGATAGCCGGAAGCCAGGGAAAGGGACTGGCCCACGAAACGCTCCATGGCATGGGCCAGGGGCAGGTAGGAAAGGGCGCGGTCTTCGGGAGTCGTTTCCAGATACTCGCTGAGTCCCTTTCCGCTGCGGTACATGGCCTCGAAAGAAAGCATGGCTCCTTTGGGCTTGCCGGTGCTGCCCGACGTGTAAATGATGGTGGCGGTTTCATCGGGCGGACATTCGGCGACGTCCTCCAGGGGGGAATGCGCCGCGACGATGGCTTCCCATTGCTCGTGGCCGTTTTCCGGAGCCAGGGGGAAGGTTACGGTCTTCATGTCTTCCGGAACCCCTTTTTTCATCTCCTCCCAGACCGGGTCGAGCTTGCCGACGAACAGCAGCCTGGCCTCGGAATGCTCCAGGGTGTAATTCACGATATCCGCGGTCAGGATGGGGTAAATCGGTACGCTGATGTGGCCGGCCATCCAGATGGCCAGATCCGCCATCAACCAGTAGGCGCAATTCTTGGAGCACAGGGCGATGCTGCTGCGCGGAGGCAGGTCGAGGCCCTTCAGGTAGGCAGCCACCCGGCGGGCTTCGTCGACGGCCTGGGACCAGGTCCAGGTGCGCAGGTTGGCGTCGCCGCCGCCCATGGGCTGGGTGAAGCAGATGCGGTCGGCCGCGGCCCGTTCCCAGTACAGGGCGCAGTCCAAAAGGTTGGTGCACGGTGGGGGGGAAGCCATTTCTGTCCTCCTGTCGTATGGGTTGCCATCGGATAAATGTTCCGCCTTGATGCGGCACATATTGGCGGGCCGCAACGTCAACGGGCATCGGCACTCGGAATCGGCGACAATATCGCTTCAGATCGAACCACCTGCAAAAGGCACACACGGAAAACGGATGGTTAGGGCGGGATATTCATTGATTTATAGCCGAATTGCTCCGAAGCGTCAATCGGGGGGCCGGATAGCCGCAGTCAACACTGTTGACTTAAAATATGAGGACGGGCAATCGGGAACTGCACAAGTTTCCAGGAAAACACGGCAGCAACTGGCGTACGTTCCTTCTCCCCACGGAGGGAGAAGGACAGGATGAGGGGGAATGATCGATAATATCCTCTATGTGTAAGAATGACGCCGTATCTAAATGAACCAAGGCATCGTGGATCAGCCCGGGCTTCGCCATCCGGCGGTTTGGCTTGCGCCCGGATTCATCCACGGGTATGGTGTCCACCATGAACCACAACCCACCCATGGTCAGCGTCGTCATTCCGACCTTCAACCGTAGCGACATGCTAAAAGATGCCGTCGCTTCCGTGCTGGATCAGGACTACGGCAACGCCGAGCTGATTGTGGTCGATGATGGCTCCACCGACGCGACGGCTCGAACGCTTGCGGCCTATGAAGGCCGTCTGCGCCTTCTCCGGCAGGAGAACCGCGGCGTGAGTGCGGCCCGCAACGCCGGCATCCGGGCGGCTGCCGGCACACTGATCGCCCTGCTGGATTCGGACGATCTCTGGCTGCCGGGCAAACTGCGCGCCCAGGTCTATTATTTCGAGGCCCATCCCGAGGCGTTGATCTGCCAGACCGAAGAGATCTGGATTCGCAATGGGGTTCGCGTCAATCCGGGCAAACGCCACCGCAAGCAATCCGGCGACATCTTCGAGAGAAGCCTGGCTCTGTGCCTGGTAAGCCCTTCGGCAGTGATGATGAGAAAATCGCTTCTCGACGAGGTGGGGCTTTTCGACGAAAGCCTGCCCGCCTGCGAAGACTATGATCTGTGGCTGCGCATCGCCTGGAGACATCCGGTCCACCTGATCGACACGCCCCTGATCGTCAAACGCGGCGGACATACCGACCAGCTTTCCCGCATGCCCGAACTGGACAAGTACCGGATTCGATCCATCTGCAACCTGCTGGATCGTGGATGCCTTTCCCAAAACCAGCGACAGGCGTGTGTTCGCATGTTAAAAACCAAATGCGCGATCTATGCCCAGGGATGCCTCAAGCGGGAACGGACCGAAGACGCCCTGTACTATGAACATTTGGCAGCCCGATATGAATCCTTTGGCGATCGTCATAAATGAAAGATACCCTGTACCTGTACGTAACAAAACGATGATTGACTAAAACCAGCTAAAAAGTCATCATCTGCCTGATTTTTCTATGGAAATTAGAAAGGAGGCAGCATGATGACTCTCGAACCGATTTCCATCCGAACCGATTTTTCACAGGTCGTCCCCCAAAGGCATGAGCGCTTTGCCGCCATCATCGAACCGGTCGCAGGACAAGATGATCGCCCGCCAACCCTTGAAAAATTCCTGTGCCGGATGACCCAGGCGGACCTGTTCGGACAGGAGCACCTGCGTCCCTACTTTGCGAATCTGTCCCGCAGACGCCTCAGCCCGAATACCATCAGAAGCTATCAGGTGACCCTATTCGGGTTTATCTCATTTCTCAAATCAAAGGGCAGACATTTTATTGAAACTATTGTCCGAGAAGATGTCGAGGCATACGTGGAGCACGAGCAGGATCGTGGAATGCGCCCTTCAACGGTTCACGCCAGGATCCGAGCAGTGTATGCATTTATTCAATTTCTCGTCGATCATGATACCGTTAATCCCAACACCCTCAAAAGAAGGATCAAGATCAAGCTTTCCGATACGCTACCGCGCGCAATCGATCCCGAGGATATTCGAACGCTTTTGGCAGTCATTTCCGATCCACGAGACCGCGCCATGATCCTGATCTTATTGCGCACCGGTATGCGTATCGGCGAGTTGCTCAATACCCGGCTTGCCGATATCAATCTAGCCGAAAGGCGCATCGATATTTTTGAGGCGCAGAAAAACCGGGTTGGCCGGGTCGTCTACATCAGCAACGATGCCCTGGCCGCGATAAAGCGCTGGCTCAAGGTCAAAAAAAGCATCAGTGACTTCCTGTTCGCCGGGCATCGGGGGCGGCCGCCCAGCTATGAAGCGGCACGGCTCATGTTCATCAGATACCTGACCAAAGCCGGTCTGGTCCACAAAGGATACACGCTGCACGCGCTACGGCACACCTGTGCCAGCGAGCTGCTCAATGCGGGCATGCGCCTGGAGTGCCTGCAGCAGATGCTGGGACATGCCAACATCGAGATGACCCGGCGTTATGCCCGGCTGACCGACACCACGCGCAAGACAGAATATTTCAAAGCGATGGAAACTATCGAAAAGGAGGGAATCGGTGGCCATTACCGACGCGATCATTCAATACAGACGATTTATTAAGCGGCGCAACTACTCATCTCACACGATCAGAAACTATATGCATACGCTTCGCCAGTTCATATTGTGGGTCGATGCGCCGATCGAGCAGGTTACGCACGCAACCATTTTGAGATACATCGACCACCTGCTCGACCGGCGGTTGACGCCAAAAACGATCAATTGCCATTTGGACAGCATTCGCGGATTTTACAACTATCTGATTCATGAGGAGCGGGTGGCGATGGTCCATCCGATTAAACGCGGGTACACCTTGCGGCTTCCCCATCCACTGCCGCGATATCTCAAAGATGAGCAGGTCGCTCAGCTTTTCGCGGTGATCGACAACCGTCGAGACCGGGCCATGTTCATGCTGATGTTGCGCTGTGGGCTGCGGGTGGAAGAAGTGGCCCGGCTGACCCTTTCCGCATTGGACTTGAAACGAATGCAATTGATGGTCTGTGAGGGAAAGGGAAGAAAGGATCGCATCGTATATATCAGTCGGGATGCGCTGCAGTCGTTGATCGATTATCTTCGGGTGCGGCCATCCACAAAGGTGAGCAAAGTCTTCCTCGTTGGGAAAGGTTCTCATCGAGGCAAGGGCATCTCCGTTCGGGGTATCCAGAAACGCATGGAGTATTATGGCAGGAAGAGCGGGGTAAAAGTATCATGCCATCATCTACGGCATACGATGGCCACCCAACTGCTCAATGCCGATGCCGATCTGGTGACTATCCAGGATCTATTAGGGCATTCGCGAATCAAGACCACCCAGCGCTATTGTAAGGTCAGCAATTTAAAAGTGCAGCGGGATTATCACAAAGCAATCGGGGAGGTGATGCAACGACACGGACTACCTTAAAAAAGGCTTGACAAGCGTTAAAAAACAAATCATAAAAGTAGTATATAACCTACCTTAATTAATAGAAATTTCAGCATTTGTTACGTATAGCCTGTACCTATCTGTAGTCCATCTAAATTGCAGTTGATCAGATAGATGCAAATATATCTGTAATTCTGTTTCTCGGGTGAGCGACTTCGACAGAGCAATTACCGACATTATTTTGCGATAGGATAATGCCATGATTTTTCGAAAAAATATCGTTGACAGGGAATGGTTTTGGATATGAGTATATCCAAAAACCAAAAAATAGAAAATTTTGTATCAATTTTTCACTCATTAGCACGTTATATTTAAAGAAATGACAAAAAAGCCAATAATAATTGGGTTTCAAGAGGAGTGGAAAAAATTCTTACACCATCACCCTTTGTGGCCAGAAAAGTATAAATTACTAACCTCAACCCTAACCAAGATTTTTATTCGCGAAGTTGCAACAAATTGCCCTGCCGACAGGGTAGTTTTTTATTTGGGCCGCTTATGCGTTGAAGATTTAAACGAAATATTTATACTCTGCGGTAATGGTTACGGTATCGGTGGTCTTAAAATACTTAGGGGGTTGTATGAACGTGTTGTTACCCTCGGGTATATTGCTGACAATCCTGATCAAGCAGAACCGTTTTTAGAATATCATCACATTCACAAAGGGAAAATGATAAATCATGCAGGAAGAATATTTAATTTGGAAAAGGATATTGATGCTGAAGAGCTTGCTACGGCAAAAGAAAATTACAAAAAGTTCAAAGACAAATTCCAAATTGATGACTGCAAGAAATGCGGAACAAAAAAGATGATGTTTACATGGTCAAAACTTGACACCGCTTCCATGGCAAAAAAAATTGGCTTAGAAGGCTTGTACTTTCCAGGATTCTTCTACCCAACACTACAAACACATGCCACACCAACATCTTTGATGGCAAGAATGAGAGTCAGAGAAAACGGCAATGTAACTTTTAACGAAGGCGCTCAACATGAGTGGGCCAGTAAATCTCTGATAACCGCTCACAATTTAATGATATACGTACTCATGATTCAAAATACCTATTTCAAGCTAAATATAGAATCTGAAATTGAAGAACGAAAAAATGACTTTCAAGAAATGTGGAGTGACATAGAACAAGGTTAACTCATTTGAAATATAACCGTTAAGGATTGACACGATCCCGCAGGGTCGTTTTCAATCCAATGTTGAACAACCGGGCAAGCCTGACCGCGGGGAACTCTGCAGCGGTGAATGGAAATGACATTGGAGCGGTCAGCTTTCCCATGACGTTCCAACTATTATCCAGTCGTTACCGATTACAGATATAAACATTCCGTTCACCAAATAACTTTTAGAGAACCGTTACAAATACCAATACCTTATTTGTAATTATAAGCACCTTGCGATCATTCAGCATAACCGGCTGGTAAAAGATGCAGCATAGCGAAGCGGCGCAGCTTTTACCATTCCGATTTCATGCTGTTGTTCGCCTTTAAAATGGTCTTCCGTAATATTTTCCCACAAAAACTGTTTAAGCTTTCATTTGATTGCATCGCTTTTATGGCGAGCGCTTTATGCAAATAACTATCAACTCTCAATTGAAATTTTCCTGAATATTTTTTACCTGAAATACTTGCAGGTAATGGAATGTTATCGTTTTCATAAATTTCAATCCATTCATCTAATATCTGACACAATTGTCGATAAACATCTTCTTCATTGTCACCATGACAGCATTTACCAATCCAACCGGGAATTGAACCGACATAGCATTTATCTTCTTCTGACCACTCAACAATTTTTAAATAATGGTCTTTCTTTTTTCATTTTTTAGCCCTTCCGATTTTCAGTTGAACTTCTTTTTCCTGATATTGTTTTGCATCATCGCCAGGCTTGCCGGAAATGGTTATAGCAATTCCTTTGGGATGAATATAGTTTTGATTGCTGCCTTTCCCACCACGATTAATAAATCCTGCATTTTCAAGATCTTTTATAAGTTGTCCGATTTTTCTTGGCATAATGATTTGTGATATCAATGTGGTACTAAATGTCAATATGAGGTCTTTAGGAGGACGGGGCAATCGCAAGCAACTCTGAAAGGATGATTTATCCACCCCTCACCCCGGCCCTCTCCCCTCAAGGGGCGAGGGAGCGCTTTCCTGAAACCTCGAAAGCAGCCAGGCTGGCCTGGTCGCAACCGGCAAACGTCCCCTCTCCCCCGGAGGGAGAGGGACAGGGTGAGGGGGAAAATATGGCGTTTTCAATATCATAAAATCTGCATGCGATTGCCCTGGGGCTGGCGCCGTTAGGAGCATCCGCTGAAACGATTTGTTGAACGAAGCCGCTCACGCGATCGAAGGTGGATCTTTTAATACCCGCATCTTTGGCGGCCCCCGTCACGACCCAGTTATTCTTTTGCAGAAGATGTCTGCCCCTTTTCTGGCCATCGTTTCTATATTATTTATTTAAATTACAAATAGTTGAAGTGGACCCCGGAACCCATTAGCGGAACCATGCTTGACTTCCCCTTGTTTTAATTGTACGTTTTGATTGCGTACAAAACAAAAGGAGAATTGTCATGCCACGTGTAGCCGTCAAAGACAACGATCGGATATCCCTGCGGGTGCGAACCGAGGACAAGGAGATGCTCCTGCGGGCGGTGGCGCTGGCACACAGCGACCTGACCGCTTTCATACTTCAGCACACGTTGCCGGCCGCCAAGGCGGTTATCAAGGAAGCCGAGCATGTCCAACTTTCTGAACGGGACAGTCTCCGGGTTCTCGACTTGCTGGAGAACCCGCCTGCGCCGAACGCGAAACTGCGGGCTGCTGCAAAAGTATTGCCCCGACTGTCATGAGCGTGACGGCATGGCACGAAGAGCCTATCAGCAAGAGGCATGACCGGCAGGCTTTCGACTGCGGTGAGGCGGCACTGAACGATTTTTTACAGCGTTACGCCTGCAAAAGCCATGAGCTTTGTGGTGCGAAAACCTTTCTCGCTATCGACGACGCCGACAAGAAAGCCATCCACGGTTTCTACAGCCTGAGCCCTGCCTCCATCGAATACGCCCGAACGCCTGGCATCATACGGCGCGGGCTGGCCCGTTATGATGTGCCTGTTTTCCGGCTGGCGCGATTGGCCGTGGATCTCAAGATGCAAGGGCAGGGTTTTGGTGGTCAACTCCTGCTTGCAGCTGGCCGTCGCTGCCTGCTGGCCTCGCAGGAAGTAGGCGGCGTTGCGTTGCTCATTGACGCCAAAAACGACAGGGCTGCAAAATGGTATGCGGAATACGGTGCTGTGCCGATAGCGGATGTGCCGCTCACGTTGCTGCTGCCACTTTCAGTGATCGAGGCAGCACTGAGAAATTGATGGTTTCGTAAGAAAGCCTTTTTATTAGTCCACCATTTTATGAAATCCAAGGCAACCACTCCGGATTGATCTTCCCCGCCAGCCAGAACAGCAGCATCCCCACGACCACCGTTCCCCCCAAAGACCGTTTCCACCAGGCAAAGGCAAACGTCGGGATAGCCACCCACAACTCCGGGCGCAGCAGGTCAAGGCTTCTTGGATCGTTGTCGAGGATCAGGGCCGGCAGCAGCAGCGCACTGAGAATGGCCGCCGGGATCAACTCCAGCCACTGAACGAACCATTCCGGCAGGGATCGGCGCGAGAGATAGTGCAGGGGCAGCCAGCGGGGCAGGTAGGTCACCAGGCCCATGCCCACCAGGAGCAGCAGATAATCGGCCATGGTTTCAGCGCCTCCTCTTGGTTTTGCGTTGAACCAATACCCCCAGGGTGGCGGCGACGACGGAAGCGATGACGATATAGCTGTTTCCCGGTATCAGCAGCGCCAGCACCACGGCCGTCAATCCGGCGATCACGGCCGCAAGCAGGTGAATCCGCTTTCTGATCTGGAAGATCAGCAGGCAGATGAACATGGCGATCAGGGCATAGTCGATGCCAAGGGCCCCTTCGGGAATAAAGCGGCCGCCGATGCCGCCGGCCACGGTGCTGAAGAGCCAGACCAGGTTGGCGGAATGGTTGACCACCAGGGCCCGGGGCAGGTTCCAGGTGCGGGCATGGAAACGCGGCAGGTTGACGGCAAAGCTCTCGTCCGTCACGCCGTAGGCGAACAACGCCAGCAGGCCCCGATGGGCGGCACGCAGGTAGACGGCCAGGGCCGAACTCATCAGCACATGACGCAGATTCACCACAAAGGTGGTAGTAACGATGGCCATGGCCGAAGCCCCGGCACTCAGCATGGCCACGGCAATGAACTGGGCGCTGCCGGCAAACACCAGGATGGACATCAGGCCGATCTGAAGCGGGGTCAGCCCCGCCTTCTGGGCCAGCACGCCGAAAGCCATGCCGATGGGCAGGTACCCCAGGCAGATCGGCCAGCCGGCGCTCAATCCCTCTTTAATCGTTTTTGAACGGGTATCGGATAATAGGGGCGTCATACGCAATACTCTCCAACGAAAACAATTTGTCGTTCTATATCATCCGTTCGATCTCGCCGATCTGCTTTTTCAGCCGTTTGGCCGATATCGGACCGTCGGTGCCCACCTCCTGGGCGAACACCGAGACCTTGTATTCCTCGATCATCCAGAAAAAGGCTTCCACCTCTGCCCTTTTTTCCGGTGAAGTGCTCGCATCCATGGCGGCCAGCATGCGGTTCAGGGCCTCGACGAAAGGTTCTACCATGGCCTGCCGGGAGCGGTCCTTATCCAGGTCGACGATTCCCCGCTGGACCCTGATGGAGGCGGCGTTCAGGTAGCGCACCAGATGAAAAAGGCGCTGCCGGTCATACAGGAGCACAAAGTTCTCGGGGACCAGACGGCTCAGTTCGCCTTTCCGGGCTTGCAGAAATTGGCCTACCACCGGTGCGGCAATGCGCTTTTTCTCCACCTCCAGGATGCGGCATTGGGCCTCATGGTGCGCCTCCACGACGGCAATGACGGCCTCGCGCAGGTCCTGACCGCATTGATGAATCCGGCCCTGGGCCAGTTCTTCCAGGCAGGTCTCGAATGCCGCGCGGGTAAAAATGGATTTTGCGAACAGTTCCCGTGAGACGCACTGAAAGAGTTGTTTCTCGATGGCGGCCGGCCCGTCGAAATAGATGCTCTGGCGTTTGAGCAGACTCGGCAGCTTCAGGTTTTTTTTCAGAAATTTCAGGTCTTCGGCGAAATGACGGGCGAGCAGCGCCGCAACGCCTTCCCGGTGAGACTGCCGGGCCTCTTTCCCATCGGTGAACAACCGCAGGGCAATTCCATCGTTCTCGACCGCCAGCCGGGGGTACAATCGCCATCCGGCTTCCTTGCGTCGGTCGTCTTGAAGGAACTCGGGCAAATCGCCGAAATCCCACTCGGTGATGGTCTCCCGCTCCCACTTTCGCTTCAGCGCCTTTATGCCGCCGGGCAAAGCGGAATCGGAGACCTCGCGGTCCAGCAGCGCTTCGTCCCTGCCGCTGGCCACCACCCGCCCCTTGGCATCGGTGATGGCCAGACGCAGCTTCAGGTGGTCGGCCAGTTCGTCCACGGGCCATGCCGATGCGGGAATATCCACCTTCAGGCGCTGAAAGAGAAAACGGCTCAAGGCAGTGGGCAGGCTTTCCTCTCCCCGGGGCATTTCATCGAGAATCAATTGAACGGTTTCGGCCACCGGCACCAGGCGCACCCGATGGGCCTTGGGCAGCCCCTTGATCAGGGCGGTAATCTTCTCTTCCAGCAGTCCCGGCACCACCCAGTCCAACTGCTGGCGGGGCACCTCCCCCGTGGCCTCGGCCGGAACGGTCAGGGTCACGCCGTCGGCCGCATGGCCCGGATCGAAAACATAATCGCAGCTCAAAACGCGGTGGCCCAGGTCCAGCTTGCGGGGGAACCGGTCCAGCACGGCCTCGTCGGGCCGGTAGCGAACCAGCATCTCCCGGTCCAGGCGCAAAAACTGGTCGCCGCCCTTCTTGCGGACAAGGTGGTTGAGGCTCCGCAGATCCGCTATGCCGGAAAGTCGCTGTTTGTAAAAATCCACCAGCACTTCGTCGTCCACCAGGATGTCCCTGCGCCGGATGCGGTCTTCCATGCCGCGCACCGCCTCCACCAGGTCGAGATTGTGGCGCAGAAACGCCGGCGGCTGCTTCACATCGCCTTCCACCAGGGCGCTGCGGATAAAGATATCCGCCGCCCGGTCCGGATCGATGCGGCCGAAGACCACTTGCCGGTCGACAACGATGGGCAGGCCGAACAGGGTCACCTGTTCTCTGGCCACCACCTGGCCGCGGTTTTTCTCCCAGTGGGGATCGGACCAGCTTTTGCGGCACAGGTCGCCGCCCAGCGGCTCCAGCCAGGCCACGTCGATCACCGCCGCCTGGCGGGCGAACAGGCGCGAGGTCTCCACCATCTCCGCCGCCACGATCCAGCCGCCCGGGTTTTTGAACAGGCCCGATCCGGGGAAAAGCATGGCCTCCCTGTCCCCGGCCGCCCGGTAGAAGACTTTCTCCTTTTGCATGGCGATGTTGGAGAGAAATCCGCTGAGAATGCAGCGGTGGATGGCGGCATACAGCGGATGAAAGGCTTGGTTGCGATCCGGGCTGGCGGTCAGAAGGTCTTTTAGGGGGTCACCTTGGGTCCGGCTTTCGTCGAAGCCCTGCTCTTTCAGGGCGTCGGCAATCTGGCGGTGGATATCCCGCCATTCCCGCACCCGCCGGAAGGAAAGGTAATGCCCGCGGCAGTATTTTCTCAGCGCGCCGGTACTGCGCGGCCGTTCGGGGCCGTGATGCAGCGCCCGCCAGATGTTGAGAATGGTGATAAAATCGGACTGGGCATCCACAAAGGGGCGATGGGCCTGGTCGGCCAGGGCCTCTTTTTCCAGGGGCCGCTCGCGGACATCCTGGATGCTGAGGGCGGCGGCAATGATCACGATGGCGCCCAGGCAGTTTTCCTTGCGGGCCTCGATGAGCATGCGGGACAAGCGCGGGTCGATGGGCAGGCGCGCCATGGTGCGGCCGTTTTCCGTCAACCGGTAGGCGCTCCCGCCACGGGCCTTTTCCCTGCCAGCGATGGCGCCCAGCTCCAGCAGCAGATTGAATCCGTCCCGGACGCTCTTTTCCGCCGGCCGGTCGATGAAGGGAAACCGGTCGATGTCGCCGAGCTTGAGGGCGATCATGCGCAGGATGACCTCGGCCAAGTTGGACCGCAGAATCTCGGGTTGGGTGAACAGGGGCCGGTTGAGGTAGTCCTTTTCGCTGAACAGGCGGATGCACACCCCGTTTTGCACCCGTCCGCAGCGGCCTTTGCGCTGATCGGCGCTGCTTCGCGAAACGGGCACCACCGGCAGCGCGGTGATGCGCGACCGCGGCACGTACCGGGAAATGCGCGCCAGCCCGGTATCCACTACATATTTGATTCCCGGAATGGTGATGGACGTCTCGGCCACGTTGGTGGCCACGACAATCTTGCGGGCGGCGGTGCCGGCGAACACCCGGTGCTGCTCCCCTGCGCTGAGCCGGGCGAACAGGGGCAGGATATCGGTTCGCGGCAGATTGCGGCCGGCCAGCAGGTCGCAGGTCTCGCGGATATCCTGTTCGGTGGGCATGAAAACCAGGATGTCGCCCCGTGCGCGGCGCGCCACCAGCTCGTCAACAGCCGCCACGGCCGCCTCCACCGGCGTTCCCTCCTCCTTTTCCCGAGCCTCGTCGTCGGAGTAGAAATAGCGGGTTTCCACGGGATACATCCGCCCGGAAACTTCGATGACCGGTGCGTCGTCGAAGGCTTTGGAGAATTTCTCGGTGTCGATGGTCGCCGAGGTGACGATCAGCTTCAGGTTGCTGCGTTTGTGGACCAATTGTTTGAGAATGCCCAGCACGAAGTCGATGTTCAGGCTGCGCTCGTGGGCCTCGTCCACGATGATGGTGTCGTATTCGTTGAGCCAGGCGTCGCCCTGGGTTTCGGCCAGCAGGATGCCGTCGGTGACCACCTTGATGTAGGCCTCCGGAGAAGTGTTGTCCTGAAAGCGGATCTTGTAGCCGACCGAGCGGCCCAATTCCTCGCCCAGTTCCTCGGCGATGCGGGCCGCCACCGTCGTGGCGGCAATGCGCCGGGGCTGGGTGCAGGCGATCCTGCCGTCGATGCCGCGGCCGGCGGCCAGGCAGAACTTGGGAATCTGGGTGGTTTTTCCCGATCCGGTCTCACCGGAGACGATGGTGACGGGGTGGTTGCGGATGCTTTCGACAATGGCTTCCTTGGCGCCGGTAATGGGCAGGTGGGGCAGATCGGAAAAGCGGGGCACCCCCGCAAGGCGGCGGCGACGTTTATCGACGGCCGTGCGGATGCGCGCAGTCAGATTGTCGAGTCGGCCTTCGAAGGCAGAGTCCGCCATTTTTTTTCGGCTGCGCACCAGACGGTCCAACTCCCGACGCAAAACGATGGCGTCGGCGTGCATCACCTTTTTCAGCAAGGCCCGCAGGGATTGGATCTGTTTATGGCTGTCTTTCATCGATTTTCCTGTCTTGCTTCAGCCGGCGGCCGGTTGGCGCTTTTCTACCATGCCCGCAAGGGAATACAACCCTTTTCGGTGACAGCTCCAGGGCAATCGCATTTGGAAAGAACACCATCCAGATCACCCCTCACCCCGGCCCTCTCCCCTCACTGGGGGAGGGAGTCGCGGTATGGAATGCTTTCCCATAAATGAACAAAGGTGATGGCTGCTTCCCCTCGCCCCTCTGGGGGAGAGGGACTGGGTGAGGGGGAATCAAGAAGGATGCGACCACAGGCCGCTCAATCGCCGTTCACAGATCACGGTTCACCGGCGACCGATCACTGATGAAGAACGAAGCGTAACACGGATATCGGGGCTACTTAGGGCTCGCGCAAAAATAACTTCACATTTTGAAAGCTGATGCATCCCACCCGCCTGCGTTGTGAAAATGCGACATATCCCCAATATGCCTTTCATTTTCACGCCTTGTCGGCCGGGCGCCTGAGCTACCAATTCTGCGAACTTATTTTTGCGCGAACCCTTACGAAACCGTCAACCGTCACCGGTTGCTTTCATGGACGATTTCGGGAAAATGTCCTTCCTTGCAGATCAGGCCCTGGATGGGTTGGTCGAAGATCACGGAGAATCCCTTCTGGCTGCTGCGCGAGACCGTTCCTTTCACCCGAATCAGGTTTTCAAATTCGAATACCGGAAATTCGAGTTCGATGGGCTGTTCCGGAGAGATGCCCCGCGAGGTGCTGACAAAAATTCCCGTCGCCCCGATATTCTTGATGATATCCCGAAAGATTCCCTCCTTGACGGTGTACCGGGCGATAATATAGGCCGCCCGGCGGGGGAATCGCCTCTGTTTCCGATCGGAGCTTTGGTCCATTGCAGTCGTCGCGTTTGTCTTGAGCATTTCAGCACAGTTATTCGAAATATACCCGGTATCGGGGTTGCGTTTCATCAACTCGATCGTCTCTGCGGCGTATCGTCAAAGGGACAACGCCTCTGAAAAACAAAAATCGAAGGGTTTATAGCACGGTTATCCGAATGTGCCAACTATGACCAGCCCGGAAACGACAATCGGCCCCGGCAAGCTACCGGAGCCGATCGGTTGTTGAATTGTTCTTTCGAAGACCGGAACCTGCCGGCTATCCCTTCAGGGAAAATTTGGGCTGAATGAGATTATAGTAGGCCGTCTCGGAAACGCTGCCCCAGGTGCCGACCACTTTCTGGAACGCCCTGAAAGCGTCGTTGACCTTGGTGGCCACGGGAGTTTTGGCCGCCTCTTCCGCCACCACTTCGTTGGCCAGCTTGCGCAGATCGTCCAGGACCGGGTCGGGGAACCGCACCAGTTCTACCTTTTTCTCGTTGATCAGGGTCTGCAAAGCCTGGCCGTTCTGGGCATCGAACTGGGCAAGGACCCAGTGCTCGGTTTCAGTGCAGGCGGCGTCGATGATGTGCTTGAGATCCGCAGGCAGCTCGTCGTACACCTTTTTGTTGAAAAAGTACTCGAGATAGGTGCCCGGTTCGTGCCAGCCGGGATAATAGTAATATTTGGCGGCCTGGTAGAAGCCCATGCGCAGGTCGTGCAACGGGCCCACCCACTCGGTGGCATCGATCACGCCGCGCTCCAGGGAGGTGAAAATTTCGCCGCCGGGCAAGAGGACCACCGTGCCGCCGGCCTTGGCCACAACCTTGCCGCCCAGGCCCGGGATTCTCATCTTGAGGCCCTTGTAATCGTCGATGGTCTCGATCTTCTTGTTGAACCACCCGCCCATCTGGACACCGGTGGAACCGCCGGGACGGGGCACCAGGTTGAAGGGCGCGTAAGTTTCTTCCCACAGCTCCAAGCCACCGCCGCCGTGGAACCAGGCGCTCATGCCCTGGCCGTTCATCCCGAAGGGCACCGCTGCGAACCACTGGGTGGCCGGCTCCTTGCCTGCCCAGTAGTAGGAGGCGCCGCTGCCCACTTCCACGGTCCCGTCGGAGACCGCCTGAAAACTTTCCAACGCAGGAACCAGTTCACCGGCGGCGAAAACCTGGATCTTGATGCGGCCGTCGGAAAGTTCCTCGATACGTTTGGCCAGCCGCTCGCAGCCGTCCTGAAGCACGGGCAGTTTGGGCGGCCAGGTGGTTACCATTTTCCAGTTGTAGGTCTTTTTCGTTACCACGGCCGGAGCTTCGACTTTTTTCTCCGGTTCTTCTTTTTTCGAGCAGCCCATGACACCAGCCGTTGCAACGGCTGCGGCCGCCGCGCCGACCCCTGCCTTTTTCAGAAAATCTCTTCTCTTCATCGCTGGATCCTCCTCCTTGGGGTTAAGAAATCAGATGACGAAAACAACACCAAATTCAACTACTGTCCAAACACCACTTTCGGCAGCCAGGTGGCCAGTTGGGGGAACAGCACCACGATGGTCAGACCGATGATCTGGACAATGACAAAGGGGATGATTCCCCGGTAGATGTGCCCGGTGGTGATTTCGGGCGGCGTCACCGCCTTGAGATAAAACAGGGAAAACCCGAAAGGCGGCGTCATGAACGAGGTCTGCAGATTGACGGCGATCAGAATGCAGAACCAGACCGGATCGAACCCGAATTCGATCATGATGGGTGCCAGTACGGGCACGTGGATAAAGGTGATCTCGATAAAATCCAGAAAAAAGCCGATCACGAAAATCAGCCCCATGACGATGGCCAGGACCATATTGTGGCTGTATTTATGGGCCAGGGAGCCGAGAAATTCCCTTACCAGACCGTCGCCGCCCAGGCCTCGGAAAACCAGTCCGAAAAGCGCGGCGCCACACAGGATAATGAAGACCATGCAGGTCAGGCGCACGGTGGTCTGCATCACCTCGTGGAGAATTTTCATGGAGAATTTCCGGTTCACCACGGTAAGCAGGGTGGCCCCCACGGCACCCACGGCGGCCGCCTCAGTGGGTGAGGCGATACCGGCAAAAATCGATCCCAGCACGGCTACCATCAGAAAAAGGGGCGGGAAAAGGGCCTTGCCCACCCGGGCCACCAGTTCACCGGGGGAGATGGCATCCAGTTCCGCCTTGGGAATGGCCGGCGCCCATTTGGGTTTCACCCACGAGATCACCGCGATGTATAAAACGAACAGACCCACCAGCAGAAATCCGGGGAGCACGGCGCCCATAAACAGATCGCCGACGGAAACGCCGACGATATCGCCGATGAGCACCAGAACGATGCTGGGGGGAATGATCTGCCCCAGGGTGCCGGACGCGGAAACCGTGCCCGTGGCCAGTTCCCTCTGATAGCCGCGGCGCAGCATGGTGGGCACGGCCAGAAGCCCCATGGTGACCACCGTGGCCCCCACGATGCCGGTGGAGGCCCCCAGCAGGGCGCCGACCACCACCACGGAAATGGCCAGTCCGCCCCGCAGGCGCCCGAACAGGATTCCCATGGTGTCCAGCAGTTCCTCGGCCAGACCGGAGCGCTCCAGCATGACCCCCATGAAAACGAACAGGGGCACGGCGATCAGCGTAACGTTGGTCATCACGCCCCATATCCGCAGGGGCAGCAGATCGAAAAAGGACCAGCCGAAGCCGATGAGGCCGAAGCACATGGCCGTCCCCATCAGGGTGAAGGTGACCGGAAAGCCGGCCATCAGCAGGATCGTCAGGGCCAGAAACATCCACGCGGGCAAGTATTCCATCAGGCGTTCTCCTCCTCACCCGTTTCCACCCCCAATACCTGCAGTATGGAATGCAACCCCATGGACAGGCCCTGCAGCAGCAGGAGAGCATAGCCCACGGTCATGGTGCCTTTGACGATAAAACGGTAGGGAATGCCCCCGGGGTCCGGCGAGCCCTCCAGCACGGAAAAGGAATTGCCCACGAATTTCCAGGAAGTGGCGATCACCAGCCAGCAACCGGGAATCAGGAAAAAAATCACCCCGATCAGATTGACCCAGGCGCGCCCTTTGAAGGTCAGGCGCTGATAGATGATGTCCACCCGCACATGGCCGTCGTGCAGCAGGGTGTAGCCGGCGCCGATGAGAAAAATGAACGCGAACAGATGCCACTCCAGTTCCTGGGTAAAAACGAAACTGGTCTTGAACAGATAGCGCATGACCACATCCACGAAAACCACCAGCACCAGCAGCAGGCTGACCCAGGAAACCATGCGGCCCACCGCCTCGTTGGTGCTGTCGATGGCGCCGCAAAAAACCTTCAGCAAGTTGAGCATGAACACCGCCTAAAAAAAGAGAAAAACCATCGGATTCCAGCCTCGCATTTCGCGCCGGCTTGCCCCGCATGACCGTGAAATAGCTAACAGTCTCAACTCGTTATAATAAACGACACATAATGTCAATACACATATAAACTGACTGAAATTCATTTTATAAAATTCTCGGGACATCCGATTCCCGGAATCAATGGACTTTTGCTTGATAAAAACAGCCTGAACCGATATGATAGAATGTTCAAAACCAAGGTCCGGGAAAAGAGGCCAACAAGGGCCCTATTGGATCGGATGGCTGCAGACCGCCGGCAAGAAGCCGGAAAAAACACCTGAGAAAGCGTGCAAGGAAAGCCCAAATGACCGTCCATACCGTATCATTTCTCCCCCACAACCGCGAAATCCAGGTGCCGGACGGCACCGTGCTGATCCGGGCGGCCATGGAGGCCGGCGTACATATCAACGCCTCATGCGGCGGGGAGGGCGTTTGCGGCAAGTGCCGGGTCATCGTCGAATCCGGCGAGGTGGCCGGGGGCGTCAGCGAACAGCTCAGCCCGGAGGACCGGGAGAAAGGCTACCGCCTGGCCTGCAAGTCGGTCGTCACCGGCGACGTCACCGTACGCGTGCCCGTGGAATCGGCCATCGACACCAGCGTGTTGAAGCAGAGCTACGTTCCCCGGAAAACGGCCCGCATCCGGCAGATGGACCTGAACGATTTAAAAGAGCAGGGGCTGTTTCTGCCGCCGGTGGAGAAAATCTATATCGAACTTCCCGAGCCGGACAACCAGGACCACCTGCCCGACGTCACCCGGCTGGTCAGCCACCTGAAACTGCACCACGACGAACATCGCCTGACCGTCAGCCTGCCGGTGATCCGCAGGATTCCCGACGTGCTGCGCAAGGACAACTTCCGGGTCACGGCCACCCTGGCCCGCCCGGTGTTCGAAAACGGCAAGACCGAGATCGTCAACGTCCAGCCCGGCGACACCTCCGACCGCATCTACGCCATTGCCATGGATATCGGCACCACCACGATCTACGGCCAGCTCATCGATTTGAAGACCGGGGCGGTGCTGGCCGAAAAAGGCGATTTCAACGGCCAGATCAGCTACGGCGAGGACGTGATCAGCCGGATCGTGTTCGCTGAGAAAGCCGGCGGACTGGAGCAGCTGCAGAAGGTGGTGACCGAAACCATCAACAAGATCGTGACTGGCATCGTGCGGCGGTCCAAGGTGGACCCGGAGGACATCGCCGCCATCACCCTGGCCGGCAACACCACCATGACGCAGCTGCTGCTCAAGATCAATCCGCGCTACATCCGGCGCAGCCCCTACGTGCCGGCCTCGACCCTCTATCCGCCCATCCGGGCGGTGGACATCGGCCTGGCGTTGGGCGACCATGTCACGGCCCTGGTCTACCCGGCCGTGTCCAGCTATGTGGGCGGGGATATCGTGGCCGGGGTGATGGGCTCGGGGCTATACCGGGACGAACGGCTGACCCTGTTCATGGACATCGGCACCAATGCCGAGATCGTCATCGGCAATCGGGACTGGCTGGCCTGCGCGGCCTGCAGCGCCGGACCGGCCTTCGAGGGCGGCGGCATCAAGTTCGGCATGCGCGCGGCCAAGGGGGCCATCGAGGACTTCTCGCTGGACCCCGTGACCTGGGAACCCATGTTGATGACCATCGGCAACGTGCGTCCCAAGGGCATCTGCGGCTCGGGCCTGATCATCATGATCGCGGTGATGTTCGAACTGGGCCTGATCGACAACCTGGGCAAATTCAACCGCGACCTGGCCACCGACCGCATCCGTGAGGATAACGGGGTGTGGGAATACGTGCTGGCCCGGGCCGAGGAGACCCAGATCGACCGGGACATCGCCCTGACCGAAATCGACATCGAGAACCTGATCCGGGCCAAAGGGGCGATTTACAGCGGATGCATGACCCTGCTGGCCGAGGTGGGCATGGACATGTCGGTGATCGACCGCATCATCCTGGCCGGGGGCTTCGGCAGCTATGTGGACCTGGAAAAGGCCATGACCATCGGGCTTTTGCCCGAGATCGATGCGGAGAAGGTGACCTTCATCGGCAACAGTTCTCTCATGGGCGCCAAGATGAGCAGCCTGACCAACCGCATCCGGCGGGACGTGGTGGAGGTGACCCGCTCCATGACCAATTTCGAGTTGTCGGAAACCCCGTCGTATATGGACAACTACGTGGCGGCCCTGTTTCTGCCCCATACGGATATGGCCCAGTTTCCCCGCCTCAAAGAGCGGATGGCCCGACGCCGGAATAACGCCTGATAGCGCGCTCCCGAACGAACCGGAAAAACGCAGATTCGGTTGTTCTAGGTGCAGGCGTTTTCACCGTTGCGAACAACGCATTCCCACTGAAGCCAATCTAGTAGGAAATTGGGATTTAATCACACTCCTCTATTGACAAATAAACCCGCCAAGATATAAGAACAATCCTTGGTTTTACACCTTTTATTAAGCAAAAAGCCGTTTTGGGCTACAGAGCCCCTTCGCAGTGAACGACAAGCCGTTTCTCAACTTGACCAAATAAGCAATTGTTTGTGCACCAGAGGACTGTCTCGACGATGCCACGCTGCAAAAAAACGAAAACGATCCATCTCGCTTACCGCGGTTTTTGCTTACCCCCGCCATACGCCTGCCATGGATTCTTATCTACCGTTGTAGATATTACATATAAAAATAAATTCTACGAAAGGGGGTCTGAATTTCTCATGTAGTGGCCGGGTATCTGCGCCCAGCCGCGAGTGCACGAACCACCGCATTGCTTTTACAAACCTCAATCATTAACCGGTAGCTGATAAGGAGGTAGCTTTGAGTTTCGAATTCTACAAGGAATCCTATGCAGGGGGGATTAAATCAATCTCCATCGGTAAAGGCGACAAAGCCATTACCGTTGGCGGCGAATCCTGCTATCCGTTTTACCAGTTTGAGGGGGAAATGCCCCACAAGCCGCGGATCGCTATGGAAATTTGGGACATGGAGCCTGAGGAGTGGCCGGAAGCCGCTCTGGCGCCGTTCAAGGACGTAGTCTCCGATCCGGCCGCCTGGGCCAAGAAATGCGTGGACGAGTTCGGCGCCGAGATCATCGTGCTGCAAATGAAAAGCACCGATCCCAACGGCACCGATGCCAGTCCGGCGGATGCCTCGGCCACGGTCAAAAAAGTGCTGGCCGCCGTCGACGTTCCTCTGGTCGTCTGGGGTGTAGCCAATCACGAAAAGGACGAAGCAGTCTTCAAAAAGATCGCCGAGGACGTCCAGGACGTTCAATTGACCCTGGGCCCGGTGGAGGACAAGAACCACAAGGGGATCGGCGCCGCTGCCATGGGTTACGGGCATGCCATTATCAGCTCTTCCCCCATCGACGTCAACCTGGCCAAGCAGGTCAACATCCTGCTGGAAAACCTGGGCATGCCCATGGACCGGGTAATCATCGATCCGACCACCGGCGGTCTGGGCTACGGCCTTGAGTACTCCTACTCGGTTATGGAGCGGCTCAGAATGGCGGCCATGGCCCAGGGCGACGACAAGCTGCAGATGCCCATCATCAACAACCTGGCCAATGAGGTCTGGAAGTGCAAGGAAGCCAAGCAGTCGATTGAAGAAGCGCCCAACCTGGGAGATCCCGAACGTCGCGGCATCATGATGGAAGCCGTGGGCGCCGTCACCTACCTGATGGCCGGCTCCGACATCCTCATCATGCGTCATCCCGAAGCCATTCGCCTGGTCAAGGCTTATATCGATGTGGTCATGGACGGCGGCAGCCTGGCCGACCTGGCCCCCATCGCCAAACGTCTGGAAGGCGTTTCCGTTGATCTGGCGGCCCTGGCTCCGGAACCGGATCTGACCGTCGAAGAAGAGAAAAAGGCCGCCCCGGCAGCCAAGGCCGCTCCCAAGGCGGAGGCCAAACCGGCCGCTGCTGCGAAACCCGCTGCCAAACCCGCCGCCGAAAAGAAGGCTGAACCTGCACCGGCCGCTGCCCCGGCCGCTGCGCCAGCCGATCCTGAAGCCGAAGCCAAAGCCAAGGCCGAAGCCGAGGCCAAGGCCAAGGCCGACGCTGCCGCGAAAGCCGAAGCGGATGCCAAGGCCAAGGCCGAAGCCGAAGCCAAAGCCAAAGCGGACGCCGAAGCCAAAGCCAAAGCGGATGCCGAAGCCAAAGTCAAGGCTGAAAAGGAAGCTGCCGCCAAGGCTGCCGCCGAACGCGAAGCCGCCGAAGACGCCCTGCGCCAGAAGCGCGCCGCCGAGCGCGAGGCCCATGCTGCCAAGCGCACTCCCGGCGAAAAGGGCAAGGTCATTGCCATGACGGCCGCCGCCGCCCAGAAAGCAGAGCACGAAAAAATTCTGGACAAACTCAACTGGGTGCATCGACGCATCCCACTGTACTAAATTGTAAACCTTTGCCGAAATCAATACGAGGAGGAACCTCTGATGGCAGAAATCAAGAAACCCGTCGCGAAAGCCGCCGCAAAAGCCGCGGCCCCGAAACTGGCCGACCCCATCGCCGCAACCATCGATCCGGCCAGCCAGCAAATGATCGTCCGTGCCCAGAAAATGGGCATCGACACGGTTTTTGACCGTGCGGTAGCCATGAAGCCCTGTAACATCGGTGTTCAGGGCATCTGCTGTAAAAACTGTTCCATGGGACCCTGCCGCCTGCCCTTGCCCAAGGGAGGCATCGAAGGCGAGGATACCCGCAAGGGCCTTTGCGGCGCCACGGCCAACACCATCGCCGCCCGTAACTTCATCCGCATGATCGCCGGCGGCGCCTCCGCTCACTCCGACCACGGCCGCTGCGTGGCCGAGGTTTTCCTCAGCGCAGCCCGCAAGGAGACCGAGGCTTACAAGATCAAGGACACCAATAAACTGCTGCAGATCGCTCCCTGGTTGGGAGTCGCAATTACCGTCGAGGAGGACGGCGAAGTCAAGGATCGCGACATCGACGAGATCGCCCTGGAAGTGGCCGAAGCCGCCATGAACGAATGGGGCAAGCCTGAAGGCGAGCTGCTCTATCTTAAACGCGCTCCCGAGGCGCTGTACGAAAAATGGAAGAAAAACGGCGTCCTTCCGAGAAATATCGACCGCGAGATCGTCGAAATCATGCACCGTACCCACATGGGCGTAGACCAGGACTACAAAAACCTGATGAAACAGGGCACCCGCGCCGCCATCGCCGACGGCTGGGGCGGCTCCATGCTGGCCACCGACCTTCAGGACGTGCTCTTCGGCACTCCGTACCCCCTGCAGTCCGAAGCCAACCTGGGCGTGATGAAGGAAGACCACGTCAACATCGTCGTCCACGGCCATGAGCCGGTGCTCTCCGAAATGATCGTGGCCGTTGCCCAGAAGCCCGAAATCATCGAATACGCCAAGTCCAAGGGCGCCAAGGGCATCCAGCTCAGTGGCATCTGCTGTACGGCCAACGAAATCCTGCAGCGCCACGGCATCCCGTCGGCCACGACCTTCCTGTCCCAGGAACTGGCCATCATCACCGGCGCCTGCGATGCTATGGTGGTGGACATCCAGTGTATCATGCAGAACCTGGCCAACGTGGCCAAGTGTTTCCACACCAAACTGATCACCACCCACCCCATCGCCAAGATGGAGCAGGACAACGTGATCCACATCGAGTTTGACGAACACTACGCCCTGGAAGATGCCGAGAAGATCGTCAAAATGGGCATCGACAACTTCCAGAACCGCGGCAGCGAAGTGATGATTCCGCACCAAAAGTGCACCCAGATCGCCGGTTTCGGTGTTGAGTCCATCCAGTATCACCTGGGCGGCACCTTCCGCGGCACTTACTACACCTTGAACGACAACATCATCAACGGCCGTATCCGCGGGATCGGTGGTGTGGTAGGCTGCAACAACGCCCGCACCCGTCACAACGAGGCTCACGTCGAGGTCGTCAAGGAACTGATCAAGAACGACGTCATCGTCCTCACCACGGGCTGCAACGGCATCGCCTGCGCCATGGCGGGCCTGTTGACTCCGGAATCGGCCGCCGTGCATTGCGGTCCCGGCCTGGCCGAGGTCTGTGAGGTCGTGGGTATCCCGCCGGTCCTGCACCTGGGTTCCTGCGTGGACAACAGCCGCATCCTGCTGGCGGCCACCGAAGTGGTCAAGGCCGGCGGGTTGGGCAAAGACATCTGCGATCTGCCGGCAGCCGGCAGCGCGCCCGAGTGGATGAGTGAAAAAGCCATCTCCATCGGCCACTACTTCGTCGTATCGGGCGTTTACACGGTATTCGGTGTGACCCTGCCCACCTCGGGCGCCCCGGTGTTCCACGATCACATTTCCAAAGATTATGAAAAGATCTACGGCGGCATGTGGGATATCGAACCCGATCCGATCAAACATGCGCAACTGATGATCGCCCACATCGACAAGAAGCGCAAGGAACTGGGCATCGACAAGGCCCGCGAGCGCGTGCTCATGGATATGGCTGACCGTCAGGCACTGGAAGGATAATTGATTTTCAACCAGATCCTCAACGAAGGAGGAATTCGATATGTCTAAATTAGTCGCATTTGCCGCCATTCAGGGTGGATACAAAGTGGTTTCCACCACTGAAGGCCTTTACCGCAAGGCGCTGGCTACGTACAACGCCGATACCAAGATCGGGTTTCCCAATACCGCTTACTACCTGCCGGTGATCTACTCGCTGACCGGCATGAAGGTCGAGACCCTGGAAGACCTGAAAAAACCCCTGGATTTTGCCCGCGGCCTGCTCCCGCCGCACATCAAGGGCAAACACCATCTGCCCTACCTCGGCCCCCTGCTGGACGCCGGTATGGCCAGTATTTTCTGCTACGAGATCATGGAGGCCCTGCGCATCCTGGAGCAACCGGATTTCTATGTTCCCGAAGAAGATCCGGACATCGAAGCCGGTAAGCTCTGGGTTGGTCCGGCCGACGATACCATCCTGCGTAAACGCGGCGTGGAATTTGTCGACGGCTCCGCGCCCGGGTTCGCCGCCATGGTCGGTGCCGCACCCAACAAGGAAATCGCCAAGGCGATTGTCGAAGAGTATCAAAGACGCAGCCTTTACATCTTCTGCGCTGCCAGTCACAACGACACCACTTTGATCGAGCAGCTCCTCGAAGCCGGTGTTCAGGTTGGCTGGAATACTCGTATCGTGCCTTTCGGCCCGGACATCTCCTCGGCCGTCTTCGCCCTGGGTTTCGCCAACCGTGCCGCCATGGCTTTCGGTGGTGTGAAGCCCGGTGATTACAAGAAGATCCTGCTCTACAACAAGGATCGTATTTTTGCTTTCGTCAACGCCTTGGGCGATGTGGGCACCGAGTGGGGTGTGGCCGCTGCCGGCTGCGTCAACTGGGGTTTCCCGACCCTGGCCGACACCGATATTCCCGAGATCCTGCCCACGGGTATCTGTACCTACGAGCATGTGGTCGCCAATGTGCCCCACGACGAAATGTGTCAGCGCTCCGTGGAAGTCCGCGGGCTCAAGACCATCGTCTCCGATATCGACATCCCCTGCGCCTTCGGTCCGGCTTACGAGGGCGAGCGTGTCCGCGGCGCCGATCTGTACTGCCAGGCCGGCGGCGGCAAGACCCAGTGTACCGAGCTGGTGAAGATGGCCGAGATGAACGAGATCGAAGACGGCAAGGTCACCGTCATCGGTCCGGATATCCCCGACATGAAAAAAGGCGACACCTTCCCGCTGGGCATCTACGTCCAGGTGGCCGGCCGCGAAATGCAGCCCGACTTCGAGCCCATCCTGGAACGTCAGACCCATCACCTGACCAACTACATTCAGTATGTCATGCACATCGGCCAGCGCGACATCGCCTGGGTGCGCATCAGCAACGCAGCCGTCGAGAAGGGTTTCACCCTGAAGGATATCGGCGTGGTGCTGCATGCCAAGTACCATCAGGACTTCGGCAAGATTCTCGACAAGGTTCAGGTCACCCTGTACACCAAGAAGGAAGACGTGGATAAACTCACCACGCGGG
Source organism: uncultured Desulfosarcina sp. (assembly GCF_963668215.1). Classification (NCBI taxonomy): domain Bacteria; kingdom Pseudomonadati; phylum Thermodesulfobacteriota; class Desulfobacteria; order Desulfobacterales; family Desulfosarcinaceae; genus Desulfosarcina; species uncultured Desulfosarcina sp. Next base: position 564,767 of record NZ_OY764190.1, read on the forward strand.
CCCGCGCCGAGTACAAAATGCGTGACGAGCGCGTCGAGAAGATGACCGACGAGGATGTGGAAATCTTCTACTCCTGCACCCTGTGCCAGTCCTTCGCACCCAACCACGTGTGCTCGGTCAGCCCCGAGCGTACCGGCCTTTGCGGCGCCTACAACTGGATGGACTGCAAGGCTTCCTACGAGATCAACCCCACCGGCCCCAACCAGCCCATCGAAAAGGGCGAGTGCATCGATCCGGTGCTGGGCCAGTGGAAGGGCGTCAACGACTTTGTCTACAAAGCCTCCCGCGGCGCCGTGACCCATTACAACTTCTACTCCATGGTTATCGACCCCATGACCACCTGCGGTTGCTGCGAGTGCATCGCTGCCATGCTGCCCTCGTGCAACGGTGTCATGACCGTCAACCGTGACTACGCCGGCGAGACCCCCTGCGGCATGAAGTTCACCACCCTGGCCGGCGTCATGGGCGGTGGTGCTTCTTCCCCGGGCTTCGTGGGCCACTCCAAGTTCAACATCACCCAGAAAAAGTTCATCAAGGGTGACGGTGGACTGAAGCGCATGGTATGGATGCCCAAAATCCTCAAAGAAGAAATCAAGGAACGCATTGATAGATTCGGCGAAGAAAATGGTATTCCAGGTTTTTATGACATGATCGCCGATGAGACCGTGGGCATCACCGAGGAGGAGATCCTGCCCTACCTCCAGGAAAAAGGCCATCCGGCCCTGTCCATGGACCCGCTGATTGGTTAATCAGGTTTAGACGGGCCGGTCCCTGGCGGCCGGCCCGTCGAACCCTACCAACCGATTCCCCGGTCACGCCAGCCGGGGAATTGCCCATACAGACAAGGAGAAGAGTATGGCATTAACCGGTATTCAGATTTTCAAACTTCTGCCCAAAACCAACTGTAAAGAGTGCGGGGTGCCCACCTGTCTGGCCTTTGCCATGAACCTTGCTTCCGGTAAGGCCGAGTTGGACAGCTGCCCTTACGTTTCCGATGAAGCCCGGGAGCAACTCTCCGCAGCCTCGGCACCCCCTATTCGACCCTTTGCAATCGGCAAGGGCGTGCGCAAGGCGGGTGTTGGCGGCGAGACCGTTCAGTACCGCCATGAGAAAACCTTTTACAGCCCGACGCTGCTGGCCGCCCAAGTGGGCAGTGATATCGCCGCCGCGGACCTGGAAACCAAGCTCAAAGCCTGGAACGCGATTCAGTACGAACGCGTGGGCCTGAACCTTCGCCCCGAACTGGTGGCCGTGAAAGATGTGGGCGGCGATGCCGCTGCCTTTGCCGCCGTGGCCAAGCAAATCGCCGAGACATCGGAATTCAACGTGATTCTGATCACCGAGGATGCCGCCGTAATGAAAGCCGGCGTGGAAGCCTGCGGGTTCAAGCGGCCCCTGATGTACGCCGCCACCGAAGCCAACGCCGACGATTTCGGCGCCATCGCCAAGGACAACGATCTGCCCCTGGCCATCAAGGCCGACTCCGTGGACGGCCTGACCGCACTGTCGGACAAACTCACCGGCATGGGCATAAAGGACCTGGTGCTGGATCCCGGCTCCCGCGATCCCAAGCAGTCCAACGAGGCCATGATCGGCATCCGCCGGGCGGCCCTGAAGGACGGCAACCGCGCCGTGGGTTTCCCCACCATCGCCTTCCCTAACGAAATGGCTTCCAACATCGATGTGGAAACCATGCTGGCCGCCATGTATATCGCCAAATACGGCAGCATCGTGGTCATGTCCGATTTCACCGGCGAGAACATCTTCCCGCTGCTGCTGGAACGCCTCAACATCTTCACCGACCCGCAGCGTCCCATGACCGTCACCGAGGGCATCTACCCGATCAACAATCCGGATGAGAACTCACGCGTGCTGGTTACCACCAATTTCGCCCTGACCTACTTCATCGTGTCCGGCGAAATCGAGTCCAGCAAGGTGCCCACCTGGCTGCTCATCAAGGATTCCGAGGGACTGTCCGTGCTCACCGCCTGGGCTGCCGGCAAATTCGCCGGCGACGATGTGGGCATGTTCGTGAAAAAATGCGGCATCACCGACAAAATCAAGCACCAGGAAATCGTCATTCCCGGCTATGCCGCCGCCATCGTGGGCGACGTGGAAGAGGAACTGCCTGGCTGGACCATCACCGTAGGTCCCCGCGAAGCTGCGCATATTCCCGGTTTCCTCAAAGCGTAACCGCTTGTGATAGAATGGTCCGGGACGGCTCCTCAACCGGAATCGTCCCGAACCTTGTTTCCTGGCCGGTTTGCCGGCCATTCATTGGCAATCGCGTCATTCGTGGCCGAACCACCGGCCGGAACATGATGCCGAGCAAAAGAAAGGAAGTGAGAGTATGCTATTAATCGGCGAGAGTTTGAATGTAATTTCCAAAAAGATCGGTCGCGCGTTCAAGGAGCGCGATCCCAAGCCGATCCAGGAAGAGGCCCTTTTCCAGAAGGAAAAACGGATGGACTACATCGACATCAACCTGGGACCGGCCAAGAAAGACGGCCACGAATTGATGCCCTGGGTCGTGGAAGTGGTCCAGGATGTGGTTCCCGATCTGCCCCTGGCCCTGGATACCTCCAACATCGACGCCATCGAAGCGGCCCTTAAGGTTATCAAGCAAATTCCCAGCGGAACGCCGCACATCGTCAATTCCATCATGTGCCGCCCCGAACGCTACGAGCGCATGGTGCCCATGACCGCCGAATACAACGCCGATTTCGTGGCCCTGATGTGGGGTCCCGACGGCCTGCCGCGCGACGAGAACGAACGCGCCGCCCTTTGCGTGGAACTGCTCTACTTCGCTAACGAAGCCGGCATCCCCAACGAGAAAATCTGGGTCGACGGCATCGTCACCCCGGTCAACATCCAGCAGCCCCAGGCCATCAGCCTGATGGAGTTCCAGAAGATGCTTCCGGATATGGCACCGGGCGCCAAGAGCACCTGCGGCCTGTCCAACATCTCCAATGGACCGCCTGATCACCTGCGTCCGATCCTCAACCAGACCTATACCGTAATGCTGATGAAATGCGGCATGTACTCCATCATCTCTGATCCCCGCGACGAACTCTTGACCCAGATCTGCAAGGGCGAACGCCAGGATATCGTGGATCTGATCTACGGCATGATGGACGGCAACCAGCCCGACCGCAGCAGCCTTTCCAAGGAAATGCTGGACTATGCCAAAACCGTGGATGTCATCCTCGGCAATACCCTGTTCTCCGACTCCTGGTTGGAAGTTTAGCAACAACATCCATAAATAAAAAAAGGCCCATTCCCGATGGAATGGGCCTTTTTTTATTTATGGATGTTGTGATGTTCAATGCCCCGGCATGCGCAGTTTGACGGAATGCTCGGATACGGCCCGAGTCCGGTCTGAAAACATTTTGGCGCAGGTCGGGCAATAGGCATGGGTCTCTTTCACGTGGGGATGCGGTGCGGTGCGCTGTTCAATGAAATCCATGAAGCGGGTGGTGGCAAACCAGCGTCCACAGCCTTCGCAGCGCTCCAGCGGATGCTTGCCGACGACTTCGTCCCGGATCATCACCGAGCGGACGTTTTCATGATCCTTCACTCGAATGGCGCCGGTGGGGCAGATATTGGCGCAGGTACCGCATCCGATACAGCGATCCGGCTCCGGCACCACAAAGGTGACACCGTTGATTGGCTTCATTTTCAGCGCACCGGCTCCGACGACCTCTTTGCAGACCCGCACGCACAACCGGCAGCGTACGCAGCCATCCGGTGGTGTTCCCAGGTCCACACCGTGTTCCCTGGCCATTTGCCGCAGCCGCTTGGACTGGGGAGCCATGCGCAACAAATTTTGAAAGGCCTTGGTTCGGGCGGCCTCCACAACAGGCCCCGTGGTCTTGATCTCCATCCCGTCCTTTACCTTTAAGATACAGGAAAGCATGGCAATTTGCCGTCCGCTGCGGCCGGTCACCTCCACCGCGCACAGCTTGCAGGAGCCGGAAGGTTGCAAGGCCGGATGGTAGCACAGGGTCGGAATGGAAATATTGTTGGCTCGGGCGGCCTGCAGTACCGTTTTCCCTTCTTCGGCTTCGTAGACCTGCCCGTCGATGGTGATGGCGATCATAGGTTAATCCTTTGCAACCGCTTTATCGGGCCGACGTTTCAACCCTCGATGCGCCGCAGACAATCCTGGGGCAGTCGGTGGGTGCCTTTGCCTTCGAGACTCACTTCCACCAGCGCGTCCGGATCATTGATAGCTGTGTCCGGATCGGTGATGATGCCATGAAGCCCGATAAATCGATCCATGTACGCCTCCCAGCTCTCATCGCTGCTGCGCTGAAACACTTCTACCTTTTCCCCTCTGCGGAACGCCATGGTGCCTCCTCTTTATGAAACAAACCGAACGAAAGAAATCCCAAATAACAAATTCCAAATCTCAAATAAATTCCAAAATCCAAATATTAAACAACATGGCTTCATCAGGTTTGGAATTTGTGATTTCGGTCATTGGGATTTGTTTGTTATTTGTGATTTGAGTTTTGTGTTTTTTGCCTGAATCCAACCGCGGCAAAAAAGAACGCATCCGACTCAATGCACTGATCATTGCTCAGGGCATCCCTACACCGGCAGCGTGTCCACATTGAACCGTGCCGTCCGGCTCCGGGCACAATCCTCGCAAAGAATCTGTTCGCCGGTCGTCTGCCCCACCGATTTCACTCGTTTATTGATAAAATCCAGATATTTTTTCGGCCCCATGGCTTTTCCGCAGGCACTGCATAAAACCAGTTTCTGCCGGTTTAAAATGGTGCCGCAAAGGATCAGCAGCCGTTCGTCGCCCCGATCTTCGATGCGAATGGCATTGTTGGGGCAGTTGGCGGCGCAGGCACCACAAAGAATGCAGCGCTCTTCGGTGACCCGCAAATCGGTGTGGCCGGGATTGTCGAAATCCAGGTAGCCCATTTCCAGGGCGCTGATCCCCATCTTGTCCCGGCAGACCTCCACACACTTGCCGCAGCGGCGGCAGATGTCGCAGCGCAGGCATCGGCGGGCCTCCTCGCGAACCATATTTTCGGTGTACCCCAACTCCACCTGCTGAAAGGTCGTTCGGCGGCGATCCAGGTTCAGCATGTCCATGGTCGGCCGCTTGATCACCATTTTGGTGCTGGCCGGCAGCTCGGTACAAGCTTCGCGGCCGCGGCGAACGGGAACCGGCGGCATCTGAGGCTGAGGAATCCCCAACAGGTAGCGGTCAATGGACTCGGCGGCCCGCTTGCCGCCGCCGATGGCTTCGATCACCGTGGCCGGCCCGGTAACGGCATCGCCGGCGGCAAATATCCCCTCGACGGCGGTTTCCATGGTAACCATGTTCACATCGATGGTTCCGCGCCGGGTCCATCCCATACCTTTTAAAGCCCCCATGCATTGCTGGTCGACCTTCTGGCCGATGGCGCTGATGACCACGTCGGCATCCATGACGTACTCACTGCCCAGGACCGGGACGGGGGACATGCGGTTACTGCCCTCCCGCTGCACCAGTTCGGCCCGCACACATTGCAGCCCTGTAATGCGGCCGTCCTGGCCGACGATCTTGCCGGGAATGGTGAGAAAAGAGAAGTGCACGCCCTCTTCCTCGGCCTGCTCCACCTCTTCCTCATCGGCGGGCATTTCGTGCCGCGTCCGGCGATAGGCGATGGTCACCTCCGGGCAGCCGAGACGCAGGCAGGTTCTGGCCGCATCGATGGCCACATTGCCGCCGCCGACTACGACCACGCGCTTTCCGGGCACCCGCCGTTCGCCCAACGCCACCCGTCGAAGCAAATCGATGGCCTCCATGGTCTGCGGAAAATCGGCTTCTCCGGGAATCCCCAGCTGATAGGCCTTGTGGGCGCCGATGGCGAAGAAGAAGGCCTCATACCCCTCGGCCTTCAGGTCATCCAGGGTCACATCCTCGCCAAAACGCGTGTTGAAAGCAAAGGTAACGCCCAGTTCTTCCAGCATGGCCACTTCCCGGTCGATCACCTCCCGGGGCAGGCGGTAGCGCGGGATGCCCACCATGATCATGCCGCCGGCCATGGGCAGGGCCTCGATGACGTGAACGCCGTAGCCTTTCAGGGCCAGGTAGTACGCCGCACTCAATCCACCGGGACCGGCGCCGATCACACACACACGCTTGCCCCGATCCGGCTCCTTTTCCGGATTGCGGTAGCTGCCTTCGGACATGGCCCGCTCGGCGGCAAAGGCTTTGAGAAATTTGATGGAAACCGGCTCGTCGATGCGGCCGCGCACACACATGAATTCGCAGGGCCGGGTACAGACCAGGCCGCACACCCAGGGAAAGGGGTTGTCCCGACGGATGACGTCGATGGCCTCGGCGTCCCTTCCCTCTCCGATGAGGGTGACGTAGGTCGGAACGTCGATTCCCGCAGGACACGCCATCTGGCAGGGTGCCGGCGTCAACCATTCGCAGGTCCCGGTGGGGCAGTTGTGGGTTTTCACATGACTGTCGAAAACCTCTCCGTGGGCATCCAGGGTCTGCTGGAGCTGTGTGGCCAGGCGATGCCCTTCCGGTTCGTCGGTATCGGCAAGCAAATCGTGGATCAACGTCTGAACGGCCGGCATGTGATCGTCACCGGCCCGCCCCCAGGCGACATCGTCCAGCAGGCTGTGCACCTCTTCGGCAATCCTGCGGCTTCGGGGTGATGCAAGCCCACCCTGGCGAATTACTTCGTCAATAAAATGAATACTTTCCGTGACCGGGCATTGGCTTGCAGGCATGAGCGACCTCTTGGCATCCGCTGCCCTCCGGAACGAACATCGGAGTCATGACCGAAGACAACATGGAGACGATCCCGCATCCGGTCATGAGAGAAACGGTCCTTCCGGGTACTACCCGGAAGGACCTGGAGGGAGGGGGTTGGGTGTTTGGAACATCGTTGATTTAATGATGCCGTTAAAACGCGCAGTGCTCCAAAGATGCGACACTCTGGGCGTGGCGTTCCCGACGAATCTGGGTCATCTCTTCCACCTTGCCGAATTTCAGGCAATGGGAGGTGCAGGTGGTCACGCAGGCGGGATCGAGCCCCTGGTCCAAGCGATCCATGCAGTAATCGCACTTGACCACCTTGCCGGTTTCCGGGTTCCACTGGGGCGCCCCCCAGGGACAGGCGGAAATACAGGTTTTGCATCCGACGCAAAGATTCTGATCCACAAAAACGATGCCGTCGCTGCTGCGCTGCTGCATGGCGCCGGTGGGGCAGGCCGCCACACACCAGGGATTTTCACAATGGAAACAGGGCATGAAAATATAAGCGGCCCGGGGAAGGCCGCCGACCATTTTCGGCCCGATCTGAATGATCTGGCACAATCGCGGCCCTATCGGTAGATTTTTATTGGCCTTGCATTGCACCTCGCAGGCATGGCAGCCGATGCACTTCTTTGTGTCCTGAAACAGATAGTATTTGCTCATGGTCCTCTTATCCTGTTTGGATGCCCGCAGCCGATCAGTGCCCTCGGGAAATTGCAGCCGATGGGGCGGCATTCACATTAGACAAAGGGTTCGCGGAATCGTTGCCCCTTTTTAGCAACATCCGTACCATCATGTTTTCTCGTTCTTTCGCATCAATATTGTTCACGCGATTCTTTATCATATTGATATTTCAACAAAACACCGGAATCAAAAAGTCGCCGAAGAAGCGATGGCGCAAGAGAAGACCAACAAGGTGAGATATATTTATTGCACCGATATATTTTTTTTGCAATACCTTGGCGAGATAAAAAGCGAAGTTTTTAATGCGCCAGGAAAAAGCGCAATATTTTTTTTGCGTTTTGTTGGGTGTACGCAAACACAAACCAGTTATAGCGCCCTCTCCAAAGGCGGGCGGAACGGGTTTAAAACATCCATATGGGATATTTTTTCAATCAGTTGAATCCCTGCCATCCCCCATTCATCCATGAGAATGCGCCATGGCACAGGCTTTGCTGTGGGATGTGCGGTATTTTTGTTTCTATAGGGGATGAAAGATTTGAGCAAAGCCCCACAATGAGGTTGACGTCCGCTCATATCCATTATAAACGGTGGAGGCATTGGAAAGCGGGGAGTAAGTTGAAGCAGGATCGTCCCTAGCGTTTTGTTTTGTATGCCTGCCTACAGGCATTTTTTTTTAATTTCTCAAGAGGAGGGTAAGGATGAAAAGTAAGTACGTCTTGATCACTGTTCTATTGCTGCTGGTTTCGGTGGTGGTGGTACCGGCGTTGACCGACACCAATGCCTATGCGGGCAAACTGGAAGATGCCATCGCGGCCACTCCCCAGGGAACCGAACCCGGCCAGATCGATCCCAACGCCAAGCCTGGCTTTTTGGGTATCCCCGGTGCTCCGACACCCAACATGATCGCCGGCTTTTTCTGGGCCATCTGGGTAGGCTGGATTTTCTCCACCGTGGGCGCCTTCGGCGGCATCATGGCCGGCGTGGGCCACATCACCGTTTTCGGCCTGGCCGATTACGGGAAGACATTCAAGAAGACATCGCCCGTACTCAACAAACTGATCACCGACAGCATCCGTGTGTCCAACCAGTGGATGGTGGGCCTTTCCGGCGCCGTCTCCAGCTGGAACTACTATAAAATGGGCCGCCTGGTACTGCCCCTGGGTCTGATGCTGGCCATCGGCTCCATTTCCGGAAGTTTCCTGATCCCCTGGATCACCGCCGGCAAGATTTCTCTGAAGGCGTACCTGGGATACTTCGGTCTGGTGGTATTTATCATCGGCGGGTTCCTGTTCTATGAAACCACCCCCAAGGGGCAGGCCGGCAAGAAAGAAGCCAAGGCTGCCGCCAAGGCCTTTGAAGATGCCAACATCAAAGGCAGTTCCGGTGCTGATGCATCCGAACAAGGCGTCAAGGTCATTTCCTGGGGCATGTCCAAAATTCGTTTCTCCTTCTACGGTGTCGAATTCGGTTTCAATCCCATCGTTCCCATCATCGGTGGCTTTTTCATCGCCGGTCTGGCCTCCTTTTTGGGCATCGGCGGCGGCTTTCTGTTCGTGCCGTTTTTGACCAGTGTTGCCGGTTTGCCCATGTTCCTGGTTGCCGGGACCTCCGCCCTTACCGTTCTGGTGGGCATGATCATCAGTATCTTCACCTACATGGTCGTCAAGGGCGTCGTCATCTTCTGGCCCCTGATCGGGGTCGAACTGATCGGTATTTTCGTCGGCTCCATGATTGGTCCGCGGACCTCCAAATATATCCCGGACATCTGGCTCAAACGCCTGTTCGTCGTGCTGGCTGTCTACGTGGGTCTGCGTTACACCACCAAGGGCTTTTTGGGCTACAGCATCGTTCCGCCGTTCTGATGCGTATCTCGAAATAAAAAACCGCAATTGTAACCCCCCCGGGGCCGGCCTGCCCGCCGGCCCCGGGTAGCTTTATGATCGGACAGCACCCATGGAAGCTCTCAATGGAATATTGATCGCCCTGTACTACGCGATCGACGGTTTTTTGATTTCATTCTACCGTCTGACCGAGGTTCCGATATTCGGATACTACATCGGAACGGGTGTGGTGTGTCTGATCTGCGTAATCATCGGGCAAATGACGTACTGCTGGGCCTACCGTCGCAACCATCGATTTTTCAGCACGGACAGCCGTGAGATGGTCCACATGCATAATTTGTCCATCAGGGCACTTGGGGCCAAGAACAAGTCCGCCTATAAAAGCTGTAACAAACAGGCCAATGACGCCTTTGGCAAATATTTTTTCGCCCAAGTGGCGATCGGTATTTCGTCACTATGGCCGGTCCCCTTCGCCCTGGGATGGATGCAGGATCGCTTTGGTGGAGTCGAGTTCGCTCTTCCCATCCCCCTTCCCGCTTTCGGCTCGTCAGTGGGGTTCCTGTTTACATTCTTTCCGATCTATGTGCTGATGTACATTCTGTTCGGAAAGATCAAAAACAAACTCCCCTATTTTTCATCTTTCGAACAATGGCGCCTGGAAAGCCACGAGGAAGCCGAGGAAATGATGAGTTTTTCCGATCTGGCCGGCCCCAAGGAACCGAATTCGACCATCCCATAATTCGTCCGCTTACCGCTGCCCTCTTGCCGGGGCGCCTTGGACGACCGTTTTGAAAGCCTATGCAACCGACCTCGCATCACTCGCTTTGGCTGGCGATGATCGCTATCGTCTGTATCCTTTGGCCACTGGATGCCCTGGCCACCCAGGGTCATGCCGGAATCGAGGGGGTCTGGGTCCACCAGTTCGCCCACCTGTTCTTCCTTTTTTCCATGCTGCTTCTGATTTACTGGCTGCGGCAGGCGGACCTGGTGAAACGGCCCGGATGGCGCTTCATCCAGTATGCGGCCTTTTTCTTCATCCTCTGGAATCTGGACACCATTCTGGTCCATTTCCTCGACGAGCAGATCTGTGCCGTCAGCGTAACCAATCTCGGCGATTGGAAAATTCAGGTCACGGCCACAAACGGCCATGAATGGTTGGCCACCGTCTATTACCTGATCAAACTGGACCATCTTCTGTGCGTGCCGGCCATGGTTTTTCTGATGCTGGGACTGCACCACATGCTCAAGGAGGTCCAGCCTGCCGACCCCGGCAAAGGCGGCCGTCAATGACCGGCTCCCTGATTCCCATCTGGACGGTGGACGTTGTCGGGTCCATCCTGATGATCGCTTTGGCCTTCGCCAGCTATGGAATGAGCCTGCGCCTGAAAAAGCGGGACCCCAACAATATTATCCTCACCTACCTGTTGTGGGTCTGCCTGGCCCTGTTCGTTTTTGCCATTTCGCGATCCGCCGGCCATTTGCTCAAACAGATCTTCCTGCTCATCGACCGCCGGGATCTGTGGACCGCCATCCAGCCCTTTTCCGGCGCCGTCAACACCTTTACCTTTATCGTGGTCGCCTCGGTTACGCTCTTCTTCGAACGAACCTGGGTCATCTACGGAACGATCCTGAAAGACCGCCAGGCCCTGCAAAATGCCCACAAAGAGTTGCTCTACCTCAATCAGAACCTGGAGAAACTGGTGGAAAAACGGACCGAGGCCCTGGTCGTCTCCGAACAGAAATACCGGCGAATCTTCGAAGTCTCCAAAGACATGATCCTGGTCACGCGCCGAGACGGGCGCATCGTCAACATCAATCCGGCCGGGAGGCATATGGTCGAGATCCAAAGCGACGACGGGGGCGAAGCCCTCGACCATCAGAACTTCCGGGATTTTCTTTCCCACCCCGACGACTGGGACGCCATCGGCCGGCACATCGACAAGCGCGGCTTCATTTCCAGCGAAGAGTTCGATCTGGTTCTGAAAAAAGGCATCCGGCGGCGGGTCCTGCTTTCGGGGAGCCTGGCCAAAGGCCCCACGGAGGAGGGCGAAACCATTCACTTTCTGATCAAGGATATCGAGCAGCGCCGGTTGATGCAAAAACAGATGGCCCAGGCAGACAAGCTGGCCTCCATCGGAGAACTCTCTTCGGGCATCGCCCACGAGATCAACAATCCGCTCGGCATCATCCTCGGATACACCCAGCTTCTGCTGAGAAACGAGGACGCCGATTCCGATCGTTTCAACGACCTGAAAACCATTGAAAAGCACGTCCAGTCCTGCAAGGCCATTGTCGAAGACCTGCTCAACTTCGCCCGGACCTCCAGTTCCCAGAAGGAGAACCTGGACATCCATGGCATCATCGAAGACGTCATCGGTTTTGTCCGCCACCACAGCAATCTCGATGCCATTGACATCCAGACCCATTTCGCGCCCAACCTTCCTCTGGCATGCATCGATGAAAAAAAGATCAAACAGGTGTTGATCAATCTGCTGATGAATGCCATCCATGCCGTGGAGCGCGAAGGCACCATTACCATCTCCACCGGAATCAACGCGACCACCGGCCTCATCGCCGTGGAGGTGGCCGACACCGGACATGGCATCGAGGAAGAAAATCTTCCCAGAATCTTCGACCCGTTTTTCACGACCAAGCCCACCGGAGAGGGAACCGGACTCGGGCTTTCGGTCAGCTACGGCATCATCAAAGGCCATGGGGGCAACATCAGCGTAAAAAGCGAACCGGGTCAGGGAGCGGCATTCACCCTTACCCTTCCCGTCAGTCCCCCGCATTCAGGGAGATAAACCATGGCACAACATCTTCTCATCGTCGATGACGAACCGGATATGCTCAGTCTGCTCAAAAGAAGCCTGGAACCCGAACTCGGGTGCCGGGTGGACACCGCCGCCTCGGGAGAAGTGGCCCTGGATATGATCCGCGACGGCGACTACGACCTGGTGCTGGCGGACATCAAGATGCCCGGGATCAGCGGGCTCGAAGTCCTCGAACGGGTCAAATCCGACCACGAGGAAATCACCTTCGTCATGATGACCGCCTACGGCCATATCGAAATGGCGGTGGAAGCCATGAAGCGCGGCGCCTACGATTTCATCACCAAGCCCTTCGATCACGATGCCCTGGTGATGCGCCTGGGAAAAGCCTTCGAGCGCAGCCGGCTGCTGAAAGAAAATCTGCGGCTCCATCACGAGTGCCACTCGACGGACATGTTTCAGGAACTGGTGGGCAAGAGCCCTGAAATGCAGCGCGTATACGAGACCATCCGGACGGTCGCCCAGAACGACCTAACGGTGCTGATCACCGGCGAATCGGGAACGGGAAAGGACCTGGCCGCCCGGGCGGTGCATGCCCTGAGCAACCGCAGCAAGCGTCCGTTCATCGCGGTGAACTGCCCCACGGTTCCCGAGCATATCCTGGAAAGCGAGTTGTTCGGCTATAAAAAGGGCGCTTTCACCCATGCCACCAGCGACAAGAAGGGGCTTTTCCAGGAAGCCCATACCGGGACGATCTTCCTCGACGAGATCGGGGACATCACCCCCACGATTCAGACCAAGCTGCTGCGGGTATTGCAGGAAAAGGAGATCAAACCCCTGGGCGACGCCCGCCCCATCCAGGTGGATGTGCGCATCATCGCCTCCACCAACCAGCCCCTGGCCGAGAAAATCAAATCCGGCGATTACCGCGAGGACTTCTTTTACCGGCTCAACGTGCTGCCCATACGGCTGCCGCCGCTTCGTGAGCGGGTGGAGGACATCCCCCTGATTGCCAACCACCTGCTGGAAAAACATTGCCGCAAGCTCGACAAACCGTCAAAGCGGTTTTCGCCGGCCTTGATGGACGCCTTTGCCACGCGCCGTTGGGAGGGCAACGTCCGTGAAATGGAAAATTTGATCATACAGGGGATTCTGTTTTCCCAATCCGATGAAATCACTCTGGAGGACGTGAGAATCGATCGAAAATCCGCGACGGCGCCGGGGGCGGATATCGCCGCGAACCTCGAACAGCCGTACAAGCAGGCCAAGGAGAACAACCTGATGGCCTTCAATTCGGCCTATATCGGCCACGTGCTTTCGCAAAGCAAGGGCAACGTCACCCAGGCGGCCAAGGCCTGCGGTTTGGAGCGCCAGGCCCTGCAGCAGATCATGCGCCGCTATGGCATTTCGGCGGAGCCCTACCGCCAGTGACAGGGGTCGTCCGGGAAACGATTACTCGACGGGCATGCCGCTTTCCCGCCAGCGGGTCAGGCCGTTTTTGAGGTAGCCGACATTCTCGAAGCCGTTAAGCGCGAGAAGTTCGGCCAGTTCCTCGGCCAGCCGGCAGCTTTCCCCGTCGCAGTAGGCAACGATCCGGGCCGCAGGATCGGCGGCGGCCATAAAGTCCGGCAGCCAGGCATCCGGCTCGGCAACATCGAGATGGACGGCCCCCCGAATGTGCCCGGCCTCATAATCGGCCCGGTGCCGGGCATCCGCAAACAGGACGCCTTTTTCTTTGAAAAGATGCTGAGCCTCTTCAATCGAGATTTCCCGGCCCCCGGAGGTCTTCTGAACCGCCCGGGCGGTGTCGCCGGCGGGCTGATCAACGATGGGCGCGATCCGGTCGGGACGGACAACATGGATTGCAATGGCAATCCCGACCGCTGCCAGGATGAGAATCGCCGCTTCTTTGATGGTCTGTTTGAACGTCATGGGTCAGCCTATATTTTCTCCAGGGTACGGTATTGCAATTTGCAGCCGGAATGTCCACATTTGTTTTAGACGGAGACAGGGCACAAAATGGTTGGATGACAGCGGGCACGCTCCCATGGCGGCCCATTTCAAATAGGAGATGAACGATGTGCGATATCAGTGTATTTGTCAGAAAAAACGGCATGGAAGAGAAGGTGCTGGAGAATGTGGACCGCATCGAGGAAGTGGCCGGCGGCGGGATCCGCCTGGTCAACATCTTCGGCGAGGAAGAAACCATCCGCGCCAGGATGATCCTGTATGACAACAGCGAAAAACGGATGATCTTTGCGCCGATGTAACGACAAGCGTTCGGCGTCGTGGTTAACCGTAATTCTCGATAAATAACCGCGAATCACCAAATCGTCCGTCAATGACGGCTGTGGCGTCCCGGATCATATCACGCCGCCCGCACAGGTAGAAATCGTAGGTGCCGGGAGCCAACTCCGATTTCAAGTAATCGGTAACGCGACCCGCATAGATCTCGATCCCGTCTTCCGGGATTGTGGCTGGCCTTCTGATACAGACGATATATGGTTTTACGGCAGCCACCAGAAGGTTTCGATAAATCAATCCATCGGCATGGTGTACGCCATGGAGCAGTAAGGCGCGCGCCACGCCACTGCGGCAAAAGGCCACGAAGGGGGCCACGCCGGTTCCCGTGGCCACGAACACCGCTGGATTTCCCGCCCCCTGGTAGACGAAATGCCCCAGCGGACCGGACACCTGGAACCGGCTTCCGATCCGGGCCTGTTGAATCTCCGTGGAAAAGCGCCCCCCGGCCGCCACGGCGATGCAGAAATCGATGGTTTGCGCTTCAGGACAAGAAAGCATGGTGTACTCCCGCTGATATCCATCCATCATGAAGCGCAAGAACTGGCCGGGAATAAAAGCAAAGCCTTCCGGGCGCCGCAGGCGGAACTCAAGGATTCCGGGCGCCAGCCATCGTCGGTCCTCCAAAACCGCAAAAAAGTCCGTTTCGTTGCTCAGGTGACCCACAAAAGGTCTCCTTTGCCCGACAGATGGTTGCAGTAGCGCGCGAGAACAAATAGATAATCGGACAGTCGATTGAGGAAGACCAGGATATGGGTCATGGTTTCGCCACCACCGCCGCTTTCCGATTCGACCAGGGCAATGGTCCGTCGTTCCGTCCGCCTGCAGACGGTGCGCGCCATATGCGCCAGGGAGGCCGAAAGGTGGCCGCCGGGCAGGATAAACTGTTTCAGTTCCGGCAGCGAAGCGTTCATCCGGTCGATGGCCTCTTCCAGCCATTTGGCCGGATCGCCGGTGAAGGGTTTCAAAAAACGGGTGGAAGCGGCATCGGGCGTCGTCGCCAGCCAGGCCCCGGCATCCAGCAGCATCGCCTGAACGGACTGGATCTCTTCTTTCAGTTCTTTATGATCGGTATCCAGCGCTGACGCCACGGCCCCCATCACGGAATTGAGTTCGTCCAGGTCGCCGTAGGCTTCGATGCGAAGACTGCTTTTGGACACCCGTTCTCCACTGAAAAGGCTGGTTTTTCCCCGATCCCCCGTACCGGTGTAAATCTTCATGGCATCTCCACGCGTTATGAAAATGGAATCCGTTTACCGGTCATGCGGCTTTTGAATCAACCGGCCGGCCACAAAATACCAGATGGCCGCCAAACCCTGAAGGCCGACCATGAGGCCGAATCCGGTCCGGTATCCTGCCAGGGCGTAGCTGCCGTGGTCGCCCACGGGCCAGAGGCCGATGATCAGGCCGATGGCCCACTGGCCGGCAAAGGCGGCCACGAATACCAGCAGGTTGATGGCGGTGGTGACCCGCCCGGACAGATGGACCGGAAACCGCTGGGACAGCGCGGCATAGGCGAGAATGCCGGACGTGCCGAAAAAACCGAAAAGCGGCCAGACGAATAGCGCCCACGCAACGGGCGCAGTCAGCAACAAAACCTGCGTTCCCAGGAAAATCACCATCCCCGTCACCGCGGTACTGCGCACGGGGACGCCCGCACGGCTGAGACGTTCGGCCAGCGATCCCAGCACAATCCATCCGCCGATCATGGCCACGGCAACCCTGAAAAGCATGCCGGCAACGGCCATGCGGTCCATCCCGGCCACGTCCTTGAGCCAGGGGCCGGCCCACAGGCCCTGAATGGAAAGAAAGGCGGCCTGGGACACGGTGGTCAGCGGCGCCGTTTGCCAGAATTCGAGGCTGGTAAACACCGTCCGCACCCCCCGCAACTGATCGCCGAAGCGTTCCCCCGAATGGTCGGCCTTCTTTTGCGGCACGACCGCATAAACGGATACGGCCACCACCAGGGTCAACCCGGTCAGAACCATGAAAACACCGCGCCAATCGGTGATCCGCAGGGCCGCTTCCACCGGCGAGGTGGCCGCCAGCGCACCGAGGCCTCCGGCCGCCATCTGGAAACCGTTGACCAGGGGCCATTTCTCTTTGGGAAACCACAGGGTATAGGCTTTAAAGGCCGCCATGAGGCAGGCCGAGACGCCGAAGCCGATAAAGGCTCGGGCGGCCACCAGACCGGCCAGGGTCCCGGCGCTGGAAAACAGATAGGCGCCCCCGGCGGCGAAAAGCAGCAGAACGGCCTCGGTCCGCCGCGGGCCGAAGCGGTCCAGCAATAATCCCAGCGGCAGTTGAAAGGAGGCGAAGGAAATGAAGTAGGTCGCGGTCAAAAGTCCCAGGGCCGAGGGCCCGATGCCCAGATCGGACACCAGATCCGGCGCGATCACCGCATTGACCACCCGGTAGAGATAGGAAAGAAAATACCCGGCGGCAAAGGGGAAAAAGACACGCAAGGTTGTCGACAGCGGGTTCTTGGTCATGGCGAAAAAGACGGACTCGTAAAAAGGGGCGTGAAACAAACTTGTTACAAAAAAAGCGCCCGGCCGGCAGCCGGGCGCTTGTTCTACAGCTTTTTGGAACCGATCCCGGATTACTTGGTTCCGAAGATCTTGTCGCCGGCATCTCCCAGACCCGGAAGGATATAGCCGATGTCGTTGAGTCTTTCGTCGATCGCCGCCACGTACACATCCACATCGGGATGGGCCTCTTCCAGCCGTTTCAGCCCCTCGGGAGCGGCAACCAGGAACAACCCCCGGATCTGCTGGCAGCCGGACTCTTTCAAAAGGTCGATGGTCGCCACCAACGTTCCGCCCGTGGCCAGCATGGGATCCAGGATGAGAGCGATGCGTTCTTCCATGTTGCTGGTCATTTTTACATAGTAGCGAACCGGTTCCAGGGTCTCTTCGTTGCGGTACAGCCCCACAACGCTAACCTTGGCCGAAGGAATCAGGTTCAAAACGCCGTCCATCATCCCCAGGCCGGCGCGAAGAATGGGAACGACCGTGATCTTCTTGCCCTTGATTTTCTCGACGGCCACCTCGCCGGCCCATCCCTGAATGGTGCTGGTTTCGGTTTCCAGGTCCTTGGTCGCTTCATAGGTAAGCAGCGTTGCCAGTTCGTTGGCCAATTCCCTGAATTTTTTGGTGGTCACATCGTGGCCTCGCATAAGGCCGATTTTATGTCTGATTAGCGGGTGCTCAACGCGGTGTACGGGCAAAAGATCCTCCTTTACGGCAAAAGGGTGGTGCACTGTCAGCTTTTCTTAATGATGACGGACTCGTAAAAAGGCCGATATCGGCGTTACGCTCATCCTTCGTCACTGCGACGTACCTTAAGTACGCCTCATTCCTCAGGATTCGCAATCCTTGATCTCGGCCTTTTTACAAGTCCGTCGGAAATACGACTGTTTACGAGTTTATCAATCTTCGTTCTCATCAAACGGTTAGAAATCACCCAACGGCCTGCTGAACGTAAACTTGAACGGATCGGCCAGAAGGTGATCGTAGGCGGGCTTCGTATTGCCACCCAAAGCGGAAAACGGCAAGGAGACGACGAAGATCGCTCCGCCGATTACCGTGGCGCAAAGCCCCAGGGGTCTTACGATCAAGCCATCGGTGGCCATTTTCCCTCCCATCAGGTCTTTGTCCTGATCGAGTTCGCCGGCCAGGCAGGTCGCGCAGGGAACTGCGATCAGTGCCAGCGCGGTCAGCAGAACGATGGCGCGTTTTAGAATCGAGATCATTTCGTTTCCTCCTTTGTTGGTGGGTCGGTCTTCCCGGACAATAAGGGTAAACTGTCGAATTTAAAAATATTAGCAGGTATTGGAAGCACTTGCAACGCATGATATGCTTGAAAACGCAGTTTGCGGATCCTATAATGGCTTTCAACCGCCTGCCACCGTGGGCATATTCTATCCAACTTCAAGTGATTATAGCTAAAATACGCTGTGGCCCCTATTGATGACAATCCTGTCGCCCCACCCCGACAACATGTCGCCGTGGCCGTGGTCCTCCCGGTTTATGAGACGTTCAGCTACAGCGTTCCGGCGCACCTTTCCGACCAGGCCCGTCCCGGGATGCGGGTGCTGGTGCCCTTTGGCAGGCGGATCGTCACCGGGTACCTGATCGGACCGGACCGGCAAACAGACCTCAGAGAAATCAAGCAGATCCTGGATGTACTCGACGACAGTCCCCTTTTCCCTGAAACCTTGATCCCCTTCTTCCAGTGGATCGCCGGCTATTACATGCATCCGTTGGGACAGACCATCAACACGGCCCTGCCCGCCGGACTGAACATGGCGGACATCGCCGTTCTGACCCTTGACGAAACCAACGCATCGTCATCCCATTCTCCTGTAGAAAAGTCGATCCTGGCGGCGCTGGCAAAAGGACCGGCAACGATCAAACAACTGCAAAAAAAAATCGGCCAGCCGGTGCCGTGGGCGTTGATCCATCGGATGCGTCAACGAAAATGGCTCCAACTGGACCGACACATCCAAGGCGGCCGGATCCGGCCCAAGACGATCCGCATGGTCACCCTGGAAGAAAGCGAAAACCCTTCCCGACGGCTCTCCCGACAGCGCCTGGCCGTCTGCGACATCCTGAAAGCCGAAGGCGATTTGAGTGTGCCGGAATTGAAAAGATACATCCCCACCGCCGCCACCCTGGTTCGGGAGATGCAAAAGGTCGGGCAGGTCGCCGTCTACGAAAAATCAATCATCCGGGACCCTTTCGGTGATCCCATCGAACCGGACATCCCGCCCCGGCTCACCGAAGAACAGACAGCGGCGGTGCGCCAGATGGCCCCGCTGCTGGGCCGCGGATTTAAAACCGTCCTGCTGGCCGGCGTCACCGGGAGTGGAAAAACCGAGGTGTATCTGCGGCTGACCCGGGCGGCCCTGAACAAAAAAATGCAGGTGTTGGTGCTGGTGCCGGAAATCGGCCTGATTTCCCAGACCGAACGCAGATTCCGGGCACGGTTCGGGGACACGGTGGCCGTGCTCCACAGCGGACTGAGCCGGGGCGAACGCTACGACCAGTGGATGAGAATCGTCAACAAGGAGGCGTCCATCGCCATCGGCGCCCGCTCCTGTATCTTTGCGCCCTTTGCCGATGCCGGCCTGATCATTGTCGACGAGGAGCACGACGCCTCCTACAAGCAGGAAAGCGGTCTGCGTTACAACGCCAGGGACCTGGCCGTCGTGCGGGGCCGCCACCACAAGGCCCTGGTGATTCTGGGGTCGGCCACCCCTTCCGTCCAATCCTGGCACAATGTCACCATCGGCAAATACGACCTGGCCACGCTGTCCCGACGCATCAACCGGCAGCCGCTGCCGGAAATTCAAACCGTGGATCTCTCTCTGTCCCGGGATGAACGCGGCATTCAACGCTACATCACGCCCCAACTGCAAAAAGAGATTCGCAGCACCCTGGACGACGGCAACCAGGCCCTGATTTTTATCAATCGCCGGGGATTTTCCGCCTTTCCCATCTGCGCCCACTGCGGCCAGGCTCTGCGATGCAAAAACTGCGACATTTCCCTGACCCTGCATAAGAAGGCCAATGCGTTCCGCTGCCATTACTGCGGTTTTACCAAAGCAGCGACATCCGCCTGCCCCTCGTGCGGCAGCGAGGACATCAGGCTGCTGGGAATGGGGACCGAAAAAGTCCAGGAAGCCATGGTGCAATTGTTTCCCGATGCACGGGTGGCACGCATGGACCGGGACACCATGAACCGCAAAGGCAGCATCGTGCGCCTGCTCAAAGATTTACGGCACCGCCGCATCGACATTCTGGTGGGCACCCAGATGGTGGCCAAGGGGCACGATTTTCCCGGCATTACCCTGGTGGGGGTGGTGTGCGCCGACCTGACTCTCAATTTCCCCGATTTCCGCTCCGGGGAGCGAACTTTTCAACTGCTGGCCCAGGTGGCGGGCCGGGCCGGGCGCGGCGAACATCCGGGCAGGGTGGTCCTGCAGACCTTCAATCCCGACCACTTCACCATCGGCGCGGCAAAGGAACAGGATTTCAGAAAATTTTTCGACCAGGAAATCGGCTTTCGAAAAGCCCTGGGATATCCTCCTTTTTCCCGCATGGTAGCCGTCCGTATATCCGGTAAAGATCCTCGGAAAACTGCCGAAGCGGCAAAAAGAATAGGGGCGCTCGGCCGGCAAATGCTGAACGGCGCCGGTCCCGGCGGCGGCCGGGTGAAATTGATGGGCCCCATCGAAGCCCCGCTGGCGCGCATTGCCAACCGCCACCGCTGGCAGCTGCTTATCAGCAGTTCCGACATCGGCGAACTGCACCGGATGGTTCACGACCTGATTCAGGGCCCCGACGCCGCAGCGGCCGGCCGCGGTATCCGGGTCTCGGTCGATGTCGACCCGTTTTTCCTGATGTAACTTGACAGGAGCGGAAGTCAGGCATAAAAATATTTTTTCGGTTTTTGGAAGAACAGCCGGCACTGTACGGCTCGTTGATAAAGGAGAAAAAAATGAAATCCCGAATAGTTATCCCAATTTTCATACTGGCGCTGCTGTGGATCGCAACGCCTGGTTTCGCGGCATCGGATCAGGCCGCCGACAAGGCGTCTTCCGGCACCGGGGACAACGCTCAAGGTGCACCCGTCATCGTCATACCGGAGTTCAAATACGAATTTACACCGGTGGTTGACGGCGCGGAAGTGGTCCACGACTTTACCGTCAAAAATTCCGGCGAGGGCATCCTTGCCATTCATCAGGTAAAAACCGGTTGAGGGTGTTCGGTAGCCTCCTATCCGAGGCAGATCCCCGCCGGCGGCGAGGGAGCGATCAGTGTCAAGGTTCATACCAATGGTTATGGCGGCCGGTCCATAAACAAGCAGTTCCAGGTTTTTTCCAACGACCCGGCCAACACCCAAGTCACGCTTGCCGTTTCGGGCAAGGTACTCAATTTCGCGAAAATAGAGCCCAAATACGCCCGATTGGTGGGCAGGTCGGGGACCGACATCCAGAAAAAAATCACCATCACCCGCGAGAAGGCCTATCCGTTCAAAATTACCAATGCCAAGGCCAGAAGCGGCAAAGATATCGCTTTTACGATCGAAGAGTTCAGTAAGGAAGGGGTCGACGGATACATCCTGACCATCGAAAACAAAAGAGAAGCGGCAGGCCGCTATGCCGACACCCTGACCCTGATGACCGACAGTCCGGTGAAGTCCTCGCTCAGGGTTCCGGTTTACGGGCAGATTATTGCCGCCGAACCCCGGCCTGCCACCGCACCGGTTCAAAAGAACGCCACGGGCGGGTAAGGCCTCCATCACCCAAATGAAGAAAAGACATCTGTGAAATCCGAACTCAAAGTAGTCGCCTTCGATTGCGACGGCGTCATGTTCGATTCCCGGGAGGCCAACCGCGCCTATTACAACCATCTGTTGGAACGTTTCCACCTGCCGGAGATGACGCCGGAACAGTTGGCTTATTCCCATATGCACACCGTCGATGAAGCCCTGGCGTTTCTGATTTCGGACAGCGCCACCCTCGAGGCCGCCCACGCCTACCGCAAGCAGTTGGGATACCTGCCGTTTCTCAAATACATGCAGATGGAGCCCGGCCTGGTCGAGCTGCTGGAGCGCATCCGCCCCCGGTATAAAACCGCAGTGGCCACCAATCGGACCGATACCATGGCCCATGTGCTGACGGACAACCGCATCGACCACCTTTTCGATCTGGTGGTCTGTGCACTGGATGTAACCTTTCCCAAACCCCACCCCGAGGCCCTCAACAAGGTGGTCGCTCATTTTTCCGTACTGCCCGATGAGGTCATTTATGTGGGCGACTCGCAGGTGGACGAGATGGCGGCCAGGCAAGCCGGCATCTTCTTCGTGGCCTACCGCAATCCGGAACTGACGGCGGATCGTCACATCCGGCAGTTGTCCGAGGTTGCCGACCTGCTGGATCTGTAAAAACCGTGCCGTCCTCCTTTCCCGATAGGCTCAAAGCGCAGTCCGAAGAGGCCCTGACCCACCCCCATTACGATTTTATCGCCAAATACCATGCCGTCGCCGACCTGCGGCGACTGGCGCGCAAACACACCGGCGTTCTCGATGAAAAGACCCTTGCCGCACTCGAGGATCTTCTCCGGACCCGGGCGTTTCGTAAAATCAGGCAATCCTATTTTCTGTTCCGGGAAGCGGCGTCGGTCATGACGGACCTGGCAACTTCACCGGAAAGCGGGCAACTGGGAGGCATGGCGCTGGCGTCGTTGAACCGGCTGCTGCGGGTCACGCACGAAAGCGCCCACCGGGGCGTTGCCGAAGCGTTGGGCAGCCTGCCGGTCGACATCGCCTCGCCGCGGATGCCGGCCGGCAAAGAGCCCCACCCTCCGGCAGTTGACTGGGTACGGCTGACGAAATCCAACGGGCTGACGCTGACCGCCGCCCCCCGCTACATCGGACGCAGCCTGGTGGCGCCGACCGCATCCCGGGACCGCCTGCTGGTGGTCAAACTGGCTAAATCCGGTGACACGCCGGGAGAACTGGCCGGAGAGATTCGATGGATGGAGCACCTGCGAGAACCCGGATTCGCCTTTGACCGCCGGTTTCACATTCCCGCTCCCCTGCTGTTCGACGGCCATCGGCTCTTTCGTTTGGATCGCCTCCCGTCTTCGCCGCCGGCTGCGGTGAACCGACACCCCGATAAAATCGCTGTGGCCTTTCTCGCCCACCGGGACTATTTCGTCTATCCCAACCACCATGGCGTGGACGGCGAATCGGCGGCGGAAATGCTGGCCCGCAACGCCTACCTGCTGGGACGACTGACTGCAAAAGGGGTTATCCACAACGCCCCCATCCCGCTGTTCCACAACCGCACCCAGCGGCTGCGCCGCGACGATCAGGGCCGCTACCAGTGGTTCCGCGCCGGCCGCCTGGACCAGTGGCTGGACTCGTGCCGATTTCCCAACTTCGGGTTGTCCGGGCTGCGCGACTTCGAGCATCTGGAACCCCTGTCAGGCGGCAGTCAAACGCTGTACCGGCATATCGGAAGCCATCTGCTGAGCCTGCTTCTGGTGGCCGGCAGCGTTTTCCGCTGCCGGGAAGCCACCCGGGTGGGATGGGACGAAAAGGGGAACCCGCTGGACACCCGGGATCTGTTCGACCGACAGTTGCTGGGATCTATGATCCGAGAGATTTTCCGTAACTATTACAGCGGGTTTACCGGGTCGCAGGCGAGCATCCCGCTGCCTCTGGATGCCGACCGGCTCGTGGAACGCATGATCGATGAGATGGGGGTGGACCGCCACATGACCGAACTGCTGCGCCGCGCCGATCAGAATGCCCTGAGCGACAGCCAGTTTTTCGGGTTCCTGCGCGAACGGGGCTACGGTGCCGAACAGTTGGAAGGAATGCTCCGCGGAGAAAAAGACATCCTCATCAAAAGCGGCCCCCACCTGGGCGATTTCAATCGTCAGATTTCCCTGCCCGAACTCATCGAGGCCGTGGCCGCCATGTCGGCGGTATGCATGGCCGGCCGATATGCGCGGCAAAATAAAGCCGGTTCCTCCTGACGTACCCGCTCACGGGGCTACAAGGAAATCAGAATTCCTCCCGGGCAAGATTGATGTTTTCGATATCGCCCATGACGATCAGGGTCATACCCGCTTCGATTATAAATGTGCTGGGCGGCCGGAATTCGAATTCACCCCCGTCCTTGCGAACACCCAGCAAAAGGAGGTTGAAACGGTCCCGGAGGCCGGATTGAAGAATCGGTTTTCCCGCCAGTTCGGAGTCTTTTTTGACGGCGATCGGATGGATGCGCAATTCGCCGCGCTCGCTTCGCAGCATGTTGTCGAGAAATTCCACGGCTTCCGGTCGGATCATTTCCGAGGCGATGCGCAATGCACCGATGGCGTTGGGGGAGACCACGGAGGTGGCGCCGGCCTTGAGCAGCTTGGGCTTGAGACGGCGGTTGGTCATCCGGCTGATAATGCGCGCCTTGGCATTGAGCATGCGGGCGGTCATGGTGATGTAGAGGTTGTCGTTATCCGACGGAAGGCAGATGGCAATCCCCGCGGCCCGCTCGATTCCGGCGGCGACCAGGTTTTTGTCGTCGGTGGCATCGCCGTGAACGTGATAGAGCCCCTTGATCTGGCGGCTGCGTTCGATCACGCCGTTGTCCTGTTCGACGAGAACAACCTTGGCCTTGCTGGTTACCAGTTCCTCTGCCAGAGGAAAGCCGGTCTCCCCGCCGCCGCATATAATGTAGTGCCCGGAGATCGCATCGATTTTTTTCTCCATTTTTCTTCTCCTGAGCATGCCGGTCAACTCGCCTTCGATCAGCATGGCCGTCAATGTACTGATGCTGTATAAGATAATGCCCATGCCGAAAACGATCAGCAGCATGGTGAAAATCTGCGCCGGTACGTTGCCGGTGATGCCCAGCACCTCGCCGTAGCCCACGGTGGTCAGGGAAATCACGGTCATGTACAGGCAGTCGATGTAGCTGGAACTGCCTTCGAAAATGAGATAATAGCCCGTACTGCCGAGCAGAATCGTGCCGACAAGAATGGCCGCCGCGAAAAATAGCCGACTTCTGATACCCATAATAGTTACCGATCAGGTAAGAAAACCCAAAGGTTGTCCCAAAGCCGTACCCGGAGCCCCGGACCTTCAGTGGTTACCGGAACACCGGCTGCAAATCGGCTGCCGGACAAACGATGCCTTTGAATACGGCCGTGTCGATATTGCGGCCGCAGATCACAATCACCGTCGTCTTTCCCGCAAGCCGGGGGGCCAGCTTGAGAAAACCGGCCACCGTCACGGCGGCCGCCCCCTCGATCACCAGACGGTGCTCTTCGAAAACCCGCACCATGGCCCGGCGAATTTCTTTTTCGGATACCAGCTGCCAGCGGTCCACCAGTCGGGTGCAGGCCTCGAAGGTGACGGCGCCGGGTTCGATTCCGCCGGCCGTGCCGTCGGAGAGGGTTTCTTTCATGGGGGCGTCCATGATCCGCCCGGCTTGTACCGATGCTGCCATGGCCGGAGAATTCTCGGGAAGGCAGCCAATGATGGTGGTTTCCGGCCGAACCGCCTTTACCGCTCCGGCAATGCCGGCAATCAGGCCGCCACCGCCCACCGACGCCAGGATACAGTCCACCTTGTCAAGCCGATCCAGAATTTCCAATCCGATGGTTCCCTGGCCGCCGACCACGTAGGGATCGTTATAGGGCGAAATATATACTTTTCCGGTTTCCTCGGCCTGCCGGCGGGCAAACGCTTCGGTATGATCGCAGTCCGTTCCATGGAAGCGGACCGCAGCACCCAGATCCTTCAGCATGCGAATCTTCAGCGGCGAAGCCGTCTCGGGGAGATAAATGGCTCCGTCGATTCCCAGGCGATTCATCCCGAAGGCTGTGGCCAGGCCATGGTTGCCGGAGGAGGCCGTGACCACTCCCGCCCGGACTTCACTTTCGTCCAGGGCCAGCAGCCGGTTCAGGGCACCCCTGACCTTGAAGGAGCCCGTATGCTGCATGCTTTCCAGTTTCAGGTACACCCGGCCGCCGTTTTCGCAGCCCAGGTCGGCAGCCGGCTCAAGCGGCGTCCGCCGGATATGGGGACGAATTCTCTTTTCCGCGGCCAGTGCCAGTTCTCGGATCGCATGCACACACGATTCGCCGAAACCCATTTAGGAGCGCGCCCCACCGGGCGCAACGCCGCAGGCGGAAGCCATGGCCGCGGCGGCGCTGCGGGGATCTTCGATGCGGGTGATGCAACTGATGACGGCGACACCGGCGGCGCCGTGGGCAAAACAGTCCAGCGCATTGGTCGGATCGATGCCGCCGATGGCGACGGCCGGAAGGGGCGAGAGGTTGACGATGTCCCGCAGGCCGGAAAGACCATGAACGGCCTTGGCATCACGCTTGGTGTCGGTTGGAAACGTGGGGCCCGTACCAATATAGTCGCAGGACGCCAGGTCGGTGCGCTCCAGTTCTTCCATGCTGGAAACCGACACCCCGACAATGGCCCCCGGCCCCATGATGCGCCGGGCCAGCCGGGGTGGCGTGTCTTCCTGGCCCACATGAACGCCGTCGGCCCCTGCGGCCCGGGCCAGCAGCACGTCGTCGTTGACAACAAAAGGTACCCGGCGTTGACGGCACAGTCGGCAGATAGCCTCGACCTCTTCAAAATCGTTCAGGGAAAAGGATTTGTTGCGATATTGAATCAGGGTCGCACCGGCGTCAAGAGCCACCCGAACCTGGTCCGGGGCCGGAAACCCATCCACGGAATCGTCCGTGATGAAGTAGAAGCGAAGGTGCTCACGGATTTGATCTGGCGTCATCATTCTCCCTCCATGGGATCACCCGCCGGCAGCGCTTTGCGGCCTAGCCGGCGAGCGGGTCAACCATCGATGGAGCGCCATGAAACGCGCCCCGTATTCCGGTGAAAATCGGTTGAGGCCGGCCGAAATCTCGGCGATGCGCTTCTCATGCCGGCCGTTGTCGGTCTTCGAGAAAAACTTGTCCGCGTAGCAGATCAGCCGCTCCTCCGGAGAAAGGGGCACCATGTCCCTGTCCGGCAGGGGAAGGTTTCGCCGCAGCGTTTCGGCCACCCGGATGCCCACCCCCACGTGGCGCTCGCAAACCAGCCCATGCCGCTTCAGGCCTATCCGGTCGAGAATGTCCCTGCCTTCGACGCCGTGGCAGACATAGGGCAGAGCGCCCGTACAGCCCAATTCCGGGCAATGGGTCCGTCCGATGCCGATGTCGTGCAGCATTGCCGCCTGGACCACGAACGCCCGATCCGCGTCCAGCCACGGCGCCCGATCCAGAACCGCCAGGGCCTTGTCCGCCACCAGTTCACCGTGGCGCAGCAGCAGTTCCCGCGTGATCCCGCCAACGGGATAGAACCGGCTGATGATGCCTTCGGGGTCAATCATTTGAGCACAATGCCGATATCGGGCAAAGCGGCCATTTCCGGACGGGCACGACTATGCCTTGTGAGAGAGGAGAACGCCCTCGATAAACACATCGATATCCCCATCCAGCACGCCGTTCACATTGCCAACGTCCAGACCGATGCGATGGTCCTTGACCATCTGGTACGGGTGCAGCACATAGGAGCGGATCTGGCTGCCCCAGGCGATTTCGTCCTTGCCGTCGTGAATCTCCTGCATCCGCTCGTTCTGTTTGCGCTTTTCCGCCTCGTAAAGCCGCGATTTGAGCACTTTCATGGCCATGTCTTTGTTGCGGTGCTGAGATTTCTCCTGCTGGCACTGAACCACGATGCCGGTGGGCAGGTGGGTGATGCGCACGGCGCTGCTGGTCTTGTTGACGTGCTGGCCGCCGGCGCCGCTGGCGCGAAACACATCGATGCGCAGATCCTTTTCCTCGACATCGATCTCGATGGTGTTGTCCAGCTCCGGATATACGAATACGGAGGCAAAGGAGGTGTGGCGCTTGCCGCTGGCATTGAAGGGAGAAATTCTCACCAAACGGTGAACGCCGGTTTCCGATTTGAGATAGCCGAAAGCGTACGGGCCGGCGGCGGTAAACGTGACACTCTTGATGCCCGCCTCGTCACCGGGCTGGAAATCGACGATGGTGGACTTGAACCCCTTGGCTTCCACCCACCGCAGGTACATGCGGAAAAGCATTTCGGCCCAGTCCTGGGCCTCGGTGCCGCCGGCACCGGCGTTGATGGAAACGATGGCGTTGTTCTGATCGTCCTCCCCGTCGAGCATCATATCCAGGGAGAGCTGGCGCATGCGGCGCCCCAGCTCGCCAATCTGATCGGACACCTCGTTCAGCGTGCCGGCATCGTCCTCTTCAACGGCCAGTTCCAGCAGGATTCCCGCCTCCTCGAGATCCTTTTCCAGGCCTTTGAAGGCCTCGATGCGCTGGCTCAATCCCGTGCGCTCCTTTAAAATCGCCGTCGTGGCGTCGGGGTTGTCCCAGAATCCTTCCCGGGCAATTTCCGCCTCGATTTCCTGCAACCGTTTTTCCTGGCTGCCCAGGTCAAAGATACTCCTTGAGCTGATCGAGTTTCTGTCGATGCTCTTTCAGTGCCTGTTTGGCTTCACCACTCATCGTTTATCTCCTCTTGCCGACCATCCGGTCGACCCAATGTTTC
This sequence comes from uncultured Desulfosarcina sp., assembly GCF_963668215.1. Lineage (NCBI taxonomy): Bacteria > Pseudomonadati > Thermodesulfobacteriota > Desulfobacteria > Desulfobacterales > Desulfosarcinaceae > Desulfosarcina > uncultured Desulfosarcina sp. The sequence continues at coordinate 593,257 of NZ_OY764190.1, forward strand.
AATTTTTCGGGCAGCGCCGCCGGCATGCCGCCGGATGGAAGAGCGCCCGTCATCATCCGTTGCCGTATCGCCAGCCCGGCCAACCCGATCAGGCAGAGCAACGCCGGCAGATCGCCGAAGCGGGTGTAGATGCTCGTTTGCCGCAGTTCGGGAACGTTTTGATCCACCACCGCATCTTCGAACAGGGGGGTTTGGACCACCACCCGGCCAACGGGGTCGATGAACCCGCTGATCCCGGTGTTGGCACACCGTACCAGGCTGCGCCGGTTCTCGACAGCCCGGAAAACCGCCATTGAAAAGTGCTGGTACGCCGCGCTGGTTCTGCCGAACCAGGCATCGTTGGTCAGATTGACCAGCATTCCGGCACCGTTTTTGGCCAAAGACCGCGATAAACCCGGAAAGATGATCTCGAAACAGATCTGCACGCCGATAGGCGCCCTGCCTTCCTTCCAGCCCAGCGTACGGCCCTTCTCACCCGCCGAAAAATCGCCCACCTGGGCCACCATCTTGCCTGCAAAGGACAGGATGCACTTGAAAGGGACGTATTCGCCGAAAGGAACCAGATGGACCTTATCATAGCGTGCACCGGCATGACCTTCCGGCGTTACCAGGTGGGCGCTGTTGTAATAGGCCTGCCTGCCTTGCTCCATGTCCACACTGGGGCTGCCCGCCAACAGGTAGGTGCCCGCCTGACGAACGGCATCGGTCACCATCCGGGTAAGCTTGGGACTGGCCGCAAAGTAAAAGGGTGTGGCCGTTTCCGGCCAAACCACCAGATCGGGCCGCCGCGAGGCGGCTTCCTGCGTCAGGGCCACATATTTTTTCGTGGTTCCGATCTGAAACGCCGGATCCCATTTACGGGCCTGATCGATGTTTCCCTGAACAATCGCTACGCGTGCAGTCGGGGCCTTGGCCCTGGCATTGTCCACAGCCTTGATACGGTGGCTGCCGTAGGTCAGCGCCAAAAGGATTGCCCCGATGGCAAGCACGCCGGCTTTTACGGCCAGCGGTCGTCCCACCGTCTGCCCCTCCCATTTCTTCTCGGCCAAAAGCAGCAACAGAACGTAAATGGCGGCATTGAAAAGCACCACCAGAAACGTGACGCCGTACACACCAAACATATCGGAGATTTGGATGATATGCAACCGATTAAACTGGGAATATCCAACGAGCCCCCAGGGGAAACCGGTCAGCATGAAGCTGCGCAGATATTCGAGTGCCACCCAAAAAACCGGGGCGAGAATCACAAGGTGTCCGGGTCGTTGAACGAGACGAACCACGGCCAGCGCAAAGAGCCCCGGATATACGGCAAGGTAGGCGGCCAGAAGCACCAGAAGGGATATGCACTGCCACCACGGCAGATATCCGTAGGTGCGCATAGTGAACACCACCCAGTACAAAAGGGTCAGGTAGTGGGCCAGGCCGAAAATCCAGCCGACCCGAAACGCGCCTCCGCCATCCAAGCCCCGCAGAGAAATCAGAAGAGGCACCAAGGCGATCCAGGCCAGGAGCGAAAATCCCGTCTTGGGAAAGGCCGCGCTCAGCAAAAGACCGCCGAGGACGGCCGGCAGCCATTTCGATTTAAGATCGGTCACCGCTGCCTTCCTGTTGGTCAACCGCAGCCTGGAGGTATTCGCGAACGGCATGAATGGTATGGGTAAACATTTTGCTGCCGGCCAGGATCGCACAGGCGTCGTCTTTATCCCCGCAAACCTCGGCAAAAGCCGGGCCGACGGCCATGGCCGGCTGATCGGCCCCGCCGGCGCTGTCCAGGGTGCCGACATAAAAATCAAGGCGCTGCCTGACGGTATCGAAATAGTCGATGTCGGCACCGACGGTAAGCGATGCCGAGGAAGAAAGCGTGGCGGCAAACGCCCTGATATTCTCCCAGAAAAGATGGCCGACGGGATCTTTCAGACGGTCGTCGGCCAGAAAGAACGCGATCGCCCAACCGACGGAAATGATTCTGAGCAGTTGAATCTCATACTCCAGGGCGACCCGTTTCGCCTGCATCGTCGGCGGCAGGGAATTCAGGATCGCCTGCATGTCTCCCCGGTCGATGGCAAATTGAAAAAGCTGCTCACCGGCACGGGTGACCAGCGCATCTGTACTCTCGATAGCGTTCATACATCCTTCCCGCCGGCATCGCAAACCCCCGTTTTCGGTCCCACCGGCTCAAGAAACCAAAGGCAACGCCTTTTTTCGGGCGCTGCCTTCCGACCGGTGCGAAGCGCTGTGCGACGATCCCCCGAAACCGCCTGATTCACTGGTCGTCAAACGAAAACACGCCAACTTTAAATCACCAAAGATAGCAAGTCAAGACGGGAGCCGCCGTGTTCAAAGCTTGTATTTCGTTCGTTTTCATGGGATGAGGGGCGAACGGTCCGTCCGGGCCGGCACGAACGGCCCTACGGGCCGGTCGCCATCAACCTACGAATGCGATTTTGCGGAAAGGCTGCCTATGCGACTCTTTGCCACAGTGGTGATGATCGGACTGCTCCTTTTTTCTCCTGCTTCGCCTGTATGCTCCCAACAGCCGGAAACGGACCCTCCGGAACCGGCGGAAAATCCGGCAATGGCCTCTCCCCTGTTGAACTGGGCAGCCAGCACCTTCGAGCTTTCCGCAGGATACCGCACCGACAACCTGAAATGGAGCATCGCCGGCAACTTGCAGGGCCAGAATCCCACCGTGCGCAGCGAACTCAAGTGGTCCAGTGTCCGAATTTACCAACTCAACCTGTCCAACCGTACCGTCATCAAGGATCGATTCTATGTCCGCGGCAACCTGAACTATGGAACGGTCGCCTCGGGAAACAATCGGGACTCGGATTACGACGGCGACAACCGCACCCTGGAGTTTTCCCGTTCGACCAATTCGGTGGACGGCAACAACGTGTGGGATGGGTCCATCGGCATCGGTCCCCGTTTCACGTTCTTTGACGACACCCTGGCGATCAGCCCGCTGGTTGGCTATGCCGTTTCGGAGCAGGACCTGAATATCGTGGACGGCTACCAGGCACTTTCTTCCCCCACCACGCCGCCCGTCGGCCCTATCGCCAATCTGGACAGCCGTTACGAAACCCATTGGGAAGGTCCCTGGATCGGCGTAGATCTCATGGTGTCGATTCCATGCAAGCAGGGCTCGTTTACCCGTATCGGCATCCTGTTCAGCGGCGAGATGCATTGGTTCGATTACGATGCCGAGGCCAACTGGAATCTGCGGGACGAGTATCGCCATCCGATCAGCTTTACCCACGAGGCGGAAGGATGCGGCTATCGGGTCGGGGCCAAAATGCTGTTCGAAACGCAGGGTCGCTGGGGAATGCATGCCGGCATGAATGTGCAGGAAATGACCACCGATTCGGGTCTGGACCGCATCTTTTACGCCGACGGCAGCACCGGCGACACACGGCTGAATGAAGTCCGGTGGCGTTCGTTCACTTTCGAAGCCGGTGTTTCCTATCGGTTTTAACCGTATGGCAGAATGAAACGGCTCCCTGCGACGCCGGCACGATTTGCCGAATTTTGCCGCAGCACAAAAAAAAGCTCCTCAAACCGTTGGAGATTGAGGAGCTGACGAAAAGAAACGCACCCAATTGAGAGGGATCATACAGCAACGGGGAGAAAACACAACCCTCAAAAAACATAACTTTATACGCTATCAAAATACGTGGTTTTTAGAAAGCGGATCGATTCCATTGAAATCGCGTCAACATGCGATCACCCTGCCAAATTGCCGAGGATAATGTTCAGCACCCGTCGCAGCGGCTCGGCAGCCCCCCACAACAACTGATCCCCCACGGTGAACAGGGTCAGGTACTCCGGTCCCAGGTTCATTTTACGGATGCGGCCCACAGGTACGGTCAGCGTCCCGGAAACCGCCGCCGGGCTGAGCTGTGCCAGCGTGGCGGCCTTGTCGTTGGGAACCACCGCCACCCAGTCGTTGGCCGAGGCGATGGCTTCTTCGATGGTTTCCGGGGGGATTGCCTCGGTGAGCTTGATCGTCAGGGCCTGGCTGTGGCAGCGCATGGCGCCGACGCGGACACATTGCCCGTCGATGGGAATCGGGCGGTCGGACCGTCCGAGAATTTTATTGGTCTCCGCGATCCCCTTCCACTCCTCACGGGTTTGCCCGTTGTCCATGGCCCGATCGATCCAGGGAATCAGGCTGGCCGCCAGCGGGGCACCGAAATACTGCGTGGGGAAATCCGTGTCGGCCAGGGTTTGGGAAATCCGCTGATCGATGTCCAGAATAGACGCCGCCGGATCATGCAGCAGGTCCTTGCTCTTTTCGCCCAGCACCCCCATCTGCTGCACCAGTTCCCGCATGTTGTTGGCACCGGCCCCCGAAGCACTCTGATAGGTCATGGAAGTCAGCCACTCGACCCAGTTTCGGGCGAACAGACCACCGACGGCCATCAGCATCAGCGAAACCGTGCAGTTGCCGCCGATAAAATCCTTGACGCCATCGTCCAGCGCCCGGTCGATCACGTGCCGGTTGACAGGGTCGAGGACGATGACGCTGTTCTCTTTCATTCGCAGGGTCGAGGCGGCGTCGACCCAATAGCCGCGCCAGCCCTTCTGCCGAAGCACCGGATGGATTCGCTCCGTATAACCGCCCCCCTGGCAGGAAACGATGACCTCCATTTCGGCCAGTTTATCCAGGTCGTTGGCATCCAGGACCGGCTGTACGACCCCATCGACCTCCGGCCCGTCTTTTCCTGCCTGCGAGGTTGAGAAAAAGACGGGCTCAAAGGCCGAAAAATCGTCTTCACTTCGCATGCGGTCCATGAGAACCGAACCCACCATTCCCCGCCATCCGACAATCCCAACGCTGACCATTGGCAACCGACTCCTTTTTAATGCTATCCGGAACACTTGTTAACGTTTGCGACTTCGCAAGAACCCGATCCCTGCGTTACGCTTCATCTCTCGTCGCCGCTTCGGTTGTCAAGGGATTTTCCTTCAGAATGCCTCGGGCATCCCCGTCCAGCGGTCCGAAAAAAATTGCGCCAGCGTTTTTAAAAACAGCTTCGGTGCTTCCACCGGAATCGAGTGACCGGCATCCCGGACAACCAGATGCCTGCCGCCGCTCTTCTCGGCCACCTCGGCGGCGCCGGCGGCACTCACCAGCGGATCGTCCGCACCGGACATCACCAGCAAGGGGATGTCCAATTTTTTAAGCATGGACCTCAGCCGCGGATATTCGCTCATGGCCGACAAATGGGCCAGCAGGGCGGGGCCCCGGTTGCGGCGGACAATGGTTTTGGCAACGCGTTCCAGTTGCTTGCTGTTGTGGTTTAAAAACGCCTCTCCGAAAACATGCGGCAGGACCGCGTCGACCATGGGTTCGATGCCGCCGGTTTGAACGATGGACCGCCAGGACCGGACGATCAGCCGGGCACGAATCGTCGGGCGGATGCCGATGGAGCATAACACCATCCGGCTGACCGCTTCCGGGTTGCGCCGGGCCATGGCATAGGCCAGCAGGGCGCCGTGGCTCAACCCCACCAGGTTGACCGGTCCGACGGCAAGATGATCGAGCAGCGCCGTCAGGTCCTCCAGGTGCAAATCCAGGCTGAGGGACAGCGCCCCGAGTTCGCTTTCCCCCTGCCCTCTGGCATCGTAGAGCAGTGAACGGAATTCTGGCTTGAGCGAACCGGCGATCGCCTTCCAGTACATAGTCGTCTGCAGGGTGCCGTTCAAAAAGACCACCACCGGCCGGGCCAACTCGAAGCCTACGGTTTCGTAGTAAAGGCTGCATCCGTCACGGGTTCTGAAATAAGCCATGTCGTGTTCTCTCCCCTCTAATCAGGCCGGAGAGACTATATACCACAGTTCTGCATTTTGACGAAATCGCTCCTTTTTGTTTTTGACAAACGGCGCTTTCGATCCCATCGTATTGAACAAAAGAAAAAATGGCGCACATTTGGTTCTAACAAATGTGGGTTAGATTCGGTCATGGAAGAAACGCGCTGCCGATCGGTTTTCCGTTGCACCGGGCCGATAAATCCGGAGGAAACCGAACAAAGACTTGTAAACCGATATCAACGCGTTTAGACTGTTTTTTATCGAAATAAATCAAAGGAGCACGCATTATGTCCACCCGGTTCTACTGCAACAGCGAAAACTGCACCCATGGAGACAAAGGGCCGTTCGTTCTCGAACTTGCTCATGAGGCCGTAATGGACGGCAACAACATGGCCACCATCTTCTGCCCCCGATGCGGCAAGCCCATGAAACAATTGCCGCCGGCGCCGGAAGGCGCCACCCAGATGCATCGTTTTTATTGTTACAACGAAATCTGCAGCGGAAATGGAGACGATCCGTTTTTCATCGATCTCCCGGAAGAAGCGATCATGGACAATCATAACATGGCCGCCATCTTCTGTCCCAAATGCGGCAAAGAGATGAGTTCCTTGGGCCAGGCCGTTAAAGGAGCCGTCAATTATTGAAGACGGCCCTCTAAAACCTTTTGATTCCGGCACGCGAGACCCGTTGAACAGGTGGTTCCCGTCATGTCGATCAGGATAAAAATACTTTTCGCATTGTTTTTACTCTTCGCGGCGGAGGAGCCCGCCAGGAGTCAGGATGCCGTCAAATGGGTCTTCACCGACTATCCGCCGGCAAATTTTAGAACGGAAAAAGGGGATTTTTCCGGTTTTTTCTATGATATTGTCATGGAAGTGTTCCAACAGAGATTGGGTATCCGTGTCGATATTTCCGTCTACCCCTGGAAGCGCTGTCAGCGGATGGTCGAATGCGGCGAGGCGGATATCATGGTAACCATCCCTACACCGGAGCGAAAACAATATTCAGTGACCCACAGTCGACCCATCTGGATCAAGCGCCGTATTCTCTATACCTATCGAGAACACCCCAGGATTCATGAAATCAATCTGATCAATGGTCTAGCGTCCATCAAGAAAGGCGGCTATCGGGTCGTTTCCTATCTTGGCAACGGTTGGACGGAAAAAGACGTTCAGGGGATCGATATCCCCGTTACCTTTGCCACGACCGTGGACAACATGTACCGCATGCTGGCAGCCAAACGAGGAGATCTGATCATCGAGGAAAAAGTCCTGGCCGCCCCCCATATCGTCGATTTGGGACTTTCCAAAAAAATTGTGGAAACCAACGGTGTCGGCTCCGAAAGCGGTTTTCATATCCTGATCGGCAAAAAATCGGCCTATGCCTCCTTGATCCAAGCCCTTGACCGGGAGATTGAAGACATGCGAAAACAGGGACGCTTGGAAGAGATCTTCCGAAGCTATCTTTTTTCCCAGAGCAACTGAACCGGTTGAATCATGCATCCCCATATGGCCTCGTGAAAAACAAAATCCGCCCTATCTTTCTGTTCATTCTTTTCTGGCTGCACTGGCAAGCCGCGGCGTCCGCAGCAGACGACCTCATCGTTGTGGGCTTTCATGACAACACCCCGCTGATCTTCACCGACACCGACGGCCAGGTGAAGGGCATTGCCGTCGATCTTCTCAGCTATATCGCAGATGAAGAAGGCTGGCAGTTGCGCTATCTTCCCGGCTCCTACAGCGAGTGCACCCGGCGTCTGGAAGAAAACACCATCGATCTGTTTCCGGGCATGGCCGTCGCAAAGGAGAATGAAAACCGGTTCGTGCTCGGCAAGGAGACCATCGTTTCCAACTGGGGGCAGTTGTACACCGCTTCGGATGCGGTCTTATCGGACATCCTCGATTTTCAGGATAAGGATGTGGCCGTGGTCACATCCGATATCTATTTTCAGTTTTTTGCCACCACTTTGGAAAAATTCGGGATCCATTCCCGGTTCGTCCAGGTGGACTCCTACGGCGAGGTGTTGTCCCTGATTCATCATAAGGAAGTGGCCGCCGGCATTGTTCCCCGCCTCTACGGGGCGTACTATGAAAAACGCTTCCGTGTGAGAAGAAGTCCCGTCAGTTTCAGGCATACGGAACTGCGGTTTGCCATTTGCAAGGACCAAAACCGAAAAATTCTCGCCACCCTGGACCGCTATTTAAACAAACTGAAAGAAAACCCCAATTCGATTTTCTACAGCTCCCTCGACCGCTGGACACAAGGCGTTCGGAAAGTGACCCTGCCGCTCTGGCTGCGTCCTTTGTGGGTGTTGAGCGCCATCGCCGGCTTCATGGGATTGATTATCCTGGGAAACGTTTTTCTCAGGAGGCAGGTCAAACTTCAAACGGAAGCGCTGAAGGTCACCATCGCAGAAAAAGAGAAGATTGAGAGCGAACTGTCGGTGGCCAGAGAAATCCAGTCCCAGTTGGTCCCTGCCGAGTTCCCGGCCTTTTCCAACCGGAAGGAGTTCGACATTTATGCCAGTCTGGAACCGGCCCGCGAGGTGGGGGGAGATTTTTACGATTGTTTTTTTATCGATGGCAATCATCTGTGCCTGGTGATTGGCGATGTATCCGGCAAGGGGATGCCTGCGGCCCTGTTCATGGCCATGACCAAAACCATGATCAAATCCGCGGCCCGCTTGCTCGCTGAACCGGAATATATCCTCGCGGACGTCAACCGCGAAATCTCCAGGAACAATCCTTCGCTCACCTTCGTGACGGTATTTTTGGGCGTCTTGAACCTGAGCAGCGGGGAGTTAACCTACTCCTGTGCCGGGCACAATCCGCCGCTTTTCATCGGCCGCAAGGGAAACTCGGTGCTGCTCGGCGACGCCCAGTGCCCGGCCATCGGCTTCGACGATACCTTTCAGTACCGCCAGGCCGTGGTAAAGATGCAGCATGGGGAAAGCCTGCTTCTGTATACCGACGGCGTTACCGAAGCGCAGAACAGCCAGGATCACCTGTTCACCCAGGAATCCCTGATGAACACCGTATCGCTGACGGCCGGGTTGTCCCCCAAGCAGCGGGTGGTCGCCATCGTTTCCCGAATCCGTGAATTCACGGGGGAGCGGCCGTTGGATGACGATTTAACCCTGCTTTCGCTCACGTACTTCTCGCCGCACCACATCGACTACTCGGGGAAAACGATTGTTCTGCGAAACGATATCCACGAAATGAGCCGGATCATCGAGGCGATTACCCAGGTTGCCGAATCGGCCGCCTGCCCGCGGGTGGTGGTTCACGACGTCACTCTGGCCATCGAGGAGGTCTTCTCGAATATCGTCTTCTACGGATTCGGCGACGACCTCGATCACAACATCACACTGGAACTGTTTATCGAAGACAACGCCTTGATCCTGATTTTGCAGGACGGCGGCATCCCCTTCAATCCGCTGAACGTCCAGGCGAACCGGGAAAAACCCCTCGAGGAAAGGGACAAGGGCGGAATGGGAATCATGCTGGCAAAAAACCTGATGGACCGGATAGAATACCGGCGCGATCAGGGAAAAAATATTCTGCGCCTGGAAAAGCGTTTCCGTTGAACAAGGAGAATAAATGAATCTGACAGTTACATCCAAGCAAAAAATGGACGGTGTCTATATCGTTTCTCCCTCCGGACGGCTGGACACCAATACGTACACCATTCTGGAAGAACGGGTGGACGTGGTGCTGAAGGAAAAACCGCACACCCTGGTCTTCGACATGGAAACGCTGGACTACATCTCCAGTATGGGCGTGCGGGCGATCGCCAAGGCGCAGCGGGCCATGAAGGACTACAACGGGAGAGTCATTCTGCTGAACCTGCAGCCCCAGATCCAGAAGGTGTTCGACATTATCAAGGCCCTTCCTTTACAGCAGGTTTTTTCCAATATGTCGGAACTGGATGACTACCTCGACCGGATGCAGCGCCGGGTAACCGGATAAACGAGTCCGGCAATCCATCCTCCCGTCGTGCCAAACTTAGTGCTTATCCGTAAATAAAGCCAGCCTTTCGGTAGGCGATAATAGCTGCTGCCATATGAAGCAGCGCCAAATAGGTATCCGTTAGCTTTTCATAACGGACCAATATCTTCCGGAAGCGATTGAACCATGAATGGCTCACTTCAACCACCCAGCGTCTGGCTTTCCATCCAGGGTTTTTCCTTTTTTCCTGGATCTCTTCTCCGCGCCTTTTCACGTGGGGGATGTAACACTTGGAAACGATCAGTTCCAATGCCGGTTGGCCGTCGTATCCTTTATCTGCACACAGATTCTGCTCAATGTCTTGAGGACGTTCTATGATGATCTCATCCAAAACAAGTTCCAATTGGGATACGTCATGGCGATTGGCTCCGGTCACGACGAGTGACAACGGGACACCACGGCCGTCCACCAACAGATGCCGCTTGGTCCCTTTTTTTTCCCCTGTCGGTCGGATTCCGACCAACCGCTTCTTGCGCCAACGGTGCTTTGACCATGGCTCCGTCTATGCTCTGCCACTTCCAGGCAATGCCTTCCATCTCGTCGTATTCGGCAAGACCGGATCGCCAAAGGGCCACGAAGAAGCCTGCACGCATCCAGCGCATGAAGTGGGTGTGAATCGCACTGGGACTTCCAAAACGCTCCTTAGGCAAGGCCTTCCATTGACAACCCGTTCGCAAGACATACATGATGGCCTCAAATATCTGGCGCGGAGGCATCGGTTTTCTGCCGCCACCGGCCTTGCGTTTATACGCTTTTTCAGGATTTCGCTCAGGCTTTGGTATGAGGGGTTCGACCTTTTTCCAAAACGAATCCGAGACCTCCCACGCCTGGGTCTTTGCCATAATCCCTCCATGATTATTCGGTTTGTCATGGAGAACATAATAGCAGATTTTGGAAGAAAAACATACTTTATTTACGGATAAGCTCTTACTCGATGCTTGCGGGAAAGGCGGCCAGGAGCGCGTCTTGACAGGGCAGTATCGGGAGGTTAAAACCGGCTGCACACGTTAAACGGTCATGCGAAACGACCAAAGGAGACCTTCCATGGACAATCCCATCCACCATTACTGGGAAATCCGGCTGCAGAAGCTGAAAAAGGCCCTGGAAGCCAACAATTTCGATGTCTATATTGCCGACAACAAGGATCTGGCCAAAAAAATCGCCTACAACACGCTGATTCCGGAAATCGCTCCCAGGACCATCTCCTGGGGAGGTTCCATAACCTTCGTGGGCACACGCCTCTACGAAGCGCTGAAGAACGATCCCCGCTATACCATTTGGGACACCTACGACAAAAGCCTGTCTCCGGAACAGAGCCTGCAACGGCGAAGGGAGTCCATGCTGGCCGATCTGTTCATCACCGGCACCAACGCGGTCACCGAAAAAGGTCATCTGGTCAACCTGGACATGATCGGAAACCGGGTGGCAGCCCTGACGTTCGGACCCAAACAGGTGCTCCTTTTCATCGGCCGGAACAAAATCGTCGCCGACCGGCAGGCGGCCTTTGATCGCATTAAAAACTATGCGGCCCCGGTAAACGTCTTGCGCCTGGAGAAGAAGACCCCGTGCGGAAAAACCGGCGCATGTGAGAATTGCAGCAGCCCGGATCGAATCTGCAATACATGGACGATCACCGAAAAATGCTTTCCCAAACACCGGATAAAAGTCGTTCTGATCAATGAAGAGATGGGCTTTTAATCGATCCTGTCCAACCCTTTAGGAGAAAATCTTATGACCATTCAAGCGGACACCTGGCTTTATGTAGCAATCCAGAAAATCGGCAACAACGATCAGATCGTCGGCCAGACCGATACCGAGAGTAATGTCACTTTCATCCCCGCGTTTCTCAGCAAGGATGCCGCCCAGCAGGCCATGTTTCATCTGCATCTGGAGAAAAAGGGGAAATACGAACTCCAGGCCATTATTTACGAGGATCTGGCCGGATATGCAATGGAAGGCGGCTTTCTCATTTTCGTGCTGGATGAAGAGGGCAACGTTTTAGAGCGACTGCCGGCCAGGGCATAAACCATTGCATGAGTTCCCACGCGGAGCGTGGGAACCAAAACTAGGAAGACAGATCCTCGCTCCCACGCTCCGCGTGGGAGTGCCGCTCGATCTTCTCCTGAACGGGATCCGGGTTCCCACGCGGAGCATGGGAACCAGATAAAACAACCTCTGGTTGGTCAGACGGCAGGCTTTCCACATAGATCGACTGGCTGGGAAACGCAAACCCCGTACCCGCCTCCTCGACGATACGTTTGATTTCATAGGCCAGCTGTTCCTTGATCGCCAGCCATTCCCCCCACTGCGTGGTGCGGGTAAAACAGTAAACCATGATATCGATGGACGAATCGGAAAACCGGTCGATGCGTACGAAAGTGGCCAGCGCCGGTGACGTGTCGAAGGCATCGCATTCACGGATATAGGTCTCGATACCGTCCCTGATTCGACGCAATTGATCGACCGTTGTGCGATACTCCACGCCAATCAGCCAATAAATGCGCCGGTGGCTCATCTTGCTGTAGTTGATCAGCGAATTGTCGGACAGTCTGGCATTGGGCACATACACCGGGGCCTTGTCGAACTGCCGGACCAGGGTGGAACGAAAACCGATATCTTCCACGGTGCCTTCCACCTCTCCGTCAACCTTGATCCAGTCCCCCGGATTGAAACGCTTCTCGGCGATGATCAAAATCCCGGAAATCAGGTTCTTGAACAGATCCTGGGCGCCTAAGGCCACGGCAACGCCGAACAATCCCAAACCGGCAATAATCGGTCCGATGCGGATTCCCCAGACTTCAAGCACCGTGGCTACACCAATAAATATCAAAGCCACCTTGATGGCTTTGATCATCCAGTCAATCATGGAAGCGGTAAAGTAGCGTTCCAACTGACGCAGGATGGTGGACAGCGGGGTCACCAGGTTCCTGAACGCCCAGAAAATGACCAGCACAATCAGCGAACGCACCATACGATCGGCAAAAAGCGCCAAGCCACCGGACAAATTCAGATAGTCGACGGCCAAATAGAGCCCCACCAGCACAGGAATAAATGCCACGGGCCGTTCGAGCACGGTCAGGGCCTCATCGTCTATACGCGTATCGGTTTTTTGCGCCATCCTACGCAACCAACCGATGATGAGCTTGACAAACAGATTGCGCACCAAAAGGGCCAGGACCACGATGCCCAGAGCCACGAAAATGCGTCCCAGGCTGGTTTCGAGCAGTCCCCGGTTCCACACATCCACCACCAGCAGCCAAAATTGTCTCAACTTCTCCAATGTGCTAGGTCCCCATCGCAATGGATGCCGAATCCATTGCAAAGTTATGCGTAACAAAGTCGCGAATGATCGGCAGGACATGATCGCCACGTTCCAGATGCGGGGCATGACCGCAGTCGGTAATCATTCGGACGTTCACACCGTTTTTCTTGCCATCCCGAATGGCATCGATCTGGGCCGGGCTTCCATACGGATCATCCTCACCCTGGATGGCCATCACCGGCACCCGGATAGTCGGCAGAAATTCCTCGATGTTCCAGAGCACGAAATCCGGATGCAGCCAGACATCGTTCCACCCCCAGAACGCGCAATCGGTATTTTCGCCGTGATACACGGCAAGACGTGCCTTGAGATCTTCGCTAAGATAACGTCGGCGGGCTTCTTCAATGGAACGCCGGGTGATCGCTTCGCAGAAAACGTGGGCCGCCAGGGTCACCACACCGGCCAGACCGGAAGCAGGGCAGCTGCCGGCGTTGATCAGGGCAATCGACCCGCCATCCGAATGGCCGATCAGAACGTGATTGCGGATTTTGCATTGCCGGATGACGTCGGGCAGCACCACCTGCCCCTCATGGTGCATGAAATCGATTGGCCGCGGCAACGGGCAGGGATCGGAGCCGCCGTATCCCAGGCGACTGAAAACCAGGGCCCCGCAGCCGGTCATCGCAACCAGCCGTGCCGGGATATCCCGCCATAGCGCCGCACATCCCAGCCCTTCGTGGAGAAATACGAGGGTGGGGGCGTCCTCCGGTTCCGGGCCGATCCAGAGCGCCTCCAGGCGCCCGTCGTTTAAATGAATATCGAACCGGCGCGGTGGTTTTATTTTTGATACCACTTGCCGCCGGCATTCTGAAGCCATTCTCCGGGCTGGGCCTTTTCCGCGATCTGCAGCGCCCGACGCTGGCCGACCACCTTGGCCGAGGTGCCCTGCTGTTTGGCGATGGCCTGGTACACCTTTCCCCGGTCCTCGTTTTCCGCAGCCACCAGGTCAGGATCCGCCTTCTTGGCGCCGACAAAGGCCAAAAAGCCGTCATTGGTTTCTCCGACGATCCCCTTTGCCTTGAGTTGAACGATCTTCGGCAGCCGGCTTTTCATGCGCGCCTTGATATCTCCCGCAAAAACCGGTACCGAGAAGAAAAAAGCCGCGGCCAGCGCCGTGGCCACAATACTGAACAGATAACCTTTCCGGTTCATGTTTACCATCCTTTCAATCGCCTAAAAAAACCGGTCTTCACCGGCATCATTCCGACTGTTTGATCTCTTCGGCGGTCTCATCGATATCTCCGAAAAAATCGTCCAGCGCCCGGTCCACTTTCACATTGACATCGATGGTGATGTGGATGGGCTTGATTTCAACCGGCTTCACTTCCACCTCATGGCGGGTAGCACAAGAGGAGAGGCTCACCACGGCCCACAGGACGGCCACAGCCGGCAGCCAGCGTTTCTTCAGATTTCTCATCATCACAAATCTCCTTGGGAATTTCAGTATCCGTGCAGAAATAGGCAAATTTGATCGAGATCGAGGCGCACGAAAAATTTTACCGGAGGCATATGTTTGATATTCCGAGGATTAAATTTTTCGCGCAACAAAGATATCGGGCAAATTGGCCATTTCTGCGCGGATACTAATCGATCATATCGACAATGTCCTTATACTGCAAAAGCTGGTTCAAAGGAAGTTTCAGGTTCACATCCAGGGAAATACCCTGAAAAACCGACCCCTGAGAGCCGGCTTCGACCCGCACGAAACTGCCGATCTCTTTTTTATAGACAAACGGCAGGGGCCTGGCCGGCTTGCCGTCGAACTGCAAGCGCATGATCAATGTCTCGCCCTCGGTGGTCATGCCCAGCTTGGCCCAATTGTAATTGTAGTCTTTCAACGCCTCTCTGGCCAGTTCCACTTGGGCGAACTGGGGCGTATCTGGAGGAATCCCCTGTGTGAGGATCTCCGTTCCGGTAAGCTGGATACTACCTTCTTCGCCGGGTGTGGAAAAGAGGAACCCGTCGTCGAAACGGATGCTGCCGTTGCTGTATGCAACGGGTATTCGGCCGTTCACCGTTCCGCTGCCCTTGGCGTTGACGGCGCCCAATTGCTCTAAGATTCGGGACAGTCCCAACCGCTGGCAGTACAGGCTGATCTGGTACTCCTGCCGTTTTGCCGCAATGCGCAGGGACTGGGCGTCGACTTTGCCCCCGCACCACGAAAGCCGTCCTTTTTCCACCAGCATGGTGTCGGGCGATTCCACCTGAAAATCAAAGCGACCGCCGTCCACCACGATGCCGCCCATGGCGGCGCGGCTGAACTGCAGGGTCTGGGCCGGTGCACTGCGAATCCGCGGCAGTTCCGGAAAAGAGACGGTAGCGTCGATGCCTTCCACCCGGATCTGTTTCTGGGCCATTTCCAGCAATCCGTCGGTTACGGTCAGGCTGCAATCGCCTTGCATCCCTTGGTTGGAAACCGATGCGTTCGCCGCGGCCGACACCGTTCCGGAAAGGGCCACCCCCTCCAGGGCCGGAACCAGCCGGCTAAGATCCGTGTCGGTCGCCAACGAATATGGCGGCACCTTCATGTGCAGGACCGCGACCGGATCGGCCGATTCGGAGAGTTGCACGCTGCCCTCGACAACTGCTGTCAGTTCCGGAAACAGAGTACTGGAATGGGTGGCGGAGAATCGATAGGCATCCTTGCTGTGAGTCACCCGCCCGTCAAGGGTTCCCAGGCGATGGGCACCGTAGCGCATCCGTTTGACGGCAAAGCGACCCTGGGCCGTGCCCGCCGGGGTATTGAGACCATAGGGCAGGTCCAAACGGAGCCCCGCCAGTTCAAACCCGGCGGAATCGTATTGCAGCCGACCGTCGGACAAACTCAGCCTTCCCTGGACGACGGGGACGGCATCGGCATCCTGTCGGGCATCGACCGATACTTCCAGGCCGGCCAGGTTGCCGGCCAGACCTTGGCCATTGAAGGTTACGGTCGGCAGCTGAAGACGGGCATCCGCCTGCCAGGATGCGTTGGAAAAAGGCGCCTTGACCGCCATCTGCCCATCAATCCGGGCAGAATCGCCCCGCACGGCCATGCCGGATACGGCGGCCTGGATTCCCGGCAACGCCATCTGCCAGTTGGCCTGTATCTCCTCTCCTTCAATGCCGGCCTTCAGTTGGAAACGCGGTGAGCGGGATTGCAGGCGCACCCCCTCGATGGTCAATTCCAGGGGATCGGACTCCTTGGTTTCGTCTTCTTGGAGGGTCTTACAAGTAGCCGACCATTCCCCTGATTCGGAATTGCGGACATCGAAATCCAGCGTTAAGGGCACTGCGTTTGCCAATGCCACCGACTTAGGACAGCGCATAGAAAACGGCAGGACCGTCAGATCCGCCTGCCCGGCGATGGTGCGGGCATTTCCGGCCAGACCGATGCTCGCCGTCACGGTTTTCACGGCTACCCGGGCCGGGGTCTGGAGCTGCACGCCGCTCGCATCGATCCGCCAGTCGGCAAGGTTCGCCGAGACCGCCGAAAATGTTGCCGAGGCATTGTCCGCCCCAGGCATGATCATAGCGTTCCCGATCGCCAGACGGCCGTCATGCCATGCGGCATCGATGCTGGCATCGGAGATGGCAAAGGGCTGCGTCTGCACCCGAGCCGACGCATCAAAGCTCAGTGCACCGGCAAGATCCAGGTTCGGGACGCGGTGAAAAAAGTCGGCAAAGCGGTCCAGGCAGATGGCCGAACCGTTCAGGCTCAGCGTACCGGTGCCGTTTGCGAGGTCGGCCCGCAGATTCAGGGCGACATTCTGCTCGCCGGGGAACAGGCGCACCTCGGCCGCCAATTTCGTTGGATCGGATGGCTCCGGTGCGATATCGACTTCGAAGGGGATCCGGTAGGTCGATTGGCCCCATTGGAGCATGATGCTGGCGCTGCGGACCTCGATTTTTCCGAAAGTCTCCCCAAGGCCGGCCGGCAGCCCGCCTGATGCGGACGGCTCTGCCAGTGTTTCTTCGTCCGGACTGCCCTTCTCCAGACCCGGCAGGGCGATGCCGTTTGGTGTCACCAGGGCGTTGACGGTTACATCGTCAATGCGAATACGGCCAATTTTCTTGCGACGCAGATCATTGGGAGAATAATCCAGTTCCACGGACCGGATGACGATGGCGGGCTGATGGGCATGGCCGAAAACAAAAGGCCCTGCCGCAGTCCGATACGGACCGATTCGGGAAATGCGGCCGCTGAAATCAGCAAACCCCAACTGCCGGATTTGCTCTACGGGCAGGTACCGGCCGGCCAGCTTCGGCAAAGCCAGGTAACCCGCGAGGACCAGGCAGGCCAGCAGGGCAACAACGCTGACGGCCGCCAACAGCATGACCGGCCTGCGGCTTTTCTTTGATACGGGCGGATTCATTTACCAGTCGATGGCCTGGGAGGAAAGCAGTTTAATTGCCCGCTCGTGGCCCAGCCGGGCAGCCTGTTTGAACACCTCGATGGCGCCTGCGGTGTCGCCGGACTTGTTCCGCACCACGCCCAGGTTGTAAAGGGCGCTGCCGTTTTGCGGATCGAGTTGGATCGCCTTTTCAAAAGCTTCGGCGGCCTTGTCGAAACGCCCGGCCACATAAGCCTGTTTTCCGTTTTTGATCCAGTCTTCGGCTGTCGGCGGGGCCGGATCGGAGGGTACGGCGGCCGGCATCGCCGGAGGCACCGGGGGCGGACCGGGCGGTGGCGGGGGACCGGGAGCCGGACCCTGCGCCTGCGACGGAGTTGAAGCACTCCTTGCGGCCGGCTGCACGGGCGGCGTCAGCGGTGCCTTGGCGGGCTTGCTGGCCTTTTTTCTTCGCCATATCACCCAGACAACCAGGGCCGTACCGGCACCCATCAGGGAAAATCCCAGCACGGGCCGGTAAAAGATCCAGGCCACCCCCATAACCATTAAGCCGAAGAACAGGGCCAGCACAAAGGCAATCAGGCCGGTCCCGGCCGCCACGATATTGCCCACGAATGGAATCACGTCGGCAAAAACGGAAAGGGGCTTGAGCAGCAAGGTCAGGCCGATGAACAGCATCAGCATACCGCCGGCACGCAGCCCCCAGGTCAGCAGGCGGTTGTGGAAATGAGCTGTTTTAAACATGTCGACGGCGCTGTGGGTTCCCGTCTGCAAAAGGCTGATGGTGCCGCCGGTTTTCGCGGCATAGGGGGCGAAGGAGCTGCCCTGCTGGGCGGCGATCAGGCTCACCGGACCGGGATAAACGGCTTTGAATGTAATGCGGACGTCGCCGATGGCCGGATTGCCCGGATCATCCCCGCGATAGTAGCCGTCTCCGTGAATCATCCCCCGGCTGCCCAAGGCCGCGGGGACCGGCGATGAAGCATCCATGGACACGGGTTTCCAATTGTCGATTTCCTGGATTAAGGCAGGAGAAAGCTTGAACGCGCCCACGGTCACATTCGTTGCGTTGCGGGTCTGGGAGGGAAAGGGCATGGAACCCGGATTTTCGTGGCCGCTGCGCCGTTTGAATCCCGAGGAGCGAATGAGCGAGGAAGACCAGACCCGGGAGTAGGAATAGGTCGTCACTTTCTTCTCGCCGCCGCCGGCCTTTTTTTCCGTGCGTGTGCTTTTGGTTTCCTTCCATTGGTACATCTCCACTGTTCGTTTGAGGCGCAGGGCGGTTTGGGAAACGGCAAAGGTGCTGTCCGTCAGCGTCTCGCGGGTATCCGCCGTTCCGCTCAGGTGCACCAGCCGGCCCTGATTGGCCGGGTCCACCCGGTCGGGGGCAACGGAAACCACGGCCCCCTCCCCTTCTTTCAGGGTCTGGTAGCGTTTGACGGCCCGGCCTTCATTCCAGAACAGCAGGGGAAACGCTCCCAGAAACAGAACCAAACCGAAAAGAATGCCCTTGAAAGACGTTTTGATGCGGCCGCCCCACGAAGTGTGGCTGACTTCGGTAAAGCTGTCTTCTGACATGGCTGCCTCCCGGGTATGGAAAGGAGTGTGAATTCGATCCGGGTGCAAATAGACCTGGATATTTTTTTTTCTAAATGATATTGGAGAGATATCTTTGTGTCAAACAAAAAGGCCAGCTGCGGTGGAATTCGTGGGTGGGCCGTATTTGCGAACATATGATCGAATGCCACGATATCACCTTTCGATATCCGGGAGCGGATGCGACGCTTTTCGAAAGGCTCGACCTGACGATCGACCGGCCGGGCTTTCATGCTCTGTTCGGCCCGTCCGGCGTCGGCAAGACCTCCCTTGCCAGAATCATTTCGGGGGATATCGAAAAATTTTCCGGCGGGGTGAAGATCGCCGGCGACCGGCCCTGCCTGTACACCCATAACCGCGAGCGGCTGCCCGGATGGTCGCCCGTGGGCCGGCACCTGGAAAAGACCACCCCCGCCGGCCGCCACACCCTGAAAGATGAGTTGATCGACCGTTTCGGCCTGTCGGAATTGATGGGCATGCGCTATTCCCAGCTCTCCATGGGCCAGTGCAACCGGGTCAACCTGCTGCGCTATCTGCTCCAGGACTTCAGCCTTCTCATCATGGACGAGAGTCTGGCCAATGTGGATGAGCCGACCCGGCAGGCCATCCTCTACACCATCAAAACCATCTTTCCCGAGGCCGGTTTTTTCTACATCTCCCATAACGTCATTGAAGTATGCCGGTTCTGCGACCGGATCGTGGTCTTTCGCGGCGCCCATAAATCGCCCCAGATCCTTCAGGTCGGCGGCCAGAACCACTACGCAGACCGCCCCCTGGACAAGGCCGCTTTGGAGCGGTCCATGCTGGAGGTGATCAATGCTGCCTAGACGCATCGTTCAGTTTCTCATCGTCTATCTGCTGGGCGTCGGCCTGCTGATGAGCATCAAGCTTTTTCTGGGACTGTCCGACTACGTCATTCCGGGTCCGGCAAGCGTCTGGCATACGGGCCGGATGGAGTTTTTGCGCTATGCCGGCGATGTGCTCGACACCTTCGGCGTGGCTGTCGTCGGCCAGGTGCTCTCCATCATCCTGGCCACAGCCGTTGGCGTGGCCGGCAGACGGGCCACCTGGCTGGGATCCTTTATCAAGGTCGCGGCCTACAATGTCCAGGCCTATCCCATCGTGGCCATCGCCCCCATCCTGTTCATCCTGCTGGGCGACGGCTTTTTAACCCGCCTGTTCATCGCCGCCATGATCTGCTATTTCCCTTTGCTCCTGTCCGTAATCGGCATTATGAGCGAACCGGTTGCCGATATCGAGCATTTTTACCGGGTGACCGGGCGGCTGCGCTGGCAGCTGGAGGTCAAAATCCGGGCCTTCGAAAACCTTCACAAGCTGACTACGGTGATCTCGGGAAGCGCGACCCTGGCCATGGCCGGAACCATTGTGGCCGAGTTCATCGCGGCCAATGCCGGCATCGGCTACAGCATCCGCATCGCCCTTTACCAGAGCGACCTGGCCAAGATCCTGGTGGCGCTGTTTATTATCGGCATCACCCTGTCCCTGTATCAGGGGCTGCTGGAGCTGCTCGGGGCCGGTGTCAAAAAAGCCTGGGCCGCCGGATAGGAAAACTTTCTTTTCAAAAAACGGAGGTCGAGCCATGCGAGCATCCTGGCACGGATATCGATTTATTCTTCCGGCGTTGCTATTGGTCGTCTTCAGCGTTTGGACGACACCCCAAACGGCCGTGGCCGGGGAGAAGGTAGCCTACCGCCTGAAATGGCTGATCAATGCCAGTACTGCCGGCGATGTCTTTGCAGCTAGTCGGGGACTGTTCGCGGACCAGGGGCTGGACGTGGACGTCAAGGCCGGGGGGCCGGAACGCGACGCCATTCGCGAACTGGAGTTGGGTTACGCCCAGTTTGGCGTTGCCTCGGCGGACCAGGTCATCCGGGCGTTGTCCAAAGGGGCCTCGGTCGTGGTGCTGGCCCAGTTGTTTCAGGTCAATCCCCTCCAATGGATCTATCGAACCAAAGATTGCACCATCGAGAAAACGCAGGATCTGGCGGGGCGCACCGTCGGCATTACCTACGGCGGCAACGATGAAACCATCATGCGGGCCCTTTTGGCCGGCGCGGGCCTGCAGGAAAATCAGGTCCGCCTGGCCAGCGTGCGCTACGACTACACCCCCTTTTTGAATGGCAGCGTCCCCATTTGGCCGGTCTACCGCAACACCCAGGGGATCTATCTGACGGACAAACTCGCTTCGGCAGGAGAACAGGTGGCTTTTTTCGACCCTTCGGCCCATGGGGTCCGCTTTGTGGCCAACAGCGTGGTCACCTCACAAAAAATGATCGAGCAGCACCCCGACATGGTGAAGCGATTCGTCCGGTCCCTGTTGGCCGGCTGGGAGGCGGCCATGAAGCCGTCCAACGAATCCGAGGTCATCCAGGTTCTGGCCAAATCCGACCCGGACACCTTGCCTGAAGTGATGCGCCGCCAACTGGCGGTGACCCGTCGCATGGTCCTACCGGACCCAACGGTTCCTTTGGGCCGCATCGACAAGGCGGCCTGGCAGCAGACCGAGCAGATCATGGTCGCGCAGAAACTGGTCCCGGGACCGGTCGGGGTGGTCGAACGGCTCGTTGAACCCTGACGGTTTGGCAAATGAGCGGGAACGAAGCAGATGCGGTGCCCTGGGAACGCCTGCGCCTATTCGGGGTATTGTTCCTTGACCTTGGCATGCAGCTTCTGGGAGCGCATCCACAGATAGCCCGTATCGGACTGGTGGTCATAGTCCAGCTGCCGGTCGGTTCCTCCGCCGCGCCAGCGAAATTTATCCGGTTGGCCGGCAACCGGGTCGGTTTCGCCGTAGCGTCGGAAGGCCTCGGCTTTTAAATCGAGGAAGTCCATGTAATTGCTGACTTCGATAAGGATGATGTATAATTGGTTTTTCCAGAAACCGAAAACGATATTGTCCACCTGCGCACGAACGAACCGCTTGTCGGCTTTTGGCCGGCTGTACTGCCGAACCCCTCCGTAGGCGGGATCGGTCTGGATGAATTCGAGGCCGTCGATCTGCGAGGGCGGCTGACCCCATTTCAACCCCATATACCCGGCATTGTCGCCGGTCGATTCCGGGGGGCCAGGCAGCCGGTCGGGCACGCCGATATCGGCAGGCGCCGACGGTTCGGGCATTGACGGCGGGGCCAGCGGTTTTGGGGGCGGCGGTGCCGGTTCGGCCGGGGTCCGTGAATGGATCAGGCGCTCCACGGCTTGCGCATCGACTCGAACCACCCGGCCGTCGCGATAGTAGCTGACGACCCCGTTCTCTTCCCAGGCCTTGGACGTCTGGAACATCTCACCGGATTTGAGGATGACCGTATCGGCATCAACCGGGCCGACGCCAACGGCAATGAGGATGGAAAAAATCAAGAAGATCCATTTGCTCTGCATCGATACGAACCTTCCGAATGGGCGGTGAATCGGAGAAAACGGCACGCCTGGTTCCATGGGACACAGGGTATCGCCCTTCCCGCCCCTCTGTCAATTCTCAAAGAAAAAGCTTTGAATTTCTCATGACAATGGCATAAGCTGCCGCTTCCAATGATCATGGCAAGGAGGTGCCATTGGCATCCAGAGCGGACAAGCCCCGCCGACAGCCGGAACCGCCGCGCGTATGGACCTATACGCTGCCCGGCGGCCACCGGGTGCTGGCCGGCAAAACCGATGCCGACAACGACCGGCTCAGCCTGAAAATCGCCGGTCCCGGGGATTGGTGGTTTCATGTGCGTGGCATGCCTGGCAGCCACGTAATCCTCAAAACCGCCGACGGGGGGGAGCCGGATCGGCAGACCCTGGAGCGAGCGGCCGCCATTGCCGCTTACCACAGCAAAGCCAGAACAGGCGGCGTCGCTGCCGTTTCCGGAACGCTGGCGCGCTATGTGACCAAACCCCGCGGTGCCAAACCGGGCAGCGTGAGTATCCGCAAAGAACGCGTCTTCAAAGTCCGGCCGGCCCTGCCGGAAACCACATAGCAACGGAACCGCCGGCCCGAATTGCCATCCACCCCAAACCGATGCTGAAAGGATCGTTCAATGCTGTACCAATTTGACAGGAAACAGCCCCAAGTGGAAGCGGGAACCTATGTCAGCGAGCTGGCCCATGTCATCGGAGACGTGATTATCGGCAAACAATGCTACATCGGCCATGGCGCCATCATTCGTGGAGACTACGGCCGTATTGTCATCGGCGACGGCACAGCCGTTGAGGAAGGCGTTGTTATTCACGCACCGCCCGGTGACACCCATACCATCGGAAGCAAGGTCACAATAGGGCATGGCGCCATTCTTCATGGAAGATCCATCGGTGATCTGGCCGTAATCGGCATGGGATCGGTGCTCAGCATTTTCAGCCAGGTGGGGCAGCGCAGTATCGTCGCCGAGGGCAGCGTGGTCAAACTGAACCAGGTGATTCCAGAAAAGGTGGTCGTTGCGGGGAACCCCGCCAAGGTGGTACGGGCGGTCAGCACACAGGATGAAGAAATGTGGGCCTACGGCAAGCAGGTCTATATCGATCTGGCCGCCAAAT
Organism: uncultured Desulfosarcina sp.; assembly: GCF_963668215.1. Lineage (NCBI taxonomy): Bacteria > Pseudomonadati > Thermodesulfobacteriota > Desulfobacteria > Desulfobacterales > Desulfosarcinaceae > Desulfosarcina > uncultured Desulfosarcina sp. The sequence continues at coordinate 616,854 of NZ_OY764190.1, forward strand.
ACCTCGAACAGGGAATGATTCCCGTCTCCTGAACCGGCGGTTCATTGCAGCCAGGGCCTGGCAAGCCGCCGGCCATGGTTGCCGAAAAAAACGAGTTTCGGGCAGCGCAGGCCGGCAAGGTTGCGCTGCAAAACCGCCTGGCCGAAAGGGTGCACCGCTTTCAACCTGCTGGTGTCGATCACCACCCGGTCCACGCCCTGCTCGCAGGAGGTCAAGGCGTTGATCAATTCATGGGCGGAAGTGCCGTCGAAATCACCGTCGAGGGCAAGGCGGACACTGTTCTTGGATTTGCTGCGAAGTCGATAAATCTTGAAGTTCACGGCCATCGGCTGCCTTCCTTTCGGCCGCCATCCAGCGGCGGCTCCGTTGCCGACCAGGGATATCGGAGATGGGTGATCGGCGGTGGGGACGGGAAAAGCGGTGAAACGGCGGGAAGTTCAAACGGGAGGCCGGATATTCGGTCCAGACAGATCCCATGGTCAGCCTTCGCTTGCCGCTCCATTCAAATCGGATTGCCGGTTCACGCTTCATTAAAAAAGAGAGCAATGATAATGCCGTTTTTTATCCGGCAGGCGATAAATTTAATTTTTATTTTGATATCAACAAGATAACTTTCATTTCAAGCTCATCGAAAAGACTTCTTCCGATTGAATTAGGAAACTCGCTACCCACGATCCATGAAATTTATGTTATAGTGTTTGCAACTGTCTCTTTCGGTGGCCCCATTCCAAGATAAGCTAAAGTTTTCAGTTGAGATTCCGATGATAGCCCCAATCGGATGATCACTTTTACGAACACGACGAAAACCGGCAAACCGGCCCTTCACGGACGGCAGCAAGCGATGGCAACAGCAGGATAGAATTTCATGACGGACAATCAAGCAGTAAATAACAGGTTTGGCGAGATTGCCGTTGAAATGAACTTTGTCGATCAGAAAAAACTCGACAAAGCTCTGGTGGTCCAGAAGCGTATTTTTCAGAAGACGAAAGTTTCCATGCCTATCGGTCAGATACTGGTTGAAATGGGCGCCATCACCGCCGATGCATACGACGAAATCCTTGCCATGCAGCAGGAGATCGAAAGCAAAATTGCTTCCGCTGTGACCGGCGAAAAAACCCCGAAGAAGAAACCTTCCGGCCAGGCTGCCGGCGGCGGGGGCAGCGCTCTGGACATCCGGGTTTCAAGAGACAAACTGACCGTCACGGCAATTATCGAGGGTGAGGTTCCGGCAACCGAATTCAGCGTCAATGACGTCAAGGTGATGCTCCATTCCGAAAGCATTCTTTACGGCATTGTGGAAGATGCGCAGATCGAGGCGTTCCTGAAAGGCGAAGCTGGAGAGGAGCAAGGCTTGGTCATCGCCAGGGGAACCGCCCCGGTTCCAGACTCGCCGCCGGAAATCAAATACCACTTCGATACCGACCCTTTAAAAGTCGGGACCATGACCGAAAACGGGCTGATGGATTGGAAAGAACGGGGAACCCTGCCCCAGGTCAAGGAAGGGGATCTGCTCGCGGAAAAAATTCCGGGGCCTCCGGGCAAAGAGGGGATGGACGTATACGGCAAAAAAATTCCCATTCCCAAAGCACGCGACAAACGGTTCAAATGCGGCAAGGGCGTTAGAAAATCCGAAGACGGCCTGCAGGTGTACGCCACCATGACCGGGTTCGCCAAGTGTTCCTATGTGGGCGAAATTTCGGTCATGCCTACCTTGCATATCGAAGGAGACGTCTGCCTGGAAACCGGGCATGTCACCTTCGACGGCCATATCGAAGTGGAAGGTACCGTGGAAAAAGGCTACCGGGTGAAAGGCGGCAGCCTGCGGGCCAATGAAATCCGCGACGCCCAGATCGATATCGACGGCGAAATCAGCGCGGCGAACGGCATCTTCGGAGCCACCATTCGATGCGGCGGCAGTATAAAGGCCGGTCACATCAACAACGCCGACATCGTCCTGGTCGGCGACATCGCCGTGGAAAAAGAGGTCGTCGAATCGAAAATTGAAACCAACGGGCGCTTTTTGATCAACGACGGCATCGTCATCGGCTCCACCATCTCTGCAAAAATGGGCATCACCGCCATGGATATCGGAACCGAAGCGTCCAAGTCCAGCGAGTTGATTGTCGGCATCGATCAGCAGTTGGAAAGGGAATCCGAGGCCGTTACAGCGGAGATAAGGACTCTTAAAAGCGAGCGGGAAAAGCTTCCCAAGATTTTGGAAAACCTCAAAGAGCAGGCGGATCGCATCAGCACCCGCATTGGGGAGGTCGCCCAAAAGCAGGACAATTGCATGGTGCGGCAGCGGCAGCTTCAGAAAGCGCTGGATGCCGAACCCCTGAAACAGGACGACGAAAAGCTGCAACAAACCATACTCGAACTGAAGGCAAGGCAGGAGGCCTACGATGAGGAAGTGGCCGGGCTCATGGAGCAGGACGATGCGATCGGCCAGGAAATCGCGGCCACCGAAGCCAAAATCGACGAAAGCAAAGCGAGACTCGAGGAATTGAACAGCCGGCAGGATCAAATCGCCGAAGCCAAAAAAACGGATCGGGGCATTGCGGCCGTCAAAATCGGCGGCAACGTCTATTCGGGAACCAAGTTCACCGGACCGCACAGCGTGCTGGTACTGCAAGAGGACCTCAAACGGGTATCCATCGTCGAGACGGACAAACCGGACCATGAAGGCTTAAAACGCTGGCGATTCGAATTGGCCCCATTTCGATAAAAATCAGTCAGATCCAACTCTAAAAGGACTTCCTGTGGCGATAATGGTTGCGCTTTTATCTTCGGCGCGGACAAAGGAAGGAAACTTTGACATTCGATACCACGGCAACCGCTAAGCCGCCTGAAAGCGTTCTCTTGAAAGTTATATATTCGCTTGACGGAAACCGCCATTCTATATATATGAGGCCACCCTGATAATTTTGACAAGCCAACCAAACGAGGGAGGAAAACAAAAGATGAACAAAGGTGATTTAGTCAACGAAATCGCTCAAATCGTATCGACCAAAAAACAGGCTCAGGAAGTTGTGGACACCGTCTTTTCCGCGATCACCGGCGCTTTGAAAAAGAACGAACCCGTTCAGATCGCCGGCTTCGGCAGCTTCAAGACCGCCAAACGCGAGGCCCGCACCGGGCGCAACCCCCAGACCGGCGCTGAAATCAAGATTGCCGCCAGGACCGTTCCCAAGTTCGTACCGGGGAAAGCACTCAAGGATTCGCTGAAATAACGGTTTCTTCCATCCCGAACAAATCGAAGGCAGGGCTGCGGCCCTGCCTTTTTTATGCCCGACCGAGCGGCAAGTACACCTGTTCGCAAAGACGGTGTCCTGAAAGCGACGCCATTGTGTCCGCAATTGACTTTCACCAGGGGGGTTGTTAATACCATTATCCATGGAATCTGGCGAAATTGTAGAATATATTGACGATAATAAAATTATCTGTGCGGTGGTCAAGGAAAGCGGTAACCAGAAGCTCAAGCTGTTCACCGAAAACAACCGGGAAGTCAAAGTAACTGCCCAGCGTCTCTCCCATCGGGGGCGGAGCAGGCTGCCCTTCATTGCGGACAGGCATCAAATGGTGACGTCGCTTAAAGAACTGTCCGCCGCCCGGCAGGCCATCGCCGCGACGATCCAGGTCCGGGAATTATGGGAAATTCTCAATGAGGAAGAGGACTGGATCGACCTGGAAATCATGACCGGCCTGTGCTTCCCGGATTCCTCGGACGACGATCATCAATCCGCGGTGATCCGTGCCATGTTCGAAAGCCGGCGCTACTTCAGATTCAAGCCGGATCGTTTTTTTCCCAACACCGAAGACCAGGTCGCAGCCATCATCGCGCTCGAACAGAAAGCGGCCCGTGAGCAGCGACTCGTCGAAAAAGGCGCCGCCTGGATCCGCTCCACCCTGGCGGGATCGGTTGTCGACCCCGGCGACGAACGCCAGGAACTGACGAAAATCCTCAAGAATTTTTTTCTTTTCGAAAAAGAAAGCCCCCACTACGAAACCGGCAGAGCGATCGTCAAAAAGGCCCAACTGAAATCCCCCGAGGCGGTTTTCGACCATCTGGTGGCGGTCGGCGCCTGGTCCATGGACGAAAATCTGGATCTGTTGCGCTGCCGCATCCCCATCGATTTTTCGCAGCCGGTTCTCGAACGGGCCCAGTCCCTGCGGATACCGACGGAAGAGCGTTTGAAAGTCGATGGACGCGTGGACCTCACCCACCTTGCCACCCTGACCATCGACGGGCAGGCCACACTGGATTTCGACGATGCCTTGAGCGTCGAACCCCGCGATGGCCATGTTCTGGTCGGCATCCATATCTCCGATGTCGCCGAGTCCATCAAAAAGGGGGATCCGCTGGACACGGAGGCGCGATCGCGCGGCAGCTCCATCTATATGCCCGACCAACGCATCTCCATGGTGCCGCCGGTGCTGGCGGAAGACCGCCTGAGCTTGAAAAAGGATTGCATGCGGCCGGCCATCAGCACCATGGTCAAAATCGATGCGAGCGGCGAAATCGTCAGCTACGATATCTTTGCCTCCATCATCCGCGTCAACCACCAGCTCAGCTATTACGAAGCCAATGGCAGCGCGGAACCGGCCGAGACGATCGCCTGCCTTCACGACATCGCCACCCGCTTCAGGGAAAAACGCATGGGGCAAGGGGCTCTTCAAATCACCCTTCCCGAAATCAATATCTGGCTGGACGCCGCCGGCACCCCTGTGATCAATCGGGTAAACCGCGAGAGTCCGGGCCGCATGCTGATCGCCGAAATGATGATTCTTTCCAACTGGCTGGCCGCCCGATTCCTGACGGAAAAGAAGATTCCCGCCGTTTTCCGGTCGCAGCCCAAGCCCAAGGACCGCATTCTGAAAAACGGCACCGGCACCCTGTTTCAGAACTGGATGCAGCGCAAATTGCTAAATCGCTTCGTTCTGCGGCCCGAACCGGATCACCATTGCGGCTTGGGACTCGACGCCTACGTAACCGCCTCGTCACCGATCCGAAAATACTTCGATCTGGTCACCCAGAGGCAGATCCGGGCGGCCCTGGGTCTCGAAAAAGCCTATTCACATGTGGAAATCGAAGCGATTATAGACCAATTGGCCGGGCCCATGGCGGATATCGGACGAGTCCAATATCGCCGGAACCGGTATTGGCTGCTCAAACACCTGGAAGAACGTATCGGCGAGAAGGAGGAAGCCATTGTCTTGCAGCGCAGGCGCAACGGCTACGCCATCCTTCTCAAAGCCTACATGATCGAATGCGCTCTGCCCCGGTCCAGCGGCATCGAACTGAAGGCCGAAGATCTGATCCAGGTCACCATCCAGCACGTCAACGCCCGCCGCAACGTCCTTTCCGTGTTCCTCGGATAGCGTGCATGTCGTCGTATTGACTTTTTCCGTCCCATACTTACATTTACTCATTTAGGGTGTCGATATTTCACTGATCGGTTCTTGCGGATCGGTGCAGATGGACGCTTTGAGGGAAAATCGGCCGTTTTCCCTTGACCCCGGACCGAATATTCAATATAGAGTCGTTTTCGAAATAAATCATATTCAGGAAGCAATTGCACTATGGGTATTCAGGAACGCAAAGAGAGAGAAAAGGAAAGACGGCGGCAGCAGATCATCGTAGCGGCCAAGCGGGTTTTTTCGGAAAAAGGCTTCAACAAGGCAACCATGGAGGATATCGCCAAGGAGGCGGAGCTTAGCCCGGGGACACTCTACCTCTATTTCAAGAACAAGGAAGAACTTTACGCATCGCTGTCTTTGCGAATCCTTCAGTACCTTCACATCCGGGTCACCCATGTCAACAGGGAAACGGCGTTGAGCCCGGACAAGAAGCTCAGCGCACTCATGGAAGCCATGTACGATGTCTACGAATTCGATCCGTTGATCATCATCAACATGTTCCACCTGCAATCCAGCGAAACGCTGAAAAACCTATCCGAATCCCTGCTCGACGAGATCAAGGACCTGTCGAAAAAATCCATCGGAGCGATCGCTAAAATTTTTGAAGAGGGCATCGAACAGGGCATTTACGAGGATCGCCATCCGACGGCCCTGGCCGATATTTTCTGGGCCATGTTTTCCGGGGTGGTTCTGTGGGAGGCCAGCAAAAAAATCATCACTTCGGACAAGGATTATCTCAAATCCACTCTGGCCACGGCCTTCGAGGTGTTCGAACGGGGAATTCGGAAAGCAGGCTGAACCGAAAAACGGGTAGTGTTTTCTCATTCCCGCCTTGTCAATAAAATGAAATGGAACGTCCATGCAAGCCGGCAGCCTTTGCCGGCTTGTCTGTTTTCAAACGATACGACGATATAAGCGAGCATACCATGACCGGCACCCTGGTAAATGCGGCGGCGATCATCGCAGGCGGCCTCATCGGGCTTTGTCTTCAAAAAGGAATCCAGGCCCGCTATAAAACCACCATCATGCAGGCCATCAGCCTGACGGTCGTTCTCATCGGAATTCGGTCCGCCCTGAATGCAACCGACCTGCTGGAGGTGATCGTCTGCATGGCGCTGGGCAGCCTGATGGGCGAAGCCATGGGCATCGAAGACCGGATCGAAGCGTTGGGAAGTCTGGTTGAAAAACGCTATAGCCGCTCATCCAATGGCGGCTTTGCCAAGGGACTGGTGACGGCCAGCCTGGTTTTCTGCGTGGGCTCCATGGCCATCGTCGGATCGTTGGAAAGCGGCCTGACCGGAAGCCATGAAACCCTTTTCGCCAAGTCCCTGCTGGACGGCATCACGTCGGTGGTCTTCGCCTCCACCTTCGGCGGCGGCGTGATCTTCTCCGCCGTTCCCGTACTGCTCTACCAGGGGTCGATCACTTTGGGCGCGTCCATGCTCAAGCCCTTTCTTACCGGTGACGTGATCGCCCAGATGTCGGGGGTGGGAGGACTGCTGATCGCCGCCATCGGCATCAACATGCTGGAAGTGGCCCGCATCCGAATCGGCAACATGCTCCCCGCCATTTTCCTCCCGCTGGTGTACTTCATGGTGGTCCGGCTGTTTTAACGGCGGGCGGCATCTTCACAACAAGGTGGCATCCGCCAATAGAAAAACCCGTTCAAGAACGGGTTTTTCTGTTTCGCATAAAATGTGTCGGCCGCTTTTTGCCGGCGGGTAAGCTGTGGCTACTCTTTGGGATGACAGCCGATGCAGCCGGTAGGCCCGGTGACCGGGAGTTTGCCCTCGACCCCGGCAAGGGTCTTGGCCATCTGCTGAATTTCCTGTTTCATGGTCTTGTGGCAGCCGATGCACTGGCCGTGGTAAGCATTCTTATAGTACCGGAAGGCCTGATCCTTGTCGATGGCCTTGGAGCCTTCCTTTCTGGGCAGCGCATCCAAATCGTGGCAGCCGGAAGTCATGCAGCCGGTAACGGGTTCGGAGCCGTCCCAGGTGTGGTGGCAGTTGGTACAGGCCAGCACGAAATGCCGGCCATGCTGAAACTCGACGGCGGCGCGCTTGGCCTCCACCGCGTCCGGCGGTTCCAGCGTGATAATTCCCATGGGAACAATCATCTCTTCGTCTTCGGCAAAAGCGACCCCCAACGAGGTGCAGGCAATGATACCGATGAGCAAAACCACCCCCCCAAACGATAGGCTACGCATATGTCTCCCCTCCTCAATGCTTAATCTTGATGGTTCCCAGAAAATTCCGGTAGATATAAACCCAAACGGATTTTTTTTCAATGAATAATTGGGCCGCCGGCTTCGCAAGAAATCCCGGCATAGCGCAGTTCTGCCGCTCGAGGCCAAAACCGTTTCGCGGCACCCGGGTCCTTTAACGACGGACGGCTCTCACGGCGCCGCAGCTATTCTCGCTTTTCTGACTGCGGGTGAAAACCGTCTCCGGTGCCGAGGTCACCACGTCCACGACCCGGTGGTACCCTCTGGCGTAAGACTCCGACGACCAATACCAGGGAGTTCCGGTGGCGGGAAAAAAGGGGCTGCTTTTGTACAGCGCCGCCAGTTCCCCGGCGGTGGGAAGGCGCCAGTCCGAGTGGCCGCCGGTTGTAAGCCCCTTGACATAGTCCCTGGCGTCCCGGTAGGAAATGCATTTCCCCAGCACCATGTGAGAATCCAGCAGGCACCAGGTAAAACCGGTAACCTGATCGGTCACCGTACCGTCCGCATGGGCGACGAACCGGTTGGACACCGGGCGGAGCCGGTCGGTCACCTGCTGGCGAAGCTGTCGAATCCGCTGGACCTCCTTCTCGCGACGCGCCTGATCGGCCTTTTCCCGGGCCAGTTCCCGGCGCCTTTTCTCATCGGCCTGCTGGGCACGGACGGCCGCCTGGCGTTCCGGCTCCAGCTGCTCCCTCAACTTGTTGGCCGGTTTGACGTAAGGCCCCGAAGAATGGCCTTCGATGTACCGTTCCAGTCGTTGGATCCGCTTGAAAATATCATTGGTCTTATCGGAAGCGTAGGCTGCCGTCTTTTTCCATTCCGCCAGGCCGGCAAGATCGCTGTTCAAAGGCTCGATGCGCTCGAGGATGGCCTCTTTCTGGCTGGTGTCGGGGTGCTTGGCAAGATAGTCGGTATAAATCCGTTTGGCTTTTTCGAAATCGTCGGCAACCAGGACTGCCCTGGCGGTCAGTTCTTCGACGTCTTTCTTGTCTTCGAGCACCGACCGCAGCCGTTTAACCTTTTCCACTGCCGGCTCCTTCGAAAAAACGGAAAGGAATTGGTCGCAATCGGTAATGCAGTCATCCCAGTTCTGCGCGGAATCGCAGCTGTCGACACGCTTGACGATGGCCGCGTGATATTCGTCGGCCAGTTCCCGCATCAGTTCTTCAACCCTCTCCCGCTCGGCGCCTTGGGGGAACTTTTCTAGATATTCATTATAGGCGGCCTGCCGCTCCAAATAGTCGGCAGAGGCATTTTCCAGCAATTTTCCGTAGAACGCGGTCGCCAGCAGCTGGCGGATGCCGCCGATGGCCGCGTTGACGGATTCGGCGTAGCGGCTTTGGGGATATTTGGTCATAAAAGCCGTATAGAGCGAAAGCGCCTTTTTCTCGTAGTTCTCATCGACGGGAAGCCGGTCGACGTCGGACAGGGTCCTTTCATAGTCCCGTTTCTCGATTTCGGCATCCAGATCCTCCAGACGCTTTTCCAACTCCTTACGATGGGCATCTTTGGGGTGGGCGCTCAGATACTGCATCAACAGCACTACCTGGCCGTCCAGCTCTCCGGTGACGGCCAGCTCTTGCATCAACTGTTCGTATCGGTGGCCGACCTGTTTTTTATGAAACAGCCGGCCGCCAAAAGTAACCGCAAGGGCGAAGACGATAACCACTCCCAGGACGATCAGCAGCTTGGTCTGCCGTTTCATCTGACGCTGCTTGTGCGCCGAATGGTCTTCGGGCTTTTTGAAGCCCGAGCCGTCAGTGGGTTCGACCGCGGGCGCATCGGAGGCCGGCTCGGGAGTCGGTATGGGAGCTGTCTCAGGAATCTCCTCTGATACCGGCACGGGAGGCGGCTCTTTGGCCGGCTTCGGAGCCAGTTCGGTGGGCGGGATGATCATCGCATCCAGTTCAGGCACGTATTCGATTCCGGATGCTTCGGGAAACGGTTCCGTGGCCGCTTCCGGGGCTTCTTCTTCGGGCGGAGGACCTGCTTCCGTTGGCGGCTCGGGCACTGTCTCCGGTTCCGGTGTCACTTCCGGCTCTTGCGCTGGCTCCGACTCCATTTCCAGCTTAAGTTCCACTTCCGGTTCCGGCTCTGGTTCCGGCTCTGGCTCCGGCTCTTGTTCCGGCTCCGGTTCCGGCTCCGGTTCCGGCTCCGAAGGGGGTGCCGGGGGTTCGGGTTCGGCACCGGTTTCGTCCTTGATCTTCAGACTCTCCATCATCACGTGCATGAGAGGATCGTGAATTTCTCGCTTGCGGTCGGGCTCTGCCGTTTGGATCTGGATGGCGGCCTTATCCCAGCCGATAATCCGGTAAGCCGCCTCGTTGCCGGAATAATCCGCATACCGGGCCGCAATGAGGCTGCCGTCGGCGAGGTAAAGATAGCCGGTGAGGCTGCCGCTGGTCACTTTCAGGGTGTAAGTGGCCCCTTCCATCTCCGACATCTGGAGAAACGAAGGCAGGCTGATGCCGTGGATCTGTCCGCCGACATCGGAAACGGTCTCGATCTTCTTCTTGCTCAAAAATTTATAAACCAGCGTTTCCAGGCAACGGACATCTTCCTCGCCCATGCCCGGAGCGCAGTATCCCAACAGCACCTCGATCTTATCCGGATCACGCTGCCAGGGCCACAGGGCGCCGTAAAAGGTGCCCGTTTTCAACTCCTTGAGAAAAAGTACCTGGTCCTTGCGGATCCCGCCCAGCAATTTGACGGCGGGGAGAAAACGAAGGTCGGCGGGAAGGTTTTCGCCGGGGGATTTAGCCGCCATGCCGAAGAACTCGGCCAGCTTGGCCTCCAGTTCGTCAATCGCGTAGCCGGAAGCGGTGACCTGGTAAAGGCTGCGAGAATCTTGGTAAAACCGGCTCTCCATCTCCGGCAGGTCATCGATGCCTTTTACCAGTGTCAGAAACCCAACCAGTATGGCTTCGTTTTTGGCGAGATCTCGGATTTCCTCACTGTCGCCGGTCAAAAATTCATCGATCAGCGTTTCGCCCATGCGTTGTCTGGTCCCTTTACGTTTATGAAAGTAACCAATCGCCAACCGGGCGCCCGGAAAAACGCCCGGCATCAAGACCCCGACTGCAGGATCAATGGTGGACGGAAGATCTGACCACCCCTGGAGCTATTTTTTTCAATAATCTATAACAGATACCAAGGAATCTTGTCAAAGGCAAGATCGCGGTGTGCATTCGGGCCGACGCCGGGCCGCCATGCGTATGGCCCCCGCCCGGCAAGGACTCTAAAAATGCATTTGCCTTGAGGTTTACCGGCAATGCCGATACTGTGAATCGAGCAAGCCGTATCCACCGGGCAAAGGGAGTCACGCATGCAAACCAATCACGACGATTCAAAGGCAAAGGCAGAAGTGGTCGTTCTGGCCACGGGCGGCACCATTGCCGGGACGGCCGGATCCGCGACCCGTGCGGACTACACCTCGGGACGGGTAACCGTCGATGCCATGATCGCCGCGGTGCCGCAAATCCGGGAAATCGCCCGTGTTCGCGGAGAGCAGTTGGCCAACGTAGGATCCCAGGATATCACCTTCGCCATTATGATCGCTCTGGCCAACCGTATCAACAATCTGCTGGCCGAAAAGCACAACCACGGTGTGGTGGTCACCCACGGCACCGATACCATGGAAGAGACGGCCCACTTTCTCAACTTGACCGTCGCCAGTCGAAAACCGGTGGTCATGACCGGCGCCATGCGTCCCGCCACGGCCATCAGCGCCGATGGCCCCTTGAACCTGTACAATGCCGTGGCCGTGGCCGCAGACCCGCAGGCCGCCGAACGCGGCGTCCTGGTCGTCATGAACGACCGCATCCACGGTGCCCATTCACTGACCAAGTCCAACACCACTTCGGTGGAAACCTTCATTTCCCCCGTCAACGGCCTGATCGGAACGGTCAATTACGGCCGCAGCGAATATTTCCGCCGGCCTTTTCGCAGGCACACCTTCAACAGCGAATTCAGCCTCGACGGCGTGAGCGTGCTGCCCCGCGTGGATATCGTCCATGCCTGCGCGGACATGCCGCCCGACCTCATCGACGCCTCCGTGGAGCGCGGCGCCAGGGGAATCGTGATCGCCGGCGACGGAAACGGCAACATGAATGCGGCCACCATCGAGCGGGCAGCCAGGGCCGCCGCCGGCGGAGTTCTGATCGTCCGCAGTTCCCGCGTCCCCACCGGCAATGTGGGGCGCAACGTGGAGATCGACGACGACCGCTTGGGATTTGTCGCTTCGGACGAACTCAATCCGGTAAAGGCCAGAATTCTACTGATGCTGGCGCTGTTGAAAAAACGCAGTCTGGAGGAAATTCAGCGGCTGTTCTACGAGTATTAGATTTCCGACGCGCCCCTTCTTCCGGCGACAAATGCTCGTACCACCTGCTCGGTACACCGGGTTAGAAGATCGGGAGCGTTCTGCATGGCCTTTTCCAGCGAAAGCGGACCGCCGCAGATGGAAAAAACGGCATCGATGCCGATATCATGCAGGGTCTGAATCGCTTCCCCCACCGCACCGCAGATGGCGATACAGGGGATACCTGCCGCTTTGGCCATGTGCGCCACACCGGCCGGCGCCTTGTTGAAGCGGGTCTGGTCGTCGATCTGCCCTTCGGCCGTAAGCACCAGGTCCGCCCCAATCAGAACGCTTTTCAGCCCCACCACGTCGAGGACCAGATCGATACCCGGCTTCAATTCGGCCCCCAGAAAGGCGTGCAGCCCCCCACCCAGACCACCGGCGGCCCCGGATCCGGCAAGCTGTTGAATATCGACGCCCAAGTCCCGCCGGATCACCCGGGCCAGATTGGCCAGACCGGCGTCAAGCGCATCGACCTGGGCCGCCGAAGCGCCTTTCTGGGGGCCGAAAACCCGCGCGGCGCCCTCGGGTCCAGTCAAGGGATTGGTCACATCGCAGGCCGCAGCCACGCGAATACTGGCAAGCCCGGGGTCGACGCCGCTTTTGTCGATGGCGGCAACGGCATTCAACTGCCCGCCGACCGGCTTAAGGGCGGCGCCGGATGGGTCGAGAAAGCGGTATCCCAGGGCGGCGGCCATGCCGATGCCGCCGTCGCAGGTGGCGCTGCCGCCGATGCCCACGATAATCTGCTTGGCTCCGTGCTCCATGGCGCACAAAATCAGTTCGCCGGTGCCGTAGGTCGTCGTCTCCATGGGATTCCGCTGAGATTCGGGAAGCAGCGCCAGGCCGGAGGCCCTGGCCATCTCCACCACGGCCAGGCGTTTGCCGGGAATCAGGCAGAAGGGTGCCGACACTTTATCGAAGCGCGGACCGGTCACCGTCGTTTCGATGCGCTGGCCGCCCATGCCTTGCAGCATCACCTCGGTGAGGCCGTCGCCGCCGTCGGCAACGGGCACACAGGAGACCCGGCAGCCGGGGTTGGCGGCCAGAATGCCTTTTCTCATCGCCGCTGCCGCTTCAACCGCGCTGAGGCTGCCCTTGAAGGCGTTGGGTGCGACAACGATGTGCATCTTGTTCTCCTGTAATCCATTGCTGCCGTAAGCGGCGGAATGAAATGGGGCGATTCGCGAGTGGCAAATAAAAATTATCCGTATATGGACCGTATAGCCATATTATGGGCTATATAGAGACCATTAAGAATGTGGCTACAGCTGCCGCAAGACCGCCGCAACCACCCGGTCCGGCGTAATGTTGGCGGTGGAGACGGTGATGTCGGCGTATTTTTCATACAGCGGGCTGCGCTCTGCATACAGCCCATCAATGGTCTGGCCGGGCGCTCGCAGGACCCCGCGTTCGTCCAGGCTGCCCAGCCGCTCTTTCAGGGCCGCCAGGCCGATGCGAAGATAGACCACCGGCCCCAGAGATCTAAGGTGGGATATCGCTCTTTGGCTGTAAACGGCGCTGCCGCCGGTAGCCACCACCCCGCAATCGGGAGGCACCTGCAACAGGTAGTTTTCCTCAATGGTACGAAATCCCTCGATGCCGTGCCGGGAAATGATCTCCTGTAAAAGCCGGCCTTCACCCGTCTGGATGAGAAGATCCGTGTCCACGAAGGCAATGCCCAGCCGTTTGGCCAGCAATACACCGACCGTGCTTTTACCCGCTGCCGGCATGCCAATGAGAATCAGATTCCGGGTGGCGCTGCTCATTGCAGCACCTTGTAATTCCCCTCGTACCAGTTCTTCAGATCGCTGAGATACCACTTGGAGAAACGACGGTCCGACGGTCCGCCGAGCAGGTTGGTGTGGATTTCATCGGCGGCCATATCGGTGATCATGCGGTAGCCGGGGCTGAAGGTGGTCAACCGGCCGGCATGTTTGAAGATCTGCCCCTGGGGGATCGTCGCCCGGCCGCCGGGCAGCACCACAGGCCCCCGGTCGAACCCGAGAAAACGGGGCAATTGTCCTCCGAAAAGCAGATGGGCCAGGACGACGGACCGGGTTTGGCCATAGCCTTGGGCCTTGACGTCCAGCCCCTCTTGGATTCCCTGCCGAAGCAGCTCTTCACGCCTCCGGCCATCGAACCAGGCAGAAGAAGGCTTTTCCAGGATGCGGTCGAAATTGGCGTAATAGTCGTTGAACAGGCTGGTTTCCGAGAAAAGATGCCCGACCACATCCCGACCGAATCCATGCTCGCCGAACACCACATCGACAATAGACCGGTAGACCGATTCGAAGAGCATGGCGCCCTTCGCGTCCGCCGGGTAGCGCAAATCCCAGGACTTGAGAATGCGGCCGTTTTCCGTATCCGGCAGCAGCGGGGCGATGATTTTCATCAGCCGCTCGGCCTGCAGGGAATAAAGATCGTAGTGCATGTCCTTCATGAACGCCGCGTCGATGTCGCTACGGCTCTCCAGCAATTGAACCACCCGATCAGCCCGGTAGCTCCCCATGCACAGGTTGATGGGATTGGAACGGCCCAGGTAGTTGAGATCCTGGTTGGCTGTAGCGATTATGCCTTCAGGCGGGTTGAACACGCAGGGCAGATCGTCCGGGTCGTTAAATCCCGGCGAATCGTATTTCTCCTCCCAGGCCGGCAGGGGCAGAAGGCCGCTGGTCCCTTGCGGCCGTTTGAAATGGCGACCGCTCATCTGATAGCCGATATTTCCCCGGGTATCGGCAAACACCCAGTTCATGGACACGGCCTCCACCCTGCGAAACAGGCCCATGGCCGTATCTACATCCGGAGCGTCGATCATCCGGATGATGGTATCGAAAACCCTGGCCCCGCAGTCGCGGGCACCGGACCAGCTTAGCGCCAGGTAGTGCCCCTCCCGGTTGGGATCGCCCTCCAGCAATCCGTTTTCGTTTTCGTACACCTGAATCTTACGATCGGGCCGGTTCTTGACTTTGATCGTCTCCTCGCGAACCGAAAACGGCTTCCAGCCGTCCCGGCGATAGTATTTGCCGTCCCGGCAGCGTTCGATGCGGTAATCGAGCATGTCCATGTACGAATAGGTGGCGCTCCAGGCCACGTGGCTGCTGCGGCCGATGATCAGGCCGGGAACCCCGGGAATGCTTACGCCCAGCAAGGTGTTGCCGGGCAGCCGCATGACGATCTCCTGCCATACATTGGGCAGGCGGTTGACTTCCAAGTGGGGATCGCCGCACAAAATGGGAAAACCGGAGCGGGTGCGGCGCCCGGCCACGACCCAGTTGTTGGAGGCGTTAAACCGCGGCAGACGGTTGCGCCAGGCCATCGCCTCGGGCACCAGGGGCGGTGTCAGTTGCACGCGTGCCAGCAGTTCGGTATCGATATCATCGGTCAGGTAGGGAAACAGTTCCCGCAGCCGCAGTTCGTCGAGACCGTTTTGGATCGCCTGGACGATAAATTTCTCCATTTCGGCCTGGACGTCGGCCAATCCGAGAAATCCAAAGACCTTGCCCAGCCGCAAACAGTCGGCAACGGCATAGGGCTCCGGCCGCCGATAGCCCAGCAGCTTGAAATCGAACACCGGCCCGTTGGCCGCCATCCATTGGTTGAACCCGTCGACGTAGGCCTCCACGGCCGTGCGCGTGTCGGGCGCCAGGGCATCGATCTGCTCCTGCGCATCGGGAAGGAAATTCATCCTGCGCATATAGGTGTCGATTTCGATCAGGGCGTCATCGGCCTTGAGCAGCTCGGCGGCACGGCCTTGAAGGAGAATTCTTGTCAGCAGCGTCTGCAACTGGCGGTCGTTGGCATGCACCCAGCCCAGCCCACGCATCAGGTCCGGTACCGTTTTGGCAGATATTTCCGGGATTCCGTGGGCGTTTCGCGCAATGCAGACCGCTCCGTCGTTTCCGGCAAGATTGATGGGTTTTTGATTCAGTTTCATCGGGTCATGGCGGCCCATAGGTAAAAATCAGGGTAGCCGCCGCGGCGGCATGAAAAAGCCAGGCCGGCAGGATGCTGTGGGACCGCTCCCGGATCATTCCGGCAAAAAGCCCGAAAATCGCAGCCATTGCTGCAAATTGGATCATGAAAACGAGGGTTCGCGGAGAGGCGGGATCGACGGGCATCATGACCATCTGAATACAGACGGCGGCGGTATACAACAGAGATGACCCGATGGTCGGGCCGGAAAAGAACCAGCGGCTTTCGCAATCCTGAATGGTTGCCAGCTGGGCCATCATGCCATGAACCAGGCCCCGGAACAAAAGCTCCATAGTGAGCGGAATCAAAACCAGGGCAATGGTCCAGGCCGCCACCGGGTCGGCGGCAAACAGGGCTTTTCCGGGGACCGGCAAAAGGTCGGAAAGACCGCAGGCGACGGCAAAGGGCAACAGGCGCAGCCAGTCTTTTCCGGAGGGCAGGATGATACCGAACTGCCAGGGCCGGCGGAGGGCCATGACCCCGAGAATGACGACCGTTAAAACCAGCAGCGCCAGATAATAGCCGAACAGCGGATGCTGGCTCCATGCGGTCAGTTCCTCGCGGTTCAGCCAGTGTGCCGGCTGCCAGTTTTGAGCGGTGGCAATGGCGGCGACCAGGATCAGTGCGGCCAGGGCCGTACTGATCAAAAACCGCTTCACATGCCGGATGTCGCTGCGTTTATCGATCACATCGCGGCAGGCGGATACGATTTCCTCAGGAGCAAGCCCGGTTCCGCTGCTTCTGGGCGAGCCCCCGATATCGCCGGAACCGCCCCAGCGGTTGACGTTCAGGCGCCCTTTGACCGCCGGGTCCATGAAATTCAGCCGCTGATAGACATCCTCCAGGTTCACCGGCATGAACAGGTCCATCTGCCTGAGAGTGTAATCCTTTTCGCCCCTGCGCAGGGCCACCCAGCCCAGTCGGTTGCCGTAAAGTTTGGCCAGATGGGGCTCCAACTCGTAAATTCCCGAATCCGATTCCACCACCACGGCGATACGGTTGTTGGTCAGCTCGATACGGGCCAGTTCCTCGATGCCCTTGAAATCGTCCAGTTCGCCCTGCTTGATGAGAAACTGGTCCAATTTGCGCAGTACGCCGAGGGTATAGTCGAGAAAATCGGTTCCGGCCCACTCGCCGGCTTTTTTCAATTCCAGTTCTTCGGCCCGCAGCCGATCGATGACCCGCATCAGTTTCTGGAGCAGATCTTCCGGAAAACCACTGAGTTCGCGCATCTCGAGGCCGAGGGAATCGATGATCCCTTCCAGGCGCACCAGGGCAAACAGCGATCTCCGGTTGATGGCTTCGCGGTTGTTAATTCGCTTGTAGTTGAGAATGATCCAGATGGATAAAATAGCGTCCAGATCGGGCTCGTTGGCGTATATTTTCCATTCCCGTTCCTGCAGGTCCAGGCCCTTGACACACATGATCAGGGCCTGCTCGCAGGTGGCCAGGGTAAAGGTGCGCACACAGCCTTCGTGGTGATCCAGATTGTAGACCTTTTTTTCGTGATCCAGAAACGGGGCGGTCTGGGCGACGCCATCCAGGTAGATGGTTCCCGCCGGGGCCTTGCGGGCGGCCGAGGCTGTGACCGTCAGGCTGGATTTTACAATCACCTGAATATTGGGGGCTTCCAGGCAGGTCAGGACCCGATCCGTCCCGGTGCCCTTGATCGCATAGCGATCCGGGAAACCGTTTCCGGTGGCATCCGGTTTAGCGGGAGCGTTTTGCAGCACAAAAGGAGCTTGATCGGTATCTTCCATATCCGGCGACCGTTTCTGGGTTCTTTAACAGCGATAAATCAAATCACTGTTCAGTGCCATCCAGAAATAGGCACTGATTATCCATAACAATCGCCGCAGGTAGGGTCAACAGCCAAATGGCCGCGCACCGGTGGCCGCCAGGCCGCGCAACCACCCTTTCCCCATTGATATTACGACATTTTGTGGGATCGATACTTCGATCTTGCATCGTCGGCCTATAACACCCGCCCATGGTCGTCGAACTCCAGGCCCAGCTGTGCCTTCTCCGCATCCGAAAGGAAATCGACGGACATGATCTCGACCGGGTCCGGTTCGTCATGGGTGGGCACGACCGTCATGCTGACCCAGGGCTGCTCTTCCATGCCAAAAGTGATCACGCAGAACTGGTCGCAGGCCGTCACATCGTACCCGTCGGATTTGATCCACTTGAAGATGAACTGGGTGAACCCGCCGTGCTCGCTTCCGAACCATTCGACGGCGTCGGAAGCGCTCACCGGGAGGGTGCAGACCACATAAAAGGCATGGCCTTTGATCAGGGGGGAGCAATGTTGGCTTTTGTCCCAAAGGGTCCGGTCCATATTCTCCCGGGCCTGGACGGCAATGGCGGCGGACATTTTCTCGGAAAAGAATGCGTAAACGAATTCGTCGTATTTTTGCCCCAGCTTCCGGATCTGCTCCAGGTGCCGTTTCAGGCAGCGTTGCAGCATTTTTTCCAAATCGATTTCACCAAGACGGGGTTCGGGCGATTCGTCCGCAGCGGCATCAAAGGGGGTGATCTCCAGCATCACCGTATCTCCGCTGACGATCTGGTCCAGGCGCACGAATTTGAAAACCAGGTTGGCGAAACCGATCCGGTCTCCGCTTTTCAGGCGCACCGGCCGGTTGGCCGCCAGCTGGTGGTCGTTGAGTCGGGTGCCGTTGGTGCTGCGCTGGTCCTCCAGAAAGAAGCCCCCCTCACGGTATTCGATGGTGGCGTGCAGATTGGAAACCGTGGGTGTCGAAAGGGTCAGGTCGTTCTCTTCGTCCCGCCCGACGGTTACCCGCGGTTTGTCGAATCGGTGGATGCCGCCGACGTTGGTCAAATTCTGAAGTTCCCACTCCGGAGGCGGCAGGTCCCGCATGCCGGGCAACGGCGCGGGGCTGTCTTTGCGCCCCCCCAGCCAGGAAGGCAGGCTGAACAGCTTGAATACCAGCATCGCCACCAGCCCCATCAGCACGAAAATAATCAGGATCAACGGCAGGTAGAACTTCCAGAAGCTGCGGGAGCCGTTGGCTTCCTTATCGGGCAAGGTGGACGATTCGGCGGGCGGCTTTTCCGGCGGAGCCTCCGAAGGCGCGGCCGTTGCCTTGGGCGGTGCGGGTTCAGCAGGCAAGGCGGGCGGTGGTTCCGGTGGCAGCAGGGCCTGGATCCGGTCCAGCACGTCGGCGATATCTTCGGGACGGGTGGCCCGGTAATAAGCGCCGCCGGTGCGTGAAGCCAGGGCCTGAATCAGCGGAAAGTCGGCATTTTCGGTAAAGGCGATCCCTAAAATGCGAATCCCGGCGGCATTGCACTCGGCCGTCAGGTCCGTCTTCAGCCACTGCGTCAGTTCCGCATCTTTTTGGCGGTCTCCGGTATCCACGATACCGTCGGTCAAAAAAATGATGCTTTTGCGGGCCTCTTTTCGGCCGTCGTTTTTAAGTTCGTAAGCGGCCCGCTCGATGCCGGCGGCACTGTCGGTGAATTTGCCCCGGTAATCGATCTTTTTCAGGCTGGAAGAGAGCTGATGTCTGGCTTCCGGGTCGGAAAGCTGTGTCAGGGACTGCAGCAACCGGGCCCGCTGATCGAAAAGGACCATGCCGACCCGGGTGGTATCCGGCAGCCGATTCAGAAACGCACTGACGGTCTCGGGCGTCAGGAACTCAGGGTCGTTCTTGCGCATGCTGCCGGAGTTGTCGATGACCAGCACCGCGTCCACCAGCCCTCCGCCGGTTGCAGCCATGCTGCGGCAGGGCTGCAGCGCCAGCGTTACCAGAAGGCCGGCCGTCGCCAAAAAGATGCACAGACGGCTCCATAGCCGAACGTCGTGCCTGTTGAGACCGCGCATAATCGCCTTTCCCGGCTGTCAGCCCGATTCGAGGCCAAACGCCGGTTTCCATTTTCATTGGATTCGGTGGGTATGGGTCGATGGTCGCTTCCGAAGGACGAAAAACACCGCTACCCCAAAAAGGCAGTATCCGGGAACTGGCCACCGGATACCCCCTTTTCAGATAGCCAAAGGCAAACAGAAAGTCAAATCCTCTCGCACCGAGGCTTTTTCATTTGATCTACAGGCCAATTGCGGGTAAACATGAGAACGTTTGCAGTCGCTGAAAATGCAACCATAACCGCTACGGACGGGCCATGATCCGCGCAATTCTCGCTTTTCATCTGGTATTGTTGGCATCCGGAACCGGGCTTGCTTTAGAGGGCGCCGTCTGCCCGGATATGGAGCGCCCGTTCGCGGCCCCTGCAAGCGAAGTGGTGGAAGTGATCGCCGAATGGTTCGGCAACCGGGGATATACCATCCATAAGGAATATCCACGCCCCGGGGTCGTCCATCTAAAGGCCTGGAATGCCCGCGATGAATGGGAGATTACCGTCAGGCCCCGATCGGCCCTGGCCGCCGTAGCCACGGTGGTCCATGTCAACGCCGCCGACGGCGGATCGATCTGCCGGCAATTGAGGGAGTATGTCGACGGGTACCTTCTGGCAGCGTCGCCCGGTTTGCCGGCGGCTGCCGCCAACCGCCCCCGGACCGTTCCCACGGCCGTGCTGGACCACATGGAGGCAACGGTCTGCATTCGGGCGCATACCGAGAAGAGCAGCATCCAATGCTCCGGATTCATCGTCGATCCGGCAGGCCTGGTACTATGCACGGCCCACGACCTGACCGGCCACCAGCGGGTTACACTGACGTTCAATGACGGCGCCAGTGCGCCCGGCGAGGTGATCCGGCTGGACCTGCGCCGGGACCTGGCCCTGGTTGAATGTCTGCCCGGAGACTGGGGGTTCGTACCCCTGTCCAACGGAAGAAACCTTTTGGGGATGGGGGAAAGCGTTTTTTCCATCGGCTGCCCCAACAACCTGCGGGGTACGTTGGCCTCCGGCACCGTCAACGGGCCGCCGCGGCGGGTGGCGGACCAGCCATACTGGCAGGTGAATATGGACATCCAGCCTGGAAGCAGCGGCAGCCCGGTGTTCGACGCCCACGGCCGATTGGTGGCCGTCGTGAAAGGCCGCTACCGGGGCACGTCGACCGTCGGTTTTCTGATACCGCTGGAAACCGTCTATGCTTTTTTACTGAACTCCAGAAATTGATCGGCTCGTAAAAAAGATCGGGAGGGGAAAATGCAGCAGCGCTATATCACTTTTCGGACAACCGTACTGGCCTTAGTCTTGTTCTTGTCTGCGTCCATACCGATCGGTGCCCAGCCGTCCCCCGGGCAGGCGGGTCCCGACTTTACGCTCAAGGATGCCAAGGGAGCCGCTTATGTGCTGTCTGCACTGAAAAATCACCAGATGGCGGTGCTCTATTTCTTCGATGCGGCGTCGCGACCCAGCCAGGAAGGGCTGGCCTACCTGGACACGCTTAAAAAGCGCTTTCCCGACGACAACCTGGCGGTGTGGGCCGTTACCATGAGCCCCACCGATGCGGTGGCCCGCTATGTCAAGCAGGCGGCCCCGGCCTTTCCGGTGCTGCTGGATCCCGGCGAGGTTAGCGCCGACTATAACGCCAAAGCCATTTTGCCCACCATTTGCGTCCTGGGACCGGACCGCAAGATTCTGGACGTGTTCCAGGGCGGCGGCAAAACCACGGAAATTCTGCTGGTCCGGCTGGCCGAGCGAACCTTGAGCCAGAAAAACCAGCAGATGGCCAAAGCCATCAGCGACGCGGTCATCGCCAAAAACCCGGAGAACATCGAGGCCAAAACAGTCAAAGGGTACGTGGAGATGAAGTCGGGCAACCTGGAAGCGGCCGAGACCATCTTTCAGGATGTCGCCGCCAGTCCCGGCAACGGAGAAGTGCTAGGCAAGGAGGGGCTCAGCGCCCTGTATGCCGAAAAGGGTGAGGACGAAAAGGCTGTGGCCCTGGCCGACCAGGTGACCCGCAAGGCCCCCAAACGGGGATTCGCCCACCTGGTGAAAGCCGATGTGCTCTACCGCCAGAACAAAAAAGAGGCCGCGGCGGCGGAATATAAAGAAGCCGTCGCAAAACCGGACGCTTCCCCTAACCAGAAGGCGGTGGCCCTGAACAAATACGGCCGGTTCTACGCCAGCATCGGCAAGCAGGAAGAGGCCCGCGAACTGTACGACCAGGCCGTGGCCGTCGACCCCTATTTCGTGGAGGCCACCTCCAACAAAGGCATGTCCTACCAGCGGGAGGGCAAGTGGGACCAGGCCCTGGCCGCCTACCGCAAGGCCTCGGATGTCAGCACCACGGACAGCGTCGCCGCCCTTCTGGCCCGCAAGGCCCAGGAAATGGTCGAACTCCAGAAGGACGCCGATCGGCGCAAACAGATCGATACCCTGGTCAAGGACCTGGCCGAGCGCTACCGCAAGCAGAAGAAAAACCCGCCGGCCAATCCGGATGAATGGACCTCGCGTCCCCTGGCCTTCGCCTTTGTCGATTTTCAGGAGAAGGGCGGGCTTTCCGACCGGGACGGCCTATCGACCATCCTTACCACCCAGCTGGCGGAAAATCTCAATGCCTCGGGAAGGGTGAAAGTGGTGGACCGGGTGGTGCTCGACCGGCTTTTATCGGAACTCAACCTGGGGTCCTCGGATCTGGCGCAGCCGGAAACTGCCCTGCGCCTGGGCAGGGTCATGGCGGCCCGGATCATGGGAACCGGCACCCTGTTCACCATGCCGGCCGATACGCTGGTGAACCTGCGGCTGGTCGATACCGAAACCTCGGCCATCGCCAAAACCATTACCCGTCAACTGGGCTCCGAATCCGGATGGGACAAGCAATTGCACCGTTTGAACCGCGACATTCTGGCGGCGATCATGGCCGAATACCCCTTGCAGGGCTTTGTGGTTCAGGTTTCCGGCGACCAGGTACTGATCAACCTGGGAGCGGCTCAGGGCATGGTCGAAGGCACCAAAATGGATGTAATCGAAGAGGCCGAGCCCATCGTTTACAAGGGCCGTAAGCTCAAAGGACTGCCCAAAGTTGTCGCCCAACTGGAAGTGACCCGTGTGGAAACCGACCTGTGCCATGCCCGCATCGTGAAAAAGGAACGAAAACTGAAAGCCGATGACAAAGTCAAGGAAAATGCAACGGAAATGTAAGCGCTGGGGCCCATGGGCCATGGTTGGAGGCCTGGCTTTATGCCTGATCCTCGTCATGGCCGGTTGCGCCGGCCAGACGGCCCCGGCACCGTCCGGCCCGCCGGCAATGGCGGTCTGGCCCCTCGAGGATCTCAGCCTTCCCGTAAGCGGCCGGCCGGAGGCGGCGGAACTGATGACCGCCGCGGTCATGGAAGCCGTGGAGGAAGACAGCGACTACGCGCTGGTGGAACGGGAAAAACTGCTGGCCGTTTTACAGGAACTCAGCCTGGGATCCAGCGAATTGGCCGCCGAGGCCACCGGACTGCGCATCGGGCGGATCGTGGGGGCGCGGTTGATGCTCTTTGGCGCCTATCAGGCGGTGGCGTCCCAGATGCGCGTGGATTTGCGTCTGGTGGAAGTGGAAACGGGCAAGGTGGTCCGAACCGCTCAGAAAACGTCGGCCGCCGGGGATTTGCCCTGGATGATGCAAGTGGCCGCCGAAGCCGCACGGGAGCTATTGCAGCACCAGTGATTTCAGGCAGCGGAGCGTCAATCCGGCTTTACCGGCAAATCCGGAAAGTCCGGCTCCTTTCCGTTTAAAAACGCCCCGATTCCGTGCAGGCATTCGCCCGAGGCGATCAGATCCACCGCCGTCGTTCGCTCGAGATCCAGGGTCGCCTCCAGGGTAAGATTGCGACCGGCCCGAATCACCTTCAGGGCGCTTTTCACGGCCCGCGGCCCGTTGGCCATGATCGCCTCCGCCAGTTGAACGGCCTCTTCGACAGCCTTTCCGGGTGCACTGACACGATTCACCAACCCCAATTGCAAAGCTTCATGGGCGCCGACCTTTCGAGCGGTCAGGATGAGATCGGCCGCGGCAGCCGATCCGATCAGATGGGTCAGCGTGGCCCCACCGCCCCAGTCCGGCATCAATCCCAATCGAACCTCGGAAAAGCAAATCACGGCGGCGGGATCCATGACCCGCAAGTCGCAGCGTACGGCCAGTTCCGCTCCGCCGCCAAAGGCCTTGCCGTTAATGGCGGCAATGATGGGCGCCGGCAGGGCCGCCAGCCGGTCCACCGCCCTTCGTATGGCAGCGATGGCGTCTTCGATGGGCCGTGGATCACCTTTTTCCAGGGCCTGGGCCATCTGTGCCACCATGGGATTGTCCGGGTTGACATCGAACCCGGAACAGAAGGCATCCGATCCCTCCCCGGTGACGATCACGGCACGGGGCAAGGGTTCTTCGGCCAGTTCGCCGGCGGCGGCTTCCAGCTGGATGAACATCTCGCGGTTACAGGCGTTCAGCCGCCCGGGCCGCCGGAGAACCAGCACGGCCAAGGCCCCTCTTCTTTCTAAAAAAACGCCTTCCGAGCGCATGCTTACCCTCCCGGCTGGCTTTTGGCATCACGAAATAGTGGATACCCTTTTTGGCTTGCAACGGTGATAAAAGGAAAGAGTTTACGTCATTGCATCAGCGCCCCGAACCGGTTCAACCCGTTCAGCCAGCTTCCTCGTCATTTTTGCCTTTAAATTCCGGGTAGAGTTCCCTCATGCACTCCGGACAGATGCCATGGGTGAACTCCACCTCGGAATGGTCCCGCACGTAAACCTCCACCTGTTCCCAATACCCCTCATCGTTCCTGATCTTTTTGCAATTGCTGCAGATCGGCAGCAATCCGCTCAGGACCTTGATATCCTTGAGTGCTTTTTCGAGCTGCTGCTTCTCTTCCAGCAGGGCCTGGTTCTTTTCGCTCAGCAGGCGGCTGAATCTGTGCCGCGAGGATTCCAGCCCGAAACCGACAATGGCAATGATCGTCAGGGTGATCAGAAAACGGGAGATCATCACTCCGCTGTAGATGTGTCCGTCAAACCAGCCCGGCAGGAACAGGATAACGACCAGGCCGAAAAAAAAGAGAACCGTCCAGACGAGTCCCTCCTGTTTGCCGAAAAAGAAAAAAAACAGCAGGGGTGCAATCAGCGCCCAGAATAGAACGGTTTCTTCTCCGGCGCCAATCGAGACGCTATACCACAAATTGAGGCTGATCAACGCGTGTGACGCACGATAAATCGTTTTATCGGCGTCTGTTTTTTTCAGGGCCACCAGGCTGGCGACCATTACCGCAATGACGGCCAGATTGATGGGAATTTCTTTGAAATTTCTTTCGGCGATGTTGATCGCTGTAAGGATGGTAAAGGCAACAACGATGATAACGGCGCACAACGTGTAAAGGAATCGCTTCCTTTGTCGATCCGACAATGACGTCGATTGCATGTTCGAAAACCTCTATCAGGCGGGCCGGAAGGCGCATCGCCGCGATTTAAAAGGCTTTGCTCACCGCGATATCCATGATCATGCCGCGATATTCGCGATCCTCTTCATGGTACCAGTTGCGGCCTTCGTCCAACAGGTAGCCCTCCAAACCGATTCGTCCGGAAAAGTCTTCCGAGAATTGATGGTGGAAAGAAACTTTGAGAGAAACCTTTTGTTTCTCATCGATAAAAGAGGGATCGTCCTCTTCGTAATCGTTTTTCAGCACCATCAGGTAGTAGAGGCGCGAACTGAGGGCGTTTTCCGGAGACATCGCAAATCGCACCGTCAGATCCGCCAGGTATTCGTCGCCGTATCCGGCGCGGTCTTCGGTGGCCAGCTGCAGGTTATCCGCCTGGAATTGGCACTTGCCCCTGAAAATGCCCTGCCCGCTCAACGAGGCTTCCCATTTACCCTTGAAGTAGTCCACACCGATTCCGGCCAGGAAAAAATCGCCCTCCTCGTAATACTCCTGATCCTCCATCTCATCGGTGCCATAGAAGGCCATCTCTCCGAAAACCCGGCCCTGCCAGGTATCGGTAAAAACATAAAAACCCTCGGCCGTGATGTTGAAAACGTCTCCAGGGTCGTAGTTTTGGGCGGTATCGCTGAAATCGTATTCTCCCCGCCACAGGTATCCGATCCCCACACCTGCGCCCCAGCGCTCTTCCTGCCTGGCCATGGTAAGGGTGGGGTTGATGTTGAAGCCCTCCCCATAGCGGGAGATGTCCACCAGATCGGGGTCCAGCAGCAGGCTGCGCTCCTCGCTGTCCAGGTCGGTCTTGCCCGTGGGCAGGTTGAAATCCAAACCGAAGAGAACATCCACGGGAAACCGTTCCACGACGGCATATGAGAAGTTGAGCTTGGTATCCACCGCCGTGGTGAGGGAGTCTTTCGAGGCATCCGACGGATCGATGCGGGTGGTGACAAAGGCGCTGAGCACCTGCATATAAAAATCCCCGTGGACGCCGTCGATGGTCACCGGCATATAGGTCTGGCTGCCCCGGTCATCGCTGTCGCTGTCCCACCAGTTGGTGCTCAGGCCGGTCTGCACGTTGATGTCAAGAGCGAGGGCCGTACCAACGGTGCAAAGAACCATCACGGTAATCGGAATCCAAATGAGTGGTCTCACGATAGCCATCCTTTCACCCAGTTTATGCTGCCATCGATTTTTCGATCTGCAATGATATCTAAAAAAGAACTGCCATTAGGGTTTATTAGCCGCATTCCTCCTCATCTGCCCAATCGATCAACCCGTCACAGTCATTATCAATGCCATCATAACAGTTTTCCTCCTGCCCCGGAAATACGTTCGGGTTGGAATCATCGCAATCACCTTGGGCAGGCGTGTACCCATCCAGGTCATTATCGAAATTATCAATGTTGTGTTGGCGCTGTTCCACATCCGCAGGCGTACGCACGCGCTTGAGCACATTGGGCTGGTTCAGGCTGTTGCTCAGCGACGTCCGCTTGCGCACGGATCGAAGCAGCGCGCGGGGCGGATTTTGGGGCGCGCCATACAGGCCCAAGCTGCGAAGCTCCTTCAGGGCATCGGCCGCCGGTTTCAGGCCGGGATCGGCCTGGACCGCTTTTTCGTAGTAGGCACCGGCCTGATCGTACATCTGCATGTCGCTGGCATTGAGCCCCATGAAGAAGGAAAACAGTGCCCGGGCGTTGGTGGACAGGGGCACGCGCAGGGCCGCTTTTTCACTCTCGCTCAGGGAAATTTCAAGCTGCTGGACGATGGAGAAAAGAATTTGTTTTTCGATCTGAAACAGGGTGCTGAGCAGACCTTGCACTTCGGGCAGCGGCTGGAGACCTCCCTTGGGGACGTCCAACAGGTTGGGACCGATCCGGATCGGAATATCCAATTCCCCACCGGTCGCTCCGGTCTGCTGCCCCGAGGCACCGCCGTCGGATATCGCCCCGCCCACCAAAAAGCGGGCACCCAGCAGACGGCCCACACGGGGGGCCGTTCCCGGCTCGACCAGACCGGAAGCACCGAGGCCGAGTTCTTCAACCAGGGCCTGCAGCTTGATCCGTTCTACCACAACCAGGCCTTTGATTTTGGACAGGTCGGTGATGAGCATGTAGGCCAGCCCTTTTCGCAGCGCATCGTGGGCAGGCTGCCCCGATTCATTGGAAAAATAGGACACCGCGAGCGTGTTGTCGCGCATCTGGGCGCCATCCAGGGACGCTTCCCGGGCCAGTGCCTGCCGGGCCCAGTTCCGCTCCTTTTCGGTGACCACCTGACCGGCCCGGGCCACCGACACCACCAGCAGACAGCATAAACAACCGGCCAGCAATGCACACACGCTTCGGTTTCTCATCTCTGCGACTCCTTTGCGTTTAAACGACACATCATCCTCACGCCGGCCCGGCATCCTTTGGGTACAATAAACCTGTCCATGGGGCCACGGGGAGTTTCAGCGTACAGGAGGGGGGTGAAGTGCCATCCCGATTAGCTATCTCCGGTATGACAACCCCATCTCATATACCCGGCGAAGCGGGGACTGTCAATGAAATAGGGGCTATGGATGTTGCCATGATGTGGGCCAGCCGTTTGTTGGTTGGCATATCTAAAGTTGTTGCAGTTTCTTTGTGCATTAAAAATCGGAATATCTTCACTTTACGCCTATATTGAGTACAATATGGTTTGAGAACATGCCGAATGTGGTTCATCTGAGA
This sequence comes from uncultured Desulfosarcina sp., assembly GCF_963668215.1. Taxonomy (NCBI): domain Bacteria; kingdom Pseudomonadati; phylum Thermodesulfobacteriota; class Desulfobacteria; order Desulfobacterales; family Desulfosarcinaceae; genus Desulfosarcina; species uncultured Desulfosarcina sp. The sequence continues at coordinate 644,886 of NZ_OY764190.1, forward strand.
TTCAGATTCTTTCTTTTCCATCGATTTAACTCAGAAAAAAAGAGCCTTGGAATAGATATATCCAATTTGACATACCACGCTTCTTTATATATAGGAATTTCTATCCCTTTTTCGCGAAATAGGCGCCACTGTTAAGGACTTAACGGATCTATCCCGTTCTCTTTTTCCTTTTGTCGTAATCAACCGACTTTTTTCTGCGTCCAACCGACCATACCAACAAGGAGGAGGATATGAACCAACTGAAGGTGTTTACGATCTGTTGTCTGATCATCTTTTTGGCATCCCCCGCAGTGCTGGCAGCCGATCAAGGAGGATACGTCTCTGGCCACCTGGGTGCGTGTATGCTAAACGATGCCACCCTTTCGGAGCCGGGTTTCCCCTATACGATCAACACTGAGTATGACATGGGACTCGGAATTGGAGGGGCGATAGGATACGATTTCGGCATTTGGCGGGTTGAAGGGGAAGTAGCGTACCGGATAAACGATGTCGACTCCTTTACCGCCCTTGGCGTCGGTCTTCAGGGGAGCGGTGATATCGACACGTTAAGCACCATGGTCAACGCTTATTTTGACTTTGAAAACCAAACCGCAATCACCCCATTCATCGGAGCAGGGATGGGTTTTGCACAAGTATCTGCCAACGATTGGACTGTTGCAGGCATAAGGATAGGCAGCGAAGATGATAGCGTGTTCGCCTATCAATTTTTTATTGGACTGGGCGTTTCAGTAACGGAACGGTTGATGTTGGACTTGGTCTATAATTATTTTGCCACTTCAGATCCCGAATTTGGCATCACTGAAGCCGAATATGACAGTCACAACATATCCTTTGGCGCTCGGTTCAATTTCTAACCGAAGCGGTCGAATCGTTTAATCAGGTAATCCTTCTGTTCAATCGGTAATAGCAAAAAGACTCTGGAATCCGGGTTCCAGCGGCGGCTGGTTTGCGGGCTGACAGATTAATCCGTCAGACCGCCACCCGGATCCGCCCCACGGCCGCCTCCACCGCCTTTAATATCTCACCGGAGCGCAGCAGGGCCACCGCAGCGTCCATGTCCTTGTACAGTTCGCGGTCCCGGCTCATGAAGGGTACATGGCTGCGGATCACCCGGTAGGCTTCGCGGGTACCCTTGCCGGCCTTCAGCCGCTTGTTCTCGGTGAGCAGGTCATAAGCCTGGGCTGCGCAGAGCAGTTCGATGGCAATGACGTTTTCCACGTTGGTGAGGATTTCACGGCTCTGGCGGATACCGATGGTCCCCATGCTCACATGGTCTTCCTTGTTGGCCGATGTGGGAATGGAATCGACGCAGGCCGGGTGGGCCAGGACTTTGTTCTCGGACACCAGAGCCGCGGCGGCGTATTGGCCGATCATGTAGCCGGAGTTGATGCCGCCCTGCCGGGTCAGAAAAGCAGGCAATTCGCTGAGTTGGGGATTGACCAGGCGCTCGATGCGCCGCTCGGAGACGCTGCCCAGTTCCGCCAGCCCCATGGAAAGGTAGTCGGCGGCCATGGCCACCGGCTGGCCGTGGAAATTGCCGCCCAGGCGCACCTCTTCCGTGTCGGGGAAAATCAGCGGATTGGTGGTGGTGGAATTGATTTCGATATCGATGACCCGGCGCGCATGGGCCACGGCATCCTTACTGGCGCCGTGGATCTGGGGGGCGCAGCGCAGGGTGTAGGCATCCTGGACCCGGGCGCACCCTTCGTGGGAGGAGACGATTTCGCTATCTGCGGTGAGGCGCAGCATGTTGTCCGCGGTCACCAGCTGGCCGGGATGCGGACGCACCTGGTGGATGCGCGGGTCGAACTCGCTGTTGGACCCCATGAGCACTTCCAGGGTCATGGCGCAGGCGATGTCGGCCATCTTGGATAGGCGCACCGCATCGTGAACCACCAGGGCCCCGATGGCGGTCATCACCTGGGTGCCGTTGATCAGGGCCAGTCCTTCGCCAGCGGCCAGGGCCAGGGGCGCCAATCCGATTTTTTCCAGGGCCGCCGCACCCGAAATTCGATCAATATTGTAAAAAGCCTCGCCCTTGCCGATGAGCACCAGCCCCAAATGGGCCGTGGGCGCCAGGTCGCCGCTGGCCCCCACCGACCCCTTTTCGGGAACCACCGGCGTAATGCCATGGTTGAGAAATTCCAGCAGGTAGCGAACGGTCTCCATGCGGCAGCCGGAATACCCCAGGCACAGATCGTGGATCCGCAGGGCCATGATGGCCCGGACCACGGGTTCGGGCAACGGATTGCCAACCCCGGCCGCATGGCTCATGAGGATGTTCTCCTGCAGCCGCCGGGTGTCTTTCTCGGAAATGGTTACGTTGCACAGGGCCCCGAATCCGGTGGTGATGCCGTAGATCACCCTTTTTTCCCGGACCCAGCGTTCGATCAGCGCGCTGGTGCGAGCCACGCGCGAAGCTCCAACCTCGGAAACCGCCACTTTCCGGCCAAACCGGGCAACCTGCACCAGGTCTTGGATGGTCAGCTTCTCTTTATCCAGCAGCAGTTCGTTCATGGCTGTTGCTCCCCGTTCATGGATTGGCCACTATTTTTCCTTCCCTGAAAATACCCCGTCCACCGCCGCCGCGACCGCCTCGTCGTCGGCGATAAAAGGCAGCGTGATCTGATCCCCGTTGTCGTTTTCCTGGTTGTAGGCGGCGGCCACCGCCATGGCGTTGGGGTTTCGGGCCCAGTTGCGCCGGGCCACCCCGCCCATGACATCCCAGTTCATGGCGCTGCGGATGATCCCGTCCACCCGTTGGCTGCCGTCCAGAACCAGGCCGAAGCCGCCGTTGATCGCCTTGCCGATGCCGGTGCCGCCGCCGTTGTGCAGCGCCACCAGGGACATTCCCCGGGCGGCATTGCCCGCGAAACAGTGCGTGGCCATGTCCGCGGTGACGTTGCTGCCGTCGTTGATGTTGGCCGTCTCCCGGAAAGGCGAATCCGTACCGCCGGGGTCGTGGTGGTCCCGGCCCAGCATGACGGGGCCGATCTCCTTTCTTCTCACCATGGCATTGAAGGCCAGGGCGATGCGCATGCGGCCCGCGGCGTCCTGGTAGAGAATTCTGGCCTGGCTGCCGACCACCAGACGGTTTTTGCCAGCATCGCGAATCCAGACATGGTTGTCGCGGTCCGCGGGGCGCCGGTCGGGATCGATGCAGGCCATGGCGGTCCGGTCGGTTTTTTCCAGATCCTCGGGATCGCCGCTGAGGCACACCCATCGGAACGGGCCGTAGCCATAGTCGAAAATGGGCCCCATGATGTCTTCGAAATAGGAGGGGAAGACAAAGCCGTCCTTGACGTCCCGGCCGTTTCTGGCCACGTCGGTGACCCCGGCATCGAAAACGGCCTTGAGAAAGGCATTGCCGTAATCGAAGAAATAGGTCCCCCGCTCCGTAAGAGTACGAACCAGGCCGATGTGCCTTTTGAGGCTGCTATCCACCAGCTTCCGGAAGGTGCGGCGATCCTCGGCCAGCAGCCGGGTGCGCTCTTCGAACGAGACCCCCTGGGGGCAGTAGCCGCCGTCGTAGGCCACGTGGCAGGACGTCTGGTCGGACAGCAGATCCACGGGAACCTGTTTGTCGGCCAGGTATTGCAGCAGGTCGACCACATTGCCGTGGTAGGCGATGGACAGGGTCCGTTTTTCATCTCTGGCCTTGTTTGCCGCCGCCGCGATCTCGTCCAGGTCGCTGGAAACCATATCGACCCATCCCTGGTCGTGGCGGGTGTCGATGCGCGATTTGTCGACCTCGGCGATGATGGAAACGGCCCCGGCGATCTCGGCCGCCTTAGGTTGGGCACCGCTCATGCCCCCCAGCCCCGAGGAGACGAAAAGCAGCCCGGCCAGGTTGCCCTCGGCCGGCACCCCGCACATCTTGCGGCCGGCCCCCAGCAGCGTATTGTAGGTGCCATGGACGATGCCCTGGGGGCCGATGTACATCCAGCCGCCGGCGGTCATCTGGCCGTAGGAGGAGACCCCCATCTGGGCGGCGACCTCCCAGTCTTCCGGGTTGTCGAAAAGCCCCACCATGAGGCCGTTGGTGATGATGGCCCGTGGCGCGTCCGGTGCGGAACGAAACAGGCCCAACGGGTGGCCCGACTGCATCACCAGGGTCTGGTCGTCGGTCAGCACCTGCAGGTATTTCTTGATCAGCCGGTACTGCATCCAGTTCTGGCAGACGCTGCCGGTCTCGCCGTAGGTGACCAGTTCGTAGGGGTAAAGGGCCACCTCGAAATCCAGGTTGTTGTCGATCATCAGTTGCAGGGCCCTGCCGGCCAGGCAATTGCCCTCGTATTGGTCGATGGGCAGTGCCCGGATGGCGCCTTTTGGACGAAAGCGATACCCATAGATGCGGCCCCGGGTTTCCAGCTCGTGGAGAAACTCCGGAATCAGCTCGGCATGATGCGCTTCGGGGATGTAGCGCAGAGCGTTTTTCAGGGCCACGACGGTCTGATTGCGGGTGAGCCGGAAGCCCCGGTCCGGTGCTCGCCGGATACCAGGTTGAAAGGCGGGCATGGGCGGCAGAGGACCGTCCAGATAAATTTTCATGGCGCTGGAAGTATCGGTTTGGGTAGGCATGATGGCATCCTTTGTTAATCGGGCAGCTGTATGCTGAATCTCCATTATTTCAGCATTAAATGCAGGCCGTACCCCTGTCAAGCAAAGAACCGGGTCCGGCCATTTGCTGTTTCGCTGCGTTGCTTTGCCGGCGACAGGCCATTACGCCAGAAACGCAGGGCAATCGCATGTAGATTTTATGATAATGAAAACGCCATATTTCCCCCTCACCCTGTCCCTCTCCCTCCGGGGGAGAGGGAACGTTTTCCGGTTGCTACCAAGCCAACCCGGCTGCTTTCGAGGTTTCAGGAAAGCACTCCCTCGCCCCTTGAGGGGAGAGGGCCGGGGTGAGGGGTGCATAAATCATCCTTTCAGAGTTACTTGCGATTGCCCTGCCCAGAAACGGCCGCCGGGTTTCCAGGCCCTCGAAAATATGGTAATTAATTTTCTTCTTAGCATATCCCTTTTCGATATCCGGATTACTAAAACACAAAGAGGTTCCCATGGCCACTAAACCCACCGATCAATGCATCGTCCTGCCCTTTCAACCTGCAAACCCGAACTCTTTTGACGGCAGCGGCCTGGCTCTGCATTTTCTCATCGGCAATGTTCTGGTCCTGCACGACGGCCTCAAGGAGATGTGGTTCGGATGGCGGGTGGAAAAGATCTTTCCCCGGCAGAAGATGCTCCAGGATTACTGCCGCGATGCCCGGATCAAATTGGATCTGGTCCAGGTCAGCCTTTCCCAGAAGGTCCGTTTCTGGATCCATGGCAGCTATTCGGAAAACACCGTGTCCATGCACCTTTTCGACGCCCAATCGCCTGAAAAAGCAGCGGCGCCCATGGAATTGCCGATTTCAGTCGACGACGGTCTGGTTCGATTCCGCAGCCAGTTCATCCAGTGGCTGGCCGCTTCGGGACTCGCCATGGAGCAGGCGCAAGCCCAGGCGGCCCTGTGGCCCGAAACCCTTGGCCGCAAGGGCCTGGATGCCGTGGGACGCGCCCTGGAGGTTTTTTACATCTACTCGTCCTACGGAGGCGACGGCGCAATAGATCTCGCACCGTTCGAGAAGGCCGCCGCCCTGGCGCCGGATTCGTTCATGGCCCAGGACCTTCACGGCTGGGCGCTTTACCGCAACAAAGACTATATAATGGCAAAAATCGCTTTTCTCAAATCCTTGAGAGTCAATCCGGCAGGCGCCGGGGCCATGTCCGGCCTGATGTGGTGTGGGGTCTATGCCAAGGACCTGGAAGAAGCCATGTTCTGGTCCGGCCGCAAGGCCGACGCCTGCCGCCAGGATGTGGCCGCCGCGCGCGAAGCCGGCCGCCGCAGATATGAGAAGGCCAACCCCTAACCGGGCCATGAAAAGCTACCCGTTTAAAACCCTGCGATCCCGGTTGACCGTCCTGCTGATCACGCCGGTGGTGGTGATCCTGCTGACAGGCGGCATATGGGGCTTCATCCATGCGCGCAACACCATGCTGGGGCAATGGACCGAGCATGTCATGCTGCAGCTCGAACAGGCGGCCCACACAATCGAAGCCGGACTTTCCCGGCCCATGGAGTTGATGAAGATATTCGGCCAGAGCGGTGCCGGCGGAACATCCGCCGACCTGCCGGAAATTCTGGTCGACAAGCTCAAGACACTTCCGGGCGTGGTCGCGGTGAATGTCAACTGGCACGGCGTTCCGAGCACGTTTCAGCCGGGAACCCGGCATAAAGGACCGGGCAGGAACCGCTTCAAGCAATTCCATCGGGGAACGTTCACCCGAATTCTACCTCCCGTGGTCGATGAAACCACCGGGGAACAGACCGTCTCCATCAACATGATCCTGGCGGATGCAACCGACACACCGGTGGGCAATCTCGAGATTGTTCTGCTTTTCGAGGCCCTGGTCGCCCATATCACCTCCGATCCCTGGTGGCAAAACCACACGGCTTGCATCGTCGACCGGAAAACGGGTAAAATGGTGCTGACCAGCGGCCTGATGCGAGGCCGCAATCTACTCGGTGAAACCGGAGATCGGCTGGAACAATCCGTAAAAGACGCACTCGGAGAGAAATCCGCGGGGACGGTGTGGGGGCAAGGCCAGCCCCCGAAACGTATCGCCGGCTATCACAGCCTGGATACCTTTCCCTGGGCCTTTGTAGTCTTTGCCGACGGCAGGACGATCCTTGCACCGATCATCCATTTCCGCAACGGCTTCATCATCGGCGCAGCCGCCCTGATCCTGACCATCTTCGGCATTATCCGGTTTAACGTGGACCGCATTTCTTCCACCATCAAACGCCTTTCCCAGCGGGCCGTTGCGATTGCCGACGGCGATTATAAAGAGAAAATCGAGGTGACCGCCCGGGACGAAATCGGTCTGCTGGCCGACAGCTTCAATACCATGATCGACGGTCTGCGTGAAAGGGACGCCATCCGCAATACTTTCGGCATGTATGTCGATCCGGATCTTGCCCGGACCCTGCTCAGTCAACCGCAGGCCGGAAGGTTAGGAGGCCGGCGCCGGGATGTGGCCATTTTAATGGCGGACATCCGCGGCTTTACCCCCATGACCGAAAAAATGCCTCCGGAGCAAACCGTCGACATCCTCAATCGTTATTTCTCGGCGATCATCCCGCTGATTCAACACCATCGCGGCATCATCGTGGATTTTATCGGCGACGGCATCCTGGTCTTTTTCGAGCCCCTCGAAGAAACGCTGGACACGGCTGCACGGCGCTGCTTACAATGCGCCTTTGCCATGCAGGACGCCATGAATCGGCTCAACGAGGAGTTGACCCAACACGAACTGCCGGATCTTGCCATGGGCATCGGCATCAACGTCGGGCCGGTGGTGGTCGGCAACATCGGATCGGAAAGACGCAAAAAATACGGCATCGTCGGATCGGCCGTCAACATCACCCAGCGGATCCAGGGGCAGTCCCGTGCCGACGAGGTGGTGATCTCCGAAGCGGTGTACCCTCTCGTTCGATCCGATGTGGCGGTCTCGCGAACCATTTCGACCGCCCTGAAAGGAGTGACCTCGGAGATGCAGTTGTACGCCGTTCGCCCCAACAAAGAACCGCACCAGGAATAGAGGAAGTGGAACTTATGGAAGAACAATCAACCCTGCTGATGGCCTGCATGAAAAGCGCCCTGGCCGCGGGCAGGGCCATCCTGGAAGTGTATGACGCACCGGACATGCAGGTGGAAAAAAAGTCGGACGACTCGCCCCTCACCCTGGCCGACCGCCGCGCCCACGACATCATCATGAAGGGCATCGGCAATCTGGGTATCCCCGTGCTCAGCGAGGAAGGACGGAATATCCCCTTCGAGGAGCGCAGCCAGTGGCCCCGCATGTGGGTGGTCGACCCGTTGGACGGCACCAAGGAATTCATCAAACGCAATGGCGAATTCACGGTCAACATCGCCCTCGTGGAAAAGGGCGTTCCCACCTTGGGGGTCGTCTTCGTGCCGGTGGCGGACTGCCTCTATTTTGCCGACCTTGAGCAGGGAGCCTTTACAATCGACTGTTGCCGGGCGGCCGGTATCGACGAAGATCGGATCGTGGCCATCGATGGCCTCGGGTCTTTAATCGAAAAAGCGGCCCGCCTGCCCGTGGCACGGGAGAAGGGCCGCCCCTTTACGATCATGGGCAGTCGCTCCCACGCCACGCCCGAACTGGAAGCCTATGTGGAAGAGATGCGCCGCACGCATGGCGAGGTAAATTTCATTTCGGCGGGCAGCAGCCTGAAAATCTGCCGGGTGGCCGAAGGCGCGGCCGATATCTATCCCCGCCTTGGACCGACCATGGAATGGGATACCGCCGCCGGCCAGGCCGTTGCCGTAGCCAGCGGGGCGCAGGTCGTCCGCCATGACGACGGCACGCCCCTGGCCTATAACAAGAAGGACCTGCTCAATCCCTGGTTCATCGTCGAGAGAAAAAACGCTTGACTTGAAATGCCCTGCCCCTCTATATGTAGGAACACTTTTCGGGCGATTAACTCAGCGGGAGAGTGCCACCTTCACACGGTGGAAGTCACAGGTTCAAATCCTGTATCGCCCACCAGAAACACAAAGGATTTGCAAGCATATGGCCTTGCAAATCCTTTTTTTATGGGCGATTGGTGGCCCATGGGTGTTTTACAGGGGGGTTGATTATTCAAACAAAACGGAATATGGGGATCTGATGCGACTTTTGTGATACTTTTGTGCGTCGATCCCGATACTTATGTGATCCGCGCGGCGTGTGCCGGGGCGGATTTTCTATTCCAGAAAAATGGCCGGTTTTCGATTTCGCAGAGCGGATTTTTGCTCGCTATTCCATAAATTTTAACCGGGGTGTTTTGAAGGAATGTGTCATGATTATTTGGAGTTGCTAAAGAAATGGAGCGTTTTTCAACTTCCGACTTTCAAAAATAAAGCCGGAAGTAAAGCCGGAAGTGCCCCACGAAAGTCGGAAGTAGGTAGATTTTCCTATCATTACAAAAAGATATTCGTGAAGGTAGCCCTGATTATCTTTGATTTGGCTGACTGAAAGCCGGAAGTGGGTTTTTTGCAAAAAAATAAAAAATGAGCCGATTTCAAGGCAATTCGTTACCCTATCGGCTGGTGGATGACGCTTACCCCAGAATGTCCGGGAAGATCTTAACTTTCACAATTAAGCCCCCAGTATCATTCTGGTATCATTTGTTGTGATCTTCGACTTCTATATTGTAAACATTTATTGGCGAATTATCTATAACTGAAGCCGCAAGCTCCTTGCTTTTAATAAGACCATCTTCAATGTCTTTAAGAGTCCCGGCAGTTGCGCTAAATGCAATTTCCAAGGAATGAATATCTGATATTTTATGGAATCTGTTTTCAATTTCATCCATTGTTTGAAGTGGCGCGGAATATTGAGACAGGTGTATAAGCAATGGATCAAGAATATCGAAAGGAAAGATCCATGGCAAAACATCGTATCCGTCGTAGCGCAGAATTCAAGGCGAAGGTCGCCCTTGCTGCATTGTCCGAGGCAAAGACCCTGGCCGAACTATCCAGTGAGTATGGCGTTCATCAGACACAAATCACTCGCTGGAAACAGGAACTGGTCGCCAATGCACCGGATTTGTTTGGTAAGGCTAAGAAAAAGGCGCTCAACCACGAAGCCGAGGTTAACGAACTTCACCGCCAGATCGGCAAGCTCAAGGTTGAAAACGATTTTTTGTCCAATCTGCCCGGTCTGAACTCGACCGGGCGCAGAAACAGAAGGTGATTGCAACCGGTCACCCGGATGTTTCTGTAAAGCGGCGCTGCCAATTATTGGGTATATCTGTCAATGGGAATGAAAAGTGTACCAGAAGTGGGAAAATAAAAATGTACCACCCTGGAGCTCATTGATTCTCCGTCTTCCCATCCACGTCGGCCAACCCTGAGGAACCGACCGTGGCGAAATCGTTCTTTGAAAAACTGTGCCCGCGGAGCCGATAGCTGTGCCCCTTGATGTTGACCACCCGGCAGTGATGCAGCAGCCGGTCGAGGATCGCGGTGGCGATGACCTGCTCGCCGAACAACTCTTGCCAGTCCCCGAAGCTCTTGTTGGAGGTGATCAGCGTCGATGATCGCTCGTAGCGATAAGAGACGAACTGAAAGAACAGATACGCCTCCTTCGTGTCGATGGGCAGGTACCCGACTTCATCGACTACCACCAGGGCCGAAGTCAGATATGCCTTGTGCCGGGACTGGGGCTCTTTGAGTTTCCTCATCAGGGTGTCCATGGTGGTGAAGTAGACCTTGAACCCGTGATGGCAGGCCTTGATCGCCAGCGATATGGCCAGATGGGTTTTGCCAACGCCCGGCGGTCCCAGGAAAATCACGTTCTCCTGCTTGCCGATGAAATCCAGATCGAAAAGGGCCATCACCTCCTTTTTGTTCAGCTTGGGGTGAAAGGTAAAATCGTACTCTTCGATGGTCTTGGCCGATGGCAGCCCGGCGGTCTTCATGGCGGTCTGTACGCGCCGTTTTTCCTTGGCGGCGACTTCCTCTTCCAGCAGCTGATCCAGAAAAGACAGATAAGAGTCCTTGTCGGACTCGGCTTTGGCGACCACGGTTTCGAGCATCTCGGCGGCCTGGGTGAGCTTGAGCCGTTTGAGGTTGTCCTGGAGGCGGTCGGCGATCAGTTGATCCATGTGCCACCTCCTTTCGCGATCTGCTCATACACGGACAGCGGACGGTAAAGCACCTGTGGGAACAAACTGGCATTCACCAGTCCCCGGGTGGCCTTGCCTTTGGTGCGACCGTATTTCTTTTTCGCTTTCTGCCGCTGCTTCAAGATCTGGGCGGTGATATTCGCATCGGTAACCCAGCTGCCCTTTTCCTCGGCTTCCCTATGCGTGGCCAGCAGCCGGTCGTCATCGTAGAATCGGATGATACCGTCCTTGACCTTCAGCAGGATCTTTTTGCCGACCACATCCGGCGGCACTTGATACCGGCTGGCGTTATAGGAAATATAGCAGTCCTTGTAGACCCTGCGATACTCTTTTATGGACGTATCGTAGTCGCTGGCAGGGCATGGACTTAAGCTGGATTGTTCCTGCCGCCAGCGCAGGTCCACCAGCTGCCGGTGGGTTCCATGCTTCCTGCGATTGGCTGTTTCGTCAAGCCAGCTGAGAAGATCCCGGTTCGCCTGCTCGATGCTGGTAAAACCATAACCGCGCCAGAACGACTCGCGAATGTAATCCACCGGGCGTTCCACCTTGCCTTTCACCCAGGGACTGTAGGGCATGCAGGCCAGAGGCTTGAAACCATAGTGCTGGGTAAAGTGCATGAACTCGACATTGAAAACAGTCTGCCCACCTGTGCGGCTGATCACCACATGCTTCATGTTGTCATAGAGCATTTCCATGGGAATCCCGCCCAGGTAGTGAAAGGCGGCAATATGGGCATCCATGAAGGACTGCAGGGTGCAGCGGTCAACGAACATGGCAAACATGGCCCGGGAAAATCCCAGGACCAGGACGAACAGGTAAACGGTAAAACTGCCGCCCTTGAAATCCGCGACCTTGAAGTCGGCCCAGTCCATCTGCCCCTGCAATCCGGGAATCGTCTCGAACCGGATGTAAGCCTGGCGCTTGCGTTTTCGTTTGCGCCTGCGGACATAGATTTTGACGGTATCGTATCCGCCAGCATAGCCTAACTGTTTGAGTCGTTGATAGATCCAGGTGGCACGGTAATCATCCTCTTCGAGGAAATCGTTAATCACCGGGTAGTAGGGAGCCAGGATGCTTTCGCGCCGTTGGGCCTTGTGGTAACCGGGAGTTTGTCCATTCTGAATATATTTTTTAACGGTCTTGCGATGGCGGCCAGTTCGTTTGGTGATCTCCCTTTGCGAAAGGCCTTGTTGATGCAATGCAATAATGTCCATGTACGCCTCCCATGAAATCATGGCGACACCCTCCTTTCAGGAAGGAGTCTACCATGCGGTGCTATTCATGGGTGGTACACTTTTCGTTCCCATTTTTGGTACATTATCGCATTCCCGGCGACAGTATATCCCGTGCAAGTTATTATCGTGGCCCCTCTATGGGACTGCGGCAAGGGGACCGGGAACTGATGCGTCGGATCGATAGACTCTACACGGATCATCCCTGGATGGGCAGTCGTTCCCTGGCCGATCATTTAACGAGTCCTGATCGACCGATAGGACGCGGGCGTGTCAGACGCCTGATGCGTATCATGGGCATCGAATCCCTGGCACCCAAGCCGGGTACCAGCAGGCGTCAACCCAGGCATCCGGTCTATCCCTATCTGCTGCGAAGGATGACCATTGATCGCCCCAACCAGGTGTGGGCCACCGATATTACGTATATTCACATGGCCCGCGGTCATATGTATCTAATCGCAATCATGGACTGGGCTACCCGGAAAGTCCTCTCCTGGCGGTTATCCAATACCCTTGACACACAGTTTTGCGTGGAGGCACTCAAAGCAGCGCTACTCAAATATGGCGCTCCGGAAATCTTCAACAGCGACCAGGGTTGCCAGTTCACGAGCGAGGCCTTTACCTCCGTGCTGAAAGCCTGGAAAGTTAAGATCAGCATGGATGGCAAGGGACGGTTCAAAGACAACATCTTTATCGAGCGCCTCTGGCGCACCCTGAAATATGAAAGAATATACCTCAGGGATTACGAAACCGGTGTTGAACTATCCCGGGATCTGACCATCTGGTTCGACTGGTATAATGAAAACCGGAAGCATTCGTCTCTTGACAAACTGACCCCAAATGAGGCTTATGCTCAAGGACTTCAAAATCAAAACCAGGCCGCCTGAAGCCGACAACAATCATGATTTCGTCTCATTGCTTATCTCACCCTTCAGGCTGTCTCTCCTTTCAAGGCCATTTAAGTTTGATCAGCTATTCTAAGTCTTTCATATAGAAGGTGCAGGCAGTCCTTCTCCGCATTGCTTAGCAAATTTGGCGCTACCTCAAGAATTCTACGATAAATATGGTCAGGGAAATGTGTACAACTAGTGTTCATTATATTTGTATCTTCCAGAGCTTTTAAAGCTTGTTTTATTACACCTCTTCTTGACGTTATCAAGCGAACAATGGTTTTTAATTCCTCCATTAGACTATTTCGCAAAGTATTATTTAAGCGCTTTTCTTTACCCCATTGTGTGATTTCATTTAGTCCATATCCAATAAAAACGCATATAATAGTCCAAAGACCTTCCAACATAGTTCATTACTCCTTACTTTTATGGTGAAAAATCATGGTTAAGAACCTCATTTATATTTTAGCAACTAAAAATCAGCAACTTTTTTCAACAACTGCTTTGTAATTTCATATCTGCACCTTGAAAAACTATTATATTTTTAGTATATGCTAATTTCGTTCCATCATTATTAAGTTCCCTCCATCAGAATTAGCAAATTGTGAACTCAATTCCTCTGGATAAGGTTCGCTTATGAATGACTCACCAAAGGCGCAAAGGGAATGGCTGAGCGATCCTGAAAATGTAAAGTCAATAATTCCCGACAACATTATAATTTCTTCTCTGTTAAGGGTTGGCGGACAGGGCGCTGTATTTTATGGTAAAGTAAATAATACCCCTGCTGCCATAAAAATTTATTTTCCAGGACAGCTTTGCACCCGTATCGAAAGAGAGGTTCACGCACTGGCTACACTCCAGAGTGATGCTATAGTTAAGTTGCTCCTGTTTCGCCAAATTCAATACGAAGACAATCCTCTGCAACTCGTTGCTACAGAATTTGTTGAGGGCCAAAATCTTAAGGATTGTATTGAGCAGCATGGACCGCTGGAGGAAAGCGAATTAGGGAATCTTGCATATGATGTTACTGTTGCCATCCATGCAATGTGGAATCTCAGAACTGTCCATAGAGTGTCCTAATCTCCAGTTATTGGCACAAAGAAATCGATAAAATAGGGTGACACTCCCGAGTGTAAAAATCAATTTTACCGAAAGGAGTGTATCCCATGACAAGGAAAAAGAAAAGACGGTCAGCCGGGGGGAAGAAAGGTTCCCGGGTATGGGCCTACCCAGCCGAGTTTCGGTTAAAGGTCGTAAGGCTGTTTTTGGAAGAAGAGTACAGCGCGTCGTTGCTTGCCGAACAGTTCGGTATCAGCACGCATTCTGTTAGCCGCTGGGCCAATGCTTACCGACGCGGTGGGGTGCAAGGGTTGGAACCCAAGCCTCGCCCTGGAGGAAATGCCAGGGTGCCTCCCGAAGTCCAGGAGCGAATGGTAGCGGTGAAAAAGGCGAATCCGGAATACGGCCCGCGACGGATTGCCGATGTTCTCAAACGATTTTTTCTAATTCCCACGAGCCCATCGACTGTACACAAAAAGTTGTCGGAGAAGGGACTGGTAAACAAGGCCAAGCGTAAGCCGAAGAAGAATCCCCCCAAGCCCCGATTTTTCGAACGTTCTCGTCCCAACCAGCTGTGGCAGAGCGATATCATGACCTTCCGGTTGGCCGGTCGCAACGCCTACCTGATCGGCTTCATAGACGATTACAGCCGGTATATCGTTTCCCTGGGCCTGTACCGCAGCCAGACGGCGGAACACGTGCTGGAGACCTACCGTCGCGGTGTTGCCGAGTACGGCGTTCCCAGAGAGATGCTCACCGACAACGGTCGGCAGTACACGAACTGGCGCGGCAAGACGCGTTTCGAACGGGAGATGAAAAAAGACCGTGTCAAGCATATCCGTTCCCGCCCCCACCATCCCATGACGCTGGGCAAGATAGAGCGGTTCTGGAAATCGATCCTGGGCGAGTTCCTCCAGCGGGCTCAGTTCGACAGCTTTGAGCAAGCCGTGGAGCGCACCGCTTTTTGGGTCAAATACTACAATCACAAACGGCCGCACCAAGGCATCGGCGGTCTGTGTCCGGCCGACCGATTCTTCGAGATCGCCCATGATCTGAAAAAGACGCTGGCAAAGGGCGTCGAAGAAAACGTACTGGAACTGGCGTTGCGAGGCCGTCCGGTAGATCCTTTTTATATGGTAGGCCGCATGGGCGGCCAGAGCGTGGTCATCCGGGCGGAGAAGGGCAAAGTCAAGATGCTGGTGAACGAGGCCGGCCAGGAAAAAGAACTTGTGTACGACGCAAGAAAGGATATAGATCATGAAGACAAATCAACGAACCCGCAGAGTATTCGATCCACAACAGAAGATAACGGCCGTGCTGTCCATTTGGAGCGAGCGCCGCACCAGCGCCCAGGTATGTCAGGAAATGGACATCAGCCCGACGCTTTTGGGTCAGTGGCAGAATCTGGCGATCGAGGGCATGCTCAAGGCGCTGGACCCGAAAAAGAAAGATCCGCTGCCGCCGATCAACCAGCGGTTGTCTCGGTTGATCGAAAAGAAATTGAGCGAACCCGGCAAGCTGGAAAAACGCCTCCAATCGATCCAGAAGGCAGCGTCGGCCGGATAGGCGAGGATGCCTATGGCCAAACAACTATCGACCCGCCAGACGGCGCGGCTCCGAGCCGAGATGATCATGAAGGTCCGTTGCGGCATGCTGACTGCCCGCCAGGCCGCCGAACGCCTGGGCGTCTCGCGCAAGACGTTCTACAAATGGGAGCAGCGGGGGCTGTCCGCCCTTTTGGACAGTGTGACCGACCAGCCCCCGGGAAGGCCTGCCCATCCTCCGGACGACCATCGCCAATGGCTGGAAAAGCAACTGCAGGACGCGAATCGGCAGATCGACTTGCTGAACCGGAAGATGGCGCTCAAGGATGTGCTGATGGACTTGAAGCTTCCCCAAATCGGCAGCGGGCGGACGAAAAAAAAATGATCGTATCCGACAGGCGGTGGCCATGATCGAAGAGATGAAAACGACCTTTTCGCTGTCGTATGCCTGCCTGGCAAAGCAGGCGGGGCTTAGCTACCGAACGCTGATGCGGTGGAAAGAGCGCCTTACCAAAGATATGCCCCCCGTGGAAAAGCGAGGTCCGAAGAAGGTGCGGCCGTTGAATCTGAACGAGTTGAAGGCCAAGATCCGGGACCTGGATCATGGTCCCAAACGCAGCCATGGCACCGGCAAACTTCACAGCACTTTCGGCGAGTCCATATCCCGCAGGGAATTGAACGCGCTGGTTATCGAGGCACGCAACGAAAGCAAGCACCGTCGGAAAGCCGAAAGGTGTTGTGTCAGCTGGCTTCGGCCAAACCTGGCCTGGGCCGTGGACGATTGCCAAAAGAGCGATACGGCCTCGGGAAAGCTTCACCTGCACAACCTGACGGACCTTTGTTCGCGCTACAAGCTGCCACCGATCGCCTCGGGAAGTCTGCCCTGCGGCGAAGAGGTGGCCGGCCATCTGGCATATTTGTTCGACCGCTTCGGTCCACCGCTATTTTGCAAGCGAGACAACGGGAGCAATCTAAACCATACCACCGTAAACGAAGCGCTGGAAAATGCCTGGGTGATCCCGATAAACAATCCGCCGAAAACGCCTTCGTACAATGGGGCGATCGAGCGAACCCAAAGGGAGTTCAAAGAATTTTTAAAACGCTGGCAGTGGAAGGCCACGACATTGGAATCATCTTTTTTGCTGTCTGAAACCGCAGCCCATGAGTTGAATCATACACAGCGCCGCTGCCTTGGAAATCACACAGCCTGCGGCACGTATTTTGGAGGTGATCGTATCCGCTACTCCAGACGTGAACGAAGAAGTATCTTCCGATGTATCCGGGAACTGGCAGCCAAGATTGCGGACCGGGCTGGCAGACCCCGAATCACAAACGTGGAATGGAGAATCGCGGCCAGGTAGTGGTTGTTGAAAAATGGCCTGATCAAAATCGAGAAGGCGGGAAAAGTGTCACCCCATTTAAATCGAAATTTGTGCCATAATTAGCCGTGTCGCACATCAGCGGCCAGAAACGTCAGATAGTTTTTTAGGTGCCCTCCCTTCAGATCGTAGGGCGATTGATCTTTGAAAAACTGCGAGAATGATCGAAGCCAATACAGATAGGTCTTTTCTGTTCTCAAAGACAGTTGTCTCAGTCTAATGGCTTTTACCATTCGATCCATTGTGCATTGCCAGATTTTCTCAATATTTTGATCTGTTGTCGGCTTGGAACTTGAATCTCTATCTATAAAGAACGTAAAAATCTGTATGGCCTCACGCGCCTGATCGACTTGCCACGGCTCCTTGAACTTTTCGATTTTCTTTAAAATTTTCTCAATGTCAGTGTGGTGACTGTCCTGGTGGTGAGGATGATCAAGGTTTTGGTGAAACTGTCGAACCCAGTGGACGTAATAAGGGATTTGTTTAGGGGAGACGATATTTCGTGATGACAAATACTTTTTAAACCGGTCTATCATCGTGGATTGAATTTGCATCGTTTCGATATCTCCTGTAATTGCAGTATTTTATTATAATTTAGAGAAAATTTGTCAGCAAAAAGGGAAATTATCATATGCGAATGACAGATCCGGTCACAACGCCTCAACAAACCGGCAAAATAATTACGGTGAATTCTTATATTGAATTCAGTATAAGTAGCGCGATAGACCATGTTATACAGCTTGGTCATATTTTCAGAAAAAGGCTATCCAGAACCAATATTTCTTGAAAATATTGACAACACAGTGGTTTATAGTAGGATATCTTTGATTTTTTAGAGATTTTCAGTTTTCGGGGAGATTTTCAAATTTGTAATTTTTGGAGATTTGGTATCAAAAAACAGAATTCAATATAATATATAAGTTAGCCTTTCGTATGGATGAAATGAAAAACATTTATAAAATACATTTATTTTTAAGAGTATTTTTCGGGTTAGCATATCTGCCTTTCCTTTTTAGTGCGCTAATGGTTTTGTTTAATATTTTGAAAGGCAATATTTCGCATCCTTTCCAGAATTCCTTCATGATAGAGAATTTTTACGACATATGTTTTTTCATTTTGATAACATACGTATTCTCAAGGTATTTTTTTATTTCGTATAAAATCGATGACAAAAACCTTTTGATAAAGCATCCTTTGAGTCTCCTTCAAACCGTCTCTTTTTCAGATATCAATTCTGTGGAGGTTGATGGTGAATTTAGAAAGTGGCCACGATTTTATCGGGGGATAAATTGGATAAGCATTTCTCTCAAGAATGGCAAAAAAATCGATATTGCATGGGTTAAAAATCATTATCAATTGGCAAATATTTTGAAAACATATCAAATGGAAAAAGGGGCATAGGCTAACATCGCGCTGGTGTGGACCGGGAATAGTTTTGGGGTTTTCAAAATCAGCATTTGGCAGGACTTAAGTGGGTTTTTTCCAATATCGTGGGCCATCGTTTCCCGGCCGCACAGCTCAGCGTTAGCTGATTACCTTTATCGGGTATCAATGCAATTTATACTAATTCTAAGTGATTGAAACATATGAACCAAGGTATATCAAATGAATGCCGAGGACTGGTTGTCCCAGCTATATGCTTTGAAGAAATTATTGAAAAATCTCATTTAGAAATAGTTGATCGGAATTTAAGCTGGAAAAAATATAAACAATTATTTTCCCGCGGTGAATCCTTTAATATACGTTCAGATGCAATTAGTAAGGGAAAAAAAGAACGGATTAATCTTCCATCAGAACTAAAAAGATTTATGAAAAAATCTAAACCCGAATTCAAATATAAGAAAGTATTCGGGCGGCATTTGTTTTATAAATCTATATCAAACGATATTACCTATGGAATTGCTTTTGAAACAATTCATCATATGGGATTAGGAAAGGCGTTTACCGCATGCTTTCTAATTGAACATATTGGCGGCTTGTTTTCTGGGAATATCTGGAATTCTAATGTTTTTAGAATATTTGGTGAATCATATAGCTGGCCTCCATGCTGGACATATACAACAAAAAATGACCTTGATACTGTTTTCGAAAGTGTTGATTCTTTATGGGAAGATCTATTTCCAATCTTTGAATCCAATACGATTCATTATTTCACAGAGGTACCTGTTGAATTACCCAATGATATAAAGTATAGGGGCGCCATAACAGCAAAGGAAGGTTTGATAGAGGCGCAAGAGTTAGCTCTATCTTGGGCAACAGATGCAAGACTTAACAGCTTATCTTCTGGATGCCATCTATCAGTTCGGGATCAAATAGGCCCGGCGGTCAAACCAAATGGGCGTTTAAAACCACACGCCTATTGGAGTTATAATTTTTATTCACCTTCAAAAAAGCATGTAGTAATTGTCATCCGAATACCTTACGCTGGAAAATCACAACTTATTGCGCATAGCTATGAGAGCGCGATAGGTAATCAAATCCAGTATCGTTTTAAGCCGGTTGATGACAATTGGATCGATAGCGATAAGGCTATGTTGTTTGCTGAGAATAATGGTGGTAAATCTGCTAGAAATAATGCAAAAAAAAATTTTGATATTATCGTAAAGTTCGGAGTTCCTTCTTCAAACCGAACTGGACAACATCAATGGCATATAAGCTATTTACTGGTAAATAACATTCGCAATCGGGCAGATTTGCACCTAAGTATGGACCCTTATAATGGTGGCAATATCAAGGTTGAACCATTTTAAGATCAGCTAACAATCATTTCCACCAGAGCGCAGGGGGCGTGGCATTTTGGGAATACATAGATTTGTCGAAGCTTTTTCTATCTCAAAAGCTCTTAATCTTCCCTGCCTGCGCCCTAGTGAAATGAAACGTTATCCCATAAGGACATCATAAAAAAAAATGACTGATCAATGGCAATTTTTCCCATGCTCAATGGGAGATGACCAAGCTTTTATTTTTGTTGATGAAGGTGCTCACAAAACTATATCTGATGCACCTGAATTATTAGCACGTATTAGACTTACCTATAAAGATCCACACCCAAATGGATTACCCAAGGATTCCGAATTCGAAATAGTCTCAAATCTGGAAGACAAAATTCAAAGCTATTCAACAAAAAATGGTGACTGGTATGTTGGTAGAGTCACTGTTTCAGGATATCGTTTCTTCTATATTTATAGCAGTTTATCAGAAAAATTATGGGATGAATTTATATCGAAATTGTGCAGTGAGTCAGATTATGAAATTATGGTATCATTTCGCGATGATCCAGATCATAAGGGTTATTGGGATGAGTTGTATCCCACAGCAGATGATTGGCAAGTTATTGGTGATTTGAGAGTAATTGAAAACCTTGAAAAAGATGGTGATGACGGTTCTATGCCCCGCAAAATTGATCATTGGACATATTTTCTTAGCAAAAACTCAGCACAACCATTCATAGATTGGGCTATACAAAACAGTTATGTTCACGAACAGGAACATTCACATGTTACTGATGATGATAAATATTGTGTCCGTCTTTCACACAATGGAACTGTCAAACTTGGCGATATAAGCAGCCATACAATTGCTCTTCGTCGCAAAGCAACCGAACTTGATGGTGAATATGACGGTTGGGAAACGGAAATAATTAAAAATTAAGGGATAACAACCATGTGCGACACGGCTAATTAGTGTTCATCCGCGAAAATAACTAACTGGAATAAAAAAGAAAAGCGCATTTTATGCTGGTATTTTCTCACTGTCTGTAGTATAAAGTATTTTGCCAAACACTTAAAAATACTACGTAAACAAGAAAAAGGGCCGACATAAAATGCGCGAGAAACAACAAAAACAAATGCCGCTGATAAGTCTCCCCACGGGTCATCCCAGAGAAGTAGAACTGGAGATGATCAGCAAAATCCTGGACAAGACTCCTAACATTTACGATCATGTTCTGCAAGACCTCAACGGTGGCCTCAAGATAGAACGTCAACGAACCGGGGCCAACGGTATGAGTGCCGAGCAGGTGACCCGCGCCGCGATTGTGATGAAGCTTTTCAACTTCACCTATGAAGACCTCGCCTTTCATATTTCCGATTCCAGATCGCTCAGACGGTTTTGCAGAATCGGTATTTTCGATAAGGGCTTCAAGAAATCCGCCCTGAATGAAAATATCAAAAGGATCTGCCCTGAGACCTGGGAGCTTATTTCCCTGGACCTGTTGGCATATGCGAAGGACAACAACATCGAAAAAGGCAGAACGACCCGAGTCGATTGTACCGTCGTCGAGAGCAACATCCACCCTCCTTGCGATTCCATGCAGTTGTATGACGCTGTGCGCGTGCTCGCGCGGTTGTTGACTCAAGCCCGGGATGACTTCAAAATTAAAATCGTTTTCACGGATCATCGTCGCCGTGCAAAAAGGCGGATGACCGCCATCCAATACGCAAAAGGGAAAAAGCAACGACTGTCTCCGTATAAAGACCTGCTCAAGGTCACCCAAAAGTCCATCGGTTACGCGATCAAAGCCGAAGAAACGATAGGCGGAATCTGCACAACCAATTTTGAATTGCTTGGCTTATTGAACAGCATCAAACATTACAGCGATTTGGCCCGTCAGGTCTACGACCAGACCTATCGCCGGGTTATTCAAGGCGAAAGCGTATCGGCCGACCAGAAGGTATTCTCGATTTTCGAGGAACACACGGACATCATCATCAAAGACCGCCGGGATAACCATTATGGCCATAAGATTTGCCTGACCGGTGGAGCCTCGAACCTTATCCTCGATTGTGTCGTTCTTGAGGGCAATCCCGCAGATAGCACACTGGTTGAACAGATGCTGGATCGCCAGAAATCGGCTTACGGACGCTACCCGCTGAAAGTTGCCCTGGACGGTGGCTTTGCATCCAAAGGCAATCTGAACACGGCCAAGGCCAAAGGCGTCAAAGATGTCTGCTTTGCCAAAAAACGGGGTCTTGAAGAGATTGACATGTGTCGCAGTCACTATGTTTACAAAAAGCTCAGACAGTTCCGTGCCGGTATCGAATCGGGCATATCCTGGCTCAAACGCAGTTTCGGCTTGACCCGGTGCACGTGGAAAGGTTTTCGTTCTTTTAAAAGCTACGTGCTTTCGTCGGTGGTCGCGGCCAACCTGCTGACGATCGCTCGAAAGCAATTGGCTCCTGCTGGATAACCTCACAACCTGAGAAAATTCAGTTACTGAAATCCAGAGAGCAGGTGCGTCCGGAGGCGTGCTTTTTTAGAGTATTTACCCATATCCTTGTCGGGCTTTCAATGTGCCGTGTCTTGGAGGATTCTATTCCTCACGTTACCCGATTTTTACTTCTCGACGCACTGCTTAAACCTGCAATTTATGGACGGACACTAATTATGGCACAAATTTCGATTTAAATGGGGTGACACTTTTCCCGCCTTCTCGATTTTGATCAGGCCATTTTTCAACAACCACTGCCTGGCCGCGATTCTCCATTCCACGTTTGTGATTCGGGGTCTGCCAGCCCGGTCCGCAATCTTGGCTGCCAGTTCCCGGATACATCGGAAGATACTTCTTCGTTCACGTCTGGAGTAGCGGATACGATCACCTCCAAAATACGTGCCGCAGGCTGTGTGATTTCCAAGGCAGCGGCGCTGTGTATGATTCAACTCATGGGCTGCGGTTTCAGACAGCAAAAAAGATGATTCCAATGTCGTGGCCTTCCACTGCCAGCGTTTTAAAAATTCTTTGAACTCCCTTTGGGTTCGCTCGATCGCCCCATTGTACGAAGGCGTTTTCGGCGGATTGTTTATCGGGATCACCCAGGCATTTTCCAGCGCTTCGTTTACGGTGGTATGGTTTAGATTGCTCCCGTTGTCTCGCTTGCAAAATAGCGGTGGACCGAAGCGGTCGAACAAATATGCCAGATGGCCGGCCACCTCTTCGCCGCAGGGCAGACTTCCCGAGGCGATCGGTGGCAGCTTGTAGCGCGAACAAAGGTCCGTCAGGTTGTGCAGGTGAAGCTTTCCCGAGGCCGTATCGCTCTTTTGGCAATCGTCCACGGCCCAGGCCAGGTTTGGCCGAAGCCAGCTGACACAACACCTTTCGGCTTTCCGACGGTGCTTGCTTTCGTTGCGTGCCTCGATAACCAGCGCGTTCAATTCCCTGCGGGATATGGACTCGCCGAAAGTGCTGTGAAGTTTGCCGGTGCCATGGCTGCGTTTGGGACCATGATCCAGGTCCCGGATCTTGGCCTTCAACTCGTTCAGATTCAACGGCCGCACCTTCTTCGGACCTCGCTTTTCCACGGGGGGCATATCTTTGGTAAGGCGCTCTTTCCACCGCATCAGCGTTCGGTAGCTAAGCCCCGCCTGCTTTGCCAGGCAGGCATACGACAGCGAAAAGGTCGTTTTCATCTCTTCGATCATGGCCACCGCCTGTCGGATACGATCATTTTTTTTTCGTCCGCCCGCTGCCGATTTGGGGAAGCTTCAAGTCCATCAGCACATCCTTGAGCGCCATCTTCCGGTTCAGCAAGTCGATCTGCCGATTCGCGTCCTGCAGTTGCTTTTCCAGCCATTGGCGATGGTCGTCCGGAGGATGGGCAGGCCTTCCCGGGGGCTGGTCGGTCACACTGTCCAAAAGGGCGGACAGCCCCCGCTGCTCCCATTTGTAGAACGTCTTGCGCGAGACGCCCAGGCGTTCGGCGGCCTGGCGGGCAGTCAGCATGCCGCAACGGACCTTCATGATCATCTCGGCTCGGAGCCGCGCCGTCTGGCGGGTCGATAGTTGTTTGGCCATAGGCATCCTCGCCTATCCGGCCGACGCTGCCTTCTGGATCGATTGGAGGCGTTTTTCCAGCTTGCCGGGTTCGCTCAATTTCTTTTCGATCAACCGAGACAACCGCTGGTTGATCGGCGGCAGCGGATCTTTCTTTTTCGGGTCCAGCGCCTTGAGCATGCCCTCGATCGCCAGATTCTGCCACTGACCCAAAAGCGTCGGGCTGATGTCCATTTCCTGACATACCTGGGCGCTGGTGCGGCGCTCGCTCCAAATGGACAGCACGGCCGTTATCTTCTGTTGTGGATCGAATACTCTGCGGGTTCGTTGATTTGTCTTCATGATCTATATCCTTTCTTGCGTCGTACACAAGTTCTTTTTCCTGGCCGGCCTCGTTCACCAGCATCTTGACTTTGCCCTTCTCCGCCCGGATGACCACGCTCTGGCCGCCCATGCGGCCTACCATATAAAAAGGATCTACCGGACGGCCTCGCAACGCCAGTTCCAGTACGTTTTCTTCGACGCCCTTTGCCAGCGTCTTTTTCAGATCATGGGCGATCTCGAAGAATCGGTCGGCCGGACACAGACCGCCGATGCCTTGGTGCGGCCGTTTGTGATTGTAGTATTTGACCCAAAAAGCGGTGCGCTCCACGGCTTGCTCAAAGCTGTCGAACTGAGCCCGCTGGAGGAACTCGCCCAGGATCGATTTCCAGAACCGCTCTATCTTGCCCAGCGTCATGGGATGGTGGGGGCGGGAACGGATATGCTTGACACGGTCTTTTTTCATCTCCCGTTCGAAACGCGTCTTGCCGCGCCAGTTCGTGTACTGCCGACCGTTGTCGGTGAGCATCTCTCTGGGAACGCCGTACTCGGCAACACCGCGACGGTAGGTCTCCAGCACGTGTTCCGCCGTCTGGCTGCGGTACAGGCCCAGGGAAACGATATACCGGCTGTAATCGTCTATGAAGCCGATCAGGTAGGCGTTGCGACCGGCCAACCGGAAGGTCATGATATCGCTCTGCCACAGCTGGTTGGGACGAGAACGTTCGAAAAATCGGGGCTTGGGGGGATTCTTCTTCGGCTTACGCTTGGCCTTGTTTACCAGTCCCTTCTCCGACAACTTTTTGTGTACAGTCGATGGGCTCGTGGGAATTAGAAAAAATCGTTTGAGAACATCGGCAATCCGTCGCGGGCCGTATTCCGGATTCGCCTTTTTCACCGCTACCATTCGCTCCTGGACTTCGGGAGGCACCCTGGCATTTCCTCCAGGGCGAGGCTTGGGTTCCAACCCTTGCACCCCACCGCGTCGGTAAGCATTGGCCCAGCGGCTAACAGAATGCGTGCTGATACCGAACTGTTCGGCAAGCAACGACGCGCTGTACTCTTCTTCCAAAAACAGCCTTACGACCTTTAACCGAAACTCGGCTGGGTAGGCCCATACCCGGGAACCTTTCTTCCCCCCGGCTGACCGTCTTTTCTTTTTCCTTGTCATGGGATACACTCCTTTCGGTAAAATTGATTTTTACACTCGGGAGTGTCACCCTATTTTATCGATTTCTTTGTGCCAATAACTGGAGATTAGGACAGGGACTTAAGACCTGGGATGCTCACACTTTTATTTTGTGAAAAAGCCTGGATTGATTAGGCTTTATCGCTCTTTGAAAAAATATTTGTTTGTATGACCTAATTTAAAATTATGGTTGAGGCTGTTCATAACCGTATTTTTTTAAGATTTGCAGATATTGTCCGGAGTTTTTCAGATTGTCGAGATTTTTCTGCCATAAAGATACGATGTCATCGCGTACGCTCAAGGACGCGGCAATGTACATTTCAACATCAATATCCCTAAATGCAATTTTCATTTTGTAAGGGTTAATTCCCTCGGATCGAAGGGTATGGGTGAGGATTAATTCGGGTCCATACCACGCGTCTATTCTGTTTCCATAAAACATTTTAAAAGCATTTTGTCTCTCTCGGCTGACATACTGTAGTTTTTTAAAACCCATTTTTTGCAGGCGATATGCAGTTGGAGTGCTCTGGACGACGCCTATTTCAAGATCCCTAAAATCTTCAATGGTGTTGAAATCTCTTTTATCTTCGCTATTCACAACAAAAACGAAGGTGTCCGTCATAATGGGACCGATCCATTTGAACTGTTTTTCCCGATAAGGCCGTCTAACGTAAGGAAACAAAAGGACATTTCGATATTTGGTTTCGTGCAGCGCTCTTTTCCAGGGTAGTATTATAATATTGCCTGGAAAGCCAGCTAAATTTGATAGTTTCCTAACAATATCAACGGATATTCCTGAAAAATCGCTATTTTTGATTATCGTGTAAGGGGGGAATTCATTGGTGACCAGAAGCAAATCGTTGGAGGTAGAGCAATTACCGGCATTTGAGCTGAAACAAAGAATGACAGAAAAAAATAGGACCGTTGCAATTTTGCATCTCATACTTTTCTCCCTTTCGTTCATTGGAATCCAGTTGAGACGGTGTGCAACCAAACAAATTAAACGAAATGACGAGGGCTTAATCGTTACTGCGCTTTAAAAAAGCTGCCTTAACAGACAGATGCAATATATCATAAAAAAATTTGCCTTCAATTGCAAGTTCGGCGGCTACCGGTGATTAAACCCACCATACAGATGTTTAGCAAAAATGCACCCAGCGAGGCAGAAATGGCGATTAATCAAGGATATACGGCCATTACGAAAGACCACAGTTTCCGGAAAAAGCCCGGCATGGAATTTCGATGTCCCAAGTGCAAGAAGATTCTCATGGAGGGCACGGCCGACGAGATATACACTCGCTGCAAATATTGCGGCAAATGGGTGAATATCAGAAAAACAAATTGACTTTAATGATAAACTCAGTATAAACGGCAGTATAGCATAACGAAGCATCGCGCGGCTCGCCCGCCTAATCTATCCGCCCAGCGGCTCTCGCAGCCCGGACCCCCGGCACCCACCGGAGGGTCGGGCTGTTTTTATTTGGAGCCGACCATGCAATCTCTCAATTATGCAGAAAAAATCCGCTTCGAAATGGCCGTTGAAATAACCCTGGCCCATGAAGGCGGAGACGTCGACGATCCCGCCGATCCGGGAGGCCGGACCAGGTTCGGGATTTCCAAAAGCGCATATCCTCACGTGAACATCTCCACACTCACCCGTGAAAAGGCCATAGGAATCTACCGGCGGGATTACTGGCTGGCGCCGAATTTCCACCTCATCGAAGACGAAATGATCGCTTGCAAACTGTTTGACCTGGGCGTCAATGCAGGCACCGGCCGTGCGGTAAGGCTGATCCAAAAAGCGGTCAACCGCTTCCGCCGTTTCGATGAAAAGTTGGTCGTGGACGGCCGCCTGGGGACTAAGACCGCCGAGGCGGTCAACACCTTCCGGCATCCCAAAGCCCTTCTTATGGCCCTGAAGATCGAGGCCGGCAATCACTATTTTGCCGTCGACAACCCGCGATTTCTGGCCGGCTGGCTCAACCGCCTGGCCGAATAGGAGCAGACCATGAGCAATGTTCTTAAAAAAATTGTGGAAGGCGTCAAGATCGTTGCCCCGACGGTCGCCAACCTGGTGGTGCCCGGCTCCGGCACGGTGCTTGACGGCCTGATGCGGGCGGTGACCGGCGACGGCCCGGAAACTTCCATCGAGGCCGTGGCAGAAAAAATCGCCGCCAACCCCGCGCTGATGGTGCAGCTGCAGGAAAAGGCCATGGATCACGAGGCCAAGCTGGCCGAGATCGAGGCCCGCAAGCTTGAATCCGTCAACGCGACCATGCGGGAGGAAGCCAAAAGCGAAAAATGGCCCCAGTACACCTGGCGACCGTTCAACGGATTTACTTTTCCCCTGGCTGTGCTGCTGATCTATTTCGCATTGCCGGCGCTTGGGAAAACCGTTCCCGATGTCCCCCAATGGGTATGGGTGGGATGGCTGTCGATCCTTGGCGTAGCCACCTGGGACCGAGGCAAGGAGAAGCGCGCCAAGTCCGGCGAGAACAAACCCGGCATGATCGCGGGCGCCATCCAGGCGCTGCGGGGATAACCGTCACCGGTATTTTTTAAACAGAGGAGAAAAGCAGGCATGGACCAGCAGTATATCGAGCGGATCAGCAATTTGAAAAGAGCGGTTTTAGAGTATCTGGGCACCAACGGCAGGCATTACGGCGATCTGAGCCGCATGGAGCAGTCGGTGGAAGACCTGGCCCAGGCCCTGAATACCCGGCTGGATCAGCTGTCCATGGCGCTGGAGTGCACAGGGGCTCTGCCGGCGGCCGAATCGCCCCGCGACAAGCTGGCCCATCGGCTGATGGAGACCGCCGCCAAACTGACGCGCACGGGCATCGTCGACACCGATATGGCCGACCAGTTCGATGCGGCCCTGGACGCCTTCGACATCGCCGCCGACCTCAAGCGCCAGTCGGATACCATGCGCGACCGGGGCGAGACGGCGGCCATCCGGCATAAGCGCCAGCGATCATGAGTCCGGGTATCGTCGAGGCCATCGTCGCCAGCAAGGAGGCGGCGCTGGTATTGAGCCTGCTGTTCACTGTGGTCGCTTGCACGGCGATCTATCGGATCTGGAAAAGCCGGGAGGCCCAGCAGGACAAAATGACCGCCATGCTGGCGGATCTTCTCAAGGAGATGGCCCGGCTCACCAACCGTTTGCTGGAGAAAAACGATGGCTAAGTATCGATTGCGCAAACGTTTGAACCGGCTGGCGTTTTTCATGACCATGCGCGCGCTGGAGACGCAGATTGAGCATCTACGGAGGATCAATGGGGCACGAACACGATCTGCAAACCCGGTTTGAAGCCGAGGAGCTGTACGTCGAGCAGCGCCTGACCTACGAACAGATCGCCGAGCGCATGCCCCGGGTTTCCCTTGCCACACTCAAGCGCTGGGGCAAGGAGGGCCAGTGGCGGCAGCTGCGCGACGAGCGCCTGGAGGCGCGGCGGACACTTAAGCATAACCTGTTCAAGCTGCGCCAGGAGATGATGGAAAAGGCCGCCGGCAGCAAGGACGCCCAGGACATCTATGCGGTTATCCGCTTAGAGCGCCTGGCCCAGGAAGACGTTAGGAAGGCCGACGACCAGGCACCGGAGATCGACCGGCCGAAAGTTTTTCTCGAGGATCTGGAGTTCGTGGCGGAGGTGCTCAAGGATGTGGACCCGGAGGCATTAAAGGCCCTGGCGAAGAAATTTGACGTCATCATCCGGCGGTTCAAGGAGGCCCATGCGCAAGCGGCCTAAAATCACCGAAAACCGTTTCGACAAATGGGCGGACGATCTTAAGGCCTGGATCGCCGAGTCCGTCTCGCCGTTCGAAGACGATACGCCGCAAAAGCAGGCCGAGCGCATCAAGCGTTCGAAATCGGATCTGCTTTATTTCTGCCGGACCTACGTTCCGCACTACTGCTTTGTTGAATTCGGAGACTTTCACGAAGAGTGGGACGGGCTGACCGAGATCCGCGACGAAGCCGTGCTGATCGCAGCCCCCCGCGAGCATGCCAAGAGCACGTTTTTCTCGTTTTTCAAGCCGCTGCAGAACATCTGCCATGTGCTTAGGCGCTTCCAGCTGATCATATCGGACACCAACGACCAGGCCACGGGATTCACCCTGCCGATCCGGCTGGAACTGGAGGAAAATCCGCGCATCCGCCACGACTTCGGCGACCTGACCGGAGGCGTCTGGAAAAAGAACGATTTCACCACCTCCACCGGCGTGCGCACCCTGGCCCGGGGCAAGGGCGAAAAGGTGCGCGGCCTGAAAAACCGGCAATACCGGCCGGACTACGCCAACGTCGACGATTTCGAGAACGACGAAAACGTGGAGAACCCCAGGCAGGTGACCAAGGGACTGCGCTGGCTCCGGCGCGCCGTGATCGGTTCCATGGGCAAAGGCTACACCTTCGTCATGGTGGGCAACCTCTTCCATCCGAAATCGGTGCTCAGCCAGCTGATCGCCGAAAAGGACGAAAACGGCCAGAAGCTGTACGTCTCCCGCGTGTACGACTGCTGGATCGACTACGGCAAGCCGACCCAGCGGCCCTTGTGGCCGGCCCTGTGGCCGCCGGAAAGGCTGAAGAAAAAGCAGCGCCAGATGGGCACGGTGGATTTCAACGCCGAGATGCGCAACCTGACCGGCGCCGAGGACAGCCCTTTCCGGGAAGCCTGGTTCCGGTATTTTTCCCGGATCGAGATCGTGGAGCGCATCCTGCGCGTGGCCTCCTTTGTCGACCCTTCCGCCACCAGCCACGAAAAAAGCGACTACAAGGCCGTGGTCACCGTGGGCCTGGAGCAGGCCGAGCGGCTGATTTTTCGTTGCCTGCACGCCTGGATCAGGCGGGCCACCATCGGCGAGATGTTCTCGGCCGCCTATCACCAGTCGGAGCACTACGGCGGCCGGATGGGCATCGAAGAGAACATGCTCAAGGATTTTCTGCACGAGGCCATCAGCCAGGAGGCGTTGCGTAGAAGCCGCTATCTGCCCTGGGCGGCGGTGCACCATGGCGGCAACAAACGCGCCCGGATCGTCGGCAGCCTGAGCTACCTGGTGGAGCACGGCCTGCTTTTGTTCGAAAAAGGGCAATCCGACCAGGACCTGCTCGTCGAGCAGTTGGTGTTCATCGACAACGATAACGTCAACGACGATGGACCCGACGCCCTGGAAGGCGCCGTGAGTTTGCTTCAAGGCGGCGGCGCCATGCCTTCCGTGCTGAGCGCCGGCGCCCGGCAAATGGACGGCCAGACGTCCCGCTATCATACATTGCCGCGCTTGACGGCGTACTGAGAGCAATCATGAAACTTTACATCTCTCCCACCGAGTTCGTCGAAATCGACAAGGATCGCGAGACCCTGACCACGGACATCGCCATCCGCAGCCGAGCCATGGACTGGTGGGGTATATTCGGCTATCTGCCCGATCCGGACCCGGTGCTGGCCAAGCTCGGACTGGGCCTGGAGGTTTACCGCGAGCTGCTCTCCGATGCCCATGTCTGGAGCTGCTACGACAGCCGCAAGTCCGGCGCCCTTTCCTGCGAATGGGAGATCCGCGCCGGCGGTGACAGCCCGGCCGACAAACGCGCCCTGAAGATCGCCGAGGCGAGCCTGGCCGGCCTGGACATCTACCAGGCCATCATGGAAATGCTCGATGCCCCCTTCTTCGGCCTGTCTCCCCTGGAGATCACCTGGGCATACAAAACCCGCCAATGGTTGCCGGCCAAGCTGGAAGGCAAACCGCCCGAATGGTTCGTGTTCGACGATGAGAACCGCATGCGCTTTCTGTCCGCATCCGAGATGATTAACGGCGAACTGTTGCCCCATGGCAAATTCCTCATGGCCCGGCATCACGCCACCTACCAGAATCCCTATGGCGAAAGGGTACTGGCGCGCTGCTTCTGGCCGGTGGCCTTCAAACGGGGCGGTTTCAAGTTCTGGGCGGTCTTTACTGAGAAATTCGGCATGCCCTGGCTGATCGGCAAGGTGCCGCGCGGTACCGGCGATCCGGATCGCATCAAGCTGCGCAGCAACCTGATCCAGATGGTTCAGGACGCCGTGGCCGTGATCAATGACGATGAATCCATCACCGCAATGGAATTCCAGAGCAAGGGCGCTTCGGCGGACATCTACGAGCAATTGATCTCGGCCTGCAACCGGGAGATCTCCAAGGCCGTTTTGGGCCAGACCCTGTCCACCGAACTGGACGGCAAGGGCGGCAGCCGGGCAGCAGCCCAGGCCCACCTCGAGGTGCGTGACGACATCGTGGAAAAAGACAAGCGCATGGTTCGCACGGCCATGACCCAGTTTCTCTCCTGGATCACCGAGCTAAACTTACCAAACGCCGCGTCCCCCGAGTTCGCCTGGTTCGAAGAAGACGACGTTCAGCAGGACCGTGCCGCAAGGGATACGGAGTTGACCAACCAGGGCGTGAAATTCACCGCCGTTTACTACCAGCGGACCTACAACCTCGAAGAGGACGATTTTACGCTAAAGTCGCAAGGCTCGACCGATTCTCCAGAATTCGCCGAGGACGCCGGCCCACAAATTCCGGACTCGGACCCGGTGGACCAGCTGGCGGCCAATCTCGACAAAGAGGCGGCGCCATTAGTGGAGAACCTGGTCGAACCGGTGCGCAACCTGGTCATGGCCGCCGGCAGCCTGGAGGAAATCTCGGAGAAAATTCCGGATCTTTTTCCGGACATGGACGCCGGTGACCTGGGTGCGCTTATCCAGCAGGCCACGGCCGCCGCCATGCTGGCCGGCCGGTACGATGTGAACGAGAGAAATTGAGAAGTTTTGAGGAAAACGCCTGAGAGGCCCAAATTCGAACGATCTCGGGCATGAATAGCCAACGGGTCGTATCAAGGCCCATCAATCGCACCCGGGCTGAGTTAGCCCGGGCTGCAAAAGAGTTCTCACCGATGCCGGAAGTCATTTATCAGGATCAGCCGTTCGAGGAGGCCATCGCCTTCTTTCGGCAAAAATTGAACCTGTCCACGAGAACCTGGACGGATCTCTGGCAGGGCGAGCACACCAAGGCTTTTGTCGTGGCCGGCGCCACCAAGGCCGACCTGCTGAACGATCTGCGGCTGGCGGTGGACCGGGGCATTGCCGAGGGCATCACCCTGGCCGCCTTCCGGAAGGCTTTCGACGAGAACGTGGCCAAAAACGGCTGGTCATACAAGGGCGGACGGAACTGGCGCACCAGGGTGATCTTCGAAACCAACATCCGCACCGCCTATGCCGCCGGACGCTGGCAGCAGATGACCGATCCGGAGCTTCTCAAGCTGCGGCCGTATCTACTTTATCGCCATGGCGATAGCCGGAATCCCCGCCCCCATCACCTGGCCTGGGACGGCTTGGTGCTGCCGGCGGACGATCCCTGGTGGAAAACCCACTACCCGCCCAACGGCTGGGGCTGCAAATGCCGGGTGTTTTCCATCAGCAAGCGCGAACTGAAGGCCATGGGCAAGTCCGGTCCGGATCGGGCGCCTGATAACGGCACCTACGTGTGGACGGACAAAAACACCGGCGTGACGGTTACCGTGCCCAACGGCATCGATCCGGGATGGGCTTACAACGTGGGTGAGAAAACCAACTGGGCGCCGGATCTGTCGAAATACCCGTCCAGCCTGGCCGAACACCTGACCAATGAACTGGAGGCGTTATGATCGCATTCAAGGGATTTGACGACTGGGTTGAGATATTTGCAGGCGGTCCCCAGCCGGACATGAACGGCATCGTTCGGGATGGGGACTGGCTGATTGACCGTGCGATCAGCTCGTTCGATCCGAAGTTCCACGAACCGCCGGCGGTAATCGGTCACCCGAAGCACGACGATCCGTCCTACGGCCAGGTTCAGGCACTTCAGGAGTCTACCCGCGACGGCAAAAGGGTGCTGATGGCCAGGTTCAAGGACATCGAGCCGGCATTTGCCGACATGGTCAAAGATGGACGATTCCCCAAGCGGTCATCGGCCTTCTATCCGGACGGCCGGCTTCGGCATGTCGGTTTTCTCGGCGCCGCACCGCCAGCGGTCAAAGGGCTTAAAAATATCGCATTCGGCGACGGCGACGATGCCATTACATTCGAGTTTTCAGAAACAAGCCCCTGGACCTGGGAGACCATCGCCAGTGTGTTCCGGCGATTGAGAGAATATTTCATCGAAAAAGAGGGCGCCGAAAAAGCCGACGCGATCATTCCTGAATACGACATCCAGGAAGTCAGCGAAGAGCAGCAGCGCGCCTCGCAACCCAATTTAGAGGAGGATTCAGCCATGAAGTTTTCAGAATTTCTCAGTGCCTTCAACGTTTTCAAAAAGTTGGGCGGCAAGGATGAGGAGATCGACATGATCGTGCCGACGGCCTCCGGTCCCGGCGATGGCGCCAGTTTCAGCGAGGCGGACGTAGAAGCGGCCAGAAAGCAGGCTGCCGAAGAGGCCGAAGCGCGGGTGCGCGCCGAGTTCGCCGAGTCCCACAAAACCGAGGCCAAGAAACAGCGCGATGCGGATATCGCCACATGGGTCGAGGGCAAGGTGGCTGCCGGCAGCATCCCGCCTGCCATCCGCGACGGCGGCCTGGTGGCCTTCATGCAGGGCCTGCCCGATGAACAGATCCAGTTCGCCGAAGGTCAAGAGAAAAAATCCGGCTTGGACTGGTTCAAGGGATTTCTGGACACCCTGGGCGAAAGCCCGTTGTTTGCCGAGATCGCCACCAAGGGCGCGGCCGGCAAGCGCAATACCGAGGCCGAAGCCGAATACAAGCTGGGCAAGGAGATCGGCGAGCGGGCCAACCGCTAAACCGGGCTAAGGAAATTAATTCTCATCAAGGAGGAATGTCATGGAAGTTCAGGATACCGAGGTGGTCAGCCAGCTCATCGCCGGCGAAACCAACGAAATGAAACCGGTCACCATCGCCAGTGGCGCCGGGGAGCTTTCCCGGGGCACCGTGCTCGGCCTGGTCACGGCCAGCAACCTTTACGATCAACTCAACCCGGCCGGGTCCGACGGCACCGAAACGGCCCGGGCCATCCTGGTCGAGGACGTCGACGCCACGTCCGAGGACGTTTCCGCGCAGGCCTATGTCCTGGGCAAATTCAGGACCAGCGACCTGATTTGGCCGGGCGGCATCACCGACGCCCAGAAACAAGCCGCCCTGCTGGATCTGCAGGATCGCGGCATCCTGGTCGACACCGACTGGTCGTAACCGGCTGAAAACCAAAACCGTAAACGCAAGGAGAAATTCTCATGGACAACCTGTTTAAAATTCGCACCCTGACCGCAGCGGTCAACGCCATCAAGGCGCCCATGCGTCGGGTGTACAACCGTCTTTTCGCCGGTTACGAGAACATGCAGCCCTCGGACCGGCTGGCCTTCGATGTCATCTCCGGAAGCGAAACGCTGCTGGGCAATATTTCCGTATCCGCCCCGGCTACCGTGGATGACAAAACCGGTCGAAAGACCGTCACCCTGACCGCGCCGCGCATCGCCAACAAGCGCTTCGTCTCCACGGCGGAACTCAATTCCTATCGCAGTTTCGGCGAGGCCGGCGTGGAAATGATGAAAGACCGTATCGCCCGGGAGCAAAAGGACATGCGCGGCAAGCACGACCGCACCCTGGAGTTCTGGGCGGTCAATGCCTTAAAGGGCGTCATCTACGATGCGGATATGACCACCGTGCTGGTCGATTACAACGTGGCCGCCGGACATACGCCCACCCTAACCGGCACCGACCTTTTCACGGATGCGGCCAGCAACCCCATCGCCAAAATCCGGAGCTGGAAGCAGCTGATCGAGGACGATTGCGGGACCAGCATCGATTCTTGGCTGGCCTACCTGGGATCGGGGGTGATGGATGCCCTGATCGCCCACGAAGGCGTCAAGGATTTCCTCAAGCACGACAGCGGCAGCAAGGTTGCCGAAAACGGCATCATCGAGCGTTTGGCCGGTGTTGATTTGGATGAGTACAACGGCTCGTACCTCGACAGCACCAAGGCCCGCCAGCGGTACATTTCCGACGACGAATTCCTGCTGATCGGGATCTGCGACGAGCTGGTCGATGTGCCCTACGCCCCGGTGGTCGACGATGCCGCACCCGGCGGTGTGGGCAACGTGGGTGAAGGCGGCCAGCCGGCCATGTTCTTTTCCAAGTCCTGGACGAAGGAAGATCCGTCCGGCCGCTGGATCAAGTGCGAGTCCCGGCCGCTGCCGGTGCTCAAGCGCCCCGGCGCTGTTGTCAATGCAACGGTGATCTAACGCTACTAAACCGAAAGGCCGGGGGCTCCCGGCCTTCGAGGAGGATTCGATGGACGTTATCGTTAAGGGAAGACGCAGTATCGATTTCAAAGACAAGAGCTATCTGCAGGGCCAGACGATCCGAGATATGCCGGAAAAAGAAGCCCTGCGGTTGATCGGCAAGGGACACGTCGAGCCTGCTGCCGGGGATGACGGCGTGATCGCCGAGACCGAACCGCCGGAGAAGATGACCGTTCCGGAACTCAAGGATCTGCTCGACAAACTGGAGGTGGAATATGCCTCCGATGCCAAGAAGGCCGAGCTTCTCGAGTTGGTTAAAAAACACACCGGTGAACCTCCGGCGGAGTAACCCATGGCCTACTGCATACTTGACGATCTGAAGGAGAAGGTCAGCGAGGATGTGCTGATCGAACTGACCGACGATGACGATGCCGGCGTCATCGACACCTCCCGGACAGATCGGGCAATGGCCGATGCGGAGGCGGAGATCGATGCCTATTGCGCCTCCCGGTACCGGGTGCCCCTTTCTCCGGTGCCGGGCATCATCCGCAAGTTCTGCGTGGACATTGCCATTTACAACCTGTTTCAGCGCAGGATCGGGGCCACCGAGGAGCGGCAGCGCGATTATAAAAACGCAGTCACTTTCCTGCAAAACGTGGCGTCCGGCAAGGCCACCCTGGGACAGCAGCCGGAACCGGAGGCCCCGGACGAAAGCACCGGCCAGGCCAGCCTGGTGGGAACCCGGACCAAAATCTTCGGTCCCGATGTCATGGAGAAGTACTGATGGGCGGCGTAACCCTCTCCATAGCCATGGACGATAAAGAAGTCCGCAACCTGTTCGCCAGGATCGAACGAAGGGGCGCCAGCCCCCGTCCGGCCCTCAAGTCCATCGGCGAGTACATGCTCAGGCGAACCTTCGAACGGTTTTCTGCAGAGGAAGATCCGGAGGGCAATCCCTGGCTGCCGCTGTCCGAGGCTACGTTGAAACGGAAAAAGCCGGGCTTGAAGATACTGCAGGGGGACACGAACCTGCTCCGGGATGAGATCAATTACCAGCTAAGCAACGATTCGGTGGGACTCGGGACACCGCTCGTTTACGGCGCCATCCACCAGCTGGGCGGCCAGGCCGGTCGCGGTCATAAGGTTACCATCCCGGCCCGTCCTTACCTGGGCGTCAACGATGATGATTTGAAAGAGTTTGCCGCGATTCTGGCAGACTATCTGACGGAAGACTGACCATGATCCAGGAAAGCATCGACAGCATTATCACGGCCCTGACCGGCATTCCGGGAGTCACCGGCGAGATCGATCAGTTCGCCGGCGATATCGACGAATTGAAAAACAAACCCAAACGGCTGCCGGCATTGTGGGTAGTTTATGACGGCGCCAGCTT
The DNA here is from genome assembly GCF_963668215.1 of uncultured Desulfosarcina sp. Lineage (NCBI taxonomy): Bacteria > Pseudomonadati > Thermodesulfobacteriota > Desulfobacteria > Desulfobacterales > Desulfosarcinaceae > Desulfosarcina > uncultured Desulfosarcina sp. The sequence continues at coordinate 681,654 of NZ_OY764190.1, forward strand.
TAACGACCGCGAGACGGAAGAGGTCCAGGTCAACCACACCATGCAGTTCTCGGCGATTTTGATCGTCAAGAACCATCGCAGCCGCAAAGACGGCGCCGAAGCCTGCCATCCCATCATCGAGGGCGTCCGGGATCGGCTGCTCGGCCTGGTTATCGGTAACGGCGAGCTGTGGCCGACCTACGAGCGCCTGGCGGTCGCTGCCGGTCCGCTGCTTGTTTACCAGCTGAGCTACAAGCTCAAGGATATCTATCCGCCGCAGGAAGACGATTAACCAATCACAAGAGGAGTAATTCTCATGGGTACATCACAGAGAGGAAAAATCCAGATCGAGCTGGGACGGAACCTGACCGATTTCGTTGCCATGGTCGACAGCGGAGATCATCAGGTTTTCAACGAGGGCATTTTGTATTCCGGAAAATCAGGCTACGAGCCCGTGATCCGGGCCAACGGGATCACGGAGGGCAGCAAGCTGCTCTCGCCCCATACATCCAACGACACGGTGGCCGTGGTGGCCTTCAAGGCCCAGAGCAAAGGCATTGTGCGCTCGGTTGCAGCGGGAACCCAGACGGTAACGCGTCCGACCACGGAAGATTTCAAGATTTCCTCGATCATCATGGACGAGGACGGAAATCTCGGGGAGGCCCAGGGCGCCGAAGGAACCGAGTTCTCCGTGACTCGTGGCGCCAATGGCGGGCCGCCCCTGCTGCCTGCCGATGCGGTCGAGCTTGGCTGGGTCCGGATGAGTTCGCAATCGCCGGCGGTCATCACCCGGGAAGAAATCTATCAGGACATGGGCCAGCATGCCGAGTACGCCGAATACCCGGCGCCGGAAACTTTCAACCTCGGCAAGGGTTCCTATGCTGCCGTGGCCGCCGAGATCAACGCCCATGTGAAATTCAACGAAGCGCTGCCCCTGAGTCATGTCGACACCAAGCCCAAGGGCGTTTACGTCAAGTACTACACTCCCACGCTGACCACGCTGCTTAACGTCCACGACTTCAAGGCGGCGGAACTGGGCGTCACCAAGTCCAGCGAGACCATGTACGAAGGGTCCGGGGTCTCCGGCGCCATTGGTTCGATGAAGGCCGACTCGGTGGGGGACGTCTCGTTTACCGTTTACGCCAAGGACGGCGTCACCGACGCCATCATCCGGGAAAGAGGCGAGATGGTGACCGTCAAGTGGTTCCCGGATGCCAACAAGGCACCGTATCTGCTCAGCCAGGGCATGCTGGGCGTCGTTCGGGATTTTCCATCCGGTACCCAGAACAAGATCAACGCGACCGTCTATTGCCAGAGCCCGTCCGTGGAGTTCAGCTCATGATGAATATCGAAAAATTCAGACAGGCCAGGCATGAAAGGCGGACGGCCGTGGTGAAGGTTCCCGCGCTGGCCGCCTTTTTCGACGAAGGCGAAAAACCCGAACTGACCGTCCAGATGCTCACCGGTCCCGAAGTGGCCAAGGCCAGGGAGCGGATTACGAGAAACGCTGTCGTCGAACAGCTGATCGAAAAGATCGTCAGCGAAAAGGCCAGCAGCAAAATCGAAGCGATACAACAGGCCCTCGGCCTGTCCGACGATGTGCCCACCGACCTGGTCTACCGGATCGCGGTGTGCGAGTTCGGGGTGGCTTCGGTGGATCTTCAGCAGGAAGACTGCGTCAAACTGGCCGACATCTGCCCGACGACGTTTTACGAAATCACTTCCAAGATTTTGGAGCTTACCGGCCTGGGGCAGGTGGCCCCGGGGGAATCGAGCGCCTCTGGAACGACCGGAGAGTGAGGGAAGCCCTCGCGCTTTGTTCCAGGGGCCTGGGCGGACAGCGGTTCCTGTTTGAAGTGCTCCCGGATGTCTTCCCCCAGGGATTTTTGACCGACACGGAACTGATCCTCTGGGGCCGATTCTACGATGAATTGAAAAACAGGCCGGAATAATGGCTGACGTTACCCGCATAATTGAAATTCTCTTTAAGGGCACGAACAAAATCGGGTCGGTTATTACATCGGCCAGCCGTGATCTTGACGACCTGAACCATCACGTCACTGCGGTTGCCCAGCCCTTCGCGGATTTGACCACGGCGGTTGTCAAACTCGATGCCGTTCTGGCCGCCACGGCCGCTGCGGGCATTGCCTACTTTTATAGTGAATCGTCCAAGCTGCAAAGCGCTACCACCGAACTGAAAAAAGTCGTCGGCGACAATACCGAGGCCTTGGGGATCGCCAAGATCACAGCCAAGGAGCTGTCAAACGCCTATGGCGAATCTGCGGTCTCGGTCCTCAGTTCCACGGCCAGCTACAAACAGGCCGGCTTCGACATCCAGGGGGCCATGACCCTGGCCAAGGACGGCATGGACCTGGTCATCGCCGGTGAACTGGCAGCGTCCGCCTCCAGCGAAATCCTGATCGCATCGCTGAAAGGCTTCAAGGCGCCGGCCGAGGATGCCCGGCGGCTGATCGACATCCTCAATGAGGTCTCCAACAACTACGCCACCGACATCGAGCAGCTCGGCCGGGGCATGGCCGGGATCTCGCCCATTGCCCGCACCATGGGTTTCTCCATGGAGGAAACCGCTGGTCTTGTCACTCCTGTCATCGAGGTATTCCGGTCCGGCGACGAGGCGGCCGTGGCCCTGAAAACCGGTCTGCTCAAACTGATCGACGATTCCAAACCGGTCCAGGAAGCCCTGGCCTCCATCGGAGTGACCCAGAAGGATGCCAATGGAGAGCTGCGGTCCGGTAAGGATATCCTCTATGACGTGGCCAAGGCTTTCCAGACCCTTGACGAACCGCAAAAGCTGTTCGTCACCCAGCAGCTGGTGGGTATCGAGCAGAGCGCCCGCATGGTGGAGGTGTTCGACGGCCTGAGCAAATCGTCCGAGATCACCGCCGTGGCCATGAACTCGGCCGGGTCCGCCGCTAAGGAAGTGGCCGAACGGTTGAAGGACCCGGAGGTGGCGGTCAACCGGTTGATCCAGGGGTTCAAAAACCTGTCCTCTTCGATTGGCGACGATTTCCAGGAGGCCGGTACCGGAGCGATCAACGGCATCACTGCAGTTTTAAACTCTCTCGAAGGTGCCCATTCGCTCCGATCCTGGACGCTTTGAATGATTATTTGGACGGGATTGAAGATAAACTGCTTCTCCTGTCTGAAAACCTGCCCGAGGCCCTGGAGGATATCGATTATTCGGGATTTCTCGAAGAACTCGAAAGTATCCGGGAGACCATCGGCAGCCTGTTTGAAGATATCGATTTCAGCGATCCGGAGTCCCTTTCCCGTGCCATTCAAAAAGTCGTCGATTCGGCCGAAAGCCTGGCGAATTTCAGTGAAGGCATTGCCCGCGTTTTTGTAACGTTAGGCGATTATGCCTCCGATGCGATTGACTGGTTCAACGATCTTGATCCCGCCACCCAGAAACTTCTTGGCGGTTTGGCCGGTGTAGGGGCGGCGGTCACTGCCATTGCCGCGCCGATTGGTGTGGTGGTTGCCGCTTTGGGAAGCCTGACCACCGCCTTAACGGTTGCAGCGGCTGCCGGGTCCGCATGGCTTGGCCTGAAAATAGCCGATTCGATCAACAAGGATCTGGATGCATCGAGAAGTCTCATCGAGGACCTTGAAAAAAGTGCTGCCGGCTATCGTAAAGAGATCGAAAAATTAGAAGATTCCAACACGACTCTGTACAATTTATTTGCCGAAGAAGGCGTCGACGATAAAGCCACCGTCCTGGATGACCTGAAAAACAAGCTTCAGCTGGTCGAGGATAAAATCAGGATCGTCAGGGCGGAAGCCGCCGGCGAGGATATCTTTGCCGGCATGACCGATGACGCAGCGGAACTGAAAAACGCCCTCGAGCACATTGCCCCGGAATTTACCGAAATCGAAGATGGCGCCAAGGAGCTGAAATCAGCTCTTGAACACAATACGCCGATATTCACCGTCGACACCAATGAGGCAAAGCAAGCCCTTCAGGAGATCGAATATTGGGTCGGCGAGGGTGAAAATAAAGTTTTGCACACCATCATGGTCCCGGTCGACACAAAACAGATCGATGAGGCCAAACAGGCGATTGAAGAGATCCCGGCGGAAAAGCGATTGAAATTCGAAACCGATCTGCAAATCGCCGAGGTCAAGGCCCAGGCTCAGACGATTCAGGAAGCGCTCAAATATAAGGCCCAGGTGGACATTGCCGAGATCGAGGCGGCCGCAAAGACCACGGAAACCCTTTCCAACAACATTACCGAGATGTTTGCCAATACCGGCAAACAGATTACCGACCTATATTCTCAATGGGACGAGGGAACGAGCCTTTCCGAAAAGTGGTCCATCCAGGAATCCCTCCAATCGGAAAACGAGACGCGCAAGCGCACCCTGGAAATGCAGGAAAAGCTGAATGATGCCCAGGTGAAATTTCTCAATGCCCGGACAAAGAGAATGGAAAGCGGGGAGGCATTGATCACGGTATCCGGCGACAGCCTTCAACCCCACCTCGAAATGATCATGTGGGAATTGTTCGGAGCGATCCAAATCCGGGCCAAGGAAGAGGGTTTAGATCAATTGTTGTTAGGCGGTGGATCGTGATCTACCTCAATAAGTTATTCGTCGACGATCCCGGTGCGAACCTCGCTTTGCGGGACTTTCCGTCGAGCGGAGAATACGACCTGACGTCCCGGATCAGCAGGGACAAAACCCTGGATGGCGGCGGTGTCCTTACCCATCACGGCACCAGTTTCTTCGACAGGACTTTCCGGGTCGAAGGCAGGGTCAGCGAAGCCGAAGCTGCGGTTCTAAAACAATTTCAGGACAACGGCATTCTCGTCCGCATCAGTTTCTGGGAGGGATGTTTCAGCGGACATATCTATCAGTTGAACATCCAGCGTGACGGGAATGCTACCATCGTTTTCTATTTCAAGGAGAAGCTCTCATGAGTCGTGATTTTTATATCGGTGGCAAATGGTTTGTCGAACATTGGCGCAAGGGGCTGTTGGCGGCAGCCAAAGCCTTATACGGCCGATGCTTTCATCAAAAAGTGCTGATCGGCAGCAATTGGCATTTCGAATTCTGGCGGGGCGACCGTATCTTTGCCGAACGGGTCGAGGAAAACATCTGCCCGGATGCGTATATCAACCATGTGCTTGACGTTGTCCATTCGAACGGCACCAAAATCTATCCCTGGTATCTTCTGCTTTTTTCGGATGACTATACGCCGGTTGCAGCAGATACCTATGCTTCGCCCGGATTCACCGAAGCGACCGGCTACAATGAGACGACCCGTCCCCAATGGGGAGAGGACGGCGTTTCAAACAAGGCGATCAGCAATGAGTCGAACAAGGCGTCCTACACCATGGACGGGACGGATGCCACCATTCACGGGGCCGCGATGGTTTCTCTCGATACCAAGGGCGACACCGTTGGCGGCGGCCTGTTGGGTCCGGTTATCCGGTTCAGCCAGGGGCCGGTGACCGGGATTGTCGCTGCCGACGTGATCAAGGTTTGGGAAGAGATCACCGGTTCCGACGTCGCGTCTTGAGAAGGCCGCCCCATGGCAATCTTTACGATAGATCATATGAAGATCGATTCGGATCTCTACAATTTTCCGGTCGGGATCATCCTCGGTCCCGATTTCCTGTCCGGACTCGGTTCCGAAGATAGTCAGTATCTTTATGCCGAAGTGAATGAGGATCAATGCTACATAGAAATAGAGATTTGGCTTCCTCAACTCAACATGTGTGCCATTTGGGTGAAAGTGCCGATCCTGTCCAGTTCATCGGATACGGCCATCGATGTTTATATCGGCGAATCTCCCAATAATGACCATTTAATTGTTCCACTTGTATGGGAGTCGAACCATGCCGGTGTTTGGGATATGTGCATGCCGCCGGTAAGTGCGCCCTTTATTTTCGAATCGACGATGAATGGCAACAATGCCACACCCGGCGGGAGCATGACGGACGATGACATGGTCCCCGGTGACTTCGGTCTGGCTTTGGATTTCGACGGCACGGATGACTGCCTGACGGTTCCGGCGTCGGCGTCGTTGAACGATTTGCAGCAAAAGACCATCGAGATCTTTTTCAATGCGGACAGTTGGGGCGGCAACAATTGCGGCCGATTGGTGAAAAAAGGCGGTCCGGAAGATGACAGCGGCTGGCAGGTTTATATCAGCCAGGCCACCGGGACGATAGAATTTACTCAGGCATTCAACGGAAATGCCACCATCGCCAAATGGCGGGCGGAAACAAACGCCGTTTCCCTTTCGACACCGATCTATGTCGTCATCACCTACGATCGGACCAGCACCGCGAACGATCCCACCATAGAAATCAACGGGGTTGCCCAAACCGTAACCGAAATCGTCGCCCCCGTCGGATCTGCGGATTCCGATGCCGCGCAGGATCTGTGGATCGCTGCGCGGGAGGCGACCGGCGGCGGGGCCGATTGCGCGTTCGACGGCAGGATCGATGTGGTTCGCGTCTCCAACGTCATCCGATCCAGCGCCTGGAGAAAGGCGGCCTTTCATTGTTTGGCCGGAACAATTTTTAAAATCGCCGGCGAAACGACGGTTTCCGGCGGAATCACCCTGGGCCTGTCAGCCGCGGCCGGGGCAACCAATTTAAGCAACCAGGGCGGCAGCGCCGGATTGGGATTGTCCGCCTGGGCCGGCGCCGCGTTTGGGAACCACTTCAAGGCGGCTGCCATCCTGAGCCTGTCCGCCACCGCCGGCAGAAATATCGAGATTTCCAGGGGCGCCCTCGCCGATCTGGGTCTGTCCGCTGCGGCCGGCAGGAATATAGAGCGAACCAAAGCTGGCCAGATTGGTTTAGGATTTTCGGCGACGGCCGGAGCCTTTAATTTCACCCAATGGATGGCCGCCAATGCGCACCGGGCCATCTATTCCTATTTCGCCAGGATTACCGGCGACGGCGATGGCCTGGAAGATTTCGATTTCGTGGGATTGAAATCATTTCAATTCCGGCGCCGGTCGGGCGAGGCGTCTTATCTCTCTTTTGTCATTCCTTTTTCGGATGAAGCACAGGACGCCATAGCGGCGCGAAAAAACGGGCAACTGGTCATCGACATGGTTGCAACGGTCGGAGGTTCGCAATCGCTTCGAGAGGAATTGACGCGGGCTAAGTTCGATTCCGTCCGGTCCGACAAGGGGCCGAGCAGCAAAAGCCTGACACTCACCGGGTACAAGACCCAGACGTTTGGCGGCAACCGGATCGCGCTGCAGGACGTGATGACCGAAACGACCCTGGATGACGGCAGGCTGCAGTACCGTTGCGCGAAACCGGATTTTTACCTGCGTCCGGGCGACACGGCGATTCATGGCCCGGACGAAATTGTTGTCGGGTCGATCACCTGCCTGGTCTCTCCCATTTCCAAGGTCATGTACGTCCAGGAGGCTGCTGTCTGATGGGCAAGGCAACGATCATCAGCGAGGCCGGAGACGGCCTTTACACCATCGAGGTCAGGCATGACACCTCGGTTGCCGACGCCCAGCTGGCCAAACTGGAATCCATGCTGGCGACGGTCGGTGCCAGGATCGCCGAGGAGTCGGGCAAACCCAAGCCGGATCAAAGCGTGATCGCGTCCCTGAAATTGCGCAAGACGGCCATTGAAAAGCGCATCGACCGGGTCAAGGAAGCGGCCGAGGCAGATTACCAAACTCAGGCATGGTGCGCGGATCTCACCGAAGGGCTGTCCGGCGAGGTCGGCACCATCGAGCCGGGCGCGGAAATGAAAAACGGGATCAACATCCGACCAGGATTCGATGACGGGGCGGGCTTTGTCCGGGCGCGGGACGGCCAGGCCACACCGTTTCTCACGATGGACGTTGCCGACGCCATGCGAAATTTTGCCATGCTGCCCGCCATCCAACGATGGCGCCCGACGTACCGATACGCGACCATCTCCAATATCGATACCGAGGCGGACACCTGCCGGGTGACCCTGGAGCCCCTTTTCAGTTCGATCCAGAACCTGGATATCAATTACCAGGGCGCTTATGACGACGTTTCGGTCGAGTACATGGATTGCAATGCGGCGGCGCTCGAGGATGGCGATGCGGTGATCGTGAAGTTCGATCCTTACGATGTTTCCGGGCAGCCCAAGGTGATCGGGTTCAAGTCCAATCCGAAACCCTGCGAGATCCGGGAGTTCGTGATCGTCCGGACCCAGGAGATGACCGGGGCGGCGGGCACACCGGCCTTTATCGTCTGGGACCCCAAAACGGACGATTATGCCGAGCATCCCGATCTTGAGGGGATATCCTGGCCGGCGAGCTTCAACGACCTGGCGGCGTTCATTTCGAAAACGGCGATGGTTTCATCGTCGGATAATATCAACGAACGGGTTTGGAATATCGATTCGCTCAAAGGGGAAACGGATACTTCCTTTTCATCGATACCTTCATCCCGACAAAGCGCGTTCACATTGGGCGGGACATACTATGCAAGCATTGACCAGCATACCGTCAGCGAGACTTACGGCGATTGCGACGGGGACGGCCAGGACGATGATCTCGAACAATTGGATATCTCCCAAAGCGTTCACCTTGACGCGGTACAGGATTATAGGTTTACGCAATTCGTATTTTCGCCGAGCGTCTCCATTTCTTGCACGCTGCAATCGGCCTATTTGGGCAGTGGCATGCCATTGCCGGCCGGCGGCCTTGCGCCTTGGCGGATCGGATACCTGTTGAACCGTAATTGGGGACGGAATGGATGTCTTTCCGCTTTCGATGACGGGGATATCGACGTTACTTTTTATACGCCTATCGGCAGCGAAGGCTTTAAGCTGGCGACCTGGGAAGCCGGTTATCAATATGAAAAACACGGCGACACAAAGCCGCAAACATACATCTATAACGGGTTTCGAAGCGATTATGGCCGCCAGTTTTACCCGTCCGTTTTCTCTGGGAAAACCATCGTTCAAACCTTTATGAGCCTTCGAAAAAATATCAGCGGCAATTATACCGGCCCGGATCTTTACGGGGATGGCGGTATGACTCAGGAGGCGACCTATGTCGTTAACGCTATTTGTTCGTGCCGGTTTTTCGAAGATCCGGAAGATCCCGGCGGGTCCCCGACGAACGAAATCGATCCGACAACATGCGCAAGGTCGGCAGCCTTCGAAGCGGCGGTCGCAGGGCTGGCCCAATCGGCATTTGAAGCGGACCCGGGCAACTGGAATTATCTGGTTGTGGATATCAGGGAGGCCGCCTGAAATGCAGGCGTTTTATTTATCAACCAAGAGGAGGGAAAAATGGCAGCGGCAGGATGGGTTTTATTGGGAATCGGTCTCGGCGTGGGCGTTACCTTTCTGGTCGCCCGGAACAATCAAAAGCACGTCAACAAGGCGCTGAACGCAGACAAGGATCTCAAGCGCCGGGTTAAAGCGGCGGTGAAGGCCGCCAGATCGAGTTAGGAAGGGTTGGGCCGCCCCGGTGGATGTGGGGACATCCCCGGGGCGAATGGCTGTTCGTGGACAACCAGACATCTGAAATCAGACGGCCCGATGCTCTGGAGGAGCAATGCAGGGCGTAAATATCACACGTCGATTCTAATGCACAAGGAGGCGTCCGTGAACAGCCCATTAGCGTACATTGGCGGGAAATCGAAGCTGGCTAAAACAATCATCGATATGATGCCCGAGCATAAAGCCTACTGCGAGGTATTTGCAGGGGCGGCCTGGGTGTTTTTTAAAAAGCCTGAATCGAAATATGAGGTGATCAACGATCTGGACAGCGACCTGGTGGTTTTTTACCGGGTGCTGCAGAACCATCTCGAGGAATTTTTACGGCAGTTCAAATGGCTGCTTTCGTCCCGGGAATGGTTCGAGGACTGGAAGCGCCAGCAGGCTTCTGGCGGTCTGACCGATATCCAGCGGGCGGCCCGTTACTATTACCTGCAGCGGCTTTGTTTTGGTGGGCGTGTCAAAGGCCGCGTATATGGCACGGCACCCATGCATGCCCCCCGGATTAACCTTTTGCGCATTGAAGAGGAGCTGTCGGCGGTTCATTTGCGGCTGGTGGGCGTGACGATAGAGCATCTGCCCTGGGAGGATTTTATCAGGCGCTACGACAAGCCGGGGACGCTGTTTTATTGCGATCCGCCTTACTACAAGGCACCATTTTATGAGCACAATCTTGAACTGTCAGATTATCAGCAGATGGCGGACGTTCTATCAGAGATTCGGAGCAAGTTCATCTTGAGCATCAATGATCATCCGGAAATTTGGGAGGTGTTCAGCGGGTTTGAAATTAGGTCGGTCGGTTTGAAATATACGGTGGCCAAGGGAAAACAGACCACTGGCAGGGAGTTATTGGTTAGCAATTGTAGAGGTCGCTTCAAGGGTGGAGGCCGTTTTGTAGGATAGACAGATCGTACTTGTCTTTCAGTTTGGATTTAATTCCGTCCTGCGCAAACATCTTGTCCTACCCTATCAAACTGATATGCTAAAGATTTTACGCTGAATATATAGTGCTGTTTACACCCACCTGAGACGATAGCAAATGAATTATTAATTCATGGTTGACTTAAGGATGGCAGGAAAATATTCTACAATAACGTGATGTTATTGATGACGCAAGTATGTGCAACCTCCGACTTCAGGGGGAAACTTCCTAAGGGTCCATAATGAGCGATAGTAACCAAAATATACTAAATAAGCACCTCTACTTAATAAAATCAATCGTGGCCATAGCCTTCGTTTCATTTTGTTGTTTCCCAAACTTCGCGAGTGCTCGTGTAATAAAAGTTGGTGTCTATGAAAACAGCCCGAAAGTCTTTACTGCGGAATCTGGACAGGCTGCAGGCATCTTTATTGAAATCATCGAAACGATTGCCGAAAAGGAAAAATGGGAGTTGAAATATATACATGGCTCCTGGGGAGAAGGGCTGGACCGTCTGGAAATTGGAGAAATCGATCTCATGCCGGACGTTGCTCATACGGCTGATCGAGAGAATATATTCGATTTTCACAAGATCCCGGTTTTATCTTCATGGTTTCAAGTTTATGTTCCTAAAAATAGCGATATTAAATCAATATTGGATTTAAATGAAAAGCGCATTGCCGTTCTGGATCGTTCTGTGCAGCAAAAAGCGTTCGTACAGATTGAAAATAGCTTTGGATTTAATACTACGCTCATTTCTCTGCCAGATTACAAAACCATTTTTGAAATGGTTAGCAAAAATGAAGCGGACGCTGCCATAACGAACCGATTTTATGGTCTATTACACAGCAAAAAATTCGGACTTAAGGATACTGCAATCATTTTTAGCCCTTCCAATTTATTTTATGCATCTACGAAAGGTAAGAATCAAAAACTATTAGCAACAATCGATAATCAACTTTCAATCATGAAACAAGATCCAAACTCTATTTATTATCAGTCATTAAAACGCTGGATTTCAGAGGAAGTGAAATTTGAATTTCCGATTTGGCTTAAAATGCTTGGCTTAATTTCACTTCTTTTTCTTTGCTTAAGCATAGCCGGCAGCATTCTGCTAAAACACCAGGTGAAAGCCAGAACTCAAGAACTGCAAATGGCTAGGCAACAATTTGAAAATATGATTGAATTTCTGCCAGATGCGACTTTTGTGATTGACGCAGACAATAAAATTATAGCGTGGAACCACGCATGTGAAGCAATGACCGGAGTGAAGAAGGAAACATTGCTCGGTCAGGGTAACTACGCCTATGCAGAGCCGTTTTTCGGCAAACGGCGCCCAATTCTTATTGATTTGCTGGATTCGCCCATGCCGGATTTGGAAGCCACGTACAAGAATATCGAGCGTCACGAAGACAGGCTTTATGGTGAATCATTCATCCAGCAACTTAATGGTGGTCAAGGTGCCTACTTGTGGGGCGTTGCGTCACCTTTATATGATCAAGAGGGGAAGCGTTGTGGTGCCATCGAGACTGTTCGGGACGTCAGCGAGCAAAAGCGTTTGGAGGAAACACTACGCGCAAGTGAAAAGAAATACCGCGAAGTGGTGACGCTGGCCAACAGCATCATTTTGCGTTGGACATCTGATGGGCTGGTCACTTTCCTGAACGAATACGGCCAGAAATTTTTCGGCTATACTGAAAAAGAGATCATTGGCCAGCAGTTGATTGGAACCATAGTCCCGGAGGTTGACAGCTCTGGAAAATCCTTGGAAGTGATGTTGGAAGAGATCCGAAAAAAACCACAGAGGTTTGAGCAAAACACCAACGAAAATATACGCCGCAACGGTGAAAGGGTATGGATCGATTGGAGAAACAGGATCGTGTTCGATGAGCAGGGACAGATAAAAGAGATTTTGAGTATCGGCACCGACATAACCTATCTCAAGCAGGCTGAGGAAAAGATCCATAAACTCCATGTTGACCTTCAGCAGTACGCTAACAACCTTGAAAAAAGGGTCAAAGAACGCACCGCAGAGTTGGCCATCGCAAAAGAGCATGCAGAATCGGCAGACCAACTTAAATCTGCTTTTCTGGCCACCATGTCCCATGAATTACGCACCCCTTTAAACTCCATCATCGGATTCACAGGCATTCTGCTTCAAGAACTAGCAGGTCCTTTGAACGAAGAGCAGCACAAACAGTTACGCATGGTGCAAAGCAGTTCCCGCCATCTTCTGGCTTTGATTAACGATGTACTGGATATTTCCAAAATAGAGGCCGGCCAGATGGAACTTTACCCATCATCTTTTGAATTGGGGCAGTCTGTCGAAAATACGATGAAGCTGGTTGCACCACTGGCTCAAAAAAAAGGAATAGAGCTTATGCTTGATATTGCAAATGAGGTTGAAACAGTAACGGCGGATCAACGTCGCCTGGAGCAGGTTATTCTTAATTTGCTCAACAATGCTGTCAAGTTTACCGAAAAAGGATTTATTCGCATCTTGTGCCGGGTCGAAAACAATCATTATCTTATTTCTGTTAAGGACACTGGAATCGGTATCAGACAGGATGCACTCAATGGTCTTTTTCAACCTTTTCACCAGATCGATACGGGACTTACGCGAAAGCATGAGGGTAGCGGATTAGGGCTGTCAATTTGCAAAAAACTATTGAACATGATGGGCGGTATTAAATGGCCTTGAAAGGAGAGACAGCCTGAAGGGTGAGATAAGCAATGAGACGAAATCATGATTGTTGTCGGCTTCAGGCGGCCTGGTTTTGATTTTGAAGTCCTTGAGCATAAGCCTCATTTGGGGTCAGTTTGTCAAGAGACGAATGCTTCCGGTTTTCATTATACCAGTCGAACCAGATGGTCAGATCCCGGGATAGTTCAACACCGGTTTCGTAATCCCTGAGGTATATTCTTTCATATTTCAGGGTGCGCCAGAGGCGCTCGATAAAGATGTTGTCTTTGAACCGTCCCTTGCCATCCATGCTGATCTTAACTTTCCAGGCTTTCAGCACGGAGGTAAAGGCCTCGCTCGTGAACTGGCAACCCTGGTCGCTGTTGAAGATTTCCGGAGCGCCATATTTGAGTAGCGCTGCTTTGAGTGCCTCCACGCAAAACTGTGTGTCAAGGGTATTGGATAACCGCCAGGAGAGGACTTTCCGGGTAGCCCAGTCCATGATTGCGATTAGATACATATGACCGCGGGCCATGTGAATATACGTAATATCGGTGGCCCACACCTGGTTGGGGCGATCAATGGTCATCCTTCGCAGCAGATAGGGATAGACCGGATGCCTGGGTTGACGCCTGCTGGTACCCGGCTTGGGTGCCAGGGATTCGATGCCCATGATACGCATCAGGCGTCTGACACGCCCGCGTCCTATCGGTCGATCAGGACTCGTTAAATGATCGGCCAGGGAACGACTGCCCATCCAGGGATGATCCGTGTAGAGTCTATCGATCCGACGCATCAGTTCCCGGTCCCCTTGCCGCAGTCCCATAGAGGGGCCACGATAATAACTTGCACGGGATATACCCAATAATTGGCAGCGCCGCTTTACAGAAACATCCGGGTGACCGGTTGCAATCACCTTCTGTTTCTGCGCCCGGTCGAGTTCAGACCGGGCAGATTGGACAAAAAATCGTTTTCAACCTTGAGCTTGCCGATCTGGCGGTGAAGTTCGTTAACCTCGGCTTCGTGGTTGAGCGCCTTTTTCTTAGCCTTACCAAACAAATCCGGTGCATTGGCGACCAGTTCCTGTTTCCAGCGAGTGATTTGTGTCTGATGAACGCCATACTCACTGGATAGTTCGGCCAGGGTCTTTGCCTCGGACAATGCAGCAAGGGCGACCTTCGCCTTGAATTCTGCGCTACGACGGATACGATGTTTTGCCATGGATCTTTCCTTTCGATATTCTTGATCCATTGCTTATACACCTGTCTCAATATTCCGCGCCACTTCAGTACAATTGACGTTGAAAGCGAATTGGGAAGTGGCAGCATCTTCACTATGCGTTTTCCAAAAGCTCCACATGAGGGAACCAACTCATGAGTGACACACTATTAATTATAGAAGACCACTAGTGTCCGGTTAAGGTTTGCTTAAAACAACATAACATATTGTTTATGATAGGATTAAGTCCATTTTTACACGGGCAACCCCTTGATTTTGGATTTTTACCCCAGTAGAGCCCTTCGCATGACATAAAAGCGAAGGGAGATGCACATGTATCAAGGGAGAACCGTCTTTTCGCAGGTACTGGACTTTTTGCCACGGAAAAGCTTTCGTACCTGTGTTAAACGTTATAACGGCAACTACCGAATTCGTTCTTTCTCATGCTACGAGCAGTTTCTGTGTATGGCATTTGCGCAACTGACCTATCGTGAAAGCCTCCGCGATACAGTTCTTTGTTTACGGGCGATGCACAACAAGCTTCATGACGTTGGAATCCAGTGTAAAGTCGCCAGGAGCACGCTTGCCGATGCCAATGAAAAACGGGATTGGCGTATTTACTGCGACTTCGCCCAAGTTTTGATCGGGCAGGCCCGAAAACTTTATGCGGATGAAGATTTCGGCCTCGAACTCGAAGAAACGGTTTATGCCTTGGATGCATCCACAATCGACCTTTGTCGCTCGGTTTTTCCATGGGCGCGGTTTCGATCCACCAAAAGCGGGATAAAGGTCCATACGTTGCTCGATCTCAGGGGAAATATCCCGTCATTTGTGCGCATAACCGATGCCAATGTTCATGATGTCAATATTCTTGATGAACTGCTTCCGGAACCCGGTTCGATTTATGTAATGGATCGTGCCTATCTTGATTTCGACCGGCTCCATCGATTACATCGCCGGTGGGCTTTCTTCATCCTGAGGACCAAAGCCAACACCAAGTTGAGACGGCTCTACTCCTCACCTGTGGATAAATCCAGTGGTGTGATCTGTGATCAAACCGTTCGCCCGGTGGTGTATAAATCGGCCATTGGCTATCCGGAAAAATTGCGACGAATAAAATATTTCGATACTGAAACCGAAAAACGCCTGACGTTCTTAACCAATCATTTCGAATTAGAGGCCCGGACCGTAGCTGATTTGTATAAATCCCGCTGGCAAGTGGAGCTGTTTTTCAAATGGATCAAGCAGCACCTTCGGATAAAGAAATTTTTCGGGGTTTCGGAAACCGCCGTAAAAACCCAGATCTGGATCGCTATATCCGTTTATGTGCTGGTGGCCATCATGAAAAAACGCCTGGCCCTTGACCAGAGCCTCTACACAATTTTACAGGTTCTGAGTATTACTCTTTTTGAGAAAACCCTTATTTCACGGGCATTGACAGAAAATGATTACAATAACAAATTTACTTCTGGATATATCCAACTGAATTTATTTGATTCTTAACCGGACACTAATGATAGAAGACAATGAACAAAATTTTTACATGATGCGGTTTTTGCTGGAAAAGAATGGTTTTACGGTTATTGGTGCAAATACCGGCAGGGAAGGAATTGAAAAAGCCTTACGAATTAAGCCCGACGCCATATTATTGGACATTCAGTTGCCGGAAATGGACGGTTATGCCGTAGCTGAAGAACTCAAAAGACACGAAGCATTGCAAGGTATTCCTATCATCGCGGTAACATCTTACGCGATGGTTGGAGACAGAGAAAGAATTTTACATGCCGGTGCTACCGGCTATATTGAAAAACCGATCAATCCGGACACTTTTGTGTTCGAGATAAACTCGCATCTGAGGAAAGACGGAGATTGACTGGAGGGCTGATATGAAAGTGCTTATCGTCGATGACAGAGAAGAAGGCCGTTATCTACTTCAAACACTGCTTTTAGGAAACGGATACGAAGTCGATACGGCCGTTAATGGTGTCGACGCTCTTGAAAAGATCAGGACCGGAAGTTTCCAACTGATAATCAGCGATATCCTCATGCCGGTTATGGACGGTTTCCAGTTTTGCAGTGAAGTTAAATCAGACGAAAAATTGCTCCATATCCCGTTCATTTTTTACACTGCTACGTATACAAGTCCGAAAGATAAGGCATTTGCTAAAAAAATCGGTGCAACCCGTTTTATTGTCAAACCCTGCGAGCCTGAAAAGCTTATCGAGGCGATACAGGATGCAACCATGACCGCTGATAACCAAAATATAGAATTAAAACCTGCTCCGCTGCAGGAAAAGGAAATGCTTAAACTTTACAACGAACGACTTGTGAAAAAGCTTGAGCAAAAGACGCTTCAATTGGAAAAAGAGATCAAGGCCAAACGAAAAACAGAGGAGAAATTACGTAATACGAATTCGTTTCTCGATTCTATTGTTGAAAATATCCCTGACATGATATTTCTTAAAGATGCAGATCAATTAAGATTTATTCGCTTTAATAAAGCAGGCGAAGAGCTTTTAGGTTTTTCCAGAGAAGAGCTCATTGGAAAGAGCGACTATGACTTTTTCCCTAAAGAAGAAGCAGATTTTTTTACAACAAAAGACAGAGACGTATTAAATAGCAAAGAGCTTATTGATATTCCTGAAGAGTCGGTTCTCACTAAATATAAAGGCCAAAGGATACTAAGGACTAAAAAAATACCCATTCTAGACGTGAAAGGACGTCCTAAATACCTTTTGGGCATTTCAGAAGACATTACCAAACGCAAATTTGCCGAGAGTGCACAGCGTGAGATAGAGAGTCGGCTTTCACAAATCGTTATGGGAAGCCCGATTCCGACCTTTGTTATCGATAAAAAACATATAGTCACACATTGGAACAAGGCCCTTGAAAGGGTTACCGGCATATCAGGAAGCGAAGTTATTGGAACGAATAAACAATGGATGGCTTTCTATCCTAACGAAAGACCTATCATGGCGGATCTTTTGGTTGATAGTGTGAATAAAGATGAAGTATCAAAATTTTACAACGGAAAGCTTCATAAATCCACAGATAGTGAACATGCTCATGCCGCCGAAGATTTTTTCCCTCATATGGGTAGAGAAGGTCGATGGCTATATTTTTCAGCTGCACCACTGCGTAATAGCGAAGGGGAAATCACCGGAGCAGTGGAAACACTACTGGACATAACAGATCGCAAGAAATTCGAACAATCTTTAAAGGAAAATGAGGAACGTTATCGCTCCCTATTTGAATCATCCAGTGATAGTATTTTCATCATCAAAGATTCACTTTATTATGAATGCAATCCAAAAGCACTTGAAATGTTCAATTGTACCAGGGAACAAATTATCGGCAATTCACTCCATAAGTTCAGCCCTGAATATCAACCTGACGGAACAACTTCATTCGATAAAGCATCAGATTTAATAAACAATGCTTATGACGACAAGCCACAATTTTTCTTATGGCAACATTGCAGGTTTGATGGCTCGCGCTTCGATTCTGAGGTGTGCGACACGGCTAATTATGGCACAAATTTCGATTTAAATGGGGTGACACTTTTCCCGCCTTCTCGATTTTGATCAGGCCATTTTTCAACAACCACTGCCTGGCCGCGATTCTCCATTCCACGTTTGTGATTCGGGGTCTGCCAGCCCGGTCCGCAATCTTGGCTGCCAGTTCCCGGATACATCGGAAGATACTTCTTCGTTCACGTCTGGAGTAGCGGATACGATCACCTCCAAAATACGTGCCGCAGGCTGTGTGATTTCCAAGGCAGCGGCGCTGTGTATGATTCAACTCATGGGCTGCGGTTTCAGACAGCAAAAAAGATGATTCCAATGTCGTGGCCTTCCACTGCCAGCGTTTTAAAAATTCTTTGAACTCCCTTTGGGTTCGCTCGATCGCCCCATTGTACGAAGGCGTTTTCGGCGGATTGTTTATCGGGATCACCCAGGCATTTTCCAGCGCTTCGTTTACGGTGGTATGGTTTAGATTGCTCCCGTTGTCTCGCTTGCAAAATAGCGGTGGACCGAAGCGGTCGAACAAATATGCCAGATGGCCGGCCACCTCTTCGCCGCAGGGCAGACTTCCCGAGGCGATCGGTGGCAGCTTGTAGCGCGAACAAAGGTCCGTCAGGTTGTGCAGGTGAAGCTTTCCCGAGGCCGTATCGCTCTTTTGGCAATCGTCCACGGCCCAGGCCAGGTTTGGCCGAAGCCAGCTGACACAACACCTTTCGGCTTTCCGACGGTGCTTGCTTTCGTTGCGTGCCTCGATAACCAGCGCGTTCAATTCCCTGCGGGATATGGACTCGCCGAAAGTGCTGTGAAGTTTGCCGGTGCCATGGCTGCGTTTGGGACCATGATCCAGGTCCCGGATCTTGGCCTTCAACTCGTTCAGATTCAACGGCCGCACCTTCTTCGGACCTCGCTTTTCCACGGGGGGCATATCTTTGGTAAGGCGCTCTTTCCACCGCATCAGCGTTCGGTAGCTAAGCCCCGCCTGCTTTGCCAGGCAGGCATACGACAGCGAAAAGGTCGTTTTCATCTCTTCGATCATGGCCACCGCCTGTCGGATACGATCATTTTTTTTTCGTCCGCCCGCTGCCGATTTGGGGAAGCTTCAAGTCCATCAGCACATCCTTGAGCGCCATCTTCCGGTTCAGCAAGTCGATCTGCCGATTCGCGTCCTGCAGTTGCTTTTCCAGCCATTGGCGATGGTCGTCCGGAGGATGGGCAGGCCTTCCCGGGGGCTGGTCGGTCACACTGTCCAAAAGGGCGGACAGCCCCCGCTGCTCCCATTTGTAGAACGTCTTGCGCGAGACGCCCAGGCGTTCGGCGGCCTGGCGGGCAGTCAGCATGCCGCAACGGACCTTCATGATCATCTCGGCTCGGAGCCGCGCCGTCTGGCGGGTCGATAGTTGTTTGGCCATAGGCATCCTCGCCTATCCGGCCGACGCTGCCTTCTG
The DNA here is from genome assembly GCF_963668215.1 of uncultured Desulfosarcina sp. Taxonomy (NCBI): domain Bacteria; kingdom Pseudomonadati; phylum Thermodesulfobacteriota; class Desulfobacteria; order Desulfobacterales; family Desulfosarcinaceae; genus Desulfosarcina; species uncultured Desulfosarcina sp. The sequence continues at coordinate 700,911 of NZ_OY764190.1, forward strand.
GATCGATTGGAGGCGTTTTTCCAGCTTGCCGGGTTCGCTCAATTTCTTTTCGATCAACCGAGACAACCGCTGGTTGATCGGCGGCAGCGGATCTTTCTTTTTCGGGTCCAGCGCCTTGAGCATGCCCTCGATCGCCAGATTCTGCCACTGACCCAAAAGCGTCGGGCTGATGTCCATTTCCTGACATACCTGGGCGCTGGTGCGGCGCTCGCTCCAAATGGACAGCACGGCCGTTATCTTCTGTTGTGGATCGAATACTCTGCGGGTTCGTTGATTTGTCTTCATGATCTATATCCTTTCTTGCGTCGTACACAAGTTCTTTTTCCTGGCCGGCCTCGTTCACCAGCATCTTGACTTTGCCCTTCTCCGCCCGGATGACCACGCTCTGGCCGCCCATGCGGCCTACCATATAAAAAGGATCTACCGGACGGCCTCGCAACGCCAGTTCCAGTACGTTTTCTTCGACGCCCTTTGCCAGCGTCTTTTTCAGATCATGGGCGATCTCGAAGAATCGGTCGGCCGGACACAGACCGCCGATGCCTTGGTGCGGCCGTTTGTGATTGTAGTATTTGACCCAAAAAGCGGTGCGCTCCACGGCTTGCTCAAAGCTGTCGAACTGAGCCCGCTGGAGGAACTCGCCCAGGATCGATTTCCAGAACCGCTCTATCTTGCCCAGCGTCATGGGATGGTGGGGGCGGGAACGGATATGCTTGACACGGTCTTTTTTCATCTCCCGTTCGAAACGCGTCTTGCCGCGCCAGTTCGTGTACTGCCGACCGTTGTCGGTGAGCATCTCTCTGGGAACGCCGTACTCGGCAACACCGCGACGGTAGGTCTCCAGCACGTGTTCCGCCGTCTGGCTGCGGTACAGGCCCAGGGAAACGATATACCGGCTGTAATCGTCTATGAAGCCGATCAGGTAGGCGTTGCGACCGGCCAACCGGAAGGTCATGATATCGCTCTGCCACAGCTGGTTGGGACGAGAACGTTCGAAAAATCGGGGCTTGGGGGGATTCTTCTTCGGCTTACGCTTGGCCTTGTTTACCAGTCCCTTCTCCGACAACTTTTTGTGTACAGTCGATGGGCTCGTGGGAATTAGAAAAAATCGTTTGAGAACATCGGCAATCCGTCGCGGGCCGTATTCCGGATTCGCCTTTTTCACCGCTACCATTCGCTCCTGGACTTCGGGAGGCACCCTGGCATTTCCTCCAGGGCGAGGCTTGGGTTCCAACCCTTGCACCCCACCGCGTCGGTAAGCATTGGCCCAGCGGCTAACAGAATGCGTGCTGATACCGAACTGTTCGGCAAGCAACGACGCGCTGTACTCTTCTTCCAAAAACAGCCTTACGACCTTTAACCGAAACTCGGCTGGGTAGGCCCATACCCGGGAACCTTTCTTCCCCCCGGCTGACCGTCTTTTCTTTTTCCTTGTCATGGGATACACTCCTTTCGGTAAAATTGATTTTTACACTCGGGAGTGTCACCCTATTTTATCGATTTCTTTGTGCCAATAACTGGAGATTAGGACAGACGATAATTTTCGTAGGCTTTTCCCTGGCCCACGTATATCCGTCATAAATTCACTGGTGGACGTACTGCTGCACATGGCGGCGTGATGCTTTATAGGAAACTTTAGTTCAGGGTATTTTTCGAGACTATTTTTTAAACCTTTGTACATGCCATATACAGACACTTTATACGATTTTACCTCTTTGGTATGAGCCCCTCCGCTTGCAAAAGGGATTTTAATCCCTGCCTTAAGACCTTCGTCACGAACAAGTGAAGTCATAATTGGTTCATTATTTTCATCTTCATATTTTTTACTCAAATATTCAGCGTCAATATAAATTAAGTCTTCACAATTCATTTCAAAATCCTTTGGGTTGTAGCCGTTACCGTTCTTTAGAGGGGAACTTGATAGCTACCTATCCACCAAAAAGAGATTTCTTTATGGTTTCACTGGCTATATCTGTTACTATTGATTTCATAGCCGAGTAGGAATCTGGCGGTGGACCCCAAAAGCTGGACAATGTGCTAAGCTAAGAGTCAGACCAAATTTTAGGAGGATCTGACAATGGGTAAAAAGCGAAAAACACACAGTCCACAGTTCAAAGCGAAAGTTGCTTTAGCGGCCATTCAGAACGACGAGACCACATCACAGATTGCCAGTCGGTTCGGTGTCCACCCCACCATGGTTTCCACATGGAAGCGGCAGATGCTCGAAGGGGCTGCCGATATCTTCGACAAAAGCCATAAGACCAGGAAACAGGCCGAGGCCCACAACGATGAACTGTACCGCCAGATCGGTCAACTCAAGGTCGAAAACGATTTTTTATCACGAAAGCTCGGCAGCTGAAAAAAAAGCAGCGTAAATCTATGATTGAACCTGCCAATCAGCGGCTGAGCATTTCCCGGCAATGCAAACTATTGGACGTTAAGCGCTCATCGTATTATTACAGGCCCAAGCCCATCAAACCGGAAGATCTGAAACTGATGCGCATCATCGACGAACTTTACCTCCGGGATCCATCTTCGGGAAGCCGATCGATCAGTCGCCAACTGCGGCGTCAGGGCAAAAAGGCCAACCGTAAAAAGGTACAGCGATTGATGCGGTTAATGGGCATTGAGGCGGTATATCCCAAACCGCGAACCACCAGGCCTCATCCACAGCATAAGGTATATCCCTATCTGCTCAGAAATTTGAACATCGAGCGGCCCAACCAGGTTTGGGCCACAGATATAACCTACATTCCCATGGCCCGTGGATTCATGTACCTGGTGGCGGTCATGGACTGGCATAGCCGCAAGATCCTTTCCTGGCGAGTGTCCAACACGATGGAACCGGCCTTTTGTATCGAGGCCCTGGAAGAAGCGATAGATCGATATGGCGCGCCTGAGATCTTCAATACCGATCAGGGCAGCCAGTTCACCAGCAACGCGTTTACCCAAGTCCTAAAGGACAATCAGGTAGCCATCAGCATGGACGGCCGGGGACGCTGCCAGGACAACATTTTCGTCGAACGGTTATGGTGGACCCTCAAATACCATTACATTTATCTGCATTCATTCGATACGGGCAAGGCGCTACGACGTGGTCTGGCCTGGTGGATCAAATATTACAATCAGGAACGTGGTCATTCATCCCTTGACGATAAAACCCCGGATGAGGTTTACTACGGATTGCCTCATCCGTATGCCGAGGCCGCCTGATGCCTTTTTCTCTTTTCAATATCGGTCGGCTCTTAGCTTATTCGCCCATCAGGCTGTCCAAACTTTTGGGTCCATCTCCTCTTTCCCAACTTTTGACATTATCCGTTTAAAGCGAGAAGCAGCGACTTCAGTTTGTGATGTATCCTTATACAAATCATCAAGATTTGATTTCAGTTTTTCACGGTCTTCAGCAGAAAGTTCATCAAATTCATCCGCAAGGTCTCTTGCAGCTTGGATTTTCCTTTCTGTCCATGGATAAGATTGACCGCATTGATGACAAAAATTTGGGGGTAGTGGGGTTGTGAAACCTCCGACGAAAACGCCATCTACATGATACTCACCTTGGATATCCGTTTTACACGAAGGACACTGCATAATTGTAGGTTCACCACATTTTTTACAGTGATTTTGTCTAAACTCAGGAGAACGATTTGCATTACGTGTAACAATATGCCCATTCATGCAAATCTGAGCAACATCATAATATCCCATAACTTTATCCTCATTATAAAATACGGTTACACTTTCTTAAACCTGATTTGTAGCCAGTGCTATTATCCATTTCCAAATTTTAGGTCCATAGACCCAAATTGCAGTGGCAACAATTGATGCTATGACGCCACTCAAAAAACCTGCGATTTTTGACCGTCGTTCATCAATACCTAAAACTTTCTTTAGAGCTTCTTGATCCTTTTGAAGCATATCTTTTGTTAAATCCAATTTATTTGATGTCTTTTCATACTCAGCTTTTTTTGTTTTCACCTCATTCATTAAATTACCGAGGCGTTCGTTTTCCTCAAGGTATTCGGATTTAAGCAATTCAATGGCCTCTACAGCTTCTGAAAATTGCGTTTGAGCATCATTTATTTTTTTGAGTGTAGCATTATATGAATTATCTAGTGTCCATCCGGCAACATAACTTGCCGGTATCAATAAAAAAAGCGCATTTTGTAGTGGCTTATCTCTTCTCGTTGTAGTATATTGAAAGTCGCCAAACAACCAATATAACTACAAAATAAAGAAAAGGGCCAAACACAAAATGCGCGAAAAACATCAAAAACAAATGCCGCTTATCGATCCCCCAACCGGTCATCCCAGAGAAAAAGAGTTGGAAGCGATCAGCATCGTGCTGGATAGCATTCCTACCATTTGCGACCATGTACTGCAAGACCTCAACAAAGGCAAAATCCTCAAGAGTCGAACCGGGGCTCGCGGCATGACAGCCGAACAGGTTCTGCGCGCTGCGGTGGTAATGCGGCTTTACAGTTTCACCTATGAAGATCTGGCCTTTCATATTTCTGACTCCAGAGCCTTGAGACGATTTTGCCGAATCGGTATTGCCGACAAGGGATTTAAAAAGTCGGCCCTGAACACCAATATCAAAATGATATCTCCGCAAACCTGGGAGTTCATATCTCGTGATCTTTTGGCCTATGCCAAGGACGAAAAAATCGAAAAAGGCAGAAAGGCGCGGGTCGATTGTACGGTGGTCGAGTCCAACATTCATCCGCCTCTTGATTCCGTCCAACTGTACGATGCGGTTCGCGTCATTGCCCGCTTGTTGATCAAAGTCCGAGACGAATTCGGGATCAAGGTTGTTTTTACCGATCATCAGCGCCGTGCCAAAAAAAGAATGATCGGCGTCCAGTACGCCAAAGGGGACAAACAGCGTACGCCCCTTTACAAAGACCTGCTCAAGGTTACACGTAAAACCATCGGCTATGCCATCCAGACCGAAAAAGCATTGGCACGACATTGCAGCGCAGACCCTTTGTTGCTGGGTTTGTTCAGTGAGATCAAACATTATGGAGACCTGGCCCGAAAGGTATACGACCAAACCTTTCGCCGTGTCGTTCAAGGTGAAAGCGTGCCGGCCGACCAGAAGGTGTTTTCTCTTTTCGAAGACCATACGGACATCATTATCAAGGACCGCCGAGACACTTACTACGGTCATAAAATCTGTATGACAGGCGGTGCCTCGAATCTGATCCTGGATTGTGTCATCCTTGAAGGCAACCCCGCCGATAGCGAACTGGTTGAAACGATGCTCGATCGTCAACATCAGATCTACGGCCGCTATCCGCTGAAGGCCGCTTTGGACGGCGGTTTCGCATCCAAAGACAATCTCGTCAAAGCCAAAGAGCGTAAAATCAAGGATGTGTGCTTTTCCAAGAAACGCGGCCTGAAAGAAGCCGATATGTGCCGCAGTGATTACGTTTACAAAAAGCTCCGACAGTTTCGTGCCGGGATCGAATCCGGTATATCCTGGCTCAAGCGCAGCTTCGGTCTGACGCGCTGCACTTGGAAAGGATTTCGTTCGTTCAAAAGCTATGTGTTGTCATCAGTGGTTGCCGCCAATTTGCTTACGATTGCGCGAAAGAAACTGGCGGCCGTTTAGGCCTATAATTTCTTTTGCGACGCAGGAACTTGATGGATCGGTGCGCGAAAAAGGAGCCTAATATAGTCATATGATCATAAAACGAGAGGGCTATTGTCAGAAGTACTTCGCCAAAAAGCAGTGCCCAATTTTTTGATCAGCGAAAACGGCTTAAATTCATTATTTATGGACAGACACTATCTACAGATTTTTTTAACTCGAGTTCTATTGGGCCAACACGTATCGATTTGAGATTTCTTCTAATAAGCTTCTGAAAAATTTTTATAATCAGTTCTATTGAATCTATGTACGATACGATCATACTCATAAGAATACCCTGCTCTTTAAGTGGCTAACGAATAGCGTTTTATCCATCGTCCCGAAGCAAAGCACATAGCGACGGCAAGCTGCGCGGCCACAAAAATTTCAATGGAACCGATGGAACGATGAGAGGGATGATGGATAAAATGTTATTGAACAGAGCCGCCCGATGCCGTCGGTCAAGCTATGGATTTTATATAGCTTACCCGAGGAAGAATGCAAGGGAACATTGGTTGTTTGGGTCACGAAATCGTTTTACGGTCATCTCGTTCGACCTGAGTTGCAATCGGGTCGGACCAAGCAAGATCCTTAATTGGTGCGGGTTCAGGTCAAAAACAGGGCCCTTTTTCGGTCTTAAACCGATGTTTTTGAGGCCCGAAAGGGCGGTTTAACGTGTATAGGCGATAGAATCTATTTTTTCGAATCGTTCTCTATCCGACGTTGATAGGTTGACACCTCAACAAGTGTTTCCAGGCGGACAACGCGCTTGTCGACATCGATCACATGCTCTTGAAGGCGTTCGGAGGTTCGATTGAGCCTTTTGACTTCATCTGTCAGCTTCAGCATATCGATCATCAATTCTTTCCATCCGGCCATCAGGCATCCTTTGCGTTCATTAGTTTCAGCGTTCTTTCCAATTGCTTTCTGGTTTTACGGGTATCGGCAATGGCTTCTTTGACACGGGTGGAAACCAGCTCCAGCAATTCGGATTCGCTCAGATCGCCGGTGGCATCCGGATCGTAAGCATCGATCGCCTTCCTGACCATTTCCGCAGCCGACGTGTTTCTATTTTTCGCTAATAAATTCAACTTTTTAATTTGACCGGGATAGATCAAAAATTGTTTGCGGACCAATTGTTCGGCGGCTTGCATATGGATTCTCCTTTTGCGGTCTACTTGTAATATACATATACACAACCCCATACACAAGAAAATTTCCCACTTAAATCCAATTAGGCAAATGCAGGCAATGTCTGTTGACATGACCGGCGCGTTCGACTATGCAATTCGTAAAAAGCCTTAAAACAAGAAAAACAATCCGTATGAAACAACGCTTCACCATCATGACCACTACCACCAGGACCAAGCGTCTCAGGGCTTGGTGCGGTCATGTTGCCGGGGATTGTTTATAACCCAATAAAACCAAACACCACTGACTCACCAAGCCCGGATGCGACAAACGCATTCGGGCTTTTTTTATTTGTACGAGGATTCAATCAACTGAAAAGGAGAAGACAATGCAAAGAATCCCAGTCGGCGTGATCGGCGCCACAGGCATGGTCGGACAAAATTACATTCGGCTTTTGGACGCACACGCCTGGTTTGAGGTAACCTATGTGGCGGCCTCGCCCGGATCGGCCAATCAGCCCTACCAGGATGCCGTGGCCGGCAGGTGGCTGATGGCCACCCCGATTCCCGAAGGCGTGTCCCACTTGATCGTCGGTGATGCCAACCGGACCGATCAGGCCAAAAGCCAATGCCGTCTGATTTTTTCAGCCGTCAATATGAAAAAAGACGCCGTCGCGGCCCTGGAACTGGAATATGCGAACCAGGGCCTGGCCGTGGTCTCCAACAACTCGGCCCATCGCCATACCCCTGATGTTCCCATGGTCATCCCGGAAATCAATCCCCATCATCTTGAAATCATTCCTGCCCAGCGAAAAAGCCGGGGTTGGGACAACGGACTGATTGCCGTAAAATCCAATTGCAGCGTTCAAAGTTACATGGCCCCGATATACGCCCTCATCAAGGCTGGCTTTCCGGTCAACCGGGTAATCCTGACCACCCTTCAGGCCCTGTCCGGGGCGGGCTACCCGGGACCTGCCGCAATTGACCTGGTGGATAACATCGTCCCTTATATCGGCGGCGAGGAAGAGAAATCCGAAATCGAACCGCTCAAAATCCTTGGACGCGTCGAGGGGAACGCCATCGTCAATGCTTCCGGTTTAGACATTTCCGCCCACTGCACGCGCGTCCCGGTAACGGATGGCCATACCGCCTGTGTCAGCCTGGAATTCAAGGAGGCCAAACCGGATCTCAATGAGATCGCAACCATCTGGCGCCAATTTTCAGGACTGCCTCAAGAATTGGCGTTGCCTTCGGCTCCGAAAAGGCCCATAATCGTCAAAACGGAACCCGACCGCCCCCAACCTCGAAAAGACCGGGACCTCGACAAGTCGATGGCCGTTACCGTAGGCAGGTTGAGAAAATGCAACGTATTTGACGTACGCTTCATCGGACTGCACCACAACACCGTCCGGGGCGCTGCCGGCGGAGCTATTTTGACCGCTGAATTGTTGCAGGCGGGCAATTACCTTTGAATTTTTTGTATGCGTTCACAGGGCACCGCATCTGCGGCACCCTGTAAACGCCTACCGTCCGAGGGTTTGAACTCCTTCGAGCGTTTCAACCCTTTGAACACATATGATTTTAAATTTTCGCACATTCAACCCTTTCTATCCAAAGATTAATTTTTAGGGTTAATGAGCTTAAACCGAAACTCGATCAGGTATTTCACCCATCAAGGACTTTTCGAATTTTATCCGACAATTTGGAGATCGTATAAGGCTTCTGGATAAAGCCGTTGCAACCGCGCTTCATAATCTCTTCCGCTTTCCCGTCGCGGGCGTATCCACTGGACAGAACGACAGGAATGCTTGGCTGCATTTCTCTAATGCGATCGAAGGTTGCGCTTCCATCCATACCCGGCATAATCATGTCAAGAATCACCAGATCGATAGCGTCGCCCAGCTTGGAAAACTCAGAGATGGCCTGTTCGCCTCCGTTTGCAGCAATCACCGTATAGCCCATACTCTTCAACAATTCTGTCGTCACATCGATGACCATGGCTTCATCATCTACCAAAAGAATGGTTTCCGTACCCTTCCGCATCTCCTGGACAGTTGGATGCTCGTGATAGACTTTTTTGTCTGATACAGGCAAATGGACGGTGAACGTGGTCCCTACGCCGACGTCACTGTTTACCGTTATGAAGCCGTCATGGTTTTTCACGATTCCGTATGCCGATGCCAGGCCCAAACCCGTGCCGCGGCTTTTTTCCTTGGTCGTGAAAAAAGGATCGAACACATGCTTGATGTCGTTTCCATCGATGCCCATGCCATAATCCTTAACCGAAATGGTTGCATACCGACCGGGCATCGCATTGTGAAGTTTGCATAAGTTCTGGTCTAATGTTGTGACACTGGTTTCCAGAAAGATCGTTCCCCCATCAGGCATGGCCTGCCAGGCATTGACATACATGTTGAGCAATACCTGTTCAATCTGCTGTCGGTCAGCCTCAACAACGATCAGACTTGATGACAGCTGCTTTTCGACTTGAATCTCTTTCCTGGTCCGACTGAACATGGCCGAACTTGCATTGACCAATTCATTCACATCGATGGGTTTGGGCTCGTATTTTCCACCTCGGGCGGCGCCAAGCAGTTGCCTGGTAAGCCCCGATGCGCTTCGAATATATTCCTCAATAGCCTGGATATGTTCTAACAGGCTGTGGGAAGGTGGCAAGTCCATGGCTATCAATGAGGCCCGCCCCTGGATACCCATCAGCAGGTTATTGAAATCATGGGCGATGCCACCGGCAAGGGTCCCCAGGGATTTCATTTTCTGGGCCTGTTGAAGTGCATCCTCCATCCGTTTTTGCTCGGTGATATCACGCATGCAATTCAATGTAGCCGGTTTGCCGTTCCATTTGATGATAGATACGCTGATTTGAACGATTTTTTCAGTGTTTTCTTTTGTGATCAGTCGAAACGAATAGGTTGACGGCAATTCGGGCTCCCCACCAGTACGGCGGGCAAACCGATCAAGGACTGTCTGTAAATCGTCCGGATGAATGAACGCCTGGAAGGGTCTTCCTATAATCTCATTGATTTCGTATCCGGAGATTTCAGAGGATCGGGCATTGGCAAAAATAACTTTTTGTCCCTGAGCGATAAAGATGGAATCATTGGCCGTCTCGACAAGCTGACGGTATTTAAGCTCACTTTCCCGTAATGCATGCTCAGACTTTTTCCGCTCGGTAATATCCCGAACAAAGGCGAGCAGCAGCGGTTTTCCCTCTTCATCGTCCAGCCGCTTAAGCCGGACTTCGGAATCGAAGAGGCGGCCATCACTGGTTTGCGTCTTCCACTCGAAGGTCTGCAATTCTTTTATCAAGGCGTTTTTAACGAGCTTTTCGCCAAGTAAAGCAGAGGACTCACCATCCTTTTGCTCCGGTGGAGAATAGTCGAGAAAATTTTTCCCTATAATGGACAATCGATTTGTTCTCAACAGGCTCAGCGCAGATTCGTTGCAATCGATAATCGACACGCCCATCATCAAAAGAATCGCATCCGGACTCGCTTCGTACAGACTCCTGTATCGTTCCCGTTCACTTTTGATCTCGCTGTTCTGCCTCTCCGTCATATCCAGAAATGCGTTGAATTCTCGCGCCAATTGGCCCAGTTCATCATCGGCCGGGATAGGGAGGCGAACATATTCTGCGTTTGTGGCGTTCATATCCAATTGACACAGCATCTTAATCACCGGTCGTGTCAATCGTCCGCTTAAGTAAAAACTTGCCAGTCCTCCTGTCAGCAGAAGCAGGAGCGCCGAACCATGCGTTACGATCCGGGCCAATTTAGCCGGCCTCATGATCTCGTCCAAATATGCTGAAGACGCTACCACCCAGTCATAATCGGGTATAAATTTATATATTGCTATTTTACGCCGTTTCACGTTCTCACCCGGGTTGCGCCACGCATACTCAACAATCCCGGGGCCGTCGGAGAGCATTTCCCGGCACAAGTCGGATGGTTCCGTTCCTTGCTGCATAATATTAAATTCCGACAGTTTGGGATGGATCAGCACCTCTCCATTTTTTTTTAGGACATAGGCATACCCGCTTTTTCCAAACTGCAGAGACAAAACCATATCCCGCAGGTCCCCAGGGTTGAGCAACTCACTGAATTCCGATCGATAACTTGAGACCGAAATGATCCAGTCAAGCTCTTTTAAATAAACCATATAGAGGGCTTTTGGGTGGGGTTCCGGTTCCCCGGGATTTTGCCAGTCATATTCAAGATAACCCTCTTTGCGGGCCATTTGTTCCTGAACAAAGCCAACGGTTGAAAAATTGCTGTCCTGCACTTTTGAGTTAGGATGAACAACCATCCGTCCTTTTGAATTAAGGCAGTATATATAACCGGAACTGCCGATTCGTTGACTGAGCAGAATCGATCTCGTTCGTTTGAGAGCTTCCTCTTTTGTAAGCATCCCTTGATCGACATAAGAGAGATGTTGTCGAACAATTTCACGATTTCTTTCAGCAATGGCTTTAAGATGATTGCGTATCGCAACGGATGCGCTGGCCTGAATTGCATTGGTCAGCGCGTGGGTTGAGTTGGTGAGGTCAAGCTTGGCATGAGAAGTCAACGATGGAACATAAAACAGCTCGACGGCAATCGACAACAGCAGGACGACCGGCAAATAAGCCCAGAGGATGGATCTGAAAATACGGGCGCGAAATGTTCTGTTTGGCTGTTTCAACGTCCTGCCTGATTCCTGTTCCGATTCAACAATTCCGTTCTGCGCCACATCAACGTCTAAATTTGCATCGGCCTGTTCCTGCTTAACTTTAGGAGAAACGTCATCTCAAACAGCAACCATCCGGAAATGGCCAATTTGCCCGACATCTTTTTTGCGTGAAAAGTTCTTGCAGGAAAATTTCGACAGGATCGGCCTTTCTGATTTTTCTTTTGATTCAATCGGCATTATCTTGTTACGGGTCAGGAAAGAAACCATTTTCACCTGCCGATTGGCTCAAGGATTTAAACGAGGTATCCCATGGCCAGCCACGATCCAATGCTTAAAAATTTTACCACCCGGCCGATCCTGCTGGACGGGGGGATGGGACGTGAATTGCAGTTCCGCGGGGTGCAGCTGTCCAGGCAGATCTGGTCGGCCAGTGCCCTTACAGAAGCGCCGGATATGGTCCGGACGGTTCATGAAGACTACATCCGGGCCGGTGCGGACATCATTACCACCAACACCTACGGATTGATCCGGGAAAATCTTGCAAAGGCCGGCCTGGAAGACCGGTATGAGGATCTCAACGCCATTGCCGGACGCCTGGCCAGGCAGGCCTGCGCCACTGCGGACCGGCCCGTGCTGGTGGCAGGCTCCCTGCCGCCGCTGCGGGGCAGTTTCAGGCCCGACCGGGTAGGCCCTGCATCAAAGCTCATCTCCTGCTACCGGGAACAGGCGAGAATTCTGGCTCCTTTTGTGGATTTCTTTTTATGCGAGACCATGTCCAGCGCCGTCGAGGGCAGCGCGGCGGCGGCAGGGGCGCTGGAGGCGGGAAAGCCCGTGTGGGTTTCCTGGACCCTGCATGAGGATCATTCCGGACGGTTGCGAAGCGGGGAAACCATCGAAGAGGCGGTCCATGCCCTTGAAGGGCTAAAGGTCACCGGCTGTCTTGTCAACTGCTCCGCCCCTGATAGCATCACAAAGGCCATTCCTCTGCTGGCTGAAACCGCTGAAGATCGAATCATTGGCGGATATGCCAATACCTTTTTCCCCATTCCTGAAAACTGGCAGCTTGACGGGAGCCAGGAAACCGACGGGCTGCTCTCCTTGAGAAACGATCTTGATCCGGAAGCCTACGCCCAATACGCCGTCCAATGGATTCGGGATGGTGCGGCCGTGGTTGGCGGATGCTGCGGCACCCGGCCCGCCCATATTAAAAAAATTTTCGATATCATATCCGGGGAAGGCAATTGATGGCGCTTTACGTATACATGGGTAAGGAAGTGGCGACGTTTCAATTGAAGAGCGGCCTGCTCTGCCCACAAGGGTGCGGCAGATGCCGCCCGACCGCCGACGTGCAGGTTATACAATCCCGGAAATGCTATATAACGGTTTTGTAATCGCGTACTCAGACCAAGCAAAATCGTTGATCGGTGCGGGTTCAGGTCAAAAACAGAACCATTTTTCGGTCTCAAATCGATGTTTTTTGGGCCCCAAAAGGGCGGTTTAACGTGGATAGGGCGATAGAATCCATTTTTTCGAATCGTTTTCTATCCGGCGTTGATATGTTGATACCGCAGCAACAATTCATGGTCGCACCGAATCGAAAAACAGCGGACAGGTAGGTTATGAAAATCCAAAACATGCCGATAATCCTGACCAGGAATACCCCGTTTGGCGAACGGGCCGCTGTGTTGCCGGTAGACATTGTGCGCATCCGGTATCTTTGCGACAAACGACCCGCTGAAACCGACCCCTCCTCACCTTCTCGTTCATGACGCCTCCGACCACGCCGGGAGGCGGCCAGAATCGCCAAAAGCCACTAAGGCAAGGGTGACAGCTTCTTCGCCCCTCATCCGATGCGCGTATTTATGGTGGATGAGGGACTACGAATCCATCTACGCTGCCGCAAGGTATTCAGGAGCGCTTATGACCATGAAATCTCTAATCCTACGTTTAATTGCACCGTTATGGGTGAAGATGGCTTTGCCCATTGTGGTCTCGATCGTGCTGTTTTCGGTGGCTATCTTTAGCGTGCACCTGCCCAGTGTGTACAATACCCTGTTGGACGAAAGGAAACATGCCCTCAAGGACATGACCCAGATCGTTATAGAGATGGCCCGGTACTATTACGCTTATGAATCAAAAGGCGTTATGACGCGAGAAGAGGCGCAGGAGACGGTCCTGAAGGCCATCTCCTCTTTGTGCTATGGCCCCACCAAAAAGGCCTACTTCTGGGTCAACGATCTTACTCACCGCATGGTGATGCACCCTACCATGCCGTTTTTGGATGGCCGGGATCTCAGCGACTATCAGGATCCCGCCGGTAAACGGCTGTTCGTGGAGATGGTGCGACAAAGCGAAAAGACGGGCGATGCCTTCGTCTCCTACAGTTGGGAATTGGAGGGCAAAAACAGTCCCATCGTGCCCAAGATATCCTACGTTAAACGCTTTGCGCCATGGGACTGGATCATCGGAACCGGCGTCTATTTCCAGGACATCGAGGCAGCGGCGAGAAAGGAAGCCAAAGGCCTGTTGTTCATCAGCATGGCCGTTCTCATGATCGTGGCGCTGCTCGCATTTATTTCCATTCGGCAGGGAATGCTTGCGGCGCGCGCCATCCGTCGCCGGGAGGCAACCCTGCAAGGCATATTCGATCAGACCAGAGAGTTCATGGGTGTGCTTGAAATGGACGGCAGGGTGCGCCGGGCCAACCGCACCGCCATGAACTTCTCCGGCATTTCACAAGAAGATGTTATCGGGAAGCTCTTCTGGGATACTGTCTGGTGGCAGGGGCATCCCGAAAGCCAGGAGACGGTTCGCAAAGCCGTGGTCAAGGCGCAAAATGGCGGGACGACCGTGTTCGACGCAACGCATACCTCCCATGACGGCAGAAGCATCGATGTTGAAGTCGCCATCCAGCCCATCCTGGATGAAAAAGGCAAGCCCATGTTCATCTTCGCGGACGGCATCGACGTCACCGAACGCAAACAGTCCGAGGAACGATTGCGCCGCCAGCAAGCGGAATTAAACAGCATTTTAAAGTCCTCGCCTGTGGCCATCGGCACGGTGAAAAACCGCATTTTGATCCATGCCAACGACGAGCTTGAAAAAATCGTCGGCCACCCCAAAGAGGAGCTTGTGGGAAAGAGCACCAGGCTGCTCTATCCCAACGATGAAATTTACCGGGCCGTAAGCAAAGAATACCTCAGGCAAGTAAATGAAAAGGGAAAATCGTCCTTGGAGACCGTCTTCCAACACAAGGACGGAACCCTCAAGGATATCCTCTTCAACGCGGTCCCGCTCAACCTGGACGATCTTTCCCAGGGTTTTAGCTGTGCCGTTATGGATATAACGGAAATCAAACAATACGAGAAAGAACTGCTCCGCCAGCAGGCCAAACTGGACAGCATCCTCAGGGCCTCGCCAGTGGGCATCGGCATGATAAAAGATCGCATCATCATCCATGCCAACGAGGAATTGGGTAAAATCGTCGGCCGCTCCGAGGAGGAACTTTTAGGGAAAAGCACCCGGATCTTTTATCCCAGCGAAAATGTGTTCCTGGCCGCCGGCAATGTGGGCTATCCGCAACTAGCGGAACACGGGTACGCATCTTTGGAATCCGTTTTCCAATCTAAAGACGGGGCACTCAAGGACGTTCATATCTGCATGGCACCGGTGAACGAAAAAGACCAGAGCCAGGGTTATTCCATTACGGTCATGGACATAACGGAACGCAAGAAATACGAACAGGAATTGCTTCGCCGGCAAGCCGAAATGGACAGCATTCTCAGGGCATCGAGCGTAGGTATCGGCATGTTGAAGGACCGCAAAATAATCCACGCCAACGAGGAACTGTCCAGAATGCTCGACCGCCCTGTTGAGGAGCTGAAAGGAGAAAGCACCCGAATCTTTTATCCCGACGAGGAAACTTTCCTGGCCACGGGCGAAAAGGCCTACAGGCAACTTGGCGAACAGGGGAAAGCGTCCCTGGAGTCCGTTTTCATGAGCAAGGACGGAACCTTAAGGGACGTGTATATCACCATGGCGCCGCTAAACGAGCAAGACCAGAGTCAGGGCTTCTCCTTCGCGATCATGGATATATCGGAACGCAAAAAAGATGAAAAAAAATTGCTTCGGCAGCAGGCGGAAATGAACAGCATTTTCAAGGCTGCCACCGTGGGCATCGGCATGGTGAACAACCGCATCATAACGCATGCCAACGACGAAATGACCCGAATCACGGGACGCGCCCTGGAAGAACTCCTGGGGAAGAGCACCAGGATATTTTATCCCACCGAAGAGGAATATCTGGCCGTTGGCGAAAAATACTACCGGCAAATTCGGGAGCAGGGGTATGGGACAGTGGAGACTGTTTTTCAAAGCAAAGATGGGACGCTCAAGGACATTCATTTGAGCCTGTTTCCGCTGGCCGAGAACGACCTTGGCCAAGGTCTTTGCTTCACGGCCATGGATATCACGGAGCGTAAAAGATACCAGCAGGGTCTGGAAGAACTCGTAAAGCAGCGCACCAATCAGCTTCTGGAGGCCAAGCGGGAAGCGGAGCGGGCCAACCAGGCCAAGAGCGGTTTTCTGGCCAATATGAGCCACGAGATCCGCACGCCCATGAACGCCATCCTCGGCATGACCCATCTGGCCCTGAAAACCGATCTGACCGCCAAGCAGGCGGACTACATATACAAGATCGACAGTTCCGCCAAGGCGCTGTTGGGACTGATCAACGACATCCTGGACTTCTCCAAGATCGAGGCCGGCCAGCTCGATATCGAAAACATACCCTTCAACATGGACCAGGTTTTCGACGACCTTTCTACTGTTATTTCGCAGAAGGCGCAGGAAAAAGAACTGGAATTCATCATCCACGAGGATATGGCCATCCCCAACGAACTGGTGGGCGATCCCTTTCGGCTGGGTCAAGTCCTGTTGAACTTTGTCGGCAACGCCATCAAGTTCACGCAAACCGGAGAAATCGTCGTCAAGTCGGAAATCCTTCGGCGTTCGGAAAAAAACCTGCTCGTCAAGTTCAGCGTGAAAGATACGGGCATCGGCCTGACAAAGGAGCAGGGGGAAAAACTCTTCCAGCCTTTCACCCAGGCCGATACGTCCACGACCCGTAAATACGGGGGCACGGGTCTGGGGCTTTCGATCTGCAAAAAACTCGTGGAACTCATGGGCGGCGAAATCGGCCTGGAAAGCGAATATAAGCGCGGCAGTACGTTCTGGTTCACCTGCCTTTTCGCGATTCCGGATGCCCGCATAAAAAACCCGCGGGATTACGCCATCCTGGCCGAAGATCTGAAAGGGCAGCGCGCGCTGGTGGTGGATGACAGCGAGGCGTCGCTGCTCATCCTCAAATCGCTGTTGGAAACCCTGAAAATGAAAACCGTAACGGTGAATTCAGGCGCCAAGGCGCTGAGCGTTCTCGAGAACACCCCCGATGCCGAACAGTTTCCCCTGGTATTGATGGACTACAAGATGCCGGAAATGAGCGGCGCCGAAGCGACCCGAAAAATCAAGGACAACCCGCGGTATAAGGACAAAGTCGCGGTGATCGTCGTCTCGGCCTTTGGCCGGGAAGAGGTCATGAAGCAATGCATGGATGCCGGCGCCGATGGCTTCCTTGTCAAACCGGTCAACATTTCCGCCCTGCTGGATACCATCCTGGGAGGCATGGGCCTGAAGCCGTGCACATCCGGCAGGAGCGGCAAGGTCGAGGAAGAAAAGGTGCCGGGGCTGGAGTCGGTGTGCGGCGCCCGGGTCCTTTTGGTGGAAGACAACGAAATCAATCAGCAAATCGCCGTGGAGTTGATGGAGAACGTCGGCCTGGTGGTGGATGTGGCGAACAATGGCCTGCAAGCCGTACACGCGCTGGAAGGCGGTAAGGACAAGAATTACGATCTGGTGTTCATGGATATCCAGATGCCGGAAATGGATGGCCTGACCGCCACAAAGGCCATCCGGGACCAGGGCATTGCAAAACTGCCCATCGTGGCCATGACCGCCCACGCCATGAGCAGCGACCGGGATAAAAGCCTTAAGGCCGGCATGAACGACCACATCACAAAGCCCATCGATCCGGTTAAGCTGCAACAAACCCTGGTCCAATGGATCGAGCCGGGAAAGCGGGAACCCCCCGAGTGGTTCGATGCCCAGACGGCCCACCGTCCCCTGAAGCGGGAAGCGGACAGCCTGCCCATGGAAGGCGTGCCCGGAATATCCATCCGCGATGGGTTGGCGACGGTATCCGGCGACCAGAAATTCTACAAGAAGCTTCTGCGCCTTTTCCGGGACAACTACGTTTCCACGCCCTCGAACATATTGGCGGCCATGGAAGCCGATCGCTTCGAGGAGGCCATCCGCCTGGCCCACACGCTCAAGGGCGTGGCCGCCAATCTGGGCGCCAAGAAGCTGGCCGGCTCGTCCGGCACGCTGGAGACCGCCCTGCGGGAAGGCCGGGACGACACCGGGCCCCTCGTCGGCGCTGTCCAGGCAGATCTGGATGAAGTGTTGCGGTCCCTGGCCGAACTCGGTGAGGTCATCGAGGAACCCGTAAAAAATCAAGCGGCCGGGGACCTGGCCAAGGCGCCGGACCTGATCGATCGGATTACCGCCCTGATCGCAACGAATATATCGGAAGCCATGGAAAAATCAGAAGCGCTTGCCGGCATATTAAACTCAACCCGGTTTGAAGCCGATATAAAAAAAGTATGCAGCCTTTTGGGTGACTTTGATACGGACGAGGCAATAGAAGAATTGAAGCTCTTGAAAGAACGCCTGCAAGCCAACTAGCGTGCGGATTCGAAAGGCTATCGGAAAACAACGGCGACGTCTAACCCAACGAAGGAGACGTTCATGTCACCGATGCCCCAAACATCTTCCAAGCCCGTTGTTCTCGCGGTGGATGACGCACCCGAGAATCTCCATGTACTGATTGAAGTATTGAAGGGGGATTACAACGTAATTGTGGCCAAGGCCGGCGAAAAAGCCATGATGCTTTGCCGCAACTCACCGAAACCGGACCTCATTCTGCTCGACGTGGTCATGCCCGAAATGGATGGCTACGAAGTCTGCCGGCAGCTCAAAAAGGACACGAATACGGCAAATATCCCGGTGATTTTCGTCACCTCGCTCTCGGAGGCCGGCCAGGAGGCCAAGGGGCTGTCCTTAGGAGCGGTGGACTACATCACCAAACCCATCATTCCGGAAATCGTCAGGGCCCGGGTGGGCAACCATTTGGACCTCAAACGCCACCGGGACCACCTTGAAGATCTGGTAGAAGAGCGGACCCGGGAGTTGGCCCTGCTCAAAGAGGTGACCATCGAGAGCCTGGCGACGCTGACCGAATGCCGTGATCCGGAAACCGGCGGGCACATCATGCGCACCAAGAACTATGTCCGGGCCCTGGCCACCCGGGCAGCCAAAGACGAACGTTTTGCCGGCAGGCTGGATCCCAATACCATCGACCTTCTTTATCTGTCGGCCCCGGTGCACGATATCGGCAAAGTCGGCGTGTCCGACTCCATCATGCTCAAGCCGGGAAAGCTTACCCCCGAAGAGTTCGAACAGATGAAAAAGCACACGCTCTATGGCCGGGACAGCCTGCTGAAGGCAGAGCGCAAGCTCGGGAGCAACAGTTTTTTGCATATCGCCCAGGAAATCGCCTGCGGACACCATGAAAAATGGGACGGCTCAGGCTACCCCTTCGGGCTGGCCGGAGAGGCCATTCCTTTGTCCGCGCGGATCATGGCCGTGGCCGACGTGTATGACGCCTTGATCAGCAGGCGGGTCTACAAGGCGCCCATACCGCACAACAAAGCTGTAAAGATCATTGTCGAAGGCCGGGGCACACACTTCGATCCGGCGCTGGTGGACATTTTTTTGGAGATAACCGACGAGTTCCGCAGCATCGCCCTGGAGTTTGCGGATTATGAGGAAGAACGGGAGGCCCTTGCATCGGAATGACGATTTATTGGCCATAGCCTTTGATGTTCAGCACTTGAGCCTGTGGCGGCGCCTTCTCCCGAAGCATTGGTTGTTCCCCGCTTCAGGAATGTGTTGAAATTGTCACCCCTCTGTTTGATCCTGGTGTTGCGGGTTACGCCAGTTAACCGTCGGACGACTGTTTACAACAGGGATTCCACCGGCAGCAGCCGAATCAACCCCACGCCCATTCTTTTCCAGAAGCCGACGTAGGGCTCCGAATCGTAAACGACCTCGCCGTCGGCGGTTTTCAGGTGCCAGCGGATGGACCCGCTTCCGTTTTCGGCCGTATCGAGTTCCAGCCGAAAAGCCATTTTCTCGATATTCAGATCGAATGCCTCAGCACTTTTCACGGCTATCTCCGGGTTGAAGAACAGGATGCAGATCTCGTTGTTGATGTTAAGGGAACGCTGGTCCAGATTCATGGAACCCACGAACATGGCCTTTCTATCGAGCACCATGGTTTTGGCATGCAGGCTCGATTTACTCAGCCCCGGCAGCCAGGTGAACTTTTTTTGCGCCACATTTTTAACCTTTTCGTCCAATTCGAAAAGCTCCACCCCGCCCTTGAGAAGCTGTTTGCGGTATTTGGCATACCCGGCGTGGACCGCAGAGACATCGTTGGAGGCCAGAGAGTTGGTCAAAATACGCACCTTCACACCTTTGGCGCAAAGATCACACAAGGCCTCGGCCCCCTTTTTGCCGGGAACGAAATAGGGCGACACGATGATCAGTTCCTCGGTTGCTTTCTGTATAATGGGCCACAACTGAGAAATGAGCAGTTCCGATTCCCAGTTGTCACCGCGCTCTTTTTTCTCCGGCGAGTCATGGATCACCTTGGCCTCGGCCCATTCGAATTGCGAACGTCCGGCACGCAGGGTGTTGGCCAGATTCGAATTCTTCAAGGCCTCGATGTAAGCGGCCGCGTTCTCGCTGTCGGCGAACGCCGCCATGCGAAGCCGGAGATCTTCCAGCCGCCCCGAATCCGACGGCGGGGCCAAGGCAGAGGCCGGATAGGCCCAATCGCTGTTCCAGTACTGGTCGAAGGCTTCGGACACGCCGGGAACCACGGGACCGACGGCCAGAAGGTCGAGATCGGCAAAAGCCAGTTCGGGATTGGCATTGAAATACTCGTCGCCGATGTTGCGGCCGCCCACGATGGTCGCCTGGTTGTCCACGGTAAACGACTTGCTGTGCATGCGATAGTTGACTTCTTTAAAGCGGGTGATCCATTGCAGGTTTTTCGAAGCCCCACGGTCGAAGGGGTTGAAAAGGCGCACCTCCATCTTCGGGTGGGCATCCAGGGTGGTCCATACATCGTCGGCGTCGCTGCCGTAGATATCGTCGATGAGCATACGCACCCGAACGCCCCGGTCGGCCGCCTTGATCAGTTGATCGACGAGCAGTTTTCCCACCGTATCCTGATGATACATGTAATACTGAACGTCAATGCTGCGCTCGGCCAGATTGGTCAAAACGACACGGCTGACAAACGCATCGAGACCGTTTTCCAGCAGATTCACCCCCGACCGGCCCGGATGGTTCGCAAGTTCTTCGGCAAAGGTTCGACCGAGAAGGGTTGCCTGGCCGTCTTCGATAACAGTAGACGGCGGGCGTTGAATATCCCTTGGAAGGCTGGAGCAGCAAGTAAACCACACGATGCCGCAAAGAGCGGCCAGGATGACCGCCAGCCTGTTTTTCACCATATGCATGGGTTTTCCTCCTTTGGCGGGAGCTATCGTTTTTTGATATCACCCTGGATCGCCGATTCCTATGTGACGTCCATCGCCGGAGCGCAAGAAAACATCAAAACCAACGGCCACCGCTCTATGTTAGCGGCAAGTTATTGAAGCAATAAGGCATTTTCTCAATCCGTTTTCACGCCGGCTTTCTGGAGGGTGTAGATTTTAAGGCGGGCCTCCACTCCGATGGTTTCCATGACAATCTGGCGCAGGTCCGTCCGCAATTCCGGCGGAACCGGACCTTCGGCGGCAAGCAGGATGCCGACGAAGACACCCTTTTCGAGGACCGGAGACCGACCGCAAAGAATGAGTTCGAGACCGGGCTCCTGATCGATGCGGTATCTCAGCGCATCGTGAAGCACCGTTGAAATCGGATAGGCCATGGGCCTTGCCGGCCCTTCCATGATTTTGGCCGCCGACCGGTGGAACAGTGGTGCACTGAGCAATATGGCTGCCAGCAAAAGCACCAGTATCGCCCGACGGGCCCATAAAGCCGGCCCGATGCCGAGCCGAATCCCCTGAATGCCCAGCACCCGGAAGGTGGTGGCGGCCCCTAAGGTGATGGACACCAGGTTGGTCACGTGCAAAATGGCCGCGCCTTCAAATACGCGCCACGCCCCGCGGCTGAGACCGATTCCGGCGGTTGCCAGCGGAGGCACCAGGGCGGCTGCGATGGCCACGCCGGCCAGAGTTCCGGCCATCCCCGGCCGGGCAAACGCGTAAGCCGCCGCCGCTCCCGAAATGAACGCAACGAGCATATCCCGCACCTCGGGTCCGGTGCGTGCCATGATTTCCGACGTGAAATCCTCATTGGGATTCAAAAAGCCGATCAGTACGGACAAGGCAAACCCGAACGCGATGCCCAGAGCGATGCTGCGGATGGAAAACCTGAAAAGCCGTATGTTGCCCTGAACGAGGGCAAAGCCCGCCCCGATCAGGGGACTCATCAACGGCGCCACCAGCATGGCACCGATGACCACGGCACCGGAGTCCTGCAAAAGGCCCAGAGCGGCGATGGCGGTGGCCATGGCCATCATGATCAGAAAATCGGGATTGAAGCGGGCCCCGGCCAGCAGTTGATCGAACACCCGGACGCGTTCGGTGGAATTGAGTTTCGGCAGGTATCTGGCCAGCCACTCCATCAGGGCGGTAACCCGCTCTTTCCGGGCGGGGCTGTATACCACGATGGTGCCCCTGGCCTCGGTCACTGTTTCGCTTTCCTGGCGGATGTGGTGAAACCGGTGCAGCACCTGGGCGCTGGACGCTGTAATCAGCATGGTATCGTCAGGGTGCAATGCCCGCACCAGCCCCTGCATGGTATCGGACGCCACGACAACGTCCGGCACGAATTTCTCGGACATGCCCATTCCGATTTCGCGCAGCTTCAGTTCCAGTTCCTTCCTGGCGGTTGCCCGGGCATCGGCGCCGAACGCCGGCCCTACCAGCAAGGGAACCACCGTACCGCCCTGCTGCGCCAGATCCAGTGCGAACGACAGAGAGGACTTGCTCATCGAAGACCCCATGGGAACCAATATGCGGCGCTTCTCTACAGAGCCCGAAGGAGCGGGGTCGACCAAAAGCGTTTCACACGGGGCGAAGCGAAACAGCCTTTCCGAAAAAGAGGCGCCCCCATTGCCGTCTTCCAGGCGGCCCTCGGTTCCGATGATTAGAAAATCAAAAGCATGGGCATCGAGGGTTTCGAGCACCGCCGTAACCGGGTCGGGGTGCCGCAGATATGCAATGCCGCCATGCTGCGGATCGTCCTCGGATGGTTTCAACGCCTGGTGGACCGCACGCAGAAGACCCTCCCCGCTGATCAATCGCTCCGGCGTCAAAGGCGTCATGGGCTGGATCGGGTATCCCTTGAAACAGCACAAAATCGTCAATTGACCGAAACGGGAGTTTGGCAGCAGATCGCCCCATTCGATCATCGCCCCGGCGTTTTCCGCATCCGTTATTACCATCAGGCTTTTCATGGGTTTGCTTATCCTTGAAGGGGACCGGAGATTTCCCTGGGGTTGTATATCTCGATATCGCCCGTGCCGTAATACGGAATCGTTGCGTCTTCGTCGTCGACCACGGTGATATTGTAAAACGCACCCGGCAAGCCCGCTTCAGCCTCTTTGCGGGTGGCCTGCCAGAGCTTCCAGGCATATCGCCAGGCCGTAACATCCGAAGTCAGCATCGCATCCGTCATCGGAGGGGAGTACACCTGTTCGAATCCCGTTTCGTTCTGCCTGTGGAAGCGGACCCGATAGCCTTTGGGTTTACGAATCCACCCATTTTCGATAACTTTCAGTCCTTCTGTGATTTTCATCGGCCCTCCTTATCTCACGCAATCGTTTCGTCTGGTTCCGCTTGGGGGCCGGCCTCCTGGTCCGACACCGCAGCGCTGCAAATGCCCTGCTCTTCCATCGCTTCGCGAGGATTGAGGTGCAAGTCCAATTGCGGGAATGCGAAACGAATTCCTTCCTGGTCGAACCGCAATTTGGTCTTCTCCAATAACTCGCAGCGCGCCACCCAGTAGTCCTTGTTGTCAACCCAGCAGCGGCCGCCCAACTCCACCGCACTTGCAGCCAGGTTGAGGACATAGACCATGGGCCCGGGTTTCGTCTTCACCCGGGCATCTTCGGTCATCACCGCTTCTAAAACCCGTTTGGCTTTGAGCAGATCCTGGTCGTAACAAATACTCACGTCAACCTTCACCCGGCGCGTCTGGGTGAAGTGATAGTTAATCACGACATCGTTGAGGATCTGGCTGTTGGGAACGAAAAACGTTTTTCCGTCGAAAGTTCTCAGGCGGGTGTTGATAAACGTGATGGCCTCCACCTTGCCCAACAGGGTGCCGGCTTTGACGGTATTGCCGACCTTGAATGGCATGGAGGGAAGAAGAGGACGCAGGAAAAGAATCAGACCGACAGCAATCAGGGCGATAATCGTTAGCAATCTGAATATGTTGGTCGGCTTGGCCCCAAATTCCACCGCCGCAAGGGCAACGACGCTGGTAACCAGCAAAATATATACGACATTGCAGGCCACGGTGGCATATACTGTTTTCGGCATGATCCGTTGCAATAAGTTGCGCAGCCCCTTGTCGATCCAGCGGGCCACCAGCAGGCCCAGGATCAGGACGGCCAGGGCAATGACCATCTCCCTGCCGTGCTGAGCAAGCGTATCGCCAAACTGCTGCATCCGGGACAGCTCAGGGTTCATCTGCTTTTACCTCCTTGACAGCGGGCTTTTTAGCCAAGCTTTTTCAATATGTTACAATAGGTTATTATGGGCGATGCATTTCTTTTATTTTTTACTTCATCTGCGAAAAACAATCAATGACCGATATTTTTGCGGGGCTTGCCGGCTTAGCGATGGGAACCACCCGTAAATACAGGCCTGCAGCACACGGGTGTCCGGGATGACGAAGCTTGTTTTTTCGATTCCGATCTCGTCCAGGAAGAACACAAGGGTTGTCGCTCAAACCATTAAAACCAGGCCCGGGGGGTGTCAATGCGGACAGTCTCTTATGCCTGTATCGCATTGTTTATGAAGTTCGGGATAGGGTTTGGGGGTTGACACATCATCGATAAGATTTTATTCAACTTCCAACTCCTGTCCGAAGATAGGAAATGAAACCGTAACATACAATCCATTCGAAAACCTATAGCCACGAAGGCCGACACGAAAATGTGTGCAGTCTTGGTGGCTTTTTTATTTGAGGGGAGCGTTTTATGAAAAGATGTCTGGTTTCGTTGATCGGAGGGATTCTTTTACTAACTATATTTTCAACTGGTTGCATCGCTGAACAAAACATCGTAGACGCCATGGGGCGGACAGTTGCCATCCCCGACAAGGTGGAAAAAGTCATCTGTTCCGGACCGGGTTGCCTGAGACTGCTCACCTATCTTCAGGCCCAGGATCGCATTGTCGGCGTGGATGACATGGAAACCCGGCGCTCCCGTTTCGATGCCCGCCCCTATGCCCTGGCGCATCCTGAATTCAAGCAATACCCCGAATTCGGCAGTTTTCGCGGCCACGACAACCCCGAGCAGATCCTGGTTCTCGATCCTCAACCCCAGGTTATCTTTAAAACATACGCCACCATGGGCCATGATCCCATCGAGCTTTTCCAAAAAACCGGGATCCCCGTTATTGTGCTCAATTATGGGGATCTGGGTGCGAACAGGGATCAGTTGTTCCAGGCCGTTCGCATCATGGGGCAGGCTTTGGGAGAGGAGAAGAGAGCACAGGCGGTTGTCTCCTTTTTTGAGTCGACGATTTCGGATCTGCACAGCAGAACCAGGGACATCCCTGAAAAAGACAGGCCCTCGTGCTATGTGGGCGGCATCGCTTCCAAGGGTCCCCACGGGTACCAGTCCACGGAACCCGGATACCCCCCCCTGGCTTTCATTCATGCCAAAAACATGGCCTACGATACGGGCCTGAAAGGCAAAGCGCTGCTGCACAGCAATGTGTCCAAGGAGAAAATCGTGGAATGGGACCCGGAATTTCTGTTTCTGGACCTGTCCACCTTGCAAATGGGCGATAAGGCCGGCGGCCTATACGAGTTGAAAACCGACCCTGCATATGCATCCCTGACAGCCGTGAAGCAGGGCAAGGTGTATGGCGTGCTGCCTTATAACTGGTACACCCGGAACTTCGGCTCCATTCTGGCCAATGCCTATTATTTGGGCAAACTGCTGTATCCCGAGCATTTTAAGGACATTGATCCCAAAGCCAAAGCGGACGAAATTTATACTTTCCTGATCGGAAAAGGCGTCTTTGAAATCATGAATCAAAGTTTCGGCGGGCTGGTCTTCCAGCCGGTGCCTGTACAATAAGGGGGAGATATTCATGCACCTGATGCACGGCACCCGGCATGAGGCGTATTCCCGCTACGTGGGCCGCAAGGCCGCAATGCTCATGCTGGCCGGGGTCCTGCTTGCCCTGGTTTCTCTTGTCAGCATTTCCAAAGGCGCGGCCAACCTGCCCATTCAGGAGGTGGCCAAGGTCCTGCTGGGCTATGATGTGGCCAAACGATACGAACTCATTGTCTGGAATATTCGCCTGCCCCAGGTGCTGGCCGCCATTGTCGCCGGCGCGGGATTGTCCCTTTCCGGAGCGGTCATGCAGTCGGTCCTGCGGAATCCCTTGGGATCTCCCTTTACCCTGGGCATTTCCCACGCAGCCGCCTTTGGCGCCGCCTTTGCGGTAATGATCCTTGGATCGGGAACCATGGCCAGTTCCCAGGTCGGTGCGATAACCATATCCAATCCATATGTAACAACGGGAATGGCGTTCATTTTTTCCATGGCCGCTTCGGGATTGATTGTGGGGATATCGCGCATGCGAGGGGCCACTCCGGAAATCATGGTGCTCTGTGGGGTGGCATTGGGGGCCCTGTTCACCGCGGGGACCATGTTCCTGCAGTTCTTTGCCGACGATGTCCAGCTTGCGGCCATGGTTTTCTGGACGTTTGGAGACGTCGGACGGGCCTCGTGGTCGGAGTTGGGGGTGCTGTCGGTCATCACGCTCACCGCCTCGGCCTACTTTCTGATCAATTCCTGGAATTACAACGCCGTGGATGCCGGAGACGAAACTGCTCAGGGGTTGGGCGTCCGGGTGCAGCGTGTGCGCATCTGGGGCATGCTGGTATCCTCTCTGGTCACTGCCGTGGCCGTTTCCTTTTTAGGCATCATCGGCTTCGTGGGCCTGGTCTGCCCCCATATGGTCAGGCGGATGATCGGTGGCGATAACCGTTTTCTGCTGCCGGCTTCCATGCTCCTCGGAGCCATCCTGCTGCTTGCCTCCGATACCGTGGCCCGGCTTATCCTGGCCCCGCATCTGCTGCCCGTTTCCATCCTTACGGCCTTTATGGGAGCGCCGGTTTTCCTGGTTTTGATCATCAGAGGATATGCAAAATGATTCTGGAAGTGAACGGCGTAAAATTCGGGTATAACGGAAAGGCTATTCTGAAAGATGTGCAGTTAGGCGTCAAAAAGGGCGAAATGCTCGTGATCCTGGGGCCCAATGGCGTGGGCAAAACCACCCTGTTGAGATGTATCAACGCGATTCTCAAACCCAAAACCGGAACCATTATGGTGGATGGCAGGGACGTGTTGAAAATGGAGCCCAGGGCCATCGCCCGCCGGGTGGGCTATGTGGCCCAGTACCAGGCCAGAACCCGTATGACCGCTTTTGATGCCATACTCATGGGAAGAAAACCCCATCTGCGTTTTCGTACGTCGGAAAAGGATCTTCACATGGTGGACGGGGCCATTAAAATGCTGGGTCTGGAGGAACTGGCCATGCGGCATATCGATGAAATGAGCGGTGGCGAACTGCAAAAAGTTGCCGTTGGCAGGGCATTGGTCCAGGAGCCGCGTCTGCTTCTACTGGATGAGCCGACCAGCAGCCTGGATCTCAAAAACAGTATGAACATCCTTTCGCTTATCAAACGCGTCGTACGGGAGCATCGTGTCAGCGCAGTCATGACCATGCATAATCTCAATTCGGCCCTTCGGTTCGCAGATAAGTTTGTCTTCCTCAAAGGAGGGAAAATTCATTCGGCTGGCAAAATCGGGGAAGTTACTGAAGAAATGATAGAAGAAGTATACGACATCCCCGTGGAAATTCTCCACCACAAAGGCCGTCCGTTGGTGGTGCCGCTGAACTGAAGCGCAACCCTATCCGGTCAACGGACGGGCCGCACCGCTTCGAGTCGCTCTGAAATGGCAAAGGCTTGATCACCCGATATCACATGGGGGCGCTTGATTTCGCACATGCGCGGGGATGAGATCGTCAACGGGTTTACCCAAACTGCGAATGGCAACCCGGCAGGCCTTGACCCCGTGTTCGGCCTGGGATTCGAGAACGACAAACTGCCCGCCGATCTTCTCCAACAGGCACCGGTCAAATTCCATCACCTTGTAGCAGGCCTGCACATCACCACTGTCCCGCAGGGGGCACCAGACATGGGTCTCCGCAAATACCGTATCAACATCGGACGAGACGATTTTCTGCATGCCTGAAGTGGGAAACATCCGTTTCCACTCTCGACCGGCGTCTGTTATATCCTGTTTGGTTTCGGCATTCCTGATAAAAAGCGCCAGCTTGGCATTCAATCGCATAAAATGCCTGGTAAAGCTATCCCATCCCATTCGGGCCGAGAAGGCTCCGATGGCCAAACCGGTTTTGAAAGCCGGAAAATAGATCAACGCATCAAAAAGATTTTTGGCATTTGCCTTCAATACGAACCCTCTTAGAGGAATTATACCTCGGTCTTGCTTGTAGCGTGCGTGAGAATATCGGCAATGGTTTCTCCCCACGAGTAGCTTCCTTCCAGAAGCGCCTTTTTCAAACCCGATACAGCGGCATCATGGTAATTTTTACCCGTTGGAGAAGATGCGAATTCGATGTATTGGTCAAGCTCCGTCTCTGTAACGTTTCTATACGTATAAAGCAAAGAAACGATTGTCTGGGCGCGCATCGCACCTTCTATCTGAGGACGGGTTTGTTCGACAACCGCAGCCAGATTGTCATATGCTGGCTGTTGCTCCTTCGGCAGCGAGGCAACAATGGCTATGGTGATGGCAAGCTGGGTGTTCATCGCCACTTCCACGCTGGTCTCCGTAGCTTTTACGGCATCATCCAATCGCCCTATGATTTCCAATCGTTCCGGCAACGGCGGCGATTTTTGAAGTGTCTGCGCGAATTGCTGCATCTCGGTATATTTTTCGGGTGTCGAAGCGGCCTCCTCCAGTTGGGTAAATTTACGACCTAAAGGCGAGTCAAGCCATGCCAGTACCTTTTTCAGGTCATCAATACTCAGTTTTTCTCTGCATTCACCCAATATGGCTCTTTTGATATTTTCCGGTGCAAAGACCGTTTCTATGGACGCCCGGATTTCTCCGATGACAATTCGGGGAATTGCTTTCAAACGGTCGTCGGTTGCAGCGACTTGGTCAAAACCGACCTGAATGACCATCGGCAATTGCACGATCTGCTCCTCCAGGCCGGATTTGCCATACAGATCCTGCAAGAGCGCTTCCTTGCTGTCTTGTGCTGTTGTTGTAAGGGGTAGAACCAAAAAAACGATAGCCAGCTGCAAGATTTTCAAACGCATCGTATTCCTCCGATCCATTATTAAGCAAATTTCCATCGAGCGCATATTCCTTTGGATTTTACTGAAACGAAACACAACCGCGACTTTTTGCCATTGGCTGCAATTCGCCAATTATGAGCAATATGAAGTATCGCGTCAATTCTTATCTCTGAGAATCTGGCGGGCATCCAAGCGGGTTTCAGCGCTGTGGTCGCGGATTGGTTTACCGTGTTCTCATGCGTCGGTTGCCGGCAGATGCCCGTTTTCGCGCCACCCCCGAAGCCGGTAGTAGTCGTCGATCAACTGCCGCAAATCCGCTTCGGTGATGCGCCTTCCATCGGGCAGGGCCTCGTTTAGCAGGCGTTTGGGCAGCCAGTCGTCCGTAATGCGAAGGCCCTCTTGCAGATTAAAGCGTCTTGCGCTGTCGGTGACCCGCGCCGCCAAAGCCTGCAGGTCCGGTTTCTCCAACTGCTCGCCGGTAGTCAGCGCCAACATTTTACCGAGTTCTTCCCAGGGATACAGATCCCGATAGAAACGACACAGTATCAAGGTGTCAAAAAGTGTGCAGCGGTCTTCGAAGTCAATGAACAAAGCGGCCTTGTCCTCGATCTGGTCAGGAGCGATCATACCAGCCAATTCCGGTTTGTAAAAGGTCGTCCGCAGATGACAGGCGCCCCGGTCGGCAACGGCGTAGGCCAGTCCCATGCCTTTGAGAGCCCTCGGGTCGTATCCGGAAGGCTCCAGCCCTTTGACGTGCACCGCCAAATCTTCGAGACCGAGTTCTTCGCTGGCCGGCCGGATCCCTTCTGCCAGAAGGCCGCCTACATCCTGGCGTATGACAATTTTTTTCAACAGGGCCGCAATCTGGTCGGGCTGGTTGTAGTCGATCTCCAGATCGATTTTCCCGCGCCGTCGGGCTTCAATGGCTAAGGCTGCCAGATTGCCGGCAGTCATGGTGTCCAGTCCCATTCGATCGCACAAATCGTTGAGAAAAACGATTTCCTCGATCTCTTCGATCATACACAATCCGCCGAAGGCATAAATGGTCTCGTATTCCGGCCCTTCCAGTTTCAGCCCCTGATGGCGGCCCTGCTGAACCTCGATCGATTTGCCGCAGGCCAGGAAACAGGTCCGGCAGGCCGTCGGCCTTGGCCTGCAGCGGTCTTTGATGCTCTGGGCGTTGATATTCTCCCGTTGCTGCACCGAACCCTGGGACCAGTACCGACTGGGAAACCCCCCGGCATTGTTGAGGACATCCACCATCATGGGGGTTCCGTGGTTGCGGTAGGCTTCCGCCGCGGGATGATTTTTAAGATCCTTTAGCATCTGTCGGGCGTAGGCCTTGATTCTTTGAGGGTCGGCAAACGGTCTGCTCGCGGAGCCGTGGAAGACGACGGCTTTGATTTTTTTGGAACCCAGGACCGCTCCCATACCCGTGCGGCCGGCAACCCGCCAACCATCGTTTTTAATCACTGCAAAACGAACGCAATTTTCTCCTGCCGGTCCGATCACCAAAATACCGGGTGATTTGGCCGCCACTTTCTTGCGGAGGACGGCTTCGGTTTCGAAGGTATCGAGCCCCCAAAGATCGTTGGCTGGATGGAAAAAAACCCCTTGGTCGGAGATCTCCAGCCAGATCGGGCTTTCAGCCATACCACTGATGAGAAAAGCGTCGAAGCCGGCCCGGCTCATGGCGATCGCCGCACTCCCGCCGGAATAGGATTCGGCGTACAGTCCGGTCAGTGGCGATTTGGAATAGATGCCGTGCCGGCAGGAGCCGTGCAGGGGGCTGTCCGTGGCCGGTCCTAAGGCCAGTATGAGATGGTTGGCCGGCGACAACGGATCCACGCCAACAGGGTTGTGGTCCAGCAGCAGTCGGGTGCCCAGTCCCTTGCCCCCCATACATGTGCGAAGCAACGTCTCGTCCAAGGATTCCACCCGATGGGTCCGGTTGCTTACATCGACACTTAGGGCCTTTTTAAAAAAACCATACATGGCGGGGTCCTTTTCTCATTTGAACGATGCCATCGGTTTGTATCGCTGCATCCGGAATCAGGAGCCGGAAATTTCAGCAAGGCTTTCTTCCAGTATGCCCAGTCCCTTTTCCAACTGTTCGTCAGTGATAACCAGGGGCATGAGCGTGCGGATGACGTTGCCGAAATTTCCGCAGGAAAGCAGAACCAGTCCCTTTTCGAAGCAGCGGCTGACGACTGCCTTGGCCTTGTCAGCAGCCGGTGTTTTGGTTTCGCGGTCTTCGACCAGTTCCATGGCCAGCATGGGGCCTTTGCCGCGCACGTCACCGACGATCTCATAGCGTCGGGCGATCTCGTCGAAGCGTGCCTTCAGCGTCTCGCCCAGGGCCACCGCCCGGTCCATCAAGCCGTCCTCGATCAGGATTTCAGCCACGGCCAGCGCGGCCCGGCAGGCGATGGGATTGCCGCCATACGTGCCCCCCAGACCGCCCGCGTGGGACGCGTTCATCAGCTCGGCCCGCCCGATTACCGCCGACAGGGGCATTCCTCCGGCGAAGCTCTTGGCCATGGTCACGATGTCAGGCACCACGCCCCAATGGTCAATGGCGAAAAACGTGCCGGTCCGCCCGGCGCCGGTCTGCACTTCGTCAACGATCAGAAGAATTCCGTGCTTTTCGCAGATGGTTTTGAGCGTGGAAAAATATTCGGGTGGCGGGGTGATGAACCCGCCCTCCCCCTGGATGGGTTCGGCGATCACCGCGGCCGTCTGCTCGGCGGCCACATGGCTGATGAAAAACTCCTCTAAATAGTTGGCGCAGGCCGTGCCGCACGATGGATGGGTGAGGCCGAAAGGACAGCGGTAGCAGTAGGCGTAAGGCATCCGATAGACTTCCGGTGCATAGGGTCCGTATCCGAACTTGTAGGGTTTGACCTTGCTGGTCAGGGTCATGGTCAGCAGCGTACGCCCGTGGAACGCGTTGTCGAAGCAGATAACGGCGGGACGCTTGGTGGCGTAGCGGGCGACCTTGACGGCGTTTTCCACCGCCTCGGCGCCGCTGTTGGCAAACAGGGTCATCTTGGGGTCATCCCCGGGTGCCAGGGCGTTCAGACGTTCGGCCAGATCCACGTACGGTTCGTACATGGCCACGTGAAAGCAGGTGTGGATGAACTTGGCGGCCTGGTCCTGGATGGCGGCGACCACCTTGGGGTGGCAGTGCCCCACATTGTTCACGCCGATTCCACCTGCAAAATCGATCAGTTCTCGGCCGTCCACGTCCACCATGATCGCACCGCGGGCTTCCTTGATAAAGGCGGTGGTGATGTTGAACGGCCCCTGGGGAACATGTTGGTTGCGTTTTTCGAGCAATTCCTGGTTTCGGCCTGACATGGTTAAAGCTCCTTTGTATTGTGGTGTTCGGACGGCGGGCAAATCGCCTGCGCGACCTGCCCTGCAGACGGGTCGCATGATGCAAGAATGACAGCAAAACCCATACCACTATTCTTGGGCAATGGAGAGAGGAGAGATATGCCAGTCGGTGCTTTAGAATACGGCTGACGCGGCTCCGATCGAACCGGTGGTGACAGGGCACGGCGAACCAAATATGCAATATTGCATAAATGGGGCTTTTATGATTAATCAGGCCCATGAAGCCTGCCGATAAGAAATGCACCCCACAAGCAGCGGCCAACATCGACGCGCTCCTGTTGTCGAAACGGATCGACGAGCAAGTGGTCCGCAGCTGGCGCCTGTTCGCCAAGGCGCTGCTAAACGCAACCGGCAACGCCATTTTCGTTGTCAATCCATCGGGAACCGTGGTCATTTCCAACCGCCGGGTGCAAAAATCACTTGGACTGTTCCCGGGCAGCCTGTTGGCCACGACCTGGCCCGATTTCTGGCCTTACGCCCGCAAGGCGCTGGAAAAGCGTGAAAACTTTAAGCGGCTGCCGGTTCAGGCCGGCGATGCCTCCTACCTTGGCCGCCTGGCACCCATTGTCCACCAGGGTGCTCTGATTGGCTTGTTGTGCGTGCTGGAAGACCGCACCGAACTGGAGAAGACCACCCGCAAGATGCTTTCTTTCCAGGAACTGAGCCGGGAGCTGGATGCCATCATCGCCTCCAGCGATGACGGGCTGTGGAGCAGCGACGGAAACGGCACCATCCTGCGCATCAACGCTGCTTCCGAACGGCTCAATCGCATCAAGGCCGCAGACGTGGTGGGGCGCAATGTGGACGACCTCGTGGACGAAGGCCTCATCGACACTTCGGTCACCCGCAAGGTGCTGCAAACCCGCCGGCGCGAGAACATCCTGCAACAAACCCGCTCCGGCCGGCGGTTGATGCTGACCGGCAATCCGGTCTTCAATTCGAAAGGGGAACTGATCCGGGTGGTGGTCAACGAACGGGACATCACCGAAATCAATGCGTTGCGGGAAGAGCTGGAACTCCAGGTAGCCAAGAACGACCAAATCCAGCGGCACATGCAGGAGATGCAGGTCGTCGATCCGGACTCGGGGAAGATGATTGCCCGCAGTGCCAACATCGTGCGCGCCTTTGGCCAGGCCCGCAAGGTCAGCCAGGTGGATTCGACGGTCCTGGTTACCGGTGAAACCGGCACCGGCAAAGGCGTCATCGCCAATCTGATCCATCGCTTTTCCGCCCGGGCCGACCGCCCCCTGATCCACGTCAACTGCGGCGCGATTCCCGAAACCCTGGTGGAAAGCGAACTGTTCGGCTATGAAAAAGGCGCTTTCACCGGAGCTGCCAGCCGCGGCAAGCCCGGCTATTTCGAGCTGGCCGATACCGGCATTCTCTTTCTTGACGAGGTGGCCGAACTGCCCATCGCCTCCCAGGTCAAGCTGCTGCGCTTTCTGGAAGACGGAAAGGTGACGCGGGTGGGCGGCACCGTTGCCAAAACGCTGGATGTGCGGGTCATCTGCGCGACTCACCGCGACCTGGAAAGCATGACCGCCCAAGGGGAATTCCGGCTGGACTTATATTATCGCCTGAACGTCGTCCCTATCGCCGTGCCGCCGCTCCGCGAGCGCGAGTCATGCAAGCTGCCTCTGGTAAGGCACTTCATCTCCTATTTCAGTACCAAGTTCAAGGACGCCATTCCCCTCCGGATCAGCCGCCGGGCCATGGACGCCCTGCTGGCCTACCACTACCCGGGCAACGTCCGCGAACTGATGAATATCTGCGAACGGCTGGTGGTCATGGCCGAGGCCCATCGCATCGGTGTCGACGACCTGCCCGCCGCCATCACTGGCCCCCTGTCGCCTCAAAATGGTTGCCGTACGGAGATGCTGGAAGCGGGCGAGACCCTGCCCAGGACCATGGCCGCCATCGAACGGCAGCTCATCCTCCAGGCCCTGGAAAAATACGGCACCCAGGCCAAAGCCGCCCAAGCCCTGGGCATCAATCAGTCAACCATCGCCCGCAAACTCAAACGGAGCATCCAGGCCGGAACAGGGGCTATCGATATGCACCGCTGCATTTTTTAATGCATTTCTGCATTTATCTGCACGCTATCCCTACCATGAGACCTGCCAACCGGTCGCTATAGCAGAGAGCTGAGGCGATCCCTTCGCTTCTTCAGGCTGGCAGGCAAATTGCGGCTTGACTTGTCACGGCAATTCCGGTTAGCTTTCAATTAATTGAACATGCAGTTAATAAAAAGCCGTAACCATCGACATGCGAAAAAATAAAAACGCGGCACTCCGAAAACCGGATATTCTCGAAAGCTATTATCAGGTCCTTATCCAGGAGGGGCTCGAAGGTGCCTCCATCGGCAAGATTGCCGACCTGATTGGCATCCACCCCAGTCTGATCATTCACTATTTTAAAAACAAAGAGAACCTCAAGCTGGAGCTGGTGGATCTGCTGATCGAAAAATACGAATCGCCGGCAATGCTCGACTTTGACCATATCGGAGATGCCGAGGCCCATTTCAACGCACTGATGGATGTTATTTTTTCGCTCAAATGGAGCCGAACCGTAGAGCCCAGCGTTCACTTCGCATTCTTTTACCTCAGCCTGCGGGACGAAAAAATCCTTGATCGATTCAAGGTCATGTTCAAATGGCTGCGGGACTATCTCAGCCGCAAGCTGGCTTATTTCGATAGAGCAGGCGTCGTACGGGTAGACAATCCCGACCGGGCCGCCGAATATATCGTGACGATGATGGAAGGGCTTGAATTCCACAACCAGTTTCTCGCCGATGGAGAACCGTTCGAGGCATTCTCCCAGATAGCAAAAAAGTCCCTGATCAGTGTTCTGAAAAATGGGGACTTATAGGAACCGGCGGCCGCGAAGTCCCGTACAATAGCGGGCAAACAAACATTCAATTCGGTTGAAGCAACCCATCGTTTTTTTGCTTTTGTCGGCAACAGAAGCGATTTGGATAGATTTAAATGAACGTTCAATTAATTAATATCCGTCGTTAACGGCCAAACAAAAGGAGAAATAATGCGCAGTTATCAGGACGCACTTGACTATTCCGCCAAATGGTTGGAAATCGTCAAGCGGGAATCCACATCGATCGACGAAGCAACTGCCAAATGGATGTCGCAGGAAACCAAACAGAATTTTGTCAACCATTTCAATGCAGGATGGGTCAATTACCGAAAATCGATGACCGAAGCTGGCGATTACGGCGCCATTGAATGGCGCGGCGAAGGGGCGCGTTTTTACGATAACTTCGGCAACGAATATCTTGATTTTCTGGGTGGCTATGGCGCACTCGATTTGGGCTGGTCTCACCCCGAGGTGGTCGAAGCGGTGCGGGCCCAGGCTCTTCGCTCGGGCATCCCCAGCCAGGAACTGATGGACCCCTTACGCGGAGTGCTTGCCAAGCTGATGAGCCACATCACCCCAGGCGACATCGACCATTCCTTTTTTGTTGCCAGCGGTACGGAAGCGGTTGAAGGAGCGTTGAAAATCGCCCGACTGCACACGCGCAGGCATAGCTTTATTTCCACCGTCAAGGCATTCCACGGCAAGACCTCCGGATCCCTGAGCGTCATGGGCAAAAAGGATTTTCGCGCGCCCTTGCAGCCCTATGGGGCCCAAATTTTCTTTGTCCCCTTTGGCGATGCCGATGCCCTGGAGCAGCAGCTTGAAATCTGCGAATCTGTGGGCATCGATATCGCCGGTTTCGTTGCCGAACCGATCCAGGGCGAAGCCGGTGCCATTATCCCTTCGGATGACTATTGGCCGCGGGTTCGTGAAATCTGTGACAGATTCGGCATCTTGATGATCTGCGATGAGGTCCAGACCGGTCTTGGCCGAACCGGCGCCCTGTGGGGCGTGGATCACTGGAACGTAAAACCGGACATCATGATGGCCGCCAAATCGTTGGGCGGCGGGGTAATGCCCGTCGGCTGTTTCATGGGCAGCGGCAAAATCTGGAAGGCCTTCGAAGAACCCAATCCCTTCATGCACACCACCACCACCGGCGGCAATCCCATGGCCTGCGCCGCCGCCATCGCCACCATCCAGGTGACCCTGCGCGACAACCTGCCCCAGCGAGCGGCGGAACTGGGGGATTATTTCATCGGACAACTCAACCAGATGTCCGAGGCGTTCCCGGGGATATACGAAAAAATTACCGGCAAAGGTCTGCTGATCGGCCAGCATTTCATCGACGACGAAATTGGCTACAAAGTTGCCGCCGGGCTGTTCCGGCGCAATGTGCTGGTTGCCGGAACCCTGGTCAATGCCAAGGCCATCCGCTTCGAACCGCCGTTGGTCGTTACCCGGGAAGAAATCGACGAAGTTCTCAACCGATTGCAGGACACATTGAAATCGGTTTCAAAAACAGCATAACCGTTGTTCCATCCCCTAACAAAAAGGAGGCGTCATGAAATTGATTCGAGTCGACATGACCAACCGGAAGATCGACGTCAAGGACATTCCCCAGGACTATCGAATGCTTGGCGGACGCGGCCTGACATCGACCATGATCAACAACGAAGTCCCGGCCGGCTGCCATCCATTAGGACCGCAAAACAAGCTCGTTTTTTCTCCGGGACTCCTGACCGGCACGCCTTTGATCAACACCAGCCGGTTGTCCGTGGGAGCCAAGAGTCCGCTGACCGGAGGCATCAAGGAAAGCAACGTGGGCGGCACCGTCGCCTACGCCCTGGCAAGACTCGGCATTGGGGCCGTGGTCATCGAGGGCAAGGCCCCGGTCGACAGCTACTACTCACTGGTGATCGATGACGATGGATCCGCTGAATTGATCGATGCCCGGGACGTCAAGGGAATGCGAACCTATGCGCTGGTCGAAAAGCTGGCTGCCGCCTATGGCGAGCCGTACAGCATCACCTGCATCGGACCGGCCGGTGATTTTCAGCTTTCCTCCGCATCCATTCAGACCACCGACCTGGACGGACGTCCCTGCCGTGCTGCCGGCCGGGGTGGTTTGGGGGCGGTCATGGGCGCCAAAGGACTGAAGGCGATGATCGTCAGCCGTAAAGGCAAGACCCCGGATCCGCTGGCCTCGCCGGAAGCATTCAAGACCGCTTCACGGGCCTATGCCGACGCAGTCAAAGCCGATGAATTCAGTGGTGAAATTCTGCCGCAACTGGGCACCGCCTGCCTGGTGGAGGCCATCAACGCTGCCGGGGCGTTTCCCACGCGCAATGCCCGCGACGGACAGTTCGAGGGCGTGGAAAAAATCAGTGGTGAAGCCTTGGCCGAACGGATCAAGGCCCGGGGCGGGAAAACCACCCACAAGGGCTGTGCCCAGTGCATCATCGATTGCTCCAACGAATTTGTCGACCAGGATGGCCGTTACGTCACCTCCTCCCTGGAGTATGAGACCATCTGGTCCATGGGCGGAATGATCGGCAACGATGATCTGGACAGCATCGCCAGGCTGGATTTTCTCTGTGACGACATCGGCCTGGACACGATGAGCACCGGTGTGGCCATCGCCGTGGCCATGGATGCCGGTTACCGGTCCTTCGGTGACGCGGCGGCGGCCATCGAAATGGTAGAATCCGTTGCCGAGGGAACGCCCATGGGCAGAATCATCGGAAGCGGTCCCGATGTGGTGGGCCAATGCTTCGGCCATGACCGGGTGCCGACCGTCAAAGGGCAAAGCATCGCCGCCTACGACCCGCGGGCAATCCAGGGCATGGCGGTGACCTATTCCACGACTCCCATGGGGGGCGATCATACCGCCGGCTGGGTCGTCGACCAGAACCTGGAAGATTTCGGCGGTACGATCAACCCGCTGGGCACCGAAGGACAGGTCGAAGCGTCGAGGGATACGCAGATCCACATGGCCGCCGTTGACAGCGTCGGCATTTGCGATTTTGCCCAATCCGGACTGGCTGCAGAGGGCGGATTGGAAAATGTGTGTAAAATGGTCAGCGCGAAATTGGGCCATCCTTTTGGCAAAGCGGACTGGACCGATCTTGGCACGAGGGTGCTGAAGGCGGAGCGGGAATTTAACCGCAAGGCCGGATTTTCCAGCGCGGACGATCGTCTGCCGGAAATGTTTTACAAAGAACCGCTGCCGCCCCACAACACCGTAGTGATGTTCAGCGACGAGGAGATGGACACGACCTTCGATTTTTAGGAGGACAGCGAACTTGCGCGTACGGATCAAACTTTTAGGAACCCTGCCATCCCATTACCCCGGCAGATATCCGGCCTCCGGCATAGAGTTCGATCTGCCGGCAGGGACCAGGGCGTCGGACATTGTCTCCTTTGTCGGCATCCCGACGTCGCGGCTGGGGTTCGTAACCGTCAACGGACGGATTGCCGGGGAGACGGATCCGATTCCGGAAAAGGCCACCATCAAGCTGTTTCAAAAAATTGCCGGTGGATGAATCCGAAAAAAGAAAAAGGCTGGAAACCGTGACCGCGACACCTGTCAACACACCGCGCCTGGACGGCTATCGCATGCCCGCCGAGTTCGAAGCCCATCGGGGGTGCTGGATGCTCTGGCCTAAAAGGGGAGACACCTGGCGTCTGGGAGCCAAACCGGCCCAGGCCGCTTTTGCCGAAGTGGCCCGCGCCATCCGTCAGTTCGAACCGGTTACCGTCGGTGTCGATCGGGACCAGTGGGAAAATGCCCGGGCCGTGCTTCCCGACGAGATCCGGGTGGTGGAGATTTCCTCCGACGATGCCTGGATACGGGATACAGGCCCCACCTTCGTGGTCGGCCCCGATCATCGCCTCCGTGGCGTTGACTGGCAGTTCAACGCCTGGGGCGGGTTGAACGGCGGTCTGTATTTTCCATGGTCCCGGGACAGTCTGGTGGCCGGCAAGGTGCTCGCGATCGAGGGCGCCGGCCGCTACCGGGCGCCGCTGGTCATGGAGGGCGGCTCGTTTCACGTAGATGGGCAAGGGACCCTGATCACCACGAAAGAGTGTCTGCTCAACCCCAACCGCAATCCCGGTCTGGACCGGTTGCAGATCGAAGCCTGCCTCAAGGATTATCTCAACATCGAAAAAGTGATCTGGATCGACAAAGGGGTCTACCAGGACGAAACCGACGGCCATGTGGACAACCTGTGCTGTTTCACGGCGCCGGGAGAAGTACTGCTCACCTGGACCGACGATCCCGGCGATCCCCAATACGAACGATCCCGGAAGGCCTTCGATCTGCTGAGCACGGCCACGGATGCCAGGGGGCGTCGGCTGACCGTCCACAGGATACATCAACCCGAACCCATGGCGGCCACCCCCGACGAATGCCGGGGGCTGGACGTCAGCGAAACAGCCAAGCCCCGCAGGGCGGGAGATCGCCTGGCGGCATCCTATGTCAATTTTTACATTGCCAACGGCGGTATCGTCATGCCGCTGTTCGACGATCCCCGCGACAGGGACGCGGCGGATCTGCTGGCCCGGCTGTTTCCCGGTCGCAACATCGTCGGCGTAAAAAGCCGCGAAATTCTTCTGGGGGGCGGCAACATCCACTGCATCACCCAACAGGTCCCGTCGGGTGGGAATCGACCCTGAGGCAAGAGAGAAATGGAAATGATGCGCTTTTGCCAGCGTTTCATGGCCGAACTGTTCCGCCACATCAGACCGTATACGAAGACAACCGGCGGTCGGCGGCCCGGCCGGCTCGCCGCGGATCAAACGTGAAAGCAATCGTCTCCTTACAGGGATGGAAAATATTTTTTTTGCCCATCGTTATGTCTATATCGAAAGATCGTTATCGTCGATGTTCATGCAGTTAAACCCTATTTTTTACCAAGGAGGCCAAAATGGACTACAAACTCTGGATCGACGGAAAATGGACGGCAGGCAAAGGCAGTGCGGTGCTGGATGTGGAGGATCCGGCGACCGGGGAGAAGATCGACGAGGTCGTCAACGCCTGTGAAGCGGACGTCAACGATGCCGTCGCAGCGGCCCAAAGGGCCTTCTACGACGGCCGGTGGTCGGGGAAAACCCCCAGTGAGCGCAGTGCGGTGCTCAACAAGATGGCCGACCTCATCGAAGCGCGCAGCGAAGAATTCGCCCGCATCGAATCCGAAGACACCGGCAAACCCTACGAATACCTGTGCAAGGGCATCGACATTCCTTTCGGCATCGACAACCTTCGCTTTTTCGCCGCTGCGACCCGCGACACATCGGGCAGCCACGCCGGCGAGTACGCACCGGGATTCACATCCATCTACCGCCGCGAGCCGTGCGGGGTCACCGCCGGGATCGCTCCATGGAACTACCCCTTTCTGATGGCCATGTGGAAGATCGGCGCCCCGCTGGCCGCCGGCTGCACCTCGGTGATCAAGCCGGCCTCGCTGACTCCACGCACAACCCTGCTGCTGGGTGAAATTGCCAAGGAAGCCGGTCTTCCCGATGGTGTTCTCAACGTGATTTCGGGCAATGTCGGCCACCTCTTGACGGCCCATCCGGACGTACGCATGGTCAGCCTGACCGGTGCTACTGAAACCGGCAAGAACATTATGCGCACAGCGGCGGACACGATCAAACGCGTCCACCTGGAATTGGGCGGAAAGGCTCCGGCCCTGGTATTCGAGGATGCGGATGCCGAGCTGGTGGCTCAGAAAGTGATCATCGGCGGCTACATCAACACCGGGCAGGACTGTACGGCCGCTACGCGCATTATCGTTCACAAAAGCCGCCTGGCCGAGATGACCGATGCCATCGTCGCCGCCGCCGAAAAGGTCAAGGTGGGCATGCCCTTTGACAAGGGAACCGAGATGGGACCGCTGATTTCGGCCAACCAGCGGGAGACCGTGATGGGATTTGTCGAGCGGGCCAAACAGGGCGGCGCCAAAATCCTTACCGGCGGCAAGATTCCGGCGGCCTTTGAAAAGGGGTATTTCTACGAACCGACGGTCATCACCAACGTCGGCCAGGATGCCGAGTGCGTGCAGGAGGAAATCTTCGGACCGGTTCTGGTCATCCAGAGTTTCGACGACGAGGCCGAGGCTTTGGCCATGGGCAACGACGTGGTCTACGGCCTGGCCGCTTCCATATTCACCGATGATGTCAGCCGGGCCATGCGCCTGTCGGCCAAACTCGAATTCGGCACGGTCTGGATCAACGACCACACACCGCTCTCGTCGGAGACTCCCCACGGCGGATTCAAGCAGTCCGGTTTCGGCAAGGATCTCTCGGCCGAGGCCGTCGGCGACTACCTGGTGACCAAACACGTCATGATCGCCCTTTAACGCTGCGTGAACGGTTGCGTGGCGCTGGCTGCGGCGAAACGACCCAATAGATCCGTACACCTGATAAAGCGGTGCGGCTGCCCGGCAGCCGCACCGCTTCCTGCTTTCAACGGACGCGAATTCACTCGGCGGCCAGCGTAGCCTGCCGGCCCAAAATGCGTTGACCAATCGCCCGCCTCTGGCTTTTCTGCGCGGGTTTGTGGTAGAAAAATCTGGGCGCAAAACAGCGGTCTCAACCTGGAGCGAAGCCGGGTCTTCCGTATCGGCGCATTCAAAATCCGGGACAAACGCTTCCATCCGGGCCGCGTATTCGATCAGTTGGTCAATCCGGATCGATTTTAGGGATGACAACTTACCATCGTGGAGAATCAACAATGCGCAACATACGTGTCGCCGCAACGCAGATGAGCTGTTCGGCCAATAAGGAAAAAAATATCGCCAAAGCCGAAAATCTGGTCCGGGAAGCCGCCGCCCAGGGGGCTCAAATCATCCTGTTGCAGGAGTTGTTTGAATCGCTCTACTTCTGCCAGGTCGAGAAACCGGAATTTTTCGATCTCGCCACTTCTGTGGAGGAGAACAGCGCGATAAACCATTTCTCCGCCGTGGCGAGGGATCTGGAGGTCGTCTTACCGATCAGTTTTTTCGAAAAGAGTAATCAGGCCTGCTTCAATTCCGTCGCCGTCATCGATGCGGATGGCACCGTTATGGGCGTCTACCGCAAAACCCACATTCCGGACGGCCCCGGCTACGAGGAGAAGTTTTACTTCAATCCGGGCGACACCGGGTTCCGCGTATGGCCGACCCGCTACGCCCGTATCGGCATCGGCATCTGCTGGGATCAATGGTTTCCGGAAACGGCCCGCTGTCTTGTCCTCCAGGGCGCCGAAATCCTCTTCTACCCCACCGCCATCGGCTCCGAGCCCATCAACCCGGCCAACGACACCCGTGACCACTGGCGGACCTGCATGCAGGGACACGCCGGATCCAATATGGTTCCGGTGGTGGCCTCCAACCGAACGGGGGTCGAAACCATCGACAACTCCACAATCACATTTTACGGATCTTCGTTTATCACCGACAACAAGGGGGCCCTGGCAAGTCGGATGGGTCGCACCGCGGAAGGGACGATCTGCGCCGAATTCGACCTGGAACACATGGCCAACGAGCGCCGCGCCTGGGGCCTTTTCAGAGACCGACGGCCAAGCCATTACAGGACCCTTTTAACCAGCGACGGCATACAATCATGAAAAAGGTCCGCACGCAAAAAAGCGCCTGATCGCCGCATCCTTCAGTTACGGCCAATCAGGCGCTTTTCCTTGCAATCCTGTCTGCTTAACGGGGTCAACCCGTCAGTGCGATTTTGCCCGCGTCCAGGCCTCGTCCATGATGCGGTTGTCTTTTCCCAGATCCTTGGTGAAATGCAGTTTTTTCATGATTTCTTCCGTGGGATAGATGCCCGGGTTTTTCAGGTCTTCGGGGGTGATGAACGGCTCGGCGGCCGCGTTGGGCGTCGCATACTGGTTGTAGTTGGAAAGCTCGGCGCCCACTTCCGGTTCCAGAATCCAGTTGATCCATTTGTGGGCGGCATCCAGATTGGGCGCCTTTGCCGGAATGCACATGGAGTCGAACCAGATCTCGCTGCCCTCGGCGGGGATGGTGAATCCAAGCGTGTCCGGCGCCTCGGTCACCGACTGGATGGCATCGCCGTTGTAAACGATGGCCGCCACGGCAGTACCGGCTACCACGTCGTTCTTGCCCCCCACGCCGGGTTTGAAGCCCATACAGTTTTTGGAGCGCTTGGTGGCCACCAGCAGGTCGGCAGCGGCCTTGAGTTCCTTGGGGTCGGTGCTGTTGAAGTCGTAGCCCTGGTACACCAGAGAAATTCCCATCATTTCACGTACGGAATCGATGAGCCAGAACGCACCGGGCTGTTTCTTCTCGTCAAACAGAACAGACCAGCTTTTGACCGCATCTTCGCCGACCTTGTCCTTGCGGTACATCAGCCCCACCGTACCCCACTGATACGCGACCGAGTATTTGTTGCCCGGGTCATAACTGGTTTCCCGGAAAAGCGGCTTCAGATTCTTCAGATTGGGCAATTTGGTTTGGTCCAGGGGCTGGATCAGCTTCTGGTTGATCAAAACCGGCATAATATAGTCGGACGGCACGATGATGTCATACTGGCTGGCCCCGCCGGCCTGCAGCTTGGCGACCATCTCTTCGTTGTTCTCGTAAATGTCCAGCCGCACCTTGATGCCGAACTTCTTTTCGAAGTCAGCGGGCATCTTCTCTTCGTCCATATACTCCGACCAGGTGTAGATCCGCACTTCCTCTGCGCTGGCGAACGCGCCTCCCAGAAGGGCCAACACCAACATAAGCAGACCGATTTTACGCATCTTTCTCTCCTTTTCAGTAATGTTGGATATTATCAACCGTCATTTTTCTCATGCTTCCTGGTAAACCGCTCCGTCGCCACAACCAGCACCACCGTGACCAGCATGATCAAGGTGGACAAGGCGTGGATCTGGGGCGTCACTCCCC
The DNA here is from genome assembly GCF_963668215.1 of uncultured Desulfosarcina sp. Taxonomy (NCBI): domain Bacteria; kingdom Pseudomonadati; phylum Thermodesulfobacteriota; class Desulfobacteria; order Desulfobacterales; family Desulfosarcinaceae; genus Desulfosarcina; species uncultured Desulfosarcina sp. Next base: position 745,358 of record NZ_OY764190.1, read on the forward strand.
TGCGGACCGCCGCAAAGATAAACAATGGCAGCGTTTGGGACTCGGGTCCGGCTGTAAAGAAGCTGATCACGAAGTCATCCAGCGAGAGGGTGAAGGCCAGCATGGCTCCGGCAATAATGCCGGGCATCAACAGCGGCAGCATCACCCGTTTCAACAGGTACCAGTTGGTGGCGAACAGGTCCCGGGCCGCCTCCTCCACCTCCCGGCCGATGGCCACCAGGCGGCTTCTTACCACCAGGGCAACGAAAGCGATCTGAAAGGTAATATGGCCGATGATCATGTTGAGCAGACCCGGCTCGAAAAAGGACGAAAGCAGACGCAGCAGACCGAACGCCACCACCAGGGAGGCCGCCAGGATGATGTCCGGGATGACCACGGGAATGTGCAGGATGACGTCCAGAAAGTTGCTGGTTCGCCGGTGCCAGGGGAAGCGATCCATGCCGATGGCCAGGATCGTGCCGAGGACGGTGGCGATGATGGTGGAAACGACTGCCAGCAGCAGGGTGTTCCAGGCGGCTTCCAGGATCCAGTCGTTCTCGAACAGCTTCAGGTACCACTTCAACGTGAACCCTTTCCACACCAGCCCCCGGCGGGCCTCATTAACCGAAAAAATCGCCACGCCCGCCAGCGGCAGATAGAGAAAAACCATGGTAAAATAGGAAAGGGCGATGATGACCGGGTGGTTGCGCCTCATAACACTTCGATCTCCCTGCCTTTGCGTCGGTATATCTGTAGTCCGACCATGGTGAGCACCATCAGGCCCATGCTGATGGCCGCCCCGAATGGCCAGTCGCGGCTGGTGCCGAACTGCTGCTGAATGAGATTGCCCACCAGCATGTATTTAGCCCCGCCCAGTAGATCAGGGACCACGAACATGCCCATGGCCGGTACGAAGGTCAGGATGATTCCCACCGAAAGGCCCGGCATGGTCTGGGGCATGATGGCCTGAGTGAACACCCGCACCCTGGAGGCATACAGGTCCTGGGCCGCTTCCACCAGGGACCAGTCCAGCCGCTCGACGCTGGCATACAGCGGCAGGGTGACGAAGGGCAGGAACATCGATACCATCCCCAGATAGACGGCAAAGGCATTGGGGTACAACGGCGCGCCGTGGGGGATGAAACCCAGGAGTGCCGCCAGCTTGGCAAAAGGCATCTCCGGAGACAAGATCAGGAACCAGGCGTAGGCCCGAATAACCATATTGGTCCAGAAGGGAATGATCACCAGGGTCAGCCACATGTAGCGGCTGCGCTCGGGTCGCGCCGCAATGAAGAAGCACAGCGGATAAGAAAGGACTACCGAAACCAGCGTGGTAACGAACGCCACGACCACCGAGCGCCATAGAATCATCAGATAGTCGGGCGTCCATCCGAAAAGGGTAAATCCGGTCAGTCGCTTGTAATTCTCTATGGTGAAGGTCCACTCCAACTGGCCGTAGGCGCCTCGGGTGAGAAAACTCACTACCACCAGCACCAGCCCCGGGATCACCAGAAAAAGCATCAGCCAGAGCATACCGGGAAGCAGCAGCCCGCCTCCCCGTTTGAGCAGTTGATGCCGGGTGGTCAGCTCGCCGTACCAGGTGATGATCGATTCAGACCGTTTCATCTTCGAGCACCTGCAGTTCTTCGGGAGCCAGTTCCAGCCAGATCTCCCGGCCGGGCTCGATACGCCGGTAGGAGCTGGTGCGCACGCGCAGTTGCCCCGGCTCCACCCACAAATCAAAGTTGGTGCCCCGGTATACGATTTCAGTCACTTTCACACGCAGGCCGTTGCGTTCAGGCGGTTGTTCGCTAACGCGGATCCACTCGGGGCGAATGGCCACGGTTCCCTCCTGCCAGGCAGGTTCCTTGTCCAGGGCCAGGAAGCCGAAGGCCGTCTGCACGCCGCCCGGCACCCGGGTACTGGGAATCAGGTTGGCGGCGCCCAGGAACTTGGCCACGAAACTGGTTTTGGGGTAATCGTAGACCGCTTCGGGGGTGCCGGTCTGGATGACCCGGCCGTCGCGCATCACGGCCAGCCGGTCACTGCAGACCAGGGCCTCGGCCTGGTCGTGGGTCACCAGAATGAAGGTCCGCCCCAGTTTGCGCTGCAGCCGCCGCAGATCTTCCTGGACCTGGGCCCGCAGGCGGGCATCCAGGGCGCTCATGGGCTCATCCAGCAGCAATACGTCCGGCTCGTTCACCAGGGCCCGGGCCAACGCCACGCGCTGCTTCTGGCCGCCGGAGAGCTGATGGGGATGGCGCTGGGCCATGGCGGAAAGATCCAGCATCTCCAACCGGCGCTCCACCCGCTTCTTGATCTCTGCTTCGGGAAACTTGCGCGAACGCAGCCCGAAAGCCACATTTTCATAAATGGTCAGGTGTGGAAAAAGGGCGTAGCTTTGAAAGACCGTGTTGACCTGACGCTTGATGGCCGGAAGACGGGTGATCTCCTTGCCGCCGGAAAACACCTGGCCCGAGTCCGCCAGTTCCAGCCCGGCGATGATGCGCAGCAGGGTCGTCTTGCCGCATCCCGAAGGCCCCAGCAGGGTGAAGAACTCTCCCGGGGCGACGTTAAGGGTTACGTCGTTCAGGGCTTTGACATCACCATAATGTTTGCAGATGTGCTTGACTGCGAGGCCTTCTTCTATCATGGCGTTTTCGTTCTGGTTCATTTCCTCGATGATTCCAATCTACTATCCATTCATTCGTTTGTGTCCGTGCATGGGCAGAAAATCGGTTGTTCCGCAAGGTTGTATTGGACGAATTCACCTCCTGGCTGGCAGACCGGCCGAAATGGACCCGGCAGGTCAATTTCCATCATCCAAAAACAGGCTGAAACACTTTCACCAATGCCCGATCAGGCAGTATATCCTCTTGCCTGGCCCGCCGACCGCTGGCGGAAACGATACCAATCTTTTTTAGGGGAAATTAACAAACGAGCAACTATATCGGCAACGGTCGACGGGTACGCCAGCTGAATGCTGCAACCCGTTTGCGGGTCGCATCCGGGGATGTGCTTTTCCAGCGTCCCGTAGACCTTGACCGTCAGCTCTACGTCCATTCGTTCTAAAAGTCAAAAGCCTTTTGCATGGCCTCCTGATTGACCACTATCCCCTTGTTGTGCGGCGGCAGGAGTTCACCGTAGAACATACTTGGCAGCCGGTCGTCTGCCGGGGTAAAGCCGGCCCGTCGGTTGAAATCATGTTCGACTTTATAGAGGCGGGCGATGGCGTCCTGATCGCTGTTGCCGCTCATGGCGCCCATGGACCGGATGGTTTTGTATTCCAGGGATTCGGTGACGTAACGTCCATCGGGGTCGACGTACTCGTTGGAGCAGTCGATGATAGAGCCGGCGCATCCCTTGTGATCATTCTGCTTCCGCGCGGGCGGGCTTTTGGCCCCCAGGGACAACCGGCTCGTGTTGATCAGGGGGTTCCGCTGAAATAACCGGGGGCGAAGAGCAGGATGTTGTCGGGCCCAAAGGGGTCGCAATCGGCCGATACCCGGTTAGAGAAGCCATGGCAACCTGACGGCACCGGTTCTTCGGTAAGCTTTTTGGCCGGCATGTCTACGTGTAGAACCTTCATGGGACCTCTTAGACCGAGTGCATTCCAGCCGAATGCCAAGCGACAGTCAATCCTGCTGCCACCGCGCTATGCAAGTGACGTTTCCTGGGTCAGTTCGTCCGACTCTTCAAAGACGCTTCCCGGATCGCCGTCGATCGTTTCTTCGTCCGGCAGGCAGTAAACCGTTTTCTGCTGCAGGGTCTCGTCGATGGTTACCCCCAGCTTGGCCAGGTTTCGGAAACAGTATTCGCGTGCATCTTCTTCAAGCTGCTCGGGGACGAAGACGCCCTTCTCGGTGAAAACGTCATCGACCATCATCTTTACGAACACCGAAGCGCACTGGCCGGTCAGGTAGGCCTCATGGCTCAGGCCCGAGGTCTCGAAAGCTTCCACCAGTCCAGGACCGACTGCATAACTGTCGATGCGGATAGGATTGTCGTCTTTGTACCCTTCCACCCGCACAAGGAAGGCCCCTTCTTCGGCCACGACGCCGTCGTTGATGATGGATCGGAGTTCATCCGGATATTTGGGGGCCGGCGGGCACAGCTTCAGGATCAGGTCCATCGGAACCACTTTGGCCCCGTTGACGTCAACCGGCTCGTCGGAGAGCAGTCCCATGCTGAACAGCAGTTCGGAAAGTTTCACCCCGAAGCCGCCGTATTTGAATGCCACGTTTTTGACCCCTTTGAGCGCTTTGTCGGCCAGCAGGCCCATGGTGACCGGTTCGTCATGCTCATGGTCCACCATGCGCACAGGACGATTGATACCCCGCAGCCGCATCTGGATGGGACGGCTGAAAGGTTTGTCGGTTACGTGCCGGCCGTGCTCAAACCGGAAGGTTTTGTAGGCCATGTCCCAGAAAGCCACTTCCGGCGACCACCAGAAGGGGGTGAAGCGCTTGGTGAGCACGTTTTCATAGACGTAAATATTGATGGTATCGCAGCGGTCCATCTTCTCTACGGCTTCCCGAGCCATGACATTGGCCAGACCCGGTGACGAACCGGCTCCGACCAGGGCGGTCAACCCCTTGGCCTTGAATTTTTCGTGCCACTCGCCGAACAACAGTTTATAGCTCTCCACAAAGCCGATATCCTCCATGGGACCGGCCATGTCGATGTAAGAGGCGTTGACCGCCAATGCGGCTTCCATCACCAGCAGATTGTAGTCCAGCGGCAGGCCGTTGACGATCAGGTCGCATCCCTTGGCAGCCCCGATGAGGTTGTCGATGTTGCTGGCGTCCAGCTGCAAAGCGGTGGCTTTTTTAAGGTCTGCACTCAACGCTTCGGCGGCTTTGCGGTCGTAATCCGCACAGATGATCTCAGACACTTCGGGATGATTGTTCATTCGTTTAGCGATCGTACTCCCTTGAGCGCCTACTCCAACCACGATGATCCGTTTCATTTATTCTCCTTTTGGGACGGCATGACGACGCCCGGCGACAGGGAGAGGCCAATCCGTTCCTTTGGCTGAGGGCGCTGATGCGCCTTGGTGATTCAAAATAATATTCGCCTTCTATTTTACCCATATAGCGGAACAGATATTCTATTGCAACAAAAATTTTGACAAATTTAATGTTTTCCGCTAATAAAAATGAAAATTTTGGTTGTTATCGTTTTTTTACCCATTTCAAGAGAGAAAGCGCCCGCCCATGAAGACAACCGAATCCGAAATACGCAAACTCGACCATGTCGATCGGCAATTGATCGGCCTGCTTCAAAAAGATGGACGCATGCCCACTGTCATGCTCGCCAAAACCCTCGGCATTTCCGAGACCACCGCCCGAAGCCGACTGAAACGCCTGATCCGTGAAGAAATTATCTCGGTCGTGGCCGTCAGCAACCCAATCCGGTTGGGGTTTGAAATCATCGGCAACATCAAGCTGGGCATCGACCTGAAGAAAAAGGACACCATTCTCCAGTCCCTCAAACAGATTGAAGCCCTCAACTATGTAGCCCTGACCACCGGAGGCAACGACATCGACATCGAATTCATCGCCGGATCCTTGGCGGAATTCAAAACCCTGATCTTCGAGAAGATCAGTCAGATCGACGGCGTCACATCGGTCGAGACGTCACTGATCGTGGAAATCATCAAAGACAAATGGGATTATGGAACCGCCTGGGATGAATAGCCGCAGCCTGGAGCGGTTAAGTCCTAAGCCGATGGAAACCTGGTTGGGCTGACACCGAACCCGTTTTCGGAATCGATTAAGCCTCGCTTTGCGGCTCGTTGCGCGGGTCCATCGCCATGACCACCGGCGATGAACGTTTCATGGGGACAAAGGAGACCTGGTCTTCTACCGCGACCACCTCGACCTTTTCCCGCTTGAGCAGATAAAGCGTGACCAGGGCCAGACTGGCATTGACCAGAAACCAGAAGGCAAAAAGACCGAGGGGGCTTTTCAGCAGGGTCATCAGGCCGGAGGCCAGAAGGGGGCTGGCACAGGCGCCGACACTGTAAGCGAACAGGAGGCTGCCGCTGACCGCCACGGTGTCCTTGCCTTCGAACACATCGTGGGCCCGGGCCACCGATACGGGATAAACGGCGAACACCAGGGCGCCCAGCAAGCCCATTTTTAAGACCAGGAGCCGATAGGTCGTCACCTGGCCGACAAAGATCCATCCGCTGACGATGGCAATGGCCGCGGCGATGACGACCAGGACGAGGGTGCGGTCAAAGCGGTCGGAAACGGCCCCCACGGCCCACTGGGCCGTCAGGCCCGAGAAGACGGCTGCGGACATGATCCAGGCCAGTTGGGAATGACTCATCCCGATGCTGGTGCACACGGCCGGCATCATGGCGAAAAAGGCGCTGTTGGTCAGACCGGCGGACATGCTCCCCAGCATACCGATGGGCGTGGCTCTGAAAACGCGGCTGAAAGAGACTTTCTTTCTCTCGGGCAGCCGGGGATGGATGCCCTCGGTGGCGGATACCGGAACCAGACACAGCGCAAAGATCACGCCGGCAACGATGAAAAGGTCGTTGCTCCCCACATCTCCCACGTTGAGCAGCTGTTGGCCGATGCCGATGCCCAGGTAGCTCAAGGCGATGTAAATCGAAAAAATCCGCCCGCGGTACCTGGATTCCGTACATTCGTTCAGCCAGCTTTCAATCACCATGTACATGCCGAAGGTGGTTATGCCGCACAAAAAACGCAGGACGCCCCAGGCCACGGGAGTCGCCCACAGACCGTGAAGCAGGGTTGTGGCCGTCGTTCCGGCGGCAAAGATGGTAAAGGCCCGGATATGGCCGACCCTCTGGATCGGCCGATAGCATACCGTGGAACCGGCCAAAAGGCCGGCAAAATAGCAGGAGAGGACAATGCCCGTGACGGCCATCGGATATCCCTCCATGGCCAGGCGGGTACTCAGCAGGGTATTGAGCAGGCCGTTGCCGGTCAGAAAAACCAGAACGGCGGTAAACAGGGCACTAAAAGAACCGACTACTTTGACCATTTCAATCTTTCTCAATCTCTTGGATCAAACCCCAATCCCGGCTCGCCGGTGGGGAACAGGACCCCTCGACGTAAAATAACGGCGCCGTGGGCGGGATCGTTTTTCAAATCCAGATGTCCGTCCAAGTCGGCATATCTGACGTTGGGCCGCGCCAAGGCGAAATGGAGTCCGGCGGCGATGCCCAGGGCCGATTCATCCATGCATCCCACCATCACCTCCAGATCGGCGGCCCGTGATACGGCATTGATCTTCAGGGCCTCGTCGATGCCGCCCACCTTCATCAGCTTGATGTTGATCATGTCCACCAGATCTTTTCTGGCCAGCCGGAAGGCGTCGCTTAAATTCATGAGGCTCTCGTCGGCCATGATGGGCAGCGGCGCCTTTCGGGTGACCCGGCCGAGCATCCGTTCCCGGGTGCGGGGCGTGGGCTGCTCGATGAGTTCCAGGTGCACCGGGCGAATCCCTTCGACAAACCGCAGGGCATCGGCCTCCGAGTATCCCTGGTTGGCATCGAAGCGCAGCTCGATCTTGTCGCCCACCGCTTTCCGGACGGCAATCAGGCGTTCGATGTCCGCGTCCACATCCGCGCCGCCCTTGATTTTAAGAGCCCGGAAGCCCTGGTCGGCAAATTCGACGGCCTTGTCCACGGTGGCCTGAACCGGCAGGATGCCGATGGTAACGCTGGTGCGCATCCGGTCGCGAAAACCGCCCAGCATGCGGTAAAGGGGCAGACCGGCCGTCTTTCCCAGGATATCCAGCAGGGCCATGTCCACCATGGCCAGGGCCGACGGGTTCGCCTTCAGATGCGGCCGGATCCGCTCCAGAAGCATCAGCGGCCGCAGGGGGTCGCTCCCTTTCAGGGCGGGCAGGACGACATCCCCGGCGACCGCGAGGGTGCCCGGTGCGGTTTCGCCGGTCACCGCCAGGTCCGGGGCCGCACAGCCGTATCCCGCAATGCCGGAAGAGGTCTCCAGACGCAGGAAGACATTGGTGGTCGCCGTAACGGTTTCGTAGGCGATGGTGTACGGCTCGGTCAGCTCCATGGAGACCGGCCAGGCTTCGATATGGGTGATTTTCATGGTTGTCTTTTAAGGAAAGTCCATTTCCCTTCCTCCTGGCTAATATCGCCATTTGTGCTTTGCAAACGGCTTCGTGAGAAGTTCGAGATCAAGGCTTGCGAGTCCCGAGGAGTGAGGTGTATCCAGAATACTCCGCAGCGACGAGGGACGAAGCGTAACGAAGATATCGGGCTTCTCACGAAGCCGTGCTAGTATCGCTTCTGATAGATCTCCTTTAACGTCATGGACTTGATCTGATCCACGAACGCCACCAGGTTGGAGATCATCAGCTCCCACATTTTCTCCCCCTTTTCCACCGTCGCCCGGGTGGGATCGCCCATGACGCCGCTGGCCGAAATCTTGTGGGTGTGGGCATACCAGGCCACCCCCCGCTTGGAAGTAAAGTCCAGATAGCGGCTGGTGAACTCGGGCACTTCCATCTGCAGGCGGTCCATGCGCACCAGCTCCGGCCGAATCGCCAGGCTGGTGCTGGTCTCGATCTCGCCGGCGTGGACGTCGTTGGGCGTCTCGATCAGGCCGTCCACGTCCACATCGCTGGTCTCGCCGGTGTCCACGCATACGAAGATGCGGGCATCCTGGTTGATGCGCTGGGCAGCGAAGTTCAACGACGGTGAGTTGCCGCCGTGCCCGTTGATGATGACCAGCTTTTGGATGCCGTTTTTGGCCAGACTGATGCCGACATCGTAAACCAGGTTGGCCAGGGTTGCGTTGTTGATGCTGATGGTGCCCTTGAAGGCCTCGTGGTGATAGGAAACACCGTAGGCGATCAGGGGCAGTACCAGGGGTTTGGGCTCGCTGCACCCTTCGGCAACCTTTTTGGCCAGGTATTCGGCGTCGAAGGCGTCCGTGTCCAGCGGCAGGTGGGGACCATGCTGCTCGACGGCCCCCACCGGAAGCAGGGCCGTGTCCACGATGTCGAGGCGCGCGGCGGCATCCGGCCAGCAAAGTTCTCCCCAGTAAAAGGTGGCCGGCGGAGCGGCCGTCTTTTCCTGCTCGCCGGCATCCGTTTTGGATTCGAAGCGGTAGGGTGCCTGCATGCCGGCATGGGAGAACACCTCTACCGGCTGCCATTTCGCCCCCTGCCGTTCCACCGCCCCGTCGGCAAACTCGAGGAAGATGCGGTACAGATCGGCCCGCAGGTCTTCAGGGATGCCATCGATGGGCGACACCTGGGGGTCAAAGCGCAGCTTTAAAATCTCCGGATGGGCCTTGGCGGCTGCAGCGATCTCTTCCGGCACGGATACCCGGCCGCTTCGGGCCAGCAGGTAGAAGAGCTGGTTGGCTTCGGCTTCAGCCTGGGCGTAGACCCCTTTTTCAAACAGCACCTTCAAGCATTGGGTCGTCTGGTCTGCGGTGTACCCGCAACGGGAAGGATCTTCACCCATGGCGATGAGCATCCCCACGATGCGGCGGCACTTCTCGCATTTTCCGCAGGGCCGGATGCGTTCGCCTGCCTTGTGGGCGGCGTGGCAGGAGGTCTGATGCTCCTGAAGATGCGGGTAGCGCTTGGCCAGGATCTTTTCGATGAGCAGTTCGGACAAGGGGCGCAGCACCGAAAACTGGGTAAGCGCCCATCCCTTACGCTGGAAATAGCGGGACAGCACCACATCGAACCAGATGCTCTGGTCGAACAGGCCGTCGTAGTGGCGGATGCCACTAGTGGTGACCCGCCGGGAGGTATCGAACTCATCGCCGATAATCAGGCGTCCAATACCCCGTTTGCGCACCAGCGGAAGGACGCCAAAGAGAAATACCGCCACCGTCCAGAGGCGGATCGGATACTCGTCGGCGCGGACGCCGGTAAAATCGCTACGGATGAAGGGCATGCGGCGCAGCATCCAGGAGAAAAAGCGGTCCGCATTGATCCAGACCCGCGCCGTGTTGGGGACGTTGTCCCGAAAATGGCGATAGGCGTTGAGGGCCGTAAACCAGTGCCGCCCCGATTCGTTCACGAAAATGGAATGCACGTCTTTGCCGATCTCGTCCAGCAGCCCGAAGCTCAGCAGGCTGTCCTTGCCGCCGCTGGAAAGGATGCAGTAGCGTCCGGAATCGGTTTTCCAGGAAGCCAGGTGGTTGTGCCGCGCCCGGTCGGGAAAAACCAGCCTGGCCCGCAGGAATCCCTTGGGTTTCACCGCCGGCAGGCCGACCGCATCCCCGATCAGAAAGGGGTTGGGTTCCAGGAATTTTTTGACATAGATTTCACGGGCGGTGTTCTCAGCCATCTCCCTGAGAAATCGACGGTCCGTTTTTTCAAACAGACCATAAAGGACGATCTCCCGGCAGAACAGCCCGTAATTGAGGGCCACCTGGGCCGCGATCATGGCGGCCAGGTTATGGGATTCGGGCGAACGGGGATCGAACACCTTCTCCTCGTAGGTGCAGATCAGTTCGGTCTGCTCCACCTTTTCACCGATGACCAGACGATAGGGCGCCACCAGGCGCCGTTCTTCCAGTTTTACCGGACCCATTTCCAGGCGGTCGAACACCTGGAGCACGTCCGGCAGTTCGTCTTGTTGGCTGTGTTCGCGGGTGTCGGCGGCGCTCATGCTTCGGATTTCTCATCGGTTTTGTCGGCAGACGTCACAGGCTGCCGGTTTTTCAAATGGGGAATCAACCGATCCACCAGGTCGTCGGCACGATCCCGGAGCACGTCGAATGCCGGCAGTCCGACTACCGTTTCGATGGCATTGCAAATCGCCGGAATGCGGTCGGCGGCGAGATTTTCATGGTTGACGCTAACGGCCACCACGGGCTTGCCGGACAGGATCTCGACAGCTTCGATCTGACGGGACAGCGGCTGGATGGGATATCCGGGAAAGCCGTCGTAGTCTTTTCTGGCCGGGGCATGCTGCAGGACCACCAGGTCCGGACGTCCGGCTGCCAGAATCTCGAAACCGCCCGGATAGGCAGGATTCATCAGGCTGCCCTGCCCTTCGATGACGATGACATCGGGATGCTGCTCGTTCCAGGCGGACCACACGGCATGCTCGATCTCCCCGGAGACGAAATCGTTGACCAGCGAATCCATGATCATGCTGTAGCGGGCGCCCTGCATCCAGGCAGTCTGCCCGGTGCCGATCATCTCGGCCTTGTAGCCCAGGCGTTCGAAAGCCTGCACCATAAGCCAGGCCGTGGTGCGCTTGCCCACGGCCGAGTCAGTGCCCAGCACGGCAATCTTCAGGGCCGCTACCGATTCGATCTTTCCCGAAAAGAAATGCAGCCGGCTGCGGTCGGGCGGTTTGCGGATGTCCCGCAGGATAACCCCATTTCGGTCGGCGTGCATCGCGATCTCCTCATCCTCGGAGAGAAAATCGTGCAGGCCGCAGTCCACGTTGAGCTTGTGGCCAATGGCCGCAATCACGTCCCGGCGTGCCTGGCTGCCCAGGCGCCCTCCGTCAGGTGCGATGCCAATGACCAGATGGGTGGCCGGTGTTCCGTCCTGCCGGCCCAGCGTCAGGGCATCCTCGACGGATGCAGCTACGGGGATGCCGTTGGCCTTGCCGTCGATCACCTCGCCGGCATCCTGCCCGGCATGACGCGAATCCACCACGGCAACGATGCGATACCGCCGGGTAAAGCGGACCAGGCCGTGGGCGGTTTTGCCGTTCAAGGTGTTGAAAGCGCCTTCACAATAGACAATGGCATTTGCTTCGGGCGTCATGATTTCCTCCCGGTCAGCACGACCACGTAGCGGTCGTTGGGCAAGGGTTCGATTTTGTGGCGTTCGATCAGCGCGATCAAACCGGCCGTGGAAGCCGGCAGCACGTCCAGTCCCTCTTTCTCCCGGATCAGGCGGGAGTAGCTGCGCATGTTTTTATCGGATGCGTCGCCGGCCCACCCGTTGGTCTCCCGCAGGGCCCGCAGGGCGATGTTGCCGTCGATGGCATGCCAGTTGATCAACGGTTCGTTCACCCGGGTCTCCCGGATTTTCTCCGGTACCAGATCTTCACAGGTGGGCCGGTTCTTCAAGGCCGCCTGGATGATGGGATTCTTCTTGAACGAAGAGCCGGCAACCATGCGGGGCATGCGCGACGTCTTGCCGCGCCGGTAGAGGCTGGCAAAGCCTTTGAACACGCCGGCGAAGGTGGTTCCGTTGGACACCGGGACGGCCACCGCCGCAGGCGCATCGCCCAGTTCGTCGTAGATTTCGTAGGAGATCCCGCCGTAAGCGCCAAGCTGCATAGTCGTATTTCTACCGCCGGGGTTGGCATCGTACCATTCCTCCTGCTCGGCCCGTCGGCTCGACGCGATCACTGCGCCTTCGTAGTCTCCCTCCACCCGGACGATTTGCGCTCCTAAGGACTCCATTTCGCCGATGCGCCGGGTGTGGTAGTTGCCCGGAATGAAGATCACACAGCGAATGCCGGCCAGCGAAGCGGCCAGGGCCTGGGCCACGCCGAAGTTGCCGCAAGTGGCCACCGTGATGGTGTCGAACCGGCGCCGCAGGGCATCCATGGCCTGCGCGAATGCCACACGGTCCTTCTGGGTGCCGGAGGGATTGCCCCCTTCGAACTTCAGGAAAATCTGGCGCAAACCGGTCTCCCGCTCGATGTTGCGGGCCCGAATAAAAGCCGTGTCGCCCACTTCGGAGTCGATGATATCCTCGTAGGCCTCCAGCCGGTCCTCGATGGATCTGGACAGGTCGGCGCTGATCTCCCGCTGCCGGTTGACATCCTGCTGGATTTGCTGGAACACGCCGGAAGCGCCATCCATCAAACCGAAGGGTTGGGTGAGTTGGCTGTTTTCTTCGGACATGGTTTTCGTGGCCTCCTATTGATATAGGGCGCATCTTACGCTGTTCGCCGAACGGGGTCAGCGATAGCAATATTTGTGACAACAGCAGGATTTGAATCCATTTTTTTGCAAAATACAGCCCATATTCCGGCCCAATTTCGCATCTGCACACGTTCCTGCCGGTGAAAAGCAACGGCAACCGGTCGAGACCGCCCCTCTCCTTGCCATTGGCCGCCTTTCAGCGGTTGTGCCCAAACTTTTCGATTTCCACAGGATCGATTGGAACCTTCTTTTCCGGGGCAGGGGGTTTCATGAAAACGGACCTCCTGGTTCCGATTTTGAAAAAAATCGAACCCGTCGGTACCGAAATAACTTTTTTTAAAACAATGACAGTTGGTTAGAGACCTCCTACGATATGGCAAAAAGCCGATTTAGGAATCGATCCGGCACTTGGCATCTGCCGAAACGAGGTGCGATTTTCACCAATAAGAAAAAATACCTTTACATATCAATTGATTATATATTTGGCCTGAACATTGCTCATCACGGATTGCCTGATTCCGAGTTATCGCAGGCCCATTCTTTGAAAATATCAATAAAGGAGATGAACCATGAGAAGGAGCAAAATGACCGCCGTTATGGGATTGATCGTCGTCGCCATGCTGACCCTCCTGCCGCTCGCGGCGGCGGCAGCCGAATCGAAGACCATCGAGGGCGAAGTCAACGACAGCTATCAGATCGTGGCCAGTGACGGCCAGGTGTACGAGGTGACCGACACCACCGAGGGCAACGATCTGGTTGAAAACCACATCGGAGAAAAGGTCAAAGTGACCGGAACCGTCGAGCAGGAAGGCGACACCAAAGTCATCACCATCACCACGTTTCAGGTCATCCAAGAATAAACTGTGGGGGACCCGGACAGGTTCGTCCGGGTCCCCGCATGCGATCCGGAGCGTCCATGAAAAAACAGATCAGCGCAACCACTCGGACACTCGTTGGTGTGATCACACCCTATGCCTGGGATGAAAACGACCGGGTCGCCGAAGTCTCCCTGTCGGCCACCGACGATGAGGAGTACGTCATCGAAAACGGCCAACGTTTTCTGGAACTGGTTCAAAAACCGATCCGGGCGACCGGTATCGTCAAAAGCGGCAAAAAATTTCACCGGACGATCCAGATCAAAAAATTCGAGATGCTGGAACACACCTACTCGGCGGAATAACCTGCCGTAAGGGACATGGCATCAACGACCCGGCAGACGGCGGCAGAGCGGCAGGCCTGGCATATTAGTGAATTTTTAAATTAAATTGAATAGGTTATCATGAAAGCGGAAGATCGCGAATATTTTCGTCAGTTGCTCGAGACCGAGTTGGCGTTTCTGCTGGACAAAGCGGGAACGACTGTCCTGGAATTGCTGGAGACCTCCTCGGACGGTGAACCGGACCCGCTGGACCGGGCCACCATCGATGATTCCCGCAGCGGGATCTACCGGATTCGCAGCCGGGAGAGCCGTTTGATCAAAAAGATCCGGTCGCGCCTGGCGGCGATCGAAGACGGCACTTACGGTATCTGCGAAGATTGCGAAGAGCCCATCTCCATCGAGAGACTCAAAGCCCGGCCGGTGACCAGCTATTGCATCACATGCAAAAGCCGCCGCGAAGCTTATGAGAAAGCCATGGGGTAGACGGTCACGGTTTTTTAAAACATCTTCATCCCCAACGAAAGCGTTTTCTAAAAAGCCTGAATCCCATGGCCAAGCGGCACCGGAATCCTCACCAACCATCCATGGAAAAAGCTGCGCAACCCAAGGCCGGCATGCCGAACAGAATCGTTGCCTACGACCGTGCACGCGCCTTGGCCGTTGTCGGCATGATTTTCGTAAACACCTGTAAAATCATGGGGGTCAACCACTTCAAGCCCTGGTGGATGGATACCCTCGCGCGTTTGGTTACCGGCCGGGCGGCCGTGCTTTTCGTCATGCTGGCAGGAGCGGGCATCGTACTGGCTTACGACCGGGCTTACGACCATGAAAAGCCACTGGTTCGGGGGCGTCTGATCGCTCGTGCGTCGTGGCTATGCATATTCGGAATGCTTCTGATGCTGGTGTGGAATGCGGACATTTTGCATTACTACACGGCCTTTATCGCATTCGGCGTCCTTCTCCTGGATTGGCGCACCGCCCGATTGAAAAATATTCTTACGATGACGGTTGCCGCTTCCATGGCCGTTTGCGCCCTGGTGACTTACGATATCGAAGGAGGGCAGATTCTGGAAGAAGTTGCCGCTCCCGGGTTGATGGGTCTTGTGGGCGATTATTTTTTCTTCAGCAAATATTATCCGGTTTTCCCCTGGTTCTGCTTCTTTTTATTGGGCATGCTGATCGGACGGTTGGAGCGGTTTCCGGAAAGGGGGCGCTTTCACCTCATTTTTATCACAAGCAGCCTCTGTTTTGTCGGGATCGAACTGTTTTCCGCAATGCTCAATGCCGAAACCATCGCTGGCCGCTGGGTGGATATCGATCTGCCCCTGTGGCGAGCGTTCAGCCTGTCGGAAGCATTTCCCGTCGCCCCCCTGTTCGTCTTCTCCGCCGGGGCCTCGGGCCTGGCAACGATTTCGCTCTTGCGGCTGCTGTCGGAGCGAAAACCGCTCTTTGGGTCTTTTTCGCCCCTGGCCGCCTTCGGCCGCCTCTCTTTGACCGTTTATATCTCTCACATCCTTATCGGAACCGTCTATTGCCGATGGATCGACAACCGGCATGCCCTTGCAACGGCAGACCGGGCGCTTCTCTTTTCGACGGTGTTCATCCTTGCCGGTATGGTGTTCGCCGCTGCATGGACGCGGCGTTTTAAAAAAGGTCCCCTGGAGATGGTGTTGGATGCATTATCGCGCATGTTCCTGCCACGCCGGAACCTGTCGCTACGGCCTTCCACGGAAGCATTGTCCGATGGGTGACAAATCGGAACTATTGGTTCCGGTTCGTCCGAAAGCGGAATCGATCCGTCTTATTTCAACGCAACCACTTCTCACTTTTAACTTGTTTTTACCCCTCCGATGTGACAAATGCGGGGCAAGTTGCCGGCAGAACCGATCCGGGAAAATTACCGGGCGCACGGCCGTCCACCTCATTTCACGGTCGATTCATGAACACCATTCTTCTGTTTACACAAAACCTGCATACGCAGAACACCATCCGTAGCGCCGTCGCCTCCAACAGCCGCATCCATGGCGTCACGGCACCGGCCCAGTTCTGGGAAAGTCTCCAGTCCGTCGCCTGCGACTGCCTTTTCATCGATCTGGCCGCACTGGAAAAACTGTCGGCCGAAGAAGAAGCGCAGGAGTTGCATCCAACGGCCGTAATCGAGCGCATCAAACGGCTGCGCCCCATGATGGGCGTTGTCATTATCACCGCCAACGCCGACATTCGTCGGGCCGTAGCTTACATGAAGCATGGCGCCAGCACCTATATCACCGAGCCGGTCGATGCCGACGAGATGCGCCTGGTGCTCGACGAAATTCAGCGCGAATGGCGCCAGCAGTCGGAATTGGCCTACCTTCGCGAGCGGCTGTGGCAGGGGGACACCCTCGATCATGTCCAGACCGTCAGCCCCCTGATGAAGAAAGTGGCCGACAACGTAAGATCCGTGGCCCCCACCAAAGCCACCGTGCTGCTCCTGGGAGAAACCGGAACGGGCAAAAGCTTTACCGCCAAAATGATCCACCGGTACAGCAACCGCAAGGACGGTCCCTTTATCAGCGTTCATTGCGGCGCAATCCCGGACACCCTGATCGAAAGCGAACTGTTCGGACACGAAAAAGGGGCCTTTACCGGCGCCCACCGCCGCAAGTCGGGAAAATTCGAAATGGCCTCCGGCGGCACCATTTTCCTGGACGAAATCGGCACCGTTACCCCGTCGGCGCAGGTCAAGCTGCTGACCGTTCTCCAGGAGGGCATTTACCAGCGTGTGGGCGGCGAAACCAACCTGAACGCCGATGTGCGCGTGATTGCCGCCTCCAACGGCGATTTGAAGCAGATGTGCGTCGAGGGCCTGTTCAGAAAAGACCTGTACTACCGGCTCAACGTATTTCCGATCACGATCCCTCAGCTTTTCGAGCGCAAGGAAGACATTCCGCTGTTCGTGGACTTTTTCCTGCAGAAATTCAACCAGTTCAATGCCAAGAGCATTCAAGGCGTCCACCCCGATGTCATGCGTGCCCTGATGCAGTATGACTGGCCGGGCAACCTTCGGGAACTCGAAAACCTGCTGGAACGCGCCCATATCCTCGAGACGACCAGCCAACTGACCCCCGAAAGTTTTCCGTCGGAGCTGTTCGAGCGGATGGAGCCGGTGGCCGAAATCACGATCGACACCAGCGAAACCCTGGCCGCTGTGAGAAGCAAAGCGCTGGTCGAGACGGAGCGCCGCTATCTGAAACAACTCCTGTTGCGCAACAAAGGCAGGATCAACGCATCGGCGGCCGAGGCCGGCATCAGCACAAGGCAGTTGAACAAACTGATGCACAAATACCAACTGGAAAAAAGCGCCTTTAAAACCGGTTCTTCTCCTGCGGAATGATCCGGCCTTTCCGGCAGGGTTTCATCGCCAGCGGAATGCCGGGTTCCGATCCGCCTGCCGTTGCGGGGCCTCTTCTCTTTCGCCCCGATCGGCTCCCCAGCATCAGCAGCCTATCAAATTCTTGATGTGTCCACCAAAAACCCCAGGCCCGTCATACCGGGTTTGATAAGCCTGCCCCGGACTTGATCCGGGGGTATCCAGAACGCATTGAAATGACTGGATAGCGCTAAACCTTCACTTCGTGCCCGGCCTATGCCGGAATAACGACAATCTTTAATTGTCGACTCTTTATACGTCTATCAAGCTCGATTTCTCAGCTTTTTACGCCGCCGTCAAAATTGGTATGCTTTTTGGTTATCGGTGGTATCAGCGCGTTTCCGGCCCGGCGAACGAACGGGCTGGATGCCGCCTGGAACTATCAACGATGAAAGGAAATCCACCGATGAACTGGAAATTCTGGAAAAAGGCACCCGATCAAAACGGCGGGAAGGCTACCCAAACGTCCAGATCCGCAAGACCGAAGGATCTGCCCGAAGTTGTCGGCCGCAAGATGGTCGTCTCCCTGAAGATGGATCCCGACCTGGTATGGGCGCTCAAGTGCGTGAGTCGTCCCCTGGAGGGACGCAAAAAGGAATACGAATTCATGATATTCAATCCGAACAAGGCCATTAGTGCAGGCGTTGCCGTCAAAGACTGGTCCACCCTCGAGGCTCGACCCGATCTGATTCTGCGTAGCGGACACTACAACAAGGAAACCGGCAGCGTCCACTTTGCAGACAATGCGTGACTTTCCCTTTATGGCAGGCCCGCCGGAAGGCTTGCGGCGGACCTGCTCTCCGACGATTCGCAAACGCAACCGCCTGGCTGCCGGGCCGGTCTGAACCGCCCGACAGGGCAGCGATCCTGCCTGATCGTCAATTTTCTTCCCGGGCCGTCTTCATTTATCTTGGGAAAAGGTTTTATCTATCTTTAATAATAGAATATTTTTAATTTACGGCGTCATCTTGACAAGGTCTGTTTTCGCCTTAAATTTTCGATATCTCACTGGGCTAATACCCATCATTCGTTGCCTACAATCGGGATGAAATCCGCACCCGCGCTCTTCTTTCGCCGAAGCCATGTCGCGGGCGACGAAAGGTCCGGTAGGTTCGCTAACAATTATATTGGATAAAGACAGGAGGAAAACAATGAAGGTCAAACCGTTGAACGACAGGCTGCTGGTGGTGCGTGTCGAAGAAGAGCAAAAAACCAAGGGCGGCATCATCATTCCGGATACAGCCAAAGAAAAACCCATGGAGGGCATGGTGGTCGCCGCCGGTCCGGGGAAACAGGACGAAAAAGGCAACCGGACCCCCCTGGACGTCAAAGCCGGCGACCGGGTGCTCTTCTCCAAATACGCGGGCACCGAGATCAAGATCGACGACATCGAACACCTCTTCATGCGTGAAGACGACATTCTGGGCGTGATTGAATAGTCAAGGAGGATAAAATAATGGCTGCAAAAATGTTTGTTTACGGCTCCAGCGCCCGCGAGGCGATGCTCAAAGGGGTCAACACCCTGGCCAATGCGGTCAAGGTCACCCTTGGTCCTAAAGGCAACAATGCGGTACTCGACAAATCCTTTGGCCCGCCGCTGGTCACCAAGGACGGCGTGACCGTGGCCAAAGAGATCGAACTGACCGAGAAATTCGAGAACATGGGCGCCCAGATGGTCAAGGAAGTGGCCAGCAAGACCAGCGATGTGGCCGGCGACGGCACCACCACGGCCACGGTGCTGGCACAGGCCATCTATGCCGAAGGTCAGAAACTGGTGGCCGCCGGAGCCAATCCCATGTCCATCAAACGCGGCATCGACAAGGGAACCGCTGCGGTTGTGGAGGCCCTGAAAAAACTGTCCAAGCCCACCAAGGACCGCAAGGAGATCGAACAGGTCGGCACCATCTCGGCCAACAACGACGAGACCGTGGGCCAGCTGATTTCCGAGGCCATGGAGAAGGTGGGCAAAGAGGGCGTCATCACGGTCGAAGAAGCCAAAAGCATGGAGACCACCCTGGATATCGTGGAAGGCATGCAGTTTGACCGCGGTTATATTTCTCCCTATTTCGTCACCGATGCCGAAAGAATGGTTGCCGAGTTGGAGGAGCCCTATATCCTGCTCAACGAAAAGAAAATCTCCAGCATGCAGGATCTGCTGCCCCTGCTGGAATCGACCGCCAAAACCGGCCGGCCCCTGCTGATCATTGCCGAGGATGTGGACGGAGAAGCCCTGGCCACCCTGATCGTCAACAAGCTGCGCGGCACCCTGAAGGTGGCGGCCGTCAAGGCCCCGGGTTTCGGTGACCGGCGCAAGGCCATGCTCCAGGATATCGCCATCCTCACCGGCGGCCAGGTGGTTTCCGAGGACCTCGGCATCAAGCTGGAAAACCTGACCGTAAAAGACCTGGGCAAATGCCGCACGGTGAAGATCGACAAGGACAATACTACCATCATCGACGGATCCGGAACCAAATCAGCCATCGAGGGCCGCGTCAAACAGATCCGCGCCCAGATCGAGGAGACGAAATCCGACTATGACCGCGAAAAGCTCCAGGAGCGTCTGGCCAAACTGATCGGCGGCGTGGCCGTGATCAACATCGGCGCTGCCACGGAGACCGAAATGAAAGAGAAAAAGGCCCGCATGGAGGATGCCCTCAACGCCACCCGGGCGGCCGTTGAGGAGGGCGTCGTTCCCGGCGGCGGTGTGGCCCTGCTGCGCTGCATCGACGCACTCGACAAGCTGGATGTCCGTGGAGAAGAGAAAAGCGGTGTAGCCATCCTGAAGCGCGCCCTCCAGGAACCGTTGCGCCAGATTGTCGGCAACGCCGGCCTGGAAGGCTCGGTAGTGGTCAACAAGGTCCTCGAAGGCAAGGGCGACTACGGCTTCAACGCCGCCACGGAGACCTACGAGAATCTGCTGGCGGCCGGCGTCATCGATCCCACCAAGGTGGTGCGGTTCGCCCTGCAGAACGCCGCCTCGGTCACCGGTCTCATGCTGACCACCGAGGCGATGATTGCCGACAAACCCGAGAAGAAAAAGGGGTCGGCAACCCCGCCCATGGGCGACGACATGTATTGATCCGGAGCAATTTACGGGCAACCTGAACGTTCGGTTTGAAAAAACGAGGCCATACCTGCCGATTTCTATCCTGGCGGGTATGGCCTTTTTTATTTCCCAATTGTTGCTGCCGATGGTATTCTTTATAGAAAAACAGGGGAAAACGATACCGCCCGCAACCCAACCCGTCGTGTCCCGATGGCCCGACCGAAAAAGGATGGCTTCGCCATGCCAATCGCTCCCGAACTGATCCCCAAAATCAAGATGGTCGCCCCCGGAACCGTGTTGCGCCGCGCCCCGGATGATATCACCATGGCCGAGTTCGGTGCGTTGATCGTGTTTTTGGACGACATCGAAGAGCAGGAGAACATTTTACAGGGAGGATTTTTCATCGGGACCGGCTTTTCACCGGAAAAACTCTACGAACTGGCAAAAATGGACGGCGCCATCATCCTGGATGAAAGCGTTGCCCGAATCCTGGCCGCCAATGTCCAACTGGCGCCCGATCCCACGCTGCCTACCAATGAAACCGGCATGCGCCATCGTGCCGCCGAGCGTACGGCCCGCCAGACCCAGAAATTCGTGTTGACCATTTCGCGCCGCAGAAAGGTGATTACCCTTTACTACAAAAACCACAAGCACCAGCTTAAAGAAATCAATACCCTCATTGCCCGCATCAGCCAAACCGTTGGTACGGTCGAACGCTACAAGAATGATCTCGACAAGAAGTGCCTGAGAATCGAGCGGGATGAATTTCTGGATCAGGTGCAGCTTATCCAGGTTACCGAGCTTCTCAACGACTGCGTCGGAATCATGAATCTGCTGGAGGAAATCGACCCTTATGTCATCGAAACCGGAAGCGAAGGCCACCTGCTGGTTCTGAGGCTCAACAGCGTGAGAGAAGATGTCGACACCTTGGCTCGGCTGTTCGTCAAGGATTACAGCTTCAACGCCCTTACGGATGACGATATCGCACCGGTCATCGAAAAGCTGAAGTCCGTCAAACCTGCCGACCATGAGAAAATTGCCGGGCTTCTGGACTGGCCTTCAGCGGCGGAAGCCACCCTGCATGATATCAATGTGCGCCCCCGGGGATACCGTTTGCTCAAGCAGATGGCGAAAATTCCGCCAGGCACGGCCGACAAGGTGGTGGACCAGTTCAAGGATCTGGTCCGTCTGGGCATGGCCGATGAAGCCGCCCTGCTGGAAGTTGAAGGCATCGGCGAGAAAAGAGCCCGCTCGATTGTCGAAGGGATTCAGCACATGCGGAATCGAATCGTCTATCGATAGCCGTCGTTAGCAGTATGAAGCCAGGCCCGGCTTAAACGCTTCGAAGGATTCTATGCCATTCAACGACTCGGGCACCGCAAGATCCCCCTGTCCGTTGAGCAGTTCCGTCCCCCGGCTTTCAATGAACCGGCCCAAAGCCTCGATCTGCTCCCCCTCCAGCCAGATTCCGGGTTGGACCGTCTGCTTTTCCACAAACAGGGTTTTGCTGCCGTTCAAGTCCATTTTCTTGAATGGATGGCGGTAGCTGACGCCGTTTCTGAGAACCGCCTGGCTGTGGCCCACCTTGAGTCGAATCGAGGAGAAATCGACAAACGGCCACAATTCGGCGGCAAAGGAAAGGCTGCCGCCTTTGGCGGAAAGGCTGTAGTGCGATGCGGCAATGCCTCGAACGGCAAATGTCTCTGCGACATGGGCAATCGCTTCTTCAGGGCCGGAAATGGTCAGCCTGCGGATATACCCGGTGGGAGTGACGTCTTCGTATTCGGCCTTGATGAGATCGGCGCAACGTCGCCGGACCCCGGCCGACTGGAACTGGTGCTGGTAGGCATGCGTGCAGTAGTTGATCGGCAGTTCGATGGAATGTTCCTGGGAATACCGCATCAGTTCCAACGCGGCCAGTTCGGTTTCCAGCACAGTGACCTTGGGGCCGTGGAGAAAGGTATATCCCCTGGCTGCCAGTTTACCGCGATTGTAGGGGGTGCAACGGATCTGATGGAGGTTGAGATGGTCTACACCGGCGGACGCCAGTTCGGCGATCAATTGTCTGGTCGTGGGCACATCCTCGGGAATGGCCGGGATTTCAACGGTGACGCGCGGAATCACCCCAACGGCTTTTTCCAGAGCATCCAACCGGTACTGGTTGGCGCTGAGGTCGAAACGGATTTCGTCCAGGCCGCCATCCCGAAGTGCCGCAAGCCTCTCCCGCTTCGCCAGAATCCCGTTGGTATACAGCCAGGTGTACACGGGATGATCGACGTGGGTTTTAACAGCCTCCAGGAAAGCAAGCACCCGGTCGAAGGTCAAAAACGGCTCCCCTCCGCTGAAACTGACCCCCTGGATATTGAACCGGTTGACATAGTCGGCGTAATCCGCAGCTTTCTCGAAAACGAGGGTATTGGTGACCGGCGGCCCGGAGTCATCCTGCGAGGAGGGGCAGTAAAAGCACCGGGCATTGCAGATGCCGTTGATAAATAGGCAGGACCACGCTCCCTGCGCGCAGAGCAAGCATCCGGGAGAAAGGGCATGGGTGAAGAGCTTGGTGCCGGCACAGGTCCACGTTGCACCGGGAAACCGGAAGATGGATGCAATCAGGGATTCTCTTTCCCGATTGGCATTCGCCGCATCGTCGGGATGCAGCCACTTCATCGAATCGTATACGCCGACATACTCCTGCCGGTTGCGGTCGGCGAATTCCCGGTATTTCTCCGCTACCACGGGCGTTTCTCCTTATTGAACAAGCAACGCCCTCACTCTGCAGGATCGATACCAGGCGGAATCAGAGCCCTGGCAACAAATGTAACATTTTTATATTATGGTAAATATAAAATTTCCAATCGCAGCACCTAAGCCGGCAGGCTGATCGCCGTCAGCAAAACAGGAACTACGGTTTCCTGTTTTAATGGCTTTTAATCGACTACGAACCCATCGACCGTTGTGGCAGCGATCTTTTTATAAAGAGACTATCCGGAAATAAAAGCAGGGGGAAGAGGATTATGGTTTTTCGGAAACATGTTCGAGTTTCGAAATATCGATATATCGGCTTAAAAGCTTGACATATAATTGTTGCCCACCCAGCCTTTCGAAAGCCTGATCGAATTCATCCGCCAACATTTTGTTGCCTTTGGAAAATCCAAAATAAAGCGGCGTTGGTTTTTCGGGAAGGTCGATGAGTCTGAAATCGTCAATCACGCCGAACTTTTTCAAAAAAAATATACTGGAAGCCTTGCCGGGCGAGTATATCCCGTCGATGCGATGAGCCATTACTTTTTTCAGGTTGATTTCTAAAAAATCAGGGCTGCTGATCAAATCGAATTGGATGGACGGATCCCTCATGAAAGGAGTTATGTATGCCTTTTGGGAATATCCAAAAACCATGTTGCTGATGTCACTGGCTTCATTGACGACTTTTAAGGGATTGCTTTTATGGACGGCGATGATGGACTGGGCATAATAATAAGGCTCTTTTGAGTATATCATAAAATCGCGCCGTGCCGGCACGTAAACGGCAAGGCACAAGACGCGGTTATTCTTATCCTTCAAGTTGTGAAACTGTCTGGCAGGACTCGTCGGCTCTGTTTCCCATTGGAATTTGACGCCGATTTCAGGTGCGATGGAATCTTCTATCAAATCGTAAATGGCACCGGTAACCTTCTTGTCCTTATCAAGAAAAATATGCGGCGGTATTGAAAAATAGCTGACTACCGGTGATTCGTAAAGATAGCGATCCTGCGCCCCCCGGTCTGATCGAACCGGGACCTCTTTTCCAGGAGATGTTGGGGTTTGTTGGTTTTCTTCTCCCCCCCAACAAATCAGGACTGGAAAGAAGAAAATGATCAGTAAAGCGGCTTTTTTCATTTTCACGCGTAAAATACCAGTTTCTAAAGTTTCCTATAAAGCATCACGCCGCCATGTGCAGCAGTACGTCCACCAGTGAATTTATGACGGATATACGTGGGCCAGGGAAAAGCCTACGAAAATTATCGTCCATGGCGGCTTTGGCTATCGATCGGCGAACGTCCGAGAAGGCAAAATGGCTCCGGCCATCAACTGCATGCCGACGGGTTGGTGTCTTCTCGGCCCGACTTGCATAGATCCAGGCGACGGTGGTCGCCAACATGCAAAAGTGCAGGTGGTTGCCGACCGCCTGCGGATGACGGGTTTGCGTTTCGGCACTGCCGATGTCGCGTTTCAGTTCTTTGAACAGGGCTTCGATTTTCCAGCGGGCACCATAATACTCAACGATCTGTCGAGCGGACAGGGACATGTCGGTTGAGAAAAAAGCCACCCACTGGGTTTGTCGATAAACCCAAACCACTTTGACGGCACAGCGCATCGTTTTGAGCATGACCACACGCTCATAGGCCAAGATGGTCCTGTCGCGGCCATACAAATTGACGGTGTATTCCTGTGCCAGAGATCTGTAATACGCAGCCATCGACGCCGCATTGCCCAATTTCCGGCCGTATTTTCGGGGCCGCCCCACCCGACTGCTGACATGCGGACCGGGCAGATCGAACAGATTGCTGTTCGATCTGAGCCGGGAAATCATGTCAATCCATATTCCCAGTCGATCATGCAGCGGCTTCCACAAGCCATTGTTACCGAACCAGGAATCGGTGGTGACGATGATCCGCTTTCGACCAAAGACCCCGGCAACATCTGTGATCATGTCGACAGCCATGGCCATCTTGCTGGTAAACGCCAATTTCGGCCCGCCTTGGCGATGCATGCGGGCAATGCTCTTTTTCAGGTGATAGAAGCGGTAGCTCAAGGGCAGGCACGCCCATCGTCCCTTGACGATCTTCAGCAGTCCCACGGTAACGACATTCTGTGCCCACGGATATTTCGACTGATTCTGTTTGGCAGCATGATCGAATATCTTTTCGCATCCGAAGATTTTCTTGCCCGTTTTGGGGTTGACATAGTCATCCAGTGCCAGCAACAGCCGCCCGCCGGTCAGTGGTTGGGGAATCATTTTCCACAGCGTCTGCCACAATCGTTTCCATGGTATCTTTGGAGATGCCATGAACGTGTAGAATCGTTTTCGCCGTATCCCGGTAAAGCCGAACAGGGATCTGAGACACCGGAGGATGCACGATGTCCTGGACGAGGCGAAAGGCACGATGATCGCCATGATCGTATAGGTGAACCAGATTCCGCACTCTTGACCTTTTCGAGACTGCGGGAATTCGTTTTTGAGTTTTTCGAGAATGTCGTGTAGGATGAACATGCGAGGCTCCCGGTTTTGGTGTTTTTTTTCGTGGTAGAAGAAGCATACCACAACCGGCCCTCGCATTCAATCATAACTTCCCGTATTTTATACATATTTACGCTTATCATTAAAAAATCAGCCGAATATGTCCAATGATATCAATGGGTTACAAGGAGCCGCCATTCTATTAACCGCCTGTAATCATTAACAATATTTACACGTCGCGAGAATTCTCAACCATCTTGCCGCCACCCAAAACGGGGAAACTTCAGTACCAGTTTCAATCGGCAGCAAAATTCAATGTGAAATTTTTTCCATTGCGAAATCATATTATCGGGACGTCAGCTTCGGAACTTAAGCGTTCATCAGATGGCCGGCTTGCTCGCCCGTCAGTTATCGGTTCCCTATAAAGCGCCAGCTTTCTGGTTCCCATGCCCCGCGTGGGAGCCCCATAAACTGTCGGATGAAGTCCAATGGTGGCAAGGCGACCCTGGTCTTTAGCATTTATGCGATATCCTAATACATTTCCTCCGAATACGGGATTCCGTTCCTTTTCAAAATGTTCCAATAGTCTCCGCTTTCTTTGAGTTTTTGGAACGCTTCATCGAACCGTTTCAGCAGACGTTTTGAATTTGGATAGGATTTCGATACCATCAGATAAGACGGAGACAGTTCATACGGTTTTTCCAATACGCCGAAATGGTTTTTATGGTCGGGGAAAAGTTTGCCTATCAGATACCACCCGACCATTTCGTTAAGAGGGAACAGTTGGATTCTGCCGGCCTGCAGTTTTTTGAGCGTCTCTTCCGGATTGGCCGTATACTCGACTTCCAGCCCGGCTTTCATGAAATCGCTTTCGTACCAGTAGCCCCTTACTCCGCCGATCTTATAGGGTTTTAAATCTTCCAGCGTGTTCCATCGGTGGTTCTCGGAAAAATAATCTTTGTAACAGAAAAAGCTGACTCTCCCTACAAACAGGGGTTGCGCTGAAAACAGATAGTCACGTTCCCGTTCAACATTCTTCGAATATGGAAATGTCGCCCATACTTCTCCTTCCTTGACATTCAACTGCCCTCTTCTCCATGGATAAAATTTGAAGACAGGACTCATGTCCATATTCTTTATGACCGTACTCACAATTTCGGTGCAGAATCCGTAATTCTCTGCACATTCCGTTGTATATGGAAGATATTCGCTGGTGGTCAGGTAAACATCTTCGGAGTAACTGTCCGGTATGGTAATAAAAAAAGAAAAAATACACCCCACCATGACAAGCCATTTTTGTATTCTGGGCATAGTTTTCTCCTTATGTTTTTAAGCTAAAAAGGCATAACGATCCCTGTGGTTTCAACGAAATACGAGCGTCCGCATTGTGTGGTTGTTCTGCTCAAGATAGTATTTATCGCCACATGGAGATGAGAATCATATTCAGTCTCCTTATTCGTCAGTTCTTAGGATCAGGCATCTCTGGGGGCAACCTGCCAGTAAAATCGATCGGGGGTTACTTCGAATGGTAGCGCACAATGCCGAGGTAGGTGCTGTTTTCTATTCTTGCAGGAGATATCCGCTAAGGCAGCAACTGCTTGCAGGGGAGCAACGCTCGCAAAGCTTCACGGGCCAGAATAATCGTTTCGGTCCTTGTTTTTCCTTTCTATGAGTGCCCGAATCATCGGTGTTTGTTAATATTGCAATGATTATTTCGATGGTAGAACGACTCCGGATTTGAAAACGATCCTTCCTGTATTTTGCGTAAATTAGACAGATTATGCAGAGTCTACATAATTATTGGCAATTATGTCAATTCTGATGATGACACGCAATGCTGCTACAAATTTGCCACAGTATGTTCCGAAACTCGGATTCACGAAGAAAAGCCTTGGTACTACCGGCATTAAGGCATCATTTCGGTCCATCGACCGAGGGCGCCTCGTCGGGTTCGGCCTGCGCAGGTTTCGGCCCCAACCGCCTATGGACCGCGCGGATACAATCGTCGACGATCAAATAGAGCGCCGGTACGTAGAGCAGGGTCAGCAGGGTCGCCGCCAGCAGGCCGAAACTGATGCTCACAGCCATGGGGATAAGGAATTGCGCCTGGAAACTGCGTTCCAGCAGCAAAGGGAAGAGCCCGGCAATGGTGGTCACCGAGGTCAGCAGCACCGGTCGGAAACGGGAGCGGCCGGATTGAACCACCGCTTCGGCAATCGCCATGCCGCCGCGATGGGCGCGGTTGATGAAGTCGATCAGAATCAGCGAATCGTTGACCACGATGCCGGAAAGAGCCACGATGCCGAAAATGCTGATGATGGTAAACGCCAGCCCCATGACCAGATGCCCGAGCACGGCACCGATCAATCCGAAGGGAATGGCCATCATGATGATCACCGGCTGAATGTAGGATCGAAACTGGGTGGCCAGCAGCAGAAAGATACCCATGAGGGCCAGGGTGAATCCCTTTTTCAAACTCCCCAGAGACTCCTGGGTGCGCTTTTCCTGCCCTTCCAGATCGTAGCGCAGTCCGGGATAGCGCTTAAGCAGCCGGGGTAGAAATTCCGCATTGAGATCGGCGACGATCTTGCTTGCGTTGCCCACATCCTCGTCGATATCGCTGCTCACCGTGATCACCCGTTTACGGTCAACCCGGCGGATCAACGAATAGGCCCGTGAAGGCGACACTTCGGCCACCTCGGTAAGGGGAACCTGCCGGCCGTCCGGGGTGCGCACCCGGACCTGCTCGATGGAGAAAAGAGTCCTTCGGTCTTGTTCGGCATAGCGCACCTGAACCTTGACATCGTCCTTGCCGCGCTGAATGCGCAAGGCTTCCTCACCGTAAAACCCCTGGCGAAGCTGGCGGGCGATATCGCTCATGGTCACGCCGATGCTCTGAGCGCCGTCCTTGATCCGCATGCGCCGTTCGGGCTTGCCGGGTTTGAAGTCGTCGGCAATGTCGTAGGTTCCCGGATACTTGCCCAACTCGTTTTTCAGTTCCGCAGCGGCCAGTTCCAGCTGATTGAAATCGTCGCCGATCAACTGGATCTCGATGGGGCTTCCCGCCGGCCCCCCCTCGATGGTGAAAAAGGAGAGCTGGTCCACGCCGGGGATTTCACCGGCAAACTCCCGCCACCGGTTGATGACGGCATTGACCGAAACCCGCGGCCGTTCAGCCGACGAAATCATCTCGATCCACACTTCGCCGCAGTGGCCGCCGATCTGCGACGGCTTCCAGTCCCTTCTGGGAATAAAACCGGTTAACGAGTAGGTATTGGTGATCAGGTTCTTTCCCCCATCCAGCTTACCGGCGAAAGCCTCGTTGAGTTTGAACGCCTGCTGCTCCAGGTAGGCAATGGTTTGCGCCGTGGTGGTCACCGGCGTTCCCAAGGGATAGTTGACTTCGGCGATCACCCAGTCGCTGTCGCCCTTGGGCATGAAGATGAAGGGCACGTAACCGCCGCGCAGGATCCCCAGGCTGACGATCAGAACGCCTACACCGATGGAAAACGTAAAATAGCGATTTTCAACCACGTACCGCAAAATCGGCGTATAGATGCGTTCGATAGTATACTGCAGCCCGTTTTCAACCCGTCCGAGAATTTTCTCGTGAATGGCCCGACCGACTTTTCTGCCGGCCAGCCGGCTTTTCTGCAAGGCTCCCTCCAGATGCGCCGGCAGAATGATCAGGGCTTCGCCCAAAGAAACGATCAGGATGGCGATCACCGCCCGGGGCATGACGCTGATGAATTTGCCCATGATGCCGGTAATGAACATCAGCGGCGTGAACGCCACGACCGTGGTGGTCACAGCCATGATCACCGGTCCGCCCACCTCTCCGGCGCCATCCACCACCGCACGGATGGGAGACTTGCCCTGCCCGTAATGGGTAAAGATGTTCTCCCCGACGATAATGGCGTCATCCACCAGAATGCCCAAAGTCATGATGAAGGCGAACAGGGAGATCATATTGATGGTTTCGCCCCCGAAATCCAGCACAATGAAGGCTCCCATGAAAGAGATGGGAATGCCTACGGAAACCCAGAAGGCCAGACGCAGGTTGAGAAACAGGGCCAGGGCGATGAACACGAGGATGATTCCCTGGTACCCGTTGCGCAGCAGCAGGCTGATGCGGTCCCGCACCATGGTGGACAGATCGAACCAGGTGGCCAGTTCGATGCCGGCCGGCATGCGATCGCGGTTTTCGGCCACGTATTGCTCAACGGTGTCGGAGATGGCGATTACATCCTCCTGGTTGGTGCGGTTGACTTGCACCAGGGCGGCGGGCTTGCCATTGAAGCGGGCGATGATGTCCGTATCCTCGAATCCGTCGACCACCGTGGCCACCTGCCCCAACCGCACCACCGTCCCGTCGGTGTCGGTAATCAAAGGTAGGGCCTCGAACTCTTTTCCGGTGTAAAGCTGGCCTTTGGCCCGCACCAGTATCTCCCCGTGGTCGGTCTTGATGGCACCGCCGGGAAGATCCAGGCTTCCGGTTCTCAGGGTGTGGACCACCTGGTCGAAGCTCAGCCCGTAGCGTCTCAGGTTCTCCTCGGAGACCTCCACCGCGATCTCGAAGTCCCGCACCCCCACCAGCGTGGCCAGCGAGATGGGGCCCGTATCCACCAGATCATCCCGGATGCGGTCCGCCGTCTGGCGTAGGAGCTTTTCGGATACATCACCGTACACGGCCACGGTAATGGCCGGGTTGCGGTTGATGATTTCGGTAATGATGGGGTCTTCGGCCTCGTCGGGGAACGTATCGATAAGGTCCACTTCGTTCTTGATGTCGTCCATGACCTTCTGGACATCGGCGTCCTTGTCCAGTTCGACGGTCACCGAGCCGCTGCCTTCCCGGGATGAGGAATAGGTCCGCTTGATGTTCTCGATCCCCTTGATCTTCTCCTCGATCTTGATGCAGATCCCCTCCTCCACCTCGGCCGGGCTGGCGCCGGGATAAGGAACGGTGACATTGATCATATCCAGGGCAAACTGGGGAAACATCTCCCTTCGCATGTTCACCACCGTCAACAGCCCCGCAACGATGATGAACATCATGATCAGGTTGACCGCAACGCGGTTATCTACGGACCATTGGGCGAGTCTTTTCATTTAATTCTGATCTTCATCCCCGATACCGCATTGGAAATCGGCGTGGTGATCACCCGATCGCCGTCGGCAAGGCCTTCGTTGATCAGCACTTCGGTTTTAAAGCGGCGCAGGACGGCAACCGGCCGTATCTCCAGCCGGTCGTCGACGGCCAGATAAACGGTGTCGTCGTCGCGGACCAGATGCCGCGGCAGGCGATGGACATGATCCACCTGACGTCCCTGGATTCTTACCGTGACGAACATGCCCGGCTTCATGCGCCCGGCGGCATTCGCCATGGGATCGGCGCCGGTTGCTTCATCCACCTGCACGACCACCGGAAGGGTTCGGGTGGTCTGGTCCAGGGCCGCCTTGATCCTTGCCACTTTGCCGATCCAGATCCGGGGCGGTTCGGTTTCGGAAAACCGCACCTCTGCCTTTAACCCTTCTCCGGAGCCAGCCCCGTCGGGAAACCAGGCCAGATCGCCCACCGGAATTTTCACCTCGATGTCGAATGCCCCGGCCCGGTAAATGCTGCCCACCGGCTGGCCCACACTCAGGTGTTGGCCGATTTCGACCGTCTTTTGCGTCACCCAGGCCTCGTAGGGGGCCTCGATTCGGCAGCGCTCCAGATCCAGCTTGGCCTGTTCCCAGGCCACCCTGGCCATCTCCAACTGGCTTTGCAGCCGGACGCGATTGGGGCCGATGAGAGCCATTTGGTTTTCCAGGGCCTGCAGCCGCTCCCGGCTGGTGAGGTATTGACGATCGGCTTTATCCAGTACGCTCTGGGAGGTCATATCCTTGCCGGCCAGTTTCTTCAGCCGTTTGACCTCCGCCAGCGCCAGCTTCATATCGGCCCGGGCCAGTTCCAGGCTGGCATCGAGATTGAGGACATCCTGTTCCAGACGGTCCAGGTCGGCCTCGGCCTGGCGGATGCCCACCTTCGTTCGCCGCACGGCCAGTTCGTAGTCCTGCGGGTCGATGGCCACCAGGACTTCACCGGACCTGACGAAGCCGCCTTCGATGAAATTCGGATGCAGGGCCACCACTTCCCCACGCACCCGGGCCACCAGTTTCAACGCCTCCCGCGGAGCGACCGTGCCGTAAGCCTCGACAAACATGGGCAAGCTTTGCGAACGGGTAGTCACGGTTTCCACCAGGCGGCCGTTGGACACCCGCTCCTGCTTTTCGGCCCGAGGCCGCAGTTGCACCAGCAAAAAGGCGACGGCAGCGGAGACCAGCAGCACAACCAGAACGCGAACGGTTTTAAACAGGGCGCCTTTCTTCATCATATGAAACCTTTGGCGGACGTATCGGCCGCTTTCTCGTATGGTATCGATTCACATTATCGCTACAAGCATAGAAGGAAGGCTCACAACATGCGCAACATCGCAAAAAGTCGTAATTTAAATCTTTTTGTCATTCCGGCGCAGGCCGGAATCCAGTCATTTCAACGATATATGGATGCCGAGGCGAGCCCGGCATGACGGATTCGGTACTTTTTGATAGACCATCAATATTGGAGCACACTTCGATTCGCATGAGCGCTTCGTGTCAGAGAATTAATCTATCGAATCAGATTTGGCTTTTCAACGCTTTTATTCGTGAGAGTAGGCCCTCAGATAGGACGGTGGTCAGGAAAGATACGGTGATACAGGCGGGTGAGTTCAAAGGGGGAGAAGGCTGTTTTTTTTCTCAGGGACTCGTCCTGAACAACGGAAAGCAGACGTTGGGTATCCTCGGCATCCAAAACCACGCCGGCGTGTTCCATGAGATGTCTGATCACGCTGATGCCGCTATGCCGCCCTACCACCAACCGGGCACACTTGTGGCCTACCGTCTCGGGAGAAAACGGCTGATAGGTGGATGGGTCTTTCAACAGAGCCGCACAATGGATGCCCGATTCGTGGGTGAAAACCGCTTCGCCCACAATCGGCCGGTCCGGTGCAATCGTGCGGTCAGTCATCCGGGCTACCCATTGGCAGATCTTTGCCAGCCGGCGTGTATCGACCGACGAAGATCGATGCTCAAGGGTTTTGGCCGCGACGGCCACCTGCTCCAATGCGGCGTTGCCGGCACGTTCGCCGAGTCCGTTGACCGTGACGCTGACCGCCTGCGCTCCCGCCTCGATGGCGCTGATTGCATTGGCCGTCGCCATACCCAGATCGTTGTGGCCGTGAAATTCAAGAGAGGTTTTTCCCAGTAAAGGAATCAGCCGTTGGACCAGTTGGGCGACCTGGAACGGGCGGGTCAGGCCGACGGTGTCGGCGATGCGCACCCGATGCGCACCGCAGGCGGATGCCGTGCAGGCAAAGGTGTTGAGAAAACCGGGATCGGCCCGAAAAGCGTCCTGGGCACCTACGGATACCAGCGAGAATCGCTCCAGGGCCAATGGGATCAGCTTGCAGAGCTGCTCTTTCACCCAGCCTTGGCTTTTCCCCATGGCCTGCAAAAGGACCGAGGAAACCGGGAAGCTGATGTGCACACCGGCAGTGCCGCATTCTGCTGCCAGGTCGATGTCCTTTTCAAGCGCCCGGCACCAGCTTGTGAGAAAAGCAGCAGGGTTAAGGGCGACCATGGCGCTTATCTCATCGCAGGCCGTGGGCCCCATGGCCGGGGTGCCGACTTCCAGTTCGTCTACGCCGGCTTCGTCCAACAGACGAACGAGAGCCAGCTTCTCTTCGGTGTTAAACACCACGCCGGGCGCCTGTTCGCCGTCGCGCAGGGTTGTGTCGATGATCCACACCTGCTTGCTATCGACAAAGCCGGTCATTTGACTTTGTTTCTCCATACTATCCATACAGGACCATCTGCCCTATCCTCTAAAAAAAATTCGTTAGAAATTATGCTACAGCGGACGCTGGCCGGTTCTGCGGAACATGTTGGTCGATGAAATGGGCCACCTCATCGCCCACGGCCAGGATCTCCCGGATCACATCGTCTCCCGGCGGCTCACGGTGCTCGACGGTCAAGGCACACATGTCGTCAACAGCTTCGATCTGTCTAATCCGTTCGGCCATTCCGGGATTTAGGGGACATACCTCCGACAGGGATTCCACCAGCCCGGACAGCGTGTGGTCCACCGGCATTTGATGATGGTAGTGCGCCATCCCCACGATGAGTTTTTCGATAGCCATGGCGGCCAGTTGAAAGATCAGTTCGTTATTGAACACCGCAGGACGGGAGACGCCGTTGCTGGCGGTCTTCAGATATTCTCGTCCGGCCTGAATATAGTCCTGCCAACCGCTGATGGATTGAATCTGCATGGAGCCTCTCCTTTCGATGCAATGATGTCCGGTGATGTCTGTCAGGCGATCAGAAGATTGTCGACCACTTCTCCATCTTCCAGGGCATCCAAAATCTCGTCCACCGTGTCCTCGCTTTCCACCCCGCCATACCAGTGTCCCATGGGGTAGACCACCATCACCGGTCCGTGGTCACAGGCCTTCATGCAGCCGGTGCTGGTAATCTGGGCGTTCAGCCCGCGATCGAGAATTTCGTTTTCGATGTAAGGCAAAAGATCTGTCGCGCCCTTTTTGTGGCAAACGCCTTTGGGATCGCCGCCGGCACGAAAACTGGCACAGACAAAAATATGATATTCCGGTTTTTCCATTTACGATTGGCCTCCTTTTTTGGTGAAGTAGAAATCACATGCAGCCCATTCCTGCCATTGGATGCCGCTTGTTACACGCCTCGATATCCCGCCGAACCATGAAGTTCATGCTGTGGCCTTCGAAAACGGCTTCGGCGGCCTCTTCGATCATGCCGTCCAGCTCCAGGATATCAATCTTCTTTTTGCTCAGTACACGGCGGGGGTTGTCGCCGATGCCGGCGACCATCAACGCCCTGCAATCGGTCAGCAGTTTGCCGAGATCTTCCCAGCGTTGCAGGCCGCCGCCAGGTTCGGGCGTCTTGCGGGTTTCGACGAAATAAATTTCGCCATTATCCCGCCTGCCGTAGATAAACAATTCTTCGGCCTTGCCGAGCTTCTGATTGACCAGCACGCCTTCCAGGCTGGCCACAGCCACGTATGGGCGCGTTTCGCCCAATATTTCTGGGAGTTGGGAGCATTCCTGCAGCTTTTCGTTTACCGCGCAGCCGTTTTCCTGCCCCAGGATTCCCACCGCATCGGCCCGGCAGCGTTTGCAGTGGTACATCTGGGGGATATGCCGGGCCGCCTTCTTGCGGATCGCGGCAACAGCTTCCTTGGACGGTTCTTCCAAATGAGCGAATTTGGCCCCCTTGTTGGGGTAAAAGGGAATGCAGTTGAGAATGTCCACCCGCAAATCGGCCATCTTCTCGGCCACCG
The DNA here is from genome assembly GCF_963668215.1 of uncultured Desulfosarcina sp. Classification (NCBI taxonomy): domain Bacteria; kingdom Pseudomonadati; phylum Thermodesulfobacteriota; class Desulfobacteria; order Desulfobacterales; family Desulfosarcinaceae; genus Desulfosarcina; species uncultured Desulfosarcina sp. The sequence continues at coordinate 780,444 of NZ_OY764190.1, forward strand.
TCTCGATGTGGGTTTCGTTGATTCCCGGCACAATGATGGTGTTGACCTTGGTGGTGACGTTTTTCTCCTTGAGGCGGATGATGGCTTCGAGCTGTTTTTCCAGCAGGACATCGAAGCCGGCCCCTGGCCCCAGCACCTTCTTGCCGTGACGGACGAAGGAATACAACTGGGAACCGATTTCAGGATCGACAGCATTCAAGGTGATGGTAACATGGCTGACATTCAGTTCGGCCAACTCATCGATATATGGGCCGATGCCCAAACCATTGGTCGCCAGGCAAAGAATCATCTCGGGGTAACGTTCTCTCGTCAGCCGCAGCGTCTCCATGGTTTCGTCGGGGTTGGCGAACGGGTCCCCCGGCCCGGCAATGCCCACAACCGAAATGTTCTTCACTTCCTCCAGGACATATTCGAGATAGGCCATGGCCTGACGCGGGGTCAGGACCGCACTGGTTACACCGGGCCGACTCTCATTCACGCAGTCGTATTTACGATCGCAGTAATTGCATTGAATATTACAGCGCGGCGCCACAGGAAGGTGCACCCTTCCGTATTTGCCTCTCATTTTGGCATTGAAACAGGGGTGGTTTTCTATATTCATGGTTTCCGGTCCCTGAATGATTGGTTTAAGTTCTGAGGTCGAAGATCCGAAATCAGTCTTCCGTCCTCCAACATCCGTTTTCTGTCATCTGGCCACCGTCAACCCTACATGTAAAAGTACCCCACCGCCGACGAATCCTGCTTAAAGGCAATCATCGTATTGGTGATGGTATCGAAAAGTTGCTGGGCGCCGCGGTACCCCACATGCACGATTCTCGCCCCCCCCATGCGGTCGTGAATCGGAAACCCGATGCGGATCAATGGCTTTTGCATTTCCCGGGCGATCTTGTAGCCCTTGCTGTTGCCGATCAGAAAATCGGGATTGACTTTCCTGGCGGCCTTGCCGATCTCCACGAAATCGACGCCTTCCAAAACCTGGATCTGTTTCTGGTCGAAATCGTCGACAACCTGGCGCAGCTTCGCCTTGAAGTGGCCGCTCTTCCTGCCCGACGCGCAAAGGGCCGGAACAACGCCGATCTCCGACAAAAAGGAGGCCATGCCGATGACCAGATCTTCTTCGCCGTAAACCACGGCGCGCGCCTCGAACACATACTTGTGTCCGTCCGCATATGCGTCGATGAGACGTGCACGTTCCTGGTGATACTTTTCCGGAATGGGCCTGCCGGTGCTGGCCGAAAGGCGATCAAACAGAACGTCGGTCTCCTTGATGCCGATGGGAAACCCGATGCCGTGATTGGGGATGCCGAATTTCTCGGACAACAGCTGCCCCGCGCTTTTTGTTTCGGCGAGAACCCTGCCCAATTCGATGCTCGCTGCGGCATCGCCCATGGCGGCAATCCGTTTGACGGGCGTTCCCCCCTGGGGAATTTTGTGGTACTCTGTCCACATGGGACCGTCGAGGGTTTGTGAGTAATCGGGCAGCATGTTGCAGGGGATGCCGAAATCGTCGAAAATCTCCTGGAAATGCCGGAAATCGGCAGGAGACAGCATTCCCGGAAAGAAATTGATGCCTGTTGCCGGGCCGCCCTGCTTTTTGGCCAGGGTGTCCACCGTTGCCCTCACCGCAGCGTGAAAACCGTCGATGTGGGTTCCCGAATAACTGGGAGTGGAAACGGATACAATTGCAGGACCGCTGCCATCGGCGTTGTTTCGGGCATAACTCTTTACAATCGACGCCACGTCGTCGCCGATCGTCTCGCTCAGGCAGGTGGTTCCGATCCCGATCAACGCCGGGCGATACTGCTGGATGAGGTTGTCGATGGCCAGTTTCAAATTGGCCCCGCCGCCGAAAACGGCAGTTTCCTCGGTAAAGTTGGAAGAGGCGATGTCCACCGGTTCGTTGAAATGGCTGATCAGGTAGCGGCGGATGTATGTCGAGCATCCCTGGGACCCGTGCAGCAGGGGCACAGTGTTTTCGATTCCCCGGAAGACCAGGGAGGCTCCCAATGGGCTGCAAAGTTTGCAGGCATTGCTTGTGGCCTTGTATTCGACTTTCTCCTGGGTTTTCATGCTGATTCCCTTTTCTCGCTAACCGTTCTTATGTGGCGCAAACTGCCAAACCGGACTGGTAACGGAGGCATAGACTTCTCTGGCAAAATTGATCATGCCGCCATACCCGGCCAAAGAAAGTTTGCGCTCGTGGTTGTGATCGCAAAAACCGATTCCCAGCTTGAACGCCATGGGTCTTTCCTTGACGCCCCCGACGAAAAGCGACACCCCTTTCTCAATGCTGTATTTGGAGAGTTCGACGGGATTGGCATCGTCCACGATCACCGTGCCGTCGTCGCACATATCCCTGAGCACCTGATAGTCCTCCTTGGTGCCCGTTTGCGAACCCGCCAGCACGACATCCATCCCCAGGGTCCGCAGCTGCTTGATCATGGAAAAGGCCTTGAATGCACCGCCTACATAAATGGCCGCCTTTTTCCCTTTGAGCTTTTGCTTGTACTGTTTAAGGATCGGATAAACCTTTTTGACTTCCTCGCGCACCAGGGCCTGGGTCTGCTGCATGATCTCGGGGCAGGCGTCCTTGAAATGCTCGGCCACATCGTATAGGGCCTTGGACATATCCTCGATCCCGAAATAAGATACCCGGATGAAAGGGATGCCGTACCGTTCCTTCATATGCTGCGCCAGGTGGATCACCGAACCCGAGCATTGCACGACGTTTAGGGCGGCTCCGTGAGCGCGCTTGATATTCTCGACGCGGCCGTCCCCGGTGAAAACGGAGACCACCTCGATCCCCATCCGTTCGTAGTAGTCCCGGATGGTCCAGGCTTCGCCGGCAATGTTGAACTCGCCCATGATATTAATGCTGAGCGGGCCGACATCTTTGACCGATCCAGTGCCGACCAGGTTGGCCATGGCATCACAGGCCGCCTTGTAACCGTCTTTCTTCGTCCCCTTGAAGCCTTCCGAATGGACCGGCAGAACGGGAATGCCTTTTTCCTGCGAAACCTTCTTGCAGATGGCGTCGATATCATCGCCAATCAATCCGACAATGCAGGTCGCGTAGACAAAGGCGGCTTTGGGTTTGTATGTATCGATGAGCGTATCCAGCGCGCTGGCCAGCTTCTTCTCGCCGCCGAAGATGATATCCTTCTCCTGAAGATCCGTGGAAAAACTCATCCGGTGCAACTGAGGCCCGGACGAGAGCGAGCCCCGGATATCCCAGGTGTATGAAGCGCATCCGATCGGGCCGTGGATCAGATGCAGTGCATCGGCGATGGGATAAAGCACCACCCGAGATCCGCAGAACACACACGCCCGCTGGCTGATGGAGCCGGCCAGGCTCTTTTTCTCGCAGGACATGTCGAAGTCCTGGCTGCCCTTGCGGTAAATTTGCTGTTCCCTGCCTTTTAATATGGAGATGGATGACATGGCTTTCTCCGTTCTACATCACCAGTTCGAATTCGATTTCCGAGGAATCCCGGTCCTGACGGTCCATCAGCGCGCTAAGGATCTTTTCCAGCAGCCGCATTGCGCCCTGGTATCCCACCGTAGGAAAGTAGCTGTGGCCGATGCGGTCCAGAATCGGGAACCCGTGCCGGATAAAGGGGATATCCTCATCCCGTGAAATGTATTTGACATAGGTATTGCCGATGAGCAGGTCCACCGGCTCGTTCTTCACCCACTGGTGGAACAGCATCATGTCGCCGCCGCTTTTCACGTTCACCGCATGGGGTAATTCTGTGGTCAGTTCCTGAATCCGTTTTTCGAATTTTTTGTCCCGGGTGCCGGTGAGTATGTGAATCGGCAGCATATCGATGTCGATCAGAAATTCGGTAAGCGCTTCCAGTTGATCGGGGTCGCCCACCAAAGCGACCTTCTTGTGGTAAAAATAGGCCTGCATATCAGTTATTATATCAAGCAGTTGTCCGCGTTCCAGATTCAACGAGTCCGGGACCGTAACCCCGGCCATTTGCCGCATGGCGTCCACGAACCGATCGGTGGCTTTCAGGCCGATGGGCAGGTCGAGAATTTTGCAGGGCACCTTGAATTTGGCGTCCAGGGCCAGGGCCGCCGGTTCCGATGCCAGCCTGCCCAGGGCGATGGTGCCCCGGCTGCTTCCGGTTTTTTTCAGCTGATCAATGGTGACACCCCCCTTGGGATACATGGTGAACTTGCCGGTCTGGGGACCGTTGAGCACATTCTCCGTATCGGGAAACAGGATCGAATTGACCCCCATTTCCGCTGCGATACGCTTGATCTCCTTCATATCCGAAGGTTCCACCCAACCGGGAATCAGGTTGAGGCACTTCTCTTTATGGCCGTTGCTGGTCGCGAAGTAATCGACCATGGCCTTGGTCATGTTGGCGAAACCCGTTACATGGGACCCCACATAGCTGGGGGTGTTGGCGTGGAGTACATATTTTCCCTCGGGAATCTTGCCGTCAGCCTCGGCCTTGCCGAAAATCTGGGGGATGTCGTCCCCGATGGTTTCCGACAGACAGGTGGTGTGCACGGCGATGACGTCCGGGTTGTATACGGTGAAAATATTGTTGATCGCCTGTAAAAGGTTGGCCTGGCCGCCGAAAACGGAGGCCCCTTCGGTGAACGAACTGGTGGCTGCTAAAACCGGCTCCTTGTAATGCCTTGTCAAAGTGGATCGATGATAGGCATAGCAGCCCTGGGAGCCGTGGCTGTGGGGAAGGCAGCCGTGAATCCCCAAAGAGGCGTACATGGCGCCGATGGGCTGGCAGGTCTTGGCCGGGTTGACGGTCAATGCCTTGCGTTCGGATATTTCCTTGGGTGTATGTCGCAGTAACATCGTTGCTTTCCTCTCAATTATTCATTGGCATACATGGCTGCCAGTTGCGGATTTTCCTCCCAGGGAGCCCGGATGTGCTTCCACACCTTGCTGTTGATCATCCGGTCGATTTCATAATAGAAATTGATTGCCCCCTTATAGGCGGCGTAGGGTCCGCCGGAGTCGTAGCTGTGCAGCTGTTTCATGGGCATACCGTGCTTCTGCACCATGTATTTCTCTTTGATGCCTGCACAGAAGATATCCGGCTTGTAGATCTCGATCATCTTCTCGGTTTCGTACTGGCTGATATCGTCGATGGCGTAGGTAACGTTTTCCTCCATGTCGGCCATCATGCCGTCATAGGCCTTGAGTTCGATGCCGTTTCTTACGCCGGCGGCAAGTTCCTCTTCCGGAATCCGTGGATTGTAGCGTTCAGGATCTTTTTTGACTTCCAACTCTTCGATATTTCGGCTGTCGGCATCGATCTTGATCGTCGGCAGCACATGGCGCCCCTCGTAATCGTCGCGATGGGCGAATTCATAGCCGGCGGCGATGGTCTGCATACCCATTTCATTGAACAGTTCCTGGTAGTGATGGGCACGGGAGCCGCCGACGAACATCATGGCCAGCTTGCCTTCCAACCGGGGCCGGACATCGGCCTGGGCTTTTTCCACCTCCACCATCTCCTCGGCGATGACTTCTTCCACCCGGTCGATGAGTTTCTGGTCTCCGTAATACTGGGCAATTTTGCGCAAAGAAGCGGACGTTGCATTGGCGCCCAAAAAATTGATTTTCATCCAGGGAATGCCGTATTTCTCTTCCATCATGTCGGCCACATAATTGATGGAACGGTGGCACATGATCAGGTTCAGGTCGGCCGTGTGGGAATTCTGGAAATGGTCCACGCTGGAGTTGCCCGAGAAGGTGGAGATAATCTTGATCCCGCATTTTTCGAACAGCTCGTCGATGACAAATTCATCCCCGCCGATATTGTATTCCCCCAGCAGGTTGACCTTGTACTCCCCTTCCTGGACCGTGTCGTCCTTGCCGATGACATGCTGGAACAGCCCGTTGTTGGCCACGTGATGGCCGGCGGACTGGCTGACTCCCTTGTATCCCTCGCAACTGAACCCGAAAATGGTGATTCCCAGTTTTTCCTGCATCTCCCGGGTAACGGCATGGACATCGTCGCCGATCAGGCCCACCGGGCAGGTGGAAAAGACGGAAATCATTTTGGGTTTGAACGTATCGTAGGCTTCCTGGATGGCCTGCCTGAGTTTTTTCTCGCCGCCGAAAACGATTTCCCGTTCCTGCATGTCGGTGGTAAAACAATAGGTCATGAAATTGTGTCCGTCCGGCGTCGTGGACGGGTCCGTCTGGTTGCGTCGGGTGAGCCAGGAGTAAAACCCGCATCCGACAGGGCCATGGGTCAGGTTGATGATGTCGCGCGTGGGCCCCATCACCACGCCTTTGCACCCGGCGTAACAGCATCCCCGCTGGGATATGATCCCGGGGATCGTTCTTACATTGGCCTGAATTTCCTCGTAGCTCTTTTCATCCTTCTTTTTGTTGACAACAAAATGTTTGGAGCGCTTGCGGGCCACTTTGGGAGGGTATTTGGCCAGGATCTCGGTTTTCACCGATTCAGGGTCGATTTCCCTCCAGGCTGCGGCATTTTCATTATACTCATCTTTTTTATCGGGCATCGCCGTCATGATCGCTTCTCCTATACATCGTCTAATGTTGCATCGCCGTTTTCGCCGGTTCTCACACTGATGGAATCGATACTCGGCATCACGAAAATCTTGCCGTCACCGGATTTGCCGGTGCGGTTCACGGAGATGATCGTTTTGACTGCTTTTTTAACGGACTTGTCCGGTACGACCATCAAAATCGCCCGCTTGGGAATCAGACGGCTCGATTGTCCCAACTGGGAAATCGCTTCTTCGAACCCTTTTTCCGCACCCTGGAGCAGTTCCATGTCTACGATGCCCTTCCCGCGGCCCAGGCATTCCTTAGCGGTAATCGACGAAAACCCCGCATCGGCCAACGCCTTTTTGGTCTGGTTCATCTTGTTCATTCGAACGACGGCGATAATCTCCTTCATATGGTCACCTCTTCGGTCGTTCCATCCGGATTTTGCTTGATACCGGAGCTGATCGTATAGGTTTCATCGACCGGGCTGACGAAAATCTTGCCGTCGCCGTATGCGCCTTTCTGTCCCGTTCGTGCCGCGCCGATAATCGTACGGATCACAAAATCCTTATCCTTGGCCTCAATTGCGGTCAGCAGCATTTCCTTGGGGATTTCGTCATAGGTAATTTCACCAATTTTTATACCGCGCTGTTTGCCGCGTCCCACAACCGAGAACTTGGTGACCCCGGGGAAACCGGCTTCCATCAAGGCGGCCAGTACATCATCGACCTTTTCCGGACGAACAATCGATCGAATCATAATCATTTTGGTTTTTCTCCTTTGCTATGCGGCAATGCCGTAGTCAATCAGCATCTTCTCCAACTCTTCAATGGCCAGCGGCGTCGGGATGACCCGCATCTCGTTTTCATCGATTTTCTTGGCCAGGGTCCGATATTCATCCGCCTGAACATGCGAACCGTCATAGTCGATTACGGTCTTGCGGTTGATCTCGGCCCGTTGGACCATGTTGTCCCGGGGGACGAAATGAATCATCTGGGTTCCCAGACGGTCCGCCAGCGCCTGGATCATCTCCTGCTCATTGTCCACCTTGCGGCTGTTGCAGATCAGGCCGCCGAGCCGGACACCGCCGGCTTCGGCAAATTTGACGATGCCCTTGCAGATATTGTTGGCTGCATACATGGCCATCATCTCGCCGGAAACCACGATGTAGATCTCCTGGGCTTTGCCTTCGCGGATGGGCATGGCGAAACCACCGCAGACCACGTCCCCGAGAACATCGTAGAAAACGTAGTCCAGATCTTCGCTGTCGGCGTAGGCACCCAACTGTTCCAGCAGATTGATAGAGGTGATGATCCCCCGGCCGGCGCAGCCGACACCCGGTTCCGGGCCACCCGACTCGGTGCACAGGGTGCCTCCGTAACCCTCCTTGCGCACATCTTCCAATTCCACGTCTTCGCCTTCCTCGCGCAGCGTGTCCAGCACCGTGCGCTGGGCCAGGCCGCCCAGCAGCAGCCGGGTTGAATCCGCCTTGGGATCGCATCCCACGACCATGACCTTTTTCCCCATTTCCGCCAGACCGGCGACCGTGTTCTGGGTTGTTGTGGATTTGCCGATACCGCCCTTGCCGTAAATCGCTATTTTTCTCATCTTCAATTCCTTTGTTTACCGAGTCCTTAAAAAAGGTGTCAATGATGGTTTGTTTTTCTACTGAGCAATCGTTATGCCACAACCTAAAAATTCTACTTATATAGACGCTAACCTATTGTAAAAATAGATAAATATATAATATTTGAGAATCCTCGCAGTAGTAATTTGCAAACAGAATTTACATGACCATCTACATTCGTGTAGATGCGAACCCTACACTATTGTAGATGTGTCGATTTGCGCTGAAATAGTTCGGCCTGGCTTCTGTCGCTGAAGCCAGGCCGTAAGCAAAAAGCAGGAAGGAAGAGGTAGAAAAAAATTCGGGGGGGTTAATTGGAGAGGCTTCTATATTGCAGATTTCTCTGCTTGTTCTCTCGAATGATTCGAGCCAGCTTGAACTTCTTTACCCGGTATCCCATTTGACGGAGGGTCAGACCGATCTCCCGGGCCGCTTTCTGCTGCACCCATCCATTGCGGGCCAGGGCTTCCAGCACGGTTTCCCTTTCCATCATTTCAAGTCTTGAGGTCGCCGCTTCCAGGGGAGCGTCGTACGAGCTTCCGCTTTTACGATTGAAGAGATATTCCGGCAGCATTTTGGTATCGATTTGGCTGGAATCGGCCATGATCGCCACCCGCTCCACGAGGTTTTCCAACTCGCGCACATTGCCGGGCCAATGATAGGCACTCATGATTTCCATGCATTCCGATGAGAAATAAAAATTCCGGCCGTATTCACGGGCATTTTTAGTAATGAAGTACTCTACCAGCAGGGGAAGGTCGGCTTTGCGTTGGCGCAGGGGCGGAATCGAAATGGGAAATACGTTCAACCGGTAGAACAGATCCGAACGGAAACGGCCCTCTTCCACCGCCTGATTGAGGTCGACATTGGTCGCCGCGATGATGCGCACATCAACCTTGCGCGTCTGCGTGCTTCCCAGCCGCTCGAATTCCCGTTCCTGTAAAAACCGCAGCAGTTTTGCCTGCACCGCCAGGGGCAGTTCGCCGATTTCGTCCAGGAACACCGTCCCGCTGTGCGCCTCCTCCAGGCGCCCGATTTTAAGCTGGGTGGCGCCGGTAAAGGCCCCCCTTTCATGGCCGAAAAGCTCCGATTCGATGAGGTTGTCCGGCAGGGCGGCGCAGTTCACCTTGGCAAATGGATTTCTGCGTCGCTCGCTCAGTTCGTGGATAATGCGGGCCGTAAGCGTCTTGCCGGTCCCCGATTCACCCAGCAGTAGCACCGAGGCTCTGCTTGGCGCCACCTTCTGGATCAATTTGTTCAGGGTCTGCATGGCCGGGCTGACCCCCACGGCAAAAAAGTGATTGTATTTGGCCGACACCTCGGCGCGCAGGCTGCGATTCTCGGTGAGCAGGTGTTCCTCCCGCTGGGCCACATGCTGATTGAGTTGAACGAACTGCGCCATCAGGGCCGCTACGATCGTGAGAAACCGGATGTCTTCCTTGAACGCCACTTCCGGTCCGAAAAGCCGGTCCACGCTGAGCACGCCGACGGGTTCGGTATTGAGAAGGATCGGAACGCCGATAAAGGCCAGGCTGTTTTTTGTCAGGCTGCGCGCCTGGGTGCGATTTAAAAACAGCGGCTCTTTACCGATATCCGGAACCGCGAACGGCTGGGCGGTTTCAAATATGGCTCCGGTGATCCCCTCGCCGGGATGGTAAACCCCCCTTTTCTGCTCACAGGGATCCAGGCCGTGGGAAGCGATGATTTTAAGCATTCCGGTCCCTTTTTCCTTCAAAGTGACCGTTCCTCGTTCCATGGAGAGATTTTTGGAAAGAATCCCGAGAATCCCCGTCAGGGTCTGCTCCAACTGAAGGGCCTGGCCGATCTTCTGGCTGATGGCATATAGGGTCGTTAACTCGAGTTCGAAAATATTTTCTGACATGGATATCTGTAATTACCGTTTTCTGGTGTCCGATAACACACTACAATAACGAAGCTTCCAACGTCGCGGAGTGAAAACGCAACCCCTACCACGCTCAATTCTGATATCTGTCTTAACTGTTTCAACAAATGTGCCATGGCAGTAAATGGCCAGGAAAATCGATAACCCTCTGGAAGAAAAACTTTTTCAGGCTACTTGCCGTAGTTCGGAAGCAACCGCGAAGACAACATTGTTGTAATAAAATGGGTTTATGAATACAATACTGTAATCTTTATGCCAAAGGATGGGATTTTTCCAGAAAATTGCGGGACTTCTACCCGAATTAAAAATAAGGTGGGCTTATTGAGCGACTCGAAGCTGGGGCGTATCGGTGGTTTTCGATATCATCAACCAGTCGTCCGGGGGATCTCTATTAGCGATCTGGCTGCAACATTCCTCGCCCATTCAATCTATGAGTATTACGGGTAGTCCTGACGCGTCGGCCGAACGGCAATACTGCTGATATGCACATGCGGCGGTTGGGTGACGATATAGTGAATGGCGTTGGCGATATCATCTCCGATAAGAAGCGGTCCATATTTATTTTCCAGGTTTTTCACCATTTCATCGCTGTATCCAGCGACGGTCTGAAACCCGCTTTTCACCATTCCCGGCTCAACCAGCGAAACGCGAATTCCTTCCGGTCCTACTTCGCGGCGCAAACTTTCGGCCAGCGCGTGTACAGCGAATTTCGAAGCGGCATATGCAGCACTGAAGGGAGATACGTGGCGCCCGACGACCGAGCCGATAATGACAATGTCGATTGGGTTTTCGGTACCCCCGCTTTTTTTAAGTTCCAGCAAATTCAAGGCGGCTTTCTGTAAAAGCGCCAGGGTCCCGGTCACATTGATTTTCAACAGGTCTTCGAATTGAGACAAATCGGCATTCGTGACCGTTCCTCCCAACCCTCTACCCGCGTTGGCAACAACGAGATCCGTCGGTTTTTCAAAATGGTCACCTGCTTTTGACAATATGGCATCGAGAACGGAAACATCGGTGGCATCGCCGACAACACCACAAAAAGACGGGCCGAACTCCTTTTCCAGCAAGGCCATCTTTTTTTCATTGCGACCATTGCCAACAACACCCATGCCCGCTGCGATCAATCTCCTTGCCGTGGCTTCGCCAATTCCGGATGTCGCTCCGGTTATGACGGCGATCCTTTTAAATTTATTATTCATCCGTGCCACCTTTTTAGCCGGGTCGAAAATCGTTTAAAATTTACTTTTAGGATGCCCGCCGTTTTTTATCAAGCTCCCATTCGAATCGATGAATCCAGTCGAATGGTTTCACCGTTTAAGATTGGGTTTTCAACGATCTGCTGCGTCAATTGGACGAATTCCGACGGCTTGCCCAGCCGCTTGGGAAACGGTATCGAAGCAATCAGGGATTGTTGCGCCTTTTCTGGCAGCCCGGCAAGCATCGGCGTTGTCATGGCGATGTAGGCCGACTTTATAACCTGAAATATTGACAACCGGGGAAAAGAACATCAAATTTACGGACGAACCAAATAACCACGCTTGCTCAAAAGGGAAACCCCATGCACTACGAAGGCAACATCATCCGTCCCCCCAGTGAAGCCAACAGCATCCTGCTGCAGGTCACCGTGGGCTGCTCACGAAACAAATGCACCTTCTGCGGGGCCTACCAGGGGGAACGCTTCAGGATCAAATCCGATGACATCATCATGGCGGACATCGCCTTTGCCGCCCAGTATTGCCGGCGCCAGCGCCGGGTTTTTCTTTGTGACGGCGACGCTTTGATCATCCCCCAGAAACGACTGCTCAAAATCCTGACCGAAATCCGTCGCCAGCTTCCCTGGGTCACCCGGGTAGGGGTGTATGCCAATGCCAAAAGCCTCAAAATGAAAACCCTGGACGAATTGAAAGAACTCCGTGAAAACGGCATCGGCATCGCCTATATGGGGTTGGAAACCGGCGATGACGCCACCCTCAAGGCCATCAACAAAGGCGCCACCGCCCAAACGATGATCGACATGGGCCGAAAAGCCAGGGCCGCGGGCATCAAACTCTCCATCACCGTATTGCTGGGATTGGCGGGAAGGCAGCGCTCCCAGATCCACGCGCGGGAGACCGGCCGGGTGCTGTCGGCCATTGATCCTGAATATGTGGGGGCGCTCAGCCTGATGCTGATCCCCGGCACCCCCATGTACGACGACTACCAGGCCGGCCGCTTCGAACTCATCGAACCGGACGAAATGCTGGCCGAACTGCGCACCATGATCGCCGAGACCCACCAGACCCAGGGCCTTTTTCACGCCAACCACGCCTCCAACTATCTGCCCATCCGGGCGCGCATGCCCAAGGACAAGGAAGAAACCCTGGCGTTGATCGACGCGGCCCTGGACGGCAAGGTGGCCCTGCGGCCGGAATGGATGCGGGCGCTTTGATTGTCCACGGGGTTTTGGGATGACGCACATCAATCCTCAGGCAATAACGCCACTTTATACGACGCACTTGCGTTATTCTTTCTGAAGAAATCAGGGGCGACAGCGAAGAGGTTCGAACCGGGATTCATCATCCGTCCGGATGCCCTCGATAAAAAGAGAGGCATCTGCCGGCCGGCGAATGGTCACACAACGGTCAAGGGGCAGATTTTCCATACTGGCGCAAGCCGTCGGGCAGCCGTTAATCATCAAGATCCAGTCGGCCGGCCCGACGTTGTCATCGAATGTGCAACGATAATCCAGGGTCTGCTTGATTTCAGCCACCAGGCCGGTTCGGTCGTAGTCCGGATTGCAGCCACCGCAATAGCGGATGGCGACCCTAATTTTTTTCATCTATCCCTTCGATGCCGCACAGATGCCGGGCAGCCCGTTTTTTCTCATCCATATTCACCTGGCGGGCGATCATGATGCGCTGGGCCTGGGGCGAACCGGCACCGTGCATGGATTCCGTCAGGTAGCCGACTGCCGCGGTTCCCAACGTCAAGTTCTCGATCAGCCGCAGTATGCGCATGCGCGCTTCGGTGGGAACCCCTTCACGGGTACGGAAGTATTTCTCGATCAGCGGTCCGACCGTTTTCGACCGGTAGTCGGCCTCGGAGGGCAGGGTCACCATTAGCCCGCCGGCGATATCCTGGGCCAGACGCGAGATTTCGTAGGGGAAGCGGGTGACGTTCTGTTTGTGGACATTGGCCAGAAGGGTCTGTACGCAATAGGTGCCGCTGGGTTCGGCGGCCCCTTCGGCGGCGCAGGCGATGCAGCCGCAGTACAGGGTTTCGTTGAGCTGGTTCATTTCGATGATCTTGTCGCGGATATGCGAGGCACGCTCCGCACCGTTGAACTCGGCGGCCGTCTGGGCCGCGCCGATGAGCACATCCCCGACGCCGACCTTGCAGGCGTAGCTCTGGCGGTGGTAGGACGCGAATTTCTCCACGAGTACGCCCGAGAACTCGGTTTCGCCGCACATGAAGACCCGATCCCAGGGGACGAATACATCGTCAAAAACGACCAGGGCCTCGTGCCCGCCAAAACGGATATTGCCCTGATCCAACTTGCCGCTTTCCATTTTGCGGGTGTCGCAGGACTGCCGCCCCATGATGTAGGTGATGCCCTTGGCATCGGCGGGCAGGGCGAAGGAAACTGCGTAGTCGCCGTCCGCCTCGCGCATGGTCAGCGTCGGCATGACGATGATTTCGTGAGAATTGACCGCGCCGGTCTGGTGGGCTTTGGCACCGCGGACCACGATGCCCTCGGCAGTCTTCTCCACCACGCGCAGGAACATGTCGGGATCGGGCTGCTTGTGGGGCGGCAGCGAACGGTCCCCCTTAGGATCGGTCATGGCGCCATCGCAGACCAGATCGCCGCGTTGAACCACTTCCAGATAAGCCAGAAAACGGGGGTTGTATTCGGTACCCAGGGCCTGGTCCATGTCATAGGTAACGATGGAAAGTGCATTGAGCGCATCCATGCCTACGCAGCGCTGGAAGCAACAGCCGGTCTTGCGACCCAGAAGACGCCCCATCTTGCTTTTCTTGACCAGATCCTCCCGGCACTGATGAATGTGGGTGAAGCGGTTGATGCGCTCGCCGGTCAAATGGGAGGTGGCCGTCATCAAGTCCTGGTATTCCGGTTTATGGGCCAGTTCGTACGTCATGGCCACAGCATTCATGGAAGGCCGGATGATTGGGTTGTCGACCACATTGTCGATCCGTTCGCCGAACATGTAGACGACCAGATCGAGCTTTCTCAGGCTCTCTTCGTACTGTGTAGCCGTCATCATTGCCATTGTTCCGTCTCCTTCGTTTTGAGGCCTTCACTCACGTTTTCGATGAGGTCAAGTCCTTGCTGTTTTATCTGAAGTGGATTTACTTTCAGACGCTGCTCCCGCTTCATAAGTGTAAAACCCGATCCCGGTTTTTCTGCCCAGGTGACCCGCGTGAACAAGCTTTTTCAACAACGTGCATGGCCGGTACTTTGGATCGCCGAATTGTACGAATAGACTCTCCTGGACCATCAACAGCGTGTCCAGGCCGATAACATCCCCAAGCGCCAGGGGGCCGATGGGGTGGCTGGCCCCCAGCATCATTGCCCGGTCAATATCCTTTGCAGAGGCAAGCCCTTCGTGCAAGATAAAAATTGCCTCATTGATCATGGGAATGAGGATTCGGTTGAATACAAATCCCGGTGCATCCTCCACCGTGATCGGGATTTTGACCATTTTTTCAGCCAGGGCAGCAATCGCCTGGTGTGTTTCAGCGGAAGTCATCCGGCCTTTGACGATTTCGACCAATTGCATCAATGGAACCGGATAAAAAAAATGCATCCCGATGACTTTCTGTGGACGCTTGGTGGCAGAGGCGATTTCCGTAATCGAAAGGCTGGAAGTATTGGATGCCAGAATTGTGTGTGTTGCGCACAATTCATCTAATTCGGCATACAGGCGTTTTTTCATCTCAATGTTTTCCGGAATGGTCTCGATGATCACATCCGCACCCGCAACAGCCCCAGGCAGTTCCGTGAAGGACCGGATTCGTGTCAGGCAGCTTTCGGCTTTTTCTCGAGTCATTGCAGTCTTGCCGATGGCCCGGTCGAAGTTGCGGCCGATCTTGTTCAGCCCGCGCTCAATACATCGTTCTTCGAGATCCATCAATGCAACGCTAAAACCCGCTTTCGCAGATGTCTGGGCAATTCCCGCCCCCATTTGCCCGGCACCCAGCACGCATATATTCTTGATTATCATCGTGTCTCCAGCTACGGACCGATTTTTAGCATCCTTAACGCTACCGCCTGCGAACATGGGTACAAATTTCTATGCATCAACTCCATTCAAAAGCGGTCCATACCATTGCTATTTGAATCGTGGGGGACGTTTTTCGAGAAACGCGGATACACCCCTCCTTGGCATCACTGCTTCTGAAACCTTCCTGGAAGCCTTGCTGCTCGATGGCCACCCCTTTTGATGTTTGGTGAAGCGTGTATTAGAAGCGATTACTCATCGTAACGATAGAAACCGACACCGCTTTTACGACCCCACTCTTTCTTAACAAACTTTTCAACGAGCAAAGGAGACGGCATATCCAGTTTATCGCCGGTGTCTTTGTAGCGCTCCATGCATACGTGATACTGAAGATCCACCCCCACGAGATCCAATAGCTTGAAGGGCCCCATGGGATGCCCCAGAGCATTTACAACGGCAGTGTCTATGTCATGACAATCCGCAACGCCGATATCATGAAGATAAAGCGCTTCGTTTAAGATTGCCGTGAGAATCCGGTTCACCACAAATCCATAAATTTCCTTTTTAAGGATGATGGGGGTTTTGTTTAGTTTGCCGGCAAAGGCAAAAACACGCTCGACCGTTTCTTCCGATGTATGCGGCCCCTGCACCACCTCAACCAAACGCATGACCAGCGCAGGATTAAAGAAATGCAGATTACAGACTTTATCCGGCCGGCCGGTCGCGGGTGCAATTTTTGAACTGACAATATACGAGCTGTTGGTTGCCAGGATGCAGTGCTCTGGACAAATCTTGTCCAATGCGGCGAACAATTGTTTTTTCAAAGCCAAATTTTCGATGATGGCTTCGATGACGATATCAGCACTGGATGCCGCGATTTCGATTTCCGGCGTGAATGAGATTCTGTCCCGAGCGGACTTTGCTGTATTCGCATCCATTTTCCCCTTCGAGACCCTGCCTTCCAGATATGAATCGGCAAACTTTTCTGCTTGGGAAAGGGTCTGCCTGTCGACATCGGTACACTTCACCGTGTATCCGGCCAAAGCGCAGCAAAGGCCGATTTGATGTCCCATGTTTCCAGCACCGACAACACAAACCTCCTGAATATCGGGGAGTGACATTCGTTTTCCTTTCAATGATGAATTCGGAAGTTTCTTCCCGCCCTCGATTC
This sequence comes from uncultured Desulfosarcina sp., assembly GCF_963668215.1. NCBI lineage: Bacteria > Pseudomonadati > Thermodesulfobacteriota > Desulfobacteria > Desulfobacterales > Desulfosarcinaceae > Desulfosarcina > uncultured Desulfosarcina sp. The sequence continues at coordinate 796,869 of NZ_OY764190.1, forward strand.
ATCCGGTACAACCGATCGGGCGGGAGGCCACCTATCGCTCGATGATGGTAGTCATGCCCATTCCTCCGCCTGAACAGAGGCTTGCCAGCCCATAGCGCAAGTTGCGTCTATCCATTTCATAAAGCAGGGAGATAATGATTCTTACACCGGTGGCACCAACGGGATGCCCAAGTCCTATACCGCTGCCGTTCACATTGGTCTTCGACCGGTCCAGTTCAAGCTCCTTCTCCACGGCAAGATACTGTGCGGCAAAAGCTTCATTGATTTCGAAAAGATCGATTTCATCAAGAGACATCCCCGCCTTGGATAATGCTTTGTGCGTAGCTGGAACTGGCCCGATTCCCATAATTTCGGGAGGAACACCGGCCACCCCATAGGCTACATATCGCGCCAGCGGTGTCAGGTTCAGAGATTTAAGCTTCTTCTCAGACACCAGCAGCAGGCCGGCACTGCCATCGTTAATGCCGGACGAATTTGCGGCAGTGACCGTCCCGTCTTTCTTGAATATCGGCTTGAGTCTGGCCAGTCGCTCCATGGTTGTATCGCCCCTCGGCTGTTCGTCGTTCTCCACCAGCTTGTCACCCGCCTGCAGGGGAATAATTTCATCCCTGAAGCGGCCTCCTTCGATGGCCTTAGCTGCTCTCGTATTGCTCAGCATGGCAATTTCATCCTGCGACTCTCGGCTAATGTCGTATTGCTCAGCCAGGTTCTCGGCCGTTATCCCCATGCTCGGTCCGACACCCAGCTGGGTCAGGCCGTCCCACAGGGCATCACGGCATTCGACATGTTGCATCCGCGCGCCCCACCTCATGGAGTCGATGGTATATGGCACGTTGCTCATGGATTCGGTGCCTCCGACCAGAATAACGTCCGCATCTCCGGACCTGATGGCCTGAACGCCGGAAACGAGTGCGGACATGGATGAGGTGCACGTCCGATTAACCGTAGTGGCCGGGATCTCCACTGGAAATCCCGCCTTTACGGATGCGACACGGGCAAGATTTTGCTCATCCTTGGTTCTTTGCATGCAGGAACCCCAAATAATGTCGTCGATTTCAGCCGGGTTGAAATGAATCCGCTCAATTACGGCCTGCATGACGGGGACCGTCAAATCAACTGCGCTGAAGGATTTAAGCGCGCCACCATATTTTCCGATCGGGGTGCGGGCGGCGGAAACAATAAACACATCGGTCATGTCGGTCTAACCTCCTTTAGCAGGCTCTGACGGACCCGTTGAAAGCGTTTACATAAACAACTTTCGACAGAGCCTGTTCGTCTTTTGAACATAAGCTGACTTCCCAAAATGGGCAGTATATCAATTGAATGCTTTCAACTTGTTGGGTGGGTGGGCCGAAGATGAAAAGCTTCGGGATGGTTTCCTTTGTTACCGTTGCCAACTCCTGCTCGAAAGCCTCGATCTCCCTTTCCGGGGGAATGAGCAGATACATTGGGACAGACTGCGTTTCGAACTTAGGTATTATCCTTGCCACCGTCGATCCTCCCATCACGGCGTCGCTGATGGCATAATAAGTAATCCGGCGTGGACCGAAAAGCGGCCTTTTTTTTTCCGTCTGAATCGTACCGACCCAATATGGCCAATGAACAATTCGTGCGAGGCGCCCCCCCTGACGTCCCTTGTCCGTTATCGTTCGACGTTTTTTTGCAGCGCGTTTTGCTAAACGCCAGGCCCGTTTTTCCGAGACAAGCGCCTTGTCCATCTTTGGCACAGTTATCTCTTTGTTTTTATGCAACGTAGGGATTGTTCCAAAACAATCGCCAACAATGGGCTCAAGAATGGATGGCGGATCGTTCGTTTTTACCGTACCGTTGAAAGTCGAATTTCTCAAAATTCGTCTCCGTAGCCAATCAAAACAGCTTCTTGTCAAATTGCAAAAACGGCATGCCGGCAAATGCTGAAGGAGCCACCCGAGAGTGGGTGACTCCGCCAGTAAGAATGTATCTCCGAATGCAGGGAAAATTGTTTCCCTTCCATTCATCAACCTTAAGCATGCCACTCTTCAACTTGACTGAGTATTTCCGGTGAGGATACTTTGCTTGCGAAGCTCACCGCCACGATACATATCGCAGCGATGGGCAATGCCACAAAAATTTCTGTGAATTTAGGCATATCGAAGGCAAAAAAGCAGACCGCATAAGTGGTGGCGCCAACGATGATACTAACCAGGGCTCCGGTTTCCGTGGTTCCCTTCCACCAAAGCCCTGCCAGAAGCGGTACCATTAATCCGGACACCAAAAAACCCATCGCTGCACTGTACAATAGCGTCAGATATGTCGGCGGATTAAAAGAAAGCATCAATACCACCACGGATACGGCAAAGACGGTGAACCTACCGAGGGTTGCCTGCTTTTCCGGAGACATATCCGTTTTGTGCAGGTTAACGATGATGTCATTTGCGATGGAGGCGGCAGCGGCGAGGAGCAGGCCTGCCGCCGTGGACATGATCGCAGAGAAGATCGCTGCTGCGGCCAGTCCCTTCCAGAATGGGCTGAAGATAACATCCAGCAGCATTAAAAAGGCGGCATCCGGATTGGGAACCTGGGCAGGTCCGATGGCGGCACGGGTTGCGGCGCCGAGAACAATACTGGTGAGGATGGAAAAAAGCGTAATCAGTATCATTCCACCGTTCAGCGAAACACGTGCTCCGAACGGATTTTTGGTCGTTGACACACGCATCAGAATATGAGGGGAACACAATCCGACGCAAACCCATAGGAGAAAAAATGCGGCATATGCAGAAATCGGCATATATATCGTACCGATATTTTCAAAATTGCTTACCGCCGTAGCCATTGTTGCCTCGAACCCTCCAAAATGCACCAGCGCTGCGCCGGCGCTGGCAACAACAACCAGCATCATCAACATGCCTTGAATAAAATCGGCCCATGTCACGGCAAGCATTCCGCCGATAGCGACATAAAAGGTAAAAATCAACCAGGTCACCACCAAACCCGTATTGTAGTTTACACCCAGTAAATACTGGCCAACCGTTCCGGAAGCCTTCATCTGTGCCACAAGATAAATGATATAGGTAATGGCCACGATAATGGGAACCAGGTAGCATATCGCACGGTTTGGAAATCTCATTTTAATGAACTCGGCCACGGTTTTGGCGCCAGCCTTGCGCATGGGCTTTGCGACCAGCAGGGAGCCGACGCCCAGTCCCGTCCCGGAACCCAGATTTGCTGAAAGGATGAAAGGAATGCCCAGGCCGGCCGCAAGACCGATGTTTCCCATCATTCCTCCGCCGCTCATAACGGTCGCCAATAAAGCAAACGCATTGACAACCACGCCGATATTGGTTTCAGCGGACCAAAAGCCGCCTGCGGAGCGTCCTGCCCGGTTTTTAAAAAAGAATCCAATACCGATGATAAATACGCAATAAGCGACCACAATGGCTATCTCTATGGATTTCATCTGCTCCCCTTTCCGTATCTACAGCATGAAATTGATTATCAGGATTTGTTGTTTTCAAGATTGGCAGCAATAATATTCCAAACAGGAATAAAAAGGGCCAGCAGACTAAGAAGCCAGCTGTGCATGCTTAACCCGTAGACCTTGACGTTTAATACACCGGGAATATGCGCGACAGAAAAGACGACTAGCAGACATACCAGGGAAACAATTGAAGAAAACTCCAGATGAAAAAAAGAATAATCTCGTTCCGTTTGCATTGAACCCTCCCTTGATGTTGTGTTTAATTAAGATGATTTTTTTGCTTCTTCCTCTGCGAGTATACGCCTTAGAATCTTACCCGGGCCGCTCGTGGGGATGGACTTGATGAACTCGACCTCCCGCGGACGTTTGTAGCTGGCCATCTTGTCATGACACCATTCGATAATTTCCTTTTCCGAAATGGGACCGGTGTAGCTGCCTTCCAGCACAACAAATGCTTTGACGATCTGCTCCCGCTTGGGATCGTCTTTACCGATAACCGCGACCTGAGCCACAGCGGGATGCTTGACCAGGAACCCTTCAACTTCTTCGGGAAATACGCTGAATCCCGAGGATTTGATCATCTCTTTTTTCCGCCCCATCCAAGTAAGGAATCCCTCATCGTCAAGTTTGCCCATATCGCCGGTGTACAACCATCCGTCCTTGAGTACTTCATCCGTTTTTTCCTGATTTCTTAAATAGCCTTTGAAAATTGCAGGATTTCGCAGAAGAATTTCTCCCATCTCGTTGGGCTCGCATTCCTCACGGGTCTCAAAATTGAGGATCTTGATCTCCATGTCGTCAAAAAAAGACACGCCGTGCGTTCCGTACTTAATCCGCTCCAAGGGCATGGTCGTGTCCATGGTATGGCTCTCGCTCAATCCATAGGCAGCTTCCAGCAGGATCCCCCCTTTTGTTTTTTCTGCCCATTTCCGGGCCAGATCCTCGGTCAACTGGATGCCGAAACTGGTGCAGGGATTGATACGTATAGATGTCAGGTTATAGTTATCCAGATCGGGATGGTTGAGGATCTGATCGTTCATAATGGCCGTGGAGTACCAGCGGTTGCACTGGTAGGTGTCAATTGCTGCCATTACGGATTCGGGCGTGTACCGATTCAACAGAATGACGGTGCTGCCGTTGTACATCTGGGCATGAAACATAGCCATCCCGGCAATGTGAAATAGAGGCTGGGTATTGAGGTAAACATCGAATTCCCCCATGTGATACGCCTGCCCAACCCCTACGCCCTTGTAGAGTGCGCTGTAGTAATTCAACATGGCCCCTTTGGGCATTCCGGTGGTTCCGGAGGTAAAAATCAAAAGGGCGATATCCTTTTCGACATCTATCGCTACTTCGGGCGCCTTGGGTTCAAGGGACCGTATCGCGGCCATGAAGTTTATTGTCCCTTCGGGGTATTCATCTGTTGCAGGGCGACAATTTTTCAGCTCCTCCGGCAAGAGAAGTGTCGGGTTCTCAGGCAGGAAATCGGAGTGTCGGGTTAGCACTATTTTCTCAAGGGTTGTATTTTCCTTGATATTGGCGATCACCGAATACGAAGTTTCATCCGCCAGGATTACCTTGGCGCGCAGTTCGTTGACTTCGTATTCAAGCTCCCATTCCTTGAACATGGGACTGCATGGGCCGACGATTGCCCCAATACGCTGGATGCCGAAAAATGCGAAAACAAACTGTGGGCTGTTTTGCATGTACAGCGCCACGGCATCACCTTTGCGCACCCCATAATTTGCCAGCATATTGGCGCAGCATTCAACGCTGCGATCAAGCTCACGGTATGTAATCTCGGTACCGTAGTAGATCAGCGCTGGTTTATCCGGCGTACGTTGCGCATGATCCTTAATGTACTCGTGGAGAGGCTTCTTCGCTCTAAGTTCGAGTTGCCTGGGTAGTGAAGGGGAGTGGTACCGTTTGTTCATCGCTTGGCTCCTTTTCTGATAATGCACGAAAGTGATATCGGGTACTCAACATGGGTTATCGTTGGAGGTAGCGTGCGATCCGGCGCTGGGCAGGATCGCCGGCCACACAAATGCTGGAAAGCTCAGTTTCGTATCGACTTGAAACGCTCAAGCCGGCATCTAAAGCCACCAGCAGGGAGCGCTTGATCAGATGCAATGCCATAGAGGATTGTTCGATAAGTCGCCGGCTAATCTCATCGACAACAGCCTCCAGTTCGCCATCATCTGCAATTTTGTTGACCAGTCCCATTCCATGCGCCTCTTTGGCGCTTAACGTTCCACCGAGCATAGTGATTTCAGCGGCCCGATGTTTCCCCACCAGCTTCGGCAGCATTCCAGTAGCCCCCATGAAGCCAAGATTCACCTCCTGGAATCCAAATCGTGCTCCCGCATCAGCAACCACCAGATCGCATGAAATGGCCACAAGACAGCCGCCACCAAAAGCGACCCCATTCACGGCGGCGATCACCGGCTTGGAAAGCGTCATAATCCGCTCTGAGATGCTCGTGAACAGCATGCCGAATTCTCGGTATTCATAAGCGCTCATGTTGGCCAATTCCTGAATATCAGCGCCTACGATGAAGGCTTTTTCACCTTCTCCTCGAAGGACCACCACACGAATATCGTCATTCCGGTCGACCGAATCCAGGCAGTTCAACAGCTCTTTCAAAATCGCCGTGTTTAAAGCATTCATTTTTTGAGGCCTATCAACAACAATAAAGGCAACATTTCCTTCAATTTCTGTGCGTATAAAATTTGACATGCGATCCCTTATCAACCCATTTTCTATCAATGGGCTGGATGTTTTTCATAAATTTCTTTTCTATTGTTATTCTCTCAGGGGAAATAATCCTTTGACGTAATCATTGGGAAAGGAAGATCGATCATGGGGATTAATCTTCTATGTTCAAAACGGAAATATTGTTTCCTTGGAACAGGCTTGCCCATTTCGTGTTAATATCCTCCGCTGATCTTCATAACTTGGCCGGTCACATACTTCGAATTGTTGGAGATAAAAAACCAAACCGCATCCAGCACATCTTGAATTTCTCCCATACATCCCCGTGGAACGTCTTTGATCAACTCGTCCGAACACTCAAGTTCAAGGGGTGAAGGCCTGACGGATTTGATAAAACCCGGTGCGATACAGTTTACGTTGACGCCGAATGGCGCCATTTCACATGAAAAAGATTGAGTCAGGGCCGCTATCGCAGCCTGCGTGGCCTCATAGTAGGCGATGTCGAGGTGCCGATCCCAGGCCCAGGGAGTCATGAACAAAATTCTTCCAGCCGACCGTTTGGCCATTATCTCTCGCAGATGAACCATGACCTGATGGGCATTGAAGATATTCTTATTCATCCATTGACTCGCATCAAAAGCCCTTTCCGCCGTGTTGTCTATTTCCGTGTTCCCTACACCTAAATCGTGTACGTATATTTCCACCGGACCGTTTTCCTCTTCCATTCGATCAATTAGCGCTGCGTTTAACGGTCCGTCGTTTTCGTAGCTATACAAACTCATGGCATCGAATTCTTTGTCTGGATACTCCCGGCTTTGTACGATTTGGTCCACATAGGCGATTACACGCAGCCCTTTTTCCTGAAGGAAATGGCAAAGCGCTTTTCCGAGGATGGTTCCGCCATTTGCTACCAGCGCCAGATTGCTCTCGATGCCATGTTTCGCGATAGAAACCGTCTGCTCTTTTCGGTCCTTCAGCAGTCCATTCATAATAGTATCAACGATGGTTTCTTCGGCCTCCCGCCTGCTCGTATGTCCACGCAGGTCCCAGCGTTTGAGGACCCATGCATCCAGCATCGACTTAATGAGGTTTGCGGTCAATCGCACGTTGCATGGTCTGAGCAAACCCCGGTCAACGCAATCGGCGATAACCGTTTCCATTCTTTCCAGACGTAATCTCTCGCGCTGGAGCAATTCCTTAAGGTAGGTTTCATTCAGAATGTGGGCTTCCTGGTACATCAAGAGTGTCGCATCACTCCAACTATCCAGGATTTTAAATTCGCATCCAATTATCCCACGCAGTCTTTCGAGGGGATCTTTGAGGTCTTCAATACTTCGGTCAAACAAATCCATGGATTTTCGGTAAAGAAAATCATGGATCAAAAAGAAAATATCTTCCTTGCTGCCGACATAGCAGTAGATATTCCCGTAACTGACGCCGGCATCCTCGGCGATATCCTTTAAAGTTGTGCTATGAAACCCTTTCCGCCCGAACAGCTTAATCCCTGATTTGATCAACTGTTCCCGCCGACGTGCAACGAGCTTCTTATTTTTAATGGTAGCCGGAATTTCTATCATCGTTTTCCTTTATTATGCGGGTAAAGCATAGGATTTTTTACTCTCCTATGCAATAATTATGATCGATTAATCATATTATGATTGATGAGTCAATATATTTTCGTATTAGACGACCAGTCAATAGGCGAGGTCACCCATGGGTCATACCCATCGGTGCTGCTTGCTATCAGCCAGCGGTCGCGTTCAAGGCCCCTTCCCTTTTGTTAAGAACCGCTATTTCAACCGGTTATCCAGAGAAGGGAAACATAAACCGGCGCCTTGTGCGGGAGCGAATGCAGAAAAAGACCGGCAACCCTGCGACATCGGTCCGGCCATGCCGACCGACGGCCGCAAAACCCTTGCGCCACACACAAATCTTTTGTATCAAGCCCCATTGAATTCAACAAAAACAACTGGCCTTCCACCACTAATTTCACAAGGAGCAGCAACCCATGCGCAAAGGCAGTTCCCAAAAGCAGCCGACTACCGCCGAACTTTGCATCAACACCATCCGCACCCTCTCCATAGACGCGGTCCAGAAGGCCAATTCCGGCCATCCGGGAGCGCCCATGGGGCTGGCCCCGGCCGGCTATACACTATGGACCCGGGTGATGAAACACAATCCGAAAAACCCGGACTGGCCCGACCGCGACCGATTCGTGCTTTCCGGCGGCCACGCCTCCATGCTGCTTTACAGCCTTTTGCACCTCACCGGCTACGAACTGAGCCTCGAAGAAATCGAAAACTTCCGGCAGTGGGGCAGCAAAACCCCCGGCCATCCCGAATACGGCCACACACCCGGCGTGGAGACGACAACGGGGCCTTTGGGTCAGGGATTCGCCAACGCCGTGGGCATGGCCATGGCCGAACGACACCTGGCCGCCAACTTCAACCGGCCCGGCCATGAAATCGTCGATCACTACACCTACGTGATGTGCGGAGACGGCGATCTTATGGAAGGGGTGGCTTCCGAAGCGGCCTCCCTGGCCGGTCACCTGGGACTGGGCAAGCTCATTTGCCTGTACGACGATAACGGCATCTCCATCGAAGGCACCACCGGCATCGCTTTTACGGAAAATGTGGCCAAACGTTTCGACGCCTATCGCTGGCAGGTCATTAAGGTCAAAGACGGCAGCGACCCCGACGCCATCGAAAAGGCCCTTCTGGCCGCCAAGTCTGAAACGAAAAAGCCGACGCTCGTCATGCTCAAAACCCATATCGCCCACGGCAGTCCCAACAAGCAGGATACTGCCGATGCGCACGGCTCGCCACTGGGTGAAGAAGAGATCGAACTCACCAAAAAAGCGCTGGGATGGAAGAGCAAACAGCCCTTCACCATCCCCAAAAAGGCGCTGACCACTTTTCGAAAATGCATCAAGGCCGGCGAAAAAGCCGAGGATCGATGGAAGAAGGCCTACCAGAAGTACATCAAAAATTATCCGGATCTGGCCGAAGGTTGGGTCAATGCCCTGACCCGATTTATTCCCAGGAATTGGGATAAGAATCTTCCCCGGTTCCTGCCGGAAGACGGCCCCCTGGCCACTCGGGCCGCATCGGGCAAGGTCCTGAACGCCGCCGCCGCCATATTTCCAAGCATGATGGGCGGCTCAGCGGATCTGGCGCCTTCCAACAAAACCTTTATCGACGGCAGCCCCGAGTTCCAGAAAAATTCCTACGACGGTCGCAACATCCGTTTCGGTGTACGGGAGTTCGCCATGGGGGCCGTTATGTCCGGCATGTTCCTGCACGGCGGCGTCCGTCCTTATGGCGGAACCTTTCTGGTGTTTGCCGACTACGTGCGCCCGGCCATTCGCGTGGCGGCCCTGATGAAGCTTCCGGTGATCTACGTCTTCACCCACGACAGCGTGGCCGTAGGCGAAGACGGCCCCACCCACCAACCCGTGGAGCACCTCGCCTCGCTGCGGGCCATCCCCAACCTGACGGCGATCCGTCCGGCAGACGCTACGGAAACCGCTGAAGCCTGGCGCAAAGCCATCACCATGAACGACCGGCCGGTGGCCCTGATTCTCAGCCGGCAGAAGCTGCCCATTCTCGACGCCAAACAGACCGCCCGCGGCGTGGATCAGGGGGCCTACATCCTGTCCAACTGTAAAGGCAGGGCCCAGCTTCTGCTCATCGCCACGGGCGCCGAGGTGCACATCACCCTCGAGGCGCAACAGATACTGGCGGAAAAAGGCGTCGCCGCCCGGGTGATCAACATGCCTTCCTGGGAAATCTTTGAAGAGCAGTCCGAGGACATTAAAAAGCGTATTCTGCCCCCGACCCTGAAGAACCGTATTGCCGTCGAAGCCGGCATTTCCATGGGTTGGGAGCGCTATGTCGGCCCGCAGGGCAAGGTCATCGGCATCGACCGATTCGGCGCCTCGGCACCGGGAGGAACGGTGCTGCAAAAATACGGGTTCACTGCCGACAAAATTGTTGCTACGGCCCTTGAGATGCTTAAAAAATAATCTTTGCCGCTATATCAGATTGGTTCGAAGCCCCGCACAATAACTTTCAGCAGTATGCCGCCGCCGTTATCGGCGGCGGCTATGGGCTTTCTTTTTCCAAAATGTTCAACCCTTAAACACGGGTATTCACGGACATAAGCGTACCGGATGACTGAAAAGCGCTATTGCCGCCAATCATCGCCGATGAGACAAAGGATTGGTCCTGATTCATACCCAGATCAGCCATCGTCATATAACTTTCAATACCGGCTGCTGCCTGCCATGAAACGTTCTGCTGACCCCCTTTTTCCATTTTGGGGGGTGGCGGCGGTCCTTCAGGCCGGTTGGCCTCTAACGCCGCCTGAGTTTCCTCTTCGCTGAGGGCGCCGTCGCCGTCTTCGTCATACGCCTCAATCAGCGATTCTACCGTTATCTCTTCGCCCGTTGCATTGCTGATCATCTCAGCAAGCGTTTCCGCTTCGGTTTCGTCCTCGTCCTCATCGACATTGCCGAACATCATGCCGCCCGGCGGGGGGCCTTCGGGCCGGTTGGCCTCCAACGCCGCCTCGGTCTCATCTTCGCTTAGGACGCCGTCGCCGTCTTCGTCATACGTTTCAATCAGCGATTCTGCCGTTATCTCTTCGCCCGTTGCATTGCTGATCATCTCAGCGATCGTTTCCGCTTCGGTTTCGTCCAGGTAGCCGTCTTCATCTTCATCTGTGTCGGAGAACAACTGTGACATGTCGAAATCGCCGCGGGCCATCATGCCGTCCGGGGGCGGGCCCTCCGGCCGGTAGTCCTCCAAAGCCGCCTGGGTTTCCTCTTCGCTGAGGACGCCGTCGCCGTCTTCGTCATACGCCATCAGGTCTGACGCGGAAACATCTTCGCCCGTTGCCTCGCTGATCATCTCAGCAAGGGTTTCCGCTTCTTCTTCCTCTACGCTGCCGCTCCCATCTTTGTCAATTTCGTCGAACATGTCCGACGGGCCCGGGCGGTTGCCAACAGGCGCCATTTGCCTCATTGAATATGGGTCGGAACCGACACTACTGACCATCATGATACGCCTCCTTTACCTTTGGTGGGTTTATAAAAACTCAAATCGAGTCTATCTGATCGAATCCTTACGTAATGCTATCGTTGAATATTCCACAAACTTTATGGTAGTTGTGTAACCCCAACGTAACACTTTGTAACTTATTTAAATGACTATATTTTTTTAGTTGGAGCTGAACTGCGACTCTACCCAAAGCAAGACACATACCACTTTTCTCTTTCAAGCATTGGTGAGATAAAGACGGGGAAAATAAGGGTGGGATAAAATTTTAATCGACGCGGTGTCGAATCGGAAGACCGCTTTGACCTGTGAATGATTTAACTACCTGCAATAAATAGCTTTTTTTTGAATTGTTGCCGGAACCGTTTTTTTAGAGGAACTTTGAATGATCGGTTTGTTGTCGCCGCCTTCTAAGAATTCTCGGCCGCCGCCTGTCATCTATCACATGGGAAAAGGAAGCTGCCCGGATAGGCAAAAAAATCCATGTGAGATATTTCACAGAGAAGATTGTACCTATCGCTGTTTGAATTGGAGGGTATCGAAAAAGCAAACGGCAGTTGGACAAGATTTCATCCACGTTGTTTGTTGGTTGAAATTCAGCCGATGCGGTTCCAGGGCGTCCACGTCATCGGATGAAAGCCCTTTTCCCTGGCTGAAATATCGAGATGGACCATGGCGACGGCAGCCATATCCATAGAAGGCGGCTCAGCGATTTCGCGCAAATCTATACCCAGAAGATAGTGGCCGCACTTGCGGCAGACGTCGATGCGTTCGCCGATTTCGCCGGATTCCTGGTAGTAGTGCAGGTGATCCTTCTCTTCGGTATCGCATGCCGGGCACCGGTGACGCCGGAAACGCCACTGGCTGCCGCACAGGGCGCAATGCAGGTATTTCTGTCCGCCTCCGCCGCTGAGAAATTCGTTGGTCGGTCCTTCAGGCCGGGCGAAATAGCTGATGGCGGGCATGGATCCGCAAAAGGGGCAGTATCCCATCGCCCAGGACGAGAGATCGGCCGATGCCGCCCATTTTATCCTGGCTGCGTTGAGCACCGCAGACAGCGTCCAGTTGACGGCAAATCCAAGGGAACCTTCTTCCGATAGTTCCACCGTTTTCCCCGACGCCTGAAAAGCCTCGGCGTTGTTCTCCAGATAGGCTTCCGAAAGGAGGGCCAGGTCTAATCCGCCCGTTTCGATGGCGGCTGCGATGGTTGAGAAGTCTGCCTTCAAATTCGGAAACGCCAGGTTCAGGGCCGGGATCAGATCGGCGTACGCCTTTCCCAGGGAAGGTTTCAAGTCGGTAAAAGAAAGATCCGCAACCATGGGAACACCGGGCCGGCGGCGATTCTTTTCCGGGTCGGGCGCCAAAGGCGGCAAACCGGCTTCGATGTCGTCGATAACCCGCTCCCTTTTGCGTAATACGGCGCCAAAGGGTTTGATAACGGATTCCAGTGCGGGTCGTTTTTTCAATGACAGGGCAATCGCCTGATCGTACTGTTGTTCGATTGTACCATTTAATCTTTCCAATTGCATCACTTCGCGACCTTTTATGGTTGGTGCAAAGCCCACCCCGGGCAGGGGCCCGGGGCGGGCAGCAATGGCGAAAAAAACGGCCCGCGCGATTAGACCCTCAGCAGTGATCGGACGCCTTTTCGCAGCGGAGATCCCAGTTTGGCCAGAAAGGCTTTGCGGTCCAGCCCCGGTATGAACTGGGCCACGCTGAACTCATAGTACTTCATTGGATCATCCACGAGCAGGTAGATCACGTTCACGTCGTCCGGGTCGGCCAGCATGGCGTTGGGATGCTCCTTTTTCACCCGGGCCAGTCGCGTTCGGGCCAGCGCCAGCATCTCTTCCCGTTCGCCGAAGTTCATGGCACCCGTGGGGCACACCTGAACGCAAACCGGAAGCAGGCCGCGAACGACCCTGTCATTGCACATGGTGCACTTGCTGATCCGGCCCGTAGCGGGGTCACGCCGGGGAATATTGTATGGACAGGCCTCGCGAATCTCCTCGAAGCGATCTTCGTCGATCTGGCGGGTTTTATCCGTGTAAACCACGGCGCCGGTCTGCTTGTCATGGATGATGGCCCCTTCCACGATATCGCCGCCCACCGCCACGCAGGGCGGATCGATGCAATGGCGGCACTGGTCGGGGAAAAAATACCAGCTGATGGTACTGCCTTCCAGGTGTTCGGCAAAGCGCACGATCTTATAGTTGTTGGGATTCAGATCCGGCGGGTTTTGATGAGAGCCGGTCTGTTTGGTTTTGTTGGCCGGCAGTTCGAACCACTCCTTACAAGCGATCTGGCAGCCCCGGCACGCCGTACACCGGGACGTATCGATCAAAAATGATTTGGCCATGATGATGTCTCCTTTCGGGTATCGGGCAAAGCGATTCTACCCGCGTCCGTTTCAGGCGATTTCGGTCAGACGGTCCGCCTTGCGAATGTTGACGCAGCAGGCTTTGAATTCGGGGATGGTGGTGTTCGGATCTCCCACCCCGGGGGTCAGGCGGTTGACGCCGTCGCCACAGCCCGGCGTCGTCCAGCCGAAACAGAACGGCATGCCGATCTCATGGACAATGCGGCCCTGAACCTTCAAGGGGCGCATACGAACGGTGACCATGGCAATGGCCTCCACCCTCCCGCGCACGCTTTCCACCACGACACCGTCCCCGTTTTCGATTCCCTTCTCGCCGGCCAGTTCAGGACTCATTTCCACATAAAGCTGAGGTTCGGCTTCCAGCAGGTTGGGAACGTTGCGGGTCTCGCCGCCACCGCACCAATGCTCGGTAACGCTGTAGGTGGTCAGTACGACTGGATATTTCGGGTCGGCCGGTTTGGCCAGCAGATCCATATCGCTGGAGAGGGACTTAAAACAGGGGCTGCTGAGCTGGGGTGAAAAGGGATGACGGCTCACCGGCGTCTCTACCGGCTCGTAGTGTTCGGAAAAGGGTCCGTCAGCGCGGCCTGGGCCGAAAATCTGTCCGTATCCGTGTTTGTGCATGATAAACGGGTAGCGGCCCTTGCCGGTGGCCAGGGGCGGCCAGCCGCCGTCGGGAATGTCGCCGACCCATTTGCCGTCTTCCCAGGCGATCACCGCCTTGGACGGGCTCCACGGCCGGCCGTCGGCATCCACTGAGGCCCGGTTGTAGAGAATCCGGCGGTTCACCGGCCAGCACCAGGAGAAATTGGGGTACAGACCGATCTTGGCCTGCATCGGGGTCTGGGTTGGATCGCGGCGTTTGGACTTGTTGCCCTCCTCCTCGGTGATACTGCCGGCGTAGAGCCAGTTCAGCGAAAGGGTCGAACCATCATCGGATAGGGCCGTGAAGCTGGGCACCTGCTGACCTTTACGGTACAGCTTGCCCTTGATCTCGACATCCCGTGTAAAAACTCCGTTGATCCGGCGGGCCACCGCCTCGGGATCATAGACATCGGGCCAGGCCATGTTGAGGATGGGATCGGGGTAGGCCCCGCCGCTCCCGTATGCTTTGCGTACGCGTTTCATCAGGTCCACGAACATGTCCCCGAAGGTGCGGGCCTGTCCCGGTGGCTTGACCGCCTCGTAATGCCAGAGCATCCAGCGGCCGCTGTTGGTCACCGAGCCGTCTTTTTCCAGCCGGTGGGCCGACGGCAGCAGAAAGACTTCGGTCTTGACCGTCTTCGGGTCCACACCGGGGCGATGCCAATTGTCGCTGGTTTCGCTGTTGTGGACATCCACGGCCACCATCCAGTCGAGGTTGTCGAACGCCTTGCGGACTTTATTGGCGTTGGCCACACTGTTGGCCGGATTGAGGCCCAGAATGAAGCCGCCCTCGATCTCTCCCCGGTACATGCGATCGAACAAAAAGAGGTAGGAGTAGTCCACCCCCTTGTCCAGCTTGGGAAGCATACGGTAGCCGAAGTCGTTTTCCGGTGTAGCGTTGTCGCCGAACCAGGCCTTGAGCAGGCTGTTGAAATACTTGGGCTTGTGCTGCCACCAGTTGGCGCTGGCCGGGTCCGCGCTCACCGGCGTGTTGGCCTTGTGGTAATCGGCCAGCGTCGGCCAGTCGGCGCGGGGAGTAGCCATGTAGCCGGGAATGATGTGGTAGAGCAGGGTGTGGTCGGTGGAGCCCTGAACGTTGGGCTCGCCGCGCAGCGCGTTGATGCCGCCGCCGGCGACGCCGATATTGCCCAGCAGCAACTGCAGGATGCCTGCCGAGCGGATGTTCTGAACGCCCACGGTATGTTGGGTCCAGCCCAGGGCATAGAGAATCGTCCCCGATTTTTCCGGTGTGCCGGTTGCTGCATAGGACTGGTAGACCCGCATCAGGTTCTCTTCGGAGACGCCCGTGATATCGGATACCTGATCCAGGGTATACCGGGAGTAGTGTTTGCGCAGCAGCTGGAAGACACAGCGTTCGTGTCTCAGGCTTTTGTCTTTCAGCGGCACCCCCCTGGCATCCGTGTCGAAAGACCACTTGCTGCGGTCGTAGGTGCGGGTTTTCGGGTCATAGCCGGAGAACAGCCCGTCCTTGAAGCCGAATTCCTTGCTGACGATCAGGGCCGCGTTGGTATAGTTGGCCACATATTCATGAAAGTACTTTTCGTTTTCCAGGATGTAATGGATCATGCCCCCCAGAAAGGCGATGTCGGTACCGGACCGCAAGGGGACGTGGAAGTCGCTGCGGGCCGAGGTTCGCGAAAACTTGGGGTCCACATGCATGACCACGGCCCCGCGGTTGTATTTGGCATCCAGCACCCATTTGAAGGAGATGGGGTGGTGTTCGGCAGCATTGCTGCCCATGATTAAAATGGCATCGGCATTTTTGATGTCGATCCAGTGATTGGTCATCGCACCGCGTCCGAACGACTCTCCCAGAGCCGCAACTGTGGCGCTATGTCAGATGCGTGCCTGGTGGTCGAGGTGGACGACCCCCAGCGCCCGTACGGCCTGGTGAACCAGCGCACACTCTTCGTTATCCATGTGCGAGGTGCCCAGGGTGAAAAGGTTTTCCAGGCGGTTAACCCGCTGCCCGTTGGCATTTGTAGTGGTGAAGCCCTTGTCGCGCGTCTTCTTGACGCGATCGGCAATGCGGTCCAGCACCCAGTCCCAACTCTTCTTTTCCCATTTATCGCTGTACGGCGCCCGGTAGAGCGGCGTGGTAACCCGGTGGGGATTGCGCGTCAGGGAAAGCATGGCCGCCCCCTTGGCGCATAAGGCCCCTTCGTTAATGGGATAATCCGGATCGCCTTCGGTGCTCACCAGCCGCCCGTCTTTGACGTGGGCAATGATGTGGCAGCTGACCGAGCAGAATGGACAGATACTGAGCACCTCCTTCGCACCATCGATTTTGAGCCCGGTGGCATAGCCCTTTACCTGCTTCATGCTGCAACCCAGCTGCATCAAAGACAGCCCGGCTACCCCCGCACCGCTGATTTTGAGAAAATCGCGTCGGTTGTAATCCATACCCGCCTCCTTTCAATAACCATGGTTTCAATACCAGAACGCCTGACGTCTGGTGGTTAATCAATAACGAGGTTGGATGGTACCCCGGGTAGGGTGGAGAGACGATTTTCAACGCAACGAAATGCAGCGGCCTGTTTTCGGCGAGTCTTCTGGCGAAGGCGGGGGATGAGGCCCGAACCGATTGAGAAGCAACACAACAGAATGGAAAGAAAATCTACCCGGCTTTTGCTATATCATTACTGACATAACAAAAACCGAAGTGTCAACGGTATTTTACATTTATCGTCGTTATTTTAATATGTTAATTAAAACGTAACGAGCGCTTACACCCCTTGCGCCGTCGCCGGTCCCTTCCGGGTGAAGCGCTGGTTCACCGCAGCAGCTGCGCCGATACGATAGCGCCCGCCGGCAGGGATTTCACCCCTTCCTCGATGGCGACCACCCCCTCGGCAAGGGCAATGGCCTTCAAGCGGCTGGACATCCGCAAGGGGGTAAAAAGGGGATGTCGTTTTCCGTCGGTCAGGGCGCCGTAAACAAACTCGGTCCAATCGATCTGGCGACAGGTCAATTGGCTATCCATTTTTACCATCGTCCTGGGAAGGGAGGGATTACCATAACCGCCAAGCTTTAAAAGACCCGGCAAGGCGATCTGGAGAAAAGCGGTGAGGTTGGACGGCGGCCCTCCGGGAAGCAAAAATACCGGCTTATCCCGGAGCATACCGAAACCGACAGGCTTGCCGGGCCCCATTCGGACCCAATGAAAGCATTTCTTCCAGCCGAGGACGGACAAGGTCCGGGCGACGAAGTCGCGGTCGCCGGCCCAAGCCCCGCCGCTGGTCAGCACCGCATCATGGGTGGAAATGGCCTCGTCGATGGCTGCCGTGATGAGATCCGGCCGATCTTTAATGATGGAAAAGGTGGTCTGCATGCCGTACCGCCGGCACCAGGCCTTCAGCATTTCCAGATTGCTGGCATACAATTTTCCCGCGGGAAGGGGTTGGCCGGGAGCCACCAGTTCGTCTCCCGTTGCAAGAATGGCGACGTTGGGCTGGCGGTAGACGGGCAATACGTCATGACCGGCGGCTGCGAAAATACCGATCATGCCCGGCGAAAGGCGACTGCCCCGTGAGCCGATCAATTCTCCTGTTGCGATGTCGGCGCCCTTCGGCAGAATATTGCGGCCCGGTTCCGCGGTATTGAAAACGAAAATCCGGTCGCCTTCTGAGGTGGCAAATTCTTCCGACAGGACGGCATCGGCCCCTTCTGGAATCCTGGCACCGGTAAGGATTCGAATGGCATCGCCACCGGATAGAGCGATCCTGGCCGGGAGCCCGGCGGCCGCCGTGCCGATAACCGCCAGCGGAACCCTGTTTTGAAAAGATGCCTTCTCGATGTCCATTGATCGGACAGCGTAGCCGTCTTTCAGGGAAGCGTCGGTGGACGGCGAACATACCTGAGAGTAACGTTCACCGGCGAGGATTCTGCCCGAGCATTCGGCAAGCGGGAGTATTTCGCTGTCCAGGGGGGCAATCGTTTCCAAGGTCAGTTTCAACGCTTCTGCGTAACCCATCTGCAGTTTCTTCATACGTCACGCCCGGTGAAAAAAGAGGTTGTCCTGATGGGCGGACCGGTTTTTTTGCCGGACCGCAACCGTTCACTTGTTCTGCGCCATACGGGCAAATGCAGTGGTTACTTTATCGAATCCGTGTTTGTCAATCAGCGACGCCAATCCTGCGTCCATTTCCTCCATTTCGGTGGACTCTTCGACTTCCTCCTCCCGCTCTTCGTAAATCAAAACATCGTTCAGGCACCATTCGACACATAAGGGGCCGTCTTCGCCTTCGCACATATCGCATTTGAGCGGGAGTCCTGAATCCGGATCCTTGAACATGTCTCGCGACGGGCAGGTGGCCCTGCAAAAAGAGCACTCGTCGTACTCCTTTCCGTCAATGACATACCGATCTCTGCCCATGCATTCGGAAGGGGTGTACTCGCCCGCAAACACCGGCAGCCAGATATCGTCCAGACGGTGCGTAATGATGCGGATGCGCGATGCGGCCGGATTGATGCTGCTGTATTTCGGTTGGGAATGGTAGGCGGCGCAGATGACCTCGCATGTCCGGCAGCCATTGCATTTATCAGCATCGATTTTGATGGTTTTCACCTTTTTTTTAATTTTGGCCATCGCTCAAAATCCCCCTCTTAATTAAATCCTCGGCCACATACCCCAGATCCAGATCCTTTAATCTTTCCTTCGTGGGAATCCCTTCAGAGGTCCACCCCTTGAATTGGTAATAATGCATCATCAACGCTTCTTCCAGCTCGGGGAACCGATGCTTCCAATGGTCCTCGGGCGGCAGTTCCTCGACTCTTCTCAACCCTCTCATATTGTTCAGGGCCCGGTGAAGGTTGCGGCTTCTGTTGACAATTTTCTTCAGCCCCTCCTTATCGACATCCATTCCGGTCGCCGAAGCGATCAACTTCGGGTAATTATGAATGTGGTAAGGCGGCTTGAGGCAAAACGATCCCATGCCCGCGCACAGGCCCAGAGCGTCGTCGATGTTGTGCAGCATCTCCATCCAATCCACGATTTGGGATGCAATCTCGGAGGTCGGATAGTGCGGGTTGGCCTTTTCACCCCGCGGCTCCCAGTCCAGAAAATACTGCTTGAATTTTTCGTCCGGGAGCTGCGGCCAATCCTCTACAAAAGCCTCCCGGTGTTCTTTTTTCGGGAATGCCGCCTGGGGCCAGTTGCCCTCGATCTGGGTGATGCTCACTTTTTCGTTGGTTGCATACATCAGGTAGTACAAAGGATCGAACATGCCCAGCTTGATGTTCATCTGCTCATGCTTTTTGGTGGTGTTGTGATCGAAGGCCTCCGCCCCGTTTCCGATTCGACGGGCCGCCCAATAGGTGCCGTCAGCCAGCACATCGCCGATGCCCTCCCGACGGGCAATGCGATCCAAAAGCCAGAAAAACCGTCCTTCCTTGTCCGTAGGGCAACCTTCAAAATCGGCGTCGCTGAGAATTCCCGCCTCGTATAATTCGAAACCGAATGCCAGGATCTGGGGCGTGGAGAATGAATCCAACCCATACTCGAAAGCGCGCTGACAGATTTCCCACGAAAAATCCAGATCATCGACAAACGCCGCCATGGCATAGGTCAGTTTCGAAAAGCATTTCATCATGTATCTGGGAACATCCTTATGGGCGATTAAAGCGCCACACTGCTGCGGACAATTGAAACAACTGATAAACCGCTTGATGGCGCCGGTCTGACTTTTTTCCCAGTTCTTTTCGATTTCCTCTGTCCAGAAATCCTTTCTGCGGACGCGGGCATTGCCCCAGGCAAAGCTTTCCGTATGCCATTTTTCATCCACATGCTTCATCATCTGGGGCGATCCGATTCCCGATAGAATCGGCATCAGGCCTGGCAGGGGATTGGCGTTCCTGAAATCGATATACTTTCTGATCTCCTTCATATGCTCCATGAATTCAGCCCCGCGGGCCAGATGGACGGCCTTGGTCCCTCGCACGGCGATCGCCTTGATGTTTTTATCTCCCATGACCGCCCCGCCGCCGCCTCTGCTGGAACTCGACCGGGACTGTTCGATGGAGGCCGTGAAGCATCGGTTCTCGCCGGCCAGGCCGATGGCCGAGACTTGTACATAGGGATTGTTCAACTCTTTTCGGATCAGTTCCTGGGTCTCGACGGCGCCTTTGCCTTTCAAGTGGGTGGCATCGCGCAGTTCCACCTTGTCGTTATGTATCCAGATATAGATCAGCTTCGGCGATTTACCGCGAATGACGACTTTGTCGTAACCGGCATATTTCAGCTCTGACGCCCAAAAGCCCCCCATCATCGGATAGGCCAAAAGGTCTGTCTGAGGCGAAATGAAACTGACGATGGTACGATTGGCGCTGAAAGCGGGCGTTCCGCACAAAAGACCCGAACTGTAGATGAGAAGATTCTCAGAATCGAATGCTTTCGTTTCCGGAGGCACCCGATCGTAGTGAATTTTGACGCTGGTGCCCAGTCCGCCCAGATGCGTTTCAAGAAGTTGTGGATCGGTCTCTACCCGTTCGATATTGCCCCGAGTCAAGTCGATTTCCAGATTGTATCCGGTTTCGGCATAGCGCATGGTTCAACTCCTCTTGCCTTTCGGTTTTCTTTGTTCTCAACCAGCAATTTTGAGTGAAAATCAGTAAAATCCGGTTAAGGAATTGCATAAAAATAATTTAAAATCAGCAGGTTAAACGATATTTTTGCTTGACATTGGGTCGTCAATATGGGCGGCGTTTTGTATACCCTATTATATCAAGAGGTTATACATGCCACGCACATTCGACCCTTTCCAAAAGCTCAATGCCCTGGAGTTTTTCTCTTTTTTTCAACCAGCGACTGAGGCAACATCACGGATGCCAGCTCTTGATTCCAAAGGAAACCGACCATTGCAGATGACTTTTGAGGAACATCTGCGCGCGCTGGTTTACTTTCATCTTGAAGAACACCATTCTGCTCAACACCTGCTGCAAGTGCTTGAAGAAGATGATTTTGCCAAAAGTGCCATCGCACCAGAAAACGGAATCAAAAAGAGCAGCTTCTCAGAGGCCACCAACAGCCGGGGACTTGAACAGTTCATGTATGTCTATCAGAACTTACAAGCTCAGGCATCTTCGATTTTACCCAAGCAACATCCCGAACTCGGTGATCTGGTGGGGATCGACGGTTCCCTCATCGATGCAACCTTATCCATGCATTGGGCCGACTACCGTAAAAAATCCAAGAAGGCGAAGGTCCACGTCGGTTTTGATCTGAACCGGGCGATTCCAAGAAAGCTTTATCTTACCGATGGTAACGGGGCTGAAAGACCTTTCGTCAGCTTGATCCTGTCTGACGGTCAAACCGGTGTGATGGACCGGGGTTATCAAAGCCATCAACGCTTTGACCAATGGCAGAATGATGGAAAGCTGTTTATGTGCCGGATTAAAGCCAGCACCAAGAAAACGATCATTAAACAAAACCCCATTGCCTCTGATAGTATCGTTTTTTTTGATGCCATCGTTGTTCTGGGCACCACGGAAGTCAATCAAACACAAACCCCACTTCGTTTGGTGGGTTACGAGGTGGATCGCGTTAAATACTGGATCGCTACGAATCGTTTTGATTTAACTGCCGAGCAAATCGCCACTGCCTATAAGCTCCGATGGGATATCGAAAATTTTTTCGCTTGGTGGAAACGGCACCTTAAAGTGTATCATCTCATCGCCAGGAGCGAGCATGGCTTGATGGTGCAAATTCTGGCAGGTCTGATCACCTATTTGTTGCTGGCAATCTATTGCCATCGCCAATTTAACGAGCGCGTTTCCATCAAGAGAGTCCGCCAACTGCGCATAAAAATCCGGAATGAATTACGCGCTGGTGTTTTTGGCAAACCCCCTGATTCAAATTTTAAAGAGCAAGAATTACATACCGTTAATGCAAGTACTTAGCCGGAAATTACTGAGTGAAAATAGGAAAACGTCAGCGGACAACGATTTTGAATCGTTTCGGCTCAGCAATCGTATGGCCAACCTCGTGACGCAACTGTTTTCCCAGAGGAACCTGTGTGGCCCGATGATGAGTGTTATCCCCGCCGGATTGCTTGTTAAAGGAATCGATATTCAGCAGGCCATCGTTTCCGTGACCCGAGGCTGCGCGGCCCCATTGAGCGTTCAAGGTGTTTCGATGCCCCATCATCTTGAGCAGTGCCGGCCGGATGAACTGGTCGAAGGAAAGCATCGTTGCCGAAGGGTTTCCGGGCAACCCGAAGACCGGTCGCTTTCCGATGGTACCGAACAGGGTCGGTTTTCCGGGTTTGACGAAAATTGTGGAAAACCGCATTTCCATTCCCATGGATGCGAATGTCTTGTGAATCAGGTCGTATTTCCCTCGGGAAGTACCGCCGGAGGTGACGATCAGATCGGCGCGAAGCGCCTCGGTCAGGATTTGCTGCTGGGCCTGCAGATTGTCCTCGACAATGCCAAGGCAAAGAGGGGTGGCACCGACCTCGATCACCTGGGCCGCCAGCGCATATAAATTCGAACACATGGCTTTCCAGGGAGAAGCCGGTTCATGAAAATCCGACAATTCATTTCCCGTTGAAAGAATCGCGACCATGGGTTTGCGATGAACGTAAACATAGGCGCGTCGCATGCTGGCCAGCGCGCCGATTTCCAGCGGGCTGATGACGTCGCCTGCACGAAGGACGATTTGCCCTTTCTTCAGCGAGTCTCCCTTCGAGCGGATGCCGGATACGTGCCCCGGAGCCGCCATGCACTTCACGTAGCCGCCATCTTCGGTCGTTTCCTCCAGCTTTATCACCGTATCCGCACCCTCGGGAACCAGCCCCCCGGTCATGATCCGAACCGCTTCCCCATCGCCTACCGTCGCCCCGCAGGGTTTTCCTGCAGGTGCTTCGCCGATGATTCTGAGATGGACAGGGTGACGGCGTGAAACACCATGCAGCGAAGTTCGCCGCATGGCGTAGCCGTCCACGGCGGAGACATCCGATGCAGGCAAATCATCGACGGCGGCGACATCCCGGGCGAGCACTCTTCTCAATGCCTCGGTGATGGGCACGCTTTCTTGCCCCAACACCGGCGTTGCCTGCAAAATCCGTCCCTGCGCCTCATGGAGATCAATCATACCGGTGCCTCATCCCTTTGCTTATTGTGTCAGTGATGACATAACGCATGCACTACGAATAGATCCTGCATAACGGGCCATTATCGAATAATAGGGGTTCCTGGGGTTTTGTAGACGCTTGGGTCTTCACCTGCCGAAGAGATACAATATAGCTTTTATGTAGCTTCAACTTAGCTAATTGTCAACACCCTTGTTATCGGCCGCCGGTGGGACGCATGCTGATTGAAAAGAGATCCATGTACTGGCTGGCGAGGAGGTCTCCAAATCCAATGGGTGGGGGTCAAAATAGAAATAAGAAGCCGACGCTAAACCGATCTAAGTCCCGGCGCCCTGTAAATAACGTCTTTAAATGGTCGGCAATTATTGCGATAGAGGAAAATCGCGTTCGTTAAGAAATCGGCTGGAAGCGTTGGCGTTGCAAACAATTCTTTCGATATCGTCGCCCATTTCGTTGAAGCAATCCAGATCGAACCGGCATAAATTCGCTTCGATCAAAGCGCGGTCTTCGCGGGCGGCAGGCACCATCCGCTTGGTAAGGTCCCTGCAGTCAGCGATTTGCCATGCGGCTAAAAAAGCAATGGTATCGGCCACGCGGCACATTCGCCGGTCAAGCATGGCCAGGTAGTCCGGACGCATCCATCCCGAGGAGATGAGTCGTTCTTTCAAGTGGGGAATCAGCGCCTTCTCGCAGACATGGGAAAGTGTTTTCCTGCTGAGCCAGGCTGTCGGTTCCTCCCTGCCGATGGCCAAAGCGAATTGCTCGCGCAGGCCGCAATGGCGCTTTTTAATAACAGGATCGGTTTTTCCTTGCACGAAAATCTCGATCCTGCGCGGATTGACCAACAGGTCGCCGGCGGCCTGGAATTCACAGTGGTCGGCATAATCGGCCGCCTGTTTCAACGCCAGTTCGGCAAGCCGGGCCAGGGTGAGCCAGAAAAGACGCGGATCGGCAATTTCGATGCCCGTGAGTTCTTCCAGCCACTGCTCAAACCGCGCCTCGTTGGGCAGGCGCTGGGCATCTTCGGTCAATCGACGGTTGAAATCCGACCAAAGGACATGCGCCCGAAGATGGGCACTATCGATGCAATTGTTTCCGCAAATCGATGCCGGTATGGTTCTCATACCTTTTCCCTGGCTTGATGCCGCCTTTTCAGCTCATGAAAAAACGGTAGATGAAGCGGTGAACAGTTCGCCCGTATGGAGGGTAAATCAGTTTTCCGCTGTTGAATTTGGGTTTGGTCAACACGCCTTTGGCTTTGGACAGGGCCAAAAAGCCTTCGTTGCCGTGATACTGGCCCATGCCCGAAGGTCCCACACCGCCGAAGGGCATGTCGTCCTGGGTGACATGCACCAGAGTGTCGTTGACCGACACCCCGCCCGAATGGGTGTGGGTGAGAATATAGTCGATATTCTGCTTGTCATGATCGAAGTAATACAGGGCCAGCGGCCGGGGATGATCGTTGACGTAATTTACGGCATCTTCGAGTTTGTCATAGGGCACCACCGGCAGGAGCGGACCGAAAATCTCCTCTCGCATCACTTCCATATCTTCGTTGACGTCGAGAAGAATCCGTATCGGCATCTTGCGGACCTGGGAAAAAACCTCGCCGGCCGGGTTGACCTCGACAACGCGGGCGCCTTTCTGAACGGCATCTTCCAAAAGGGCGTGAAGACGCTGGTACTCCTTGTCGTTGACGATGCCGGTATACTGGTCATTTTCGGCCATGGTCGGGTACATCCCGTCCATCACATCGGTGAACCGGGAGACGAACTCGTCAACAGCCGGCCGGGGGCAAAGCACGTAATCCGGGGCCACACAGGTCTGGCCCATATTGAAAACCTTGCCGAAGGCAATGGGGGGCACGGCCTCGGCCATATCCATACCAGGGGCGATGATCGTCGGCGATTTGCCGCCCAACTCCAGCGTTACCGGTGTAAGATTATCCGCCGCCGCCCGCATGACATGCCGGCCAACAGAAGTCGATCCGGTAAATACCAGATGATCCCACTCCAGCTTCGAAAAGGCCGATCCCAGGCCCGGTGCGCCGCCGATTACAGCGACCTGGTCTTCGGCGAAGAGTTCTCCCATCATCTTACGCATCACCTCGGCCGTTGCCGGAGTGAAAGCGCTCATTTTGATCATGGCCCGGTTTCCCGCTGCCAGCGCACCCACGAGGGGTCCGATGGCCAGGTAGACCGGATAGTTCCACGGCGTGATGATGCCTACCACGCCCAAGGGTTGATAGATAACGCGGGTGCTGGCCGGTAGGTAAAGAAGGCCCGGCCAGCGCCGGGATGGTTTCATCCATTTCTTGACGCGCTTGGCGGCATAGCGAATGCCTTCCAGGCTGGGCAGGATTTCGGCCAGATAGGACTCGTCTTTGCAGCGGCAGCCAAAGTCCTGATTGATGGCTGCAGCAATTTCTTCTTTGCGGCGGATCAACGCCTTTTCCAGCCGTTTGAGATCGCCGACACGCTGGTCGGCACCCGGCATGGGATTGCGCCGGAAGGCATCCCGCTGGCAATTAAATATTCTTTCCATCTCCCCGGCCGCATGGATCTGCTCTTCTCTCGCCACTGTCGCCTCGCTTTCCGCTCGATTCCGATTCCACTGAGCTGCTGGTTTCAGTATACAATCCTTCCGGCGCACCAATTGTCCATCCGCCTCGTACTTACATTTTTTCGATTCTCACGGCACATGCCTTGTATTCGGCCGTCAGCGTGACGGGATCGAAGGCCGCGTTGGTCAGCCAGTTGGCATTGCCGTCCCGGAAATGGAACGCCATCCACACCATTCCTTCAGGTACTTCGGGGGTCACGTTGGCCGTTACGTTGACTTCGCCGCGACGGGATTTGACCCGTATCTTTTCGCCGTTGGCGATGCCCACCCGGTCCGCATCGACAAAGGAAATATCGGCAGTTTCCTCACCCAGAAGATCGTTAAGCCCCTCACAGCGGCCGGTTTGGGTGCGCGTGTGATAATGGTAGAGCCGCCGCCCGGTGCTGAGCACCAGGGGATATTCCTCATCGGGAACCTCGGCCGGCGGCGTCCATTCGGCCGGCATGAAGCGGCCGAGCCCGAAGGTGAACTTACCATCCTTGTGCAGGAAGGTGGTGCCGGGATGCTCCTCGGTGGGACAGGGCCACTGAAGTCCGTCTTCCTCGATGCGGTAGTACTTGACGCCGCCCAGGTTGGGAGCCAGCGCCGAGATTTCGTTGTCCCAGATTTCCTGGCCACTGTCGGAAGTCCACTCATGGCCGAAACGTTTGGCGATCTGTTTGAAAATCCACCAGTTGGGCTGGGCGTCACCCGGCGCCTGGCTGGCCGTGCGCACCCGGCTGACCCGGCGTTCGCTGTTGGTGAAGGTGCCGTCGTTTTCGCTCCAGGCAGCCGCCGGCAGCACCACATGGGCAAAACGGGTGGTTTCGTTCTGGAAGATATCCTGCACCACGAGAAATTCTGCCGACGCCAATTCGTGCTCCACCTTGTGGATATCCGGCTCGGTATTGGCCATATTTTCGCCGAAGATGTAAAAGGCACGAACCTTGCCGTCCACCAACCCCTCCATCATCTGGGGAATCATCAGCCCCAGCTTGGTGGACATGCCGGTGGTTTCCCAGGCCTGCTCGAATTTCGCGCACATCTTCTCGTCGGTCACGGCCTGGTAGCCGGGATAGACGTTGGGCAGGGCCCCCATGTCGCAGGCGCCCTGGACGTTGTTCTGGCCGCGCAGCGGGTTGACGCCGCCCATTTCCACGCCCATGTTGCCCAGCAGCATCTGCAGGTTGGCGGTGGACATGACGTTGTTCCTGCCGCAGGTGTGCTCGGTGATACCCAGGGTGTAGCACAGCATCACCGGTTTTACGGAAGCCAGCATGCGCGCGGTCTTCCGGATGGTTTCGGCATCGATGCCGCAGATGTCGACCACCTTCTCCGGCGGATAGGTCATGACGATTTCCTTGAGCTGCTCGAAACCGGTGGTGTTGTTCTCCACAAAGGGCTTGTCGTAAAGATCCTCATCGATCAGAACATACATCAGGGCATTGAGCAGGGCGATATCGCTGCCGACCTTGAGCTGCAAATGCAAATCGGCGAAATCCACCAACCGATGCCGCCGGGGATCGGCCACAATCAGCTTCGCGCCCTTGAGCACCGCGTTCTTCAAAAAGGTTGAGGCTACCGGATGCGCCTCGGTCATATTGGAACCGATCACAAAGAACATTTTGGCCCGAGAAAACTCGGAGAAAGAGTTGGTCATGGCACCTGACCCAAACGTGGCCGCCAGCCCGGCGACCGTCGGGGCATGTCAAGTACGGGCGCAATGGTCTATGTTGTTGGTCTTGAACACCCCCCTGAACAATTTCTGCATCTGATAGGAGTCTTCATTGATGGACCGGGCACAGCTCACGCCGGCCACGGCATCGGGACCGCTTTCTTCGATGATTTGCTTGAACTTGCTGGCCACCAGATCCAGGGCCTCATCCCAGGATGCCTCGCGGAACCCGTCTTTTTCCCGGATCAGGGGCGTCGTGAGACGTTCGTCCGAGTAGATGAAATCATAGCCGAAGCGGCCTTTCACGCACAGGCGCCCCTTGTTGGGGGAGCCATCTTCCACACCGGTAACCTTGACGATTTTACCGTCCTTCACATGCAGCCACTGCTGGCAACCCACGCCGCAGTATGGGCAGGTGGTACGGATTTTCTCTACCTCCCAGGGCCGCCAGTCAAAGCGGGCCTTTTTCTCGGTCAAGGCACCGGTGGGGCAGGCCTGGATGCACTCCCCGCAGAAAACGCACTGGTCGGAATCCTTGAGCGGTACGTCACCAGCGGTCACGATTTTGGTGGCGTCCCCCTGATAACCGAAATTGATGGCCCGGTTGACCTGAACCTCGTTGCAGGCCTGAACGCAGCGGCCGCAAAGAATGCAGCGGGAGTGGTCGCGTACGATCAGGGGATTGACGGTTTCCATGGGATATGGGGTCTGACGGCGCGGATATTTGCCGCCCTCGACCTGATAATGATAAGCCAGGTCCTGGAGTCGGCAATCGCCCCAGGCCGGACAAAGCGTGTCGAAATTATCGCTGGCGGCGGCCTGCATCTGGATCTCGGTCCATTCGCTTTCCCGGCCGGAGCCGATCGAACAGTTGTGATTGCCCGAAGCCAGCATAAGCTCCAGGGTTTCCCTCCTGGAGTCGACCACCTTGGGCGATTCCGTCATAACGGCCATACCGTCCGCGGCCGGGGTATCGCACGCGGTCATCAAGTTGCTGCTGCCTTCGACTTCCACCACGCAGATCCGGCACCGGCCCGTGGGAGAGGCGCCCTTCAAATAACACAACGTCGGAATATGGATGTCATGCGCTTCGGCGACCTGGAGAATGGTCTGTCCCGGTTCGAAAGGGAACGCCGACCCGTTGATACGTATCGTGCCCTGCTCCATGGACTGCTCCTTTCTATGGGTTTTGCAGGCTTGATGATTATCGGCGGTCGCAACGCCGATCTCTATGTCGTGGGTGACATAACGTAGCTATTCGAAATCGATGGATTTGTCAATCAATAACGACGGGTTTGAAGGTGAGGACTCATGAAAGAGTTCAGCCGGAAAAACGCTGAACGAAATGTATTTCCTAGATCCGCATTGACATCACGACGCGGCTGCGATATTTCCGCACTAAATAAATCAAAATACAAGCACAACCAAGACGGGAGACAGTTTATGGCAGCAAAAACGACCACCTACAGTGTTTGCGGCATGTGCACGGTCCGATGCCCCATTCAAGTCGAGACCGAAAACGGCGAAATCACCTTTATCAAGGGCAACCCGCATATGGGAGGCCTCAACGGGGCTCTTTGCGCCCGCGGGGCCGCCGGCAAAGCGTTGATCAACGACAATGAGCGCATCCAGCAGCCCATGATCCGTGTCGGCGAACGCGGTCAGGGCAACTGGAAGTCCATCAGTTGGGATGAAGCCCTGGACTATGCCGCCGACCAGCTTAAGAAAACCATCGATACCTACGGTGGGAAAAGCGTACTTTTCTCGGACCGTGGTGGTCCTTTCCGCGACCTGCACCAGGCTTTCGTTCGTGCGCTGGGCTCTCCCAACTGGACCAACCACGACGCCTCTTGTGCCCGCAACGTCCAGCACGCCGCCCTCTCCCTGTTTGGCTTCGGCCGCAAAGGCGTTTCCTACGATCTGAAAAATGCCCGTCACGTGGTGCTCCAAACCCGCAACATGTTTGAAGCCATCAACGTGAAAGAGGTCAACGATCTCATGACGGCCATGGAAAACGGCTGCAAGCTGACCGTCATCGACATTCGCGCCAACATCTCTGCCACCAAGGCCCACCGGTTCCTGATGATCCGTCCCGGATCGGATTACGCTCTCAACCTGGCGGTCATCCATACCCTGTTGAACCGCAAACTTTATAATGTCTCCTATGTCAACAAATGGTTCAAGGATCTCGACGTGCTGGAACGCTTCGTCAAGCCCTATACGCCTGAATGGGCTGAGGAAGAAACCGGTATTCCGGCGGCGGAAATCGTGCGGTTCGCCCAGGATCTGTCCAAGGACGCCCCGGCAGTGCTCTGGCATCCCGGTTGGATGAACGCCCGCTATAACGACTCGTTCTATATGTCGCGCACCATTTATATCATCAACGCCCTTCTGGGGTCGGTAGGCGCCAAAGGCGGGCTGCCCATGACCAACAAACCCGGAGACGTGGGCCGAAAGGGTTTGAACAAGCTCGTCGACCTGGTTCCCAAAGTCGAAGAGAAGCGCGCCGACGGCACCGGCTGGAAACATGGCCACCTGGACACCGGTCCCGGCCTGCTGCACCTGGGATTCGATGCCATCGAAACCGAGGATCCCTACCCGGTCAAGGCCTACATCGCCTATCGCCATGATCCACTCATGGGCTTCCCGGATCCGGAGCGCATCAAACAAAAGTTGGCGAACCTGGATTTTCTCATGTCCGTCAGTTTTACCTGGTCGGATACGGCATGGCACTCCGACCTGGTGCTGCCCCTGTCGCCCTACCTGGAACGGGAATCGATCCTGGCCTGTAAAAACAGCCTGAACCCTTTTTATTTTACTCGCCGGCGGGCAGTGGAACCGCGCTATGATACCCGCGCCGACTGGGAAATTCTCTGTGGTATCGCCAAACGCCTGGGAATCAAGGCCCTGGCCTTCAATGCCATCGAGGATATCTGGAAATACCAGTTGCAAGGCACCGGCGTGGAATTGGCCGACTTCGACGAAAAAGGGTTTATCCAGTTGGGAAAGGGCCCCTTGTACAAGCCGGAGCCCACCTTCAAGACCCCGTCGGGGAAAATCGAAATTTTCTCCGAAAAGTGGGAATCCCAGGGCATCCCATCCCTCAAGCCCTATGAAAGCACCCATCCGCCGGAGGGGCAGTTCCGGCTGACCTTCGGACGCTGCGGGGTTCACACCCAGGGCCATACGGTCAACAATACCCTCTTGTTCGAGCAGGTTCCGGAAAACACTCTCTGGATCAACACCCGGGCCGGCAGCGCCATGGGCCTGTCCGACGGCGACATGGTCCAAATCAGCGGAAACGGCAGAGGAGGCCGCATGCAGGCCAAACTGACCGACCTTATCCATCCCGAGGCGGTGTTCATGCTGCACGGCTTCGGTCACCGCCTGCCCGTGGAAAGCCGGGCCTTCGGCAAAGGCGTGGCCGATCACGAGTTGATGTGCGGCGGTCTGGAGAAATGGGACAAAGGCGGCGGCGCCATGGCCATGCAGGAGCACTACGTCACGGTTGCGCCGTGCTGAAAAAGCCAAATCAGGCTGAAGGCTGAAGGCTGAAGGCTGAAGGACAAAATAAAATGCCAATCGCAGGGGATCAACCGCGATTGGCATTTTTTCTGAATACCTGTCGTACGAATTCTTTGAGCGTTCAGCGATCCGCCTTGCGCTTGTTGGCCCGGTGCTGGATCATCTCGGCCACAATACTCACGGCAATCTCCTCCGGCGTCTCGGCGCCGATTGCCAGGCCGATGGGAGAATGCACCCGGTCGATGTCCGCCTGGGTGGTGCCTTCCTTCAACAGCGCCCCGTAAATGGCATCCCTTTTTTTCCGGCTCCCGATCATACCGATATAGCCGGCCTCGGTTTTCAATGCCCGGGCCAAAACCGTTTTGTCGTGCAGGTGGCCGCGGGTGAGAATGACGATATAATCCTGGGCGCCGACGCCGATACAGTCAAAGGCCCACTCGAAATTCTCCAGAACACGGATCTCCTGGGCATCGGGAAACCGCTGCCGGTTGGCGAATTCCTCCCGGTCGTCGGCCACCGACACCCGGAATCCCGCCATGGCCGCCATGGCGCCCGTGAACAGCGCTACATGGCCGGCACCGAACAGATAGACCGTATTTACCTGCTGCACAGGCTCCACCAGTACAAACCCGTCATCGACGGGCAGAGTCAACGCCGAAGCGGCCGAAGCGGCCGCCTGCCGCGCCCGTTCCCAGACCGCCTCTCCCAGTGGCCAGGAGCCAATGAACTCGTCGTCTTCTGCCGCAAGACAATGCTCGACCCGCTCCACAGCATCATCGACAACACGCACGATGGAAAACAGCGATCCGCGTTTGCGCTCCGTCAGCAGGCGCCGCCAGCGATGGAACAGTGCCATGACTTCTTTGGAAGGCTGAATGCAGTCCAGCAGTACTTCGGCCTGTCCGCCGCAGATCATGTCCAGGCTGTCGACGGTTTCGTAATTCAGGTCAAAGGGCATAACAGCCGACCGCCCGGTCCGGATCAGTTCCACGGCCCGGGACATGACCCCGGCCTCCAGCAACCCCCCGCCGACGGTTCCGATGCCGCGGCCGTCGGCGGCAACGATCATGCGGCTGCCCGATGTCCGCGGGGTGGAGCCGGTATGGCTGACGATGGTGGCCAGGACAAAAGCCTCTTTGTTCTCCAGCAATTCGCAGGCCGCGGATACAATCCCGTTCATCTTCGCGTATTCCTTTCTCTGCAATCCTCAATTCGACGTTTACCGGTGCCCGTGGAAACCGTAAGGGGACCATCGGTCAGTTGAATGTCAAGCGTCAATAGGCCATCGTCCACGGCATTGCGGATCGCCACCACGGCCAAAACCGATTTACCGGCCGCCGCCTTCAGGGTGCTGACCGATGCCGGTTGCCAGGCTGCGATTGTAAGGTTCAGGCGATCCACACCGTCATGGTCGCTCAAACGGGCCTGGTAATCGATCACCCCGTCCATGGCGAAAAGACGCTCGTCCAGATCGCCGATAGAAAGCGTTTGCCCCCGGCCCACACGCAGATTGGACTTGCGGCGCGCCCGCACCGAACCCAGCGTTTTCAATACCGTTCCACAGGCGCAGGAATCAAGCCTGAATGCGGCCATATCGCCGGTGCGGTATCGAATCAAAGGCATACCATCGCGGGTCAG
Source organism: uncultured Desulfosarcina sp. (assembly GCF_963668215.1). Taxonomy (NCBI): domain Bacteria; kingdom Pseudomonadati; phylum Thermodesulfobacteriota; class Desulfobacteria; order Desulfobacterales; family Desulfosarcinaceae; genus Desulfosarcina; species uncultured Desulfosarcina sp. Next base: position 829,672 of record NZ_OY764190.1, read on the forward strand.
GGTGGTAAACACCACCTCCCCGGTGTTTCCGTCGGCCAGCGGCAGGCCGGTAGCAGGATCGACGATTTCCACGAGCAGATCGGCTTCACGCAAATGGTAGCCGTCGCAGGCCGAGCATTCGACACCGCCTCCCAGTCCCATTTCGGTCATGCCGTAATGCTTGAACACCCTGCATTTCCAGATTCGCTCGATGCGCGCTGCGATGGCGTCGGGAACATAATCGGTGCTGAGCAAAACAGTCGCGATTTGTCCGGCAAGGGCCGGTCCTTGCCGATGGCTGGCCATGGCCAGCACCTGCACCGGAATGCCCACCAGGCAGTCCACTTTTTCTTTGAAGGCATGGTCGATGGCCGCGGCCGGGTCATCGACCGGCCCGTGAACGATGCCTTCAACCTGCAACCGGGAAAGCCCCCGGACCAGCAGGTCGCCGACACTTCCCGGGGTTTGACCCGGCAGGAGAATCAGAACCCGCTCGCCAGGCCCGACCAGGGTCGCCATGCCGTGATGAAAGAAATCCACGGTCAACTCCTGATCTTCCTCGGTGAAGAAAAGCCGTTTGGGGGTGCCGGTGGTACCGGATGTTTCTAATGTGACGACCCGGGCAATGCGATCCTGGGAGGCGCAGACCAACGCCAGCGAGTCGCGGCGGATATCCTCGGCCTTGGTGAAGGGAATCTCGGCCAGTCGCTCGAGGCCCGTAACCGTTTGGGGCAGATCGGCCAGGTGCTCCCGGTAGAAAGGACTGTTTTGCCGGGCATGGTCGAGGGTCCGGTTGAAGGCCTGGAGCTGGTACCGATCGATGGCCGGCCGGGTCAGGGCAAGGCCGTGATCCAGGCCGATCTTGTTGTGGACCCAATTTTCCAGCGGGGTGATTGGAACCGTCGTCATGGTCGATAAAGGCCCTTGCCGGACTGGCTGGTCAGGTTGTAGAGGCAGAACGGAATCAGCCGGGTATCTGGGGCCATGACGTGGATGCAGCAGTCCCGCACCCGCTCCAGGTCCAGGTTCCACACATCCTGAAACGCCATGGCCGAAACCGAGAGGCGATGGGTCCTGGCCTGCCTGAGAAAAGCGTCCAGATCCATGGCGCCGTCGACGGCCACCGCCAACTCATTTTCCGTTGCCGGCGAGCAGCAGGCACCGGGTGCCCGCCACTGCCGGGCCACGTAATTGATGGCGTTCCGGGCGCCCTCCAGGGCCGGGATCGGTTGGCTGCAGCATTTGCCGCCGGCGATGGCCCGCACCCCACCGCCGGGCAGCACCAGATAGTTAGCGCTGAAGCTGCACAGGCTGTTCTCGCAGCCCGGTGGATTGAAATCGGTGGCCTTGAAGTCGCCGCCGGACTGCTCTTCGATAAGGCGCATGAGCTGGGGCAGGGTCAGACGGTCGACATCAGCCGGCGCATGGGGAAAGCGGCCGAAATAGCTGACCGGCTGAAAATGCAGGGCCCGCACCACCGGGACATTTTCGGTGGCCATGCGCAGCAGGTTGCCGACATCATTGTCGTTGACGCCGGGCACCAGGGTCGGCACCAACACCACGCCGATGCCGTGCCGGCCGCATTGTTCGATGGCCGCTTTTTTGGTCGCCAACAGTGGCCTACCGCGAAGCTTTTCGTAAACGGCATCATGGGTGCCGTCAAACTGCAGGAAAACCGATGCCAGCCCGGCATCGGCAAGGTCGCGGACAAAACCTTCGTCATCGGCCAGCCGCAGCCCATTGGTGTTGATCTGGATGAATTCGAAACCGGCCTCGCGGCCCATGGCCACGATGCGCGGCAGATCGTCGCGCAGAGTCGGTTCGCCGCCGGACAATTGAATGTTGCTGCCCGGCCCCACGCGGGCCGCTGCCTTGAACCAGCCCTCGATGGTCGCCAGGCTCGGGTCGTTGTCGCCCGCATTTTTCGAATCGGCATAGCACACCGGGCAGCCCAGGTTGCAGCGGTCGGTAACCTCCAGAAGGATCGTGCACGAACGCTGGCGGTGCTCCGGGCAGAGGCCACAGTCAAAGGGACAGCCCCTTTCCACGGCATGGCCGGGATGTTCCGGGTGGGTGGGAATCTTGGGACGCTGCCAGGTCGAGAAGGCCGGCTCGCCGTCCCAGATGCGCGTACTGAAACGGCCGTGGCGGGGGCAGGTTTTTTCCAGAAAGACCTGATCACCGCGAATCGTGCGCCGGGCTTCGAGCCGCTGAAGACATATGGGGCAAAGGCTTTGCGTAGTCTGTTCAGTCGGCGTCATAAGGGTCGAAACCGTGGGTGGTCAGAATTTCCATGGCCTTGGCAAAGGTTTCGGCCACAATCGAACCACAGCGCTGGCGGGCCGCGGCCGGGCCATCTTCGCCGGTGATGGTCTCGCAAGCCGTGCCGCCGTACTGGCCACCCACCTGGGATTCGAACCAATCCGACATTTCATTGAGCATCAGCGGGAGTCGATCCGATTCCGTTTCCGTATCCTCGCCCTTGCCGGCATAAAGGGCCAGCAGGCAGCAACCACCCGTCAACGCACCGCAACTGGCTTTCCCGCCGCCGCAACCGTAGGCCAGTCCGGCCATGGATCTTACCAGGGCCGGGTTTTCCTCGCCCCGGGCGTCCAGGGCCAACCGAATGAGGATCTGACTGCAACTGTAGCCGCTGCTTGCCAGCCGCAACATCTGGATCTGGTAATCATCCATGCGATTTCTCTTTCGTATGGGCAATGATCAGGCAATACCCCGGACGACGGCCATGTTTGCAGGCCCCCGACGCACAATCGACACCCCACCAGTCGACAAGCGACACACCGGCCCAGACAAGCTGCGCCGCCAGTTGTTTGAGTGCCTCCGAATGGTCTTCCCACAAATCGATATCGAAGCCGGCGTTTTCGATGCGCCGGACCAGGGTACGCCGGTCCACGGCACCCGCCAGGCATCCGCCAAGGGAGGCCATGTGCTGAATCGCCGTCTGATCCCATACCCGCCAATACAGATCCGCCACCACCAGATGGCCGCCGGGTTTAAGCACACGATGAAACCCGTCCAATGCGGATACCGTATCGGGCAGCAGGGAGCAGACACACTCGGCAAATACCGCGTCAAACGCTCCGGCCTGAAACGGCAGGTCCATGGCGTTAGCCCGGATCGTCGTCAATCCAGGGTGTTGACGGCGGGCGTCGGACAGCAAGACTGGGGAAAAATCCATTCCGATTACGGTAGCACCGAATTCGGAATACAGACAGTCCGCCGTGGCACCGGTTCCGCAGCCCACATCCAATACCCGGTCGCCCGGCCCTAAACCACAGAATTCCGCCGCCCGGCGCGTAAGCGCCAAACCGCCCGGCCGGATCGTCTCCCCGGTAACGGCCCGCACCGTTTCGGATTCGTAAGGTCGCATTCTACTTATCTTCGAGGATCTGCTCTACCTCCGCCATCTTCCCCATCGCCACCCGTTCAACAATCAGCACAGTTTTACACATCGGGCAATAAGGCAGATCCGTGGTGAAACGGTTGTTCATGTACGTGGCCGCCACCGGCCCCACCACCAGATCGCAATCGCAGCGCTCACAGCGCCAGTTCAGGTCTTCGGGCTGTACGTTATCGGTTTTCATGGTCCCAGCACCTCCATGCGATGGGCGTAGGCGTTGTGCACCCGGAAGCCGCCACCCTCTGGAGTGTACTCCACCCAGAAGGTGGCGTGGTAGGGCCGAAAAAGCGCCAGGAAATGGCCGCTCTCCTTATGGCGAAACCGTGAACCGTCGGATTGTGCATGGGCGATCACCCGGCGGATATCGTCTTCCAGTATCCGGCGGCTGTCCAGCAGCGCTTCGACGTCGGTGTCCATGAGCAGTTCGATAGTCTCATGGTCGTCCCGGTCATCGACGGATTTTTCGTCCCATAACGACCGGCACAATTCCGCTCTGAGCCGCAGGCGGTTTTCCCGTCGTAAGGACCATCCCGGGCGCGGCCGGCCGGCCGGATCGGCAACCTTGGGATCCGGGAAAAGCAGGTCCAGCAGATGCAGTGTCCGTTTGCCCACGGCCGCCAGGTTATCCCGGCACATGGCGCAATAGGCCACAAAATCGCTGCCGCTGAGCTTGCCGCGCCGGTCGGCCACTTCGCGGGACAGTTCCGGATTGGCCGCCTGCATCAGTCCGCCGAAGCCGCAGCACTCGGTTTTTTCGCGACCCAGGGTCAGTTCCTCAATGGAAACGCCGGTGCAATGCAGCAACCTGCGTACGGATGCCTGCACCGCCGGTACGTCGCGGGTCGTGCAGGGATCGTGGACGGCCAGCGGACCGTTTGGCAAACCCACATCGCGGTCGGGAATGCCGGTTGTCTCCAGCACTTCCCAAAAAGAGACGGCCCCGGCTTCCGGCAGGTGCTCCGTAAAAACACGCAGGCAGGTGGAGCAGGCCATGATGGGCTTGGGGCGGCCCAACCCGATCCATTGCGCCTCCCATCTGGCCAGCTCTTCGGAAAAAAGCGTCTCCTGCCCTGCCCAATGGGCCGGAGCCCCGCAGCAGCCCAACATCAGGGCCACACCGCCGGTCATTTTCTCCCTTAGATAATTGTAGACCTGGGTCACCTGCCGGGGCGAAGACGCGCAAAGCTGGCAGCCCGGGAAAAACAGATGGCTGCTGGCCGTGGTGCCTGGAGCGTGACGGGCTAAAGCGAAGCGGTCGCTGTTGGCAAAAGCCATGTCCTGGAGGGCGAAATCATGGGCCGAGGGCGGCATCTTGCCGCGGGCAACCATGTCCCGGCGGGCTTCCAGGCAAAGCTCCTGCACGGCAAAATCGTTGGGGCACACCGCTTCGCACAGACCGCACAAACTGCACGAATTGATCAACCGGTTGGCCTTGCGCTCGCCCATGACGATGGCGGCATTGTTATAAATCTCACGGACATAGGTTTTGGGATACCCCCCGAAGGATTCCAGGTACCGGCAGACCTTGACGCACTCCAGGCACTCGCAGGTCAGGCATCGCGCCGCCTCCTGCTGCGCCTCTTCATCACTGTACCGGTCGCCGACCTTCGGCACAACCATAGCCGCCGGTTCCACGTTGTCCATGGAAGTGAACAGCTGCGTGGCGTGGGGCCCCTCTTTTTCCCGGCCGGCCGTCATGGAAACCTTTTGCAGCATCCGGTCCATGGAGGTGGCGGCCCAGCGCCCCTGGGCGCACCGCCAAACCGGAGAAACCGATGCGTCGCCCTGGGTGCCGCCGGCAAACACCCGCTCCGTTCCGGTGGCCTGCAGTTTCGGTGTTACGGCAATCGCACCTCCGGCGTCCCGATCAAGAGTCCAGGCGTCACTGTCAACGGCATCCAGTCCGAGATAAAGGGCATCGAAATGGTTAAGGCAGTCGTCGATGAAATCCTTTGAATCGATCCGGGCATTGGTTTTAACAACCACCTTCAGCGATTCAAAAATGGCGGTTTCCCCCTCGATGATCTCCCGGGTGAGCGTCGAGGGCGCCAGCGAGATCAATGTCTGGCCGATACGATCTGTCGGCTCGAAAAGGGTTACGGCATAGCCTTTCCGGGATAAATCCCAGGCCACGGTAAGGCTGCTCAACCCGCTACCGGCCACGGCCACCGAAAGGCCCTTTGAAGGCAGGGGCATCACCCGATGGCGAGGCGCGGGATGGGCGACGCAGGCCGCTTCCAGGCAGTGGATCTGGATGGGGTCCCCGGCCTGACCGCGTTTGCATCGCGCAAGAAAGGGTCCGTCACAAATTCGTCCCAGAATCCCGGGGAAAGGCATGATGGCCCGCAACACTTTCCAGGCCCGCTCCCAGGCACCGCTTTGCACGTGGCCCACGAAGGCCCTGGCATCCACGTGAATCGGACAGGCCGCCGTGCACTCGGGCGGCTCTTCCTGAATGCATCGCTTTTCCAGCTCACGCAGGCTTTGCTGGTCCATGGTCGTAATCCGCCGCCTTTATGAAATGGGTCGGTATAGAATAGAAAAGGTGACGCCTTCTGAACATGGAAAACCGGAAGGCGTCACCCGTAAGTTATTCAACAGTACAACAATAATGCGATCAGGCCTTCAGGCCGGCCAGCACCTTTTCGGGCAGGGCCGGCAGCCGGGTGATGCGCACGCCGCAGGCATTGGTTATGCCGTTGATGACCGCCGCATGGGGGCTGGTCAAGGGCATTTCACCCACGCCGCCGGCGCCGAAGGGGCCAGCCTTGCGCGGTGTCTCGACGTAGATCAACTCCATGTCGTCGGGAATCTGCTTGATGTAGGGAAAGCCCGCGCCGACCATGGTGGAATGCTTCTTGATATCCTCGTAGTCTTCGGTCAGCGCCAGGCCGATACCCTGGGCCATACCGCCGTACATCTGACCGTCGACCACCAGCCGGTTGTTGATCGACCCGATATCGGACACCAGGGTCATCTTTTCCACCGTGGTTTTGCCGGTGGCGGTTTCCACGGCCACCTGGGCCATGAATATCCCGTACATGTAAACGGAGAACGGAGAGCCCTGGCTGTTCTCGTCGCAGTTGGTGGCCGGGGCTGTCCACTGGCCGGTGTAGTGCACCGGGATGTTGTCGGACTGCATCTCGGCATAATTGCGGTAGGTGCCGTCCGGCTTTTTCATGGCCGCGACCAGCGCCTCGGAGGCATTTTTAATGGCCTGGCCGGTCATGACCTGGCTGCGGCTGCCCCCGGCCGGTCCCGAATTGGGGGCCTTGCTGGTGTCGTTCATCACCAGTTTCACCCGGTCCGGAGTGAGTCCGGTCACCCGCAGCGCCTCGAAGGCCGAGCCCAGCGCACCGGCATCGGCGCCCTGACCGTGGTCCTCCCAGCAGGAATAGACCGTTACCGTATCGTCGGCGTTGAGTTCCACCCAGGCCTCTGAGCTGTCCGGACCGTCCAGTCCGCAGCCGTAGACGCCGATGGAAATGCCAACGCCCTTTTTGACTTCCGCGGTGGATTCGGCCTTGGCCTTGTCCAGGGCCGCCTTGTATTTGGGGCGCAGGATATCGATCATCTCCGGCAGGCTGTAGACTTCCGGATCCTGGCCCGTGGGAGTGGTCGATCCCGGCCGATAGACATTCTTGTAACGCAGTTCCAGGGGATCCATGCCGAGTTTTTCGGCCAGTTCGTCCATCAGCACTTCCGAGGAGAATTCGCTCTGGGGGGAGCCGTAGGCCCGGAACGCCGAGCCCCAGGCGTGATTGGTGCACACGGTGCGCCCTTCGCCGCGGATGTTGGGAATGTCGTAGCCCGCGCCCATGAACTGGGTCCCGCGCAGGGTCAACAGGTCGCCGAATTCCGAATAGGGGCCGTGATCCACGCTGTAGTCGGTTTCCATGGCCAGCAGTTTGCCGTCCTTGTCGGCGGCAAAACGCATGTTCATGAAAAAGGGCGAGCGTTTGCCGGTGTATGCCATCTGCTGCTGGTAATCGTATTTGAGAAAACAGGGCCGTCCGGTGGCCATGGTCGCCGCGCCCACCAGGGCCTCCATGGTGGGGCTGAACTTGTAGCCGAAGGTGCCGCCGGCCGGGTTCTGGACCATGATCAAATTTTCCAACTCCACCCCCAGGCCGGGGGCGATCATGGCCGCGTGCAGGTGCAGGCCGATGGATTTGGAGTGGATCACCAGTTTGCCGTCATCGTCCTTGTAGGCAAAACCCACGTCCGGCTCGATGGGCATGTGGGGCTGGCGGCCGACGTAAAAATCGTCTTCCACCACCACGTCCGCCCCATCGAAGATCGGGCCGGTCTCCTCGCCTTTTGCGATTTTCTGGACATAGTAGACGTTGGGCGTTCCCGGATGAATTTCGATGGCGTCATCGGCCATGGCTGCCGGTGCGCTCATGTATTCGGGCAGCGGTTCCAGGTCCACATTGACCTTGGCCGCCGCGGCCTTGGCATTGGCTTCCGTATCGGCGCAGACGATGGCAATGGCATCGCCGTATTGGAAAACCTTGGTGTCGCACAAGATGGGCCGATCCCAACCGTCGCCCTTGTTGGAGGGGAAGGTGATCAGTCCGCTGATGCGGTTCTTGCCGGGCACATCCTTATGGGTCACCACCTTGAAAACGCCGGGCATCTTTTCGGCCTCGGCGGTATCGATCGCTTTGATGTTGGCATGGGAAACCGTGGCCTGGACCAGGGCCAGATTCAGCCGATCCTCGGGCAGCTTCAATCCCAGGTCCGCCCCGTAGTCCAATGTGCCGGTCACCTTGGCGACAGCCGTGGGCCGGGGATACTTGGTGCCCCAGATGCGGCCGTCATCCGGGATCTTGAAATTGAGGTCGTCGGCCTTCATTTCCCCGCGCAGCACCTTGGCCGCGTCCATGACCGCGTCCACCAGAGGCTTGTAACCGGTACAGCGGCAGGCGTTGCGGTGCTTCTGGAACCAGTCGCGAACCTGATCCCGGGTCGGGGAAGGGTTTTCGTCCAGCAGGGCCTTGGCCGAAACGATAAATCCAGGGCTGCAGAATCCGCACTGGGCGCAGCCGTGGGCAATCCAGGCCAGCTGCAAGGGATGCAGGCCGGCCGGCGAGCCGATGCCTTCGATGGTGGTTACCGATGCGCCGTCCGCCACCCGGGACATTTTGGTGACGCAGGAGCGCACCAATTTGCCGTCCATGATGACATTACAGGCGGCGCACTGCCCCTGACCGCAGCCGACCTTGGTGCCGGTCATGCCGAGCTGCTCCCGCAATACGCTGGCCAGGCTGTCATCGGCCGCAGCAACGATTGTCCGATTAACCCCATTCAGGTTCACTGTTCGTTTAATCATAATCCCTCCTAAAATGGTACGGTTGGTTTCGCCCCTTGCCCGTCGAAACGGGAAAACATCGCCTCAGGTATTTCGAACCCCGATCCCCGTATGGGGACCCCCCAAAAAAATCTTATATAAAAAGCCTTTTACCGGCTTTGGATCGATGCGGCCCGGCCCTACACTTTACCGAATCCACAAAGGGGATACCGGCAGGTCTTGCACCCGGCACAGAAGCCGCCGTGCCCCAGGGCGGCAATATCTTCGGCGGTCACCGTCTCGCCGGCCAGCAGGCGCGGAATCACCAGGTCGAAAATGCTGGTCCGGTAATACATGACGCATCCGGGCAGCCCCGCCACCGGAACGTCCCCGATGGTCGCCAGCATGAACATGGCACCCGGAAAAACGGGCGCCCCATAGGCGGTCACGTCGCCGCCGGCCTCCCGGATGCTGGCCGGTGTCTGGTCGTCGGGATCGACGGACATCCCCCCGGTGACCATGACCATCTCGGCCCCCTCGTCGATCAATGTCCGGATGGCGTCCACCGTCATGGCCCGGTCATCGGACACCAGGATCTGGCGGGTGATACTGCATCCCAGCGATTTAAACTTTTCCTCGATTACAGGACCGAATCCATCCTTGATGCGGCCGTGGTATACCTCGCTGCCGGTGGTCACCACACCGACGCGGCGGGTTTTGAACGGCTTGACTTCGATTAGGGGAAAAACCTCGTCGCAGATTTGCTCTGCCTGGAGAATTTCTCTCTCGTCGATCACCAGGGGAACGATGCGGGTGCCGGCCACCGCCTGGCCGGCGGATATCGGCTGGAATCGGTGCAGCGTGGCGAACACGATCTGGCCGATGGTGTTGATGCGGGTAAGCGCCTGTACATCGACCTTGAGCAGGCCCGGCGTTTCGGCGATGAAATTGACCCGGCCCTCCGAAGGATCGGTCAGCCGGATGCCCGGGCCGGCGGCGGCCCCGGCAATACGGCCGGCGGCTTCGTCTTCGTGAACCGTTCCAGGGCCCAAATCGAGAACGAAAATATGCTCTTTGCCGATGTCCAGGAAAAGGGGGATCTCTTCTTCGCGGATAATGTGGCCCTTTTTAAAAGCCGGGCCTTTCTCTTTGCCCGGAACGATGCGGGTTACGTCATGCCCCAGCACCATGCCCACAGCGTCGGTAACAGGAATGGATTTCATCAGTGGTTCCGCCTCATCTGCATGGATTGCAGCACTCCGGGGGTAATTTGTTCTGCCGATTTTGGGAAGCACCCGTCCGTTGGTGGCTATCGAAAAGTAAATGTGCGTTGAATAAAAAAATGACTGTAAAGTTACCTTACCGTACTCGATGTTTTTATGTCAATGCTGACATAAGCAAGCCCGTAAAATCGCCGGTCCAGGGGTACCGTATTGATGGGCAGGTGAACTTAGTCCAGATCCAATTGGGTGGTATAATGCATGGGCCGCTGTGGGGGGGTGTTCTTTTCCCGCGATTCCCGTTCCCGGCTCAACCAGCCCCCGCCAAGGGCTTTGTATAGGCTGACGAAGGCGGAAAGGTACTGCTCCTGCAAATCGGAAAGCTGCAACTCGACATCAAACAGGGTCCTTTCGGTGTCCAGCACTTCCAGGTAGCTGGTGACGCCTTTGTCGTAGCGCTGGCCCGCGAGCATGTTGGCGTTCTTGGCGGCTTTTTGCTGCCGGTCGGTGGCGGCCAGTTCGTCCCGCAGGGTTTCAATGGCCACCAGGGCATCCTCGACCTCGCGGAAGGCGCTCAAAACCGTGGCCTCGTACTGGTAAAGGGCCTGGCGGGTCTTCTCTTCCTCGATCTCCACCCGCCGTTTGTTTTTGCCGAAATCGATGATCGGCGCCAATACCTGGCCGCCAACGGACCACACTCCGCCCTCGCTGGTGATGGACCCGACCTCGGTGCTGGCCACCCCCAGGGTGCCGGTCAAAGAGATGCTGGGCAGCCGCAGGGCCTGGGCCACGCCGATTTGCTCGGTCTGCGCCTTGAGCAGGTATTTGGCCTGGACGATATCGGGACGGCGCTCCAGAAGATCCGACGGCAGGCCCACTGGAATGTCTGGCGGAATCGGTTGGTCGGACAGTTTCCGGCCCGTCTGGATGGATTCCGGCAACCGGCCCAGCAAAACGGCCAGTCGGTTCTCGGTCTGGACGATGGCGCGCCGGTACAGGGGAATTGCCGCCTGGGCCACCTCCTTCTGGAGTTGGGCCTGGTTGAGATCGATTTCGGCAATGATGCCTTTATCGAAGCGCTGCTGGATAATCTCCAGGCTCTTCACGCGGGTATCCAGGGTCGATTGCGACACCTTCAGGCGCTGGTGGTAATCCAGAAGCTGATAGTAACTGACCGCCACATCGGCAATCAGCGACAACTGGATGGTTTTGAGGCCATAGTCGGAGGCCGTCAGCTCGGCCCGGGCCGCATCCGTGGCGCGCCGGTACCGGCCCCAAAAATCGATTTCCCATGTCAGGGGCGCATCCAGGCAAAAGGTGGAATTGGTGCCCGTGGTGGAGCGGGATCCGGAGTTGTAGTTCCCCGTACTGGCCCCGGCCCGGCCATTCAGGGTCGGATACTGGTCGGCCCGGGTGAATCCCACCGTGGCCCGGGCCTGTTCGATGCGGCTGACGGCGATCTTGATATCGCGGTTGTTTTCAAGGGCCGTTTCGATCAGGGTGGTCAGCATGGGATCGTCGAACAACTCCCACCATTTCAAATCGTCGGCGCTCGTGGCCGGCATGACCTGGGTGCGAAACGCCTCGGGCGTGCCCATCTCCGGGTCCTTGAAGTCCGGCCCCACGGCACAGCCCGCCAACCAGACACAGACCAGTGCCAGCCCGAAAGCCCTTTTACAATTCATCGTGCAACGGTTCATCATGCCCCTTCCGCCTTTTCCGGTTGAAGGCCCCGCTTTTTCTCGTAGCGGGCGATTTTTCCAATAAAGACAAACAGCATCGGGTAGAAAAAGACGCCCAGGAGGGTTGCCAGCGCCATGCCCCCTAAAAGCGCCATGCCGATCACCACTCGGGCCTCGGCCCCGGCCCCGGTGGCCACCACCAGAGGAAACACGCCCAGGATGAAGGAAAAGGCGGTCATCAGGATGGGCCGGAAACGCAGTTTGGCGGCCTTGATGGCGGCATCGAAGAGCGACAGGCCCTTATTGAATTCAATATTGGCGAATTCCACGATGAGGATTGCGTTTTTGGCCGCCATGGCGATGAGCATCACCAGGGCGATCTGGGCAAACACGTTCAATTCGAAGCTGGGACTGAAAAGGCGCGCCAGGTAAAGCGCCAGCAAGGCGCCAAACACGGCAAAAGGAGTTCCCAGCAGAATACTGAAGGGCAAGGACCAGCTTTCGTACTGGGCCGCTAAAATCAGGAACACGAACAGCAGCGAGAACGCGAAAACCATGCCCGCGGTGCCCGAAGCCTGCTTTTCCTGAAAGGACATGTTGCTCCAGGCATAGCCCATGTCGCTGGGCAGGGACTGAGCCGCCACCGCTTCGAGGGCGGTCAGGGCCTGGGCCGAGGTAAACCCCGCGGCCGGTGCGCCGGTCAGTTCGATCGCCCGGTAGAGATTGAAACGGTTGGAGAAATCCGGCCCGGCCAGAGATTTGATGGTCACGAAACTGCTCAAGGGGACGGCTTGCCCGTCCCTGTTTTTGACAAAAAACTGGTTAATCTGTTCCTCGTTGAGGCGATACTCGGGCTCGGCCTGGATGTAGGCTTTGTAAAGCCGCCCGAAGCGGTTGAAGTCGTTGACGTAGGAGCCGCCCAGAAACGCGCCCACGGTGGTGTAAATGTCGTTCAGGCTCACTCCCGCTTTGAGGGCCTTGTCCCGGTTGATGTCCATGTAACGCTGTGGCACGGTGGCCCTGAAGGTGGTGAAGACCGAGCCGATCTCCGGTCGGGCCTGGGCCGCCTGGATAAAAGCGGCTGTTTTCTCGGCCAGATATGCGGGGGTATTGCCGCCCCGGTCCTGGATCATCATCGTAAAACCGGAGCCGTTGCCCAACCCCGGAATGGCCGGCGGGCCGAAGGCAAACACCTGGGCTTCGTTGATGCCCATGAAAAACTCGCGGTTCAACACGTTTACCACTTCATTGGCGGTTTTCTCGCGCAGCCCCCAATCCTTGAGGGAAACGAAAACGAAGCCGGCGTTGGAGGACATGCTGCCCGATATCAGGCTGAATCCCGTGGCCGAGGTAACGTGCTGAATCTCGGGGTGCTTGCCCACAATCTTCTCGACCTTTCTCACCACCGCATCGGAGCGCTGCAGGGAGGCGGCGTCGGGAAGCTGGACGTTGACCATCAGGTAGCCCATGTCTTCGGAGGGCATGAACCCACCCGGCACCACCCTGGCCAAAACGAGCAGGCCCCCGGTCAACACCAGCATGATAACCAGGCCCATGGCGATCCGCCGGGTCATGAAGCTCGTCAGGTGGATATACCCGTTGGTGGACTTGTCGAAAACGGCGTTGAAGGCCTTGAAAAATATCCCCAGGGGCCCGCGCATGGGCTTTTGCTTGCGCAGCAGGATGCCGCACAAGGCTGGGCTCAGGGTCAGGGCGTTGATGGAGGAAAAGACCACGGATACGGCCACGGTGATGGCGAACTGCTGGTACAATCTTCCGGTGATGCCGCCCATCACGGCCACGGGGATGAACACCGCAACCATCACCAGGGTGGTGGCGATGACCGGCGCGGTGACTTCTTTCATGGCCGCCCGGGTGGCCTCCTTGGGCGACATACCCTTTTCGATATTTACCTGCACGGCCTCCACCACCACAATGGCGTCATCGACCACGATGCCGATGGCCAGCACCAGCCCCAACAGCGACAGCACGTTGATGGTGAATCCGATCAGGGGAAAGACGATGAAGGCGCCGATCAGGGAAACCGGGATGGCGATGGTGGGGATCAGGGCCGCCCGCCAGTCCTGGATGAAAATGTAAACCACCAGAATCACCAGGGCAAGGGCCACGAAAAGGGTCACGATGATCTCATGGATACCGGCCGTAATGGCCTGGGTGGTGTCCAGGCTCACGTCGTAACGCATGCTTTTGGGAAAAGAACGGGCCAGTTCCTCCATGGTCCGGCGCGCGGTCTGGGCCAGTTCCACGGCATTGGAGCCCGGTGCCTGGTACACGGCGATCATGGCACAGGGCTTGTCGTCCATGCGGGTAAAGGCGTTGTAGGTTTCCACCCCCAGTTCTACCCGGGCGATGTCCTTGATCTTCACCTGGGAGCCGTCCGCCGTGGTGCGAACGACGATCTGGCCGAACTCCGCTTCGTTTTGCAGACGTTCGGGCAGGCGCACGGTGTAGGTGAACTCGTTGCCCGGCGGAGCCGGTTCGGCGCCGAACTTGCCGCCGGGCACCACCACGCTCTGGGCCCGAATGGCATCCACGATCTCGGGAATACCGATGCCCATGTGGGCCAGGCGATCGGGTTTTACCCAGATGCGCATGGAATAGTCGCTGGCCCCGATCACGTTGACCCGACCGATGCCCTTGATGCGTGCCAGGATATCCTTGACGTTGATCAGGGCGTAGTTACCCAGGAAATTCTGGTCGAAACGGGGGTCGGCGGCGGTGAGAGAGATCAGCATAAGGATGTTGGGCAGGGATTTTTCGGTGGTCACGCCCAGCCGTTTGACCTCCTCGGGCAGCTTGGCCGTGGCCGCGGAAACCCGGTTCTGGGTGAACACCGTGTTCATGTCCGGATCGGTTCCCACGTCGAAGGAGACCTGAATGGTCATGGTGCCGTCGTTGGCGTTGGTGGACTTCATGTAGATCATGTTGTCCACACCGTTGATCTGCTGCTCCAGCGGCGAAGCCACCGACTGTTCCACGCTGACGGCATCGGCCCCGGTGTAATTGGCCCGCACTTCGACGATGGGCGGGGTGATGTCCGGATATTGCTCCATGGGCAGGCCGCTCATGAACACCGTGCCGACAATGACCATGAAGATGGCGATCACCATGGCCACGATGGGCCGTCTGACAAAAAAATCACCCATGGCGGATCACTTTTCCCCTTGGTCGTTTGAGCCGTTTGAATTTGTTGGGGCGGCGACCGTCGGCTTGACCTTGGCGCCGTCCTTGACCTTTTGCAGGCCCTCGTAGATGACACGCTCGCCCGGCTTGAGGCCCTCGGGAATCAGCCAGTCGGAACCGATTTTGGGTCCCACGGAAATTTCCCGGTTATGGGCCGTGTCGTCGCCATCGACGACATACACGTTGAACAGTCCCTGAACTTCCATGACGCAGCGCTGGGGAATCAGGATGCCGTCCTTGACCACCCGGCCTTTAACCCGCACTTTGGTGAACTGGCCGGGTCGCAGCAACCCCTCGGGATTGGGGAAGCTGGCCTGGACGAGCATGGCGCCGGTGGTGGTGTCCACTTCGCGGTTGACGAAATCGATCTTGCCGGAATGCTTGTATACCGATCCGTCGACCAGAAGCAGTTCCAGGCTGAGTTTTTCTTCCCCGACGCTTTTCTTGCCCGACTCACTGAGATAACGGGCAACCTCCAGGTACTGGTTTTCGGTGATGAAAAAGGTTACCAGGATCGTCTCCACCTGAGAGACCGTGTTCAGGATCACCGGGTTGGGATCACGGCCCACGAAATCACCGACCTTGGCCTGGGTCTTGCCGATAATGCCGTCGATGGGCGACTGGATCCGGGTGTACCCCAATTGGATCTGGGCGGCCCGCAGGTTGGCCTTGGCTGCCTCCACCGAGGAGATTCTCGCCTCGTAGGCGGCCACGGCTTCGTCCAGGTCGCTCTGACTGACCGCATTGATCTCGGCCAGGGGCCGGATACGGTCCAGGTCCCCTTTGGCCTTGGCCAGAAAGGTCTTCTGTTCGGCCACGGCGCTTCTCTGGGCGGCGACCTTTTCCTTGAAGGGCTGGCTTTCCAGGGTGTAAAGAAGATCGCCTTCCTTCACCGGTCCGCCCTCCTGAAAATGGATGCCTTCGAGGAAGCCTTCCACGCGGGCCCGGATGGCAATATCTTTCAGGCCGTGGGTCTCACCCACAAACTCTGTATAAATGGGTATATCCTGTGCCTTGGTTTCAATAACGGTCACCGCGGGTGGCGGTATGGCCGGCACCTGGGCGGTTTCTTTCTCGCCACAGGCGATCATCGACAGGGACAAACAGGCCAGTAAACAGACGGTTTTAGGTCTCATGGCGCCTTCTTCGGAGGATTGGCGGTTAATCGATCAATTGCGGACAAAAAAAATGAAGTTAAAAAACCATATCATTTCTTCAATTTATTGAAAACCGGCATTTCAATATCTAAAAACAAAAATCTTCGGGCGAAAGGAAAAAACTGCTGAAGACGCCCGCATCCCAAGGATAGTACGTCAGAACACAAATCTTCCAAAACCCATATCCTGGCACAATTCGTGATGGGATGTCTGTAAAAACGAGGTTTACGGATGAAACCCCATACCAATGGAGGGCAAGCCATGAATCCAGCCGTTTTGATCCCGACCAGTACCCAGGAGACTGCCAGTTGTCCTTACTGTGGCGTCAAAACGTCATTGAAACTGCCCGGCAACTACAAACCGGTGTTTGTGTTCTGCGATGGCTGCGGAACGAAATTCATTGCCGAACGCCTTCAGGAGGGGTTCCAGGTGATGCGGGTGGAAAACGCCCCCTGCTTCAGCAACCCCGACTGCCGGGAACTCGAAATGGGCGCCGGTGACGAGGAATAATCGGGCAACACGAACCGCCGCGGGACAAATCCGGGTGGCGGATGTCGAAACAGGGTAACGTTAAGTAACGGCACCTGCCGTTATCGTAACGGTGCTGCCGGGACGCATCGAAACACCGCTGAATCCGGTAAGGACAGAACAAAAACCTGTCCTCAGACCCCGGCCAGTTCCAGGATGGTCTTCGAGGTGTACTCGCCCACGTCCGCCAGGCCGTCCATGGGCATGAATCGGTTGGCGTTGGTCGAATATAGGCAGGTGACCGAGGGCGGAAAATCCTCGTCGGCTTCGTAAAAAATGTAGCACAGGCAAATCTTGGGCAGCGGCCGCACCACAAAGGCGAAATCGCCGCTCACCGATGCGGGTGCCGGCCGGCCGTTGAGCTTCTCGACAACGAGATCGGTGCGGGTCTTGATTCGTTCGACCGCCGGTACCAGGATCTGTTCTGTGTGGGAGGCAAAGGCCCCCACGTAAGGCGCCGAATCGGGAAACTCCTTGAAAGCTCGCAGCGGTTCGATCACGGGCGCATCGGGCACGGCATGCAGGGCATACAGGGAAAGCAGAATGCCGATCACACCGGGCGGTTCGGCGCCATCCAAAGAAATTCCGTCGGGTGTGATCACACACGGTCTTCCGAACGCCGGGAAGGTAAAGACCGAGCCACTTTTCTCGGCCGGCAGGTTGTTTTCCAGGTTTTTCGGCAGGTTTTCATAAAGCCGCTTCAGATTCTCTTTTGCCAGTCTGGCGTAATTGTCCACCATCCCTCCTCGATGATATCTTCCCCTCGATTTTCATTCCATGAAACCGGTATTGATTCTGTTTCCACTTGATCGGTTATGGTATAGTGCTTCGCAAAAAGATCGCTTTTGGATAGCAAAACGGAACAGGAATGTCATGAAAGAGTTTTTTCACGTCGAAACCGTCGAGGCGGTTTTAGCCCACGCCGCCTCATTTTCTCCGGTTGACACGGAAACGGTCGCACTGGCCGAATGCCTGGGACGCGTGCTGGCCGAGGATGTCTTCTCCGATGTGGATATCCCCGATTTCAACCGCTCCACCATGGACGGCTACGCCGTCAGGGCCGCCTCCACCTTCGGTGCATCCGAAGCCAACCCCGCCTATCTCAATGTGTGCGGACAGATCAAAATGGGCGAGCGTCCAGACTTTACGGTTCATCCCGGCGAAGCGGCCAAAATCGCCACCGGCGGCATGCTGCCCGACGGGGCTGACAGCGTAATCATGGTGGAACACACCGACCGGCTGGACGACACCACCATCGAGGCTTCCCGCAGCGTGGCCCCCGGCCAGCACGTAATCGAAAAAGGCGAAGACATCCGCCGCAACGAACCGGCCCTGGTCCAAGGAATCCGCATCCGGCCCCAGGAGGCGGGTCTTTTGGCCGCCTGCGGAAAAACGGAAATAGAGGTATTCCGGCGCCCCATGGTGGGCATCATCTCCACCGGCGATGAAGTCGTGCCCGTGGATCGTGTGCCCGGCGACGGCCAGATCCGGGACATCAACACCCACAGCCTTTCCGGACAGGTGCTGGAAGCCGGGGGCGTACCGATGGTCTTCGGCATCGTCAAGGACGACCGCGACGATCTGAAGGAAAAATGCCGCCGCGCCCTGCAGTTCACCGACATGGTCATGATCTCCGGCGGCAGTTCGGTGGGAGCCCGGGACTACACCGTGGAAGTACTCGACGAATTGCCCGACACCGGGATTCTGGTCCACGGCATCTCCATCAGCCCCGGCAAGCCGACCATCTTGGCCCGCTCGGGCGGCAAGGCCTTCTGGGGATTGCCGGGCCATGCCGTATCTGCCATGGTGATTTTTTCCGTCGTGGTCCGCCCTTTTCTGGACCGGCTTTGCGGACTGAGGCAAGCCGTCCGGCGGTTCCCCGTCCAGGCGGTGCTGCGCCGCAACCTGGCCTCGGCCCAGGGACGCGTGGACTACGTCCGGGTTCGCCTGGTCGAGGAGAACGGCACCCTTTTGGCCGAACCGATCCTAGGCAAATCGGGCCTGATCCACACCATGGTCAAGGCCGACGGGCTCATCGCCATCGGCATGAATACGGAAGGGCTGTATGAAGGAACAATCGTGAAAGTAATGCCGTTATAAAAAACAAGGAGTGTTCGCAGTGGCCACCAAACGCAACGTCTATTTAAACATGAAACCGCTCGATGAAGCGCGTCAAATCCTCTTCGATCATTTCCCGGCCGTGGGCACCATGCCCGCCGAAACCATCTCGCCGCCCGATTCCGTGGGACGCATCCTGGCCGAACCGGTGACAGCCAAAGTCTCCTCGCCCAATTTCCATGCCGCGGCCATGGATGGGGTGGCCGTAAAGGCAGAGGACACCTTCGGCGCCAGCGAGACCCGTCCCAGGGAATTGCAGGTGGGCAGCCAGGCCCGATTTCTCAACACCGGGCATGTGATGCCGCCGGACACCGATGCGGTGATCATGATCGAGAACATCCAGATGGTGGGCGACGACCGCATTCGCATCGAAGCCCCGGCTTTTCCCTGGCAGCACGTGCGCAAAATGGGCGAGGACATCGTGGCTACGGAACTGCTCTATCCCCGGGGCCATGTGGTCAGCCCCTATTGTGTGGGAGCGTTGATTTCCGGCGGCATCTATGATGTTCCGGTGAGAAGAAAACCGCGGGTGCTGATCATCCCCACCGGATCGGAGCTGGTGGACTGGCGCACCACCGCCCCGGAGAATCTGAAGCCGGGTCAGGTTCTGGAAACCAACGCCTACGTATTGGAGAAGATGATTGCGGCCTGCGGCGGTCATGCCGTCCGCCACGAACGGGTCATGGACGACCTGGCGCTGATCCGGCAGACCGTGGACGATGCCGTTGCCGGCGATTTCGACATGGTCATGACCATCGGCGGCTCATCGGCCGGCTCCGAGGACTACGCCCTGCCCGTTTTGCAGGACCTGGGAGAAATGCTGGTTCATGGGGTGACCATCATGCCGGGCAAACCGGTGCTGCTCGGAGACATCCAGGGCAAACCCTTTTTCGGCATTCCCGGCTACCCCGTTTCGGCCATCATCGCCCTGGAACAGTTCGTCCAGCCTCTGATCCGGCGCATGCTGGGCGCCGCCGACGAATCCCGCCGGACCGTTGCGGTGGTGCCCACCCGCAAGATCGCTTCCAAGCTGGGCGTGGAAGAATTCCTGCGGGTCAAACTGGGCCAGGTGGGCGAGAACATCGTGGCCACGCCCCTGCCCCGCGGGGCCGGTATGATCACCAGCATCACCGAGGCCGATGGCATCATCCGCATCCCCAGCCAGTCCGAAGGCATCAAGGACAACGATCCGGTGCAGGCCGAACTGCTGCGCCCGCTGTCGGCCATTCGCAACACCATCGTCGTGGTGGGCAGCCACGACAACACCCTGGACGTGCTGGCCGACCAGTTGCGCGCCGGCGATGCGGCCCTGACCCTCTCTTCCAGCCACGTAGGCAGCATGGGCGGACTCATGGCCGTCAAACGCGGCGTCTGCCACCTGGCCGGCGCCCATTTGCTGGACACCCAGACTGGTGAATACAACCGATCCTACATCCAGCGCTACCTTCCCGACACGCCCGTGAAGCGGGTCAACCTGGTCATGCGCGACCAGGGGCTCATCATTCCCAAGGGCAACCCCAAGGGCATTACGGGCATCGAGGCCCTCGGGCGCGAAGACATCGTTTTCATCAACCGCCAGGGCGGCTCGGGGACGCGAATTCTGCTGGATTACCGGCTGGAGCAGATCGGCCTTTCTCCCGAGAAGATCAACGGCTATTTTAACGAAGAGTTCACCCACATGAACGTGGCCGTGGCCGTGCTCGGCGGCGCGGCGGACGCCGGGCTGGGCATCTATGCGGCGGCCAAGGCCCTGGGGCTGGATTTCATTCCCGTGGTCACCGAGCAGTATGACCTGATCATTCCCGAAGCGCACTTTACAAGCGGCAACATCCAGGTGCTGCTGGAAACCATCACGACCGATATCTTCAAGCAGCGGGTGGAGGCACTGGGCGGGTACAGTACGGAAAAGACCGGGAGCATAATGGAATAGCTTATAAAAAACGGGTAATTACCGTCCTCCACTTAGCGGGCGGTTTGATGAAGCCCCCTCCGAAGAGAGAGATAGATCCCAGATCCATGAACGTCGAACATCGAACGTCCAATTTCGAACTTCCAATAAGGCATGCTATCGTTTTTATACGTTTAAGCCCTTTTTACAGACCGCACCTACGACCGGTGATTCTCTTAAACGATTGACGGAGCAAAGCGATCCCCACATTCGACGTTGGACGTTCGATGTTCAATGTTCGACGTTCAAATAGCCAGTTGCTGATTGAATGTCATGCCGGACTTGATAAGCCTTCTCCGGACTTGATCCGGCATCCAGGAGATCACTGGATAGCGCTAAAGCTTCACTTCGTGCCCGGCTTCCGCCGGAATGACGAATGATTGTGCTAATTAATCGCTTGAGCTATCGGACGCTTACATCCACCGTCACCGAAAGGGCGTGCTCACCGCCTCCCATGACCACCCCTTTTACCGGTGTGACATCGCCGTAATCCCGTCCCCAGGCCAGGGTGATATGCCTTTCGCCGGGGATCTGGTTGTTGGTGGGGTCCAGATCCACCCATCCGGTTTGCGGAACGTACAGGGAGAGCCAGGCATGGGAGGCGTCAGCCCCCACAAGCTTGGGTTTGCCGGGCGGCGGCAGGGTTTCCAGATATCCGCTCACATATCGGGCCGCCAGGCCCAGACTGCGCAGCCCGCTGATCATCACATGGGCAAAATCCTGACAGACGCCTTTGCGGTTGCGTAGAACCTGATCCACACCGGTTTCCACGGTCGTGGCATTTTTGTCGTAGGTGAACTCCGAAAAAATCCTTCCCATGAGATCGACAGCCCCTTCCAAAATCGGGCGCCGGGGTGGGAAAAACGGCTGCACGAATTCCTTGACGGCCGCGCCTGTAGTGGTCAGCGGGCTGGCAAATACGAATTGATAGGCCTCCAACTCCTCGGGCAGATCATGAACGGTCAGTTGCCGGGCCACGCTTTCCCAGGCAGGCGTCGATTCAGCCGCCGGAACGGTCGGTGAAAAGGTATCCACCTGGCTGGTGGCAATCATGGAAAGTTCGGTATGGGGGTGCTGAATCATGAACCCTTGCACCGGATTGCCGAAATAGTCGCTGCGGTCGTTCACAATTTCCGGTTTCGGCCGGATTTCCAGCCGGCTGCTGCCCACCTTCTGGGCGGCGGTCTCGCGGGGCCTTAAAATCAGTTCGTTTTGCGAAAGCGAGGCCGGCTCCGAATACCGGTACGTGGTATTATGGACGATACGGTATCTCATGGCGTCCAGTCACCGCGCATCGTCGAGAAATGGGGCGTTGACCTGCTGGGCGAAATCGGTCAATCGATGGTCCATGACTTCGAAGAACGCACGCAGCGCGGCATGGCGATCATTGCCCGTCTTGCAGTCGATGCCGCTCAAATCCAACAGGCGCACCGCGGTGAGCATTTCCAGCGCCAGCCGCTCCTCGGCGGTGGCGTAGCGCAGATCGCCCTGTCGCGGTAGGGCCCCGACATGCTCGGCGATCTGGCTGCATTGAAACGCCAGGGATTTCGGATTGCTTTCGTCCATCACCAGAAGGTCGAGCACCGGAGCCAGTTGAAAGGCCGTGCGGTAGCGTGCCCGATAGGTCATGATGCTGTCGGAAACCTCCAGCAGGGCCTCCAGGGCGCTGCGTGAATCGTTGCAGACCAACGGCAGGGCGATGTTGACAAGGTGCACCTGGTTGATGGCGCGCTCCACACGCCGCCCCATATCCATGAACCGCCATCCCAGCCCCCGCGTCATGCTTTCCATGGCCAGCCCGCTGAAGGCACTCAGGGTGAACAGGGTTTCGTCGAGCAGTTCCAATGGATCCATGCCCGGTGCCTCGGCAAATCCATCCAGGTGGTTGATGACCCGCCAGCAGTCCAGAGAGAGGCGATCCCGGACGCTTTTTGCCGCCTGTTGCACCCGTTTGAGGTTGGCCGCAACACTCCCGGAACGGTCCTGCCGAAAGAGCGCATCTTTCAATTGAACGGACAGTTCCCGGTAGCGGAGCGAGTCCTCCTGCCCTTCGGGCACGTTGGGGATGGAATCTTTGGAGCGCAACAGGTTCAGCAGAAACGGAAGTTCGGGAATGTCGACCGTTCGGGCTTCACCGGCCAGACGTCGGAAAACGGACCGCAGCAGGCGAATCATATTTTCCGACCGTTCGAGGTAGCGCCCCAGCCACAGCAGGTGATCCGCCACGCGGCTGGGCAGGTCGCTGCCGCGTTTGAACGTTGACACCGTCTGCAGGCTGCTCATGAGGCTGAAGGGAACGACCGGCCGGTCCGAAAAAATCCAGATGTCCTTGCTTTGCTGGCGTTCCAGTTCGTTGCCCACCAGGGTTTCGACGTAGCCGGCCGTGATGGCCAGGCCGCCGGGCATAAAGGTAAAACCGTTTTCGCCGGCGCAGGCGAAAAAGCGCATGAGGGTGTATCGGGAGGCCGCCTTTCCCGGGATCCATGCCGGAACCGTCGACGGTTGGATCGGTTCGCGTGCCATGTAGAGATGGGGGGTCGCGGCGATTCCTGCCGCCGGATCATCCTTTGGGACAACTGGCGCAAACCGCTGCATGGCCGGCTCGACGATCAACCGGGACAGATTGGCCAGCACATGGCTGCGCCCCGCCTCGGTGCCGCAATACCATGACGGGTGGTTTTCAAGAAGCAGTTCCGTGCCCATCAACTGCCGGCACAGGTCGGGCAGGAACGCGGCCAAAGCCGGCGTATCCACAAATCCGCTGCCAATGGGATTGACAATGTCGATTTGCTGCTGACGGAAGGCCTGGATCAGTCCGGCTACGCCACCGGCTGCCGATCGGCTGCCGACAAAAGGATCGATGTGCGCATCGGCAACGTGACGGAGGATGGTTTGCACCGGCTCCAACCCGGCCAGTTTTTTGAGAAAGACCTCCTCTTTACGCACGGTGAGATCCTGCGCCTCCACCAGCGGATAGCCCAGATAGCGGGAGAGCAGGGCGTGTTCGAAATAGATACGGCTGTCCGGTCCGGGGGAAAGCAAAACGATGCCCGGATCGTCCCGCCGCAGGGGGCTCCGGTCAATCAGGCTCTGGTGCAGGGTGTGGAAAAACGACGCCAGCCGGCGAATCTGGTTTTGGTGGTACAGGCTGGAAAAGGCCCGGGAGATCACGATCCGGTTTTCCAGCGCGTAGCCGATGCCGGCCGGGGTGTCGGCGTAATCACGAAAGACCCGGAAGCGTCCGTCGGCACCGCGATAAAGGTCAACGGCATAATAAGTGAGGGGGCGGTTGCCGGCCGGTGCGATGCCGTGGCAGGATCGCAGGAAATTGGGGTTGGCGAAGACCAGTTCGGCGGGCAGGTGCCCCTGACGAATCAGGTCCTGGGGGCCATAGACATCTGCCAGAATTCGTTCCAGCAGCAGGGCCCGCTGGGTCAGCCCGGCTTCCAACATGCTCCACTCGTCCGCGGTGATGGGCAGGGGGATCATCTCCAGCGCCCATGGGGTCCCCCGGCCGCCGGCATCGTCGAAGGGGTTGAACGTCGCGCCGTCCTCATGGCGCATGCGCCGTACCCGTTCCTGGCGCTGGTCGAGCGTACCGGTGGGGATGCTGGAAAACGCCTCCATCAGGGCGCGCCAATGATCCCGGACGATCCCCGGCGATCCGAAGGCCTCGGAATAGCTATCTTCGGGAAAAGGTATGGATTCGAACCGGGAGGCCGGTCCGGCCGCTATGGGTTCGGCCATAGACGAAAAAACCTCGCTTGGGATGTACACTGCATCGCCGACGAAAAGGCGGCTCCGATTTACCCCGTCCGGCGTCGTAAATCAAGGGTGTAGGGAAACTCAGGATTGGTCTCCGCTTCCGGGACCGTAACCCGGGCTCCCGGCGTGTGGCCGCCGGGGATGAAGCGGGCATGTCGGCGGCCCTCGGCTTCCCAGCCGTTGACCGGAAAGGTTTCGTAGTTGCGCCCTCCCGGATGGCCCACATGATAGGTGCAGCCGGCAACGGCCCGCTGGGACCAGGTGTCGAACAGGTCGATGGTCAAGGGCGTGTCCACACCGATGGTGGGGTGCAGGCAGGCCGGCGGCTGACAGGCCCGGTAGCGGATGCCGGCCAAGAAGACGCCGTCGACGCCGGTGGGCTGCAAGGGTACGCGTCGGCCGTTGCAGACGACCCGGTGCTGACTATCGGTCATTCCTGTCACCTTGACCTGCAGGCGCTCCACCGAAGAATCCACGTAGCGCACAGTTCCGCCGCCGCCGGGTTCCTCGCCGAGAACATGCCAGGGTTCCAGGGCCTGGCGCAGCTCCATCTCCATGCCTTTGTAAGTGACGCGTCCGTAGATGGGGAAACGGAACTCGAAATGGGGATGAAAAAAATCCATGGAAATCGGGAAGCCGGCCTGCTGCAGGGATTCCAGGACGTCGTTGAAATCCTGTCGCAAGGGATCGGGAAGCATGAAACGATCATGCAGCCGAGTTCCCCAGCGAACCAGGCGCCGACGATAGGGGGTCTTCCAGAACCATAGCAAAAGGGTGCGCAGGAGCAACTGCTGGGCCAGGCTCATGCGGGCGTGCGGCGGCATCTCGAAGGCCCTGAATTCCAGCAGCCCCAGCCGGCCGGCACTGCTGTCCGGTGAAAAGAGCTTGTCGATGCAAAATTCCGCCCGATGGGTGTTGCCGGTGACATCCACCAGCAGATTGCGGAAAAGCCGATCCACCAGCCACGGCGGGCAGGAATCGTACACGTCCATCTGCCGGTCCAGTTCGGCAAAGGCGATTTCCAGCTCGTAGAGGCTGTCGTGACGGGCCTCGTCGATCCGGGGCTGCTGGCTGGTGGGACCGATGAAAAGGCCCGAAAAAAGGAAGCGCAAGGAGGGGTGGTTGTTCCAGAAGGTGACCAGGCTGCGCAGCAGGTCCGGCCGCCGCAGAAACGGGCTGTCCTCCGGCGTCGCCCCGCCGAGGACGATGTGATTGCCGCCGCCGGTGCCGGTGTGGCGGCCATCAAGCATAAATTTTTCCGTGCCCAGCCGCGTCTGGCGCGCCGTTTCGTAAAGGGTGGTGGTGCCATCCACCAGTTCGCGCCAGGTGTGCATGGGTTGGATGTTGACTTCGATCACGCCGGGATCGGGTGTAATTTTAAGATTCTTGAGCCGAGGGTCGTAAGGCGGCGTATAGCCCTCAATAATGACGGGCATCCCGGTGGCAGCGGCGGTGGCCTCGATGGCGGCCACCAGTTCCAGGTAGCCTTCAAGGACGGTGACCGGCGGCATGAAAACGTACAGGCATCCCTTGCGGGGCTGCACGCACAGGGCCGTGCGGACCAGCCAGGCGGCCGATTCGCCGGCCGCGGGGGCCGGGTCGTCAAAGGGCTTGGGCTGGGTGCGGATGTCTTCCCCCACCGCTTCGGCGGCGGCGCCCTCGACAAAGTGCTGCCCGTCGTGCGGGTCGGGCAGCGGTCCGCGATCGGCCATGGGATCCAGGGGGTGGTCGTAGGTCAGATCCTTTTTGGCGACCCAGGGCAGCGATTCCAGAGGAAGTCGCAGCCCGGCCGGTGAATCGCCGGGCAGCAGATACATGTAATCGCTGCGCAGCGGCCACGGTCCGCTTTTCCACGACCCGTACTGCAGGGGCAGGACGTAGCCGACCACGGCGCCCAATCCTTTCGTGAAGGTCTGCACCATGCGCGCCCGCTGCTCGGGATCATTCAGCCGTGGATCGGTGGGCGATACATTGGCCGGCAGTCGCTGTTCCTTGTACAGGTAGTATAAAATGTCCTCGAAGCTTTCGCGGATATACCGCCGGTCAACGCCCAACCGGTCGGCCAGGGCCTTGATGAACCGTTTGGCCTCCGGGGCGCCGTAGCCATAATCCGTCGACGCATCGGCCATCCAGCAGTCGTTTTGCCAGATGGGCTTGCCGTCCGTTCGCCAGTAGCAGCCCAGTGCCCAGCGGGGCAGCGATTCGCCCGGATACCATTTCCCCTGGCCGTAATGCAGCAGTCCGCCCGGCGCCCACTGCAGCCGCAAACGCTTGATCAACTGCTCGCTAAGGCGTTGCTTCTCCTCGCCCAGGGCTTCGGTGTTCCATTGGTCGCCGTCCATGTCGTCGATGGAAACGAAGGTGGGCTCGCCGCCCATGGTCAGCCGCACATCCGCTTCTTCCAGCTGCCGGTCCACCCGGTCGCCCAGATCGAGGATCGCCTCCCAGACCGGCTCGGGGTAAGGTCGCGTGGAGCGGGGTTCTTCGCGAATCCGCCGCACGCTCATGGTGTGGCTGAAATCGACTTCGCATTTTTCCAGGGCGCCGGTGATGGGGGCCGCACTTTGCGGCTCCGGGGAACAGGCCAGGGGAATGTGCCCTTCGCCGGCGAACAGGCCCGAGGTGGGATCCATCCCCACCCAGCCGGCGCCGGGGATGTAGACCTCGGTCCAAGCATGGAGATCGGTAAAATCGGCCTCCGGTCCGGACGGGCCGTCCAGGGATTTGACGTCCGCCGCCAGTTGGATCAGATAGCCGGAAACGAAGCGGGCCGCCAAGCCCAGGTGGCGCAGGATGTTGACCAGCAGCCAGGCCGAATCCCGGCATGAGCCGCTGCCCAGGGTCAGGGTCTGCTCGCAGCTTTGCACATTGGGTTCCATGCGGATGAGATAGCTGATTTCCCGGCTCAAGCGCTGGTTCAGATCCACCAGGAAATCGATGGTCTGTTTGGGTTTTCTTTCGATGCCCGCCAGATAATCGGCCAGTTTTTCGCCGGCCGGTTCGCATTCCAGGTAAGGCGCCAGATCCGTTTTCAGCCGCCGTTCGTAGGCAAAGGGAAAGGAATCGGCCGCCGGTTCCAGGAAAAAGTCGAAGGGGTTGATGATGATCATGTCGGCCACCAGGTCCACCTCGACCTGAAAGACGTCCGTTTTTTCCGGGAAGACCAGCCGGCCCAGATAGTTGCTGAAGGGATCCAATTGCCAGTTGAGAAAATGGTTCGGAGGCGTGACCGTTACCGAATAGCTCAGGATCGGCGTGCGGCAATGGGGCGCTGGCCGGAGGCGCATGGTCTGGGGGGAGAGGGTGACGCGCCGGTCATAGCGATAAAGGGTTTTGTGATTCAGGGCGACATGAATTCCCAAGGACGGTTCCTTTCAACATGGATGAAGCGGTTCGTTGATATCGGCCTTCTAAGGAAGTGATATCTGTTCAGGCACAGTTTTTCGTGGGAGCGGCGTCCCCGCCGCGATGATTACCGACTAAATCGCGGCTGGAAGCCGCTCCCACAACTCCACCACTTCCTTTCGGGTGTGTGGCCACAGATGGTCTGAAAAAGCTTTTTACGAGTCCGTCAGTATTACTGCTCGGCACTCACCGCCTCAACAACCGGTTTGATGTTAAAATACGTGGTGCCGATGGCCGCGTCAATCCGGTTGAGCCGAATCTGAAGGTTGTCCAGGTATTCGTGCATGCCCCTGGCGATCACCTCGTCGATGTCGCCGTAGGCCAGATCGGCTTCGAGGCGCCCGACCTGCTTTTCGGCGGCATTGCGCGACGCTCCATCGCCGCCGCCGTTGATCCGCTGCAGGCAGATCTTGGATTTGCTGACGCAGTGACGGATGGAACGCGGAAAATGGCGGTCGAAAATCAAAAAATCGGCCACGTTGCGCGGCGTGATCAAATGATGCCGCTTGCGGAACATCTCAAAGGCACTGGCGGATTTGAGCACCGCTGTCCATTGGATGTTGTCGATGGACGAGTTGACCAGATCGGCCCGGGGCAGCAGCATGAAGTACTTGACGTCCAGAATTCGCGAAGTTTTGTCCGCACGTTCGATCATCATGCCGATGCGGGCGAAATTCCAGGCCTCGCCCTGATTCATGGTGGAGTCCATCAGCCCGGTGAACAGGTGGCTGCGCATCTGGATGATCTTGAAAAAACGGTGAGGATCGGCCAGGGCCATGGCTGGGCTCTGATTGTCGACCAGTTCCAGATAAAAGTTGTTGAGGTGCTCCCACATCTCCGAAGAGATGATCTCGCGGATGGAACGGCCGTTTTCGCGGGCCGCCGCCAGGCAGCTCAGGATGGAATTGGGATAATCGCGGTTGAAGGTCAGGAAGCGAATCACCGCCTCCTGGAGACAATTCGGACAATTTTCTTTAAACAGGGCCTGGTCGCCGGTGGTCATGATGACCGACTCCCAGTGCTGGTCTTTTTCGGATGGCATATCCAGCAGCAGATTGAGGTTGACGCTGATGAAACGCGCCACATTCTCGGCCCGTTCGATATAGCGACACATCCAGTAGATTGAATTGGCGACTCGGCTGAGCATCGTGCCCCTCCTTTGTTTTTCTTCTCCAGCAGTTTACCGCTACAAAACCCACGTATCCTTGCTCCCGCCCCCCTGGGAGGAGTTGACCACCAGCGAACCCTTGCGCAGGGCCACACGCGTCAGGCCGCCGGGCTGGACATAAATCTCCTCCCCGAAAATCACATAGGGGCGAAGATCCACGTGGCGCCCCTCGATGCTGTCGCCCACGATGGTGGGCACCCGGGAGAGCGATATGGTGGGCTGGGCCATGTAATTGCGAGGTTCGGCTTTGATTTTTTCGGCAAACGCCGCCCGTTCCGCGTCGGTGGCATGGGGCCCCACCAGCATGCCGTATCCGCCGGATTCGTTGGCCGCCTTGACCACCAGCTGGTCCAGGTGCTCAAGCACGTATGCCTGATCGTCCTTGTCCCGGCAGATATAGGTGGGCACGTTGGGCAGGATGGCCGTTTCGCCGGTGTAGTACTCGATGATCCTGGGCACATAGGCGTAAATCACCTTGTCATCGGCAATTCCCGTTCCCGGTGCGTTGGCCAGGGCGATACGCCCGCTTTTGTAAACCTCGATCAAACCTTTTACGCCCAGCAGGGAATCGGGGCGGAACACTTCCGGGTCGATAAAGTCATCATCGATGCGCCGGTAGAGGACATCAACCCGCCTGAGGCCCTTGGTGGTGAGCATGTGGACGTATCCGTCGGCCACCACCAGGTCCTGGCCTTCGACCAGTTCCACCCCCATCTGCTGGGAAAGGAAGGAGTGTTCGAAATAGGCGCTGTTGTAAATACCGGGCGTCAGGACACCGATGGTCGGGGAGTCGATGTGGTCCGGCGCCAGATGTTCCAGCATCGCCAGCAGCTTGGAGGCGTAATCGTCCACCGGTCTCACCCGGGACGCTTCGAACACCTGGGGGAATGTGCGCTTGAGCACCTGGCGGTTTTCCAGCACATAGGAAACGCCCGACGGGCAGCGCAGGTTGTCCTCGAGGACATAGATCGTACCGTCACGGTCTCTGACGAGGTCGGTGCCGGTCACATGGCACCAGATCCGTCGGGGCGGGGTGAACCCCTCGCAGGCCTTCCGGTAGGTCCGGCTGCTGAAAATCAGATCCTCGGGGATAACCCTGTCCTTGAGGATCTTGCGGTCGTTGTATATGTCCTGAATAAACGCGTTGAGGGCAAAGATGCGCTGCTTCAGGCCGCTTTCGATCTGCTGCCAGTCATCGGCCGAGACGATGCGCGGGATGATGTCAAAGGGAAAGATCTTTTCCGTACCCTCTTCGCGGCCGTAGACATTGAAGGTAATGCCCATTTTGAACAACAGGGTCTCGGCCGCCTTCTGGCGCAGGGCCAATTCACCCGGCGGCAGCGACTCGATCTTGTCCACCAGCAGTTGCGCGCCGGGTCGGGGTGTGCCCTGTGCATCCATCAGTTCGTCGTAATAATCCTCCGGATCATAGCTTTCAAAGAGTTTCATACCGCCCTCCCCTCTTCCGAGGCGCATTGGATAAATATCGTCTATCGATCACTGAACCGACTGAAATCGAAACTGTCCGGGGCCGAGCGGCCAATTCATTCGCGACCACCAGACAGGTATCGATTATGTGAGCAAACAGCATTTTACATGCCAACGGTAATCCTGTCTTCCCTTTGCAAAGGCGTAATCAACTATTTACAGAAAAGGAATGAATCGTAAGGATTCGGGAATCGGTCTATTGGTGGACAAAGCCTGCGACCTGCCGCTTTCATATTACATATCAGTATAAATAATCGCAAATTACTACAAGATTGTAATTTTATTCCTTGCGAACCTCGAGCATGGCCATGCTACAGACAAAAACAACTGCGCGTGATAAAATGAATGGAAGATTTAGAGTCGCAATCCCGAAATTCGTTTCAAAAGGCAACGCAAAACAACTGCGCCAATGAACCGTACCTACCAGCTTCTTGACCACACCGCAGACCTGCGCATGCGCGTCACCGGCGCCAGCCGGGCCGAACTATTCCAGAACGCCGGCCTGGCCCTGGCCGACCTGATCTGCGATCCGGACACCCTGACATCGACGCAAACAGTCGGCATCGATGTCACCGGCGACGATCCGGCCGATCTGATGGTCAATTTCCTGCGCGAACTGCTCTACCTGTGGACCGGAAAAGAAAAACTGGTTAAGATGGTATCTATCTCCGAAGTTTCCGATACCGCACTGGCCGCACACATCGCTGTGGCGAACTATGACGCTCGGCGCCACACCCTTTTAAACGAGATCAAGGCGGTGACGTACCACCAGATCTCGGTGGAGCCGGTCGAGGACGGCTGGCAGGCGACCGTGGTGTTTGATATTTGAGTGAATTGGCTGAGAACGCCTTGATTTTTATTTGCAGGTATCATGGCAAACGAATTTAATATCAGATAGTTATAATATATATCGCAAAAAGTCTTCTATCTGCCCAGTTTATAGAGGTTCTCAATGATGACTAAAGGCATTTTTCAGCAACCGGCGAATTTCATCTGGTCCATAGCCAATCAGCTATGCGGGATTACAGAATGAAGGAATTAATCCAAGAAATCCGTGAACTGATTCGTTCCGCCCGCCAGACGGTAATACGCTCCGTCGATCTGATCCAAGTGCTGACCAACTTCGAAATCGGCCGCCGTATCGTCGAGCATGAACAAGGGGGCGCAAAGCGGGCGGCCTACGGCAAGGGACTGCTCAAGGAACTCTCCATGGCATTGACCGCTGAGTTTGGAAGGGGATTCTCCAGGTCGAATTTGCAGAACATGCGTAAATTTTATTTGGCTTACAGCGAACGGCTTTCTGAAAAATGCCAGACGTCATCTGGCATTTTGCCGTTTTCCGAAAAAAGCCAGACATCGTCTGGTAATTTGGAAGTTGGGGGGCTTCCAGGAACATGGCGAACGGTATCTGCCGGATTCAAATCCCCTTTCAAACTTAGCTGGTCACAGTATGTTTTCCTGATCTCCATCGACAACTCTGATGAGCGCAGCTTCTACGAAATTGAAGCCACCGGTGGCGGATGGACTCTCCCCGAGCTAAAACGCCAGTTCAATTCCGGCCTGTATGAACGGCTGGCCCTTAGCCGCGATAAAGAAAGGATGAAGCAACTGGCATGCGAAGGCCAGCTCCTCACCCGGACCGAGGATCTGCTCAAGGAACCCTATGTACTGGAATTTCTGGGTCTCGACGAAAAGGCGAAATATTCCGAGTCGGATCTGGAAAGCGCCATCATCGACAAGCTCGAAACCTTCCTGCTTGAACTGGGCAAAGGTTTTCTCTTCGAAGCCCGCCAAAAACGCTTCACTTTCGACGAGGAGCATTTTTTCGTCGATTTGGTTTTCTACAACCGGTTGCTACGCTGCTATGTCCTGATCGATCTGAAGATCGGAAAATTGAGCCACGGTGATCTCGGCCAGATGCAGATGTACGTCAACTATTTTGACCGATTTGTGAAATTGACGAATGAAGCGCCCACGGTTGGCATCCTGCTATGCAAAAAGAAGCACGATGCCCTGGTGGAAATCACCCTGCCCAAGGAAGCCAATATCCACGCCCGGGAATACCAGCTCTATTTGCCCGATAAGGAGTTGTTGCGCAGAAAACTGAGGGAATGGGGTAAAGAAGTTGACAAATAAGCTATAGTTACACCAACCCAGAATGGCGAACCGTTCCACTTTTCACCCACTGTTCATAAGTTTGGACATTGATTTCATCAGTATCTCTATTCTCGTATAAATTACAATCCTCCCCGCCATTCTAAGAGGTGGCCATGGAACTCAAAGCAATCTCCCCTTTCTGCCACGAAATCCCCCGTACCGGCGACATGCGCGTGCCCGGCCGGATCTTCATGAGCCGTCGCATGGCCGCCGGACTGAGCGAGGAAGAAGCCCTCAAGCAGGTGGCCAACGTCGCTACCCTGCCCGGCATCCTCACCGCCGCCATGGCCATGCCCGACATGCACTGGGGCTACGGATTTCCCATCGGCGGGGTGGCGGCATTCGACTGGAAGACCGGCGTCATCTCCCCCGGCGGCGTGGGCTACGACATCAACTGCGGGGTGCGCCTGGCAGCGACCGGTCTGGAAGAAAAGGACATTCGCCCCGTGGCGGAGCGTTTAGTTACGGCCCTGTTTCAGAACATCCCCACCGGTGTGGGGTCCACGGGTTCGGTAAAATTGTCCGTCAAGGAAGAAATGAAAGTTTTAAAGCAGGGCGGGGCCTGGGCCGTGCGCCAGGGCCTGGGCGATGCCGCAGATGTGGAGCGCACCGAGGACGGCGGCTGCATGGCCGAAGCCGACCCGTCGGTGATCAGCCAGCGGGCACTGGAACGGGGTCTTAAACAGCTCGGCACCCTGGGTTCCGGCAATCATTTTCTGGAAGTAGGCGTGGTGGACGAGATCTTCGACGAGGATGCGGCCCGCGCCTTCGGACTGTTCGAAAAACAAATTACCGTTCTTCTGCATACCGGCTCACGGGGCCTGGGCTACCAGGTCTGTGACGACGCCCTGGCCTTCATGAACAAACACGTCAAGACGCTGGGCATCCAGCTGCCCGACCGACAACTCTCCTGCGCCATGATCCGCTCGCCGGAAGGAGAACGCTACTTTTCCGCCATGGCCTGCGCGGCCAACTATGCCTGGGCCAACCGCCAGATCCTTTTGCACCGCGCCCGGGAAACCTTCCAGCAGGTGCTGGGCATCGGCCCGCGGGATCTGGCCATGCACCAAGTCTATGATATCTGCCATAACATCGCCAAGCGGGAAACGCATATCGTGGACGGCAGCCCCCGGGAGGTCTGCGTGCATCGCAAAGGCGCCACGCGAGCCTTTGCCCCCGGCCATCCGGCGGTACCAGCGATTTATCGCCATGTAGGCCAGCCCATCCTCATCCCCGGCGACATGGGCACCGCCTCTTACGTCCTGGCCGGCACCCAAAAGGCCATGGAAGAGAGTTTCGGTTCCACCTGCCACGGCGCCGGGAGGGTGCTGAGCCGCACGGCCGCCAAAAAACAGAGCAAGGGACGCGCCATCCACCGGGAATTGGCCGACAAGGGCATCCTGGTCAAATGGACCGGCCGCAGCACCCTGGCCGAGGAGATGCCCGACGCCTACAAGGACATCGACCAGGTAGTGGAAAGCGTCCATGGGGCCGGCATCTCGAAGAAGGTTGCCCGGCTGCGGCCGCTTTTGGTAATCAAAGGGTAACGGTAACGTTTCAACACCTTATCCCTGATATGGACCTATAATAGTTATGCTTCCCTTGGATAGATTTTGAAAATTGAACGTTGACAAGGCGTACGATCAGATATAATTTTAACGTACGCTATTGGTCGGATATTTTCGTTGGAGGTAAAGCATCATGGAAGTCAGCCCATCCGAACTCAGAAAAAACATCTATAACCTGCTTGATCAGGTTTTAGAAACGGGGATCCCAATAGAAATCAAACGCAAAGGAAAAAAATTAAAAATCATTCCTTCCGATCCTGTTTCAAAGTTCGCCAAATTGGATGAGCATCCCGATTGTATCGTCGGTGACCCCGAAGAATTGGTTCACCTGGACTGGTCCGACGACTGGAATCCAAATATATGATCTACCTGGACACACACGTAGCGATATGGCTGTATGCCGGCAAACTCGATCTGATCAGCCCAAATGCCCGGCAAGCCATGGAAGATGAACCCGAGTTGCTGATCTCGCCGATGGTATTGCTGGAACTCGATTTTCTTTATGAAATTGAAAGAATTCGGGTGGATTCGGATCGGATCGGCACCTACCTGAACCAGAAAATCGGATTGGCGGTTTGTGATAAAAGCTTTGAACTGGTTTGCAAAACGGCTGCAAAGCAGCAATGGACAAGAGATCCTTTCGACCGGTTAATCACCGCGCAGGCAGCCATCGCATCGAACGGATTAATCACGAAAGATCGGATAATACATGAGTACTATCCACAGGCGTTGTGGTAAATAGTGACAAATCCGTAAAAAGCCCGATATCGGCGTTACGCTTCATCCTCCGTCACTGCGGCGTACCCTAAGTACGCCTCATTCCTACGGATTCGCAAGCCTTGATCTCGACCTTTTTACGAATTCGTCTGATTGGCGACTTCTAAGGAAGTGATATCTGTTCAGGAACAGTTTTGCGTGGGAGCGGCGTCCCCGCCGCGATGATTACCGACTAAATCGCGGCTGGAAGCCGCTCCCACGACTCCACCACTTCCTTTCGGGTGTGTGGCCACAAGTGGTCTGAAAAGCTTTTTACGGGCCTGTCAAATAGCGGATTGCCCATTTTGATTTTTTCGCGGCCATGGGCCGCCCCTACAGGGGTGAGGAATTCGTCGGCTCCCGCACGCCCTGTAGGAACTGCTCAAATAATTTGCAGGGTCGGACACGCCCTACCGCGACGGCCGCAAATAAGCCCCCCAATAGCCCAACCCCACAAATACGGCCCCACCAATAATATTGCCGATGGTCACGGGAATCAGGTTGTTGACCACGAACGCCCCCCAGGTGATGGTGGACACATCGATCCCGGCAGGAGCCAATCCGGCCCATCGGCTGAGGAAGATGCCCGTGGGAATGAAGTACATATTGGCGACGCAGTGCTCGAAGCCGATGGCCACGAAGCCCATGATGGGAAAGAAAATGGCGAAGATTTTACTGATCGTCTGCCGGGCTGCCAGAGCCATCCACACGGCCAGGCAAACCAGCCAGTTACACCCAATGGCTCGGATGAAGGCTTCGCCCCAAGTTAGGTGCACCTTGGCATAGGCGGTCTTTACCGCCACCAGCCCCAAGGCGCTGTCGCCCGTTTTCCAGAGCCCCGAAAAGTAAAACAACAGCGCCAGCAGAATCGAACCGATGAAATTGGCGAAGTAAACCAGGCCCCACTTGGCGAGTACTTTCTGCCAGGTGGTCCGGCCGGTGATCACGCTGGAAACCATAAGGTTGTTGCCGGTGAACAGCTCGGCCCCGGCGATGACCACCAGCATCAGGCCCAGGCTGAAGGCCGCTCCGGCAATCAGCTTTTTCAGGCCGACCCCCACATGCGGCGCCAGGTCAAAAGTCACCGTGGCGGAAAAAAGGCCGCCAAACCCGATGTAAGCCCCGGCCATGATCCCCAGGACAAAAAGGGAGAGCCAGGGGGAGGTCGCCTTGGCCACCCCCACGGTTTGGGCTACGGTTTCGGCGATAATTTTGGGTCCCTTGTCGTCCACGCTCTGGGTGGGGAACTGCTCCATGAACTTGGCGAACAATCCCAGCGTCTTTTTCTCTTGAAGCACTTTTTCCGAAATGGCCTTGTTCACGGTTTTGGTTATTTCCTCCGGGGTAAAGGGTTTGGGCAGATAGTCCATGGCCCCCCGTTTCATGGCATCGGTGGCGCGGTCCACGGAGGGAAAGCCGCTGATCATCACCACCGCCGATTCCGGCGCCAGGGTCTGAAGCCGCGACACCACGTCCATGCCGTCGAGCTGCGGCATGTGCCAGTCGCACAGGATGACCGTATAGGCTTTGCTTCTGGCAAGCTCCAGACCATCCAGGGGATTGGTCGTTGTGGTAACCTCAAACCCCTCCTCGGTGAAAATTCGCTGACAGGATGTCAGCACCGCCATGTCGTCGTCTATGATCAACATCGTTTGTGTCATTTGCCAGTCCCTCCATCGATAGCAAAGCGTTTTGGGTTCTCTTGAATCGTATGTTGTACGGCTTCCAGTAATTCTTCCGGTGTAAACGGTTTGGCAATGCAGTGATTGGCTCCCGATTGGCTGCTTTTTTCGATGGTTTCTGCAACCGAATAGCCGCTCATCATCAAAATGGGCAGGTCCGGCCGAATCCGCCGGGCGCGGGCGATCATTTCGAATCCATCCTTCCCCGGCATCTTGATGTCGGTCAGCATGAGGTCGAAGTCCCCGCGATTCAACGCCTGTTCCCCTTCTTCCACCGAGCGCGCCGTGCGGATCTCCATCCCTTCCGCCTCCAGCACCCTTTGGCAACTTTGGATGACGATGGCATCGTCATCGACGATCAGTACTCTCATAACCGGACCTCCGCAGAAATTCACACCCCCTCGGGGGGATGTTCGGGCAGCCAGATGGTGAAGGTCGTGCCCGATCCTGGTTTCGATTTCACATCGATGGTGCCGCCATGCCGCTGGATAATGCCGGCGGATACGGCCAATCCCAGTCCGGTCCCCTTCCCCGCCGGTTTGGTGGTGAAAAAGGGATCGAACAGTTTGTCCATGTACTCGGGCGAAATGCCGCTGCCCGTATCGGCAATCCTGATTTCAACGCCTCCGGATTCACCCTTTGCCGCTTTTTGGGTCTGTATGTCGATCCGGCCCCCGGCGTCCATCGCATCGAAAGCATTGAGAATCATGTTGATCAGGACGCTCTGGCACTGGTTTCGATCAAGAAGCAGAACGGGCAGATCGTTGCCCGCATTGAAAACGAGGTCGATGCCTTTGATGAGGCCCTGGTTTTCCATCAGCCGCACGCTGTCCTCGATCAGGCGGTTGATATCCATGGTGACGGGCGAAAGCTCCGTCTGACGGGAGAAATCGAGGAGGCTTTTGACAATGGCCCTGACCCTTTCGGTCTGGGAGGCAACCAACTCGAGGTCGCTGCGCACCGATTCCGGGATGTCCTTGCGGCGCAGGATCAAATGGGTAAATGTCAGCACCGCCGTCAGCGGGTTGTTGATCTCGTGGGCCACGCCGGCGGCCAGTTTGCCGACGCTGGCGTGCTTTTCCGATTGGATCAACCGGGTCTCGCTCTCCTTTTGCTGAAGTTTTTCCCTTTCCCGCAGCGCCTCGACCATGGTTATGAACTTTTCCTGCAGCCGGCCGATATCGTCCTTTGAAACCGGGCCGATATCGGGATGGAGGTTCCCGCTGGAAATTTCCGAACTGGCGCGGATCAGATAGCTCACCGGCCGCATGATCCGTCCGGTGAAAAACCAGCTCAAGACAATCGCCAGGGCGACACCCGCCAGGGTGATGCCGGCAAAGACGGCGATGGCTTGATTGCGGATGTCCGCGTACTTGGCCTCCAGCACACCGACGTAAAGCATTCCGACCCGTTTGGCGGCGATGTCCATGATCGGCTCATAGGCGGTGATGGTCCAGTCCTCCAGCACCCGGGCACGGTCGGTCCACTTTTTCCCCTCTTCCAGCACGCGTCGGGCGACTTCCGGCGACGAATGCGTCCCCAAGGCGCGTTTTCCCGTAGCATCCTTGACGCTTGTCGCCACTCTGACATCGCTGTAAAAAATCGTGGCGGTACCCACGTTGCGGCCCTTGTAGACCTCGTTTTTAAAAACGGTTTGCCCGATTTTGTCGACAATCGTGGTGCTGCCGTTGAGCAGGAATCCGCCATAGATGATACCGGTCATCCGGCCGTCGGAAAAAATGGGAACCGCCGCGCCGATGACCATGCCGGCGGCCTGGGTTCGGGGCGGTGGATCAACGGAAAGGCCGGCCGTCATCCGGGCGGCCAAGGCCGGATTCTCGACGCTTAATTGCGCGCCGTCCATAATGACGGTTCCTGCCACGGTTTTTCGGTTGGCCAGTACATGCCGCACCAGCGGATTGTCGGAAATGGAACCCTCCGGCCCAACGGTTGCCGAAGTGCGGTGAACGACCCGCCCCTGGTCATCGGCAATCCCCAGAAAATCCAATTGAATGCGGTCGGCCAGAATCTTGATCGAGGGGGGAGCCGGAACGGGGCTTGTGGCGCCGACCATCATGGCCAGGGCGGGCGTGGATGCCATGGTTTCCAAAACCACCCGGATGGTGTCGGCCCGGTCGTCATAGATCATCCTGGCCACGTTCAGGTCCTGCCGGATGCGGTTATTGGCCTCGGCGAGTACTGACTGGTAAAGCAGGTTTCCGCCGACCAGGATCGAGATCAGGCCAACAAGCAACGATACCGCGATCATGCTGATGACCAGTTTGAACCGTATCGAGTGTCTCTTCATGGCGCTCCTGAAACGCTTTGGGTTGGCATCATGGGTGCCGTTCCATACCGTCGTCTTCTAACGCAAAGCCTGTGCCTTATCCGCGAAAGAATTCGGAAGCCTCCCGCTTGACACGCCCCACGCATAAACCAGCGCCACCACAATCGACGGTTCCGGGAAAAGTCGTAATTGCAAATTTTCGGTTTTGTATCCGCTTGTTTTTATGGAATGAAAAACTGCAAAACGGCTTTCTGGGGGCGTTCTGGGGTTTCGTCACAGTTGAGGCGGGAAGATCGAATCGATTTACTACAGAATCTGTTCGCTCGTTATTTCCGATCCTGTTTTCCACTGCGAATCGCCCTCCTATACAAACGGCTGTCCCTTTCACTGGAAACAATGCCGCAAGGTGGGCGTCAGGAACTTTTACAAGCCGAAAAAAAATTTGGATATTTCCGTTGGAGGGGTATCGATCAAAATAAGATCACCCAAAAAACAGGGCGGGGTTGATCCCCGCCCTGTTCGATATGCTGCGATAAAAAGAATCGGCCCGATGCTATGCCGCCGGTTTGAATTTAAACAGCGGGCATCCCTTGCAGACATCCATTCCCGGCCAGGGCTTGTAGCCCTTGCCCAGCACGGAGGAGCCGCCTTTTTCGACGCGCATGGCCTGTTGTGCGGCCATGGGTTTGATCTGGTCGCCGGGGATGAAAACATTCACATAGCTCATCTCGGTTTTACCGGACGTTTTCGAGCCGGCGCACATGGTGGTCATGTTGGCGGACTTGTTGTTGTATGCCCAGACACTGCCGGAACAGACGGCCGAATTGGGGGTATGGAAGAAATTGAGATTGGCTCTCTTCATGGCGCCCATGTAATCGTTGAGAATGTGGTAGGCCTGGTAGGGAACGCAGACCATGAAAAC
Organism: uncultured Desulfosarcina sp.; assembly: GCF_963668215.1. Classification (NCBI taxonomy): domain Bacteria; kingdom Pseudomonadati; phylum Thermodesulfobacteriota; class Desulfobacteria; order Desulfobacterales; family Desulfosarcinaceae; genus Desulfosarcina; species uncultured Desulfosarcina sp. The sequence continues at coordinate 869,420 of NZ_OY764190.1, forward strand.
CACACTCGGTTCCACGTCGAGATCGTCGAAATGGTCCAGCGGAGCCATGTAAATCGCCTTGCAGTCGCCCACTTCCAGCCGTGCCTTTTCCTGGGGCGCCTTCCAGGCCACCTCTTCGTCGACCAGGTACTTCAGGTGGCGCTGGGTATCGGCGTCTTTTTCCAACTCACGGAAACCGAATACCGGATAGGCGTTCTGGCAGAGCAGCTTCTCGGGTTTCATCAGCAGGGCATAGCGCTCCTGCCGGCAAGCGGCCAGGAACTGGCAATAGGTGATCTTGGCACCGGCCGTATGGGTGACCGGCAGCTTGTCGATTTCCGCCTCGTCCGTGATAAATCGAATGCCAACCGGATCGAAGTCAAGGCGCAGGTTCATAATCAGCTGGTCACGAATCGTTTTATAACTCATCGCCGTACTCTCACTTCCTTGTTCACTTGCCTCATCTTTACTCATCAACATAATCTCACTCTCCTTAAATCTTGACGGCGGCGTTGAAAAGCGGGTACCAGCCATCGCTAAAAAAGGCTCGCTTTCACGGAACCGTCACTGAAAAAAATTATTGGTGACAAGGCAACACCCTCACAATGCTGCCGGAAAGGTCCCTACCAAAAGCGAATCTGTTTGGCAAACTTTTTTTGAGCATTCTCTTACAACAGAACGCCCCGGTTGGCGCTAACCTTCATATTTTGCAAGGAACGCAGACTTGAAGCGGAGCCAGAAGACAAACGTCAGGCCGCCGGTGATGGCGCCCATCGTCCCCAGCACGGCGATCTTGTCAGCCCACTGAAGCGATATGATACCCATGGAAAGGGCGCCAAGAATCATGAAAGTGAAAACGAGCAGGGAGGACGCCGCACCCACGTCCCGATCCACCTGCTCCAGGATCAGGTTGTTCGTGGGGGGACGGTTCAGGCCGAAAAAGAAGGTCATCGCGCCCATGGGCAGCGCCAGGCTCCAGGGGGACTGGTGCGGTTCCAGCAGCATCCAGAAACCGGCCGCCATGATGCCGGCAAAGGAAACGGTAACCAGTTTTTCCATGCGGATATAAGGAGATAACCGTCCGAAGGCGATGGCGCCGAACATGCTCGCCATGGCGTTGGCGCCGAAAAAGATGCCGAAGGTTCGTTCACCGAGCCCGAAATGGGTCATGTATATCTCCGACGATCCGGCGATAAACGCAAACAGGGGAAATACCAGCAGCGACATGGCCAGCAGGAGGCTGATATAGCGGCCGTTGCCCAGCAGGCGGAGGTAGACGCGGACCACCTTTTTGGGACTCACCGTGCTGAATGTTTTCAGCGGCTCGGTCATACCATACACGCCGAGAAACGCCACCAGTCCCATCAGGGCCTGAATGACGAAAACCCATCGCCAGCTGCCCCAGAAGATCACCCAACTGCCGATGATGGGGGCCATCATGGGCGCCAGAGCCATGATAACGGCAATATGGGCCATGACCCGCTCCCGCGATTTGGCGTCGAAAAGATCTTTGCAGATGGCCAGGCTCAAGGCCGATCCGGACGCCGCACCGGCGGCCTGGACCACTCGGGCGGCGATCATCATGTGGATGCCGGCGGACACCGCGCAGGCCAGACTGGCGACGATGTAGATGCCGATTCCCACCATCAGGGGCTTTTTGCGGCCGTAGCGATCGGATACGGGGCCGTAGACCAGCAGAAAGACGCAATAGGAGATAAAAAACCCGATCAGCGTCAGATTGACCACCACCAACGGCTGTCCCCACTGCTCCCGCAACATAGGGATGGCCGGTATGTACATGTCCGTGGACAGCGGAGGAAAGGCCGCCAGCAGACTGATTAATAATAGAAGCCTAAATTTCAACGCTGTCGTTCCCATCCACCCCCGAGGGCTTTGTATAGCGATATCAAATTGGTCGTTACCGTGCCTTCGCTCTGGGCCAGTCCGTCCTGAAAAGAAAGCAGACTTCGCTGGGCGTCGAGAACGTTGGAAAAATCCACCAGGCCGGCAGCATAACGGTCCTGGGCCAGATCCACTGCTCGCTGGGCAGCGACCACCGCCTGCTTGAGGTGGCTGCGGCGGACCTGCTCCTCGGCATATACGTTCAGTGCATTTTCCACCTCTTCCAGGGCAGCAAGCACGGCGCCCTCGTAAGCAGCCAGATACCGATCGGCAATGGCATTCTGGACCTCGATGTTGCGCCGGATGGCGCCAGCATCGAAAATCCGCCAGGATACCGACGGGCCCAGGTTCCAGAACCGGCTGGACTTATCAAAAAAATCTCCGGAATTGATGCTTTCCAGGCCGATGGTGCCCAGCAGCTGAAATTTTGGATAAAGGTCGGCCGTGGCCACGCCGATGCGGGCGCTCTGGGCGGCCAACTGGCGCTCGGCGCTGCGGATGTCCGGACGCCGGCGCAGCGTGTTGGCCGGTACCCCCACGGCCACGGTCAAAGGCGGCACCGGGATGGGAAGCCGCTCTTCGAGCTGCTCGCGAAGGCTGCCCGGCGCCTGCCCGGTCAGCACGGCTAGACGGTTTTTGGCCGCCTCCAGCCCGCTGCGCAAACCGGGCAGCTGACTGCGGGTGTCTTCCAGGTTGTAGCGGGCCTGCTGCGTATCGAGTTCATTGCTCAGGCCGGCCTCGAACCGGGATTCGATCAGATCGACCGTCTCTTCCTGGGCCTTGATATTGGCCATAGCCACGTCCAGGCGGTACTGGTAGGTCCGTGCCTCGATGTAGTTGCGGGCCACCTCGGCGGCCAGAGAGACCCGGACATCGTCCAGCTCAGCCTGCACCGCCTGCAGATCCGCATCGGCCGCCTCCACGCTGCGGCGTACGCCGCCGAAAACGTCGACCTCCCAACCCGCATCGAAACCCGCCTCATACCAGTCCCGTTCGATGCCCGATTCCGTGCTGCTGCTGTCCTTGCTGATGCGGTTGGTCGTCACCGACCCGCCGACATCCAGGGTGGGGAAGCGGTCAGCAGCGGTCATTGCCCGGCTGGCACGGGACTGGCGCACCCGGGCAATCGCCTGTTTAAGGTCCGGATTGGCGATCAAGGTCTTTTCGATCAGGCCGGCCAACAGGGGATCGTCGAGGGTTTCCCACCACCGGGCCAGTTGGTCCGGGTCGACCGACTCGGCCCTCAACCCGTCTTGGAGCGGCGTCTGCCAAGCGTCTGTCAACTCAGGAACCGGTGCCTCGTAGTCTGGGCCGACGGCGGCGCAGCCGGTCATCATCAGGATAACCGATACAACGGCGATGCCACCCGGCCACCGGTTTGAATGTCGATTCTTTGAATTAATCATTGGGCACCTCCTGGGAACAGTCATCGGCTGGATGTCGCTTTCTGAATCGCCGGGAGGTGGCCTCGCGCATGGTCTGGAAGCCGGCATAAAGCGCCGGGATCAGAAAGATACCCACCAGCGTGGCCGCCAGCATGCCGTAAAACACCGTGGTGCCTATGGCCCGCCGGCTGGCGGCACCGGCTCCGGTGGCGACGATCATGGGAAAGACCCCCAGGATGAACGAGAAGGCCGTCATCAGCACGGCCCGGTAGCGCATGCGGGCACCGGTAACGGCCGCCTCGTAGATGGAAAGTCCCGCTTCGCGCTGTTCGCGGGCGAACTCCACGATGAGAATGGCGTTTTTAGCCGCCAGGCCCACCAGCAGCACCAACCCGATCTGGGCATAGATGGAAAGGGCCAGGCCGCTGATCAAAAGGCCGAGCAGGGCTCCCAGCACGGCCACCACGATGGAGATAATCACCGGCAGGGGCTGGGTCCAGCTTTCGTACTGGCCCACCAGAAACAAATAACCGAAAAGCAGCGCCAGCACCATCAGAACCGTCGATTCATTGCCGATTTTTTTCTCCTGGAAGCTCATGCCGGACCAATCGAAGCCATATCCTTTGGGCAGGGTCTCCCCGGCGATGCGTTCGACCGTGGCCAGGGCCTCACCGGAACTGACCGTGGGCAGGGCCGCGCCGATGAAACTGGCCGAGGAGAACTGGTTGAAGCGGGCCACCGACTGGGGGCCGAGCACCGTGGATATGGTCATCAGGCTGGACAGGGGCACCATGTTGCCGTCATCGCTGCGCACATGCAGACGGGTGATGTCCTCGGCCGTGTCGCGAAAGGGAGCATCGGCCTGCACGGTAACCTGAAAAACCCGGTCGTTGAGATTGATATCATTGACATAGCGCGACCCCAGATTGGCTTGAAGCGTCGAAAATACCCGGCTGACCGGCACCTTGAGCAGACGGGCCTTGGTGCGGTCCAGGTTCACGGACAGCTGGGGCACGTTGGCCGAGTATGAGGTAAAGGCATAGGCAATGGACGGTTCCTGGTTGAGGGCCACCATCAGTCCCTTGGATACGGCGTCGATCTCCTGGGGCGACTGCCCTTCCAGGGCCTGCATCTCCAGGTTGAATCCGCCGGACAGCCCCAGCCCCCGGATGGCCGGGGGAACGAAAACGTTGATGTTGGCACCGGCAATCGTGGTCGCGATGCCGCGGATCCGGTTCTGCACGCTTTTAATCTGCAAATCGGGCGTGGTGCGCTCGTCCCAGGGACTCAGGCCCACCAGGGCGATACCGGCATTTTCGCCGGCTCCGCTGATGATGCTGTACCCCCGCACACCGATGACGAAATCGACGCCCTCCATGGCTTTGATGCGCTTGGACAGATCATCCACCAGTTCGGTGGTACGGGCGAAGGCGGCGCCGTCGGGCAGTTGGATGTCCACAATCATGAACCCTTTGTCCTCTTCAGGCAGAAAGCTCGTGGGTACGATGCCGAAAAGCCGCCACACGCCGACGCCGATGATGACCAGAATCAACAGGGCAATGGCGATCTTGCGCACCAGCCAGCCGGAGACGGCCACATAGAGGTTGCGCGATCCGTTCAGGGCGCGGTTGAACCAAGCCAGGGGGCCGCGGCGGGCCATTTTGGGCTTGCCCAGGAGCAGACTGCAAAGAGCCGGGCTCAGGCTCAGGGCGTTGATTGCCGAAAGCACCACGGCCACGCAGATGGTAACGGCAAACTGCCGGTAGATCTGGCCGGTAATGCCGGGCAAAAAGCCAACCGGCACGAACACGGCCAGCAGCACCAGGGTGGTGGCGACGATCGGGCCGGTCACCTGCTCCATACTGCGCAGGGCCGCACAACGGGAATCGAGCCCCTCGTCGGCCATCACCCGCTGGACGTTTTCCACCACAACGATGGCGTCGTCAACCACCAGCCCGATGGCCAGGATCAGGGCGAAAAGCGTGATGGTGTTGGCCGAATAGCCCATGGCGATCAAAAGGGCGAAGGTGCCGACCAGCGATACCGGGATGGTCAGGGTCGGAATCAGGGTGGCCCGCCAGTCCTGGAGAAAGATATACGTCACCCCCACCACCAGGCAGAAGGTGATCAGCAGGGTAAGCACGATCTCTTCGATGGCGGCGGAGACGAATTTGGTGGAATCGTAGATCACATCGTATTCGACCCCTTCGGGCAGCCGCGATTCAAGCGATTTCAGAGCTGAACGAACGTTCTCCATGGTCTGCAGGGCGTTGCTGCCCGGCGTCTGGTAAACAGCCAGCGGAATGCCCGGCTGGCCGTTGAGCGTGTCCTCGGAGGCATAGGACTCGCTGCCCAGCTCGACCCGGGCCACGTCGCCCAGCCGCACGATACCCGCTTTGGCGTTGGTCTGCACCACGATATCACGGAACTCCGCCGGGTCGGTCAGACGCCCTTTCACCTTCAGCGTGTACTGGACCTGCTGCCCCTCGGCCTGGGGGGCGGTGCCGATGGAACCGGCGGCAGCCAGAAGGTTCTGCTCCTTGATAGCGCCGATCACGTCATCGGCGGTCAATCCCAGGGCGGTAAGCCGGGTGGGGTCCAGCCAGATGCGCATGCTGTAGTCGTGAGAACCGAAGGGGCTGGCTTCGCTGACCCCTTCCACCCGTTTAAGGGTGTCGCTGACGTTGATGGAGACCCAGTTGGCCAGGGGCAGAACATCCCGGCTGGTGTCCTTGTAATAGAAAAACAGCACGCCCAGCATGTCCGACGAACGCTGGCGCACGGAAAGGCCCTGCTCGGTGACTTCGCTGGGCAGGCTGGACTGGGCCTCCTGAACACGGTTGAGCACGTTTACCTGGGCAATGTTCGGATCGGTGCCCACGGCAAAGTAGATGGACAGCGAATAGCTGCCGTTGTTGGTGGCCTTGGAGGACATGTAAAGCATGTCATCCACCCCATTGATCCGTGCCTCCAGCGGGGATGCCACCGAGGCGGCGACCTCTTCGGCGTTGGCACCGGGATAGGTGGCGGAGACCCGGATTTCCGGCGGCACGATCTTGCCTGGATATTCGGACACCGGAATATTGAAAAGGGCCAGAAGGCCTGCAAAGGTGATGATCAGGGAGACCACCATGGCCAGGCGCGGCCGCTGAATGAATATTTTGGAAAGCATAATCGAACCTTTTGTTAGAGTTTGCCGGCGGCCTGGGGGTTGACGACTTGCCCGGCACGGACTTTTTGCACGCCTGACACGATCACGCTTTCACCGGCCATCAGGCCGCTTTTGACGGCCCACTGCGTTCCCACGGTGACGCCGGTGGCGATATTGCGCCGCTGGGCCCGGTTTTCGGCATCGACGACAAACACATATTGGCCCTGGCGGTCTTCGAGCACGGCGCGCTGCGGTACCATGGGCATTTTTTGCGGGTTGGCCAGGCTGAGTTCGACGGTAACGAACTGGCCCGGCAAAAGCAGTTCGTCGGGATTGTCGAAGACGGCGCGCACCGCAACGGTGCCGGTGGTGCTGTCCACCTCGTTGTCGGTGAATTCGATCCGTCCGGGAAGCGCGTACATGGCGCCGTTGGGCAGCCGCAGGCGCGGCACGAGATCCTTTTTGGCGTCCTCGAAGGACTTGCCCTGCCCCTGGATGCCCAGAAGAACGTCCACGCGGTCGGATTCACTCACCGAATAGACCACCCGAATCGGATTCAACTGGACGATGCGCGCCAGCGGCCCCGATTCCGGCCCCACCAGATTCCCCCGGGTGAAGTTGGAAACGCCGATGCGTCCGCTGATGGGCGCCTTGATCGTGGTATAGTCCAGGTTGAGGCGCGAAACGTCCAGGGTGGCAACAGCCTGATCCACCTGGGCCTGGGCCTCCTGCTCATCGGCCAGGGCGGTTTCCAGGTCGGTTTTGGAAACGCCGCCGGACCTGACGTTCTGGAGCCGTTCGCGGTATTGTCGGGCTTTGCTGAGCGCGGCCCTGGCCTCGGCGGCCTTGGCATTATCCACCTTGACCTGGGCGGCGTAGGGAGCCTGTTCGATAACGTAAAGGAGGTCACCGCTCTTGACCCGACTGCCCTCGGTAAAGGCAACTTTCTCCAGATAGCCCTGCACGCGGGCCTGGACATCCACGGCCTGGATCGCCTCGATCCGGCCTACGTGGGTCAGAGGCGGGTTTACGGTATTTTCGGTGATCACGGCCACCTCCACCAGCGGCGGTGGTGCCTGAGGCATGGATTGAGCAGCGGCAGGGGAAACGTCGGCCAGGCTGATCATGACCAACGCGCCAATCACCAATTGGTGGATTTTGCCTTGAATCGGTTTCATTTAATTTTCTCCCGTGTTCGATTTTCCATCCCCTTTGTACCCGGGGAGACGGAACGGTCTCTGTTGGAACATATCTGTCCTGAATTGAAAGTTTACGTAATGTAGCAATCAATGACAGAAAGTTCAAATGGTTTTTTTAAAAATTCATTTGAAATAATATATCGAGGTTTCCGGCCGGGTAATGCGAGGGAAAAAATCGACCAACGGGCAGCTGCTTCTGTCCTTCACCCGCCGTGCGCGGAGCCGGAGGTCAGCACGGTCTGTTCCCCGCTCCCCGCGGCAGCAGGATCGAATCGATGCCCGCGATTCTTAAACAGTCGGGCGATATCTTCGACGATCACATACAGCGAAGGCACCATCACCAGGGTGATCATCGTGGCAAAAAGTACGCCGAACCCCAGGGAAATGGCCATGGGGATCATCATGCGCGCTTGACGGGAAGTTTCCGTAATCATCGGCATCAGGCCGCCGAAGGTAGTCACCGTGGTGAGCAGGACCGGCCGGAAGCGCTGGATGCCGGCCGAAACCACGGATTCCCTGACCCCCATCCCGGATTTGACATAGCGGTTGGCCAGATCGATCAACACCAGTGAGTCGTTGACTACCACCCCGGACAGGGCCACCACGCCGAACAGACTGTTCAGCGACAGGGCATAACCCATCAACAGGTGCCCCAAAATGGCGCCGATGACGCCAAAAGGGATGCTCATCATGATGATCAGCGGCTGGGCGTAACTTCTGAACGGTATGGCCAGAAGCGCATAGACGCAGAAAAGGGCCAGCATCGAACCGGTGATCAGGGCGTTGATGCTTTCGCGCATATCGGCCTGATGCCCCTCGAAGCTGTAGCTCAGCTCCGGGTAGCGCTTCATCAGATCGGGCAGCAGCGACGATTTGAGTTCGTTCATAATGTTTTCCGCCTTGGAGGGCGGAGAAACGTTGGCCGTTACGGAGATATCCCGGCAGCCGTTGGTTCGCTCGATGGACGTATACGCCCGGCCGGCGGTCATGGTAACCGCATCGCGCAGATAGATCTCGCCCTCGGGCGCCTGCAGGACCAAATCCTCCAACGTGGCCTCGTTGACACGTTCGTTTGCAGGCAGGCTTACCCGTACCGTTACCTCGTTCTGGCCGCGCTGCAGCTTCATCGCCTCGGCGCCCTGAAAGGCGTAACGCACCTGCTCGGCCACCGACTGGGAGGTCAGCCCCATGCGTTCGCCCAGCGGGCGCAGGTTGATGTCGAACTGGCGCTTGCCCTGCTCCGATCCGTCGTCGATATCGTGAACGATGGAAAAATCGGCCAGCATCGCGGCCAGGTCCTCACCGGCGGATTCCAATGTCTTCGTATCCGAATGGCTGAGCATTACGGTGAGGTTCTTGCCCGATCCCGGGCCGCCCATGTTGGACTCGAAGCGAATGCTTTCCAGTCCGGCGATGTCTCCGGCCGCCTGGCGCCACTTCTCGACCACCTTGGAGGTGGAAATGGGCCGCTTGTCCGCGGCGGTCAGAAAGATCCGCACCGCGATGGTGTTGTCCGATACATTGCTGAGCACCCCCTTGGCCAGGTCCGCGCCGCCGTTTTCGGCAACGACTGCCTGGGCCGATTCCAGCAGATGGTTTTCGACTTTTTCAAGGCGCGCCTTGGCGCTGCCGTACGGCAGGGTCGCCGAAGCATAGGCGTAATCCGATTCGTTGGCCGGAAACATCTCCAGTCCCATGCGTCCCGAGGCCACATAACCACCCAGGGCCAGGATCAGAAAAAGGCCGAAGGCCATTACCGAATAGCGCTGTTTGATCATGAACTCCAGCACGTCGCCGTAACGGTGGCGCACGAAGCGCTCGAAGGCTTCGCTGAAGCGCGCCTGCCAGCGTTCCAGATAATTCAGGGGCCACATGGGGGTGCTGCGCTTGCGATGACCCAGGTGGGCCGGCAGGATAAAAAGGCTTTCGATGAGCGACACGCCGAACACCGCGATCACCACCAGGGGGATGACTTTGAAGATCTTGCCCATGAAACCGGGCACGAACATCAGCGGCATGAAGGTCACCAGGTTGGTCAGAACGGAGAACACCACCGGCAGGGCCACTTCCCGGGCGCCGGCCACGGACGCTTCGAGGGGGCCCAGCCCCTGGCGGCGCCAGTGGTAGATGTTTTCACCGACCACCACCGCGTCGTCGACCACGATGCCCAGGGTGACGATAAAAGCGAACATGCTGATCATGTTGATGGAAAAAAAGGTGCCCGAAAGGAAGATGAACGATCCCATGAAAGAGATCGGAATCCCCAGGCTGACCCAGAACGCCAACCGGGTTTCCAGGAACAGGGCCAGGAAAACAAAAACCAGGGCCAGCCCCTGAAGGGCGTTTTTCATCAGCAGCTCGGCGCGCTCGGTAAACCCTTCCGAGTGGTCGTCGAGCATGGTCAGGCGCAGGCCCTTGGGGAGCGAAACGTTCAATTCCTCCATGATTTTCTTGCCGGCGTCGGCAACCTCGGTGGGCGTCTGGTTTCCGACCCGGTAGACTTCGATCATCACCGCCGGTTCGCCGTCGAAATCGGCCCAGGTATGGGATTCCTCGAAGGTCTCGCGCACCGTGGCCACCTGGCCCAGAAGTACCTGGGAACCGTCGGTCCCGGTCAACACCGGCAGCTGGGCGTACTGCCGGGCGTATTCGCGCTGGTCCTTGACCCGCACCAGAATATCGCCGCCAGTGGTCTTCAGGCTGCCGCCGCCAAGTTCCACCGAGGCATTGGCGATGGTATCGGCGACATCGCCGAGGGTGATCCCGTAGCGCCGCAGGGTGGCCTGGGGGATCTCCACCCGGATTTCATAATCCTTGACGCCGGTGAGGTCCACCTGGTTGATGTGCTCGCTTTCCAGCAGCTTGTCGCGCACCTGGTCTGCGGTGGCGCGCAGGGTCAGGTCGTCCACATTGCCGGAAAGGGCCAGCGTCAGCACGCCGCGCTTGTGCTCGGCAATGGTGACCTGGGGTTCCTCGGCCTCATCGGGAAAGGTGTCGATGCGGTCAACTTCGCTTTTGATCTCCTGCCACAGGCGGGTCACATCGGCACCCTCGATAATGTCGACGCTGATGCTGGCACTGCCTTCGGAGGCCGTCGAAGAAATTTCATCCACGCCTTCCAGGTCCTGGATCGCCTCCTCGACGGCCAGGACAATGCCGTCCTCCACCTCTTCGGGGCTGGCACCAGGATAGGACACCGAAATTTCAACGGTGTCGATGGTGAAATCGGGAAACATTTCCTGTTTGACACGGAAGCCGGCGATCAGGCCGCCTACCAGGAAAACGAACATCAACAGGTTGGCGACCACCGAGTTGCCCGCCATCCACGCAATGGGTCCGCGGTTTAAGTTCTGGCGATGGGGTTCTTGCATGGCGGCCTCACTTTCCCTCGGCATCTGTTGCCGCTGCGGGCTGCGCGTCGACAATTTTCAGGGCCATGCCCTGCACCGGGGTGGCCAGGGCCGAGGTCACCACCTTTTCGCCGGCTTTCACGCCGCTGTCCAGGTACACCGCATCGGTGCTTTTCCACACCAGGGTGACCTTGCGGATGTCCAGGGCGCCGTTGTCGTATATCCAGACCCGTTTGCCGTCCTGCAGGACGGCGCGGGGCAGTTCGATCACGTTGGCAAGCTCGCGGCCGGCGATTTCCACATTGACGTAGTCGTCGATCATCAGGTGAATGGCGGCTGGTTTTTCAATCGTGCCCAGCGGGTTTTTAACAGAAATGATTACCGTGGCCATGCGGCTGGATTCGCTGAGCTTGCCGGCCACCTGGACCACATAACCGGTCCAGGTTCCCGCACCGACCTGGGATTTGATGGTTACCGGGCAGCCGCCCGCATAATGCAGATCGATCAGGGCCAGCTGGTCCAGGGAAACCACCGCCTCGATCCAGAATTCGTCCGTTCCCACCAGGGTCGCCAGGCTGTCCTGGGCGCCCGCATAGGTACCCACATTGACATTGCGTTCGACGACCATGGCATTGAACGGCGCCCGCACCACCGTACGGTTCAGATCCAGCATGGCCTGGCGCAGATCGGCCTCGGCGCTGGTCACGTCGGCCTGGGCCTGCGCCAACTGGGGTTTGCGCAGGGCCAGGTCCGTCTCGGAAACGTCTTCGGTGGATAATGCGGACATCAGCGCCAATTCTTCCCGGGCGATGTTCTGGCTGCCCTGCTCGATGGCCAGAGCGGCCTTTGCGGTGGCCAGAGCGCTCTGGGCCTTTTGCACGGCCACCTCGTAGTCCACCGGGTCCAGGGAAAGCAGTTCGGCGCCTTTGGCGATGCGCCCTCCGGGAATATAGGCGGCGGCCACGGATTGAACCGTGCCGGAGACCTGGGCCTTGAGGGTCACTTCACGGGCCGCGACCACGGTGCCCATGGCGGAGACCACAGCGCGGGTATCGGCCAGGCGGGCCGTTTGAACGTCGACCACGGAGACCTTTTGCTCCGGTTTGGCCTTTTGCATGACCGGGGCGGTGGCCTTGAAGTAGGCAAAGGCGGCCGCACCGGCCGCAATCAGCAACAAGGGAATCAGTATCCTGATGACCTTGCCCCAAAAAGTGGGTTCCGGGTGATTATCCGACATGTCGATCTGCTCCATGGTGATTGGCTGTTAAGCGGTTATTGTATTCAAATGACGGCTCTTTGCCGTCCCATCGTCCGTCGTCTTCTCGTTCAGGCATCGCCGGCCAGATTGCGGGTCCAGTCGCCGCCCAGGGTGCGGTACAGGGTCACCCGATTCTTGATCCGGGTGGCCTTTTCATCCACCAACTGCCTCTCGAGGCTTTGCACGCTGGTCCAGGCAGACAAATAGTCCAAATAGTTCGCCTGCCCGTTGAGATACTGGAGCCGGGAAGCCTTCATGGACGTCCGCGAGGCCTCGAGTTCTTCTTCCAGAAGGGTGATGTATTCGGCCTGCCGGGTTTCGGTGGCAAGGCTGTCCTCCACCTCCTGGATGGCCTCGGCCACGGTCTGGGCATAACCGGTCAGGGCTTCCTCGGCCTCGGCCCGGGTTTTATCCACTTCGGCGGCCCGGTAGCCCCCATCGAAAATGGGCCCGGTGATGCTGGCGGCCAGGGTGGCGACCCAGTTGCTGAAAAGCAGATCCAGGCTGTCGCTGGAAAACACCGCGTCGGCCGACAGGGTCAGGGACGGCAGCCGGTCGGCACGGGCCGCACTGACCTGCCAGTCCGCCGATTTGAGGCGCAGGCCGGCGGCGCGCACATCGGGCCGCGCGGCCAGGATATCGGCCGGCACACCGGCAGCCGGCAGGGTGATCAATTCAGGCAAGGTCGACTGGCTGACGGGCAGGTCCTTGCTGCTGGCAAGGCCCAACAATACGGCCAGGGCGTGGCGTTGGATTTGCTCGTCAAGTTTCAGCGGGGGCAGATTGGCCTTCGCCGCGGCCAGGGCCTCCTTTTGCTGGGCCACTTCCAGGGCATCGGATTGACCGTTGGCGAAACGCAGCACCTGCAAATTCAGCATGCGCTGGTTGAGATCGATCTGTTCGTTGAGGATGTCGATCTGGCGGCGCAGGGACAAAATGTCGATCCAGGCCGTCACCACTTCCGCCGACACGGTAACCGCGGCTGCGTCCAAGTCCTCGCGCACCGCTTCATATTCCAGGGCCTCGGACTCACGCAGGGACCCGAGCCGGCCCCACAGGTCAAGTTCGTAGGCGGCGCTCAGCCCGGCACTGAAGGTTTTCGAATCGGTATGGGTGCGCGACGATGAATCCGTCTTGGTTTGGGTCCAGCTTTTTTCAGCACCCGCGTCGGCGTCCAAGGTGGGGAGCAGGTCTGCCCCGGCTTGCCGCAGAACCGCATCGGCCTGGCGCAGCTTGGCCCAGGCGGTGCGCACGTCAAAGTTCCCGGCCAGGGCCGTGTCCACCAGGCGGTTGAGTTCATCGCTGCCAAAGGCTTCCCACCATCTGCCAGGGCCCGGTTCGTCGGCGCTGTATAGCGAATAGTGCTCCGGCAGATCGATGGGGGCGTCCGGCCGCACCTGGGGCTGAAACAGGGTGCACCCGGAAACGGCCAGGACAGTGATGAATAGAAAAATGCTTCTGATCATAATTGACTCCACGAATTATCCCCGCTGTGCATCGAGGGGGTTCAGTCACTTATAACGGCCGTTGTGACGAAAACCTGCACAAAAAAATATGTCCAAGGTTAAATTGACGAAGGATGAACGCGGTTCGCCGATATCTACCTTCTAAGGAAGTGATATCTGTTCAGGCACAGTTTTTCGTGGGAGCGGCGTCCTCGCCGCGATGATTACCGACCGAATCGCGGCTGGAAGCCGCTCCCACGACGCCACCACTTCCATTCGGGTGTGTGAAAAGCTTTTTGCGAAACCGTCATTTTTCAAGGAGGGCCAGATCCCGCCTCAGCGTGCGACGGGCACGCACCAGCAGGGATTCGACAGCCCCGATGGAAACGTCCATGATTTCGGAAATGCGCTGATAGGAGAGTTGTTCGGTGTGGCGCAGCAGGATGGCGGTGCGCTGATTGACGGGCAGATCGCCAATCGCTTTTTCCAGGCGATCGGCGGCAATGGCGCCCTCGAGCAGGTCCAGGGGCGTCTCTTCGGTCGGTGTATCGGGTAGTTCATCCATGATTTCGGGTCTTTTTTTGCGAAAATGGTCGATGCAGATATTTTTTGCGATTTTAAGCAGGTATGTCCGCAAGGCGGCATCGGCACGGTAGCGGTTCGAGGCCCGGTAAAACCGTAAAAAAGTTTCCTGGGCCACGTCCTCGGCCTCCTGGGGATCGCCCAGCATCCGGCAGGCGAACCCGTAGACGGCATCCCGGTAGCGCCGCAGCAGCTCGGCAAACGCTCCTTCGTCGCCGTCGGCAATCTTGACGATCAGCTCGGCGTCGCTCCGACGGGTATGGCGATTGAAAATCATCGCTTGGCGTTGCTTTTCCTGGATTCGAGATGGGCCTGCAGCAAAGAAAAAAATTGTGCTCCTTTTTCGTTGCCCAGCAGGCTGCGCTGTTCGATGACGTGGGCCTCGAACGCATCGGATTTGCGCTTTTCCCGGGATTGGGCAGTCTCGATCAACCGATGGAGCTGGTTTTCGTCTATGGGTCCGTCGTTTGCCAGATACCGGACGATATCACCGCGGGCCTGCTTGAGATCGCGTTCGTATCCGTCCATCGTCTCTCTGAACTGCCGCATGTTCGCCATTACGGCGTCTTCCTGCTCCGCCGGCAGATTCAGTTCCTGGACGATATTGACCAGTTCCTGCCAGGAGCGTTCCCTGAACGGTTTTGGATGGTGCAGGACCATCACGATGGCCATGACGACGAACCCGACGTTAAGGGCGATCGAAAAAAAGACCAACAGGCGTTTTTGGGAGAGTGTCACGGGTAGATTCCTTTGCTGGCGTAAACGCTTTGATAAGGATTGGCGGCAACGGCCGTTTCGAATTGAATCACGCGGGTGCCCAGCACCGCACCGCACAGCAGGCCGGCCAGGGCGACTCCACAGGCGGCGCTGCGCATGGCCAGGCTCAAGCCCCGCCACCATTCGGCCATCCCCGGCTTTTCCATGCCGGCCCGAAATGCCCGCATCGTCCGGCGGGAAAACGCCGCCGGCGCGGCCAGGGGCGGCAGGTGGTCCAAAAGGTCCATCAACTGCCGATGACCTTGGGCTTCGAGGCGGCAGGCCGCGCACCTTTCCATATGATCGCTTATTCGTTTCGCCTCCGGGTCAGGCAATTCCCCGTCCAGCCAGGCATCCATACGCCTTCTGATCTCTACACAATCCATTCGATCCTCCCTTTGTCGATGGCGCTGCGGACACGACCGTTTATTCCGCTTTTCATAATAACATGAACGGACGGACATGCAATTTCCTGCGCAGTTTTTTTTAAACCACGAAGTTGCGTTCAGTGGACAACGACAAGGTGACGTTGTATGGTGGACGGGAAAAAATACTCAAATCGGAGCTGACCGTTGAACACGATAGAAGCGATTGTGCTGGGCGTCATTCAGGGGCTGACCGAATTTCTGCCGGTGAGCAGTTCGGGGCACCTGGTTCTGTTTCAGAATCTCTTCGGACTCAAAGAGCCGGAGCTGCTTTTCGATATCTGCCTGCACGTGGGCACCCTCACCGCCGTCCTGATCGTCTTTTACCGGGAAATTCTGGAAATCCTTACCGCCCTGGTTCAGATCCCGATCCGCCTGCGATCCGCCGGCGGCATCGCCAATCTTATGGCAAGGGATCGATCCATCCGCATGGCCCTGCTCATTGTGGTGGGCAGTATTCCCACCGCCATTATCGGCCTGCTGTTCAAGGAAATCACCGACCGGCTGTTCGGTTCCCTGACCATCGTGGGCTGCATGCTCCTGATCACCGGCATGCTGCTGTGGCTGACCCGCATCATCCGGTCCGAGGGGCGGCCCGTCGAACAAACCACCCTGAAGGATGCGATTGTGATCGGCATCGTTCAGGGGCTGGCCATTTTACCGGGGATTTCGCGCTCGGGTTCCACCATCGCAGCGGCGCTCTTTCTGGGGGTGAACCGCACGGTGGCCGGCCGCTACTCCTTTTTGCTCTCCATCCCGGCCATCGTCGGCGCCTTGGTGCTCAGCCTGGACACGCCCGAACTGCACACGCAGATCCCCTTGGGAACCATCCTCGCCGGCTCCGTCGTATCGGCGGCGGTCGGTTGGATAGCCCTGGTGATCCTGCTGAAAGTGGTGGACCGGGGGCAGCTGCACCGGTTCGCGCCTTACTGCTGGATCGTGGGGGTCATTACCCTGGCGATCGCCTGGATGGGATAAAACAGGAACACGGTGGTCTCTTAAAAGTCGCCGTTCATCTTCGCCATGTCCCGAAGCTACATCAAAACGCTGGACCGGCTCAAGGTCTCCAATCTCGCCGGACGGCTCATCGCCGGCGTCAACCGGGTGATGCCTCCGGACACGGCCCTGTTCCACGAGGCGGTCGTCAGGGCGGGCGCGCCGGCCAGAGGCCAGCCCCTGCGCTATCTTCCCTATAACCAGCAGGTCCACAGCGACGGCGATACAACCACGAAGCTGTCTCTGGTGGTGCTGTTCAACAACCAGAGTATGGAACGCTTCTTTTTAAAGGGCGTAAGAGAAAAGCTCAGTCGCCTGGTTTTTAAATTCTCTTTCAATATCATGGACCGTTTCATCCGCTCGGTGCGTCTGGACAGAAAGCTTTTGCAGATCATGGCCGGTGCGGCCGGCGAGTTCAGTATCATGGGCATCGTCGAGCGGGACGAAATCGTCCGCAGACGGTTCATCCGGCGCCGGACGCGCCTCATTTATCCGTTGCTGCTGATTCCCACCGGCGATGCGGCCAAACGGGACTACATCCTCCAGTTCGAACGGCATCAGGCCATCCGGAAAATTAAAATCCCGCTGCTGCCTTTTTATCGCAAGGGGCCGCGGAGCGTTGAAAAGTAGCTTAAAAACAAACTTTTGCAACCGCAATATGTATTTTTTTTCACAACCAAATAGGTAATTCTTGTGCCAATTTTCAGTCTGTTTCCATGCTCTTCCTCCCGGCGCTTACGGTTGCCGGGTTGTGTCGAAAGACCGTTTTGCCGGCGAAGCCATTGACCGATCCTGACGATCGATGCCCGCAGGATACCGGTTTTCGGGCGTTTGGGCGTCATCCGGCCAAAAAGCGGCAGCCTTTGCGATTACGGTCGGGGCTGCCGGTGGAACCATCCCTGTCAGCCGGGACATAATGGCACAACTCTTGTATTCCTAATTTGCCGATTTCAACTTAAAATACCGGACGCTTGCGGTTCCGGTTCCATCCGCAGCGCCGGCAGGCTTTCCCGTTGACAACCGGCAGGAGCTGTTCGATAAAATTAAAACGATATTGACCTGATGCCCTAAAGTGGATGACGAACCCATGGCCTCCAGTGTAACCCCATTGTTTTCGGAACCCGAAACGACCGATCCGACGGATCGAAAATGGTTGAGCGGTAACGAAGTCTTGCAGGAAACCGGAATTTCCAAGCGGGACCTGATCCGGTTCATCCAGCTGCGGGTACTGCCGAAATCGATGATGCGGGTGGCGGCGGTCAGTGGCGACAGCCGCAAAAAAAGCTACTTTTCGGCCGACATTCTGGGGCACGTGTCCCTGCTCAAGCGTTTGCGGGACCAGGGTCACTCCATCGAAGAAATCGCCAGGGAAATGCACGAAGCGGCCGGAAGCCCCGACATGCCACAAGCGCTGCCCGCCGCAAAAGCGCCGGCCGTCGAAAAGCCTGTTGAAACGACAGTGCAAGCAGGCATACCGTCGCAGATTCATCTGCTCGCCGATTCCATCTCCACAGCCGCGTTTTTCGTTGCACATGACCTGCGCATCGGCTGGATCAAGTCAGGCCAGAGAGACCGCCTTTCCGTGGCCATCGAAAACGAACTGGCCAACGACCCCAACGGAACCGTACTGGACATCATGCTGCGGGCGTCCCTGAAAGAAATGGTTTTCAACTGGCCGCCCCTGTTCTCGTTCACCTATCGCTTCCTGCAGGCGACCGTACCGGCGGAAACCTTCGAAAAGCTGGCGCCCATGGTTTCCCTGAATCTGGAAAATACGGACTCCGCAGAGGGTTTTATCCCCGGCGGAGGGACCAACGGCCCTGTCGACAGCTGCCCTATCCGTCTGGAGGAAGAGGACGGCCAGGTCCAGTTGCTGCGCTTTTATGGAATTGCCCTTGCGGAAGGAACGCTTTTCATCCTGGACGAGGATCGCTGGCAGGAGACGTTGCCCGCCGTACAACTGGAGGACAGCCAGACCAAACCCGCGTTGAAAGACGATCTCGAGTCCAGAAAGATCCCCTTCAGCGTGCTTTCAGCCCGGCTGGACGATTCGCGCAGCATCGTGGACACCCTGCTGCCGGAAACCTATTTCAAACTGATGACGCGCATCTGGGACGAAAGCGACCGGGTGCTGGCATTTTACGGCGGCCAGCGGGCCAAGCGCAGCGGCACTGAGGTTCAGTACATCATTCCCAAACACGCCAACACGGACCCCGCTTTCGACGCCATCCGCTGTGCCTTTACCTTAAGAGAAAAAATGCGCGAAATCGAGGCCTCGCTCAAGGCGGACGGCGGCTGGTTCGCCAATATCCGGCTGAACATCGGCATCAGCAGCGGCAGCGACCATGTCCAACAGGAAGATCTGACCGCCAGCATGGCTTTTCTGTTGCCCGGCGGGGCGTCGGATCAGGCCTTTCACCTCTCCTCCATTGCCCATGGCGGAGGCGTCTGGATTACCAAATCGGCCTTCGGCCATCTTTCGCCGCGTCAGAGGGACCGCATCGTATTCGGCATCTATCGAGATGACAAGCTGATCCGCAATATCTTCGCCCAGGTGGCGGATCTTCCCCATGCCCCCGACACCCCGCCCCTGTCACGGGCCATCCGCTCCCTTTCCGTGACCCGCATCATCGATATCAAATAAAAACCCGCATTGCGGAGCTTTTTGACTTTCCATGCATCTGGCGTTATAGCAGGGCACAATTTTGCGATATGACAAATTTAACGAACTTGTCATACCGGGATTGGCCTGGCATCAATAACTCATTTAGATAACAGGATTTATGCCTGCCCCGGAATGACGAAAAAATGAAGAAGGAATCCAATGACCCAGAATAGAAAATCCACCGGTACCCTTTGCGTGTGGGGCGGAGAACCGGTTGAAATGGTAGAACAGGCGACCCAGGTACCGGTGGTTCACAGCGTCTCTTTCGGCTACTCGGATGTCGATACCTGGCTGCAGGTCGCCAAAGGCGAGCAGCCCGGACATATCTACAGCCGCAACACCAACCCGACGGTCCAGGCCTTCGAAAACAAGGTCCGCCTGCTGGAGGGGGCAGAAGCGGCCACCAGCGCCGCCACGGGAATGGGCATTATCAGCAGCACCCTGTTTGCCCTGCTCTGCCCGGGCGACCGGGTGGTTTCGGTAAAGGACACCTATGGGGGCACCAACAAGCTGTTCACCGAATTTCTGCCCCGCTACAATGTCGATGTGACCCTTTGCGACACCACCGACCATGAAGCCATCGAAGCAGCCGTGGCCGGAGGCTGCCGCCTGCTTTACCTGGAAAGCCCCACCAACCCGACCGTAAAGGTGGTGGACATCGCCCGACTGGCCGCCGCCGGAAAACGGGTCGGCGCCACCGTCGTGGTGGACAACACCTTTGCCACCCCCATCAACCAGAATCCGTTGGAACTGGGCGCCGACCTTGTGCTGCACAGCGCCACCAAATACCTGGGCGGCCACGCCGATGCCTTGGGCGGCGTCGTCTGCGGCAAGAAAAAATGGATCGAAGCGGTCTACCACTACCGCGAAATCAACGGCGCCACCCTGGACCCCATGGCCGCCTACCTGCTGTTGCGGGGGATCAAGACCCTGCATCTGCGCATCCGCCAGCAGAACCAGAGCGCTTTGGCCGTGGCCCGGTTTCTGGAATCCCATCCTGCCGTGGAGCAGGTCTTTTATCCCGGCCTCGACTCCCATCCGGGCCACGCCATCGCCGCCGGCCAGATGCGCGGATTCGGCGGCATGCTCAGCTTCATGCTCAAGGAGAACAGCCTTGATGCCGTGCGTCGACTGCTGCCGCGCCTGCGCTATGCCCACGCCGCCGCCAATTTAGGCGCCGTGGAAACCATCGTAGGACCGCCAGCCACCACCAGCCACGTCGAGTGCAGCCCCGAAGAACGTGCCCGCATGGGAATCCCCGAAAGCCTGGTGCGCTACTCCACCGGCATCGAGGAGACCGCCGATCTGATCGCCGATCTGGAGCAGGCATTGGCCATATTCAAATAGGTGTTTCGAGAAAGGTTTTATCAGTTGGGTTAAGCCAGGTACGTAACTCTGGGGATTTCGAACCCTATTGAAATGAAATAGCCGGGTTCCCCAGTTACATTGCTCTTTGAAAATTTGTGATGGTATCGCTGATTTGATCAGGTGGCGTACATTCTTCCTTATGAAACGCCGATAACAATCCCGCTCTGCTCAAGCAACATGTTGCGTCGCCGAATTGTTTGCCTGAACTGCTTCAGCGTGCAATTTTATTCCGAGTGCGTTTATCACTTTGAGAATAGTATCAAAATTGGGGCTTCGTTCTCCGGACAATGCCTTGTAAAGGCTTTCCCGAGATACCCCGGCATCACGAGCAACTTGTGACATACCTTTAGCCCTGGCTATATCACCTAGAGCTTTCGCAATAAAAGAAGCATCACCTTGTGCTTCTTCGATGCTGGCTTCAAGATAAGCGGCCATTTCTTCCGGTGTGCGAAGATGTTCGGCGACATCGTAGCGGGTTGTTATAGTTTTAGTCATGATTGGCTCCTATAAATTTTTTGCAAGGCGAAGAGCAGTTTTAATGTCCTTGGTTTGGGTTCGTTTGTCGCCACCAGCCAGCAAAATAACCACTTTTTGCCCTTGTTTTTTGAAATAGACTCTATATCCGGGTCCATAATCGATCCGCAATTCTGAAACGCCCTCACCCACTGCCTTAACGTCCCCCGGATTTCCGGCTGCCAGCCGTTCAATTCTAACAAGAATGCGGGCGCGGGCACGAATATCTTTTAACGCATCGATCCATTTAACAAAAGTTTCAGTTTTACGTATTTCAACCATGGGTATGATGTATCCACGTGGCTACATTATGTCAACAAAAATCAGACAGTGATAATTTTCAGTGCCATCACAACTGGTATTTAGCTACCAGGGTTTCGAACTTAAAGGCATATTTTTAACACTTTAACCGAACCGCTTATACATAGAGTATGTGGGCATTTTTTGACGTTGCGTAGCGCTGCCCTAAGCGCTCAGATAATTTTTAAGATGTGTTCTAATGTCTTCATGAGAACCCCGTTGCCTGGCTGTAGGGGCACGGCGCGCCGTGCCCCTGCGAAGAACGAGGATGCCGGTCGGCAGTGCGTCAGGTCTCAAGAAACTGCTTTGCCACATGCACATACAGCTCCGCGCCGATGAGCAATGCTTTCTCGTCGAAGGTGAAGCGGGGATGGTGGTGGGGATAGGGTATCTCACCGTCCGGATCGCGGGCGCCCACGAAGGCGAAGGCAGCGGGAACGGCATCCGCGAAGGCGGCGAAATCTTCTCCCGCCATGGTCTTTACGATGGCGGTCACCGAGTGGCTGTCGCCCAGGACCGCTGCCGCCGATTCCCGGGCCAGCCGGGTCATGGTTTCGTTATTGGAAAGCAGATCGTTGCCGACCTCGAAGGTCAGTTCGTAGTCGGCCCGGTGGGCTTTGCAGGTGTGTTCGATGATCCGCTCGAACCGATCACGGATCTCATCGCCTCCCGGATAAAGAAATCGAATGGAGCCGTTTAGGGTGACCGTTTCGGGAACGATGGTGCTGTTGCTGCCCGCCCGCAGGGCGGTAAACATGATCACCGCCGGATCGAGGGCATCGACCTCCCGGGTCTGGACGGCCTGCACCGCCTGAATCACCTGCGCGGCCGTGAGGATGGGGTCGATGGACTGATGGGCGAATCCCGCGTGCCCGCCCCTGCCCCGGATGGTGAGGGTGAAATAGTGGCTGGCGGCCATGATCGGCCCCGGTTTAAGGTCGATGGTGCCGGTGGGCAGGCTGTTCCACAAATGAAGGCCGAAAGCGGCATCCACGGCCGGATCTTCCAGGACGCCTTCCGCAACCATCCGGCCGGCCCCGGCATCCTCCTCGTTGGGCTGGAAGGCGAATTTGATGCTGCCGGCGATCCGGTCGCGATGCTCGGCCAGCACCTTGGCGGCCGTCAGGAGCATGGCCGTGTGCCCGTCGTGCCCGCAGGCGTGCATCACCCCGTCGGTGGTGGAGCGGTAGGGAAGGTCGTTCTCTTCGTGAATGGGCAGGGCGTCCATGTCGGCCCGCAGCAAGATGGTCCTGCCCGGCCGCGAGCCTTGCAGGAGGCCCAGCACCCCGGTATCGGCCACGGCCCTGGCGGGAATCTGCAGGGCTTCCAGGCCGCTGAGAACTTTCGCCTGGGTGCGCACTTCCTGAAATCCCAACTCGGGATGGGCGTGCAAATCCCTTCGCAGGGCGATCAGTTCCGGCTCCAGTTCCGACAGGCGCTGTTTGATGGCCATGGGATCAATCGAGCCCCAGGTATTCCAGCAACCCCTTCCCATATCGGGCAACAAAGGCCGGGTCCACCTTCTGCACGGGGTTGGCCCCTAAAAAGGCCAATTGTTCGTCCAGCCGTGCCCGCCGGTCGGCGGCATCGGGGACATCCTTGAGCGCGGCGATCTTCTCTTCGACCTCGAAGTATTTCAGCTTGTCGTCCAGAGGCAGCTGCCAGAAAAGCAGGTACCCCCGCTCGGGAAAATCCACCCCCAGAATGCCGTAGCAATAGGACATGAAGGCCCGTTCCAGCTTCTGCTGGATCACGACGAGCCTCTCCTTGGCTGCAGCGATGTCGGCCGGATCGAAGGGTTTTCCGAGAACTTCGATGTAGATCTTGAACTTGGGCTCGGTTCCCGAAGGCCGTACCGTGATGCGGATGCCGCGGGTGTCGGGCAGGTTGTCGAGCTTGAGGATCAGGACGTTGCGCGAGGAGGTGTCGGTCGGCGACAGGTGGGGCTGGGGCTCCCCTTTCCAGCGGTCGATCTTCTCGGCCACACCGAATTCGCCCACGGAAGAAATCTCGTTTTCCCGCAAATGGGCCATGATGGCCTTGATCCGGCCGATTCCCTTGGCGCCCAACAGGCGGATCTCGGTGAGATAATTGTGGCAGTAGCCGTACTTGGCGTAGATGCCGTCCAGGTAGTCCACCAGCGTGCGTCCCTCGGATTTGAGCCGGGAGGCGAGTTCTGCCAGCCACACGGCCGCGCCGGCGGCGTCCTTGTCCCGGGCATAGTTGCCCATGAGAAAACCGTGGCTCTCCTCGGTGCCCAGGATGAAATCATCCTGACGGCCCTCGTCCTCCAGCCGGTTCATGCAGTCGCCGATGTATTTGAAGCCCACCAGCAGGTCGCCGATGCATTGAATCCCGTTTTCTGCGGCAATGGTATCGATCAGCGAGGAGGTGACCTCGGTTTTGATGATCACGTTCTCGCTCGAAAGTCGTCCGGCCTGCCGGTATTGTTCGATGGCGTATTCGGTCAGCACGATGCCGATCTCGTTGCCGTTGAGAAATTTCCACTCGCCGCCGTGGCGCACCAGGATGCCGATGCGGTCGGCATCCGGATCGGTGCTCATGATCACGTCGGCACCGATGGCATCGGCATTGGGCCGGGCCGTGTCGAAGGACTGGATCACTTCCGGATTGGGAATGTTGAAGGTGACGTTCTCGAAGGCGCCGCTCAGATTGGACGTGGCCGGGTCCAGGTGGATGTCGAACCCCATGGCCTTGAGCACCGGGTAGACCGACGTCAAACCGGTGCCGTGCAGCGGGCTGTAAAGAATCTTGACCCCGCGGGCATCGCTGAGCTGCAGGGCGGCCACGGCCTTATGATAAGCCTCGTCCACCGCCGCGCCGATGATTTCCAGCAGTCCGTTTTCCGTGGCCTTTTCAAGATCCAGGGTCTTGATGGCGGAGACGTTCTGGGTCACCTCGTCCACCAGTTCCTGGTCATAGGGCGGAATGAGCTGGCCGCCGTACTGGTCGTACACCTTCTTGCCGTTGTCGGTGGGCAGGTTGTGGCTGGCCGAAAACATGCACCCGGAAACGGCGCCCAGGTGACGGATGGCAAAGGAAAGTTCCGGGGTGCTGCGGGTGCTTTCGAACAGATAGATCTGTATGCCGTTGGCCGTGTAAACCTGGGCCGCCGCTTCGGCCAGCTGTCGGCAGTCCAGATCTTTGACCGGGTTGGGCCGGTCCGCGGCGTAGCGCGCGGTATCCGTAAACCGGCGCACATCGTAGGCCAGCACCACCCCTTTCTGCCTGGCCGATTCGCCGTGGGCCTTGGTCAAAAACTGGCTGTGCCCCTGGGCCGAGGCCTGGATGGTCCAGGGGTTGATGCGGTTGGGCCCGACGCCCACCAGTCCGCGGCGGCCGCCGGTGCCAAAGGGGATGACCTGATAAAAGGAATCCAGCAGAAAATCCCACTGCTGCGATTCAATCAGGTGGTCGATCTGGGGAACGTAGTCGGCAAACATCGCGTCGGTGAGCCACGTCTGCAGGTTCGCAAGGGCATCGGACTTGAAGTTTTCCGGCAAGTCGAGGCTATCGAAGCCTTTTTTTGCTTTTTCAAGCAGGGTCTGGTATGGGTCCATGCCATTGTCCTTTTTGCACATGTTTGATGAGGAAGGTTCACATCGTCGGATATAATTATTTCGTAAGCGTTCACAGGGCACCGCATCTGCTTTGTTCCCGGGCACTTGAAGTATGACCAATACGTCGGCGTGCCCGGCGCCTCACATCTGCGGCACCCTGCAAACGCTTACTGGTCAGGCAGTTGCGGCACATTGGGAATTTCAACCCCGTGAACGGTCACATTATTTCATTTTTTTCCCCCATTGACAACGGATTTAAGGAATCGACCCCGGCCCCATGAATGCCACCGACCGCAAAATCTTCTGTGCCCTTTTCGCTTCCATCTTTGCGGCCGTCACCGGTGTGGGCATCGTGGTCCCTCTTTTGCCAGTCTATGCCCACAGCCTGGGTGCCGACGGGATTTACATCGGACTGATCTTCGGTGCGTTCTCGCTTTCCCGCACATTCTTCCTGCCCTATTTCGGCCGCCGGTCCGATAAAAAAGGGCGCAAACCGTTCATCGTGACCGGACTTTTCTTCTACGCCGTGATCTCCATCGCCTTTATTTTCTCTACCGGTGTCGAGTCCCTGATCGGCATCCGCTTTGTCCAGGGGATCGCCTCGGCCATGATCATGCCGGTGGTCCAGGCCTACGTGGGAGACATCACCCCCCGGGGCAAAGAGGGCTGGATCATGGGGCTGTTCAACATGTCCATGTTCATCGGGCTCAGCGCCGGACCGCTGATCGGCGGGGTCATCAAGGACCGTTTCAGCCTGCAGGGGGCCTTTGTCTGCATGGGTATTCTGTCCATGATCGGCTTTGGATTGAGCCTGGTTTTCCTGCCCCCCGTATCTGAGGAACACACGGTAAAAAGCGGTCGGCCGCCGGTTGCCTGGTCCAAAATTCTCAAGGATCGCACGATTATCGGCCTTTCCGTCTTCCGCCTGGTCTATACGGCCTGCATCGGAATCATCTGGGGCTTTCTACCGGTGCTGGCTGACACCGAGTTTTCCATTTCCGCATCGTCCATCGGCATCCTGGTAATGATGGGCGTCAGTGTGAGCGGGGTGATTCAGGTGCCCATGGGATGGGTGGCCGACCAGGTGAACCGCAAGGCGATGGTCGTTGTGGGGGGGCTGGTGGTGGCTGGCTCGGTATACAGCTTCGTGCATGCCACCGGTTTCAATTACCTGTTCTGGGCCAGCGTCGTCTTCGGGATCGGCGGGGGCGTCTCAATGCCGGCCCTGATGGCGGCCGCGGTTCTGCGGGGCAGTCATATCGATGCCATGGGATCGGTGATGTCCCTGCTCACGGCGGCCCACAGCCTGGGCATGCTGGTCGGCTCGGTGCTGGCCGGCGTGCTGATGGATCTGTTTCAACTCAGGCAGGCATTTTGCTTCGGTTCGGTGGCCATGGCCGTGGGAACGGTGCTGTTCGTCATCTGCACCTGGCGGTCGGATCTGAGCGAGGGAACGGTTCTCTCGCCGCCTCCCCAGATTCCGGAGGGATGAGGGGCGGTGCGGGAACGAAGGCGATCATAAAGCAGCGCCGCAACAAAATTGATTTCTTTCCGTATCATAGAAACATAGGGTCACGGGGTCGAGGATTCGAGGGATCAAGTGATCGTTCTTTCCATTTAATTGTCGTCAACTGGGTATATTCGGCTTATAATATAGAGTTGATCGATCCTCACTCGAATCCTTGAACCCTGGACCCCTTGAACCCTGATGGGGAACCCCATGCCTTTGCCCTACACCTTCAACCGCATGGAATTCGCCGGCTCCCTGGGCGACCTGGGAACCTTGCTGCCCCTGGCCATCGGCATGATTATCGTCAACGGCCTGGACCCGGCAGGCCTGTTTCTGTCCGTGGGCCTGTTCTACATCTTCACCGGGGTCTATTTCGGCATCACCACACCGGTCCAGCCCATGAAGGTCATCGGCGCCTACGCCATCGCCACCGCCATGACGCCCCATCAGATCATGGCCTCGGGAATTCTCATGGGAGTCTGCCTGCTGGTCATCGGCGCCACCGGCGCCATCACCCTCATCGGCAAATATACACCCAAAGCCACCGTAAGGGGGGTGCAACTCTCCACCGGCACGCTGCTCATGGCCGAGGGGGTCAAGTTCATGCTCGGCAAGACCCGGCTGCAGGCGCTGCACCAAATGGCCGAACCCTATCTGTCGATCCAGCAGGTCGGACCCGTTCCCGTGGGCCTGATCATCGGCATCGCCGGCGCCCTGCTGACCCTTTTGCTGTTGGAGAATAAAAAAACGCCGGCCGGAATCGTGATCGTGGGCGTGGGGATTCTCATCGGCCTTTTGGCCGGCACCCGTGAGGGGTTGGGCGACATTCGCCCGGGTTTCTACCTGCCCGCCATTCTGCCCCTGGGATTTCCCCAGGGCGCGGACTTCACCGTTGCCCTGCTGGCCCTGGTGGTCCCGCAGATGCCCATGACTTTAGGCAATGCGGTGATTGCAGACATGGACCTGTCCATCAACTATTTCGGAGATGCGGCCCGGCGGGTGACCGGCAAGTCCCTGTGCGTCAGCATGGCTTTGGGCAATTTTCTCAGCGCCTGTCTGGGGGGGATGCCGCTTTGCCACGGCGCCGGCGGGCTGGCCGCCCATTACCGCTTCGGCGCCCGCAGCGCCGGATCGAATCTGATGATTGGCGCCATTCTCATCCTTTTCACCCTGTTGCTGGGCAACCGTATCCTGGCCCTGTTTAACCTGATCCCCATGGCCATCCTGGGCGTGCTGCTGCTTTTCGCCGGCAGCCAGTTGGCCCTGACCATTGTGGATGTGACGGACCGCAAGGAGCTGTTCGTGGTGGTGGTCATCCTGGGAATCACCCTGGCCGCCAACCTGGCCGCCGGATTCGCGGCCGGCATTGTCCTGGCCTATCTGATACGGTCGGAAAAACTGAGTGTGTAAGGCGATCCCCGGCAGGCGCCATCAAACAGTAAGGGTTTCCATTCAGGCGAGGGGTAGGCTCCGACGCACGACAATGCTGCCCACCGGCGCGCCGATGTCTTTGGCAATCACCGGGCACTTGACCTGAAGCAGGCAGAAGACCTTCTCGCCGGCCTGACTGAGGGACTCGTAGTTGGCCTGCCCCTTGGCAAGGATCAGGTCCGATGATTCGAATATCCTTTTGAATTCCTGCGAACAGCTATCCAGCACCGTCCCGGGTGCATCGGAGCCATTGTCCACGATGGCCGCACACCGATCCAGGCCCGCCGCCAGCGCGTCCTTTGCGGTGGCGTCGTTCAACACGGGGTGTCCCTTTACGACATAGGTGACGGCATTGTCGATCGTTTCGATGAACACCCGGTCGAACACCGTTTCGCCGGCATTGTCGGCCAGGTATAAAATGCGCTCGTACCGGCCCATCTCGCGGATCAACGTCTCGCTGTCATCGATGGCAAAGGGCTGCGCCAGAACCCGCTCCACGGTGTCCCATAAATCCCCATGCCGGCCGCCAACGCCGGCATCGATGATATTCCCCGCGATGGCGATGCGCAGGAGCGTGCCCATATCGCTGCCGTCGCCGGCCAGCTTCTTTAAGTCGGGATAAATGGCCAACGCTTCCTGCGTGCTCTTCTCTTTTTCTTTTTCGTAGGGATCTTCGATCTTCAGGGTCTCTCTCACCGTACGATGGATCACGCCGGCGATTTCCGGCGGGGTAGCCCGCTCGTTCAGCCCCATGATCGTTTGCAGAACCGATTGAAGCACGGCCTTGACTTGCGGATCGGTGGCGCCGGCATGCCTGGCCGCTTCGATGGACTGTCGCAGGAAACAGGGATAGCAATCGTAATAGACTTTCACTTAAAAAACCTATCTTTTAACTGTAGCCAACTTCACCGCCAACCCCACAAAAACCAACCCGGCCACCCGGTTCATAACCACCTGGGTTTTCGGGGAACGGCTGAGCCATTGCCCGATAAAACCGGCCATCAAGGCGATGCCGCCGAAGATTAGGATTGTGGAAACGATGAAGACACCGCCCAGCAGAAGCATCTGAAGACTCAGCGGGCCGCGGGCCGGATCGGCAAACTGCGGCAAAAAAGCCATGAAGAAGATCGACACCTTGGGATTGGTCACATTCATGATGATGCCCCGCCGGTAGAGGCGGCCGGCGCTCATCCCGTTGGTCCGGTCGGCGGAGATATCCTGGGACGAAGCCCGGAAGGCATGCCAGGCCAGGTAGAGCAGATATGCGGCGCCAAACAATTTGAGGGCCGTAAAGGCTACGGCCGAGGCCTGGAAAATGACCGCCACGCCAAAGGCCACGGCGGTGGTATGCACCAGCAGCCCCGTGCACAGGCCCAGGGTCACCAGCAGGCCGGCGGACTTGCCGCGCAGGGCCGACTGGGTCAGCACGAAGATGTTGTCCGGGCCTGGGGCCAGCGCCAGCAGTATGGACGCCATGAAGAACGCTGCCAGGGTGTCGATCGGTATCATTGAAAGGATCATGGGACCACCTTTACCTCCCGCTCCAGATTCACGCCAAAGGTTTCGCGCACCGACCGGCGCACGCGCTCGGACAGTTCCAGGATCTCCCTGCCCGTGGCGCCTCCCCGGTTTACCAGCACCAGTGCCTGCCGGTCATGCACACCGGCCCGGCCGATCCGCCGGCCTTTCCAGCCGCAGCGGTCGATCATCCAGCCGGCGGACAGCTTGAACCGGCCGTCCGGCTGGGGATAATGGGGCATATCGGCAAAACGCGCCTGCAACCGGTGCATGGGTTCGAGTTCGACCACCGGATTTTTGAAAAAGCTGCCCGCGTTGCCCAGATCGGCGGGATCGGGCAGCTTGGCCTGCCGGATGGCGATAATAGCCTGCCGAAGTGTATCCAGGGTTACCGTCCCCAGGGCATCCACCTGCTCCCGGACCCCCGGATAATCGAGCACGAATCGTGGTTGACGGCAAAGTTTGAACACGACCGCCGTAATGATGTGGCGCCCGGCCCAACGCCCCTTGAAGAGGCTGTTCCGGTATCCGAAACCGCACGCCTCGGCGGGGAGAACGATTTTTTCGCGGCTGTGGATGTCGATGGCCTCGACGCTGTCGATGACATCCTTGGCCTCCACCCCGTACGCCCCGATGTTCTGCACGGCACTGGCGCCCACGCTGCCGGGAATCAAAGAGAGATTTTCGATGCCGCCCCAGCCGCTGGCCACCGCACGGGCCGCCAGCTCGTCCCAGTTCTCGCCGGCCATGACCCGGACCCGGATGTGCCGCTTATCGGCATCGAGCACGTCGATTCCCTTGAGCACCGGATGCAGCACAGTGCCGTCGAAATCGTCCACGAAGAGAAGATTGCTGCCGCCTCCCAGCACCAGAAGGCGCTCTTCTTCTAACGATTGCCGGCCGAGAAATTCAAAAATCTCCTTCTCCTCATCGAAACGGACATACCTCCGGGCAACGGCTTCGACATTGAACGTGTTCAGGGCTTTGAGGGAAAAATCGGACCGGCTTTCCATGATCTGCCTCGCGATTCAGCTGGATTGGGGCTGCAGCACAAATGCCGTGCGGGAAGGAAGGTAGAGGGACAGCCGGCTGCCCCGGGGCGAATGCTCGTCTTTCAGGCCGTGATGGCGCTGATCGGCCGTGAGGCGCCCGTGGCCGCCGAACCGTTCGTCGTCGGTATTCAATACCATGCGGTAGGACCCGTCCGGCGCGGGAAAACCGTAATCGGGCCAGGATCGATCCGGATGGAAGTTGAAAGCGAACACCCAACCGGCCCGCATGAAGATCAGCACCTTGTCGCTGTCATGGTCCCACAGCCGTTCGGGATCGCCGCCGGCCAGCAGATCGAAGCGCGCAAACAGGCGGATCATCTGCCGGTCGAAGCACGCCAGCAACCGATACTTGAGACCGGGGTCGTCCACCAGGTGCCACTGGCGCCGGGCATAGCGGTAGCTCCAGCCATTGCCCTCCCGGGGAAAGTCGATCCAGTCGGGATGGCCGAATTCGTTGCCCATGAAGTTGAGATAGCCGCTGCCCGCCGTGGCCAGGGTGATCAGCCGGATCATCTTGTGCAGGGCCATGGCCCGATCCACGGCCAGGTCCGGGTCGTCGATGCACATATGGTCGTACATGGCGGCGTCGGCCATGCGAAACATCAACGTCTTGTCCCCCACCAGGGCCTGATCGTGGGATTCGGTATAGCTGATGGTCCGCTCCTCTTTTCGCCGGTTGGTCAACTCGTACCACAGCTGGCCCATGGGCCAGTTTTCGTCGGGAGTATCTTTGGTCAACCGGATCCAGTGGTCGGGAATCCCCATGGCAAACCGGTAGTCGAACCCCACGCCGCCCTCGGCCACGGGCAGGGCCAGGCCCGGCATGCCGCTGATATCTTCGGCCACGGTGATGGCATCTGGCCGCAGCCGGTGGATGACCTCGTTGGCCAGGGCCAGGTAGGCCAGGGCATCTTCGTCCACGGTGTCGTTGAAGTAGTCGTCGTACCCGCTAAAGGCCCGCTCCAGGCCGTGATGGGTGTACAGCATGCTGGTGATGCCGTCGAAGCGGAAGCCGTCCACATGAAAGGCGTCCAGCCAATAGCGGCAATTGGACAGCAGAAAGTGAACCACCTCGGGTTTGCCGTAGTCGAAGCAGCGGCTGTCCCAGGCGTGGTGACGGCCCCGCACCCCCTGATGGAAGTACTGGTACTCCGTGCCGTCGAACAGCCCCAGCCCCTCGACGGTGTTGGCCACCGCGTGGGAGTGGACCAGGTCCATGATCACGGCGATGCCCGCTTCATGGGCTGTGTCGATCAGGGCCATGAGATCTTCCGGCGGGCCGAAGCGCGAGGAAGCAGCGAAAAAGTTGGACACATGGTAGCCGAAGGAGCCGTAGTAAGGGTGCTCCTGGACGGCCATGAGCTGGATCGTGTTGTATCCGGCGGTAATAATTCGTGGCAGCACCGCCTCCGTGAACTCGCGCCAGGAACCGACCTTCTCTTCCTCCTGGGCCATGCCCACGTGGACCTCGTAAATCAGGACAGGCTGATCCGGCCGCCTGAAATCCGGGCAGCGCCAGCGGTAGGGCTGCTCCGGTGCCCACACCTGGGCGTTGAAGATCAGTGTATGCGGGTCCTGCACCACCCGGCGGGCATAGGCCGGGATGCGGTCCCCGGCCCCACCGTTCCAGTGTACCCGCAGGCGAAACAGATCGCCGTGATGCAGGGCATCCGCCGGCAGATCGATGGCCCACTGGCCGTCGGCAGCCAGCCTTGTCAGCGCAAAGGCGGCATCCTCCTGCCAGCCACAGAAATCGCCCACCAGGTAAACGGCGGTGGCATTGGGCGCCCACTCCCTAAAGGTCCAGCCGTCGGCTTTGCGGTGCAGGCCGAAGTGCTCGTGCCCCGATGCCAGGTCCAGAAGATCCACGCTTCCTTCGGTGATCCGCTCGCGCATGGCCTGGATATGCGCAAGCCGCCGGATCAGCGCCGTGCGATGGGCTGTGAGGTAAGGATCGGCGTCTATCAGAAGATCGACGAGGGCGGTGACAGTGGGCATGGGGATTCTTTTTTGAATATTCGCAAAAGGTCCGTTGGCATCAATTGATCAGCGGCCGTTCCAGCATCTTCTCGTAAAGGTCGATATACTGCCGGGCCGTATTGGCATGGTTGAAGGTGGCGGCGCTCTGCTGCATGATCCGTTCGATCTGCCGGCGTTTTTTGGTTTTTGGCAGCTTGAAGAACGCGATGGCCTGGCTCACGGCCCAGTAAAGCCCGGCCGCATCGTGGTTTTCGAACAGGAATCCGTTGCCGGTGTCCTTATCCGCATCAAGGTGAACGATGGTGTCGTGAATCCCGCCGGTGTCATGGGCCACGGGCAGCGCCCCGTAAATGGGGGCGATCATCTGCGGCAGGCCGCAGGGTTCGAACAGCGACGGCATGAGAATGAAATCAGCGGCCGCATAGGCCTGATGTTCCATTTTCTCGCTGAAGTCGCATACAGCCACCCGGTCGTGAAAGCCATGGTGGTTGACGATATCCCGAAAAACCGACTGGAAGTCTCCGTTGGCCACGAACACCACCTGCAAATTCATGTCCCAGTGGTTGGACAGGATGCCGTAAAAGGCTTCGGCCAAAAGCTGGCAGCCCTTTTGAATCGGGTCCAGGCGCGACGGCCAGAAAAACAGCGGGGCATGGTCGTCGTGAATCAGTCCCAGCTGTTGCTGCAATCGGCGCTTGTTCTCCAGCTTTCCGGCCGGATGGTCCTTGGCGGTGTAATTGCACGCGATCAGCTTGTCCGATTGGGGATTGAACGCCGGATCGGGCGCATTGAGAATGCCGGTTCCGCAGCCGGCATAAAACTTGTTGCTCAACTCCTGCCGGAGCGGCCATTCCACGAAATCGTGGCGGCCTTCGACGATCTCTTCGAGAAAACGGGGGCTGACCGTATTGACGAAGTGGGCCGCAAACACGCCGCTGGCCAGAAAGTCAACGGGGTTGGATTCCCAGGCCTCTTCGTAACTGGATGAGAATTTCTCGAAGAAAAGATGGTGCCAGAAATAGGCCGCGTCGATGCCGCGGTCCTCGATGTGGGCCAGCGTGGACTTTACCGTATGGATGTTGTGGATGGTAAACAGGCAGGGAACGCCCATCTGACGGGACATGGCCGGAATCAGGCCGGTCATCCAGTCGTTGCAGTGGATCAAATCCGGCCGCACCCGGGGTACGATGTTGTTGATCACTTCCCGTTGAAACGCCAAAGAGAGTTTGGTGTTCTCGCCGCCGTAGGCCGAGTAGACCCGGTTGAGGTAGAAAAAGGCCCGGTCCTCGGCCAGGTGGACCCGGTCGTCGGGCATGACGTTGCGAATGGCCCACTGCTCCCGCGCGAGAAAGGGCGCCAGCCGATCATGGAAAATCGACCGATAGTCCGGAAGGGCCACATGGACGTCGGCCCCTTCGTTGAACAGGGCACTGACCAAAGCGGCCGAAACATCGGCCAGGCCGCCGGCCTTGGCCGTCAGGTATTGGGAGAGGCTGCCCATGCGATCGGGCAGATAGGTCACTTCCGGGGTAACGATGAGCACCCGTGGATTCCTTTTGCGCGACGGCATCGGCACCTCCTTTCACGGTCGGGGACGCAGTGGTCATCCCCCGTCAGGCCCAGGTCAGCAGTTCCGGCCGGTAGCGGATCCACGCGTCCGCGTTGGGAGTCACCCGCACGGTGAATCCGTAGCGCCCCGAATCGCTGCACGGCAGCGTGCACCCGTAAAGATAGGCCCCATCCGAACGGCTTTCCCGCACGTGCATCATCTTCACATGGGGGTCGTCGATTCGGTCCACATGCTTTATTTTGCCATAGTACAGCTCTACGTTCAACTCCTCCGGCCGCAACTCGCCGGTCTGGACTACCGTGGAGACATCGAAGGACTGGTTGACCCGAAAGGGCCCGCTGGCGCTGGCAATGGGTGCGGACAGCCGGATCTGCCCCCATTTTTCCATGTAACGTCGGTGCTGCTCGCTGAGCTTTCGCGCCTCGGCGCCGCCGTCGGTCACCAGCACCTCGAACCCGTGGCTGGCCGGCAGATAAAAACGCTCTTCGTATTCCGACATCATGCGCAGGCTGCAGAAACCGGCCATGGCCATTTTCATGGAAGCCTTCATCATCTTCAGCCACGCCGTGGGCATCCCGCCGTTGGGACGGTCGTAGTAAAGGGGAGCGATCTCGTTTTCGATGATGTTGTACAGGGCCTGGCTTTCGACCGAATCCTGGAAGTTATGGTCCTGGTACTCCTCGCCGTTGCCGATGCGCCAGCCCAGCTTCGGGCTGTATGCTTCGCACCACCAGCCATCCATGGTGCTGACGTTCAACACACCGTTCAAGGCCGCCTTCATGCCCGAGGTGCCGCAGGCCTCCATGGGCCGCCGGGGGGTATTGAGCCAGACGTCGGCGCCCTGGACCAGATAGCGGGCGATGTGCATGTCGTAGTCCTCGAGAAAAACGAGCCGGTGGCGGAGGTTGATACGCCGGCCGAAATCCACCAGGCTGCGGATGATCCCCTTGCCTTCGTTGTCCTTGGGATGGGCTTTGCCGGCGAAAATGAACTGCACCGGCCGGTCTTTCGAATTGATGATGGCCTCCAGGCGGTCCGGATCCCTGAACAGCAGATGGGCGCGCTTGTAGGTGGCGAACCGCCGGGCGAAGGCGATGGTAAGGGTATCCTGGTCGAGCACCGAATCCACGGCCTTCATGACGTTCATGGGTGCGTTGCGCCGGCCGTACTGGCGGTGCATCATTTCCCGGACCATACGGATCAGGCGGGAACGGCTCATCTCGTGGGCCTGCCAGAGTTCCTCGTCGAAGATATCGTCGATGCGCTTGACATTGTCGGGGATGGTGGAGCCCATGTTCCACCGGGGGCCCAGGTGGCGTTCGTAGAGCAGTTTGATCTCCGGGGCCAGCACCGTGGGAATGTGCACGCCATTGGTGACGTGGGTGATGGGCGTCTCGTCGTCGGAGCGGGTGGGCCAGACGTGGGACCACATATGGCGGGCCACCTTCCCGTGCAGTTTGCTCACCCCATTGATGTACTGGGCGGTGCGCAGCCCCAGGATAAACATGGAAAAAGGCGACTCCGGCATCGCGCCGTCGGGCTGTCCCAGGGCTACCATCTGGTCGGCGGTCATGCCGAAATCGCCGGCGAAGGACTCTAAGTAGGGTTTGACCATCGCGGGCGGGAACTCGTCGTGCCCGGCGGCCACCGGCGTGTGGGTGGTGAATACCGTGGTGCGCGGCACCACCTCCCGCGCGGTTTCCAGGTCGATGTCATACCGCTGCATGATCTGGCGCAGCCGTTCGATGCCCACGAAGGCGCAGTGTCCTTCGTTAAGGTGGCACACCGTGGGCTCCATGCCCAGCGTCTCCAGCGCCCGCATGCCGCCGATCCCCAGCAGGACTTCCTGGGCCAGCCGGATGTGCTGATCGCCGGTGTATAGCCGCGCCGTGATATCGCGGATTTCGGGCGGATTGTCGTGCAGGTTGGTGTCCAGCAGGATCAGGGGAATCCGGCCGACCTGGACCTTCCACACCAGGGCGCGGATATCGTGGCCGGCAGCGGTCAGGCGAATCACCATGTCGTTGCCCTGGCTGTCCTTCTCCTTGGTCAGGGGCAGGTGGAAAAGATCGGTTTCCGGATACTCCTCCTGCTGCCACCCGTCGTTGTCCAGAAACTGGCGAAAGTAGCCCTCGCGGTAGAGCAGGCCCACGCCAACCAGGGGAATCTTCATGCCCGAGGCGGCTTTGAGGTGGTCCCCGGCGAGAATGCCCAACCCGCCGGCGAAAAGCGGCAGGGTTTCGTGGATGCCGAATTCCATGGAAAAGTAGGCCACCAGTTCCCCCTGGTCCCAGGGACTTTCGCCGTCGGTCTGATTGAGCACCCGGTTTTCGAATCGCCGGCGCACATGGTTCAGATGGGCCAGGTAACTGTCATCCTGGGCCAGTTCTTCGAGGCGCTCCTGGGGAATAAGGGTGGCGAAAATAATGGGGTTTCTCCCCGATGCTTCCCACAAGGGCGGATTGACGCGGCGGAACAACTCGATGGCATTCTGGTTCCAGCTCCACCACAAATTGCGCGACAGCGTCTCGAGAAAGGATAGCGGCTCGGGAACATAGGGAAAAACCTGGAATGTCTGTATGGACCTCATATTCGAACTCCTTGACGGGCCGCAAAGAACCGTCCAGCGACCAGCGATAGGCACCCCTTCGGCCGGGAATCGGGCCGGGGCGCCGGTGGTACCGGCTCAATTATCATCCGAAAACGGATTAGACGGCCACGACTGAATTGTCGCAATCTCCAAAATCGCTCTTCACATAGCGGTCGGCATCCCAGTCGTTCTCCCAGAAAGTCTGGTCGATCAGGTAGCGGAACTGGTAATCCCGCCCCGGCGCCAGCTCGACAACGGCGGTGAATTCACCGCTTTTCAAACGTTTCATGGGCGTCTTTACCGTGCTCCAGTCGTTGAATTCACCAACGATATGGATCGTCTTGGCCTTCGGGGCCGCCGCTTTGGGAAGCCGGAAAGTCACTTTACACCGCTCCTTGTTTTTTAGATACTGTTTTTTCAAACTCACGATACACCTCCTGTTGGCCGTTCGTGGAAAAAGAATCACGGGTACCTATATTTAAAGGACACCCGGTCCGACAACGGATCGAAGTGCCATTGGATACCGGAAATGTTTGAATTTGATGAGACGGCCCGGTGCCGTCCACACAACGCTTCAATTTTGATAAACTCGTAAAAAGTCGCATCTCCGACGGATTCGTAAAAAGGCCGAGATCTCCCGCTAAACACCAGACGGGACAAGAAGGCTTGCGAATCCTGAGGAGGGAGGCGTACCCAAACGTACTCCGCACTGACGAAGGATGAAGCGTAACGCCGATATCGGCTTTTTTACGAATTCGTCAATTCTGCCGCAGATCCTGGATCTTGATCCAAACCCGCAACAGTTCGCTCACGCCCCACGCCTGGGCGTCGCACCCCCTGGCGTGGTGGGGAGCGTCCCCGTCCACGATCTCCGGCATATGTCCCACGCAGCCGTCGTCGATCAGACGGCTGCTGCTGCCCAGCCAGGCCAGCGCCGTGTCGTAGGCGTCGGCGCCGAAGCAGTCGGCCCAGGCCTCGCAGAAGCTGGGAAACACCCAGGTCCAGGCCGTGCCGTTGTGGTAGGCCGGCTTGCGGCGGGTGTCCTCGTCCCCGCCGTATTCTCCCACATAGGGTCTGTCCGGGTTGTTGACCAGCGTCCCGTTGTGGACGATGGGCAGTTCCGGGTGCACGGGGCGGTCGGCCAGGCTGCGAATGGCCCCGGGAACGATCAGCTCCTGGCAGGCCGTCAGCACCCGTTCGGCCACGGCCCTGTCCTGGATCGCCCCCAAAGTCAGGGCGAAAAGCTGGTTGGGCCGCAGCGCGTCGTCCGCCGTGGCATCCGCGGCCGGTGTGCCGGGAACGGCGTGCAGGCAGTCGGCCAGGTAGCCCAGGTCTTCACGAAAAAACAAGTCGGCAATGGATTGTCTTACCCGGTCGGCCAGCTCTTTCCAGGACTTGCGCGCCCGGACCGCATCCACCCGGCCCAGGTAGTCCAGCGCCGCCTGCCACAGGGCCTGGATCTCGATGGGGTACCCCTGCCGCGGGGTGCCGGCCGGATGGTTGGTATCCATCCAGGTGAAATGGGCCGGGCTGAAAAGCAGGCCGCTGGCCGCGTCCATGACGATGCCGTTGGGGGCGCCGGCCATGATCGACCGGGCGATGTCCAGAAGTACCTGTTTCAACGAGCGGCCGCCGCAGTCGGTGGCCAGCACCTTATCCTGCCCCATGGCGGCCCCCAGTTCGTCGCAGACCCGGAAGAGCCAAAGGGGCGCGTCGGAGGTATCGCGGTTGCCGGTGTCCGTGCCGCGGATCATGTTGGGGATCGTGCCGCGATCCTCGAAAGCGGCGAACTGCTGGATGATGGTCAAAGCTTCCTGGTGCCGCCCGGCGGCGACGATGCCCCGCACCACGATCAGGGTGTCCCGCCCCCAGTCGAGAAACCAGGGGTATCCGGCGATGACCGTCTTGAACTGATCGCGCTTCACGATGTACTGGTCCAGGGCTTTTTCGAGGGCCGGCACCGGCGCCTGTTTGGGTGGCGTGGTTTCAAAGAACCGGATCACCCGCTGCCGCAGTTCGTCGGCCGTCTCCGGGTCGGGGGCCGCCTCCCCGGACACCCGGGCGACCAGCACTTCGCTCTGGCCGCCGATCAGCGGGCCGGAAAAATAGCCCGGACTGAACAGGTCCGTATCCGGGTCCTGCCCCCGCTGGGCCTCCTGCGGATGGTGGACCATGTACTGCCATTCGGGCTCGGGGAAAAAGCCGATGCTCTCGGCGGCCAGATCCAGTGCGTATCCCTCGCAGGGATGGAACGCAAACCCGTTTTCCCGGGGGGTGACGGACCGGGGGAAATGCTCCTCCGGCCCGGCATAGGCCTTGGTGGTTTCATGAAAGCCGCGGTCTTCCACGTCCGGACGCAGGATCAGGGTCACCGGCGTGTCGTCGGCCAGCCGGTCTTTGGCGCCGCCGGCCGGATGCCGGTAAAAGACCATGGCCACAGCGTTTTTTCCCGGAATCGTGCGCAGGCCCACGTGCAATACCACATGCTGCCCCTGGCCGCAGGGAATGTGGTAGGACCAGCAGCCCGGCCCGTCGTAGTCGAACCCGAAGGCATCCAGGCAGTCCCGTCCGATCTCCTGGGAGAACCCCTGGAACACCACCCATCCCCGCAGGCGGGTCAGCAGGATGCGGCGGTCTTCGGGCACGTCGGGGCTCAGGTTGGCCGCCAGAAGGGCGTCATAGCGGCTGGGCAGCCGGTTCCAGTGGGCATGGGCCCGGGTCATGCCGCCGCGGCCGTTGGTGCCCAGCATGTGGATGGCGGCCAGGTTCCTGCGCGGCCGGGAGAAGATCTTTCTGACCCGTACCCGGTCGGCATCGGTCAGGTAGAGCAGCGGTGCTTCGTGGTGGGTGCAGCCGCCCGGATCGAAAAGGGAAAGCTTGAGGCTGCGCGCCTTGTGGCGCCCGCCGACCGGCAGGGGGGCGAAAAGAGCAAAACTGCCGCCGCCATCGTCGGTCAGGCTCTCCTCCACGGCCATGGCCGTCCGCCGTTCGACAATCGTGGCGCGAAAAGGGGTTTGGGCGCGGACCAGCAGAAAGTGCCCCGGGGGCACCATCACCTCCCGCCGTTCATCCACGGGAAACTGCCAGGTCACGACCTGCGGCGCATCGCCCGACGGGTTAACGGTCCGGCAGAAATCCATGGGCGAGGATCGCAGCCGGGCGGTGGCCGCATCCGGGTCCCAGCCGTCCAGGTCCCCGACGCCGCGGTAATAGCGCCACACCTGCAGGGCCTTGGCCCGCATGCGCTGCTTCAGGACCCGTTCCGGCGACCGCGGAAATCCATTTTCGATGCCGGCGAGTTGTGCCAAATCGTCCGGATGGTCACTCAAACAGACCACCTGGCCCGGTGCCAGGTCCAGGTGCAGGGTTTCGCCGGACCGCTCGACGGCCACCGTATTTCCGCCAAGCAGATCGATCAATTCCTGCCCACCGGATAAAGGCATGCGGTCGTCCGGCCAGGCCGCCCGGCAGCCGGTATTGGCATCCAGGTTGACCACAACCAGCAGGTTCCGGCCGCTCTCGCAGCGGCGGGCGGCGACGATGCAGTTGCCCGGCCCGGTCTGGATCATCTTCACCGCCACCGGATGGGCAAAGGCCGGATGGGCGCCCAGGATGGCGTTGAGCCGGCGGATATGATCCACGATATTCTCCGCCGCGCCCCAGTTGAGGGACGGCGCACCATGCACATCGATTTTTTCCGTGGCCAGCCACTCCACGCCGTTGGCGAAAGCAAAGCCGCCCTGGTGGGAAAGCAGGGCGCAAAGGGCGGTGCGCATACGGGCGTAAACGGTCGAGGTGGCGGCCAGGCGCAGGTTGTCATGGGTTTCGGCAAAATGGATCACGCTGCCGTCGCTGTCGGCGATCTCCATGGCGCCGGGCAGGTAGTGCTCGATCTGGCCCCGGTCGTAGTTCTGGAACAGTTCGCTGTAAGCCCAGTTGAAATCGGCCCAGTTGAGCAGTTCGCGGGTGACGGAGATCTTGCCGCCCAGTCCCTCCAGCAGGAAGATCGCGTTGGGGTACTGGTCGCGGACCCGGGCGATGATATACCGCCATGCCGGGGTGGGGACCATGTACCCGGCATCGCAGCGGAATCCGTCCACCCCCCGCCGGCACCAGGTGAGAAAAACCTCGGCCATGTACTGCCACAGGTCCCGGTGGCGGAAGTCCAGCCGGGTCAGATCGGCCCAGACCACCCCCCAGGCGCCGGGGGTTTCGATCTGCCCGTTCGGCTCCCGGGAAAGCCACTGGGGATGGGTTTCGTGGAGACCGGCCGCCCAGCCGGTGTGGTTGATGGCGATGTCGATGAAAATCCTTGCGCCGCGGGCGTGGATGGCGTCCACCAGTTCGATGAACTGCTCCAACGGCGTGGCCTTGGGATCGAATTCGGCCAGGGCCGGGTCTACGGCGGTGAAGCTGAGCGCAGCGTAGGGGCTGCCGAACCGCCCCATGCGGGCGTAGGTGGTCGGGGTGGGGTGAATGGGCAGCAATTGGATGGCGCGGCAGCCCAAATGGCCGATGATGAAGTCCAGTTCGCCAATCAGGTCCCGGAAGGTTCCCGAAGGTGGAATCACCGTGTATCCGGCCTCGTCCAGCGGCTTTGCGGCCGCGTCGATGTCCCCCATGCCCCCGTTCTTGTTGGGCCCGAACTGGCGCACGAAAGCATTGTAAAGAATATTGGCGCAGACGGTGTCTGCCGGCGCCACGTTGACGGCGGTGTTGGTTCCCGGCGGCCACAGCGGGTCGGCCCCTTCCGCACGCAAAAAATAGGCTTTGGCCTCGAAGTGCCCAACTTCGGTCAGGGCCACGGTCAGCGCATAGCGGCCCTTGCCGGACGGCTTCATGGGGATGTCGTACCAGCAGCGGCCCAGGGGATTTTCCTCGCGGTCCACTTCGCGCAGGATCTCGCGCCGCACGCTGCGACCATAGCCCAGGCTCGTGCGCAGCCAGGCCTGACCGCTCCACGATTCGGGCACTTGCAGGTGAAAGGTCAGTGTATCGCCCGCGAAATGAAGCTGGTGCGTGCCGGGTGCGGGAACCTGGACGATGGCATCGGATTGGACCATGAACCAAATTTCTCCTTCAGCGGTGGTTTAACCGACAGTGTATTGCACGAATCGGGCATCGGGATCGCGGGCAGCATGGCCGAACGCCGGCATCCCCTTCTACCGGGTGAAAACCGCCTCCAGCCGGAATCAACGGGCGAATCGATAATCCAGAACAGAAGGGACGGCGCAGGGTCCATCGGCCCCCTGGACGTTAAACGGTTCCGATGGATGAACAGCAGCAGTCACAATGGTATAGGATACGGTCAATCCTTTTCTCTTGTCAACACGGAGATCGTTGGCTGTGGGCGCACCCACCTTGCTGCGTCAGACGCTTCCGGCCCGGTCACGATTGTGCCGATCATAAAAGGTACTTGCATACGCCGCGCCTGTATCGGAGAAATCGGTTTCCGTACTTCAGGCGCGCCTGGCGCGCAAAAGCAGCATCCCGACGATCAGAACGACCAGGCCTGCGGCCAGGGAAACCGGGAACCAGAAAAAGGTCTCTTTGAAGACGAGGTTCTCCACGGTCCGGGCATCGACGGCGCCGCCAATGCCCGCCTTTTTCGCCTCCAGCAGCCCCGCGTAAACGACGCCGATCAGACCGTAGGAAAGATTGTAGGCCAGACCCTTGAAACTGAGGACCGTGGCCCGGCGCGAAGAGGGGGCCTCCCGGTTGACGAAGTAGCTGAGAAAAAAGCCGACCATGTACAGCGCCGAAAAGGCGACCAGGGCGGGCACCAGCCCGACGGTCGGCCAGAAAAAGGCCATCCCCGTAAGCCCGGACAGCGCCACGAGGCTCGTTGCCCCGAGGCAGACGGCCGGCGAGTGGTTTTCCGCAATGCGGCGGGCCAGGCGCGGAATGAACAGTCCGGCCACCGCCATCACCGAACCCAGGATGCCGAACAGCGATTCGGGCAGCTGCACCATGCGGTAGTACTGGCTGGCCAGGGTGATCGCCATGCGCAAAACGCCGTCGAAAAGCATGCCGAAAAGGATCACCGCCAGGACAAAGGGCGTTTTCAAAATCCAGCCGCCGGTGGAAAAAGTCAGTTTCAGGGCATCCAGGGTCGACCCGCCGAGTCCTTTTTCAGCGGCGTCCTCCTGCCCGGAATCGGGGTGGATCTCGTCCAGCCGCCAGGTGGCGGCCAGCGTGACCAGAGAGAAAAGAAAGGTGAGATAAAGCGGCAGCCGCAGGGTCTGGTCCTGGGTAAAGCGGACCCCGGAGCCCAACCAAGCCATGACCCGGGTCATCAGTTCCGGGTCGTAGACCGCCGCCCCCGCCGACATGGTGAGAATGAACATCACCGACTGCAGGCGCATCTGCACCTCCAGCACCCGGCCCCACTGGTCCGCCATCCCCTCGGCCTGGAGGGCATCGTAGGCGATGGCCTCGTCGGCCCCGCTGGCGGCGGCTTCGGCCAGGCCGCTGAGCACCCGGTTGACACAGAAGAATCCGAACAGCAGCGGAATGCTGCCCCTGGGGGCCAGGCAGAGAATCGCCATCTCCACCAGCATGGACATCGCCGCGAATACCAGCAGCCGGCGCCGGCCAACGATGTCGGCCAGGGCTCCGGAAGGCACTTCGGCCATCACGATGGTGGCGGCCCACACCGCGTTGAGAATCGAAAACTGGGCCACGCTGAGCCCGAAATCCAGAAACAAAACGGTAAAAATGGGATAATAAAACCGGCAATTGAAAAATACCCGAAAGGCGATGAACATGCGCACGTTGTTCACCGCAAAGGGGCTTTTGGCGGCCGTCTGGCGACTACTTGTTGGCATCTTCCGCACCGCTATCTAATGTTTTCAGAGGGATTGACAGATGGCAAATAACATAAGACCGAATCGTCATTGGTAAA
Organism: uncultured Desulfosarcina sp.; assembly: GCF_963668215.1. Taxonomy (NCBI): domain Bacteria; kingdom Pseudomonadati; phylum Thermodesulfobacteriota; class Desulfobacteria; order Desulfobacterales; family Desulfosarcinaceae; genus Desulfosarcina; species uncultured Desulfosarcina sp. The sequence goes on from NZ_OY764190.1 coordinate 912,830, forward strand.
GGGCGGCATTCACCTGACCGTTCACCGATAAAAATAACGATGCGGCTATCCGCGATATCGGGTCTTGATATTGACCGGCTGAATTGACAAACCAGTAGCGCAACTATACCTTCAGTCAATCCAATGACTGCCACTAAGTTCTCCTGCCATCCGTTTGTGAGGGTTGCTGAACCATGCCGACAAAAATCGAGGGACCGAGCATCGTCGAAGCCGCGGGAAACAAGCCCAAACGCATCGAAGAGTACATCGGGCAGGTCAATTCCGGCACCGCGGCGGTCAGCGTCGCCCGCATGGTCTCGCCGCCCGGCTGGAAGGAACCCGGCCAGCGGCCCGAATTCGATGAATACACCGTGGTGTTAAAGGGACGGCTTCGGGTCGAATCCAAAGAGGGAAGCCTGGATGTGCGGGCCGGCCAGGCGGTCATCGCCCACGCCGGCCAATGGGTTCGCTACAGTACACCGCAACCGGAAGGGGCCGAGTACATCGCCGTGTGCCTTCCCGCCTTCGCTCCGGATACGGTTCACCGGGACGATCCGCCGGCGTGAAAAAGCTTGTCCGGCGGGCATCCGGATTTCAAAAAACGACCAATCATAGGAGACCCCATGAGAAACCTCCTGTTTCTAACGCTGGCCCTTTGCGCCGGCGGCCTGGTGCCGATTCAGGGCGCCCTTAACGCCCATCTGGGCAAAAGCCTCAACCATCCGCTGCAGGCCACCTTCATCTCTTTTTTCGGCGCCATTATCGTTCTGGTTCTCCTGCTGATCCTGCTTAGCCCTTCCCTGCCGTCGCTTGCGGATCTCAAATCCACACCAGCACTCTACTACTCCGGCGGCATTTACGGGGTGATCTTCGTTACCGCCATTTTGACGCTGACCCCGCGCATCGGCATTGCCAACACCATCGTAGCCACCATCGTCGGGCAGCTCATCGTTTCGGTGATTCTCGATCACTTCGGCGTTTTGGGCCTGGCCCGACATCCAATCAACGCGTCCCGGCTGATCGGATGCGTGGGACTGCTGGTGAGTCTATACCTGATCCAATTCCGCCATTGAGGATTGCTAAATATGCAAAAAGTCGAAATTATCAAAATTTCGCCATTCCGACGTAGTCCGGCGCACGTAGTGAAGCTTTAGCGCTATCCAGTGGTTTCAATATGTTATGGATGCCGGATCAAGTCCGGCATGACGAGGTTGGTACTTTTTACGAGACCATCAGGATTGCGTAGATTACCATCCGGTAATTCTGGTGTCATCTTGTTGTAAGGGATCTTTGCTACGTTGAAATCGTCCTTCGGGCACTCTGCTGACCTTGTCCGGGAACCAGGGAACCCAAGGCTCCTCCTCATCCCCTCTTAAAACCGGGCCGCGATTTCGCGGCCCGGTTTCTTCAGGATCGGTGCAATCGAATTTGCGCATTAAACCTAACGCCTGCCTAACACGTACTATTTATATGCTTGGTAATTTTGATTGGCGACTTCAATGGAGGGAATCGATGAACCGGACAACTTCCGGAAGTGCGGCAACCATCCTGGTGAGTTTCCTTTTACTGTTTGCAGCAGGCGCCGGATGGAGTTTTGCCGGAGAAAAGTCAGGCGACATTTGCCGGCAAGTTACGGCGGAACAGCTGTCGAAACTGTATAGGAAGCCGCTCTACCCCAGCGAACATGGCAATGGCTGCATGTGGAGCAAGAAACCGGGCGGCATGGCCTATCTTGACATCAATGTCCACGAGTACCAAAAGGATATCCGTCAATACTTTAACAAAGAAATGCCGTCGCACATAAAACTGGAGAAAATAACCGACCTTGGAGATGACGGCTTGATGACCGTAGTCGAAGGATGTCTCGGCGTCATCGTCGTCAAAAAGGGGGACCGGGTAATGCAAAGCGCCGTCACGTTTCTCGAAATCGAGCCGAAAAGCGACAAACAGAAGGTCCTTTGGGACATTTACCGCAATGTATTGAAACGGCTTAAATAAAAAGAACCGGGTATTGCGATATCTAATCAAATCATAATAAAAAGGTTCTATGCTGCAAATTACCACGTGGGCGTCTACAAGATCGCTCATTCAGCTTCCCGGGTGAGCCGGACTCCACCATGGAGTCCGGTTTCATTCTTTTGGGCTGCCATGCTCGACCGGGAATCGTTCGCCAAACCAAACAATAACATCCTCCTAATCAATCCGTAACAACGGGTCCATAAAATATGGATCACTTTCAGGGCTCAACCCACAGGCCCGCAAAGCTCTTCCTTTCTAAACCGGACCTCCACCAAGGGGTCCGGTTTTTTTTTGGAACCAGTTTTCTTCATTGGCGATTCAACGATCTGCCTTGATACTTGCCCGGTCTGATTGTAATAATCGTACAAAAGGCAATCTTGTAGCTGAAAAAGCACCCCGGCTATGAATTTTCGAAACGACAATCCGCCCTCAAAAAAGGGAAACCCGGCCGATAGAGAAAGCATCGAATTCAAATGGATGATAACACGCCGGCAATTGCGTTTTCGAAAGTGACCTTTTCTTATCCCAATGGTAAGGCCCTTTTCCAGGATCTTTCGCTCGAATTGAACAGCGGCGAGTTCTACCTGGTGCGGGGACCTTCCGGTTCTGGCAAATCGACATTTCTGCGGTTGATCAACCGGCTGGAGGAACCTTCAAACGGCCATTTATTGTTTGCGGGACATCCTCTGACCTCTTACAGCCCTCCGCTTCTTCGCCGGAAGATTCTTTATATTCAACAGACGCCAACCTCCGTGGAAACAACGGTCCGCAAAAACCTGCTGCTGGCTTTCTCATTTAAAAACAACCGTGACCTCACACCACCCGGCGACGATATCCTCAGGTCCCGTCTGGACAATTTTCTGCTCAACGACATCCATCTGGATACCCAGGCGTCAACCCTGTCCGTCGGTCAACTTCAACGCCTTTGCTTTATAAGGGGATTGCTGCTGAATCCGAAGGTGCTCCTGTTGGATGAACCTGCCAGCGCGCTGGATGAAGAAAGCGCCCGGATCGTGGAGGAAACCGCCGAACGGATGTGTGTCGAGTCGGGCCTGACAGTTCTGATGGTAAGCCACCGAACATTCAGGCCCGGACGGGTAAGGCACAAGGTCCTTCAAATCGTCAAAGGTCAAATCGAGTTGCTGACATGACAACGGAAATCGTATCCATCGGTCTGGGCCAGCTGGCCGTCGGACTTGTCTTCATTCTGTTGGCCGGGCTTGCTTCATTGCATCATGCGCTCAGGCTGGAAAAAGACCTGCTGGTGGGGACAGTCCGAACTTTTGTACAACTATTTTTACTTGGCTATATTCTCATCTTCATTTTCAAGCTGGATAGCGCTGCTCTTGTTCTCCTTGTATTCGGCTTCATGATCTTTTTTGCCGCCTGGGAAATTCGAAGCCGGATCAAAGAGAAGCAGGTTACTTTTTTCTGGCCTTTGCTCGTTTCAATGGCGATCAGTTATATCATCGTTTCCTACATGGTGACTGCCGTGGTTGTCGGTGTTACGCCCTGGTGGAAGCCCCAGTATTTCATTCCCATCGGCGGGATGGTGATCGGCAATTCGATGAATGCCATCGCAATTGCTTTGGAACGGCTGCTGGGCGAACTTCGGAAGCGCCGGCTCGAAGTTGAGGCCATGCTTTGCCTGGGGGCGGATTACAAGGAGGCCAGCAAAGATATTCTCCGTATCGCCATGCGGGCCGGAATGATTCCATCGATCAATTCCATGATGGCCGTGGGCATTGTATTCATACCCGGCATGATGACCGGACAGATTCTGGCTGGTGCGGACCCCCTGCAGGCCGTCCGCTACCAGATCGTAGTGATGATCATGCTGGTGGGATCGACGGCCATTGGATCTTTGCTGGTGGTTTACCTGGTGCGAAAACGCTGCTTCGGCAAAAGCGAGAGGTTGCTGTTGCAACCAAAAAATAATTGAATTCATGACAATCGAAAAGGCAAGTCTTTAGATGACTTGCCTTTCCTTTTTTTCAACGGCATCGTTGCGCCGTCGGGAGGTCGTTCCCCGAAAAAACCTCCAAATTCGTTTTACTCATGATGTTTCAAACCATGCGCGGCCTTGAACGCGTGCCATTCATCATGGTCGATGCTGCCGTCCTGATTCAGGTCGACCGCATCAAACACTTTTTGTTCTGCATTTTCAAAATGAGCTTTAAATTCTTCCCAGCTCACGAGGTCATCCCCGTTGGTGTCCATGTCTCCGAAATGGGCGTTAAATGCCTTGGGGTCAGGCATGTCGGTGCTGTGGAATTGTTTATGGCTTGAACATCCAGCGGTCAGCACGAATAGAACCATAAATATCATAAGCGGAAATCGTCGCTTCATATCGGCCCCCTGTCTTTAGCGTTGGTTATATGGGTCGCAGTTGCTTTGACGCAGTGCGGTGGCGTTTTCCCCAAACAAAAAGGCAGAGCCCCGTTAGAGGCTCTGCCGTGTACCGCCATACCGGCGGATTTCATTTTTTTTGCCTGAATAATCGAAGCTCTGCCGTTGATCATGCCCTCAAATCTTGCAAGCGGCTGCCGATGCCCGGCCAGTGATGCATCGATTGATGAAGTAACCCAGCGTAATCAGCGTTATCGTTGTTCCAATCATCGGGCACCTTCCTTTCGGTTATCCTGCCACATCAATCCCCGGGTCACATCCCAGATGCGGGTCCTTGTTTTCACACTCGAAATTTCTCTCGCGGGTATCCACGTGTCCTTCACTTCTGTCGTCGGTGTAATCCTGAGTTCTATTATCTGCCATGATGTCACCTCATGTGTTTTTGAGTTTTCGATTGTTGCTGTTTCGTCCTTCTTGAACAAAAGATACGGCATCAGAAAAATTCGGCAATGAGAGCCGGTTGGCTGGGCGATGGCAGGTAAAAACTACCCTTATATCCTTTTATTACCACCCGGTAATCTTGAGGTCATATCCCTGTAAAGCTCCGATGGTAGGCTTCGATTCAGCAAATAAAAGAGAAAGGCGGTTCAATGCAGACGCAAACCATCGACCAGATTGTAAATGACATTTTGACAGACATGTCCGATCGGGACCGGGGTGCCGCGCCCCATGCGAATGCCGCATCCGTTCCCGATTTCGACGATGCATTTGGAGAAATTCTCCAGGGAAACGATGCAACCGAAAACGACATCATGCGCAGAATCTGGAAGGAACTACAGGAAACGCACCGGGCACCGGATAGAAACTGATACGTCAACCAACCCGGGTGGAAAGCCATCCTACTAACGACCCTTTCGTAGACATAAAAAAATAGGGGCGGTTCAATTTCGAACCACCCCTTTGCTTTTGTAAAGGCGGAATTGTCAGGCTGCGCGGCTGCCGGTCAACTTGGCCGACGCATTCTCGGCGGCCAGCATGACGTGATATCCCAAAGGCGATGCGGTCATGAGAGGATGTGTGGCATACTGCATGGTGGCAAGGTCTTCGGCCGTGAGTCCTCCCTGGATGGCAGCGGCCACGATGTTGACCATATCTGCGGTGGCTTCTCCCCCGCGCACATGCCCACCGATGATTTTGCCGGTCTCGCTGTGGAACAGGAGTTTGGCTTTCATGTCTAGAATGCAGCCCGGCAGGCCGCCCGGATGACGGTTGGGGAAAACCGCCTCGCCGACCACATAGGGGATGCTGGCGTCGTCGGCGGCCTTTGTGGTCAGGCCCGCGGCCCCGATGGAATTCTTCCCTACCGTGGTTCCGAAAGCCCCAACGGCCCCCATACACTTGCGAACAGGGGCATACAGGTTGCTGGCGGCGATCATGCCTTCGCTGCAGGCCACCGAGGCAAGGCGGATACACGTCGGCTGGCCGTCGAAGAAGGAAAACTTGCTTGCGCAGTCGCCGGCCGCGAAGATATCCGGGTCTTCGGTGCGCATGTACGCGTCCACTTTAATGCCCATACGTGGATCGGCCTCCAGGCCGATCTGCTGGGCCAATTCGATATTGGGCGTCACACCGATACCAACCACGACGGCGTCCGCCGGAATCGTTTCCCCCGACGCCAATTGGACGCCGGTAACCTTGCCATTGCCCTGGATGGCCTTGACCTGGGTATTGGTCATTACGTTGACTCCAAGGCTGCGCAGTTCGCTTTCGGCATCGCTGCAGAATTCCTGTTCGCAGGCCAGCATCAGGCAGTTGGGCAGCATCTCGATCAGGCTGACCTGGACAGCTCCGGCATCGTTGCCCGCCTGCGCCATCAAGGCAATCTGTTCGGCCATTTCCACCCCGATGAAGCCGCCGCCGATAACTACTACATTGCGTGACGACTCGAGGGCTTTCTGAATCATGTCGAGATATTCGGGCTCTTTCTTAATGCCGAAAACGTTGCCGGTTTGCAATCCGGGGATGGGCGGCATGGCCGGGCTTGATCCGGTGGCGATAATCAGCTTGTCATAGGCTATGCGGGTTCCGTCAGCCAAATCGGCTGTCTTGTTGCCTCGATCGACGGATTCCACAGCCTGGGTATGCATCCGGATTCCCTGCTTGATGAAATTGTCGTCCGGGATAAGGTTTTTCTCGACGGCCTTCAACGTACCGTAGATATAGGGAATACCGCAAGGCACCGGCGTTCTGCTGGCCTTGCGCACCATTGTGACCGTTTTTTGCGGGTGTCGCCGTTTCACAGTCAAACCCGCCATGAGACCGGCAGCGGAACCACCAACAATCAATACATCCGTTTTTTCCATGCGAAGCTCCCTCATCAATTAGATTTTTTTCACAACGAAACCGAACAGCTTTGCCTCTGGATACGGTACGCGGTGTCGACGTTCGACCGCTTGACCAGTGCCCTTCCAGAAATAGGAATTGGCCCTTTCTGGATAGGCACTATGGCAATAACGATGCCATGCAATCCAAAGATGCCGACAAAAGAGACCTTTGCCGGTCGATGCTTTGTGGATAAGGGGCTTTGAGAATTTGAGGAACATCCTTGCGAATGGTTGCCAGAGGGTTCAAGCAAGTGTAAAATGCGTTAAAATTTTTTTTACTCATGTTAAATTTTAACGGAGCCTGAATGCGAGAAGAGGATCTGAATTTCCACTGGAAAACCGTTGTCAACACCATCCGGGACGGCGTCATGATCGTAGACAGAGGGGGGAAAATCGTTTCGGTCAACCGGGCGTTTGAAACCATCACCGGCTACAGCCGCGAGGAAGCCATCGGCCAGAGTTGCCAGCTGCTGCGCTGTGAAATCTGCAAAACGGCGCGCGACCCCAAGGACCGCGCCTGGTGCGACCTGTTCCGCACCGGCCGTATCAACGCCAACCGCTGCACATTGACGCGCAAAGACGGGCGACCGGTGCATGTCATCAAAAACGCTTCGCTTCTCCATGGAGCCACGCGCAAGGTTATCGGGGCCGTGGAAACCCTGACTGACGTGAGCGACCTGGTGCGCAAGGAAAACCAGTTGCAGGCCTTCCACCAGGAGCAGGATCGGGAAGACGGCTTCCAGGGCATCCTGGGAGCATCGGCTGCCATTACCCGGGTTTTTGAATTGGTGCGCAACGCCGCTCGGTCGGATGCGCCGGTCATCATATTGGGGGAAAGCGGAACCGGAAAGGAACTGGTGGCCCGCGCCATCCATGACGTCGGTCTTCGCCGGGAAGACGCATTTGTAAAGGTGAACTGCGCCGCCTTGAACGAATCGCTTCTGGAGAGCGAACTTTTCGGCCATGTCAAAGGGGCTTTCACCGGTGCCTTCCGGGATCGGGAAGGACGATTCGAGGCGGCCCACAACGGGGATATCTTCCTGGATGAAATCGGCGATCTGTCGCCTCACATTCAGGTAAAACTGTTGCGCGTGCTCGAGGAAAAAGTGGTCGAACGGGTGGGAGCCAACGCACCGATCCCCATCAACGTGCGGATTATCTCCGCGACCAACAGGAATCTGGATGCCCTGGTCGCTGAAGGTGCTTTTCGCAAAGACCTGTTCTATCGCATCAATGTCATCCCGATCTGGGTTCCCCCGCTGAGGGAGCGGACCGAAGATATTCCCCTGTTAGCGGAGAACTTTCTCAAAACGATAGGCTTAAAAACCGGTAAAACGATCCCTACGGTGAGCCCCGAGGCCATGGCATTGCTAACGAATTACAATTGGCCCGGCAACATACGCGAATTGAAAAGCGCCTTCGAGTATGCCTGTGTGACTTGCCAGGAAGACCGCCTGGAATACTACCATTTTCCGCCCAATATCCTGGGGAGGGGCGCGATGGCTGCTCCGGGCAGAGAACCGGGGATGAGCCGGGAAGAACCCAGCGCCGGCAGTTGATCACCGCCCTCCAGCAAACCGGCGGCAACCGGACGGCCGCCGCTAAAATTTTGGGAGTCACCCGCGTTACGGTCTGGAACCGGATGAAACGTTTCGGCATTCAACTGCCTTTGTGAACGTTCTGATCCAAGACTGTTTATAAATCACTTTTTGAAAAATTCCAGGGGTCACCCTAACGATTAAGCCGAAAGGCGTTGTTTACTAAAAAAGCAAGATAATCTCGAACGGATAAAAAGGAGAAGCTGTTATGGCACAAGAGCTATTGGAAAAAGGTATCGAAAAACGCATCGCAGTTTTAGGGTCTGAACGTGTTCAATCTACGCTACATGAGGCGGACGATTTCAATAAACCCTTTCAAGAAGCGATGACCGAATGGTGTTGGGGGTTCGGCTGGAGTGACGATACGTTTGATCTGAAAACACGCTCCATGTTGAACTTGGTGATGATCGCGGCTCTAAATCGAATGGATGAATGGGAGTTACATCTGCGTGGCTCACAACGTACCGGCGTTAGCAAAGAGGAAATTCGTTCGCTGATTCACATCGTCGGAATCTATTGTGGCGTACCTGCGGCAGTATCATGTTTCCGTATCGCCAACAGAGTATTCAAAGAACTCGAAAGTGAATAAAAAAAAGCCTGTCACCGAATGATGGTAACAGGCTTTGTATTCGTGGCGGGAGCGACGAGACTCGAACTCGCGACCTCCGGCGTGACAGGCCGGCGTTCTAACCAAACTGAACTACGCCCCCGAAAGTGATGTCAGCGTTTAGGCTGGTAGGCGGAACAGGGCTTGAACCTGTGACCCCCGGCTTGTAAGGCCGGTGCTCTCCCAACTGAGCTATCCGCCCGAATTTATAAAGAGCTTTCCTTTGCGGACCCGCAAAAGAAGAAGCGCATAACTACCAATTCACCCTGACAAAGTCAAGCCAAAAATCAGGGCGTAAGCACTTTTCAATTGATGGAAATACTGGTCTGTTCGCCCTCGTTTTTACCCACCCCGATAGGCACGTCATCGTTGGCAAACAGGCGCTCATCCTGGCCAACCACCAGAGCGTGGCCGAGGACTTCGTCCATGTGCTCCACGGGAACAATTTTCATCTGCCGGGTGACCACCCTGGGAATGTCCTTGAGGTCCTTCTCGTTTTCCTTGGGGATCACCACCTTACGAATCCCGCCCCGGTGGGCGGCCAGCAGCTTCTCCTTGAGTCCGCCAATGGGCAGCACCCGCCCACGCAGGGTGATTTCGCCGGTCATGGCCACATCGCGGCGAACCGGGCGACGCGTCAATGCCGAAACCAGGGATGTACACATGGTGATACCCGCCGAAGGGCCGTCTTTGGGGATGGCCCCTTCCGGAATGTGAATGTGAAGATCCAGTTCCTTGTAGAAATCGGTATTGATGCCCAGCCGTTCGGATCGGGAACGCACGAAACTTACCGCCGCCTGGGCGGATTCCTTCATCACATCCCCGAGTTTTCCGGTGATGTTGAGCTTGCCCTTGCCCGGCATGGTCAACGTTTCCACACACAAAAGTTCGCCGCCCACCTGGGTCCAGGCCAGTCCGGTCACCAGGCCGATCTGATCCTTCTCCTCGATCTGGCTGACTTTGAACGGTGGCGGTCCAAGCAGCTTGGTAACGGTGTTGGACGAAATGATATGTTTTTTTTCATCTTTCTGATTAACCACCTCGCGAGCCGTCTTGCGGCAGATGGAGGAGATTTCCCGTTCCAGGTTTCGCACGCCCGCCTCGCGGGTGTAGCGCTGAATGATCTCGTACAGCGCACCCTTGGAGAAAGAAATATTTTCCTCTTTCAGACCGTTGGCCGCGATCTGCTTGGGAACCAGAAACTCTTTGGCGATATTGTATTTTTCCAGCTCCGTGTAGCCGGGCAGCCGGATGATCTCCATGCGGTCCTGCAGTGGCAGCGGGATATCCGGCAGCGTGTTGGCCGTGGTGATGAACAGAATCTCGGAAAGATCGTAATCCAGATCCAGATAGTGGTCGTTGAAGCTGTAGTTCTGCTCCGGATCGAGCACTTCCAGAAGCGCCGACGACGGGTCGCCCCTGAAATCCATACTCATCTTGTCCACTTCGTCCAGGCAGAAGACCGGGTTGTTGACCCCCACCTTTTTCAGGGACTGAATGACCTTGCCGGGCATGGCGCCGATGTAAGTGCGGCGGTGGCCCCGGATCTCGGCTTCGTCACGCACGCCCCCCAGCGAAAGGCGCACGAACTTGCGCCCCGTGGCCCGGGCCACGGATTTGGCCAGGGAGGTTTTGCCCACGCCGGGCGGCCCCACCAGGCAGAGAATCGGCCCGCGCAGTTTTTTTACAAGCGTCTGGACGGCCAGGTATTCGAGGATGCGCTCTTTGGGTTTTTCCAGGCCGTAATGGTCTTCATTGAGTATTTTCTCGGCCTCGATCAGATCGTGGCGGATCTGGCTGCGTTTGAACCACGGAAGACTGATCATCCAGTCGATGTAATTTCTCACCACCGTGGCCTCGGCCGACATGGGAGTCATGAGCTTGAGCTTCTTCAGCTCCTGACGGGCCTTGGAGTTGGCCTCCTTGGACATGCGCTTGCGCTTGATCTTCTTTTCGAGATCCTTAAGCTCGTCGGCCATCTCGTCTTCAGCGCCCATCTCCTTCTTGATGGCCCGCATCTGCTCATTGAGATAGTAATTCTTCTGGGTCTTTTCCATCTGCTCTTTGACCCGGCCTTTGATGCGCTGATCCATCTGGTAGACTTCGATTTCCAGTTTGATCAGCTTGACCAGCAGTGCGAGGCGCTTACTCAGGTCGGTGGTTTCCAGCAGATTCTGTTTGTTTTCCAGTTTAAAGGAAAAGTGAGAAGCCACCGAATCGGCCAGTTTGGACGGATCGGAAATGGCCGATACTTTGGCCAGCAGCTCTTTGGAAATGCTCTTGTTGATGGACGCGTACTCGCTAAAGTCGTCGATCACCGCCCGCATCAGGGCTTCTATCTCGACGGCATCGCCGGGTTCGTCGGCAAGGGCATTGAGTTCGACTTCGAAGAATTCCGGATTGGATACATAGCGCTGAATGCGGGCGCGCTGCTTGCCCTCGATCAACGCCTTGACCGTACCGTCAGGAAGGCGCAGCAACTGGAGAACGGTGCCGATAACGCCCACGTCGCAGATATCTTTTTCCGTGGGATTGTCCACACTGGCGTTGCGCTGGGTGGCCAGGAAAATGCGCTTGTCCTTGTTCATGGCGCTGGAAAGCGCACTGACGGATTTGTTTCTTCCGACGAAAAGCGGTGCCACCATGTGCGGGAAGACAACGATGTCTCGCAACGGAAGCAGGGGAAGCGTTTCGCCGGTCATCTCTATTTCCTGGTTCTTGAAAAATTTAGGAATATTTACCATATGTTTGTACTGACCTTTAATGGTTTCGTAAAAAAATCGAATAGATTAAATTTTCGCCATTCTGGCGCATGCCGGGCACGAAGTGAAGCTTTAGCGCTATCCAGTTTTCTCAATGTATTCTGGATGCCGGATCAAACCCGGCATAACGAGTCAGGCACATTTTACGAAACTATCTTACTTGCTCTTATATAAAATTTCCCGACCCATCAGGCCTGTTTCTTGGACGGCTCGAAAAGCAGGATCGGCTCTTCTTTCTTGAGCACGACCTCTTCGCCGATCACACACTCTTTGACATCATCCTTGGACGGAATGTCGTACATGATGTCCAGCATGCAGGATTCCAGAATGGCGCGCAGCCCCCGGGCGCCGGACTTCCGTTTCAGGGCCTCGTCAGCGATGGCGGCCAGCGCGCTGTCCGTCAGGCGCAGGTTGACGCCTTCGATTTCAAACAGCTTCTTATACTGCTTGATCAAAGCATTCTTGGGCTCGGTGAGAATCCGCACCAGGCTCTCGGCGCTGAGTTCGTCCAGAGTGGCGATCACCGGCAGCCGGCCGAGAAATTCGGGGATCAGTCCGAATTTGATCAGGTCTTCGGGCTGAACTTCGCGCAGGGTTTCGCCCAGGCTGCGTTCGGTCTCTTTTTTGACCTTGGCGCCGAATCCCATGAGCTTGCTGCCCATGCGCCGGTTGATGATCTGCTCCAGACCGTTGAAGGTTCCGCCGCAGATGAACAGGATATTGGAGGTGTCCACCTTGACGAAATCCTGCTGGGGGTGCTTGCGGCCGCCCTTTGGCGGAACGCTGGCCGTAGTACCCTCGATGATCTTGAGCAGGGCCTGCTGCACGCCTTCACCGGACACGTCGCGGGTAATGGAGGGGTTGTCCGACTTGCTGGCGATTTTGTCGATCTCGTCGATGTAAACGATGCCCCGTTTGGCCTTTTCCACATCGTAGTCGGCGTTCTGCAGCAGGGAGAGAATGATATTTTCAACATCCTCGCCCACATAGCCGGCCTCGGTCAGGCTGGTGGCGTCGGCGATGGTAAAGGGCACGTTCAGGAAACGGGCCAGGGTTTGGGCCAGCAAAGTTTTGCCGCAGCCGGTGGGACCGATCAGCAGAATATTGCTTTTCTGGATCTCCACGTCCCCGGAATTGAGGCTCGAGTCCAGCCGTTTGTAGTGGTTGTACACCGCCACCGCCAGGATCTTCTTGGCCGGATCCTGCTCGATCACGTAGTCGTCCAGACGATCCTTGATTTCGTGGGGGATCATCAGGTTTTCGAACTCGCCGGCCTCTTTTTCGTTCTCTTCCTCGATAATCTCGCTGCACAGCTGGATGCATTCATCGCAGATGTAGACTGCCGGCCCGGCGATCAGCTTTTTGACCTCTTTCTGGTTCTTTCCGCAGAAGGAACAGAACAGATTGTCATTGGAATCGTCTTTTTTGGCCATGTTATTCCTCCGATTCGGATATCTTGTCCAGGTCATCCCGATCGGTGATGACATGGTCGACGATACCGTACGATTTGGCTTCCGCACCGGACATGAAGTTGTCCCGGTCGGTATCCTTCTGGACGTCCTCCATACTCTTGCCGGTATGACGCACCAGGATGTCGTTCAGGGCGTCTTTCATGCGCAGGATCTCCTTGGCCTGAATGGCGATGTCCGATGCCTGGCCCTGGAACCCGCCCATGGGCTGATGAATCATAATCCGCGAATGGGGCAGTGCATAGCGTTTCTTGGCCGCGCCGGCGGCCAGCAGAAGCGCCCCCATACTGGCGGCCTGGCCGATGCACACGGTGGTCACATCGGGCTTGATGTACTGCATGGTGTCGTAAACCGCCAACCCGGAGGTAACGACGCCGCCCGGCGAGTTGATATACAGATTGATGTCCTTGTCCGGATCTTCGGATTCGAGGAACAGCATCTGGGCGATCAGCAGGTTGGCGACATCGTCGTTGATGGCGGTCCCCAGAAAGATGATGCGGTCTTTCAAAAGCCGGGAATAAATATCGTAGGCCCGCTCGCCTCTGCTGGTTTGATCGATGACCATCGGAATTAATGCCACGCTTTGGTCTCCTTTACACCGAATTCAATCCCGCCGCCTGATGTTCCGGCACTGCCGGGACTGAATCCAATGGCATGAAAAAGTGAATTTGCGTTCCGGCCATAACCTTGAGATGACCGCCAACCGTTTCGGACGAAATCCCTATTCCGCGGCTTCCGAAGCTTGTTTTTCCGGCTCCACGGTTTCGATCTCGTTCCTTTCCATTATAAGCTTAATCGCCTGTTTTTCAAGTAAGGCGTGTTTAAAAAGCTCCAGCTTGTCGCCGCTGTTTCCGTAGATTCCCTTGATCACATCCACCGGCTGGTTGTAGGCGGCGGCCATCTCTTCGTAGCCTTTTTCAAGATCCTCATCGGCCAGGTCCATCTTTTCCTGATCGATGATCTTTCCCAGAATCAGTTGGCGCCGCACCTGCTTTTCCGCCGTATCGCGATATTTTTCGGCCAGGCTTTCTCTGGAAATACCGGCTTCTTCAAAAGTCTTGTTGTGGTACGAAAAGGATCTTTCGGCATCGGAAAGAATGCTGTTGAGTTCGTATTCCACCATCACATCGGGAACTTCGAATTCGACCTTTTCCAGAATCTGGCTGAAAATCTGCTCGTTGATCTCCTGCTCCTTGCGCTTTTCGTACCCCTGGGTCAGGTTCTCCCGGATCTTTTCCTTGACCTCGTCAAGGGTGGTGAAGGGCCCCAGCTGCTTGGCCATTTCGTCATCGATCTCCGGCAGCACCTCTTTGCGGATTTCGTTGAGTTTCACTTTGAAGTCCACCGTGTGACCGGCCAGCTTCTTGTTGAAATAGTCCTCGGGGAAAACCACGGTGATTTCTTTTTCGTCACCGGGATTCATGCCCACAACGCCCTTGTCCATGTCTTCGGAGATGTGGCCATCGCCGATTTTGAAGACAAAATTTTCGGTTTTTTTAGTCTCTTCGAAGGGTTTGCCTTCCTTGAAGCCTTCATAGTCCACCTGCACGAAGTCGCCTTCCTGAGCGGACCGCGCTTCGCCGATGGGCTCACGCTTGGCCAGGTTCTTCTGCATCATCTTGAGCTGGAGATCCACCTCTTCTTCGCTGGCTGCATAGTTGGTTCTCTTCAGAGTCAGCCCCGTAAAATCGATATCGGCGATTTCCGGATGAACTTCAACCTCGGCGTCAAATTGATAAGGACCTTTGGGGTCGAGTTCCGGCGGGTCCACCGTCGGCGATCCCACCACCTTCAATTCGGTTTCCTTGAGCGCGTCCACATAGGCCGCCTGGATCAACTCACCGGTTACATCGGCATGGACATCCTTTTTATATAGCCGTTCGAGAACGCTGCGGGGTGTTTTTCCCGGCCGGAAGCCTTTGACCTTGGCCGTTTTCTTCAGGGTTTTGTATGCATCGTCCAGCTTGCGGGTCACGTCCGCTTCGGGAATTTCGATGTGCATCACTTTTTTTACGGAGCTTCGATCTTCAACGGTAACCTTCATACTCTTCCTTTCTGGGGCCTGAACGAAAGCTTTTTGCAGCAGTATCTTGGTTCAGGCAGAAAATTAAGCGCCCCGACGCGGCGGGCATCAGGGCTACATACAAACCGTTTCCGGCAGAATCGCGACGCCGGGATTAAAATGGTGCGAGAGGGGAGACTTGAACTCCCACTCTGTCGCCAGAGCTGGATCCTAAGTCCAGTGCGTCTACCAATTCCGCCACTCTCGCATGATTTACCCACAATTATTATGTCGAGTGCATTCCGTAACTTGACAATATCTGCAAATAAACTAAACTTCGCAGGAAAATCAACCAGAAAAAATAATATTGATGGACCTTTGTGTCAAGGATTCCGACTTGTCCAACGTTGCCACTAAATCCTGCCCAGCCTGCGTAAATTTCCTGTTGGCGCTCCTTGTGGGGTTTCTTCTTTCCATCGCGGCGGGTTACGGTCAGGCCGAGACCGCTTTTGCGGCCACTGTCGTTCTGGATCCCGGCCACGGCGGCAACAACGAAGGGGCGGGCAGCGGCAGCGCCTTTTCGGAAAAGCGGTTTACCCTGGCATTGGCCCAAGCCGTGGCCGCTGCCTTATCCTCAAAACACCGGGTGGAACTGACCCGTAGTGCCGACATCGAACTGGCTCCGGCGGACCGGGCTGCTGTAGCCAACCACCTGAAGGCGGATCTGATGGTCAGCCTGCACGCGGCCGTGGCCCCGTATTGCAGCGATCGGACCGCTGCCGTCTATATCCACAATGACGAACGGCTGGTTATGGGTTCGGGTAAAACCGAGTCATCAAAAAGCGACCCTCCGGCATGGGAAACGCTCCAGATCCGGCACCAGCAAAACAGTCAAACGGTCGCCGAAGAAATCCGGATAGCATTGGAAGCCAGCGGGGCGTTCGACCATGTGGCGGTGTACACGGCGCCACTGATCGCCCTGATGGGCGCCGATCTGCCGGCGGTGCTGCTGGAAGTGGGCTGCATCCATCCGACCGTGGCGCTCACCAAGGATCAATACGAACAACAGTTGAACGCTTACGCCGGACCGATTGCCGCGGCCATCGAAACGGCCCTGGATACACTGGCGCCATGACCTTCAGCGGCACTCAGCGCTTGCACGTCTAAATAAACAGTGGTAAGAGGGCACCAAAAATATCGGGGCGTGGCGCAGTCTGGTAGCGCACCTGCTTTGGGAGCAGGGGGCCGGAGGTTCAAATCCTCTCGCCCCGACCAATAAAAACAATAAGATAGGCCGACTAACTGTGGGTTACATGGAATCATGTCAACCTCACAACGAAACGTGACAATATTTCACAACGAATTTTGTCAACGTTAAAATCCCTATTTAGTTCAATGGGTTGACTTTTTAAAAGTCGGCCCATTTTTATTAGCATAAATTCATAACGCGGAATAAAATAATCATTTCAGGCATTTTATTAATTCTCACAAGGTCGAAAAATGCCATTTTTTTGTGGTAGCCGAGCATCGAAAAAGCATTAAAATCAAAATATCTTAATGTTATTATTGTGTTTTTATAATTCTCATTCCTGAGTAGGGTTGCTATACTTCTAACTGCGATTCAAAAAAAAAGACGGTTCGACCAGCTGCAAAATCGGGTCAAAGGGTGTAAGGTCCTCTGATTGCCGCCAAAGGGCCTATTTGAATAGGGACATCTGCGGTCCAGTGACCACCTTGTTCGGCTCATTTCTGTAGGACAACTCGGGAGGGGTGCAATCTTTACTGGAGCACAACCGACCTTGGGCCAGATATACCCCGGCAACGAGACCGACATGAAACCCATGCCGGAAAGACCGCTGCATATTTTTGGTGGCCTGGTTCAGAACCCGATCCGCCTTTTCGGATTTATCCAGTATCTCTTCAAAGGCAATTGCCTGTTCCAATGCATCTTCGACAAAATTGATAAACCGAATACCACATCTATCACAATAGGCTTTGAGTTCAGCATGAAGGTCAGGGTCTATTTGGATATGCGCTTTATCCACGGATGGCTCCGATATTCAATTTTACATTAATTTTAAACTGCCATTGGCCTAAGCATGCCAAACACATGCCGCGTATCAAAGCAGCTCTAATTGTATTTGTTTATTATTCGAAGCAAAGCTTCGGGGAATTTCACCCCAAAGGATTAAAATAAATCTCTAAGCTGTATAAATGGCTGCCCTGTTTCCGCTGCATGACGCGCTTTTTTTGATAGGACTTCTTTTAATGACAACCGGTTATGAAGCATTTCACTTAGATCAAATCCATCCATGCAGATTACACTTTTTCCTTTCCCATAGGCCACCAAGCCATCTTCTGAAAATCCGCTATAACTCACAAAAAGGCCTCTTGACCAAGAAGCTTTGTCTTCGACTTTTGCATTAAATGACCGCAAATCCGATGCATCAACAGGATTGTTTTGCCATTTTGCTTCTAAAAGATAAGTTTCCCCACTTAATTGAAAGCTACCATCTATTTGTTCGCCGGTAAGCCGAAATGACGCTCTGCCCTCCATCCCGTTGGCGTCAAAGAGTTGTTTTAAGAATTTTTCAAATGCATATCCCCGAGGCTGTGGGGCCAATGAACTTAAGTTTAAAAGGGCACTAAATAACTCGTTCGCTATCTTTTCGTTTATTTGAACAGGCTCTTCTTTATTGGGTTTTACCTTTATTTCTTCAGGAGGTTTACCACCAAGTCTTTTGATTAAATGTAAAAATTCAATTTTATGATCAGGTAACTTTTCCTTTTCCCCAGACCTTCTCCTTAGGGTTTCTCTATATTCCCAAAGAGCTAAAAGCGCCCGAACTACATCATCAATCCTAACAGTCCGTAAATAATAACGAAGTCTTTTGGCTTTACTCGTTCCTTCTACTTCAAATCTTGGGTCATCAATATTAACACCAAGCTCATCAATGAAGAATTCAGAGAATGTACGATTTGTAAAATCGAGTACGTAGCCGCCTCCCATTTCAAAAAGATCATCTATCAGGCGTATATCTATAGATTTTAACTTTTTATCCATAGCCATCCTGACTGTGACATTCTATGCAAACATTGCTTCAATTGAATTTCGATCAAGATTGATGAAATCGCTGTCAAGAATATCAACTCGTTTCCAAAGGATTTCTGACTCATTAAGCTGCAGGATACCTAAGCTATTAAGTGCCAAAGTCCAAGACATCGTTAACCCGAGTCTAACGGTAAAAAGGGTCACGACATCGTTAACCCGAAAGCTAAAAATAATGACTATACCCGAAGCCTGTAGTCAAAGGATGCCACCAACTCGTCACCGAGATATAACTGCAATGTATGTATCTCGGTGACAATGACCGCTTTGACGTATGAGTAGACAAGGTCCTTTGGCACTTTGAACGTTTCACCAAAAATGTTGAGGACGCAGTCGCTTCGTATAAATCGGACCAGAATGATGTTACCATCAGGAATATCCTCGATGGTTGGGATTTTCGTATTCGGGCCGAGCGTTTTTATCGGAAACGGGCATTGCTTTATTACCTCGGAAGGTGTTTTGCCTTTCAGGCAACTGTATCGGTGATACCGGTTGTGGAAACGTTGGAAATTCTTGCTCTGCCGTTTCAGATGGACATAGCTGTGAAACCATTGCCGCCGGAAAAACTTTTTGTTGTAGGTGTCGTTGAAGCTCTCGACCACAGCATTTCGCCACGGCTCCGACACAGGAATAAACACGGGCTGGACCCCGAAATGCAAGCATAGCCGAATGACCAGGCCTGGTGACCGAGGGTAACGATTGCTGCCACGGAAACTCAGTTCGTTATCAAGTTGCAGGAAATCCGGCAGCCCTATCGCTTTCCAACCACGAAGCAGGCTTTGGGCGACTGGCCGATCCGCTTTAGTTCGCTGTGATTCGATATAAACCCGGTGGCTGAAAATATCGATCACATTGAACGAGTAAAACTTGCCATCCCCTTTGATGTACCGAGGTCCGACAAGGTCGGCCTGATGGATGTTATTGATGTCGAGCGCTTCTCTAAAATACGGATATTCAACACCCTTGGGGATGTAACGAGTTTTTTTTAACCAAGCCTTCGGCTCTCAAGACCCGTTTTATAGTGCTGTCCGAAGGCAGCTGATATCCAGCTTTTTTGAGTTCCCATTTGATGGCTGATGGGCCGAATTGGGCGAACCGCTGGGCATCGAGGTGGCGGCGCGTTTCAATAATGCGTTTTCTGTCCTCCGGTCGTAACGCTCTGGGAGAGTGCTTCGGTACCCTGGATTTATTCTTGAACCAGTTGGGATCTCCGCTTTGATATCGTTTCAGCCATTTGAAAAACCATGGTTTTGAGCGGTCCAAGCTTTCGTATATTTGTTTTGGTTTTTCTCCTTGAATGAATCGATTGATAGCTGTTTTACGGATTTCTTGTTCCATCATGACACCTCCGATAATAGATTTTCTTCGGAGATTATCAAAGATCGAAAATAACTTAAATCGGGTTAACGATGTCGTGACCCTTTGGACCCTTAAGAGTTAACGATGTTTTGGCCCTTTTGGGTTAACGATGTCTTGACCCTTGTCAATTAAGCCTTAAAATAACTGGGTAGAAGGGTCAATATTTCTTCAATAGTCTGAGAGTAAGTTCTTAAAATCGTATGTTCAAAATTCTCCATTGGTACACCTTTTGTCTCTAATGAAGATGCCAATAGTTTACATATCTCCCTATCCACATAACCCTTTGAATAAAGCCATATTTCAAGACTATTGGAAAGCCCTAATTTCAGTCTGGTTTGTAAAGTGCGAAGCTTGCCAACTATATCATCGGATAGCCCCTTCCCTTCAGCTATGTCCGCAATGGCACCAACAAATAGCATTGCGTCGAACGACAATGCGCCATCAGTAAGGTCCATAACGTGGTCCATTTTAATGACACGCCTTTGTGTTTTAGCTTGGTAAAAAGCGTTTTGCTCATTTAGGAATCTTAAGAGTTCAACATAGCTTTCTCCTGATATCCATTTCTGAGCGATAGCAAGCAATTTCCCTTCAGGTTTTATTTTAAGGATCGACTTGTTTCTACTTAATTTAAATATTATTGGCCAGCACAACTCCAAAATATTTTCAGGACTCTCAGATGATTCAAGGTCAGGCAGATTTTCATCAATCCACCCATCAATTAACGAAAGCTGGTTGAGCCCAAGCAATGCCTTTCCATAATAGCTATATTTTGCTCTGGGAACAGCAAGAACTCTTTCTGCGATTAATGAAAATGCATTTATTAGAAGTTCCTTCTCTGTTTCATCTGAAAGGAAATATGCCAATGTTCCTTGGACAAGGTCGATAAAGAATTCTTCGATAGCATCTGGATTCTCTTTCAGATATGACAGAAAATAACTTTCTATAGTATCAATCAAACCCTCTTTGTAACCCATTTGGTCTAGAAGTTTTTCAATATCTATTGAATGCTCAGCCGCAAAATCAATACAAGCTTTACGATAATTATTAGGGTCAGCAATAAAACCTATGACATCTAATTCTAATTGATCAAAATCAAAGGGTTTAATTAAGTCCTTTAAACTGCTGACACAATCTTCTGCATTAGTGAAATCCAACAAATGAAGAGCCCGTTGCCATTTCCAGTTGTGAAATCTATTTCGGCGTAAATCGTAAACTTCAGTGTCTGCAAATATTATGCTGCCTTCAGTATGATAGCCAGCACGTCCTGCACGCCCAATAAGATTATGGAAGTCTCGGGTAGTTATTTTTTGACCAGCCTGGAACGTACTTGTCACTATCAAATACTTAATGGGTAAATTAACCCCTTGCGCCAAAGTGGATGTACAGACAACAAATACAGCCTTGCTGTTTTCCATGGCCCATTCTACAGAAACTCGAAGCCCGTTAGGAATATTAGAGCTATGAGGCAATATTCCCAATCGAATTGATTTTGTATAAACGAAATCATCTCCAAAATGAAGGCTCGAAAGATGAGCTATTTTTCTAAGTTCATCTTGATCACTGGATACCTTAGGAGGAGGAAGCTGTAGTCCCCTATCATAGTATTCGACTACAAGCTTGCAAATCGTTGTTACAGTACTCTTAACCCCACAGAAGATTGCAACAGGACCTTGGTGACAGAGTTTTACACCAAGATACGCGGCAATGCTGGAGTTGTCCTTTTTTTTGGGGAACAATCGTTCCACGGTTTCAGTACCGCGAGTACCAAGATTTATTTGATCAATTACTCTAGGTACAAAAAAATCTCTATCTGCCTCTCTCTCTTGGTCTATGTAATGCAACTGTCCCAGACTTGTTAGCCAACTTGCAAAAGCAACACTTCTATTAGAAGGAAGGACATTGATCCCTTGAATCTCTACTCCTGATTCCCCATTAAGCCATTCCCCTATAGAACTTGCATTAGCCATCACTGCTGATATCAACACCTTCTGAACATTATCGCCGACACTCTCTCTGAGGTATGCCATTAATAGTTCGTACGTAACACCTCTCCGTCCAGTGTCAAATTGATGGCCCTCATCAAAAATGAGCAACCCAATATTCGCTGAAAGCTCAGGTTCATGACGCACTAAATATACCAGTTTTTCCGGGGTTGTAATTAATACAGATTTAGAAACGGTCACCTCCTGATCTTGCTCACCCATAATTAATTGCAATACCAAGTGATCATCATATGAGACATCCATTACATCCTGGAGTTCGTTTATGTTTATTTGTTCCCCATTAAATGCCTCTTTAAGACTGGCTGTAATCTCTCTACATAAAGCTCGAAAAGGCGCAACGATTACAGCGACTGAAGCACGACCAGATAAAAATGAACTGCGAATAATGAGTTCTGTGGATTTTGTTTTTCCAGAGCTCGTTGGCATTTGAACCACCGCAGAGTTTCCAGATAAAACACCTTTCTCCCCGATCAATTTCTGCGCCGGCCAAAACTCCCTAATGAAGCCAGGCTTACCGATGATCTCACGCCACTGATCTAAAGATATAGAGGTGTATAAGGGCAGACAGTGGATAGATGAATTTGATATTTTACGAAATATCACAGCGGATATAACATCAACAAAAAGCAATTCTCTGTCAGTACCGGATTGATAAACAACATTTCTAAGTTCATTGACTGCAGAGATTAATTCTGATGCATCTATTTGTAAGTTAAAGTAATTCCTAAATGAGTCTGCTACATTATCGATTGTTTGACACAAATAGCTTTCTTCAACTCGGTAGTGACTTTCATTGATATCAAATTTCAACAACCATATTAGAAGGCCTTCAAGGTAGGTTGATGTTAAAAATTCAGTGTCATAATCAAGGCTTTTTGAAAGCACAATAGAGCTACCAGGCATGTCTGCCAAATAATATGCAGCGGCACCAGCAACTTTTAAATAAACTGTGTTTTCATCAGCTAGGCGCGATTGAATTAGGGCATCAAAATATTGACCTACTGAAATTAATTCAGATTTTAGGTTTATATAGTTTTCAACCTCGCCATTTTCTTGACGAGCTTCAATTGCCGATAATTCGCCCAATATCCCAATGGTCGTTATCAAAAGCTTTCTAGGGTCTTGAGCTAAGGAGATATGATGGGACTCATCAATGGCAAACTCATACATTTTTGCCTTTGATTTTGTTATGGCTAAGAGCCTTTTTGAACGATTTTCAAGCCTCATTTGCCGCCCTATCAAAAAGCTCATGAACTAATGTCATCAAGTGTTGTCCTCTAATGACGAGCATTTCCAGATTAGTTGCCGCAACATGATTTGCAGAATTCGATTCTGCCAATGTATCCAATCGGCATGAAGTCTCTGTTAAAACCGCAGCGGCTCCATAAATGGTCTTATACGGGGCATCGATATTTCTTTGGAACCTGCTAATAACCGACACTCCATCTAAATCATGCCGATCATAAAGCCTTTGTTTTATTCCATTAAGAGATTCTGCAAGTCTTGTCTCATCCTTTGATGAGTCATTAATCGCAGTCTGTAATACATTCGTTATACTATTTTCGGATAACTTTGCTTTTACTTCATATATGACTAACTCGTCATTATTATTGGGTTCGTGATCTATTTGCTTGAAACCCATAACATCTGAACCTTTTGAAGACTCATTTCCAATAATTTTTCTGTCATAACGGGTTCTTGGCACATAATAGTCACGAAGAAACTGTAAATAATCAGCTACAAGTATCTCTGAAAAATCACCTGCCCGAATGCTTGGACCTGGATTTGATCTGTTCGGGAATTTAATTGTCAACAAATATTCTGAACTCGACATTCCCTCTGGCTTAAGAATAGGCAAATCGCAATCTAAACAATAATGATTTCGAAAATGCCTAGCCCAATTACTCATTATAGCTTCGTCGGCCATATCATAGCGGAATTCATAAATGGGAACAGTCTTTCCGCACGAGGTGGTAATCGTCTCACCTGTGTCTTGAAGCCATTGGAGATGTTCATTTGTCCAAGGCATATTTTGCCAGCCCATCCTTATTACAAATTCACAATCCGCTGCATGCTTTTCATAAGCGATGCTTTGAAGGCTTCATCGCTTGCAAATAGCTTATAAAATTCCAGGTCATCCTTGCGTCTTTGCAGCATAATCTCTTTAAAAAGTTTTTCGAAAGCCAGATGCTGGTTATGCGGATCAGGATTATTTTTATATTTGTCTTCAAAGTCCGGGTGGGATTTGATTGAATTTGCCATACTTAATAATCGTACCCGCTGTTCTTCGGGCGTGGCGCTCCATCCCTGGAACCAACGTTCATTAAAGGCCCGGACTATTTCGTCCAGCGGGTTTAATTCTTCCTCACCACCATGAGCACCGCGTGGATTTGGATTTTGAGGATCAAGCTCAGATTCTGCCTCATCTAAGACGATTGAATGGTTGAGCTTAACACGCTGAAGCCCATAAGAACTCAAATCCACAGATTCCAGCAATTCATCAAGTTGATCGCCGCCCGGTTCAACCACTTTCAACTTTGGTATAAGAAATTTGAGAAACCAAAAGAGCTTTTCCCAGGCAACCATTTCATAGGGCATAATAGCAGCCATCTGGCCGTATATTTTAACGAACTGCTTAGCCTTGATCTTAAAATCTGCTTTCTCACTATTTTCAAGCTCAAGATCGCTGTTAAACCTGGCAGCGGCAACATCAATTATTGGGCTGAGTGTTTGGGCATCTTCGTTATCGAAGTAACGCTTTATAAAATCCTCCACCTCGTACCATTCATATACGCCAACATCATCCATCGCATCCTTTAGCTCATGAAGGACGTTTATATCCGTGGCCTCAGACAGGGATGTAGCTGTATAGAATGGATCAAAGGCCCCTTTGATATCATCAATGCTGTTAAAGAAATCTAAAATAAAGAGATCTTCGGTCTTTTTGCCTAATTTAGGGGCTGAACGATTAAGCCGTGATAATGCCTGCACACATTGAACATGTGCCAACTTTTTATCGACGTACATAGCACAAAGTTTTGGCTGATCGAAGCCTGTCAGGTACTTGTTGGCAACAACAAGAAGGCGGTATTGGTCCTCATTTACGCCCTTTGGCTTTTTTTCACCTATGTAATTTCTATCAAACATGTCCTTGGTATCATTATCAGAAAATCCATTGATATCGGCTTCTGTGTACTCAATGCCATCAACCTCTTTGGTACCGGAAAAGGCAACCAGCGCCTTAAAAGGATTGCCATAGTCATCAAGAATGCGGTTAATGGCTTTATAATATCGTATGGCCGTTTCAATATTTTGGGTAACAACCATCCCTCTTGATTTACCTCTGAGCTTTTTGGCATTGACGACCTGTGGTATGAAATGCTCCAGCATGATTTCCGCTTTGGTGTCTATTGTCTGCTGGCTGCGTTCAACATACGCCCTGAGTTTTTTCTGTGCTTTCTTGGTGTCAAATTCAGGGTTCTCAATGATTGATTTTTTGATCTCGTAATAGCTCTTGTAGGTTGTGTAGTTGGCCAGCACATCAAGGATAAAGCCTTCCTCAATAGCCTGTTTCATGGAATAAAGATGAAAAGGTTCGAACGAACCGTCTTCCTGTTGCTGGCCAAATTTTTCAAGCGTCGTGTTCTTGGGCGTGGCTGTAAAAGCAAGGTAAGAGGCATTGCCGCGCATTTTACGTGAGCGCATGGCCTTAAGGATTTTATCCTGTGCATCCTCTGCGTCCTCGTCATCATGACCCATCGCCCGGTTCATATTGTCATGTGCCGATCCAGATTGAGAACTGTGCGCCTCATCAATGATAACCGCAAAATGCTTGTCACTCAGGTCTGCAATGCCATCGATGATAAATGGAAATTTTTGAATGGTTGTGATGATAATTTTCTTGCCGCGTTCTAGTGCAGATTTAAGTTCAGAGGCTCTATACGCTGGAGCAATGATATTCTTAACTTCAGAGAATTCCTTGATATTGTCCCGAAGTTGCTTGTCCAAAAGCCTTCTGTCCGTAACGACAATCACCGAGTCAAATAAAGGCTGGTCCAAACTCTTGCTTCCGGGTGTCGCCGGGAATGCGATAATGTACCAAAAATGGGAACGAAAAGTGTACCACCCATGAATAGCACCGCATGGTAGACTCCTTCCTGAAAGGAGGGTGTCGCCATGATTTCATGGGAGGCGTACATGGACATTATTGCATTGCATCAACAAGGCCTTTCGCAAAGGGAGATCACCAAACGAACTGGCCGCCATCGCAAGACCGTTAAAAAATATATTCAGAATCAGTAATTTCCGGCTAAGTACTTGCATTAACGGTATGTAATTCTTGCTCTTTAAAATTTGAATCAGGGGGTTTGCCAAAAACACCAGCGCGTAATTCATTCCGGATTTTTATGCGCAGTTGGCGGACTCTCTTGATGGAAACGCGCTCGTTAAATTGGCGATGGCAATAGATTGCCAGCAACAAATAGGTGATCAGACCTGCCAGAATTTGCACCATCAAGCCATGCTCGCTCCTGGCGATGAGATGATACACTTTAAGGTGCCGTTTCCACCAAGCGAAAAAATTTTCGATATCCCATCGGAGCTTATAGGCAGTGGCGATTTGCT
This sequence comes from uncultured Desulfosarcina sp., assembly GCF_963668215.1. Taxonomy (NCBI): domain Bacteria; kingdom Pseudomonadati; phylum Thermodesulfobacteriota; class Desulfobacteria; order Desulfobacterales; family Desulfosarcinaceae; genus Desulfosarcina; species uncultured Desulfosarcina sp. Next base: position 939,093 of record NZ_OY764190.1, read on the forward strand.
CGGCAGTTAAATCAAAACGATTCGTAGCGATCCAGTATTTAACGCGATCCACCTCGTAACCCACCAAACGAAGTGGGGTTTGTGTTTGATTGACTTCCGTGGTGCCCAGAACAACGATGGCATCAAAAAAAACGATACTATCAGAGGCAATGGGGTTTTGTTTAATGATCGTTTTCTTGGTGCTGGCTTTAATCCGGCACATAAACAGCTTTCCATCATTCTGCCATTGGTCAAAGCGTTGATGGCTTTGATAACCCCGGTCCATCACACCGGTTTGACCGTCAGACAGGATCAAGCTGACGAAAGGTCTTTCAGCCCCGTTACCATCGGTAAGATAAAGCTTTCTTGGAATCGCCCGGTTCAGATCAAAACCGACGTGGACCTTCGCCTTCTTGGATTTTTTACGGTAGTCGGCCCAATGCATGGATAAGGTTGCATCGATGAGGGAACCGTCGATCCCCACCAGATCACCGAGTTCGGGATGTTGCTTGGGTAAAATCGAAGATGCCTGAGCTTGTAAGTTCTGATAGACATACATGAACTGTTCAAGTCCCCGGCTGTTGGTGGCCTCTGAGAAGCTGCTCTTTTTGATTCCGTTTTCTGGTGCGATGGCACTTTTGGCAAAATCATCTTCTTCAAGCACTTGCAGCAGGTGTTGAGCAGAATGGTGTTCTTCAAGATGAAAGTAAACCAGCGCGCGCAGATGTTCCTCAAAAGTCATCTGCAATGGTCGGTTTCCTTTGGAATCAAGAGCTGGCATCCGTGATGTTGCCTCAGTCGCTGGTTGAAAAAAAGAGAAAAACTCCAGGGCATTGAGCTTTTGGAAAGGGTCGAATGTGCGTGGCATGTATAACCTCTTGATATAATAGGGTATACAAAACGCCGCCCATATTGACGACCCAATGTCAAGCAAAAATATCGTTTAACCTGCTGATTTTAAATTATTTTTATGCAATTCCTTAACCGGATTTTACTGATTCAGAATGGACAAACTCCCGGTTACCACAAGGCCCAACGGCGCGAAAGCATCCTGGCTCCCTACTACCCGGTGATTAACGATTTCCTCGAAGAGGATGATTACCGTGCCACCTGGATCTATCAACGACTCAAACAGTTAGGCTATGCTGGCGGATACGATACCGTCAAAATCTATGTCCGCAGGCGCAAACGAAAACGCAAGCGCCAGGCTTACATCCGGTTCGAGACGATTCCCGGATTGCAGGGGCAGATGGACTGGGCCGACTTCAAGGTCGCGGATTTCAAGGGCGGCAGTTTTACCGTTTACCTGTTCGTCCTGGTCCTGGGATTTTCCCGGGCCATGTTTGCCATGTTCGTTGACCGCTGCACCCTGCAGTCCTTCATGGATGCCCATATTGCCGCCTTTCACTACCTGGGCGGGATTCCCATGGAAATGCTCTATGACAACATGAAGCATGTGGTGATCAGCCGCACAGGTGGGCAGACTGTTTTCAATGTCGAGTTCATGCACTTTACCCAGCACTATGGTTTCAAGCCTCTGGCCTGCATGCCCTACAGTCCCTGGGTGAAAGGCAAGGTGGAACGCCCGGTGGATTACATTCGCGAGTCGTTCTGGCGCGGTTATGCCTTTACCAGCATCGAGCAGGCGAACCGGGATCTTCTCAGCTGGCTTGACGAAACAGCCAATCGCAGGAAGCATGGAACCCACCGGCAGCTGGTGGACCTGCGCTGGCGGCAGGAACAATCCAGCTTAAGTCCATGCCCTGCCAGCGACTACGATACGTCCATAAAAGAGTATCGCAGGGTCTACAAGGACTGCTATATTTCCTATAACGCCAGCCGGTATCAGGTGCCGCCGGATGTGGTCGGCAAAAAGATCCTGCTGAAGGTCAAGGACGGTATCATCCGATTCTACGATGACGACCGGCTGCTGGCCACGCATAGGGAAGCCGAGGAAAAGGGCAGCTGGGTTACCGATGCGAATATCACCGCCCAGATCCTGAAGCAGCGGCAGAAAGCGAAAAAGAAATACGGTCGCACCAAAGGCAAGGCCACCCGGGGACTGGTGAATGCTAGTTTGTTCCCACAGGTGCTTTACCGTCCGCTGTCCGTGTATGAGCAGATCGGCACATGGATCAACTGATCGCCGACCGCCTCCAGGACAACCTCAAACGGCTCAAGCTCACCCAGGCCGCCGAGATGCTCGAAACCGTGGTCGCCAAAGCCGAGTCCGACAAGGACTCTTATCTGTCTTTTCTGGATCAGCTGCTGGAAGAGGAAGTCGCCGCCAAGGAAAAACGGCGCGTACAGACCGCCATGAAGACCGCCGGGCTGCCATCGGCCAAGACCATCGAAGAGTACGATTTTACCTTTCACCCCAAGCTGAACAAAAAGGAGGTGATGGCCCTTTTCGATCTGGATTTCATCGGCAAGCAGGAGAACGTGATTTTCCTGGGACCGCCGGGCGTTGGCAAAACCCATCTGGCCATATCGCTGGCGATCAAGGCCTGCCATCACGGGTTCAAGGTCTACTTCACCACCATGGACACCCTGATGAGGAAACTCAAAGAGCCCCAGTCCCGGCACAAGGCATATCTGACTTCGGCCCTGGTGGTAGTCGATGAAGTCGGGTACCTGCCCATCGACACGAAGGAGGCGTATCTGTTCTTTCAGTTCGTCTCTTATCGCTACGAGCGATCATCGACGCTGATCACCTCCAACAAGAGCTTCGGGGACTGGCAAGAGTTGTTCGGCGAGCAGGTCATCGCCACCGCGATCCTCGACCGGCTGCTGCATCACTGCCGGGTGGTCAACATCAAGGGGCACAGCTATCGGCTCCGCGGGCACAGTTTTTCAAAGAACGATTTCGCCACGGTCGGTTCCTCAGGGTTGGCCGACGTGGATGGGAAGACGGAGAATCAATGAGCTCCAGGGTGGTACATTTTTATTTTCCCACTTCTGGTACACTTTTCATTCCCATTGACACACATGGAACTTATCGAAGGTGATATGGGCCTCGGGGAAATGTTTTTCGACACCGCTGATGAAAGCCGGAGACATGTCGCAGCACATCTCCTCGATAGCGCCGGGATTGCCGCCATGGTCGGTGAGATCTCTTTTGAATCGATCAACGGTTGATGCATCCTTGCCGCCGGTGGCGAACAGAACCCGGGTTTCGTCAAGATCGACAAACAGGCTGACATAGTTGTGGCCGCGGCGTCTTGAGGTTTCGTCCATGCCGACATGCTTGACCTGACTGTGGTCGGCAACCTTACGCGCCTCGCCCACATAGTGATGCAAGATACGCCATAACCGGGTATCGTGCTCACGGACAAACTCGGCGACGGTTTTCACCGGCATAGCCTTGGCCAGTATCATAATCATCGCTTCAAACAACAGCGTGAAGCCGCTGCCGGGTCTGGCCCAGGGCACATCAACCAGATGAGTGCCGCATTTGTCGCAGTCGATTCTGGCAACCCTGGCGGTCAGATACGCTTCGTGCTGGAAGAAGTTCAGATGACGCCATGTTTTCTCGACGGTATCGTGGGCCTTAACTCCCGACAGCCCACATTTCGGACAAGTGAAGGTGCTCCCTTTGGGAAAATCAAGGCGGATATCCAGACGTTTTTCATCGGGATTGAAATCCGCTGTTGAAACCTGCCAGGGCGGTTTCAGACCAAGAGCCATTTGAAGGAGTTCTGTATCTTTCATAGTGCTTAGCGATTATCACTAGTGCGGTAAGTCAATCAACTGGTTACCCACACGAAACAGCGAGGGACCAAAAAATTTTCATCATATAGTTCGATATCGAACTAAATTGACCCCGAAAAAGGAGGGCGTTTTGACCCTGATCGAAAAACTGACCCGCCACGAAATCAAGGAACTGATCTGCAAATGCTGGATGACCCATGATGCCATGTGGTTTGCCAATACCCTTTTCACCCAAGGCGTTGACCAGGCAAATCAGTTGAATCGAGCGGCCATCAAATCCATGGTGGATATCGAGATTGGGCGGTTTCTGAAGGCCATGGGCTTATCTCCGGATCAGATAAAAAGCTTTGAGGGATTCAAGGCCTTTTTCCAGGATGTCCGTGAATTGCTGATTCCGGATTTCATGAATGTGACCATCGGTTTCAATGCACCGGACACCATTTCCTGGCAGTTCAACGAAAAAGGGTGTTTTGCCTATAACGGGGTAAAACGCCTGAAGGTGGAAAACCAATACCAATGCGGTATTCTATACCGCATTCAATGCTGGCTTACCTGCCTTGACATCCCCTATGAAATGACGCCTGCCCCCAAGACTTGCCTCATGGTTGAACAGGGCAGTTGCCGGGGTCACTTTAGGATCAGCTTCGATGAACAGGGGTAAAGGTTAGGATGTCCTTGTGTTTGTTGTCTTGTGATTTTTTTGGATCCAATCGTTAAAACAAAGCTTGCTGGCAAGTTCTCAATCATGAACCCGCAAAATCGGACAGCGCCTCGCCGTCGAGTCGGTAGAGAACCCAATCGTTTTGAGGCTTTGCATGGATGCTTCGATAAAATTGGATGGCCGGTTCGTTCCAGTCCAGCACGCTCCATTCAAAACGGCCGCAACCTTGGTCGACAGCCAATTTGGCCAGATAGCGCAGCGCGGCCTTTCCAGCACCGCACCCTCTGTGTTTCCTGGTGATGTACAGGTCTTCGAGGTACAATCCGTTTTTCCCCAACCAGGTCGAGTAGTTATAAAAGAAAACGGCATAGCCGATGGGCTTGCCGTCTAAAGATACGATAAGGGCCTTTGCGCTGGCACCCTCGGCCAGCAAGGATTCGCGTAATCCATCAACGGTGGCAACGACGTCATTTTCCATTTTTTCGTATACGGCCAGTTCTTTGATAAAACCGAGGATCAAGCCTGCATCTTCGGGTGTTGCTTTTCGGATATCGATCTTTTCCATTCCAACCTCTCTCAGTCTTGAATATTTTCCGGCCAAACGCAGTCATTATCATATTCCGATGGAAATGCCAGAATACATTCTGTTCAGCGCTGGAAAATCAGGAATTCGTCAAGGTGACTTAAGATAAAAGTGATCGCAAAAAAGAGGAAGCCGGGCCGCCATTCGGCAGTCCGGCTAATGAAGAGGAGGAGGAGGCCAACACGGTGGTCCGCTTCAGTGACGCCGTGTTAAAATCCGATATACAGGCTTAACCTTGCCGGGGAATGATTTCAACATTACCGGATTGCCATGTCGGGTTTCGTGGGAAACAGCCGGCGATTGTTAGAAAAATAGCCGGCTGCGGTAGTCAAAGAATAGCCCCTAAATTTTCTCGATCCTTGTTTTTATGTACTTGAGCAGGGGAGTCCCTCCCATTTCCTCGGTGATGTTTGGTTTTTGAATGCCGGGTGGATTTTGCCCGCCGAATTGAGGAAACTTGGGATCGCCCTCCAACCCACGCAAGTGGCCGAAACCACCTGCGGCGCCCAATATGCCGGGCATGATATCGTAAGTAGGGTGCGCTGTCATCTCCACCTGCCCCCATGGGGATTTGAGCCTGACCCGGTCACCCTCGGAAATTTGAAGATCGTGGGCATCCATCTTGTTGATCCACAAAGGATTCGAACTTACGGACGTCATGAGTGACCAGTTGCTGAAAGTGGAGGAGTGCTCATGCGAAAAAATACGGAAGTTGCCGAAGTGAAACGGATACGTGGCATCGGTGGCCAGGTCGGGCGGACCGTCATGATGGTTGGGCAGCGGATCTACACCTTTTTCCCGGGCTACCGGGTTGACAAAGTTATACTTGCCGGTTTTGGTATCGCCCGATGATCCGTACCCATCCGGCGGATTGAGAGAACCCCACTTTTTGTATTTATAATAGGACGCTTCATCCGTAAGCACATAGCCCTTCTTCTTCAACTGGTCCAGGGTGCACGGCAATCCCTCCAATTGGTTCTCAAACGCCTCCTCGATCGTTTTCCATGGGAAATATTGGCCCAGCCCCAATCGTTTGGCAAGCTCTATGGTGATCCAGTAGATGGGCTTGGATTGATACAGCGGCGGGACCACTTCGGCCCAATAACTGATCTGGGCTTCGTACAGCCAGTCCGGTTTGATCTGGCTCTGCTCTAGCCAGGTGGCATCCGGCAGGATAACGTCGCACAACAGCGCCGTGTTGCACATAAAGGCGTCAATACAGACCTTGAATTTCATTTTTTCGATCGCTTCAATGATGGCTTTTTGGTTCCCCCAGCTTAACACCGGATCGCCATAATAGCAGATCATCCCCTCAAGCTTACCGGAATCGACATCATCGAGCAGGTAGGCAGGCGCCCACCCGGCCCACATACCCAGTTTGTTCAGTTTGGGCGCCTTGCCCTTGGGCGGCTTCTCCTGGCCCTTGCCCCACGCGGGTTTCAGCTTGCGTTTAAAAGGCAGCGAAGGGCCGCCGGGGGCATCGAATGTCCCGCACAGCCCGTTTAAGGCTTGGAGGGCGGCGGTGGCATACATGCCGTTGGGCACCTGGGCCAATCCCGTCCAGGACATGGCCCCCTTGGCCGTCGATTTGGCGAACTCGAGGGCGATGTGCTCGATGGTTTCGGCCGGTACACCGCTGATCCGGGAAGCCCAGGCCGGTGTTTTGGGGGTATCGTCGTCCTCTCCCATCACCCGCTTTTTGAATTCTTCGAAGCCGCTCGTCCAGTTGGCGACAAAATCCCTGTCGTACAGCCCGTTTTTGATGATGACATGGCACATGGCCAAAGCGACCGCCGCGTCCGTGGAGGGTTTGATCGGGATCCACTCCGTTGCCAGGGCGGCGGTTTCCGAACGCCTCGGGTCCAGCACCACCAGTTTGGCGCCCCGGGCGACAGCCGCCTTCAGTTGGGCCGTTTTTCTCTGACCGTAGGAGGAAACCAGTTCGTTCATGCCGAAATGAAGGATGTAATCCGCATCCTGGTAATTGATCCAGGGCCGCTTGTCGCTCAGGTTGTGCTCGTTGGACATGCGGTTGGCGTTGTCGCACATGGGGCGATGGGTGGTCTTGGGGCACCCCAGATGATCGAAAAGTGCTTCATGGATCCAATTAGTAAAATCATTGCCCCGCATGTACCCGATCCGGTTCGGATCCAGGGTTTTAAAATCCGCAACCACCTTATCCAGCGCTTCATCCCATGAAGCTTTGCGGAAGCGGCCGTTTTCCTTGATGAGCGGCGTTTTGAGGCGGTAGGCCGAATAGACGTGGTGCCTTGCGGATGCGCCCTTGGGGCAAAGCCGCCCGCCGCCTTTGATATCCCCCTGCAATCCTGCGGTGGACATCAACACACCATCCTTGAGTTTGGCGTTCATCCCACACAGCGCCCCGCAGGCGTAGCAATGGGTCGGCACGGTCCGAGCCGGCAAAGGATCGATCGCTCCCGGTTTCAGGAGAAACGAATCTTTTGCCAATGGGAGGATGCCCAACACCTTGCCGAGTTCAACCAGGTCGGCCGCCGGATCCACGAGAGCCACTTGCTCGGGGGGCACGGAATCCAGGTGGGCCACATACAGATACGCAAGGGTCAGTTCCGCAAGCGCCTTGTAAAATCCCGATTTGTCCGCAGAATGAAGAACCCCGCAGAACTCCGTTCGCCATGCCATATGGCGCCGTCCGAAATCCCTGCGGGTGTCCGCCGCTGATTTGTCCCCGGCCCCCTCCCGCCGGTTCAGTTCGGCCAGAAAATCGAATTCGACGGAGATGTGGTCTTCCGGTTCCGGATATTCCGGGTCTTTGTGAAGACTCTGTTTTCTAAGAAAATCCCGCATCTGAAACACGGCCTCACCGTACAAGGTGGGCTCCCTGTCCGCATAAAACGATTCATAGGGGAGGACCGGGTTGTCGCCGGCATTGAGAAAAAGATCCGCATATTCGTATTTCAGGTTCTGGAATGTGTCTATTCCTGCGCTGTCCATGAATTCGAACAGCACCTGCGCGCCATGGCGCATCTCTTTTGAATAAAACCGTCCCGAGGCATCCTTCAGGGCTTCCAGGAAAGCCTCGCTTTTTAAGGCCTTGTATAGTTCTTCACTGATCTCGTCCGCGAAAATAGTAGCCAGAAAACGCTGAATGGTAAATCTGGCGGTTGCCAGTTCTTTGGGTTTCATGGTCGGCTCCATTTCGATTTGATGGATTAAACGTTAAGGCTGCCTTTAATGGTGCTCTTGCCTTTCAAAAGGGCGCGTTTGAGACAGGCATCCAGTTCTTCCTTGACGATCGGCTTAAACAGGAAAGAACAAGGCGCCAGCCTGAGAGCACGGCGGACCTCCATAATGTCAGGCGCATCACAAAAAATCACCACTTTGAAATTAGGGGATATCTCCCGCAAATGTTTTATCATGTCGATACCTTCGGCATTGGACAGCAGTGCGATATCCACTTTGTTTTCCTGAGCGTAATCGATCGTTTCACCCGGATCATTGAATGTCTTGACATCATGCCCCAGAGAAGACACCACATCCCAGTTCATCTCGGGATCGGCATCGTAGGCCAGTATTTGAGCCATAACACACCTCCTAAAATAAAATGAATTCGTGACAAACCGTAATCAAAGGGATTTTATTCGATGGGTTATCCAAACATTGTGCACGCCACGTTCACCGATCCCACAGGCAGGTCATCAATTTGCGTTCGCTTCGAGGAAGATCGTCGTTCTGCAGGTCATTTATTGGAGCGGGACAGGTGATGCCCGGAAAAACCTGATGGCGCATTCAGATGCACCCAAAGAGCATTATCTCAATAATTGTAATTATTGGTGTTTTTCGGTAATGTCAAGACAAACCAAAAACAACATCATAACGCATTTCATTCACATCGTGTTGATTTCAGGTTGTTTTCGTATTTTCAATCCTTGTCGATGACCTCAGTGGTCATAACGGGGGAAAAGCTACCGGAAGACGCCTCGGGTGTGCCGAAAATCGAAAGGGAAATGGTACGCATGAAAAATTCAGTAGAAATCTCGCCAGGCCGGCAACGGCTTTTTCAGGATGGTACGGGCCGCTGCGTCCTGCTTCACAAAGCCGGCATTGCCGTGTCTTTCTCGCTGGGTGAAGGCGACGCCGTATGTGTAGTGGACCGACTCGAAGGGATCGACTTTAAAGAAACCGGCAACCAATTGATACGCGAAGGCTGGAAATGCATCGGACCGGGGTTGGAGTATGCCTGGCTGATCGAAAAATCGGATGGGCAATGAGCAATGCAACAAAACGACATGGCAAGACCACGGTAAAAAATCTGCCCCGACGCTGGTCCCGCATAAGCCGGCTAATCGGCCTTGCAGGCGCTTTGCCCGGCATTTTCAAGTACGGACAGCTTCTTGTCGGCAGGCGTTCGTTTGATGCGATATTCCAGCTTGAGCGCATCGCTTTTGGACATGCCGCCGCTGGCAGCCAGAAGCTTCACCGGCCTGCGGGATCGGGTGTATCTGGCGCCGGTTCCATGGTTATGGCTCTCCAACCGCTTTTCCAGATCGCTGCTGATCCCGCAGTACAGCGAATTGTCGGCACACCGGGCCAGGTATACGACCCAATTCTTCTCCGGCTTCGACAATCGATGCGCTCCTTTGGTTCTATGCCCTGCCTCAAAATCCGTTCAATGCTGATTGATGGATATTGCCATTTTTGGTTCGCTTCCTAACACGGTCACGCAAAAATTCTTTTCACGAGCCGGCTGATTATAAAATCATCCGCTGTTACAAGAGATAAAAATCGGACTATTTGCGCAGACGGTAATTTTTTGAGGTGGACGTTGCTCCAGGCCGTCTTTTTCGGCCTCTGATAAATTTTCGCGGTGGTTGTTCGGGCGCAGCCAGGCTGCTGATACGATCCATCGATGCGTCGCCGTAGTTAAATGCAGGCAAAATGCGTTGCTCGATGGTAGAACCCATCACCCGATTGATAGCGTGCACCATTTTCTTGTCTTCATGGGTAACAAGCGTAAACGCTTCGCCGCTGCGGGTCGCGCGGCCTGTTCGTCCGATGCGGTGGATGTATGCATCGGGGGTGGAGGGAATGTCAAAGTTGATGACATGCGAAATCCGGGTAACATCTATTCCTCGGGCGGCGATGTCGGTGGCCACCAGAATCTGAAATTTACCGTCACGGAAGCCTTGGAGCGACGCCTGACGGCGGGACTGGGAAAGATTTCCCTCCAGCGACGTCGAGTTGTATCCTGCCGCGGAAAGCTTTTTTCCCAGGCTCCTGGCGCGATGTTTGGTTCGGGTGAAAACCAGCACGGATCGGGTGTCCGTATTTTTCAGAAGCTGTAAGAGCAATGCCGTTTTTAATTGCTGGGAGACCGGATAAAATGCGTGACTGACCGTATCGGCAGGTGCGGTGATGCCGACCTGGACCGTGGCGGGGTCCTGCAGGATGTTTTTGGTCAAGTGCCGGATTTCCGGTGGCATGGTTGCCGAGAAGACCAGTGTCTGGCGTTCGGCCGGGAGATGGCTGACAATCCGCCGGATATCGGGAAGAAACCCCATATCCAGCATCTGATCGGCTTCATCCAGGACCAGCATTTCCAGCCTGGAAAGATCGATGCTGTTGCGTCCGATATGGTCAAGCAGGCGGCCGGGACAGGCCACAACGATATCGGCCCGCTTCAGATTCTGAATCTGCCGATGAATTCCCACACCGCCATAGACGGCAACGCTTCTAAGGTGCGTGTGATGTCCGAGGGTTTTGACCGCCTGATGAATCTGTTCAGCCAGTTCGCGGGTTGGCGCAACGATCAGGGCGCGAGTAATTCCGTGATGCCCCTTCATCAGCCGGTTGAGTATCGGAAGAACGAATGCCGCGGTTTTACCCGTTCCCGTTTGTGCCAGCCCCATCACGTCCTTGCCTTCAAGGACATGGGGGATCGCCCGCTCTTGAATCGGTGTCGGGCTTTTGAAATCCGCTGCGGCAACACCAGCGGCAACCATGGGATGAAAATGAAAAACGTCAAAGTTCAATCGGTACCTTCTTTCTGTGCTCCAAATGAAAAAAGCCCCGGAGAGATTCCGGGGCTTACGTGATTTTTAGTTACAACCAGGAACACCATTAATTGGTAGCGACCATACAGGCAACCTGGATTGCTGTCAAGCGATTTGAAACGCTCGGTTTGACTGCTGCAACGCAATCGCCGTCAGACAAGAAGGTCCGGCAGCTTCATGAGATCGCCGATTTCGGCGTCCGGACGCCCCGGCAGCCGCTCTTCGCTCTGGCCGAATCGGTTCACCCAGGCGACCTTGAAGCCGAAAGCGGATGCCCCCGCGGCATCCCACGCATTGGAGGACTGGAACACGATCTCCTCGGGCTTGACCTTCAACCCGTCTACGGCAATGCGGTAAACTCGGGGATCGGGCTTGAAAATGCCCACCGCCTCAACCGAAAAATTTTTCTCGATCAGCCCTTCGATCCCGGAGTTTTTGACTGCTGCATCGAGCATGGTTGGCGTTCCGTTGGACAAAATGGCCAGCCTCAGGCCCCGGTCTTTCAGGGTCGCAAGGGCTGCGGGCACCTCCGGATAGCAATCCAGCTTCAGATAGGCATCCATGAGGTCCCGACGAAGATCCGGATCGTCGATATGGTGCATGTCGAAGGCGAAGTCCAGCGCATCGCCGGTAACCTGCCAGAAGTCCGCATGGTGCCCCATCAGGCTTCGCAGCCAGGTGTACTCCAACTGCTTGGTGCGCCACAGGATGGACACGGAATCGGCGCTGTCGCCCAGTCGGAGACGATGTTTTCCGACGGCGGAGTGTACATCGAAGAGCGTTCCGTAGGCATCGAACACGCAAGCCTTGATTCCTTTAATGGTGCCGGTGTCAGACATGAAGGCCCCCTTTCGAATGCATGAGGTGAGAAAAACGTCTTGATGATTTTTTGGTGTCACCCGAACCGCGGTCCCGGCATCCTCCGTCAGCCCTTCAAGCGCTCCTCCAGTTCCCTGAGAATGCTTTTCGTCGGGTGGCCGTTGCCGCCGATCAGCTGCCGGATCTCCCGGTTCAGGCGGTTGCGGGCCTCGATGCGGGAGAGCGCCTGCACACATTTCTCCAACCGTTCGAAAGGCGAGGTCATCTCGAGAATGCCCTGCCGTTCTGCGGGAGTAAAACCTTCCATGGCCGCAATGGCAAAGGCGAGCGGTTTCGGATCGACCGTTTCGCCGGCGGCTGACGGGAAGGTGTCGATATCGGGTGACGATTCGATCAGTTTCAGGGCGGCGTCCACAGCCTGCTCCAGGTCGCGGGCGGGAGCATCTTCAAGCGCATCGTCGAAGAAAAAGATGCGGGCCTCCATGTAGGAACGGTCCTGGAGCATTTCCCGGATGACGAAACGCTTGCCGCCGCGGGTCATGATATCCATGCGGCCGTCATCGTAGCGCTTGAGAACCTTTGTGATCTGCGCCATGCAGCCCACCGACCGGATGGACCCGCCGTCGAACAGCACGATCCCGAAAGGTCTGTCTTCCGCCAGGCATTCGGAAATCATCTCTTTGTACCGTTCCTCGAAAATGTGCAGCGGCAGATGCATGCCCGGCAGCAAAACTACACCCAGCGGAAAAAGCGGAATTTTTACGAGTTCTGTCATGGACACCTCAGCGGCATTTAAGGCTTTTTCTTTTTTTCCTGGAAACGCTTCTCGCCATTTTTCATTGAAAAAGTTGTACCGAAGAGACCTTAAGTCAAGAACGAGGAACGATCTTGCGCCACATTTCCAGGATCGAAGCGTGGGCTTTTTCATCGACACCGATGTCGATCCTGATTCCCGGGCACGACTTTCAGGCGACTATTGCCATTTGCGGCAATACCAAATAGAACGGTTGGAAAATGACGGTCTGACCGGGCTCTGTTTCCGGCCGCCGCTGCGACAAACCTGCACTCACATGGAAAAAGGGTTGCCCATGCAAATTACATTCACTCCCATTGGAACGGCTCACCCCAACACAGACAATATCCCCCGGCACTGGACCGTGTCGGATGTGGAAGGCTCCTTGGTCATCGATCCCCAATACACCGAAGCCCTTGCGGACATCGCTGTCGGGCAGCGAATCATGGTGCTGTTCCACTTTCACAAGAGCCCGCCCTTCTCACCCAATCTTCTCAAACAGACCCCGCCCCATCGGCAGCGGCCCTTCGGCGTGTTCAGCATCTGCTCCCCCAGGCGGCCGAACCCCATCGGACTGTCGGTGCTGGAGGTGCTGTCGCGCGATGCCAACGTGCTGGGCGTACGCGGCATGGACATGATCGAAGGCACCCCCATCCTGGACATCAAACCTTTCGTCGACAAAGACTCGAACCTGCCGAGCCGAGAAGACGCCGACTGAAGATCCTTTTCTGTAAAAGAGAACAACCGTCGAAATCAGGATAATCGGGCGATCTGACCGAGAAGGCGGCGATACGGGCAGTAGTGGGCCAACGGTACGTTGCTGCGCGGCCGGTCGTCGAGACAGGGGAGATAGCGCCCGCCGTCCAGCAGGGGCACCGCCTGCGCCACCGCATCGTGCACGGCGGCGGCATCCTGGGCCAGGGCGCCGGCGTCGATGCCGCCGATCAAGGCGATTTCCGGGCCGAACCGGCGGCGAAGCATGGCGTATTCCATGCCGGCGCCGCGGATGTTACTGATCCACAGACCATTGATGCCGGCCTCGATGAGCGACGGCAAAAGCGCGGTCAGATTGCCGCCGGTGGTGCACAGAATCCGCAGCGGCACCCGATGGCGCTTCAACAGGTCGATGACCTTGCAATAGCCGGGAATGGCAAAGCGTGCAAACATGGCCGGCGAGGCCACCGGTGCCGTGTTGGAGGCGATGGGTTCGTAAAACGAAGCGTAGTCCACCGGCACCCTGGAGAGCACCCGTTCCAGGCAGACGCAGTAGAAAACGGAAAGCGGTCCGTCTTCTCTCCCAGAAGGGTATTTGAAAATCGTTGTCTCTGGGTAATGCCGCCCACGGTTCCATCGCTTGTCGATTCGATGAAGACAGGCGTCAACAGGCGATTCTTCCCCTGACCCGCTGCGTGATCACGCTATCGCATGAGCAGCAGGCTCAGAGCCATGACCAGCATTCCCGCCACGAGCCCCAGCAGGCTGTCATGGCCCTTGCCGTAGGCCCGGCTGGTAGGCAAAAGCTCGTCGAGACTGATGTAGACCATGATGCCGGCAACGCCGCCGAACAGCACCCCCATCAATTGGGGGGGAACAGCCACCGTATCGCCTCCGATGAACAGGCGCATCACCAGGTAGGCGACGCCGGCACCCACCGGCTCGGCCAGGCCGCTGAGAAAGGATAAAACAAAGGCCTTTTTCCTGTCTCCGGTGGCGTAAAATATCGGAACGGATACGCTGATGCCTTCAGGAATGTTGTGCAGCGCAATGGCCACGGCGATGGCAACCCCTAAAGCCGGGTCCTGCAACGCCGCCAGAAAGGTGGCCAGCCCCTCGGGAAAATTGTGAATGGCGATGGCCAGGGCCGTGAACAGGCCCATACGCATCAGTTTTTTGTGGCGCGCCTCATCCTCGTGCAACTGTTCCACCGCCAGGCATTCGTCGCCGGCCCCGCAGGAATAGGATTCGGGCACGGGGGCGGAAGAATCGTGAAGGGGGGCTGTTTCTGCCTCGGAAGGGGTTTCATGGGGGTTTTCGGGGGCTGGTATCAGGTTGTCGATCAGACCGATCAGCAGCATCCCGCCGAAAAAGGAGGCCGCGTTCACCCAGTGGCCCCAATAATCGCCGTAGCGGGTCGTCAGGGCATCGACCCCTTTGTAAAAGATCTCCACGAAAGAAACATACAGCATGACGCCGGCCGAAAAGCCCGTGGCAACGGAAAGAAAACGATAGTTGGTTCGCTTGGCGGTAAACGCCACCATGCTTCCGATGCCCGTCGCCAGGCCCGCAAACAGGGTGAGCCCCAGAGCCATCCATACGCTCGTCATAACGTCATCTCACTTCCCGTTGGCCCTCCCCCGGTGCTTCGCCGTCCGTTTTTCGATATGATCCACCCGACATGCCCTTGTTCCAAGGGCATGTGGAACATGTCTGCAACAACCGGCGGCCAGGCCTATTCGTCATCGTCCGGCCAGAGATCGTCTTTCTGGGTCTTTTGGCGATGGGAACGTTTGCCGGAGCGCTTGTTGCGTTTCTCGGCCTTTTCGTCCCAGTCTTCCATCTCGCGGAACCGGGTCCGTTGCGAGCGCTTGGGGGGGCTGTCGTTCCAGCTTTCGTAGCCATTGTCGTCGTCATGTTCGGTCATGGCGGCATCATTTCCTTTTCCATGTGATTTGGGCGGGTGCAGGCCTGTTTTTTCAGGGTTCATTGCACCATTACCCCCTTATACTCAATTTTTGAGGCGTTGAAAACCGATTCTCGTCGATCTGCGGCCTCTTTCGGCCATTGAGGGCCAAACAAAGGTCGGGGCAACCACATTTGGCTATTTGGATGAGGAGCAATTCCCGATATCGCTTCCCGGAATGTCAAATGCCAAATGGCGGCGTTTTTGTCTATAAAAATCGACCATATCCATCAAGTGACAATTGCTATCGAACCTTTTTTGCGAGGCCGCCGTAATTGAGCAACGCCCCTATCCATGATACAGTCAAAAACGCCATGAAAATCCAACTCGACCTGACGAACCACTGCATCCAGACGGAAGTCAAACGCCGCCACGAGGCCGCCATTTCACGCTATTTCAAGGGTGGGGGGGACACAGAGGCCATCGAAGCGGAACTTGTTCTGCTGGAAAAAGCGCTTACCGCCTTCGATTTCGCCCGTCTGAGAAGCCGCTGGCCGGTGCTGGCGGGCGGTGGCGACCGCCCCGTTTTCCTCGTTTGTGACGGCAGCGACCGGCCCTGCCTGCAGTTCGACGATCGGTCCATCTGCCCGCCGGCGGATGAAAACGCAGCCCCGCAGCCGCCGGCAGGAAAAATCGACCGCCCTTAAAACATATCCTTTTCACTGTCGCGGATGGTTTTCTCGATGCTCTCCTTTAGTTCCTGGGGCAGCCCCATGATGTCCACATTGAGAAATCCCCGGACAATGGTGGAGGTGGCCTCTTCCTCGTCCAGGCCTCGGGCCATGAGGTATTCGATCTCCTCTCTGGCAATCTTGCCCACGGCCGCTTCATGGGACAGCTCCACCCCCGGCACCGAACCGACCAGCTCGGGAATGGCATGGATGACGCCCTTCCCCAAAATCAGCCCTTTGCACTCCAGATGACCCCTGGCCGGCACGGCATGGCCGCCGATGAAGCCCCGGGCGATGATCGTCCCGCCGGTGGTGATGGTTTTGGAAATGATTTCTCCCCGGGTGTTCGGGGCGTTGAGCACAATTTTGTTGCCCGTGTCCACGTGGGACCCTTCCGGGGCCACGATCACCGAGTTGAAGCGCGCCAGCCCGCCGGGGCCGTTGAGATAGACTGCCGGATAGGACTGCACGGTCCGGACCGGTTTCAAAAGGATGTAGTTGCTGACAAAAACCCCATTCTCCTCCACGTGGACCGCGGTTCTAGGCCGCACAGCCACCTGCTCGCCCCAGTTGTGGACCATGGTGAAGGTCAGTCGCCCGTTTTTTTTCACATAGAACTCGGAGATTCCCAGGTGCAGGGCGGACTGCACCCCGTGGGCCGTGGCGCAGCCGGTGATTATGTGCACCTCCGAGTCCTCCTCGACCACAACGACATTGTGGACGGCCTGGGCCACATCCTTGCCCTTGATATACAGACAGGACTGAACCGGGTGCTGGATCGTGGCTCCTTTTTTGGTGCGAATAAAATAGCCGCCGTGGATCTCTTTGGCGGTCTGGCGGGTAAAATCGTCCTTGTCCGGATCCAGGGCCTTCCAGTAGTACTCCGGCAGGCCCTGGTATTTCTCCAAAGCCGCCTCGATGCCGAGAATTTCCACATCGGGATTCTTGGTCCGGCAATGGACCCGGCTCTGGTCGAACTGGAGAAAGGTACCACTGCGATCGGCCTCGTCAATGTCCACCCCGGCCATACGCAGCTGCTGCCGGTCGGCCTCGCTGACCTGGCTCAGGTCGGGCAAGTCCGGAGCATTGGCGCCATCGAACGTGTAATCGCGAAGATCTACCTCCAGCGAAGCATTTTTCTCTAATTCAGGCATCGCACGCACTCCTTGTAACCGAATTTGGAGATGTGTTCCAGAATGTCCCTAGGCCGGGCCTGGCAGCAGAGGACGCCGTCGTACATCACATGCCCCCGGTCGGCGTTAATGTAATCCAGGATGTACCCGGTATGGGTGATAATCAGCCCTGAGGTCCTGACTTTGGCCTTGAGTTCCTTCATGGAGGTGTCTTCGCGGGGCTCGATCCCACCCTGCAAAAGCTTGCGGACGACCCCGCCGATGAGCTTCATATTCTCCAGATCCACGCCGGACTCGGGCTCGTCGAAAAGGACCAGGCTGGGGTCCTGGGCCATGAGTTGAAGCAGTTCGGAGCGCTTGATCTCCCCGCCGGAAAAGCCCGCATTGACGTCGCGGTCGAGAAACGGCTCGAAATTGACCTGCCGGGCCATGTGGACGATGTCCACGTCCCGGTCGCGGGCGCACATCTGTACGAGATGGCGCGTTTTCAGGCCGTAGATGGTCGGCGGCCGCTGAAAGGACATGGCCAACCCTAACCGGGAGCGCTCGAAAGTGGGCATGCCGGTGATGTCCTGGCCGCGAAAATGGATAGTCCCGCGGGTCACCTCATAGCCGGAAAATCCCATCAGAGTCATCAGCAGGGTGGTCTTGCCTGAACCGTTGGGACCAAACAGGATAAACGTCTCGCCTTCCTCGATCTTCAGATCGATCCCTTTGAGGACCTCCCGGCCGCCGACACGAACATGGAGGTTGTCGATCTTCAGCATAGTGCCCCCTTTTATTGGACTGCAAATGTCATTTTGAACATCGATTGAGACTGTTTAAAATTGCTCGTACTAAAAATGCAGAAATGAAACGATGATTGCCATGCCCGTTTTTCGGCTGATGGGCATTTTGAGATTACCTTTCGCCGCCACCCCTTGTCAAACGTTGAAATCGGGCCAGTCTAAAGGTGTCAGCCGCCGGTCAGATACCCGCTGCCCATGCGTATATAGGCGTCCATCACCAGCCAGGCCCGCGCACCGAAAACGATGTCCGTGCGCTGCAGCAGATCCCGCACCTCCTCCCGATACAGCAGGAAGACCTCGATGTCCTCGGAATCCCCGTTGCGGTGGGTGGTGGGTACGCCTTGAACTTCGGCGAAAACCATGGAAATGGCCTCGTCGGTAATTCCCGCAGAGGAAAAAATGGCGGGACTTTGGCGGTAGACACGCACCAGGTCCAGACCGGTCTCCTCATGCAGTTCCCTGGCCGCGGTGGCCGCCAGATCCTCGCCCGGGTCCAGCAGTCCGGCGGGGAATCCGTACTGGTAGCCGCCCACAGGCACGCGGAACTCCTTGATGACCACCAGCTTGTCTTCATGCCGATGGTACGGAACGATAATCGTCGCATCGGGATGCCGGATCTTGCCGGTGATGCATTTGGGCTGTTCTTCCCGCGTGACCATGTGCCAGCGTTTGCGGTTGCCCCGGCGGTCTTCGTAATTCACCGCAACCATGGTGGCGAATTGGCTTTTGGTGACAACAGTGGAATCGATAATTTTCATGGATAAGGTTTCCTAAAAGGCTTTTTTCAGGCCACCGATGGCCACACACCCGGAAAAAAGTGGTGGATTCGTGGGAGCGGCTTCCAGCCGCGATGATTACGAACCGAATCGCGGCTGGAAGCCGCTCCGAAAAATGACCTTTGGTAGATGCCACTTCCTTAGGGCTCGATATCTTCGTTACGCTTGTTTCATGAGGGTATCGTACGCCTGCTGGATCTCCTTGAAGCGCGTTTCGGCCAGTTCCTGAATATCCCGGCCCAGATGCTGAACCTTGTCCGGATGGTACTGGGCGGCCAGGCGGCGGTAGGCGGCCTTGATCTCCTCTTTGGAAGCGCCCGGTTCGATTTCCAGCACTGCATACGGATTGGCATCGCCTGTGCGGGATTGGCGGTCATCGACCGTATGCCCGGTTTGATCGGAACGGTTGGCGGACTGTCTCAGCAGACGCTGGCGGCGGTAGTAGCGCCAGAGAAAGTAGAGCACCACCGCGTCGTCCAGCCAGCCCCACCCGGCCAGAAAATCCGGCACCAGGTCGCGCGGGAACAGCACGTAAAGTATCGCTCCGATAAGGTAGATCAGGCCTTTATTCATAATGATTACCGACGTCGAATGGACTGGATCATGTCGTCAAACTTCTGCAGGAAAAGGGACCGATCCCGCGGAGTCATGGGTCGCGGGCCGCCCGTTTGTTCGCCGGCACCACGAAGATTTTCCAGCAAATCACGAACCGCGATGGCATCGCCGATATTGTCTTCGGTAAACGGCTTTCCCGTTGTCCCCAAAACCAGCGCGCCTTTTTCCAGGCATCGGCCGGCCAGCACGATGTCGGCGGTGACCACGATATCGTCGGTTCCGACCTGTTCCACAATCCAATCGTCGGCCGCGTCGAAGCCGCCGCCCACCACCTTCAGGGTGATCCTCGGATCGCCGGGAATCCGCATCCAGTTGTTCGCGACCAGGATGACCTTCAGTTGATATCGGCCGGCGACGCGATAAACCTCGTTTTTTACCGGGCACGCGTCGGCGTCAATAAAAATATGTAACATGGTGGTTCCGTTCTCGCAGGCAAACGCATATCTCACTCCCAGGCTCTGCGTGGGAGCAGCCATTGGCCATCATTTAGCCGGTCAGGGTTCCCACGCAGAGCGTGGGAACCAGATATTATGCACTGCTTTTTCCCTCGTTCCCACGCTCTGCGTGGGAACGCACCGCAAGCTACTGATGTGGTTTAAAAGAAACGGACACTTTGCTAAGAACAATTTTTCAGAAAGCGAGGTGTCCCATGAATGCTCGAAAACCCAGACGAACTTACACCAAAGAGTTCAAAGCCGATGCTGTTAGCCTGGTGGTCGAACAGGGCTACAGCAGCGCCGAAGTCGGGCGCCGTCTTGGCGTCGTTGAAAACAACGTCAACCGGTGGGTCCGGCAATACCGCGATAAGAACGAAAGCGTATCTGCCGACGGCCTGACCCGGGAACAACTGGAAGGCGAACTCAAGCGTTTGCTAAAGGAAAACAAACGGCTTGAGATGGAGCGCGAAATATTAAAAAAGGCGGCGGCCTTCTTTGCCAACGAGTCGAAGTGAGATTCGGCTTTATCCGGCGGCAAATGAAGGCCTCTCCGGTCACCGTGCTGTGCAAGGTGATGCGGGTCAGCCGGAGCGGTTTTTATCAGTACCTCAAACGCATCGAGCAGGGGCCGGAACGCGATCCGGCCGAAACCGCCTTGAAAGCTCGAATACAGGCTATTTTTAAAGCGCATCGCAGTAAATACGGTGCCCGACGGATTATGAAAGAACTGAACAACCAGGGCCAACAGATCGGCATTTTCAAAGTCCGCCGGCTGATGCGGGAGCTTGGGCTCAAAGCCAAATCTCCCCGGCGGTATAAGGTTACCACGGATAGTCGCCATTCGTTTCCTGTGGCCCCAAACCGGCTCGATCGGCAGTTTGATGTCGATACGCCCGACCGCTTCTGGACGGCCGACATCACCTATGTCTGGACCCTTGAGGGATGGATGTACCTGGCCATCGTTATGGATCTGTTTTCCCGCCGGATCGTCGGTTGGGCCATGGATAAACGCATGAAGACTCAACTGACCATCGATGCCCTGGCCATGGCCTACTGGATGAGAAAACCAGCCAGGGGTCTGGTTCACCACTCTGATCGGGGCAGCCAATATGCCTGTCACGAGTATCGCAACTGTCTGGATGCTTACGGCATGATCCCGAGTATGAGCCGCAAAGGAAACTGCTGGGATAACTCTCCGACAGAACGCTTTTTCAGGAGCCTGAAGTCGGAACGGTTATCTGACTATATCTTCACCACCAGAAAGGCTGCTCAGTCGCAGGTGATCGATTATATCGGCTACTACAATGGCATCCGTCTACATTCGACCCTGGGGTATCAATCCCCCGTGCTCTATGAGAAAGAACTGTACCGGAATGCTGCTTAACCCGGTGTCCGTTTTTACTTGACCACAACATACCACTGCTTGCAAACGTCCAGCCCCCCCCGCTTTCCACCATAATTCCTTGCGCTCGAATAGCGCCAGTGCTCAGGATGATCCACGTATCCGCGCTCCACGGGGTTATTATGAATGTATTCAACCTTCACGCGCATCATTTCATCGCTTGAAATTTGTTCCGGATGGGCGCCTTCCTGCCAGAATTGGTATCTGCTGCCTGTTTTGTGGGCTTTTTTGTAAAATGCCAACTGATCCAAGCATGGGAGCCAGACACTATCATGTCATATTATTTTTTGGTTCATCCGCCAGCTCCGGCCTTTGCCACTCAGACGATATTTCTGCAAAGGACTGTTGGGTTTACCGGGAAGCGTCATCTCTATCAGTCCCATAGCCAATGCAGGTGCGATGTAGCGTTCCCGAAACGATTTGCGGTCCTTCAAGCCGACTGCATTCTGGAGTTGTGCCCGGCTCATCTCGCCGTTCAGTACTGCCAGCAGTTCTTGGACTTGGGGGGTGGCTTGGGGGGCGACTTGGGGGGTCAACAACGATACCGCATCTAAAATCATCCTGAGCATGAATTCGATGAATGGCGCGGAATCAACAGCATCCGTACTGTCTTGCAGGGCCTGGTAGTAGTCGGTCTGGTGTTCATGAACCAAACTTTCGACTGGAATATGAGCGAAAAGTTGGTTCCAGCGGGTTAAAATTAACGTTTGCCACAATCTTCCCATACGACCATTGCCATCGGCGAAAGGATGAATGAACTCGAATTCGTAATGAAACACCGAACTGGTAATTAGTGGATGATCGTCGGAGGCACTTAGCCACATGAACAGGTCGTGCATCAATTTCTGGACCCGATTTGCAGGCGGTGCCATGTGAAGGACCTGACCGTCCCCCATTACACCCACACCACCAAGGCGATATGCCCCGGCGTCATCAATGAGCCCTTTCATTAAAGCACGATGTGCCTCTATCAAGTCCTCCTCCACTGTTGGACGCCATCGTTCGATACGGTCATAGACAGCAATGGCGTTGCTTGCCTCCTTTATTTCACGAGGTGGGGCCACGACGCGCTTACCGTCCAGGACTGCGGTAATCTGCGCCTCACTCAGGGTGTTGCCCTCGATGGCCAATGAACCATGGATGGTTCGAATGCGGTTGATTCGTCGCAGATGCAGTGCTTTGTCGGCATCTGCCAACACAGACAGCCGTCCAACATTCTCACTAATTTTTGCCACCATATTCAAAATTGTTGGGGTGATGGTGTAGGGTGGCTGGTATTGAGATTGCTCGCTCATTGAAATTGCATTGTCCTATGCAGGCCAATATAGTTTGATGAGAGGTATCAGCGCTTTCGTCTCTGTATCCGAATTGTCATAATTTCGAATCAACAAATCTGCCAGTTCATCAATATCGATAAGGGTCACTGGAATCGTAGACCGCTCGGCTTCGTAGCGCGCTTCTCGTGTAAAACCGCCTGTGGAGACGTAAAGTCCTCTATCGTTGGACCTAAGGCCCCCAATAAAACTTCGTAGAGTAGGTGCGCCAATGGTTTCGCTACGATGCTTGACTTCAACTCTGATTCTAGGTTGCTCCAAACCAAGACCGTCTGGAGATGCGATCACATCAGCACCACGATCTGGACCAGCGCTGGCAACGCGAGTTTTGTATCCCATGGCCCTTAAAATGCCTGCCATGAGTTCCTGCATCTCATCCCAGTCTAATTTTTGAATTCGATCTTTTATGAATTCAAAAGCTCGTTCGATTACATCGCGTTTGATATCATCCATTTCGGATGAAGAGCTTGTTTCATCGGATTCTGCAATAGGCTCACCACCGCTAAGAAGTTGCAAAAATTCATCGCGGGCTGAATCGTTCAACAAGAACAGCGTCATGATTGCGCCGACGGTATTCTTGGTAGCAACGGTAAGCTTATCCCGCGGAATTTTACCCTGCCACGCTACCTTGTAAAGGTGGTTGAAATCCCCTGCAGAGTCAGGCACGTATTCGTAATCCGAAATTATTTTTCCAATAGGGTAATGACGATATTCTGGGTTATAGGTAATTGCGTAATCCCCTTTTTGAATCTCAAAACGAAAACGCGCTATTTGCCCAAAAGACATCCTGAACTTGGCCGGAGAGTCCCCGGGATAAGCCTTTCTAAATAATAATTCCAGATCCTCCTTGGATTTTACCTCTGATAAATCGTTTAGATCGCACCAACCAACCGCAACATAATTCTTCTCTTCAAAGTCCTGAACCAAGGCTGCATTTCGCCCTGCTCTTATCATCCACATTTTCTTGGACATCGCCTTTACCCCCTCCTGTTTAATACACGCCCAAAATCCACCCTTCCAATCTGGCAATTTCTTGTTCCTCATCAATTAACGGCGGATTGAAATAGGTGCCCAACAAACCACGACCGTCCATATCCTTGAGCCATTGGGCCACGCACATGGCATCGTGGTCATCGGCGGAATAATTCTCTCTTTTGGCATATCGTTTGCGGAAAAGGGATGGAAAGATTTCAACAATAACGGATTGTTTCGGCGGTATTTCGAAGCCATCGAAGGGCCAGAAATGCGGGCGATTGTTGAGATCAAGGTTTCGCCGGATGAATCGCAGCCATGGAAGGCCGGCATGCGTTGAATGGGCAACAGAACCTTGTATAAAGAACATGAAGACACTTTTGGCGCCTGCTGTCCAATTCTCCGTCAAACGCAAGTCATTTGGCACCCCAGACCTTTTGTTTCCCTCTCTACAAAACGTAACGGTGATTTCATCTCCATCGGTGGGCCAGTGCTTATGGAAATCATCGAGAAATTGATCCCAGCTTTCTATCTGGTATTTTTCCATGTAACTCATGGGGAAGGAGAACCCATGATCGATTCCGATGATGACAGGATCACCGCTCTTTATCTGTTCAAGACACCAATGGGCGATCTCTTTGCGAGTCCAGTTCCGATGCGCTCCAGCGGGTGACGGGACTCTTGCAGAGGCATTTTTATGAGTTGCTTTGAATACCCGTAATCCCGGCAACCTTGAAACCGCAGTACTGGCTCCAGAGTAGTCGATACCTATATAGGATGAAAAAAGCATCAGCGTTATTTCTATACCTGTTTTATCGGTAGATACTGATAGATTAGCCTGCTGCTACAGGTCCAGATCGTTCAACCGTTTCATGAACAGCAGGTAGGTAAATCGACGGTCCTTTGTAATTTTTAACCCACGGAATACAATGAAAAATTAATTGGTTAATAAAAAGCTGTGCTCTATTCGAGGGCTCCGAGTGGTCCGGCAAGACTTTCCTATCAATAGATATCAAGAGTTTCCATCTCTCAAAGCGGGTACTCCCTACCCTTTAGCGCCGCAGGCGCCCAATCATCTTTTTCCGTGTGTTCCGTGGTTTCATTCCTCAATATCAACCGACAACGAACAACTTTCGGTCTTAAACTCACAAACCCATCATACAACCCTATCCAAAGAGAATTCGCTCGAGTTTTTCCACCGCCTGCCGCCGCTTGGCCGGCTGCATTCGCGCCAGGTTGAGCATCTTCCACTGGATGGCTGGCAGCCGCTCTACCCCTGGCAAGGCAAAGTCCCGCCAATCCTCATCCCCGCGTTTCAGGGCCAGTAAAAAGCGCTTGTCCCCATCGCTCATGACCGCGTGGATCACACGGACCAATTCCGGCAACGTTTCCCGCAGTTGGTCAAGCTCCACCGGAAAACTGGCCATACCCGAGAACTCAGCATGATATTGCGGCGCGATATCCTGAATTTGGGGTGCCAGCAACTCGGCCATTGGTCGATTATGCCCCATTAAATAGACCAGAAAAGCATTTTTCAAGTGCTCATCCACACCCTCTTGCCGCAACAACCAATAAACATCATACAAATCCCGGGGGTGCTGACGATCCAGCGCCGCACACATTTTTCCGGCATACAAATCCGCGAAGCTGAGCACCGCCATGCGGGTAAAACCGAAGGCATCGGCAGCCCGGGCCGACAGTTGACGCTCCTCAGGCTGAAAAACACTGCCCCGCAACACCGGCGTTACTTCGATCTTGACACCGATCTCTCCCTGTAGAACCAACAGTTTGAAGCGCTTACCCGTGCCTTTGAGCACAGAGGCCCGGACAACGGTTCGCGGGATATGGTGTTCAATATCTGCGGCAATAACTCCCAGGGCCTGGTCAATGGCGGCCAGGCTGGTATCCCGATCTTCCACCGGCAGGTAGGCCAAGTCGATATCCACCGACAGTCGCGGCATATCCCGCACAAACAGATTGATAGCGGTGCCACCCTTCAAGGCAAAGCACGACTGCTTAGCCACGCTGGGCAACAACGCCACCAGCAGGCGTACCTGTTCAGTATATGGATTGCTCTTCACTAACAGCCATCTCCCTGGGAACCGTTATTTGATAGGCGGCATCATAGGCGCCGCCCCTGACCAGCAGCCGCTTGCCCCGGCCCAGATCGACGCCTTGGGTGTCCAACGCCTGACGCCAGGCATGCCCATGGCGGTCGCTGAACCACAAAAAAAGCCGCTTGGCCTTGACCTGGGTACAGGAAAGCAACAGGTCTCGCAGCAGACCGGGCCGCAGGTTAACTGCCGCCTCAAAAAATTTGTCTGCCATGGAAAAGTCCGCCCCATGACGCACCCCGGCCATCAGTTCCAACAGGGCCAACTCCGGCCTACTGAACGGAATGGGCCAGTCCCAAGCCCCGAACGGCCGGTGGTGGACGGCCGCCTCAGGCAGTGGACCAAACAGCTGCGGGGTGTGAATGGTGAACCGAAAGGAAGCCTGAAACGACTGCACCCATATCGGCACCTTACGCCCGCCGTAAAGATCGATATATTGGGTGTCGCCCAGAGGCAGGTAATGGGCCAAGCCCTGCAACTCCAAGGCGGTGCGGCCGCCTACGCGCACGGGATACCCCATTTGGTTGAGGGAATAGACCACATGCTCCCATTTGAGCGCAGGCCCCGGCCGACGGTAAATGCCGTGAGCCACAGCAGTTAGCTTGCCCGCCCGCAGGGCATAATCCACCCGAGGTCGGTTGAAGCCGCGCGCCTGCAACCAGGCGCGATCCACCAACTGCCCTTCGGGTAATGTCTGTTCCAAGGATGATTCGGGTTTAGCCATCGTAGTTTACAAATACCTTCCAATGCATAGTTTATATATGCATCGAAAGCGTTTTGTAAACCGATAGTTTAAAATATTGTAATTTTGCATAAATTAGCGCTGCAAAACACAGGATTCACAAACCAAAATTTTGCCTTTTGAATGGAAGCCTTAATCCATTGATATACAAATTTATTCGGCGGCATTTTAAAGCCGTCGAATGGCCAGAAAAAAGGGCGATTGTTGGGAGCGACGTTTCGTCGGATGAATCGCAGTCATGGAATACTGCAGTGGGTGGATTTACCGTAGATTTCTAAGGCGTTATCTCAACGAGCGTGCCATTGGGAACGAGCCTGTAGATTTCCTCCATTTCCTGGTTGGTCACCGCGATGCACCCTTCGGTCCAATCCATTTGGGCATGCGAAGCCCCGACCGGAGAGAACCCGTTTTTCAGGCCGTGAATCATGATATCGCCGCCCGGACAGACGCCGAGTTCCCTGGCCCGCATTTTATCCTGCTCGTTGGGATAGGAAATATGCAGCGACAGGTGAAAACCGCTGTTGCCGTTGCGCGAATCGATAAAATAATACCCTTCCGGGGTCTTGTTGTCACCCTCCTTCTCTTTGGGTCCGACCGGGTTTCCTCCCAGGGCAATGGGGTAGCTTTTGATCACCTCCCCCTTTGCAAGCAGCGTCAATCGCCGCGCCTGCTTTTGGATCAGAATTTTATCGGCCGGTTCCATCCTGACGGCGAATACCTTCTCTTCGAGCGCGGCAACCGTTTCCTGAAGCTTGGCAACCTCATCCGTTTTCAGTTCCAGGGCTTGCCGGGAACGCTCCAGCGCTGCCTGCTGGGCAGCCATTTTTTCATCTTTGAGGATAACGTTATGAATCTGCAGGATCAGCATCTGGCTATCGTGCCGATAGTCGCTGTCCGGATAATCGCGCACGACTGTCTGAAGACATTCGAGTGATTTCCGGTAGTCTTTATGGGCGTTGTGGGGATAGGCATAGACAACCCCCATCTCGAAGAGAACGCGGTCCGCTACACCGGGATGGTTCTCGATAATTTGCGCGTATTTATCCAGGGCCGCCGCGTAATTGCCCTGGTTGAACAACTGATTGGCCTCCTTGGAGAGGGCCTTCTCATCCAGGTGGCTGCAACCGCCGGCAAGCATCGAAATGATCATGATGCCGAAGACGAGGCGGCAAAAAAACCCGCCTGCGCCTTTGGGTCTTGGGCACGCATTCGTTCGGGCACGTAGTGGTGATGAGAGTCGCAACGTCAGTTCTCTTTGTAAATCCGCACGACAAAAATCATTTAGTATCTATCCACAAATGGTAGATTTCGGTTCCCGGCAAGGCCCGAGCGAGGCCGACACCACAGGCATAGCAGCGCTATGTCGAGGATGGCGGACGAGCGAGAACGCCGCCGGGGGCCGAAAGATGCCGTTTGTGGATGGATACTGAGGAAGTGGCCGGAGATTACAGCCCGGCCACTTCCCGGCAATTTACTTCTTCATTGATTTCTTGAACATCTCATCGGCAGCTTTGGCCTTTTCTTCAGCTATCCTTTCCTTTTCCGCGGCGATTCGCTCTCTTTCGTTGGCCCGCTGCTCGGCCTCCTCGGCGCGCGCAAGGGCTTCATTCGCCTTGGCAACGGCCTCGCTGGCCGCCATCTTTGCGTTCTCCGCATCCTGGGCCGCCTGATCCGCCTGCGCGGCAATCGCCTTTTCCCGGGCCTGTACGGCCTCGAGGTCTTTTTGGGTCGCGCACCCCCCGATACCGATCGCGAGTACTGTCGTCATGCAAAGCCCTAAAATCATCTTCTTCATCGTAAATCTCCTCTTCTTGTTTGTGTTAGGTTTCAAACAAAACCGCATCCAGTTCCAGATCGATTCTCAAGCGCCTGGCGGCTTCTTCGGCCGCAGGTTCATTATCGAAGGGGCCGGCCAAAACCCGGTGCTGATCGCCCTCGGACAGCACTCTGGCAGGAATGGGCGGCCCCTGATGATTGATAATGGCCGCCAGCCGCTGGGCATCGGGCTTGTCCCGCAAGCTGGCCGCCAGAACATACCACGCGTCCGTTTTGAATGCCGGCAGCTCCGGTTGTCCGTACAGCCGGTCCGGGTGCCGGATTCTGACAGGCTGCGCCGCGGCCGTTTTACGACCATCATGATCCGCGGATACCGGCACAGGTATCCCGCGGGCCTCGAGCACGACTGCCTTGACCTTTTTCCAGTCCAGCGGGCTTTTTGATTGTGCTTCGATATGTTTCAGTTTCGCATAGACCTTTTTCCAGTTGGCCGTGCCAGATTCTTCAAAAGGCGTATGCGCTTCCAGGTAAACGATGCCGTCACGCCGGCCGACCAGATAGGGCTGGTTGACAATAAGGACCGGGGTTTTCACCGGGGTTTTTTCGAAAAGACGCTCGATATCTTCCGGATAGAGCCGGATGCACCCATTGGTTGCCCTGAGCCCGATGCTGGCCGGTTTGTTCGTGCCATGGATCAGATAGCTCGGCTCACTCAAATAAAGCGCATATTCCCCCAAAGGATTGAGAGGTCCCGGCGGCACCTGGGACGGCAGGGGGTCGCCCTTTTTTCGATGATCTGCGGCGATCGAGGCGGGTACATACCAGGTCGGCCGGTGTTTCTTTCGCGCGACAAACATTTCTCCCATGGGGGTCGGCCGTTCTTCGGTTCCCACGCCGACCGGGTAAGTCGATACGCGCAACAACTTTCCGCTTTTTTCAAAGTTAAAGAGCCGCATGGTGGCCAGGTTGATCACGATCCCGTTGCGCCGGGCGTCGGGAAGGATAAAGGTCAAGGGCAGCAGGATTCGCTCCCGGGCATCAGGCACCCAGATATCGACGCCCGGATTCGCAGCACTGATGTCATTGATGCCCAGGCTGAAGTGCCGCGCAATATCCGGCAGCGTATCCCCCCGTTCCAGCCGGATCGTCGCCAAACGGCCGATGATGTCATCGTCTTCGGCGACGACAAAGTCATTCCGTTCGATGGCATCCGCCGGGTATCCCGGCAAGGGAAGCGATTTTGCCAGATATCCACGCATATCGGCACAGCCAGGCACAAACAGGACGATCAGCAATAAAATCGTAAGATGAAACCTGTTGGATCCGAGGAGCAGGTCAAGTATTCGTTTGAGGATCATAGCGCTGCAATTTGTCACTTTTTACCGGTGCATCAAGTTTAATTCCATAGTCGCATGGAACGGGATTGTCTGATAAACTATACCAAGCTTGGTCGATAATTACAAAATATGCGCACTCGCAGGAATGTCTATGTATCTCTGCCCTCATTGAACATCGTTGCGGGCGAGCCGGCCGAACAGCCGACGGATCGCAAAGTTCCGCGGCGTTTGGTCCCGTGACATGGCCGTCCACTCGCCCAGGTTCTAAATGTTCCGCGACGCGTCATATAATTAATGCAAAGTCCATTCCCAACAAAGCCGGTCGGCATGTTGGGCAAGCGCAGGGTGACCGCATTTGGAATTATCTTCCGCTTTTTGTAGTCCTGCCTGCAACGATACGGATTTCGAAAACCGCTTTTCTGTGGGTTGCACAAATGTAGTGGCGGGGTTTATCCCCGCCTTTGGGTTTAGCCTTTGGGTTTGTCCCCGCCTTTGTTAACCGGACGTGGATGAACCGCGTCCCTACGCTACATCAAAGCAACAATACGAATTCCAAATGCGGCGGCCCTGGGGCAAGCGTCTTTCCGGCTTACCGGTTGTGGTTAATCGTGCTGAAATGATAACATACATGCCAATCCTAACTTTCTAAAAATCCTGCAGCGAGGTTAAAAATGGGCAACAAGCACACGGATGACGCGATCCTGAAAATGGTTCATGGCTTCATGGCCAGCCGCGTAATCATTAGCGCGGCTGAACTGGACCTGTTTACCCTGCTTGCCAGCCAGGCGCGCACGGCAGTTGAGGTTGCCGAGGCCATTGGCGCCGATCTGCGCGGTATCACCATTTTGCTCGATGCCCTGTGCGCCCTGGGATTTTTGGTGAAAACCAACGACGCTTACCAGACCGAGTCGTCCGCCGCCCCACTGCTGTCGGCTGACGGACCGGCGTCGGTCCGGCCCATGGTGCTTCACATGGGATCGGTCTGGCGCAACTGGTCCAACCTCAACGATATCGTACTGGGAAATGCCGTGCCGGATTTGGGGAAAAACATCATGGACAGGGAGAATTACGAGGCCTTCATCGGGGCCATGCACGTGGTCGCGTCCAGAACCGCACCGGGTGTGGTGGCGGCCATCGGCCCGGACGGGGCCAAACGATTGTTGGATGTCGGCGGTGGCTCCGGCTCCTATACGTTGGCCTTTCTCGATGCACAGCCGGCCATGCGGGCGACCCTGTTCGACAAACCGCCGGTGATCGAGATGGCCAGGGCCCGGATCGAAGCCGCCGCCATGGCGGATCGCGTCACCCTGGAGCCCGGCGATTTCTACACGGACGAACTGCCGACAGGGAACGATCTGGCGCTTTTATCGGCCATCATCCATCAGAACAGCCCCGCGGAAAACGAAGAATTGTATCGCAAGATCCACCGGGCGCTGGATGCCGGCGGCCGCATCGTGATCCGCGATCACGTCATGTCCCCGGATCACACCCAGCCGACCGAAGGCGCCCTGTTCGCAGTGAACATGCTGGCCGGCACCAAGGGCGGCGGGACCTATACATTCGAAGAAATTAAGTCCGGTCTGGTTGCCGCCGGATTTGTGGGCATCCGGCAGATTCAGAGCAAGGCCATGTTTTCTCTGGTGGAAGGCTTCAAACCGTAAATCGTGCCTATCCGGAAATGTCCAATTCGTCGAAATGAGCGATCACATCCAACGTCTCTCCAAATCCCAATACCTCAGGGGCCTTCAGTGTCCCAAGGCGCTCTGGCTGCATCGCCATCGGCCCGATCTGGCGCCGCCCATCACCGAGCAGAAGCAGTGGCTGTTCGACTCCGGCCACGAGGTCGGCCAACTGGCCCAAACCTTTTTTGAAGACGGCCTGTTGATCGACGAACCCTATCGGGCCACCGACCGGGCCATCGACGCCACAAACCGCGCCATCGCCGACGGGCGCGAGGTGATCTACGAGGCCACGGCCTGCTCCCCGGACGGGGCATTTTCCCGGATCGATATTCTCAAAAAAGACGGCCCGGCTCACCCCTGGGACCTGATCGAAGTCAAGCAGTCCACGGGGGTCAAGGACTATCACCTCGACGACATTGCCCTGCAGCGCTACGCCTTTGCCGGGGCCGGCTACGACGTGCAGCGCTCCATCCTGATGCATCTCGACCGCGACTACGTTCGCAGGGGCGGGATCGATCCCCACCAGCTTTTCCTTTTAGAAGACTGCACCGACCTGGCCGTTTCCCGAATGACAACGGTGCCCGGCCTCCTGGCCAGCCTGCTGCAGGTGGCCAACCAGTCCGATGAGCCGGACGCGCCCATCGGCAGGCACTGCAGGTCGCCTTTCGAATGCGACTTCGTGGGCTACTGCTGGCGGCATGTACCGGTCTACTCCGTTTTCAATGTATTCGGCGGGGACAAACTGGACAGTCTGCTGGCCATGAACATCCTGGATGTTCGCAACCTGCCGCCGGCATTTCCCCTGACCGACCGCCAGGCCATCGATGTCCAGGCCCATGTGAGTGAAAAAATGCACATCGACCGCGACGCCGTGGCCAAATTTCTCAATGCGCTGGAATATCCCCTTTACTACCTGGACTCAGTAAAATCCGGTTAGGGAATTGCATAAAAATAATTTAAAATCAGCAGGTTAAACGATATTTTTGCTTGACATTGGGTCGTCAATATGGGCGGCGTTTTGTATGCCCTATTATATCAAGAGGTTATACATGCCACGCACATTCGACCCTTTCCAAAAGCTCAATGCCCTGGAGTTTTTCTCTTTTTTTCAACCAGCGACTGAGGCAACATCACGGATGCCAGCTCTTGATTCCAAAGGAAACCGACCATTGCAGATGACTTTTGAGGAACATCTGCGCGCGCTGGTTTACTTTCATCTTGAAGAACACCATTCTGCTCAACACCTGCTGCAAGTGCTTGAAGAAGATGATTTTGCCAAAAGTGCCATCGCACCAGAAAACGGAATCAAAAAGAGCAGCTTCTCAGAGGCCACCAACAGCCGGGGACTTGAACAGTTCATGTATGTCTATCAGAACTTACAAGCTCAGGCATCTTCGATTTTACCCAAGCAACATCCCGAACTCGGTGATCTGGTGGGGATCGACGGTTCCCTCATCGATGCAACCTTATCCATGCATTGGGCCGACTACCGTAAAAAATCCAAGAAGGCGAAGGTCCACGTCGGTTTTGATCTGAACCGGGCGATTCCAAGAAAGCTTTATCTTACCGATGGTAACGGGGCTGAAAGACCTTTCGTCAGCTTGATCCTGTCTGACGGTCAAACCGGTGTGATGGACCGGGGTTATCAAAGCCATCAACGCTTTGACCAATGGCAGAATGATGGAAAGCTGTTTATGTGCCGGATTAAAGCCAGCACCAAGAAAACGATCATTAAACAAAACCCCATTGCCTCTGATAGTATCGTTTTTTTTGATGCCATCGTTGTTCTGGGCACCACGGAAGTCAATCAAACACAAACCCCACTTCGTTTGGTGGGTTACGAGGTGGATCGCGTTAAATACTGGATCGCTACGAATCGTTTTGATTTAACTGCCGAGCAAATCGCCACTGCCTATAAGCTCCGATGGGATATCGAAAATTTTTTCGCTTGGTGGAAACGGCACCTTAAAGTGTATCATCTCATCGCCAGGAGCGAGCATGGCTTGATGGTGCAAATTCTGGCAGGTCTGATCACCTATTTGTTGCTGGCAATCTATTGCCATCGCCAATTTAACGAGCGCGTTTCCATCAAGAGAGTCCGCCAACTGCGCATAAAAATCCGGAATGAATTACGCGCTGGTGTTTTTGGCAAACCCCCTGATTCAAATTTTAAAGAGCAAGAATTACATACCGTTAATGCAAGTACTTAGCCGGAAATTACTGACCTGGACTACGAGACCATCTTTCCGGCCATCCCCCTGTTCGACCGGTCTTCGCCCTACCAGCAGATTCCCTTCCAATTCTCCCTGCATGTACAGGAGCATCCTGGTGGTAAGGTGGTGCATGAGGAATTTCTGCATACCGATGAGGGCGATCCCCGGGGTGATTTCATACGAGCCCTGGTCGAAAGCTGCGGCAGCCGGGGATCGGTGATCGTCTACAACATGGCCTTCGAGGCACGCATCAATCGCGAGTTGGCCGCACACTTTCCCCAGCACGCGACGGCCCTGGAGGCCATCAACGCCCGCATGATCGATCTGCTGGTTCCCTTCCGTTCCCGGTATCTCTATCATCCAGCCATGGAGGGCTCTGCGTCCATCAAAAAGGTCCTGCCCGCCTTCGTTCCCGAACTGTGCTACGACGATCTTGCCATCGGCGACGGCGATACGGCCTCGCGCCAGTATTTAAAGTGTATCAAGAACATGGTGACGGAAGATGAGAAGCAGACGATCTATGCCAACCTGAAACGCTACTGTGCCATGGATACCTGGGCCGAGGTGCGGCTGATCGAACGGTTGCGGGAGATGGCGAAATAAATCGTTTTCCTTCGTTTTGCCATTCTATAGAAATGAAGGAAAACCAACATTATATCAATAGATATCGATAGGTTTAAAAAGACGGGTTAAAAATGAAAAGAAGGTAAAACAACTCCTCCCCGCCTACATTTGAGTACTCGCTGTTTACCGTTCACTGTTCACCTTCCCGCCTTCACCTGCAACCCCTCGTCGATCAAATCCAGGACGGTCTGCTTCTCCCGGGGGAAGGGGTACCCCTCGTAGCTCTGGGAAAAAAGCAGGCCGCCACGGAGGTTTCGCCAGTAGTTGCCGGCATGATCGAAGCAGACCCGGCCGGTGACCGACAACGCCTGCATGGTCAACCGCAATTCCTTTAGCTGTCCGGTGGGGGTCAGCATCTCGAAGTCGCCCGCTTCCATCTCCGCAGCCAGGGGGGTACCGGGCCAGGGGCGCAAGGGGCGTGAGCGGATGTAGTGCGGATCGATCTCGCTGAGAACGCGGGCCGTATTTCTGGCATGCTGCTCCCACAAAGCTTTCCCGCCCAAACCGGGCATCCAGTATTCCGAAAGCTGGAAACCCGCCGCCAGGGCCTTTTGTCCCCCCTTGATGTGGATCTCGGCGGTGGCGCCCTTGCGGATCTTTTTCAAAACCGTGTCGTCCCCGCTTTCCAGGCCGACATGCAGTCGGTCCAGGCCCGCCTGCCGAATGGCTTTGAGGTCTTCGAGGGATTTTTGCACCAGGGTTTTGGAGCGCGCGTAGGTGGTCACCCGGCGGATGGTGGGAAAGATCCGGCGCAGATATTCCAGCACCTCCACCAGTTGGTCGGTTTTCATGATCAGGCTGTTGGCATCCTGGAGAAATACGGTTTTGCCACCGGAAAGCAGCCAGTGATAGAGCATGGCAAAGCCCTGGTGGTGGTTCAGCCGGGGGTGTTTCTCGATGAGGGCGATGGCGCCCTGGTGGCTGATCTCGCCGTCAACGCCGGATTGCTTTATAAGATCGTCGCGCAGGGCGGCCATGGCGTCGATGTCGCCTTTGATCTCGGCCACCGACCGCACCTGGAATTTTTCGGTTTTGTACATGCCGCAGAACGTGCAATGGTTCCAGGGGCAATTACGGGTCAGACGGATCAGCAGCGAATCGCTGCCGCCTTCGCTGGGCGGCCGGTAGATGCCGGTTTCGAAAGCATATCGTTCGGGAATCAATGAATTCATGGGGCACCGTTAGCGGGTTGGTTCGGTTGGTTGCATTGGTTCAGTTCGTTAAATTGGTTTGATTAGTTAAGATCGATTAGAATATGCAGGAAACCGATCACCATTCACGGATCACAGATCACTGTTCATCGTTCACCACTCACTGTTCACCGATCACTGTTCACAGATCACCCCCCTCGTCCGCCCGGTCTTAAAATGAACCAACCCCTCCTCGCAAATGCGCACAAAAGGAATGGCCGCGCCGGTGAGGGCGATCAGGGAAAGCAGCGGGTCGGGGAAGGCAACGCCCAGATCCGCCACGGCCCGCTGGATGGCATTGAGTTTCTCGTTCAGTTCATCTATGGGCAGTTCGGACATCAACCCGAAAATGGGCAGGGCCAGTTCCTCAACGATGCGGCCGCCGTCGCAGACCACCGCCCCACCCTGCAATTCACCGATGCGATTGACGCACAGGGCCATGTCAGCCTCATCGGCCCCCACCACGACGATGCAGGAGGTATCCCAGGCCGCGCTGCAGGCCATAGCACCCCGGGCCAGACCAAATCCCCGGATCAGACCGGTGAAAAATTTCCCTGGCGTGCGGCTGCGATCGATAGCCGCGATTTTCGACAAATCTCCGGCATCTCCGGTCTGGATTTCGCCGTTGGCAACCGGCAAATCGATTATCGCTTCCTTGGTGACCAGGTCCGTGACCATCTCGATCACCCGCACCGTGGCCGTGTCGCCGTCCCCCGAAGCCCGGACGGCAAAATCCGAGGGTTCGAAGCGCCTGGGAAGATGGACCGTTTTCAGGCTTTCGGGAGAAAAACGGTGACGGCGAGACGCAGCTTCCAGGCTTCCATCTTTTGCGATGACCCGTCCCTTGCTGATTACCCGCATGGCCCGAATGGTCTGCGGATCGGGAATCAGAACCATGTCGGCGAATTTTCCGGGGGCGATGCCGCCGATGCGGTCGTCCAGGCCGAAATGTTCGGCCACGTTCAAGGTGGCCATCTGCACGGCGGTTACCGGGTCGAAGCCGCAGTCGATGGCCTTTTGGACCAGAAACTCCATGTAGCCCTTCTCCATGAGATCCCTGGGCGAAATGCCGTCCGTGGTCAGGATCAACCGCCGGGTGTCGGGAACCATTTCCTTGATGGCCGCAATTTCAGCCAGATCCCGCCGGATGCTGCCCTCCCTTATCATGACGTAGATACCCAGTCTCACCCGATCCAGTACCTCGTCGGCCTTAATGGGCTCATGGCAGGAAGAGACGCCATAGGCCGCGTAGGCCTGCAGTTTACCGCCGCGGGCACCGGCCGAATGCCCCTCCAGTTTCTTTCCACAGGCCAGGGTGGCGGCAAAGATCGGTTTGAAGACCTCCCGGTTCTGCAGCACGCCCTGCCAGTAGGATTCGCCCAATCCGACGATCTCCTCACAGGCCAGGAGCGATTCAAGATCGGATAAGTCGATTCCCATGGTGGCTTGGCTGGTGGACACCATGGCGGGCGCCGTGGCAAAGAATTTTATGGGCTGGTCCCTCAGGGACGCCAGAAAGTCGAGGACACCGGCCAGCCCGGCGACCGGATAGGCTTCCAGGGTCTCGGTAACGATGGTGGTGGTGCCCCCCAAAGCCGCGTATTTCAGAAATTCGCCGGCGGTAAACAGCCAGGCGACGTGGGCATGGCCGTCGATCAGCCCGGGGATCAGGGTGGCGCCTTCGGCGTCGATGATCGTGGTGGCGTCACCGATGGCATACCCCACATCCGTCCCCACGCAGGCGATGCGCTCACCGCAGGTTACCACCGACTGGTTGTCCAGGATTTCACCGGTATAGACGTTTACAAGCCGGGCGTTGACAATGGCCAGGTCTCCGGGGGCCTTCCCCAGGGCCACATCGATCCGTTTCTCCTTTTGCTGAGTCATGAGTCACCGTCTTTCAGGTTGCTGGTTTAGCGTTTGGCGTTTCTCGTTGGAAAAATGTTTGCTGTTTGCTGTTCACCGATCACCGTTCACTGATCACAGATCACCGTCCACTGCACCCTGCTCACCGATACCACAAATCGCGAATTCCCGTCCACCGTTCCCCCATCGCCGCCACAATTTCCCCAACTGAAAAAGGCAGAGCCCCGTTAGAGGCTCTACCTTTTGGTGACCGCTTAAACGGCGGTCTATATCTATTGCCTTTAATTGGTCGAAGCTCTGCCGTCGATCATGCCCTCAGATTTTGCAGGCTGTTTGTGATGACCATCCGGCGGCACATCGGTTGACGAAATATGCGAGTAGAATGAGCGTCAGTGCTATGCCTATCATCGGGCACCTTCCTTTCATTGATTCGGCTCTTATCCGGCTACATCGATCCCGGGATCGCAGCCCAGATGCTCGTCGCGATTCTCACACTGAAAATTGGCTTCGCGGGTATCCACATGCCCTTCACTATTGTCGTCGAAGTAATCCTGAGTTCTATTCTCGGCCATGATATCACCTCTCATGTTTGTCGGTTGTTGATATTGCTTCCTGCGTTGAAATAAAGATAGGGTTTTCTGTGAAATGGGCAATGGGAGCCGGCTGGCCGTATGATGGGAGGAAAAGACTACCAAAAGAGGTTTTGCGTTTGGATTTGGTGTTCACCGCCACCGTTCACTGATCACAGTTCTCCGTTCACAGCCCTCCGATCACTGTTCACGGTTCACTGATCACCGGCCCTTCCCCGTACAACCGCCGGGTGTTCTCCACAACAGCCTCGGCCACAGCCTCCACGGCAACCTCTTTAATCCGAGCGATAGCCTCGACGGAGAGGATCAAATTGGCCGGTTCATTGCGAATCTTCGGCTCGGGTCCCAGCACCGGGCTGTCGGTTTCCACCAGCAGGCAGGAGAGCGGCAGGTGGCGGACCAGCTTCTGCTTCTGGCGCGAACGCACAATAGAGGGTGGAACGGAGAAGAAATAGCCCGCTTCGACCGCAGGCAGGGCAGCCGAAGCTTTACCGTCGAAGGCATGCATCTGCACCCGATCCGCATTGTTCTCCAGCAGCAGCGCCACCGCATGACGACCGGCGGAGCGGGAATGCACGTTCAGCGGCAGATCCAGTTCGCGGGACAGATCGATAAAGGTTCTAAAGATCTCCCTTTGCAGCGCCTTTTGCTCATCTTCCTTGACAGCCCAGTAATCAAGCCCCACCTCGCCAATGGCAATGAGCCGATCACAGTGACTGCGAATAAAATCCACCATCTCTTCGGCCTGGCCAAAATCGAGAAAGGTCGGATAGAGTCCAGCGGCCGGCCGCAGCATGGGATGAACCCGGGCCAGCTCCAGATTCTTATGGGCATCGGCCAGGGTCTCCCCCACGGCCACAATCCCCGCCACCCCTGCCTTTTGCGCCCGTTCGAGAACCGCATTCCGGTCCGGATCGAATACAGGGTCGCAGATGTGGGCGTGCGTGTCCACCAGAGGATATTCCGAGAAGGCCATTACCTGACAGCTCCCATTTCAGATTGGAGAAAGGTGACCGGACCCGAAAAGAGGCATCCGAAATGAACATCATATACACCAGCAACCTCAAAAACCGCAATCGAACGTCTCGTTGAAACGATCCACCACCGCCAGCAAAACATCCGGCAGCCGCTGACGGACCTGCTGAACCAGTTCGGAAGGCATTTTTTTGTAGAAGGCCTGGGCGATGCCGCCGGCGATGCAGGCCATGGTGTCGGCATCGCCGCCCAGGGAAATGGCGTTTTTCACGGCGGAAGTATAGTCGGTAGCCTCCAGAAAGGCGATGATCGATTCGGGCACGGACCCCTGGCAGGAGACATCGAAGCAGTAGTTCAAACGGATCTCGTCGACCGACTTCTCAAGGCAGTAGCCGAAGCGCGCTTCGATCACTTTGCGGATAGCGGCCTTGTCCTCCCCTTTTCTCGCCAGGAAAACCGCCAGCGCCGTAGCTTGAGCGCCCTTGATGCCTTCGGGATGGTTGTGGCTCACCTCGGCGGAGCGCCGGGCCTGGTGCAGGACCGCATCGACCGATTCGAAGGCAAATCCCACAGGAGAAACCCGCATCGCCGAACCGTTGCCGAAGCTGTAATAAGGCAGGCTGTCTGGATCCCAGATCCAGTGCCAGAACGAACCGCCATAGGGCAGGTTGGGAAAGCTGCGGGCAAAGCAGGCGATGCAGGACCGATACCCCATGCGGCGCAGGATGGCGTTGGCCACCGCCACGGTCAGGACCGTATCGTCGGTAAAAGCATCCACCGTCAAGGGAAACGCCGCGGTCTTGACGGGTCGGCTCTCATAGGGAGAACCGATCATGTCGCCTGCTATGGCTCCGATCATGGGTCCTTCTCCTCGGCCGATGGCCGGAAACCGAGAGGGGGAAATACAACATGCGGTCAGCATCTGCGGGGAAAAAACTGCCGAGGTAGCGGCTACCGGGAAAGCGGCTGCAAAACGCGTGCGGGTGTCAGCGGGAAAGTAACAGTATTGATGTAGTCTATCCAAAAATGGATGTTCGGGCAAGCATCAGTTGGCGATGGGGCTGGACAATCGCATGTAGATTTTATGATAATGAAAACGCCATATTTCCCCCTCACCCTGTCCCTCTCCCTCCGGGGGATAGGGAACGTTTTCCGGTTGCTACCAAGCCAACCCGGCTGCTTTCGAGGTTTCAGGAAAGCACTCCCTCGCCCCTTGAGGGGAGAGGGCCGGGGTGAGGGGTGCATAAATCACCCTTTCAGAGTTACTTGCGATTGCCCTGGGCGATGGGGCGGGGGAACTGTATTTTTCAATCCATATCGTCGCTCCGAAGTTAGTGCGAAAAATTTTTCGCCCCCCGCGGCACCTATGGATTCAGGAAGAACAAATTTTGATCGACAAAGGCGAGGATAAACCTCGCCACTACGCGAAACGCGGGCGGTGGCGCGGCGTCACAGTTCCAGGCGCTCACCGGGCTGGAGCAGGGCCACCCGGGCGGAAGTGGCGTCTTCAACCCGTCGCTTCCAGGCCGCCGGGTCCTGTTTGATGACCTCGAAAGTGTCGTAATGGATCGGCAGCACCAGCCGGGGTTCGATCAGCTGGACGGCCCGCAGGGCGTCGTCCGGCCCCATGGTGAAGTTGTCTCCGATGGGCAGCACGGCCAGGTCGATGCCGGCTTCGCCGATCAGCTTCATGTCGTAGAACAGGCCGGTGTCGCAGGCATGATTCTGTCTAATCCGCCGCAACCATCTCCGGTCCCAGGATGACGGGCGCCTTGCACTGCCGGGCAATGTTGCGCAGCATGGTTCGGAAAACCCACTGGTGGGCCGGATAGAGCGAATACCAGTAGCCCAGGCCCGGCAGCCCCTTGGACAGAAAAAGTGCCTGCACCACCAGCTCGGTATGGCCGGAAAGGGGTCGGAGTTGAAAGACCAGCAGGGCCTCTCCGGGAACCTTCATGCGGGAGGCCAGCACCAGCCGCCGGGGACGGTGGATCCGGGAGACCTGCCAGAAATGAAAGACCTCGTCGGCATCCAGGGTGGCGTTGTCGCGCCGCTTTTTCTTCATTCCGGGACCGCCGACAACGGCGTCCAGTGCGCCGCGCAGGGCCCACAGCAGGCGGTTGCCATAGTAACCCCGATCCCCGCCGATGGCCTCCACCACCTCCCAGACCGATTCGATGCCCGCCGCCAGAACGATCCGAAAAGCCAGGGTCAGTTTCGTCCCGCCGGTGTAATCGGCATCGCCGCAGGCGGTCCACTCCGGAGGCAGCAGGGTTTCGGGCGGCAGGTCGCAGGCATCCTGCTCGGCCTGGGGCTCCCGATCCAGGGCAACCCGCATGGTCTCCCGGGCGCTTTGCAGGTCGCGGGGCAGGACTTCGCGAATGCGGTCGTTTCGGCAGACCACCGGAATGCGCAATCCTTCGGCCAAGGGCCGTGCGATGGTCGAGGGCACCGGTGTGACCAGGTGGATCCACAGGGAACTGAGTTTAGGGGTCAACACCGGCAC
This sequence comes from uncultured Desulfosarcina sp., assembly GCF_963668215.1. NCBI lineage: Bacteria > Pseudomonadati > Thermodesulfobacteriota > Desulfobacteria > Desulfobacterales > Desulfosarcinaceae > Desulfosarcina > uncultured Desulfosarcina sp. Next base: position 980,094 of record NZ_OY764190.1, read on the forward strand.
CGGAAAGATGATGCGGGGCATGAGCCCGGCCACCTCGGCGTAGATATGAATCAATTCACGGTAACTGAGCACCTCCGGCCCGCCGATGTCGAAAGTCCGGCCGACGGTTTCGGGCGCCTCCAGGCAGCCGTGCAGATATCCCAGAACATCGCGGATGGCGATGGGCTGGCAGGGCGTATCGACCCATCTGGGCGTTACCATGACCGGCAGGCGCTCCACCAGGTAACGAAGCATCTCGAACGAGGCGCTGCCGGCACCCAGAATCATGGCGGCCCGCAGACAGGTTGCCGGCACAGCTCCCTGATTGAAGATCTCCTCGACTTCGTGCCGCGACTTCAGGTGTTCGCTCAGGTCGGGGTGCTCCGTCTCTCCCAGGCCGCCCAGGTAGATGATCCGCTTCACCTTTCGAACGGCCGCCACCGCCGCCATGTTCAATGCAGCCGTACGATCGGCTTCGGCAAACCCTCCCCTGCCGCCGGCAATCATGGAGTGAATCAGGTAGTAGACCACCTCGCAGCCGGCCACGGCCGCGTCCACGGAGGCCAGGTCCAGGGCATCCATGGCCACGATCTCAACGTTGGCGTGCCCGGCCCAGGGGCGGTTTTCCAGGCGCCGGGGATTGCGGGCACAGGCCCGGACCCGGCAGCCGCGGGAAAGCAGCAAAGGTACCAGGCGTCCGCCCACGTAGCCGGTCGCTCCAGTTACCAGAACAGGGCGGCCGCTTTCGGATGCAGTCGTGGTGTTTTCGTCCATGGCATCCTTCTCCTGTTTGGGCATCAATTGTATGCGGCTCTGTTCAGATTACCGTATTTTTTTTGCCGCCGTAGTAGCGCATGAACTGAACCCGGTCGTAAATGCTTGGGTCTGAACTTTTCTCCTGGCTCAACTTCCCCCTGAAATCGGCGATCCACTTGAACCGCTCCCGGGACATCCAGCTTTCCAGGCGCTCGAGCATCTGGCCCACATAGCCAACCCCGTTCCTGTAGAGGCATGAGGCCACCTGGACGGCGGTGGCGCCGGCCAGCAGTTGCTTAATGACCGCGTCACCGTCATGAATACCGGTGGAGGCGGCCAGGTCGCAGTCGACCTTCTCGGCCATGATGGCGATCCAACGCAAAGAGATGGCCAGGTCCGAGGGCGAACTGAAAACGAAAGAATTGGAGATTTCCATTTTGTCGACGTCGATATCCGGGCTGAAGTAGCGGTTGAAAAGCACCAGACCGCCGATGCCGGTCTGGGAGAGACGCTGGATCATGGTCCCCAGGTCGGTGAAGTAGTGGCTGATTTTCAGCGCCGTGGGGATCTTCAGCTTTTGGGTGACCGTTTCTGTGACTTTGAAGTAAATGCTTTCCCGGTCGGACCGGGGCTGCTTGAAATCCGTGGGGGGAAAAAACATGTTCAGTTCCAGCGCGTCGGCGCCGGCGGCCTCCAGCTGCTGGGCATAGGAGATCCACTCCACGGACTGCAAAAAGCAGTTGATGCTGGCCATCACCGGGATGGCCACCGCCTTTTTGCTTTCCTCTAGGAGAGTGACGTATTTCTTCAGGTTTTCTTCGCGTACCACGTAATTGTAGTATTCGATGGGCACTTTACGCCCCTCGTATTCGAACACCCGGCTTTCGCTGGGAAACCGGCTGGCACTTTTCATAAAATCGGCATACTCCAAGGCCACCTCTTCTTCGAAGATGGACTTGAGCACAACCGCAGCAGCACCAGCCTTTTCAGCCTGTTTGACTTTCTCGACCGAACTGGTCAACCCGGAACTGCCGACGATAATCGGATTTTTCAACTCGAGCCCCAAATACTCCGTGGAAAGATCCATTTTTACTCCTTGAATGATACGTGGTTAAGACGGCCGCATCTGCCGTTCGATTAAAATGAAATCTTTGCAATGTTGGAATGGAAACGTTAGACTTTTTAAAAATAGCCCGATTTACGGAAGACGTCAACGCCAGAGCCCCGTGGAATTATCAATATATCGCTGATTGGACACCCCTTCCCGGCCATGTGTGTCGATGGATGGGGGAGCGGAACATCCCTGACCGAGCGTTCCAACGGATAAAAATCTCATAGCAAGTGGAAAGTCCTTATCGACTTTATCGTTGAACGCCAATCTTCATATACTGCCGGAAGATGTCGTTTTCTACCTAATTTCCGGTAATTGTCACCGGCGAAGTGCCGATATAAAAAGAAAACGGAAACAGGCTAAGGGGGTGCTCTCATGAAATGGAATGGCAAGCACGTGGCAGGAATGATCATAATGATTGTTTTTTCTGTCTTTCTGGCCTGCACGGGCAATGCACCCGTCCTCATCGGCTTCTCGGGCGAGTTGACCGGTAGCAATGCGGATTTGGGTGTACAGGGCCGAAACGGAGCTATTCTGGCGGTCGAAAGCGTGAATGAATCCGGTGGAATCAACGGGCGCCCCATCGAACTTATTGTACGGGACGATGGCGGAACGCCGGCCGGCGCAAAAGCAGCCGACAGCGCACTGATCGAGGCCAACGTGGTAGCCATTGTCGGGCACATGACCAGTGGGCAAAGCATGGCGGCACTGCCGATAACCGAGAAAGCGGGCATGCTGATGCTCAGCCCCACTACGTCAACATCACTGCTTACGGGAATCGACGATCACTTCCTGCGGGTTCAACCCGCCATTACCGCCGCCGCCGGCAAACTGGCCAGGATCGCCAGATCTCAGTATCGAGCCGAACGGATCGTGGTGATCGCCGATCAGGACAATTTGGCCTACAGCGATGCCTTTCGCAAAGCATTCGTCGATGCGTTCGAAAAGAACGGGGGCCATCTTTCCGAGAATCTCTTCTTTTCGTCTTCGTCGCATCCCGATTTTGACGGACTCATGCGGCCAATATCGCCTTCGGACGCCAACGCTTTTTTAATCATCGCCTCCGCCAAAGATACGGCCTTAATCGCCCAGCATCTCCGCAATAACAGCTTTTCCTGCCCCCTTTTCAGTTCCGGATGGGCACAGACCGACACCCTGATCCAAAATGGCGGCAAGGCAGTAGAAGGGCTGATCCTGGTGGCGGACTACGACACCGACAGCCGGAAGCCGGCCTTCGAGGCCTTTCATCTCAGATACCGGGAAAGATTCGGGCGGCCGCCCACCTTCGCGGCCGCACAGTCCTATGAAGCCATGAATCTGTTGGCAAAAGCGCTGAAGCAGACCGGAGGGGATCGATCCGGCCTGAAAGAAGCGCTGCTGGGGATAAACGACTTCCAGGGGCTTCTGGGCAGGATGAAGATGGATCCAAACGGCGATGTGATTCGCACACAGTTTGTCGTTACGGTGAAAAACGGAAACTTCCAGACACTGTCAGCCATCGAAATATAGCGATGCGTGCACAAACATCTTTCACAAGGCCACTTGGCCGGGTAATGCTCAACCAGCTTCTCCTGCTACTCTTTCTGCCCACGCTGATCATAGTCGTTATCACCTTTGTCAGTATCGTTTTAGTCTGGCAGGGAACCTTGGCTCGGCAACAGGTCAAACTGTCGCGCAGCATTGCCAACACGGTCGTCACCTATACGGACAGCGCCAAACGCGTGCTCGATGCACTGGGGCAATCCATCGAAACCGCCGATCGCCCCCACCTGAAACAATTTCTGACCGATACGCAAAGCGCCTACAGCTATTTTGACACCCTGTACATACTCGACCTGGACGGCCGACTGGATCTCATGACGCCCCTCGACCACCAATACATCGGATTGGACCTGACCCGTCAGCCATACTACGCCAAGGCCAGACAACAGAAATCCACCTTCGTTTCGGCTCCGTTCATTTCCATGCGTTCGGGCAAGCCCACCGTTTATCTGGCAAAGTCCGTTGAATCGGGCCGGATGGTTGTCGGCGAACTGAACCTTTCGACGCTCCAGGCGAACATCAATGCGGCCATTGGGGGAGACCGGGAAAATCTGGTTTTCGTTGCCGACCGTGCAGGCAGCCTTTTGGCCCATTCCAACAGTCAATTGGTCGTTGAACAACACAGCGTCGGTCATATGGAAATCGTCCGCCAGGGGCTCGAAACGGAATCGACAAAAGTCTATCGGACATCCACCGGTTGGGTTTTCGGTGCAGGCGTACCGATTGAATCCCTCGATTGGGTCGTGATCAGCCAGCAGTCGCTGAAAAGTGCTCTGGGGCCGCTGGTTCGCGTGGTGGCACCTGCTCTGAGCCTCTCCTTTTTACTGTGGCTTTGGGTATTGTGGACGCTGCGATTGCAGCAGATCAAACGGGTGGTGGCACCTGTCGGCCGTCTGGCCGAGACGGCCCAGCGCATTGCCGCCGGCAACCTGGACGAACAGGCCCGCCTGGAGGAAGGCAAGGAGATCGGGGAACTGGCTGCGTCATTCAACCACATGACCCAGCAGCTGCGCAATCATATCAATGCCGAAAACATGATCGCAGACATCTCCCGTCGGCTGATGGGAACCGACAGCGATTCCCTGGACGACGAAATAAATCGATCATTAAGCGAAATCGGCCGGTTTGTTTCCGCAGACCGATCATACCTGTTCCTGATCTCCAAGGACGGACGAACCGTGAGCAACACCCACGAGTGGTGCGCCGATGGAATTGTTCATTTCGTCGATTCCCTTCAAAACCTGCCGACTGAAAATTACCCGTGGTTGATAAAAAACGCCGCACAAGGCAATGACATCGTTATCCCGAACGTCGCCGCATTCGAACAGGCCTCGACGGGCGAGAAAGCGGAATGGATGCGACAGGGAATCCAATCCCTCATTTGCGCACCGATCCTTACCCGGGGATCGCTCAAGGGGTGGGTCGGCTTCGATGCTGTCAAACAGCAAAGGGATTGGTCCGGAGAAGGAGCCAAGGTGCTGCATCTGGCCGGAGAAATCTTTTACATCGCCATGCAACGCAAATGGTCGCAAACAGCGCTGAAAGCAAGCGAGGCCCGCTATCGCCAGATAGTCCAGCACGCGCCGGCCGGTATCTGCGAATTCGATCTGCAGCATAAGAGGTTCATTGGTGTAAACGATGTCATGTGCGCTTACACCGGCTACAGTCAAACCGAATTCCTGGCTCTCAACCCGCAAACCCTGCTACCGGAACACCATCTTCCCCGATGGGTCCAACAGCACAAAGACCTCACTCCGGACAACCCGACGCTGCCGCCTGAGGAGCACCGCATCATGGGTAAAAACGGCCGCCTTTTCTGGGCCTTGATCAATTGTCGATTTGTTTTCGAAGACGACACTCCCGTCAGGCTGACCGCCGTGGTCCACGATCTGACGGCCCTGCGACAGGCCGAAGCGGAAAAGAAACAACTGGAAGCCAAACTGGCTCAGATTCAAAAACTGGAGTCACTGGGGACCCTGGCAGGCGGCATCGCTCATGATTTCAACAACCTGTTGATGGGAATCCAGGGAAACGCTTCGCTGATGCTGCTGGACGAAAACCGAAACAGCAATGACAGCGAACGGCTGAACGGTATCGAGACCTTTGTCCAGCGGGGTGTGGAACTGACCCGACAGCTTCTGGGGCTGGCTCGCGGGGGGAAATACGAAGTCAAGCCCACCGACCCCAATCATCTGGTAAACGAGAGCGCAACCATGTTCGGCCGCACCAAGAAGGAAATCCGCGTTCATCAAAAATACCAGGCAGGCATCTGGCGGATCGAATGCGACCGTGGCCAGATCCACCAGGTCATGCTGAACATTTTCGTCAACGCCTGGCAGGCAATGCCGACAGGCGGTGAAATTTATATCTCGACGGCCAATACGACACTTCATGAAGCGACCGTCAAACCCCACGGGGTGCCACCCGGCCGGTACGTGAAGATCACCATTGCCGACAGCGGGAACGGAATGGCTCCGGGTACCATGAAAAAGATCTTCGACCCCTTCTTTACCACCAAGGAGCGGCAGCGCGGCACCGGATTGGGGTTGGCCTCGGCTTATGGCATCATCAAAAACCATGGTGGGATCATCGATGTGGATAGCCAGTTGGGAGAAGGCAGCACGTTCACCATCTATTTACCGGCAGTAGACAAAGATGTCGCGGAAGATCCGGTCGTCAAAAGTCGGCTGCGAGGCGGCAGCGAAACGATTCTCCTGGTCGACGATGAGCCCATGATCCTCGATGTAGGGCAAAATATGCTCGAAACGCTCGGCTACCGGGTTCTTGCGGTCCAATCGGGTGACGAGGCCGTAGATACCTACCGACAAAAAACCGGCATCGACCTGGTGGTGCTGGATATGATCATGCCGGACATGGGCGGTGCCGAAACGTTTGCCCAGTTGAAACGAATTGACCCTGATGTCCGCGTACTTTTATCCAGCGGCTACAGCATCGACGGTCAGGCCAATGAAATTCTCAATCAGGGCTGCATCGGGTTTATCCAGAAACCATTTTCGATCCAAGAAATGTCCAGCAAAATCCGTGACATCCTGAATCAATAATGTGTTCCGTTTCCAGACGGGCGTAAAGGATATCGTTGGCCACGGTCGCCAGCACCAGCAAAAGGCAGATCAGCATCACGGTTGCACCGAAACGTCTTCTCAGTGCGGCCCTGACCAGCACACCGGCACTGAACAGGCAAATCAGAACGATCAGGGGCGTCACGGTTGGGAACATGCCCGTAAAGATGGGGGCCGGTGCCACCAGGGTGATGATTCCCAGCAGGATTCCCAGCGTCATAGCTCCCTGCACGACCCGGATGGAGCAATCTTCAGGGAAAAGGGATCGAACAAAGGCGATACAAAGCGGGGCACCGAGATAGACACAGAGCCATTCAATGCGTACGGCCACGTTCCAGCTCAACGCTTCGAACAGATCGGCCAGAAACACTTCTCCGGTCAACCCGGCACGCAATCCGAAGAGCAGGCAGCTAAGCGCGAAATAGAAGTTGAACCGATCCTTGGGCCGGAAGGCGAAGATAAAAAAGTGATAGATGCTCATGATAAACAGGCAGCCAAACACCATGATGTCCTTGGCCATGGCCCGGTTCTTGACGGCCGGCACTCGCTCCGCCGTTGTCAGCCGAATAGGAGCACGCATGCCGCCTTTGGCGTGCATGAAGTTGGAGATCTGCAGGGTCAGCACCACTTCGCCGTCCCTTGGGGAATCGATGATAACAACCCGGGTGCGGTAATCGGGCTCCATTTGATCGGCGCTGGTGGCCACAAGGCCGACCGAGGCCGCCAAACGGTCGTCGATCCACAATCGATAGGCGCAAAATGCATAGGGAATGATCAGGGCCAAAAAGAAAAATTTGATCGTGTGCCGCAAATCGGTCTCTTCCTTTACATGGTTGATCACACCGTTACCTATCGACCGACAGGCGGTTTTCTTGATCTCTATTTGGTGGGCCAACGATGGTAGGAGAAAGCGCGGCTGCGCTCAGATTCACTCCCGCGCCGCGATCAGATCGGCCACGTAACGGGCAATGGCGGGGCTGGCGGTAAGGCCGGGGGACTCGATGCCGATCAGGTTGATGATACCGGCAAGACCTTTGGACGACTCTTCGGCGATGATGAAATCCCGGACCGCATCACCGGGCCGCTGCAGTTTGGGACGGATGCCGGCCATTTCCGGGTTCAACTGGTCGACGGTGATGTCGGGAAGGTAGCGCCGGGCCGCCTGGTAAAACGCTTGCCGGGCCGCAGTATCCACCGCGTAGTCCAGATTGCGTTCAGGCAGGTAGGTGGCGTCGGGGCCCAGCTTGACGCGGTTGCCGAGATCGATGGTAGCATGCACCCCCAGCCCCACGTGGTTGGCCTGGGGGACCGGGTAAACCAGCCGCTGAAGATAGCCCGCCGGCACGTCCAGGCTGAAGTAATCGCCTTTCCAATAATGCAGGCGGTAGCCGCAGGCATCGATGTCGATCCCCATGGAGCCGGCCACCCGATCGGCTTCCAGGCCGGCACAGTTGACGACCCAGCGCGATACGAAGCTGTCTTGCTCTCCGTCGGGATAGGCGACATGGACCCGGTAGCGGCCGTCATGGCACTTTTCCACCCGCGAGACCGTGGTGTGGGTCACCATTTGGGCGCCGTTGCGCTGCACCCGCGCGGCAAAACGGCGCATGAGCCGATGGGAATCGATGATGCCGGTGGACGGCGAAAGCAGCCCGGCACAGGCCTTAACGTTTGGCTCCAGGGCCTTGACCTCCCGTGCGCTGACCATCTTGAGATCGTCGGCCCCGTTTTCCCGCGCCCGCTCCCGAATGTCCAGCAGAACGGCTTCCTCTTCCGGCGCCGTTGCAACGATCAGCTTGCCGCAGCGGCGATGCGGAATCCGGCCGCTTTCGCACAGCCGGTACAGCATCCGGTTGCCTTCGACGCACAGCTGGGCCTTGAGCGATCCCTTGGCGTAATAGATACCGGCGTGAATGACTTCGCTATTGCGGCTGGAGGTTTCCTGCCCGAAGGAGGAGTTGCGCTCCAGAATCAGGACCCCTTTGCGGTTTTCGGAAAGCTCGGCCGCTATGGCCAAGCCGACCACCCCGGCCCCGATAACGGTTGCAGTGATTTCCATAGCAATATTTAAGTCCGGATCGGCTGAAAATTCCAGCAAAAAACGGATCAGTAACCGCGTTTTCCTTTGATCACGCCCCTCACCCCGCCTTTGGGGTCGTCTGTGTCGCCGTCGCGCCGGGGAATCAGGTGAATGTGGGCGTGCATCACGGTCTGGCCGGCCGATTGTCCGATGTTGATTCCGATGTTGAATCCGGTAACGCCGGGATCGTCCCGCCGAATTTGTTCGACCAGGAGGCGGGTCAGTTCTTCGGAGTCCCGGATCTCCTGACGGTTCAGGTATAGGCCATCGGCCACATGCCGTTTGGGAACGATCAGCAGATGTCCGGGGGTCACCGGAAATCCATCGTTAAAAGCGGCCACCGTACCGCACTCTGCCACCGCTTTGCCCTGGGCGACCCAGCGGCAAAACAGGCAGTCGGAGGGATTGTCGCCGCTTGTTTGCGTCAATGCGCGATCCTTTCCTCCACCATCTCGATCCCAAGTTTAGCAATGCCGTCCAGCACGGGCTGATAAAGTTCTTTGCAGATGGGAATCTGAACGCCGGTGAGATCGATTTTGCCCTCTGCCATCAGGGAAACGCCAACCGCCAGAGGCAGGCTGACGGTGCGCGCCATGGAGGAATCGCCGTGGGGGATGCCGTAATCGATCAGGGTGGAAGTGATCGTGTGGCCGCTCCCGTCCGCATCTTCCACTTCGAAGCGGTGGCGCAGGATCAGCATGTCCTTTTCTCCAGCCTTGTATTGCAGTTTTTGCAAAAGCTGCTCACTGAGGATGTCCAGCTTGCTGCCGGCATCGGGCAGGGGCTGGGCGTCGAACAATCCCAGCCAGGTCAGGTTGCCGATGACGAAATGCTCTTTTTCCAGGCCAAGTTTGCGGGCTGTGGCAGCGGCCAGGTCGTCGTTTTCATCGGCCCCGACCAGGTCTACCATCAGGGTCCTGAATGTTGCGCCTTTGGGATAGGTGGTGGGCGTTTCGTCCACCAGGCCCAGGTCGACGATCTTCTTGAAGGTGTCGCACCAGCCGATATTGCGGTAGGTGCCCCGCATGACGGTCTCGGCGTCCTTGAGGCCGTAAATCTCTTTATAGGGCAGTGAGTCCCGGTTCGGGTAGACTTCGAATTCTCCCAGGGGATCGACGGTCTCGATGCGCTTGTTCAAAAACAGGTCTTCCCCCTTGATGTTGACCACCTCGCCGTTCTCCAGAAAGCGCGCCGAGTTGCGGGAGGCCAGGACCACGCCCCTCGGGCTCCATGAGAACTTGTAGCCGAAGGGGTTGTCGTTGTCGTCCGGGGCCGGCAGGCCGCCGCAAAGGGAATAGAAATGGCGAATCTTCCCGCCCCGGGCATGGACCTCGTCGATAATCCGCATGGCGGACATGTGATCCACCCCCGGATCGATGCCGATCTCGTTGAGAATAAGCAGATTTTTGCTTTTCGCTTCATCGTCGAGGGTGCGCATCTCATCGCTGACGTAGGAGGTGGTCGCCATGGGTTTGTTGTTTGCCAGACAGACCCGGGCCACGTCGACATGATGCACGTAAGGAAGCAGGCTGACCACGATGTCGTGCTCCCGGACCAGCGCGGCGAGGCCTTCTTTGTCCTCCACCCTCAGCTGCCGGGCCGCACCGTTGTCAAACCCCTTGACGATTTCCTCGGCCTTGGCCACCGTTCGCGAAGCGATGGTAACCGCATATCCCTGTTCCAACAAGTACCGCGCACCCGGCCGGCAAACCAGGCCCGCACCCAGAATCAATATTTTCTTCATAACCACGCTCCGTTCCGTAAGTCGCTTTCTGCAAATGCCGATCCTGGTCGACCGGCTCGCCCAAGCCCTGTTTTTTTTTGCAATGGTTGGATATACGTCAGGAGAGGCAAATCTTCAACAGGCTTTTGTCTCTACTGGCGGACCTGCTCGACGGCCGCCTCCTGTTCTTCGACCCGTTCGAAGGCGTTTCGGTAAATGACGTAATACTTGTTGATATTGCTCACGTAGCGGACGGTCTCCTGGCCGACGATCTTGAGCATGGCCATCTCCACGTTGCGAAACCAGCGGTTGGGGTCCAGGTGCATCTGGCCGGCCAGCCGGCGGGCCCGGCGGATTCTGGCCGGACCGGCATTGTAGGCCGCCAGGCTGAAACGCACCTGGTCCCGGGGGCGGACGTCGGCTTCGTTGAAATACTGACGCTGCAGGAGCGACAGATACTTGACCGCTGCATGAATGTTGTTTTCCACGGTGCTGACATCGGTGATCCCGATTTTCGGATCAGCCGCCGTCTGGGGCCGGATCTGCATGATGCCCACGGCTCCCCGGGGGCTCACTTTGCTTTGATCGAAGCCCGACTCCTGGTAGGCCATGGCCGCGATCAGCCGCCAATCGAAGCCGTAGCGCTTGGCAAACTTCTTGAAGATGGGGACGATGGTCTTCAGCCTTTTGTTTGTCCCGCCACGAAGCGGATGGCTGATCCAGGTCTTTTTCTCGTAATAACGTGAGAAATAAATATTGCCCAGAAGCGTCCCTTTGCGGTGGGACTGGATGAACCGGTTCAAGCTGGCCTTGAGCTGTGGATTGTCTCTACGCACGGCCCAGGCAATCTGCCCGCCCTGTCGGACGGCAACATCCGGGTAAATCCGGATGTCGGAGAACACCTTTTTCCAGACCGCTGCGATGTGGCTGTCGCAGATCGTGCGAGCCACGGCCCCGCTGTTGACCAGTTCGAGAATGTCTTCGGTTTCCAGATTCTCGTCGGCGCGCACAATCCGGACCGGTCGTTTGCCCTGGGCGCGCAGTTGAACGTTGAAATCCTGCAGGCTGTGGTAATAGCTGCTGCTCGGGCGCACGAAAAGCGATTGCCCGGACAGGCCGGCTGGCGCCTCGATGGGCGGTTCCGCCGCATTCATCACCAGCACCTCGTCAATCCCGGTCAAATAAGGATCGGTGAAATCGACCTGCTGCCGTCGCAGGTCGGTAGCCGTCAAGCCTGCGGCGGCAATATCCCCGTAACCGGCCACCAGATCGGGAATCAGACGGTCACGGGCCACTGGGATGAACTCGAGGACGACCTGCAGTTCTCGTCGGGGAATGTTTTTGTTGAGGTCTTTCTGATACTCTTTGAGCAGGTCGTATTCGAAACCACGGGGCTTGCCGCCGGCTAAAAAGAAGTTGGTACGGTTGTAAGTGGTCAAGACGCGGATATACCTGCGTTCAAGCAATCCGTCCAAATCGTCGACGTAGCGTTCACCGAGGTGGGCGTCAAGGGGATGAGGCTCAGCCGGCTCCCCGGCGTGCAAGGATTTTAGAATCGGCAGCCCCAGCAGGACGAAAAATATGGCGATTATCGCGCGGGTCATGGGATATTTGGTTCGTCTGGCCGAATCGCGGCGGGAAGCCACTCCCACGAATCCACCCCTTCCTTTCAGGCACGTAGCGATAAGTGGCCTGAAAAAGCTTTTTATAAAATCATCAAGTCTGTCTTTTAATCTGCCGGACGGTCCTGTTCAACAGGCTCATCGCTATCCTGTTCGCCTGCGTCGACAGGTTCGGTCCCTTCAGATTCTTCGATGGAGGGTGCCCCCCCAACCGAAGGCGGTTCAAGCTTTTCGGTTTCGGATCGGTCGGACGACGGCTCATCTCCGGGCTCCGCCTCCTGCTCCTGCTCTGGCTCCGGTTCCGTTTCCTCGATAACCTCCTGGGGTGGCGGTGCAAAAGAGATAGCGCCCCCATTCTGGCCGGGTTCGGACTTGCCGTATACCACGATGGTTACGGTGTTATCCGATTCCCAGATGATGGAGTGGTTCAGGCTGCGCAGCAGGCGTTTGAGTCCCCTTTCCAGAGGGACCTTGTTCAAGGTGGCGCTGACCCGGTGGTTTTCCCACTTCGAATTGAGATTGAACTGATAGCCGGTTTCGCTGGTGATCTGATCGAGAACCTCGCCCAGGGGCTGATCGGCTGCGGTGATGCTGATCAGCGGGTCTTGTGTCGTTTCCTGCGCGGCGAAGGACTGGCCCCCCAAAAGACCGAAGACCGTAAGGATTCCAATACCGAAGGCCAGATAGAATATCGTCTTCATTGGCGTGCACCAGAATATGAGATTAACGCGTGCGCCCCGGGACGAATCCGGCCACGATGCGCAGTTACCGAATCTGACCCTTATTAATCTATTTTTCCCGGCTGCTCAACGATTTTGAAAGGCTCCTGAAAAGACCGAATCGATTACAGGGTTTTCAACTTGCGCAGGTGGTCCCGCACATAATGGGGCAGGTCTCCCGTTTTGAGGTAGGCTTTGAAATCCGCATCCGCCTTTTCCGGGCCGAGGGTCCAGCCGGCGGCCGCCCGTTTGAAGATTTCGTGTTCGCTGATGCCCTGGTTGCGGGCGTGGTTCCACAACCGCTCCTCATCCGTCAGCGGATTCCGGTTGGCCCAGTAGCGGTCCAACCGGCGCATCAGTTCAAAATAGGCCAGGACGGCCAGAATGGCCAGCAGCATGGGCCAGTCCAAAATGAAGGCTGCGTTCATGGGGCACCTCCGACACTGACTTTATCTTGAAGATAATGCCGGAAAACGCGAATAGGAAGCGGATATAACATTCGTCAAAGGATTTACACCGTCAATACGATCAACTCGCCCACAGATGACAAGCCCAAACTGGTTGTCACCGCGAGACACCCCGAAAAAAATTCTGAAATCGGCAGGTGTACCGGCTTGAAAGGTATCGCTGGAAACAGGCAATGGATCAACGTTGACCGGTTGGACCACGCCCATCAATTTTTCATTTGATCTCGAATGATATCGCCGATCGTGTCTACCGCCTTGTCCACGACTTGGTCGGATTGGATCGACGTGAGCTTTTTTCGCGCCCAAGCATAATCGGGATCTATTTTCAAAGCCGTCTGAAAATCCCGTTTGGCGGCATTGTAATTGCCCATTCGCCGATGGACCTCTCCCCTATGGGCCACGTTCCAGGCATCCTTGGGATCGAGTTTTACGGCCCGGTTGAAGTCGGCCAGGGCCTTCTGGAGTTTGCCCATTTCAAGGTAAGCCTGACCGCGATTGGCAATGGCATATTCGTAACGTCCGTTCATCTCTATGGCTTTGGAGTAGTCCTGCACTGCAGCAGCGTAGTTTTTTGTATTCAGATAGCAGGTTCCCCGGTTGGCATAGATCCAATCCTCTTTCACATTGCCGTCGATCGCTCGCGAGAAGCCGTCAATGGCCTTCTGGTATTGCTTGAGCTTTCGATAGACATACGCCCGCTGGGCGTAATCCCGGATCCGTTTCGAATCCAGGGACAGCGCCCGGTCGTAATCCTGCAGCGCCTTTTCATAATGATTGGTCTTCCTATAACAAAATCCCCGGTTAGAATGGTACAACGGCGTATCCGGTTTGATTTCAAGCGCCTTGCTGTAATTCGCAATCGCGTTTTCGTAATCCGGTATGTTTCCATAGGATACACCGATGTTGTTGTATATCCGTTCCGGATGTGGATGCTGTTTCTGGAGGGCCTTATCGAAATCCGCAATGGCTTGACGGAGGTAGTTGTTTCTGGCAACCGCCCCCTTTTTGGTGTTGCTTCCCAGATTCAGCCGCACACGGCCGCGTTCCGCATAGCCGCAGGCCCCGGCCGGATTGGCCCGGATGGCGCGTTCGGCGTCTTCGAGGGCGCGCTGATACTCGCCGGCATCTGTCAGACGGCTGCTGCGGCTGCATAAGGCGTCCGCATAGCCGGGATCGATTTCGATGGCCCGGTTCAGGTCCGCCAAGGCTTTCTTGTCGTTTCCGGTTCTGGTATGTGCCCGGCTGCGTTCATACAAAGCGACCGCATGGTTCGGCTGGTGGGTGAGGACGCGGTCCAAAAGGGTGATCGCACGGTCATATTCCGCGTCGTGGTAGTGCTTCCGGCCACGGGCAACCATGGCCTCGATCTCCGAGTCGGTTGCGGAAGCCGGCTGTACCGAAGCCGGTGCCGCCGGAGATGGATTCGGCGGTTTCGATTCGGCAATAACGGGGGATGGGGAAGGCGCAGTTGGTGCCGGCTGCGCATCGTCGGTGAAGCTGCTGATGACCACCACATCAAGCTCTGCCTCGGCTGTCGACCCGTCGCCCCCGGTTGCATCGATTCGCAACGGATAGCGGCCGGGAGCCATGCCGGCGCTGTCAACCTGCCATGTCAGGCGTTTGTCGGCCAGGCCGTCGAGACGGTCGACCACCTGCCGCTGGGGAGACAGCTTCAGACCGTCTCCGCCGCGCAGCCGCACCGCGATGTTCTCGATGGAAGCGTCCCCATTGTTGAGAAGAGTCACGGCTACCTGCCCGGGTAGACGTCGGGACAGGGTTTGGGCAGGGCCGGGCAGCAATGCCAGCATTGCCGGTCGAGAGGCAGCAATGGTGGTTTGACCTGAGAAATCTCCCTCCGCACTGTGGACGACAGCCGTAACCGCGTGCCAACCGGGGGCTTCAACCCTTGCGTCGAGTTCAAACCGCAGGGTATCGTTGACACCGATGCGCCGGTTGCGGCTTTCAGTGATACCCAGGGCGACCATGCCTTCGGGCAGTGCAACGTTTATATGCGGAACGGCAACGGCACGATCCAGGATGTTGGACAGCTCGGCAACAACCGTTATGGTCTGGCCCACCAGCGCCGATTCCGGAGCCGAAACGGCCAAAGACAGGCCTTGCACCGTTATCTCGGCATAAGCGGCTTCAGCCAGGCCATCGCTCATTGCGGTGATCAGGTAGCGGCCGGGTTGCTTGAATACACGCCCGGGAAGAATCAGTTCGGGTGGAGAACCATCCCCCCCCTGGATGGTTTGAATGGTATGATAAAGGGCTCTGGGGCGCTTATCAGCGTTTGAATGGCCTGGAAAAAGACGGATGGTGATTTGAACATAGGCGTTTTGATCCGATGAAAAGCCTTCCATGAGCAGTTCGATCGGCACATCATTGCCCTGCCCGGATATTGCAGAAGTCTTTATCGCAAGAGATAGCGCATCTGCCGTGGCCGCCAGCATAAAAAGAGTCAGGAAAACGGCTATGGCCGGGAAACAGAATCGGACGAAACGATTATTGCTCAATGCAGACGTTCTCATTTTTTTTCAGTAAGATCCATGTTTTCGCCTACACTAATATGTCCAATGATGGATCAGCTTGCCGTTCTGATACCATTTTTCCCACACTTTTTTCCCATTGCGGTATTCCTCCTCACGCTCCAGCACACCATTTTTTCTTTTTTCACACCGGCCGTGGAGGACGTCATCTTGATAAGTCTCGACGGTTTGCCACCCATTGCTTGCATAATGAATTTTCTGACCGTGCTTTTTACCGTTTTTATAGGAGTAGACATACTCCAGTCTTCCTTTTCTATCCCACCGTTTAGACGTCCCGTGCTGTTTGTCGTCCTTATAGGTAATCTCGGACGACAGAATCCCTTGGTACCATGTTCGGTAAAGGCCATTTTTTTTGCCGTTCTTGAATTGTGTTTCCGAAACTTTTTTCTTGGTATGTTCGTCCCAATGGGTTGTTGTGCCGTGCGCCAGGCCATCCTTGTAATTAGCCTCCACAAGGAGCGTACCCGATTCGCTCCATCGCCGGTAAACACCATAATAACGGATTTGGTCGACAAAACCATCGGGATCGCTGTCAAAGAGATAACAGGATTTTTTCTTTTGTCCGTTGGGGAACCACTCTTCGTATAAACCGTGATGGACGCCGGTTCGACTTCCTTCTTTCAGGGCAAGGCATCCTCTTTTGTAAATCTGCCGCCCCTCCTTGTCGTAGAATTCTGAATACGGCCCAACGCCTTTCCCTTCGCTGTTTTCGTATTCTCTTATCAAATGTCCATCATAAAGAACTCTCTCGATATACACGGCATCCGGTGGCACAGGGCACCCGTCGGCTTCCGGGATAGCGACCTTTTCTTCACCCCCGGCCAGCACCACGCTGACCCGGCGTTTATCCAGCAGGCCGCCGTCATCCGCCTTGACGGCCACGTCGTAGTCGATGCGAACGGCATTGAGGGTCTGATCCGAAGCCTGCAACGCATCGGCAAAGTCCCGGATATAGTCACTGTCCCCCACGACGCTGTCCAGGCTGTCTATATCGATCTTGCGGCCTTTGGCCAACGGGGTGACCCGGGCCACCCGAATATCCACGGGGTGAACCTTGGGTTGGCTGTTTTCAGCCGCCGGACTGAGCACCTTGACATCAATGGTGACGGCCTGGCCTTCGGCCACCACCGGCGGATACGCCTCGGCCTGCACCGCTATTGTTTTGGCCGGGTCCTTCTCTACCTTGGCGACCGCCTGTTGGTAGGCGCCTCCGATGCGATCCAGCAGAAAGTCCTCGGCCCCGGCCAACCGCTTTTCCGTTGCGATCATTTTCAAACGCAGCATCTGGTGCTGCTCAAGAGCCTTTTCCAACTGCCAGCGGGCCTCCACGGATTGTTCCCACAGGACTTCGCCGGCCCGGAAGTCCGCGGCCAGTTGGGCCACCAGCCGCGCCTTGAGCTGCTCCTGGGTCCCCATGCCCCTGAGACCGGCCACGACGTTATTGGACCACTCCCCGCGGGCTTCGAAATAGTCGGTAACGTAGCGCCGAAAAAACGGTGCGATCACGGTATCGCGCTGGACCCAATAGGCTGTCTCGGTGGGATCGAGTCCGTTGCGGCGCAGGCGCTGGTCGAGCTTGGCCTGGAAGTAGGCATACATCTGGGTCCGCTTTTCGGGAAAGGTCTTGCCGGGCACGAAGTGCAGGATGGAATCGGCAACGGCGTTCTGGCGCGTCTTCCAGCCCGGCTGAAACGGGCTCCAGCCCGCCGGTTGAGCCGCGATATAGCCCCGGTAGACCTGTGACAGGCGGTCGTCTTCCAATGGGTCCATCATGTGGTGGTAAACGATCTCCACCGTGCCTTTGGCTACGTCGAACACCAGTTTCACCTGGCCGGCTGCCGGCAGGTTCCAGGCGATATACATCCAGGCCAGGCCTTCGTAGTTGCCGTCGTTAAAGGCCTGTTTGAGAACAGCCGCCTGGGAAACGCCGGGGATGTTGCTGACCAGCTCCCAGACAGCGGTCTGGGCCACCTGGTTCCAGTCGCCGGTGCGCTGGTAAACCCGGATCATGTTGATCGCCGAATCGGCATTGCCCAGGCTGAGTGCATTGCCGAGCAGCTTCCGGCCGCTGAACCGCCGTTCGAATTCAACTTCCATGTTGCGAAGCACGGCCCGGTCCTCGAAACCCAGCTCGCTGAGTACGCGCTCTCGCACGTCCCGGCTGATCTGGGCGTCCGAATAGCGTCCGGCACGCAGGTCGGCGTCGAAGTCGGCGTAGCGCTTTTTCAGCAGCCCCAGAAAAAGGGTAGTGTCCTGTTCACGGTCTTCCAGGGCGGTTTTTTTGCGTTGCACCAGCACCTCGATTTCGCCGGGACCATGTTGCCGGGCTTTCTGCGGGTCGCTGTCTGCCAGGCGGACGGACGGCGCTTTTCCCCGAGTCCGACGGACGCGGTTGAGCTGGTGCAGGTCCTGCAGCGGCTTTTGCAGGGACTCCGGTGCATCGCTGATAATCCGGCTGACCAGCCGGTCGTCGTTGATCTCTGCGAAAATGCGCTTGATCTGATGCCCGGTTTCCCATTGAAGCTTTTTGGCCTGCTCGGCCCCGTATTTGGCGGCCACCATTTTAAGCCGCTTGGGCGACAGATCCCGTTGGATCTTCTGGCGGGCAGTTGCCGCCAGGTTGTGCTTCATAATCCTTTCCTGGAAACCGAAAAATCGCCTGCGGGCTTCTTCCAACTGCTGCTCGGCGCTCAATCCTTTCGAGGTTTTTCCCACATCGGCCAGCAACGGCTTAAGGTAGGCCGACTCGCTCTGGGTGCGCCCAAGCATTTTATCCACTTCGATTTGGGCCGCAATGCGGATCACCTGGAAGAAGTGCTGCCGGTCGGCGTCGGACAGGTCCACCACGAACACGTCATTCACCATGGTGCGCAAAAACGCATCGATCTGGCCCTGATTGCCCTGCTGGGCCAGTTCCTTGAGATGAAAGATATAATCCACATCCCAGTTTTCCAGTGCCAGGGCGTTGATGCCGTCCCCGATGGTACGGTTGAAGTACTTCATTTTGTCGATGAAGTCCGCGCTGCCTCGAAACCGCTGCAGGTTCTGGTGGCAGGCGTCCATGGCATTACGGTAAGGCACATCCGCCGACCAGTGCTTGTACTGGGACGACGCTTCGGCTGCCGGCACATCGATCAGTTCTTCAAAGCGGTCGTTGCCATTGTCGTCCTTACCCATATACTTGATGACCGTCACTCGTCCTGCGCTGGCGCTGCGCCGATCCACCTGGGCGCGATAGGCCCCGCCCTTGTAAGCGGGTTCGTTCTGCATCAGTTTGGCTTCGCCCTGCTGGTATGCCTGCTGGAACTGGCTGTAGGTCATCTTGGCATCCCGCCAGTCCGGCACGCGCGCATCGGCGTCGAAGCGCTCCATGTCCATGAGAGCCATATCGATGCCGTAGGTTTTCTTGAACAGGTGTCCGTATTTTTCACAAATCTCATCGCCGCTGTAAAAGCGCTTGCCGTCCACGGAATACAGGGTCTGGTCCTTATCCGAACGGATGCCGTTCATTTTACCGAAATTTAGAACTTCGACAGTTCCGCCAGTGATTTTAGCCAGCTTGCGCAGGATGGTCAGATTCATGTGCTGGCGAGTGGATTCCATGCGGAGGCTGTGCTGTGGGGAAATGGACATGCCATTCCCGGTTCCGTGCAGATCCACCAGTTTTTTGACGGCAGCTGCCGCATTGGGAAGCTTGTAGACGGTCACCAGGGACTCCGGAGTGAAATCCTGGGCGGCCGATCGCTGGTAGGCGTTATAAACGGCTTCTAGTTCGGCCGGGGAGACCTCGCGGCTTGCGGCCGCCACGCCCTGAACAGCGCCGAAAGTCAGTAAGGCGAAAATAAGAAAAAATCTGTGAAGAAACGAACAGGAGCAAGGTCTCATGTGTGGATGCCGTTTGCGCTGAAAGTTCTCACATATCGTAAATGGATCGTGACGGCTTCCCAATAGAGCCGACTTTTGTGGGTTTGTCAATGCATGGGTGGTGCAATGATATCAGGATAACGCCTACTTGTGATAGGCGTCCGCTCGAAAGTCATTCCCCGATAATCTTAACCAGCACCCGCTTTTTGCGCCGCCCGTCAAACTCGCCATAAAAGATCCGCTCCCAGGTTCCGAAATCCAGGCGGCCGTCGGTAATGGCCACCACCACCTCGCGGCCCATGATCTGACGCTTCATGTGCGCATCGGCGTTGTCCTCGCCTACGTTGTGTCGGTATTGGGAAACCGGCTCATGGGGGGCGAGTTTCTCCAGCCAGACGTCGTAATCGTGGTGCAGGCCGCTTTCGTCGTCGTTGATGAAAACGGATGCGGTAATGTGCATGGCGTTGACCAGCACCAGCCCCTCCTTGACGCCGCTGTCATCGATGCAACGCTGCACTTCACCGGTGATGTTGATAAAAGCCCTTCGGGTGGGCACCTCGAACCATAGTTCTCTTCGGTAGCTTTTCATGGTTAGCTCCAATGAATATTTAAAAGGAAACCCGGATCGAAAAAATTGATGGGACGTCTTTTCTCGGTTATCTATTTATAGTGCATAATCACCCCATTTTTCAATGAATATATAATTTATGTCTGGGCTTGAAAAGTTTGCATTTGGATAAAAAGTAATGTAAAGAGCGCTCTTCACATTGTTAATACTTAACTTAAATATCAATTTGATTACATATGACGTTGAGGAGCTGATTTTTGGGAGTGATAATAAAACATTTTGTTACAAAAGAATTGTTTATTTCTTTCGTCTATAGACTTACCCGATTATATTCAAAGACGTTTCGATTAAAAATTGAAAATGAAGAAGAATGGTTGGATTATTTAAACGATGGCGGAGTTGTCCTGCTTTGCGCATGGCATCAACAGTTTTTTTCCGCTATTCGTCATTTTCAAAGTTATAAGGCCTTCAATCCGAGTCTAATGATCAGTCAAAGCAAGGATGGAAAGATTGTAGCCGGAGTAGCTAAACGAAGTGGTTGGAATCCAGTTCGCGGATCTTCTTCTAAAGGCGGCAAGTCGGCTTTAAAAAATATGATTGCCAATCTTAAAAAATCAAAACTCTCAGGTCATATTGTAGACGGGCCGAGGGGACCTTCCGGTGTTGTAAAGCCGGGTGTGATTCGTTTGGCCCATGCCACGAATGCAGTGATTGTCCCTTTTTATATTTTTGCGGAAAACAGTTGGTATTTCAACAGTTGGGACAAATTTCTTCTGCCGAAACCATTTTCCAAAGTCGTTCTTCGTTTTGACAAAATGATTCACCTACAAAAAACAACGGATAAGAATCTTTTTGAAAAACAAAGAAAGCAACTTGAAGAGATTATGATCCCGGTGTTGAAGATGTGATAATCATATAAAGGACTTAGAGAAACTTTGGAGTCAACTTCAGATGGCAAGGTTGCGCATCAAGCGTGACATTTATCCATGAAACGATTCTGGATTGGGGTTACGCTTACGAGCGTTACTGCAATGTGAAATACATCCTGAAAAGTCGATAAATGTCACTACAGCCTGATGCGCTAAAAGAGGGCACCTCCCTAATCATAGCAGCAACTGCTATGATACCAGCAGGCCTGAGAGCCTGACAATTCAACCTTATTGGATTTAGGAGGTGCCCAATGACAACATATGCCGGAATCGATCTTCATTCAAACAATATTTTTCTCGGGATCATCGACAGTGAAAACAAGAGGCTTTTCAGTCAACGTTTGGCCAACAAGCTCAACGTCATTAAGGAAGCCTTGAGGCCATTCAAACAGGCCCTGGCCGGTATCGCAGTCGAATCAACCTTCAACTGGTATTGGCTGGTCGACGGGCTTCAAGATGCCGGATACAAGATGCATTTGGCAAATCCATCGGCGATCAAGCAGTACGAAGGGATCAAACACAGGGATGACAGGTCCGATGCCTTCTGGTTGGCTCAAATGCTCATGCTGGGGATATTGCCCGAAGGCTATATCTACCCTGAAAAGGATCGTCCAACACGGGATTTGCTGCGCCGAAGAATGTTATATGTCCAACAGCGAACAGCCCATGTTCTCAGCTTAAAAGGCATGGCACAACGGAGTCTTGGAGGGACCATTTCGACCAATAGAATAAAAACCCTGAAGCCGGAAGACGCAGAAAATATTTTCAAGCAGAGGCATCTGTCTTTGGCCGGC
This sequence comes from uncultured Desulfosarcina sp., assembly GCF_963668215.1. NCBI lineage: Bacteria > Pseudomonadati > Thermodesulfobacteriota > Desulfobacteria > Desulfobacterales > Desulfosarcinaceae > Desulfosarcina > uncultured Desulfosarcina sp. The sequence goes on from NZ_OY764190.1 coordinate 1,001,877, forward strand.
AGCAATGCCATTGCCACGATTCGCTTTTTGTCGTCTCAAATCCGTTCCATCGAAAAAGAAGTCCTTCGATATTTGAAGATAAAACCGGAGTTCGATCATCTTCTGACAATGCCGGGAATCGGCAATATCCTGGCAATGACGATCATGCTCGAAGTCGGGGATATCAATCGTTTTCCAAAGGCTGGCAACTATGCCTCCTATTGTCGCTGCGTCAAAAGCGAGAGACTATCCAATGAGAAGAAAAAGGGAGTCGGAAACCGTAAAAACGGAAATAAATATTTGGCCTGGGCCTATGTTGAGGCCGCCAATTTTGCCATTCGCTATAATCCAAAAGCCGCTCGATTTTATGACCGGAAAGCGGCCCGAACCAACAATACCGTTGCAAGAAAAGCCCTGGCCAACAAAATGGCCAGAGCATCTTACTACATCATGAGAGACCGAGTAGCTTATGACGAAAAAAAGATTTTCAAGTAAAACCGATTTGGCCTGCCGCCGTGATCCGGTATAGGGGTTGGGAAAACCACCAGATGTGATTGGCAGCGGCGGCGGGCCTAATAACCGTTTCGATTCGCCTATGGCGTGAGCCTATCAAGGGGTTGGCTGAAAACCACAGATTTGTGCTCCTTACCTTTTGGACACGTCCATGGCACCGATCATTTTCTGGGTGCCGGCATCGGCACAGGGGCCGTTCAGGCTGAATTATCAAAGAACAGAGCCTTGATCCATATGGGTGACTGATGCGGATCGAACAATCGAGCCGTAATCGAAACTACTGGAAAGATCGGATGCGAGACGAAGCTTGCTGAGCCAATCGGTCAGATAGTCGTCAAGCAAAATCGTCTAATAATTTTGCATTAGGGTGGTGTTTTTTCTCTTGACGAGTCCTTTAATGGGTAACCAATTTAGAAAGGATACTGCACTCCTAAAGTATGAAACAATGGATTAGTTTCGATTTGATCTGACAGACACCTTCCCAAAAATGGTAACTGTCAGATCAAATCTGAACTTCTTCAGTTTATTAGCAACTCATACTATTGTTTTGGAATCTCCATCTCACCTTCTGTCTCGGTATAGGATAGACCTGAACCAAGGTCGTGTGTTTCCCATGTACCACCTCCCTTAATCCCCTCCTGCGTGCCTGTTCCCTTCATTATTGTAAATGTCCCTTTCATATGGCCTTTTTCAACGGATTTGCCTTCCCAACGGCTTATTCGTTTATCGCCATTTTTGAGAGTTAATATTACATATCCGTTACCAAATCCCATCCCTGTGTTCAGGTTGAAATCCATCAGACCAACAGAAATATGAGGCGTTATTTCACCCGTTGACTCGTTAAAATATACTGCTTTATTCATTGATATTCCGATAACATGCCCGTCCACGTCACCGACCTCAATTTGTTCCCATTTTACAGTATTGCCCGCTCCGTGTGCTTTAAATTTTTCTCCAGCTACTGCAAACTCTGCTGCGCATAATCCAAAAATCATAATCAAATATATTATCACCGTATAAATTTTAGATCTTAACATGGCTTGCCTCCTTTCAAACGTCAGGATACTGGATTTTAGCTAATTTTGGCATCACCCCCTTTGCTCAAACAAAAAAGCCGGACTGCTCCGTAAGTGACTTTGACGATGTCACCCTCGGCAGCCCGGCTATCTCTGGCAACTCAAATATGGGAATCTCAGCAACGCAGCAAAATAAAAGAGACCCGTGATTTTCCGTCCCAATTTTGCAATGGGTTTGGCTTTTAGCGAAAAGTGAATTGTAGATGGGACAATTAAATTTAAATTCTGTTTCGGGCCAATGTCAATAATTCATTGTTCAATGATCATAGTCAAATTAGACAGCTTAGATCCTTGGTTTCAATTTTAGCTATCCAGAATTACAAATACTTGAAAGAATCCCACAAAAATTGAAGCTACCAAAACCTGTGCCAGTATCACAGAATAGGCTGAAGTACAGATAAATTGATATCGTCTACGATCCGGCTCCCTATCATACCCGGTGCTTCCCAGATTATACTTCCTTTGATGATGACTATAATCAACTCGAACCAGAGCTATTTTCGAAAGTTTTTTGCGGGTGACTCCATTGTTTTAACAGTTCGGGGCTCAAGACAGGAAAGAGTACAATCCAGAATCCGGTCTCCATCAGTAGCCGATTCCAGGGGAACCAAAGCGGTGTTCAGATGAACGGAAAAACCGTCGTTGCCGGCAAGGGAACGGATGCGGTCGACCTGTGATTGAATCCGCTGGAACAGCACTCCATGATCGTCTTCGGCAGGACCGCTGAAAAGTATCGCAAACCGCTGGGTATCGATACGGCTGAGAACATCCGCGCCCCGGATGCATCCGGCAAAGGCCTCCCCAAGCCGCCGAAGCACCTCGTTTTTGTTGTCGTTTGCGCTTTCCGTAAAGGTCACATCGATGCAGCACAGCGTCAATTGCTGGCCCAGGCGGGCCGTTCGGCTGACTTCCCGTTCGAGGATGCCGCAAAACCCCTTGCGGTTGCAAAGCCGGGTCAAATCGTCCACCCGACTCTCGTTGGCCAGACAATGCGTAAGGTTCTCCACCCGGTTGCACAGGATCGTCAGCAGATTGTTGAAAAATTTAAGGGCCGTCGGCGGGTATAACCACTGAAGGCGGCGGATGACATTCCAGTTCACCGGCAGCAATTCGCCGGCCTCGAGCGTTATCACGGTGGCCGAGCGCGGTGCCGAGCGCAGCAGGCCCAGTTCTCCTAAAATATCACCCTTGCCGGCATAGTTGATATGCTTCTGGATGCCGTGGGCAACGGTGGGATCGCCGCTGGATTCATAGTCGACAATTTCGAAGCGCCCCGACAGGATCGCATACATCGTCTCGCTGGTGTCCCCCTTTTGGAAAAGAATCTCTCCGACCTTTACCGGCTTCAATGTCCCGGCCATGAGGATAGAGTGCATCTCGGTTCGGGATAGACCCTGAAACAGGGGGATCTGCGTACCGGGGTCCTTGCCCATACGAATTCGGGCCAGATCCCACAGGGTCACCAGTTCAACGCGCTGCATCAGCGAGGGCAGCAGAATCAGATCGCCGATAAGGGCGGAGAACATGGTGATGGCCATCATGGCGCCGAAAACCGCGGTGGGCTTGAATCCAGATACCATCAGCACGGCAAAACCGATGCCGATGGTAATGCTGGTAAACAGGATGGGCCGGCCCATGTGGTTCAAGGTCGCCCGCAATGCCCGCTGGGGATCGAGATCGCGCTTGAATTCCCGGTTGAAGCGCACCAGGTAATGGATGGTGTCGTCCACGGCCAAACCGATGGCCACGCTGGCGATCAGGCTCGTGGCCATGGAAAGTTCAATGCCCAGCCACCCCATGATTCCGAAATTGACCACGATGGGAAACAGGTTGGGGGCGATTGCGATCAACCCTACCTTCCACGAGAGAAACAGCATGAACATGATGCCGAAAACCATTACCATGGTCAGGCCCAGGCTCTTGATCTGGCCAACGGTCAACTGGCGGCTGCTGGCGGACATGACGATGCCGAAGCCGGTGACATCCCATTTGATTTCCGACGGATATCCGTTTGCAACATGAGCGAGTATCCGCTTTTTCAACTGCAGGAAATCCCGCGAACTGGAGATGTGCGTGAAGAGCACCAGATTGGCCTGCTTGAAGTCGGAGGACACGAAGGCGTCCAGCATGTCCTGGCCCAGCATCATGCGGTAGGTGTTGATCAACATCCGGACTTCGAATGATTGTTCGGGCAGCCGATAGTACTCCGGTTCATAACGATTGGATGCATAATTGACCAGCTTCAGGTATTCGGCGAAAGAGACGGCCTTGTCCACACCGGGCAGCGTTTCGGCAAATTCCTGAAAGCGATTCAGGGCACGCATGGCTTCGACACCTTCAAAATAGTCCTCCTCCGAAGCGCTCGCCATCACATTCAGCGGGAAACTGCCCGAAAGCCGCTGGTGAATGTCGTCGAATTGCCGCCTTACTTGGGAATCTTTACGGAAATAATCCACCGGGTTGGTTTCCACCGCAAGCCGCAGCATCCCGAAAACGCAGAAGAGGGTGACGGCCGCAAACAGCGGCAGGCTGAAGCGCCGGTAGTCCAGGTTGATGGCAACGATGGCGTCGATAAGCCGCTGGATGGCTCCGGGGCCATCGGTTGGATTGCCGGTGTCGCTGACTGGCCGGCGATCGGGTATCATGGAGAGGGCTGCCGGCAGGAAAGTCAGGGCGACGATTACGAAGCTGACCATGCCGGCGCAGGCGAACAGGGCGAAGGTTTTAATTGCAAAAATTCGGCTGACAAACAGGGAAGCCAGTCCCAGCACGGTGGTGCCCGCGGCCAGAACCGTCGGAAAGGATATCGTCGAGAACGTGTTCAACGTTGCCGCTTCGGATGAGGGTTCCTGCAAAAGTTGATGGCGATACTCCGCAATGATGTGCAGGCAGTAGGCGGTGCCCACGGCAATCAGAAAGACGGGCACGATCATGGTCAGGATCGAAAGGGACAGACCGGTAAGAGCGATGAACCCCAAGGTCCAGACCAAAGAGAGGGTGACGCAGACCAGGGGCAGGACAACGTCCCGGATATTGCGAAACAGCAAAAAAAGAATCAGGGCCACCATCAGAAAGGTGATCGGCGGGAGCCGGAAAAAATCCTTCTCGGTGAAGACGGCCAGGGCGTGGGAGATCACCGGCATGCCCATCTGATAGAGGGTCAGGTTGGGGCCTTCCTTATCGATCCGCTTCTGGATGCTGGCAAGGATCTTCTCGTGAGAGGCTCCGTCGGCCAGCACCAGGGTGATCAGGGTGGTCCGCTGGTCGCTCGATACCAGGTTGTTCCGAAACAGGGGGACGTTCACCACCCGGTCCCGGAAGGTTTCCATGGTCCAGTTGCCGGAAAGATCGACCGCCTTTTTGACGCCCGGCAGGCTGATGGTGCGGCGAACCCCGTCAATCTTACTCAGCGAGTCGGCCAGGCGCTCGATCTTCTTAAAGGCCAGTTCATCGAAAACGTTCTGGCCGGAGATCACCACGCGAATAATCTCTTCGCCGCCGAAAACCTTTTTAAATTCCTGATACTCAAGATTCTCCTCCAAATCTTCGATCACCATGTCGTAGATGGAGGTGTTGAAAACCAGTTTGGGCAAAGTGGCGAGAAAAAAAAGCGTCAGCGCGAAAACGGCGAGGATAACGACTGCCCGATGGCCCACGATCCATCCGAAGCAGGCCTTTGCGGACAATCGACGCAGACTGGCATAAAGGGTGTTCAGGGCCAAAGCGATCTTCCCGATGGGTTGGGGCGCTTATCTCACTTGGATACCGTATAAATGCTCTTTTCCGCTGCGCCCTCGGATTTTATGGTTTCCCAAGTCCTGAAGCGGCACTCGCCCTTTCACCAGAGAGGCGGTCTGGCTGCACAGGACTATGGGCGCCTGAAGCGTTTTGCTGGCCATGGATGAAAGACGGAAAGCCAGATTGATGCAATCCCCCACCAGGGCCAGATCGACGGATCGCGATCCAAAGTGGGAAAGCGTAACCTCGCCGGTGGTCACTCCCCAGCCCAGCACCGGAGGGGGCAGATCCAATCCGCGATCCCGCAGTTGCCGGTGGATCTCGGGGATGCTGGAAAGCTGTTCGACGGCGGCCTGGCACGCCGGCAGGACATGTTCGGCCGAAAGCGCAGACGAATGCTCCCAGAAAGCGAAGATCGCGTCTCCAACGTAGTCTTTCACCGTCCCCTGGTGGGCGGTAACGATGGCGCTGAAACGGGAAAAGACCGCCTTGATTACATTGTAAACCGTCGTCGAGTCGAACTGTTGAGAAAAGGCGGAGAAACCGCGAACGTCGGCAACCAGGTTGGTAATGGTTACGGATGACGGGCTGATGGAGGTCTGCTCGGTCCAGGTGTCTTCTTCCGACGGCGGGACCGCATGGGGGCACGAAAGAAGGAAAGAGACGCCGCCCAGACTGATTCGGTCGCCGTCTTTGAGGACGAGGGAGGCTCCCGGCGCCATACGGACGTCATTGACCCAGGTTCCGTTTTTGCTCAGATCGACGATTTCCGCACCATCGTGGGTCAGACGAACGACGGCATGGTCCCGGGACACCATGGGATTGCGAACGAGAATGCATTTCTCACTTTCGATGCCACGGCAGACACGGCCGAGGAAGATCCTGTCGGTCAGCACGAGGCGATGGCGGGTACCGTTTTCGTCCTGCCATGTCAGGCAGGGTTCAGATGTCGCGGCATCCAATGGCATTCTCTTTCAAAGCCTCGAGTGTGGTGGATTGCTTTTAAACTGCACGGACTCGCCTTCAAAATCGAACGACGTCGACTACCCTTTTTGCTTCGGAACAACCGCTGTCACGACTTCGGATTTCAGAAAAATGGAGGGAAAGCCTGAATTGTATTACCACATCGATGGATTTACGGCAACGGTCAACCGTGGCTGTCCGGGGGGCGATTGCATTTGACCTGGTGCAACGCCTTCCTGGCTCCCATGCTTTTGGCGTGAGAACCCCTATACGGCCAAAGGCCTGGTGCTTCCACGCAAAGCGCAGGAGCAAGGTATCGCGTTTGAAAACGGCTCTGAAAAATCCGCCTCATCAAAAAAACACTTGACATGTCACCGTAAAGTGACAATAAAGTGGGCCATGGCGACAAAAAAGCACGCAAAAAATGCCCCTGCACAAATCCGCGACCGGGAAGCGACCCGCCGACAATTGATCCGGGCGGTCGGGGACCTGTTGGGCGAGAAAGGATTCACCGGGTTGGGCGTCAACGCCATAGCCCGCCAGGCCGGCGTCGACAAGGTATTGATCTATCGCTATTTCGGAGGACTGCCCGGCCTGATCCAGGCTTTCGGGCAGGAGGAAGATTTCTGGCCGAGCATCGAGGAACTGGCCGGAGGGGATATCGAGGCCTTCCGGCAGATGTCCCTGGAAGAAAAGTTGACGGCTTTAGGTTGCAATTTCCTGCGCGGCATCCGGCAGCGCCCGCTCACCCAGGAGGTCATGGCCTGGGAGATGGTCCAGCGCAACGATATGACCGAGGAACTGGAGATCATCCGTGAAACGCGCATGCTGCGCTTTGCCGAACTTTTCCTCCCGGCCGAGGGGGCCAGGGTCGATCTGATGGCCATCATGGCCATTTTCGGTGCCGGCATCAGCTACCTGGCCTGCCGGTCCCGCAAGATCCGATGGTACAACGGCATCGATCTGGAAAGCGAAGCCGGATGGCAGCGCATCGAAACGGCCGTCGGGCAGATGGTTAAGGGGATTATGGCGATTATCTGAATTCATCGGCGGCAAAAATTTTTATCTAAATTGTCACCGTATAGTGACAAACTTAATTTTCAACCTGGAGGAATCCAAAATGATAAAACGCAGAGATTTTCTCAAACAACTGTTCGCCGCCGGGGCTGTGCTGGGCGGCGGCACCCTGACGGGTGCCTGTTCGGGAATCACGCGCGCCGACCTGCCGGAAGACAATACGTCCGAACAATCGCCACCGATGCTGGATCCCACGGGAAGACACATTCTCTACTACGCCAGTCTGGCCCCCAGCGGCCACAACAGCCAGCCCTGGCGGGTGCGCATCGAAGCGGCGACCACATGGATCGTCGAAGCGAATGGCGACCGCCGCCTGCCCTGCGTGGACCCGGACAATCGCGAACTCCTGCTCTCAATAGGCGCCTTTGCCGAGAACCTTTTCCTGGCGGCGGGCGCCCTGGGCCGGCATGCCGACATCGAGGTGATCGCCAACAGCAGCCACGACCGCGATATCCTCCGGGTCGTTCTACGCTCCGGACAGGCCAATGGCGATCCGCTAAATCTTCTGGCAACCCGCCGCACCGTGAAACACGGCCACCTGCCCAAGGAGATCTCCGCTAACGACGTGGCAGCCCTGTCCCACCAGGCTGGCGGCGGCCTTTTCTATTTCCCGCGCACCTCTTCCCATGCCGCGTGTATCCGGGACGCCGCTGTGGAGAGCTTTCGCATTCAGGCGGCCCGCGATGACGCCCAGCGTGAACTTGTTCACTGGCTGCGCCTTAAGAATCGGGATGCGATGCACCATCGCGACGGCCTTACCCCCGAGGGCATGGAAATCCGGGGCATGGCCAACTGGTTTGTGCGCCATTTCGTCAGCCCCGACGATTTCATGAAAACCGATTTCCGCCGCAAGGGCGTGGACGTGACGGCGCAGCTGGCCCGGGAGGGGGGCGGCTGGATGGTGATGACCAGTTCCGGGGACAACGTCGCCGACCTGATCGGTACCGGCCGGCGGTTTCAGCGTATGGCCCTTGCAGCACGGGCCCGAAACATCGGCATCCACCCCATGACCCAGGTGCTGGAAGAGAAAACCGGCCGTTCGGCCATCGCCGGAAATCACAACCGGCACTTTTTCCCCCAGTTCGTCCTGCGGGTGGGCTACCTTGACCACTACCCCAAGCCGGTCTCCCTGCGGCGGCCAGTGGAATGGTTCGTAACCTCCTGACACGATTCCATTCCCACCAGCCCCTATCCCTGTTGAGTATAACCGATAAAACACGGTGCTTTTTTAGCAGGAATAAACCCAACAGGGTAAGTGTTGACAAAACCCATCCAGGCCACTACTAGGCATATGCTCATAGAAGCTTCTCCGGATAGTAACGGTTCCATCCGCAGTCGGCTTCAGACTCAAGCCATGAGGTGGCCCTTTGAAACTTACTGTACTGGTAGACAACAACACCCTGATCGACCGCTATTTTCAGGGCGAGCCCGGCGTTTCCTACTATATCGAGATCGACGGGCTGAAGATCCTCTTCGACACCGGCTGCTCCGATCTTTTCATGAAAAATGCCGCCAAGATGGAGATCGACCTGTTCGATGTCGACGCGGTGATTCTCTCCCACGCCCATATCGATCATACCTGGGGCCTTCAGGCCTTGATTCAGGCCTTTGCAGAACGGCAATTCGAAGGCCGATCCTACAAGCGCCCTACCCTGATCGCCCACCCGACGGTTTTCGACCGGCGCGTGATGCCCGGTGTCGGCGATATCGGCTGCCTGGTCTCCCGGGAAACTGCCGGCCGCTATTTCGATATGCAGTTGACCGACCGTCCCCACTGGCTGCACCCGAATCTGGTCTTTCTGGGAGAAATCGAACGCACAAACGACTTCGAGGCCGAACATCCCATCGGCCGCATCTGGCAAGACGGCGTCGAAGCCGACGATTTCCTTCGGGATGACACGTCGCTGGCCTATCGTTCGCCAAACGGCCTGGTGATTGTTTCCGGCTGCGCCCATGCCGGCATCTGCAATACGGTGACCCAGGCCATGAAGGTCTGCGAAGAGACCCGCGTGGCAGACATCATCGGCGGGTTTCACCTGCTGAGCCCCACGGAAAAGCAGCTACGTCGTACCGTGGAACATCTGTCCGCCTGGGGTCCGGAAAAGCTGCATGCCTGCCATTGCACCGATCTGAAATCCCTGCTGGCGCTGTCCCGGGCCGCCGAACTGGTGGAGGTTGGCGTGGGGCTCGTACTGGAGGTTTAACGCAACCCAGAAAAGGAAACTTTTTGCAAATATCCATATGATGCAGAAATACTGCTTCAAAATTATAAATCCACATGTTGAGAGGAGAAAATGATGAAAATTGGAAGAAAAAGTGTTTCGGCGATAACCCTGCTGCTCTTTGCGGCTGCCTTGCTGTGTATTCCTACCGTACAGGCCGCAGACACCATCCGCATGGGCGTGGCCGGTGCCCACAGCGGCGACCTGGCCTCCTACGGCATTCCCAGCGTCAAGGCCGCCGAACTGGTGGCAAAGAAATTCAACGCCAAGGGCGGTGTGCTGGGCAAGCAGGTGGAACTGGTGGTGGAAGACGATCAGTGCAAAACCGAGGTGGCCGTCAACGTAGCTACCAAAATGCTCACCGAGGATGTGGACGTCGTCCTGGGCCACATCTGCAGCGGTCCGTGCAAGGCTTCTTTGAGTATTTATGCCACCAAAGGGCTGATCCTCATGTCCCCTTCGGCGACCAATACCGACCTGACCAAAAGCGGCCAGCACAACAACTTCTTCCGGACCATCGCTCCGGACGATGCCCAGGCCAAAACCCAGATCGATTTCTGCCTGGACAAGCTGAAGGCCAAGACCATCGCCATCGTCCATGACAAGGGCGATTACGGCAAGGGCCTGGCGGAATTTGCCAAAGCCTTTCTGGAAAAGGACAGCCGCGGCGAGCTGGTGCTCTATGAAGGCATCACCCCCGGTGCGGTGGACTATTCAGCGGTCATCAACAAGGTCAAGCGCTCCAAGGCCGACGTGCTGCTTTACGGCGGTTTCCACCCCGAAGCCTCCAAACTGATTCAGCAGATGCGCAGAAAGAACATGAAAACCCTCTTCATTTCCGATGACGGCGTCAAAGACATCACCTTCATCAAGGTCGCCGGCAAATACGCCGAGGGCGTCTATGCCACCGGCCCCATGGACACGACCCAAAATCCCATGGCCATTGCCGCCATTGAAGAGCACCGCAAAACCTACGGCTCGGACCCGGGCGCCTTTTTCCTCAACGCCTATGCCGCGGCAACGGCCATGCTCGAAGGGATTCAGATCGCCGGAACCTCGGATTTCGACGCCCTTTCCAAAACCTTGCGCAGCAATTATTTCGAAACGCCCCTGGGACGTATCAGCTTCGATGAGCGCGGGGATGCCATTGGCGTAGGCTTTGCCGTTTATCAGGTGCAAGATGGACAGTATGTAGAAATCAAATAGGGTCTGCCCATGCCCGAACTGCCCGAAGTACAAACCGTGGTCGACACCCTGAACCAATGCGGCATTGTCGGGCGAACCATCGACGGCGCCCGGGTTCGCTGGCCGAAAACCATTGCCGGCGATTCGCCGGCAGGCTTCTGCCGCCGCGTTCAAGGCTGCCGGATTCTTCGCATCACCCGCCGGGGCAAGTACATCGTATTGTGCCTGTCCGGCGGGTTTACCCTGCTGATTCACCTGCGGATGACCGGACGCCTGAACTGGACCCGCCAGGACCGGGCGCTCAATGCCCATGAACATGTCATTCTGAAAGTCGGCCCGCACCATGAACTGCGATTCCAGGACACCCGCAAGTTTGGAAGAATCGTTCTGACCGATGCGCCGGAGGCGATTTTAGGAAAGCTCGGTCCCGAGCCGTTGGGCAGAGGCTTTACCCGGGCACGTTTTTTCATCATGCTTCAGGCTCGAAAGCGCCAACTCAAGCCGCTGCTGCTGGATCAGACTTTTCTGGTCGGCCTGGGCAATATTTATGTCGATGAAGCCCTGTGGCTGGCCGGCATCCATCCTTGCCGCCGGTCCGATTCCCTGGACCGGCAAGAAGCCGATGCCCTGCATCGGGCCATCCGAAAGGTGTTGAACCAGGGGCTGAAAAATGAAGGCACTTCCCTGGGCAGCGGCCAGGGGAACTTTCATGCGGTGGGCGATCGTCCGGGGAAAAATGCGGACAAACTCAACGTGTTCCGACGCACCGCAACCCCCTGCCCGCGCTGTAATACAACCATCGAACGCATTATCGTGGGGCAGCGCAGCAGTCACATCTGCCCGGTCTGTCAGAAGATGTCGGGATGATTCAGGGGATGTTTAACGGAACAGATACAAAACCACCACCAGGACCAGAATGGCCAGGCCCATCCAGATCAGTCGTTTTTTGGTGAACAGCGGCGGCGATGCGGAAGAAGCGGCTTTGTCCTTGGCCTTGAATGCCCGGATGCGTTCGATTTTTTCCCGTTCTTCCTCAATCTCCCGACGCCGGTGATTTTTCTCCCTTCGATCGAATGGCCCCGACCGGCGGTCTTCGGAAACAAAGCTGTGTTCTTGCCTCCGGTCGGGAACTTTTCTTCTTTCCATCGGTCTCTCCCTGCAGGAATCAAAAGGGGGTCGTGCGAACGGGATTTGAGCGCCAATACCAAACGATGCATGCCACGCCACGGGGGCCGGCGTTAGTATCACTACTTTCAATAAAATCATTCCGCGGCCGCTTGTCAACTGCAAAAAGGCATCGGGGCAATTCTTGACTTTCCGGCGGACATCCGATTAAATCCTGCCGCGCAAAGGCCGACTTGGCCAGGCGGGATTGAACGCCATCGGTTCCGAAGAAAAAACATCCGACTCAACATGAAATCAAATCGCGTCGTTGTTACCGGCCGTGGTACCATCAATGCCATCGCCGAAAATGTAGATGACTTTACCGCCGCCCTTAAAAACGGCACCTGCGGCATCGGCCCGGTCACGCTTTTCGACACCGGCGGATACCGTACCCACATCGGGGCCCAGGTCAACGGCTTCGATGCCCGGCAGCACATTCCAGCCAACTACTCTCTCAAACGCATGTCCCGGTCGGACTGCATGGCCATGGCGGCCACACTGGAGGCGATGGCCGACGCCGGTCTGCTGCCCATGGCAGACCGGATGGCCGCGCGCACCGGCGTAATCATTGGCGGCGGCGCCGGCGGCATGCTGGAGTGCGAGCCGGTTTTCGCCCGCTACCTGGGAAACGGGGCCGACCGGATGCCGGTCTCGCCCTTTGCCGCGTTCTCCTGCGCTTCGTCGGCGGACCACATCGCCACACACTTAAATCTTCTGGGCCCTCGCACCACCTTTATGACTGCCTGCTCCTCCGGCGCCACAGCCATCGGATTCGCTCGGGACCTGATCCGCAGCCATGCCGCCGACATCGTGGTTTGCGGGGGAACGGAGCCATTGTGCCGCATTACCTATTCCGCCTTCAACGCCCTGCAGGCGGTGGACCCCGATCCCTGCAAACCCTTTGACCGCAACCGCCGGGGGCTCACTCTGGGAGAAGGCGCCGGCATCGTGATCCTGGAATCGCTGGACCATGCCCGCAAGCGGGGCGCTGTCATTTACGGCGAAATCCTCGGCTGCGGGATCACATGCGATGCCCACCACATGACCGCCCCCGACAGCGAAGGCACCGGCGCCGCGGCAGCCATGACGGCGGCCCTGGCCGATGCCCGTATATCGGCGGACCGGGTGGACTATATCAACGCCCACGGCACCGCCACGCCAGCCAACGACCGCATGGAGGCCCTGGCTATCGGACGGGTATTCGGCAAACGGACCCGGCAAATCCCGGCAAGTTCCACCAAATCGATGATCGGCCACACCCTGGGGGCTGCCGGAGCCATCGAGGCCGTAGCCTGCCTGCTGGCCATGGAGCGGGACTTCGTTCCGCCCACCATCCATCACGACACCCCCGATGACGACTGCCCTCTGGACGTCGTACCGGGCCATTCGCGGCCGGCACGGATCGACACGGTACTCTCCAATTCATTCGCCTTCGGCGGCAACAACACCGCCTTGGTTCTGGGGCGTTTTACCGAAAATGGCGGTGCCCGATGAACCGGCGGGTGGCAGTTACCGGAATGGGGCTGGCAACCCCCCTGGGCATCGGCAGGGAACGCTTCGCCGAAGCGTTGTTCAACGGCGTCAGTGGCATCGGTCCCATCGAAAGCTTCGATGTCGGAGCGTTTAAATCCAAGTATGCAGCGGAAGTTCGCGGTTTTTCGGCCAAGGACTTCATCTCTCCGCGACTCCTGCGGCGTATGGACCGTCTTTCCCAGATGGTGGCGGCGGCGGCGCGCATGGCCATCGAAGACGCGGGCGTGGACCTTGCTTCCACGGACCGGGACCGCTCGGGCATTGTCATGGGCACGGCCTTTGGTGCAACCGATGTCGCCGCCCGGTTCGCCGGCACCCTTTTCACCGAGGGGCCCCGCCTGGTCAATCCGATCCTGGTGCCCAACACGGTGATGAACGCCCCGGCCGGTCACACGGCCATCGAATTGGGGTTGCGGGGAATCAACACCACCCTGAATCATCGGGAGGCCTCGGCGGAAACGGCCATTGCCTTCGCGGCCATGCAGATTCGCGAGGGTCGGGCGGATATGCTTCTCACCGGCGGCGGGGACATTCTCTCGCCTTTTTTCTTCTCGGTCCTGGAGCGATTCCGGGCACTGTCCCCCCTGAACGGCGGCGAAGAAAGGGCACGCCCCTTCGACCGCAGACGCAACGGGCCGGTGGCCGGAGAAGGCGTGGGTGTGCTTTACCTGGAAACGCTGGAATCGGCCCGAGACCGGGGAGCGACCATCTACTGCGAAATCGCCGGTTGGGGCATGAGCGGCGCACCCGCGCCGGCCAACGACTGGCCCGATAATCCGGACGGCATGCTGCAGGCCATGCGGGCAGCCATGGCCATGGCCGGCGTGGAACCCGAATCCATCGATGCGGTTTCCGCCGCTGCCAATGGCGGGGGCCGGTCGGATCGGTTGGAAGCCCTGGCCCTGGAGCGGTGCTTCACCGGCGCCCATCAACCGATGGTGACCAGCATCAAGGGCGCCCTGGGGGAAAGCTTCGCCTCCGGGGGCGTCCGGGCCGCAGCTATGGCCCTCGGCATTCATGCCGGCAGGGTGCCGCCCACCCTGGGGTTGACGGAACCCATCACGCCCCTGGCCAGGGTGTCCACCGACAGCCGAAAGATGGTCGTCGATTACGGGATGGTGAATGCCTGCGCGTCGGGGGGGACTTTTGTCAGTCTGCTTTTAAAAAAGCCGTGACGGCTCTGTAAAAAGCACGATATCTGCGTTACGCTCATCCTTCGTCGCTACGGAGTATTCCTGATACGCCTCGATCCTCAGGAATCGCAAGCCTTGATCTCGGCCTTTTTACAAAGCCGTCTGAAATTCAACTTTTTAGATTTCATTGATGTTATTTAGGGCCATCCTTCTCGTTCGACTGGGTGGTGCCGTAGACGTTGTCCTCGGGCGGCGTGCCCCGCTGCTCGGCGGACAGGACGCACTGGCTGAATTGCGGCCGGGAACGGCGATTCAGGGCCACGAGAACCCGGACCACAGTCTGGCTGATGCTGCCGGCGTCGGCCTGGCGGGTCATTTCCTCCAGGGCAGTGCGGTTGTCATAGGAGGCCTTTCGGTAGGGCCGGGGGGATATCAGTGCGTCGTAAACATCGCTGACCATGATGATATCGGTCGTCAGGCTGTCCATGGCGATGCCCAGCGGATATCCGCTGCCGTCCTTGCGTTCGTGATGGTCCCGGGCCACCTTGGCGGCAAGAATGTCGGGATCACGGAAATAGTGGCTTAAGAGAACGTAGCCGGCCAGTGTGTGATGGTGGAGATGTTCGAGTTCGGCCGGCGTAAGCGGCGTCTCCTTGGTGAGAATTTCAAGCGGGACGCACCGTTTGCCGATATCGTGGACGGGCCCGGCAAGAACCTCCTGGATCATGGCAGCCCTGTCGGTGATCAACTCCCGGGTGATGAGAATGGAGAGAGCGAAAACCAGCAGGGTATGGCGATAGGTATAAAAATCCAGCTCACGGAAGTGGTATAGCGATTCCAGCAGCGGCTCCGGCATAGTCACCTCACCGGCAATATCCAACAGGGCGCGCATGCGGCCGGCGCCTTTGAAAATCACATCATAGGGCGGCGCGGAAAAAAAGTCGTTCAGATCCGATTCCACCCGATTAAAGTCCATCAGACGACAGGTTCGAATGGATGCGGTCGCACCGTCGGCCATGGACCGCATCACCTCCCGGTCAAGAACCGTTCCGGCCTCCAGCAAAAGATCTCCCCGATGATCGGCCACCGCATGGGTGAGTCGATACTCCGACATGATCGATTCCTTTCCGCCGCTGGTGCCGACGTACAGACGGTGCCGTCAGCTCTTTACACGGCTCATGTACTGGCCGGTTTCCGTATTGACGCGAATGATTTCTCCCGCGGTCATGTATTCAGGAACCAGAACGGAAACGCCGTTGGAAAGCTCGGCCGGTTTGTTGCGGTTGGTGGCGGTAGCCCCCTTGATGGCCGGGGCGGTATCTACAATTTCCAGATCGATGGTCTGCGGCAGCTCGATACAAAGCGGATGTCCGTCCCGAAGCAGGGCCGTAATGCCCTCCAGTCCGTCCACCAGCCACTGGACCTGTCCTTCCAGGGCTTCCTCGGAAAGGGTGTATTGTTCATAGTTCTCACTGTCCATGAACGTATAGAGGTTCTGATCTTGGTAGAGGAAACTGACCCGACGCTTGTCGACCGTCATCTCCTCCAATATGTCGCCGCCCTTGTAAGTCTGATCGAGTTTCTGCCCGCTGATCAGCGAGGCATAGCGGACCTTGTACAGGGTGTTGGCGCCCCGCGCCGACGGGGTATGGACATCGATCTGCTTGACCTGATAGGGGTGATTATCGATATTGATGATATGGCCTTTCTGAAGATTGCTGGCTTTGGGCACGGTGGTTCTCCTGTGAATGAATCGGGTTTAAAACGGATCGGGTGGTCCGATCTGCGGTCATCGGCAGACAACCGCAAAAGTGCGGAAAATTCCTTATAGCCTTTATTCGATCTTAGAGCAATATGGCAATCATGACCGACGCCGGGGCAAAAGGAACTTGATCAATATTCCACGGCAAACACCAAACCAACCTTCCGCAACCTCCTGCTCCCCTCAAACTGAATCATGGATATGTAGATGCTTTTTTAGTGTTTACATGGATTCAGCATCCAACCTATAGTTTAGATTGCCATCCTTTGGTGACATTGACCGTTGCACCCTGCCCCGAGTTGTTTTTGTCTCGCCCGATATTCGTTGCTCAGGTGTTTTCGACTGCAAATATTTGGCAGTACCGATCCGACCATAATTGTGTTTTTCCAAGGAGACCCAATGATCCACCGCGCTCCCATGAAATTGCCGATAGGCGGCCTTCAGGCGTGCCGTTGCGCCTGAAGGCCGCCGCCGAACCGTGTGTTAACAGCCAAGGGTACCGGCAGCTTGGGTATCCATTACCACGAACCAAGGAGGTGAATGATGGTTATCGTCAACTCGATCCGCTTTCCCCAGGAGAGCGCCAGCCAGGTGGGAAAACGCTTTCTCGAAGTCGCTCCGCCCCCGGACTACTTGACCATGCAGGGGCCCTATATCAAAGGAACCGATCAGGGGATTAAGGCATTGGAGATATTCAATCTGGACGAATCCAAGCTGGCACTGGGCCTCGATTATGTCACCCAGCGCTGCGTCTCCTATTTCGGGATCCCGGGATATACTTACGAGATCAACGTCTATTTCGAAGCCCAGGAATCTCTCAAACTGATCGGTCTGGCCTGACAGGAACCAGCGTATTCATTGGGGCGATGTTCAAAACCGACTTTACTCAATCCACCTGAAATACATCTTCACATCCGGGCTCAGGGCCTGGCGCGCCTGATATTCCCGTCGGCTCTCCTGAACGAAACCCAGGCGCAGATACAGCGCCTCCAGACGGGGATTGTTGGTCAGGGAAATCAGGCGCGTATACCCCTGAGCCTTCATTTCGGCAAAAAAGCATTTCACCGTGTACACGCCCACCCGCTGGTTGCGAAAGCGGGTGGAAATAGCCAGCGCGCCCATCTCCACGGTTTTCTCATCGATGATCTTCTTCTCCACGCACCCCACCGCGATACCGTCAATGTCGGTAACGTAAAAAGCATGGCGGTTTTTCTTCAGGTAGGCCTTGCTGCGGGGCTTTAAAAATCCTGAGCGTTTGTACATATTGAGAATGCGGTGAACGATGGCCACGTCTTCATCGGTGTTCACCTGCCTGAAATGCTCCTCGAAGTTGTTGGCGATGAGGCTGCCGGAGCCTTCCACGGTGAACAGCTCGTGTTTGACGGCATTTTTTCCGGCCTGGAGGATGTGTACACGATCGCATTCCCCGGCCTCGATCTTGCGGCAGATCGCCTCCATGGGCCCTTTGAAATTGACATTGGCGATCAGGTCCCCCGCCTCCTCGAACGATTGCCGCGCCCGCCCGGTGGTCACCGCGTTGATCTTATTTCCTTCGCTGTCAATGAGATAATGCCGCTCCAGGAAAATGACCTTGAACATGGACCGGCGATAGTCCAGAACCGCCTCGTAAAAATCGATTTCCGGCGAGATGCGGACGATGTCGGTAGCGGTCAGCCGCTGCTCCAGCCGGGTGATCCACTGGCGATTGGCGAAGCGGTTGGGCAGGTTGTGCAGCAAGGTGGTGTGCGCCCCATGGCGCACAAGAAACTTGATGTCGGCGATGATCTCCTGGAAGTGGTCGCGCAGGATGCCTTCCCGGCAGGCGATGAAAACCTGCTTGCCGGCGATGGCGCGTCCGTATTCTTTGAGGTAGAGTTTGGGCATGGATGAATCGCTATTTTGCGCTATGCCGTATTTCAGGCGGCATCGAAAGAAACCCGAGATCAAGGCTTGCGAGTCCTGAGGAGCGAGGCGTACCAAAACGTACTCCGCAGTGACGAGGGACGAAGCGTAACGAAGATATCGGGTTTCTTCCGATGCCGCTAATAGTTGTGAATGCCGGTGTAAGTCTCCGGCGTAACCGCCAGCAATTCTTCCCGGACAGCCGGGGACACGTCCAGACTTTCGATGAAAGCGGCAATAGCCTCCCGGTCGATGGCTGCATGGGTGCGGGTGAGCTTCAGCAATGCCTCGTAGGGCTTGGGGTAGCCTTCCCGCCGCAGGATGGTCTGGATGCCCTCGGCCACCACAGCCCAGTTGTCCTCCAGATCCTGCTGCAGGGCCTCTTCGTTGAGGATCAATTTGTCCAGCCCGCGCTTGAGGGATTTGATGGCAATTAGGGTGTGGCCCAGCGGCACCCCGATGTTGCGGCTGACCGTCGAATCGGTCAGATCCCGCTGCAACCGGGAGATGGGCAGCTTGGCCGACAGATGCTCCAGCACGGCATTGGCGATGCCCAGGTTGCCTTCGGCGTTTTCGAAGTCGATGGGATTGACCTTGTGGGGCATGGCCGAAGAGCCGATCTCGCCCTCTTTGATCTTCTGCTTGAAGTACTCCATGGAAATATAGGTCCACACATCCCGGCACAGATCCAGCAAAATGGTGTTGATGCGTTTAACGCCGTCGAAAAAGGCCGCGAGGTGATCGTAGTGTTCGATCTGGGTGGTGACCTGGGAGCGGTGCAGTCCCAGGGTATCGTTGACCAGGCGGTTGCCGAAGGCGACCCAATCCACATCGGGATAGGCCACGAAATGGGCGTTGAAATTGCCTGTGGCCCCCCCGAACTTGGCGGCAAAGGGAACGGCTTCCAGCAGTTTCATCTGCTCTTTGAGGCGGTCCACGAAAACGTAAATCTCCTTGCCCAGTCGGGTGGGCGAAGCCGGCTGGCCGTGGGTCCGGGCCAGCATGGGCACCGGCTTCCAGATTCGGGCCTTGGCGGCAAGATCCGCCGCGGTTGCCTCCAGGGCCGGCCGCATGACCGCATGCCAGGCCTCCTTCAGGGAGAGGGGGACGGCGGTGTTGTTGATGTCCTGAGACGTGAGACCGAAATGAATGAATTCTTTATGGACAGCCAGGTTCAGGCGGTCGAAGGCTTCTTTCAGGAAGTACTCCACCGCCTTGACATCGTGGTTGGTGGTCTTTTCGATCTCCTTGATCCGGGCCGCGTCGGTCATCGAGAACGTTCGCCAGATCTCCCGCAGCGGATCGAACGCCGCCGGATCGACCTTGGCCAGTTGCGGCAGGGGAAGCTGACACAGGGCAATGAAATACTCGATTTCCACCCGCACCCGGTAGCGGATCAGGGCGCCTTCGCTGAAGTAGTCGGCCAGCGGTTCGGTGGCCCGGCGATAACGGCCGTCCACCGGAGATATGGCGGTCAAAGGGTCAGGGTCATGGTTGCTCCTATTCGTGACGGTGTCTTCAAGCAAGCTTTCACAAGTGGCCTGACGATATCAAACGCACCCGGAATTTCCAACCGCAAACATAGCGCCCATCTCACCTCTCATACTCCCATCGGTTGCGTTCACGCACTCTGCCGGCAACAGGCATCCCGTTTGGCAGGAGCATCGGCCCCGCCCATGGGAAATCCGGTCAATCCTTTTTACCGCTCTCGTCTTGACAGGGTGCGCCGAAAGGACTAAACTAAGTTAAACTAAAATAGAGGGGAAGATATCCCATGAGTGTCCAAATGCTAAATATTCACGAAGCGAAAACCAAGCTTTCGGCTGTACTGATGCAGATCGAAAAAACGGGTGAGCATTTTGTGATCTGCCGTAACGGAACGCCGATCGCAGAAATTGGTCCTTTGAAGAAACGCCAGGGTAGCCGGCTTGGTGTGCATTCGATGCTAAGTGACATGCATATGAATTATGACCCGACTGAAGATCTGACCGAAGAGGAATGGGGAAAAATAGAATGATTCTTGACACATGTGCTTTGCTTTGGTTGGCCGGTGGCAAGCGCGATCAAATTTCGAAAAAAACTTGGGACAAAATCGAGCAATCGCCCGTGGTAAGCATCGTATCGATCACCGCATTCGAGATCGGTTTGAAGCATCGGAGCGGCAAACTCACCCTGGCCACAACGCCGGACGAGTGGATCAAGTTAGCCGTCGAGTTCCATCGGCTTGAGGTCATTTCACTGGACCGGGAGGCATGCCTGTTGTCTTCCAAATTGCCTCCTATCCATAAAGATCCTTGCGACCGCTTCATCATCGCAGCCGCTACGCTGCGCGGCATGCCGGTCGTGACCACGGATCGGCGTTTTGCAGAATACGGTGTAAAAGTTCTGAACTGATCGGCTGTGAGAGTTCCAAAATCATACAATTCCTTCTAGTTACCAGTCCTAATGGTTGTTTTGTGAAAAGGACGTTTTTGCATAATCTGCTATACCCATTGCCAACTGAAACCGCTTTTAAATGTTAGCCGATTTTACTGTCTTCAAAACGGTATCTCTGCACCAAGATTCAAAATCTCCACATATTCGGTATAACTGAACAGTCGATTGCGTTTTTTGGCGGTAAGCTCTTTTACGATTCCTGCCCGTTCCAGATGGCTGAGCGCTTTGTTCACCGTCGCGGGTGTGATACCGGCTTTTTCCACCAACCAACCGGATGTAGCGATGGGATGCTCCATCAGTGCTTTGTGGACCTTCAGGGTAGACGTCGCTGATCGGCCAAGACCGGTTATCTTTTCCCGATCCTGTTTTGACAGAGTTAGGAGTTGCTTTGCGGTTTCGACGGCCTGGTTGGCAGTAACAATCACGGCCTCGGCAAAAAAATCCATCCAGGATTCCCAATCCCCGGTAAGTCTGACATTGTCGAGCAATTCATAGTAATGTTGGCGATGGGATTTGAAATAAAGGCTAAGGTACAGCATGGGCTCCCGCAGCACCTTCTGTTCGCATAACAACAGAGTGATCAGCAGGCGTCCAAGTCGTCCGTTGCCATCCAGGAAAGGATGGATCGTTTCGAACTGCACATGGGCCAGGGCAGCCTTTACCAGCACCGGGGTCGGTTCGGGCTTGTCGTGCAAAAACAATTCGAGTTTGTTCATGCACTCCGGTACTTGTTCGGCCGGCGGTGGAACAAAGGCTGCATTGCCGGGTCGCGTACCGCCGATCCAGTTTTGGCTTTTTCGAAAGTCACCCGGAGCCTGGTGGCGTCCTCTTCCCCTGCTTAGCAGCACGCCATGGATTTCTCGAAACAATCGTTGCGACAAAGGCATTCCGTCGTTCAACCGTTTCAGACCATATTGGAGGGCTGCGACATAGTTACTCACTTCGCGGACATCGTCCAGCGGCACACCGGGCTCTTGATCGAGTTCGAACAGCAACAAATCCGAGAGCGACGACTGGGTTCCTTCGATCATGGAGGAAAGAACCGCTTCCTTGCGAACGTACATGTAAAGGAACAAAGATGTTTCCGGAAGCAGCGTGGAAACGCTGTCCAGTCGCCCGAGATCCAACAGTGCCTGATCGAATTTCACGCGCAGTTCCGGTGTCCAGTGGATCGGCGGACGGGGAGGCAGCGGCTTGGGAACAAACGCCTGCGCTTTCTCTCCCACCGTCGATATCGTTACATATTTTCCTTGAAGTGCACGTTTCATCCGATTCGTTTTGAACTTAAAATAAGATTTTTCATTATTTTACTTTATTGCTTCATTCTAAAATAATGGTCCTGCACTAAAAAAGCAACCACTTCCTGTTCCGATTGCTGTTTTCAATCCTACACAATCTGCACATCCCTCATCCCTCATCCATCATCCATCATCCGCCCTTCCCCCCACCAACAACTCCCGAAGCGCCGTCTGCCGCCGGCTGGTGTCCCGGTTGCGCACCGCCATGGCCATGGCCTTGCGGGTGCCCACCAGCACGGCCAGCCGGCGGGCGCGCGTCAAACCGGTATAGAGCAGGTTTCTGAAAAGCATTTTGAAATGCTGGGTCAGCACCGGAAGAATCACCACCTCGAATTCGCTGCCCTGGGATTTATGGATGGTAATGGCGTAGGCCAGATCCAGCTCGGGGATGGCGTCGCGGGTGTATTCCACGACCCGGCCGTCGGGGTAAAAAGAGACGGACAACGTCAGGTTCTCGGTGTCGATATCGCGAATATTCCCGATATCGCCGTTGAATACGTTGAGGTCATAGTTGTTCCGGCGGTGAATCACCCGGTCGCCGACCCTGAAAACCCGCTCGCCCACCGTCAGTTCGTGTTTGCCCGTCCGGGCGGGATTGGCCGATTCCTGAATGGCCCTGTTCAAATTGACCGTACCCAGGCTGCCCCGGGTCATGGGCGAGAGAATCTGGATCTCGGTATTTTCCCCGAAATATTTGGGGATCCAGTCCATATAGAGTTTTCGCACCACTTCGGATGCCGACAGGCCGTAATGCAGAGACGACCAGGGGTGAACCTTTTTCAGAACGGACAACAGCTCCTCGACATCGCCTTCGGCCTCGGCGACGTTTCGCAGGTCCACATGCTGGAATTTTTTAGGGACAATCAATTCCGTCTCGTAAGGGGTGACCACCTCATGGATTCTGAACTCGTATGGGTTTTCGGCCGGGTCCGCCGCAGCGTCCTGTTCCGGAGCCCGAGAATCGTAGAACCGCTTGACCCAGGCGATAAAATTGAGCTGTTCCTGCGTGGCCTCGTCCGAGTCCATGAACAGGCAGTCCACTTTCTGCTGCCAGATCTCGGGTTTTTTGAAAGGCGTATCGATGTAAGGCAGATCGCCGTTGTTGATCTGGTGGGCATATTGGATGATGAAAGATTCCCGGGCCTGCCGGAAAACGGTTTTGAGTTCGAAGCAGCGAACGGCTCCGGAGGCAATGATATCGCGAAGAACGTTGCCGGCTCCGACCGATGGAAGCTGGTCGGCGTCACCGATAAAAAGGATCTGGCTTTTCTGAGGAATGGCTTTCAGCAGGGAGGCGGCAAGGCTGATGTCCAGCATGGAGCATTCGTCGATGACGATAAAATCCACATCGAGCGGATTCTCCTCGTTTCTTTTGAAACTGCCGATCTGCCACTCCAGCAATCGATGGATGGTTTTCGACTCTCTCCCAATGACATCCATCATGCGTTGCGCCGCCCGGCCTGTGGGAGCGGCAAGCAGGATTTTCTTGCGCATCGCCTCGAGCAGTTTCACGAGAACCAGGGTAGCCGTCGTTTTCCCGCATCCGGGGCCGCCGGTCAGCACGGAAAACTTCTCGGAAACGACGCCCCTGATGGCGTCCAACTGCTCATCGCTCAGGCGAAATTGCTTTGCTTCGCAGTACCGGTTGAGCCAGTCTTCGACGCGCTCATGGTCTATCTGCGGCGAAGCCTTCGCATCGGAAACCCGTTTAGCGACGTACCGTTCGTCGAAATAAAGGGTTTTGGAATAATAGCAGGTTTCGACGCCTTCATCCGAAACAGCCAGTTCACGCACCATGACAAGGCCGTCTTTCTGCATTCGATCAAGGTAGTCGGGTATCCGATCGTCAAGGCGCAACCCGAGCAGTTCATTCACTTGGGCGGTAATTTGCGAACGCGTCAAATAGCAATGGCCGAACTCCCTGCTGGCGGCCAGGACGTGATTGATGCCGGCCATGATTCTTTGGGGGCTGTCGGTTGCAAGACCGATACTCAAGGCAACCTTGTCCGCCGAAAAGAAGCCGATGCCATAAATATCCCGGGCCAGCCGGTAGGGGTCCTCATTGACGGTTTCTATGGCATCGTCACCGTATTCCTTGTAGATCCTCACTGCGAAAAGTGTACTGATGCCGTGGGACTGCAGAAACATCATCACATTGCGGATGGCCCGGTGCTCAACCCAGGCCTGGCTGATCATCGCCAGTTTTTTTTGGGCAATCCCGGTGATCTCGGTGAGGCGTTCGATCTCGTTTTCAAATACGTCAAGCGTTTCGCTGCCGAAATATTTTACGATTTTCCTTGCCGTCTTCGGGCCGACCCCCTTGATGAGTCCGGATCCAAGGTATTTCTCCAATGCTGCGGCAGTGGCCGGCCTTTTCTCAACGGCCTTGATGGCCTTGAACTGGCGGCCGAACTTCGGGTGAACGGTCCATGAGCCATGGAACTCCATGGTGGCCCCGGCAAAGACCTTTGTTTGATGAACCGTGACAGTCTCCTGCTGGTGAGGATTGTCCAGTGGACGCACGCGCAAAACCGACCAGCCGTTGTCGGCATTGTGAAACGTGACGCGGTCCACAATGCCCCTCAGCCGTTCGGTAATTTTCCCGGTTCGGGGGTTGGAATCCGTTCGCATATTCATCCGGGTGATTCTAGGGGATTGACATTCTACTTGCAACCCGGCGATTAAAAAATATATTATTATTCTGTCCGTTACTTGATTAACCCGCTGGAATTGTCTGCACGGTTTTGCCATGGGGTACGTTTTCGATTTCCATGATGCCACCCGCTACAACGAGTGGCTCCTGAAGCGTAGAAACAGGTTTGCCGCGGACCTGGAGAGCCGCCTCATGATGGGGATGCTCGATCCGGTTGCCGGTGAGTCCGTACTGGACATCGGCTGCGGCATCGGTGCTTCTATCGCACCACTGTTGGAAAAAGGCCTCGATGTCACCGGTATCGACCCCTCCCCTTATATGCTGGACATCCTCGCCCAGAATCTGGGCGAACGCGTTTCCCTGTATCGGGGCTTCGCCGAGGACCTTCCCTTTGACGACAATTCGTTCAACCACGCCTGCCTGTTCACCACCCTGGAATTCGTGGACGATCCTTCCAAAGTCCTGGAAGAGGCCTTCCGGGTGGCGAAAGACCGGGTTTTCATCGGCTTTCTCAACCGTTACGCCCTTACGGGCATCGGCCGACGGGTAAAGGGAATCTTCACGCCAACCATTTACAATCGGGCCACCTTTTTCAGTGTCTGGGAAATCAAAAGCATGGTCCGCAAGCTGATGGGGCCGGTGCCGGTGTGCTGGCGCACCGTGTGCCAGTTTCCAGGGCCCTGGGCAGGCTGGATGAAAAACATCGAAGGGTCGCAGCTGGTCCAACGCTTTCCTTTCGGGACCTTCGCCGGCATCGTGGTGACCCTGGTTCCCCGTTTCCGCACCCGCCCTCTGGCCATCCGTTACCAGCCCAAAAATGTCCGCGGCGTCGCCGCCGGTGCGGCCGGATGCTCCGGGATGGCCCCATCCAGAGGCTTCGACGACTCCCCACGGTAAGGGGCGTGTCGGTTTGCGCAACCGTTTACACGGAAAACCGAATCCGGTCCGGGGATCTGTTTGACAAAAGCGTTAAATTTCTGTTTAAATTTGTAACTTTTAGTTTCTCGCTACGGGCAGGCAAGCGGCTGTAGAAATGGTAAGCGCCATGGCAACTATCGGACAGCTCAATCTGGATCACCTGGTCGGCCAGCAGGTCGGCACTTCCGTGCTTCTGAAAAAATTGGGGCACGGCGCCATGTCCGCGGTCTTCGTGGCTTTTCAGAAAACCCTCAAGCGCCAGATCGCCGTCAAAATCCTCCCGAAAGCCCTGCTCACCGAGAAAACGGCCGCTTTTTTTCAGCAAGAGGCTGAATCGGCGGCCATTTTGTCTCATCCGCACATTATCCAGATTTACGAGGTGGGAGAGACCAAGGAATTCCTTTTTTTCACCATGCAGTTGGTCAAGGGCAACGAGTTATCCTACTTCATCCGCCAGGCCCAGAAGAACATCGTGCCCTCCAAGCGCTTCATGCCGATCAAGACGGTGGTCGGTCTGATGATAAAAATTCTTGACGGCCTGGCCTATGCCCACGACAACGACATCGTACACCGCGATATCAAGCCGGACAATGTCATGATCGAACACCACTCCAAACGGCCGCTGATCACCGACTTCGGTGTGGCACGCGTATCGAGGACCAAAAGCAAGAGCGATCGGCTGCTGCTTGGAACGCCCGTGTATATTCCCCCGGAACAGATCCTGTCTGGGACCGTCGACGGCCGGGCGGACATGTACAGTGCCGGCGTGATGATGCTCGAAATGCTCATGGGACGATTGCCCTACCCGCCCTACCAGACCGCCATGGACCTTCTCAAAATGAAGCTGGGACTCAAGGACCGCATCTTTCAACAGCGGCCGTCCCAGGTTCATCCCGTGGCCAACCGCAAGCTGGATGAAATCGTGTTCAAGGCCCTGGCCTTCGACCGGGACCAGCGCTACGCTTCCTGCCGCGAATTCGCATCCGAACTGGAGGCCTATTTGGGTCAATTCAAACCATCATCTTCCCCCGGATGAGGACGCCATGCCAATAGACACCGAAACCAAAAATCAGCTCGCCCAATTCGGAAGAACCATTGCCCTGCTGTTCAACCGCTCCATGATGTACCAGCCCAACCACCCGTTTGTGGAGCAGTCCATCGACATGTTCTATAAAAGCACCCTGGAATTGCTCAGAAAGATCTCGCCCCTGGTCTTCATTCTCAACCGGGAGGAGTTTTTCGTGGACGAGGAGCAGCTGGATCCCCGCCTCAATGTGAGCCGCCTGGTCTCGCTGTTCAAAAACAACGGCATCCAGTCCATCTCCATGGAGCCGGGCCTCGAAAGGCGCGAAATCAAGGTGTTTCTGGAAATCTTCGGCAATATCACCAAGTACGATGGAGCCGAGGGATTCAAAAAGGCGATCTTCGCCCGCGGTGTGACCAACCTCAAGATCAACCACGTACGCTACAAGAAAGTGACCGACGACGACGAGATCATTTCCAAGGATGCGCTCAAAGATCTGACCCCCCAGATGATGGCCGCCGAGGATGAGGCCCAGGCCCGCAAGATGTTTATGGACACCCTGTTGGAAAGCGTTCTCACCGAGGAGTTTGCCAAAACCCTGAACATCGAAACCCTCATGGCCAATCCCGGAGCCGTTTCCAAAAACATGATCCAGGCGGACCTGGAGAGCGTATCCGGCGGCGGGCCGGGTGGCGGTACCGGTTCCGGACCTGGAGGCGGGGGGGGTACCGGTGAAGGTGAGGGCGGCCCCGGTGGGGGAGCAGGTCCGGGAGCCGGTCCCGGCGGTGGGCCAGGAATGGGACCTGGAGAGGGCGGCGGCCCTGGTGGAGGCGGTGGCCCTGGTGGAGGCGGGGGCCCTGGTGGTGGCGGGGGTACCGGTGGTGGCGGGGGTGTTGGGTCCGGCGAAGGGTCAGGTGCTGGAGAAGGAACGGGATCGGGTGAAGGCACCGGCGGCGGGCCGGGTGCCGGTGACGGCGGCAGCGGTAGCGCCGGCGGTCCCGCGGGCGGCACGGGAGCGGGTGGAGGCGGCGGCCAACCCGGCGGTCTTTTGTTCCAGCAACTGGAAGTGATGCGCCTGGAAGTGGAAAAGCACATCGAGGGCAAAGGGTCCGTTGCCATAGCCGACCTGGCCGCTGCCGTCTTCGACATGAAAAAGCAGTTGCTGGAAGGCATCGAAGCCCAGAAAGCGCTGGGTGTGGCCTATGAAAACGAAGCGGCCATTTTAGAAAATGCCAACGAACTCACCGACCGGGTACTGCTGCAGCTGATCCGAGACGAATACCAGAAGGGCCAGATCACGCCGGCCCGCATGGCCCAAATTCTCAGGCGGCTGGTGCCCGAAGCCGGGGAACTCAAACGCCTGCTTCCCAAAATCAAAAACGTTTTGATCGAAGAGGGCATGAGCCATACTCAGTACCTGGAACTGGTGCAGGAACTGAGCAAAGAACTGCAAAGCGAGGGATTGGCAAGCATTCTTCAGGAGAGCGGCGAGGAAATCGGCGTGGACGGCGAACAGTTGATCGCCGAGTTTAAAAACAATCCGGAGCAGGCGGCCCAGTTGATCTACCTTGCCTCGGAAATCCGCAAGGGCACCGGAGACGAGGATGCCCTGGCCGATATCCTGGCCGGTTATGTGGAAAAGGTGGGGGGGCAGATGGCCCTGGAGCAGGCGGACAAGGACGATCCGGAGCATCTGAAAAAGGTGATGAGCAGTGTCGAGTCCAATATTGTCCGGCAACTGGGAAAAATGGACAAGGGCGGTGAGGTCATCGCCAAACTGGAAGAGCGCCTCAACTCCCGCATGGAATCGGTTATGGCCCAGATGCGTGCCGAGTGGATCAAAACCAAGGGCGCCGCGGCCGGGGAAGGGGTGTCGGAAGCGGCGCCCCGCAAAGCTCTCAGCGTCATAGAAACCCTGGAGCAAAGCGTCAGCGAACATGACGAGCTGGGCCAAATTCTCAAAATCGTCCGCAGGAAGGTGGAGGCCGGAGAAATCGATGAAAACGACTACAAGAAAATCCAGGCCGAGATTTCCGAACAGAAACGGCTGATCAAGGAAAGAGAGGCCAACCGGGTCATGCCCACCGGCGTCATCAAGGCGTCGGCCATGGCTTTCATCCTGGAAAAAGAGATCGCCCGCGCCAACCGCTACAATTACGGCTTTTCCGTTCTGGCTTTTTCCATGGTGCATATCAAGCCCCAGGCCAAAGTGCCGGCCGGCGTGAAGATCGACAACGAAATTATCATCGAATCCGTGCTGGCCATGTTGGCCGAAACCTTTCGTGAAGTCGATATCGTCGGTCAGCTGGGCAAAAACACCATCGTGGGGCTTTTGCCCCTGATCGATCGCGAAGCATCCAAAAAAGCGCTCACCCGGGTGATGCACGCCCTCCAAAGCGCTCCCATCGATGTACGCGGCGTTCCCGTGCTTTTCAAATTCGCCGGCGTCGCCATGACTTTCGACGGCGAGCACACCCCGGACATCAAGAGCTTTATTCGGGTATTGTCCGGCCGGCTTCAGGACATGGCCAGCCGCCTGAAAAATATCCAGACGTTCATGTAAAATCGCTATCGACAGGCCTCCAGCAATCTTCTGGCAGTCACCTGTAATCGTTGGCCATACCGAAAACACCATCAAATAAGGAGCGATGCAAAAGAATGCAGCTTCGTCCGGTTGCCGTGATTCTGCTGATTCTCACCCTTTCCGGCTTCGTCGCAGCCGCCGGTGGACCCCCGGCCGATGCACCGGATTTTCCACCAAGTCTGGAGGGGTACAAGGATCAGGAATTGGACAGCATTTTCGCGATACTTGGCAGCCGCATTCAGCAGCAGCCTTTCAATCTGGTGGCCTCCCTGATTTTTTTGTGCGCCATCGTCCACACGTTTCTCACCGGACGGTTCATGGTCGTCGCCCATCGCTGGGCCCACGACCATGAGGAAAAAATAAAAAATGGTTCCGCCCCCCGGGGGTCGGTCCATCATGGAGCTGAAATCTTTCATTTTCTGGGAGAAGTCGAAGCCGTTTTCGGGATCTGGGCGGCGGTGCTGGTAGCCGCCATCGCCTTTTTTTTCGACTGGACCACCGCCAAAGGCTATATCCTCTATCGTGTCAACTTCACGGAACCCATGTTTGTGGTGGTGATCATGACCCTGGCGGCCACCCGCCCCATTCTGATCGTGGCCGAACAGGCCATGTGGAGAATCGCCAACCTGCTGGGAGGCACAATCACCGCCTGGTGGTGGGCCATCCTGACCATTGCGCCCATACTGGGATCGTTCATCACCGAACCGGCTGCCATGACCATCGCAGCCCTGCTGCTGGCCGATAAATTTTACAGCCTCGCGCCTTCGCGCAAATTCAAATACGCCACCCTGGGGCTGCTGTTCGTCAATATCTCCGTGGGCGGAACCCTGACCAGCTATGCCGCGCCACCGGTACTCATGGTGGCAGCACCCTGGCAGTGGGACACCGCTTTCATGTTGACCCATTTCGGTTGGAAGGCTGTTTTGGGTATCCTCGCGGCCAACCTGGCCTATTTTATTGTCTTCCGCGCCGAGTTGAACCGGCTCCAGGAAACCTTCGCCATGCAAATTCTCAAAGATGAAATCCAGCGGCGCTACCTGAAGCGGGCGGATGTAGAAGCCATGGTGGATGAATGTGCCAGCCGGCTCGGCGACCGCTTTCACTTTTTCGAAACCTTTTCCACAGAGCTGAAAAAGGCCCGCCAGGAACTCAGCCAACGCATGGAGGAACGGGTCATAACGGAGATGGTCGCCAAAGGCGTCGACCGCGAAATGGCCCATCAGGCCTTTAAAGAACGCAACCGGGAAATTCAACTGCGGCGCATGCGCCAGGATCTGCCCGGCCTGCTGCCGCCGGAGGACCGCCCCGAATTTCTGGATCCGGATTGGGACCATCGCGATGATCCCGTGCCGTGGTGGGTAACCCTGGTGCACATCGCCTTCATGGGCTGGACCATCGTCAACGCCCACTATCCCCCCTTCTTCATTCCGGGGATGCTCTTTTACCTGGGGTTCGCCCAGGTCACCGCGCCCTACCAGAACCGGCTGAACCTGAAGCCTGCCCTGCTGGTCGGCTTTTTTCTCGGTGGGCTGGTAATTCACGGCGGCCTCCAGGGTTGGTGGATCGAGCCGGTGCTGGGGAACCTCACCGAAATCCCCCTGATGCTGGGCGCCACCATTCTCACGGCATTCAATGACAACGCGGCCATCACTTTTTTGAGCACCCTGGTGCCCAACTTCTCGGATGCCATGAAATACGCCGTGGTTGCCGGGGCCGTGGCCGGCGGCGGGCTGACCATCATCGCCAACGCCCCCAACCCCGCCGGACTGAGCATCCTGAAGTCCTACTTCGACGAGGAGGTTTCACCGGGGGGCATCTTCCTGGCCGCCGCATTTCCCACAATCGTCCTCTGGCTGACGTTTCTCGTTCTTTAACGGAAGATCATACTGATGAGGAGTTCGAGCGCCGATGATTCATTTGGACAGGGCCAAACAGCAGAAAATCCACAATCGCAGGATCAATACCGCCATTTATGAAGGCCAATCGGATACGATCATCGTCGAGGGGACACTCAAGGACGATCGGTTTTGCGATTCACACATGTTTACAGGAGAAATCCGCCCCCCTTTTACCGTACATCACATGATTGTCCGCATGGAGCTTCGCCTGCCCGAACTCACCATTTTAGACATCGAAGTGGAAATGCCCTCGGTGCCCCATGAGTCCTGCCGTGAAATCCGCGAATGCCTGGAGCCGCTCAAGGGGTTGTGCATCGCCGCCGGATTTATCGCCAAAGTCAGAAAACGGGTTGATCGAAAAAAGGCCTGCACACACTTGTTAACCCTGGTGACCGCCATGGCACCCGCAGCCTTTCAGGGCGCCTGGAGCGCCACGATCAGACAGCCCGTCGATCCGGAAATCTATGCCGGAATGCTGAACAAGCTGAAAGACACCTGCTGGGTATGGCGGGAAGACGGCCCGTTGGTGGGAAGGTTAAAAAGCCAGCAATAATCGACTCGATTCCCCCCTGTTTCCAAGTTGTTCCCTGATGTTGGCAACGATGTTACCGTTGACAACTGGTACGTTTCCGAGTGACAGATGGAGGGCAGGCGAGCGAGCCCGCAGGGTAAAGCTCGGGGAGCCTGGGCTGCTCTGTAACTCGGGCCGCCGTTGAAAATTTTGTTCCCTACCATTGTCCATTTTTAAAAGTAAAGAAGTGAAGCTCCCTTGTGTAAAGAGCCATCCGGAGTGATCCGGTGGTAAGGTGGTTTATCAGTCTGTCGCCAGACAGCTGAAACACATACACGAAAGGAGCCTCACCATGAAAAAGACAAGCATCTATTCGGATCGAAGTCAAGAACTGCTGGCGCTATTCGAAAATGCAGGCAATGCATCAAAGCTGATGTGTGTGCCCATCGATTACGCCAAAAAGGATCATCTGGTTATGTTCTGTAATGGAAACGGCGAGGTCCTCCGCAAACCTTTTTCGGTTAAGAATTCCCCTGACGGCGTGAAGTACCTTCTCGACCAGGTAAACCGTTCTTGCCGTAATCGCCATATTCAGTCTGACCATGTCTTTTTCGGTGGCGAAGATGTCAACTCGTATGCTGAGAATTTCGCCAACACAATTCGGGCAAAAGGGTGGCTGGTTGCCAACGTGAATGCCCATGATGCAAAGAAGCAGCGTGAGAATTTACAGGCCAGCACGGATCGGCTGGACCTGATGGGCATTGCCACCATGCTGCTCAACCGCCGGGCCAATTGTTGCCCGGCACAGACTGGCGTGTATCGCAATCTACGAACCCTAGTTCGCCACCGAAAGAAGCTGGTCAAGATGAAAACCGAAGTCCGTAACAGGATCCATACGATTGTCGACCGACTCTTTCCCGGTTTTCTGAATGAAAGAAAAAGTGGGGTCCTTCCTTTTTCAAACAGCTCGCTATACCTGATGCAGGAGCGTTTCAGCGCACCGCAGATCCGTCGCCGCCAACGGGGGGCATTGATCCGAAACTTGGAAAAGCGGGGAACAAAAAAAGCTGAAGCGGTAGCAGCCAAACTTCAGGAATACGCATCTCAGGTACTTACCACGCCAGACGAATATACCACCACACTTCAAATCTCCTTGACCAGCCACGTAAATCATTACCGCTGTCTGTTTGAGGGAGCTCAGCAACTGGCGAATGAAATGGCCCAACTGTTGGCCAAGACCCAGGGTGCCTTTATAACCAGTATCAAAGGTATCGGCATTGTTCTGGCTGCTGGTGTTACCGGCGAGATCGGCGATCCTTTGGCACAACGATCAACGGATCAACTGGCATCATATGCCGGCATCGTACCCAAAGTGAAACAAACTGGTGGCAAGCAGGGGCCTTCGAAAACGGGCCATGTCAGTAAACGAAGCAACCATATTCTGAAAGACTTCGTCGTGCAGTCCGCATTCCATATTGGTCGTTATGGCCCCAAAGATTTGCAGGACGACTTCAGTCGCCGTGAAGCTGACGGCCAGCATGCTGACTTCGGGATAGCCCGTCGCTTTGTACGTATCACCATGTGCATGATGCGGACATCCCAAGTTTACTTACCGCCTGAAATGAGAAGTACTCAAATCAAACCTGATCGGCGTGCTGATTATTACCTGGCAATGTGGCCCTACGTGCGGGACAAATGGAGCAAGGCCAACGCACTCAAGGTGGCCTTTGCCAAGGACCAACCGTTGGGGCAATGGCGATATATCGTTCAGGAGATCTATGGGATAAAGTTAAAAATCTAATCACGGACGGGTGCTGGAGATGATGGCAAAGCAAGATGATGTCTCAGCTTTGGCAGCGGGATGGCTTTCACAACTTGCCGCAGGTGATTCATGTTCCAAGAAATCGTCTGACGGCTCAGAAAAGAGTGCTTACCCGTTCCGTCCGAAAATTAATGGCTCCAAGGTGCTCTGATCCCAGAAATAATGGAGATCTCGTCATACCAGTTTGCCACAATCGGACATCCGTGGGCGGGGTTAACCACCTGTTTTGCTGAACTGGAGAAGTCAACTGAAAAATCGTCATCCCGGTTCTTGGTTCTTAAAAAACCGGTTAAAATCGGCACAGGGGAGTGTTGTCTCAAAAAATGGTCGAAAAAAGGGTTGCAAAAATTCTGGTGCTCTTTTCTTAAAATCGATAAATGGCCATGCACCCAACATTTTATAGTGAGGAGCCCATGGCCTATCGATACGACCATCCCGACAACCTGGTATCCCTGATCGAAGACAGTGTAAAAAAGTTTGGCGACAATCCGCTCTTCGGCACCAAGAACGCCCACGGCCAATACGAGTGGGTCACTTACAGCGAAGTGGGACGACGGGTGGACAATCTCCGGGGCGGTCTGGCCCGCCTGGGCATCGGTAAAAACGACGCCGTGGGCATCATCGCCAACAACCGCACCGAATGGGCCATCTGCGCCTTTGCCGCCTATGGGTTGGGCGCGCGCTACATCCCCATGTATGAAAAAGAGCTTCCCAAAGTGTGGAAATACATCATCAAGGATGCCAACGTGCGGGTTCTCTTCGTGGCCACCCCGGAAATTTGCGAGCAGGTCAGCGGGTTCATGGAGGAAACGCCCAGCCTGGAGAAGGTGCTGCTCATCGAGGGACGGGAAGAGAACAGCATGCCGGAACTCGAACGCGTCGGCGAGGCCCATCCGACAGCCGCCATCCATCCCTCCCCTAATGACATCGCGGTGCTGATCTACACCTCCGGCACCACCGGCGACCCCAAGGGCGTGCTGCTCTCCCACGGGAACTTCACCACCAATTTTATAGCCGGCGGGGCCCTTTACCCGGATTTGGGCCCCCACAGCCGAAGCCTCTGCATTTTGCCCTGGGCCCACTCCTTCGGCCAGACCGGGGAGTTGTACAATCTGATCCACCTGGGCGGCTCCATGGGCTTCATGGGCGACGTGACCACCCTGGCCGAGGACATGGGCAAGGTGCGGCCGACCGTGATGATTGCCGTCCCCCGGGTCTTCAATAAAATCTACGATGGCCTCTGGGCCAAAATGGACGCAACCGGCGGGCTGGCCAAAAAGCTGTTTGTCATGGGCGTGGAAAGCGCCCGCAGGCGAAGAGAACTGGCGGAGAAAGGGCAATCCAGTTTCCTGACCGACCTGAAGTTCAAGCTGGCCGATAAAATCGTCTTCAGTAAGATCCGGGCCCGCTTCGGCGGCAGGTTGAAATACGCCATCACCGGCAGTGCCACCATGAATGTGGAGATCGGCCATTTCTTCGCAAACATCGGCATTCCGGTGTACGACTGCTACGGCCTGACCGAAACCACCCCCGCCGTAACCATGAATTGCCCGTCAGCCCACCGGCCGGGCAGCGTAGGACGCCCTTTGGACCAGGTCCGGGTGGAAATCGACAGGCTGTTTCTGGAAGAAAACGCCGACGATGGCGAAATCATTGTCTACGGCCCCAATGTCATGCAGGGCTACCACAACAAGCCCGACGCCACCCGCCAGGTGATGACCACCGACGGGGGCTTTCACACCGGCGACCGGGGCCGGCTGGATGAGGACGGATACCTGTTCATCACCGGCCGCATCAAGGAGCAGTACAAGCTTGAAAACGGCAAATATGTATTCCCCGCGGCCATCGAAGAAGAGATCCGACTGCTTCCCTGGGTGGAAAATGCCATGATCTACGGCGAAGGGCGACCCTACAACGTCTGCATCATCGTACCCGATTTCGAGGTCCTGGGAAAATATGCCCGGGAGAACGGGCTTTCCGAAGATCCGCAGCGATTGGTGGCCAACGATGGCATCCAAAAGATGATCGGGGAGGAAATCGCCGCGTTTCTGAAAGGCAAATTCGGCAGATATGAAATTCCCAAGAAGTTCTTATGGGTGTCGGAGAACTTCTCACTGGAAAACGGCACCCTCACCCAGACCATGAAACTGAAACGCCGCAGCGTGATGGGGCAGTATCAGAGCCGCCTGGCGGCGCTCTATGATTGACACCACGAATTTCGATGGTTACGATGCCATCTGACGACAGTCCGCCGGGCTGCTTTCATCCCATTCCTAACCCCAAGGAGCGTGATGATGACCAGATGGTTGAGGACCTTCGAGCACACGATCATTCGGGCGCTTATTTTGATGATGGCGGTCATTATTTTGATCTCCACTATCGAACTGGGCTATCTTCTTGTAAAAGATATTGTCAGCCCTCCGATTTTCTTCTTCGAAATCGATGAACTGCTCGAACTGTTCGGATTTTTTCTGCTGATTCTCATCGGCGTTGAACTGCTGGAAACCATCAAGGCCTATCTACAGGACAAAGTCGTGCACTCCGAGGTCGTTCTTGAAGTCGCCCTGATTGCCATCGCCCGCAAAGTGATCATATTAGATCTCAAAGAATATGACACCACCGTACTGATCGGTATCGCCGCAATGATTCTGGCCATTGCGGGTGCCTACTATATCTTGCGGCGCAAACTGCGAATCGACCTCTCCGCCAATTGTGACGTCCCGCAGGGAGAGAAAGAAGAGTCGAAGTGAAACATACGCGTTCACGGGGTTGAAATGCCTAATGTGCTGCAACTTCCTGACCAGTAAGCGTTTACAGGGTGCCGCAGATGTGAGGCGCCGGGCACGCCGACGGTTTGGTCAACCTTCAAGTGCCCGGGAACAAAGCAGATGCGGTACCCTGTGAACGCTTACAGTGAAACTGATCGCAACCTTGCTTGGAAAGCCGGCTATCCGATGAAATCCTGCTGTCGTATCCTTCAGGCAAGGGGCCGATTCGTTTTTGCCTTGCCACTTCGGCATGACTTCCCGGCAGCACCGAAGGCCCTACCTCTTGACATCAAACCCGGAAGGCCCCAATATTTATTTTACTGAACACAGCGCCGACGACTCTTCTCGGCAACCGGTCTGCACACGTTGAGCGACACGTCTTGATGCTGGCAAATCCTGCCCAATCCTGTGGTTCTTTAGAAAATCGCATTTTCGACGACCGGGTAAAAAGCCTTTCGAACAAGGCTTGATATTCGTCCATTCCGTATCCATGCCGGGCCTTTGAACAACCTGCGCCCGCGCCCAACCAAAATGGCGGACTCAAGCGGCACCGCGCCGCTCAAGGAGGTAAAAACCATGATCAGAAGAATCCTGGTTGGACTCGGCGGGACTCCTTTCTCGAAGGTGAGCACACGGTGCGCAACGGAACTGGCGCGCCTGCACCAGGCCCAGACCACCGGTGTGACCATCGTGGATCTCAGCAAAATGGGCAAAGTCGGTCCGGTACCGGCCGGCGCCGGCTTCTATGCCAAACGGATGCGCGAAAGGCAGTTCCAGGTCACCCGCGAGGGCATCGAAGCGGCCGTTGCCGCATTCAAAGAGCACTGCGGAAATCAGAAAGTGGTCTGCCGGCGCATCGCATACGAACAGAAGGACCCGTTTACCGCCATGATCGCCGAAGCGCGCTACAACGACCTGACCATATTCGGACTGCGCAGCATATTCGATTACGGGTTTACCAGCGACCCGGACAAGGCCATCGTCAAACTGATCTCCCAGGGGGTGCGGCCGATTCTGGCCGTGGCCGAAACCTACCGACCCGTTAAAAAAGCCCTGGTGGCCTACAGCGGCTCAATGGAATCGGCCAAAGCCATCCGTCACTTCCTGCACCTGAAACCCTGGCCGGACGTCACCCTGCACCTGGTGCACTTCAGGGAAAGTACCGAGCCGGAGCCCCACCTGCTCAAGGATGCCGCCGATTTTTGCATGGCCCACGGCTTCGAGGTGCATACCGATCAGGTCGATGGTCAGGCGCGTAAAGATCTTTTGCCCTTTGCCCAACAAATCGATGCCGATCTGATCGTGATGGGCAACAGTGTCCATAAAACCTTGAGGAAACAACTGCTCGGCGACACGGTTCTGGAAGCCATCAAGTCGGCCGACCGCCCCCTCTTCCTGTCCCAATAAATCGGATTTGGCCAAGAATCGGCTCAGGGAACGACCCAGAGCGATCCGTTGGAAAAACGGTTCACCAGATAACGGCTGACGCTGCCGGTAAAAAACTTCTTATCCATTCCCCGTCTTCCGACGACCAGGGTGCCGAATTTCCCTTTGCGAAAGGCATCCAGTACGGCTTTTCCTACTTTGAAGCCCCCCTGCCGGGAATCGATGTGAACCTGGCTTTCTTCGATCCCGGCCTCCTTGAGTTTTTTCAGGGCATGGGCATAAAACCGGTCGATGCACGCTTTATCCCCCTCCTGGATGACAGCTTCGAGCGAAGAGGTTTCGGTTTCCGAAAAATCGATGGGGCAGAAGTCGGCCAGCCGGGGAGCGATGTGGAAAAAGGAGATGGCAACGTCCGGGTTGC
Organism: uncultured Desulfosarcina sp.; assembly: GCF_963668215.1. Lineage (NCBI taxonomy): Bacteria > Pseudomonadati > Thermodesulfobacteriota > Desulfobacteria > Desulfobacterales > Desulfosarcinaceae > Desulfosarcina > uncultured Desulfosarcina sp. The sequence continues at coordinate 1,039,843 of NZ_OY764190.1, forward strand.
CGCTGAAGATAAAGGCCAGATGATCCACCGCCCGCAGCGAACTTGCCGATCCATCGACGGCGGCCATGACCGAACGCGAGGGCCCCTTTTCGTCCACCAGCCAGATGGGAAGCAGTTGGGAATTGTCTACGATATTGGTGCTGACGCTGCCGACAAAGGTTTCCGCCAGACCGGAAATCCCCCGCCGCCCGACGATGATGGCGTCGTAAAGCAGGGCCGTGCCGTACTCCAGGATGTCTTTGGCCACGCCGAATTTTCGGGGCAGCGAAACGGACTGCACATCCGCTTCGGCAACCCCCAGGGAAATCATCAGGGATCGGTCCTTTTCCAGCAGCGCCCGGGCCGCCTCATGGCTTTTTTTCATCAGCCGGTCCAGTTCGCGGCGGGCACTGGGCTTGGTCCTGGCCTCGTCCAGCAGGTACTGGGAAATGGTGGGCTCCACATGAAAAAGGACGTACTTGATCGGCGACACCGTTTCATGCAGGCCGGCTGCATAACGAATCGCACTTTCCGAATGCCGCGAATCGTCCACGGCGACCAGCACTTTTTTTTCCATGATGGCACCTCCTCAATAAATGGGTTCGGATCGGGGGGCTGACGGCGTCCGGCGCCTTTACGGCGGGTTCGTCTTTCCTGCATAATACAAGTTTAAGGGCAGTCAGGCTTGGCTGTAAAGCGGAAACAACCGGCAACCGATGCCAGCGTTATTTGAATCGCCGTTCGCGGATGCGCTTGTCCTTGTCGGTGCTCACGGAATTGACGGGAATTTCTTCCTCCTCCGTATCTTTGCAGCTGGAAATTTTCAGGACAGACCAGATCGGGCACCAGGAGATCAGGCCGGTAAAAAAGACAACGGCCGCAATCCAATAAAAGCCCCACCAGTACCCGGCTCCCAGTACGAAAAACACCAGGCCGGCGATGATGCGGACAATTCGTTCCGTCCTGCCGACATTGCTTTTCATGGACTCCTCCTTTGACTCGCAAAAACGTTGATCGGTTCCACGATAGGAAAAGCAAAACAGGCGCCAGATAAAACAGTTAATATTCCATTATATTTTAAGGTATTGGACAGCCAGGAAGGCGTCTTCGCCAACTTCGGTGTCAATCCCTTTTACAAACTGGCAAACCTCTCCGTCAAGGCGGTCGGCGACCTGAGGCTGACAACCAAATTTACAAAATGAATTCATTGCGGTAGGCTTTACCCGTCCCGATCCGCCGCAGGCCGAATTCGCATAAAGGAGGTTCCATGTCCCGTTTCCCCCACAGAGCCTTGAAAAAAGTCGGCAGTTCTCCCGGAACCCTGGTCCACGTGGGCGAGCGGAAGCTCGACAAGGTCCGCCTGTCCGTGATGCGCTACACGGCCGCCAGCCTGATTGAGCGCCCTATCGACGAGATCGAAGAAGGGCTGGACTTGGTCGAAAAAGGCGCCGCCACCTGGATCAATGTCGATGGCACCCATGACGTAGCCTTGATGGAGAACATCGGCAGGCGGCAGGGCATTCATCCGCTGACCCTGGAAGATGTGCTCAACACCACCCTGCGTCCCAAGTCCGAAGTGTTCGATGACTACATGTTTGTGGTGCTGAAAATGCTGCACTACAACACCGACGAGGAGTCAATCGCTTCCGAGCAGATCAGCCTGATCCTCGGGGAGAATATCCTGATCTCTTTTCAAGAGGCCCCCGGCGATGTATTCGATCCGGTTCGCGACCGCATCCGCAAGGGCAAAGGCCGGATTCGCGGCTACGGCTGCGATTACCTTGCCTATGCGCTGATCGACGCCATCGTGGACCACTATTTCGTCATCCTCGACCATGTGGGCCGGCGGCTGGAGCAGATGGAAGAAAGCATCGACGATCACCCCGACGCCAGCCTGCTCGATGAAATCCACGCGGTCCGAAGGGAGCTGATCTACCTGAGAAAACAGGTTTGGCCGCTGCGCGACATCATCTCCCTGCTGCTCAAGGAGGAGTCGCCTTTTTTCAGCGATGCCACGCGCCTGTTCATCCGCGACGTATACGACCACACCATCCAGACCATCGATACCATCGAATCGTTCCGGGATATCCTCTCCGGCCTGCAGGACCTGTACCTTTCCATCATCAGCAACCGCATGAACGAAGTGATGAAGGTGCTGACCGTCATCGCCACCATCTTCATTCCGGTTACTTTCATCGCCGGCATCTACGGCATGAATTTTACGCACATGCCCGAACTGGACTGGCGCTGGGGATATCCGCTGTTCTGGGTCGTGGTGGTCGCCCTCGTTGGCGGCATGATCTTCTTTTTCCGGAAAAAACGGTGGCTGTAAAACCGATCCGGTCCCGTTTCCCATGGAAGCACTTTCCGTCAGTGCTGCTCCTTTCTTTCAGATATTGATTATTCGATATTCTGTGCTAAGTTCTGTTAGTTTCAGCAACGACAGATAATGGCGATCAAATACGAAACGGACCCAAAAAGGCACTACGCAATTCTTATGAAATTTTTACTCGGAATCATCGTCTGCATATTTGGAATGACCTATCTGGCAGAAGCCCAGGAACTCACGGTCCTGACGACCACGTGGGCGCCGTATTCCTACGAAGAAAATGGCAACATCACCGGTTTGGCTACGAAAATCGTCAGAGCGGTTCTGAAGAAAGCGGAAATAAGCGCGGATATCAATCACTACCCCTGGAAAAGGGCGATCATAACCGCCGGAGATGAAAAAAACATCCTGATTTACCCACTGATTCGAACGCCTGAAAGGGAAACGAATTTTGTGTGGGTGGCTCCGGTGTTCAACGCTGAAATTTGTCTGTTTAGATTGAAAAAACGCAAAGACATCGTCCTCACTTCCCTTGGGGATGCAAAAAAATATACCATTGGCGTCCTTCGTGGGGCGGCGATGCATCAACACCTGCTTTCCCGTGGCTTTGAAGATGGGAAACAGCTTGTTGTGCTGGGTTCGAATCGCAAAATCGCGGAACTGCTTTTCAGGGAAAGAATCGATCTGGCGGCCGACAATCCGCTCGTCCTCAGTTATGAGACCAAACAGCTGGGGTATCCGATCCATGAATCGGAAAAGGTTTTACAGTTGTTCGAAGATGAAGCCTACATGGCCTTCGGCAAGGGCAGTTCGAATGATTATGTAAACCGCCTGAAAGAAGCATTCGAGGATCTCAGGGCGGACGGAACCCTGGAGGCCATTTACAAAAAATACTGATGGGTTCTTTTGCCCGATCTTCTCCCCTTGACCATCGAAGCAAATCCATACTATTTATGTAAAGAATGGTACCCGACAGCCGTTCTTTACCTCTCCATCTGGCGCCTCTTGCGACGCCTGCGACACACGCCGACTGACATCGCCTGCTGCCCCGTTATCCGCTTGTAGAGATTGCGTACCCTTCACGACATTTCGTTCCTGATCGGCCGGCATCGTTGAGCGATTCGGCGATCATTGAAAGCGGTTAAATTCAATTAAAATTTATAGCGGAAGGAGAGTAAATCATGGCAAACGAAACGCCGGTTGGCAATCCGGGGGTGGTCGGTCTGGCGGGTTTCGGCATTACGACAATGTTGTTACAGTTCCACAACGTGGGATGGTGCGGGGTCGGCCCCATCGTCTCCATGGGTTTTGTCTTCGGGGGACTGGCCCAATTGATCGCCGGATATCAGGAATTCAAATGCGGGAACAACTTCGGGTATAGCGCCTTCGTATCCTATGGTGCGTTCTGGATCTCGCTGGGCGTTATTTTCATGCTCAACCACTTCAACATCTATCACGCCAGCACCACGGATGTCGGGTGGTTTCTGGTGGCCTGGACGATTTACACGGCTATTTTGTGGATACCCGCCATGCGGATCCACGGCGCCATGGCAACGACATTTACCCTGCTGCTGATCGGCTTCATCCTGCTGGACCTGGCCCATTTCGGTTATCCCGCCTTAACGAAAGTCGCCGGGTACGAATTGATGCTGTGCGCCGCATCGGCCCTCTACATGATGGCTCATGTGATTTATGCCCAGGTTTTCGGAAGGGATGTACTCCCCGTGGGCGATCCCTGGATCAAGCCTAAAAAGTAAACGCGTAAATACGGATGCGTTTTAATGCTAAATAGTGCCCATCCAGAAATAGGAAAATTCGGTCGAGATCGAGGCGCACGAAAAATTTTACCGGAGGTATATGGTCGATATTCCGAGGATAAAATTTTTCGCGCAACAAAGATATCGGGCGAATTGGCCATTTCTGGATGGGCACTGAATAAACCCGAACCATTGCGGAGGGGAATGCGATGAAGAAAATTTCTATCGTTGCGATTTGCCTGATTGTCGGTTTTCTGTCCGGCAACGCAGGCGCGGAAGAATGGGCGACCAAGGAAGAATGCGTGGTCAAATGCCATGAAGCGGCGGCCCTGATCAATTCCAAAGGATTGGATGCCGCAATCAAGGAAATATCCGATCCTAAGGGGGCCTTCGTATGGAAGGATTCCTATGTGTTCTTGATGAACCTGGATGGGAAAATGCTGGCCCATCCTTTCCGGCCGGAACTCACCAAACAGGAGCATGTCCTGCTGATGACCGATCCGACCGATAAGGCCCTGTTCGTGCATTTTGTCAACCTCGCCCGCAAGGTGGGGCATGGATGGGTCGAGTACATGTGGCCCAAGCCCGGGAAAACAACGCCGTCCAAAAAGCTGAGCTATATCTACCGGGTTCCCGGTCAGGATGTTTTTGTGGGTGCGGGGGTGTATGTCGGCGGCATGATGTATTGACAGTGGTCATCCAGAAATGAAAACGACAAATTCGAAGAGAAAAGCCTCGCTTTGGCGGGGCTTTTTTTCTTCAAAGTCAAACCCCTTGTTTCACCGGTATCCCCTGTGTCATAGTGATCGATAATTGAGCCCTCGGGCGCGGACGGCATCCAAGCCGCCCCGCCGCTGCCATCGACCCAAACAACCGCGCCGCAAGGCGCGCTGCATCGGGGATAAAACCATGAACGCCTTTTCGAAACGGTTCGGCCTGCTGCTGGGACGCATCGCGTACACCCCGCCGCCGTGGATACGTGCCATCAACGATTTCAGGAAACGCAAGCCCATCGCTTTCTGGGCCATCGGTTTCCTGCTCCTGGCGGCCGGTGCGGCCGCGGGTTATTATCTGGGCCAACCGGCCCCCATCCGGGTGGCGGCGCAGATCACCCCCCCGGGACCGCCGGCCGATGTCGATGACCCCGCGCCGGATCGCCTGGAAATCGTCTTCGCCTATGCCTTCGACGATCTCGACCCCGACCGGCCATTGCCGAAAGGCGATCCCAGCGTGGCGCGCATCGACCTGATCGACAAACCGCTGGACAACATCGGCATGGCTCCGACCCTGCCGGGCCGCTGGCAGTGGGCCGACGACCGGACCCTGATTTTCGAACCGGAGCGCCCCTGGCCGGCCGGCACCCGCTTTACGGTGTCCTTTCCGCCGGCGATTTTCTCGCCTGAAACCCGGCTGAAATCGGATTCGGCCGAATTCGAGACGCCGGCTTTCGAGGCGGCCATCGAATCTTTGGAGTTCTACCAGGATCCCACGGACAGCTCCGTGCGCCGGGTGGTGGCCACGGTGGGGTTTTCTCATCCCGTGGACCCGTCCAGCCTGGAAAGCCATCTGACCATGGCCATGCGGCCCTCGGACGAATCCATCCAGACGCCCCCGGTGGCCAGGAAGATGACGGTGCGATACGACGAGCACCGCCACCAGGCCTACCTCTCCTCCGAGCCGATCCGCCTGCCACCGAATCCCAACACCATGCGGTTGACCGTAGCTAAGGGGGTCATGCCGGTCAGCGGCGGCCAGCCCACTGCCGAGGACCTGACCGACACGGTACTCATTCCCGACCGCACCAGTTTTCTAAAGGTCGACCAGACCGATTTGCGCATCGTGGTCAACGACCGCCAGGAGCCCGAACAGGTGCTCACCCTGGCCTTTACCGATGAAATCGACGCCCGGGAACTGGAGGAAAAACTTCAATTTTACCTTCTCCCGGAATTCAACAGCAAACGCAAAAACCGCTACTGGAAAAGCCCCCGGGAAGTCAGCAATCAGGTCCTGGCCGCTTCCCAGAGGCTGGACGTAAAGGCCCTGCCCAACGCGCGCCCGGCCTCGGCCGCCTACCATTTCGTCCTCGATGTGCCGGAAGGCCGCTACCTGTACCTGCGCATCGAACCTGGGCTCACCTCGGTCAACGATTTCGTTCAGAATTCCTTTTACGACAACGTGATGGCCACACCGACCTACCCCCGGCAGGTTCAAATGACCGGCGACGGATCGATGCTGGCCCTGTCCGGCCAGCGGCGGCTGGGAATGATGGCCCGCGGGCTGAGCGCCCTGAGAATCAGCGTAGGGCGCCTGCTGCCCAACCAGATCGTTCACCTGGTCACCCAGACCGGCGGCGACATCCGCGACCCCTACTTCTCCAATCACAATTTCGATGCGGAGAACATCGCCGAAACCACCCGAAAAACCCTGGACCTCAAGCCCCTGCATCCCAAACAGGCCAATTACGCTTCCCTGGACCTGTCGGAATTCTTGCGTGGCGAGGACCGCGGATACGGCCTGTTCTTCGTCAATGTCGAGGGCTGGGACAAAACGCGCAAGCGCCCGGTCCACGGAGCCGCGGATCAGCGACTGATCCTGATCAGTGACCTGGGTCTGCTGGTCAAGAACAACGCCGACGGCTCCCATGAACTCTTCGTCCAGTCCATTGCCACCGGCCGGCCGGTGGCCGGCGCCATGGTTCAACTGCTGGGCAAAAACGGCCTGCCGCTGTTTCGCCGCACCACCTCGGACGAGGGGCTTGCCCGCATCCCCGTCACCCGGGATTTCAAGGGCGAGCAGCAGCCCAGCGTCTATCTGGTGAAAACGGACACGGACACTGCCTTCATCCCCTTTGGCAGTCATTCGCGCCAGGTCGATTTCTCCCGCTTCGAGGTGGGAGGCGTGCGCGGGCGCCAGGCCAAACCGGGCGCCCTGACGGCCTTTCTCTTCTCGGACCGGGGTATCTATCGACCCGGAGAGACGGTCCATCTGGGCATGATTGTCAAAAACGCCCCGCTGGACAACGTCACCGGCATCCCCCTGGAAGCGGTGATCCGGGACCCGCGCAACAACACGGTGAAAACCGAGAAGATCACCCTGCCGGAAAAGGGATTTTTCGAGGTGGACTACGTTACCGACGCCACCTCCAACACCGGGCGCTACCAGGTGTCCCTCTATCTGGTGCGCGACAATCGCTACCGCGGCCCCCTGCTGGGTTCGACCGACTTCACGGTGGAGGAGTTTATCCCCGACACCATGAAGATCGCCAGCACCCTGCTGTACGTACCGGATCGCGGCTGGACCGCCGCGCCGTCTCTGACGGCCCGGGTCTCCCTGCAAAACCTGTTCGGCGCACCGGCCGGCGACCGCCGCGTCCAGGCGACCATCGGCGTGCAGCCGATCCGGTTCCGGTTTGACGAATTCGCCGACTACCGCTTCGCCGATCCCTTTGCCGACGCCGAGCAAAGGCCCCTGCGAATCGACGAAGCCCTGGAGCCGGCAGTAACCGATGCCGACGGCCAGGTCCGTTTCACCATTCCCCTGGACCGCTTCCGTGAAGGCACCTATCGGTTGAATTTCTATGTCGAAGGCTTCGATCCCGGCGGCGGACGCAGCGTATCGGCCCAGAACTGGGTGCTGATATCTCCGCTGCCCCACCTGGTGGGATTCAAGAGCGACGGCGACCTGGACTTCATCCATGCCGGCGGCCAGCGCCGCATCGACTGGATCGCCATCGACCCCGCGCTGAAGCCTCTGGCCCTGTCCGACCTGACCGTAAAACGCCTGGAAATCCAGCACCTCTCCACCCTGGTCAAACAGCCCAACGGCACATTCAAATACCAGACCGTGGACCGGGAACGCGAAATCGACAGCCAGCCCTTTGCCATCGCCGAATCGGGAACCGGCTACCCATTGCCTACGGAAGAGCCGGGAGACTACGCCATCGAGGTGCATGACCCGGCGGGCGCCCGGCTGGCCCGCCTGACCTATACGGTGGTGGGCCACGGCAACCTCACCGGCCGTCTGGAAAAAGAGGCCGCCCTGCAGCTCAAGCTGGACCGCAGCGACTACCGGGCCGGCGACACCATCGAAATGAGCATCACAGCCCCGTATACGGGCACCGGGTTGGTCACCATCGAAAGCGACCGGGTGCACGCCTTCAAATGGTTTACCGCCGAGACGACCGGCACCCTCGCATCCATCCGCGTGCCCGACGATCTGGAGGGCAACGCCTATGTCTGCGTTTCCTTCGTACGCGATGCCGGCTCCAAGGAGATCTTCACCAGCCCGTTGAGCACGGCCGTGGCGCCCTTTACCATCGACCGCAGCCGCCGTCAGCTGGAAGTCTCCCTGGAGGTGGACAAACTGGTGCGTCCGGGCAAAGCCATGACTATCGGCTATACCACCGAAAAACCGTCGCGGGTGGCGGTGTTCGCCGTGGACGAGGGCATCCTCCAGGTGGCCGGCTACCATACGCCCAAGCCCATCGACCATTTCATGAGAAAACGGGCCCTGGAAGTAACCACCTTGCAGATGCTGGACCTGATCCTGCCCGAGTATGATCTGATCCGGGAGGCCATGGCCAGCGGCGGGGGGGCCATGCGCAAGGCCCTGGCCGCCAACCTGAACCCCTTTGCGCGGCTGACCGACACGCCGGCGGTTTTCTGGTCCGGCATCGTGGACGGAGGGCCCGACCGGCGCACGGTATCCTTTACCGTGCCGGACACCTTCGCCGGCAACCTCAAAGTCATGGCCGTGGCCGTGGGCGAGGATGCCATTGGAACGGCCGAGGCCGACACCCTGGTGCGCGGCCCCTTTGTGCTCTCGCCCAGCGTGCTGCTCCAGACCGCCCCCGACGACGAATTTGTCGCCACGGTGGGTGTGGCCAACCTGGTGGAAGGCAGCGGCAAGCAGGCCGCGGTGGATGTCCGTATCGAAGCTTCCGACAACCTGAAAATCCTCGGGGAACACACCCTGCGCCTGACCATCGACGAGGAAGGCGAAGGCCGTGCTTCCTTTACGGTCCGGGCCGGCCAAGCTCCCGGAGCGGCCACGCTTACCTTTTCCGCGCAATTGGGCGACGAGGAGGGCCGGCGCACGGTGGGCTTGAGCATCCGGCCGGCCGTACCCTATGGGACCACCTTCGTCAGCGGCCATGAGAAAGACGGTTCCGTCCGGCTGACCCTGCCGCGGCAGCTGTTCCCCGAACTGGCCGAGCAGCGCGTGTCGGCGTCGGCCAGCCCGCTGGTGCTGGTGGATGCCCTTGTCGCCTACCTGGATCATTTTCCCCACGGCTGCACCGAACAGGTGGTCAGCCAGGTGTTTCCCCTGGTGGGCCTGCTGAGCCATCCGGGTTATCGTTCCCGGGTGACGGACATCGACCGGCGTTTTGCGGCGGTAATCGACCGCCTTCGCGAACGGCAGCTTGCCGGCGGCGGGTTCTGCTTCTGGCCCGGCGGGTCGGTTGCGGCCGATTTCCCCAGCGTCTATGTGATGCACTTTCTGATCGAATCCCGCGAGCTGGGCTATTCGGTGCCGGCGGACATGCTGCGCCGGGGAACCGACTACCTGCAGGAGGCAGCCTCCCGGGATGTCGGCGACCTGACCGAGGCCGGCGTGCAGGCCCAGGCCATCTACCTGCTCACCCGGCTGGGCCAAACCACCACCAACTATCTGGTCCACCTCCAGGAAACCTTGCAACATCGCCATCCGGACACCTGGGAAACGGACCTGGCGGCCGTATACATGGCTGCCGCCTACCAACTGCTGAAGATGGATGCCGAAGCCGACCGTCTGGCCGGCCAATACCGCATCGGATCGGACAAACTCGAGACGTTGAACGACTTCAACTGGCCCCTGACCCGGGATGCCCAGGCCCTCTATCTGCTGTGCCGGCATTTCGAGAAGCGGGCCGCCGCCATCGACGGCGAGACGGTGCTGAAATTCATCGATCCCATCTTCAAGGGCGAGACCAACACCATCGGAGCCAGCTACGCCATCCTGGCCCTGGGCGCCTATGGCCGGCTGCAATCCACGGACGGGCAACCGGAAACGGTCCGTTTTGAGATGGAGACGGCCGACGGGGCCAAACAGGCGCTGGACGGTCGATCCGATCCCTTCCCCACGGCGACCTACGGGACCGATGCCCGCAAAATCGGCATCGACGGGACCGGCCCGCTCTTTTACCTGAACGTTCAATCCGGTTTCGACCGCAGCCTGCCCACCCAGCCCCTGCGCAGCGGACTGGAAATTTATCGCGAGTACACCGATGCTTCGGGCGAAGCTGTAGAAACCTTCACCCAGGGTCAGGAGGTCACCGTACACCTGAGGATTCGCTCGTTGAAATCGCCTATGGTAACGAACGTGGCCATTGTCGATCTGCTGCCCGGCGGGTTCGAAGTGATCCGCAGTTCCGTGCCGCGAACCGTGGGCCGCTGGACGGCCGACTATGTGGATGTGCGCGAGGATCGGGTCGTCTTCTACGGGCATGTGGGTACCTCGGTGCGCGATCTGACCTATCGGGTGAAGGTGATTTCCGCCGGCAGCTTCAGCCTGCCCGCAGCGGCGGCCGAATCCATGTACGACCGCAGCCTCAAGGCCGCCACGGCCGGCGGACGGGTAACGGTGGCGCCGGCCCCATGAAGCGCGGGCTGCTTGTTCTGGCGGCGGCGTTCGCTCTGGCCGCCGCCGGCTACCTGCTGTGCCCCCGCCCGGAGCTGGAAGCCGCCTACCCCCAGTCCCGGGCCTTTTTCGACAGCCAGGGCCGCCTGCTGCGCCTGACGTTGGCCGACGACGACCGTTACCGACTGCACTGCCCCCTGGAGCAAATGGAGCCCCGCCTGATTCAGGCCACCCTGCTTTACGAGGACAAGGATTTTTACCGCCATCCCGGCGTGGATGCGCTGGCCCTGGTCCGGGCATTCTGGGCCACCTACATCGCCCGCAGCCGGCGGGTGGGGGCTTCCACCATCGCCATGCAGGTGGCCCGGCTGCGCTGGCGCCTTCACACGGGCAGCCTGCCCGGCAAACTGCACCAGATCCTGCGGGCTCTGCAGCTCACGCGCCATTACGACAAGGACCGCATCCTGGAGGCCTACCTGAACCTGGCACCTTACGGCGGCAACATCGAAGGCATCCAGGCCGCCAGCCTGATCTATTTCGACAAGACCGCCGACCGGTTGAGCCTTCCCGAAGCCCTGACCCTGGCCGTGGTGCCCCAGAACCCCGTGCACCGCAATCCGGCCACCGCCGCCGGCTTTGCCAACCTGCAGGCCGCCCGCAGCCATCTTCTGGATCGCTGGTTAAGCGCCCACCCCGGGGGCAGCTCCCTGAGCGGTTTTTTCGAACTGCCCCTGTCGGTCCGCCATCCGTCCCGGCTGCCTTTCCAGGCGCCCCATTTCGTGAACCATCTCGATGCCGAACCCCTGCCGACAAAACGCCGGATCATCCATACGACCCTGGATCTGCACCGGCAGCAGACCGTTGAAGCCCTGGTTCGCGCCCATATCGCCCGGCATGCGTCCGAAGGCATCCACAATGCGGCGGTACTGGTGCTGGACCGGCGCAGAATGGCGCTGAAAGCCATGGTGGGGTCGGCAAACTTTTTCGACGACGCCATTTTCGGCCAGGTCAACGGGACCACGGCCCGGCGCTCGCCGGGATCGGCGCTCAAGCCTTTCGTCTACGCCCTGGCCATGGACAAGGGCCTGATCCATCCGGCCAGCCTGATGAAGGACGCTCCCCGGCGCTACGGCGGATTCACTCCCGAGAATTACGACCAGCGTTTTCTGGGGCCGGTCTCGGCCCACGACGCCCTGATTTTAAGCCGCAACCTGCCGGCGACCCGCCTCCAGGCCCTTTTGGGCGAGCCCGGTTTTCACGGTTTTTTGCAGCAGGCGGGCATCGAAAATCTCAAACCGGCCGAGTTTTACGGCCTGGCCCTTTGCCTCGGCGGGGTCGAGGTGACCATGCTGGAGCTGGCTTCACTGTATGCCGCCATGGCCAACGGCGGGGAACTGCGCCCCATCCGCATGCTCGCCGATGGAAAGGATCTGGCGCCGTCCCGACGCATCCTGAGTGCAGAGGCCTGCTTCCTGACGATGGATATTCTCAAAGACAATCCGCCACCGGAAAGCCACCGCGTTGCTGCCATGGCCGCCGGCACCAATCAGGTGGCCTGGAAAACCGGCACCTCCCACGGATTCCGAGATGCCTGGGCCGTGGGCATCTGCGATGATCTGGTGGTGGCCGTGTGGGTGGGTAACTTCGACGGCCAGGGCAATCGGGCCTTCGTGGGCCGCAGCGCCGCCGGTCCCCTGCTTTTCGAGATACTCGCCGCCCTGGTGCCAGACCGGGGCTGGACCGTTGAAGAAGAGGTCAACTTCTCACAACTCAACCTACGGCAGGTGGACGTGTGCGCCCTTACCGGCGAGCTTCCCGGAAAATACTGCCGGCGCACGAAGAAAAGCGGGTTCATCCCCGGCGTGTCGCCCATCCGGGTCTGCAGCGTTCATCGGGCCATCCCCGTGGATGTTGCCACCGGCCGACGGGCCTGCCGGCATGTGCCGGAGAAAACCGAGATGCGGGTGTTCGAGTTCTGGCCTTCGGACCTGCAGTCCATTTTTCGCACGGCAGGAATCGCACTCAAAGATCCGCCGCCTTTTGACGAAGATTGCCGTCTCGACCAGCAGGCCGCATCCGGCCTGCCGCCGGCCATTACTTCGCCGCAACCCGGGCTGGTGGCAGCCATGAACAGCGAATCGTCCAACGCCCGCCAGGTGCCCTTCCTTGCGGTCGCCGACGGGGATGTCAGGCGACTGTATTGGTTCGTGGACAATCGTTACGTGGGCGCATCGCCCCCCGGACAGCCGCTGATGTGGACCGCCCGAAGCGGCACCTTCGATGTCCACGTGGTGGACGACCACGGCCGCGCCGCTTCAACCGCCTTGACCGTTGAGTGGGTCCGATAGTATTAACGAGGAATGACCGTGATAAAATATCGCCGCTGGATCATCTATTTCATATCTTGCCTTCTTTTCGTCTTTTCACAGTTTTACCGATCTTCTATCGCTGTGATCACGCCCAATCTGGTTAACGAGCTTCACTTCGACCCTGAGGAATTAGGACTCATCTCCGCGGCGTTCTTTTATTCGTTTGCCGCAATGCAGATACCGGTGGCATTGTATCTTGACCGGGTCGGGCCTCGATTGCTCATGACCGCACTTTCATTATTAGCTGCCGCCGGGGCCATTGTATTTGCTTATGGGAATTCCAGTGAAGTGCTCATCGTTGGCCGTATACTCCTTGGTATCGGCATGTCCTGTAATCTGATGGGGCCATTGAAACTGGTCACCACCTGGTTTTCTCCGGTTTATTTTGCGACGCTTTCCGCCATATTCGTATCGGTTGGCACGGCCGGAAATATCATGGCCGCGACACCATTGGTGTGGTTCACCAATCAGTTTGGATGGCGAACTACGTTTATACTCTTTGCCCTCTGCAACCTGCTCATCACAATCCTGTTTTTTTCAGTGGCAAAAGATAGCCCCGAGGGCAAGCCGGCAAAACATCCAAAAGAAAAATCGGCTCGCCTGTCCGGGTTTACGAATGACATCATGCAGCTTTTTTATCGAAAAGATTACTGGCTGATCTCAATGGGCACGTTTTTTCGCTATGGAATCTACGCATCCGTACAGGCGCTTTGGGCAGCACCTTTTCTGATGACCGTTTTGGGGTTTTCTCAATTAATGACCGGCAACCTTTTATTTGCCATGAGTATCGGCATGATCATTGGCAGCCCGATTTGCGGGTGGATTTCCGACAGGGTGCTTCTTTCGCGAAAAAATGTCGTCATCGCCGGGTTGGCCGTCATGGCGGGCATTTTGATCGTATTGTCCCTGTTATCCAAGGGTGTCTGGACATTCATTATTTTCGCATTGTTTTTTGGATTCGGGTTTTCCAGCGGTTCAGGCCAGATCATGTATGCCCACATCAAGGAGCGCATGCCTCTGAAAAATGCGGGCAGCGCAATGACGGGGATCAATTTTTTTACAATGATTGGCGGCGCCTTTTTTCTTCATGGCATTGGCTGGGCGATAAAGGCGTTCCATGCTGGAGGAGCGTTTGGGCCTGAAGTTCTCAAACTGGTATTTGTTTTTTTTGGGATCAGCCTTTTCGTTACGGCTTTGTTTTATATGTTCACGGTTGATGGCAAACAAAATTATTAAAGTATCACTCTACGCAATACCTATTCTGGGATGTCTTTCATGACCGAGGGTGCTGGCCAAGTTGCATAGTATGGTAAGTATCCTAGCTCTCCTCATTAAGACCAACCACAATCCCTTGAGGCTCCCAAGTCCGGCAACATAATGGCAAGATATCACATGGATCTGCGAGGCCCTTTTTCGTGTGATAACAATAATATAATAAATTTGCACCGAACAACTGATGTTGCTTCATGTCTTCTTGGATCTTATTTAAAACAGCTATCTTTACAATCAGTCTATCCCCCCTTCCTCTTTTACCCATACTTCCTCTATCCTTTTGTCCCTTCCGCATCTGTAACGATAGAATTTGTATTTTAAAGGGTTTTTCTTGTAATAATTCTGATGATAATCCTCGGCAGGGTAGAACTTTCCTGCCACTGTGATTGGTGTAACAATTGGGGCTTGGAGCACTCCGGATTTCTCAAGCGCTTCCTTTGATTTCGCTGCCGATTTTTTTTGTTCATCGCTCAGATAAAAAATGCCAGTCGTGTATGCATGTCCCCTGTCGCAAAACTGACCTCCGGCATCGGTAGGATCGACATGCCGCCAGTAATACGTAAGCAGGTCGTTGTAGGATATCTTTGCGGCATCAAATTTTACGAGCACCACTTCTATGAAACCTCTGTCCGCATAATCGCGGTAGGTCGGGTTTTCCCCCGTTCCATTGATGTATCCCGAAATGACATCCTTAACCCCATCGATCTTTTCGAAATCCGATTCCATGCACCAGAAACATCCACCGGCGAAGACAGCCTCGGCCGTTTCAGATTTGTCTTGGGAAAAAGAATTCGTGTTCGCTATCATCCCCACTGTAAAAAAAATTATTGTCGTATATAGTGTTATTTTCATATCGCTTCCTTTTTATTGCTTATAGAAATTGATTATTGAAAATATTCAGCCCCTGACCCAGGCATGATATTTTTCAAGCCATTTCAAAATCTTTTCCGGAGCATGGGCCTTTTTCCATTCACCGGCCGCATATTTGTTGGCTTCCGCCATGGTCGGGTATATGTGAATCGTTCCCAGGATTTTATTCAGCCCCAGTCCATTTCTCATGGCCAAAACATATTCACTTATAATATCCGCGGCGTGCGCT
Source organism: uncultured Desulfosarcina sp. (assembly GCF_963668215.1). Classification (NCBI taxonomy): domain Bacteria; kingdom Pseudomonadati; phylum Thermodesulfobacteriota; class Desulfobacteria; order Desulfobacterales; family Desulfosarcinaceae; genus Desulfosarcina; species uncultured Desulfosarcina sp. The sequence continues at coordinate 1,055,266 of NZ_OY764190.1, forward strand.
CCCACGATGGTGACACCAAGAATCTTATCCGTACCGGGTTTGGTCAGCACTTTCACAAACCCGTGATCTTCGGAATCGGCGATGGCCCGGTCGAGGTCATCGATGCCATAGCGAGTGAGTTCATAAGCGATCCCGTTTTCTTTCGCGTCGGTTTCATTCAAGCCCACCCGGGCGACTTCCGGATCGGTATACGTGGCCCAGGGGATGACGCCGTAATCGACCTTGAAGGATTTCAGTCTTCCGAAAAGAGAATTGACAGCGGCATACCATGCCTGATGTCCGGCCAAATGGGTGAACTGGTACGGACCGACGACATCGCCGGCGCAATAAATGGTGGGGATACTGGTTTGTAAAAACGTATTTGCTGCGAGTGTTTGCCGGGGTGTCAAGTCGATGCCCAATTCTTCCAGGCCGAATCCGCTGATGTTGGCCGCGCGACCGACCGCCACAAGGATCTCGTCAAAATGGATGTCGACGTCCTGACCATTATGATCACAGACCAAAATTTTTTCGCCGTTTTCAAGCTTCACTTCTTTTGCCCGGTGATCTGTCAACACGCGAACCCCTTCGCTTTCCAGTTTTTCCCGGATCAACATCGCAACATCCGCATCCTCCCGCCCCATAATCTGGGGCATCATCTCCACCTGGGTAACCAGGGATCCCAGTCGGCAGAAGGTCTGGGTCAGCTCACACCCGATGGGGCCGCCACCCAGAACCAACAAACGCCCGGGACGTTCCTTGATGTCCCACACCGTATCCGAGGTCAGATACGGCACTTTGTCCAGACCGGGGATCGGAGGTACAAACGGGCGGGCACCGGAAGCAATCACGATGTTCCGGGTGGTCAGGGTCCTGCCATTGACCGCCACCGTATATGGCGAGGTAATGGTTGCCTCTCCGGCAATACATTCTACGCCCAGGGCGGAATACCGTTCCAGGGAATCATGGGGTTCAATTTTACCAATGACCTGATGCACCCGTTCCATCACACGAGTAAAATCAAAATCAATCTTTCCACCGTCAAATCCGAATTCTCCGGCCCGTTTCACATAAGAAAGTATCTTTGCCGATCGGATCAGCGCCTTGCTGGGCACGCAGCCGGTATTCAAACAGTCGCCGCCCATTTTATGTTTTTCAATGAGAGCCACCTTGGCTCGAACGGTTGCTGCGATATATGCGGTCACCAGGCCGGCTGCCCCGGCGCCAATGACTACTAAGTTGTAATCAAATTTTTTCGGTTTCGGGTATTTTGCCAGTATTTTCTTCGATTGAATCACTGTGACTATTTTTTTGGATATAAGCGGCAGCATTCCCAGAAGCACAAAGGAAAAAATTAAACCGGGAGAGACGATGCCGGATAAAGAGTCAAGCCGTGCCAGTTGCGTGCCTGCGTTGACATAAACGGCAGTGCCGGCCAGCATGCCTACCTGGCTGACAAAATAAAATACTCTCGTCCGGATGGGGGTGAGCCCCATCGCCAGATTAATCACAAAAAAAGGGAAAATGGGAACCATTCGTAAAGCAAACAAATAGAACGCACCGTCCTTTTCAACTCCGTCGTTAATGCCCCTGATTCTATCGCCAAATTTATTCTGGACATAGTCTTTCAATAAAAATCTGGCCACAAGAAATGCCAGTGTGGCGCCGATGGTGCTGGCAAATGAGACCACGATCAGACCGATCCAAAAACCCAGAATTGCGCCGCCGGCAAGGGTCATAACGGCCGCTCCAGGAAGGGACAATGCCGCCACAAGAATGTATACGGCCATATATATCATTATGGTCATCGGCTGGTGGCCGGCATAATAGGATGCCAGCGCCGATTGCCTGGATTTAAGGGACTCGAAACTCAGATACCGACCCAGATCAAATCCGATAAAAACAGCCACCAGCACGGCGATAGCCAGCAGGATCACAATAGCGGTTCTTCTCTTCTTTTTATTGAATGACAATTCCCCACCTTAAATTTGTGAAGACTTAAAATACGGGCAATTTCGACCAATACACTCTTTGTTCATCGCATGCTGAGCACATTGGACATCACCGTCCGCTTTCAGTTTGATGGGCAGATATGTTTCGGAAAGTCCGGCTGCAACCTTCAGCGCTGTCCACGCTTCCCGCTGGCAGCATCGACCTGCCTCGTAGACACTGATTTCTTTAATCGCCGCTGCCGTTATCTGTTGCACAAATTGTCTGGGTCTGGGCGTCAATGGATTGCTTTTCAGAATCATGCCGAAAGCGATGCCCACGCCAATGGCTGCACCACACGTTCCCCAAAATCCGCACACGCCGCCGGGAACGCCTTTCCCACGATCGATGGCGGCAAGAATATCCTCGGTTGTGACGGCCCCACCCAAGTTTTTATAACACGCCAGAATAACACCGGGAACGGCGAAATGGTGCTCCGGGCCATGCAAGGGGAACGATGGATGGCGTCTTAGCTGATTCAGCAAGTCGATCATATCATCAGCATCGGTATGGGTACAGATATGACGTGTAATCTTAATTGCATCCCGGCTGTGGCAATTATCACAGACAAAATGTCCATCCTCGCATACCGCGTTGGCCGACAGGCGTTCATTACAAAAAACACAGTGTTCCCGCCGTTCCTGCTCAACGTATCGCAACGGTTTGCCACACACCATACACCCGGTCATGGATTTGGTTGAAACGATCAAGGGGGGTGCAGTGCTGCTTTTCGGTATTTTCTCAGTAAATGGCATACTGCCGGTTTTTAACGCCGCTTCCGGTGATGATCCACAATGACAATCGTTTTCAATACCCGGAGGCGCTGAACAGTCACAGGTGTTTTCCATTGCAATGTTTGTTACATTGCCGGCTGTATCCAGGGTAAAAATGTTTGGGTCACCATCAGCCGGATACGGCCAGCTCATTTCCGTGGTTTTACCCCGCAAAAGCACATCGCCCGTATCCGTTATCACGGCCGCATAGGGGCCTGGATATACGACAGATTGAACAGACCCTGCAGACGGCTTACAGGCCGTATAGGTGATGGAAAAAAAATCGTGGTTTTGAACCCTCCGGTAAAAAAACCGTTTAATCATACGGATGTGATTGAACCCCGTGGATTCCAGAATGGTCATGAGGTGTGGCTGAACCAGCGCACCGGCAATACACTCCCCGCGTAATTTTGCATCATTTTGGATAGCCGGGGGACACGGTTTGTCCGTAACCACGTCTGAAATGCAGATGCGCCCGCCGGGTTTAAGGATGCGATAAATTTCCGCAAAAGTCTGCCGTTTGTCTTCAGACAAATTGACCACACAGTTGGAAATAATCACGTCCACCGTTTGATCATCTACAGGAATATGTTCCAGATATCCCTTTTTAAATTCAACGTTCCGGCAACCAATGGTATGTGCCACATCATCCACGAAGGCCTTGGCTTTATCGATCATATGATCCAGCATATCCACACCGATGACATGCCCGTGCGGACCTACCATACGAGCCGCAATGAAACACTCCACACCGGCTCCGCTTCCCAGATCGACCACAACATTGCCCGGAATAATACCGGCATCCAGCACCGGGCTGCCGCAACCATAGGATCGGACCCGTGCGTCGACAGGAATGTGTCCCAATACGTCGTTCGGATAGCAAACGGGATTGAGGATTTCCTCATTGTCGGACGCATCCGCTTTGGCATAAAAATCACCCACGACACTGTGCGTACCGGCGAGAGTCAATACACAATTGGAATGTGTAAGTGCCACACCCTCGCCGTTTTCAACACAGTGCAGCAATTTTTCTCCCATTTTCCGTCGTATCCGGGGCATTGGACTGTCCGCCGGTGCCCATTTCGCCGATTCAGCCATCAGCCATAATGCCATTTGGTTATACAACGGCAGATAGGGGTCGTGTCCGACAAATGAACCACCTGAATAATAGCTATGATCGATATCCCCGCCACCCACAATATATTTCAAAGGATCATTGGCGTTGCTTTTATCCTGAACAATGGAACAGCTTCGAAGTTTCTTTAATACTTCGCTGGAACGCCATATCGATTCAAGGTTCTCCTTAGAAAGATTACCACACCTCACATCAGCTTGCCCGATCAGGGCCGGTGTCGGATACACAGTTCCATCCGGTCCAATGGCAAGAGAGCGCCACCCCGCGTTGCTGAGATCATACTTCGTTCCGGGTGTTGAAAACACCTGGGTTGACAGATTGCTGATATTGTCAATGGTAATGTGATAATGCTCTGCTGCCTGTTGGGCACGGATCAGTTGTTCAAATAAATCATCCGGAGGAACAAAGTCCCGGGGAGTTGCCTTACCGATTATCAACAGCCACATATAGTGGACACCGGAAAAATCATATTTCGCCGCCAGGGCCACTACGTCTGTCATCTGATGGCAATTTCCCGAATGTATGGCCATTGATAACGTCGTATGGATACCGGTTGCGGAGAGAAGGCCGAAAACATCCTGTAGCTTTTGATACGTGCCTATACCACGAAGGTTTTCATGTATTTCTCCGATACCATCCACACTTATCTGAAGGAAAAGGCGGTTCTGTGGCAGGGTTTTGAAAAAATCCAATTGCGCCGGTATCCGTATTCCATTGGTCAATATCACCAGTTGGGTGTCTTCATGGTTCTTTAAAATGAATCGGCAAATTTTTTGAAAATCCGGATGAAGCAGCGGTTCTCCGCCGGTAAGATAAAATACGCGGGTTCCCAGACGATAGGCTGCCATAACTGTTTCAACTACACAATTATACGAAAGCGTCGCTTTTGTTTTTGGTGAACACGAAAAAAGGCAATGCGAGCACGATAAATTGCAGCGGTCTGTAATATGCAGCCAGCATTCTTCGAGTTTTTCCAGTTTCAGGACGGTATCTCTTCCCGGATAGGATTGGGTTTCCGGCGAGGAAAACAGGGAAAGAAACGGAGAGGCCATGATGGTATCCAAAGATAGATGATCAACATCATTGTTTCCGAATCGTGCGCTCTCCCCTTTCCCCATAATAGCTATAAGCAATTGATCCCCGGCAGTATTGGGAACTATCCAATCCGGCGTATCCTGCCGGATATATATGGGTGTATTGCAGGATTCGACTCGCGACCATTGAAAAATTGTAGTATTCATTTGCGCCTCTTGTTGAACAGACATCGCGTAGAATTAATTCACACTATCGCCTCCGAATTCGGTATAACCCTGACAAACGACGTGGTGAAACCCCAATAAAGCAGCCGATAACGATGATCTGGTTGATTATCCAGGTGCGAAGTATGCCTATCTGTTTCCACCTTCTCGAAGAAGTAATCGCCTCAATCGGCAAGATAGAGATTCGTCCCATTTTTTTGAGAGCACGAATCAAAAACAGGTCTTCTGCAATCTGGACATCGGGAAATCCACCGATGGATTCAAAAACGGATTTTCGGATAAACAAACATTGATCCCCGTACGGCATCTTGAAAAATTTAGCACGAAAGTTGGTAACTATGGTGATCCCCCCCATCCGCCATCCGGGCATATCGGTTTTAAATGTAAAAGCGCCTGCTACCAGTCCGGGATCCATCATTGCGTCAAAAACATGCATTTCATAATGGCCGGGCAGGATTGTATCCGCGTGTAAAAAAAGCAAAACCTTACCTTTTGCCATTTGTGCGCCCCGATTTTGCTGGATAGCGCGGCCTTTTGGACTCGACACCACTTTTGCACCTTGCTTCCTGGCGCATTGGACGGTGTTATCCGTGCTTCCACCGTCCACAACGATTATTTCCGTATTCTCGCATGTTGCACTTTTAATGGCTGAAGCAATATTTTTATCTTCATTTAAGGTTGGGATGATCACTGAAATGTAGGGTCGTTTTTCCGCCTCTTCCGGCCGCCATTCCTTGATATCCGCAATGGTATCGATGTCGGTTAAAATATCCAGGAGGGCAGCGCTCAGGCACAGCTTCGCGGCATTATCGAGGGTTTCCCGCAGGACGGTTTCCGTACCCCATGCAACATTTGAAAAAATATCGTTAGGATCGTTGAGACCGACTAACCAATATCCACCGTCGCTGCTCGGTCCCAACACCAGGTCGCTATTTACCAATTCATTAAATGCATTTTCGAGGTGAGCCTCAGTTAACAGAGAGATATCGGTGCCGATCAGCACAACACGGTTGCAGCCTTCGTTAAACGCTCGGACGAAAGTCGTATGCATACTTTCACCAAGATTTCCTGAAGGTTGTCTGGTAAAAAGAAGGTTTGATCCAAGCCATCTTTTCATGCGATCAACGCTTCCTCCCGTGAAGCAAAACTCGATATCTATCTGGCGAGAGATGGCGACCCGGCGAGCCGTGCCAAGGATCTTCTCGGTTAACCGACACTGAAGATCCGCTGCGCCCAGCGGTCCCAGTCCCGGAATAAGGCGGGTTTTGGTATTGCCCGGTACCGGATAACGGCCAAAAATAATGAGCCGGTCTTTTTTTATTTCTTGAATAGTAGTCATCATTTTGTTTTCAGGAGTTTTGTTGTATTGTTTTTTATATTTTTTGGGTAACTCCTGTAAAGCTCAAAGCCGGTCCGGAAATGGTGGGCAACGTCTGGAAGGAATGAAAAACAAGTGTTGAATCCAGGCTGGAATGCCATTTCATGTTTCCGCTACTCCAGCCTTTTTCAAGATGCCGAAAGGAGTCTTCGATGCGATGGAAACAATTCTTTACACCAGCAAAATCAATTTCTGCCGAAGAAGCCAGAACGTTTATGGTCGAAAGATCTCAGGATGAGTTTAGCCTGATCGATGTCCGCCAGCCCAAGGAATATGACGCCAGCCATATTCCTGGTTCTAAACTGATCCCCATTGCCGATCTGGATAAACGGCTTGAAGAGATCGACCCTTCAAAGCCGGCCCTGGTCTACTGCGCTGTTGGCGGGAGGAGCCGTGTAGCGGCGCAAATGCTGTCAGGCAAAGGGTTTGATAATGTCATCAATATTAAAGGCGGCATCAAAGCATGGGGTGGCCATTTAGCTGTCGGTTCTGAAGAACTGGGCCTTGAATTGCTGACCGGTAATGAGTCCATCGAAGAGACGCTGGTCGCGGCATATTCACTTGAGTCAGGACTGCGTGACTTCTATCTTTCCATGAACGAAAAAGTTCGTCAGGATGACATAAAAAAGCTGTTTCAAAAACTTGCCCAAATCGAAACCCTGCATCAGGATCGAATATTCGATGAATACCTTCAGGTTAGCGGAAGCCAGGTGAGCCGTGAAGACTTTGAAAATGGCGTTGTGGTTAATGCCGTCGAGGGGGGCTTGACCACGGATGAATACATCCAGATGTTCAAGCCGGACTGGGAATCCGCGGTTGACATCATCTCGCTGGCCATGTCCATTGAAGCCCAGGCCCTGGATCTTTACACCCGTGCATCGGAAAGAAGCAATGATCCGCGAAGCACAGAGGCGTTGAAAAAGATCGCGGATGAGGAGCGGGCGCACCTGGAACAGCTGGGCAAGCTCTTGGATGAAAGGATTTAATCGTGGGTAAACGTCTGGTTCTTATCGGTGGCGGGCATGCCCACATGGTCACCCTGGCAAAATTGCATACCTTTATTGAAAGGGGCCACCATGTAACCGTTATCGGCCCATCCGACCATCATTACTACTCGGGAATGGGGCCGGGAATGCTTGGCAGGACTTATACACCGGCCGAAATACGGTTTGCCACCCGACATGTCGTGGAAAAGCAAGGGGCTGCGTTTATTCGGGACAAAGCGGTCGAAATTCTGGCCAGGGAAAAGAAAGTGAAACTGGCTTCCGGAGAGACTGTCGGTTACGATGTCATTTCCTTTAATGCCGGGAGTTATGTGCCGCGCTTCGATTTGCATGAAGATGCGGAGGATATTTATGCGGTCAAGCCTATTGAAAGACTGATGGAGGCGCAGGCACGTATCCTGGAATTGACAGCGCACAAAAAAATAACGATCGGTATTCTGGGCGGCGGACCTTCCTCAGCCGAAATTTCTGGAAACATCTGGCACCTTGTTCATAATGCCGGCGGCACGATGCCGCACATCACGATCTTCGCCGGCAAGCGCTTCATGTCGCGTTTCCCTGACAATGTCCGTTCTAAAGTTGAGCGATCACTCACAAGGCGGGACATAGAAATCAACACCAGCGGATACGTGAAATCTGTTCAATCAAGGAGGCTGACGTTATCATCCAATGAAACACAAACATTGGATCTCATTTTTCTGGCCGTCGGCGTCAAACCGAACCCCATATTCAATAATTCGGGGCTTGCCACGGGTCCCGATGGCGGACTGCGTGTCAACGAATACCTTCAGAGCGTCGACCATCCGGAAATGTTCGGGGGCGGTGACTGCATTTATTTTGAAAAACAGCCTTTGGACAAAGTTGGTGTTTTTGCTGTTCGACAGAATCCAGTACTGTATCATAATCTCATGGCCGCTCTGGAAGATACACCAATGCGGCCATTCGATCCCGGCGGTGATTATTTGCTCATTTTTAATCTGGGCGGCGGGCATGGCGTTTTGCGAAAACGATGGTTGCTGTTTGGGGGTAAAATCGCTTTTAAGGTCAAAGATTATATCGACCGTAAATTTATGAAAGAATTCCAGGCTATCGAATAATTTATCGTCCGTCTGAGAAACGCTAATATTCGACAATGAGAAACGGTGGGATCTCTTTTCTATTGATTGCTCTGCAATTCATCACAGGCTGGTTGTTGTGCAGGGTAGCACGAGAACAGCTTAGGTTAAAGCATCGCTCTACGCAATACCTATTCTGGGATGTTTTTCATGATCGAGGGTGCTGGCCAATTTGCATATCATAGCTCTCTTCATTAAGGCCAACCACAAAATTCGGTAGGGTCCATTTTTATGGGATAGCAGTAGAGGACTTTCAGCTCTCCTTTAACTCATTGCTTTCATACATAATATCATCCATGCCTTGGTAGCCGGCCGGGCCAGCTGGTTCGGCGAGGATTTCGGGAGAACCTGCGATCTAACCGTTTTTTGGCCCCTGCAGGAGATGCCTGGGCTGACCACCTGCCATACCCCCATTTGTGCTGGAGCTACGCGACCGCCCTTTTATCCAGCAGGAACAGACATTGTTTTTCTTTGCCGACCGGTTACCCCGGCTCTCCGGCGGCGCCTTGGACAAAGGCGGCAACGGGGCCTTTCTATTCTATCGGGCCATGGCAGTGTTACGGTGCCAACCGTATCGAGGAGGTGGCCCTTTGTCGCCAGGAAAGGGAAATGCCGGTTGCAGTGACAAAATTATTTGTCTATAAAATATAATTTTAATAAACACTAAAGGGGATGCCATGGTTGTCGACAAACGTGGGAAAGTGAGGGACAGAATATAGCTGGTGGGCAGGCGGGAAGCCTGCACATATCTGATTGCCGGGGCCCCAACAGGCTTTCTGCCGAGGGAGGTGATCGCCATCGGTGCTGGGCAGATGGTTGGGTTCATTGCTAAAAAGGTGGCGGCCGCCTGAACCGTCAAGATTGGACAGAGGATTTGAATTCGGCATGAAAATGGAATTTGCCCGGAAAAAGAGAATCGATTGGCAGTATATCGCCGTTGTTGCCACGGTCATCGGTAGCGCTTTGAACCATCAGACTTTTGCGAGGGTTTTTGATTTAGAAAAATCTGAGGTCAATGAGGTGATTGGATTGGCGGAGAAAAACGGGTGCCTTAAAAGAACAAAAAACGCATTCAAATTTTGTATGTGCCCCCTTTTTCCCAAAAAGATAGAATTGATCACAGACCGTTTTCAAACTCCGGTTTTAAGATATTTGCTGGAAATCAAGGCCAAGAAATTGGATGAAAAACTCATTTCAATTGCGAATCGACTGATAGACAACGGTATTGCTGTCGGTGACGTTGTTTTGATGATCAACGAAATGGGAAACAGGGCAAAATCGGAACATCGTATGGACCATGCCCTTATTTTTTACAACAGAAGTGCGGCCTATTGCATGGCCTACCGGTTAAAGAAAAATCTGTTCGTCCGATGCGTGCTGAGCATCAGCAAACTCGATTTTATGAGGGGCATGAGCCCTTTGAGGACATTGGAGTTGCAAAAAAAAGCCCTGTCGCTCGTTAACGAGAGCAATCTAACCGCCGAAGATGCGCTGTTGATGCTGTATGCGGGAATTGGTATGCATTTTGCCGAAGAGGAAGACGATGGGTTTCTTTGCAGGAAAAGAGGTGATGATTACTTAAAGCAATTTGAAAATGAAGAAATCAGTAACGAGGCTCTCCCTCTTATCGGGTGGCACTTCTATTTGCAGGGCAACTTTGAAGGCGCCATTGCTTACTACGAAACAATGATCCTTGCCATTGAAAACCGCAAGGATGTGGAAATCATAGCATTCGCGTATCCGCCGATTATTTTCAGCTATATTTTTCTGGGTGAGCTGAATCGCGCGTTGGTTCTGAATGAAATCATTTATAAACATGCCATGGAATGTCAGGACTATTTGGCGGCAACACTGATGTATGCGATTTCAGGGCGCGTCCATCTATACATGCATCACATCGAAAATGCCAGAACCATTCTGTACAAGGCGTATGCCGAATGCCTGCAGGAGGGTTACGGATGGGGGAAATATTATACGCTTTTCGGCCTGTGCCTGTTGCATTTGAAGGAGGGAAAGTATGATGCCTGCCGGGAGACTCTGGTTCTGGCGGGCGAGATTGCAAAAAAACATAATTTTAGAAGAATAAATGCATCTCCTTTTGTCTTGGAAGCTTTAAGAATGATTGAAATTCATGGGTTGGCTGCCATTGAAGGCATGCGGTACGAGGATGAATTACAAAAGAATATTCGCTCCAACAATGTACACTTGGCCGGCGTTTCTTACCGGCACATGGCATTGTTGAAAAAGGACCGGGATGGGCAGAATAATGAGATTTTGGACGGCCTAAAGCGAAGTATCGATCTGTTGCATAAGTCGGGAAATCAAGTTGAGTTGGGAAAGAGCTATGTTGAATTAGCCCGTTTTTTGAATGAAACGGGCGATAGAAGGGAAGCCGAATGCAATGCTCAGTTTGGGTGGCAATTATTGGGCCCCCATGTGAATGAGCATTTCCCCAATGAACTCAGAAACCTGGTGAAATCCGAAGAGCTTTCTCTGGAAATCGGCGTACAGCTTGAAACCAGTTGGCTGGAATTGCGCCATATCATCAATCCGGAACGGTTGGTGACCCGGCTATTGACCTCGCTGAGCCGCATCATAAAGGTGGAAAGCGCTGCTGTTGTAACGATTTCCAGTGACGGTTTGCCCGCGGTTCTGATTTCTCAAAATATCCAGATCGAAGAGCGTCAGTCCGTTCAATACCAAAGAATGCTGGCCATGGTGTCCTGCGCCGTTGAGAATCGAGAGTTAATCGTTTCATTCAATGAAAACGTCATGAGAGGGAAAGTGCTGATCGATCTGGACATGAAGCCCGGGTTCATCCTCTGTGTGCCATTTTTCAACCAGGACAAAGTGGGAGCAGTCCTCTATCTTGAAAGCTATTACAAAAATACCGATTTGAGTGAAACGGACCGCGAAAGTATTCGGGCATTTGAAAAGAATATGTCGCCGCATCTGTTCGCCATTCTTGACTATGGCAATGCGCGACAGAAGGAAATTAGCGGCCTGGCGACGGGTTCGGATGTAGGCAATGACGTCCTCCAAAAAAATGTTTGCCCCAGCACGGACGAGACGGTCAATTTGTTACTGAGCCGGGTTAGGAAAATTGCCGGTACCGATGTGCCGGTTTTGTTTACAGGGGAAAGCGGCGTCGGGAAGGAGGTTTTTGCCAAAGAACTTTATATGCAAAGCAGGCAAAAGGCTGCGTTTATAAAAGTGAATTGCGGCGCCATCCCCGAGAGCCTGATTGAGAGTGAACTCTTCGGATACGAAAGAGGATCGTTCACGGGGGCCAATCAGACTAAAAAGGGGTATTTTGAGGTGGCCGACAACGGTACGATATTGTTTGATGAGATCGGTGAATTATCCTTGTTGTCGCAAGTCAAATTGCTGCGTGTCCTCCAAGAGCGTGAAATTACGCGTATCGGCGGAACAGAGCCCATTAAGGTGAATTTCAGGCTGATTGCCGCGACCAACAAGGATTTAAGAGAAGAAGTCGAAAGGGGGGCGTTTCGGTTGGATCTCTATTATCGGCTTAATGTACTGCAATTAGAGATTCCCCCGCTGAGAAAAAGGAAATCAGATATTCCCGGACTTGCAAAATTTTTTGTTGAAAAGCATTGCAGAAATCTGCAAATGGATATTTGCAAGATTCATCCGGACTGTTTCATGTGGCTTCTTGATTACGATTGGCCCGGCAATGTCCGGGAGTTGGAAAATGTAATGCAGAAGGCGGTATTGCTTACCGATGGGAATGAAATTAGAGTGGAAAATTTAGAGCAAAACTGTGAATATAAATACATTGGTTCCGAAAAAATAAAGACCCTTGAAGAGATGAACCGTGACTATATAAAAAAAATCATTGGGTATTGTAATGGAAAAATCGGGGGGGCTGATGGGGCGGCTGCATTACTAGACATTAAGCGGACTACATTGATTTCCCGCATGAAAAAATATGGTATTATTTGAATGCGCCAATATTTTTGTGTCCATATCTTAAATTCAAGATTTAGTGTCTGCTCTCTCAACAAATTCTGTTTCTATGTTCAGTATGCTTTCAGGGTCCAAGAAAAATACTTTTGAACCTTGCGCCCCCGGTCTTGGCTCCTTATCCTTCAGAATAAAATTTTTGCTTGTTTTCTTCATTGTTTCTTCAATATTTGCTACCCGGTAGCAGATATGATGGAGACCTCCCCCACATTTCTCCAGAAAATCAAGGATAGCACCAGGTCCGAGCGGCTCAACAAGTTCTAACATCACTTCGCCACAAGGGAAAAAGGCGATTTTACAATTATATTCATGGGAAATCTCTTCTGATTCCATTTCTAACCCTAACCCATCGGAAAATTGTTTTTTCCCCTCTTCTATGTCTTTCACAATAATTCCAATATGGTCAATTTTTTTTATCATCTCATCTTCCATCAAATATTGAATATCGTAGTCAATTATTTAGGTGGTAATCACGATCTGGGCATGAACTGCGCCGATGAATGTTAAGTAAAATATCAAAGGGTTTGAGCGCCCCACAAGGATTTGGGGAGAGAAACTTTTAAAAAATCCAAGATGGGGGGCTCACAACCCTTAAGATACAGGCTACTCAACCCAGATTATTGAGGCCGCACCTTGGGTCAACCCGCCACATATGGCACAAGCGGCAAAGCCCCCGCCATTTTCTTTAAGGTTATAAGCGGCTGTCATCATCAAACGTGCTCCACTTGCTGTGTTGGGATGGCCAATTGCAATGGCACTTCCATTCACATTTAGTTTGGTTTTCAAATCTTGATATTGCCTGTCGTCGTTGTCCAAGATAGGCATTTCTGATGCCTCTTTGACCACTTCTTTGTAATTGGCGGACATGAATCTTTGATTAGATAAAAGTTTGGCCGAAACAAGTGGTACACACGCGAAAGCTTCATTTATTTCAATAAATTGCATGTCATCAATATTCATTTTTACTTCATCCATGCATTTTTTGATTGCGAAGCCTGGCGATACTGGCATGATTCTGGGAGCAAGGGCGATTGATGACATGTTGACAATGGTAAAAATAATTTCAAAGCCTAACTGCTCTGCCTTCTTTCTTTTCATTATTATTTGTGCAGTGGCGCCGTCATTCATTCCAGGTGCATTTCCAGCTGTACACGTTGGATTTCCAAAAATTGGCTTTAACTTGGCCAGAGCTTCAGGCTTGATATCGGGTCGATACTGCTCGTCGATATCCATTATCAATTTGGAAGCAATCTTTCCTTTCCTATCTTTTTTAACTATTTCAATAGGCTCAATTTCATTTTTGAAAAAACCCCGTTTCCAAGCTTTGCCATACTTAATGTGGCTTGCACACGCGAACTCGTCCTGTTCTTCCCTCGAAACACCATATTCAACTGCAACATTGCCTGCATCAACGGCAACAGGAGCGTAATCCTTGTACCCAAGAGGAATAATTGGGTCCTCTACAAGAAATGAACTATGGCGTTTTCCTTCCCATCTTAGCCCCCGCAATAAAAAAGGAATTGTGCTAAAACTTGTTGAACCGCCGGCCAATACTATTTTGGCTTCTCCAAGCTGAATACTTCTTGCCCCGTATTTGACAGCGGCCATCGCAGAAATGCATGCCTGGTCAAAGGCGATTGACGGTTTTTCAGGAGGAATTCCTGCCTTTAGCATCGTTTGCCGGGCCACTACCGGAGTATATGGGTCTTTGGTGCTTGATGTATCACCACTACCCCACCAAACTTCATCTACTAAATCGGGGACCATTTTTATTCTCTCCATGGCATTGCGCATGGCAATGGCTCCCAGATCATAGATGTCTATATCCTTCAATGATCCACCAAAACGACCAAAAGGTGTCCTTACAGCGCTTACGCAAACCAAATCGTTTTCATTTTTTTCAAAAGTCATGGTTTTAACTTTCCTTTTAATTGGCGCCCCCTTCAAAAAGAGGAGGCGCCAATTAATATATTGGCCAAATGAAAACCGGCTATTTCTTAAAGCCGGGGCATCCTGTTTTATCGCATGGAACCTCGATATCTTTCGCGGGGATCATTGTTGGTTCACCAACGTGCGCATGTTTGAAAAATTCGTTGTTTTCGACAAGTTCGGCCATCCACATCGGGACCTGTGCCTGATGATCACAAGGCCTCATGTACCACGGCCCTGCAATACCTTCGTATGTCAGGCCTTCCCAGGCGTTGATAACGGCATCTACATCAAACGAACCGGCCTTTTTGACGGCCTTGGCCCAGAACATAGTTGCAGTATAGGATTTTCCGCGTAGCCAGGAGGGATAGAATCCTTTAGCCTTATAAAATCCAGCGATAAATTCTTTATTTGCCTTCAAGGGAATACTCAAGAGGTAGTCTTCACATGCGATGCTTCCTAAAACCGCTGCATCATTTGCTACGCTTCTGATCATGTAATCATCGCTTAAGTAGGCACCAATGAATTTTGCTTTTAGGCCAAGGGGCTTCGCCTGTTTGACAAGCAATGTGAGGTCATTGCCCCAGTTGGGCGTATAAATGATTTTCGCACCCGATGCGATAATCTGGCTTACATAAGGTGCAAAATCCTTTTCCCCTAGCTTATGATAGAGTTCAGCAACAATTTTAATCGAAGGATTCATTTCTTTTAATTTCCGTTTAAATGCATCCATATATTCTATGCCAGCAGAGTAGTCTTGGGCAATGCAGGCCACCTCTTTATATTCACTCTTGGCAACCCAAGCGGCCATGGCGTATGCATGCGTATCTGTATTGGGCGCTGCTCTGAAAAAGTTTCTCGAGCATTTTGGGCCGGTCAAGCTGGCCGCCTCTTGACCATAAGTCCAGTAAATCAAATTGTTCTTTTCTGCCAGCACTGACATTGCTCCAGCGACCGAACTTCCGCACCCGCCAGTGAAAAATTTAACATTCTCCTTTAGCATGATTTTTGTTGCCTTGCGGGTCGCAACGTCCGGCTTGAGTTCGGTATCAACTTTGACGGCTTCGATTTTTTTCCCGAGTAGCCCTCCTTGGTTGTTAATTTCATTTACGGCATACTCAATGCCCTCAAAATAGCGATCTCCAATATCTCTAAAATTGCCTGAGAAAGGGTCCATTACTGCAATCTTTACCGTGTCTGCTGCGAGTACGGGTGCCGAAAAGAAATAAAAAACCATGAATACTGAGATAATCGCAACTGCTTTCTTTTTCATTTCTACCTTCCTCCAAAGTGTAATGGTTTTTAGAACTAGACCTCCAAATAGGTCTTTCGCACATCTTTTGCCGCTAACAGAGCCTTCTCATTGCCTTCAAAAACGATATGACCCTTACCCATGATATAAAACCGGTCGGCAACATTGATGGCGGCATTGAAATTTTGCTCTACCATGAGGACGGTTACCCCGGATTCGCGTACCTTGGACAACATGTCGAGCACATCTTTTACGATCAGTGGCGCCAAACCCTCGGTGGGCTCGTCGACGAGAATCAATTCCGGGTTTCCCATGAGGGTTCGGGCCACGGTGAGTACCTGCTGCTCGCCTCCGGAAAGATGTTTGCCTTTGTTGTGCTGGCGTTTTTTCAAAAGCGGAAACGATTCGTATATCCGTTCCAGGGTCCAGGACTGGACATTATCGTCTGTCTTGAGAGATTTTTTGATGCCGATCAGCAAGTTTTCATGGACCGTCAGACTTCCAAATATCCGGCGTGTTTCCGGAACGATCCCGACTCCGCATCGGGCGATCTCATGGGGTGGACGGTCTGTCAGTTCCTGTCCGTTGAAAACGATGCTTCCCGATTGCGCTGGGACCAGGCCCATGATGCTTTTCATGGTCGTTGTTTTTCCTACTCCGTTTCTTCCCAGAAGGCAAACCAGTTCCCCTTTTTGCAATTGCATGGAAACACCATGAAGAATGTGGCTTTTTCCGTAATAAGCGTGTATGTCTTTAACGTCAATCAGCATTGCTACCCCTCTCCTAGATAGGCATCCTTGACTTTCTGATTGTTTCTTATTTCTGTCGGTTTGTCGGAGGCAAGTATGGTTCCGTAATGTAAAACTGAAACGGTATCTGCAAGTGAAAAAACAACATCCATGTCATGCTCGATTATGACAAGGGATCGTCCCGTCGTAACCTCGTTTATCATCTTAATTGCATCAATGGTTTCTTCCCGAGTCATTCCTGCCGTGGGTTCATCCAAAAGAATTAGATCTGGTTTTGTGGAAAGGGTTATCCCAATTTCCAAAGCACGTTGCCGGCCGTAGGAAAGGGCGCTTACCGTTTCGTTCATAACGTCGGTCAGACCGACTTTTTCCAGTATTTTTTCAGTTTCTTTATTTATTTCTGGGATGCTTCCTGATCGTTTAAAGAAGTTGTGTTGCAACCCATGTAGGGATCTTACACCGGCACGTATGTTTTCGAAAACGCTCATTTCGGGAAAGACATTTGTTATTTGAAAAGAACGTGCCATTCCCATACGTGAAAGGATGTAAGGGGGTTTTTTTGTGACATCAGTATCTTTGAATATGATTCTCCCTGCCGAAGATTTGTAGTTGCCTGTTATAATATTAAACAAAGTAGTTTTCCCGGCACCATTGGGGCCGATTATGGCATGCCTCTCATTCTTTTTGACTGTGAAATCAACTCCGGTCAGGACATCAAGGCCGGAAAAGTCTTTGCGAATATCTTTGACTTCTAAGATATTATTTGCTTGCTTCATTGATTTTACCTTTCCGTTTCGAAATTTCCTGTACTATTTCTATGTCCCAATAAGCGATTTTTTATGGAAATAAAAATGTTGGACAATCCACCCGGTATATAAAGAACCATAAATATGAAGATGAACCCCATGATAAGCGGCCACCGATCGGTAATGTCACTGAGGTAGTCTTGAAGAAAAGTAAAGACAAAAGCGCCAATGATCGGCCCAATAAATGTCCCGGTTCCCCCAATGAAAGTCATCAACAGGACCGTTGTTGACATGTCGATACTGATGGCGGTTATGGATGTAAATTGAAAGAAAATGGCATAAAAAGAACCCGCAAAGCCTGCTAAGGACCCGGTGAAAGTAAAGAGATACAATCGGCTAATATTCGTGTTGTAGCCCAGGAACTTCATCCGTTCTTCATTTTCCCTGATCAGGCAAACTGTTTGCCCCATAGCCGTTTTTGTGAAATACCAACAGAAAAGAAGAGTCATGCCGATGATGATGAGGGTAAAAAAATAGAAAGTTGTGATGTCTGACATATTCAGCTTCGTGAATCCTAAGCTTACATCGGGCCGCGGAACACTTAGACCATCGTCGCCTCCGGTAATTGAATGCCACTTGGTGGCAAGGGCATAAAACAGTGAATTGAACGCAAGGGTTAGCAGGGCAAAATAATGCCCCTTATGACGGAGAAGGAGAATGCCCGACAAAAAACTGATTGCCGTTGTTGCCAATACGGCAATCAGAACCGCTACCAATAGGGGGCAACCGGTCATCTTGCCAAGCACAATTGCTGTAATATATGCACTCGTGCCGAAAAACATCGCATGGCCGAAGGACAAGAGCCCTGCATAACCTAACAGAAGGTTGAAACTGACCGCAAAAAGAGAAAAAATAATAGCCTCTGTAACCAACAGTACCCGGTATGCAGGAAAGATTAATGGAATGGCAATCCCAGCAAATAGGACTAAAATTCCGCGCATACCTAAGTTGGAGTAGTTCTTTTTATACATATTATTCCTCACCGAAAAGGCCAGAAGGTTTAATTATTAAAACAGCAGCCATGAGCATGTATATTAGCGCCATGGACATTTTGGGTATCAGCATGACTCCGAATGTCTGGAGTTGGCCGATAATCAGGGATGCCAGCAGTGCGCCACCAAGGCTTCCAAAGCCGCCGATAACAATAACCACGAATGCGTCTATCAGGATTTCATTGGCCATGTTGGGGTATGTGGTGAGGAGAGGTCCGGCGATTACACCGGCGAATCCGGATAACGCTGCACCTGCTGCAAATACGTTCATGAAAACAAACTGGACGTTGATCCCAAGTGCGCTAACCATCTGGCTATCATTGACGGCAGCCCGAACGATAATTCCTACCCTGGTCTTGTAAATTACGAGACACATGATTAAACCGATGGTTATGGCGCAAGATATGATGAAAAGGCGGAAGGTAGGATATGTTAATCCAAAAAGTTGGACATTACCGGCTAAAAAACCCTTGACAGAGACGGCCAAAGGAAAATTTCCCCAAACCCACTTTACTGTTTCGGTGATGATATAGGCTAACCCGAAAGTAAGAAGCAGTTCATGAACGTTGCCGAAGGCGTGCACTCTTCGCAGTAAAAACCTTTCCACCAGTGCCCCAATAACGAATAGAAGAATAGGGCAGACAATAATGGAAAGCCAGAAATTGCCGGTTATTTTGAGAATGGAGAACGAGAAATAGGCCCCAAGCATATAGAAAGCGGCATGGGAAAAATTAAGAACGTTCATCATGCCGAAAACCAGTGTCAATCCAGATGAAATCAGGAAAAGTAGCCCGGCATATGCAAGCCCATGAAGGAGAAAAATAAGCATTTGGCTCATAAAAATATTCCCTCCCTTCTAATTAGACCAGAAATATGGAGATTTGATAGTGAATTCATCTAATCCTCTTTGATATTGGTTAATTCGTTCTATATTTGGGTTTGCTCTCTAGTAATTATGCAACCATTAGTATTTTTTCGTAATACTCTTTCTCCAACTCTTCTTGGAAATCAGGGTGCGCAATTTTTATGAGTTCTTTGGCACGTTGGCTATTTGTCCTTCCCCATAGGTCTGCAATACCATACTCTGTAACAATGTACATGACATCGTATCTTGTATCAGTGATTGCTGCTCCTGCATCTAGAAAAGGTACGATTCTGGAGACTGTTCCATTGGCTGCTGTAGATGGCATACAGACAATAGATTTTCCGTTATCTGCCATCGAAGCGCCTCGAAAGAAGTCTAACTGGCCTCCTACGCCGCTAAACTGCTTGGGCCCTATCATATCGGCACAAACTTGTCCTAACAGGTCAACCTGAATCGCAGAATTCATAGCGACCATGTTTTTTTGTTTCGCAATAGTCAAAGGGTTGTTCACATATCCGCTGCGGCGTAATTCGAATGATGGGTTCTGATCTACGTAATTATAAAATTCCTTGGTTCCTCCCAGCATTGTGCAAACAACTTTGCCTTTATCGATTGATTTTTTTGAATTATTTATAACCCCTTTTTCTATCATTTTCATGATGCCAGTAGATGCTAGCTCCGTGTGGATACCGATATTTTTATGATTACTGAGTAGGGATATAACCGTGTCAGGAATCGCCCCGACGCCTGTCTGAATTGTGTCGCCGTCGTTTATCAATGACGCGATGTGCTTGGCTATAGATTTTTCAATTTTGGAAATTTTTTTTGGAATCGGTATTTCATGAAGGGGAATATCGCCCAGTACGAATCGATCTATATCAGTGACATGTATTAGTGCATCTCCATATGTCCACGGCATATTCTTATTTACTTGGGCAATTACAACTTTGGCGTAATCAACTACTGCCCGGGTGTAATCAACACTGATTCCCATGCTGACATAGCCCTGTTTGTTCGGTGGTGTTACTTGGATGAAGAGCACGTCCGGCAACAACCGTGTGGTAAAAAGTCTATCCAATTCAGAAAATGGGGCGGGTGTAAATTCTGCACGCCCTTCCCAGTGGGCTTGGCGGGTTGGGCGCATATTGAAAACAGAATTAAAAATGAAACTTCCCTGATACTCCGGTTGACAATATTCCGACTCCCCTAATGCAAAGCCGCAAATCACCTCTACATTTTCTAATTCATCCGCCTTTCGAACCATTGCTTCCCGAAGTAGGGTGGGTTGTCCTGCCCCATGACCGTCGATAACCCGATCTCCTGACTTAATGATTTGCACTGCTTCATCTGCTGACATGATCCTTGAACGATAGTAAATGTCAGAATTTTCGGCGTTCATATGGAATCCTCTTCTTTTTGCTAATACACATGAAATTTAAAAACTGTACTTACCAAAATCATAAGTATTCCCTTTATTGTGATGAAGGCTTGGCAAACAATATGCCAGACTGGTTTTCGTAGGGAAAATTAGAACCTTATTAATAAAAATGGCGGGTAACAGTTTTTAATTATTATGTTATCTGTGGGGCTGCGATTGGCGGCTGTCCACATATTGACAGTGCCTGTTTTTCGAACCGACTAAAAATAACAAGGGGGGGCTGTCGATATGTCGACAATTCGACACTTTTTCCGTCCATATTTTCAGGTCCCATTTGGTGTTTTCTAAGATCTGCTCCACGGTGACCCCGGGGTGCTCGGAGCCTACCTTCGGGATCCATCTTCGGAAAGCCGATCATTCTGTCGCCAACTGCGGCGTCAGGGCAAAAAGGTCAACCGTAAAAAACTACAGCGATTGATGCGGCTGATGGGCATTGAGGCGGTGTATCCCAAACCGTGACCCAGCCGACCTCATCAGCAGCACAAGGTATATCCCTATCTGATCAGAAATTTGACAATCGAGCGACTGAAGCAGGTTTGGGCCACCGATATAACCTACAGTGCTCCTCGACTCGGCAATAGCCGGGGTGCATACTCTTGGAATGCAAAGAATTGCCTTGCTTTTCACTGTGGAAAAGCATGAACCCATGCGGCTGTGACCTGCTGTCAACTGGCAGGATGATGCAGTAGCCCACAGGTAAAGGGCATGAGGTGAAGCCGTTACGCCAAGATGTTCCTCGATGCTTGAGTATTGGAAGGTTGAGGAACACGAACCGGTTCACCGGTGGTGAATAAGCTGATGAAACTGTCGGGGTCGCTATCGTGTTGGTCAAGACAGAGCTATACTGGAGTCGCCGATACCTGATCGATCCATTGGCGTACCAGCGTTGTTTTTACATACCCAGCTGGGACCGAGATGAGCATGACACACTTATCAAGGCATTGGTTCAGAGCCGAATTAAGCCGAAATTGACCAATCCATCGCTTGTCAACAAGCGGTCGGTTGAGTTTGGTAGGCAGAATGTTCATACCAACGGTGCCCCTGATTGAACCGACTAATTCAGCGGAAGGTTTATATGATACAAGAACTCCTCAATATCATTGGACGGTTTACTCGGAGTATTGCCTCACCCCAATGCAAATCGGTCTCCTATTTGGACCCAGGTGTCTGAGTTCTGGATCAACCCGTGGTTGGTGACAGGGCATCCTATTTGTTCGTAAAATCAGGAAATGTTCCGGGATGTAACTTCACGTTGTCAAATATCGGAATATTACATGATTGGCAAGGCGTCCCGATAGGTGAAAATATTTCAAATAGGGAGGTCATTTAATAAAGATTTGGTAGAAGATCGCCAAAACGTGCATCATAATCAGCCTAACACGGGATATCTGCTATAAAACGAAAATTTAAACCAAAAAAGCCAACCCCAAAATATGGTGGTTAACCTCTCATTTTTGGGATTTATGAACAGGTCAATTTATCCGTTTTGGATTTCCCCCGAATTAGTGGACACCGAGTTAAGCCGCAAAGGGGAAATTTTCGTATTCTTGCGGCGTTGCATAATCAAGCACAGAGTGACGTCTTTTTCGATTGTAGAAGATTTCGATATAGTAAAATAGGCTGCTGATCGCTTCTGACCGGCTGAGGTACCGGTGATGATTCACCCACTCGGTTTTCAGCAGGCGGAAGAAACTTTCCGCAACCGCGTTGTCATAGCAGTTTCCCTTGCGGCTCATGCTGCAAATCATCTGATGTTTAGTGAGCAGTTTCTGGTAATCTCCAGAAGCGTACTGGCTGCCCCGATCTGAGTGGTGCATTAATCCCGGGTCAGGGCGTCGATGATCCAGCGCCATTTGCAACGCATCGATGGTCAATTGTCGGGTCATCCGGGGTGAGGCGGACCAGCCGACCACCTTGCGGTTGAACAGATCAATCAGAACGGCCAGATACACCCACCCTTCCTGGGTATGAATGTAGGTGATATCGCCGACCCAGGTGCGGTCCGGAGCATCTACGGTGAACTCCTGATTCAACAGGTTGGGAGCCACCGGCAGGTTGTGCCGGGAGTTGGTCGTGACTTTGAATTTCTTTTTTGTACGAGACCGGATGCCAGCTTCACGCATTATCCGGGCTACGCGGTTTTTGCCACAACGAATGCCTTCGTCGGTAAGATCCCGGTGAATTTTGGGCGACCCGTAAATACCGTGGCTGGCGGCGTGAAGGACACGTATTCTATTCTCTAAAGCCCGGTTTTCGATGATCCGGCGGCTCTCCGGTCGATTGAGCCAGGCGTAAAATCCAGAGGGGGAGACATTAAGCAACGCACACATGCGGCCTACCTTGAACGTCTCCCGGTGGTCAGAGATGAATTGAAATTTCATTTCTGATCCTCCGCAAAGTAGGCCAGTGCTTTTTTTAAGATGTCACGTTCCTCTTTTACCCGCTCCAGTTCCTTTTGGAGATTGCGAACTTCCTGGTCATCAGCTTTTTGCCGCCCTTTACCGGGAAAGGCATTTTGGGGATCATCGGCCAACTGCATTTTCCAGCGGCGCAGGACACTGTATTCGACACCCAGATTCCGGGAGGCTTCGGCAACGCTGTATCCCTTGTCGGTGATCAGTGCCACGGCCTCCTTCTTAAATTCACGGTTGTAAGTCTTTCGTTTTTTCTTTGACAATGGAACACCTCCTGTTGCCCGTATACATTGGGCTTTCCGAGGTGTCCACTAAATTGGGGTAAATCCATTTCGATACAGTGAAGGAAAACAATATGATCGCCGAATAAAGCTGAGGCTTTTTTATATGTAGGTTTGAATCCCGCTATTTGCAGGGAGTTCTGTTTCGTCAATCCTCATTCTCCAACATTCTCCGCATCTCGGAAAACTTGGACTTTACCTCGGGACTGACATGCGGATATTCCAACCCGAGTTTGGTAAGGCTTTTTACGATGATTTCGGCCACCGCAACGCGCATAAACGGTTTGTTGTCAGCCGGGACGGCATACCAGGGCGCCCAGGGGCGGGAGGTTTCGTTGAGCGCCTTTTCATAAACCTTCATATATTGATCCCAGAACCCCCGTTCCCGGACATCGGCGATCTCGAATTTCCAATTCTTGTGGGGCTCGTCGATACGGGAGAGAAACCGTCTGCGTTGCTCATCCTTTGAAACATTGAGCCAGAATTTCAAAATAACCGTTCCGTTTCTGGCCAGATGTTTTTCATGATCGCGAATGGACTCGAAACGCCATTTCCAAAGTTTATCTTTATCGATGGGCTCGGGCAGTTTCTGGAGATCCAGATATTCGGGATGGACCCGGGTAACCAGGACTTCTTCGTAATAGCTTCGGTTGAAGATGCCGATGCGTCCTCGCTCGGGCAGACATCGAGCGGTTCGCCACAGAAAATCGTGATCCAGTTCTTCGGGAGTCGGCCGTTTGAACGAGTACACCTGGCATCCTGCCGGGTTCACCCCGCTCATGACGGCACGGATGGTGCTGTCTTTCCCGGCAGCGTCGATGGCCTGAAAAATCAACAGCAAGGCATACTTATCCTCGGCATACAAAATCCGTTGGAGATCCTCAAGCTGCTCGACGACCTCGTTGAGCTGCTTTTTATACTCTTTTTTTTCGTGTACCTTTCCGGGTGGAAGCGTCGAGGCGTGGGCAATGCGAAACGAACCGTCGTCGGGCACGAGATATTTGCTTTTGATTGATTTGAACATGGTTGTTATCCTTTGCTGAATCGGACGCTATGAAGGATCAATACCCTTTAAGGTATCTTACTTTAGGTTCGTCTAAAATTCCCATCCAGGACCCGTAGGTGGGGTTGCTGAAAACAAACCATTTGACGCCCCAATTGTCCCTATATTCGTCAACCAGGCGATCTCTTTGCATCGGAGTGATATCTTTCTTCACGTCCGGCAGAAAGTCCCCCAGATCGTCTCCGAACAGCATCAGTATCCGATAGCGCATTGCAATTTCTTCTCTTCTGGATTTCTTTTCCGATGACCATTCAGGCTTTTCTCTCTTCAGCAGTATGTTTTCCGGTGTTACTTCTGTAATTCCGACTTTAAGGAGATTGTCTATCGTATCCGTTTCCTGGGGACACGGCGGACCGGCTTCCGATATCGGTTTGCATTCACGATTCGTTATAAAAATGACCTCTACACCCATCGCAGACACACTGTTGATAAAATCGACCGCCCCGGGCACGGCCGGTGCGGACTTCATTGCGATCCACCGATCCCAGGATTCCGGATCGAACGTTGCGCCATCGATCAACAACTGGGCCTGATATTGAGAATTATCGAGCACCGTTTCGTCGACATCCAGAATAATGGCGGGGGGCAGCGGCGAACCATTCGCCTCCTGCTCAAGAGCCGCCGTCCATGATCGATCGGCTATGGCTTTGTCTATGTTGTGGGCAGCGCTGTTATACGCCTGGATCGCGTTCGCTTTATATTCCGATGCCGTTTGGAGCCAAAGCGTGCTGTTGAACGTATTGTTGCCATTTGACTGGGGGGCTGCACAACCCGACGTAAGGATGGCGATAGAGAAGAAACAAACCATCTTAAATTTGATTTTCATGCGATAGCCTTTCCTGAATTCTTGCCATTAAATTTCGGGCCACATCGGAGACATTTTCCTTTACCGACGCACCGGAAACCGCATCGAAAATACGCCCGTTCTTGTCGGGGAGCCATGTTCCTTAGGCCGAAGTCGTAAAAAGAATGGTATTGCCGGTTGACTGCTGACGGTCCAGGAAGTCGCTGACCTCCTCGTCCAGGCCCCATGCCAGGCAGGTGTTGATAATGACGATTACGGCATAGTCGTTTGGGTCGATCTTCTCCAGCGGTGAAACACCGATAATGAGGTGCGAAATCTTCGCGGCGGAGAGTTCTTTCTGTAGTTCCTTCACAAGCTGCTTTTTATACTCGCTGTCGCGCGATGCGATCAGAACCGTTGGATGCCCCGGAATCGTGTTCTCCCCCGAGGCGGCGATGTCCTTCTGCGGCCAATAGTGTTGCGGCAGCGCACAGCCGACCAGAAAAAAGAGGCCCAACAGGAAAATTGCGCAAAAGCGGTTCGGTTTCGACTTGTGATTCATATGGCTCCTCTGGTGGAAGGTGTGTTTTTTGCCGCTGCATTTGATAAGCATTAACGATTATGCCACTATTTCCCAACGCGCTTAATTGAATAGATTATAAACAAAATCGGGCAAGGTCAACGGCAAGGTAAAATCGGCTGGAATGGATATTGAGAATTGCCGAGCGGGTTTCCCTTTAGCCGCATCTTCAGCATTAACCGTCACGGTGAACGTAGGGGCGACCGGCCGGTCGCCCTTACCGCGTCGGGAGCCTTGAACCTGCGGAAAGCTCGACAATCGCCTGCTTTAGGTGTTATTGTGCGTTCTTTGATTCAATGTGATGAAATCTGAAAAAGGACTTTTTTGAATGTCATATATCAATAATCCCATGGAAGTCTACAAACTGTTGAACGGCTCCAACTGTGGAGAATGCCATGAAAAAACCTGCCTGGCATTTGCAGTGGCCGTGTTCAAGGGGAAAAAGCCGATCCATGCCTGTCCTTATCTGGATAAAGAAGTGGTTGACCGCTATGGGGGGGCAATCGAGAAACCCAATACCATCGATGAGAATAAGGCAGAAGCCATCGAACAGCTAAAACAAAAAATATCTTCGATCGATCTTTCCGAGGCCGCGAAACGTTTGGGAGCCCGGTTTTCTGACAATCAACTGACCCTGAAAATTTTTGGCAAGAATTTCGCTGTCGACACCCGGGGCAACCTATCATCTGAAGTCCATATCAATGCCTATATGGCCGTACCGGTATTGAACCATATCCTGAACGGATCGGGAAAAACGCCGAACGGGAATTGGATTACATTTCGGGAGTTGAATGGCGGGCCTTCCCGATATGCCCATTTTCAGCAGTGTTGCGAGAAACCTTTAAAACAGGTCGCCGATACCTATACGGATCTTTTTAAAGATATGCTGGAAATTTTCGATGGAAAGGAAATCGTCAGTCATATCGATTCGGATGTTTCAATTGTTTTGCATCCCTTGCCTCTTTTCCCCATCATGGTTTGCTACTGGAAGCCGGAAGACGGACTTGAGTCCGATCTTTACGTCTATTTCGATTCCGCCTCCGATGATAATCTTGACATCGAATCCATCTATACACTCAGCGAAGGTTTGGCTTTGATGTTTAAGAAGATCGCCTTGCGGCACGGAGCTTAACCCCATCGTTGCTGCAACGTTGGGGTTAACCATTCAACCGGATGCAGACGGACGGTTTCGGCAAGTTCGGGATAGTATTTCTTGACCGTCATTCAATACTGCTCTTTACACCCTCGAAATCCTGTTTTACCATACTGAATCAGGCTTATTTTCTAATTTACGTTAAAAAAGGAGGGCGCCATGGGCGGACAAATATTTTATCGCGAACGGCAGAAGGTCAAGGACGGATCCAAAACCCCGCGCTATAGGGTTGCCGCTGTGTCCGGCGTGGATCTCAAAGTTTACGCCGGCCATCTTCGTCTCGGGGAAATCGAACAGATGGCTAATTCCGTCGGTGCAAAACTGGTCGAACTGAAAGGCGGCGGCGGCAAAGGCAAACATAAATAGTGCCCACCCAGAAATAGAAGGAGATGCAATGCCCCTGGTAAGAGACAAAGACGGTAAACGGTTGCACGTCAAAAGCCGCCTCATGGGCGAAAGCCTGGTGAGCCGCGAATTTATCGACAGCCTGGATGTTGCACCCCAGCAGCGCCTTTATCCGGATGTGGCCGTGGTGAAGATCGGCGGCCAGTCCATCTGTGACCGGGGCGTCAAAGCCCTGCCTGGTATTGTTAAAGAAATCGTCGAAGTCCGCAAGCAGCAAAAGCTGGTGATCACCACCGGCGGCGGCACCCGCAGCCGTCATATCTACACCATCGGCCTGGAAATGGGCATGCCCACTGGAATCATCGCCAAATTCGGCAGCATGATCTCCGAACAGAACGCGCTCATGGTCGCTACCCTGCTCTCCCCCTGGGGCGGTATCCAAATGTCCCATTCGGACATCGTCAAGCTGCCCACCTACTTCGCCGAAGGCATCATTCCGGTGATGCACGGCATGCCGCCCTACGACTATTTTGCCATCAAACCCAAGACCGGGCGCATTCCCATCCACCGCACCGATGTGGGACTTGTGGTTTTGGCCGACCTGCTCGGTTCAAAGACCATCCTGTTCATTAAAGATGAAGACGGCCTATATACTGCCGATCCAAAAAAACAGCCCGACGCCGAATTCATTCCCGAAATCGGGGCCAGGGATCTGATGGAGCGGAACCTGGACGATCTGGTCATCGAGCGGCCCTGCCTCGAAATCATCCAGAACAGCGAGGTCATCGAGCGGGTACAGGTCATCAACGGCATGGTGCCGGGCAACATAACCCGTGCAATGAACGGAGAGCACGTAGGCACCTTCATCTATCGCCAGTAAACTTGACGGGCTCGTAAAACCTTGCGTTTCCAACGAGCTCGTCAATCTAATTCCGATTTGCATTTTTTCCGGCTGTACTTATAGTATTAACCTACCAGCGAGAATGCGCTTCGCGATTGTGATCCCTTTTCACACGAAACGGAAGGTCGGTAATTCATTTCGACGATAGGTTAGACCATGAGCAAAAGAAAACCAGCTCCCGGAGAAAATGCCATGCCGTTGTGCTACTCCAGCGAAGAGGCCCGCACGGTTCTGGATTCTCTTTCGGCCCACATCGCCATTGTGGACGAAAACGGCGTAATCCTGGATACCAACCGTGCCTGGCGGGCTTTTGCAGTGAAAAGCGGCATGCCTGAAGATTACGATTCCATCGGTGAAAACTACCTGGACGTCTGCGAAGCCACCCGCGGAGAGGAAGGCGAACATACCCGGACGGTGGCGGCCGGCATACGGGACGTGATCGCCGCACGGGTGGACGAGTTTCTCCACGACTATCCCTGCCATAGTCCGGACGGCCCCCACTGGTACTACCTGCGCGCCATCCGCATGTCCGGCGACGGTCCGGTCCGGGTGGTGGTCAGCCATGAGGAGATCACCGCCCTAAAGCAGACCGAAGAGGCGCTGCGGGAGAGCGAGGTCCAACTCAAGCAGCAGAAGGTAGAACTGGAAGAGGCGAACATCGCCTTGAAAGTTTTGCTGAAGCAGCGCGAGGGGGACAAAACCGAAATCGAGCAGAAGGTCATCGCCAACGTCAAGGAGATGGTGATGCCCTATGTGGAAAAGCTCAAGCGGGTCAGTCTGAAGCCCAAGGACCAGCGCGTGGTGGAAATCATCGATTCCCACTTGCAGGACATCATCTCGCCGATGATTCAGAAGCTGACCAACGCCAACATCATCCTGACCCCCCAGGAAATCCAGGTGGCCTCCCTGGTAAAAGACGGCAAGGCCAGCAAGGAGATCGCCGACATTCTCAATGTCGCCGAAACCACCGTTCATTTCCACCGCAAAAATCTGCGCAAGAAATTCGGGTTGAGCAACAGCCAGACCAACTTGCGGGGCTATCTGATTTCCATCTCTTAGCTGCCAAAGTCCAAGACATCGTTAACCCGAGTCTAACGGTAAAAAGGGTCACGACATCGTTAACCCGAAAGCTAAAAATAATGACTATACCCGAAGCCTGTAGTCAAAGGATGCCACCAACTCGTCACCGAGATATAACTGCAATGTATGTATCTCGGTGACAATGACCGCTTTGACGTATGAGTAGACAAGGTCCTTTGGCACTTTGAACGTTTCACCAAAAATGTTGAGGACGCAGTCGCTTCGTATAAATCGGACCAGAATGATGTTACCATCAGGAATATCCTCGATGGTTGGGATTTTCGTATTCGGGCCGAGCGTTTTTATCGGAAACGGGCATTGCTTTATTACCTCGGAAGGTGTTTTGCCTTTCAGGCAACTGTATCGGTGATACCGGTTGTGGAAACGTTGGAAATTCTTGCTCTGCCGTTTCAGATGGACATAGCTGTGAAACCATTGCCGCCGGAAAAACTTTTTGTTGTAGGTGTCGTTGAAGCTCTCGACCACAGCATTTCGCCACGGCTCCGACACAGGAATAAACACGGGCTGGACCCCGAAATGCAAGCATAGCCGAATGACCAGGCCTGGTGACCGAGGGTAACGATTGCTGCCACGGAAACTCAGTTCGTTATCAAGTTGCAGGAAATCCGGCAGCCCTATCGCTTTCCAACCACGAAGCAGGCTTTGGGCGACTGGCCGATCCGCTTTAGTTCGCTGTGATTCGATATAAACCCGGTGGCTGAAAATATCGATCACATTGAACGAGTAAAACTTGCCATCCCCTTTGATGTACCGAGGTCCGACAAGGTCGGCCTGATGGATGTTATTGATGTCGAGCGCTTCTCTAAAATACGGATATTCAACACCCTTGGGGATGTAACGAGTTTTTTTTAACCAAGCCTTCGGCTCTCAAGACCCGTTTTATAGTGCTGTCCGAAGGCAGCTGATATCCAGCTTTTTTGAGTTCCCATTTGATGGCTGATGGGCCGAATTGGGCGAACCGCTGGGCATCGAGGTGGCGGCGCGTTTCAATAATGCGTTTTCTGTCCTCCGGTCGTAACGCTCTGGGAGAGTGCTTCGGTACCCTGGATTTATTCTTGAACCAGTTGGGATCTCCGCTTTGATATCGTTTCAGCCATTTGAAAAACCATGGTTTTGAGCGGTCCAAGCTTTCGTATATTTGTTTTGGTTTTTCTCCTTGAATGAATCGATTGATAGCTGTTTTACGGATTTCTTGTTCCATCATGACACCTCCGATAATAGATTTTCTTCGGAGATTATCAAAGATCGAAAATAACTTAAATCGGGTTAACGATGTCGTGACCCTTTGGACCCTTAAGAGTTAACGATGTTTTGGCCCTTTTGGGTTAAGGATGTCTTGACCCTTGTCACTTAGCAAATAAAGAGGTCCGCCTCGATCCAACCCGGAAACATCCGTTCCCAGCAATACGCCTCCCTTATTGGTAGGATTGACCTATCAATGTGCTGTTGACCGTTTCACATGGTTTTCCTTCAGCAACATGCTTACCGTACCCT
Source organism: uncultured Desulfosarcina sp. (assembly GCF_963668215.1). Classification (NCBI taxonomy): domain Bacteria; kingdom Pseudomonadati; phylum Thermodesulfobacteriota; class Desulfobacteria; order Desulfobacterales; family Desulfosarcinaceae; genus Desulfosarcina; species uncultured Desulfosarcina sp. Next base: position 1,086,032 of record NZ_OY764190.1, read on the forward strand.
AACGAATTGAAGAAGAACGGGAGGCAAAATCATGGAACGCATCGAACACGACAGTATCGTGGATATTTTTTTCCATTTGAAATGGGAGAGCGAGCACGCCAATCACCTGGAGGGATATTCCGCCAGAAACGTGAATTTGTGGCGGGACTGGCTTCCCGACCGGGTGAACCGGACGCTGCTGGGCAAGCCGGTCTGGGAACAGGTCCAGGTTAGCTTCGAGCCCGGCGTGCTTTTCGGCAGCAGTCAGGACCCCTTTAAAATCGACCGCAAACGCTTCAGCATGGACCCGCGGGCCGGCCGGTTTTATCCCCAGGGGCGCCTTAGCGGCCTGGCCGGTGTATTTCCCCAGAACATCAAACCCTTTCGTTGCGTGGGCATCGACAACGGCCACATGGAGATCGACCTGGGACACCCGCTGGCCCGCTACCCGTTGAACCTCTCCATGACGGTCGGGCAGGTTGCGGACAAAACCGCCGAACGCGGCGGCAGCAGCACCGACTGGGTGGGCCTGCTCACCGACGGTCCCGGCATGCAGGCGCGCTGGCAGGACGTACCCACTGATTTTTTCAGCGACGCGCCTTTTGTCCGGCAGGACGAACAGGCCGACGACCGCTTCTACGCCCAGCCCCGGCTGGTGCACCATCTGGACGAAACCGCACGGGACATGGTGGCCAACCTGTACAAACGGTTCGTGAAAAACGATATGCAGGTGCTGGATCTGATGAGCAGTTGGGCCTCCCATCTTCCCGAAGATGTGAAACCGGCCGGCGTGAGCGGCCTGGGACTCAACCAAATCGAACTGGAGCAGAATTCCCGGTTGACCGACATTCGGGTTCACGACCTCAACGCCAACCCGGTGCTGCCCTATGAGGATGCCTCTTTCGATGTGGCCGTCTGCAGCCTGTCGGTAGAATATCTGACCCAGCCCCTGGTGGTTTTCACCGATGTGGCCAGGGTACTCAAGCCCGGCGGGACCTTTGTAGTCAGCTTCTCCAACCGGTGGTTTCCACCTAAAGCCATCCACATCTGGGAGGGGATTCATGAGTTCGAAAGGGTGGGGCTGGTCATGGAGTACTTTCTGCGCAGCGGCCGATTCGACAACCTGGGAACCTATTCCATGCGGGGGTTGCCCCGCCCGCGCAACGACAAATACGCCGGCGAACTGGTTTTCTCCGACCCGGTCTACGCGGTCTGGGGATCGCGGGCCGGGGGATAAAGAGGATATTTACATTCACCTGAAAAATGAAAACGGATACAAACAAGGAGATGCCAATGAATCTGAAAGACTATTTCGAAGCCAACAAGGGAATAGGCGTGCTGTCCACCGCCGACGAACAGGGCAGGGTCAATGCGGCCGTCTACGCACGCCCCCACGTACTCGATGACGGCAGTCTGGCCTTTATCATGCGGGACCGGCTTACGCACCACAACCTTACGTCCAATCCCAAGGCCGCCTATCTGTTCCGGGAAGAGGGGAACGGTTACAACGGCCTTCGTCTGCACCTGACCAAAACCCGGGAAGAGAGCGGCACCTCGCTGGTCGCAGAGCTTTGCCGACGCTGCAAAATCGCCGACAAACCCGACGCGATCCGATACCTGGTGGCCTTTAAGGTGGATAAGGAACTGCCCCTGATCGGTCCGGGCGAGTCGCCGGATTAACGATCACGTAACAGGTTGCATGGGCGTAGTGGCGGGGTTTATCCCCGCCTTTTTTAATCGGGTGCGGGTTAACCGCACCCCCACGCTTACGCCTACTGACCAGATACGGTTGCCATGCCGATACGATCCCGTTTTGCAGTTCCACGAAAAGCGTGGTATATAAAAAGAATTGATTGTTCCGAAAAACAATACCCCTTTCAACAGCTGAAACGGTGGTGCGAGCTTCCAATGAGCATCGCACCACTTTTTTTCTTTGTTGCAGATAGTTCTCTTTTTTTCATAATGTTGATAACCAAAACAGTGTAATGCGTTGTTGGCCCTTAACATGCCGCCACCGCAGTGACCGCCTACAGGAAAATCATGCAGCCAACGATCAAAATCGGGGTAAGCTCCTGCCTGTTGGGGGAAAAGGTCCGCTTCGACGGCGGCCACAGGCATGACCGCTATATCACCGGGACCCTGGGCAAATTTTTTGCCTTCGTGCCCGTCTGTCCGGAAACCGAATGCGGCCTGGGGATTCCCAGGGAAGCCATGCGCCTGCTGGGTCCTGCGGACAGCCCGCGCCTGGTCACCAACAAGACCGGCATCGATCATACCGAACGCATGCAGACCTGGGCAGCAAAAAAGCTGGATGTGCTGGACCGGGAGAATCTGTGCGGCTTCATCTTTAAAAAAGACTCCCCTTCCAGCGGTCTGCACCGCGTTCGGGTCTATTCAGACAAAGGTCCGCCGGCAAGAACCGGAAAGGGAATTTTTGCCGCCGCCTTCACCCGGCGCTTCCCCCGCATCCCCGTGGAAGAGGAAGGACGGCTGCATGATCCCGGCTTAAGGGAAAACTTTATCGAACAAGTATTCGCCCTGAAACGCTGGCGCGAAGCCCTGGAACAGAAACAAAGCGTGGGGAACCTGGTGGCGTTTCACACCCGGGAAAAGCTGCTGCTCATGGCCCACAGCCAGAAACATTATCGGCAGATGGGGCGCCTGGTGGGCACGGGGAAAACCATGGCGGCGGCCCGCCTTTACGACGATTACGAAACGCTGTTGATGGAAGCCCTGCACCTGAAAGCCACCGTCGCCAAGCACACCAATGTGCTCATGCACATTTTGGGCTATTTCAAGAAACAACTGTCCGGCGACGAAAAACAGGAAGTATTGGGCGTGATCGACAATTACCGCAGCGGCCATCTGCCGCTGATCGTTCCCGTGACCCTGCTGAACCATTTCGTGCGAAAATACCGTCAGCCCTATCTTGCCGACCAGACGTACCTGCAGCCGCACCCGCTGGAGTTGGCCCTGCGCAATCACGGTTGAGGCCAGCACACCGCGGTTTGATTATAAAATCGTGTCATGCGCTTCCGGCATGGGCAATCCAGTTTATGGAGTCATTTTTTTTGTTGATAATTATTTTCCTTTAGTTATAATTCCTTTATATGATCCTTTGTCGGGGACGCAACCCGTCACCCGAGTCAGGCAGTTGTTCGTATACCCACCCCCAAAGAAACGACGAAGGAGGAAACGTTATGAATGAAGCCAGCAAATGCCCGGTAACGGGCGCAACGAGCAAACCCATTGCCGGCGGCGGCACATCGAATCGGGACTGGTGGCCGAACCAGTTGAATCTCAAGATTCTTCACCAGCACTCCGACCTCGGCAATCCCATGGGCGAGACGTTCAACTACGCCGAAGAATTCAAAAAACTCGACCTGAAGGCCATCAAGGAGGACCTTTATAAGCTGATGACCGACTCCCAGGAGTGGTGGCCGGCCGACTACGGTCACTATGGCGGACTTTTCATCCGCATGGCCTGGCACAGTGCCGGCACCTATCGCATGGGCGACGGCCGCGGGGGCGCGGGCTCCGGCAGCCAGCGCTTCGCGCCGCTGAACAGCTGGCCCGACAACGTGAACCTGGACAAGGCACGCCGGCTGCTCTGGCCCATCAAACAGAAATACGGCCGCAAAATCTCCTGGGCCGACCTGATGATCCTGGCCGGCAACTGCTCGCTGGAATCCATGGGATTCAAGACCTTTGGTTTCGCCGGCGGGCGTGAGGACATCTGGGAGCCGGAAGAGGACGTCTACTGGGGCTCCGAAGAGGAATGGCTGGCCACCAGCGACAAGCCCAAAAGCCGTTACAGCGGCGAACGCGACCTGGAAAACCCCCTGGCGGCCGTTCAGATGGGTCTGATCTACGTGAACCCGGAAGGACCGGACGGCAATCCTGATCCCGTGGCCTCGGGCCGCGATGTCCGCGAAACCTTCGCACGCATGGCCATGAACGACGAGGAGACCGTAGCCCTCGTGGCCGGCGGGCACACCTTCGGCAAATGCCACGGCGCCGGCGATGCGTCGCTGGTTGGCCCGGAACCTGAAGCCGCTCCCATCGAAGAAATGGGCCTGGGCTGGAAGAGCAGCCACGGCAGCGGCAAGGCCGGCGATACCATCGGCAGCGGCATCGAAGGTGCCTGGAAGCCCAACCCCACCAAATGGGACATGGGCTATCTGAAAACGCTGTTCAAATACGAATGGGAGTTGACCAAAAGCCCGGCCGGCGCTCACCAGTGGATTCCAAAAGATGGCGCCGCCGCGAAGGCCGTGGAGGATGCCCATGATCCGGAAAAACGCCACCCACCCATGATGACTACGGCGGATCTCTCCCTGCGCTTCGACCCCATCTACGAGCCCATCGCCCGGCGCTACCTGGAAAATCCCGAGGAATTTGCCGACGCTTTTGCCCGGGCCTGGTTCAAACTGACCCACCGGGACATGGGTCCCCGTTCGCGCTATCTCGGTGCCGAGGTCCCGGCCGAGGAGCTGATCTGGCAGGACCCGGTACCCGCCGTCGATCATGCGCTGGTCGACGAAAAGGACATTGCCGATCTCAAGGCCAAGGTCCTGGCCTTGGACCTGTCGGTCTCCCAACTGGTTTCCACCGCCTGGGCCTCGGCGTCCACGTTCCGCGGTTCGGACATGCGCGGCGGCGCCAACGGGGCCCGCATCCGCCTCGCCCCGCAAAAGGACTGGAAAGTCAATCAGCCGCAGCAGCTCAATTCTGTCCTGGAAACCCTTGAAGGCGTCCAGAAGGAATTCAACGGCGCGCAATCCGGCGGAAAGAAGGTGTCCCTGGCCGATCTGATTGTATTGGGCGGATGCGCCGGCGTCGAACAGGCGGCAAAGAGTGCCGGTTTCGATGTGACCGTACCCTTCACGCCGGGACGTACGGATGCGTCGCAAGAGCAAACCGACGTGACCTCGTTCAGCGTACTCGAACCGAAAGCGGACGGATTCCGCAACTACCAGAAAGCCAAGTATGCCGTATCGGCCGAAGAACTGCTGGTGGACAAGGCGCAACTGCTGACGCTGACCGCACCCGAGATGACGGTGCTCGTCGGCGGCCTGCGCGTTTTGAATGCCAACTTCGGGCAATCCCCCCACGGCGTCTTCACCCAGCGGCCCGAAACGCTCACCAATGACTTCTTCGTGAATCTGCTGGACATGGGTACGGTGTGGAAGCCAACCGCAGAAGACAAAGACGTCTTCGAGGGTTGTGATCGTGCCAGCGGCAAACGCAAGTGGACCGGCACCCGCGTCGATCTCATCTTCGGTTCGAACTCCCAGCTGCGTGCATTGGCCGAAGTATACGGATGCGAGGACTCCCGGGAGAAGTTCGTGAACGACTTCGTCGCGGCGTGGGACAAGGTCATGAACCTGGACCGCTTCGATATCGTGTAACAGGATGACGCGGCCGATATGCAGGCATCGCTGGAAAAAATGAAATCATGAATTATGGTATGGGGAAAGGGGCCGCCCGGTCCCTTTCCCCACAATCTTTACAGGAGGGTTCCCATGGCAGAGAAAAAATTCAAACAGGTCTGCGGATGCAAACACTGCGGCAATGAAGCCGAAATGGAGATTACCTGCAGGCTGGAAGAAGATAAAGCGGCCGACGCCAATCTCGAGCCTCACGTCGTGCCCGAAGAAAAGGGCAAAACACGCGGCCATGCCGTGTGCAGCCACTGCGGTGGAGAGGCGGATATCTGGTTGGATGTATAACCGACACTTGGCCCGTTTCTTCTCAAGCGCCTGTTCCCGGACATCACTCGGCCGGTAACGGGCGAAGAATCGTTGCGTTAAGTTCGACATTCCATTGGATCAAGCGTGCCGTTCGGCATACCATTCAATGGGGTCCAAAACTTCATAGCCCATATTGGTGAGTTTCTGCTTGAGGTTATTCGTGTGCTTGGCGAACAGGTAGGGGAATACCGCTTCTTTTCCAGGGCACCAGCCTCGGTAAACCAGAATGGAACCGAAAGAGATGTTTTCGGTAATGATGGCGTGAACGATATTTTCGATCTCCTCTGGCTTCTCATCAACAACAACACCCAGCAGCGTCCCTGGTTCCTTGATCCCCAGTACGTCAATGAATGCGTTCAGCAGATCCCGGTCCGACACGATCCCCACAACCTTGAATTCTTCATCCACCACGGGGAAAGCGCCCACCCTCGTCTTCTCGACAAGTAAAAGGGCATCCTGAATCGTAGAAGAAAGCGAAATGGAAACCGGATCCTTGGTCATGATGTCCTGAACAGCAATCCCCGTGGCAGTATCCGTGTCGTCTGGTTTCCGTCTGTGGTTCCGACCAACTGACGAAGGCAGGGCACTGCGGATGTCGCGATCCGTGATGATGCCGATAAGGGTACGATCCGGTCGGGTTACCGGCAAATGGCGTATCCGGTACCGAGTTATCATTCTTCTCGCCTGAGCGATATCGACATCCATGCTTAAAGTAACCACATCCTTGGTCATGAACTTTTCGATGAACATGGTGCACCTCCCTATGAATGAAAGGGTATTCTGACGTGGTAAATGCCGTCTTCCAATTCCGTCAGGACCGGCAAGCCACTATTGTGAAACACTTTCATCATGGCCGTGTTGGAAACGAGAACGTCAGCCCAGAATCCCTTGATGTTTCTTTCCATGGCCAGCGTGACCAGAAGAATGAAAACATAGGTGGTGATGCCAATACGCTGATAGGGTTCGTCAACGACAAAGGCTACTTCCGCCCACTCGCCGTCCGGGTCCACGAGATAGCGTGCTTCTGTGACGATAATGCCCAAACCGGGTTTGCCTACGACGCCCACGATGGACATCACATTGCGCCAATTGACATTGACGTAGGTCTGCATCCGGGTATGCGGCATGGCCTTCAAGGATGAGAAGTATCGGTAGTATACGGCCTCGTCCGAGAATCGGTAGAACAGCCGCCGCATCTGTTCCTCGTCCGAAGGTCGGATGGGCCTGAACCGGACCTCGATTCCTCCTTTAAATAGCTTCCTTTCGTCGATATGAGACGGATAATGGAGCGCGTTTTCAGGGAGCCAGATCTGATCCCGATAGAGGATGTTCTCCTTTTTGGCCGCCTCAATCAATGCGGCCCTGTCCTCCGGATGGGCAATGTCGATTAGCGCCTGGGCGCGTTCGCGGAGGGTGAGCCCCTTTAGACTGGCTACGCCGTATTCCGTCACGACATGATCCACTCCCTCCCTGAAATCGAAACGGTTTTTCAGTCCCTCTACGGAGAAGATAATATTGGCCTTTCCCTGGGGGTTGCGACTGGGAAGCCCGAACAGAGTGAAACCACCTTCGGAAATTAGAGCACCGTGGATGAGTGCCAGAACTTCCGCCGGACCTGATGCAATGTTGCCCAATCCGGTGGGCAGCGCGATTCTTCCAGATATATCGACTTGTTTGGGTGAAACAATGGCCACAAACAATGGATTCCCGCCAATACTCAGGGGATCGAAAACCTTGTCCAGGGGCTGAAACTCCACACCGGAATTTTGATCGAGCCAATCAAACAGTTCCGGTGTGCCGCATGCATAGGAAGTGATCGACTTTCTTTTGAATCGCTCCTTATAACGATTGGTGACTGCACCGCTTTTCACCAAGTCCATGAGGGCGTCATTGAAGAACGGCGAGTGTATCCCCAAGTTGGTTTTACCGGTCAAGGACCGGCTGACAGCCTCGAACAACGGCCCCGTGGAAAAGGCGATGCAGCTTTGATTTTCGATCAGGGGCTCGATATTGGCGGCGATCTTATCGAAAACCGGATTGGCCGGCAGTCGTTTAAAATAGACCGGCGGTTCATCCGACAGCACCAGCATATCAAATGCATCGATGCGGACAAAGGTGTCTCCCAACGTTCGCGGAATTCGAGGGTTTATTTCACCGACCACCAAACCGGCCTGCTCCATGGCCAGGCGGGCGGCATCCACAGAAACCCCCAGGCTGCTGAAGCCGTCCTTGTCCGGCGGGGTAATTTGCACAAACACCGCGTCCACCCGCACCTTGCCCGTCTCCAGAAGATTCGGAATGCGCGACGGATGGCAGGGAATCATATCCACGTGGCCGGCTGCAATGGCTTCATCGGCCACCCACCCGGAAAAAAAGGTTTTTAATCTGAACTTCTGGCTCTGGAGGTTTTCCGGGGAAATAGCTTCGGCGAAGCTGAGAATCTGGATCAATTCCAGGTCCTGCAGATTGGCGCTGTGAGTAGCCATCAAGTGCTTCACCAACGTTCGGGGTTCCGCTGCGGCCGTGGAAAGAAACACGCTCATTCCCGGGCGTATCCGCGACAGAGCGATATCTGCCGTAACCAGCTTCTTTCTCCATTCCATGGCCACCTCCTGGAGGCATCCAAGCGTTCAACAGCGGATGGAGCGATTGAGGCAGTATTGATCGCTTTGATGCGGGCATCGCGCCTTGAATCCAGGCGAGCGCGAGTCATACGGGCGGACAAACAGTTCTACGTCGCAACGTCGACTGCCGTCAGGGTGGGGCAGTGGATAGCAGTTCCGGTGTGCTGACAATGGCGAGCGTTCAACAAAACCAATGGTTTTATAAGCATAACATACGTCTGATCCGGGTCAAGCAGAATATCTGCTCACACGGGGCGGATACATAGAGGGCTATTCAGATGGACGGACATCGCTGGAAATACTGAAAACATGGTTTATTTTTATGTGAAAAGGGAGCACCCGGTTCCTTTTCACACCACCTTCAAGGGGGATATTCATGGCGGAAAAGAAATTCAAACAGGTCTGCGGATGCAAACACTGCGGCAATGAAGCCGAAATGGAGATTACCTGCAGGTCAGAAACAGGCAGGCCACCGCCGCCTCGATCCATTTGACCATTTTATGTCGTCTTCTTAATCCCTTGCGGTACATGGTGGTTGGCTATCATGCGCGCACATTCAGCCCTCTGTAAATAACGCTTCTTCAATCCTAGGAGTTTGTTCCCGGCAGGGGACAACCTGCGGCTCCCGCATATTTGCGGCCCAATATAAACTGCGTGCAATCCACCACAAAATAGCCTATGATACGTTCTATTGGGCTGAAGCCCCGGCAGCGGTCCCCTCACATTTGTGCATCACCGGGTATCTATCCTGGATCCGATCTGACCGGACAACACTCAGATCTTCTGTTTCAGAAAGACATCCTGAGTCACTGCGCAAGAACCCCAATAAAGGAGAGTTTTTCCGATGGAAGGTCACATCAAGTGGTACGACGAAAAGAAAAAATTCGGGTTTGTCACCACCCAGGAGAACGAGGACATTTTCCTGCATGTCTCCGGCATTAAAGAGTACGGTCATTTCGGCCTGCAGCGCGATGACCGGGTGGAATTCGAAATCCGGGAAACCCCCAAAGGCAAACAGGCCGTCAACCTGCGGCCCATTCAGTAGCCCATTTTTCTTAAACCGCCACCCGCCCGTACGGGTGGCGGTTTAAGCGGCGGAGTCGCTCATTAAACAAGCCCCCGTTTTTCTTTTCACACCGAGCCACGTATAAGCTTCTTCCAAAGTTGTCATTACCCGAATATTTCCGCCACGGCTGATCGCAACCTTCTCACCGAAACGATTGGGGTCGATAAGAGATTCATTCAGGACGAACGCCGTTTTGAGGCCTTGAAATTTATCGGCGATTCGCGATCCGTATTGAAACCGCTCCAGGGTGTCGAGCTGACCGGTTACGCCCCGCATGTCGCAAAGCACCTTGGAAACACCCGCATTGCGGGCCTCATCGGGAACCAGCGCAAAAAAAAGCTGTATGGACATCAAAGAGATGGGCTCGCTGGAAACGACGTAAATAAAGTCGGGTTCCACCCTGATTGTGTAGCCGTCTGCCACCTTTATCCTCCTCATACCGGTCGATATGTTGCTCGATAGGATAAGATTGTCCGTCATTGATAAAATTCAGCGTATCGCTTCCAGCGGTTCATCGCAACGCCCGGCATCTAAAAACAGGGCAAGCTCGTTTCTGTCGGTTGTCTTTCATTGGTCGGACGCTTGCGCCACCGCCTGCCGCGGCAGTTCGATTTCGAACCGGCTGCCTTCGCCCGGTCGGCTTTTGACTGTAACCGTGCCGCCATGCTTCTGGACGATCTTGCGCGTTACGTAAAGTCCGAGACCGGTGCCCTTGCGGCCTTTGGTGGACGAAAACAGGTCGAAGATGGTTTTGGCTTTCTCGGGACTCATGCCGCCGCCGGTATCCTCGACAATGAAAGTGATACGGTCGAAATGCACCTCGACCAGAAAATCGATGCGGTGCCGGTCCGGTGTCGGGCTTTCGATGCAGGCCTCCACGGCGTTGTCGATGATGTTGTACAGGGCGGTCCGTATCAAGTCGGCGTCAATGGACATCTCCACCGGCACATCGGAAATTTGGGGATTGAACTGGATATTGGCACCCTTCACCTTGGTCGCCACGTTGGCTGCCACCTCCCCGGCAAACTGCTGGATGTCGGTCGGAACCGGATGGATATCCCGTTCCTTGGCATAGTAGAGGATGTCCGTCACCAGCTTTCGAATGCGCTCGGTCATGAGGCGGACCGCGTCCAACCCTTCCTCGATGCGCGCCGGGCGGTCCCGGTAAAAACCGGAATCGATCATATACACACCGGCGTCCAGTCCGGTCAGGCTGCCTTTCAGATCGTGGGACAGGGTACTGACCATCAATCCCAGATTGGCCAGGTTGGTTTGCAGCTTGCGCAGTTGGGTCACATCGGCAAAAATCGCCAGCACCTGGACCAGCTTTCCGGTGGCCGTCTTGATCGGCGAGGTCCAGGCCATTACGTTGGTTTTCATCCCTTCGTTGTTGGTCAGCACCATGTCTCCCTGCTGCGCCTCGCCGGTGCGCACGGTCCGCGAGATGGGATCCCGATAGGCCGGGAAAATGCCCGGCCGGAACACGTCGAAAAACGGCCGGCCGATATGCTCCCCGTAGTTCTCCTTGAAAGCGCGATTGGCCGCATTGATGCAGAACCGCCGGTCCAGCACCACGATGCTGGATGGCACGGCGTCGAAAAGCTGTTTGTAGCGCTGGTGGGTTCGACGGCTCTCTTCGGCCAGCCGTTCGATCTCCTTGGTTCCGGCGAAGATTTCGATGACCAGGTCGATGTTGCCGTCGTTGTCGTAGATCGGCGCCGTATGCACCGTTACAGGAACCCGGGACCCGCTGGTATAGCGGACCAGGGCCCGCGTTTTCATGACGCTTTCGTGGCGCAGGGTCCGGCCCACGGGGCAGCCGTTGCGGGTGCCCCGGCGGCCCGCATAGATGCCCCAGCTGTTCTGGTAAAGCCGATTGCCCAGATAGCGGTTGTAAATGCCGTTGGCGGCCAGCACCATGCACTTCCGGTCATGGATGGATACAAAATAGGGCAGTTCGTTGAAATAACGCATGCCTCCCTGGGCGTCGCCGGCGACCTGACTGATAAAGACGGACATCTTCTCAACGATCTGGCGCACGGCCAGAAAACGCTCGGTATCGACGACTTCCTGAAAGCGGTCCCGATCCCGGGGCTCCCGGTTGTCGGCAAGGGCTCGAATTTTCTGGCGCATGTGCACAACATTTTCCATGCGCCGCAACACGACCGCCAGCATGGGGGCCGGCGCCGGCAAGGCAATAAACTCGTCGGCCCGATCTTTGAAGGACTCAACGGCGCCTTCCAGTTCACCGGTGGTGGTCACCAGGATCTGAACCTCCTTGTCCAGGCGGCGGATGCCATCCACCAGCGCCGAGGCGTCATGGACCCGGGCGCCGACAACCACCCAGGCCGGTTGCATGGCTTCGAACTGCCGGAGCCCCGCGGCACCGCTGCGCGCCGAAATCACATGGTAGTCCAGGGCCGACAGCGCCGGCGCCAGCGTCCGGTCATAGGGTGCATCGTCAACAACAAGAACAGGTGCTTTCATCATGGAATCGGCCGTCAAATCCTATCGTATGGAACAAAGCCTTTGGGGATGCCGTCGCTCAAGGCGCTCTTGGCATGGTGGAACTCGGGGCTTTCGTAGATGGTTTTCAGCAGTTGGTCTCTGAACGGTTCCGAAGCCAGGTGGGCGATACCCACCACCCGCTCGGAAATTCCCAGGCCGCGTGGATCGAAGGCCCCGTTTTCGGTGACGATGACCACTTGATCGGCGGCGATGGATGTGGTGGTGATGCCCTCGGGGCACATGTCCACGATTTTGGAAATCCCGTTGCCGGTCGTCGCCCGCAGCGCGATGATGGCCACACCACCTTGCGAAAGGTTGGCCCCGCGGATGAAATCGCACTGCCCGCCCACGCCACTGTATATTTTCCTGGCCTTCATGGAATCGGCCCAGATGTTGCCGTGCAGATCCACGCCGATGGCGGAATTGATGGCCACCATGTTGGGCTGGGCGGCGATGGTCAGCACGCCATTGGTGTAATCCACCGGCCGGCTCTGCACCGAGGAGTTGTAGTCGAGCCAGTCGTAGCCGGCCTGGCTGCCGGCCAAAAAGAACGTGGCGATGGAAAACTTGTTGTGCGTGCTGGTGTAGCGGTTGGTCACGACACCCGCCTCCACCAGGCGGCGCATGGCATCGGCGAACAGCTCGGAGTGAATCCCCAGATCGTTGACCCCTTTTTCCAGGATCGCATCGGTTACTGCTTCCGGCACCTGGCCAATCCCGTACTGGATCGTGGACCGGTCGTGAACGAAAAGCCCGGCGATGATGCGCCCGATGCGGCGCGAGGCTTCGTCCGGCGGCTTGATCGGACTGACGGGCAGCGGATAATCGGTGTCGATCAGATAGTCGATCCAATTGCCGGGCACGGTGTCGCCCAGCACAAAAGGCATTTGGGCGTTGCGCTCGGCGATCACGATGCCACCGGCGGCCCGGACGGCCTCTACGGCGGCCATGGTGCCTTCGACGGTGGTGCCCAGGCTGTAATTGCCCCCGTTGTCCGGACCGGCCACGCTGATCAAGGCCACGTCGGGTTTGAAATAGTTGCGCACCTGCGCGGGAATATCGCTCAGGTGCATCAACTGGTACTTGGCCCAGCCGTTGTTGGCCGCCTCCCGGGTCAGGTCGCTGTTGAAGACGATGCGGTGGGTGATCCGCCGGCAGGTTTCTTCGGAAAAAAGGTCGGCCACGTCACCAAGAAACAGGCTGCCGAAGAGTTCCACGTCGCAAATGGTGCTGTCGACAGCCAGCTGCCGGCAAAGGACCCGGGGGGTGGCGGCGGCACCCGATACGAAAATCCGGCTTCCGGGCGGGAGCAGCCGGTTGTTGACCATCTCCTCGACGGTTTTAACGATTTTCATATTCACCTCTTTGCCGTGATCTTTTTCAAGGTGTTTTTTCTAAACCGAAGGCTCTCGAAGCACAACAATTTTTCAAAAAAGACAGGGTCCGGGGAAAATTCGGCAAAAGCCGTTCCCTCGGACCCTGGCAAGTTATTGTCTGGTTCCCATGCTTTGCGTGGGAACCCCACAACCCGTCGGATGAAGTCCAATGGTGCTCCCACGCTGAGCATGGGAGCAAGGTGCGCGATTAACCTGAGTTTTTCAGTTTTTGCAGGGCCTGCTCGGCCGCGATCGTAATCGGCTCCGCACTGGGCTCCGAGGAGATGTCCGGATTGCAGGCGGAAGTAAACGTAGTCAGGTCGCCGATGGTCTTTTTGCCGAGAATGAAGGCGCTGACCGCGTCGATCTCCCTGGCCGGACCGACTGTGTGGCTTACGATCTGGCCGCCGATCAGCACCTGGCTTTCGCGTTCGAACACCAACTTGATTTTCCAGGGCTGCATCCCCGGAATCATGCCGTGTTTGCTGCGGGAATCGACCACGGCACTGACGGTCTCGATGCCATGGCGCCGGGCATCGGTTTCGGTGAGGCCGGTGGCGGTGACCACCAGGTCGAATACCTGGCATCCGCCGGCATTGAGCACGCCGGGGAACTTGATGTCGTAGCCGGCCAGCCGCTTGGCCGCCAGGCGTCCCTGCATCACCGCCGGCCCCCTGAGCCGCCCGCCTTCGGGCTTGCCGGTGACGAAATTGATCTTCTCCACGCAGTCCCCGCCAGCCAGGATATCGGGATCGGAGGTCTCCTGAAAAGCGTTGACCTTGATGCCGAAATCGCCCATTTCAAGGCCGATGGACTCGGCCAGCTCGGTATTCGGCCGCACCCCCACATTGACGAACACCATATCCGCATCGAGTGTTTCGCCGGAATCAAGCTGCACACCGGTAACCGTGCCGTTGCTGCCGACGATCCGGCTGACCTTTTTGCCGGTCAACAGGGTCAACCCCTTTTCCTCGAGGTAGTCGGCCACCGGGGCGGCCATATCCGCATCCAGCATCAGCGGCAGGGGGCGGTCCATCAGCTCTACGATGGTCACCGGTTTGCCGCCATGGGCCAGCGAGGCGAACAGCGAGGCCACTTCCAGGCTGATGAATCCCGCTCCGATGAAAACCAGATGGCGGGGATTTTTCTCGGCCATGTAGGTCCGGATTTTCTCCGCATCTTCAAGGCCGCGCAGGGCGAGGACCCCTTTCAGGTCGATGCCTTCGATGGGAGGGATCATGGATTTGGCGCCCATCCCCAGAAAGAGTTTGTCGTAGTCAAGCTCACGGCCATCGGACAGGTAGACTTTTTTCTGGGCGGCATCGACGCAGGTGACCGCTTCGACGATGATATGAATACCCGGACCTTCGAGCATCTTGTCGGGCACCACGATGGATTCCGGCGCGGCCAGACCGGCCACGACATGGGGCAGGGCTCAACGAACGATAAAACAGGGTTCCTTGCGAATGACGGTTACGTCCACATCCGGCATCAACTTCTTGGCCATCATGGCCGCCGGGCCCCCGGCTCCGCTGCATCCTACAATGACGAGCTTTTCACCTTTTTTCATGACGACTCCATTAATTGGGGTTAATAAAACATGAAAAACGGGCTCCAGAACCTACCGGTCAATCAATCCGATCTTTTTGGAAATTGCAAGCATATCCTCAAAATTAGACGTTGAAGCGAAAGTTGATGATGTCCCCGTCCTGGACAGTATAGGTTTTGCCCTCCAGCCGAACGGTTCCCTTCTTCCGGGCCTCGGCATAGGTTCCGGCATCCATGAGGTCGTCGTAGGCCAGCACCTCGGCCCGGATGAAGCCTTTCTTGATGTCCGAATGAATCACCTCGGCGGCATCCACGGCAGCGGTGTCGCGGGGAATGGTCCAGGCCCGCACCTCGTCCTCGCCCACCGTGAAAAACGAGATCAGCCCCATCAATTCGTAGGAGTGCTGGATCACCCGGTCGGTGGCCGGGTCGGCGATGTTGAACTCGGCCAGAAACTCCTTGGCCTCTTCGGCGGACATCTGGGCCAGTTCCTGCTCCAGCTTGGCCCGGATCACCAGACAGGTCTCTTCTTCGGGCAGCCGTCCGGCCTCGGGCAGCGCGTCGTCCTCGTCGTCGTTGTTGAGCAGGATCAGCATGGGCTTGGCGGACAGAAACGCGAAACCACGCAGCAGTTTGGCCGCAGCGATATCGGGGTACCGGCGCAGCGGGATTTCCTGGTCCAGGGCTTCCTTGCAGCGGTTGAGCAGGTCCACCTCCTCGGGATCGGGCTTCTTGCCCCGGCGCTCGTCCAAAGCCAGGCGTTCCTGCCGTTTTTCCACCACGACCAGATCGGAAATAATCAATTCCTGGTCGATGGCCGTCACATCCGCTTTCGGCTCGGGGGCGTCCAGACCGTAACCGCTGAAATTGCGTACCGTGTGAATCAGGGCGTCGCAGTCGCGCACCTGGGTCCAGATGCCCTGGTCTTTTTTGGCGCCGGCGCCGTGATCCCCCTTGCCGGGAAGAAAATACTCCACTCGGGCATAGATGGTTTTGCGCGGATTGTACATCCCGCTCAGGATGTCGACCCGCCGGTCCGGGACGGTTATCGTGCCGATGCGGCTCTCCTGCCGGTTGCCGTCGGCGGCGACGCTGCGGGTCAATGCTTCGAATACGGTGGCCTTGCCCGACTGGGGCAGGCCGATAATGCCGAGTCTCATCGTCTTTTTCTCCTTCATCCTCCCTTGCGGTCGGGTGTTATCTTATGGTCGGAAAAGACATGTATGGTAATTTTTTGCGGATACGTCAACACTTTGTGCAACGCGATTACCCACCGCTCGGCTCGATTTCTTCTTGACCCTTGAACCAAAACATCTTAACAATCGAAGCGTTTATTAGGTGCTCTGTAGAGCTTGAAAGGGAACTCCGTGAGAATCGGAGACAGGCCCGCTGCTGTAATCGGGGACCAAATTCGCCTTATACCACTGTTTTCAAGCGGAAATGGGAAGGTGCGAAGAGTAGGCTGATCCGAGAGTCAGAAGACCTGCCTAATGAATAGAGCGACAACGGCCTTTATGGAAGTGTGTCCGCTCATGTCTGCGGATAAAACAGGGATATCCCGGATTGATCTTTGATCGATCCGGGATATTTTTTTCCGCGGTGACGACTGCTTCTACCGGTATTGCCGAAACTCTCTTCGATTTTTCCCGCGATGGCTCCGGAAGCATTTTAAAAATCACATTTTTTAAAAAAGGAGAGAAAACAATGAAAACCAGGTTGATGTCCGTTGTCGTCGTCATTGCAGTAGTCCTGCTTACCGCGGTTGCCAGTTTCGGTCACGGCCACAAAGACCCCAAAAAAGTGGGCATCCTGCTGGTGGCCTTCGGGTCGAGCGAGGCATCGGCGCAAGTCTCTTTCGACAATCTCGATGCCAAGGTCAAAAAAGCGTACCCCGGGATTCCCGTTCGCTGGGCATATACATCCTCCATCATTCGGCACAAACTCGCCAAGCAGGGCAAACAGCTCGATTCTCCGGAAGTCGCCCTGGCCAGGATGATGGACGAAAAATTCACCCATGTCGCGGTGCAGTCGCTGCACACCATCGGCGGGGAAGAGTATCATGACCTGCGCAAAACAGTCGGCGGATTCAAGGTCATGGGCGCATTCCAGAAAATCATTCTGGGCTACCCCCTGATGTCCACGCAGGAAGACATGGCGAAAGTCGTCGATGCAGTAATGGGCATCATCCCCGAAAAACGTAATAAGAACGAGGCCGTCGTACTGATGGGGCACGGCACGCCCCATCCGTCCAATGCGTTCTATGCGGCCCTGATGTTTCAGTTGCAGCTTAAAGACCCCAATATTTTCGTGGGAACGGTCGAAGGCTATCCCGGGATCGATGAGGTGCGGGACCTGGTCCTGAAAAAGAAAATCAAGAAAGCCTGGCTGGTGCCGCTCATGTCCGTGGCCGGTGACCATGCCAAAAACGACATGGCGGGTGACGAAGACGATTCCTGGAAGTCGATTCTGACCGCTGCGGGAATCCAATGCACACCGATTCTCAAGGGAACGGCCGAATACGACAGCTTTGCCGATATCTGGGTCAGCCACCTCCAGGGGCCGCTCAGCCATTTTTAGTCCGATGTTAATCCGGCGATTCGGACGGGATTGAAATGAAACGCCCATGACCGAGAAAAGAGAAACCACGTCTACCATTCGACGGGGCCGGCGCCTACCGCTGGCGGGGGTGATCCTTTTCATGACGGCCCTGCTTGTCGCGGTCATCGTCATTTCAACCGGGTCGGGCTTCGTTCGCATCCCGTTTCCGAATGTCGTCCGGGTTATCGCCGCGCAACTGACGGGACTGGAGGGTCTGGTCGCCCGACTGGACCCTCTGGTACCGGTGGTGGTCATGGATGTTCGCCTGCCGCGCATCCTCACCGCCGCCCTGGTGGGCAGCGGGTTGGCCATCTCCGGCGCCGTGTTTCAAGGTATTTTGCTCAATCCACTGGCCGATCCATATACCCTCGGGGTTTCCGCCGGGGCGGCCTTCGGCGCCTCTGTGGCCCTGTTGATCGACTTCACCCTGCTGGGCTTCTGGTCGGTGCCGGCCCTGGCGTTTTGCGGGGCCATAGCGACCCTCATGGCGGTTATCTACCTGACCGCCAGCAGCGGGGATTTTTCTTCCGGCGCCCTGATTCTATCGGGGATCATCGTTGCGGCCATTTTGTCCGCGGGCGTCAGCCTCATCAAATACCTGGCCGATGAACAGGTCGGCATCATCATCTTCTGGCTCATGGGAAGCTTTGCATCCAAAACCTGGGCTGAAGTGGGATTGACGGCAACCGCGGTGATTCCGGGGTTGATCGTCTTCCTCTTTTTCAGTCGGGACCTCAACCTGCTGGCCCTGGGCAGCCGAACCGCCGGATCACTGGGGGTGTCACCGCGAAAAATCTCCATGATCCTGCTGGTCGCCGCCTCCCTGATATCGGCGGTGTGCGTGGCGGTCTCCGGAATCATCGGATTTGTCGGCCTGCTGGTGCCGCACATGGTCCGGTTTGTCACCGGACCGGACAACCGGCGCCTGCTGCCGGTATCGGCTCTGGTGGGCGCCATTCTCCTGCTGGCGGCGGATACGGTGACCCGGGCGGTGCTGCCCCAGGAAGTGCCCATCGGCGTCATCACCGCGCTTATCGGCGGTCCGGTTTTCTGTTATATCTATCGCAAACGGCAGACGCGGGAGGTCCGATAGGCATGGCGCTATACGACCTGGACCGCATCGAATTCGCCTACGGCCCCAAAGCCGTCATCGCAAATCTGTCGTTGACCATTGAAGGGGGCCATTTTTACGGCATCATCGGTCCCAACGGCAGTGGAAAATCCACGCTGATCGACCTTCTCGCCGGGCATCTGAAGGCCGACTCCGGCAACATCCGGTTCGACGGACGCCCCCTTGCCGCATACTCGCGCAAAGACCTGGCCCGCAGGATCGCACTGGTCCCGCAGGATTTTCGCATCAATTTTCCCTACACCTGTCGGGAAATCGTAATGATGGGACGCTATCCGCATATCCCGCGGTTTACCCGTCCCGGCGCGGACGATCTGGCCATCGTCGACAGCATTTTCGAGGAGGCCGACCTGCTGGGCTTCGAAAACCGGCCGGTCAACCAGCTGAGCGGCGGCGAACGCCAGCGGGTCGTCTTCGCCCGCAGCCTGGCGCAAGCCACGCAGGTGCTGCTGCTGGACGAGGCCACTTCCAATCTGGACATGCGGTATACCATGCAGCTGCTGAATCTGGCATCCCGGCAGGTAAGCGAGCGCACCACGGTCATTGCCGTGCTCCAGGACGTCAACCTGGCCGCCATGTACTGCGATCGACTGGTTTGCATGCGAGAAGGCCAAATCTTTGCCAACGGCTGCCTGGAATCCGTGTTGACCCCCGAGACGCTGAAGACCGTTTTTCATGTCGACGCCCGGGTCTTTCCCAGTCCGTTTACCAGAACCTTGCAGGTCTCCTTCAACAGGGAGGTTCAACCATGATCGGCCGGCGGCTCCTGTTTTTCCTCGTCGTCTCATCGGTGCTTCTTTTACCGACAATCGGATTGGCGGTCACCGAACTGGTCCTGGACGGTAATACCATTACGGACGCCAACGGGCGCCGCATCACGGTCACAAAACCCTTTGCGCGCATCATCTCTCTCTACGCCGCCCACACCGAAAACCTGTTCGAACTGGGTGCGGACGATCAGGTTGTCGGTGTGCCCCGCCATGCGGACTGGCCGGCAGCCGCCAGAAGCAAACCGGTCCACTCCTATCACGACGACGTCGAGCGCTTTTTGGCGGCCCGACCCGACCTGGTGCTCATCCGCCCCATGATCGACCGGGGCTATGGTCAACTCGTCGGGCGCCTGGAAGCCAATGGCATCGTGGTGGTTTCCCTGCAGCCGTCCTCCATTGAGCAGATGTTTGTCTATTGGCGGATTTTGGGAGTTCTGGCCGGCCGGGAGCCGGCGGCGGAGGCCATGGTAGCCCGGTTCGAGAAAATCGTCCGGCAAATTCGGATGCAAACGGACCGGATCACGAACAAAAAACGGGTCTACTTCGAGGCCATTCACGACCGCATGCGCACCTTTTCGCCTTCGGCCATGCCGATATTCGTCCTGGAAACGGCCGGTGGTATCAACGTGGCCGGCGATGCCGTGCCCCGCAGAGGCACCAATATCGCCGATTACGGCAAGGAGAGAATTCTTTCCCGCGGCCAGGAGATCGATGTCTACCTGGCCCAGTTCGGCCCCATGAACCGTCCCACCGTGGAATCGATCAAAGCCGAACCGGGCTACGATCTGATTCGGGCGGTGCAACGAAATTCAATTTTTGTTATCGATGAAAAACTGGTATCAAGACCCACCATACGATTGCTGGCCGGCATCTGCCGGATCGGCAAGCTGCTCTACCCCGAGTATTTCATGGAGGGAGAGCTTGCGGCAGCCTGTTTGCCGCTGCTGGACGGTAGGGTCGGCAACGCTTTCATGAAGGAAGAACGACCATGACGACAACAGGCACACTCTTCGGCATCGGGGTCGGCCCCGGTGATCCCGAACTGATCCCACTCAAAGCCATCCGCGTTCTCGAGAAGATGGAAGTGATCTTTACCGCATCTTCGACCAAGAACGACTATTCCCTGGCCATCGACATCGCGCGGGCCTATATCCCGGAAAACGCGACCATCGTGAAGATCCCGTTTCCCATGAGCAAAAACAAATCGGTCATGGAAAAAGCCTGGAAAGAGAATGCGGGCCGCGTCGCTGCCGTGCTGGAAGCGGGTCAGGATGCGGCATTTTTAACGGTGGGCGATCCGCTGACCTATTCCACCTATGGGTATGTTCTGCGGCATTTAAAGCTCGGCTGGCCCCATCTGGCCGTCACCACCATTCCGGGGATCACGGCCTACCAGGCCGCTGCGGCAGCCACCAATCAGTCCCTGGTGGAAGGGGAAGAAGCCCTGCTGATCCTTTCCGGTGTGAACGGCGGCGAGCGATTTCAAGCCCTGGCCCAGAAACCGGACAACGTCGTTTTCATGAAAGCCTATCGCAATGTGGACGGCATCTGCCGCGCCCTGGAGGAAGCCGACCGGCTGGACACCAGTGTGGCCGTGGCCAACTGTTCCCGGGAAGACGAAACGATTTATCGGGATTTGAAGACACTGCGTGAAGAACGCCCCAACTACTGGACCCTGATCATTTCCAGGCAAAAACGGCATGCGTCGACGGAAGGATAATTCATCCAACCGTCGGCTGGGCATCGCGCTGGTTCTCTCCGTGGCCATGCTGCTGGCCGGCACGCTGGTTTTCGATACGGTCCAATGGAACACGGTCTTGCGGCGCATGCTGATCCCCCTGGTTCGCCTGATGGCGTTCATCACCCTGGGCCTGGCCGTCGGCCAGATGATCGAAGCGGCCGGATGGACCGGCAAAATCGGCAAGCTCGGCGCGCCGCTGTTTCGATTCGCCCGGCTGGGCCCACAATGCAGCGCCGCTTTCAGCACCGCATTCATCTCGGGGACGGCGGCCAATGCCATGCTCTACGAATTCTGGCAGGATGGCAAGATCAGCCGCCACCAGTTGATTCTGACCAATTTGGCCAGCCAGCTGCCGGCTTTTTTTCTGCATTTGCCGACCACGGTGTTCATTGTCCTGCCGCTCACCGGATGGGCCGGCGGGCTCTATTTCATCCTGACGTTTCTGGCGGCCCTGATTCGGTTGGCAGCGGTTTTGTTGTGGGGCCGTTTTCGGCAGGCCGCCGATGACAAAGCTTGGGCTCAGCAGGGCCCTGCCCGGCCGTCCGGGGATAAACGCCGGGGCGTCTTGAAGGCCATCGACGAAAAACTGCCGGGGCGTCTGACCACGGTGGCCACGTATGTCGTGCCCATCTACATCGCGGTGTTTCTGCTCAACAGCGCCGGGGTGTTCGACTGGACGCGCCAGTGGCTGGCCCACTGGGTTTCCGACCGCTTCGTCCCCGTGGAGGCCCTTTCGCTGGTGGTGCTGGGTTTTGCGGCCGAGTTTACCTCCGGTTTTGCGGCGGCCGGGGCCATGCTGCAGGAGGGCGTCATCACCGCCAAGCAGGCGGTCCTGGCGCTGCTGGTCGGCAACGTGGTGGCCTTTCCCATTCGGGCGTTGCGGCATCAGCTGCCCCGTCTCATGGGAATCTTCGCCCCCAGGCTGGGATTACAGATTCTGCTGCTGGGCCAGGGTTTCCGGATTGTCAGTTTGATCCTTGTCGGCGGGGCGTATTATCTTTTGTTCTGAATGTTCATCGAAAAACGGGAGGCCGTCATTCAACCACCCAAAGGACTCGTAGTCGCCGCAACCCACAGCGGCGCGGGGAAAACCACCCTGACCCTGGGCCTCATGGCCGCCCTGCGCCGCCGGGGGCTGGCCGTCGCGCCGTTCAAAGTGGGCCCCGACTTCATCGATCCGGGGCATCACACGGTCGTGGCCGGTCGCGAGAGCCGCAACCTGGACGGCTGGATGCTGGACCGCGCCGCCAACCAGGCCATTTTCCAGCGCCACACCCAAGGGTGCGATGTCGCCGTTGTCGAGGGCGTCATGGGATTGTTCGACGGCTTCAGCGGCACCGACGAGGCGGGGTCGACCGCGCAGATGGCCAAGTGGCTGGGCCTGCCGGTGCTTCTGGTGGTCAATGCCGCCAGCATGGCCCGCAGTGCGGCGGCCCTGGTGCAGGGATTCGAAGGATTCGATCCCGGCCTCCGGTTTGCCGGCCTGGTGTTCAACAATCTCGGCAGCGACACGCATCTGCGCTATCTGAAAGACGCGGTGGATGCCCACGTGAAAATGCCGCTGATGGGCGGCCTGCTGCGCAACGATCAACTCGAGATGCCGGAGCGGCACCTGGGGTTGACCACGGCGGACGACCATCCGCTGACGGAGAAACAATTGGATCTGCTGGCCGATCACATCGAAGCCGGAGTGGATCTGGATCGCCTTCTGGAAACGCTGCCGGAGATTCGGGCAACCTCGGAAAAACCGCAATCTACAGATCGATTATCTGCAGATCGGCCGGCGCCAATCCGGGCCCGACTGGGTATTGCCCGGGACCGGGCATTTTGCTTCTACTATGCGGACAACCTCGATCTGCTGGCCGCGGCCGGCCTGGAACTGGTCCCGTTTTCTCCCTTGGAGGACCGGCATCTTCCCGAGGATCTGGATGGGATCTATTTCGGCGGCGGGTATCCGGAACTGCACGCCGACCGGCTGGCGCAAAATCAGGGCATGCGTGAAGCCATTTATCGATGCAGCCGCAAGGGCATGCCCATTTACGCCGAGTGCGGCGGTTTCATGTATCTGTGCCGGGACCTGCGGGACACGGAAAACCGGGTGCATCCCATGTGCAACTGCTTTGCCTTTCGATCCCGCATGCACCCCAGGCTTCGCACCCTGGGATACCGCGAGGTCTGCTTCGAGCGCGACAGTATTTTGGGAAAAACGGGCCAGGTGGTGCGCGGCCATGAATTTCACTACTCGGATCTGGACGACGCCGCAGCGGACCGGGAAGCGATCCCGGCCTATTCGGCCATCTCGCGCCGCAACGATGGACGCAAATCGGAAGGATACCTTGTCAACCGGACCCTGGGAAGCTATATCCACCTGCATTTCCAAAGTCTGCCGGCGTGCGCCCGATCGTTTGCCGATGCCTGCCGGAAATACCGAAAGTCGAGGAGAGCCGCGGATGAAGCCCAATGAGATCGAACGCAAGAGTTTTGCCATTATCGACGAAGAGGCCGGCGATCACGGATACCCGGCGGATCAGTGGCCCATCGTGCGCCGTATGATTCATACAACGGCGGATTTCGAGTACATTGCAGACACCCGCATTCACCCGCAGGCCGTGGCGGCGGGCATCGATGCCATTCGCAGCGGAAACGCGATTTTCACCGATACCAACATGGCCCGGGTCGGCATCCGGCAGCACCAGCTCGAACCGTTCGGGGGGCAGGTTCGTTGCCTCATGGCGGACGAACGGATCGCCCGGATAGCCGCCGAGAAAGGGATCACCCGGGCAAAGGCGGCCGTGGATGCCGTGGCCGACCGGCTGGACAACGGCATCTACGTCGTGGGCAACGCCCCTACGGCGCTGTTGCGGCTGATCGAACTGATCCGGCAGAGCCAAACCCGCCCGGCGCTGGTGGTCGGCCTGCCTGTCGGGTTTGTCAATGCAGCGGAATCCAAGGCCGAATTGCTCGATCTGGATACGCCCTACATCACCAACGTCGGCCGCAAAGGCGGTTCCAACGTGGCCGCCGCCGTGGTCAACGCTCTGATCATCCAGGCCCGTTCAGACGGTTGATGCATGGGGCGCAAGCGGCAAAAGCATCTGCGCAGCGGTTTTACCACCGGCACCGCAGCCGCGGCAGCCACCAAGGCGGCCCTGCTTTTTCTCTTCGACGGCCAGGCGCCGTCATCGGTCCGGGTGGCGCTGCTCAACGGCGATACGATAGAAGTCGCGGTCCACGGCTGCGAGCGGATCGACGAGAAATCGGCGATTTGCTCGGTCATCAAGGATGCCGGTGATGATCCGGACATCACCCACGGGGCTGAAATCGCCGCCCGGGTGAACTGGCGGGCCACCGCCGCCGATTCCTCCGTCGTCATCTCGGGCGGGAACGGGGTGGGTAAGGTCACCAAACCGGGGTTGGAGGTGCCGCCCGGGCAGCCGGCCATCAATCCGGGCCCGCGAGAGATGATCCGACAGTCCGCGCTGGAGGCCATGCAGTCGCATCGACGGCCGGGTATCGTGGAGACGGTCATCGAAGTTCCCAAGGGCGAAGAGCTGGCACGCAATACGCTCAACGCCAGGCTGGGGATCGTTGGCGGCATTTCGATCCTGGGCACCACCGGCATCGTCCGCCCCATGTCCCACGACGCCTATGTGGCCACCATCCGCTCGGCCCTGTCGGTGGCGCGGGCATCCGGTCTGAACCAGGTGGTATTCACCACTGGGCGCAGGACCGAACGCTTCGCCCAGAATCTCTGGCCCCGGCTTCCGGAGGAGAGTTTCGTGCAGATCGGCGATTTTTTTGCCCGCTCCATGGCCATGGCCGTCGAGCACGGTTTCGAAACGGTAACCCTTGCGGTAATGTTCGGAAAGGCGGTCAAAATGGCCCAGAAAATCCCCCACACGCACGCGAGTTCGGCGCGCATGACCTTGAAGGCATTGTCCCGCTGGGCAAAAGAACGCACCGGGGACAGTGATCTTGCGGCGCGGATTGCAGAAGCCAACACCGCCCGGCATGCATTCGAATATATCAAGGACGACCATCCCGGCGTCATCGAGAAGGTCGGCCGGGAGGTGATCCGGGCGGCCGACCATTTTGCCGGAGGAAAGATCCGGGTGGGCGCGGTCATCTTCGATTTCGACGGCGGGATTAAATTCAAGGCGGTCCGATGAAAAAGGTAACGATTGTCGGCATGGGACTCTCGGCACGGGATGTGACCGCGGAGCAATTGGACGTTATCCGATCGGCCGATATTCTCATGGGGGGAAAGCGCCACCTGGATCAGTTCGGCGATCTTCCCATGAGAAAATGGACCGTCACCGCCCGAATCGACGAAGCCATGACGTTCATCATCGAGCAGAGAAAATCCGCCCGCATCGTGGTGCTGGCGTCGGGCGATCCCCTGTTTTATGGAATCGGTGCCCGCATTGCCCGGGAGCTGGGTCCCGACCAGGTGGTCATCCTCCCCAATATCACCTCCATTGCCGCCGCCTTTGCCCGCATCGGCCGACCCTGGAGCGATGCGGCGGTGGTCAGTCTCCACGGCAGGAACCACAAGTACCGCCTGCTGGAAGAAGTAAAACGCAATAGGACAGTGGCGGTCCTCACGGACACCCGGCATTCGCCCCGATGGCTGGCGCAATGGCTCATGGGCAAGGGCGTGAAGCATACATCCATGACCGTTTTCGAGAAAATGGGGTCACCTGAGGAGGCCCTTTATCGCTGCACCCTGCAGCAGACCGCGCAAATGGACTTCGCCCAGCCCAACGTGGTAATTCTCGAATTCGAACCGGGCAGCATTTCGAGCGACGACCTGACCATAGGGATGGCCGATGACGCCTATGGACACGAAAACGGCCTGATCACCAAAATGGAAGTGCGGGCCGTGGCCCTGGCCAAACTCCGGTTGAAGCCCGGCCTGACCCTCTGGGACCTGGGCGCCGGAAGCGGGTCCGTGGGCATCGAGGCCTCGGTGCTGATCGGCCCGGGCCGGATCATCGCCGTCGAAAAGCGGGCCGCGCGGCTGGCACAGATCCGCAAGAATGCCGGACGCTACGGCGTTTATAATCTCGATGCGGTTCAATGCACCCTGCCCGAAGGACTTGCGGAATTGCCAGCACCGGATCGGATCTTCATCGGAGGCGGCGGCCGTGAACTGGCAGCCATCATTGCGGCCAGTGCCCGCTTTCTCTGGCCCGAGGGGGTGATGGTGGTCAACACCGTGCTGGCGGACAACCTGTGCCGGGCGCTGGATGCCCTTGAAGCTGCCGGCATGTCCACAGAAGTGGTACAACTCCAGGTCAGCCGGAGCAAGGCCATGCCGTGGAGCCGGCGGTTCGAAGCCCAGAACCCGGTCTGGATTATTTCCGGCACACGGCCGTCATCCAAAAAAGAAAGCGAAGAATCGGAACCATGAGCACCACCCGACACCCCATTATTTTCTGCGGCGCCGGCCCCGGCGACCCCGATCTGATTACCGTCAAAGGCATGCGGGCGCTGGAATCGGCAGACCTGGTTCTCTATGCCGGCTCGCTCGTTCCGGAAGCGGTTCTCACCTGGGCGCCCGAAACAGCGCGGCGGATCAGCAGCGCCGGCATGAACCTCGATCAAATCGTTTCCGCAATGGCCGACGCCTTTCTCGATGGCCAGCAGGTGGTCCGGCTGCACACGGGCGATCCTAGCCTATACGGGGCCATTCGGGAGCAGATGGTTATGCTGGAAGAGAAAAAGATTCCCTATTGGGTCATTCCCGGTGTAACCGCCGCCTTTGCCGCGGCGGCAGCCCTGGGGATCGAATACACGGTTCCCGAAAAAACCCAGACGCTGATTTTAACCCGTATGGCCGGGCGCACACCGGTTCCCGAGTCCGAGAATCTGGCCTCCCTGGCCCGGCACGGCGCTTCGCTGGTGATCTACCTGAGCACGGGTCTGATCGAATCGGTCTCCCGCATTCTATCCGACGCCTATGGTCCCAAGGCGCCCTGCGCTTTGGCCTACCGCGTCAGCCATCCCGAGGAGAAGATCGTCCGAACGCGGGTGGAAAAGCTGACCACAGAAGCCCGGGACGCTGGCATCGACCGACTGGCCGTGATTATGGTGGGCCCGGCCCTGGCCCAACCCTCGGCGGAAGAGACGCTGCGATCCAAACTCTACGATGAGACGTTTGCCCATGGCTACCGACCCCATTGAGAAAATTGCGGTGTGGACGGTGACCGCCCAGGGGTTGATGCTTGCCCGCAGAATCCAGCAGCACCGGACGGTCGAAGTGTTTGCTTCCCGGAGGCTGGCCGACGAATCGACTGCCGGGGACGCTTCGTCCTTTGAGCGACTGTCGGATGCGCTGGCCGAGCAGTTCAACCGCTTTACGGGGCACATCTTCATCATGGCCTCGGGAATTGTCGTTCGCTGCATCGCGCCGTTGCTTCGGCATAAGACGATCGATCCGGCCGCGGTGGTCATGGACGACCGCGGGCGGTTTGTCGTCAGCCTGGTTTCCGGGCACCTGGGCGGCGCCAACCAACTGGCCCGGCAGGTGGCCGAACTTCTCGGGGCCACACCGGTGATCACCACGGCCACCGATGTCAACGAAAAGCCGGCCATCGACATCCTGGCGAAAGAACAGGGCCTTGCCATCGAGAATCCGGAGGCCATCAAAACCGTGAACATTGCCATCCTCGAAAGTGCGCCCATCGCTGTTTACGATCCGGCCGACTGGCTGCATCACCGGCTGCCCGAGGCTGATTATTTATCCCAAGACCAACTGGACGAACGACTGCCCCCGTCGGTTTCGGCCGGCGTCTGGATTGACGACACCATCGGGGATATCCCGCCCGGTTTTCTGGTCCTGCGACCGCCCTCTCTCGTGGCCGGCATCGGATGCAACCGCCATACACCGGCCCAAGAAATCAGCGAACTACTTCTCACCGTCATGGATCGCTTTGGTCTGGCTGTGAAAAGTCTGACCACCATCGCTTCCATCGATCTCAAATCCGACGAAATCGGGTTATGCGAAATCGCGGAGAGGATGAATCTCCCGCTACAATTTTTCTCCAAAGACGAACTGGCCCGGGTCGAAAGCGTTCCCACGCCCTCGTCCCTAGTGGCCAAACACATAGGAGTATCCAGCGTATGCGAAGCAGCAGCCATTCTGGCCAGCCGGAACGGTCAACTGATCGTTCCCAAACACAACACCCGCAACGTGACCGTGGCCATTGCCCGAATGGCCTGTACGTCGTCGGCATCGGCCCCGGAGACGCAGCCTATCTCTCCCAGCGCGCCCGAGAAGTCCTGACGGAAGCCGACGTCATCGCCGGCTACGGCACTTATATCGACTTGATTCGCCCGCTGGTAGCAAACAAAGAGATCATCAGCACCGGGATGACCAGGGAAGTGGAGCGGGTGGCGGCGGCCATCGATGCGGCCTGCCTCGGAAAGTCCGTTGCCCTGGTATCCAGCGGCGACCCCGGAATTTATGCCATGGCGGGACTGGCCCTGGAGATGTGCGAGGCCCGCCGGGTGGCGGCGGTGCCGTCCTGGGCGGCAGCGGACGGGGATAGCGGCGAAACGGGCAGCCTGCGTGTGGAGGTGGTCCCGGGTATTCCGGCCCTGTGTGCCGGAGCCGCGCTGCTGGGGGCGCCGCTGATGCACGATTTTTGCGCCATTAGCCTCAGCGATCTGCTCACCCCGTGGGAGGTGATCGAAAAACGCCTCGATGCTGCGGCACGCGCCGATTTCGTGATGGTGCTCTACAACCCCAAGAGCAAAAAACGGTACTGGCAGTTGGAAAAGGCCCAGCAGATCGCGATGAACCACAAGCCCGCCCAAACCCCCGTCGGCGTGGTGACCGGCGCCATGCGCTCGGATCAGCGCATCGAGGTGACGACCCTGAAAGAAATGCACACGGCGACGGTGAACATGCAGAGCACCGTGTTCATCGGCAACCGCTCGACCAAACGCTATGGGGATTTTTTATTGACCCTGCGGGGGTATGGGGAAAAGTATCGGCTTTAGCTCCCATGCGTCCCGGGAAAAAGTCGAACGGTTCGGCTTTCCCCGCTTCATTACGCTTTTCCACCAGATCCATAAAATGGACATAACGGTGCTTGAGTTCGTAAAAGCCGTGCCACCAGGCGTAATCCGGCGCCATCATGGCCGTTCCCATGCGGGCACGGCGGCCTTCATGGTGCCAGAGTTCGTAGAACTGCCATTCGATTTCCTCATCGAAATAACTGTCTTTCGACAGCAAACCGGCCTCGTATAAACCATCCAGCTTTTCCCTGGCAGGATCGTAATAGATACTGTTGTAGGCTTCCACCACCGCATCCAGATTACGGTAATGGTCATCGGTCCAGGTCGTCGAGTGGCACTGCAGGCAGACCGCCCGCATCTTGGCCCTTTCCACCTGCCAGTCGGAAGTGGCGGGAAACGGTTTGAATTCGTTCGGGCGCACGGTGCGCGGCGCCTGGGTCTCCCAGGACAGCCGTTCGGTCGTGTCGTGGGTGGCGGGAACGCCGGCGGCGGCAGACATGTGACAGGCGGCGCAGGTCGGTACGCGGTAGTCTCTTCCCGCCTTCCATTGACGGTCGTCAGGATACCACTGCCAGTTATTGCCCTCGGCATGATAAATGGTGCCGTGTTTGGACTCGTTGTAAATCTCGATCTGGGGGTGATCCGGTCCCAGGTGGCACTGGTCGCAGGCTTCCGGCTTGCGAGCCTCGACCAGCGAAAACCGGTGGCGGGTGTGGCAGCTGCTGCAACTGCCCAGGCTTCCGTCCGGATTAATCCTTCCCACACCGACATTGGGCCAGGTGCCGGCCGCCGGTCGTCCGTCTTCGACCTCGATGATCGTTCCGTGACAGGCATAGCAGCCGGTCGTCCGTTCGATGCTGTTGTTCATGCCGTCGTTAAGCCAGTGGTCGATCTTCCACATGATCTCGTGGGTGTTGGCGTGTTTGCTGCGGGCGTATTCTTCGACCTGTTGTGGATGGCAGCCGGCGCAGTGGGTCGGCGACACCACCGTGGCAACCGGTATCGCGGTATGTTCCAGATGGGATTTCAATGTCTCGGTCGTGTTGCGGGCACGGTGACATTTCGAGCAGTCAACGCCCACCTTGGCGTGCACGCTGCCGCTCCAGTCAGCGTGAATGCCCGGTGTCTTGGCGCGATGGCAGTCCACGCAGGTTTTTCCTGCGATGGCCTCGCTGCGCATTTCCGGAAGCAGCCGCAGGGGGAAGTCCCATCGCCAGACACTGATGCAGACCAAAATGAGAAAAATGAGCACCAGGTTGGTGTAGGCCATCACCACAAACACTTTCTGCACGGCAGGCGGTTTCTTTGGGGCCCCGGTTCCGCCAGCCGCCGGACCGATGCACGTGATCCGTTCGAACACTTCGGTACCGTGGGGTGCGCCGGACAGCGCTTCGGTGAGGTCTAAGCCTGCGGCGTGCTTGCCGAAATGCCGACCGCCTTTCCATTTGGGATTGCCGGTGACATCGTAAATGTTGTCTTCATGAATAAAATACGCCGGTTTGCCATTCGCTCCATCGAATTGACCGATCGTGTCGGCGCCAATTGCATCCGGTTGTGTGGCGGGCGGCCGTTGTGATTCGGCTTTCATTTTTCGGTGGACGACGGTCACTGCCGTCAAACCGATGAGCACCATCAACGCAAAAAGAAGGATCTTGATAAACAGCATCAATCCGAAGGTGTTGTTGAAAAACTGCTCCCATCGGTCGATTCGGACCCAGGTGAGGTAAATGCCCGTCATGGTGAGGACCGCCATGCAGGACAGCCCGAGAAGGCGTTCGGCTTTGGGTATCCCTCCGGTAAGCTGGCTGGGTTTGACAAAGAGGTGAATGTAGAAGATGGCGCCGAAAAAGACGATGCCCGCCAGCAGGTGAAGGTAACCGATTGCGAAACGCAGGGTTTTGTGCAGCGGAGTCTGAAGGGATTGGGCCTTTTCGAGAACCCGTTCCGAGACGGGATAGCGGTACCCATTGCGAATATAGGCAAACCCGACGGTTTTGAGCTGGCCGCCGTTGCTTTCCAAATGGCAGAAGATGCATCCCTTGCCGGTCTGACGCGCATACGTTTCGGTTGCATTGACTTCGTGAACCAGCAGGAACGGAAATAACAATGTCAGAAAAATGATTCCGACGGTCCTGGATTGTTGCGTCATATCTCCTCTCTTACAGACGGACGGATACGATGCGAAACTTCGATGAGGTCCGAATTTCGGATTCGATTTTATCTTGCAGGTGCAGCCTTTAACATTTTTTACAGACGGATTATTTTGAATTTTCAATAAGCCTATCAGTGTTAACCGTAAACCGAAAGCTTTAAAATTCAACCGGCAACGTAGTAACTGAGCAGAACTGCCAACTATCGGTCTGAGAGATAAGGATAAAGCTTTTTAACGCATTCCGGGCAGATACCATGGCTGAAAGTCGCTTCGGTTCGTTTTTGTACATAGGCTTCCAACTGGGGCCAAACCCCTTTTTCATCTCTGATGCTTTTGCATGAGGCACAGATGGGAATAAACCCGCTGAGCACTTTTTGACATATCCTTTCAAGATGATAGCGAATCGTCATGTCACCCTCCCGCTGCCTGGAATGTTTCGATCAGCCTTCTGGCCGTCAGCCGGGCATCCCCGAGCAGCATGATGGTATTCTCTTTGTCGTAAAGCGGATTCTCGACACCCGAATAGCCGGGCTTTTTGTCCATATTGCAGACAATCACCGTTCTGGCCTCGTAGGCCATCAGGATCGGCATACCGGATATCGGGGTCCCCTCCTGCTGGATGGCTGATGGATTGACGACATCGCAGGCACCGACGATCATGGCCACATCCGTTTCGGCAAATCCGGGGTTGGCCTCATCCATTTCGATCAGGTTTTCGTAATCGACGTCGGCCTCGGCCAGGAGCACGTTCATGTGCCCGGGCATGCGGCCGGCAACCGGATGGATCGCGTAATCCACCTGTGCGCCTTTTTGCCGCAAAATATTGCCCAGTTCCACAATATCGAATTGGGCCTTGGCCAGCGCCATACCGTACCCCGGAATGATGACGATTTTTTTTGCTCGAGAAAGCGCCAGGACGGCGTCGGAGGTGCTATCCTGATCGGTTTTATCGGCAGGCGTCTCACCGGACTGTTTTTCAGTCAAGGCGTCCAGGACGCGTTGGACCGTTTTCTTGGCGTCTCCCGTCAGCAAAATCGTGTTGCCGTTGGAATAAAGCGGATTTTCAACCCCGGAATAACCGGGTTTTTCGTCAAAATTGCAGCAAACCACATGCTTGGCCTGGTGGGCCATCAGGATCGGCATGCCGGATATCGGGGTCCCCTCGACGTCGATGGCCGCGGGATTGACTACATCGCAGGCTCCGACAACCAGCACCAGATCGGTGGACTGAAACTCGGGGTTGATGGCGTCCATTTCCACCAGCATGTCATAGTCGACGCCGACTTCGGCCAGCAGGACATTCATGTGCCCGGGCATGCGTCCGGCTACCGGGTGAATGGCGTAGCGAACGGTTTTTCCAAGGGCGATCAATTGATTAGCGAGTTCGGCGACTTCCGTTTGTGCCCTGGCCAGAGCCATGCCGTAGCCGGGAACAATGATGATAGAGCAGGCCTTTTCGATGATGTTTGCAGCCTTTGTGAACGGTTCTGGAGCATTTCGTTTTCCAGGATCGTGGCTCTCGACGTGTGGTGCTGGAGACGCAACAGTCGATGCGTTTTGGGCCACCGTTCGATCTGTTTTGGCCGGTCCGGGGAAAAAAACCCTGAAAAGGTTTCGATTCATTGCTTTGCACATCACATGGGTGAGAATGGAGCCCGAAGCCGCTACCGTCGCGCCGAAAGCGATCAGCAGCTGATTTCCGATCACCATCCCGCAAAAAGAAGCCGCCAGGCCTGCGGTCGCGTTGAGAAAGGAAATCAGCACCGGCATGTCGGCGCCGCCAATACGGATCGAAAACAAGATGCCGAAAAGAACGGCAAGCATGATTTGGATCAAATAAACAACCCACACCAGTTCTGAGGTGATGGTAAAGGATAATCCGCCAACAAAAAGCAGGCCGCCAAGGTTCCACAACAACAGCATTTGATGACCGGGCAGGATTTGCTGGGTCTGCTTCATTCTGTTGGATAATTTGGCAGAGGCCACCATGCTGCCGCTGAACGTCAGCGCCCCGATGGTCAATCCCAACAAGCCCGAAATTTCGCTCACCGGTTCCAGCGCGTGGGAGTTGCGGGACAATTCAACCAGCGATACAAGAAAAGCCGCCACACCACCTGCACCGTGTTGAAAGGCCACCATGGCCGGGATCTGGATCATGCTGACGGCACGTGCCACCGCATACCCGGCGATCGCTCCCCCCAGCAGAGACAGGATAACGACACCTGCGTCCAGAATCCCGTTGCGGTATAGAACCAAAAAAAAAGCGCACATCAGCGCAAATGCCGCGGTCAGGTTACCGGTTTTTGCTTGGCGGGGCGCCCGGAACTGCCATATACCCGCGATCAGAATCAAAATAACTGAAAAGTCGATAGTAAGTGTCATTGCACGATGGATTTCGTTTACGGGTTGTTGGAGACGCTCCACAGCACGCCGCGGTGAATCTTCACCAAATGGATAGAAAACGATCGTTCGGCCGTTTGCGCACCCTACCGTGATCAGCGGTGAATTCTCTCGCTTGTACGTTCGATATTGTTCGTTTTTCCTTGAAAAGTCTCAGCATTCTGTCCGTAATGGCAAAACCGCCGACGACATTGAACGTGGCCGTTACAATGGCCACGCCGCCGAAGATTTTTTCAGAGACGGTCGTCGGAAATGAAAACAGAATCACGGCTCCCAGTATGGTGACGGCCGAGATGGCATTGGTCATCGACATCAATGGCGTGTGCAGCAATGCGGGCACCTTGGATATCAACAGGTAGCCAACGATAAAGGCCGCCGCGAAGACGCCCATCATCAAAAGTAAATTCAGCATCGGATTTCCTCTGTTCCTCGCGCAGTAATATCCACCGGCGGGGTCCGGCATTGAAGAGCCACCATGAAAATCCAGGCGGCTTTCATTTCTTTTTCCCCTGAAATCGGCTCAATTGGAGAGATTCGTCCGCATGGCCTTCAGGGCGCCTTCGTGATGAATGGTGCCATGGTGGGTGACCAGAGAACTGTTGACAATCTCGTCTTCGAGGTCAAGCGTTTCGACGCCGTTTTTGAAGAGGTTGTCAACGTAGTGAAACATGTTGTTGGCATACAGCCAACTGGCATGGACGGCCATCCTGCCGGGGATGTTCTGTATGCCCGAGATATGCACGCCCAGCCGCCGGCTGAACCGCCCCGGTTCCGTGGCCTCGCAGTTCCCCCCCTGGTCCACGGAGACATCCATAATCACCGAGCCGGGTTTCATGCTGGATACCATGTCTTCCGTAACCAGGATCGGTGCGACTTCTCCCGGGACCAATGCGCTCAAGATAACCACATCGGCGCCCTCCAGGTGGGGGGCAATGGCACGCTGTTCGATCTCGATCCACTCTTTCTCTAAAGCCTTTGCGTAGCCTCCCTTTCCGATAGCCAGTTCCTGTGGGATGTCGAAATCCACCACCTTGGCGCCCAGGCTTTCCGCCTCGGTGCAGGCATCCTTGCGGATATCGACGGCCTTGACCACCCCGCCGAGCCGTTTGGCTGTGGCAATCGCCTGAAGGCCCACTACGCCGGTACCGACGATGAGAAATGTCGCCGGTTTTATGGTTCCGATGGCCGTGCCGATCATGGGGATAAAGGTGGGCAATTTGTTTGCCGCCATGATCACCGATTTATATCCGGTGACGGTGCTCATGGAAGAGAGGGCATCCATACGCTGCGCACGCGAAATGCGCGGGATGCCATCCATGGTCAGGGCGGTGATGTTTTTGTCCCGAAGCCGCTTCACGATATCGTGATTTTCGGGTGCTGCCGGGTGGAGAAAGGTGATCAGGAGGCTGTCGTCTCGCAGCATATTGACTTCATGGCTATCCAGTTTCTGATTGAATACCGGCTGCTTGACTTTCAGAACGATGTCGGATTCTTTAAACAGGCGCACCGTGTCGGCGATAATGTCCGCCCCGGCCATCCTGTATTCTTCATCGCTGATGGAAATGCCTTCTCCTGCCGATGCTTCGACGGCCACCTCGAATCCCAGTTCAATGTATTTCATTACGGTTTCCGGTGTGGCGGCGACTCTTTTTTCTTCGGACAAGATTTCTTTCGGGATTCCGATTCGCATATTAGACCTCGTATCAGTGTTTAAAAATTAATTGATGTTGCGAAACTCTGGTCATAAACAGCAGAAACCTTCCTGGATTCAACATAACGGAATAATATCGGTAATACGGAAACAGGGGCGAACTTCAAAATTATGGGTAGGCCGGCCCTTTTTTTCTTCGTCCGGGTGATCCGAGAAATGTTCTTCGCAGTACACCACGTTTTTGCCGGTGTCCGAAAAACAGCAAACCTGCCGATCTTCGCAGTTCAGACATATGCCCTGTTCCTTTGAAGGCGCAAGGGTATCTTTTGGAAGTTTATATCCCCCATGCATCGCGGGATCTTTTTTACGGGTGTCATTCATGAATGATATCCTTCATCCTTGGCAGTTTTCTTAATTCTCCAACATACTTGCTGCCGCGATCTCGTCATCAAGCCGTTCCACTGCTTCGCCGAAAAAAGGCGGCTGCGGTGTCTGCTTTAATTTTTCGATTATTTTTTTCACGGCCGAGGAGAACTCTTCATAAGACGCCGCATGAACGTTTTTCAGCATTGCAGCCAGGGCATCACCGGCAATTACGCGAGCATCGTAATAGACATTATCATCGGCCAGGACGGTCAGGACCTGGTGGAAAAGGTCCAATGAAGGGGCTCGAATTTCGCCGACACGCTTGAGTACTTCCTCGCGAAGCCGCCAATTCCCTTTGAACCGTAATATCCGGACCAGTCCCGGCTGGCATTCAACCAGTCTTCCGTCTTCTGCCAATTCCTCGAAAATGTCCAAGACTGTGCCCCAATCCGTCAGATTGCCAAAAGGATCCTGTTTCATTGAAAACTCCTTTCATCGAAAATTGAATTCCGCCAACCGATATTCGAAAATCGTTGACCAGACATTTGCTGGCAAACAAATTTACCTTCGCTTGCTTCTGAGCAACGAGAATGCCAATTTGATAGAAGCTTATAAATATATGATATAAAACAGAATTTAACTTCGATGAAATGTCGAAGAAATCAGGAGGCGGGACATAATCGCCCGGAGAAACCATCATTGAGGAGATTACTATTTAAATTAACTACGAATATACATTGCGGGCAAAAACGCCCGAACGGGCGTTTTTGGCACTCAGGCGGGAGGGAGCTTTCGAAACAGTGCTCTTCGCGATATGCCCAGCAGTTTTGCTGCTTTTGTGCGGTTGCCTCCGGTTCGGTGCAACGCCTTTGAAATAAGGCTGCGTTCCAGTTGTTGTGTGGCTGACCGAAGATCCATCTCGACCGGCAGCGGCAAGGAATTAGACAGCTTTTGGGGGGAAAGGAATTCCAGGTGGCCCAGGGTTACAAACCGCTGGAGAACATTGCGCAGTTCACGCACGTTGCCGGGCCATTCGTATTCCATGAGCGTATCCATGATCGGTCCCGGAACTCTATCCATGCCGGCAGGCATTTTGATCCGCCGCAGAAAGTGCTCCACCAGCAAAGGGATATCCTGCTTGCGTTGGCGCAATGGCGGTAATTGAATCTGGATCACCTGAACCCGATAAAAAAAATCGCTGCGCATATGGCCGCTGTTGACCCGATTTTCCAATGGCGTATTGGAGGCCGATATGATGCGCAAATCGGCTGACTTCGTTTCTGTGCTGCCCAGCGCCCTGTAGCCACCGCCTTCGATCGCTCGCAGCAGCTTGGCTTGCATGCCAACGGTCAGGTCGCCAACTTCATCCAGAAACAATGTTCCGCCATCGGCCATATCCAGATATCCCGGAGCGTCTGCGTGCGCACCGGAAAAAGCGCCCTTACGGTGCCCGAAAAATTCTCGTTCGAACAGGGATTCCTGGACGGCACCGCAGTTCACGGCGACGAATCTGTGCTTTTTCCTCGCACCGTGATTGTGAACGGCATGAGCCACCAGTTCTTTTCCAGATCCGGACTCACCGAATATGGCAACACTCGCATCCGTTGCGGCTGCCTTCAGAATCAGTTCATAAACACCTTGCATGGCCGCTGACCGACCCAGGATGTCACCCAGCCGATACCTCTCTTTGAGTGACGACCGTAGAACGCGATTTTCGCTGTCCAACAGGTCCGCCATTCGTTGAGCAGCCATCTGCTGCTCTTTGATTTCGGTGATATCCTTGAAGGTCGACAGCAATGCGGGTCTCCCCCTGAAGGCAATGGGGCTGTGGCAAACCTGTATCCACGCGACACGCCCAGATCGGGAGAACTGAATAACCTCCTCGATTCTGGCCCCAACCTTATCGCCGCCAACGGAACGATAGCTTTTTACGATTTCAGCGGTATTTCCAGCGCGTAAATTCGTTACCCGTCTATTCAGGAGGTCTTCGGCCATCGATACGTGAAACAATTTGCAGAAAGCCGGATTCACATAACAAAAGCGATTATCCTGGACCAGGGCAACCCCTTCGTCCACCTGCTCGGTAAGCACGCGATAGCGTTCTTCACTTTCTCTTAGCGCCTCCTCCGAGCGTTTCAGCCACAGCACCTTGCTCAGCCGTTCTCCGATCGCTCTCAACAGGTGTTCTTCTTCCTCTAAAAACGGACTGGCGTCGCACCGCTGAGGTATTTTGCAATAATAGACGTCTATATCCCCGACATGTTGGCCGTTCAGGATGATTTTTGTATTCTGGTGCCATTGGGTGGTCTTGAAATTCCGGGTGGTGTATTCCTGACCGTCCAATCGGATGCGGGCGCAGGCGTTTTCAGGAAATTGCCAAGCCGCCGGTATGAGTTCAACGGCACGCTGCATAATCCACGGCAGCGAAACATCCTGGTTCTCAAAAAGGTTGGAGATGCCATACAGGCAGTTCAATTCCTTGATGCGTTCGGCAAGGGCGTTGGGCGCTGTGGATATGGATAGCGTTTGGCATAAATCGTCTGTGGCAGCCCTCCGTCCCTGCGCCGGCTTTGTTTTT
The DNA here is from genome assembly GCF_963668215.1 of uncultured Desulfosarcina sp. Classification (NCBI taxonomy): domain Bacteria; kingdom Pseudomonadati; phylum Thermodesulfobacteriota; class Desulfobacteria; order Desulfobacterales; family Desulfosarcinaceae; genus Desulfosarcina; species uncultured Desulfosarcina sp. The sequence continues at coordinate 1,124,296 of NZ_OY764190.1, forward strand.
GGCCTCTTCAGGTTTCGCTCGGCTGTCATATTTGTCTTCATATCGCCCAGAAGAGTATCTGTTTTATTGGTATCTATGAAAATGCAGACATAGCCACAAAGACAACAAATCATCGGTCAAGCAAATGAATAATCCTTTAATATTGTAGACTATCTTTTTATCCAAAAGAAAGCATATTTTTTAAATAAGGCTTGTTTCAACTCGCCGCTCTTTTTTGTGAAATTGTTTCTGTTTTCTGTTTAATCAGACATCGAACCGGTATCAATCTGACGTTTAGTTCCCCCTGGCGACCATATACGGATTTCGCTACGGGGCATCATAACCGTTCAACCGATGCGACAACCTTATTTTTTTCCAATGCACGCATCGTCGGTGCAGGTCTTTTTGCCCCCCACCGAGAGCGTTGTGACCTGGCGTTTTCTTCTCTTTTCCGCTTGCGGTTCCGCTATCGCCGAAAGTTTGGTTTGCGGGCCTGCAACTTTCCCGATACAGGCTTCATCTTCGCAGACAACCCTGTCGGACACGGTAATGGAGGAATGAGAATATTGATCTCTGGCTTTTTTATTTGGGGGTGTTCCATTCATCACGAATATCCCTGGTTTTTTCGTTGTAGGCTGTAAAAAACTGCAACGGCCGGTTGGCATGCCCGCGAGAAAAACGGCCGTTTGCATCAGCCGGGGCTCCAGAATTCGATGCGGTTGCCCTCCGGGTCAGTCAGGTAGAACACATCGGCTCCCATCACTTGAGCACGGATCGCCGTCGGTACCAGTCCGTCTTTGATAAACGCGCGATGGGCGGCTTGCAGATCATCTATCCGAAACGACAAGGTGATGCCTTTTCCATTCCCGCTTGCCATCGTTGTCCGGGATTGGTCCGCGACGCTTAAATATGCGGTTGGGGTCAGACGAAACTCAACGAACCAATCGTTTCGAAAAACGACCTCAAGCCCGAGGCAATCACGATAAAAGGCCACGGACGCCTTCCAGCGCTTGGCGTAAAGAATCGTGTTCGCCCTGTTGACAGCCGAAGGCAAGGTCATCGATTACTCTCCCCGAATCATAACCAGCAGCATTTTAAACCGTTCCGTGGCATGCAGCGCATGGGCAATATTGGCCGGCATGACCAGCATTTCTCCGGCATTTACGATTTGAGGTTGGCCGCCAATCGAAATCTCCGCTTTTCCGTCCAGGATATGGACGACAGCATCGAAAGGAGCGGTGTGTTCGCTGAGCCCCTGTCCCTGGTCGAAGGCAAACAGTGTGATGTTGCCGATTTCCTTTTTCATCAACGTTTTGCTCACGACAGATCCGTCAGCATAATCAATATCGCTTTGTAAATTAAAAGCCTTTCCTCTTGGTGTTGTCTTCTGATCGGCCATAATATGCCTCCTCTTCCTGTTTAGTGGAAATGTCAGGATATATATTTTAACATAAGGCCTATACCTATTCAGCCAAGTGTAAATATTTTTCTTGCCACCGTGGTAAAAGTTGTGAATAGGAATTCGCTTAGTATTCAGCCTATGGAAATTTTTGAATATTGCTCTCGCAGGTGGAGATCGCCAAACCATTCATCAGGATTTGCGATACCATGCTTGATAACGAATCTTTCGTCCCCTGGAACACCATCGGCCGGTGGCAGGAAGCCAACGCCTGCTTGGCAAAAACCATCGGCAACCATGCGCCGGCCCTGGCCGATTGCCGCAGACAGGCCCGGCAAACCCGGCGTCTGCTGGACTCCCTCTTTCCTCTCATGGAAGACCTTTGCCGCCGCACCTGCCCCGCCTGCACGGACATTTGCTGCCAACGGGCCTGGGTGTGGGCCGACTTCAGGGATCTTCTCTTTTTCCACCTGGACGGCATTTCTGTCCCCGAACGTCAGCTTGTGAGCCGGCAAGGCGACCACTGCCGCTATGCCGGCCCCGCCGGCTGCCGGCTGGACCGCCTCCAACGGCCTTTTGTCTGCACCTGGTACATCTGCCCGGCACAAACCCGCCTGCTGGACAACCGGCCGAAGGAAAAGCGTCATTTGACGTCAGCGCTGGAGCAAATCAAGGCGTTACGAAAACAAATGGAAAGCGCTTTTATTCGGGTGGTGGGCGGAAATGGGATTGCGGCGTAGAGATTATTGCAACTTCATTCCATGATATAACCTTGATTTTCTACGATAGAACAGTAGAAATTGCCTTGACTTTCTACGTTTTCAGAATAAAAATACACTATAACCTTTAAATCGAGCTTGCTTAATGAAACGCTACGTCGCATCACAACTTCTTGCCTGGAAGGATTCATCCCGCCGGAAACCGTTGGTTCTCCGCGGTGCGCGCCAAGTCGGAAAAACCTGGCTTGTGGAAAACGTTCTCGCAGGCACCTTCAATCGTTTTGTGAAAATCGATCTTGAAAAACGCAGGGATCTGCATCCTTATTTTGACGGCTCTCTCGAACCTCAAACCTTGCTGAAATACTTGGAATTGGCTGCCGGGCGCATTGTTCCCGGCGAAACGCTGCTCTTTTTCGATGAAATCCAGGCTTGTCCCAGGGCAATCATGGCGCTGCGCTATTTTTACGAGCAGTTGCCCGACCTTCACGTCGTTGCCGCCGGTTCGCTGCTGGAGTTTGCCTTCGGCGAAATTTCTGTTCCCGTCGGACGCTTGCAATATCTGCATGTGCATCCGATGACCTTTTACGAGTACCTTCTGGCGCTGGGAAAAGAGCCGGCGGCGGAACATTCCCTTTCTCTGCCTGAAAAGGTTCCCGAACCCATCCAGTCAACAATTCTCGATGAACTGCGCAACTATTTCTTTGTGGGTGGCATGCCGGAGGCTGTCAAATCCTACCGCGACACGGAATCCATGCTGTCGGCCTTCCAGGTTCAATCGGAAATTATCGAATCGTATCGTGATGACTTCGCCAAGTATAAACCCCGTACCGATCCCGCATGCCTCGATGCGGTCTTTTTAAACGCCGCCAAAAAAATCGGGGAGCAAATCAAGTACACTCGCCTCGACGAGGGCCATTCGGGGCAAATGAACCGCAAGGCGTTCGATTTGCTTGTCAAAGCAAAAATATTGAACAAAATTCCTTCCTGTGATCCTTCCGGCTTGCCTTTGGGGGCAACGGCCAACCCAAAAAAATTCAAGGCATCGGTGTTGGACATCGGGCTGTTGCAAAGGATCTGTCAGGTACCGGCGCCACTGGAAATGCAGAAAAACAACCTGCTTGCCATGTATCGCGGCAAACTGGCCGAGCAGTTTGTTGCCCAGGAACTCATCGCCTGGCATACGTCCGAATTGTTCTACTGGTCGCGGGACGCGCGGGGCAGCAGTGCCGAAGTAGATTACCTGGCGGTAAAAAACGGCATGATTTATCCCATAGAAGTAAAATCCGGCTCCAGCGGGACCCTGCGCAGCCTCCATCTATTTCTCGATAAATACCCCCATTGCCCCCGGGGGATCGTACTTTACAGTGATACTTACAGCCATCTGTCCGACCAGAAACTTCTCTTTCTGCCGCTTTACTGTGCTGCAATTGTTGGGGACCGACGGCCGGGAATCCTCTGAAAATCGTGTTAAGATAGTGTTTTTGACAAGGCCAGAGGGAGGAAGCTGTATAATCAATACCGCGACGACCGATAACGCAGCTCAAAAGCATTATCTTAACATTATCGCTACGGAGAAATCTCTTCTTTGAGCATACAGCAGGCAATCTTATAAGGCAGTTCGCCGCCTTGGGCCGGAGGCAGGTTGCGGGGCTGGATGATGCGGTTCATGACGCACCCTTCGGGAATCGTCAGCGGGAACAAATCCGTCTCGTTGACTCTGGGGGCGTCCACCAGGCGGTTTTCCCGGATCTCCAGGCCGTGCAGGGGGTAATCTTCGCACAAGGGGCAGCGGTAAACCCGGCCGTTGGGAAAGATAAAGTAGTTGTCGGCCACCAGTCCGGCGCATTCGAAGGTCTCGCCGGGATCGAGGAAGACCTTGGGAAAGGTGGCGATCATCCCCCGCCGGGCGCTCTCCTCGGCCACCTTGGGAATCACCTCCAGCCAGGTGTCCCGGCCCACCTGGGCCAGCGTTTCCCGCTGACGGGAGTCTTCGGTCCACTGCCCCCGAACGCCGATCACCTGGATAAAAAAACGGTCGATCCCCAACGATTCCAGCAGGGGGGGCATGGCGGCCAGGTGGTCGATATTGGCCTGGCTGACCGTATAGATCAGGCTGACGGCGAACCCGCGGGCTTTGGCGGCCGCGATGCCCGCCGTGCATTTCTCGAAGCTGCCTTCACCGCGCAGCGGATCGTTGACCGAGGGGTCGGGGCCATCCAGGCTGAAACTGAAAAAATCCACTTCCTGCGGGGTCACCCGGTCCAGAATATCGTGGAAAAGATACCCGTTGGTGTCGATGGTCACCGATCCGTAGGCAAGCGAACGGGCGCTTCGAACGGCCTGGGCAAGCTCGGGGTGCATCGTCGGTTCGCCGCCCAGAAAGATGACATTGGCCTGGGCGTGCCGTTCGGCGAATAGCGTCAGCCACTTTTCGATGGTGTCGATGTCCAGGGTGCGGCGGCCGTGCTGTTCGGGGTTGATGTAGCAGTGGCGGCAATGCAGGTTGCAGCGGGTGAGGATATGAAAAAAAACATTGGCCGAACGGCGGCTGAAAGCTACGGTTTTCCGCATCAGACCGGTTTCATCAGCTGATCCAGGTCGATGTCGTCATCCGGTTCCGTGTCCGGGTCGGGCGTGCCGCCCAAGCGTCGCACTTCCTTTTTGGCCCGGATCAGTTCTTCGTTGGTCAGGCGCAGGCGGTAGGTGATGTATTCGGCAAAGATGCGGTAGAGCAGCAGCAGAAAGTCCAGCCGTTCGTCCTTCTGGTCAGAGGTAGAGAGTCGGTTGCCGGCCGAAGTGTCCACGGCCAGGCAGATGGTTTTCCCTGCGGCCAGAACGGTGGCGCTGCGGGACTGATCGTCGATGATGCGCATCTCACCGAAAATCTCGCCCTTTTTACTGATGGTTCCGATCTCCTCATCCTCTTTGGTGACCCGGATTTTTCCGGACAGGAGAAAATAGAGCCAGGGGTCCATATCCCCTTCCTGGATAATGATCTCACCATCTTCGTACTGGCGGATTTTGCTGAGGCGCAGCAGTTTTCCCAGATTGCGGGTTTCGAAGTGCCTTAGGGCGGAAATGGACATGAGCCGCTGGATGTTCTCGATGTTTTCCTTCAGGTACTTGGACTCGATCATAACTCCCCCATAGCAATGGTGATTGCCAGATACCACCAAATTACAAGCATTTTAATGTGCCGGAACCGGAAAGGCAAGTCTATTTCGACGCGCCTATTTCAATGATCGGGTCTCCATGCAGTGCTTGGACAGGTTTTCGTCGAACTGGACCGGATAGCAGCCATCGAAGCAGGCCTTGCAGAAATGGTCGGTGGGGTTGTCGAAACCCGTAGAAGTGAGCAGCCCTTCGAGGCTCAGGTAGCGCAGGGAGTCCAGGCCCAGGTGCTTGCCGAGTTCATCCACGCTCATTTTGGCGGCGATCAACTCTCCCTTGGTGGAAAAATCGATGCCGTAATGGCAGGGGAACCGGTGGGCCGGCCCGCTGACCCGCAGGTGGACCCGCTTGACGCCCAGTTCCCTCAGGGCCTTGACCCGGGTCTTGGCGGTGGTGCCGCGAATGATGGAATCCTCGATGATGATGATGTCCTTGCCTTTGAGCAGTTCCTTGATGGGATTGAGTTTGACACGTACGCCGAAGTCCCGCATGCTCTGGGTGGGCTGGATGAAGGTGCGGCCCACATAGTGGTTGCGGATCATCCCCGTTTCGAAGGGGATTCCGGACGCCTCCGAATAGCCCAGGGCGGCATACACGCCCGAGTCGGGAAAGGGCATGACCAGGTCGGCGTCGACCGGCGACTCCTTGGCCAGCTGGCGGCCGTGGGCCTTGCGGGTCAGGTAAACGTTATGGCCGAAAAAGGTGGAGTCCGGCCGGGCAAAATAGATAAACTCGAAAATGCAGAAGGAGCGCTGTTTCGGCGTGTTGGTGTGGATGCTTTTGACGCCGTCCTTGCTGATGATGACGATCTCTCCCGGGTCCAGCTCCCGCACGAATTCGGCCTGTACCAGGTCCAGGGCACAGGTTTCCGACGCCAGAATGTAGGATCCATTGAGTTTGCCCAGGCAGAGCGGGCGAAAACCGTTGGGGTCTTTGATGCCGATCAATTCCCCGCGGCTGGTCAGCAGAATCATGGAAAAGGCCCCTTTGATGCGGGCCACCGACGCTTTCAGGGCTTCCTCGAATCCCAGGTGAAGGTTGCGGACGAACAGGTGCAGGAACACCTCGCTGTCCATGGTGGTCTGGAAGATCGATCCGGCATCCTCGAGTTCCGCCTTGATGAAGTGGGCATTGACCAGGTTGCCGTTGTGGGCCACGGCATAGGCCCGGTTGCGATGGCGCACCACTAGCGGCTGGGCGTTGGCCACCACCGAGCTGCCCGTGGTGGAATAGCGTACGTGACCGACGGCGATGGAACCGTTCAGGCGATCCAGGATGTCCATATCGAAAACATCCGGAACCAGTCCCATGCCCTTGTATTCGTCCATGAGGCCATCGTCGACCACGGCGATACCGGCGCTCTCCTGCCCCCGGTGCTGAAGGGCGTACAACCCGAAATAGCACATTTTGGCCGCATCCGGATGGCCGAACGCGCCGAAAAGGCCGCAGGCTTCACGGGGTTTGTCTTCGTCGAAACAGTTCCGGTCGATGGTCGAAGATGGGTTCATGGTCATTGCTCTGCAAGGCTGGAGGTTTCGGGCTGATCCGGATCGGTCCGCTATCCGTGATAGTCCTGAATGGGTTTCACGACAAAGGGTTGTTCCCTCAGGGCGGCCACCGCCCGACAGACCGCCAGGGCACCGGCGGTTGTCGTGGCATAGGGAACTTTGAATTTGAGCGCCGCCCGCCGGATGGTGTAGCCGTCCCGGCGCGGCGCCTGGCCGGTGCCGGTGTTGACGATCAGCTGAATGCGGCCGTTCTTGATGGCATCGGCCGCATGGGGCCGGCCCTGGGAGACTTTGTTGATCCGCTGGGCCGGGATCCCGTTGGCATCCAGTCGGGACCAGGTGCCGTCGGTGGCCAGAAGCGTAAAGCCCATATCGGCGAATTGCCGGGCCACGGGCAGGATGGCGGCCTTGTCCTCATCGCCCACACTGATGAAAACCGTTCCGGAAAGGGGCAGCTTCTGATTCGCCCCCAACTGGGCCTTGGCATAGGCCAAGCCGAAATCGGTGCCGATGCCCATGACCTCGCCGGTGGATTTCATTTCCGGTCCCAGCAGGGTATCCACGTCGGGAAACCGGTCGAAAGGCAGCACGGCCTCTTTCACCGAAAGGTGGGTGGGCACCACCTCGGCGGTGAGTCCCAGCTCGGCCAGGGTTTTGCCCAGCATGATCTTGGTGGCCAGTTTGGCCAGAGGAACGCCGGTGGCCTTGCTCACAAAAGGAATCGTCCGGGATGCCCGAGGGTTGACCTCGATCACGTAAAGCTCGCCGGCCTTGATGGCGTATTGCACGTTCATCAGGCCCACGACGTTCAGTTCGGCCGCCATGGCCTTGGTGGCCGCCTTGATCTGTTCGATCATTTCAGCTTCGATGCTGTAGGGCGGCAGCACGCAGGCCGAGTCCCCGCTATGAACGCCGGCCGCCTCGATGTGCTCCATGATGCCGCCGATAATCGTGGTCGCTCCGTCGCAGATGGCATCCACGTCCACCTCCACGGCAGCTTCCAGGAATTTGTCGATGAGCACCGGGTGCCCCGGAGAGGCCAGGATCGCCAGCCGGGTGAAATTTTCCATATCTCGGGGATCGTAAACAATCTTCATGGCCCGGCCGCCCAGCACGAAAGAGGGGCGCACAATTACCGGATAGCCGATGTCATCGGCGATGGCAAGGGCTTCTTTAATGGAAAGGGCCGTGCCGTTGGCCGGCTGTTTGAGATCGAGCTTTTTCAGCATGGCCTGGAACAGCTCCCGGTCCTCGGCCCGGTCGATGCTCTCCGGCTGGGTGCCCAGAATGGGAACCCCCTCCTGCTGCAACGGGGTGGAGAGATTAAGCGGGGTCTGGCCGCCGAACTGCACGATGACCCCGTCGGGCTTCTCCTTTTCGACGATGTGCAGCACATCTTCACGGGTCAGCGGCTCGAAGTAGAGTTTGTCCGAGGTGTCATAGTCGGTGCTGACCGTTTCGGGGTTGCTGTTGACCATGATGCTCTCCACGCCCTCTTCCCTTAAGGCAAAGGAGGCATGCACACAGCAGTAGTCGAATTCGATGCCCTGGCCGATGCGGTTGGGTCCGCCGCCCAGGATCATCACCTTCTTGCGGTCCGACACCCGGGCTTCGCACTCGGTTTCGTAGGTGGAGTAGTAGTAGGGCGTGGCAGCCCGGAACTCGGCCGCACAGGTGTCCACCAGCTTGTACACCGGCCGCAGCCCCATGGCCTTGCGCGACCGTTCCACCGCCTTTTCCGTGCTGCCGGTCAAATGGGCGATCTGGACGTCGGAGAAGCCGAATTCCTTGGCCCGCGCAAAAAGGTCGCCGTCGAGGACAAAGGCGGCAGGCTCCGGTTCTCCACTGCATTGGGCCGTCGTTTCTCCCGCCTGCGTCAATTCCAGCTCCAACTGATAAATCTGCTCCAGTTGAAAGAGAAACCAGGGGTCGATGGCCGTAATCCGATAAATGTCCTCGATGGACATCCCGGCCTGGAAGGCATGTCGCAGGTAGAAGATCCGCTGGGAGTTGGGGATGGCCAGCTTCTGTTCGATCTCTTCCATGGTGGGCGGTGCGCCGTCGGCCTCGAGGCGGTCCTTGCCGTCGGCTCCGAAACCGAAGCGGCCGATCTCAAGCGAGCGCAAACCCTTTTGAAACGCCTCTTTAAAGGTACGGCCGATGGCCATGGTTTCCCCCACCGACTTCATGGAGGTGGTCAACAGGTCCTGGGTTTCGGGAAACTTTTCGAAGGTCCAGCGGGGAATCTTGACCACGCAGTAGTCCAGGGTGGGCTCGAAGGAGGCCAGGGTTTCGCCGGTAATGTCGTTGGCGATCTCGTCCAGGGTATAGCCCACGGCCAGTTTGGCGGCAATCTTGGCAATGGGGAATCCGGTGGCTTTGGAGGCCAGGGCGCTGCTGCGCGACACCCGGGGGTTCATTTCCACCACGATCATGTCGCCGTTTACCGGATTGATGGCAAACTGCACGTTGGAACCGCCGGTATCCACGCCAATCTCGCGCATGATGGCCAAAGAGGCGTCCCGCATGACCTGGTACTCTCTGTCCGTGAGGGTCTGGGCCGGAGCCACGGTGATGGAATCGCCGGTATGAACCCCCATGGGGTCCATATTTTCGATGGAACAGATGATGACCACATTGTCGCCGTGATCGCGCATCACCTCCAGTTCGTACTCTTTCCAGCCCAGGACAGACTCTTCCAGCATCACCTGGCTGGTCAGGCTGGCGTCCAGGCCGGCCTTGGCAATATTCTCGAGATCCTCGGGATTGTAAGCCACCCCGCCGCCGGTTCCGCCCAGGGTGTAGCTGGGGCGAACGATCAGCGGAAAGCCGATGGTATCGGCGATTTCGCGGGCCTGTTCCATGGTGTTGGCAATGCCGCTGTTGGGAATACGCAGGCCGATGCGGTTCATGGCCTCCCGGAAGCGGTCCCGGGACTCGGCTTTTTCGATGGCGTCCAGACAAGCGCCGATCAGTTCCACGCCGAACTGATCCAGCACCCCCATCCGGGCCACTTCCACGGCGGTGTTCAAGCCGGTCTGTCCGCCGAGGGTCGGCAGCAGGGCGTCGGGGCGCTCTTTTTCGATGATCTTGGCCACGGCTTCGGGCGTGACCGGCTCGATGTAGGTGCGGTCGGCCGTCTCCGGGTCGGTCATGATGGTGGCCGGATTGGAATTGACCAGCACCACCTCGTAGCCTTCCTCTTTCAGCGCCTTGCACGCCTGGGTGCCGGAGTAGTCGAATTCGCAGGCCTGACCGATAATGATCGGGCCGGCGCCGATGATCAGAATTTTGTGGATGTCCGTGCGTTTGGGCATGGTCAGTTCGTTTTCATCATGGTTCTGAACTGGTCGAACAAATAGGCAGCGTCATGCGGCCCCGGCGACGCCTCCGGATGATACTGGACGGCGAACGCGGGCAGCCGCCGATGCCGGATGCCTTCAACGGTGTTGTCGTTCAGGTTGATGTGGGTCACCTCGACATCATCGGCGGACAGGCTCTTCATGTCCACCGCGAAACCGTGATTCTGGGAGGTGATTTCCACCTTGCCCGTGGCCAGGTTCTTGACCGGCTGGTTGGCCCCCCGGTGGCCGAATTTCAATTTGTAGGTCCGTCCGCCCAGGGCCAGGCCCAGGATCTGGTTGCCCAGGCAGATGCCGAAAATGGGCAGCCGACCCAACAGCTCCCGGGTGGTTTCGATCCCGTAGGTCACCGGTTCCGGATCTCCGGGACCGTTAGACAGGAAAAGGCCGTCCGGTGCCATGGCCATGATCGTACCGGCCTCGGTCGCAGCCGGAACCACCACCACTTCGAAGCCCGCTTTTTCCAGGCAGCGGGCAATGTTGTACTTGAGACCGAAATCGATGGCCACCACCGACGGACGGTCCTCCCGCTGCCGCCAGATGCCGGCATCCAGGGTGTCATCGGCTGCCAGGAATTCAGGCCGGCCGTCCTGCCACCGGTAGGCGGTTTCCGTGGTCACATCCCTGGCCAGGTCCAGGCCTTCCATGCTGGGAATCGCATTGGCCCGTCTGGTTAAAGACGCGGCATCCAGATCCGTTGTGGATATGATGGCGCGCATGGCTCCGCCGTTGCGGATGTGGCGGGTCAGGGCACGGGTATCCAGGCCTTCGACGCCCAGGACGCCCTGATTGCTCAGATAATCGGCCAACGATTGCGTCGACCGGAAATTGCTGGGAAAGGGCTGGTATTCCTTGACCAGAAAAGCGGCCACCTGAATGCGTGCGGACTCCACATCCTCGGGATTGACCCCGTAATTGCCGACCAGCGGATAGGTCATGGTGACCATCTGGCCGCTGTAGGACGGATCGGTGAGCACCTCCTGGTAGCCGGTCATGCTGGTATTGAACACCACCTCTCCGCTGGCTTCGCCCGGGCCGGTGAAAGACCGGCAGGGAAAGGTGCGTCCGTCTTCAAGTGCTAATAAGGCCTTCATATTCTCTGCTGTCGCTTTTTCCTGTTGCCAAGGTTCTGTGGTCCATTACCACATCTGCCCGGCAAATCAACCATCAAAAAAAAGCAGGCTGACGCCTGCCTTCCTGCCAAAAAAAGATGGAATTGCCGAATATTGCCGACTGTTGTTCCAATGGACTGAAATTGTGGACGGTGGTGGTCGATGTCAACTCCAACCGGCTCCTTTTCTCTAAATCAGACGATAACATATCAGCCGATGGGCGTGTTCTCCACCAGGTCCCAGATGCCGCAGGGGCAGGCCCCGGCACAGAAGCCGCAGCCGATGCAGCGCTCCGCATCCACCACGTACTCGAATTCAACGCCCTCCCCGGCCTTGCGACTGATGGCTGCCTGCGGGCAGACGGCCACGCAGATGCCGCAGTCGCGACAGGTGCCGCACGACGAGCACTGGGAGCCGCACTGGTCCATGTCTTCGTACTGAACGATGCGGGGATCCAGGTATTCCAGGGAGACGCGCTCGATGTCGATGACCATCTTGCGGTCGGCCCCGGGGCGCTTGCCGGCCAGGATCTCTGTTATGGTTTCCGCCGCCCGCCGTCCGGCGCCGATGGCATCGGTCAAAAGGCCGGGCCGCACCACATCGCCAATGGCGTAAATCTTGGCATTGGAGGTCTGGTAGTCGTCGTTGACCACCACGTATCCCCGCTCGGTGGCCACGTCCTCGGGCAGAAAATCCAAGTCCGGCGCATCGCCGATGGAGATGATCACCGTATCGGCGGGGATCAGCTCGCCGCTCTCCAGTTCAACCCCTTCTTCGGTGATCCGGCGGGTGAATACCGGCCAGCGGAACACGGCACCCGCCGCCTCGGCATCCTCTCGCTCCTTGCCGAAGCTGGCCGGTTCCTGGACGTCCAGCAGGGTGATCGCTTCGGCGCCCAGACGGGCCGCTTCGGTGGCCACATCGCAGCCCACGTTGCCGGCACCGATAATCACCACCCGCTTGCCCGGTTTGGCGTTGTCGCTTTTGGCGTCGGTGAGAAAGTCCGTGGCCGTGGCCATAAGCTCCTTGCCCGGAATGGGCAGGGTTCTCGGCTTTTGCGCCCCGGCGGCCACAACCACGAAATCGTAGTCGGCAACCAGCCGGTCGGTATCCTCGCGACTCAGTTTCTGCTGCAAATGGACATGGGGGATCACTTCGGCGGCCCGATCCAGCTCCTTTTTCACCACATCGGCCGGAATCCGGCTGTTGGGGATCACCGAGGCAATTTTACCGCCCAGGGTCGGAGCGTTGTCGAAGACCACGGCTTCATGACCCTTGCGCCGCAGCTGCCAGGCGGTGGAAATGCCGGCAGGTCCCCCGCCGATCACGGCGATGCGCTTGCCGGAAAGGGGCGGCAGTTCCGGCAGGCCGGCATTGATGCTGGCCCGCCCCAGTTGGGAGACATCCACGGGCGTCATGAAGGCCGAGCCTTTGGTGCAGGCCGTCATACAGGGATGGGGACACAGGTAGCCGCACACCGATGCCGGAAACGGGGTGAAGGCCAATGCCAGGTCCACGGCCTCGTCAACCCGTCCCTCGCGCACCAGGCGCCAGCGCTCCTGCACCGGAATGCCCGACGGACAGGAGGCTTCGCACGGGGCCTTGAACTTGCGGTTTTCCCAGACGGGCACGAAGCGCCGCAGATCGCCCTGGGTAATCACGGGGATGGGGCTGCGGTCGATGTCGGTCAGGTCGCCGACGATGCCGCCCTTGCCCAGCTGCTTTTCCCATACCTGCGCCCGGAAATCGGCCATGGATCGGCGTCCCGGACCGGCCTTGTCCTGGGGCGAGCGGGCAACGATGAGCTGCCAGGCTTCACGCACGGTCAGATCGTCGAACAGCTCCATGCGGTCGATGGCCGTCAGATAGGCTTTCATCCCCTCGGTCAGCCACTGCCAGTCCGCGTCCTCGATGGGCATCATCTTGGCATCGGCGTGGCTGAAGCCCTGGTGGGGGCCGCGAAAGAAGATCCGCCCGCCCACCATTCCCACTGCAGGCCGGTAGCCCAGCACATTGTCCGGATTCTGGGGCGAGTGACCGCAGACGACGGCAACACCGCCGGCCATGAATTCGGCGAAATAGTCGCCGGCACTGCCCAGCACCCACAATTCCGGCGGTTCGAAGCGGGGATTGAACTTGGTCATGGTCATGCCGCGGGAACCGATGTTGCCGGCAATGTATACCTTGCCCTGGGCCATGCCGTTGGACACGCCGTTAGAGGCATGGCCGTGCACCGTGATGACCGCCCCGGCGTTGAGCCAGCCTACATCATCGGACACCGGACCCATCACTTCGATAAAGGTGCCCGGATAGCCCAGCGACCCCAGCCGCTGGCCGGCGTGGCCTTCCACCGTGATATGAACCGGTTCGCCGTTGGTTTTCCACAGGCGCCCGCCGATGCCGTGCTGGCCGAAAGCCTGAACGTTCAGATGACGGTGCCCGTCTTTAACAGCCTGTTGAAGCTCTTCTTCAAGCAGCCGCGAGGCCAGCCGTTCGCCCTCACGTTTTCCCGTTATGGTAAAAGGTTGTCTCTTTTCCGTCATTCCCTCTTCTCCAATAGTAGCAACAACAGGCTTTTGGGCTGTAGGCTGCAGGGAAATCGGATCGAGTCCTTTTCCTACAGCCTGAACCGCTACAGTCTACCCACCTGACTTACACTACATATTTGATTTTAAGCCGCTGGGCGGCATCGTAGTCGCTGATGCCCAGTGCATCCGACATGCCGATGGGCAGGGCTGTTGAGCGGCCCAGGGGCGCCACGATCTTTTTCAGTTCCGTGTCGAAAGCCAGGAAAAGGTCGACCACCCGTTCGGCCACCTTTTCCACGTCCAGGCGGCGGTAGAGGCGGGGATCCTGGGAGGTGATGCCCCGGGGACAGCGGCCGATGTTGCAGATGTTGCAGCGGTCGCTCTCCGACCCCAGACAGCCGGCGGCTGCCTGCATGATGTATTTGCCGGTCTGCACGCCGCTGGCACCCAGCATGATCAGGGCCGCGGCGTTGGCGGCCAGATTGCCGCTCTTGCCGACCCCGCCCCCGGCAAACAGGGGGATTTCGTTCTGCATGCCCACTTCCACCAGGTTCAGGTAGCCGTCCCGGATGTTGGTGGCGATGGGATGGCCCATGTGGTCCATGGAAACGTTGTAGGCAGCGCCGGTGCCCCCGTCCTCGCCGTCGATGGCCAGGCCGGCGGCATAAGGGTTGCGGGTGAGGTTGTTGAGCACGGCCATGGCTGTCGAGGTCGCCGAAATCTTGGGATAGACCGGCACCCGGAATCCCCAGGCCATGTACATGGACTGGATCATCTTGGCCACGGACTCCTCGATGGAGTACTGGGTCTGGTGGGTGGGCGGGCTGGGCAGGCTGACGCCCGGCGGCACGCCGCGAATGGCGGCGATCAGCTTGTTGACCTTGTGCCACATGAGCAGGCCGCCGTCGCCGGGCTTGGCTCCCTGGCCGTATTTGATCTCGATGGCGCAGGGGTCCTCCACCATTTCCGGAATGGAATGGATGATCTCGTCCCAGCCGAAATAGCCGCTGGCGATCTGCAGGATCACATATTTGATAAAGGGGCTGCGCAGCAGGCGCGGCGGGCAGCCGCCCTCACCGGTGCAGATGCGCACGGGCATGCCCAGTTCCTCGTTGAGGTACGCCACGCCCATCTGCAAGCCCTCCCACATGTTGGGCGAAAGGGCGCCGAAGCTCATGCCGCCGATGACCAGCGGATAGATTTCGCGTACCGGCGGGATCCATCCGTTTTCGGCCAGAAACTTCAGGTTTTTCTCCGGCGGCAGAATCCGGCCCAGAAGGGTGCGCAGTTCGAACTCGTGGCGGCCGGCATCCAGGGCCGGGTCGGTGAGCATGGAAATACGGATGAACTTGATCTGATCCAGGATGCCGCCCGGTACGTTGCGCCGCCCTCCCCGGCTGCGGGGCTGGCCGCCGCGGTTGATGTGGAAGCGCAGCTTGTCGGCCTCGTCGGACCGCACGGGCATAATGGCGTCGTTGGGACAGACCAGGCTGCAGGTGGCGCATCCCACGCAGGCATAGGCCGGATCGGTCTTCTGGCGGATGCCGTGGAAAATGTCGAAACTGCTGCCGGGGTTGCCCTGGGGATTCAGCGAAACGGTGATCTTCCGCTTGCGGAAAACCCCCAGTTCGATGGCGTTGACCGGGCACACGGCCGTACACCGGCCGCACAGGGTGCACTTGTCTTTTTGCCACAGGATCTGCCAGGGCAGATCCTTGACGCTTAGTGTAGAAGGGCTAATGGCTGCGTTTGGCTGCATACGGAAACCTCCTGGCGCTGCGGTCCGACAATGACCGTGTCCAGATGCATGGGTTGAAAATCCTGGCTTTTGTCACGGTCGGGAACGGCGTAGTCCAGGCCGCAAATTTCAGAGGAGAACGCGTAGCGGCCCGGCCGGCCGCCCACCACACCGGGACGCAGCTTCTTGCGGTCCTGAACCATGAACAGGCTGTGGTCCGGCAGACAGCCGATCACGCAGTTGGGGCCGTCGATGGTCAGCCGCCGGCAGGAGTGCTTGAGCTGCTTCAGCAGTTCGGCGTTGGGGTGAACGGCGATGTCGCTGTCCTGCAACGGGGTGATGACATGTTTGTATCCGCTCACATCCAGCCCCAGACGGGTCTGGGTAAAGTGCAGGATGTGGGTGAACACCTCCGAATCGCTCTGGTAGCCCGAGTATCCGGGAAAGTTGCGGGACAGCAGAAACTCCCGGATCGGCGTGAAGGCCGTGCACTCGCCGTTGGTCATGGAGGCGTAGCCCTGAATGAAAAATGGATGGCAGGCATACAGGTTGATGGCGTAGTTGGTGTTCTGCCGCCCCTGGGCCATGATGACCCGCGCATGCAGCTCTTTGCGGTCCAGTTTCAGGTATTGGGCCACCTGCAGGGGATCGCCGATCTCCTTGAGCATGATGACGTCCGGCCAGAAGGAAAAGACGATCATGTCGCCCTTTTCTTCGCCCATGGCCCGGAGCTGAAGACGAATCTTCAGCAGCCTGTCGTACAGGACCTCGGTGGGTTCGTCGTCCCACTCTTCCGGATATTCATAGGCCCGGATCAGGTAGACATCGCGCTTGGGAACGCCGGGGGGCGGATTCTTGGGAACCTTGATGGTAATCTTGTACTTGGTCATGAACCCGATATCCATCATGAAGGCATCCAGGCGCCGGAGGCCCTCCTCGCTGAAGATGCCCGAGAGAATCGGGGCATCCTTGATCTCTTCGAAAGGGCCGCTCAAATCCCTTAAAAACAGACCGACACCGGATCCATCGTGGCCTTCCCGCATGACGTCCATGGCTTCCAGGGCAATCATGGGGGAGACGGGGGTCTCGCTGGTCATGGCAAACAGTCGGCACATGGTTGACGCTCTCCTTTTAACCGCCGGGGGTAGAAAATCCGGCACTGACGCGTCAATGCCGGACTCGAAAGAAAGACTTGTTTTTTCGATCCAGAATAATTTTTTGCAAGCTTTGTACCGTATCACATAATTAGCGAATTTCCAATGCCATCCTAACACGATCCACCCATTTCCCTCGGGGTTGCCCTATCATTTTTAACAAAATTGAAATAAAATCGAATCAGAAACTACAAAATTGAAATCATTGCCGGCCGTGGATGGCACCTTACGTAAACCATCGAAAAAATAACGATCTTGGCAATATTGGTCAAATCTGCTAATTTTTATTTAAATTGGCTTCCTCATTTTTCGGTTGGCCAGCGGTCGACGCTGCCCGCGGGGAGAGAGCCTTTGCGATCACCACCGTGATAAGGATGGATGCCGCCCGATGAACGGCTCCCACGACATACTGACGGAAAAGCAGCAAGACCAATGGACCGTCTTCTGCCATAAGGTTCAGGCCATGGGCAACCCTTTCGACCCCGAATCGGAAGGCGCCCGGCTATTGAATGCGGCCTTCGCCTTCAGCGACTTCGTGGCAGCCGGTTGCATTCACCACCCGGACACAGCCCTGGATCTGATCGACAGCGGCGACCTGCTCGCCCCCTACGATGACGACCGGATGGCCGTTACGCTGAATTCGCGGCTTCGAACGATAGCGGAAACCGGGCCGGACAACACCATCCATGCTCTTCTGGCCACCCTGAAACCGGCCCTGCGAACCTTCCGGAGGCGGGAAATGGTGCGCATTGCCGTCCGGGACCTGACCGGCCTGAGCGACCTGGATGAAACCATGGCCGATCTTTCCGCCCTGGCGCGGGCGGCCATCGACGGGGCTCTGGACCTGTTGTACGCCGTGCATTGTGCCGAGGAAGGGGTCCCGCAGAACAGCCAGGGCGCCCGGCAGCGACTGGTGGTCCTCGGGATGGGCAAACTGGGGGCCGGAGAACTCAATTTCTCGTCGGATGTCGATCTGATCTTCACCTTCCCCTCCGGCGGACAGACCGAGGGGGGCAAGGCCCCGGTTGCCAACGAGGCCTTTTTCACCCGCCTGTGCCGGCATCTGATCCAGGCCATCGGCGAAACCACCACCGACGGTTTTGTCTTCCGGGTGGACACCCGGCTGCGGCCCTATGGCGACGGCGGCCCGCTGGCCATGAGTTTCGATCACATGGAGGACTACTACCAGCACCAGGGCAGGGAATGGGAGCGCTACGCCCTGATCAAGGCCGACGTGGTGGCCGGAGACCGAAAGGCCGGCCGCGAATTGCTGCGACGGCTGCGGCCTTTCGTCTATCGGCGCTATCTGGATTTCGGCGTCTTCGAATCCCTGCGGGAGATGAAGCGCAAAATCAGCGCCGAGGTTCGCCGCAAAAACCTGCACGACAATATCAAGCTGGGCAGCGGCGGGATCCGGGAGATCGAGTTTTTCGGCCAGATGTTCCAGCTGATCCGGGGCGGCGTGCTGCCTGCGCTCCAGAAGCCGGCCATCCAGTCCGTACTGGAAACCCTCGGCCGGGAGGGATTTATACCTCCTGCCGTTTGCCGAGAACTGACCGCCGCCTACCGCTTTCTTCGAACCACCGAACATCGGCTCCAGGAAGTCGATGACCGGCAGACTCACGCCCTGCCCGCAGACCCGGTCGCCCGCCTGCGCCTGGCCCGCTCCATGGAATGTGACAGTTGGGAAAGCTTCCGGGAGATTCTGGACGGCCACCGCCGCAAGGTCCGCATTCATTTCGACGGCCTGCTGGAAACGGATTCCGGTTCGACGGGATCGGGCGGCCGGGAAGCGTCGGGCCTGGTCGAGGCCTGGTCGGTGGCCGAATCAACCGACGAACGCCGCCGCCTGCTGGAAACCGCCGGTTTTCCAGACGGCGGGGCCGCCGCCGGACTGTTGGAGGCCTTTGATGCCGAACCGGCCACCCGGTCGTTGAGCAGCGCGGGAAAACAGCGGCTGGAAAAACTGATTCCGCGCCTGTTGAAGGCCGCTTCCGGCTGCGACGATCCCGCAACGGTGCTCAAGCGGGTGCTGCAGCTGCTCAAATGCATTCAGCAGCGCACCAGCTACCTTTCCCTGCTCATCGAATACCCCACCGCCCTGACCCATCTGATTCGGCTGGTGGGGGCCAGCCCGTGGATCGCCGCCTTTCTCAGCCAACACCCCGTGCTGCTGGACGAACTATTGGATCCGCGCACCCTGTATGCGCCGCCCGGCCCCGAAACCCTGCGGGCCGAACTGGAACGCAAACTGGCTGCCGTGCCCGACGACGATCTGGAATACCAGATCGAAGCCCTGTGCATTTTCCGGCAGGTGAACACGCTGAAGGTGGCCGCATCGGACATCACCAGCACCCTGCCGTTGATGAAGGTCAGCGATCACCTGAGCTGGATTGCCGAAACCATCCTGGACAAGGTCGTCGAAATCTCCTGGAACCACCTGGTGGAAAAACATGGCCGCCCGACCTGCACCCTGGACGGCCGGGTCTGCGACCGCGGGTTTGCCGTCATCGGCTACGGCAAACTCGGCGGCCTGGAACTGGGCTACGGATCCGATCTGGACCTGGTTTTTCTCCACGCGGCCGATCCCGGGGAAACGGTCGGCGGCCCGCGCCCCATCGACAACGCCCATTTTTTTGCCCGGCTGGGACAACGGGTGGTCCACATGCTGTCGACCCATACGCCGGCCGGCATGCTCTATGAAGTCGACATGCGGCTGCGGCCCAGCGGCGCTTCGGGACTGCTGGTCAGCCAGATCAAGGGGTTTGCGGATTACCAGAGCAACGACGCCTGGACATGGGAACACCAGGCCCTGATCCGGGCGCGACCCATTACCGGCGATGCCGCGCTGCGCGAGGCCTTTTCCGCCATCCGCCGCCAGAGCCTGTGCCGGAGGCGGGACCCGGCGACGCTCAAAACCGATGTTCGGGAAATGCGGGAACGGATGCGGGAAAGCCGGCTGGACGCCCAGCCGGGCCAGATCGACATCAAGGAAGAGGCCGGCGCCATGGTGGACATCGAGTTTCTGGTCCAATACCTGGTGCTGCGACATGCCGCCGACCACCCGGAACTGACCCGCTGGACCGACAATGTCCGGCTGCTGCAGTCCCTGGCCGAAACCGGCATTCTGGACCAGACCGCCGCCTATCGTCTGCGTCAGGCGTATCTGATCTACCGGGCCGTGGCGCACCGCCTCAATCTTCAGGAACGCTCCACCTGCATCGACAGCAACCGGTTCGAACACTTAAGGCAGATGGTGCAGCAATTCTGGCACAAGACCCTGGCCGCAACGCCGGAACAGCCATCGGACGACACCCCATGAATTCCCGGGGCGATCACCGTAACGAAGCCATGGAAAAGCTTTCTTCGGACAATGTTCCGTTTACGCTGGACCTGATCTTTCGACGCCGCCTTGGCCGGTTGCTGCTGGCGTTTCTTCTGGCAGCGGCCGCCCTGCCCCTGACGCTGCTGGGCCTTTTCAGCTACCTGGTTACGCATAGAGAGCTTTTGAACGCTGTCGGTGCGACCCATCTGCCGGGCACCGTCATCGCTGCTGCCGTGCTGCTGACCGCCTTGGGTGTGCTGTTGGCGGCGGCGCTCCTCTCGCATCGCATCGTCGGCCCCATAGAGGAACTGGCCCGGGATGTTGCCATGGCGGCCCGGGGCCAAATGGCCGATGCCATCGAAGTGGACGCCGACAATGAAATCGGCGAACTGGCCCGGGCCGTAGCGGATCTGCTCGATCATCTCAAAACGGCGGCGGCCCGGCATCAGGACCAGATCCAGTTCATGTCCGCATTGACCCGCCTGCACGGCCTGATCGGCGGCGAGCAGGAACTGGAGAAACTGAATCTCAATACCCTGGAATTCCTTTACAAAATCCTCGATCTGCGTCGGGCGGATATCTACATCGTCCATGACGATGCCGAACTCCGCTGGCAGGCCCGTTTTCCCGGGCTCCCCGGCCAGGAGGAAGATTTGGCTGGACGCGCCGGGAAACAGCGGGCCGCCGATGCGCTCCGGCAAAAGACATCCCTTTGGCTGCAAAAACAGGCCGCCGACAAACCGGCGGAGCCGGCTTCGGCTATCGACAAGGCCAATCTGATCACGCTGCCGCTGCAGCTTCGTCAAACCGGTCTCGGGGCGCTGGATCTGGAAAAAACGGGCCGCTTCACCGCATCCGACGGCCGCTTCGCCGAAGCTGCCGCCCGGGTCATCGCCGTGGCCCTCAACGCTGCCATACTCAGGCGCCAGGAAAAATCCCTGCTGGAACGATCGCGGGAGCAGGCCGCCGAGTTAAGTCACCGTGAACCCGCTCTTCAAGCCAAAACCCGGGAACTCGAAAGCCAGACCCGGGCGCTCCAGGCCTCCGAGGAAACCCTCCAGCTCAAACAACTGGAACTGGAGGCAGCCAATGCGCAGATGACGAAAAATGCGGTCGACCTGGAAGCCAACATGGCCGTTTTGGAACAACAGAAGCAGGATATGCAGCAGCAGAACCGGGCGCTGCACAAGGCCCACCGGGAATTGGCCGAAAAAGCCCGACAGCTCGAGCTTTCCAGCCAGTACAAGAGCGAATTTCTCGCCAATATGTCCCATGAACTCAGAACGCCGCTCAACAGCATTCTGCTGCTCTCCCGCCTGCTTCTTGAGAACAAGGATAAAAACCTTTTGCCCAAGCAATCCGAATTTGCCCGCACCATCCATTCGGCCGGAGAAGATCTGTTGAACCTGATCAACGAAATCCTCGATCTGGCCAAAGTGGAATCGGGCAAAATGGAAGTCCAGATCGCGCCCGTTTCGATCCGCGACATCACCCGGAGCATGCTGGTGACCTTTTCGCCTCTGGCCGAGCAGAACCGTGTGGCTTTCGAGATTCATGTGGCGCCGGACGTACCGGAAGCACTGGTTACCGACCGCAAGCGCCTGGAACAGATCATCAAAAACTTTCTCTCCAATGCGTTCAAATTCACTTCCGAAGGATCCATCCGGCTGGAGATCGCCGTATCCCGTGAAGAGAATCGGTCCGGAAACGGAGGCAAGGACATCCTGACCATCGGGGTCGCGGACACGGGCATCGGCATCCCGGCAGCCAAACAGGAGATGGTGTTCGATGCCTTCCAGCAGGTCGACGGCTCCAATCGCCGCAAATACGGCGGAACCGGGCTCGGCCTTTCCATCTCCCGGGAGCTGGCCCGAATCCTGGGCGGCGAAATACGGCTGGAGAGCGAGGACGGCGTGGGCAGCCGGTTTACGCTGCACCTTCCGCTAACACCACCGGAAGAAAAGCCGCTTATCGCAGACGGTGATGTCTCCGACATGGCGCCGGCGGTGTCGCCGGAAGCGAGATCCGCCGACTCGACAAAGCCGCCGGCGGAATCGGAAGGCCCGGATCGCGACGACCGCAACCGGCTGGCTCCCGGGGACAAGTGCATCCTGATCGTCGACACCGATGCCGACACCATCGCCCCCATCAAAAGCACTGCCCTCCAGAAGGGGTACAAAACGCTGGTGGCCGAACAGTTTTCCACGGGACTCCACTTCGCCGACTACTATCGGCCCGCCGCCATTTTACTGAACCTGGAACTGCCTTCCGAAAACGGGTGGAAGATGGTCTCGCGCCTCAAAACCAACCCCAAAAGCCGCCACATTCCGATATTCGTCCTGTCGCCCCGCGGCGACGCCTTCGAGGCGGCGACCCGGGGGGCCGCCGGCTATCTTGCCGCCCCGCCGGACGATCCTGAAGACCTCGAAACGGTGTTCCGGCGCATCGAAGAACTCCATTCCATGGAGCAGCGCAGGGTCCTGGTGGCGGCCCCGGATCGGAAGCGGGCCAAACGCATCGCCGACACCGTCGACGGGTTCGGCCTCAAAGCTGTCGCCGTTACCACGGAAGAAGATGCCCGGGCCGTTCTCCAATCGGATAGCCCGCAGGCCGTCATCGTGCACCCGGCGATGGTGACCGGCGGTCGGCATGAATTTCTCGCCGTCCTGCAAAAGGATCCGATGCCGGTATTTCAATACTCGGGGAACCCGCTCAAAGCGGATGCCAGGCCCGAAGCCGGTCCCTATGCCCACCGGCTGAACATCCAGGGAGTCGACATGCCCGACCAGCTGCTGACCGCGCTCGTATCCCGCCTGCATCTGCCGCCCGAAGCCCTGGATGAAGCCTGCCGCGTCCGTCTGGCCGCCATGGACAGCCATATCGACAGCCTGAAAGGCCGCCGGGTGCTGCTGGTGGATGACGACATGCGCACGGTGTTTGCCGTTTCCAACGTCCTGGAAGACCTGGGGGTCGAGGTGGTCACCGGCAAGACCGGCAAGGAAAGCCTTGACAAACTCTCCGGTTTTCCCGAGATTGATCTTATACTCATGGATGTCATGATATCCGGAGTGGACGGCTATCGTTCCATGCGTCAAATCCGCGAAGAGGAACGCTATACGGACCTTCCGATTATCGCTCTTACAGCCAAGGCTATGCGGGGCGACCGCGCAAAATGCATCCGTGCCGGGGCCGACGACTACCTGTCCAAACCGGTAAATCCGGACAAGCTCACGTCGATGCTCAAAATCTGGTTTCAACTCAAGCAGAGCACAATTTAACCCATCGTTAGCCAACAAACGGGATCGAACCCATGACCGAAAAGGAAAAGGTAAAAATTCTGGCGGTCGACGACAGGCCCGAAAATCTTTTGGCCATCGAGGCCGTTCTGGACCGCCCGGATCTTTCGATCATCACCGCCACCTCGGGCAACAAGGCCCTGGGCCTGGTGCTGGAGCACAACTTCGCCCTGATTCTGTTGGACGTCCAGATGCCGGAAATGGACGGCTTCGAAGTGGCCGAACTGCTCCGGGGCAGCGAAAAAACCCGCCACATCCCCATTATTTTCGTAACCGCCATCAACAAGGATAAAGCCCATGTCTTCACCGGATACGAAAAAGGCGCCGTGGACTATCTGTTCAAGCCGCTGGATCCGTCCATCCTGAGAAGCAAAGTCAACGTTTTCATGGAGCTTTTCCAGCAGCGCAAAAAGCTTCAGCAGAGCAATGCCGAACTGAGCCGCGTGGTCGCGGAACTGGAAGAGGTCAACCGCAAAATCCAGGAGCAGCAGGAATCCTTGATTGAAGAGGAACGCCTCAAGGTGTTGCTCCAGATGGCCGGCGCCACGGCCCACGAACTGAATCAACCGCTC
Organism: uncultured Desulfosarcina sp.; assembly: GCF_963668215.1. Classification (NCBI taxonomy): domain Bacteria; kingdom Pseudomonadati; phylum Thermodesulfobacteriota; class Desulfobacteria; order Desulfobacterales; family Desulfosarcinaceae; genus Desulfosarcina; species uncultured Desulfosarcina sp. The sequence continues at coordinate 1,148,159 of NZ_OY764190.1, forward strand.
ATGGTTCTCATGGGCAATATTCAGTTGATGGAGATGGAGGCCGAAATCCCGGACAACATCGCCGAGCGAATAAAGAGGATCACCGGTGCAGCCAACCGCATTTCCGACATCGTCAAAAAAATCCAGACCCTGCGCCATGACGAATCCAAGTCTTATGCCGGCGGGAAAACCATTCTCAACCTGGACCAGCAGGTCAACATTCTGTCCATCGAAGACCAGGACGAAGATTTCGGCAGGATTCAACAGATCCTGCTCAAGCACGACCAATTGCGGTTGAATCGGGTGAAATCCCTTCAGGAGGCCATCGACCTTTTGGAAGAAAACCGCTTCGACCTGATTTTTTTGGATTATCTTCTCCCCGACGGAACGGGACTCGATTTCCTCGAAAAGATCAACGGCAAAGGGCTGGAAACGCCGGTGGTGGTCATTACCGGGCAGGGGGACGAACTGATCGCATCACGGATTATCCAGGCCGGGGCTTACGACTATCTACCCAAAGCCAAGGCCAGCGACAAGGCGCTGCTGCGCATTATCTCCAACGCGCTGGAAAAGGCGAGCCTGAAGCGCGAGATGCGCAGGGCCCAGAAAAAGCTGGCGGAGATGTCCATGCGCGACGAGCTGACCGGCCTGTTCAACCGGCGCTATTTCGCCGAAGCCCTGGACCGGGAGATTGCCGGCGCCGAACGCTACGGCCACGGCCTCGCCTTGTGCATCATCGATCTGGACCATTTCAAGCTCGTCAACGACACCCACGGCCATCTGTGCGGCGACCGGGTTCTAAAGGACTTCGGCCGGCTGCTGGCGGACAGTATCCGCAAATACGACGTAGGCTGCCGCTACGGCGGAGAAGAGTTCGCCATCATCCTTCCCGATACCTCCCTGGAAAGGGCCGTATCGCTGTGCGAACGCTTCCGGGAGCGGGTGAAAACCTTCGAATTCACCTTCGACGACCAGACCCTTCACATCACCGCCAGCGTCGGGGTCACTGCCCGCTACCCCGACGGCGACACCAGCGGGGAGCAGCTGCTGGAGTTGGCCGACAAGGCCCTTTACCAGGCCAAGCGGCAGGGCAGGGATCGTGTCGTGGCCGTTTGAAGCGTTTAATCAAAAAGCACGCGTTCACGGGGTTGAAATGCCCAGTGTGCCGCGACTGCCTGATCGGTAAGCGTTTGCAGGGTGCCGCAGATGTGAGGCGCCGGGCACGCCGACGTATTGGTCATACTTCAAGTGCCCGGGAACAAAGCAGATGCGGTACCCTGTGAACGCTTACGACAAAAAACGCCGGGGCTTCCTTATTTCGGGAAGCACCCGGCGTTCTTTACTGTTTTGCCGATTCGGTCAGCGTGTACCTTGGCCCATCACTTTCTGGCCTTGGCGTAGCCGATGCCTTCCAGGGCCTCTTCCATTTCACCCAGGATGGTCGGATCGTCGATGGTGGCCGGCACCTTGTACTCCTGGTTGTCGGCGATCTTCTGGATGGTCCCCCGCAGGATCTTGCCCGAACGGGTCTTGGGCAGGCGCTTGACCACCGTGGCCGTCTTGAAGGCCGCCACGGGCCCGATGCGATCGCGCACCATCTGGATCACCTCCTTGACGATCTCCTCCTTGGCCTTGGTCACACCGGCCTTGAGGACGATGAATCCCACCGGGACCTGGCCCTTGAGGCTGTCTTCGACACCCAGCACGGCGCACTCGGCCACATCCGGATGGTCGGAGAGCACCTCCTCCATGGCCCCGGTGGACAGCCGGTGGCCGGCGACGTTAATGATATCGTCCGTACGGCTCATCACGAAGGCGTACCCTTCGGCATCGATGAAGCCGGCATCCGCCGTTTTGTAGTAGCCGGGAAACTCTTCCAGATAGGATTCCACGTAGCGGTCGTCGTTCTGCCACAAGGTGGGCAGGGTTCCGGGAGGCAGCGGCAGCTTGACGACCAGGGCGCCGATTTCACCGGCGGCCACCTGCTGGTTGTTGGTATCGACCACCTGCAGGTTCCAGCCGGGCGCCGGCTTGGTGGGCGAGCCCTCCTTGACCGTGAAGTCGTGCAGGCCGAGGCAGTTGGCGCAGATGGCCCAGCCGGTCTCCGTCTGCCACCAGTGGTCGACCACCGGCACCTTCAGGGCGTTTTCGGCCCAGTGCAGGGTGTTGGGGTCGAGACGCTCGCCGGCCAGGAAAAGGGCCTTGAAATTGGACAGGTCGTACTTTTTCATCAGTTCGGCATTGGGGTCCTCGCGCTTGATGGCCCGGAACGCCGTGGGCGCGGTGAACATGGTCTTGACCTTATGGTCGGCAATCACCCGCCAGAAGACCCCGGCGTCGGGGGTGCCCACCGGCTTGCCTTCGAAGAGAATGGTCGTACAGCCCTTGAACAGCGGGCCATAGACGATATAGCTGTGGCCCACCACCCAGCCGACGTCCGAGGCGGCCCAGTACACGTCCCCGGCATCCACGTTGTAGATGTTTTTCATGGTCCACTTCAGGGCCACCACATGGCCGCCGTTGTCCCGCACGACGCCCTTGGGCTGGCCGGTGGTGCCCGACGTGTAGAGAATGTACAGCGGATCGGTGGCCGCCACCGGCACGCATTCGGCCGGCGATGCTGCCGCCATGGCCTCACCCCAGTCCAGGTCCCGACCGGCGGTCATGGCCGCCGTTTCCATGGGACGCTGGAAGATCACGCACTTTTCGGGCTTGGAGGCGCTCATGTCGATGGCCGCATCCAACAGGGGCTTGTAGGCGATCACTTTTTTCACTTCGATGCCGCAGGAAGCCGAAACGATCACCTTGGGCTTGGCGTCGTTGATGCGCGTGGCCAGCTCTTTGGCGGCAAACCCGCCGAAAACCACGGAGTGCACCGCGCCGATGCGCGCGCAGGCCAGCATGGCAATGGCCGCCTCGGCAATCATGGGCATGTAGATCAAGACCCGGTCGCCCTTCTCCACGCCCTGGTTTTTCAGTACCCCGCCGAATTTGGCCACTTCGTCCCGGAGCTGGCTGTAGGTATACTTTTTAATCGTATCGGTGACCGGACTGTCGTAAATCAGGGCCAGCTGTTCCCCCCGGCCCTGGTCGATGTGGTAGTCCAAAGCGTTGTAGCAGGTGTTGATTTCACCGCCGGTGAACCAGCGATAAAAGGGCTTGTTGGAATCGTCGAGCACCTTGTCCCAGCGTTTGTACCAGTGGCAGTCTTCCGCCGCCTTGCCCCAGAATCCATCAGGATCGTTGATCGACTGCTCGAATGCAGCTTCATAGGGATTGGTCATATGGCCTCCTTTTGCCGTCGGTTGAAGAAAGAGAGAAAATAGCCTTGGTTGAAAAATACGTTATCCTGGCATCGAGTTTTCGGGGTTTACCCGGGTCTTGCGGCTGCGGGGGCTGGCTGCAGCCGTAAGTCCGCCGGATCGATTAAAAGCAGGGGACTGAAAATAGACAATAGAGAAAAATAACAATTGATGTCAAGAGTAAAAAATGAATTTCATCTAGCATATGAATGTTTGCGTGCGAACGAGGGCGCCGTTGCCCGGACGCGGAGGGAACCGGCCTGCCTACCGGCGGCGAAAAATACCGTTAATACTTGATATTCTGAGGCGAGAAAGAGATGGCGGAAAAATCCGTTTTTAATCGGCCGGGGCTGTCTGCAACAGCAGCGAATTCGCATCGGCCTGCTTTTCTTCTTGATCGATCAGGGTCTGAATGGTGGTCCGGTCGTATACGTTGTTCATGGCCTGTTCGGCCCGGTCCCACACCTGAAGGAAAACACAATTCCCCCGGAAAGGGCAGCTGTCCTTGGACGAGCAGGGTACACTGGCCGGGCTGCCGTCTTCCCGGTCGAGCAACCGGAAAATATCCCCCACGCAAATCCGATCCGGAGGTTGAACCAGGCGGTATCCACCGAAAAATCCCCGCTTGGAGTCTACGACGCCGGCGCGCTTGAGCTGCCCCAGAATCACCTCCAGAAAACGCAGCGGGATCGACTGCGCCTCGGCAATGGCGAAGGATTTCATCGGTTGGTCACCCTTTTGCTTGGCCAGTTCGAAGATGGCGCGCAGGGCATATTGTTTCTTTTGGGTGACCAGCATGATGGATTCCGTTCCCGTAAAGGCGCCGCCCATTGCAAAAGCGGATGGATACAGGCAAAACAGCCTTTGCAATGGGCGGCATCGTGTTGTTGTCTGGGGACAAGATACCTGCTTTGCAGGAAAATATCAATCCTGCCAAGCACTTTTTTTGGGCATTTGCCCTATTTATGTTTCGGTTTTTTCCTTTCCAGCGGTTTTTTTATGCGTTTTCCGGACAGCGTCAACTGCCGCTGCGGTGGAACGATATGCCGCTGCGGGACAGCCGCTTACACGAAAATCTGCGTGGGCGGCTTTTCGTTGAATTTTTCCGCCCTTTTGCGGATCTTGTCGTGCAGCACCTCAAAATTCACCGGGGAGGCAATGGCCGACTCGGGACATTCGCGAACGCAGTTGAAACAGTCGAAGCAGGTCGCACCGAATACCGGCAACGGATCCAGCGCCACCGCCCCCGCCGGGCAGACCTGAACGCAGGTTCCGCACTGGGTGCATTTTTCCTCGTCGATGGTTTTGGGTACGTTCTGCCAGGGGCCGTCCAGTTTCTTCCTGACCTCGCCGCTGTCCTCCGCCGACAGGCCGTCGAGCGTGTCCAGGGACAAGGAAGACGCATTGCCCTGCGCAAGGCGATCCACCAACTCCCGGATTTGCCGGTCGTCATCGGCGTCCGGATGCCCCTGCCCCACGGGGCTGTCGTCGTTCCACATCATGGAGTGTATTCCCAGCACCTTGGCGGCTCCCGCCAGGACAAAGCCCTTGCCTTGCAGGGCCTGCCCCATCTGCCAGAGCGCAAGCCCGCTGGTGGCGCCGCCCCAGGTAACGAAAGGCACGGCGGCCAGACCGGAAACCGGCGGCAACTGGTTCAAAAACGCCATCACCGGGGGAACGGCCACGTCCCGATAGACCGGCGATCCTACAAAAAGGCAGCCCCCTTCCCCGGCCGCTTGCAGTTGCTCGACAAAGGGAGCCGGGTCCGCCGCGCTTCCCAGGTCAAGGGTGTGAACCGTGACGGAGTTCTCTTTCAGCGATGCGGCGATCACTTCAGCAACATGGCGGGTGGACCCCGCCGGAGAACAGTAAACAACAAAAGCGGTTTTCATCTCATTCCTCCATCATTTTTATTATTGCAGCACCATAGCCTTTTCCGGACACATCTCCTGGCAGCAGAAGCAGGTCACGCAGCGCGCCATGTCCGCCACGGGCAGATCGTCGGGCATGGAAAGCGCTTCGGCCGGGCAGTGTTCCACACAGGCGCCGCAGGCCGTGCAGCGGTCAGGATCGGGACGGGGAACCAGCACGACCTTGCTCTGAATGGTCTCCTGAACCGCGGCATTGTCGTGGATCGCTTCACCGCCCAGGGGCGGAACTTTGAAATCCTTGATCACCGTCAGGCTGCCGTCGATTTGGATGTCCGCCATATTCCAGCTTCCCAGCCCGGCATCGGCGGCCTTCCGGAGAAAACGCAGCCGGCCGGGATCGAGGCCCATCATGGTGGCGACTACCGCGTCCATGGCCACGGCATTGTCCGCAGCCAGGATCAGCCCGATGTCGCGCAGGTCCGGCGATGCCGGTCCGTTGCCCTCCATGCCCACCACCGCATCCATGATGAAAAGATCCGAGACCCGCAGCCCGAACACCTCCACCACCAGATCGTGGAAGCGCTCCGGATTGCCGGCAATCTTGTGCAGCCGGGCCTTCTGGGCGCCGGGCAGGATCCCGTAGCTGTTCTTGACGGCCCCGGTCATGACGGTCAGGCCATGGGTCTTGAATTTGGGCAGGCTGATGACCACATCGGCATCGAGAACGTCCTTCGAAACCCCCACATGTTCCATGAACGTTGGGTTGAAGGGCACGGAAACGACATCCAGGCCGATGTTGCGGTAGTAATCCTTAGCCGCCGCCATGAGACCGGTCTGCTCGAAGGCCGCCTCGTTGGCCCCGTAGCTATGCAGGCCGGGATTGTCGCCCACGACGATGGAAGCCGGTTTAAAGGATTCCACCTTCTCCACCACGGCGGTCAGTACGGCCGGGTGGGTGACGATGCCCTCGGCCGCCGCCGATGCCCGCAGCACGTTGGGTTTGATCAGCACCTTTTTGCCCTGCAGGTCCATGGGAAAGCGCGCGAACGCTTCATCCACGGCGTCACGGACGCTGTCGTAGGTTGCCCGACGGATCATCACGCAATGCATTTCGCTTCTCCTTTTCGTCGTCCTAAAACCGAAAAGGGATCATAACGCGTTCAAAATGGATTTTCCATAGGAAAGCGGGTTGGTACTTGGATGACCGCAATTGGATTTATTTCGTGCTTTTCGTGTTCATACCTGCAACGGTACGGATTTCAAAACTGCTTTTCCGTGTGTTGCAAAGATGTAGTGGCGGGGTTCATCCCCGCCTTTAGGGTTTATTCCCGCCATTGCTACCCGGGCGCGGATGAACCGCGCCACTACGCCAAGTTAGGGCAACAAGATCGATTCCAAATGCGATTACCCCGAGGTTGGCACGGGTCAAACGCTGTCGATTTCAGGGATACCCTTGCCATAGAGAATACGTCCCAGTTCTCGATGGGTGAAGTAGGGATCGTCGTTGCGCAGGTAGGGCAGCATGATCCGCTTTTTCCGGACCAGGTCGCGGGAAAGGTCGGCAAAGATGGCGTCGGGATCGTACAACACGGCCGTTACGATGGGTTGGCCGAAGGGATTGATGATTTCACTGCCGCCCCAGAAACGGAAGGGATTGTCCTCCACCATCTGCGGGTCCGCCAGCAGGGTGCTCTCATCGGTTCGCATGTCTTCGAATGCTTCGCAGCCCACCCGGTTGGCGCAAAGGTTGTAAACACCGAATACGCGCGAATAGAACCGGTTGATGATGTTCCAGCTTTCGATGTTGGAGAATTCGTCTCCCATGGAGCCCTGGGAGGCGTTGAAAATGGTGATGAAAATATCTGCTTTCTGGGTAATGCCCAAATAGGGCAGGGAGGGATGCCACAGGTCGTTGCAGATAAACGGCGCGATGGTCAGCCCTCTGTACTTGAAAACCCGGACATGCTTGCCGCCCGAGAAGATCTTGCGCTCTTCGAATACACCGTAATTGGGCAGGTTGAGCTTGCGATAGGCAAAGAGGATTTCTCCGTCCACGGCCACCAGGGCGGAATTGTAAAAATTCAAGGCCTGGGACTCTTCGATGAACCCCACCACGGCGGCGGTTCCCCGGGTGGCTTTGGCCAGCCTCCTGAGTTCCGGAGAATCCATGCGCAGGGCGGCTTCGTGATAGCGCTCACGCACGAAATACCCGGTCAGGGAAAGTTCGGGGAAAACCACCAGGTCGGCGCCCTGCTCCCTGGCGGTATTGATTTTGTCGATGGTGTCTTCGAGATTGGCCTTGAGATCCAGAAGCACAGGATCGGTCTGACAGATGCACACTTTCACTTCGCGACTCCTTCACTTTGATTGGACATGGAGAGCGTCCATCTTTCTTCGAATTGCGGCTGCCCTGGTTTTCTTCTTTCTGGTGATCCGCAATTCGACTCCGAGCGGTTTCCCAGCGTCAGGTCACAAGCGCCTTTACCAGCTTGACCGCCCCTGGAGCGTCGGTACTGTAACCGTCCGCGCCAATCCGGTCGGCGAAATCCTGGTTCACCGGGGCTCCGCCGATGATCGTCTTGACGCTCATCCCCGCCGCCTTCACCGCCTTGACCGTCGTCTCCATGACCGGCATCGTCGTGGTCAACAACGCCGACAGAGCGATCACATCGGCCTGCTTCTCCGCTGCGTTCTTCACGAACGCTTCGCTGTCCACGTCCACCCCCAGGTCGATTACATCAAATCCGGCACCTTCCATCATCATGGCCACCAGATTTTTGCCGATGTCGTGCAGATCCCCCTTGACCGTACCGATCACCACCGTGCCCCTGCGCTGGCTGCCGCCCTCGGCCAGATGGGGTTTGAGCAGTTCCAAACCGGCCTTCATGGCCTGGGCCGCCATGAGCATCTCGGGCACGAACAACTCTCCAGTGCTGAACTTCTCGCCCACTTCGTCCATGGCACTGATCAGGCCGTCGTTGAGGATGGTTTGAAGATCGGTACCGGCCTCCAGCTCCTCCCGGGTTTTTGCTTTTACGGTGGCCTCATCGAAGGCCAGGACTGCGTTAAATATCTCCTGAATGCTCATGGATATCTCCTTACTCGATCTATAACAGAATATTGAATCTTCCCCGGATCGCCTGGTCGATCTCTTCAGGGATATATGTTTTCTCCGGGGCCTCCAATATCTTGCGGGCGAGGGCACTGGCCCGCTCACGGGAATCCAGGCTGCCGGTTTGCTCCCACTGGTGTCGGCTTTTGTTGTCCGTCACGCCATTGCCCTGAAAATACTCACTGCGCATATATTTTAGGGTGTGAGGCGACATCATGAAGTTGCCGGCCGGTCCGACGCTGTCGATCACATCCAGGGCCAGGTGGTCGGCATCCACCTCGATGCCTTTGAGCACCTTGCAGGCCATGCCGATGATTTCGTCATCGATGACAAACTGCTCGTGAGCCACGGTCAGCATGCTTTCCAGCATACCGGCACTGTGGTGCATGTAGTTGGATCCGCCCATCGCGGCGAGCAGGATGGTCATGGCCTTTTCCCAACCCGCCTGGGCGTCGGGCAGCTTGGAATCGGACAACCCGGCGCTGTTGTAGTTGGGCACTTGAATATGAGCGGCCAGCTGGTGGATGGCGGCGTTCATCATGCCGCACTCCACACCGCCACCCAGGTAGCCCATGGTGGCCATGTTGGCCATTCCGGGAATACCGCCGTACAGGAGGGGGGCACCGGCTCGGGTCAATTGGCAGATGGCAATGCCGGCCAGCTGCTCGGCATGCAACTGGGCCAGGGTCCCGGCCATGGTCATGGGACTGGTGGAGCCGGACATGGGCGCCGCCGACAAGGCCACCGGTATGCCTTCGCGGTTGCAGGCCTGCATGATCCGCGTCGATTGGGTGCACAGTTTGAGCGGTGAAATGGCAAAAGCGGTGATCACCGAAATAAACGGTTTTTCCTGCAATTTTTCTCTTCCACCGGCCAGCATGGAAGCCATCTCGATGACGCGCTCCAGTCCGGCCTCGTCGTTGACCCCGCTCATGACGTGCTTGCCCGTAGATTTGAGGCAGGCATAATACATGTTGACGTCGTATTCGGACTCGGGAATGTCCGTGGGGATGCAGGGCCGCAGAAAGAAATGGATGTGATCGAGGCGGTCTACCAGCCGCCCGAGTTCATAAAGGTCTTTGAGGGTCGACGAGCGCTGCTGGCCGGTCTCCAGGTCCAGAATCTTGACCGCCGCACCGCCGGTCCCCAGATGGACCTTGTCTTCAGTGAGGTCCAGATCGAACTTGCCATCGCGCGCATAAAGGATTAACCGGGACGGTACCTTGGCGGCCTGCTCAAGAATCAGTTCGCGGGGAAAGCGAATGCGATGGGCATCTCGATCTACGCTGGCACCGGCTTGGGCCAGCATCGCGACGGTTTTCTCCAGGCCATCTTCATAGGTGAGGCCGGTCTTTTCGAGGATGGTCAGCGATGCGTCATGAATGGTGTCGACGCCCTCGGGCGACAACGGTTTGTATAGGCCGCCGTTAAGCCCCTTGGAATTCATTGTGTTCTTCTCCTATCGATATTATCTGTAAGACCCGAGACCATCGGGTCATCGGGCGGTTAACCCTCGAACATGCCGGCTCGAAAGGCCTTGATATAGTTCATGCAGAAGTTGTCGCGGCCGGCCAGCGCCTCTGCCGCGATAACATTGGCCATCATTTGTTTATCCAGCGGATTGAAGATCGCGCCGTCCAGGCCCTTGGCAATGGCCATGGTCATGAACGTCTGGTTCATGAACCTGCGCGCCGGCAACCCGTAGCTGATGTTAGAAAGCCCGCAAGCCGTGTGGATTCCCGGAAAGGCGGCAACAACTTTCTCGATTGTCTCGATGAACGCCACCCCGAAGCTGATGTCCACCGACAACGGCTGCACCAGCGGATCCACAAAGATGTTTTCCACGGCCAAACCGGCATTGACCAGTCCATCCACCAACTTGTCAGCGATTTCCATACGGTGGGCAACGGTTTGCGGCATCCCCTTATCACTCATGCACAGGGCGATGACCTTGATATCCGTGCCCGCGATGATCGGCAGCAGCTTCTCGTAGCGTTCCTTTTCCAGCGAGATGGAGTTGATCATGGGTATACCCTTATGCACCGACAAGGCCGCCTCGATGGCCAACGGGTCCGGGCTGTCAATGGCGCATGGTTTGTCGGTTACCTGCTGCACGGTCTCAACCAGCCACTTCAGGTATTCGGGCTCCTTACCCACGAAAATACCGGCATTGACATCGATGTAATCCGCCCCGGCCTCGGCCTGGTCCCTGGCGACCTTCCCGATGGCCTCGGCGTCCTTGGCCTCAATGGCCGCCTTAATCGCTTTCCTGCTGGCGTTGATCAGTTCGCCTATGACGATCATTTGGTAGGGCACTCCTCTTAAACCTTAGCAACGATAATTGAAATTCATTTTTTATGAAATATTTCCTTTCATATGAAATATTTTTAGTCAAGGTAAAATTGCACTTCCATTTCCATTTTATTCAAGATAAAAGAGAATAATATGCCCGAACGTCAACCCGACCGGCTCTTTGCCAATAACATGATAAATGATAATTGAAATTGAGGACGCTTTGAAAGTCCCCTTCGTGCTTGTTCGAGTTGCCTTTGCGTGAAAGGGAATCTGGCGTGCAACTCTTGAAACAACTCATACCTTTGATTGTTTTCGATACTTATTTTGTTTCAGGGAGGTCTCTTTGGTAACGTCGCAACTGCATCCATTAATCGACAAAATCACTGCCAACACAGCTAATCTGACACCCAAGGGGCGCATTTTGGGCGAATACATCATCGCCCATCCCCGCAAGGCCGTATTCATGACCACCAAGGAGTTAGCTGAGGCCTGTGGCGTCAGTGAGGCCACCGTCGTACGTTTCGTGTCCGGAATCGGTTATGAACGCTACAGCGATTTTCAACAGGCTTTGCGAGATCTTGTGGATACGGAACTGACCCTGCTGGACCGGTTGGACATTGCCGATATGCAGGCCCCGGGTGCCGCGCGTTTCAGGAGGACGGTAGCCGAAGAGATCGACAACCTGCAGCAACTCTACAAGACTCTTGACGTGGAAACCATGCAAACGGTGGTAGATGTGTTGAATCGCCGCGCGTCCGTTCACATCATCGGTTCGCGGCTTTCCTACTCCATGGCTTATTATATGGGGTGGTCCATCACCAAGGTGCGCGGCAATATCCGCATCCTGAAAGGCAGCGACCGCACCACCATCGACTGGCTCACCATCGCCCCGGCCGACAGCGTTACCGTCATTGTCGCCACCTCGCGCTATCCCAACGAACTGATCCGCCTGGGCAAACTGGTCAATCGTCTGGGCCACACACTGGTGGTGATTACGGATAGCGCCGCATGTCCCGTGCTTCAATTCGCCGATCATCAGCTGATCGCCGCATCCAAGCACATCCCTTACCTGGGCAGCCCCACGCCCATGTCCTGCCTGATCAATTTCCTGGTTCACGAATTGGCCAGTCGGCAGGGCGAAGCGCTCAAGGAGCACCAGGCCAAACTGGAGCAATCCTATTGGGAAAACGATGTGCTGTTCAATATGAAGGGTCTGGATGGCGGGAGTTGAGCGTGAATTCCAGATAGCAGATGGCCGCCCCCCGGGTCAGGGCGGCGCGCTCGTAGGCGGAAACCGCCTCGGATGGGTCCGGGCTATCCGGACCGCCGTCGTACAGATTTTCCGACATGGCGGTCACCCGGCCGCCCCGGCGTTGAACCGATTCGCAGGAAAATTGAAAAAACCGCCGACTGTCCGTCTTCAAATGGACGCTGCCGCCGGGAACGAGCAGGTTGGCGTAGTCGTCCAGAAACGGCCCGGCGGTTAGCCGCTGCATGGACTTACGATTTTTCCAGAGCGGGTCCGGGAAGGTCAGCCAGATTTCGTCGATGGAATGCGACGGGAAAAACGCCCTGATACGCTCCACGCGGGTGCGCAGAAAATGAACGTTGCCGAGCCCGCGGGCAAGGGCCATTTCCGCGCCCACGCACATGCGATGGCTTTTGTAGTCCACACCCACACACAGCTTTTGCGGGCTGGCTGCGGCAAAGGCAAGGCTGTGCTCCCCCTTGCCGCAGCCCAGTTCGAGGACCCGCTGCATACCTGCATATCGGGGCTGGTTCCATGGGAAGGCCTGCAAAGACGGTGCTGTTGTCTCCTCGGCCAGGATCACGTTGGGCAGATGGCGGACGCGTTCGAATTTCTGGAGTTTGTTCTTGGGCATGTGAACTGCTTTTTTCAACCGATATCGTGTTCATCCAGAAATAGGCAAATTTGGTCGAGATCGAGGCGCACGAAAAATTTTACCGCAGATGCCCGAAGGAAATGCCCTTGGGGTACATATGGTTGATATTTCGAGGATAAAATTTTTCGCGCAACAAAGATATCGGGCAAATTGGCCATTTCTGGATGGACACGCACTACTCTTTATCACCCCCAAACCACTTTTGCCAGAACCCCTTCTTCTTGCCCTTCCCCTTTTCAGCGGCCTGTTGAACCCCTTGCGGGGGCTCCGATTTTTTACCTTCTTTATTCTGATCTTTTATTCTTTCTTTGTCCCTGTCTCGGTCTCTATCCTGGTCTCTGTTTTTTTGGGCATCGTCGCCATACGCTTTCTGATCGCCATCTTTTTGCGGCCGTTTGACTTCGGATTTTTCCCAGTCCTGACCTTGGCCTTGACCCTGACCTTGGCCTTGGCCTTGCCCCTTGTTTTTGGCCAACGCGGTGCCGGCGGTTGCACAAAAAATAAAAATGAAGAAAACGACCCAGATTTTTTTCATTCGTCCCTCCTTTGGAAACGGGTTTCATCTGTTTGATATTTGATGCCAATGCCTGTGATGTCAACCCCAAATGGAGTTGTCCCCTTTGTTCTTGTTTTGAAAGAATCAAAATGGTACCTAAACGTCCATATTTCTTGATTATAAAAAGTCTCTTCCTGATTTGTTCATCAATCTCGTTACCTGCATGCGCTTGTGAAATGGAGACAACCGATGCCCCAACCTGCCTATGATGCCATCGTAATCGGCACGGGCCCCGGCGGTGCGACCGTTGCCCGCGAGATGAGCCGCCGCAACAAAAACGTCCTGATGCTGGAAAGGGGGCCGGACCACCCCATCCGCGGAGACCTTCGCCAGTATATCAAGGAGCATTGCGTGCCGGGCAAAAGCCTGCTCTTCACCGAGCAGGGGCTGGCCATGGTCCGGGCAATTACCGTTGGCGGCAGTTCTCTTTATTATTATGCCACCGCCTTCCCGGTTCCCTTCGGGATGCTGGAGCGCCGCGGCATCGACATCCGGGACGAGGTGGCCGAAGCCCGCCGGGAACTGCCCATCGCCCCGCTCAAGGAAGAGATGATCACCCCCGCGACCGGCCGCATCATGGAAGCGGCTCGGGACCTGGGCTACCCATGGAACCCGCTGGACAAGATCATGTACCAGGACCGCTGGAAGCCGGAATTTTCCTTCGGTTATTACGGGGACCCCCACGGCGTGAAGTGGAGCAGCCGCATGTTCGTCCGCGAAGCGCAGCGCAACGGAGCGGTCCTGGCGGTACGTGCCAGGGTGGAACGGGTCATCGTCGAAAAAGGCGCCGCCGTCGGAGTGGAATACCGGCAGAACGGCGCCTTAAAAAAGGCCTTCGCCGACCGGGTGGTTGTTTCGGCAGGCGGCATCGGCTCGCCGGCGATTCTTCGGAAAAGCGGGATTCGCGGCGTGGGCCGGGATTTTTTCTTCGACCCCCTGATCAGCGTGTGCGGCGAATGCGCCGACGGCCCGATCAAGCAGGGCAACGAGATCCCCATGTCCACGGGCTGCCACATGGAGGAGGAAGGCTACGTCATGACGGACATGGCCGTGCCTGATCTGCTGGACAACCTGTTTGCCGCCGAGGTGCTGCGGATTAATGGTCTCTTCCGATCCAGCCGGACCCTGCGCATCATGATCAAGGCCCGAGACGGTCTGGGCGGCCGGGTGACCGCAGGGGAAGGCATCCGCAAGAAACTGAGCGCCGCGGACCGCAAAAAACTTCTCCATGGCGCGGAACGGGCCAAAGGCATCCTAAAGCGGGCCGGAGCCAGAAACATTTACCGGACCGGATATCTGGCCGCGCACCCCGGCGGAACGGTCAGGATCGGGGAGCATCTGGATGCCCGGCTGTCCACCCGCATCGACCGGCTGCATGTTTGCGACTGCTCGGTGATCCCCGAGCCCTGGGGCCTGCCGCCAACCCTTACGCTGGTCGGCCTGGGCAAGCATCTGGCCAGGGTGCTTTGTGGAGAAAAGAATTGAAAGAAAAGATCTTCAAGACGATAACCGCCACCGTCGAAGAAGGCAACCGCACGGCCGGCCATCAACCCACCTGGCAGGCGCCCATCGTGGGCTTTGCCGATGCCGGAGATCCGCTGTTCGGCGAACTGAAACAGGCCGTGCGGTCAACCCACGCCCTGCCCCGGGATCTGCTGCCGGGAGCCCGTACGGTGATCGCCTATTTTCTGCCCTTCGACCGCGCCATCGGGCGCTCCAACCATCGCGGCGAATTCGGCTCGGAGGCCTGGGCGCGGGCCTATGTCGAAACCAACAGTTTGATCGCAACGATCAATGAAAAGATCAGCGACTGGCTGGAAACAGAAGGCTTCCACGGCACCCGCCTGCCGGCCACCCACAATTTCGACAAAGAACAGCTTATGAGCGACTGGTCCCACAAGCATGTGGCCTACATTGCCGGGATTGGCAGTTTCGGCCGCCATCACATGCTGATCACCGACAAAGGCTGCTGCGGCCGCATCGGCAGCGTGGTGACCGACGCGGCGATTCCGGCCACCCCGCGCAGCGACCGGGAGCGCTGCCTGTTCAAGGCCGACGGCTCCTGCGGCAAATGTCTGGAGCGCTGCCCGATCCTGGCCCTGAAGGATGGTGCTTACGACCGCCACGCCTGCTACGACCGCCTGATGGAAAACGCGGGCATGTACGAACGCTACGGCCTGGCCGATGTTTGCGGCAAATGCGCCGCCATTGTGCCCTGCTCTTTTTGCGATCCGGTGAAGCGGGCGGCCGGGTGAAAACCACCGGACAGCAACAGCCACCGGAAAATGAAGCGGCACTTGACGTCCACTCCACTTCGATAGCGCCTCGCCGGTTCGCCCCACCAGCAAAATTGATCGATCACCCCAGGGTTAAGATCAATCCATTGACATTAACCGTCGTTGTGATATTCTAAGATCAATGTTTTGATCTTAGGTGGATTTAATGAAAAATATTCCAACAAATCAAGTTGTTAGAAGGCTCGAAATAGAAAATCCGTGGTGGCGGGACGGATGTATCCCACGAATATTCAAAACATTCAAACACAGGGCATATCTGGACCTATTTTACCCTCTTGTTGAATCAAGAAAAATCCGCAGAGCCAATGTATTGATGGGACCCAGACGTGTTGGCAAAACCGTATTGATCCATCATGCCATTCAGAATTTAATCGAAGCGGGTATTCCTCCAACGCGAATTGCTTATTTTTCCGTTGACCACCCAATCTATAACGGGCTTTCCCTTGAATCTTTCCTGGATATTTTTTCGCAGGCAACCGGGGTCGATTATTTAGAGGATGAATGCTTTATTTTTTTCGATGAGATCCAATATCTGAAAAATTGGGAAATCCACCTGAAAGCGATTGTTGACAGATTTCCGAATCTGAAATGCACCGTTTCCGGTTCCGCAGCGGCCGCGCTGAAATTAAAGAGCCACGAATCGGGTGCCGGAAGATTCACCGATTTTCTATTGCCGCCGCTAACATTTCATGAATACTTGGATTTGTTGGGCAAAAACGAACTGGTTGTTTCCGCTATCGCAAATCATGACCCCGCTTTGTTCACAACGAACAACATTGAAGAATTAAATAATAATTTTATCCACTACTTAAATTTTGGGGGGTATCCGGAGGTCATTTTCTCCGAAGAAATTCAGGCAGATCCGGGAAGATTCATAAAAAACGACATCATCGATAAAGTTTTATTGCGCGATCTTCCCGGTTTATACGGCGTGCAGGACATCCAGGAGTTGAACTATCTCTTTACCACCTTGGCGTTCAATACCTCCAATGAAGTTTCTCTTGAAGAGCTGTCAAAAGGCTCCGGTGTCGCCAAAAACACCATTAAAAAATATATTGAATATTTAGAAGCCGCATTTCTTATCAGAACCGTTCACAGAGTGGATCGAACCGCCAAACGGTTTAAAAGAGCCAATTTCTTTAAAGTTTATCTGACGAATCCATCGATTCGCAGCGCTTTGTTTTCTCCCATAACCAATGAAGACCCTGCCATGGGTGAAGTGTCTGAAACAGCGGTTTTCTCCCAGTGGTTTCATTCCGACATCCTTCTCCATTACGCAAGGTGGAAAAATGGTGAAGTCGATATGGTGAATATCGGCAAAGAGCAACTGGTTGAGTGGGCCATTGAAGTGAAGTGGACGGATCGATTCTATAGAAAGCCAGCGGAACTCAAAAGTCTGATTCAATTTTGCCACGCAAATCACCTTGACCATGCAACCGTGACCACGAGGTCGAAAACAGGCACCACAATCATGGAAAATATACGGTTCGATTTTATTCCAACCAGCCTATATTGCTACACAGTGGGTCAAAATCTGATTAAAGGAAAGCAGCCTAAGAATGCCTTGAATTCGCAAACGAAATCCTTTAGGGTAATTTCTCAATAATATTCTATCCTTTGTTTCTCTATTTGTATCGATCCATATTTGTCGGTTTTCGTAATCTTGGAACCAATTGACCGCCCTGGTGATCAATTTTTTGGTCACACGGTAACCTTTAAATTTCATCCATGAGACTTCAGCAGGTTTGCAGCAATCCCAATTTGATGAGGTGCGATTGGTTCCTGATAAGCCACGGGGGCGTTGAAATTAACACAGGAAGAATGAACCTGGCAATCAATGGTGGAGGTTTAATTATGCAGAATTATATCCGACAGATACCGTGCAATGTATTTATTATGGTTTTCATGCTCCTGGCGTTGGCCTTATTTTCTTATGCCGGGAATAGCTTCGCAGCGGGAAAAAAATATGACGGGGTTAAAAATGTTAATCCGGAAACAGGACGCGCAGAAATTGCCGGGGAAACCGAACCCTATCTCTTTCTTAAAGCAAGAATAACATCCACCAATAATACGACAATCGTTTTTAAGCAAAAAACCTGTGCAACTATAGGTTCGGACGGAAAGGAATATTCTGATTGCTGGATTAGGATTTCAGGATGGTCAAAAGGCTTGTCAATGTCTCAAAACGCACCGCTAAGCATGAAGACGCTATCTGTTAAAATCTCAGGGGATCAAGCAACGCATAATTGGAACACTTCAAGGGTTTCGGGTCCGGACGGATCAATAGAAATTGTGCTTCCGGCCAATGGTTTTGTTGACCTGCATTTTTTGTGGGAATTGCCTGATGGTGTAGATGCAAAAGTGATACGGATTAAAGACCTTATTGAAATAAAATTATGATGGACGAACAGGATCTGCTGACATTTTTACCTGAAGGTGGCGTTTCTCCTTTTTTAAAAAATAGAAGAAGGCAGCGGATTTATTCTGCGCCCGATAACTGAAGGAATGGGGCCACCAAACTTGCACAATGACATAAACCTTTTAAATCTGTACAACGCAAAGTGGACAGTCTCGCAAAAAGTCACCAGACATGTCATTCCCGCGCAGGCGGGAATCTATAACTATTTGAAAGTAATAGATTCCCGCCTGCGCGGGAATGACATCAATGGACCAAATTCGACTTTTTGCGAAACCAGCAAAGTTAATTCCAAACCAGCAAAGTAGAAAGGATTTGGTCATGAAAAGAAGAGTCAGTCTTATTTTTGTAGTTGTAGTGGCGCTTATTGCATGTTTTGCGGGAGCGGTTTTTTCCCCATCCCGGTCACTGGCTCGAAGTGTAGTGCCCATAGAGGGGAGTAATTTCGATATTTCTTTATCCCTTATTGATAATCTCAAGAACTATATGGGAAAAAATGTTTTTATCCATTTAAAATCGGGAAAAACCTTGCAAGGGAATGTAAAGGCTATTGGAAACAATCTTGTCCACTTGGAAAAACTGAATGGCAAGGATTTTTACGATGCTTTAATAAATATCGAGGAAATCAACGCGATAGAAGCGAAATTCAGGGACCTGAAATAGACGTTTTACCTTTTTTCAAAATAGGGAAGACCATATTTAAAAAGTACCTGAAAAATGACTTTAGAACCGCAATTTTGAATAGAAAATGCTGCGTGAAGAAAAATCTAACGACACCTTTGGTTGTGGATTCAATAAGCGCAAATACGCCGGTGACGCAAAACTCTGTAGAGAACTCGGCCTGGACTTCACCATCCACTGCATGGGGCCTGAACGCATCAAGCGATCTCTAAAAAGGAAATACGACATCGAGGTAGACATCGAAGGAAAGGACCGTTTTGACGTTACCCGAGAAGCCCAAGCCATCATCTACGGCTAAAAAGGAGGGCAAGGGACGACCTTAATTATCTCAATATACAGATTTATTTTCCAGGACCTGCATTTGATTGGTTCAATTGCTTAGGAGGGCAAGGGACGACCTTAATTATCTCAATATACAGATTTATTTTCCAGGACCTGCATTTGATTGGTTCAATTGCTTAGATACTGAGAGACGTCCCTAAATTTATCCACCATGAATCGACTGAAGAAAAAAATTGGAATAGTTGGCGGGTTAAGCCCCGAATCAACAGTAAGCTACTATCTGTATATCACACGCAATTACGCCGAAAGATATGGAAATTATGACTATCCTGAAATCATTATATATAGTGTAAATTTGGAAAATTACCACAAATGGCGGAGTATAAACAGATGGGACCTCATTATTGATGATCTTGTCTCTTGTTTTCAAAAGCTGAAGAACGCTGGTGCAGATTTTGGCCTGATTGCAACAAATACGATGCATAAGGTGTTCAAGCAAGTTGCAGATATTGTTGATCTTCCTCTAATCAATATAATAGACGAAACAGCACTCAGAGCGAGAGAACTTGGGCTAAACAGGCTTGGCCTTCTTGGCACGAAATACACAATGAGCGATGGTTTCTACCAGGAAAGATTATCAAAATTCGATATTGATTCCATAGTTCCAAACGCTGAACAGCAAGAAGTGATTCATAAGATTATCGTTGAGGAGTTGGTAAGGGGTCAATTTTTAGAGAAATCAAAAAATAGAACTATTAAGATCATTCAAGATTTGGTTTCAAGAGGTGCCAAGGGTATTATTTTGGGATGCACTGAGATACCATTGCTGGTCAAAAAAGAAGATTGTGACATCCAACTTCTTGATACAGCAATAATACATTCCGAAGCTGCCCTTAACGCTGCTGTATATTAAAATACATAAGCCAACGTTATAGTGATCCAAGGGATCAAGCCTGCCTTTGCTAGGAGTAAAACTGAAAAATGACCCGAACAAGCAAAATCTTCTATCTTATATTTTTCAGTTTCGCCGTGGCCTTCATTGCCACGTTGCATATGCGACCCTATCCCTTTGTCTATCTCGTGAAAGCGGTGCCGATCTATAGCCTGGCGGTATTGGCCTTTTTGAACATTGCCGGACTACGCGGCAAACTGATCGGGTTGGGGCTGGTTTTTTCCGGGGTCGGCGATATCGTGTTAGAGCTTGCAGGTGATTCACTTTTTGCCGTGGGACTTGGGGCCTTTTTAGTAGCTCATCTGTTTTATATTGCCGCTTTCACGAAAGACATCCGGTTTAAAGGCCCGCGTGGCATGGTTGCCGTGGCCATAATGGTTTATGGCTGTTTCATCGGATTTGTCATGGTACCGAATCTTGGTGATATGCTTGTGCCGGTTGTGGCTTATCTGTTGGTTATTGTGGCCATGGGGGTATTGGCTGCTTTAGGCGGCACCAACCATTGGTTGGTGGTTGCGGGTGCCTGCCTGTTTATTGCCTCCGATTCCCTCATCGCCGTCAACCGTTTTATTGCTCCTGTGCCTTACTCCAGCTTATTAATCATGGCGACCTATTACCCAGCTCAGCTTTTAATAACAGCCGGTGCATCGCTGCATGGAATCGGCTTTGTGGCAAATTTGGGGAGGCCAAAGCAACTATGCCTATAATTCGATTTTTGGCCCTGAAAATCGCAGTATAGCACCCTTTTAGGGCATGATTTTCGACATTTTTGACTTAATTACAGGCGCTTGGCATGGCCCGTCCCGAAGTGAACTGTTATAAATCGTTTTGTTATCTTTGTAACTATGCCTAATCATATTAAAATTGTTGTCATAGGAGCTGGCTTTGCCGGGCTGTCTTTTTGCGAGGCACTGTCAAACAGTAATTTTAATTCTTTTCTTCTTATCGAGAAAAAAAGATCATCTTTGGGTGGTTATGCATCTTTAGGTGGCATTAAAGTTGGTCTGCTACCTGCTGGTCAAAGAACCGCTGATTATTTTTCAAAGTCAGATTACGATTTTTATACACATGCTTTCCTCAGAAAATATTCGAATTATTTAAGCACATTCAATAAAAGCAAAACAGTTTTAAATTTGCCAGACAATGTAACTAATAAATATTATAAATCTTTCATAATTGAAAACAAATCAATAAAAAATATATTGGCTTCATTAACATCAAAACTATCTAATAAAATACTTTTCTCAGAAGTTGAATCAATTAATAGGGCTTATAATGAAAGTTATTCTATTTTATTTTCTGATGGAAATCAAATTAATTGTGATACAATAGTTATTGCCTCAGGAAGAAGCGAAAAAATATTCTTTTGTTTACGAAAATTGAATGAATCATTTAACACTACCAAAGATTTAATCGTTGGCTGCAGGGTAACATTTGAGCCTGAATCTGCTGAACGCATATTTTCTTACCAACATGATTTTAAAATTAAATCAGAAACTAAAATGCAAACTTATTGTTTTAACTACAGAGGTAATTTAAATACCTATAAGTATCTTAACAATCTAATATATGCTGGTTCTTTTGATATTAAAAGCAATATAGGTAATACTTTTTTAGGGAAAAAAACAAAAATATGTTATCTTGATGCTATTAAATTATTTCCGCAAGCAATAATAAAAAAATTTGATAATTTAGTTAGTTATTTAGAACAAATAAATTTCGCAAATATTAAACAGGACTTTCTTGAATTTATATCGATAATGTGTGATAGTATGAACATTAACTTATACCAATATTATTTTCCGGCATTGGAACAATATTGGCCGTCACCGATTCTTAAAGACAACTCATTGGAATCTATGAATATACCTAACATTTATTATATTGGTGATTCTTCTGGGGTGTCCTACGGCTTTTTACAATGCTACATAACAGCTTGTATTCTTAGCAAAAAGATTTTATACAATGAAAATTATTGATGCCCTATATGGCCCCATAGACTTAAGGCATTTAAGTAAAATATTGAACTTTCCAGAGTTACAAAGGCTCCGGGAAGTACGCCTTTGCAATGTAAACTCACCTTATATTACGGGTGGATCTAATTTAAACAGATTTGAACATGCTATTGGGACTGCATATCTTGCTCAAAAGTTTTCTGCCGCAAATAATCTAACTGAGGATGATGATCAAAATCTAATCATAGCGTCCCTCCTTCATGATATAGTGACTCCTCCATTTGGTCATTCTTTGGAATACCTTTTTGATTCTTTAGGGAAAACAGTCTATGAGCATGCCCAGCTTGATACTTTATTTAGTGGTAAAACGGTACAGTATTCAAGACCTTTCTTTTTGGGTAACAAATCTTATATAGTTCATAAAAGCAAGAATATTGATACACAGACTATTTTTAAAATTATAAAAGGTACTCACGAATTATCAAAATATCTTTCTAACAATATTGATGTAGATAATATTGATAATGTTTATCGTTTCGCTTACCATATTGGTATTAAATTCGATTTTAATAATCCTTGCGAACTAGCAACATCTCTGAAGTACACAAATGATGAACTAATGATCAAATCGGATTCTATTAGCCTTTTTGAAAATTGGTTTACTGTTCGCAAAAAGCTTTATAAGTATTTATTGGAAAATGAAGGAGAGTTTGTTGCAAAAGCGCTTTTAGAGCGCACTTTCATAGAATTAGTAAAACACGATATTATTAATGAATTTGATTGGATATTAACTGATTATGAGCTTATTCTAAAAGCTATTAACGAAGGAAATGCGACTGCAAAAGAATGTATTAGTAAATATATGTTAATGAATTTTCCAACTTATCATTATATTTTACAAACCCAAGATGTTTTAATATTAGATAATTTTCTTTCTATTAATAAACTTAATTTAATTAATAATTTTTTTAGCCAAGATATTTTTATACACTTTATTCGAGATGTTAATAAAACATGCCGGCCTATTAATGTAAGAATTAGCGATGAAAGTAATCGAAAAGTTAAAATTGGACACAGATATGATCGTTATTTGATAGGTCTTTTTTGCGATAACCCCTCTAAATTAAAAGAATTTAGAGATGAACTAAAGAACATTTTAAAAGTTGATTTAATTCCCTTACAACCAAATGACTCAAATGACAATAATGCACAAATATCACTCTTCTAGGATTCAAAAGCTACTTGAAGAACTTGATTGGGATTGTAGCGATCAAATACATCATTATAATTCTCTTAATATCCTCCATTGGTATCCCGCATCATTTATTACTGCAATTCCTAGCAATATTATCGAAATTTTCTCTGAAGAGAAGGATACAATCTGGGACCCATTTGTTGGATCTGGAATTACCGCTGTTGAATCTTTCCGAATGAATCGAAAATTTTATGGTAATGATCTAAATCACATTGCTGCTAAAATTACACTCGCTAAGCTTAACCTTTTACAATATTATGATGAAATTGTCGCTCATTTTTACAAATTTAAAGATTTTGTTGAAGTTCAGTACTTAGAGAATAAATTTAAACATTTTGATTCCTCGACAACACATTTTGATAATATATCATTTGAAGAAATAGGGTTTTGGTATTCTACAGAAACTCTTAAAGAAATATTATTACTTCATTCTATTATTCAAAAATATTCAATGCCTGATTATATTAAGATTATATATGATGTTGTATTTTTAAACATAGCTAAAATTGCATGTGCACAACAAAAAACTTGGGGTCATATAGCAGATAATGTTAAACCAAACAAACAACAGATTGCCGATCGAAAATATGAGGTAATTAAAAATTTTTTGGTAAGAATAAAACAGATTCTCTCTAAAACAAAACGTTTGATTATTTTTCCAAAGACTCAATCTTACGATATTAAAATCGCTGACTCTATAGATTATATTCCTCCTGAGCCTATTAAACTAATTGTAACATCTCCACCTTATCCCCTTATGATTGATTATATAACTTCTCAACGTATTAGCTATTACTGGCTTAATTATTCTAAGAATGATATTGATTCCTTTAAAAAAAATGAAATTGGTGCCCGATACCGCAGGCATAGAAAATTTAAATATAATGAATATTTAAATGATTTAAATTTATCCTTTAACAATATTATAAAATCGCTAGCGAATAACGGTATTTTAGCTGTACTATTACCTGATTACAAAGATTCAGATGATAGAAAAGTTATAATAGAGAAATTTTATAACAATCTTTCTATTAAATTAGAAAGGTTATACACAGTTAATCGAAAAATTGACCTTAAAAATCGATGGGCACCTTTTCGCCAATTGAAGGATGAAACATTAACTATTTGGTGCAATAATGGAAAAAATTGAAATGGTTTTTTCTAAGGCATTGATACAAAATAATGACCTTTTAGATTTCGCAAATAGTTTTAATATCGAATTCATAAATTCGTCCCAGGAGTATACACCTACTAAGTATTCTTTATTACTTTTAGATAAAGATACTGAAGGTTTTTATTCAAATATAACATTTCGATCAGAAAATAACTTTGATGTTATTGCTTTTTATGATCCTTGTAGAAACAATATTCATGATATATTAGATGTAAAAAATGTTTTAATTGGCCTCATTAATTCTCCCGCCATTCTTAATTACCAACAAATTAAAGCATTAACAAGATTAGATATTTTAATCTACGATTCTCAAGAATCAAATATCGAAGCAGCAAGCTATGACCTATTATTATATGAAGACCATTTTATTTCTGGAATCAAATATGAATCGAACAAGCCTTTTATTGACATCGAACCGCTGGATTTCGTAATCGTTCGTGCTAGGGAGTTCGCAAATATTCCTAAAAACATTTGCGCAAATTTTGATATATTAGTTAGCATGTTTGTCAAAGGATTAATTCTTTCTAATGGTCCTCAAGTTGATCCTGGTTATAAAGGAAGGTTTCTTTGCTTAATATTTAATGCATCTTCTAAAAAATTTTCTATGCAGACAAACCATAAGTTCTCAACTGTAGTATTTAATTCGTTAAGAGAAAGTACTAAAAAACCTTATTCTGGAAAATACCAAAAAAAGCCAGAAATTAGAGATTATGTTATTCCCTATGCTGATCAAAGCCTTTCTAGCAATATTGAACGTATTAAAGGAATTAAAGATAGTATAGATCAAATCGAACTCGACATTAAAAATCATAATCAACTTATAGATGCTTTAAAAGATGACACTATTAAAAATCAAAATGAGATAGACAGAAACAAGAGATGGAAAACCATCACTACCTCGTTAGTACTTGCTTTTTTAGGTTTTATAATAGCCTTTCTTGTGGCTATTGATTATTTTAATGTCTACACTAATTTAGGTAAAGTACAAAAAACAATTGATGTCCTTACTGAGGATAATCAAAATTTAAAAGAAAAAATTGAAGAAATAAATGGATCACTTAAAAGTACTATAAATAAACCAGCCGAACAGTCTACAATTCAATTAAATCATTCTATAACATTCAAAAAACAATAGCACAAATTATTCATTTACTTTGTTAAATAATTGAAATGGGATCGCACCAAATTAAGCTATTGATATAAAAAAATTAAGCTTTTTAAAGTGCTTTAAACGCCCACTTTTAGGTGCAAAATCGCCAATCTAAGGGAATATGAGCGAGGCTCGCGCTTATCGACGCTTTGTCCATTAAGAAGTAAGGGAAAGTAAGCCTTGAAAACATTAGTAAAGCCTGAAAACCAAGCAGAGGCCAATGTAATCAAATCTGTTTTAGAGGAACATGGAATCGTTGCTGAAATAAAATCGTTTCATGATACTGCATACGATGGCCTCTTCCAGTCTCAATATGGTTGGGGCCTGATTCTTGTTTCCGAGGAAGACTTTGCCGAAGCAGAAAGAATCGTGGAAGAGTGGCGTAATTCATCGCCGGAAGAACTTCCATGGGACAAGTAAAAATATGCAAACCCAAATCGATCATCTCGTCATCGGAGCCAGGACCCTCACAGAAGGCGTAAATTATGTGAAAGACCTCCTGGGCGTCGATATGCCCTTTGGGGGTGTGCATCCCAAAATGGGGACCCATAACCACCTAATGCGGCTTGGCAACGACGCCTTTCTTGAAATCATTGCCGTCAATCATGACATCGAACCGCCGGAGCGCCCGAGATGGTTCGGCCTGGATGATGCCTTTATCCGGCAGCAGATCGAGCAGCAGCCGTCTTTGTTGACATGGGTAGTGAATACTCAGGATATCAAGGCGCTAATGAGCCAATCGACGTTTTCACTGGGGAAGGCGGAGTTGATCAGCCGCGGGAATTTGAATTGGTATTTCGGGCTTCCTGACGATGGCAGGCTCCTTGCCGGGGGAATGCTGCCCTATGCGATTGAATGGCAGACAGACAAGCACCCATCAGCAAACATGGCGGATCTCGGCTGTCGTCTTTCCGGATTGGAAATTTACCATCCTTATCCGCGGTGGCTGCAATCTGCGCTGTCGTCCATTGGGGCATTGGATCTTGTCAAGGTACATGCTTTACCAAAAAATGAAGTCCCGTATATGCTCGCTACGATAAACACTCCTGCCGGAATCAAGGAACTATCCAGTTTCCCATCCTTTAAAAGAATATCATAGCGGGCAAGTCGCTGAACGCAGCTGTCATGCTGAAAGCTTATAGCCAACCATATTGGAGATACAGAATGAAAAAATTAGTGGGTATATTTGCTGTTCTATTGGCACTATTCCTTTTTGGCTGTGTTAACAACCTTCAGAGTAAGTACGCTTGGTCTGATAAATTATACAGTGGCCCATATAAAGCGAAGGAGAGAATTGCAATATTAGTTCAAAACGAAAGGCAAAGAGTTCATCTCTCAAAAATAAACGGCAGAAAAATAAAAAAAGAGTTAGGTGTCGTTTTTGAGTTATTGCCTGGCGAGTATTCATTGTGTTTGGAGTTGGCATTCATTAAAGGCTACACCAAATATGATTCTGAAGAATGTCAATCAGTAGAGTTAAACGCTGAACCTGGACACACTTATGAATTTTATGAGATTTTGGGTGATACAATTTGGCATCCTGGCGTTCGCGATATAACTGCTGAACTTCAAAACCCTGATATGGAACCTTTAAATCGCAAAATTAACTCAATGCTTTCAAACGCAAGAAGCAAACACAATCAATAAATTTTCTGGGTTCATTAAAGTATATCGATAGCCAGAACGGCGAAGATTATGCCGCTTGACGGCTTGTTGTTGGTAGAAAGGAAAATCATGGACGAAAACTACATTCCAATCGATTGGCAGGACGGTAGCGGCGAAAGTGTGGAAATCGGTTATTTCAATCCTAACGGCCAACAGTGTTGCGGGCATTGCGGCGTTCTGGGCACAGACCATGGCCAATATGCCTATAAAACCGAATGCACCATCTGCGGCTATGTTTATGGAACGAATGGGTCCGACATGCATGAAAGACGCTGCCCCGAGTGCCAGGGGGGAGCCCCGGGTATTCAGTATTGGAAAAATATTTAACCTGAATTGAACGTTTCGCCTTTTCCAATTCCAAAGAAAGCCGCCACTGCGAACGAAAGGGCGACCGGCCGGTCGCCCCTACGACGGCTGCCTTGAATCTGCAGCAAGCTCGATAATAGTCCAACATCGGTTGAAGGCTGAAATCATAAGAAGATTAGTTTCCATTCACCGACAACGCATAAGCTGCAAAGGAGCTGAACGCTATGGAAAGTTTGCTTGAAAGACGTGAAATCAATATGGAGAACTTTTCTATCTACCGCGATAAAATGGTTGAGCCGGGTCGCTTATACATGGAATCTGTCAATGAAGCCTATAAAGACGGCGTTATCAATTCAAAATACAAGCGTTTGATGGCTCTTGTCGGGGCTTTGGTCCAAGGATGCGAGCCATGCATGTTTGCCCAGACCGATCGGGCTATCGAGCAGGGTGCAACGGTTGAGGAAATCCTTGAGGCATGTACGGTCGCCATAAGCCTTGGTGGAACGATGGCGGCGGGCCAGACGACCCGCATCGTCCAATTTCTGCGTGAAAGGAATATAATAGACTCGTAAACATGGCTACGCCCTGAAAGGAATTGCCCGTTTATCTGGGTTGAACCAACAGGGCAATAGCATGTAGATTTTATGATATTGAAAACGCCATATTTTCCCCCTCACCCTGTCCCTCTCCCTCCGGGGGAGAGGGGACGTTTGCCGGTTGCGACTAAGCCAACCCGGCTACTTTCGAGGTTTCAGGAAAGCGCTCCCTCGCCCCTTGAGGGGAGAGGGCCGGGGTGAGGGGTGCATAAATCATCCTTTCAGAGTTACTTGCGATTGCCCTGCTTGAACCAAATTAACGCATTGACATAAATAGATAAAAAGTGAAAGGATGGCAAATACGCATCGACACTTTGTTCCAGGAAAGAATATCTGCCAAATTGATAGAAGCCATCTCAAAAATAAGATTGCGGTTCAAGATCAAGGCGGATTCGCGTTTCGAACCGCAGGTGCCCGAAGGAAATGCCCTTGGGGTGCATATTAGCAATATGTTGAGGATTTGAAACGCGAATCCAACACCGATATTGGGCCGGAAGATATTTTTGAGATGGCTTCTAATAAATCCTGAAAACAGACATCACCAATCGTTGCTGATTCACCACATTCGATTCGCTCACCGTACCTCCGCTAACGGCCGCCGATAAATTCACCAATATTTCTTGGCAGGAATGTTTGGGCACAATCTATCGATAGCTTTTGATCCGTTATTTTATCAACCGGATAAGGAGGAAAAAATGAAAGTCGAAAAATCGATCGAAATTTCAACAACTCCTGACAAAATTTGGCCCTTTCTAGTTGAACCTGAAAAAATCCGAATGTGGTTCGATTCCTTTAAAAAATGTGAATACGCAGGCGACAATCGCTCCGGGGTAGGAACGGCTTACTACGTAGAAGAAAAAGTGCCGGGGCCGCTCAGAAAGATCGATTTTAAAGTAAAAACCTGGAATGAGAATGAGAATCTTGTGCTCGAGATGACCTCCGGCAAGAATGTAAACAGTTACGAAATTCGTTGGAATTTGGAAGCGACGCAATCAGGTACGGCATTTCATTTTGTCGAAGAGGTTGGAATGCCTTTCGGAGCTATCGGCAAAATACTTGGTGTATTGGGTCAGGGCACCGCCGACAAGATGGTTGAAGGGATGCTTACGAAACTTAAGAAGTTATCCGAGGAGACGGCGAACAGCGTTTAACCAGCTATTGAAAATATGAAATTCCAAAAAGTATTGAATGAACTTGAACAGTCAGGGGCCCAAAACGATCGCATCCAAACGGACAAATCGAAGAAATACCTCAATATCACCAGAGACACCGGGGAGTTCTTTACCGTTCTCGTTAAAGCGACAAAAGCCAAAAACATCTTGGAACTCGGAACTTCAAATGGGTATTCGACGCTTTGGTTGGCCTCCGCTTTGCCTGAAAACGGCACCGTTACCACTATCGAACGATCCGAGCAAAAGGCAAAGGAAGCAAAAGCCAACTTTGAAAGAACGAACCTGCTTGAAAGGATTCAGCTTCTGATCGGAAATGCTTCTGATTTGCTTAACGACTTGAAAGGAGAATTCGACATCATTTTTCTGGATGCGGACAGATCCGCGTACATCTCTTTCATCCCCCATATTCTGAGGCTTTTAAAGTCCGGTGGAATTATGATATGTGACAATGCGTTTTCTCACGAAGAAGAACTTAAAGAATTTATGGAATTCTTCATCAACCGGTCTGAATACACGACCTGTCTTGTTCCGGTGGGAAAAGGGGAATTCATCGCCTGTAAAGGAAAGCTACCGTGCTGATTCGTGAAGCAACACAATCGGATTTTGAAAAAATCTGGCCCATCTTCCGTGAGATTGCATCTGCCGGCGATACATACGCATATCCCCGCGATGTAACGAAGGAAGACGGAAAAAAACTATGGATGGATAAGCCTCGCAAGACCTTCGTGGCCGAGAGCGAAAAAGGCATACTGGGAACGTACTACATCAAGACGAACCATTCCGGCCCCGGCAGCCATGTTTGCAATTGTGGCTATATGGTCCCACCCACTTCCCGCGGTAAAGGTGTGGCGACGGCCATGTGCGAACATTCCCAGCAAATAGCACGCGAACTTGGATATGAAGCCATGCAGTTCAATTTTGTTGCATCGACCAACGAAGGTGCCGTGCGACTGTGGCAAAAGCTGGGGTTTGAAATCGTCGGGCGGCTGCCACGAGCATTCAAGCACCCTTTGAAAGGCAACGTCGATGCCTTTGTGATGTACAAGTGGCTGAAAACCAAAGAAGGGAAGAACTTTTGAAACAAGTATTCCGCTTCGTCATTATCGGGCTTTTCCTCGGTGCAACGGTTGCCATGGCCAATGAAGCTGAGAAGAAAGAATCAGCCATCGCATCGGCAGAAAAATGGCTTTCCATCGTCGACAACGGTAACTATGCAGAAAGTTGGCAGGAGGCATCCGAATTCTTAAAACAAGCCGTCACGCGGGATCAATGGGAGCAGGCCGTACAGTCCGTACGCAAGCCGCTTGGCAAACGCGTCTCAAGGGAATTGATACGCGCAGCGTATACCACATCCCTGCCCGGAGCGCCCGATGGCGAGTATGTCGTCATTCAATTTGACACGTCGTTCGAAAATAAAAAATCCGGGATTGAAACCGTTACGCCAATGCTGTGCAAAGATGGAAAGTGGAGAATATCCGGTTACTATGTCAAATGAATCGTTTCCGCCGGTTCTACGTTGAAAAAAGCTCCTCGATTTTCGCCAGCAGGGTAACTTTGCGTACCGGTTTAACCACAAATGCGTCGCACTTGTCTCTGGCCTTGACCACGAAGTCCACATTGCTGTGGGCCGTAACCATGATTTTTTTAGCCGCTGCAATGCCGTTCTTGCGCTCTAGTTCGCCAAATCGATTTAACAGGTCCAGGCCGGTGATGTCCGGCAGTTCGATATCGATGGTGACCAGATCGTAAGGGCAATTGTCGTTGATGGCCTTCACGAAGTACTCCGTAGCCTCGACACCGCTGCCCGCCGTGTCGCAGGTACCCACATTGGTCAGCATCAACTCCAGTTTCGTCAAAGCGATGGGTTCGTCATCGATCAATAAAATACGCATATTCAGGTTCCTTTCCATTGGGATACGAAATCCCGGAAGCGGTAAAACTGGCTTTTCAGGTTTTCAAAACCAATTTCGATTTCATTCATGGGGCCGTCTTTGCTGAGCTTTTCCAGACGAAAGGCAGCTTCGCTCAGGGCCGGGGCTTCCATGGTCGCCGCGCCGCCTTTGATGGCGTGGGCCTCTTTGCGAATGGCCTCCCGGTCTTCATTCTCAATGGACGCCTGGATGCGTTCAAGCTGCCCGTCGGCATTCTCGATCAGTTGCCGGGCGATGGTCCTCACCGTTTCCGCATCGCCGAACTCTTCCAGGGCCGTGGCGACTTCCATGATTGTGTCATCCTCACCGGTTGACGTTTCGACGGCTTTCACCGGTTCCTGAGATACCGGGGCCGCTTCAGGTTTGCTTTGCGGCCCGATCCAGCGGTCGACCGCCTCGATGAGCTGCCTGCGGCGAATGGGTTTGGCCAAATAGCCGTCCATGCCGGCATCGAAGCATTTGTCCTCATCCCCTTTCAGCGCACTGGCCGTCAGGGCGATGATGGGCGTCCGGCGACCGCGGCCCGAGGCCGCCTCGATTTCCCGAATTTTCCCGGTGGCATCCAAACCGTTTAACACCGGCATTTGAATATCCATCAGAATCAGATCGTAAGCGTTCTCGACGAAGGCATCCACAGCCTGCTGTCCGTTGTCGGCCAGATCGACGTCGAACCCGGCGGCCGTCAGGTGCATCAATGCCACCTTCTGATTGGTCGGATAGTCGTCCGTTACCAGGATGCGCCCGCTACGGCGGGCGGCTGCCGGGTCAACATCGGCAGACAGATCGGATTTCAGATGCTCGACGCAGACGCCATGGATTGCCTGATGAAGGGCCGCATTCAAATCGCCGATTTTTACCGGTTTGGTGACCAAGGCCTGAAAACCATGGGCCGGCCCGTTGCTGTCGGCCACCATTTTTTTCAGGCTCGTTGCCAGAATTACGGGCAAGGCCGCCAAGGCTGTGGTCTGCGCCTTCAATCGCTCTATTAATTCTGCTGCGGTCATATCCGATACGCGATCGGCTGTGATAATGGCATGGACGGGCTCTTTCATGGAGTCCCGCTCGGCCAGCAGCGCCAGGGCTGCCTCGCCGCTGGAGCTTGACCGGCAGCGGATACCTATCCGATCGAGATGGCCGGCAAGAACCCGGCAGGTGGTTGCACTGCCGTCAACCACCAGAACGGTGGTATTGGCTTCCCATTCGGTTTCTCTGGCCGGAACGGATGGTTCTGCCGGCGACCGGGAAAATTCGGCCGTGAACCAGAAGGTACTGCCCCTTTCGGATTGACTGTCCACACCGATTTCTCCCCCCATCAGTTCGACCAGCTGCTTGCTGATGGTGGTTCCCAGGCCGGTCCCCCCGTACTGCCGGGTCGTGGAGTTGTCCGCCTGGGTGAAGCTGGAAAAAATCTGGGCGATTTTTTCTTCGGGGATCCCGATTCCGGTATCCTTTATGGAAAAACGGATCCGGGTGCGTTCGTTGCTGCTTTCTTCCGGTCTGGCCTCAATGAGGATTTCGCCTGCATGGGTGAATTTGACCGCATTTCCGGTAAGATTGAACAGCACCTGGCGCAAACGATGAGGATCGCCTTCAAGACGGGTCGGCGTATCCGGCGCGATGAAGACATTGAGTTCGACCCCCTTTTCGCTGGTCTGCAATGCAAAGCTCTCCCCGATCTCCTCCATGAGAACATCCAGATCGAATTCAACCTGCTCCAGCTCCAGTTTGCCCGATTCGATCTTGGAAAAATCCAGCACATCGTTGATTTGCCTGAGAAGGGACAGCGATTCACGGCCGATGATATCAACGATGCGCCGCTGATTGGCGTCGAGGTCGGTGGACAGCGCCACTTCGGTCATGCCGATGATACCATTGAGCGGCGTTCGCAGTTCATGGCTCATGTTGGCCAGAAAATCCCCTTTGGCCCGGTTGGCCGCCCTGGCCGCTTCGGCCATGGCCTGGGTCTGATCCATGGAAGCCTGAAGCTCTTTCTGGGACCGGGTCAGTTCCCGGGTTCGTTCAGCCACCTGATCCTCCAGAATCCGGCTCTGATTCTTCAGCAGATCGGTGTAGGCCATGCTTTCCGACGCATTGGCCACATGCAGCAGAACAATCGAAAGCAGGGTCTTGGCTGTGTCGGGCAGCTTGGTCTGGCCGGACGGCAACAGACCGCCGAACATGCCCTTGACCTGATTGTGGTTGGCGATCACATGCAGCAGGTACTGGCGGGAGTGATCCCGCGACGAAATCACCACGCCACGGCGTTCGCGGATGGCCCAGGCGAAGTAGCCTTCGTCGATCATATAATCCACTTCTTTTTGGATCTCCGCGGCCAGATGATCGGGGTGGCGATATGTGGGCTGAAAGGAAAAGTCCGCCTCATCGACCATGTAAAAGGCCAACGCTTCAAAGGGCATGATGGCGTCGATGCGGCGTTTGGCCTCGGGAAGCAGGGTTTGAAGGCTGCAATCGCCGCCCCCGATCTCCGTGTAGAAATCCTCCAGCGAAAGAACCATTTCCAGGGCGTTCTGGATATAGCGGCGGTTTTCCTCCAGATACGCGATACGGTGCTTCAGGTCGGCGATGGTGTCTTGATCTGACATTGGATTTACGACTCGCCCGTGAAGATCGACGTCAGGAAATTCAGGTGGTGGATCGCCTGGGGGATGATCGTGGCAAGGGTCTGAGGAGAGATCTTCAGCTTGTCCCAGGCCGCTGCGTCCAGGGTGGGAATGCACCACTCCCCGCTTTTGCCCTCGCCCAGGGCATGGGCGATGATGTCGGCCAGATGAATGACGGCCGCCCGGGCCGGATCCTGAGCCGAGGCCGGTCGATGGTGGAAGGCCACATTCTGACTCAAGGCGACGGGAAATTTCCATTTTTCGAAAAGATCGGCGGCGATGTCCGTGTGCCGAAATCCCATGATCCGTTTTTCCACGTCATAAAGACAGGACTCGCCATCGGCGGCAGCGGCCAGCATGGTTCCCACCTGCCGGGGAAAGTACTTGAACATGACCATTCTGCCGATGTCGTGGAGCAATCCGGCAACAAAAAGCTGTTCGGTATTGCGGATGTTGCCTCCGGCCGCCAGAATGCGCGCCAGGACGCCGCAGGTCAGGCTGTGATGGGTAAAGGCCTGCGTGTCGAACACATTTTTGGGAATATCCTTGAAGATTTCCATGGTGGCGATACCCGCCGCCAGGGCCGAAATTTCTTTCGAACCGATAACGGTAACGGCGCGACTGATGCTGTCGATTCTGGATGGGAAACCATAAAACGCGCTGTTGACGATCCGCAGAAGCTGGGCTGCCAGTCCCGGGCTTTTGCTGATGACCTGGGCAATGTCGTCGGAGGAGGAAAACGGGTCGGCAATGGTGTCGTTGAGTTTGAAAATGATGGTTGGCGCTTCCGGCAATTTGATGTCCAGGTTGCGGAGTTTCTGGCGCATCTCCAGGCCGCTCGACGAAGGCGCGCTATCCTTGGCCGCCACAGTCGGCATTTCCACCGTCTGGCTGACCCCACTTCGACTTCGATGGAAAACGGCCTGGCGAAAAATCTCTGCGACCGCCGGGTGGTTGAGGTCGTTTCCGGAAAAGGCCGATTTAAGGCTTTCGGCCGTTTGCCGCATGACTTCCGGGTCCACCGCCGGCGCGTCGTCCGGCCCGTCTTCCCGGTCGTCCTGGACCTGCACCTCCGGGACGCCCCACATCCTAAAAATATTCAAATGTTTGGGAGCAATGGCCTGACCTTTTGACAGCAGCAGGCGGCCGCTCATGTCGGTTACATCAGTTGCCAGGATCATCCCCGGCTTGAGTTGGTCGATGGAATAATAGGGCATCGCCGTTCCAGTCCGTATTCGCAATTCACTGCCTTTTCCGGTACCCTTATATATCGCGCAACAGCCTCTGAACTTTAGCTTCCTGCCCGGTCGGAAATGACCAGGTTTGAAAATTCGGTTCCCCTGCCTTACTGTATGGATTCATGAAACGAAAGAAATGAAACCGGGATGCAGGATGTAACACGGCCTCATTCGAAGCGCGGCATCTGCGGAAAAGCTTCTATGGCCAACAAAAACGATAAAAGGAGAATCCGATGACGACGAAACGACAAGCGGCTGTAATGGGGGCTTTTGTGGCCGACGCCCTGTCCCTCGGCGTCCACTGGGTGTACAACACCGGCGTAATCGATAAAAAATTCGGCAGGGTGGAACAGTACCATGATCCGCTGACATCTTACCACAAAGGCAAGAAGGCGGGGGATTTCACCCACTATGGAGACCAGATGCTGGTGCTGCTGGAGACCCTTGGTGAAGGAAAGGGCTTCGACGCCAACCGGTTTGCCCAGTCATGGCGGGAATTTTTTTCGGATTATACGGGCTACTTCGACAAGGCCACCAAAGCCACCCTGGAAAATATGACCGGAGGCCGCGAACCGACCCAAAGCGCCTCGGACTCGGATGACCTGGCCGGCGCCTCCCGCATGGCTCCGCTGGTGGGGGTATATGGCAACGACCTGGATCAACTCGTCCGGACTGCGCGGTCACAAACCGCCATCACCCACGGCGACGACCGGGTGATCGCATCCGCAGACTTTTTTGCACGCACGGTCTTCGCCATTCTTAATGGCAAGGAACCGGTCCCGGCCATGGAGGCCACCTTGAACGATCATTTTGCAGACAGCGACATCGCCCCGCTGGTCCGCATGGGGCTGCAAAGCAAGGATCGGGATACCCGCGAAACCATCGCCGAGTTCGGTCAGATGTGCAGTGTGGAAGCCGGCCTGCCGGGCACCGTACACCTCGTTGCCCGTCATGGCGAGGATTTCAAGACGGCCATGGTGGAAAATGTCATGGCCGGCGGCGATTCTTCGGCCCGCGGCATGCTGGCCGGCATGGTGCTGGCCGCGGCCCACGGCATGTCCGCCATCCCCGATGAATGGATATCGGGGCTGAATGCCGGGGAACGCATCCGAACGCTACTGGAACAGCTATGAATGGATAAACACTGACTATTGCGGGCGCAACCCCGCATCCACATCCACAGCCACCGGCTCGTCGGGCAGATTGGAACGGATGATGATATTGCGCTGAAGGCTCTTGACCACCCGGTCGATATTGCCCACTCCGTCCCGGATTTCACGGATACCCTCCTTGGCGGTTGCCGTTACCCGGGGAATGTCCTGGCTGCCTTCCTTCATGTTCTCCAGAATGACCTGGATGGTTTCGATGGACCGGCGGGCCTCTTCCAGAATCTCCTTCAGGGCTTCGACGTTCTCCACCACGCCGGTTCCCGCCGTTTGGATCGTCGCCAGGTTGTCGCTGACCTGGTCCATCAGGCCGGGCCCCCGTTGGGCGGTTGCCTGGATATGGTCCAGCAGGTCATCGGTCCGGTCCAGGCTTGACAGAACCTGGTCCACCAGTTCCCGTGAGGCCACCAGGGAGCCCAGGGTGCCCTGCCCCTGGTCGATCTTGCCGGCAATCCGCTCCAGGTGAAACGAAGTCTGCTCGATGTGATCCAAGGTGGTCAGCAGCGGCCCCTGCGGATCTTTCATGATGGAGACCAGCTCGGCGAGTTCCTGAATCGTACGCACCGCCAGCATCGCCGTCTTTTCCACCTCGAATTCTTTTAAAAGGTCCGTAATGGATTTTTTTTCCTGGGAGGGAATCATGCCGCCGACGGGAATTTTCGGGGAATTGGAATCGCCGGGAATAATGGAAATGTATTCCGAACCGATAAGTGTCGGGCTGTCCACCACGGCCACCGAATCCTGGCGGATGCGGGAGGCGTATCTGGCCAGGATGGACAGTTCGACGTTCACGTTGTCCTCCCCCAGAGAGATCCGTTCCACCTTGCCGATATCGGCCTTGAACAGTTTGACCGCCGCATTGGACTGCAAGTTGTAGCTCTGTTTGAAACTGGTGTAAAACGTGACCTCTTCGGCAAACCAGTCCTTGCCCCGTCCAAGAATCACCACCGTTGTCAGCAGCAGCACGAAAATGCCGATGATGAAAACGCCGACGCTCTTCTCCGCTTTTGTGAAGCTTGTTTCCATGGGTCGGAAAGACTATCGCTCCTCCAAATCCCTGATCCGGATCGTTTTGTCGTTAAGCGTCAACTGCCGCCGCCCCAGGTCGCTCATTTTTTCGTTGTTGGAAAAAAAGACGACCGCCGTTTCCGACTGTACCATATTTTTCAGGTGGTTAAAAATAGCATCGTCCGGGTTGATCTGGATGAAATTTTCCGGCCGGTCGATCAGCATCAGCAACGGCCGCTTGCCCATCTCACGGATGGCGATGGTTTTCATCAGGGCGCTGTCGTTCAGTTCGGAAGGCCGATGCTCCAGATCGTCAGTCAGGCCGGCATCCTTGCACAGGAGATTCATCGTTTCATCCAGGTCGATGGACAGATCGTTCTCGTGATAGAAGCGGCCAAGGAGAAGATTTTCGCGGACCGTTCGG
Source organism: uncultured Desulfosarcina sp. (assembly GCF_963668215.1). Taxonomy (NCBI): domain Bacteria; kingdom Pseudomonadati; phylum Thermodesulfobacteriota; class Desulfobacteria; order Desulfobacterales; family Desulfosarcinaceae; genus Desulfosarcina; species uncultured Desulfosarcina sp. Next base: position 1,185,467 of record NZ_OY764190.1, read on the forward strand.
TTGCTGATCATGGTGCAATCGGGCGCCACGTAACCGATCTGGCGTTTTACGGCCAGGCATCGCCGATAGTCGTACAGATCCACGTCGAACCCGTTGAACCGAAACCGGCCCTGATCCGGGCGCTCCAGAGTGGCCAGCAGGCGCAACAGTTGCCGGCTGTCCAGCGCTGCTTTGGCGTCGATGGCGATCACGTCGCCGCGGTTGATCGTCAGGCGATCCACACCGTAGGTCGCCTGCTTGCCAAAGGGCGCAAGCACGAGGTTGGTAATTTCGATAATCGGTGGGATCGGCTGCATTTACACGTAAAAAATAAAAGAAACGAAAATGTTGATCACCAGGCAATAAAAAAAACAGTCCACGGCCGCTTTGGAGGTCGCGATCGGCACCTGGGTAATCTGCTCCTTCGGCGTCAGCCCATGATAAAGACAGGTAACGGTGATGGCCACACCGAAAAAGATGCTTTTCAACAAACCCACGGCAATATCGGCCCCCACGACGCCCTTGGCGATCTGCTGGAAAAACCCCTCCACCGGCAGGGTGGTAAACCCCTTGACGACGGCATAGCCTCCGATGATGGCCATGAGATCGAACACCAGAACCAGGCTGACAATGGCCGTCGTAATGCCCAGCAATCGCGGGAGACAGAGGGTGTCCAGAGGATCGATCCCCGCCATTTCCAGGGTTTCGATTTCGTTGAGCACATTCATGTAGGATATTTCGATGGTCACGGCGGTGGCGGACCTCAGAATCACGACGATGGCTGTAATCAGCGGCCCGATTTCCCGCAATACGAGCAGCACGACAATTTTGCCCAGGTCCACCTGACCGGACAGTTGGGAAAACTGGACGATCATCATGACGCCGATAATCAGGGCGACGGGAACGATCACCGGCAGCGCCTGGACAGCTGTGAAGTAAAGCTGTTCCACGACAACCCTGCGGATCAGCACCCGGCCGGTACGGGGCAGCGGCACGGCAATGGCAATCAGCCGGCAGGTCAGCGCACACAACTCCGCCAGACGGTTGAACCTTCGGATCGTCGTTCTGCCCAATGCACCGACGATATTGTCCATGGGGCCGTTGTCCTCTTTGTCCGGATCGGTCGTCCAGCTTTGTTGACTTCTCCGAATTTGTACAATATATATTTCGCACTGGTCAACATCATAGGGGTAACTACCAAGAATTGAAAGTAAAATTTATTCTGCGCCCAATCTACCAACTCTTCGTGCTGATTGCTTTCTGCTTGGCTGCATCCGCTTCGGCCGACGGTCCCCTGGTCCAACAGTCGGGCAGCGGCTGCATCGACTGGAGCGCGGGAACGGTTCGCGCCAAGGGAGTCGGCACCCCGGCCCAAACCGGTGACAACGATACGCCGGCCGAAGCCTCGGCCATTCTGGAAAACGCCCGGCAGACGGCCCGAAAAAAACTGCTGGAGACGGTAATGACCATCCGCATCGACGCCGGCAGCCGCATCGCGGACCGAGTTCAGGGGAGCCCGGATTTTCTGGAGGGGCTGCACACCCTTGCCGGCAACGCCGCCGTTACCCGGCAGGAATACCTTTCAGACGGAACGCTGGAGATCGAACTGACCATGAACCTGACGGGGGGATTCGGCCAGTTCGTGCTGCCGGAGGAAATTCGCCAGGTGGAGCCGGTCACCACGATGAATACGGCCCAAAAGGAAACACAATCGACATCCAAAGAAAAGGTGGGCGTCGGCAGCGCCCCCTATACCGGGCTGATCGTCGATGCCGTCGGGATTGGCGCTAAACCCGCTCTGGTACCGGTCATCGCCGACGAATCCGGGGAAGTTGTTTACGGCCCCGCTTTTGCCAGCCGTGAATTTGCCGTGTCCAGGGGCATGAGCGGTTATGCCGCCAGTTTGGATGCCGCCCGCAAAGACCCGCGGGTGGGGGACCGCCCCCTGATTGTCAAGGCCATCCGGACCCGTTTTACGGGAAACACGGATCTGGTTATTCCAACCACCGAAGCCGCCCGCCTGCGCAGTTCGGCGATTCATTTGAATTTCCTGAAGGCCTGCCGGGTGTGCATTGTTCTCGATGGGATGGTAAAGCAGTAAGATCCTTGGACGAATAAGGAGAACGCCATGGGTCGTCGAAATTGCCTTCTGCTCTTGATGTTGGCGGCAAGCGCCATCGTGGCTTGCGGACCGGACACGATTTTTCTACGGCCGGTGCTGGATACCCCCGAACACCATGTCAAGAACGGGCACACGCTCTTAAACCGCGGGAAAATCGACGCTGCCAACGAGGAGTTCGTGCGCGCAAAAACCTTGGATGCCGAATATGCACCGGCTTATGTGGGTATTGCTCTGGTTCAGGCCAGGCAGGGAGATGTCGAAGGGGGGCTGACGACCCTGGAACGCGCCAAGGAATTGGCTGTCACACCGGAACAGGACCGGGAGGTCGACCACGGCTTCGTCCTGATTGAAGAGATGCAGTAAAAAACGGCCAATTTCAGCAGCCGAATCGAATCATATAAAACAAAACGGTCGGGGAAACACCCCGACCGTTTTGTTTTATGCGTACTTATTAGTATCGGTAGTGATCCGGCTTGAACGGTCCGTCCACCGGCACGCCCAGGTAGTCGGCCTGGACTTGGTTGAGCTTGCTCAGCTTGACGCCCAGACGGGCCAGATGCAGCCGGGCCACCTCTTCGTCCAGTTTTTTCGGAAGAGTATAGACGTCGGTTTTATAATCGCCCGTGGCCAGCTCGATCTGCGCCAGGCATTGGTTCGTGAAACTGTTGCTCATCACGAAACTGGGATGGCCGGTGGCACAGCCCAGGTTGACCAGCCTTCCTTCGGCCAGAACGATGATCGTGCGACCCGATTCCAGGGTCCACATGTCTACCTGGGGCTTGATGGGACTTTTCTTGCATTTCGGATTGTTGTCGAGGTAATCCATGGCGATTTCGTTGTCGAAATGACCGATGTTGCAGACGACGGCCTCGTTTTTCATCTGCTCCATGTGCGCTCCGGTGATCACCTTGTAGCATCCCGTGGCCGTGACGAAAACGTCTCCTTCCGGGGCGGCTTCCTCCATGGTGGTCACTTCGAAGCCCTCCATGGCCGCCTGCAGGGCGCAGATGGGGTCGACCTCGGTTACCAGCACCCGGGCGCCGTAGCCGCGCATGGAGTGTGCACAGCCCTTGCCCACATCGCCATAGCCGCATACCACCACGACCTTGCCCGCCATCATGATGTCCGTAGCGCGCTTGATGCCGTCGGCCAGCGATTCCCGGCAGCCGTACAGGTTGTCGAACTTGGATTTGGTCACCGAGTCGTTGACGTTGAAGGCGGGAAAGAGCAGTTCCCCTTTCTGGCCAAGCTGGTAGAGCCGGTGTACGCCGGTGGTGGTCTCCTCGGAAACCCCTTTGATGGGTCCGGCAATCCGGGTCCAGCGACCGGAATCGCTTTCATAGCTGGTCTTCAGGCGGGCCATCAGCAGCCGTTCGTCTGCGGAATCATAAGTTTTTTCCAACAGGGACGGATCTTTTTCCACGGCTACACCCTGGTGGACGAACAGGGTGGCATCACCGCCGTCATCCACGATCAGGTGCGGACCGCTGCCGTCGGGCCAGACCAGGGCCTGTTCGGTGCACCACCAGTACTCTTCCAGGCTCTCGCCCTTCCAGGCAAAGACAGCTGCCGACCCCTTGCGGGCGATGGCCGCTGCAGCATGATCCTGGGTGGAAAAGATATTGCACGAGGCCCAGCGGATGTCGGCCCCCAGAATTTTAAGGGTGTCGATGAGCATGGCCGTCTGGATGGTCATGTGCAGGCTGCCGGTAACCCGTAAGCCTTTAAGGGGTTGCTCGGGGCCGTATTTCTCGCGCACGGCCATCAGACCGGGCATTTCGTTTTCCGCCAGCTGCATCTCCTTGTCGCCGAAGTCGGCCAGGGTGATGTCGGCAACTTTATAAGGCAGGGACGCATCGTAGGCCGGGGGGCCGTCGATCGTCACCACATTTTCGGCAAGCGTCATGATTGTTCCTCCATAAGATAGGGGGACCTTGACGGTCCCCTGTGATTCTTCAGTAAAAAATAATACCCGTTATACGAACTACAAGCCCGCCTTCTCTCGGATAATATCGGCCATATTGGTCTTTTCCCAAGAAAATTCCGGTTCGGTGCGCCCGAAGTGTCCGTAGGCGGCGGTATTGCGATAGATGGGGCGCAGCAGGTCCAGGTATTCGATGATGGCCGCGGGACGCAGGTCGAAGACCTCCTTGACGATCTCCTCCACCCGCTCTTTGGGCACCTTGCCGGTATGCATCAGGTCGATCATCACCGATACCGGTTCAGCCACGCCGATGGCGTAGGCGATCTGAACCTCGCATTTCTTGGATAGGCCAGCGGCCACGATGTTTTTTGCCACGTGGCGGCCCATGTAGGAGGCGCTGCGGTCCACCTTGGAGGGGTCCTTGCCGGAAAAGCATCCACCGCCGTGGCTGCCCTGGCCGCCGTAAGTGTCCACGATGATTTTGCGGCCGGTGACGCCACAGTCCCCCATGGGCCCGCCGACTACGAAACGACCCGTGGGATTGATGAAATAGCGGGTGTCTCCGTCGATCATGTCTGCCGGGATGACTTTTTTGATCACCTCCTCGATGATCGCCTCCCGGAGGTCCTCATAGGTAACGTCGGGTTTATGCTGACTGGAGACCACCACGGTGTCCACCCGTTTTGGCTGACCGTCATGGTACTCGATGGTCACCTGGGACTTGCCGTCCGGACGCAGGAAATCCAGGGACCCGTTCTTGCGCACCTTGGTCAGGCGCCGGGTCAGCTTGTGAGCGTACATGATGGGCATGGGCATCAGTTCCGGCGTTTCGTCCGTGGCAAAGCCGAACATCAGTCCCTGGTCGCCGGCGCCCTGGTCTTTGTAGAGTCCCTGGCCGGTATTCACACCCTGGGCGATGTCCGGGCTTTGATGGTCGATGCTGGTGATGACGCTGCACGTCCGCCAGTCGAACCCCATCTGTGAAGAGTGGTAGCCGATGTCCTTGATCGTCTCGCGCACGATCTGAGGCATGTCCACGTAACATTCGGTGGTGATTTCGCCGGCGATGAAGGCCAGACCGGTGGTGACCAGGGTTTCACAGGCCACCCGGCAGGCCTTGTCCTGGGCCATGATGGCATCCAGGATGGAGTCGGAGATGGCGTCGGCCACTTTATCCGGGTGGCCCTCGGTAACCGATTCGGAGGTGAACAGAAACTTGTTGGTCATGGATAGCTCCTTTTATGGGAATGAAAGATCTTTCATGTTCCGGGGGTCAGTATCATGTTGTCGATGAGCCGCGCCCGGCCCACCTTCACCGCTATAGCCATCAATACCGGACCGTCGATAGCGGTTACCGCGTCCAACGTCTTGGGGTCGCAAACGGCGATATAATCGATCCGGGTGTCCGGATGGGCCTGGATGAGCGCTTCGGCGGACGCAATGATGGTATCGGCAGAAATTTCGCCCGCCTTGACCCTCTTTTTGGATTCGGTCAGGGCCTGGTACAAACTGCACGCGGCCTTGCGTTGATCATCGGCAAGATACATGTTTCTTGAACTCATGGCAAGGCCGTCGGCCTCCCGCACGATGGGCGCACCGATGATATCGACATTCAGTTCCAGATCCCTGACCATCTGGCGTACGACCAGCAATTGCTGGTAATCTTTTTCACCGAAAATGGCCAGGTGGGGCCGGACGATGCCCAGCAGCTTGGCAACTACCGTGGCCACCCCCTCGAAGTGCCCCGGCCTTGAAAGACCGCAAAGATGGGCGGGGAGGGCCTTCAACGAAATCGTCGTCTGGAAGCCTTCCGGATACATCTGCTTTGCATCGGGAATAAAAACCGCGTCCACCCCGGTTGCCTCGACCATTTCCAGATCCCGCGCTTCGTCCCTGGGATAGGCGGCCAGATCCTCGCTGGGGCCGAATTGGGTGGGATTGACGAAAATGCTCACCACGACACGGTCGGCCAGTTCCCGGCCCTTTTTCATGAGCGAAAGGTGGCCTTCGTGGAGAAATCCCATGGTGGGGACAAAAGCGATGGTTTTCCCCGACTGCCGCAGCGTCGACGAATAGGAACGCATGGCGTCGATGGTACGCAAAATTTCGATGGCGAGTTCCTTTTTCTCCGCTGTCTCAAAATAGCTGCCGCACGCGCTTCAGCATCCGTATATCGAGCAAATGACAAAAAAATCGCGGGCATGCCAGCAATAGTGTACCCGCGTGCCGATGTCAATAAGGATACGCTGGCTTATAAACGGTTTCAGGCAAAATCAATCTGATGATTTTGCCTGAAGCAGGACAATTGAATTGTGACGACATTGTAAGCGGATCGTTTTCCGTTCGTTTACGCCTCGGCCTCTTTTTGTTGGCTTGCCACCAGTTCGCAGACCATATCCCGGGCCGTATCGAGATCCAGCCGCCCCATGTTGAGCACCAGGTGGTAGAGCTGCGGGTTGTCGTAATCGCTTTTGCCCAGCCGTTTGAACAGGTTCAGCCGTCGGCGGTCTTCGTTGGCCACCATGCGTTCGGCTTTTTTCTGGGGCATGTCGTACTGCTTCATCATGAATTTGACCCGATTTTCGAACTGGTCCACGAGCAGGATGTGAACGGCGTCGGGATGGTCGTTGAGAATATACTGGCTTCCCCGGCCGAGAATGACCACGTCGCCTTCATCGGCGAACTGGGCGATGATCAAAACGAGGTAGTCCAGATAGATCTGTTCGTCCAGATAGCCTCTTTCATCGGAAAGCACGCGATCCAGCCAGCGCTTGGAAACCATGCTGGAAATGAATCTGGAAAGTTTGCTGCCAGCTTCTTTTTCGAAGGATTCGATCCAGTCGGTGGAGACATTGGCCTCTTTGGCGACTCGTTGAATGATGTCGCTGTCGGCGAAGGTGTACCCCATCTTCTCGGCAATCATTTTTCCCAAGGTAATGCCGCCTGCGCCAAACTGCCTCGAAATTGTGATGACTGCCATGTCTTCCTCCTCAGTCTCGTTGCAGGTTAGGATCTGTACGCTGTCAAAAAACCAACCGCTACTCTTCTTGGGGCGGAATGAGCAAAATTGGAAAAACGGACCGCTCCGCCAGGGCCTTGCCGATGCTGCTTCCCCAGCGATCCGTCCACAGCGATTTGCGCGGCGAGCCGGCAAAAATCATCGAGGATTGGCATTCCCGGGCGGCTTTGTCGATTTCCTCTACCGTATCCCCGATGTAAACGTGGGGTCTGGCCAAAATGCCGTTGTCTTCCAGATCGTCGCAAAGGTCCTCCAGCTTGCTGCGGCTTTCCTTGCGCGTCTTCTGAATGGCCATGGCCGAGGTTCCCTTCAAATCTTTCTCGCTGGCCACATGCACGACATCCACTTCACGAATCACGGCCTTCAGCGATTTGAGATAATCGATGGCGCGGCGGCTGGCGCTGGACCAGTTAGTGGCCAAAAGGGGCTTTTCAAACGGATTTTCAGCCAGCGGCCCCTTGCGGGTGAGATACTTGTACACCAGCACCGGTGTGGCCGAGCGATGAACGATTTCGGTGATGTCGGAGCCGGAATAGAGCTGTTCGAGGCGGCCTTTCTTGTCGGGCCCCAGGACGATGAGGTCCACCGACTCTTTTTCGGCCGCCTGAATCACCTGGCTGGCAAAACTGCCCACCACGATGTAAACGCCCACTTCCATGCCCTGTTCGAACAGGGTCTCGGCCCAATCGATGAACCGGATGTTGGCCTTTTCCCGGAGCCGGATCTCAGCGCTCTTCTCGTATCCCTTGCCCCTGCGCATGGCCACCTTGTCACGCTCGATGACGTTTAAAAAAACCACATGGTTCAGGGCGGCTTTTTTCAGGTCCAACAGAGATTGTAATGCATCGAACCGAAGCTTGTCGAACCGGGTGACAAACAGCAGTTTTTTTATCTCCATTTTGTTTCATCCTTGGCTACCGGGCAGATCCGCAGGAGGGCTATTCCAAAAATTTCTTCATTTCCTGGGCCAGCTCTTCGGGTTCGACAGGCTTTTCCAGATAGCTCTCCGGCTCCGGAACCGGTTGATCGCCGAATTCCGTAAGCGCCTTCTGACTGCGGAGAAAAGTTCGTTTGGCCACACCGGAAAGGATGATGACGGGAATGCCCTGAAGGGCCTTTTCCGTTTTCAGTATCCGGTATAAACGGATACCGCTCTGTTTGGGCATCAACACGTCCAGGACCACCAGATCCGGAGATTCCTGCTTGAGCATCTTCAGGCCCTCTTCGCCATTGGCCGCTTCAATGGGCGTGTAACCGCTCTCCTCCACGACGGTTGAGTTGAACAGCCGCACATCCGGATCATCGTCCACGATCAATACTTTTTTGCTCATCTTGCAAGCCTCCTTACATGCGATTGCTACGGCGGTTAATTTCGTAACGCGATTGGCTCTGCCCGGCAAGGTGATATGACAAGTAATTGAAATGGTTTATCTTATCATGACAATCGAAATTTGCAAGCTTCTATTTTCCCAGATGCTTTTTTCTTTCGTCGGTAAACGCCCACCAGGGAAGCGGCCTCCCCCCTTCCATGAAATGCACCGCCGACATAAACACATCGAGCACACAAGGGTCGTGCCTTTTCCCCGATATCTCGCACAACTTGTCGTACAGGGCAAATGGATCTTTCCCGATCAGTTTTCTTGGATGATCGATGCCGATAGACTGGAGATCCTTTGCTATGGCCTTTCCGATGTTAGGAAGATCAGCCAGTCGGGATACGGTTTTTCTGTCCGGGTTCTTCATATGCGGTCCAGAATTGACGGTTTCAAATACTGATTTTCTTCCATTTTTTCTTTGATGCGCGTTGACAATAATTTAAAATGTAATTACGATAGTTACATTATCACGATGCTTTACCATTCAGGAGATTTACCATGCATAAACAGGTTCGAACAAGAGACACAAAAATAGTTCCCATCGGTAATTCTAAAGGAATCCGCATTCCCAAAGCACTCCTTCAAAAATATGGCCTGAAAGATTCCCTGTTAATAGAAGAAACGGATCAAGGGCTGCTCCTTCGAAATAAGGAAGAAAGCAAGCTTTCCTGGAAAGATACCTTTAAAGCCATGGCCGATGAAAAAGAACAATGGGACGATTTCGACACAACGCTCCTTGACGGCCTGGAGGATGAAAATTTTGATTATTAAACGGTACGAAATCTATTTCGCCGATCTTAATCCCACCATAGGTAGTGAAATAAAAAAAGTACGTCCCGTCGTTATCATCAGCCAGGACGAAATGAACAAATATCTGGATACCGTCGTTGTCTGTCCATTAACATCTAAATTGCACCCGCAATGGAGGACACGCCTTCAAATCAAATGTGCCGGGAAAAATGCCGAGGTCGCTGTTGATCAAATTCGTACAATCAGCAAACAACGATTAAAAAAGAAAACAGACCAGTTATCTCCGAACAAGGCAGCCCAGTTACGCAAACTGATAACGGATATGTACGGCGAATAATTTTTTTTGTCCGTTATAAAATGCCCCCCCCGCAGCTTTTCCAAGTGCAATTTTGATAAACTCGTGAAAAGCTTTTTCAGGCCACCGATGGCCACAACACCCGAAAGAAAGATATGGATTCTTGGGAGCGGCTGCCACGCAAAAATAACCTTTGGTAGATTCCACTTCCTCAGAAGTCGAAAATCTCATCTTTCCTTCATTCCGGCGCAGGCCGGAATCCAGTTATTTCAATACCTTAAATAATATTTCATAAACAACACATCAAACGGCAAGTGTGGAAATTTTTTAAGTCCATTTTCCACGAACCCCAATTTTATATACCAATTCATTAAATCTGTATTTTCGGCGATGATCCCAATGTTGATTTCAGGGACCCCCTTCGTCCGCGCATATTGAAAAACATGCCGAACAAGCGCCGCTCCAATTCCCCGCTTTCGATAAGCAGGCAGCACAGACAACCGGTTGAGATAGCCAACTTCGGGATTGGGTTGCTCGAAGGCCACGCAACCTGCATTTTCGTCATTGATTTTGTATAAGAAATACTCTTCCCCTCTTTCAAAGTCAGCCAACGCCCATGCTTCATCATAGAAGGAAGGGTGTTTGGGATTGTTCTCTTTCGTGATGCCGAACTTAACGGCCACATCTTTGTTCGACAGCGATACGATTTTTGCGATTGCTTTCGCATCCTCGGTGCTTGCAGCGGAAATAGTCATTGATTGGGTTGCCGCCTTTTGGTCGGGCACTGTGTCTCAAGCCACGATGGATTATAGGTGTATTCACGAATATTGCCTGATAGGCAGTCCTTGACCCAAGATGTGGCTTGACTGAATTTGAATCGAGACATCTCTTTCTGGCCAACGAACTGCGAATACACCGGGAATATCAAGAACGCCTTCCCTTGATTTGTTGTATATACTTTTGGAATTCGACATGACCCATGTGCAGCGCGGAACATGGCTGCCAAGCCTTTGCCAAAATGGATCTTGTAGTCATATCTCTCCGTTCCATAAACTCCAGCCCCATGCCATGTATATCCGAAGTCCTTGCACCATCTTTTCACTGTGGATTTCATACGAAACTCTTTATTTGGTATTCTGCCCAACGCCGATGCTTATCGGCTGGGCGGCGTTTTATCGCCCAGCGGATTTTCAAATGGAAATGATGATGCAACACGATTGAAATCTATTGCCGGTTTATATGGAAAACAACATGCTCGATAGTCCAGGCGGCTTTAAAATTTGATGGTGCCGATAAAGAATTAAATTCCATTTTTTCGTCATTCCGGCGAAGGCCGGAATCCAGTCTTTTAATTATGATCTGGATGCCGGATCAAGTCCGGCATGACGAGCCGGGGGCTTTTTACGAGTCCATCAAATTTAGAAAATCGGCACACCAAAAGGGCATGGAATACCGATCCGTGACGAAATCCGCTACAACTTATGATAGTTGATCTGGGGCCAGGCGTCTTCTAAATCACGAAAGCGCCCGATCTATTCGACTAAGCTTTCCCGTCGCCACCGGCAGGCACCATCGGAAAGCGCAAAGTAAAGGTAGTGCCCTTCCCTTCTTCGGAAGCCACCTCGATGGTCCCCTTGTGCTCTTCCACCAGTTTGGCCGTAACCAGCAGACCGAGTCCGGTCCCCTTGACCCCTTTAGTGCTGAAAAAAGAAGTAAACAACTTCTCCCTGACTTCCTCGGGCATGCCGCAGCCGTTATCCTTGACATCGAACCGAATGGTTCCGTCGTCTTCCTTTTCGGTGACGACGGTCACCCGATGTTCTTCTTTATCGACGGCCGTGTCGAAGATGCAGGCATCGATGGCGTTGGTCACCAGATTCATCAGGCAGCGATGCAGGGTCCGCGGGTCCATGGTCATCGGTGAGATCCGTTCGGAGAACTGTTTGACCAGCGCCACATCGTTGTCCTGCGCCACACCGTCCATCAGTTCGCAGACATCCTCGGCAATGTCGTTGGGGTTGACGGTTTCATACTCGGGCTCCCGCTCCTTGGAATAGGAGAGCAGATCCATCACCAGGTCGGAAGTACGGGTGATATTGCGCTGGATCATATCCCAACCGCTGCGCAGTTTATCGTTGTTGTCCCGCTCCAGTCCGACATCCACCAGATAGCTGCCGCCCTTGAATCCGTGGAGGATATTCTTGATGCAATGGGCCAGACCGGCAACGGTCTGGCCAACGGCAGCCAACCGCTCGCTATTGACCAGTTCCCGTTCAAGTCGTTTGATTTCGCGCAAATCCTGGAAAAAGGCGACGGTACCCATCATCTTCTGGTTGGCCCGCAAGGTGGTGCCGGCAAAACGCACGGGAATGGCTTCGCCGGTGCTGGCCTTGATGTCGGCTTCCTTCCAGGCCGATCCTTCGGCCGCATCGTCGGCCGGGGCATGAACGAGCGTATGCTGGACCCATTCGGGAAGCAATTCGCGGGCATCTTTGGCGCCGACGACGTCTTTGGCCGAATAACCGAAAATGCGCTCGGCCGCCGGATTGAAGATCACGGTTTTCCACTGGTCGTCCGTGGCAACAATGCCATCATTGGCGCTTTTGATCAGCTTGGCCTGGAAATTGGACTTCTGAATGACTTCGTCATGCAGCAAGGCGTTTTCGATGGTAGCCCCGATGCGGTTGCCGATCAGATCCAGCAGGTGCAGTTCTTCGGAGGAAAACCGCTCGGTGGCCTTTTCGATGCGCATGACCCCCAGGCTCCTGGTTTCCTTGGCGCTGATGGGAATATAGGCGAACGTGGGGCTGTCCGCTTGCGGTTCGTCGACATCGTGGTCGCTGTTCTGGTAGATCAGGGGCTTGTCCGTACGGGACACCTTGTGGATCATTTCCGGTTCCGAATCCGGCCCCTGGCTGCCGCCATAGCCAGGCTCCGCGTAGCAGGTATTGAAATACCGCAGGTCGAAACGGCCGTTACCCTCATCCATGTACAGACAAACGCTGTCTGCATGGAAGAAATCGCGAATTTCCATCACGGCGCCGTCGATACGCGATTGCAGACTCAGGGGCGCATTGAGGGCCGTGTAAATCGAGCACAGCGTCGTCAATTCGCGGTTGCGGCGGCGCTGCTCTTCTTCCGCATGTTTGGCTTCCGTGGTGTCCAAAAGGGTTTCGATGGCCCCCACCAGGCTGCCGTCAGCGGCCTTGATCGGTGCGGCGGTGAACCAGCACCAGCGCCCGCCCTTGCCCAGGTTGGGGAAAAAGACCTCCGCTTCATAAGCGCCTTCGATCAGCTCGGATTTTTTCCAGTTGCCGCCGTACAGGTCCCAGATCTCCTGGTCGCCCTTCTGATCCAAAATCAGATCGGCCATGGAAGGCCGCTCGCTGTCCCAGAAGGGCGCCCACTGCCGGTCGGTTCCCACCATCTCCGTGGCGCCGTGGCCGGTCAGCTTCTCTATGGCCTGATTCCAGTGGGTAATCAGATGGTCCCGGTTTAAAACGAAGGTGGGGATGGTGCTGCCCTGGATAATCTGGGACAGGGTGCGCTGGTTTTCCTCGAGCTTGCGGGTGTACTGACGGCGGTCGGCTTCGGCCCGCTTCTTGTCCGTATAGTCCCACAAGGTTTCGATGGCGCCCACCACGCTGCCGTCGGCGGCCTTGATCGGGGCGGCGGTGAACCAGCACCAACGGCCGTTGCTGCCCAGTTTCGGAAAAAAAAGTTCCGCTTCGTAGGCGCCTTCGATCAACTCGGACTTTTTCCACTTGCCGCCGTACAGATCCCAGATCTCCTGTTCACTCTTCCGGTCCAGGATCACATCGGCCATGGTAGGCCGCTCGTTGTCATAGAATGGAACCCATTGACGGGCGCTCCCCACCATTTGGGTTGCCGGGTAGCCGGTCAGCAGTTCCACCGCCCGGTTCCAGTGGGTGACGACATGCTCCTGATTGAGTACAAAAGTAGGAATGGTGCTGCCTTGAATGATCTGGGACAACAAACGGTGACTCTCTTCGACTTCACGGGTGTACCGGTTGCACTGGGCTTCGGCCTCTTTTTTCTCGGTGATGTCCCAGAAGGTTTCAATGGCGCCGGAAATGCTGCCGTCGGCGGATCGTATGGGGGCCGCGGTAAAAAAGAGCCACTTGCCGCCCGATCCCAGTTTCGCAAAAAAGACCTCCGCCTCGTAGGCGCCTTCGATGAGCTTCGACTTTTTCCAGTTGCCGCCGTACAGGTCCCAGATTTCCTGTTCGCTGCACCGCTCCAGGATCAGGTCGGCCATGGTAGGCCGCTCCTTTTCCCAGAAGGGCACCCACTGCCGCCGGGTCCCCACCATGCGGGTGCCAGGATAGCCGGTCAGCCGCTCCAATGCCAGATTCCAATGGGTAATGACACGATCCTGGTTCAATACGAAGGTAGGCACGTTGCTGCCCTGAAGAATCTGGGCCAGACGATTCTCGCTCTCTTCGATGCGAATGAGGTCCCGGCGATGTTCCGCTTCGACCCGCTTGTTTTCCGTGGAGTCCCACAAGGTTTCGATGGCGCCAACGACGGTGCCGTCCGGGGCCTTGATGGGTGCGGCCGTGAACATCAGCCAGCGGCCGTTTTCACCCAGGTGCTCGAAGAATTCCTCGGCCTCATAAGCCCCTTCCAACAGGGATGAGGGACGCCACTTGGCCCCATAAAACTGGCTGATTTCTCCGGTTTCCAACTGGTCCAGGATGACGTCGGCCATCAGGGGACGGGCCTTCTTGCGGAAGGCTTTCCAGTGGTGGTTGGTTCCCACGATCTCCTCGGCCGTATAGCCGGTCAGTTTCTCAAGCGCCCGGTTCCAGTGCGTCACCGTGTGGTTCCGGTTGATTACGAAGGTCGGCGTTGTGCTTCCCTGTACGATCTGGGAAAGGGCCTGCTCCTTTTCTTCCAGGTCTTTGACGTAACGGCGGTTTTCCGATTCGGCGCGTTTTTTATCCGTCGTGTCCAACAGGGTTTCGATGGCACCGACAATCGTGCCGTCGGCCGTCTTGATGGGGGCCGCCGTAAACCAGCACCAGCGCCCCCCATTGCCCAGCTTGGGAAAGAAGACCTCGGCCTCGTAGCCGCCGTCGATCAGTTTGGATGGATGCCAGTGGTCGCTGTATAGCTCACGGATTTCAGCATTGCCAAGCTGCTTCATGATCACGTCCGCCATGGAGGGCCGTTCATTGTTCCAGAACGGCTCCCATTGGCGCCGCGTGCCGATCATCCGGGCAGCCGGGTATCCGGTGAGCTTCTCCAGGGCCTGGTTCCAGTGGGTGATCACATGATCCTGGTTGAGAACAAAGGTCGGCACGCCGCTGCCTTGAATAATCTGGGAAAGGGTGCGCTCGCTGGCTTCGATGCGCCGGGTGTAGGCCCGGCGTTCGCTTTCGGCCTGGCGGCGCTCGGTGGTGTCCCACAGGGTTTCGACGGCGCCGACAATCGTGCCGTCGGAGGCTTTGATGGGCGCGGCCGTAAAAAAAACCCAGCTCCCGTTTTCCCCGATATGCTCAAAAAACTCTTCGGCTTCGAAACCGCCTTCGATCAGGGTGGACGGCTGCCAGCGCGATCCGTAATAGTGGTTGATCTCGCCGGTCTCCAACTGGTCCAGGATGACGTCGGCCATGATGGGCCGTTCCTCTTTCCGGAACGGTCTCCAATGATCGCGGGTGCCCACGATTTGTTCGGCGGTGTACCCGGTCAGCTTTTCCAGGGCATGGTTCCAATGGGTGACCACGTGATCCCGGTTGATCACGAACGTCGGAATGGTGCTTCCCTGGACGATTTGCGACAGGGATTTCTCTTTTTCGTAAAGCTCGTTTTCGATCTGCTTGAAACGGCGGTTGCGCTGCATGACGATCTCGGCGGTCTTGCGGAAGCAGCGGTTGATACGCTCCCTGGCATTTTCGGCGGTGAGCTTTTCGGTCTCCAGGGCGGCAAAGGCGTCCTCGCGAATGGCTTCCAGTTGGAGCAAATCCCAGAGGAAACGCGAATCCTGGTGGTTGATCAGCTCCACCCCTGCCGGTTTGATGCGGGCGATTTCGCGGGCCAGTTCCAGATCCCAGGTGACTTCGATGATCGTGTCCAGCCCCTCGAGGTTGCATATCTCGCGATAGTCGCTGCAGGTGAAAATATTCAGGGAACGGGCGTAGCTGATGCCTGCCGCGTTTTCGTTGATGTCGGCCACGCCCAGGATCGTGGGCTGCCGCCCCTTGAAATGGTCGCTGAGCACGTGCCTGAGCAGTTTTTCGCAGAACCGGCCCCCGCCGACCATGGCAATTTTGTTGTTTTCGAGGTGATGGATCATCGTACCCTTCTATATTTTATGGAACCAAAAGAACCGGCAGTTCGCTCAATTCGGCAATCTGGTGGGACACGCCCCCCAGCCAGTATTCCCGAAACCAGTCTTTTCCCGTTCTCCCCAGGACGATCATGGTGGCACCGTAGTCCCTGGACATCTTGATGATTTCTTCCACTGTACGCCCCATCGCCAGATGCGATTCGCTCTGCACGCCAGCCTCGTCGACCAGACGGCAATAGGCCTCCAGCCTTTGGAGGCTTTTGTCTTCAAGGCGTTTAATGGTTGCATCGTCCAGGTTTTTGACCATGCGTGCGCCCAGCACATGGGAAACGATAATTTTTTCAACCAGGCCCTTGAGTCCGAGAACCGCATCCAGGGCGCGCCGGGAAGGCTCCGACCAGTCCGATGCCAGCAGCGGACGCTTCCAGATATCGTCGTTGGTGCGCGTGAGCGTCTCCCCCTGCCATTCGTACTGAACCATATATTTGCTCATAAGCACCGGAACGCTGCTGCGACGCAGGACATCCAGGACATGGTTGCCCACGTAGACCCTTTCCAGGGCAGTGCGCTTTTTGCGGCCCACCGCAATCAGGTCGGCCTTCTCTTCCTCGGCCGCTTTCAAAACCTCGGCGTTGACGGCGCCCACTTCGACCCGCTTGCAAAACTCCAGCTGCGGGTCGTCGATGGTTTGAATCCAGTCGTCAAAGGTGCGATGTGCGTTTTCGATAAAGCGTTTGCGGTCTTCTTTGAGGATGCCGCCGTATGGCACGAACTCGACATCCTCCCTGGGAATTACATGGACTAGGACCACTTTCTTGAGTCCGGCCGCCTTCAGTTCGAGCATGGACTTTAACGAATTGAAGGCTAATTCCCTGAAACGGGTGTGAAAAAGCAGGGTGGTGAATGGCATTGCCGGCCTCCTGTCCCTAAAAAAAGATCACGGTTACGACCACAAACGTCGGTATGAGAAAGACAAGCGTGTATTTGAGAATGTAACCGAAAAAACTCGGCATGGTTGTCCCGGCTTCCTCGGCAATGGAGCGCACCATGAAGTTGGGGGCATTGCCGATATAGCTGCAGGCGCCGAAAAAAACGGCTCCGGCGGCAATGGCTTCAAGGAATAGGGCTTTTTCCGTCATTAACAGGGGGACCGCCTGAGCCTCGGCCATACCCGGGTAGTGGCTGCCCAGGGCGGTGTTGAAAAAGGTCAGATAGGTCGGTGCGTTGTCCAGAAAACCGGAAAGGGCCCCGGTGACCCAGAAGTAGTGCAGCGGCTCCTTGACGGCATTGATCAGAAAGGCCAGCTGGCCGCTGGCACCGGCCTTAAGAATCAGCAGACAGGGGATCATGGTGATAAAAATGCCAATGAAAAGGTAGGCCACTTCAATGATGGGAAACCAGGTAAAGTCGTTCCCCTCCCGGATCTCCACCCGGGTGGTGGCCATGGAGAGCAGCCCCATGAAGATCAGCAGGCCATCCCTGACCCAGTCCTGGATGCCGCGGTGCACCCCCAGCACGTTCACCTCGCCCCAGTCGACCACGCCGCTCATCAAAACCGCGCCGACGATACCGGCCAGAAAAATGAAGTTGTGGATTCCCACCAACTTCAGGGGAATCTTTTCGTCCGCATTCGTCGGCTCCCGTTTGGGTTCCTTTCGGTAATGATACAAGTCCAGAAAAAAATAGATCACCAGCAAAAGCCCGGTGACCACGAGCATGTGAGGCAGGATTTTCATTGTCCAGAAAAAGGAGACGCCGTGCAAAAACCCCAGAAACAGGGGCGGATCGCCCAAAGGCGTCAATGATCCACCCACATTGGCGACCAGAAAGATAAAGAAGACCACCATGAAGGTGCGGTTCTTGCGGTAATCGTTGGCCCGCAGAAAGGGCCGGATCATCAGCATGGCCGCGCCGGTGGTGCCCATCCAGGAGGCCAGCAGGGTACCGATGATCAGCATGACGACGTTGACCACCGGTGTTCCCCGCAAAGAGCCTTTCAATAAAATGCCGCCGGAAACGGTGTACAGGGACCACAACAGAATAATAAAGGGAACATAATCCGCCAGAAGAATGTGGAAAATCTCGTACAGGGCGGTCGTCTTGTAGACGAACAGAAACGGCACGGCCATTGACGCTGCCCAAAAGGCGGACACTTTGCCGAAATGGTGGTGCCAGAATTCGGGAGCGACCAGCGGAAACAGGGCGATGGAGAGCAGCATGCAGGCAAATGGGAGGCAGCTCCAGAGCGGCAATTCGGGACCCAGGTCTTCATGGCCGTGGTGGCCGGATGGGCCTGCCTCGCCATGGCCGCCATCGCCGTGAAGATCCTGACCGGTGTGGGCGTCGCCCTGTTGATGGTAAGCGGGAGCGTCATGGCTGTCCGAAGCCCAAAGCAGGCGGCCTGTTGTCGTCGTGGCCAGGCAGAAGGCCATGCACCATAAAAAAAGTACGATCAGGCGTCTGGAAAATATGCTCATGGGCTGTCCGGCCTCCCCGATGAATGAAGGGGTCGATACAAAGTTGACCCTCGTCGATGATAAAAGGAAATCATTGACTGAACTGTTCAATGAACCCAGGGGCAGTCACGTTCACAGAGCAAGGTCTAACCAACAGATATGAAATGAAATGCATACCTTACATACTACGGTTCTCTTTTTTTTGTCAACCGGTTTGGCAGGCGCCCGCGTTAGGACGAAAAGACGGCAGGACGGTCGAAGCCCGGCAAAAAGACAGGCAGGACGCTTCAGATGCCATCGAACGCTTCCATGGCCACGTTGATGGAAATGGCAAACCCCAGCCCTTCGAACTTATGGGTCAGTCTTTTAAAGGTGTTGACTCCGATCACCCGGCCCTGGGCAGTCACCAGGGGACCGCCGCTATTGCCCGGATAGATTTGGGCATTGGTTTTGACGAAAGGTCCTTCAAAGCCGGACACCACTCCGGAGGTGACCGAATTCCGCAGTTTCACCGGATTGCCGATGGCATACACCGGATCACCCTGAGCGGATGCATACGGCGAAATCGGTTGGATAAACGGCGTCGTATACCCATCCACCTTGAGCAGGGCCAGGTCGTGTTGATCGCTGACCTCCACCAAATAGGCATAAAGGGGGGTATTGTCCGCCAGATAGATGGTGAAATTGCGGTTGAGGCCGGCCAGACTGGCATCGAGGCGCTGCTGAACAAGCGACGTTTCGAAGCGGGATCGTTCCGAATCGAGCTTTTGCCGCTGTTCATCGACGGATTGCTCCCAACTCCGGAACCGTTGAAGCCCTTCCCGGTATCGGTTTTCATTGTAGTCCCGGGTGGATGATTCCGGCTGGCTGTCGATGTATTGGCGAAAATTTTCAAGATCGCTGCGGGCCTGCTCCAGCCGTTTCGTCTCACGGTCGAGCTGTGCCTGGTAATGCTCCAGTGTTTTCACCGTCGACGCAGCCGCCGGATCATCCTTTGTTCCTGTCTCCGGACTCAAACGGATCACATGCTTGTTGGTGAGGATGTAGCCGTCGCCGGTTACGAAAAAGCCTGATCCATATCCGAAACTGGTTTCAATGGCCACCGTAGCCATGGTGGCTGTCTCGATGTCGTTGGCTGGACGCAGTGCGGCCCTTAATTGTTCGCTGAGATTTCTTGTCCCTCCATGGGCCGCCGGGGGAGCATCGGACGAGGCGTCCCGTTGCGAGGCAGGAACCTGTCCGGGATCGTCGGTAAAATGCCAGACCCCATCCTCTTTGTATTTGTATACGGCGGCGGGCGCTGGTGCGACGGCAACGGCCGCGATCAGGAGAGCCAGAAAGCCGAAGAGAACTGTTTTAAAAATGAATGGCATGAGTGCTTCCGATTTCATGGGAATGAGTATGCCACGGCATCCCGATCAATTCAAGGCAGCCATTCAAGCATTGACGGCCTCTTAAAAAGGCCGATATCGGCGTTACGCTCATCCTTCGTCACTGCGACGTACCTTAAGTACGCCTCATTCCTCAGGATTCGCAATCCTTGATCTCGGCCTTTTTACGAAGCCGCCGGTAATGCGACTTTTTACGAGTCTATCAAGCATTGATTTGACGTCGGGGTTCGGTGTAAGCAATGAATTTTCAATTTAAACCGAAACCGCTGATCGTGAAACCAGACCGCTCCTCCGGACTCGTTGAAATTCATGTGGCTGTGCTCTTATTCGGCCTCGCCGGCCTGTTCGCTAAATTTTTATCCCTGCCGGCCTGGTGCATCGTTTTGGGGCGGACCGGATTCGCCACCGTGGCCCTGGCTGCGGCTTTGGTTTACAGCAAAAGCGGACCTTACCCCAAAGGAGGAAAAACCATTGCCCTGTTCTGCCTTCTGGGAATTATCCTGGCGATTCACTGGATCACGTTTTTTCATGCCATCAAGGTTTCCAGTGTAGCTGTAGGATTGCTGGCCTTTTCCACCTTCCCGGTGTTCATCACCTGTTTGGAGCCATTCTGGTTCAACGAGAAAAGGCGGATGATTGATTGGGTGACGGCCGTTTTGGTGCTGGTGGGGCTGGGGATCATGGTCTATCCATCCGGGTTTCGCGGGCAGGTTTTTTCCGGCGTCATCTGGGGTACCTTGGCCGGATTCACGTTCGCCATCCTCTCTTTGTTGAACCGCAAATGGGTGCGGGATTACCCGCCGGTGGTCATTGCCCTGTACCAGAATGCCGTGGCTGCTTTGGTATTGCTGCCCATTCTGGCAGTAGTCGATCTGCGCGTCGACGCCAGGCAGATCGGTCTGCTGGCTTTCCTCGGGGTGATCTGCACGGCCCTTTCCCACGCCCTGTTCATTCGGGGGCTACGCTTCGTGCGGGCGCAGCTGGCATCGGTGATCGCTTGCCTCGAGCCGGTGTACGGGATTGCGTTTGCCTTTTTTCTGCTGCATGAAATCCCTTCGGCAGCCACCCTTGCCGGCGGGGCACTCATCATCATTACGACCGTTGCGGCTACACGTCGGCGCGTGTCGGGTTGACCATCGGCTTCATCCACCGCCAAGAAAAAGGGATGGAACCGCCGGAATAGAAAAACCTTCAGGAGATTGCATTGCTATGAAACCAGATGAAACCAACCCGGACATCATTGTCGATTTTATTACCGGCCAGTCCGTGCCCCATGTAGGCCCCGAAATCAATCGACAACGCGTGGAACGCTACCTGGTCGAGGAGAAGGGCTACCGCCGCGAAGAAATCCTGGTGGACGCTCCCATCGCAGTCGATATCGACGGGGAAACCTATCGCTCGACAGTCGACCTGGTGGTACGGATCGACGAGCGTCCGCTGATCGCCGTCAAATGCGCCGCCGGATCACTCGGCTCCCGGGAGCGTGAAATCGTCAGTGCGGCCCGGCTGCTGGCCGCCTCGCCGCTGCCCATAGCCGTCGTTTCCGACGGTTCGGACGCTACGGTTCTGGATGGGGGCTCCGGAAAAAAAACGGGAAGCGGGATGACGGCCATCCCTTCCCGGGATGAAGCCATCGATATGACCCGGGCCGAACCGCTCCCGCCGGTGCCGGCGGATCGACTGGCCAGGGAAAAGCTGGTATTCCGGTCCTACGACTCCATGAATGTCAATGTCCGCGGCCGAGATAAATAATCGTTCCGAGAAAAGCTTCCCCGTCCGATTTCAGGCCTTGAATTCGTAGGCATCGACAATTTTATCGGTAAACCGCATCAACGGGCCGCGACGCTCGGTCGCATATTTCCGCAAACGCGCCCACCAGTTTTTGCCCATTAGAACCCGATGGATGGAATAGTCTCTGTGGTCGGTGATGCCGTCGATTTCGATCTGTTCGATGCCGAAGGAACCGTATTCGGGCCCCAGCAGCATGGCGGCGGCAATGATGTCGATGGCATGCTCTTTGGCCAGTACGCGGCCGTATAGCTTGGGGAGCGCAGATGCACGGCTGTCATACCGAAGGATTCTGGCAATCCCCGCAATACGGTCCACCGTAAAACTGTGCAACTCCACCTCGCACCCGTAATCTTTTTTCATCACCAGAAAGGGCGTGTTGTTGGTAATAACGAGCAGATCCACATCGTTGGGCGGATGATCCCCCGGATCGCCGGCCAGGTACCGGGCCAGCGACCCGAACAGCAAAAGGGCTTTGGGATGATAATCTTTCAAATCCGCCCGGATTTGATCGATGGCGGATAGCATGGGGGCCAGGTGGGGGTCGTTTTCCACGACGCCTCGCTATCGGGGTAGAATTATTGGCCGGCCACGTCCTTGCCGCAATGCTTGCAGACCTTGGCCCGCTTCTTGATAATCTCCGCACAAAAGGGGCATTCGCGGGTGAAAAAGCGCTCGTGAATTTTGCTCACCGCAGAATCGACCTGTTCCTGAAGCTTCTGATTGCCGAACTTCAGATTGCGAATGGGCTCGATGGCCTCCAGTTCGCCGATGTCGCCGATCATCTCCGCGGCCTTCAACCGGACCCGTACCGGTTCGGCAGAATCCATGAGGAGCCGTAAGATGGTTACCCCGTCTTTGTTAACATAGCAATCGGCAAGAATGGAAAAACCTTTTTTAATGTTCTGCTTCAACATCTCCTGTTCGGCGAGCACCTTGTCGTCGATCACCTGCCCCTTGGCGCCTTGGGGACTGAATACGGGGATCAACTCGAACTGGGTGGTGCCGGGAAAATTGATGCAGCGATAGGAGGCATGGTGGGCATAGTTCTCCAGCATGTTTTCCCACCCCTTTGTATACAGCGGGCACTCGTCGTTGAAGCACATGAACAGGTACGGTGATCCCCAACCCAAACCGTCGCCGATATTGATGGGCGGCACCTCCCAGATGCTCATCTCCTCACCGCAGTGTGGGCAGGAAGGTTTTTCCATGGTCAAGATCTTTTCCAGAACCTGTTCTTTGGTTTCAAAAGCCATTTTTTCGCCTCCATTGGGGTCGGTAACCGATTTGATTCGGGGGTGATGCGGTAGGTCCGTCAATCGAACGCCACGGGTAACAGTAAGGCCTGGCTGAATATTGTCAACTCAGCGGTAGGGCCTCCGACTTATTTGAAATTGCAAGTCGTGTCATCTGCGGTTATAACATATAAGGACCATGGAAAAGGAGGAAAATTGTTTTATCGGATCGCAGCGCTGATTGCCGCCTTGCTGATGGCATGGGCCGCAGGCTGTGCCCACCGCATATCCGATGCGCCGGAACGGGATGAGGCGGCGCCCCCACCGACGATGGTGGACAAACCCAGTCCGTCTTCCCCTTCGGTTCCTTCAAAGGGAACCGGGGTCAAGAAAAAGATGCCGGTCAAGGTGAAAACCGGAGATCGGCTGGGATGGGTGGACAACGCCGTAAAGACCTATCCGCCGGATCGTTTTCTCACCGGCGTGGGTATCGCACCGGACCGCAAAACGGCGGAACAGCGGGCGCTCGTCGAGCTGAAGAAACCCTTTACCAGGGCCATCTCCGGACGCATCACCATGCAGCGCGAATCCATCGGCAAACTTTCCGATCCTTTGGACCGCGAGTTGATCGAACTGGCCGCAGCCAGCCGCGAAAGCAGTCTGGAAGCCGCGCTCGCTTTCGGTCGGGTGGCGGAAATATTTGTCGAGAAAAAACCGCAGACAACCATTTATGCGCTGGCGGTGCTGGATCGCCCCGCCTGCACCCGCCAGCTGGAAAGCCGTATCCGGCAATTGGACCACCGGCTGAAAAAAATCGCAGATCGTTCCCGGCAGTCAAAAGAACCGATTCAACCAGACCAAAAAAGTGAACTGCTGCAAATCCTGACGCGCAGAGAGGCCCTGGATGCCGCCTTGGCACTCACCAACAAAACCGGGAAAGGCATCCCGCTGCCGGTTTCGCAGCAGGTCCTTGTCAGCCTTATAAAAAAATAAAGTGAAAAAAAACTAAAGGCGTATACCCTTTCGGCCGATAATAAAAGCGAGTCTTTTGTAAATCACCTTCGGCCGTGCCGGCAAAACCGCGCCGACCCAGAAAAGCACGATAGAAGCGTGCAACCATCTGTCAACGAAGTCGGGCATAAAGGAGAGGCACATGGAAATATCAAACAACAATCCGGTCAGCAACCAGGTTCAGGGGCTGGAAGCCGCGCCCAAAGCCAGCGAAGTCAAACGGGAGGAAGCACAAGTCAAAGAGCAGGCCGCACCCCAAACCGAGGATAACCCGGATTATCGGATCAGCCTGTCGGAAGAAGCCAAGCTGGCCGTTTCAGAATTCGCCGCCCCGTCAGTCGACGGCCAGGCCACAGGCGAGGCCATGCTTTCCGACGAAGAGGCGGTCCAACTGGCTCAACAGACATCCGCGCAGCTGGCCCAGACCGACACCTCCATTTCCAACCAGGCCATCCAGCAAGCGATCGATCTCTTCACCTAAACGAGGGCAATCGATCGGTACTGAATCGAAAAGCCGGACGGGAATCGATTCCCGTCCGGCTTTTTTATCTTCCTTGATTGCTTTCAGCGAGCACCGTCTGAAAAGGATCGGTCCGGCGCTCCCTTGCCGTCGAAACGACCTTTGGCTAACCGTTTATCAGACGGCCAGGGGCCAAAGGACTACCATCCCCAGGTCAAATACTGGTGAATGGAGTCGGCGGCCTTGCGTCCGGCCCCCATGGCCAGAATGACCGTGGCGGCGCCGGTAACGATGTCTCCACCGGCCCAGACACCCTTCTTGGAGGTTTTGCCCGTCTCCGGATCGGCGACGATGTAGCCCCATTTATTCAATTCCATGTCCGGGGTGGACTGGGTCAGCAGCGGGTTGGCACCGGAGCCCACGGCCACGATGACCAGGTCCGTGTCCATGTGAAATTCCGATCCCGGGATGGCCACGGGGCGCCGACGACCGGAATCATCGGGTTCGCCGAGTTCCATTTTCAGGCACTCCATACCGGTCAGCCGTCCCTTTTCGTCTCCCTCGAATTTGGTGGGATTGGTCAGCAGGAAGAATTCGATCCCTTCCTCCTCGGCATGATGAATTTCGGCGGCCCTGGCAGGCATCTCGGTCCGGGAACGGCGGTAGACGATCTTGACGCTATCGGCGCCTAAACGCATGGCGGTGCGGGCCGAGTCCATGGCGACATTGCCGGCGCCCAGCACGACCACATTCTTACCTATGGGAATCGGGGTGTCTACCTTCGGGAACTGGTAGGCCTTCATGAGATTGGCCCGGGTGAGGTATTCATTGGCCGACAGGATGCCGATCAGGTTCTCGCCGGGCAGATTCATGAAACGGGGCAGTCCGGCGCCCACACCGAGATAGATGGCTTCGTATCCCTGATCGAACAATTCGTCCAGACTGACGGTGCGGCCAACGACCGAATTGACCTCCACCTTGACGCCCAGCCGTTCGAGGAAATTGACCTCCTGGGCCACAATGGCCTTGGGCAGACGGAATTCGGGGATTCCGTACACCAGGACGCCGCCGGGTTTGTGAAAGGCTTCCAGAACGGTCACGTCATACCCTTTCTGAATCAGGTCGCCGGCCACGGTAAGCCCGGACGGCCCGGAGCCCACCACCGCCACCTTCTTGCCTTTGGATGCGGCCTTGGGCGGCAGTTCGCCGGTGCCGTTTTCACGCTCCCAGTCCGCCACAAAACGCTCCAGGTTGCCGATGGCCACCGGCTCCCCCCGTTTGCCCACGATGCACTTGCCTTCGCATTGGATCTCCTGGGGGCAAACCCGTCCACATACGGCCGGCAGGGCATTTTTCTGCCATACGTGCCGAATGGCGCCCGTAAAGTCACCTTCGGCGATCAGGCTGATAAACCCGGGAATATCCACGCTTACCGGGCAGCCCTCAACGCAGCCGGGCTTTTTGCATTGCATGCATCTGGCCGCCTCTTCCTGGGCCATCGCGACCGTATAGCCGGTGGGAACTTCCTCAAAATTGCGTCTTCTGACTTCCGGTTTCTGTTCGGGCATTCCCACGCGGGGGGTCTTTCCCTTTTTCTCTTTTTTCTCCGTCATCTCAATCCCTCCATCTCAGCAATCGGCTAACGATTCCTCCTGTAGCTGATGCCGCGATTCATGAATCGTATTCAAATAAGCGTTTTCATCGACCAACCATTCATCGTGCAGACCCAGTCTTTAGCTTGCATCCTGAAGGGTGCAGAAGCCCTCGTAACAGGTCTTCTCCTCTTCGCAATAGGCCTGCAGACGCAGCATCAACTCGTCGAAATTGACCTGATGTCCGTCGAATTCCGGACCGTCCACACAGGCGAACTTGGTTTTGCCGCCCACAGTTACCCGGCACCCCCCGCACATACCGGTACCGTCGATCATGATGGGATTCAGGCTTACCAGGGTCTTGACGCCATAGGGCTTGGTCAGGTTGGACAGCGCTCTCATCATGGGGACCGGGCCGATGCCCACCACCAGTTTCACGTCTCCGGCGTCCAGCTGCTCTTTCAGAACGTCGGTAACAAACCCATGATGGCCGTAAGAACCGTCATCCGTGCAGACCCGCAGATCGTTGGAGGCCGACTTCATCTGCGATTCGAGGATCAGCAGGTCCTTGGTACGGGCGCCGATGATACAGGTCACGTCGTTGCCGATCTCTTTCAGGGCCCGGGTAATGGGATGCAGGACAGCGACACCGGTACCGCCACCCACACAAACCACCTTGCCGACTTTCTCCAGGTGGGTGGCTTTGCCCAACGGCCCGATAACGTCCTGAAAACCGTCGCCCACCTTCAGTGTCTTGAACAGGGCCGTGGATTTGCCCACCACCATGTAAATGATGGTAATGGTGCCCTTGTCCGGATCCGTGTCGGCCATTGTCAATGGAATTCGCTCGCCTTCTTCGTTGGCCTTCAGGATCACGAATTGCCCGGGCTTGGCTTTTTTCGCGATTAGGGGGGCCTCGATTTCATTAAGAATCACGGTCCCTTCGGCCATCTCTTCCCGTTTTACAATCTTGAACATTGCATCCCTCCACGTCTATTGTTTTGTGCGCGGCGACTTCGGCCGCCAAACATTTCCTTTATATATAGCCTGATTCTGGCTAATATACATCGCCAAGTTTTGAAATCAAGCTCAAAACTAGTTTTATGTATTTTTTCCTTTTTTTTTATGCAACCATTAACAATAATTTACAATCTTGAGTCACTGGAAAGAGGAAATGAACCTGTTCGACAGCCACTGCCATCTGGACGACGCCGTTTTTCAGCCGGATTTCGAAAAGGTATTGCAGCGCGCCGCAAAGGAGGGCGTGAAGCGGATGATGATCGCCGGCATCGATGGACACACCTCCACCCGCGCGGTGGAACTGGCCGAGTCCTTTCCCGAAATCTACGCATCGGTGGGCGTTCACCCCCACGATGCCCGGTCGTGCAACGAAAAAACGCTGACCGAACTGTCCGCCCTGGCCCTTCATCCCAAGGTGATGGCCTGGGGAGAGATCGGCCTGGACTTCAACCGGATGTACTCACCGCAAAAGGATCAGGAGCGATGGTTTGTCCGCCAGTTGGAAATCGCCGACCGATTGGACCTGCCCCTGATTTTCCATGAACGCGACAGCCAGGGACGATTCCTGGAAATCCTCGAGGCCACCCCCGCCAAACGCCGCCGCGCCGTGGTCCATTGTTTCAGCGGCAGCGCCTCGGAACTGGACCGCTACCTGGAAATGGGGTTTTACATCGGCATCACCGGCATCGTCACGATCGCCAAACGCGGCCGGGCCTTGCGGGAAATGCTGCCCCATATCCCCGAAGATCGCCTGCTGGTCGAAACCGACGCCCCTTACCTGACACCCACGCCCCAACGCAACAAACATCGGCGCAACGAACCGGCCTTTGTCCGCCAGGTGCTGACGAAAGTGGCCGAAGTTCTTGGCCGGGACCTGCCGCCATTGGCGCAGCAGGTCTGGACCAACACCTGCAAGTTGTTTCGCATCGATCCGGCCACGGATTGAATGCGAATCCGTGTCCATCCAGAAATAGGCAATGAATGGGCACGAACTAAGCGGCCATCAGGTGCTGCACCGCCTTCTCCAATCCGTCGATGGACAGTTCGAACATGGGAAAGATCTGCCGGATCATGATGATGGTGCGGGTGTAGTTCCACATGGATTCCGAAACCGGGTTGAGCCAGACGCTGTGGGGAAAGGTGTTCGCCAGCATGCGCAGGCATTCGATGCTGGGATTGCCGCTGCGGTCCTGAATGTAAATGGATCCATCCCGCGACATCAGTTCATAAGGAGCCATGCTGGCATCCCCAACCACGATGATCCGCGTCTCCGGATCCAGGCGCGCCAGTTCGACCATGCGCATGGGCTTGCGGTAGCGGGCCGGATCTTCCCAGATGGTATCATAGATCGTGTTATGAAAAAAGAAGGTCCGGACTTCCTTGAATTGGGCCCGGGCATAGTCGAAAAGGGTCTGGACCACCGATACGTAGGGATCCATGGACCAGCCGCCGTTGTCGATGGCCAGGATCACCTTGAGGCGGTCTTTCATCCGGCGGTCGAAGGCGATTTCGATCTCACCGCCGTTTTTCATGGTCCGGTAGATGCTCTCGTCCACGTTCACCTGGTCCCGCGGGCCGGCGGGCACCATGTTGCGCAGCCGCTTCAAGGCCTCTCCCACCATGGCCTGGGTCAGCGGCCCGGTAAGGGAGTAGTCCTTATAGCGCCGCTCCATGGCCACCTTGACGGCCGATTTGTTGCGCGAAACGCCGCCCACGCGCATGCCGCCGGGATGAAAGCCCGAGTGGCCCACCGGCGATGTCCCGCCGGTGCCGATCCATTTGCTGCCGCCGTCGTGGCGCCCGTCCTGGTCCTTGAGGCGCTGTTTAAAGTACTCGATCAGTTCCTCGGGCGTCATTTTGTTGAGCTGGCTTTCGTCCATCCCCAGGGCGTCAGCCATGGCTTTGGGATCCGTCAGCCACTGCTCCAGCATGGCCCGGGCCATTTCGTCCAGTTCCAGCCCTTCCACATCGGGCAGTTCGGCGCCCTGGAAATGATGGGCGAACACCTGGTCGAAAAGGTCGAAGTAGCGTTCGCTTTTCACCAGGATGGTCCGCGACGCCGTGTAAAATTCGTCCAGCGTGGCAATCAGGCGGTTGGCCAGCGCCCGGTGGAGGGTCAGAAAGGCCGTGGGGCTCACCGGCACCCCCACCTCTTTGAGCTTGTAGAAAAAAGCCAGGAACATGATCAGAACACCTTGCGCCGATTGACGAAGGTATTGGCGCGTTCGTAGTCGCCGCTCTTTTTGAACAACACGCCCAGAAAGGGGACGTCTCCCTTGGCCAGCCGCTTGGGCTTGAAGTCCGGATCGGCCTTCAGGGCCCGGATCCAGTTGATCAGTTCCCGGGTGGCCGGCCGCTTTTCCACGGAATCCAGTTCCCGCATGCGGTAGAATGCGTCGATGGCATTGTCCATCAGATCGTCGTGAATGTCGGGGAAATGCACGCCAATGATCCGGCGCATCATCTTGGGGTCGGGGAAGGCAATGTGGTGAAAATTGCAGCGGCCCAGGAACGGATCGGAAAGGTCCTTTTTGGCGTTGGAGGTGATGACGATCACCGGCCGGTGGCGCGCCGAAATGGTCTTGTCGATTTCGATGATGTCGAACTCCATCTGGTCTAGCACATCCAGCATGTCGTCCTGGAAGTCGGTGTCGGCCTTGTCGATCTCGTCGATGAGCAGCACGGTCCGCTTATCGGCCGTAAAGGCCTGTCCGATCTTGCCCATCTTGATATACTCTTCGATGTTGCTCACGTCCCTCCGGCTGTCGCCGAAGCGGCTGTCGTTGAGGCGGGTCAGCGTATCGTACTGGTAAAGCGCTTCCACCAGCTTCATACTGGATTTCACATTGAGTACCAAAAGCGGCATGTTGAGGCTCTCGGCGATGGCGTAGGCCAGCATGGTCTTGCCGGTGCCCGGCTCGCCCTTGAGCAGCAGAGGCATCTCCAATGCCATGGAAATATTTACAATCTGGGCCAGTTCTTCGTCCAGCACATACCGGGTGGCACCGGTAAAGGAGTTTTGATCAGGGTTCGCTTTCATAGCTTCCTCTTTCTTGAATTCAGCATAACGCAGTACGGATATGGGGGAAGCGTTGTCGCTTCCGGACGGGAACTACAGTTCTTCACGGATTTTGGCCGACAAATCCCTGGTTAACGCCAGCACGCGTCTGGCCAGATCGAGGCTCAGCGATCCGACGCCGCAACTGGGGGTAATGAAAGACTGGCGCAGGATGGCCCGGCGGTCGATGCCCAGGGCTTCCACCTGGGTCAGGCGCGCCTGCATTGCGGCAAACAGGCTCTCCACCGTCTCGCGCTCGATCTCCTCGGGTTTCAATGTGGGCACGATGCCCCAGGCCAGAAACCCGCCTGCGGCCAGAAAGTCCCGGATCTGGCTTCCGTAAAGAATGAACCGGTCGAAATAGGCGTAGGCGTCGAAATTCACGATATCGACGCCGGACTCCAGCACCAGGGACCAGTCCGTATTGGCGCAGACGTGGATGCCGGCCAGGCCGCCGTCGGCGTGGATGGCCTCGGCCACCTCCTTGAGACAAACCTGAATTTCATCTTTCGAAATGCTGATCAGTTCGGACGATCCGAATCCGGCCAGGGCAGGCTCGTCGATGAAGATGATCACCGGACAGCCCGGCCGCCCCAGGGTTCGAATCTGCCAGCGGGCGTTGAGGGCCAGATGCTTTACGGCGGCATCGCGCAGGGTCTCGTTGTAAAAGATGGCTCGGCCGTCCTGGTCCTTGACGCCGGTGCCGAACGTGATCGGTCCGGTCACCTGCCCCTTGACGGCCGTCGGCGGCATCTTCAATCCGGCCAGTGTATCCACGAGGGCCGCCACGCCCTTGCCGGTGGCCTCGGTCAGGGCAAACCGGGAGCCGGGCAATTGCTCGGGCGAAGCGACTGCCGCCATGTAGTCCTCGAAAAAAGCGAGCAGGTCGGCATCGAACGTTTCACAGGCTGTATCGATATAGGTTTTCCCGTTTTTTTCGACGACTGCCGGCATTCCCGGCAAAAACTGGGGCACCATCCCCTCTTCGGGGAAAACCGGCAATTGCGCCCACACCGGAATGGCCGGGGTGTGCTGCATAACCAGACGGGAGGCGGCAGCGTGATCGTCCAGGGGCATGCTGCCGATGAGCAGGGGCAAACAGTCCGGCTGAATTGGCTGGGACATGGCGGCTTCCTTTCGGGTTTATCGGACCAAGAAATAAACTTGAATTTTACCATGGCGATGGCAGTTTAACAATGGTTCACTTGGGGTTCATTTATTTCCGGCCCCGTTCGCACCGCGATTGACACGCATTATCCACAATGATATTGTCTGAAATCGGTTCTGATCCCTTAGTTGATCCGCTGGATCGACGCCTTTGCGGCTTGGTGTTCGTCGAGAAATCGGACAACAATCGCCATTCGTAAATGAGCGCTGTCCGGGATGGCGCTTCAATGGACGGACGGGCCATGGGAAATATCATCTCCCTCACAGCAAAACGCAAAGACACCCGGGAAAAAAAAGACTCCCTGGCACGAAAACGAAAGCTGCTGGCTGTGAGAAAAATTTTCCGGTGCACGCATTGCTCATCCAAATGCGAAAAATGCGGCGTCCTGGTTACGGCGGAAAACCGGCCGGATTTGCCCGCCTATAGAATTCCATATTCATTCTGCGACAGTTGCGCGGAAGAGTATATGGATTACATCGACGCCCTCAGGGGAAAAGAAGATGCTTCCCTGTACTGGCACAACGATGCCTGGATGAAGGTATGGGGCACCTGGATCGAACATCAGGGTGCCGTGGACAGTTATTTGAAGTCAAAAGAATTTGAAAAGCTGATAGACGAATTGAAAACCGACCGGACCTGATCGCTATGAGTGCCCGGGCATTGCCGGGCCAAACCGGAACGACAGGCAATCCGTTCATATCAATGCGTTGGACCACAGGAGGAAAAAAATGTTTGGAATCGGAATGCCGGAATTGATCATCATCCTGGTCATCATTCTCATCATCTTCGGGGTGGGCAAACTACCTGAAATCGGTGGAGGCATGGGCAAGGCCATCCGCAACTTCAAGGACGCATCCAATAAGGCCGAATCCGATACCCCGGAAAAACTGGAAGATAAAAAAGAAACCTGATCGCCTTTTCGTCAAGACCCATCCTTTTTTAAGCCGGACTGTGCCGAATGCCCTATTCTTCGCAGATCCGGCTTTTTTTGAAAGCCAAAACCCGTTCAAGGCGGACATGGAACGCTACCGCACGATGGAAAACCCCAGGCGGAAAACGTCCTGGCGCCGGTCATAATGCAGCAGGGTTTCGCCGTAGCCGCTGAAATACTGGGCATGCAGGTAAAAATTCAGGTTTTTCTTAAACAGCCGGGTCATGGGATAGGTCAAATCCAATTGCACGGAACTACCCTCGTCCGCACACCATAGGTGGGACTTCAAAGCCACCCCTTCCGGGTCCGCAATGGCCACCTCCAGATCCACATAGCCCCGATAATCGTTCAGATCTTCATTGGTCTCGTCGTCGTTGTCGATATATGTATAAATCTTAGGTGCGATTTTGAGGTGATAGTTGCCGGCCAGATGAATCCCCATGATCGGCATGATATAGAGATAATTGGTGCTGCGGGAATCTTCGCCCCCCTTGCCGTTGGATTCATGCTGGAACCCGCCTTGGATTCCGAAAGCGGAAATACGTGCATTGTTCAACTCGATTTTGGGCAGCAGGTAGAACAGTTCCGGCATGTAGCTGGTATCGTCAAAGGGTTTGGAAGTGCTTTTCAGGTCCCAGATGGACCGCTGGGTATACCCCAGATGAAATCCGGACAGCCACGCTGCCTTGGCGGCCATCCATCCCTCGGGGTTAAACAGGCGATATTTGAAGCTCAACTGGAACTTGCTTTGCTCCAACCCGGGATCGACGCCAAAAAGAAAGTAGATGGGTTTATAGACGGACAGGTCCTCCAGGAAGGATTGGGTCAAAAGGGGCCCCTCATCCAACGACACCTGTTGTCCATCCCACTGTCGGGAAGCGGGTTTTTCTTCGGCCGTTGCCTCCGGTTCGGCTGCCGGGGCAGCGGCGGCAATCAGCAGCAGCAGCAGCAGCAATACGACTATCCATTGACATCGCCTGGTCATATTCACTCCTTTCTCACCATCGGTTGGTTTGCCGGCCGGCCATTTCGCCGGAGCCGATGCAGCAATTGTTTTCAGGAACGGAAAATGGACGATTATTGTCCTTTTGGTGCATGCCGCCGCCATTTTCGTCGCCTTACGGACAGCGGCAGTTGATATTTTGTCGGAGGATGTACTATTAACGAATCTTTATCACAATCTCAAGGGCCATTGCCTTGCCCCAACGGCTGACAAGGATAAGGTCAAATGGAAACCGATACGCGGCTGGCCATACTGAAACAAACCGATCCGTTTGCCCTCCTGGAACCGGAGGCCCTTGCGCCGCTATGCGACAGCCTGACCGTTCGCAATTTCGATGCGGGCGCATATATCTTTCGCCAGGGGGATCCCGGCTGCGATTGCCTTTTCGTCATCGCGCAGGGCCTGGTCGAAATTCTCGTCGAAGACGATTGCCGGGTGGAGTCCACCGTCGGGTTGCGGCGGGCCTTCGATTTCTTCGGTGAGACCGTGGTGCTTTCCGGCCAGCGCTATCCGGGCTCGGCACGGGCCAAAGAGGCGCTGACCTGCCTGTGCATCCACCGCAGCGATCTGGAAACCCTGATTTACGGCCATCCCGAATTTTCCGGTTTTTTCAACACCCTCCTGGCAGAACGCATGCGTCTGCTCTATGAGCGCAATCTCGCCGACCGTTCCTGCCTGATCGCCCCCACCGCAGCGCCGCGACTGTTTCGGGACCAGGTGAGCCGGGTCATGTCCACCCCTTTGCAGACCTGTCGGGAGGATGCGCCCGTGGCCCGGACGGCCCGCAAGATGATGCAGCGCCAGGTGGGATGTCTGGTGGTGGTCGATGACGGCGGCCGCTTCCGGGGAATCCTCACCGACCGCCATCTGGTGGGCGGATTGGTGGCCGAACCGGTCTGCTCCATCGACGACTGCACGGTCGGCCGGCTCATGGATTCACGGCTGGTCGCGATTTCGCCGGAAGCCTACCTGGGGGAAGCCCTGATGGCCATGGTCCGCAACCGCACCCGCCAACTGGTGGTCATGGAGCGCGACCTGCCTGTTGGCATCGTGGCCTTTTCCGATCTGCTGCGGGCCCAATCGGCGGACAGCCTGATGCGCATCCACGACATCGCCGAGCAGACGGATATCGAAGGACTGGCCACCGTAAGCAACGGCATCGACCGGGTGCTGGATGCCCTGGTGGAAGAACGGGCCGGCGTACGGGAAACCATGGAAATCATGACCCGGCTCAACGACCGCATTACCCGCAAGGTCATCGAATTGAGCCAGGCCCGCATGGAAACCGACGGCTGGGGACCGCCGCCGGTGGACTATTGCTGGATCAACATGGGCAGCGCGGCCCGGTACGAACAGACCCTGAGAACCGATCAGGACAACGCCATTATCTTTGCCGATCCGACAAAGGCCGATATTGAAACGGTCTCCCGATATTTTCAACATCTGGCCGAGCAGGTGGTCGACGGCCTGGCCCGCTGCGGTTTCCAGCGCTGCACCGGCGGCGTGATGGCGAGCAATCCCAAGTGGTGCCGGTCCATATCCCGATGGCTCGAAGGCGTCCGGAAATGGATGACCTCGCCGGACCCTGAAGACATCCGCACCCTGACGATTCTGCTGGACTTTCGATCCCTGTGGGGCAACACCAGCCTGGCCGACACCCTTTGGGAAGGCATCGGCAAGGCTTTCTCCGACTCCACCAGCGCCGGCCACATGCTCTCCCGCGACGACCAGAAAATGACCGCCCCCATCGGCTTTCTCGGCAAAATCGTTACCGAACGCAGCGGCCCCCGGAAAGGATGCCTCAACCTCAAGACCGCCGCTTTGGTTCACATGATCAACGCCGTACGGTTGCTGGCCGTCCATCAGGGAATCTCGACCCCTTCCACGCTGGATCGACTGGATCGGCTGGCCGAAAAGCGGTTTCTGAGCCCGGAGGACGCCGCCTTCTACAAAGCCGGTTTCGAAACGCTCATGATGTTCCGAATCCGCGAGAACCTGAAACGGGTCAGGGCCGGCGAATCGCCGGACAACACCCTGGATCCCAAAACGCTGGACAAAAGCGAAACGCTTTTGCTCAAAGACGCCCTTTCCGCGGTCAGCCAGCTGCAAAAGCGCATCGGCAAAACGTTTCAGGTACCCTGGATGAACTACTTCGGCCACTAAGCCCGGTTTTTTCGTGAAAGGCAGACCGCATGAGAACCTTCCGCTTTTTTGAAAATCTCCCCGTTCGCTACAAGCTTCTGTTAAGCTACCTGGTCACCTTCTGCATGATTATTTCGCTGGGTTCGATGGTCATCCATTCCATCGTGAGAGACACCATCGAAGCTAACATCGAAAGCGAATTGAAAAACTCCACCGATGCCATGCTGAACATGGTCCGGACGTCGGTTTCGGTTGCCATCAAGAATCATCTGCGGGCCGTGGCCGAGAAAAACCTGGAAATGGTAAGCCACCTGTATTCGCTGTACCGGAATGGCGAATTCACCGAGGCCGAAGCTAAAAAACTGGCCGAATCCATCCTGCTGAGCCAGCGTATCGGTACGACGGGATACAGCGCCTGTGTCTCCAGCAAGGGCTTCATGCTGGTGCATCCGGAGGCGGAGTGGATCGGCCAGGATATCAACCAGTATGCCTTCGTCCGGCAGATGCGGGAAAAGCGCAACGGCTATATCGAATACGACTGGAAAAACCCCGGTGAAAGCAAGGCGCGCACCAAAGCCATGTACATGGCCTACTTCGAACCGTGGGATTGGATTATCGCCGTCACCTCCTACCGGCGGGAATTCAGCGCCCTGGTGAACGTCGACGATTTTCGAAACAGCGTAATGTCCCTGAAGTTCAGCGAAAGCGGGTACGCCTTCGTTACCGACAACAAGGGCAACGTGATCATCCATCCCAGTTTGCAGGGCGTCAATGTGTTCTCCAACGCCGAGTTCTCGAACTACCCGCTGGAAACCATGCTTAAAGAAAAAAGCGGAATGATCGTCTACCCCTGGAAGAATCCGGGAGAGAATAAGTTTCGCGAAAAGCTGGTACGGTTCACCTATCTGCCCGATTACGAATGGATCGTGGCCTCCTCCAGCTACCTGGACGAATTCTACGAACCGCTGAACAAGTTGAGCAATGTGATCATCTTTACGATGCTGGGCTGCATTTTGATCGTCCTGCCCATCACGGCCCTGATCAGTGCCTCCATTACCAATCCACTGGCCGAACTGGTCGGCCGTCTGGAGCAGGGCGCCAAAGGAGACCTTTCCGTGAGGCTCGACCGGGACTCCACCGACGAGGTGGGCCGGCTGGCCCGATACTTCAACAGCTTCATGGACCGCCTGGAGGATTACAACCGCAACCTGGAAGCGGAGATCAACGAGCGCAAAGAGGCCGAAGTGGCCCTGCGGTACAGCGAAAACCGCTACCGGTCGGTGATCGAAGCCATGCCCGATGCCATGGTGGTCTACGACATGGAAGGCCATGTGACTTTCCTGAATCCGGCGTTCACGGACGTATTCGGCTGGACCTCCGAAGAGTGCATGGGCAGGAAGCTGGACCATTTCGTGCCCAAAGAGAACTGGGAAGAAACCTTCAGGGGCCTGAAAACCATTACCTCGGGCAAGCCCCTGTCCAGCGTGGAGACCCGGCGGCTGACCAAAAGCGGGCAGATCATCGATGTGAGCACCCGCGGAGCCGTTTACCGGGATCCGAACGGTCTTCAGGTGGGCAGTGTGATCATTCACCGCGATGTCTCCGAACTCAAGCGTCTGGAAAAACAGGTGATGGATATCGGCGATCGGGAACGTCAGAAGATCGGCCAGGATCTCCACGATGACCTTTGTCCCCACCTGATCGGCGTGGAGGGCCTGGGCAAGGTGCTGGTGAGAAAACTTCTGCCCAAGGCCCCCGAAGAGGCCCAGTTGGCGGAAAAAATCACCGGATTGGTGAAGGACGCCATCACCAAGACCCGTCGCCTGTCCCGGGGGCTGTGTCCCGTCTATCTTGTCGATCGCGGTCTGGAGTCCTCTTTAAGGGAACTGGCCGCCGGCATTGAATCCGTATTCGGGGTGACCTGCCGGTTCGTCTGTAAAGTGCCCGCACGCATTCAGGACAATCTCGTGGCCACCCATCTGTTTCATATCGTACAGGAGGCGGTGCACAACGCGGTGCGCCATGGACAGGCCACGGCCATCACCATCACCATGGACGGCGATAAGGATCGCATGCAGGTGTCTGTAGAGGACAACGGCATCGGCATCCCGGAAGATCTTGAAACCGAAGGCATGGGCTTGCGCATCATGGGGTTTCGTGCCAATATGATCCATGCCGTTTTGGATATCCAACCCCTTGAGATCGGTGGTACGCGGGTACGCGTATCCCTTGGCAGCAGTATGGCAAAAACCACGGAACCATGACCGATAAGAAAAAAATACTCATCGTCGAGGATCATCCGATCTTCAGGTGGGGCCTGAGCGAATTGATCAATCAGGAGCCCGATCTGGTCGTATGCGGGGATGCCACCGATGTTTCCGGCGCCTGGAAAGCCATCGAGTGGTTCAAACCGGACCTGATCATCGCCGACATTACGCTGGAGAACTCCGACGGCATCGAGTTGACCAAGGAGGTCACTCGCCGCAACAAAGGCATTCCCGTACTGATCCTTTCCATGCACGATCAGTTTCTCTATGCCGAAAGGGCGCTGCATGCCGGTGCCCGGGGGTATATCATGAAGCAGGAGGCCATGGAAAGCGTGGTCACCGCCATTCGCCAGGTACTCGCGGGCAAGATCTATCTCAACGAAAAGGTCAAGGACCAGATTCTTTTCAACCTGGCCGACCGCCCCGCCGGCAACAACCGCTCCCCCCTGGATCGCCTCACGGATCGGGAACTGGAAGTCTTCCGCATGATCGGCAAGGGCTTCTCCACCCGTGAAATCGCCTCCAAACTTCACCTGAGCATCAAGACCATCGGTACCTACCGCGAGCGGATCAAGGAAAAACTCAATCTCAAACATGCCAACGAGTTGGTGCGCCACGCGGTTCACTGGGAAAAAACCGGCGAGATCCCCGACGAGGCGCCCCTTCTTTGACCGCAAATTCCGAACGGAAATTGAAAACGACAATACCAGGATAAAATGGATTACTTTCTCTGCGTTCTCGGCATGGTGATGATTATCGAAGGCGTCCCTTATTTCGCGGCGCCGGACCGCATGAAATCATGGATGGCCATGATCATGGAAATGACGCCGGGCACGTTGCGCCGCTTCGGGCTGGTGATGATGGTGGTTGGACTGGCGCTGGTTTACTTAGGGAGGCGATAGAATCCGTAGGCGGTGATTTTCACATGTCATAGGACCATTCCACCGCCCGCTTCGCTCGAGGCGCAGAGCACGCAGAGGGTGTTTATGCGCCTGAAAGGCGCACCCTATGTAATCTCTGCGCTCTCTGCGTCTCTGCGGTGAACATAAAAATGCTTCACTTTTATTTGTCTGGATTTGCTTTCGGAAATGACATGGCGAGCAATTTTTTTAGAGCCTGTTACCCCTTCTTGTAGAGATAAAAATACTTCATCACCCGCTTCACGTACTCCTCGGTCTCCGGGATGGGGGGGATGCCCCGGTAGAGGTCTACCACACCGGGACCGGCATTGTAGGCCGCCAGCGCCAGGGGAAGCTGGCCGTCGAACCGCTTGATCAGGGCCTTTAAGTACCGCGCCCCGCCCATGATGTTCTGCCAGGGATCGAAGGGATCTTGGACCTTGAAAGCCTCTAAGTTTTCCGGCATGATCTGCATCAGGCCCATAGCCCCTTTTTTGGATACGGCCTTGGGGTTGAAGGCCGACTCGGCCCGAATCACCGCCTTGATCAGAGGAGAATCAAGCCCGTGAAGCCCGGCCGCTTCGTCGATATAGCGGTCGAAACGGTTGGCATCCATGCCGCCGCCCCGGCGCTTGGGACGTTCCTTAATGTAAATTTTGTAGTCGCTCGAAGTGGGGGCATTGGTGAAATGCATCACGCCCTGACTGTCGATATACATATAGATATCGGCCAGCGCCGGCGAGGCCAGCAGGACCAGCAGGCAACCGGCGACCCAGCCGCCGTGTCGGCGGTGCAGATATGTTCGAAGGGCTTCAATCATGGCTTTTCTCGTCACAGGGAGAAAGGGGTTTGCTTCGCCCGGCTCCCGCTGACGCTGCTATCGGCACAACTTGTGGATTTATAAAGTTTTTTCTTCTTTATGGCAAGAAAAAAGGTTAACCCCGCCGTGGAAACGCCATGCTTGACACGCCCAGGGTTTCCACATATAGAGCGGTTCAACTTTCTCGTCCACCCATACAAAATTCCCATTAAGAAGGAGATGCCATGCCCGTAGAGAACCCCGCTGCCGAGTATTCTTTCCGCCCCAAGGACAGCCTGGTGGGCGCCCAGATGCTGTTTGTCGCCTTCGGCGCCCTGGTCCTGGTTCCCCTGCTCACCGGTCTGGATCCCAATGTCGCCCTGTTCACCGCCGGAGTGGGCACCCTGATCTTCCAGTTCATTACCAAGCGCATGGTCCCCATCTTCCTGGCCTCCTCTTTTGCCTTCATCGCGCCGATTATCCACGGGGTCAATACCTGGGGAATCCCCGGCACCATGTGCGGCCTGGTGGCGGCCGGGTTGCTCTATGTGGTTTTGAGCCTCTGCATTAAAATTTTCGGTTCCGGTTTTCTGCACAAACTGCTTCCGCCCGTGGTGGTGGGCCCGGTTATCATGGTCATCGGCCTGGTGCTGGCACCTGTGGCTGTGAACATGGCCATGGGCCGCACCGGTGACGGCAGCGCCTGGCTGGTCCCCCAGGGCACGTCCCTGATCGTGGCCGGCGTGGCCCTGATCGTGACCGTTCTCGCGTCCCTACTGGGCAAAGGCTGGCTGCGTCTGATCCCCATTCTCATCGGCGTCGGCGCCGGCTATGTTACCGCCCTGATCCTCGATCTGGCCGGCATCTCAGGAACGATTCAATCCGGATTCGATCCGGGGAGCCTGAAAAACTTTACCGGCCCCGCCCTGGTCAGCTTCAAACCGCTGATTGACGCGCCCTGGTTCGCCGTTCCCAACTTCGTCTTCCCCGAATGGAACCTGCAGGCAATCTTTTTCATCGTTCCGGTAGCCATCGCGCCGGCCATCGAACATTTCGGCGATATCCTGGCCATCGGCAACGTCACTGGCAAAGACTACGTCGAAAATCCGGGGATTCACCGCACCATGATGGGCGACGGTATCGCCACATCCATGGCCTCCTTTCTGGGGGGACCGCCCAACACCACCTACAGCGAGGTGACGGGTGCGGTTACCCTGACCCGTATGTTCAATCCCGGGATCATGACCTGGGCGGCCCTGTTTGCCATTGCCCTGGCCTTTATCGGCAAGATGGGCGCCCTGCTCCAGACCATTCCGGTGCCGGTGATGGGCGGCATCATGCTGCTTCTGTTCGGTGCCATTACAGTAGTGGGCCTCAACACCCTGGTAAAATCCGGGGAAGATCTCACCGAGTCCCGCAATCTGACCATCGTCGCCCTGATTTTGGTCTGCGGTATCGGCGGTATGGTGCTCCCTTTTGGTAAATTCACCCTTGGCGGCATCGGCCTTTCCGGCGTGCTGGGGGTCGTTCTCAATCTGATCCTGCCGGCCCAAAATAAAAACTGATCCGGCGCTGTCCGTTCATCGGAAAAACGCCCCCTCCGGCACCCGTCCGGAAGGGGCGTTTTCATGTCCGCACAGCAAACCGAGCAGCTGGCTTGACACCACGGCCGGTTTTTCCGATGATACGGGAAATGCCGCTATGAACCGATGCCCGGTGCCTTTGGAGTCCCTCATGACCAGAGATCTTATCTACCGCAATCGGCAGAATCCGATTGCGCCTTTCGCGTTCAACGCCGCCGTGGCCGATGTCTTCGACGACATGATCCACCGCTCCGTGCCGATGTACGCCGAAATCATCCGCCGGCAGGCCCGCATCATCGAAATCGCCGCCCCCCGGGGAAAGCGGATCTACGATCTGGGATCATCCACCGGCAATCTGGCCCTGGCCCTTTGCAAGCGCATGCCTGCCGGCGCGTTCCAACTGACAGCCGTGGACACCTCACAACCCATGCTCGACATTTCCAATAAACGCCTGAGTGCCATCGGCCGGTCGGCGGATGTCGCCCACGTGAACGCCGACGTTCGCAGCATCGCCATGGAATCGGCCGGTGCGGTGGTAGCCAACTTCACCCTGCAGTTCATCCCGCCGGCGGACAGGGATGCACTTCTGGAAAATATCCACCGGGCACTGGTGCCGGGCGGAATCTTTCTGTTTTCGGAAAAAATCGTTCACCCGGATTTGCAGATGGCAGACCTGCAGGTGGACTTTTACTACCGCTTCAAACAGGAAAACGGATACTCGGAACTAGAAATCAGCCAGAAACGCGAGGCCCTGGAGAACGTCCTGGTTCCGGAAACCGTAACGGCCCATCAAGAGCGGCTGAGGCGATGCGGGTTTACCGTTTATGACCTCTGGCTGAAGTGGTTCAATTTCTGCTCGTGGATCTGCAAGCGATGAACCACCTGGAGCGCCTGGGCGATGATCCCGTGATCGGGGCTTATCTGCCGGACCTGATCCGCCGGGTGGATCGGAAAACGGCGGAGATATCGGGTCGCAACAAAAAGGGCCGGGAACTGGAAGAGGCGCTGCAAGGCCTGCCTCAAACGGTGCCGTCTTCCGTCGATGTGGACCGGGATCGGATACGGATCGGTGTTGCCGATGATCTCGACAAAAGCCGTCAAGAGGCGCTTTTCAACGCCCTGTGCCGGCTGAAACCCTGGCGGAAAGGACCTTTTGACATTTTCGGCGTGAACCTGGACAGCGAGTGGAACAGCGCCATTAAATGGAACCGGCTGGACGAACACCTGGGACCACAGCGCGGCAAGCGGATTCTGGACATCGGTTCCAGCAACGGCTACTATATATTCCGCATGGTCGCCCGTGAACCGGCCCTGGTCATGGGGATCGAACCCCATCTCAACTACTACTTCCAGTTCCTGGCCCTGGCGCGCTACCTGCCCTTTGCCAACCTGTTTAATCTACCTTTGAAACTGGAAGAACTGCCGGCGTTGAAGGCCTGCTTCGACACAGTGCTGTGCATGGGTATCCTCTATCACCGCCGATCCCCCTTGGACACCTTGCTGCAAATCCGCGAGCGCATGGTCCCCGGGGGACTACTGGTGCTGGAGACTCTGGTTCTGGAAGGCGAAGACGAAATGGCCCTGTTTCCCGAAAAGCGCTATGCCAAAATGAACAATGTCTTTTTCATACCCACGGTCGCCTGCCTGGGCCACTGGCTGCGGCGCACAGGGTTCGGCGATGTACGCTGCGTGGACATCTCCAAAACCACCATGGAAGAGCAGCGCAAAACAAAATGGATCGACACCCAGAGCCTGGAGGATTTTCTCGATCCCGTAGATCCCGCCCGAACCGTAGAGGGCTACCCCGCGCCGGTGCGGGCCATGGTATTGGCCACCGCCGACGGTTCCTGATAGTCGGCCAACTCGTCGGTGGTTTGGTTTGTTCTCGGTCTGCGTTTTTTCTTCAGGCGGCGGGCAATTTTTCAAGGGCCGCTGCAATCGTCCGGTGGACCTTGTCCGACAACGCTTCTACCGACAAATCGGCAAACTGTTCGGGTAAAATGGGGTCCAGCACCCGGATGGACATATGCTGCCGGCCGTGAAAATTGAGGCTGTACTTGGGCAGGGCGGCGTGGGTGCCGTTGATCGCCACCGGCAGAATGGGCACGCCCATCTTTTTGGCCAGGACGAAGGCCCCCGGCTTGAAATCCTTGAGATCGCCGGTTTTCGAACGGGTGCCTTCGGGAAACATGAAAATTGAGTTCCCTTGGGAAAGGGCCTTTTCGCAATCGACAAACATCCGGGCAATGCCGGCCTTGTCCCCCCGTTTGAGCTTGATATAGCGATTCAGCCGCATGTTCCACCCGATGAACGGAAGATTGAATACCTCGGCCTTGGACACCCATTTAAAAGGAATGAAAAGGCGGAATGCCACCAGGATGTCCAATTGGGACTGGTGGTTGGAAACGATGACGAAATGACGCTGCCAGGCGGGTTTTCGCCGGCCCGCCACATGAACCGACCAGGCTGGCATGAGCCACAGGTACAAAGAGGCCCAGAAGGAGGAAAACAGGTGCAGCAGCAC
The DNA here is from genome assembly GCF_963668215.1 of uncultured Desulfosarcina sp. Classification (NCBI taxonomy): domain Bacteria; kingdom Pseudomonadati; phylum Thermodesulfobacteriota; class Desulfobacteria; order Desulfobacterales; family Desulfosarcinaceae; genus Desulfosarcina; species uncultured Desulfosarcina sp. The sequence goes on from NZ_OY764190.1 coordinate 1,228,572, forward strand.
CAGCCGCCTGTCAAAGAAAACGGTGAGGACCCATATGGACAGGGCAATGACAAAAAAGACGGCAGAGGTCAGGCCGATAAAAGTCAAAAAGAAAATGGAGATCACTCGGTTGCTCATAAATGCAGCCTCCATGTAGGCTTCAGCAGGTGGATGACGGTTGCAGCGGCCCGCCTACCTGCCCGTCCGATCGGCAGCGCAATGGGATTAAAAGGATTTCCAGCTTTTTTCATGAAAAATCATGGCCTCATAACCAAAGATAGCGTTGAGGTGGTGCAAAAGGGCATGATAGCTTTCCGACTGCCAGACTTGAGTGACCCTTTCATTGACTTTTTCATAGTACGCCAATAAGTTCTCAACCGTCGGCACATCTTCGAATCCGATTTCCCGGGCGACCTGATCGATCATTCCCAGCCACATACGGCTCACGCCCATAATGTAATACGGCCAGTTATCCTGCATAATGACCGACCAGTTGGGGTCGCTGACGCCCCCTACCGTGGGGGTGCCGGTTCCGATCCAAAGGGTCGGTAAGCACGGCGGCCACCAATTGGGATGACAAAAGCTGCTCGACCAGAGGGTCTGCATGGACGCAGCGATAGATATGTTCTGCGGTTTCGGCGGAAGCGAAAAACAGGAAACTGAACTGATGACCTGTGGCATCTCCGGCGGAACGTCGATGAAAGCGCCACAATTCAATATCATCCCGGTATTCCAGGATCAGTGGGGCGATGACACGATGGGCAATCAGCAGGTCTTTCTCCCAACGGGTATCGCCATCTGGACGATCTATTTTGAATCTGACGGCCCACCACCCGTTTTCGTCGGACAGGTGGGGCGACAACTGTGCGACATCGGGTTCGGGGACGGGTGGGTTTGCGGTTCCCGCACACCCGGCCGCCATCCCGGCGATCCCGAGAATCAGGAGAAACCATCCAAGCCAGGGTATTGCGATGACTATTTTTATTCTCATGTTTTTTTCACCGTTGCCCGATAATCAGAGATGACAGTTGCCCCGGCCAGGCCTTTCCGTACGATTCGAGATCGTTGATATCGTTGGCGATCGGCCACCGAAACGAATTCATCCGGAAACGCGGCACGTGGCATTGAATACAATCGAACCCCGACCAGGAGAATGTCAACCATGAGTGACCGCTACACCGTTATCTTCGAAGGCAGAGTCATGCCCGGGAAAAACGTGGACATGGTCAAGGAACGCTTGAAGTCGGCGTTGAAGACCGACGATCAGGGGCTCGCCAGGCTGTTCACCGGCAGTCCGGTAGCCGTACGCAAGTCCACGGACAAGGCCACCGCCGAGAAGTACACAAAGGTGTTTGCAGCTGCCGGGGCCTTCTGCGAAATCCGCAAGGACGAGCCTTCCGGAGCCCCGCAAGCGCCCCCCCGTGCCGATGATCCGGCCCCGCAAGCCGGCCCACCGGCAACACCGGAGCCCGCCGACCCGCCGCCGGCGCCACCCGCTTCCCAAGTGAAGACGCACTATATCACGACATCGGATGGAGGAAAAATGGTAATCACGAATATCGAGACGGTTCCCGGCAAGACGGTGACGGAACATTTCGGCCTGGTTTCCGGCAGCACCATCCGGGCCAAGCACATCGGCCGCGATTTCATGGCCGGCTTGAAAAACCTCGTGGGCGGCGAACTCAAGGGCTACACCCAACTGCTCCAGGAGTCCCGCCAGCAGGCCATGGACCGCATGATCGAAGAGGCCCGTCTTTTAGGCGCCAATGCCATCGTCAACGTCCGCTTCTCCACCTCTTCCGTGGCCCAGGGGGCGGCCGAGCTTTACGCTTACGGCACCGCGGTCAAGGTGCAATAGGAGAGGGTCCATGATTGACCTGATTATTTTTCTGATACTGCTGGCTTTAGGTTACGGTGCCGGCACCTGGGCGGAAAAACGGCACTACCGCTCCATCGCCCAGCGCGAAGAAGCCACCATCAACCTGCCCGCCGTCACGTTGAAATCCGTGGCCGTCCCGGAAAACAAAATCCGGGACAGTCGGCTGGTTTATGGCAGTGCGGTTATTTCGGTGGATTATTTCAAACGCATCCTGGCCGGTCTGCGCAATATTTTCGGCGGCAAGGTCAAATCCTACGAAAGTCTGGTGGACCGGGCCCGCCGGGAGGCCCTGCTGCGCATGAAGGAGATGGCCGGGGACGCCACGGTGATCGTCAACGTCCGCATCGAGACGTCCGCCATCGGCAAGCAATCCAGACGCAAGAATATCGGCTGCCTGGAAGCCATGGCCTATGGAACGGCGCTAACCGTGGAGGAATAGGTGAAGTTCACCGCCCGGCGCATCCCGACCAACGTCAACGTATCCCGTACCCATCCCCTCAAGGAGTTTGCCATTCTGGCCGGGGGCCTGCTGGCCATCGCCGCGGGCCTTTATCTGGCCCTGGGCCTGGCCGTGGATCTGATCGTTCCCCGGATCTCCATGAATCTGGAAAAAAAGCTGGCCGGGGCTTTCGTGGGCCGGTTGGCGGAATCGGACCAGGTTTCCGACGCCACGCAAAGCGTGCAGGCCCTGGTAGACCGGCTGCAATCCCGGTGCGCCCCTGTGCCTTACGCCATTACCGTCCATGTCCAGCAGGCCGACGCCGTCAACGCCGCGGCCCTGCCCGGTGGTCACATGGTGGTCTTTACCGGTTTGCTGAAAGAAATGACTTCGGAAAATGAACTGGCCTTCGTCCTGGCCCATGAGTTGGGCCATTTCGCCCATCGAGACCACTTGCGGGGGCTGGGGCGGGCGCTGGTGCTGCTGACCGTATCCACTGTCCTGCTGGGTGCGGACAACGACATCAACGGCATGATCGGTCAGGGCATGCAGTTCACCGAATTGAACTTTTCGCGAACCCAGGAAACCCGGGCCGACGAATTTGCCCTGGAAACCCTGGCCTGCCATTACGGCCATGTGACCGGCGCCACGGACTTTTTCGCGAAGATTCCCACAGAAGCCGATCCGGGCCGCTTCGGCCACTATTTCGCCTCTCACCCGGAAAACCGCCGGCGCATCGAGCATCTGAAAACGATGGCCCGTCAGCGAGGCTACCCTTCCGGCGAATTGCGCCCCCTGCCGGCGGAGTTGACGGTCCGAGACGCATCGTCCCCGTAAATTATGCGGGGGTGTGCGCTTGAATCAGGCTGCGGAAAAAGGCTTCGTCCTCACTGTGATTCAATCCATCCTCCAGGCGGATCAATCCTTTTCGGACCTGCTTGGCCAAGGAAATGTCGATATTCGAAAAATCGTCGCTTCCGGTCTGCATCTGGGTCCGGATATGGTGGGTCTTGGCATCCCGCACGAAACCCCTCATCCGATTGCTGTTGATAAAGTGTTCCAGGGCCAGGATTCGGCCTTTGCCGTCCTTTCTGGCCACCAGCCTTTGGGAAATGGAGAGCAGCAGGGATTCGGCCAGGGTCAGGCGGATCAGGTGCTGCTCATAAGGCTCGAACATATTCACGATACGTTCGATAATGGATGTGGCGTTGTCGGAATGCGCGGTCGACAGGACCAGGTGGCCGGAATTGGCAGCCTGCAATGCGATTCGAAACGTCTCCCGATCCCGCATTTCGCCGACCACGATGACATCCGGGCTTTGCCGCAAAATATGGCGCATGCCCTGGGCAAACGATTCCACATCCCGTCCGATCTCCCGCTGGCTGATGTTGCTTTTCTTGTGCGCGTGCAGGTATTCCACCGGATCTTCCAGGGTGATGATATGACATCCCCGGCGGGAGTTGATGATATCCACCATCGCCGAAAGGGTGGTTGTTTTTCCATGCCCCGATGGACTGGAAATCAGAATCAATCCCTGTGGGCGCAAGGCAAATTGCGCAATCCATTCCGGAAGGTTCAATTGCGGCAGTTCCGGAACCTCGTCCATGATCGGGCGCAGGACAATGCTCACAGATTCGCGCTGACGGTAAAGCGCCCCTCGAAACCGTCCGATGTCCGGGTAGGAGACGGAAAATTCATGGTCCGTCTTCTCCGAAAAAGTGGCCCACCCTTCATCGGTGAGCATCTCGCGGGCATAGTTCTGGCAATCCTCCGGCGTGAGTGCGGGGATGGCCAACCGTTTCAACGTATTGGCAATCTTGATGGAAGGCGGCGATCCTGCCGAAAAAATCATATCGTTGGCGTTGGTTTTTTTCAGGTAGCGCAGCAACGCCTCCAGTTTGGGCGATTTTTCCCCTTTCTCCATCTCCACCATTTCGGACAATGCCTCACCCTGAAGCCCCGCCCCCGGGTTGGCACGGACATAGCGTATAGCACTTTCGATCATGAAAGCCGGCATGACAACCGGCTGAATTTTCTTACCGAGGGAAAATTCCAATTCGCTGATGACGGAGAAATCCTGGGGGTTGGACATGGCCAGGACCAACGACTGCTGTTCCACCGCAAGGGGGAGGACCCGGAGGGCGGCCATTTTTTCAATCGGCATCATCTGGAGCACATCTCCGGCGATCCTGCGCTGGTACAGGTTCACGCCCGGCACGCCAAACTTCCTGCTCAGCAGTTCGAGCAGATCGTCCAACGCCACGAATCCCATTTCGATCAAAATGGAACCCAGCTTGCCGCCGGCCTGGGCCTGCCTTTTCAATACCTGCTGGAGTTGATCGGCATTGATAAGGCCGTCATCGATCAATTCTTCGCCGATTCTTCGCTTCTTGGTTTTTCGTGGGCCGCTGGCATTCGAGTCGTCAACCATTGTCGGGAAACTCCTATTCGTCGGATGCTAAGAATTCGGAACGGGCCGCGACCCATTCCCCCTTGCCGATTGATAAATGTAAACCGATTTGAAATGGTGAGTCAAATGATTTGAAAATGATGGAAATTCCTTGTCCCCCATCAGCGAAAATGGTATCCGGTTCAGCCGGTTTATCGACCGCTTTGCACAATGGTAATGAAAGGATCTCACAATGACGACGATTCTATTAATGTACACCCTGGTCGGCGCCATCGCCGGCGTCCTGGCCGGACTGCTTGGAATCGGCGGAGGCCTGGTCATCGTGCCCATGCTGGTGTTCTGCTTCGTTCGCCAGGGCATCCCCGAGGCTACGATCATGCACCTGGCGTTAGGCACTTCGCTGGCCAGCATCATGTTCACGGCCGTGTCCAGCTTTCGCGCCCACCACAAACGCGGCGCGGTGCACTGGGATGTGGTGCGCAAAATCGTTATCGGCATCTTCACGGGGACCTTTATGGGCAGCTACATCGCCGCCCAGTTGTCCACCCGGTTCCTCAAAGGTTTTTTCGTCGTGTTCCTTTATTACGTGGCCGTTCAGATGCTGACCGGCAAGAAGCCCAAGCCGACGCGCCAGATTCCCGGGCGTACGGCCATGTTCGGGGTGGGCAATGTCATCGGTGTGGTGTCGAGCCTGGTGGGAATCGGCGGCGGGACCCTTTCGGTGCCGTTCATGATCTGGTGCAACATGCCGGTTCACCACGCCATCGGCACCTCGGCGGCCATCGGCTTTCCCATCGCCATTGCCGGCACCATCGGCTATATCGTCAACGGCTGGTCGGTTTCGGGACTGCCCGATTTCTCCCTGGGATACATCTACCTGCCGGCGCTGGTAGGCATCGTGGTCACCAGCGTGCTGACCGCCCCTTTGGGCGTACGCCTGGCCCACAGCCTGCCGGTGGACCGTCTGAAACGGGTTTTTGCCGTTCTGCTGCTGGTGGTGGGGACCCGGATGCTGATCAGTATCATTTGATCCTGTTTCTAACATATGCTCAAATTATTGATTTCATCCCGAATATCTTTTCGCGTAACGGTGCCCGCGGCCCGAAATATTCTTGACAAAACAACCGTTCCCGAATAGTTATTTCACCTTGGTGTTTCCATCCCTTCCAGGCCATTCATCTGTGTATACAGATTGTGAAAATCACATTATCGAAAGGAGAAAGAACACATGTCCAATCTTATTCCCCCCCATGGCGGCAAAGGCCTCACTGTCTGTCTGCTCGAAGGCGCTGAACTGGAAGCCGAAAAGAAAAAAGCCGAAGGTCTCAAGAAGGTAGAGATCTCCCCGCGCGTCAAGGGTGACCTGATCATGATCGGCATCGGCGGCTTCAGCCCCCTGGCCGGTTTCATGACCAAAGCCGATTGGAAAGGCGTTTGCGAAAATTTCCTGATGGCTGACGGTACATTCTGGCCGGTGCCGGTGTGCCTGGACGTCTCCAAAGAAGACGCCGATGCCATTGCCGACGGCGACGAAATCGCACTCTACGATCCCAAAGGCGACGAAATCATGGCCACCATGAAGGTCACCGAAAAGTTCGAGCTGACCGATGCCGACAAGAAATGGGAATGCGAGAAGGTCTTCATGGGTGAAGGCACCCCGACGGCCGAAGAGTTCTGGAAGATCGCCGAAGAGGATCACCCCGGCGTCCAGATGGTCATGAACCAGAAACAGTTCAACCTGGCCGGCCCGGTCAAGGTCCTCAGCGAAGGTAACTACCCGACCAAATACGCCGGCGTCTACCATCGCCCGGCCGAATCGCGCAAGCTGTTCGAAGATCGTGGCTGGAGCGAAGTGGCTGCCCTGCAGTTGCGCAACCCCATGCATCGCAGCCATGAATACCTGTGCAAGATCGCCGTGGAAGTATGCGACGGCGTTTACATCCACAGCCTGGTCGGCAACCTGAAACCCGGCGACATTCCCGCCGAAGTTCGCGTGAAATGCATCGACGCCCTGGTGAAAAACTACTTCGTCGAGCAGAACGTCATCCAGGGCGGCTACCCGCTGGATATGCGTTACGCCGGTCCCCGTGAAGGCCTCCTGCACGCCGCCTTCCGTCAGAACTATGGCTGCTCCAAGATGATCATCGGCCGTGACCACGCCGGCGTGGGCGATTTCTACGGTATGTTCGAAGCCCAGACCATCTTCGACAAGATCCCGACCCCCGAGGGCGGCAAAGGCCTGCTCTGCCAGCCGTTGAAGATCGACTGGACCTTCTACTGCTACAAGTGCGACGGCATGGCCTCCCTGCGGACCTGCCCGCATGCCAAGGAAGACCGCGTACTGCTCTCCGGCACCATGCTGCGCAAGATGCTTTCCGAAGGCGGCGAACTGCCTGATCACTTCGGCCGCGACGAAGTTGTCGCCATTCTGCGTGAGTACTACGAAGGCCTCACCGAGAAGGTAGAGATCAAGACCCACAAGGCTGCCACCGGCGACTAATCGACCGGCAACGCCACCTTCTATAAAAAAAGCGGGACGTACCTCGGTGCGCCCCGCTTTTTTATGGGATCAATCCCGCCTGACCCGCATGAACGACGCAAACCTCGGCACCCCGTTACGGGTGAATCCGTAGTACTTAAACGTTACCAATGCACCGATGGGCGGCGGGGCCTTGCGCTGGGACATTGTAAACCCGGTGCCGAGCTTGAATTGGATGCCGTTTTCCAGCCGCAGAGTAAGGCTCCCCAGCATGCCTTCGAATTGCCCTTTTCCGGGATTGTGGGCAATCACGGTCCCTTCCATGTCGCTGAAATTTTTCACTTTCAAAACATGGGCATTGCGGCCGGCCTGAAACGGAAGGCTCGGATCCTTAATCACGATGCCTTCGCCGCCCATGGATTCGATGTTTTTTAGAAAAGCATCCAGGTGATCCGTGCCCTGACACCTGATTTGCTCGATAATGCGGACATGGATTGCCGGATGGACATCAAACCATCGGCCGGCTTTGTCCAGACGGGTTGGAAAATCACCGCCAGCCCCCGGCACTTCGAAGATATTGTAAGTGATTTCCCGCCAGTTCTTTGAAGGGACCGCATCCAGAACGGTTTTTTGAACGAAAGCAAAATCGTTTCGCTTGCGCCACAGTTCCCCGTCCAGGGCAAAAGGCGGGAAGTTTTCGGTGAACCATCCCGGCGCATGAATTACCCGGCCCTGGCGGGTCAACAGCTGTTTTCCGTCCCAGTACCCGCGAATGCCGTCCAGCTTTTCACTCATCAGCCAGCCGACAACGTCTTGGTTGCCCGTGTACGTGCCCGGATGCTGAAGCAGCGGCGGCCCCGCCGACAGCAGTACTGGAAAACAGCCAATCAGGGCCAATGCGGCAATTGCGGTGCGAACGAACCTTGTAATCATAAATCCACCGAATGCGTTCATGTTCTCAGCTCGGTTCCCCCGGCGCTAAATCGGCACAAAAATCATGCAGATCACATCGTTGACGTAACCATCGCTGCGCTTGTATTCGCGGTAGCCCTCAGAGACCTGCAATCCTGCCACATAAGATCGCCCTTCCAGGTCTATGATGACGGACCTACGCTCGCCTTTTTTAAGTCTGAATAAGGTGTCTTCCAAGGGGAACGAACTACCTACCGGATAGTCGGGAGTCGTTGAGGCAATAATCATTTTCTGGCGATCCGTAAAAACACCGAAACTACCCGGCACGATCTGTTTTTTTTCATCCTTGGGCAGGACATCGGTCAACATGGCCTAGAATTGCGGTTCCGCATCGAACACGATTTGAATGATCCCCACAACGCGTTGATCATTCTCCGGATCTCTCACCGCGGTACTATAGATGTAGGTGGCACGCCCCCCATAAAGCGGTGTGGGCAAAAATTTGGAAACGCGATAGTCCCGGCTGGAAGAAAGTCTCAGGGTTTTATGCACGAAATCATGATCCAATTGCATTCCCACAATATCCTGGCCTACGGGCAGTCCGTCATCCAGGAGGCGTTCTGAAAGCTCCTCCGGCGGATTTGATACAGCGATTACCACCCCCTGGGGATCTGCCAGGACCAGGCGCAGATAAGGCGTGTAAAGGTTGTTGATATACTGAAGGTTGTCGGTTAGCGCCTGACGCTCGGCATCATGTAAGGAATGATTGTGATGTTTGGTCAAAAGCCGGCGGAACATGGGCGTCAATGCCCACCAACAGACGTCGTTGGCCCGCTCATAAAGGTTGCGATCAGCGATGCTGTTTCCCTGGAAGGCGCGAAACTGCATATCGTTGAACAATGATGTCACGATGGTTTCCTGGAGGTTCTGAATGGCCGCGTTAAAAAGGTCGTCGACCTCTTCACCGATCCATTTCACGTATTGAAGGACCTCAACGAAAGCTTTTGCCTGGAACTTGGTGGCCTGGACGCGGCCATTGATGCTGTCCAGCTTCATGTCGTCCAACAATTCCTCGGAGGCATGTTTGATGGATGAAAGCTCCCCGGAAAAGTCCTGCAGCTTGATTACAAGCGCCTTGCCCAGAGTGTCCCCGGAATGCTGCGTTTTAAACGCCATCCCGATATCGATCATGGACACGGCATACCAGGTAAGGCCATAGAAGCCCTGATAACCATCCGTTGCCACCATACTGGCCAGATAAGTCCGACCTTGTATTGTGAGAAACCTGAAATCGGCATTCAGGTCTACGGTGATCTTGAAGGCGGGAGGAAGAATAGTCGCATTATTGGAGCACATGACGCTGCCATTGGCGTCAATAATAGCAACCACGATCTGGGGATTACCCTGGTTCAGGTCCTTGAAAATTCCTTCCATCTCATCTTCGAAGTCAAAACACAGGCACAGCGAGCCGAGCGCCGTGTGCTGTTCCGGATCCTCTATTTTCTGCGAGTATATGAGCGCTTTACCACGACCGGGTTGCAGGTCTGTCTCCCGATAGGTCTCTACATAATTATCATCCGTGTCGTTACGGAGGTGAAGGGCATGGGTCTTTTTAAGCAGGGGATCTGTCGAATACCGGACAGTATTGGCCGCATCCAGATTGGCCTGGACCTGTCCCTTCATGTCGAGCACCAGGATTTCGTTGTAAACGGTATATTCATACTGATAATCGGCAAGCCGCTGACGGATGGTTTCGGACCGCCGGGCGATTTCGTCCGGATCGCCCCCCTCTTTCATCTGTTTCAGGAAGTCGACGATTTCAGCATCCGTGGCCAGATAGCCGACATCGGCGGTCCGTTCGAAAAGATTGCGTTTGAGGATGTTGATGGCGAACTTAGCCGAATCCGCAATCTCGAGAACAACCTTCTTGACCATTTCGAAAAGAATTGCATCCACCAACCGTTGCTGGATTTGACCATAATTTACCATGGTTGAACGCATTTCCTGGATAAGCGGCGTGAATAGCTTGGTCGCTTCAACCGGCATACAACCGGTCTCGATCATGCCGGCAGTAATGGCACCGGCCCACCGGGTATTGATGGAGTGAAATTTGTCGAGGTAACGGCTAACAACGGGAATCGATTTAGCCAACCGCTCTTTGTTCCTTTGAATTACGTTTAGATCCATGGAGAGTCCTTTACCACACTTAATCAGGGAATTAGAAGGTTTCAACAAACAGCCGCAACGTCCGGCCAACGCAAGTTATTATCGGTCATTTTTTATACAACTTTAACAATATTGTTGTTACAATGATGTTATATTACAATTTTGTATTTTTTCAGGCGCCAAAATGGTAACGATAAAAAAGGAACGATAAAAAAGGGTTCACAGCGAATGCCGTGAACCCTTGAATTTTCTGGTAGGCGCGATTGGATTTGAACCAACGACCTCTTCCGTGTCAGGGAAGCGCTCTCCCCCTGAGCTACGCGCCTACATGAGGTGACTCTGCTACCATCTGCGCTCGACCATGTCAAGGAAAATGCTATGATGCAGCGTACTTTAGGCCTCCTGTTGAAGAATCTGGACGCCGACATAGACGTAATGAAACCCGGAAACCACCGTCAGGGCGCCGGCGATCCAAACCAGGGGGATCTTCAGCGTATAAAAACCGGAAAAAGAGGATGCCAGCAGAGAAACGGCCACAACGCTGAACTGGGATACCGTAGTGCACTTGCTGACCATACTGGGTCGAATCCGGTACGGCTTTTCCGTAAGGGAAAAAATGGCGATTCCGATGACGATCAGAACGTCCCGGGAAAGCACGATCACCGTCAGCCATTCGGGAACAAGTCCCTGAATGGCCAAGCATACGAAAGAGGAAACCAGAAGAACCTTGTCCGCCACCGGATCCAAATAGGCGCCCACAAGGGTTCTCTGGTTAAACCAGCGGGCGACAAAGCCATCCAACCCGTCGCTGACACCTGCCAGGCCGAAAACCACCAGTGCCAGGGGCAGGTGTCCCCGCAACAGCAGAATGACGAACAGCGGCGTCATCAACAAGCGGGCCAGCGTCAGGATATTGGGAATGTTGACGACTGCGTTGGACCGCCCGCTGTTCATGGCCGGCGCATCACTGGTGCACCAGCCGAATGCGGACGACCTCGGCGGTCACCTCGTAGATATCGAGACCGAAGCCTTCGAACGTTTTCAGCAGCAAAGCGTCGGCCAGGGATCGTGCCGTCCCCTGATAGCTAACGGCCATAACGGCCTTGTCGCTGGACATTTCACGCATCTTCAAGTCCTTGACGCCGGACAGGGTGGCGATGGCGGTCCTCAGACGCACGAAGCTGGCAATATGGCCGCCGGTGCCTTCCACCTCCACATGGATGGCGGCGCTGCGATCCTGTTCCTGCTGCCAGGCCACCATGATCTGATGGGCCAGCGCATCGCCGGCTGCGGCACCGGCTCCGGACAGGGCCTCGCGGCCGCCCGCAAACGCATCCTGGCCGGAAACCACAAACTTCTGACGCGTGCGGGCAACCGGTTTGCCGCTTTGGACGCTGAAGGCCTGCGCTTCGACAACCGCTTCATAGGCGGTACTGGCGCCCAAGGTATTGGGTGCCGGGGCGGCCGTACCGCTGCCGGCCACCACGATATCAGCGCCCAGGCGTTTGCCAAGGGCCGCCATCTGTTCTTCGGATACTGTTACGGGCAGTCCCATCGGCGTGCTGACATCGGGTGTATCGATAACAACGAATCCGCTTGCCCGCAGAGCTTCAGCCATCGCCGCTTCGCTGATCGTCCGCTGTTGCATGCGGCGGTCTCCCCACCAGCAGGCAAAATCTGCATCGGTGGCGTTCTTTTCGGCCATCATGAAAAGAATATGCGGATACGCCGTTCCGGACAGGGCCAAACCCAACCGGGAAAGATCGCGGCTGACCCGGTCCACGGAGATGTCCACCTGCACCAGTGTGTGGATGGTATCTTTTAACACCGACTCGGTCAGCACCCGGTAATTTTGGATATATTCTTTGGGTCTTTCCAGAAGGTTGTCGTTGATCACCTTGAACCGCCGAACCACGGTTTCGCCGGTCAGCATCTCCAGGACCACCTGCCCCACCGCGGCGACCAGGGCATCGTCGACGGCGTTCTGCCGGGCTTCGACCAATTCATTTCCATGGACAACGGCGGTACCCAGCACGTTCACCTGTTTGACCACCGGCCGGGATGCCCCATGGCCGGCAGCAGGGACAAACGCCATAACAACCAGCAGGCCAACGGCCCCGATCCATTTTTTCATCGTATCGTGTTTGAACATGGGTCTATCTCCGGCCCGCGTCTTGGCATAGCGGGCAAATGGCCCCGGAACCCACGGGGCGGGTTTTGAAAATATCTGTCGATCATTCTTGCCGCTACGCCTTTCGAACCAGCGCATAGTCGGCAATATCCATCAGTAGCTCCCGGGTCGGATGGTCGTCGAACGGCCTCAGGACGGCCTTGGCGGCCTGAATATGCGCCGCCGCCTGCTCCCGGGTATAGGCGATTCCGCCGTACTTTTCCAGGCAATCCACCAACCCTTCGAATTCATGGGTGCTGAAATCCGGATTTTTCAGGACTGCCAGCATCCGCTCACGATCCGCATCGGATGACCGGGACAGGGCATGGATCAGCGGCAGGGTCAGTTTGCCCTCCCGCAGGTCGGCGCCGGCATGTTTTCCCATCGTCTCCAGGTCCTGGGTATAGTCCAGCAGGTCGTCGGCCATCTGAAAGGCCAAACCCAGGTGATGGCCGTAGTCGCTTAAGGCCGTCACCCGGATCGGTTCGGCGCCGGCAACCAGGGCGCCGGTCCTGCAGGCCCCCTGGAACAAAACGGCCGTTTTGCAGCGGATCACCTCCAGATAGTCTTCTTCGGTCAGGGTAACGTCGCCTTTCTTCTCCAACTGGCGAATCTCCCCCTGGGACATGTTCTCGGTGATGCCGGCAATGGTTTCAATCACTTCGCACAACCCGGTGTCGGCGGCAATGGAAAGCCCGCGGGCCAGCAGGAAGTCTCCGGTCAACACCGCCGTGGGGTTGTCCCAGACCTGGTTGGCCACTGTCTTTCCCCGCCGCATCTCGCTGCCGTCCACCAGATCGTCGTGCAGCAGGGTGGCGGCGTGCAGGTATTCGAAAATGGTGGCAAAGCGGGCGTCCCGATCGCCGGAATAGCCGCAGAGGCGCGCGCACAACACCATCAGCAGGGGACGGAGGCGCTTTCCCCCGGCAAACAAGATGTGCCCGGCCACCCGGGACACCAGATCGAAATGGGGGTTGAGGTTCCCGGCCAGCTCCTCTTCGATACGCTGCAGGTCGTCTTGAACGGCCGCCAGGATTTTCTGCTTCAGGCCAACGGTCATAGGGCGGCTCCGATAAGATCGTACTCCAGGGCATCCGTTATGCGAACCAGGGCCGGTTGGCCCAACACAACATCAGGACCGCCCGGTCCGGTCCGAACGAATGTCAGGCCGTCCACCTCGGGGGCCTGGCGCATGGAGCGCCCCTCGAAGAGGTGGGGTTCGCACGGGTTTTCGACCAGCACCGGCACCGTTCGGCCGACCATGGCGGTCAGGTTATCGGCTGAAATCTGCATCTGTTTTTCCATCAGCGCGTCGTAGCGCATTTGGGCCACCTTGGAAGGAACATGATCGGGCAGCCGATGGGAGGGCAGATCCTCGGCGTCGGAATAGGTGAACACCCCGAGGTGATCGAAGCGAACCTGTTCGACGAAATCCATCAACGTCTGAAAGTCGGCCTCGGTTTCTCCGGGGAACCCGACGATCAGGGTGGTTCGGATGGCGGCATCGGGCACCGCGGCCCGAATGCGGTCAAACAGATCCAGCATCTGCTCACGATCGTAATGGCGGTTCATTTTCCTGAGAACATTGGCGGCCGCGTGCTGAACAGGCAGATCGAAGTAGGGGCACAGGTTGTCATGGTCGGCAACAGCCTTGATCACGCGGTCCGTGATGCTTTCCGGATGGCCATACAGAAACCGGATCCAGCTCTGATCGGCCGATTCCGCCAGACGGTTCAGCAAGGTATCGAATCCCCCCCCTGCATCCAGATCCCGACCGTAGGCCGTGGTGTCCTGGGCCACCAGATTCAACTCCCGGACTCCATCGGCAACCAGTTTCCGGGCCTCTTCCAGAATTTGTTCCATGGGGCGGCTCTTTTGGCGGCCCCGCAACTGCGGAATGATGCAATACGTACAGCGACGGCTGCAGCCTTCGGCAATTTTCAGGTAGGCGGTGTGGGCCTGCACCCGCTCGCGTACTGTTTTTGGGTCCATGGGGATGCTGTCCGGATCGGGCAGCAGGCAACTGCCCCGGGGCATTTTCCCGGCCACCGCTTCGGTGATGCGGGCAAAGGCGCCGGTGCCGAGGAACTGGTCCACTTCGGGCAGGGCGTCGACAATGGCATCGCGGAAGCGCTCCGGCAGGCACCCGGCCACCACGAGACGCCGGCAGCGTCCCAATTTTTTATGCCGGGCCAGTTCGAGAATCGTGTCGATAGACTCGTTGATGGCCGATTCCACAAAGCTGCAGGTATTGACCACGATGACGTCCGCCCGGGCGGGATCCTGGACCATGGACCAGCCGGCCAGTCGCAGTTGGCCGGCCATGGTTTCGCTGTCCACCTGGTTGCGGGCACAGCCCAGACTTTCGATGTAAAGACGCGTCGAATTCAACGGGGTTTCCGATTCTGGCAAAAGACTATAAAACCGTTATGATTCTCAGATCATAGCGGCATTGCAGCATCGGAATCATCTACCAGCAACCCCGTTAAAAGTCAAAAGGCCACCTGAATATTTCAGGCGGCCCTTGTGTGAAATATTCCTGAATTTAATTCCTGGCGGTTAGCCTTTGATTTTTTCGATTTCCGCTGTGATTGCCGGAACGACTTCGAACAGATCTCCCACAATGCCGTAATCGCATTTGGAAAAGATCGGCGCCTCCGGATCCTTGTTGACGGCCACCACCACCCGGGACGACGCCATGCCGGCCAGATGCTGAATGGCGCCGGAAACGCCGCAGGCCACGTACAGGTTGGGTGCCACCACTTTGCCGGTCTGGCCCACCTGATCGGAAACCGGACGCCAGCCTTCATCCACGGCGCTGCGCGATGCACCCACGGCACCGCCCACGGTTTGTGCCAGGTTCTCGACCACGCAAAAGTCCTCGCCGCCCATGCCCCTGCCGCCGGTGATCACCACATCGGCCTCGGTCAGATCGATCTTGCCGGATTCCATATTTTTTTCAACGAGGTTCAAGACGGTGCCTTCCAGGTTGACCGTCACCGTTTCCACTTCACCGGCTCCCGATGCCGCCACGGCCTCCATGGCCCGGGGACGAATAGCCACAATGGCCGGGCTGCCGGCAAGACTTACATCGGCCAGCACTTTGCCGCCATACATGGGCCGGGTGGCCACGACCTGACCGCCATCCACGCGCACATCCACGCAATCCATGGCCAGCGGCGCCTGGAGACGGGCGGAAAGACGGGCGGCAATGTCCTTGCCCAGCGAAGTGGCGCCGATCACGATCACGGCCGGATCGCACTGGGCCACGATCTGATCGACGGCCTGGGTGCAGGCGTCGGACAGGCCGTCATTCAGGTCTGTATCGTTGGCGACCAGGATGCGGTCGGCCCCGTATTCGGCCGCCTGTGCGGCAATGGCCTCGCCTTCGGACCCCATGACCAGGACCGTCAGCGGCCCGCCCAGAGCGTCGCCGAGTTTTTTCCCGGCGGAAATCGCTTCAAACGAAATATTTTTAAATACACCGTCTACCTGTTCGGTAACAGCCAGAATTCCTGTTGGCATGATTGTTCTCCCTTGATTATGGATGGCCCGGCCGTTGCGGGCATGGTTGGGTTGACGCGAACCTGAAATCGTTCCAATGAACCTTTTTCGGGCCTTTCGTCAGATGACCTTGGCCTCTTCTCTCAAGGCTTTGACCAGGGCCGCCGCCTTGTCGGCCGCCGTGTCGCCCTCGATGATCCGTCCGGCCGTCCGCTGGGGAGGCAGGCGCATGGCAACGGTCGTCACCAGGGGATCTCCGGGATCGGTTCCGGTTTCCGAAAGCGGCCGGGTGTCGATGGGTTTTTTCTTGGCTTTCATGATTCCCGGCAGGCTGGCATAACGTGGTTCGTTGAGCCCGCGCTGGGTGGTGATCAATACCGGCAGGGCCGCTTCCAGAACGAGGGTCCCGCCGTCCACGGTCCGGGTGCAGCGGATCTTCCCGTCGGCCACCTCCTGGTCGATTACCATGGAAATGTGGGGAATGTTCATCAACTCGGCGACCGCCGGCCCCACCTGGAAGTTGTCGTCATCCACGGCACGATGCCCGGCAACGATCAGGTCGAAGGCGCCTTTTTTCAGCTCTCCGGCCAGCACCTTGGCGGTCCCCAGGCCGTCTAACGCCCGGCCCTCGGAATCGATTCGAACGGCCGTGTCCGCTCCCATGGCCAGGGCGGTGCGCAAAGACTCCACGGACTTTTCCGGCCCCAGCGTAAAAACGGTAACCGATCCGCCGGCCGCGTCACGAATCTGAAGGGCCTCTTCTACGGCCAGTTCGTCGTAAGGATTCATCACCCAGTTGATCCCTTCAGCCTTGATGGCAGTGTCGCCGTCGGCGATCTCGATCAGGGACTCGGTGGCCGGAACCTGTTTAAGCAGTACGGCTATTTCCACGTTTCACCTTCCTTTGGGTTTCCGGGTCCGGGGATGGCGCAGGAGCCTCCCGGCCCTTTTTTAGAAGTTTTTATAATTGGTACAAACAGTCGAGATTACATTTATTTTTACGGTGGGCCGCAGTTTCCATCAGCGGGGCATCGCCAAGATTTTTGGCTATTATTTAGCTACAATATAACTATTCAGCCCATAAAAATTTGTCAAGCGCAAAAACCACGTCGCCGCCAACCGCAGCCCTTCGTCGATACGCTCATTGGATAACGAAACCCCGGGAGGGATGATCCACGAAGCTGCCATCGGACTGTCGAACCACGATGAGGCATTCCACCCCCTCCAGCCGATTGACGAGGTCAATCCCCTTTTGCGGACCCATCACCATCAGGGCCGTGGCCAGGCCATCAGCTACCGTGCAGTTGGCCGCCACCACCGTGGCGCTCACCACCCCGTTGTCCACCGGCCGGCCGGTGCGCGGATCGAGAATATGGGAATATGTCCGGTCGCCGCTGCGAAAAAAAATGCGATAGTCTCCGCTGGTGGCCATGGCCCGGTCGATCAGGGGAATCGCCTTGTATACGTCCGTTGCGCTGGCAGATTGGTCCGGTCGATTGATCCCCACCACCCAGGGGTTGCCGTCCCTGCGGCGCCCCTGCGCAACGACCTCGCCGCCGATCTCAACGAGATAGTCGTTGAACCCGCTTTCCGCCAGCAACCGGGCGATGGCATCGACCCCGTACCCCTTGGCAATGGAAGCCAGGTCCAGGGTCACGGCCGGGTCTTGCTTGGCGATGGCGCCCGATGCATCCATGCGGATGCGGTCAAAGCCCACGTGGGAAAGGGCCGCTTGAATCGCGTCGTCATCCGGAAGGGATGCGGCCGGCCCCTTGCGGCCGAATCCCCACAGGTTTATCAGCGGATCCAGGGTTCCGTCCCAGGCGCCTTCGGTCAGCCGGTACAATTCGGATGCAACCCGCAGTACGGCCATGAAATCGCTGGACGGAGTGAAAGATGCACCCGCTTCCCGGATCCGATTGAATCGACTGATCTCGCTGTCCGGATCGTAGGTGGACATGCTGCGGTTGATTTCGGCAAGACGCTGGTCGATGCTTGCCTGGAGATCGGCCTCCGAGGTGAACCAACCGGCCACCACCTTGATGTGATAGGTGGTGCCCATGGTTTTCCCGGCCAGCCGCATTTCCTTTTGCGGCAGGCAGGCCGTGCACACCAGGGCCAACATCATTGCCAAAACGAAACGCATTTTGCGAACAGATTCAAACTGAAAACAAGTTAACATACATAAACCCTGATGGCTTCGTAAATTGATAACAGAATCGCGGCTGGAAGCCGCTCCAACGAATCCAAACCCTCTTTTCGAATGCTTGGCGAAATGTGGCCTGAGAAAGCTTTTAACGAAGCCATCAGCAAATACGTGGCAGTTGCTCCCCCGTCAACATATCCACGATCCGCTCGCCGCCGATACGGGTTTTCATGAAAACGCGGCCGGGACGATCGTCCACCGTTTCGCCGATGATGCACGCCTCTCGGCCGTAAGGGGACTTTTGGATCACGGCCAGCACCGCTTCGGCCTGGTCTGCGGGAACAAAGGCCAGCAGCTTGCCCTCGTTGGCCACGTAGAGGGGATCGAACCCCAGCAGGTCGCAGATCCCGGCTACCTCGGGCCGGATCGGCAGCCGCTCTTCGTAAATGCGGATGCCGACTTTAGATGCCAGGGCAATTTCGTTGAGGGTGGTCCCCACCCCGCCCCGGGTGGGATCACGCAGCACATGCACGTCGCACCCGGTTTCCAGGATATCGGCCACCATGTGATTCAACGGGGCAGAATCGCTCTGCACACCGGATTCGAAGGCCAGTCCCTCGCGCTGGGTCAGGATCGTCATGCCGTGATCCGCCATGGTGCCGCTGAGTATCACGGCGTCTCCGGGTCGGGCATTGTTACCCGAAACATGAACATGCTCGGGAATTACACCGATACCGGCCGTGTTGATATAGATCTTGTCCGCGGCGCCTTTGGGCACCACCTTGGTATCGCCGGTAACCACGGTAACACCGGCCAATTTAGAGGCCTGCCCCATCTGACGGATCACCTTTTCCAGGTCCGCCATGGGAAACCCTTCTTCGATAATCATCCCCACACTCAGGTACAGCGGCCGGGCGCCGCACATGGCCACGTCGTTGACCGTGCCGTTGATGGCCAGATCGCCGATGCCGCCGCCTGGGAAAAAAATGGGATCGACCACATAGGTGTCCGTGGAAAATGCGATGCGTCCGCCTGCAACGTTCAAATCGGCGCCATCGTCCAGCATGGCCAGGGCCGGGTTGTCGAAAGCGGGCAGCAACAAGTCGGCGGTGAGACTGTGGGAAATCTTGCCGCCGCTGCCATGGTCCAGAAGAATTTTATCCGGTTTCATATCACTCCTCTCCATGGTAGCGGTAATAGGCCGCGCAGGTTCCTTCACTGGAGACCATGCAGGGACCCACCGGTGCCATGGGGTTGCAAACCGTTTTGTATAGCGGGCACTGGGGAGGAATCTTCACGCCGGTCAGGATCTCGCCGCAGGCGCACCCCTTAGGTTCCGGCTTGGCCGCCACACGAATGTCGAACTTTCTGACCGCATCGAAGGCGGCGTAGGTTTCGCGGATGGCCAGGCCGCTGGCCGCAATGGTGCCCAGCCCCCGCCAATCGGCATCGGCCACCGCAAACACCTCATTCATGACCGCCATGGCTTTGGGATTGCCCGCATCGCAGACGGCCCGTGAATAGGCGTTTTCCAGGGCCGGATGGCCGGATGCCACCTGATCCACCAGCATGGCGATGCTTTCGAGCAGATCGCTGGGCTCGAATCCGGCCACGACGCAGGGTACCCGGTGAGCGTCGAAAAACGGCCGGTAGGCCGCAACACCAATGATCACGGAAACATGACCGGGCAGCAAAAATCCGTCGATATTCAGCTCTCCCGCGGCCAGGGCCTCCAGCGCCGGGGGAACGGTCTTGTGGGCCGACATGACGAAAAAGTTGTCCAACCCCTCCTGGTGGGCCGCCAGGATGGCGGCGGCAACGGTCGGGGCCGTGGTTTCGAAGCCCACCCCCAGAAAAACCACCCGCTTGTCCGGATTTTGCTTGGCCAGGTTGACCGCATCGAAGGTCGAGTAGACGATGCGCACATCGGCCCCTTCGGCCTTCTCTCGCTGCAGGGAGGAACCGCTGCCCGGCACCCGGATGAGATCGCCGAAGGTGGCCACGATGGTGTCCGGCTGTCTGGCAAGGGCGATGAAGGCGTCGATCTCCCCCTGCGCCGTCACGCAAACCGGGCAGCCGGGGCCGGACAACAGGCTGATGCTTTCCGGCAAGAGGGAACGGATGCCGCTTCTGAAGATGGACACGGTGTGGGTGCCGCAGACTTCCATGAAGCGAACCGATTTCCGGCACGCGCTGCTGATGCGCTGGACCAGATGCCGGGCGATTTTAGGGTCGTGAAATGCGGTGTTGTCGATTGTCATAGACTCGATCTTCCGATGGTTTCTAAAGGCCTCAAGAGAAAGAATTTGGCAAGGCTAAAGGAAAGAAGCTGTATTCGAAATACCGCAACGACCGATAACGCCGTCCAAATCCTTTCTCTAATGGCCGTCCATTTTCGCTGCCGCCACCACGGCCTGCCCCAGCGAAATCCCACCGTCGTTGGTCGGCACCAGACGGTGGGTGAGCAGGTTGAAGCCGCTTTTCTCCAACGCGGCGCCCATTCCGGTCAGCAGGCGATTGTTTTGAAAGACGCCGCCGCTCAGGGCCACCCGGTCGATGCCCGCAGCCGTTCGCAGGTGGCAGCACAGATCGTGGAAAAGCCGGATCAGGGTGTTATGGAAACGGGCACTGATCGTCGACGGCGTGCAGCCGTCCAACAAATCGTCGACCACTCCTTTAATAATGGAAGTTGTATCGATCGGAATCGGACCGCTGCCCGTTTCCTCCCAGCCAAAATCGTACTCGTCCGAGACACTGTCGTCGGCGATCATCTCCAGTTCCATGGCCGCCTGGCCTTCAAAGGCCACCTGGTTGCGCAGACCGACCATGGCGGCAACGGCGTCGAACAGCCGGCCCAGGCTGGAGGTCAGCGGGCTGTTGATGCCCTTGTCCATCATCTGGAAGAGCACCGCAATCTGCTGCGTATCGATCGGTTTTAAAAAAGACAACCCCGGATGATCGGCCGCCGCAACATCGGCTGCCCGCAGGTGGCTGAGGGCCATGCGCCAGGGCTCCCGGATGGCGGCGGTACTGCCGGGCATGGGTACGGGAGCCAGATGGGCCGCCCGGGTGAAACTGCGACAGTCCGCCACCAGCACCTCGCCCCCCCAGATGGTGTTGTCGGTCCCCAGGCCCGTTCCGTCGAAGGCCAGTCCGATGACCGGTCCATCCGTCTGGTTTTCCGCCAGGCAGGCGGCAATGTGGGCGTGGTGATGCTGCACCTCGATCAGCGGAATATCTCCTAATTCCCTGGCGTAGCGGGTGCTCATGTAATCCGGGTGCAGGTCGCAGGCCACCGCCTTCGGTTCGATGTCCAGGATGCGCTTGAGATGGTTCACCGTCAGTCGGAAAAAATCGTCCGTGGCCTGGTTTTCCAGGTCGCCGATATGCTGGCTGACAAAGGCCTGGCGACCCCGGGTGAGGCAGACGGTACTTTTCAGCTCGGCCCCGCAGGCCAGAATGGGAAGCACCTCATCTTTAAGAAACACCGGCACGGGCACATACCCGCGGGAGCGGCGGATCGGCCGCATGTGGCCGGCGGCGTGCCGGACGATGGAATCGTCGGAGCGCAGATAGATGTCCCGGTCGTGGATCAGGTAGTCGTCGGCAATGTCGGCCAGGCGGGCAAAGGCTTCTTCATTATCGATGGCGATGGGCTCTTCGCTCAAATTGGCGCTGGTCATCACCAGGGCGTCGAAACCGGCATCCAGCAGCAGGTAATGCAACGGGGTATAGGGCAGCATGATGCCAAAATAGCGGTTGCGGGGCGAAACCGCTTCGGCGATGGGCGTGTCGGCTTTCTTTTCCAGCAGAACGATGGGCCGTTGGATGGAGCAAAGCAGTTCTTCTTCCGCTTCATTCACCTGGGCGATGGCCCGGACGCGCTGCATATCGGCGCACATCAGGGCCAGGGGTTTTTCTTCCCGGTGCTTGCGCCGGCGCAGCCGCTCCACGGCCTGAGCATTGGTGGCGTCCACGGCCAGATGGAAGCCGCCCAGCCCTTTAACGGCCGCAATGCGTCCCGCCTTGATTCGTTTGGCTGTTTCCACGATGGGATCGTCGGCTTCGACCGACCGCCCCTCACCGTCGTACAGGATCACCCGGGGACCGCAAACCGGACAGGCGTTGGGCTGGGCGTGAAACCGGCGGTTGTCGGGATCGTCGTACTCGGCCTGGCACTGCGGACACATGGTGAAGTGGCGCATGCTGGTTTTGGGCCGGTCGTAGGGAATGTCGTCGATGATGGTGTAACGGGGGCCGCAGTTGGTGCAGTTGATAAAAGGATACCGGAAGCGGCGGTCGTTGGGATCACGCATCTCGGCCAGGCAGTCGTCGCAGACCCGCACATCCGGAGAGATCAGAGTCTGCCGGGTGGCGCTGGCCCGGCTCTTGACGATGGAAAAAGCGTCAAACCCCGTTATGGCTTGGGGCTTTTCGGTAATTTCGACGATGTGCGCCAATGGCGGCTTGCGATGGGGAAGATCGTCGGTGAACTGCCGGATACGGTCGGGCGGGCCTTCCAGGATCAGGGTTACACCCGTGGCGGTGTTGGCCACCTCCCCTTTCAGACCGTAGTGGTTGGCCAACTGATAGATGAAGGGCCGAAATCCCACACCTTGGACGATGCCGTTGATTTCCAGGCGTTTTGCCGAAGTTGCCGCCGTCATGGCCCGATGGGGTGCTCAGCCTTGATCCGGGTCCATATCGTCAACCATCGCCGCGGCTTCCCGCAGCAGCCGGATGGATTCGGCCGCTGCCGCCGCGTCCAGCTTCTGGATGGCAAATCCGGCGTGGACGATCACGAAATCGCCCACGGCCGCATCCTCCAGCAGCATCAGGCTGGCCGAGCGCTGGACACCTTCCACGTCGATGGTGGCCATGCCGCCTTCAATTTCGACGATTTTGGATGGAATGGCAAGGCACATGGGTTTCAGGCTCCCTCTTTTTCCGTGTAGACCACTTCCAACCGGTCCAGTTCAGTGAGCACCATCTGGATCACATCATCGATGCGGTCCGCCGTTGCCGCGGTCAGATCCACAGACAACGTTTCGATATCCTTGGGCTCGATGCCGACGATGACCGTTTCCGGCACCTTGTCCAGCGCCTGGCAAAGGGTCAGGGATTCGAGAAAATCGATCTGATGCAGCGAATTTTTTGCCCGGATGCGCTCGGGAATCGCCTCGCCGTCGATGCGGTACAGGTCGCCGGGCTGGCCGCCGTTGCGAATGACGTCCACAACGATGAGCTGATCGGCTTCGGATATGATGCCCATCAGGTTGATCCCCAGAACGCCGCCGTCGATCACCGACACATTGTCCGGAAAATCGTAGCGTTCTTCCAGCGCCTCCACCACCCGGATGCCGAAACCCTCGTCGCTGAGAAGAATATTGCCGACGCCCAGAATCATGACATGTTCAGAATTCATATCCCCGGTCTTTTCGCTGCGGTTGTTTTTCTTTTCAAGCCGATGCCTGGCCTGAAGGCAAGTTGTATAGGTAGCACTAAATGGATACGGGTTCAAGGCATCTCAATGGTAAAAATCCCTTCTGTCCGCGGGAATCGCCAGATTTTTGATATCCAGGGAAACGTAACCCATTCGGCCGGCGATCACGGAAACCGGCTGCTGCCAGGCGACCTTGTAGCCGCCGATCATGGCCGGAAACATCACCACAACATAGTAGTTGCCGACAGGAACGTCCAGAAAGGCGAAATTTCCGGTATCCGAGGACTCCGTATGGGCGATCAGATAGCCGGGTTGGTTGCGATGCTGAGCGAACTGCTTGTAAAAATCGAGGTGCATCTGATTGATGCGGTCCAGGCGTCGATGGGTTTCCATCTCTTCCAGACCCGAAACCTGGGGGACCGGGATCTCCTGGCTGGTCAGAAAAACGGAAAGATATTGGCCGTAGATCCGCTGCCCGCTTTCGTCGGTGATGCAAAGGCTGCCCAGCAGTCCCTGCATTGCCAAGACGGGGGGTGCGGACCCTGCGCACAAAATCGAAAGAATGACCGACAACACCGCCCATCTAATAGCTCTACGGATAAATTGCTGACAATGTGGGGGTTGAACGTACATGGCCGTCACCTCCTGCAACTTTGGAACCGTTATTGAAAATACGCTCAAAAGATGGAATAGTAAACCCCAATGCCGATCAACCGAATCCGCCACCGTTTCAGGAGGCGTCCATGGATCGTTCATATATGGGAAAGGTGCTGTGGGTCAACCTGAGCACCGGCGTTCTTTCCACCGAACGCATCCCCGATAAAATTTACAGCCGGTTTTTATCCGGCACCGGACTGGCCTCCTGGCTGCTGTACCATCGCATTCCCGACCGGGCCGATCCTTTAGGCCCGGACAATGTCCTGGGGTTTGTGTCCGGGGTTTTAACCGGCAGCGGCTCCCTGTTCACCGGGCGCTGGATGGTGGTGGGCAAAAGCCCCCTTACCGGTACCTGGGGGGATGCCAATTGCGGCGGCAACCTGTCCCCCGGCATCAAGGGATGCGGCTTCGATGGCATCTTTTTCACCGGACAAAGTGAGCGGCCCGTCTACTTCTATGCCGACACCCGCAAAGCCGAACTGCGCGATGCCAGCCACCTGTGGGGCAAGGACGCCATCGAAACGGAACGGATCCTGATCAAGGCCCACGGGAAAAAACAGCGGGCCCGGGTGGCCTGCATCGGCATGGCCGGGGAGCGGCGATCCCTGATTTCCGGCATCGTGAACCACGGCGGACGGCTGGCGGCCCGCAGCGGGTTAGGGGCCGTGATGGGGGCCAAAAAGCTCAAAGCGGTGGTCCTGTGCGGCGCCCACCGGGTCAAGGTTTACGACCGGAAGCAAATGAAGGCCCTCAGCCTGAAATGCAACGAACACGTCGCTTTTCAGCCGCCTTTTTTAAACGGTACCATGACCGCCTACCTGGGCACCCTCATGCGGCTGTTGCCCACCCAGATGGAACTGGACGGCATGCTCTACAAGATCATGCTGAAAAAATGGGGCACCGTGAACCAGAACCAGATGGCCATCGAGACGGGCGATGCTCCGGTCATGAACTGGAAAGGCTCCAACCGGGATTTCGGCCTGGAGCAGTCCAAACTCATCGATCCCGACGAATTCACCAAACCGGTGGTGGCCAAATACTTCTGCTACTCCTGCCCCTTGGGTTGCGGCGGCATCAACCTGGCGCCCGACGGCAAGACTGAAGTCCACCGGCCCGAATATGAATCCACCATCGCCCTGGGCGGGTTGTGCCTCAACGAGGATGCGGACAGCATCTACTATCTCAACGAACTGCTCAACCGCGCCGGCATGGATACCATTTCGGTGGGCGGTACGGTGGCCTTTGCCATCGAATGTTATGAAACCGGCCTTCTGACCACCGAGGAGACCGACGGCCTCAAACTGACCTGGGGCAATACCGACGCCATCGTTCAGCTGGTGGAAAAAATGGTCAAACGCGAAGGGATCGGTGATCTGCTGGCGGACGGAGTCAAACGGGCCGCCCTGCAGATCGGCAAAGGGGCCGACAAAATGGCCATCAACGCCGGCGGCCAGGAACTGGCCATGCATGATGGGCGCTTCGATCCCGGATTCGCCGTTCATAACGTGGTCGAACCCACGCCGGGAAGGCACACCATCGGCTCCTACATGTACTACGAAATGTTCCAGCTCTGGCGGCAAATACCGGATTTGCCCGATCCCTCCCTGCTCTATTTCAAGGGCAGCAAATATCGGGCGAGCCGCGAGAAAGCAGTCATGGCGGCAGCCTGCAGCCAGTACATGAACGTGATCAACGGGGCCGGATGCTGCCTGTTCGGCGCTCTTCTGGGCGCCCACCGCATCCCGGTATTCGACTGGCTCAACGTCGCCACCGGCTGGGACGCCGACCCCGAAGCATACATGCGGGTCGGCCACCGCATTCAGACCGTCAAGCAGTTGTTCAACATCAAGCAGGGCGTCTCGCCCAGGGACATCCGCATCAGCCGGCGGGTGCTGGGCGACCCGCCCCAGAAAGAAGGCGCCAACAAGGGGAGAACGGTGCCCCTGGAAAAGCTGCGGCGCTATTACTGGCAGGAAATGGGATACGATATGGAAAGCGGCGTTCCCACGGCGGCCTGCCTGGCCCGGTTGGGGCTGGAAGACGAGGCGCTGTAGCCATGGCCTACGAAATCACCCATCTCTGTGTGGGCTGCGGGGTGTGCAAACGCATCTGCCCGGTGGACGCCATAACGGGAAAAAGCAAAAAGCTTCATCGCATCGACCCTTCCGTCTGCATCGACTGCGGAGCCTGCGGGCGCATCTGCCCCCACGGAAGCGTGAAGGACATCGATGGCAACGTGTGTGAACGCATCCGCATCCGCTCCCGCTGGCCCAAACCGGTGTTCGATCCTTTTCTTTGCATGGCCTGCACCATTTGCGTGGAAGCCTGCCCCACCAGCTGCATCGATTTGAGAGCGGACCGCGGCACCCGGGAAACCCTTCGGCGTCCCTTTCTGAAAAACGAACGCCACTGCATCGCCTGCGGGTTCTGTTCCGCCGAGTGTCCGGTGGATGCCATCGCCATGTCCGACGAAAAAGCCTGACGCACCTTTTACCGGCAGCTGTAAGGGCACGGCGCGCCGTGCCCTTACCCGATTCCCCAATAAAAAAACCCCCTCCCGAAAAGACTTCCGGGAGGGGGTTTGGTTTTCAGCGCGGTGCGTTACACCACTTTGAATTTATACACTTCGTTGGAGTCCGGATCGATCACATGCACGGCGCAGGCGATGCAGGGGTCGAAGGAGTGAACGGTCCGCAGCACTTCCAGGGGCTGCTTGGCATCGGCGATGGGCGTGCCGATAAGAGACTCTTCCACCGGCCCCAGCTGGCCCTGTTGATCCCTGGGACCAAAGTTCCAGGTGGACGGAACCACATACTGGTAATTGCCGATCTTGCCGTCCTCGATCTTGATCCAGTGGCCCAAAGCGCCCCGGGGTACGTCGTTGAGCCCGACACCCATGGCGCTGTCCGGCATTTCGTAAGGTTCGTAGGTCTTGGTATCGCCGTTCTTGATGTTTTCCACCAGTTCCATGATCCAGCCCTGCATGGCGTCGCCGATGGCAATGGTTTCCAACCCACGGGCGGCGGTTCTGCCCAGGGTGGAGAACAGCGCGCCGGCGGGAACGCCTAGCGTCTGAAGGGTGCTGTCCACGACCGGTTTGATGTCCTTGTGGCCCTTGCCGTAGGCGATCAGGACGCGGGCCAGCGGCCCCACTTCGCAGGAAAGGCCGTCGTAGCGCGGCGCCTTGAGCCAGGTATATTTTCCGCCGTCGGGACGGTATTTGGGATCTTCCTGCAGGGGTTTGGTCTCTCCCTTGTACGGATGCAGGGCCGGGCCGTCTTCGTACCAGGCGCGGGTGACTTCTTCGGTGACCTTCTCTTCATAGGCCATATCGATGTTGGCCAGATCCCGTTTCTTGATCACACCTCGGGGCAAGTAGAGGCTGTCCGGTTCGGCTTCCGTCTGGGGGAAGTCGCCGTAGGCCAGGAAATTGGTGGTGCCGCCGATGGCGCCCCAGTCCTTGTAGAAGGAAGCGACCGCCAGCAGATCCGGGATGTAGACGTTTTTGATGAAGTCCTGGGTTTCTTTGGTGATGTAGAGAAACTCGGCGATGCGGTCCGGGGTCAAGTCGGCCACGCTGGTGACGCCGCCCACGACCAGGGACTGGGGATGGGGGTTCTTGCCGCCGAAGATGGCGTGCATACGGGCTGCGCGGGCCTGCAGCCGCAGGGCCTCGATGTAGTGCGCAGCGGCCATCAGGTTGGCCTCCGGCGGCAGCTTGTAGGCCGGATGGCCCCAGTAAGCGTTGGAGAAGGGTCCCAGCTGGCCGCTGTCCACGAAGGTCTGGATGCGCTGCTGAACCTGCCTGTAATATGCGGCACCGCCCACCTGGGCGTTGCTGACGTTGTCCGCCAGGGCGGCGGTCTTCTTGGGGTCGGCCTTCAGGGCGCTGACAATATCGACCCAGTCCAGGGCGTGCAGATGATAAAAATGGACCAGGTGATCGTGCTGGTATTGGGCGCCGTGGAGCAAATTGCGGATGATACGGGCATTTTTGGGAATCTTGAGCCCAATGGCGTCATCCACGGCCCGCACCGACGAAACAGCATGAACATAGGTACAGACGCCGCAGGAACGCTGCACGAAATGTTGGGCATCCCTCGGATCGCGCCCTTGAAGAATCAGTTCGATGCCGCGGAACATCTGGCCCGAACTCCATGCATTGACAACTTTCCCCCCGGCCACTTCCACCTCGATGCGAAGGTGGCCTTCTATTCTGGTAATCGGATCGACAACTACGCGTTTACCCATTATATCGTCCTCCCTTATTCGTTAAAGGAATTGTTCGGTTCTCGGTTTTACATCTCTTCGTAGAACGGAGTCATCTTGTCCCAGAAGCCCGGTTCGCTGCAGCCGATGCAGGGATGGCCCGCTTCCACCGGCCAGCTGGTACCGTCGTTGAATTTGGCGATCGGGCAGTTGTTGTAAGTTTCCGGACCGCGGCAGCCCACCTTGTACAGGCAGTATCCCAGGGCGGCTTCTTCGCTGCCGAACTCCTCCACGAACTCTTCGTTTTCGAAATGGGCGCGACGGGGGCACTGATCGTGAATGGTCTTGCCGTAGGCAAACAGGGGGCGTCCGCTTTCGTCCAGGTCGGGTAGCTTGCCCAGAAGGAGATAATTGACCACGGTTCCCACCAGGTTGATGGGGTTGGGCGGACAGCCGGGGATGTTGAGGGTCTTGATGCCGATGGCCTCGCCGACGCCTTTGTACCCGCCGGGGTTGGGAGCGGCGGCGGGAATGCCACCATAGGAGGCACAGGTACCCAGAGCGATCACGGCGGCGGCCTTGGGACAAACCTCCTTGGCGATTTCCAGGAACGAACGGCCGGCGACCTTGCCGTACCCACCGTTGTACTTGGTGGCCACGGAGCCTTCGACGACGCAGATGAATTTGCCGTTGTATTTCTCGACGGCGTGCTGCAACTGCTCCTCGGCCTGATGGCCGGCGGCGGCCATGATGGTTTCGTGGTATTCCACGGAAAGCACTTCCAGGACCAACTCGTCGATGTAGGGATACTGGGTACGAAGCAGGGCTTCAGAACATCCGGTGCATTCGGCAAAATGCAGCCAGATTACGGGTGGGCGCTGAGCCGGAGCGGCGAAGACCTCGGCCACCTTGGGCACATAGGCGGCGGACAGCCCCATAGTTGCCGTCAGGGCCGTGCAGTACTTCATGAAATCTCTTCGTGAGACGCCTTTCTCCTTCAGCCTTTCGTAAAATGATCTTTCCTTGTCCATTGGCACCTCCTGATGCTGGTTATGGATAATTGTGGAACAAAAAAAGGAAACCGGTTCATACACAACTCAGCCGATCGGCAGTGGCCGTTATCGGCGTCGTCATGGTTGCACCGGTTCTTCCAGATCGCGATAGGTTCGAATTGTTTGTTAAAGCAACGTTCACTGCGTTTCGCAATTCGCTCAATTGTCGGATCCGTTCAACAGCGATTACTGCCATCCGATTAGCCGCCCGGTTCTTCGCAGGCATAAATGCACAGTCGTTGGCATTCGGTAACGCTGAACTGCTTTCAATTCAATAACAAAAGAAAAAATAAACGGTATTTAGGACTTTTAGTGGAAGCCCCGCATCAAGTCAAGGGTAAAAGGGGTTTATTGGCTATTGTTCAGGCGGGTTGGGCTCCAAGGGGGGAGAAATTCGGCAACCGCTGCCGAAGATGGTTGGCAAAGCGCCCGCAGGAACAAATCGGGCGCGTCGGCTTTCCGCCACGGCTGCCGGGATCAGACGTCATCCATGTCGTCATCTTCGTCGGATATGGTAATGTTTTTTTTCAGGTTCTTGATAATGCCTTTCTCTTCGAAACCGTCATCCATGTCATCGTCTTCGAGCAGATCGTCCACATCCATGTCTTCATCTTCATCGTCTTCGATTCCGACATCTTCCAGCGCTTCCTCATCGTCCGCATCGAACATTTCCCGTTCCTCGAAGAAAAGCTCGGCCGACGTGTTGGCGCCGGGCTGGAATATCTCGATTACAGCATCGGCGATACGTTCGGTATAAGCCCCCGGCGGATACATATTGTTGGTGCGCAGGGCCTGGATCAATGCGCTGCGATCCCTGTCCATGGCGGCTTTGATTGCCGGGACATCATAAGTTTCTTCACAAAGAAGGGAGAGCATCTCCTTGTCCAGTTCGGCGTATTCCTGGATGGAGAGTTTCTCGTTCCCATTGTCCAACAGGACCACGTATTTCTGTTTCATCTGCGTCTTCCTCCGGAGGCGAAAAATCGCCGTATATTTTTTGTGCACGGAGGAACATCATAAAACATCTTTGATGTCAACAGTCATTTAAGGGATTGACGCTGACGGCTCAAAATGGTAGTGGGTCGCCTTATCCCAAGTGGAGGGATGGCCGAGTGGTTTAAGGCGGCGGTCTTGAAAACCGTTGAGCGAAAGCTCCGTGGGTTCGAATCCTACTCCCTCCGCCATCACGCCAAGTGATTCTGACGACCTTGCTGGAGAGATGGCCGAGCCGGCTGAAGGCGCTCGCCTGCTAAGCGAGTGTGGGGGGAAACTTCCACCGAGGGTTCGAATCCCTCTCTCTCCGCCAGTTAATTAAAAAACCCGGCCTCCCAAAAAATCAATGGGAGACCGGGTTTTTTGTTAAAAATCAGGGGAACCTGCGGTCAATGGACCGCTGCTCGAAAAACCTATCCTCTCCAGGTGCGAAAGGCGCCGGTGTCCACATGCACGAAGTCGGACTTGGGATAGTAGCCGACGCCGCCAAGCTTTAAGTCCAGGCAGGCTTTACGCAGATTGCCGGTATCGCATCCGGGCAGACGGATGTCAATGGCCTGTCCGAGCATGTGAAAGCTGCGTTTGGCCACGCCGTTGCTGTTCTTGCGCAGTTGGGCGTTGGTCTTGGGAGAGCGGTAGCCGGAAATGATGTGAAACGGCGTACCGGGCGCCAGGCGCTGGTTGACGGTGTAGAGCAGATCGAGCAGGCGGCGATCGATGGCCTGGACGTCGCCGGTGCGGTGATCCCGCAGAATGTGATTGATCTTTTTCAGGGCGTCGGGGCAATAGGCGCCTTTGCTATAGTAGCAGACGTTGAGCCGTTCGCCGGTGTGGGTGTTGTAGAATGACAGGGTGCGGCGGCTGTCGTCCGGCGGCAGTGCGGACCAGGCGGTGGCTGGAACCAGGCAGCCCGCCAGCAAACCGGTTCCGAACTTCAGAAAATCGCGTCGACTGCATTTACCCATGGTGTTCTCCAAGACTTCGTCTGTTGGCCCCCCGTGCGGCCATCCGTTTGAATTGCTGGAGATAATAGCAAATAACATGCCTAAGTCGGAAAAACGCATCTTTTTCAGGGCATCCTCCCGAAATAAAACGCATAACCTACCGTAAAAATATAATATTTTACAATATCAAATTTCGGGGATCGCCCTTCGCAAGAGCCATTCTTTAAAAAAATCGTGTGCACTTTTGGTCAACTCGATGACGGCAAATTACAATCGCAGCACAAAACCCAAGCCGGCCGGGAAAGGATCGCTGTCCGATCCAAAGGGGGATGCCGGTGAAAGGCCTTTTTCGGCTGGATAACAAGGCAGCCGTCTGAAATCCGTCATCAATTGACGATGCGCTGAAACCGCTTCTCCAACTCCTTGACGGTCCACTGGACCCAGATGGGTCTTCCGTGGGGGCAGTGGGAGGGGTTTTCGCAGGCATCCAACTGTTCGAGCATGGCCTTAATCTGTTCCCCGCTGAGTCGCTGGTGGGCCCGGACGGCATTGTGGCAGGCCATGACCATGAGGCAGCCGTCCAGAATGGATTCCATATCCACCGATACGCCGATCTCGGCCGTTTTTTCGACCAGCCGGGTGATCATGGCGGGCATCTCACTGCTGTCCAGCAAAGTGGGGACTGCCTTGACCACGAAGGTATTGCCGCCAAACGGCTCGATTTCCAATCCGTAGCGGTCCAACTCCGGGGCCAGTTTATTCAGGATCTGGGCTTCACGAAACCCCAGATCGACGGTTTCGGGCAGCAGCAGCCGCTGGGATGCCGGCCTTCGCTCGGCAGTCTGGCGTTTGAGCTGTTCGAAAACGATGCGTTCATGGGCCGCATGCTGGTCGATCAACAGCAGGCCCTGGTCGGATTCGCAGATAATGTAGGTGCCTTTGGCCTGGCCGATGACCGTCAGGCCGGAAAAAAACGGTCGGGTCCACAAGGATTCCTGCCGGGCCGGCTTTTCGGGAGGCAAGGCCGGCTGCGCCGGTCTTTCGCTGGCGGGTGGCTGCGGTTCCGGTATAGCACCGGCCGGTTTGTGTCCTTCGGCAACAGGCGGCTTCGGTTGCACCGGACCCCGAAAGACAGGCGGCTTGTCTCTGGTCCCGGATTGCGGCGCGGTGCGATATTCGCTCCGGGGTTCCGCCACGGCGTTCTGCCTTGCAGCGGGAAAGGAAGCGGCTGCCGCGGGAGCCTGCCGCCGGGTAGGATCGGATTGGCGCAGGGTTTCGGCAACGGCGTCGCGGACCGTGTCATGGACGCTTTTCTGCCGGATGAAGCGAACTTCGTGTTTGGTGGGGTGAACGTTGACATCCACCTGATCGAAGGGCACCGTTAAAAACAGCACGGCCACCGGATACTGCCCCTTCATCAGCCGGCCGCTGTATCCGGCGAAAAGCGCGTGCTGGACGACCCGATCCTTGATCCAGCGACCGTTGACGAACAGATAGATGCCCCGAGCCGTGGATCGGTTCATCCGGGCCGCGGCAATCCACCCGCCGATCCGGACATCGTCGGTTTCGCGCTCCACGGGATGCAGGTCTTTTTTGACCCCGCTGCCCAACACGTCGGCCACGCGATCTACGGGCGCTGCGGCTGCGGCCCAGCTTTTCACCGTGCGATTGTTATGGTCGAGCCGGAATTGTATGGAGGGTCGGCACAAGGCCATGCTGGCGATGGTATCTGCGATGTGGCCCATTTCCGTGTTGATGCTTTTCAGGAACTTGCGTCGGGCAGGGGTGTTGTAGAAAAGGTTGGCGACGCTGACCATGGTGCCGGCCGGTGCGCCGGCGTCGGATACGCTGTTGATTCGCCCTCCGGCCACCTCGATCCGGGTGCCTGCATCGGCGTCTTTCTCCCGGGTGATCAGGGTAAAGCGGGAAACCGAGGCGATGCTGGGAAGCGCCTCTCCCCGAAAGCCCAAGGTCCGGATGGAAAACAGATCCGGTTCGCGCAAGATCTTGCTGGTGGCGTACCGCTCCAGGCAGAGCAGGGCATCGTCGCGGCCCATCCCGTCTCCGTTGTCCGACACACGGATGCGTTTGCGCCCGCCCTGCTCGATCTCCACCAGGATGCGTCTGCTGCCGGCATCGATGGCGTTTTCCACCAACTCTTTGACCACCGAGGCCGGCCGCTCCACCACTTCCCCGGCCGCGATCTTGTTGGACAGATTTTCCGGAAGGACCCGTATTTTTGACATTTCTCTTAATTCAGAAGGCTTCGTAAAAAACCCGAGATCAAGGCTTGCGAATCCTGAGAAGTGAGGCGTATCAGGAATACTCCGCAGCGACGAAGGATGAGCGTAACGCCGATATCGGGTTTTTTACGAAGCCGTATCCTTGAAACTGCGCGCTAAGTATTCCGCCTCCATAGGATTCAGGTTGAATTTAAGGCCAGCCGCCTCCAGAAGCTGCTGATGCGTCCGGGTCGAACCGGCCTTTTTCTCTTCGGAAATCCACTGAACGGCTTTTCTCAGGCTTTCGCCCTCGGGCTGTATGGTGGTCATGGGGGATTCACTCCAGGTTGGGTTTGCGCGTGTTGATGGAAAGCTTGGCTTCCAGCTGCCGGGCAATCTTGAACAGGACGGCTTCGTTGAAATGCCGTCCCATGATCTGCAGACCGATAGGCATACCGTCGTCGGAGAAGCCGCAGGGTACCGAAATTCCGGGAATGCCGGCCAGGTTGGCGGAAAGGGTGAAAACGTCCGACAGATACATGGCCAGCGGGTCGTCGAGGGTTTCGCCGATGCCGTAAGCCGGGGTCGGGGCCACCGGGGAAACGACGGCGTCGCAGGAGGCGAAAGCGGTATCGAAATCGTTTTTGATCAAGGTTCGCACCTGGGATGCCTTGCCGTAATAGGCGTCGTAATAGCCGGCGGAAAGGGCATAGGTGCCCAGGATGATCCGCCGCTGGACTTCCGGTCCGAATCCCCGGGAGCGGGTGCTGCGGTACATCTGCAACAGATCGGTCTGTTCTTTGTCCCGGAATCCGTATTTGACGCCGTCATAGCGGGCCAAATTGGAGCTGGCTTCGCTGGGAGCGATCACGTAGTAGGCGGACACGGCATGGTCGGTATGGGGCAGGGAGACCTCGATGCAGCGCGCGCCCAGCGATTCGATGGTTTTCACCGCCTGCTTTACGGCCGCCCCCACCTGGGGATCCAACCCCCGGGCTGAGGTGTATTCCCTGGGGATGCCGATGGTCACGCCGCCAAGTCCGTCGATATCGATGTCGGCAAACCCCGGCACCGGTTCGGGAACCGAGGTGGAATCGTTGGGATCGTAACCGGCGATGGCGTCCAGCATGATGGCGCAGTCCGTCACGGTCTTGCCCAGCGGGCCGATCTGGTCCAGCGAAGAGGCGAACGCCACCAGGCCGAAGCGGGAAACCCGGCCGTAGGTGGGCTTGATCCCCGCCACCCCGCAGTGCGAGGCCGGCTGCCGGATGGAGCCGCCGGTATCGGATCCCAGCGCGCCCAGGCACATGTCCGCCGCAACGGCCGCCGCCGAGCCGCCGCTGGAGCCGCCGGGGATGCGGTCCAGATTCCAGGGGTTGCGGGTGACCTGGAAACCGGAGTGTTCGGTGGTTGACCCCATAGCAAACTCGTCCATGTTCAACTTGCCCACGATCACCGCCCCAGCCGCCTTCAACTTGGCAATTACGGTGGCATCGTAAGGCGGAATGAAATTCTCCAGGATCTTCGAAGCGCAGGTGGTACGCAGCCCCTTGGTGCACATCAGATCCTTGATGCCCAGCGGAATGCCGGTAAGCGGCTCACCGTTTCCGTCGGCCAGGCGCCGGTCCGCGGCGGCAGCCTGTTCCATGGCGCCTTTTTCGTCCAGAGTCAAAAACGCACCGACTTTTCCGTCCACCGCCTCGATACGCTCGAAAACGGCGCGGGTCAGTTCAACGGAAGAGATCTCTTTTTTCTTTAACAGGTCGCTGGCCTGTTCGATGGTCAATTCATGCAATTTCATGGCGTGGTTCCTTGCAGGGCCGCGGCCCAGCGCAGCCTCGATGGGACAAAATGGGCGACGCTCAAATAATTTTGGGCACGATAAAGGCGCTGTCATCCTTTTCCGGGGCATTGGCCAGGGCATCTTCAGGGGCCAGCTGCGCTTTCTCCTCATCTTCCCGGAATGCGTTGGTCAGCGTAATGGCGTGGGAGGTGCCGGTTACACCGGTGGTCTCCACTTTTGTCAGGGCGTCCACATATTCGAGAATGGTGCCGATCTGTCCGGCAAACCGTTCGATATCGGCTTCGTCGACATCCAGGCGGGCCAGTTGGGCCACATGCAGGACTTCCTCTTTGGTGATTTTCATAGAAACGATCCTCTATTGATTGTTGACCAGCATGGGTTTTTTCCCGTCCCGGGTCAACCGCTCGATGTCTGCGGCCGCCTGCTCGCGGTTGGCATAGCTGCCCACACGCACCCGGAACCAGAGGCCTTTGCCGGGAATGACGCTTCTGGCCAGAAAGGCAGGATACCCGTCCTTTTTCAGATTTGCAACGATCTGCTCGGCAGCCGCTCCGTCTTTCAGGGACGCTACCTGAATCGTCAACACCCCCGTGGCCGCTGGCGGGACCTTCGTTTCCCGGGGTTGAACGGGCGTCGGCGATTTGACGGCGCGCTCCCCCTTGGGCATCAACGCAGCCCGCTTTTTATGGGGCGGCGTTCCGTCTTCGGCAGTTTCCTGAGGAGCGGGAGATGGCGCCGCGGGGGCGGTTTGTGGAACCGGCATGGCCACATCCGTGTCCGACTCGTCGGATTTCAGGGCTTCGTAAAACTCCAGGGGCGCCTGTTCGTCTTCCCCACGGACGGCTTTTTCGACCGCCTCCTGCTCTTTCTGCATCATGGCGTTGCGAAGATCCGCCAGCTCTTTTTGCAGCGCCTGGGTGTCGAAGGTCACCGGCGCGGTCCCCCGGCCGACCAGAACGCCGAGAACAAACATCCAGGCGGCAACAAAGAAAACCAGCAGGTATCGCCCCCAGGCGATGGGTTGCTTGGACTCGGCGGCCTTGGTCACAACAGAAACCTTCCTTGACGATTGTTCTTTATCGGTGCCTGCGGTCTTGTCGCACAACCGATCATCTTAAACGAAAATACACAAAAATAGGATTTGTGTTCAAGATCAAGGCGGGGTCGGGTTCCAATCCGCAGGCAACCTGAAGGTTGTCGAGGAATTGGAAACCGGCACCAACGCAGATATTGGGCACAAAGACATTTTTGAAATGGCTACATGGAATCCGGCGCCGATACGCCTAACAGCCCCAACCCATTTCGAATCACCTTCTGGACAGCCGTAATCAGATAAAGCCGGGCGCGGGTCACCTTAAGGTCGTCGGGACACAAGACCCGATGCCGATTGTAGTAGGTGTGAAAAGCGGCAGCCAGGGTCATCAAATAATAGGTGATGCGATGGGGCTCCATGAACCGGCCGGCCGTTTCCACCGCCTCGGGATAGCGGGCCAGGGCCTTGATCAACGCGACATCCTCGGGCGTTTCCAGCGCGGTGAGATCGGATGGATCGAAGCCGGCCACATCCAGCCCGTCGGTTGCCGCTTTGCGGTGAATGCTGGCGATGCGCGCATGCACGTACTGAACGTAGTACACCGGGTTGTCGTTGGTCTTCTGCTTGGCCAGTTCCAGATCGAAATCCAGCGGGCTGTCGTAATGACGGGTCAGGAAAATGAAGCGGGCCGCATCCCGGCCAACCTCCTTGACCACATCGGAAAGGGTCACGAATTCACCGGCCCGGGTGGACATGGCCACCGGCTGCCCGCCCCGCAGCAGGTTGACCAACTGCACCAGCAGGACGCCGAACTGGTCGCGGTCGTACCCGCAGGCCTCCACGGCGGCCTTCATGCGGGGGATGTAGCCATGGTGGTCGGCGCCCCACACGTCGATTACCGTGTCGAAGCCGCGCTCGAACTTGTCCCGGTGGTAAGTGATGTCCGAAGCGAAATAGGTGGTCTGGCCGTTGTTGCGCACCACCACCCGGTCTTTTTCGTCGCCGTAATCGCTGGTCTTGAACCACAGGGCGCCCTCGTTTTCGTAGATCAGCCCCTTTTCCTTGAAGAATTGGATGTCCGCGTCCACCTTGCCGTCGTCGTAGAGGCTCTGCTCGGAAAACCAGCGGTCGAAAACGATTCCGAAGTCCACCAGATCGGCCCGCATGCCGGCGGTAATCTTTTCCGCGGCAAACCGGGCACAAGGCATGATGGCCTCGGCTTCCTCCTTTTCGAAAACGGCTTGGCCGTCCCGGTCCATCAATTCCTGGGCCAGGTCCCGGATATAATCGCCCTGGTAACAGGTTTCCGGGAATTCCACCGTCTTGCCCAGAATCTCCCGGCCCCGCAGATAGACCGACATGCCCAAGGTCTGGATCTGGCGGCCGGAGTCGTTGATATAATATTCCCGCTGCACGTCATAGCCGCACAGGGAAAGGATACTGGCCGTGCTGTCGCCAACGGCGCCGCCGCGGCCGTGGCCTACGTGCAGCGGACCGGTGGGATTGGAGCTGACGAATTCGATCTGGATCCGCTTGCCCTGGCCCAGGTTGCAGCGGCCGTATTGATCGTCCTGTTCGTGGATGGCGGTCAGAACGGGGTGCCAGGCGGCCGGTCGAATGAAAAAATTGATGAATCCCGGGCCGGCGATTTCCGTATGGTCGAGGATGCCCTGGCTGTCGTCCAGGTGTTCGATCAGGGCCTCGGCGATTTTGCGCGGCGCCATCCGCTGGGTTTTTGCCATCTGCATGGCCATGTTGGTGGACAGGTCGCCGTGGCTGTCGGCCTTGGGTTCTTCCAGCACCACCTCGCAAAACTCGGATGAAGGCAGCACGCCATTGGCGTGGGCGGCGGATGCGGCCGCCAGGATCATTTGCCGTAATTTCTCTTTCATGGGGGTCTTCCTGAGCGTCGAAAGCCGGCTGCATGAAACCCTTCCAGCTGCCGACGGACGCACGTCTTTTGGGATAAATTTTGATTCATAGAGAGTTTTCCGATCCAAGTCAAGAAGGTTCCAGTTGGCGTTTTTCCTTGCATCCGGGCATATTCCAACGTACAAAAACGGATTGCTGGAAGTGCCTGGATTCTGGAAAAGTTAAGAAAGTTTCGTGCCGCAATGAATGTGAGTATCTGCAAACAGCAGCGCAAGCTGGCCGTCGATATCGATGCCGTATGCCGTTTGATTGCCGCCACCCAACTGCCCTCCGGGGAAATTCCCTGGTCCAGGGGGGACAAAACCGATCCCTGGGATCATGTCGAGGCGGCCATGGGCCTGGTAATCGGCGGATATATGGAAGAGGCCCGTCAGGCCTTTTTCTGGCTGCGTTCCAACCAGCTGGCCGATGGAAGCTGGTATGCCGCCTATCGCAGCGGCGCTGCGGAAGATCGCACACGGGAAACCAACATGAGCGCCTACATCGCCGTAGGCGTCTTTCATTACTGGCTGATCACCAAAGACCGCGTTTTTCTGGAAACCATGTGGGAGACCGTCCGGCGGGCCGTCGACTTCGCGGTCAGCCACCAGAGCGCCCATGGTGAAATTTATTGGGCCGTCAGCCCCCAGGGCCAGGTGGATCGCATGGCCCTGCTGACCGGCTCCAGTTCCATCTTCATGAGCCTGAAATGCGCCATTGCCATTGCCGCCGAACTGGGCATGGCCACCCTGCCCTGGGCCGAAGCCCTGGACCGTCTAGGCGATGCAATCCGCAACCGCCCCGCCCTGTTCAACATGACCAAATCCCGCTTTTCCATGGACTGGTTCTACCCGGTGCTGTGCGGAGCGGTTACCGGAGAGGCCGCCGGCCGGCGCATCGAACGGCAGTGGAAGAAATTCGTCGTCGAAGGGCTGGGCGTCCGCTGCGTTTCCGACCGCCCCTGGGTGACGATTGCGGAAAGCTCCGAACTGGTGCTGGCCCTGGCCGCAATGGGCGATATGGAAAAGGCCCACATCGTTTTCAGCTGGCTGTCGGAGCATGTGTTCGACGACGGCTCCTTCTGGTGCGGGTTTACGTTCCCGGACATGACCCGCTGGCCCGAAGAGAAGATCGCCTGGACCAATGCGGTCGTTCTCATGGCCGCCGACGCATTGTTCAACCTGACGCCCGCCGGCCAACTGTTCAGCCATGCCTGGTGGGCGCAGGCCGGTTACCCCGGGTAAACACCTTGTTACCGTCATGATTAAAGACCATCGCCCCTACGTAATAAAAAAAGCCTATCTCAATTTTCAAAAATTCTACGCCAACCACTTCCTGCGCCCCCAGTTGGAGGCCCTGGGCAGGGGATTCACCTTTATGCGGCCCTGGCATGTGGAGTTGTTCGGCGCCCCCATAACCATCGGAAATTTCGCCACCGTCATCGCCACGCCGGACAAAAAGATCCGTCTGTCCGTGTGGCCGGACAAGCCCGGTGATGGCCACATTACCATCGGCAACTACTGTCTGGTCTGTCCGGGGGTGCGCATTTCCAGCGCCGCGGGCATCACCGTGGGCGACAACTGCATGATCGCCAACGGGGCCTACATCACCGACTCGGACTGGCACGGCATCTACAACCGCCTCTCCTTCGGAAACGCCAAACCGGTGACCATCGAAAAAAATGCCTGGATCGGGGACAGCGCCATCATCTGTAAAGGGGTGACCATTGGCGAGAACAGCATCGTGGGCGCCGGGGCCATCGTGGTAGATTCGGTCCCGGCCAATTGCGTGGCCGCCGGCAATCCGGCCCGGGTGGTCAAGCAACTGAACCCTGCGGAAACCTTTACCACCCGCGCCGAGTTTTTCTCCGACCCGGCCCGCCTCGCCAGGGAGTTCATGGCCTGGGAACAGGCCATGCTGCAAGGCAACACCATCTTCGGCTGGCTGCGTCACCTGCTCTTTCCCGCCAAGGGGGAATGATGCCCCGCAAGACCGACGCGCCCAACCTGATCGCCGTCATCATGCCGGAAGGGGCGTTGCAGTTGGAATGGGAGCCGGCCGAAGAAGCCGTCGGTAAAAGCCGCCAGCTGCTCCAGGAAGAACTTTATCGACACTTTGAAACGGCCGGCGACAGTTGGCTGCTCAAGCTCGGTTTTGCCGATAAAAAGATCCCTCTTTCCCCTTCAGTTTCTTATTGGCGAGAACTGGCAGCGCGGTTCTCCCGTCAACTGATCGGCACCCCGGACCTCGAAGACCTGCGCGACAAAATCGATCTGGAATTCGCGGCGGACGATATCGAAGGCTGGTTGGACCGCGCACCCATGATGACCGGGCTGGACTATTTGAGTGCGGACCTGCTGGTGCGGTTCTGGGACCGGCTGCATGGCGCCTGGCGATCCGCCATCCAAGGCCACGACGGAACGGTGGCCGATTTCGTCAGACAATACAGCCCCAAGTCCCATCTGGTGGGCCGCATCTTTTTCCATCTGGTGGAAAACAAGGACGCCGCCAATCCCTTTGCCTTTCTGGCCACCTATTCCACCCGCCTGAACAAGCAGGGCGTCTCCAAACATGTACCGCTGAAAT
This sequence comes from uncultured Desulfosarcina sp., assembly GCF_963668215.1. Classification (NCBI taxonomy): domain Bacteria; kingdom Pseudomonadati; phylum Thermodesulfobacteriota; class Desulfobacteria; order Desulfobacterales; family Desulfosarcinaceae; genus Desulfosarcina; species uncultured Desulfosarcina sp. The sequence goes on from NZ_OY764190.1 coordinate 1,269,510, forward strand.
ATGCACTTCAGGAGTTTGCCGGCAACCGGGCCAAACTGCTGGAGCTTCTGGCCACCGTTCATGAGGCGGCCAAAACATCGACCGTTCTGGAACAGATGCTTTCCTCCGGAGGCATTTTTCAGCCCCTGGCCTGGTCTTCCGAACAGGCCTATCGCTTTTTAAAGGATATCCCCGTCTTCGAAGCGGCCGGCATTCTCTGCCGGATCCCCAACTGGTGGAAAACCGGTGCCCCGCGGATCTCCCTCGACCTGCAGTTCGGCGCCCAAAAACCGTCTTTCGTGGGCATGGACGCGCTGTTGTCGTTCAAGGCCGGATTGCTGCTGGACGGCGAACCGCTTTCCGAAGAAGAGATTCAACGGCTTCTGGATCAGTCCGAAGGGCTGGCGTTCATTAAGAACCGATGGGTGGCGGTAGACCCGGAAAAGCTTAAGGCGGTTCTGACGGCCCATGAAAAGGCCGAAAAAATGGCCATAGACGGGCTCTCCTGGCTGGATGCCATGCGGCTGCAGATGAATCCGGAAAAAATGCTGGGTAGAGAGGCGGCCGGGCCGGAAATACTCTCCGTGTCCCATGGCCAATGGCTGTCCAAGGTAATTGACCAACTGCGAAAACCGCAGGCCATCAAATCCCTTCGGCCGGGCAAAGCCTTCAAGGCCACGTTGCGCGACTACCAGCAGGTTGGATTGAACTGGCTCGGTTTGCTGCAATCCCTTCGCCTGGGCGCCTGCCTGGCCGACGATATGGGGCTGGGTAAAACCATCCAGGTGTTGGCTCTTTTGAATTGGATCTATGGGGCGAAAAATCGCTCCGAGGCTGCAAGGCCGGCCAGTTTGCTGGTGATCCCCGCATCCCTTTTGTCCAACTGGATTGCGGAAATCAACCGTTTCTACCCGAACCTGAATTTTCTCGTCGCCCATCCCGGCATGCACCCCAAAGGAGAATTGGACCGGGCGGACGCAAGCCTGATCAAAAAAAACGACCTCGTCATCACGACCTATGCCCTGGCGGGCCGCTACGATTTTTTAAAAAACCACGCATGGTATTACCTGATCCTGGACGAGGCCCAGGCCATCAAGAATCCGGGAACCAAACAGACCCGCACCCTCAAACAATATAACACCCAAAACCGGCTGATTCTGACGGGAACACCCATCGAAAACCGCCTGTCCGACCTGTGGTCCCTGTTCGATTTCATCAATCCGGGACTGCTGGGGTCCGCAGCGGAGTTCAAGCGTTTTGCCAAAACGCTGGACCGGAACCGCTCCCGCTACGGCATCCTGCGCCAATTGATCCGCCCCTATATTCTCAGACGGCTGAAGACCGACAAACAGGTGATCCGGGACCTTCCGGCCAAGGTGGAGATGAAAACCTACACCGATCTGTCCGCCAAGCAGGTCGTGCTTTACAAGCAACTGGTAGACAATCTGGCGAAAACCCTTGAGGAAAAAGACGGCATGCAGCGCAAGGGGTTGATTCTGTCCGCCCTGGTGAAATTCAAGCAGCTGTGCAACCATCCGGATCAGTACCTGGGCGGCAACGGCTATGGAGAAGCGGAATCCGGCAAGTTCGGCCGGCTGCGCGAAGTCTGCCGCACCATTCGCGAAAAAAGAGAGCGCGTCCTCGTTTTTACCCAATTCAAGGAAATCATTGACCCGCTTTGCCTTTTTCTGGCAGAGATTTTTCATCGTCAGGGCGTGTTTCTGCACGGAGGCGTTCCGGTAAAAAAAAGAAAAGCGGTGATCGACAAATTTCAGGGAGAAAACTACGTGCCTTTCATGGTGCTCTCCCTCAAAGCCGGAGGCGTGGGATTGAATCTGACCCAAGCCAACCATGTAATTCATTTCGACCGCTGGTGGAATCCGGCGGTCGAAAACCAGGCCACCGACCGGGCCTTTCGCATCGGCCAGAAAAAGAAAGTGCTCGTCCACAAGTTTATCGCCAACGGCACGATCGAGGAAAGAATCGATTCGATGATCGAAGACAAACAGCAGTTGTCGAAAGATGTCATTGCCGCCGGCAGCGAGGACTGGATCACGGAGATGGACAACGAGAAGGTCATGGATATGTTCCGCTTGTCGCTGCCCGAACGATAGGACGATAATCGCAATGAGCTATTTCAGATTTCCCCGCTATGTCTCCGTCGCCGAAAAAAGGGCGCGGGCCGAGAAAAAAATCCGCCAGTTGAAAAAGAAAAACCCGGGCCTCGCGCCGGTCATCCTCGAAGGTCACAGCCTGGCTAAAACCTGGTGGGGCAAGTCCTGGAACGAAAATCTCGAACGCTATGCCGATTACAGCAACCGCATTGGGCGCGGACGCAGTTACGTGCGCCATATGGCGGTCCTCGACCTTGGCATCCGGCCCGGATCGGTCAAAGCCCTGGTGCAGGGATCGGCAAACAAACCCTATTCGGTCGAAATAGGGATACAGGCCCTTAAAAAATCCAACTGGAAACAGATCACCGCCGCCTGTGCCGACCGGTTAGATTCGCTGCAGGATCTTCTGGACGGAAAATTCCCCCGGGATCTTTCTCATCTTTTCATGCAAAAGGGCCATGGCCTTTTCCCCAGCCCAAAAGAAATCCAATTTTCGTGCAGTTGTCCGGATTGGGCAACCATGTGCAAGCATGTGGCCGCCGTGCTCTACGGTATCGGTGCACGGTTGGACGAGGATCCGTCACTGTTTTTCGTTCTGCGCAAGGCCAACCTGGACGACCTGATTGCCAAAACCGTCGATGACGCCGCGGTGAAATACATCCGGCAAGCCGAAGAGAGCACCCCACCGATGGTTGCCGAAGAGGATCTTGGCGCGGTTTTCGGCATCGACATGGATACGATGCCCGATTTCGAAAAAGCGGCGTCCGAGGCATCACCTGAACCGGCGGCCCAAAAGATGCGGACAACGAAGAAAAATAGACCGGAACCGGTGGCCCCCGGAGATCGCGGGAAGGCCGTTTTAAGCGTTATCAAGGCCGCCTCCGAAGGCATCCGACCCCCTCAAGTCGCCGAAGCGACCGGCCTATCTCCGGCTGCCGTTCGTCCGGTTATCGCGCGTTTGATGAAAACCGGAAAAATCCGGCGGATTTCCCGCGGCCTGTATGGACCGCCAGCCAGACGCCGCGGGAAGCATTCGGCCAATGCGACCGCAGCCGTTCTCGAAATCATCGAGTCCCATCCCGACGGCATTACCGTTCCCGCCCTCAAAACCCAATCGGGTTTCGAAGAGAAAAAGCTGCGCAATATTGTCTTCCGTCTATTCAGATCTGGAAAGGTTCGTAGGATCGGACGGGGAGTCTATATGGCCGTTTGATAAAAGCATGGGAAATATATCATTGACCTTTTTCGACTATGGGCGTATCTTTCTTACATATTTCTTACATCGCGCCTGGAGGTTGCCATGCAAACGACCAAACTATCCAGCAAAGGACAAGTTATCATACCGAAATATTTGAGGAACCGTTACAACTGGGATATTGGCCAAACTTTAACCGTAATCGATACAGGCAATGGGATTTTATTAAAACCCGCACGCCCTTTTAAAAGTACCAAACTTGATCAAGTCGCTGGAATATTAAAATATAAAGGTAAACCAGTTTCTATTGATCAAATGAATGAAGCGATCAAAAAAGGGGCTTTGGAGCAGAAAAAATGATTTCGGTAGACACCAACGTCATTGTTCGGTTGCTTACCGGAGACGACCAATTACAATTCGAAGCAGCAAAGTATCTGTTTTCAAAAGAAAATATTTTAATACCGACAACTGTATTACTTGAATCTGAGTGGGTTCTAAGATATGCTTACCATTTTAAACAGCCTGATATTACCACAGCCTTCCAGTCTCTACTTGGATTATCAAATGTCGAGTTAGAGGAGCCATCTGTAATTTTCAATGCTATTGAATGGCACCGGGGTGGGATGGATTTTGCCGATGCCCTTCATTTGGCTCAATCAAAAGGCGCAGAGGCATTCGTAACATTTGATAAAAAACTTATAAAATCTGCATCGAAGAATACTACATTGCAAGTTCGAGAACCCTAAGGGCCGAATTGGAACTCAATGGATTTCCCCGTCCTGTTTTGCCAATCCTTCGATTCTTTATTCTCTCTGAACTAAAGCCGTAAAAAATGGGCCATCCATCATTCACAGTAAATCTTGTTGTCATGGGTTACCTTGCAGGATTTCAGTCCTTTGGGCAACGGCTTTGAGAGCATCAAATGCGTGTTTCTGTAAACACACGCTATCCAGTATTGCCGGGGATTTTCCTTATCGAGAGTATATAGGTAAAAATTATCGTTGGATCCCTTGTTGCTTGCGGCCAACACGGCCAGTTGCTCTGGCGGGCCGTCGTAGATGTAGACGATCTTTAACGTAGAAGGATATTGAGACTTACCTGCCGCCCAGGAACCCGGAACGCTTTCCAGGGTCTGTTCTGTTTCAATTTGCTGCGGGCATTCCCACTCCGATGCATTTCCCGGCGATCCATTTCCCAGCCCGGCAGCCAAAACAAGGCTTAAGATACAGAGAACAATTCTCATTTGTCTTTCCTCCTTTAGCGGCCCAATGCCCTGCTCACCAGCAGGCAAACAATGCGGAATTTCAACTTGGTGCGGCCGTCCGGACAGGCGTTATGCCTTGATTTCATCAATTGGCAATATCTGTTTTCCATGTCGAATCGTAAGTATAGAAATTTGTTTTATTCCGATGTGATAGATGATTCGATAGTTTCCGTAAATTAACTCCCTAAACTGATGTTCATTAATTTCAGGGACAATCCGTCCAAGTTCCGGATTCGCTCGAAGCCGGTCAACTTTTGAAAACATTGTATGAATCCAATTGTCTGCTGCTAAAGGTTTATCTTGCGAAATGTAATCAACTATTTCTGAGGCCCTTTCAAGAGCAAGGGGAGACCACACGATTTTCATTTGGGGATTCGCTTCAATAATTTGGCTTTTGCCTCTTGGTGGGAGATTCCTTCTCCTTTTGCCAGTTGATTGAGAGAAGTTTGAACATCTGAAAGAAGGTCAATTTTTTCTTGCATAGCTTCAAACTCACTTGCCCCCAAAAGTACAGCCACACCCTTACCATGCTGCGTAATTACAACTGGGCGTTTGGTTTCATGGACTTGTTTGATGTAAGAAGCCATGGCATTTCTGACTTCCGACATTGACCTGATGTCTTGATCGATTTTGAGCTTTTGCATTTTGCACCTCTATTGGTATTTATTTTGTACATAATAACATACAAATTTAGGTGCAATCAACTGTCTTCTTAAAAGCCAAAAAGTGCGGATTACTTGCCAGACACGTCGTTTCGCCCGGTCAAGGACACCTTTGGGAAAAATTGGGGACATGCGATTTTAGGTTACGACACAGATACCAATGAAACAATGGACCTAACTTTCCCATCCCTAACTTTCCCATGCTATCTGGGATGGGTTACTTGTCAGTTGAGCCCCAGGACGGCCGACCGCCGTCCAACTTCATCCCGCTCAGGAAGGTCCCTTGGGAGCGCCGGCGATGCGCGAGCCCAAACCCGGACCGGCCATGAAGCCCTCCTGATCCGCCTTGGATTCAATTTCCCGACTTTTACATTTGGGGCATACCGCAGGCGTGTCATCGCCTTTGAATGTGAGATGCACAAAGGTGTGGCCGCAGGCCTGGCAGCGGCATTGGGCGGTAGGCATGGTGAGGCCTCCTATTGACCTTTAGAAAACCTTATCGGTTCGGCTTGATCGTTCCTTGAGAAGCGGCTTCCGGCTGCAACCGATCCACAGAATCGCGGCTGGAAGCCGCTCCAACGCCATCCCGGTCCCTCGCAAACATATCGCCTTTTACGTTCACCTGGCGGGCGCCAAACGGTGAAACCCATAAAACAAAGCCCCGCCGGCGGCGGCAATCAGGGCGCTAACCAGAAATAGGTCGGCGCTGCTGCCGGTTTCATACAGGGCGCCACTGACGAAGAAGCCCACCGTAAGTCCCAGGCCATAGGTAACGGCATTGTTCAAGGCCTGGCCCAGGGTTTTCTCTTCGGCAGGGGCCAATTCGTCCATGTACAGGATGCCGGCCATGTGAAAGGCGCCGTAGGTGATCGCATGCAGCAGTTGGCTGGCCAGAATGAGGATTGAGGACTCGGCGACATACAAGATCGCCCAGCGAACGACGGCCGCCGCAAAGGAGATGACCAGCACCCGCTTGAACGACAGACGGGCGAACAGACGGGCGGAATTGATCATCACCACCACTTCCGCCGTGGATGCCAGTGCCCAGCACAGGCCGATAAAGCTGCCGCCATGTCCCAGCTGGGCCAGGTGAATGGAGAAAAACCCGTAGTAGGCGCCATGGCTCACCAGCATGAGAAAGGCGCAAACGAGAAACACCACCGAATGGGAAGAAAACAGCGTTTTGGCATCGTGGGTCTGCGCCGGCCGCCGGCCCTCGATCCGGGGCATGGCGATGGACGCCAGGGCCTGGGACGCAGACAGGACCAGCATCAGGGCGATGACGATGCTCACGGTGTAGTTTTCGATCAGTTTCCCCAGCGCCATGACCACGGCAATGAAGGCCACGGACCCCCAGGCCCGGGTCTGGCCATAGCGGCGTTTGGTTTTGCCCAGCACATCCATGGCAAAGGCTTCGAGAAAACTGATAATGGGCGCATAAAAAGCCCCGTAGATCACGGTAATGGCGATCATCCAGACAAAGTCGGTCGTAAAGAGAAACAGGGCCCATAAAGCCGTGCTGGCAAAGCTGCACAGGATGTAAATGGGCCGTCTGAGCCCCTTTCGATCCGCCAGCAGCCCCCACAGCAGCGAAAAAACAATCAGTACGGCGGCGCGCACGGCGGAAAGGCTGCCGATCTGGAACCCCGAGAAACCGATGTGGAGGCAGTAGAGGTTGAAATAGGGTAAAAATACCCCCATGGCCCCGAAATAGAGGAAATACTGGATTCGGATGACAACTTTTTCGTTGAGCGTCGCCAATGGTAAACCCCGGAAGAAGTCAAAGGATCAACATCATAACCGTTGTAGCATAAAAGGCAATGCCTTTCCCATGCAGTTGCAGGGTATGAGAGGGCTCCGTCGGGAACGGCACAGGTTCCCAAGAAAACACGGCAGCAACCGGCGTGCGTTCCTTCTCCTTTTGGAGAGAGAAGGACAGGATGAGGGGGAACAATCGACAATATCCACTATTTTGTTACAAGAACGCTGAATTTTATCACCCCTCACCCCGCCCTCTCCCCTCAAGGGGCGAGGGTGCGCCGGCCTGGAATTGCGTAAGGAACCATGAAAGGCGGGCAGCGGTCGGTGATTATCCCCGATCCAAACGGGACCAACACCGATGGCTCGCTTGGGTCAACAACCTTGAGGGGCAGGGTGATGGGGAAAAGGATACGATACCCGGTTTAAATGCGATTGCCCTGCGTCCGAACCGCCGAATTGTTGACATCATTGAATAAAACGCGCATTATTTTCGATAAAAATCGATCGTGGATACCATCGATTTCCACAGCTTCAATCCCGAAGAAATCGGCGTTGCCTTCAAGGAGGAAAAAATGAATACGAAACTGAATCGTCTGGCCATGATCGGCCTGCTGTTGATCGCGTTTGGGGCGGCCGGCTGCGTTCAATCCCAGGTTGCCGGAAGCGGAGTCGCCGCCGAGAAAACCGCTGCCGCCATGGACAATCCGGTGGAACTGGTCAATCGGCTCAGCAGCGACATTTCCCAGGCCCGCATGGATCAGCTCAACATCCTGGCTCCGGATACGTTTAAAAAGGCCGAAAGCGCTTTTTTCAGTGCCCGCAAGGATCTGGAAGCCGGCAACGAGATCGCCGACATCCGGGCATCCGTGGCTGAATCCCGCGCCCACCTTGAAAAAGCACGGGAGATCGCGGCCATATCGCGCACCACCTTGACCGAAACCATCAAGGCCCGGGAAATGGCCCGCAACGCCGGGGCGATCAATTTCGAAAAAGAGTACCAGCGGGTGGAAAACGATTTCCTGGGCCTGACCCGCGCCATCGAACGCGACAATGTGAGCTATGCCCAGAAAAATCGCGACAAGGTGATCGACCGGTTCCGGGAACTGGAAGTCCGGGCCATCAAGGAGGAAACCATCGGCGAGGTCCGTGCGCTGATCGGCCGGGCGGAATCCGAAGGCGCCCGCAAAATGGCCCCTCTTTCTTACAGCCAGGCCGTGGAACAGCTCAACGCCACCGACGCCTTCATCTCGGCCAATCCCTATGCCAAGGAAGAGATGCACGCCATGGCCAAAGAGGCCCTGTTCAAGGCCAACCGGCTGGTGGTGGTAAACGAACTGTGCAACCGCGTGGCCGAAATGAAGCCCGAGGAAATCGTAATGATCGTGGAAAACCACCTGCACACCATCTCGGAATCCCTTGGCGCCCGGGATATGCGCGACCAGCCCTATTCGACCCAGTTGGCCAACATCGTCGGTTCGGTGGACTCCCTGAAAAGCGACCGCGCCTTCATGGCGGAAAAGAATCAAGGCCTGCAGACCGATATGGAGGCGCTCAAGGCGGATTATCAGGCCAAAATCGATGCCCTCAATGTGCGTCTGGCCACCCTGGAGGGCCAGACCCGTGAAGACCGGATGGCCAAGGAGCGGTTGGCCAGGGAACGCATGGCCGCCGAGCAGCGCCTGGCTGCCGAGCGCAAATTCAATCAGCTTTACGCCACCGTGCGCAACTACTTCGAACCGGAAGAAGCCGAGGTCTACAAACAGGAGAACCAACTGGTGATCCGGCTCAAGGCCATGCGCTTCCCGGTGGGCAAAAGCGTGATCATGCCCGAGAACTATGCCCTGCTCAGCAAGGTACAGAAAGCGATCCGCACCTTTGACGATCCGCGGGTCATCGTCGAAGGGCACACGGACACCACCGGTTCCAACGAGGTCAACATGCTGCTTTCCCAGCAGCGGGCCGAAGCGGTTCGCGAATACATGATCGCCAACCAGACGCTGCCCCCGGACGGCATATCGGCCGTGGGCTACGGCTCCGAGCGCCCCCTGGCCTCCAACGCCACGGCAGAAGGCAGGGCCATCAACCGCCGCATCGACATCCTGATCGTTCCCCAGGTCGGACCCATATGAAGGAAGGAAGGGAATCGATGCCCCGCATCGGCGTATTCGTCTGCGAATGCGGGCCGAACATCAAGGATGCCATCGACATCCCGGAACTGGTGCGTTTTGCCGGACAGATCGAACATGTGGTGCACGTTGAACGGGTGCCGCTGCTGTGTGCTCCGGAAGGCCGGGATCGCATCGCCAACGAAATTCGCGATCACGACATTTCCCATACGGTATTTGCCGCCTGCTCCCCGAAAGAGCACGAAAAGACCTTTCGGAAGATCCTGGAAGCGGCCGGACACAACCCGTTCATGATGCAGACGGTCAATATCCGGGAACAGTGCGCCTGGATCATTCATGACCGCGATCTGGCCACCGCCAAAGCCAAACGGCTGCTGCGCGGCGCCCTGTATCGGCTGCGGCACCATCGGCCCATCCCATTGCGGGAAATCGACTGCTGCCCCGACGTTCTGGTCGTCGGGGCCGGCGTGGCCGGCATTGCTGCGGCGCGAACCCTGTCCCAGAATGACCGGCGGGTGTTTGTTGTGGAGCGATCCCCCTGCATTGGCGGTATGGCGGCCCAGTACGAAGACCTGTTCCCGGACGCCAATTGCGCGGCCTGCCTGTTGGAACCGGATCTGGACGAGGTGCTGCATGACGACCGCATCACGGTGCTCACGTCCAGCGAAGTTCTGGCCGTTCGCGGCAGTCCGGGAAATTTCAAGGCTGCGATCAAGCAGGCGGCCCTGCGAGTCGATCCCGAACGCTGTATCGGCTGTGCCGCCTGTCTCGAGGTCTGCCCGGTCCAGGTACCCAACGAATTCAATGCCGGGATGGACACCCGCAAGGCGATCTACATCCCCTATCCCGGAGCCCTTCCCCATATCGCGACCATCGATCCGGTCAACTGCCTGCATAGCCAGGAAGAATCGTGCAGCGCCTGCCAGGCGGCCTGCCCCTTTGAAGCCATCGATTACGGGGCCGCCAATACGGTCCGGGAGATAACGGCCGGGATGGTTGTGCTGGCCACCGGATTTCAGGGATTCGATGCCGCCCGCAGCCGGCGCTACGGCTACGGGAAAGTGGACAATGTCATTACCGCCTTCGCTTTCGAACGCCTGGTGAACACCGCCGGACCAACCGAAGGAAAAATCCTTATGGCGGAGGGCCGGGAACCCGATTCGGTGGCTTTCATTCACTGTGTGGGATCGCGAACCGGGGAATTCAACCCATTCTGCTCCGGCATCTGTTGCATGACGGCCTTCAAGCAGGCCCTGCAGGTTCGCAATCAACTTCCCACAGCGGCCATTCACCATTTTTTTGCCGACCTCTGCCTTCCCGGAAAAAACGCCCAACGGTTGTTTGACAAGGCCGCTGCCGTGGACGGCATCGCATTCCATCGCCTGGATCGACCCGACGGCATCCGGATGCGCGCCGAGGGAGACCGCATAAGCATTGCACCCACCCGTGCCGAAGGGAGCGACCGCCATGTAGAAGTCCAGTTGGTTGTTCTGGCTACGGCCATGGAGCCGCGGGCAGATGCCGTGCAGACGGGAGAGATCTTTGACGTGGCCCTGGATGCCGACGGTTTTTTCAGTCCGGCCCATTCGGTGACCGATCCGGTGGCCGCCACCCGTGAGGGGATCTACCTGGCCGGATGCTGTCAAGGTCCTGCGGACATTCCCGCCTCCGTGGCCCAGGGTCAGGCGGCCGCGGGCAGAATTCTGCAAAAACTGTTGCCGGGTGGCAAAATCACCCTCGAACCGATCATTGCCGGTGTAGATCCGGAACGCTGCTCCGGCTGCCGGACCTGCGCGGCCCTTTGCCCCTTCGGAGCCCTCGATATGGATTCGGACGGGGCCTGTATGGCGGTGGACGAGGCCTGCTGTCGGGGCTGCGGCATTTGCGTTGCCGCCTGCCCGAGCGGTGCGATCGAATTGCGCCATTATTCCCGGGAGGCGCTTAGTGGAGAACTTGCCGGCTTGCTGAAATCCGATGGAATCTGATTTTCATGGGGACCTGTAAACCCAAAATCGTCGCTTTTTTGTGCAACTGGTGCGCCTATGACGGCGCAGACGCCGCCGGCCGGGCCCGGCTGGAAATTCCTTCCACAGTGGTCGAGGTCCGGGTCAGGTGCAGCGGCCAGGTGGATTCCGGGATGGTTCTCAGTGCCTTTGAGGCCGGCGCCCAAGGTGTGATGGTGCTGGGCTGCCAGCCGGGGGACTGCCATTACAAGAAGGGAAATCTTCACGCCATGAAACGCATGGCGCTGCTGCGTGCGGTGTTGAAGCCGACCCGAATCGACCCGCAGCGCCTTCGGTTGGATTGGGTTTCCGCCGGGGACGGGAAGCGATATGCCCGGGTGGCCCGGGAAATGGTGGATACGATCGAACAGCTGGGACCGGCAACCCAGCCGCCGGGAAACGAACCCCAATGATAAATCGCAAACCCAAAATCGCTTTTTACTGGTGCGCCGGCTGCGGCGGCTGCGAGGAGTCGGTCATCGACATGGCCGAGGAGCTGCTGTCGGTAGCCGAAAAGGCGGACATCGTATTCTGGCCCATCGCCCTGGACGCCCGCTTCGAGGATGTCGAAGCGCTGAACGACGGCGATATCGACGCCACCTTCATCAACGGCGCCATTCGGCTTGACGATCATGTCCGCTTTGTACAGTTGCTGCGCAGAAAATCCAAACGGATCATCGTCCATGGAACCTGCGCCCATCTGGGCGGCATCATCGGCCTGGCCAATCTGTTCGATTCGCGCCAACTGCTGGAATGCGCCTGCCGCCAGGTACCCGGCATGGACGACCCGTCAGCGCCGCTGCCGGAAACGGCCCCGGGCGACGGGCAAGAAGGGCCGGCGCTGGCCGCATTGCTGCCGGCTGTCAAACCGCTCGATCGGGTCGTGGCCGTGGATGCTTTCATCCCCGGATGCCCGCCGCCGCCGGAAACCATGGCCCAGGCGATCACGGATGTCATCCAGGGTCGACTGCCGGAGCCGGGAACGGTCTTCGCCCACCGCACGGCCCTTTGCCGCCAGTGCCCGCGCCTGGATTCCAAACCGGACAAGATTGAAATCACCCGTTTCCGGCGGCTTTACGAAACGCACTGGGACCCGGAAGTCTGTTTTCTGCCCCAGGGGCTGCTGTGTATGGGGCCGGTGACACGGGGCGGTTGCGACGCCCGCTGCATCCGGGCCAACATGCCCTGCCGCGGCTGCTTCGGCCCCACAGAGCGGATGAACGATTTCGGCACCGGCGCCATGGCCCTGATTGCCTCGATGATGGCCGGAGAAGACGAAGCGACGCTGGCCCGGCTGGTAGGCAGCATCGCCGATCCAACGGGTTTGATCTATCGCTATTCGCTGGCCGCATCCATCCTCGGCCAAGGACCGGACCGATGAGCCGCCGCATCCGCATCGACCCGGTCACCCGGTTGGAAGGCCACGGCCGCATCGAGATCCGACTGGATGACGCCGGCAATGTCACCCGCTCCTTTTTTCAGGTACCCGAGTTCAGGGGATTCGAAAAGTTCTGCGAAGGGCGCGCGGCCGAGGAAATGCCCACGTTGACCCAGAAAATCTGCGGGGTATGCCCCACGGCCCATCACATCGCCGGCGTAAAAGCGCTGGACGCCCTTTTTGCGGTGGAGCCGCCGCCGGCCGCCCGGACCATCCGCGAACTCATGCACACGGCCTTCGTCTTCGAAGACCACCTGCTGCACTTTTTTTATCTGGGCGGTCCCGACATCCTGGTAAACGGCGCTGCCCGCAAGTTCGAAAGAAATGTATTCGGCGTTCTTAAGGCCGTAGGCGATGCCGTGGGCCAAAGGGCCATCCAAATCCGCAAAAAGGTCAGGGACCTCAACGCCCTGCTCGGCGGCAGCGCCCTTTATCCGGTCTGCGGTCTGCCCGGGGGGGTGGCAAAGCCGGTCAGCCGGGAAACCCGTACAATCGCCTCCGAAACTGCGGCGGAGGCCTTGGCATTTGCCCGGGATCTGCTGCCGTTTTTCCGTGAAAAGGTTTTGAAGAACGACCGCTTCCGGAATATGGCCCGCAGTTCTGTCTTTTCGTTGCGCACCTATTACATGGGCCTGGTGGACAAAGAAGACCGGGTCAATTTTTACGACGGCGATCTGAAGATCGTCGCGCCCGATGGAAAGACCTTCGCCCGTTTCCCCGGCCAGGCCTATCTGGAGCACCTGCGGGAACGGGTTGTCCAAGGCAGCTACATGAAAATCCTCTACCTGAAAGCGTTGGGCTGTAAAGGATACAAGGACGACCCGGGAAACGGGATGTACCGCGTGGGGCCTTTAGCGCGGCTGAACGCCGCCGCCGGCATGGCCACGCCCCTGGCGCAACGGGAATACGAACGGTTATACCATGCCGTCGGCGAAAAGCCGGCCCACAACACCCTGCTCTACCACTGGGCGCGGCTGATCGAAGTGCTGTACGCCGCGGAACGGATGGTGGAACTGGCCGCTCGTCCCGAACTTACCGACCCGCATGTCCGCAATCTTCCGGTCCAGATCCCCTCTTCTGGCGTGGGCGTATGCGAGGCCCCGCGGGGGACCCTGATTCACCATTATCAAACCGATGAGCGGGCCATTGTAAAGCAACTCAACCTGGTGGTGGCCACGCAGAACAATGCCGGCGCAATCAGTCTCTCCGTTGAAAAAGTCGCCCGCGCACTTATAAAAAAAAGCAGGGTGACCGATAACACGTTGAACATGGTGGAGATGGCCTATCGCGCCTATGACCCCTGCCTGGCCTGCGCCACCCATTGAAACCGGAAAATCCGGGGATGACGGCCCGGGAAGACAGCGGTCGGCGGAATCGAGCCGATATCCAGGGAGCAACTATGTACCATCCATTCACGCACAAGGGGGATCTTCGATGACTGTAGAAATTCTGGATATGGTAGGCATGAAATGTCCGCAGCCGGTTTTGAAAATTGCCGTCAAGGCGACCGACATGAATCCGGAAGATATTCTTGAAGTGGTTGGCGATTGCCCGACCTTCGAACGCGACGTACGGGTCTGGTGCCAACGGTTGAACAAAACCTTTCTGTCCATCCAGGATGAAGGGTGCGGGAAAAAACGCATCCAGATCCTGTTTTGACATCTGGTAAAAGCGCGTGCATCCATTTTCAGCGAACACCTGAATTCGAGCGGATTTCATCAAATAACAACGGATAGCGGATTCATGAATGACCAGACCAGATGCAAAACGCTTCTCGCATGCCAGGATACCGAGTGCCCGGCATATCACACCGACAGATCCTGCTGGCTGATTGAAGGCACCCATTGCAACAACACGGTCCAGAAGGAATTTTTATCCAAGGCGGAAATCTGTCTTCAATGCCCGGTTTTTAGAAAAAACATGACCCCGGAGGCCATGGAGGAAACCTGCGCCGCAATGACCCGGCAGTTTCGTGAGAACCGGGAAATGCTGTACGAACGGGATCAGGAACTGGAATCGATCAGCATGGAAATGGCCCTCGGTCTTTCCGAGGTGTTCGAGGCCTTGAAAAAGATGGCTGTCGGCGATCCCCAGGTCCGCCTTGATGAACATTCCAGCCTCGAACTGATCTTAAAACTAAAGCAGATGGTCAACCGGACGGCCGCAAACATGGACGAGATGATCGATATGACCCACGAATTCGCCATGGGTCTGGCCGAACATTTCGATGTCCTCCACCGGGTCGGCAAAGGAGATCTGGGCGCCCGGGTTCAGGGAGAATCGAAAGTCGAGCTGCTCGAGTCGCTCAAGGACGTCACCAACCGCATGATCATCGGGGTAAAAAAGGAGATCGACAGCCGGCACAAAGTGACCCGCGATCTGAGGGCCAGCGAGGAGCGCTTTCGCACGCTGGCGGAGAATGCGCCTATCGGCATCACCATTATGAACCCCGATTTGACTTTCGCGTTCGTCAATCGCACCTTTTCGAAAATATTCGGATACACGATCGAAGACATTCCCGACAAGACCGTCTGGTTTGAAAAAGCCTACCCGGATCCTGCCTATCGGGAAAAAATAATCGCCAAATGGAAGACCGATAGCAGAAAAACCACCAGGCCCGACGAAGTTCACCCTCTGACGCTGAAGGTTCGCTGTAAGGACGGAAGCCGGAAAATCATCAGCTTCCAAACGGCCGTGATAGCGGACGGCAAGCATTTCGTGACCTATTCGGACATCACCCGTCAGGCACGGGCCCAGGAAATCCTCCAGGAATCCGAAGAGAAGTACCGGACCCTCATCGACAACATCCAGGACGGGGTCATTCTTATCGAAAACGAACGTTTTCTTTTTGTCAACGAGGCCATGGCCCGCGTGATCGGGTATACGGCGCCGGAAATGATCGGCATGGATTACCTCGAAACGATTGCCCCCGAAGACCGGGACCTTGTGGCGGACCGCTATCGTCGAAGGCAGGCGGGTGAGGATGTGATCCGCAATTACGAATTACGTTTGCTGCACAAAGATGGCGTTACCCGAGTTTACGTCATTCTCAACGTAGGCATCATCAACTACAAGGATCGGGTGGTGACCATCGGCACGATAAAGGACGTGACCGACCGCAAACGCGCCGAAGCGGAACGGAGCAAAATGGCCGAAAAACTGGAGCGCTCCAGGAAAATGGAAGCCATCGGCACGCTGGCCGGCGGTGTGGCCCACGACCTGAACAACATCCTTTCCGGCATCGTCAGCTATCCGGAACTGCTGCTGCTGGATCTGCCCGACGACAGTCCGCTCAAAGGCCCCATCGAAACGATCCAGAAATCCGGCCAACGGGCCTCGGCCGTCGTTCAGGATCTGCTGACCCTGGCCCGGCGGGGTGTGGCCACCATGACGGCGGTCGACCTCAATCGGGTCGTGACGGAATATCTCAACAGCCCGGAATTCGCCAAGCTCTGTTCGTTCCATCCCCAGGTAACCGTTGAAAGCCGACTCACCGGCAATCTGCTGACCATCGCCGGTTCCCCCGTGCACCTTTCAAAAACAGTCATGAATCTGGTGTCCAATGCCGCCGAAGCCATGCCCGAGGGCGGGACAATCACCCTGACGACGGAAAACCGCTATGTAGACCGGCCGCTTGGCAATTACGACGATGTAACCGAAGGGGAGTACGCCGTCCTTACGGTGACGGACACGGGGATCGGCATTTCCCCCCAGGACAGGCAGCAGATCTTCGAGCCGTTTTACACAAAAAAAGTCATGGGCCGAAGCGGCACCGGCCTGGGCATGGCCGTTGTATGGGGAACCGTAAAGGACCACAAAGGATATATCGATATCACCAGCGTCGAGAATGAGGGAACCACTTTCACCATCTACCTTCCGATCAATCGGGAATTTGAATCCGCAGGGCATGAGAAATCCTCCCTGGATTCCATCATGGGCAACGGAGAACGCATTCTGGTGGTGGACGATGTTGCCGAACAACGCCATATCGCCTCTGCCATCCTGAAACGCCTGGGCTACCAGGTCGCGGCGGTTGACAGCGGAGAAAAGGCCGTTGCGTACATCCACGACCATCCGGTGGATGTCGTCCTGCTGGATATGATCATGGCACCGGGTATCGACGGATTGGAAACCTATCGCCGCATGGCCGCCGTCGTCCCCGGCCAGAAAGCGGTGATTGCCAGCGGTTATTCGGAAACCGAACGGGTAAAATCCCTGAACCGGATGGGCGTTCGCGAATATCTGAAAAAACCCTACACCATCGAAAAGATCGGTGGGGCGATCAAGCGAACGATTGCCGGTTGGAAGACCGCCGATCTCAAGCACTGAAAAGCCAATCTGGAGACAATCGCGCATAAAACAGGCAAGGGACACCACCCCATATCCTTTAAATTGTGTGAATGCCATTGATTATGGTCGATTACGATGGCACCAACGCCTTTTCATTGACTTGTCCTCCATTACTGGACTATGCTTATAAGTAAAAGAAAACCGTTTCATTTAAACGCTGACCGACTTTTTCGTTTTACCGCCCATTTTTGCACCCGATCCTGACCGTTGGCGTTCAGCCGATAGCCGGCGACCCTTCGCACCCCCGGCATATTCAAGGCAGCACCAATATCACATCTTCCAGCCGCATTGTGGACGCTGAAGGCACCCACCGTTGATTCGTCTTTGTTGCGTATCAATCGCCGTCCATTTTTTCCACCGGACGGCCGAACGGGTCGCTTTGGTTTTTCGAATCCGGACCAAAGCCCCATTTCGCCATGCCACCACAGGAGAAAGGAGGCCCAATCATGTATCTCAAACAAGGAGATCTTTTCTGGGGAATGGACAAGAATTTTGTCAAGGAGGTCATGGACATCAGCACGAAGGTAGGCCTTGAAGAAAAACAGACGGTGTTCAAGGAAGGAGATCCTGCCGATTCTTTTTACGTCCTGGTCAAAGGGCGCCTGCAACTCACGCTGGGAGAGAAATCGCGGGAAGTATACGTGGCCTATCAGCCGGGAGAAATCGTCGGCTGGTCCAGCCTCACCGGAAGGGAAACGATGTCCGCCACGGCGCAATGCCTGGAAAGCACCACCCTCCAGCAAATCGAACGTAAAAAGTTCCTGAAGATTCTGGACAGGTACCCGACTGAAGGTTCAGCCCTTTTTCAGCGCGTGGCCCAGATGCTTGGGAATCGGCTGGTCTCACTTTATCCGAGCATCGCCTGAAAACGACAATGAATAGGGTTGCCTATCTGCGAATCAGATGCTGGGTCGCCTTGTAGAGTTTGGGGCTGGTACAGACTTCGTAGTATTTGCGTTGGGTAAACCGTATCTGGCTGAGGTCTTCGGGATTCACCGCCGGCACCTCGGCCTCGCGCAGCACCAGGCGCTGATAGCGGCCCGATTTGGTCGGAAACTTGCCCGTGAAAAGGCGCACCTTTTCCAGTTTCAGGTCCGGGATATCGCCTTCAAACTGTTTCAGGTCGATCTCCTGGGCCAGTTTGCGGAAACCGGCCTCGTTCAATTCAATGCCGTTGACGTTGTATCGCAATAACAGATCATCGGCGGTTTTTTCCATCTCCTGGTCCGAAACGGCCTGAAAAACAAACAGGTTGAAGGGACTGATGTTCTTCCGGATGATGCGCCGCACGGATTTGCTGCAGCCGGAAAGGCGATCCGCCAGGTTGATAGCCGGTGAAATCATGATGCGGTTGTCCCCGTCGAAAAGAAACGTGGGGGCGTCCGCCCGATGGGAGATGCCGATCCCCAGTTCCAGCACGGGAAGTTGATACTCCTGGCTCTTCTTGTTGTACCGGTTGATAATCATCAGCATATTGATGGCCATGCCGCAGGCCCGGGCCACGCTGTACCAGCCGCTGGGCGTCTCCACCCGCTCGAAAATCGACAGGATGATGGCGTCCCCTTCGATAAACACCTTGTGGGCATCGTATTCGGACAGGATTTCGGTGATGGGATCGAAGAAATTGAGGCTGAAATAGGACGCCGGATTCAACCCGCGCTCGTTCATCTGATGGGTGATGTCCGTCGATCCGCGCAGATCGGCCTTGATAATGGTGTGGTTCATGATGGGTTTTTCGCCCATCTCCTGTTCGTGCGGCAGTAAAAACTCATACAGGGTATGGTTGGCCTTGGAAAGCGCCAGGATTTTCTTGTCGGTAACCAGATTGATGCGCTCGGCCGTGTCCCGATAAATCTTGAAACTGCAAAAATCACGGTGATAGCGGAAAAATGCCCGCAGAAAGCGCACCAGATATTCCTTTTTCTGGCGTCTTCCCATGCGCTCCATCTGCACGACCTTGCGATTGAGCGGCCACAGGCGAAAGCTCTTGCCGTATAACTTTTTCAGGCGTCTGAGCCGATTTCTCACCAGCTTGCGGTTTTTGGGGCTGATCAGATATTGCAGGACCTGCTGGGGAACCAACGGCGGGCAGTAGTCGCGATACAGGGACTGCATTTCATACGAGGCGGCAATTCTCTCCAAAAGACCGGTTCGGGAGAACTGGCGGAAAAAATAGCCCATCAGAAGACGCTGGTGATTCATGCGTATCCGGAAGTTGCGGAGGGTTTTCCGATCCGCTTTCTCCCGCTTCAAGTCCCGGTACTGTTCCTTGGCCAGTTTGCTGTTCAAAAGCAGATCGATGTTTTCCGGGCATCGAACCCATCCGTCGATACGCTCCAGCTGGAACTGCTTGGCGTTGTCTTTGGCCTCCACCTCGGCGGCCATGATTTCCCGCCGCCGGCGATCCAGGGACCAGCTGATGGCGGCGGTGTCCTCCATTTCGAGGAAGGCGAGAATGCTGCGCAGGAGACTGACCATCATTTCGTAGCGGTCGGGGTCTTCGACCCGCCGGCCCAGGCAGAGGTCGTACTCTTCGATCATGAAATAATCGTTGAAGGGATTGTCCCTGTGGACAATGGGGTTGGCGAGCAGATCGAAAAGAAACGGCAGGTCCTGGCCGAAAACCGCTTCTCTCATCTCGCGGATTTCTTTCTCGCGGATTTCCCGGAAATATTCGCAAAGCTCGAGCCCCACTTTTTGCTGCACCATATCCCGCGTCTGGAGAACATGCGCCAGATTGTCCTTCAGCTTCAAAGACTCTTTGGGGTCGCTATGATTGGCCAGATCGGAGCGACGGATGGCGGATTTGCAGTGTCCGATCAGCACATCGTACTGTTCGCGGATCTCTTCATGCACCATTCTGAGAACAGCGATCTGCGCGAGAAAATCGACCTGCATTTCCTTGGCAGCCCGGGCTTTGTTGATGGCGTCGGTCATGATCTGCCCGTATTGCTGACGGAAATTTTCCTGCTCTTTGGCCAGGGCGCTTTGGCGTTTCTTCTCGGGGATGGTCCAGATGCCGGTTTCGCGCTCGATGAGCAGGGCCGCCATCTTGGCCGTGGCATTGCGAAAGGAGGGGCTCAAGCGGACATCGTTGCGGATATTGTCGACGCCAAGAACCAGGCGATCCAGCGACAAATCGGTGGCGTAAGACGCCATGGGAAAAAATCTGAGCCCAGGCATCCTGGGTTGGTATTTGAAGAAATCGAGCATTCCTGTGCGTTCCGTCCGCCGTTGACAAAGGCAAATTTCGTATCAACCCTTTGTTACCCTTACCATTTGGTGGGTGTGGTGTCCATAGAATTAACCCGCCTGGCTGCGCCATGGGCGCTCGGAACTGGACAAGCCGGCAGGCGGCCTGTACAATGGCAACCGGGAAACGATTCCGCATGACAGTGCAATTCACTCGCCCGACCGTAACGTCCGTAACCGGAAGGATGCGCCCATGGCGACGCTTTTAATCGTAAACGCATTAGCGGTAAACGAAGGCCGTTCGAGCCATCGGGATGTGCTTGTGCACAAAGGCCGCATCGCTGCCATCGGCGCAGATCTTGCGGGCAAGCGGGCCGACCGGGTCATCGATGCAGCCGGCAAGGCCTTGCTTCCGGGGATGATCGACGACCAGGTTCACTTTCGCCAGCCAGGCCTCACCCACAAGGGAGACATCGGCACCGAGTCCCGCGCGACCGTGGCCGGCGGCATCACCAGCTATATGGAGATGCCCAATACATCGCCGCCCACCACCACCATCGAAGAGCTGGAGAAAAAATATCGCATCGCAGAAAAAACCTCTTTCGCCAACTACGGGTTTTACCTGGGAGCCACCAACGACAACATCGAAACCATCAAGAAGCTGAATCCGCTGCAGGCCTGCGGCGTAAAAGTCTTCATGGGGGCTTCCACCGGAAACATGCTGGTGGATGATCCCGTTGCGCTGGAGCAGATTTTCACCTGCAGTCCGGGCATCGTGGCCACTCACTGCGAGCACAGCCCGACAATCGATGAAAACACCCGCCGTTTTCAGTCCATCCACGGTGAAGATATTCCCATGGCGCTCCACCCGGCCATCCGCAGCGAAGCCGCCTGCTACCGGTCCACCGCTCTGGCTGTCAATCTGGCCAGACAATGCCGCACCCGGCTGCACGTCCTGCATCTGAGCACGGCCAAAGAGCTGGAACTGTTCTCCTCTGAACCGCTGGATGAAAAACGCATCACCGCGGAAGCCTGCGTTCACCACCTGTATTTTTCAGAGGCCGATTATGGCGACAAGGGCACCCTGATAAAATGCAATCCGGCCATCAAGACGCAGGCCGACCGATCCGGGCTTCTGAACGCGCTGCAGGACGGAAGGATCGATGTGGTGGGGACCGACCATGCGCCGCACACCCTCGAGGAAAAACAGCGGCCCTATGTTGCGGCGCCGTCGGGCCTGCCGCTGGTGCAGCATGCCCTGGTCTGCCTGCTTGAACACGTCCACGATGGTGTGCTCACCCTGGAACAGGCGGTCGAAAAAACCGCCCACGGACCGGCGCGTCTGTTCAATGTCAGGGAGCGGGGGTATCTGCGGGAAGGCTACTGGGCGGATCTGGTACTGGTGGACCTCAATCGGCCCACGGCCGTCGACGATCAGCCGATCCATTATCGCTGCGGCTGGACGCCCTTTGCCGGCCGCACTTTTCGATCAAGCGTCGTGGCGACCATCGTTTCCGGTCATCTGGCGTATTTGGATGAAAAGATCGATCCGATACCATCAGGCATGCGGTTGGAATTCGCTCGTTAGAAGGGCACTCAAAGGAAGGGGAGCGCCCCATGCTCCCTCAGAATATTAAGTCCAATCCCCAGCAGAACGATCCCCCCCGTCATCTCCGCCCAACGGCTCAACTGTGATACGCTGCCGATCCATTTCCCCAGGTGCAGGCCGACGGTGGTAAACATGCCGGCCACCAGCCCGATAATCAGCGCCGGCGTCCAGATGGAAACGTTGATCATGGAAAGGCCCAGGCCCACGGCCAGGGCATCGATGCTGGTGGCCACGGAGAGCATCACCATGGTGACGCCTTTTGTGGGATCCTTGGCCTCGGTATCGTTCTTCTCACCCTTGAACGCCGATCGCAGCATTCCCTGGGCCACATAGACCAAAAGAGCGAAAGCGATCCAGTGGTCGTAGGCCTCGATATGACTTCGGACAGTCAATCCGGCGCTCCAGCCAATGACGGGCATCATGGCCTGAAACAGGCCGAAATGCCAGGCCAGCCGGAAAGTCTGGCGCGGGCTGACGGTTTTTAAGGCCACACCCGAAGCGATGGAAACGGCAAAGGCATCCATTGCCAGGGCCACGGCAAGGGCGAGCGTATTCATCATTTCCATTGATCGATTTCCCGTTAAAATCTGATGGGTTCCTGATGGTCACGGTGGACAGGAAAATCTAATGCAGGGAAAAATGTCGATGGCCCTGTTGGATGCCCGAGAACCAAAAAATGAACCCGGTCCGAAAAAGCGTTGCAACGCGCCGAACCGGGTTCCAGTTGGTAAACGCGGACTACCGCAGGGCCGCGCGTGGGGCTTTGCCTGCCAGAGGGTTGTACAGCTTCATGATCGCGAGCTTCATGACATCCAGCGTCTGCATGTCGGCAATGATTCCCAGCAGCGTGGCTTCCGCCTCGGCGGGAAGCTGGCAGGCGTTGGAATCGTCGAAGGAAAGGTCGCTAAAACCTTTGACGAGTTTTTTCTGTTCCTTCCGGCTCATTTCCACCTGAACAGCCTCTTTGCCGTCGATGGTGACAATCTTGTCCGCCAAGCCGGCTTCACTGATCTTGGCCTTCTTCGCCTCATCGAGAATTACGTTGATGTAATAATCTGCCATCTTGTTCCTCCTCCTTGCTGAAATGATTACGGGCCCGTTGTGGGAAGCTCCTTCCGGTGTGCAGTCCTTACAAAATGAAACAAATTCAGTCAATATTGGATTTTGCGATACGGTCTACAATCGGATTCGGATTTTCTTCGCAAAGTAAGGTGCAAAGATCCGCTTCTTGCCCGAATTGCTTGTATTACCAGCATTTTTCGGCCTTGGGGTAGCTTCCCAGCAGCTTGACGAAAACGGCATGCAGCGTCAGTTCGCCGATGGCCGCCTTGACTTCATCGTCGTCGATGCCTGCTTCGATGGCGGCATAGAACACATACTCCCAGGGATTTTCCGGGATGGGCCGCGATTCCAGCTTCGTGAGGTTGAGCTTGTATTTCTGAAAAATTTTCAGGCAGTCCACCAGAGCGCCGGGGTAGTGGCGGGTTTTGAACGCCACCGTGGTTTTTCCCGTGGTATGGTCCTCGGGAACGTTTTCCTTTTTCGCGATGACGAAAAAACGGGTGGTGTTGGAGCTGTTGCTCTGGATATTGTTTTCGAGGACTTCCATATCGTAAATATCGGCGCACAACGCCGAAGCGATGGCGGCACAATCCATGCGATCGCCGGAGGCCACGTTTTTGGCGGCACCGGCCGTATCGTAGGTGGCCATCATGCGGATGCCTTTCGATTTCAAAAATGCCTTGCACTGCTTCAAGGCGTGGGGGTGCGAAAAAGCTTCCTTGATGTCCTCGAGGCGGGCGCCTTTTTTGGCCAGCAGGGTGTGGCGGACGGGCAGATAGGCCTCGGCGATCACGAATACCTCGTTGGCAAAAAGAAGATCGTAGTTCTCCACCACGGTGCCGGCAATGGTATTCTCCACGGGAATGAAGCCATAGGTCACCTTACCGTTGTTCACCAGATCGAAAACGTCGTCAAAAGCGTCGCATCCGACCGCCTCCACATCGTTGCCGAAATGTTCGTAAAGAGCGACTTCGCTGTAGGCACCGTGTTCTCCCTGGAATGCGACTTTCATCGATTAAGCCTTTCGTGTATGTCTGTCATGGCGGCGATAAACGCCTCGCGTTTTTCCTTGGCATAGGGGTTGTAAGCGTGCATGTCCTCGAAAAGCTGCCAGGTGTCATGGCTGACAACCCCCAGGATGTGCATGAGCCGTTTGTACCCTTCCGTATCGATGTCCATGTCCCGGGCGCCGAAGGCCGATAGCGACCGCCCGATGAAATGGGTCAGCGAAAGCGTGACGGCGATCTTCTCGTCATGCTCCCCGGCCGTGGATTGGATTACGATTAACCCTTTTTCTTCCAGCCAGCACTTGATCTTTTCATAGCGCTCCTCACGGATGCGTTCGGGACAGAGGACGATTTTGCAACCTTTCAGCGAGTCGGCGGCGCTGTCCGGGCCGAACATGGGGTGGGTGGGAAGAATGGAAACGGTCTCGGGCAAAAGTTCTTTCATCCACTGTACCGGGTAGACTTTTACCGAGCACACATCCACCACCAGCGCATCTTCTCTCAAGAGCGGAGCTGCCTGTTTCAGGGTCGCCTGCATGGCCGAAATGGGCGTGCACAGAATGACGACCGGCTGGCCGCAGGCGGTCGCAAAATCCACCGGACGGGCTCCACAGGCGCGGATGGCATCGTCCTTGTCGCTGCGGGTGGAAACGACAACGGAACAATCCGCGGCCAGATATCGGGCGGTCAGCGCTCCGAACCGTCCGAAACCGATAATGCCGACGTGGTTCATAGGACCTCTCGAATTCGTTTGAATGCTTCTTTCAATTGCTCTTCGGGCGCTGCAAAACAGATGCGCACATGGCCGTCCAACCCGAAGTCCTCACCGGGAACCACGGCCACCCCGGCAGTTTCCAGAATCCGGGCGGCAAAGTCGCCGGAATTCTCGTTTTTGCGCAGATGGCCCGAAATATCCGGAAAGAGGTAAAAGGCGCCTTGGGGACGGATGCAGGGAAACAGGTCCTGCACCTGATCGAACGCCAGATCGCGTTTCCGCTGCAAGTCCGCCCTGCCGCGGGCAAGCAGCTGTTCGTCCATATCCAGGGCGGCCAGGGCCCCGTACTGGGCGAAGGTGCATACATTGCCGGTCAGGTGGCTGTGGAGCCGGACCATGGCCGCGGCCGCCTCCTTGGGAGCGACGGCGTACCCCACGCGAAATCCGGTCATGGCATAGTGCTTCGAAAAGCTGCGGGTGACGATCAGCCGTTCCCGGACCGCCTCCAGATCGTAAACGGAGGTGTACTGCAAATTGTCATAAACGAAAAAACTGTACGCTTCGTCGGCAACGATATACAGGTCGTTCTCCGCGGCCAACCGGGCGATCCGCTCCAGGTCCCGGCCGGGGTAGACGGCACCGGTGGGATTATTGGGCGAGTTGATCAAAATGGCCCGGGTTTTTTCGGTGACCGCCGCCCGGATGGCCTCCACGTCCAGCTGGTGGTCGACGGTGGGCACGAACACCGGCTCACCGCCGGCCATTCGGACCTGCTCAGGAAAGCTCACCCAGCAGGGCAGCGGGATAATCACCTGATCCCCCGGATTGCAGAGCGCCTGAAAAGCGGCGTACAGAGCCTGCTTGGACCCGTTGAAAACGACGATGTTCTCCGGCTTGCAGTTTTCGAAGCGCGTGGCCAGGGCGGCTCGCAAATCCTTGAGCCCGGCCATTTCACTGTAGCGGGTTTTCTGTTGCTGCAAGGCCTTGACCGTGGCTTCGATCACCGCTGCCGGCGTATCGGCCACCGGTTCACCGATGGCCAGACTGATCACGGACCGTCCCGCCTGCCGCATCTGTTCCAGCAGCGGGATGAAGCGGGCCGTTTTCGATCCTTCGATGCTTTGGACACGTTTGGACAGTTTCAATTTCTCAATTCCTTGTATCATTCAAAATTTCATTTGCGCGCGGGTGTGCTGTCTGAGAGCAAAATCCCCCAAAACCAGCGCCGCCATGGCCTCCACAATAGGCACGGCCCGGGGAACGACGCAGGGGTCGTGGCGCCCCTTGGCCTCCAGCGTGACCGGTTGGCCGTCGAAATCGACAGTTTCCTGGGCCAGCCCGATGGTGGCCGGCGGCTTGAAAGCGATCCGGAAAACGATGGGCGCGCCATTGGAAATGCCGCCCTGGATGCCGCCGCTGTTGTTGGTCTGCGTCCCCAGCCCCTCTTCAGCCGCAACAAAGGGATCGTTATGATCCGATCCACGCATCCGGCTGCCGGCAAATCCAGAGCCGATCTCAAATCCCTTGGTGGCCGGGATGGAGAGCATGGCCTGGGCGAGTTTGGCCTCCAGCTTGTCGAAGACCGGCTCACCCCAGCCGACCGGGACATGGCGGCAGACACAGGTAACAATCCCGCCGACGCTGTCTTTCTCTTCCTTGACACGGGCCACCAGGGCCTGCATTTTCTCGGCCGCTGCGGCCGAGGGGCAGCGGATCGGATTGTCGTCCACCAGCTGCCGGGTTATAAGGTTCTCATCCACATGGTCGGCGGCGATATCGCTGACGGCGCTGACCCAGGCGACGATCTCTACTCCGAAACGCTCCCTGAGCATTTTCTCGGCCACCGCACCGGCGGCCACCCGCCCGATGGTTTCCCGGGCGCTGGAGCGCCCGCCGCCCGAAGAGGCCCGGATGCCGTATTTCATCTGGTAGGTGAAATCGGCATGGGACGGGCGTGGAATCCTGCTCATTTCCCGGTAATCGCCGGGCCGCTGGTCCTTGTTGGGCACGAAAAGGCCGATAGGCGTGCCCAGGGTAAGACCGTTTTCCACCCCCGAGAAGATGGTGACCTGGTCCGACTCCTGGCGGTCGGTGGTCAGCTTGCTCTGACCAGGCCGACGCCGGTCCAGCTGGGGTTGGATATCCGCCTCGCTGAGCGCCATGCCGGGAGGGCATCCGTCCAACACCGCTCCCACACCTTTGCAGTGAGATTCTCCGAAAGTGGAGACTTTCAATAGGGTTCCGAAGGTACTTGACATGGATTGGGCTCCTTGAGTTGGTTGGGTTCGTTGCGTTTATTGGGTTTGTTGAGTTCGATTATGCCTCAATCCCCAACGCCTCCACAATCCGATCACATATCTCCTCAATCCCCACACGATCCGTAGCGATCACCAAATCGGCGGCGCTTTCGTAAAGGGGTGTCCTTTCCGCCAGCACCGTTTCGATTTCCTCCAGCAGTCCACGGCCGGTCAGCGTGGGGCGATTGTCCCCGGTGGAAGCATCTGCCAGCATACGCGTCCGGATACATGTCTCGCTGGCCGTGAGCCAGACTACCTTGCCGGTGGTTTTCATGGCCAGGCGGTTGCGCTCGTCGAGCACGATGCCGCCTCCGGTAGCCACCACCTGGCGGTCGCCGGCAGATACCCGGGACAACACCTCATATTCCCGCTGCCTGAAAAACGACCAGCCATAGGAAGCAACCATGTGGTCAATGCTCATACCCGCGGCGGCATCGACGATCATGCCGTCCGTATCCGTCAGGGGCCAGCCGAGACGTTCGGCCAGCGATCGGCCCACGGTGGTCTTGCCCGTGCAGCGGTATCCGATGAGATAAAGGTTCATGTTTCCGTCAAACAGCATAAAGCGATTCCCACACTTCCCAGAAGTTGGGGAACGATTTTTTTACACAGTCGGGTTCCAGAATTTTCACGCCGGGTGTCACCAGACCGGCCATGGCAAAACTCATTGCAATACGGTGGTCGTCGTAGGTTTGGATCTCGGCCCCGTGGGGTTTGCCGCCGGTGACCACCAGGCGGTCTTTCTCGGCCCTGGCCGCGATGCCCATTTTCTTCAATTCGGCGCAGGTGGATGCCAGCCGGTCGCTCTCCTTGGCTTTGAGATGCGAGACATTCTCGATCACGGTGGATCCTTCGGCAAAAGCGGCCACCACGGCCAGGGTGGGCACCATGTCGGGCATGTCGGCCATGTCCACGATCACCCCCCGAAGGGTTCCACCGGTCACCGTGATGCCTTCGGCAGCGCGGGTCACCTGGCAGCCCATTTTCTCAAACACCCCGGCCAGCCCCACGTCCCCCTGGCTGGAAGCACCGGTCACCCCTTTAACCGTTACACTGCCGCCAGTGATAGCAGCCGCCCCCCAGAAGTATCCGGCTTGGGAGGCATCCGGCTCCACCGTGTATTCACCGGCCCGATAGACCTGTCGCCCCTTGATGTCGAAGCGGATGTACCCGTCCCGCTGCACCTGGATGCCGAAACGGTTCAGAATGTCTACCGTCATGTCAATGTAAGGAGAAGAGACCAAACCGTGGGAAATGGTAATCGACATCCCCTTTGGGGTGCACGGAGCCATCAGCAAAAGGGATGAAAGAAATTGGCTGCTGACACTGCAGTTGACGGTTACCGGACCGCCCGAAACTTGCCCTCCGGGAATCTCCACCGGCGGGCAGCCGTTCTCCTCCACCGCCCGGGCGGCAACACCCAACTGGTTCAGGGCGTCCAGCAGATGGCCGATGGGACGGTGGTACATGCGCGGCGAACCGGTAAACCGGTAGGTTCCCCGGCCCAGGGCGGCCACACCGGTCAGCAGGCGCATGGAGGTGCCGGAATTGGCCAGGTAAATCTCCTCGTCACAGGGCTTGAAGCAGCCGCTCAAACCGCCGATATCAACCGTTTCCCCGTTGTCGGCAACCGCGGCGCCCATCTTCTCGAGGGCCGCCAGGGTCAGGAGGGTATCCTGGCTGCGCAGCGGATTTCGCACCGTGCAGGGGCCGTCCGATAATGCGGCCGCAATCATCGTTCGATGGGTGTAACTTTTAGAGCCTGGGACGCCGACTCGACAATGTCCGAACCGGTGGGGTTTGATTTCAATCATGAGAACCACGTTCCTTTTCTCCGGTTTGTTTCAACGCATCGATAACCGTTCGTTTCATCAGCTGAACGGGAGCCTTCAGTCCGGTCCAGCGCTCAAACTGCAAAGCGCCCTGGTGAACGAACATGGCGACGCCGTCCACCACTGCGCATCCGGCCTCCCGCGCCGCCTTGAGCAGTTTGGTTTCCAGGGGGTTGTAGACGATGTCCATCACCGTCATGCCGGGCCGCAGACAGGCGTATCCAACGGGCATCCGGTCAGTCTTTGGAACCATACCCACCGAGGTGGTATTAACCAGGATGTCATAACCAACCCCGGAAAAATCGGCCAGGGGACAGAAATCGCTCTCCAGTTCCCCGGCCAGCCGCTGCCCCTTGTCCACACTGCGGTTGACGACGGTCAGCCGTCCGCCATATTCTCTGATCCCGTGGGCCAGCGCCCGGGCCGCCCCTCCGGCCCCGATCACCGCCACCCGTCGGTGTGCCACCGGGGTTTTCTCCAGCAATGCGGCCATGGCGCCGGGGCTGTCCGAATTGAACCCGAAAAGCCGGCCGTCCTCGTTGACAATGGTGTTGACGGCGCCGATCCGCCGTGCCAGAGGATCGATCTCGTCCAGCAAATCCATCACCGCCACCTTGTGGGGGATGGTCACACTTAAGCCGTGGATATCCAGCGCCCGGATGCCGGCGATGGCGCCGGGAAGATCCGTGACCCGGAAGGCGGTATAGGCACCGTTATAACCGGTCTGCTCAAAAGCGGCATTGTGCATTGCCGGGCTGAGGCTGTGGGCTACCGGATCGCCGATGACCGCATACAGGCGTGTATTGGCGTCAATGGTCAATTCAGACTCCCACACCAACCAGGGGATAGGACCCCAGGTTCTTCAGGTAAAGGGCGTGCGGCCGAATCTGTTCGATAGCCTTTTTGATAACGCCGTCTTCCATATGCCCCTCCAGGTCGATAAAGAAAAAGTGGCTCCAGCTTTCGTGGCGCGTGGGCCGCGACTCGATCTTGACCAGGTTGATGCCGGCGTCGGTAATGGGCGCCAGGGCAGCGGCCAGGGCGCCGGGCACATGGGCCAGGGCGAACATCAGCGATGTCTTGTCCTTTCCCGAGGGGCGCACCGGCTCTTTGCCGATCACCAGAAAACGCGTCGGTGGACGGGAGAAATCCTCGATCTTGGAGGCCGCCGCCTCCAGGCCGAAAATTGCGGCCGCCCCGCCGCCGGCAATGGCGGCCACCCCTTTTTGGCCGGCTGCCTGTTCAACGGCAAAGGCGCTGGAACTGCATTCTTTCAAGCGGGCCCCGGGAAGATATTGATTCAGCCAGCTGCGGCACTGGTTGAGGGCCTGGGAATGGGCGTACACGGTTTTGATGGCGCTGAGGCTGATCTCCTGCGCCAGCAGATCGTAGGAGACCGGCTGGTAGCGCTCGGCGCAGATGCCCAGATCCGATTCGAAAAACAGATCCAGGGTGTGGCGCACGGAACCCTCCACGGAGTTCTCCACCGGCACGACCCCGTAATCGCAGGCGCCCTTTTCCACTTCGCTGAATATCTCGCGGATGCTGGGCTGGGGCACATAGGTGACCGAGTAGCCGAAGTGGCTGGTAGCCGCCAGATGGGTGAAGGTGGCCTCGGGGCCAAGATAGGCCACCCGTTGGGAGGCCTGGATGGCACGCGCGGCGGCGATGATGTCGATAAAAATATGCTGCAGGACATTGGGATTCAGCGGCCCCTTGTTCAGCCCGGTCAGGCGCCTGAGAATTTCACTTTCCCGGGTGCTGTCCACCACCCGGTTGCCGCTGTCCTTTTTCAGCTGCCCGATCCGTTTGGCCAGGTTGAGCCGCCGGTTGATCAGATCCAGAATCGTGTCGTCGATGTGATCGATCTGATCGCGGATCTCGCAGATGTTGGTGGCCAGGGTGCATGCCGGTGCGGTCTCTTTGTCGTCTGTCATGGTCGTTGCGGTCACCTTCTGTTGCGTTCGTTTAAAAACTTTCTGCCGATGAAAAAAGGGCCGGGGAGATTTTCTCCACGGCCCTTGAAGCTAAAAAAGCCGTGGGTTTTTTGGTCTGCCCACGGCTTTGTTTGTCTGTTTGGTGTTTCGGAACAGTCAGCGCGCGCCGGGCAGACCCTCGCTAAAAAAATAATAAAAGTAAAAAAATCGCCCGGTGATAAAACGCTGCATCGTGTCCAATCCTTTTCAATTAAAAAAGTTAAAAAAAAATACAGGGCCGATACCGGTCTGTCAAGCTTTTTCAAAAGGCCCCGGCTCCCGGCTGCGATCAGGGAGTAATCTCGATGACGGTTTTGCCCGGCAGCCGGTTGCCCCGGCCCGGAATCCAGCGCACCGTGCAGGTCTTCAGAAATCCACATCCAGATTCGTTGTTTGCCCGGCCTGTATCGTAAAAGGAAATCGTTTTTCGGGTTTCCTCTCTAATTTGTATGCTTTGACGACAACTTCATACTGGCCCGGCTGCATTCTGATCGGTTTTTCTGCGTCTCCGGTTGCAATGCGCCTGGAATCGCCGACCCGGAAAAATGAAAGACCGCCCCGAGTGGGTTGACCGCCGGAAGTGACCTTTACATTGAGAATGCCCTCCTGGTACTCGATCCGCTGTTCCAAGGTCCGGGCCTGGACGACTTCAATGTTCTTCAGGACGATTTCCTTTTCCGGAATGGCTTTGCGATAGACGACCTTCAGGTCGTAGATGCCGGCATTCAGGTTGATAATTTTGGGGTTGTTACTGGAGGTATCGCTGCTGGTCACGCGATTGTTCGTGCCGGCGTCAAAGACATAATAGCCGGCAGACCCTTTTTTGCCGTTGACCAGAACTTCGATGCTCAGCTGGCCTTCACCGAATTCCGCCTTTCTTTCTTCTGTCTGGCCGGGTTTGATTTCGATACCGTTGAAACGGCGCTCCGTTTCGGGCTTGGACCCTCTATAAACGACCTGAAGATCATACGTGCCGGGGTTTAATTTCACAATCTTTGGATTGTCACTGGAGGTATCGCTGCTGGTCACCCGATGGGTCGTACCGGCGTCAAAGATATAAAAACCGGTCGATTTCTTTTTGCCATTGACCAGAACTTCGATGCTCAGCTTGCCTTCACCGAACTCAACCCGCTTTTCAATCGTCTGCCCCGCCTGGATCTCGATACCACTGAAACGGCGCTCCATTTCCGGCCTGACTTTTTTATACAAGACCCGGAGATCATATACCCCGGGGCCAAGGGCGAACGTCTTTGGATTGTCGCTGGAGGTATCGCTGGTAACCAGGGGTTGATTCTCACCGGCGCGATAGACATAAAGGCTGCCCGTCTCTTTTCGACCCTCGGCCAAAACCGCCACGCTCAAACCGCCACCGCTGAAGTCGACGCGCTTTTCCGTGGCAGCACCCGCCGCAACCGTCACACCGGAAAGTGTCGCCTTTTGGGGCGGTCGCACCTCCATATCCGTTATTGTCAGATCATAAACCCCCGGTTTCAATTTCGATCCCGTCAAAGTCGGTTCCGTAACCGAACGAACGCTTTTGACGGTCTTTTTCTCGCCTTGCGGGAAGATATCCACGCGGGCAGAGATGGGCTTTCCGCTTCTCAGGGCGGTGATTTTGAGGTAACCGAAACGCTGCGATTCTTTGACCGCCTCTTTGGCCGCCACGCGGAATTCCTGGGCGGTCTTGGCCGTGAAGTATTGTCCGCCGCCTGCTTGGGCGATGCATTCGAGCTGGGCGTTTTCCGCTTCGCCGACATCGAAACCGATCACATACATGGTGAACCGGATACCGGCCGCCTTGAGTTCCTTCACCAGCGCGCACGGGTCTTCCTCACACGTCTCCTTGCCGTCACTGACGAGAATAATGGTGGTCTCCTCTTCGATGCTTTTCAGCTTTTCGGCTGTCTTTCTTATGGAAAGGGTGATGGGCGTTTTGCCCTTGGGGCTGATGGCCCTGATTTGGGAGATCAGGCGCTTTTTGTCGATCGGCTGCAACGGCACCAGCTCTTCCACATCCTGGCAATCCCCCTTGCGGCGATGGCCATACGCCACGAGACCGGCATGGCTGTCGTCGGGCAGATCGTTGATGAGATCCGTCAGGACCGATTTGGCAATCTCAATTTTGGACTGCCCCTGGATCTGCCCCCACATGGAACCGGAGGCATCGCAGATAAACAGGATCGCTGCGGGTCCGTCGGTCGAAGATTCCGCTCCAACGACCGCGTCCCCCGTCGGTTTTTCTCCGGCTCGTGCCTCGGTCGCACCGGTTCCCTCGATCTGCTGCGAGCCCGCCTCCTTTACGGGACTCTCCTTCCATGAGGGTGGTGTAACACCCGCTTTTTCCGGATATTCCAGGCGTACGTCAATGCCGCCGGCAGCGACATCGAAACTCAGGGTCCCGATGCCCTTGTCCGCCGGATACTGCCAGGACATGCTCTGGCCGTTTTTAAGGTTCAGATCGTACGCTTCGAGCTTTTCCTTGCTCTGAAACGATCCCTTGTAAACAACCAGTGTTCCCCGGCTGTCGACACCGTCTTTTTCATCATCCCTGACAACCAGCCGAAAAGGCCTGTCCGTATATGTGTGCAGGTCCTTGCCGGACATCTTTTTGATGTGTTCCTTTTTCAGAACGAGGCCTTCTGGCGCCTCCTCCAGTTCTGTTCGAATGAGCGCCCGACCCTCCCCGACGCGGATCACGATTTCATCGGCCTGCGCGATTGTCTCCTGTATGGCAATGGCCAGCGTCTGGCCCTTACCGGAGACGTTGAAAGTACTCTTGGATGGTTCAGTGACGGGGTTGCCGTCCTTAAACGCCACGGCGGTAACGGCCGTTCGTCCTTCCAAAAGATTTTCCCCCCGGACAATAATCTTGAATCCTTTTTTCAGCGGGGCCTTTACCATCTCTCCTTTGGAAAGGGTCTTCTCGAAAGGAACATGAACGACAGGAGCTTTGGGGATGTCTGCGGCCCATGCGGGAGGGTCGATGGGCATGTGGTCCATCTTGACGTATCCTTCCGGGGGCTGGAACAGATGCTCGTCTTGAGCACCCTCCTCGATGTGGGTCAGCTCCGTGAAATCGCCTGTTTTAATATGGTTCACGATCTTGACGGGGAAGTCGAGCTTGTCGGCAAACCAGGCGGTCAGGAAATCCTTGCCGGATAATTTCGTGAGCTTCCTGGTGCATGGGTACCCGCTGACCACCTCTTCTTTGCCGACCACCTGACTGCCATAATAAGATGCCGAAATCTGGTAGGAGACAAAAGGGTTGTTCATGGCGCTGCCGAAATCATCGTTTTTCATCTCCAGGTAGATCTTTTTGGGATCCACCAATACCTTCGTGAGGCCGGCCTTATCGTCCACGATCACCACTGCGTGCTTGTCCCCTTTCACAAGTTCCATGCGATAGGTTTCGCCGCGAACGTAAATTTTTCCCTTGGCGGCCCTGCCGTTTGTCACGGTCGTCATATCGGCGGAAAATTGTGCCGCACCAACGCGAGAAGGGGCCGCAAAACCGATTATCGCCAACAGGCATATACCGAAAAACAACGCTGCGGGCAGGTGTTTGGGCATGATCGTCTTTTTAACCATGATCATCTCCTTTGGTCGTCTTTGGCCGTGAACGGCCGTTAGAGAACAGCGTTCAAAAATGGTCGTGGCCCTATAGCGGATCGGGTCGTGTGTATGTCGCTGCCGCCAATCTGACGGGAAAACCCCTTCGGAAGGCACCAGGATCGGGTTGTTTACCGTTTTGAGGCCTGCGCCTCACGCCCAGTGAAATTCAAATTCATCGTCGATCTTGCGCCGCTCATATTTTCCGGGAATCGGTGCTCCGCAACGGACGCTGGCCATGGTGGGACAGACGGCGACAATGATTTAACAGGTGCTCGTAAAGGATGGATCGCAACGAATAATCGAAATAATTTTAATCGATGCACAGGGCTTTTGTAAAGGATTGTCTCGGGGCATCAAAATGCCCACCCGGTCCCATCTATGCCCGATCGATCTGCTTCGACGGCAGAAACAGGCCGAAAATGACACAGATAACGGCCGCCGCAAAAGCCAGCCAGAAGACGTCGATCACGCAGCGGCCGATGGCCTGGTGCAAAGCGTTCTGAACTCCGGAAACCAGCTGCTGCTGGACATCCGGACGGAAGAAATTCTCGAAATTCTGGCGGATCTGGTCCATGACGGCCGGCGGGATGCTTCCCTTGAGAGAAGCGGCGTTCAGGCCATCGGCCACCTGTGAAAAGCGGGCGGTAACCAGGCTGCCGCAGATGCCGATGGATATGGTTCCTCCGAGGGTGCGGGTGAATTGGTGCGAGGAGGTGGCCACGCCCAGATCTTTTTTGTCCACGGCGTTCTGGACGATCAGCAGGGTGGCGATGGAGGTGAAGCCCATCCCCATCCCGGCCAGTCCCATGGCCAGGGCGCAGGCCCACAGGCTCGTGGCGGCCGAGAACCGGACGGCCATGATACAGCCGACCAGCAGAATGACCCCGCCGACCAGAGCAAAAGGCTTTTCTCCCCAGCGGTTGGCCCGGCGGCCGCAGTACAGGGCGCCGGCGGACCATCCGAAACTGAGAAACATCATCACGATGCCAAGCTGCGCCGGCGATTGGCCCAGGGCACCCTGAATGAACAACGGACTAAAGGCGGACAGGGAAAAGATCGCCACACTGCTGAAAAAGACCAGGCCGTTGCCGGCGGAAAAGCCGCGCAGCCGGAAAAAATCGAAGCACAGGATGGGTTCGCGGCTGTATTTCTCGGCCAGATAAAATCCTGCGGCCGAAAGGATGAAAAGGGCAAAGAGCCCCGCAATCGGCAGCGATGTCCAGCCGTACTGCCGCCCCCCCAGTAAAAAGGCCGTCAAAAGCGATAAAATGGCCACTGTCAGGGTGAGAATGCCGGCATAATCGATCTCCACCGTCTGACTTTTCTGGCGGGTTTCCGTCAGGAAAAACCAGATGCCGGCCAGGGAAAGCAGCCCGATGGGCAGGTTGATATAAAAAATCCATCGCCAGGAGACCCAACTGACGATGAATCCGCCCAAAGAGGGTCCCAGCACGCTGGCCAGCCCCCACACGAAGCTGGCATAGGACATCATGCGCCCCCGGTGCTCCGGCTCGGAGATATCCGCCAGCACAATGTACACCAGGGCGAAGTTGCCGCCGGCACCGATGCCCTGTACCGCGCGGAAAACGGTAAGGGCCGTCATGCTTTCGGCCATGCCGGCCAGAATCGAACCCGCCAGGAAAATGAGGATAGAAATCAGGTAAAGGGTGCGGTTGGGATACAGATCGGCCAGCTTGCCGAATACCGGCAGGGCCACGGTGCGGCTGAGCAGGTAGGTGGAAAAAACCCAGCTGTACAGGTGCATCCCGCCCAGATCGGCCACGATGGAAGGCATCGCCGCGCTCATGATCAACGTATCCAGCGCCGCCAGAAACAGTGCCAGCAGGGTGGCCGCAATCAGAAGCAGGCGGCGGCGGGGATTGAGTCGATTGATGGGCACCAGCGTGTCCCTTTCATATGCGATGACAACGGATAAATTTTTATAATAGGGCTGCCTTGCGTGGGTTGCAAGCACACCCATCCTTTGAGCGATGGCATCGGCAAAACACGCATTTCGGAAGACGTTTCGCCGGAGAAGGTAGGGAAAGGTTGGCGGAATTGACGGGTGCTTAATACAAAAGGGACATGGCCTGGCGCAGTTCCCCGATGGGAATCTGGCCCGGCGCCGACGAGGCCTGCCCGATGGCAAAAGTGATGTCGGCGCCGAAAAGGCCGCCGGCCATGCGCGTGACGACCCCTTCCTTGGCCATGGCCATGGTGACGATGGGGATCGTCAGGATTTCGGTGCGGGCCTTGAGGGTCGCCTGGAGCAGGGTGAGGACGTCCGCCATGTTGGTCGGCATGGTCGCCACCTTGGCGATGTCGGCGCCCAGGGTTTGCGCCTGTTCGAGCTTGGCGAGGATAAGATCTTCGGCGGGAGTCTTTTTAAAATCATGGTAGGAAAGAATCAGTCTGACCCCATGCTCCTGTGCGGCGGTACGAACCGTGCCGATGAAATCCTCGCCGTTCATCAATTCAATATCCACGATGTCGATTTTCCCGGACCGGATCGCCGCTTCGATGACGGCCAGTCTTGTTTCCCGGGACATTGGCTGCATGCCGCCTTCGGCTTCGATGCGGCAGGTGAAAATCAGCGGGATGTCGCCGATGGCCGTACGCAGGGAATCGAGCGCCGCCAGGCAGTTCGCTGGATTTTCGACGCCGTGGTAACCGTCCACCCGCCATTCCACGATATCCGGTGAAAGCGGCTTTAAAATTTCCGCCTGTTCGAGCAATACCTTCGTATCCGAAGCCACGACAGGAATGCAGGCCAGGGGCTTTGGCCCGCCGATGACCGCATTGCGCACCTTGATTTGCGTTTTGCTTTGAAGTCTCAACGTCTTTTCCTTTTTATCGATACGATATCGACATCCCTCTTTCCGATCCCGGATGTTGTACGCTATTGACAGTCGGAAAACAATCCAGGGTTGCCCTGCAATGGGTGGACATCGCGCCAAAGATCTTTTGTCCTATTCGACAGGACAGCCCGATTTTTCATCGAACGCGGCGATCGAGATTCCAGGCGGGTCTTGGATAGAATGACCGATTGGGCCGTCAGGCGTTCGGCGCACACCGTTGCGATTGGGCCAGAACGCGATTCATGCGTCCGGGCAGCGAGCGCCCCAGGGTGGATTCCAGATAGTCGACGGCCTCGCACAGCACCGCGATGTCGATACCCGTGGCGATCCCCATGGACTCGAACATGTTCACGGCATCCTCGGTGGGCACGTTGCCGGCCGCACCTTTCACGAAGGGGCAGCCGCCAAGGCCCGCGGTGCAGGTGTCGAAACTGCGCACGCCCGCCTCATAGCCGGCGAACAGGTTGGCCAGGCCCAGGCCGCGGGTGTCGTGCAGGTGCAGGGAGACGGCGACATTCGGGAAGGCCTTCCCGACCCGGCCGACCATGGTACGAATAGCCAGGGGCGTGGCCATACCGGTGGTGTCGGCCAGGTTGATCTCCTTGACGCCCGTGGCCACCATCTTCTCGGTGGCCCGCAAGACGGCATCCTCGGAGATGCGCCCTTCGTAGACGCAGCCGAAAACGCATTGCAGGCCGGCGCGCACGTCCAGTCCGGATTTCAGGGCCTCGTCGATCAGGGCGGTCATGGACGCAAGAGCCTCGTCGGCCGGCCAGCGGGCATTCTTGCGGCTGTGGGTGTCGCTCACCGAAACGGACATGCTCAGGTGGGAGACGCCGCAGGCGACGGCCCGTTCCAGCCCCTTGTCGTTCAGGATCAGGGCCGAAACCACCGCTTTGCTCTGTTTGCCGATGGTGCGGATCAGTTCGTCGGTGTCGGCCATCTGGGGAACGATCTTGGGATGCACGAAGGAGCCCACCTGGACCCTTCGCACACCGGCTTTTTGCATCAGTTCAAAAAGGTGCAGCTTCTCTTCCAGGCTGAAGATTCGCGATTCCATCTGAAGCCCGTCGCGCAGGGCCTCGTCCTCGAGCAGCAGTTCGGACTGGGTTGCATTGGATTGCATGATCGAGTCCTTATCCAATTAAGTTACAGCGGTATCAACCCTGTAAAGCATTTGTGGTAACGTTTACAAGGACATTTTAAACACCACAACGAGGTGATCGATAGTAAAAAAACCGCAAAAACCCATAGCATATTGCCTATAGGCAAGCAGGATCTTGACCCCATGGTGAAATTCTGTAGACTGGCAATGATCCTGCCTGCCACTTTCGCATGTGGAGAAATGAAAAGAATGAACACGACATTGACCGATCCTTTTACGGCGCCGCAGTATGATCGGGCGGCCTTGATTACCGTCGATGTGCAAAACGACACCCTCGACGGCGGAACCTTCGAGGTCCCCGGCACGACGGCCACCCTGCCGGCAATCGCCCGCCTGTGCCGATCCTTTCGCGATGCCGGGCGCCCCATCGTACATATCATGCGCATCTACACGCCCGACGGTGAAGATGCCGACCGCTGCCGCAGAAGTGCCCTGCGGGCCGGCCAATCGCTTTTTCTGAAAGGGTCGGAGGGCCGCCGGCCGGCCGATGCCCTTCTCCCCGGTCCGGATATTTGCATCGACGACGACCTGTTGATTGCGGGCAGGATTCAGAAGGTCGGCCCGAAAGAGGTGCTGATCTTTAAACCCCGTTGGGGAGCCTTTTATCGGACGCCACTCGACGAGCATCTGAGAGAAAAGGGCGTATCGACCCTGGTGTTCTGCGGCTGCAACTATCCCAACTGCCCCCGGACCTCCATCTACCAGGCCAGCGAGCGCGATTATCGCATCACGGTCGTGGTGGACGCCATGTCCGGAATCCAGGCCAGGGATATCGGGGAGCTGAAAAATATCGGCGTCAACTGCGCCGATACTGTTGACGTCTGTGAATCGTTGGAATTTAAAAATAAGGGAGCCGCATTGTGAACATTCTGTTTGCCGCACCGGAGAATGCCTGGGGCGGGTTCCTGGGAATCGTGAAAGAACAGCTGCCGAACCATCGGTTCGCTGCCACCGGCGGCTTTCATGTGGACAGCCTGGCCGGTGTGGATGTTCTCATTCCCACCATGTGCCCGATTACGCGGGATGTGTTGGCTGACGCCGACTGCCTCAAGCTGATTCAGCAGTGCGGTTCCGGCCTGGAGGGGGTCGATATTGCTGCCGCTGCGGAAAAGGAAATTTTCGTGGCCAATGTCCCCACGGGCAGTTCGGGCAACGCCGACTCCGTGGCCGAGTTGGGGATTTACCTGATGATCGGTCTTCACCGGGACGTCCGCAAAATGGAACAGAGCATGCGGTCGCGAAAAATGGGGCAGCCCCAGGGCAGGGCCCTCGAGGGCAAAACCGTCGGCATCGTCGGACTCGGCGGCATCGGCCAGGCATTGATCCGGCGCTTGAAAGGATTTGGCGTGCGCATCATCGGCGTCAAGCGCCATGAACCGCAGGCGGCACAAATCGCCATAGGACTGGACTGGGTCGGAGATGCCGGACAGCTTCCAGAACTGCTTGCCCAATCTGACATCGTTTTTCTCTGCCTTCCCGTCACGTCCGAAAGCAGCGGCCTGATGAACCGAAAGACTTTGGCCTGCATGAAGCCCGGGTCCTATCTTATCAATCTGTCCCGCGGCGGTCTGGTTGAACGCGATGCCCTCGAATGGGCCTTGGGTTCCGGCACCATTGCCGGTGCCGGTCTGGATGTCTTCTGGGAGGAACCGCCGGACCCGGAAGACCCGATCTTCGGCTTGAATGTGCTGGCCACCCCGCATATCGGTGGGTCCACGGATCTTTCCATGCAGGGCATCGTGGCCGGTGTGGTCGAAAATATCCGGCGTTTGGAAGCCGGACAGGTGCCGTTGAATTGTGCAAAGCCGTAGGTATTAAAGATCTATGCTCTTTAACCAACTTTGACAGGTTCGTAAAAAGCTTTTCAGACCACTTGTGGCCACACACCCGAAAGGAAGTGGTGGAGTCGTGGGAGCGGATTCCAGCCGCGATTTAGTCGGTAATCATCGCGGCGGGGGCGCCGCTCCCACGCAAAACTGTTCCTGAACAGATATCACTTCCTTAGAAGTTACCAATTCCATTTTTTCGTCATTCCGGCGAAGGCCGGGCACGAAGTGAAGCTTTAGCGCTATCCAGTTTTTTCAATATGCTCTGAATGCCCCCGGATCAGGTCCGGGGCAGGCTTATCAAGTCCGGCATGACGAGTCTGGGACGTTTTGCGAAACTATCAGAACATGATAATTGAAAAATCATAAAAAACGAACATGATTAATTTAACCAACAAAGCAGCAAAGCGTTTTCATATCAACTGGAAAGACCTTGAGGAGCGCTCGGGAGATTTCTGGAAAGTCGATGTAGTGATGATTGGACGCACTCCAATGCTATTCATTGTGCATGAATATACATTATTCACATTCGTGCGGCGCAAGTCTCAATTTCATGATTTGCAGTCACTATCAGATGAGATCATCAATGCAAGCCCATGGTACAAAGGTCAGAAAGCCCTTTCTCTTGGAAAAAATGGGAATCGAAAACTAACCGGCAGTATCAATGAAATGAAACGACTGACATCAGGCTTGTACTCGCCGGAGCAGATCAATGCGATGGAGATGTCAATCAATCAGTGCCTGTTTTCCTATCTGTCCGCCAAGCCTGATGGATATTCAAGGCCGTTCGAGGCTGTCGAAAACTACGCTAAAGGCCATACGCCTTGGCTATAACGCGTCGCTTGAACGTGCCGTTAGATTCATTTCCCGGAATCATTGGGCACCGCAACACCTATCTCCCTTCCAGCATTCGTGTCGCCCTCCTTCCCGGATGCCGTCGCCGGACACCTGATTGCCATACCGCTATACCCTTTGCCTTCATTCGGATCGGGTTAGGGCTTGATGAGCCTTAAAACAAAGGGTATGGTGGTTCGCCGTACTTTTTCGAATGCATACTGAAAGCGGCATATAACACTTTACTGCATTGGTTTTTTACTCAGCTGCACACCGGCAATACAGGCAACCCTGATCGTTGACAATGGAGGATAATTTTGGACTCAAAAATAAAAATTTATTCCATGAAAGATTTTATTCGGAAGAACGCATCAGGGGAGATTGATTCCGAAAGATCGATTAAAATGGTTCGAGAGCTTTCTGTAGCGGCTAATTTCCATGCCGATCATAATATTCTGATCGATCTCAGAGAGACGACAATTCCGATTGATAAAATACAAATAGGCGATTTGATGAAAATCGTTATGGAATTTGTTCAGTTTGCGCCATCTTTTAAAAATAAAATAGCCAATTTGATCCCCAATAATGCAGACCGGGTTTCCATCGCAAAACAGCTCGAAGCTTGCATGAACATAAAAAATGTTCACTACAAATTTTTTACCGAGTTCGAGCATGCCATTGAATGGCTTTTGGAGGAAATCGCTTGAGATGAAAATTTGAGGATGGCGCGGTTAAAATCATCCTTCGGAATCATCGGGTACCTGTAGCCCGACCTCCCTTCCAGCAACGGCTGCTCCTGGTTCCAGGACCATCAGGCGAACCCGGCCTGAGGCCACCAGGCGGTCCTGATCATCATGAATGCTGGCCTCCCAAACGTGTGACCGTTTCCCCAGTACCAATGGCCTGGCCGTACAGCGCAGGCGACCGCCACGAACGGCTCTGAGAAACGAGGTGTTGTTTTCCAGACCGACCGTATTTTTATTCTCTCCCCAGACCGTCAGGGCCGCACCGGTAGAACACAATGTCTCGACCATACTGGCATAGACACCGCCATGCACCAGGCCATAGGGTTGAAGGTGATGGTCGGTAATCTCGATTTCAGCCACGTATTCGTCCTCGGCAGCTTTGGTAAAATGAAGTCCCAATGAGTTATTGAACCCACCGAGGTTTGCATTGATCAATTCCAGCACATTGTCCGGGAACGCGCTCATAGTCGTCAACTCCTCTGTTCGGGTAATCGCATACCGTGCTGATGATAGAGGTAAATTCCAGAAAAATATAGGATTTTCTGATCTTGGTTTTTGGATATTACCCATTCCCCTGGTTGATAGAAATCCCTTTTAACCGGGCAAAGCCCGTTCGATGGGCCTTGCCTGGTTTTGGTTGCTTGGGCGATGTGCTGGTGACTTCCTGGAAATCGGTCGATTTCTCTTCAATGGAGAAGATGACTCATTTATTGATGGATGTCTTGCCCCGTTTCCAGCCGCTCAATCATCGTGTGGGCAACCTTTTTTCCCGAAAGGAGCATCCCGCCGAATACCGGTCCCATCCGGTACCCGCCGCACACCGCATTGGCTGCCATGCCGCTGACAAAAAGGCCGGGATAAACCTCCCTTGAATTGTTTACGGTGTCCGTTTCGCCGGTCTCGGCTTCCATGGACTTTTCTCCCACCATGCCACCAGTTGTCGTATCCAGGGTGACGCCCATTTTGCGAACGAGCACTTCGGTGACATTGGCCGGATGCCCCGTGGCATCCAACACAAAAGCAGCATGCAACGTCAACGGATCCACATGCCATTTCAAGGTTTCCATGGCGCCCCAGTTGATCACCAGCCCGGCCACCCGTTTGTTTTTGATGACCACATCTTCCATGCTCACCAGGTTGAATATCTTCAAGCCGGCGCAAACGGCCTTGTGCACCAGCCCCGAGGCCAGATAGACGGAGTCCAGCGTGTAATAGCCGGGTTCATACGGTTCGCATTGGAAGCCCAGTTCATCCAGGACCGTTTTCCCCTCGGCCTGGACCACGACTTCATTGAACATCATCCCGCCGCCCCATACACCGCCGCCGATGGACAACCTGCGGTCGAACAGGGCTACTTTTTTTCCGGCCATGGCAAGGTACGTCCCGGCCACGAGCCCGGAGGGGCCGCCACCCACGATGGCGACATCGAGTTCGAGCGCATCGCTCAATTTCTTTGAATACGCATTGATGATGCCCCTGCTGATGGTGACTTCGTTTAACATCCCAAACCTCCTTTAAGTTGAATCGATTGAAAAAAATGGTTCGAAACAGGCCGAAGGGCCAAGGGCAGAGGCGGGAAAGTGTGGCGCAAAAAAAAGTCGATTCCAGCAGGAATCGACTTTGAGACAATGGATCGTGCGCTCGAGCTCCCTACGCCGGTGTTATCCGGGTCAGGTTCAAAGGGTATCATCTCAGGCCATGTTGACCACCCCTGCTTGAGGGATTGATTTAATTGTCGGGTGGCCTGGTGTCAAGAAAAAATAAGATGGGGTCACCCATTAAAGGACTCGCTGAGAAAAAAAGGTCGACCCAACAACACGAATCTATAATTTGGAGAAATCGAAAATAGACGGGATGATCGTGGAGAACTATGAATTTATTTTCATAGTTTTTATGAAAAACACAATCTCATCTATCCTGATCAGCTCACCAGAGTTATACCCATTCTCTC
This sequence comes from uncultured Desulfosarcina sp., assembly GCF_963668215.1. Taxonomy (NCBI): domain Bacteria; kingdom Pseudomonadati; phylum Thermodesulfobacteriota; class Desulfobacteria; order Desulfobacterales; family Desulfosarcinaceae; genus Desulfosarcina; species uncultured Desulfosarcina sp. Next base: position 1,313,084 of record NZ_OY764190.1, read on the forward strand.
TTCATATTGATAATAAATACTTTTATATCAATGTGATATGTCAATACTGGAAAGAATGGCATTGCTCTTGCCATACCATGATGTTGAGGAAGGCTATCGGAAGCCGACGTCTGGCAGCAAGGTCAATTTATCAACCGAACCAGGAAAAGGCTTATGAAAAAATTTGAAAAAGCCGCCTTGCTCGTCGTAAGAGCCGTAGCGCATCGTTGCAACCTAAATCGATTATATTACTGGTCTGAGCAACAATTGTCTGCAATGATGCATGTGCATTTTTTTCCGAGGTGGTATTATTACTGTCTTTACCACGCATGCCTATGGTTCGTTCGGTACAAGGCCTTCAGGCGTACGGCCAACTGGGCCATCCATACCATCCCGTATCACGTTCGATTTAGAATCGCCTAAACTGCGGTATAAGGTCAATTCATAGCTGGGGGCCCAAAAATGAATGCCATTCCGAATCGACGAAAACACCCTCGCAGCAGTTCATACATAATTGCCAATTACACAGTCATCGAGGGGACATTCCGTGACGTGATCAAAAACATCAGTGCGGGTGGATTGTCTTTAGAGACACAGAGAAAGATTGCAATAGGCCAGCCGATCTCGATTGAATTCCCTTTGTTTACGTTTAACAACCTCGGAAAAATCACCGGTCGGGTAGTCTGGAAAGATCCTTTTGGATTTGCAGTCACATTTAATGAGGCAATTCATGGCTTGATTTGCAGAGAGGGCCAGTTGCCGAAGATTGTCCATGGGACCCATCGGCATAGATCAAGAAAATGGTGAGTGAAATCGACATCGAATAGAAAGCAAGAAGGGGTTCGAGAACCACCAAAAAATAAGGGAGCTGGCATTCATGCCTAACTCCCTGTTTTATTCTTGGTGATCCCACCGGGATTCGAACCCGCGTTACCGGCGTGAGAGGCCGGTATTTTTATTTTACTCGTTTTTACCTTTCTGTTTATTTTCTTGCACTTATATACTGATTCAATTGACTTTTCCTACCATCAATTTACCCTTCAATACCTTGACTTTTTATTTCTGTGTTGGGTATAGTGTTGGGTATAGGAGCTATACCCAACAAATCGGAGGCCGCCATGCCCGCACAGAAAAGACACAAAACCAAATATCCCGGCGTCTATTACATCGAAGGCAAGGCTATCGGCACTGATAAGCCGGAAAAAATCTTTTACGTCATGTATCGTAAGGGCGGAAAACAGATCCATGAAAAAGCTGGTCGCCAGTATCAAGACGACATGACGCCAGCGAGAGCGTCACAAATTCGCTCGCTTCGTATGAAAGGGAAAGAGCTGTCCAATAAAGAACAGCGGGAGGCGGTAAAGGCCGAAAAAGACCGGGAGGCGAATAAATGGACGGTTGACAAGCTATTTGAAGCCTATATTCAGTCACGGCCCGAAAACAAAGCCAGAGGCGTTGATGCCAGCCGATACAATAAATATCTGAAAACCGCATTTGGCAATAAGGAACCAAACGAAATCTTACCACTCGATGTTGACCGCGTCCGGGTCAACCTTCTCAAAAAACTCTCGCCTCAAACCGTATTGCACGTCCTTAATCTCCTCACTTGGATCATTAATTACGGCTTAAAGAAAAATCTATGTGAAGGGATCGCCTTTCACATTCAGAAACCAACCGTTAACAATGTGACGACAGAGGATCTTAGCAACGAGCAATTAAAGGCGCTTATAGCGGCGATTGAAGCCGACTCCAACATCCAGATTAAGAATCTGATGAAAACTGCGTTGTATACGGGTATGCGCCGTGGAGAGCTGTTCAATCTAAAATGGGATGATATCGATTTTGACAGGGGTTTTATCCATATCAAAGACCCTAAAGGCGGGATTGATCAAAAAATTCCGCTGAATGCGTCAGCAAGGCAGGTATTCGAGAATCATCCCAACTCGGATAGTGAATATGTGTTCCCCGGTCGCAATGGGCAAAAAAGAGTCAGCGCCCAATCCGGCGTTAACAAGATAAAAGCACGCGCTAGGCTTCCAAAAAGCTTTCGCCCTCTTCATGGCCTCAGGCACGCTTATGCCTCAATGCTGGCATCATCTGGCAAGGTTGATATGTATACCCTTCAAAAGCTCCTCACCCATAAAGACCAACGCATGACGCAAAGATATGCTCACCTCCGTGACGAAGCGCTTAAACACGCAGCCAATGTTACTGATGCTCTTTTCGCGTCTGCCACAAACGTTGATAGTGAAAAGGTTGTAAATTTTGAAAAACACAAATAGTGTGGGGCCGGATTTCCGGATACAAGCATCAAAAAGGATGAGGCCCGCCGATATGCTCCAAACATTATTGAAAGATCCTGTTCCTGGCAATCTTATTATTAAATGACAAGGGTCAAGACATCGTTAACCCAAAAGGGCCAAAACATCGTTAACTCTTAAGGGTCCAAAGGGTCACGACATCGTTAACCCGATTTAAGTTATTTTCGATCTTTGATAATCTCCGAAGAAAATCTATTATCGGAGGTGTCATGATGGAACAAGAAATCCGTAAAACAGCTATCAATCGATTCATTCAAGGAGAAAAACCAAAACAAATATACGAAAGCTTGGACCGCTCAAAACCATGGTTTTTCAAATGGCTGAAACGATATCAAAGCGGAGATCCCAACTGGTTCAAGAATAAATCCAGGGTACCGAAGCACTCTCCCAGAGCGTTACGACCGGAGGACAGAAAACGCATTATTGAAACGCGCCGCCACCTCGATGCCCAGCGGTTCGCCCAATTCGGCCCATCAGCCATCAAATGGGAACTCAAAAAAGCTGGATATCAGCTGCCTTCGGACAGCACTATAAAACGGGTCTTGAGAGCCGAAGGCTTGGTTAAAAAAAACTCGTTACATCCCCAAGGGTGTTGAATATCCGTATTTTAGAGAAGCGCTCGACATCAATAACATCCATCAGGCCGACCTTGTCGGACCTCGGTACATCAAAGGGGATGGCAAGTTTTACTCGTTCAATGTGATCGATATTTTCAGCCACCGGGTTTATATCGAATCACAGCGAACTAAAGCGGATCGGCCAGTCGCCCAAAGCCTGCTTCGTGGTTGGAAAGCGATAGGGCTGCCGGATTTCCTGCAACTTGATAACGAACTGAGTTTCCGTGGCAGCAATCGTTACCCTCGGTCACCAGGCCTGGTCATTCGGCTATGCTTGCATTTCGGGGTCCAGCCCGTGTTTATTCCTGTGTCGGAGCCGTGGCGAAATGCTGTGGTCGAGAGCTTCAACGACACCTACAACAAAAAGTTTTTCCGGCGGCAATGGTTTCACAGCTATGTCCATCTGAAACGGCAGAGCAAGAATTTCCAACGTTTCCACAACCGGTATCACCGATACAGTTGCCTGAAAGGCAAAACACCTTCCGAGGTAATAAAGCAATGCCCGTTTCCGATAAAAACGCTCGGCCCGAATACGAAAATCCCAACCATCGAGGATATTCCTGATGGTAACATCATTCTGGTCCGATTTATACGAAGCGACTGCGTCCTCAACATTTTTGGTGAAACGTTCAAAGTGCCAAAGGACCTTGTCTACTCATACGTCAAAGCGGTCATTGTCACCGAGATACATACATTGCAGTTATATCTCGGTGACGAGTTGGTGGCATCCTTTGACTACAGGCTTCGGGTATAGTCATTATTTTTAGCTTTCGGGTTAACGATGTCGTGACCCTTTTTACCGTTAGACTCGGGTTAACGATGTCTTGGACTTTGGCAATTAAAACCTACTGCATCTCCAAATTGGATTTATACAGATATGTCCAAAGGGGAGAACTCATACCAATTGAGCCAACAGGCGGTTTCGTCCCGTGTCCTGATCGCAGGACCAAATCATATGTCGATGGATGCAAACTCAGGCTAAAAACCCTCCAATTTAATAAACGTCAGGCTTCCTATGGATCTAAGGACTTCCTTGATGCCATTCTGGAAAGCAAACAACCATCAGAATTTAATAGGCAACAAATTGAAGCAGAAATAGCATTCCTTGAACAGGAGATTAAAAAATATGAAAATGATCCACGCGATCCTTTTGATTGGAAAACCTACCAATTGCCAAGCTCTAAAGACGAAGCAGTCGAAATATTGGAATTTTTAAGTGAATGCTTTTATCGATTGATTGATATTAACAAAATCGATGACGGGAAAGGCCTAAAGCCTTCTGGCGATGATCATGAATATGTAATTGACTACTCTGGAAGAAAATCTCTTCGAAAGGACCAGAAACATAGATTAGCTGTAAGAGCAGTTGCTAAGGACATCTGGGAAAAAGAGCCACACCTAACGATGGTTGATATGGCAAAGAGGTCTGATTTGATTAAGGCCTGTAATGGTAAACAATACCATTTCAACACAATACGTAGATGGATAAAAGATCTAAATCCTAATTCTAATCCTGGCAGGCGGAAAAAAAACAAGATTAAAAGAGTTCAGGCTTAATCATTGGAATCAAATTAGCCAACTGATCTAAGTAGAAAGAAACTTGGAACTTTATTGATTCACATGTGTAGGCCGACTGACTAACAAACAATTTAGGATGAGTGCACCCCCCCATACACAATGGCAAAACTTTACAATTTATACAGTCGTCATTACTAAACGGATCATAACTCTTCCATTTTTTTTCAATTTGATTGTTTTTAATTCCGTCAAAGACAGTGCCAATTGCCTCATCTGGATTGCCTACAGAATGCCAACATCTATAAATTCTTCCCAGAGGGTCAACCACAATCATTTCATCGCTGTTTGCACCGCAAAAGCAATTTTTAGGTTTTAGCATTGAAAAATAGTCCTCAAAAGGCTGCAAGCCAGAATATATATTACGTTCTAATTCCGAAAACTTTTTGAGCCTTTTTTCGCCATATAAGCCTTCTGTAAAACTTATAATTTTTTTACCACATATATCTTCATGGTAATGTGTTATAGGAGCCAATCTAGCCTTCTGATCAAGACCATACTGTTGCAATATTGAAATTAGATCCACCACCTCTTTTAAATTGTTACCATCCGTATTAATTCTAATGAATAATCTGTCAATTTTTTTTGAAGCATCTATAATATTTTTAAGAATTATTGAAGGATTTCCACGTCTATCTATTAATCCTCTTTTGTATGGCCTTTCAAAAATTTTTGAGTCAACAGATATTTGAATTTTTTTGATACCAATTTCATTTAAATTATGTAAAATAGTGGGATTAATTTTGACACCATTAGTAATGATCATTAAAGAGTCTATCTCTGACTTATAACAAGAAACCAAATCATTAAATTTATTGCTCATATTCACGACTGTTTCGTATTCTAACAATGGCTCACCACCGAACCATGTAATACTGATACTTTTCTTCTTATTTGCCAAAAGACTCTCAACATATCTTAATGTAGATTCTTGAACCCCTTCAGACATGCCTCCAATTGTTTTTACATTTTTTTCATAACAATACGGGCAATTAAAATTGCATAATAATGTGGGAGCTATGGCTAAATGAATATAATTTTCATCATTTGTTCGTGCGTTAAAGCGATCCTTTATTTTCGATAGTTCGTCTCCTTCATGAACAAATCCAAAGCTCTGCAATTCATCCAACCTATTAGTATCATGTCCACTGATATCTCTATGTTTTTGTAATAGTTCGGCGTCCTCATCACTTAACAAAGCAAGAATACCGGTCCTCGCGTTATATCCTATAATATTTTCAGCATATTTAAAAAAATAATTATAACTCGACCTGTAAACTTTTTTCCCTATTACCATATATTTATCCCTACTAAAGAATAAACCAAGAAGGGCTAATAAAAACTCTTAGATTATTAGCCCTTCATATCCCAACGCAAATTTCGTCACAAATCACCTTTGTTGGTTTCCATGGCAAGTAGCATCACAACATGTCCCTTTACAAGGACCTTTGGTTTGGTCCGCTGGTTTAATTATGATACTACCAATTGTTTCTCCTGGCTTTAGTGGTTTTGCCAGCTTCATAATTAATAGCTGCTCATTGTCGAGATCTACCAACTTAATAGTACCTTTTTTAATAAGTTCTTTTGGTTTCTGGGCCATTCCTCCCTCCCTTTCAATAAGAGTAAATAAAATTTGGATAGGACAATGATAAACTTCATTGGCAATTTTCACTTAAAAATTCCAATGAAAGTTGCAGAAGAACGGTTAAGTAAAAACCCTAAATCTATAATTGAATCAAGCAATATCGAGATCAATATAACTTGATTAGAAGATTAAGTTCTGGATCAAACTAAGGAGCTTGTAATGAGATTGGATCTTTAACTGAAAGAATGGCATATCGATATCAGCAGCGATCTAAATTGTCAATAGCAGCAATTTATAGAACTCAAATTCATGATAGCTGTTCACATAGTTGCCACACAATATTATCTATCAGGATAGCTTTTAAAAACCCACTGCATTCTTCCTAAAACCCTCTGCGACCGTTCCGGAGGGTTTTTCAATGATAGATATTTCCCCTATAAAATTGGGCTGTTAAGAAAAATAAACCCACTCCTTGTTTTATTAAACCTCCTGCAACCTCCCAGCCAGTTTTAATCATTAAACAAACAGGTAATTCTGAAGTCGAAAGGGGATGCTCCCCGCAACCAAATTACCTTAAGGGAGGTTCGTAAATGAACATGAACAACGCATTTCAGGCAATGGATGAAAAACAAGCATCAAAAATTCTCGGTGTCTCTGTGCAGACGCTTCGAAACTGGCGCCATCTCCGCAAGGGGCCCAGCTACATGAAAATGGGACGGGCTGTTCGCTACAACCTGGATGATCTTCAGGATTACATGGAAAAAAAGAGAATCGATCCTGAAAAGCGTGGGTGGCTGCGATGAAACAAGAAACCGGTGAAATGAAAAGAGAATTGGGTGAAAAAAGCGAAAATACCAGAACAAACAATAAAATTAAATTAATTCATGAATTTACGGAAGACAGCAGCCGTCGAAAAATGGTCGAAGAAACCGAATTAACTGAGGAAGAATGCGGTTTGGTCGGCTGGCCGACATTAAAAGAGGAAGCCTTGTATGGATATGCGGGACGCTTCGTTAAAGCCGCGACGGAGAATAGCGAGGCAGATCCTGCTGCGGTTCTATTGACGCTTCTCACCCGATTTGGTGTTGAATGCGGGCCAGATCGATATTTAATGGTTGGTGATTCCAAACACCACCCTAGGATTTTCTCTGTTATCGTCGGAGCTAGCAGCAAAGCCAGAAAGGGAACAAGCGGCAAACCGGTACAGCGTTTATTCAGTTTCGATTCAGAAGAGTTTGATCTTTATTCAGACCGCAGCGATTGTTGGTATCCTTCCAGATCATCCCCCGGTCCATTATCATCAGGTGAGGGCATTGTTCACGCTGTTCGAGATCCCCGAGAGGAGTGGAATGCTAAAAAACGCATTCAAGAACTGGTGGACCCGGGAATCGATGATAAACGTCTATTCATTCAAGATGAGGAGTTCGCATCGGCCCTGAGCTGCATGAAAAGGGAGGGCAATACACTGTCTACCATTTTGCGGTGCGCCTGGGATAATGGCACTATTGATATTTTGACTAAAAGCGCCAAAACAAAAACAACGAACGCCCATATCGGAATCAATTCCCATATCACTAGTCGGGAATTACATAAAAAGCTCAATGAAACCGAAGCGTTTAATGGATTCGCTAATCGATTTCTGTTCTGCTGCGCTCGAAGAAGCAAAATCGTCCCGTTTCCGCGTAAAATTGATGAAAAGGAATTCACGCTTCTTCGAAATCAAATCGCGGAGATTCTATCGGAAGTTCATGAATTCGATGAAATCATTCTAAGCACTGAAACGATGTCTTTATGGGAAGAGGTATACCCGGCATTGACAAAAGACCATGCCGGCCTTGTGGGCGCTGTCGTCAATCGTGCTGAAGCGCAGGTTTTGCGACTTGCAATGCTGTATGCGCTTCTTGATCGTACAAACGTTATCGAGCCCGTTCATTTGCGCGCCGCATTGGCCGTCTGGGATTATTGCCATGCATCCGCACGCTTCATTTTTGGCAACCGGGAGTCTAACCCCTATTCCAGGCGGATAATGGCCGCTGTGAAGGCCGGTCCGAAATCCATGACAGACCTTCACTCCCTTTTCAACCGGCAGCTTTCAAAAGCCGACCTTGATGAAGCGGTGCAAGAGCTAATTGCACAAGGGACCGTGGAGCTTGTGAAAGAGAAAACAAACGGCAGGCCGAAAACAACAATTAAGCTTGTAGAACAATCGCAGCGTTCAACGCAATCGTCGGATAAATCGCGCTTGAATACCGACTATTAACTTTTTGCAAATCTGAATTGGCCAATTCAGGAACACCTTTTTTCTGCTTTCTTCGATCAAAGCCGAAATTTCATTAAATGTAAATTTCGTTTATTTTCTTAATGTTGCCACTATCATCGATTCATTCGCTTTTTTCGCGAGGGAAGTCGTGGAATGAAAAACCAGATTATTGCCAGCATTAAACAGTGCAACTCGGAAAAGGAACTTTTTGAATTGTGGAAATCGAGCGTCCCAAAGTGGACAGATCTGCTATCTGCTGAAGAGTTACGGGAATCGATCAGAGCAAAGGACGAAAAAAAATTTAGGCTCCAACATTTAGCAAAGAAAAAGCTTCCGATAGGGGCCAAATCAGGCCCCGTAGACAGGCATTTCCAAATAAACGAATGCCGCGCCTGCCATCAGCTAAAATTTTGGCGTATTAGAGGTTCTAAGGTGTGGATTTGTTCTTTGTGCCACCCACCGGTTAAGGTTGACGGCATTGAATGGCTCGATCTTAGCCGCTGTTATTATGATCGAATATAGTGGGGTAAAAATCGAAGCGGTTTCGATTCATTAATCAATCGGTATCGAAAAGCGTTTGTATCGATTTTATTTTTTTGTGTATTTTCAGTATATTTACAGTTTTCGAACCGCTTCTACATCGATGAAAATTCATCGATGAAATCGTTGTTCATCGCAAAGCATCGCATATCTATCCATTCGATGGGTGGCAAAATTAATTCATCTACTCATATAAATAATTGAATTTTTCTATTTAGTTATTTACCTTTCTTCGATTCGAATTCAGTTGATTTTTAATAAGAAATGTGATGGTTGATCTGGGTGTCCACATTGGACGCATTCGTTGTCTGTATATCTCCAACTGTATTTGTACGATATCAAAATTTATATTTCATAGTTACGTTGAGGGCTCCTATAATGGATAGTTGACAAGGGTCAAGACATCGTTAACCCAAAAGGGCCAAAACATCGTTAACTCTTAAGGGTCCAAAGGGTCACGACATCGTTAACCCGATTTAAGTTATTTTCGATCTTTGATAATCTCCGAAGAAAATCTATTATCGGAGGTGTCATGATGGAACAAGAAATCCGTAAAACAGCTATCAATCGATTCATTCAAGGAGAAAAACCAAAACAAATATACGAAAGCTTGGACCGCTCAAAACCATGGTTTTTCAAATGGCTGAAACGATATCAAAGCGGAGATCCCAACTGGTTCAAGAATAAATCCAGGGTACCGAAGCACTCTCCCAGAGCGTTACGACCGGAGGACAGAAAACGCATTATTGAAACGCGCCGCCACCTCGATGCCCAGCGGTTCGCCCAATTCGGCCCATCAGCCATCAAATGGGAACTCAAAAAAGCTGGATATCAGCTGCCTTCGGACAGCACTATAAAACGGGTCTTGAGAGCCGAAGGCTTGGTTAAAAAAAACTCGTTACATCCCCAAGGGTGTTGAATATCCGTATTTTAGAGAAGCGCTCGACATCAATAACATCCATCAGGCCGACCTTGTCGGACCTCGGTACATCAAAGGGGATGGCAAGTTTTACTCGTTCAATGTGATCGATATTTTCAGCCACCGGGTTTATATCGAATCACAGCGAACTAAAGCGGATCGGCCAGTCGCCCAAAGCCTGCTTCGTGGTTGGAAAGCGATAGGGCTGCCGGATTTCCTGCAACTTGATAACGAACTGAGTTTCCGTGGCAGCAATCGTTACCCTCGGTCACCAGGCCTGGTCATTCGGCTATGCTTGCATTTCGGGGTCCAGCCCGTGTTTATTCCTGTGTCGGAGCCGTGGCGAAATGCTGTGGTCGAGAGCTTCAACGACACCTACAACAAAAAGTTTTTCCGGCGGCAATGGTTTCACAGCTATGTCCATCTGAAACGGCAGAGCAAGAATTTCCAACGTTTCCACAACCGGTATCACCGATACAGTTGCCTGAAAGGCAAAACACCTTCCGAGGTAATAAAGCAATGCCCGTTTCCGATAAAAACGCTCGGCCCGAATACGAAAATCCCAACCATCGAGGATATTCCTGATGGTAACATCATTCTGGTCCGATTTATACGAAGCGACTGCGTCCTCAACATTTTTGGTGAAACGTTCAAAGTGCCAAAGGACCTTGTCTACTCATACGTCAAAGCGGTCATTGTCACCGAGATACATACATTGCAGTTATATCTCGGTGACGAGTTGGTGGCATCCTTTGACTACAGGCTTCGGGTATAGTCATTATTTTTAGCTTTCGGGTTAACGATGTCGTGACCCTTTTTACCGTTAGACTCGGGTTAACGATGTCTTGGACTTTGGCAGATAGTTCTTCTTGCATCGCCACTCTCAATTCTGTGAAAGGCAAGGATTCAAATGGAATCTAAAAATTGTGATGTCCTGTGCGTAAATCTTCTTAGCGCACTTCAAATATTCGACAAATTACTTACAGAAGGAGATGGGATCTTTTGTTTTGATGTAAATAGCAATGCTGAATCAAGCAACAGACATCATGAGTTACGCCGTCTTATGCGTAGCTTACAGCAGTACGCTGAGAAAGATGCAAGACTTCTATATGTAGGGTTTCTCGGTCATTTTTCAGCGGGGAAATCAAGCACTATTAATACAATATTGAACAATTCAGGTGTTGAACACTCTCGATTGACAGGTCAGCACCCTACCGATAAAGCTGTAACCTTAATCACTCATTCATGCAATTCTAACAACTTAATTGGCGCATATAAGCGTGGTGAACTTGAGGTTGGTGCAAGTAATATTAATGCTGAATTTCTAAGGGAAAGCGTCATTGTGGATACTCCAGGGTCTGGAGATCCTCTTGTCCTTGAAGAAATGGTCCGTGATTTTCTTCCTATTTGCGATCTTATAGTCTACATATTTTCAGCGGCAATCCCGCTTGACAAGACAGATTTACCCATTCTCCTGAAGGTGCAGAAAGAACTCCCTTTCATATCTATGCGGTTTATAGTGACACGAGCTGATGAATTTCGCAAAGAAATTAGACAACCTTTCTCCTCTGATAATTATGACAAACCCGCCGCAGATCGATTTATAGGCGAATTAATATCACGTATCGAGGCATCGGTAGAGAGTTTAAAGGTAGGCAAAGAAAACATTCTACTAATTGATAACATCACAGGATTCAATACTGAAAATTTAGATGCTTTTGTTTTCAACACTGAATTTGATGGATCTTCACTGTCAACTCAACTTCACAGCCATAAAATTGACTATTATCACCGATGTACACGAGACATAAAAAGCTTCTTTTCATCATATATTCAACAAAAAATTAGCGATTTAGATTTATTATTCTCAACTGCAAAAAGCAATCATACAAGCTTTCAAAATAGTGTTACATTAGCAAACAACAGGCTTACAGAATCATGGAGCAAACAGAATCAAATACTTATTCAAAAACTATCTGCAAACACTGATTGGATAGCCAATCTTGAAGAATGTGATGATATATCTTCAAATATACTTGAAGCTGAAATTATCAAAAAAGAGGTTAATAGAATTCGTGAATCTGTTGGATTTTGGGCGAATAGTTCTGCAGATTCGACCTGTCGCGCTTTGGAAGGGAAGTTCAGAGCTTTTTTCTATGGCCATATGGCAGATCTTAGAAGTCAAGTTGTACGCTCTCAAACACCAGATCAGGAACATCTTCATCCTCTATTGATCAGAAATCCAAGGTCAGATGGTTTCTTTGAGTATGACAAAGAAACGCCAGGGGCTCTCTCTGTTGACTTGCGGCGCATTCCAGCAAGAGCATTAAAAATCATACACGATAACGCTGAACTTATATCAAGCAACTCTACCCGAATGACATCCGCCATTGAAGGCCGTCGTTTTGTTATGAATCTAAGAAAAACAATAGATGAGTCTATTGCGCAGCTTTATGAAATGCTTCGCAGTTTTTTTGATTCTGTTCACGTTTACAGATCTGCAATTGTTTCACTAAATGCAAGACAATTTGCAGAAAGGGTTGGCTTGGCAGATGCAATGGATGAGGTAGAAAAAGCCAAGCTACCTAATGAAAGGCAAGAAGCTTGGCACAAGTCCTTGGTTGAGCGTATTTTTTCAGGATATCAAACCATTTTCGATGAAGCTGAAAAAAAACTTGCACGATTATCTGAAAAGCTCAACAAGCTCAAATCAAAAGCTGAACGTCTAAAGAGCATAAACATTTCTATTACAGCAGATAAGGCGATTGATGAACATTTTGCACTATCTGACCCCACGAAAGATAGCAAATTTTATGAACATATCCAGACAGTTGTTGATTCGTTTAATGAAGCATCTGATGAACATTTCAGAACCCTAAGCAAAGAACGTTCAGATCTAATTGAAAAAAAACGGAACGAATTGAAATATAGGTTAAAAACCATTGCAAAAAAACGAGTTCTTCACTTTTCAACATTTATTTTCATAGGCTTTATAATTGGGCTTCTTGGTTATCTTGTATTTTACTTTTGGAAAGAACCATTTAATCAAAACTGGACAAATGTAATGCTTGCTGGAGTAGGGGCTAACTTCATTACATCCGGAATAGGTTGGATTTCAGCAAAATTTTCAGATAAAAGTGCGAAATCTACACAGGACGAAAATGAAAAATTCATAAAGGATTCCCGAGAAATTACTGAAAAGCTATTAAGTAATTCTAGTGCTATTAATGACTTTAATTTTGTTGGAAATCTTGAGGATTCCTTAAAAACTATCTTCTCCCGCAACTGGAAAGGTGTTATTAACAGTGTCCTTGACGAAATCGTTGCTAAACCACTCAAAGAACCATATGATACTCTTTTTGAGCTTGCGGAAGATATGGAAGCTTGCAAACAAGAGTACATTCAAATAGCTAAGGAAACTGTATCTTCCCTTTCGTCCTTCTATAAAGCTGACGAAAAAAATCTTGAAGCTCTTAGTGAAATATCGGCTGAAATAAGGGAGGAAGCTATACTGCCATCTTTTACTATGTTCCAAGAGAGAATGGAAATTTTTAAAAATAAACTTTCTGAGCTAAATAACCTTGATTTGGCTTTGTAATAGCAACCTTTTATTATTAAATCTGATCCAGAGTCGATCATCCCCTAATTAAATCCTATCTTGGAACATTAAAACAAACTTTCGCTCTTAATAATTTTTAAAAACACCTATTTCTCTTGGCGGCTTCTTGTTGGGTATACTGTTGGGTATGAATTTTTAATGCAATGAAAAAGGGGCTTACGAAACCACGTAAGCCCCTGATTTTATTAGTGGTGATCCCAGCGGGATTCGAACCCGCGTTACCGGCGTGAGAGGCCGGCGTCCTAAACCACTAGACGATGGGACCATGTGGAAAAACAGGGGTTGAATATAGAATGGGCCGCGCTTTGTCAATGATATTTAATGACGTTTCGTTGAAATGCGCATCGCCCAGGCTTATGGATTTCCGTCTATACGGGAATGACACCAATGGGCCGCATGGCATCAACCGTAGCCGTAGAGCCTCACTCCGCCGCAGCGTCGGCATCCGGCAGCCGCCCCTTGGTGCGGCCGATGAAGATGTAGACCAGCACGCCAATGAAGGGCACCAGGGCCACGATAAAGGCCCACAGGGCTTTCATCTCGATGGAACCGAAATCCTTGCGGGCAATGTCCAAAATCGCCACGCAGGTCAGCAGGAAAAATGCAACGCCGGTCAGCACAATGATCATGCCGGTGCTCATGGTGGATCAGCCTTTCAATTTGTCCGCGATATCGAGGATAGTGTTCACGTAGTACTTGCTGTGGTTGTAATGGTAAACCACATCGAAGGCCTTTTCCCGTGAGATGCCCGGCTTCCAGCCATAATGCTTCAAATAGCTGGCGATGCTGGAAATGGCGTCGGCATGCACAAAGAGATCGATCTTGCCGTCGGCGTCACCGTCCTGGGCATACCGGCCGATGTTGCTGGGCATGAACTGGGAAATCCCCATGGCCCCGGCATAGGAGCCTTTGATGGTTGTGGGATCCATGCCCTGCTCTTCCGTGTAGGTCAAAAAGGCCTTGAGTTCCCGATAGGCCCAACTGGATTTTCGGTCGGCCTTTTTTTCGAATTGCTGGCGCGACATACGCCGGTCATCGTCAGGCAGGTTGTTCCAGATGACCTGGCGCGGAGCGTCGTCGGCCATGGCGGAAAGGGTGGCCAGAATATTGATCACGGAGCTTTTTCCGGTATAGGTACCCAGCTTGGTCTCCACCAGGATAATGGCGGTAATCACTTCCTTGTCCACCCCGTAGGTCTTCTGGGCGGCATCCAGCCACTGGCGGTGCGTCTCCATATATTTTTTGGCCGAGTTGATATTCCAAACGCGTGTGAACTGGTTGTAGTTCAGTTTGGCCTCGTTGTGCATGAAATAGGCGCTGACCCCGCTCTTTGCGAAAGAAACCTCCGAACTGCTGAAAATCACCTCCATGCGCTGGCTGTCAAAACCGTCTGCGACCAACCGCTTCACCAGGGGCTGAAATGGCGATGGAGAGTCTTCCGCTGCCGCCGGCATTGCCAAACCGGCGAGCAAGGCAAGCAGCGTCAACAGGAATACTGAAAAATGGGGTTTGAATCGTTTCCGGGCAGGCCGCAGTCGATCATCAAGCATGAAACAACGTCTCCTGTAAACGGATATGAATTGAAAGTTGAAACCCCTTGTACCCTGGCTGCCGCACCATCAAGCCGCATCGTTGCGGCCATCTGCCGCTGTCCGCTTCATATGGCCAGGACTTCCCGCCGACGATGGCGAAATTCCGTCAGATGCCGGTAGCCGGCGGCTTTGAGCAGATCCCTGGCCCGCTCGAAATCCCGGCCCACCGTTTCGGGGGAGTGGGCGTCGGAGCCGAACGTCACGGGGATGCCCATCCTGGCGCACTGGCCGAGCAATTCCGGCGACGGGAAGGCTTCTTCAATCGGGCAGTGAAAACCGTTGGTGTTCAACTCCACAACCCGGTTTTTTTTCCGTATCTTTTCCAGCACCCTCGCAAAGCCTTCCATCGCGGACGGTGACGGGCGTATGCCGTATTTTTTCGGCAGATCCATGTGACATACCACATCGAAGTAATCATAATCCAGCATAGATTCCAGGGTGGCCAGATAGGCCTGGTAGATCCGGTCGGGGTCCAGTTCGCCGCGGAACCACGCCGAGCGCCGGCTGACCACATCCTCGCCGTCGAGAAAATGCACGGAACCGCCCACCACGTCCAGGTCCAGGGCGTCAACGGTTTCGATGCAGCGATCCACATAATGGGGCGAAAAATCGACCTCCAGCCCGACGCGGACATCGATGCGATCCCGGTAGGTCCGGCGCAGCCGACGGGCCTCTTCCACATACCCGGATACTTGTCTGGGGTCCATGGCATTGTGGCGTCCGGCCTTCTGGAAGGTCAGGTGGTCGAGGAAACACAGGGTCTTCAATCCCTTGCCTACCGCGGCCTGGACGTATTCTTCCATGGTGCCGCTGGCGTGGTTGCAAAGGCTGGTATGGACGTGGTAATCAATCATTGTTGAAACGGCTTCGTAAGAAATTCGATATCTTCGTTACGCTTCATCCCTAGTCACTGCGAAGTATCATGAATACGCTACCTTCGGCACACGCGATAGCGTTATTCCTCGGGATTCGCAAGCCTTGATCTCGAACTTCTTACGAAGCCGTTTGGGATGCAAGGCAATAATCTCTATACGGGTTGATTGACACAGTGGCCATCGCTGTGCCAAACCCATGCCCGAAAAAGAAATGTTCCTTTATTTAATTAAAGTAATCATTCTAAACGTCTATGCCACGTAAAACCGCAAAAACCCTTTTCGTCTGCCAGGCCTGCGGCTACGAATCTCCCAAATGGATGGGCCGCTGCACCGAATGCGGCGCCTGGGACAGCTTTGCCGAAGAGGTTCGGCGGCCGGCGGCACCCGGCAAGCCAACCATGGCGGACAAGGGCAACCGCCCGGTGCCCATCGACGCCGTTGAACTCGTCGACGAGCAGCGCCAGTCCACCGGCATTGCCGAATTCGACCGGGTGCTGGGCGGCGGACTGGTGGACGGCACCCTGATTCTCATCGGCGGCGACCCCGGCATCGGCAAGTCCACCCTGATGCTCCAGGCCCTGCACGGCATCGCCGCCACCGGGCGCAAAGTCCTGTATGTTTCCGGTGAGGAATCGGTCCGCCAGCTTCGTCTGCGCAGCCGCCGCCTTAAGACCGTGTCGCCAAACCTGCTGGTGGTCTCGGAGATCGACATCGACGCGGTCATGGCCATGGTGGGAAACGAAAAACCGGACGTGCTGGTGGTGGATTCGATCCAGACTGTGTTCAGTCCGGAAATCACATCGGCGCCGGGCAGTGTCAGCCAGGTGCGCGAATCCGCCATGCGGCTGATGCTCATGGCCAAGCGCACGGGCATCCCCACCTTTCTGGTGGGCCACGTGACCAAGGAGGGCGCCATTGCCGGCCCGCGGCTGCTGGAGCACATGGTGGACACGGTGCTCTACTTCGAGGGCGACCGCAACCACGTGTTTCGCATCCTGCGGGCGGTGAAAAACCGTTTCGGCTCCACCAACGAAATCGGCGTCTTCGAAATGAAGGAAAACGGCTTGCAGCAGGTGGCCAACCCCTCGGCGGTCTTTCTGTCCGAACGGCCCGAAAACGCCCCCGGCTCCGTGGTCACCGCCAGCATGGAAGGCACCCGGCCCATTCTGGTGGAGCTGCAGGCCCTGGCATCGAGCACCAGTTTCGGAACTCCCCGGCGAACCATTCTGGGCCTGGACCCCAACCGGGTGGCCCTGCTGGTGGCCGTAATGGAAAAACAACTGGGCATGCACCTGATGGGCCACGACATCTTCATGAACGTGGCCGGCGGGGTAAAGATCATGGAGCCTGCCGTGGACATGGGCATCGTGTCGGCCGTCGCCTCCAGCTTCCTGGACCGCCCCATCCGCAAGGACACCCTGGTGATCGGCGAGGTCGGCCTGGCCGGCGAGGTGCGCGCCGTGGGCAATGTGGACATCCGCATCTCCGAAGCCCAAAAAATGGGCTTTACCCGCATCGTGGGTCCGGCCGGCAGCCTGGCCCGGCTGCGGCCATCGGACCCGGTTACCCTGGAAGGCGTGGAAACGGTCAGCGCAGCAGTCGAACTGCTGTTTTGAATCCCCGCAGGATTGTACCCCCGTTCATGCCAACACGTTTATAATATTGACGATTGCCCTTCCTCCAGACTCGGTTATTCTTGACTTGAACAGGGCGAAAAGATATGAAGCAAACCAGTCGCAAGAAGAACACCTGGGCGGATCACTACACCCGTCAGGCCAAAAAAGAGAATTTTGCGGCCCGCTCGGTCTACAAGCTTCAGGAAATTCAGAAAAAGTACGCTATCCTCAGCCGGGGTTCGCGGGTTTTGGATCTGGGCTGCGCACCGGGATCATGGCTGCAGTTCGCCGCCCGGCAAGTCGGCCCGGGAGGGCGGGTGATCGGTATCGATCTGACGCCGGTAACGATTCAACTGCCTGAAACCGTGACGGTGATCACCGGCGACGTGGCCGACCTGGAGGGCCGCCTGACCGAACTGGGGCAGACCCGCTTCGATGTGGTTCTCAGCGACATGGCGCCGGCTACCACGGGCAACCGCCACGTGGACGAGGCCCGCTCCCTGGGCTTGTGCGAAATGGCCCTTTATATCGCCGAAAGTCACCTGGCGCCCGGCGGCCATTTCGTCTGCAAAATCTTCCAGGGTGGCGACACCAAGGCGTTTACCGAGGCGGTCCGAAGCCGCTTTCAGCGGCAGACGGCCCTGCGCCCCAAAAGCACACGCAAGGCCAGCCGGGAAGTGTTCGTCATCGGGCTGCAAAAGCGATGAAAACTAAAATCTCCCGCTGAAAAGCAGCCGGGAGGGGAGGAATTGCGAATACCGAAAAAAGAGGTTCGCAGATATCAGGCTTCCCAGGAAGCCGAGGCAAATAAGAGGAGAAACACATGTCCGGACACAGCAAATGGTCAACCATCAAACACAAAAAAGGTGCCGCGGATGCCAAGCGCGGCAAGATCTTTACCAAACTGATCAAGGAAATCACTGTGGCCGCCCGCACCGGCGGCGGCGACATTGACGCCAATCCGCGCCTGCGGTCCGCCGTGGCAGCTGCCAAGACGGAAAACATGCCCAAGGACAACATCGAGCGGGCCATCAAAAAAGGCACCGGCGAGTTGGAAGGGGTCAACTACGAAGAGAGTTCCTACGAGGGCTACGGCCCCGGCGGCGCCGCCATCCTGGTGGAATCGCTGACCGACAACAAGAACCGCGCCGTGGCCGAAATCCGCCACATCTTCAACAAGTACGGCGGCAACATGGGGGAAAACGGCTGCGTGGCCTGGATGTTCGACAAAAAAGGCTACTTTAATGTGGACAAGGCCGCCGTGGACGAAGAGAAGCTCATGGAGATCGCCCTGGAAGCCGGGGCCGAGGATGTGCGCGAGGAAGACGACAGTTTCGAAGTCATTACCGCGCCGGAGGATTTCGACGCGGTGAAGGAGGCTCTGGAAGGGGCCGAAATCCCGTTCAACGACGCCGAGGTGACCATGCTGCCGCAGAACATGAGCCCCCTGGAAGGCAAGGACGCCGAACGCATGCTCAAGCTCATGGATGCCATGGACGACTGCGACGACGTTCAGAAAGTCTACACCAACGCGGACATTCCCGAAGATATGGTGGATGCCGCGTAAATCGGCCCATCCAGTCTGAGAACAAAAAGCCGGTCCCCGCTGTTTCGCGGGTGCCGGCTTTTTTTATGCGAATCGCGGCTGGAAGCCGCTCCAACACCGGCCGCAAGGACCGGATATCCCCTGAACGCCGCCTTGGGAACGTGTTAAGTTTTAAGTATTAGGTGTTAAGTAGCGGATCGGATCTATTTTTATAGCAATCGATAGAATGCCTTTGCTTAACACTTTAAACTTAACACGTAACACCTGCCCGTTGGTCAGCTAAATGATGCTTCCATGCCGCAAGGGCCGGATATTTCTTGATCGCCGCCTATCTTGATAACGCAATCATTCTCTCCACCGCCGCCAGGGCCGGAACACGAATATCCTCGGGCACCTTGACCTGGCCGGACATCTCTTCCAGGCAGGTGAGAATGTCCTTGGGGGTGATCACCTTCATGTCCGGGCAGATCATCCGATCCGAGACCGGGTAAAAGATTTTGTCGGGGTATTTTTGCGCCAGCGGGTAGATCAATCCCTCTTCGGTTCCCACGATGAATTCGTTCGCATCGGACTCGCCGGCAAAACGGATCATCCCCGATGTGCTCAAGGCGGCGTCGGCCATCATGACCACTTCGGGCCTGCATTCGGGATGGGCCATGAACACGGCATCGGGATGGGCCTTTTGGGCGGCCTTTACATCCGCGGTGGTCAGCCGATCATGAATGGGGCAGCATCCGTCCCACAGGTGAATCTTCTTATCGGTGCGCCTGGCAGTGTTGCGGGCCAGGTTGCGGTCCGGCGTCATGAGCAGTTCGTCGGCATCCAGACTTTCGACCACCTCGAGGGCGTTGGCCGATGTGCAGCAGATGGTGGACAGGGCCTTGACGGTGGCCGGGGAGTTCACGTAGGTCACCACGGGCATGTCGGGCAGTTCCCGCTTTCTGGCCTGCAACGCCTCGGCGGTGATCATGTCGGCCATGGGGCAGCCGGCTTCGCTGCGCGGCAGCAGCACGGTTTTGTCCGGCGAGAGAATCGAGGCGCTTTCGGCCATGAAATGGACGCCGCAAAAGACGATCACCTCCGCGTCCGTGTCAGCCGCCCGGATGCTCAACTCCAGCGAATCGCCGCACATGTCGGCCAAATCCTGAATCTCGGGAGGCTGGTAGTTGTGGGCCAGCAGGACGGCGTTGCGCGCTTTGAGCAGTTTCTTAATGGCATCTTGCATGTGTCTTTGTTCCTTGCGTAGTTTATCGCGGCTGGAAGCCGATCCTACGATTGCTGTTGCTCTTAGTCCCACTACGGCCTGAAAATCGTCTCCCAGGGCCATCCAGGTTGCGGTCGGCCGGCTTCATAAAAAGCCCGAGATCGAGGCTTGCGAGGCCCGAGGAGTGAGGCGTATAAAAGGATACTCCGCAACGACGAGGGACGAAGCGTAACGAAGATATCGGGTTTTTTACGAAGCCGGCCCAATCAGGGGTTCATTTGCAGCACCTCGGCCCCCTGTGGCACCTCGAACCGGAAAAGCGCCTCTTCGGGCGGAGCACTGAAATCGATCTTGCTCAACCGGATGCGGGTTTCGTCCCCGTATACATTGAAGGTGGCGATTTCGATCAGATCGAAGGTTTTGCGATCCAGATCCAGCTGAATCTCCATGAGGTCCACCGTGGACCGGTTGGGCACCAGCTTGAGGCGGTAGCGCCCCGGCGCCGCATCCGGCATCAGCGAGATCTGGAACGATTCGCGGACCATCTTGATGTTGGAAAGGAAACCGGCGCCCTTGCCCTCTCCGAACAAAGCGGGGGCCTTGCCCACCAGGACCTGGTTTTCCTCGGGCCGATAAACCCACAGGTCGTTGCCATCGGTAATAATGGTCTGGGGCTCGGGAACCAGGTACTCCCAGCGCATCTTGCCCGGCTGGCGAATCATCAGGCGACCGGAAGCCGTGTCGGTGACCGCCATGGCCTTGAGAATGGACTCCTGGTCGAAATCCGCCGTAAAACCGGTGACATTGTAGCGCTTTTCCACGCCGGCCAATATCTTGTCGATCTCGGCCTCATCGGCGGCCGACGCCAGCCCGGAGCCCGCCAGGCCGCTTGTGATCAGCAGCAGGAACATAGCCGCTGCCATCGCCATGATCGATTGTATATCGCTTCTCGAGCTGTTCATGATTTCCTCTCTCTTACCTGCCATAAATCCATGGGAACTGCACCCGCCCGGTTTTGCAATCGTACCATCCGGCGAAGCGGTGCCGTTCTGCGTATCTTATTTCCATTGGTTTGTAAATATGGGGGATCAACGCAGCAACCACTGGACAGCCGCCGCAGGATCGTCCAGATCCGGGCCCTGGCGGGGGGCCTCTTCCATGGCCGGTGCCATGGGTTCGGTCCGGCCAAAGACAGAAAAGCAGATCCGGTCGATCAGGCCCATACGGTGGAGCAGCACTTCCGGTGATTCGCGGGGCGGTTGGAAGCCCTGAAGCATGAGGGTTTCCATGTTGGATCGGCGCAATAAGGCCGTAAAACGCCGGGCCTGCTCAAGAGCACGAAAGCAGATCCGTTTGTAATCCACCAGCAGATCGAACACCGTTGCAGGCGACGCCTTCTTGTCCAGCAGGGAAAGGGCCAAGTCCAGGCAGGCCGGATAATCCGGATGCCGGTCGTCCATGCGTTCGAAAAAACGGCAGAGAAACGTCACCTGGCCGGTGGAAAACCGCATTCCGGTATTCCTGAGCCGCACGCACACCATCGGCCCTATGGCCGCCGACACCCCTTTTTCGATGGCCGCAGCCAGGTCGGCGGGCATCTGCCAGGTGATCTTCAGCCGCTCCAGATAGCGGATCTTGATGAAGTCCGGCACCCGGACACGGGCAATCAGCCGGCCATCGGGCATGCCGATGGAGGCGTCGATGGTGCAGGCCAGCAGGCTTTGAAGGATCGTCCGTTCGTCTTCGGGGGAATACCGTCCGGACGCCAGAATCGGCTCCAGGTCGATCTGAACCCTTCGATCCGGATAGAAAATCAGGTCCAGCAGGGTGTCCAGTTCACTGTTTTCGTCGTCGGCGAGAAAGGCGGTCAGGCGGTCGGGTTCGGGCGTGAACAATGCGGTGTCGATATAATCCAGAATCTGGTCGTTGAGATCGCCTCCCTTTTTCAGGGCGGCGACGATTCGCGAGAATAGCGCTTGCTGCGATGGGTCCAATGCGGGTGTCATGGCCGCACCCTACCACCGGACCGGAAGGCTTGTCGAGGTCGAACTGATGGCCGGGATATTGGAGATATCGCTCTCCGGTCAGCCTTGAAGACTTCGCGCGATTTCCGAGAAGCCCTCATCGAGGGCGCTCAGGTAGACGGACAGGCCGTCCAACCGACCGTCATCGGCAGCCAATTCGATCCGTTTGGCCGTTTTGTGCATATCCATGAGCCTCAGGTTGCCGGAAGACCCGCATATGGTGTGGGCCCTTCTGGATACGGTTTCGGCATCCCCGGCATCCAGGGCGCTTTTCAACTGGCTCAGATCGGATTGGCCCGTTTCCATGAACAACTCGATCAGTTCGCGGTACTCATCTTCCTCCAGGCCGAGTTCTTCTCCCAAATCCTTGAAATTCATGCCGCCTCCTTGTGGAAAACATTCTTTTCGATAATGGCGAACACCGCCTCCCGTTTGATGGGCTTGGTGATATAATCGTTCATGCCGACTTCCAGGCACATCTCCCGGTCGCCTTTCATGGCATGGGCGGTCATGGCGATGATGGGCACGTCCTCGAAGCCCTTCTGTCGGATGGTCTGGGTGGCTTCTTTTCCGTCCATTTCCGGCATCTGGACGTCCATGAAGATCAGATCGAAAGCGTCCGGATCGGCTGAATATTTTTCCACCGCTTCGATCCCGTTATTGGCCACGTCCACCTGATATCCGGCTTTGCCCAACATCAATTTGGCCAGCTTCTGATTGACCAGGTTGTCCTCCGCCAACAGGATGCGCACGGAATGCTTGAGGTCTTCTCGAACGGAATACTGGGTATGAATTTTCTTGCCTTTCTTATCCGACGACGCTTGCGTGGTCCCATCCTTGTCCACCAGCAGCCGCCCCACCATTTGCAAGAGTTTCTCCCGCCGGGCCGGCTTGCTTAGAAATCCGTTGAAGCCTGCCTTTTCGCATTTCTGGGCATCACGCTCCAGGGAACTGGAAAGCGCCAGCAGGGGCAACGACGAGAAAAACGCACCCGAAG
The DNA here is from genome assembly GCF_963668215.1 of uncultured Desulfosarcina sp. Lineage (NCBI taxonomy): Bacteria > Pseudomonadati > Thermodesulfobacteriota > Desulfobacteria > Desulfobacterales > Desulfosarcinaceae > Desulfosarcina > uncultured Desulfosarcina sp. The sequence continues at coordinate 1,336,353 of NZ_OY764190.1, forward strand.
AACGGATCTCGGTGGCAACCGTGAAGCCGTCGATGTCCGGCATATGAATATCAGAGATGCACAGGTCGAAAGGCTCCCCCTTTTCCAGGGCGGCTTGCAGCGTCGGCAGCACATCCTTTCCCTCATAAACGCAGACCGCCTGCATGCCGACTCCCTCAAGAATCTGCCTGAGGATTTTCGCATTGGCGACATTGTCGTCCGCCACCAGCCCCCGTTTTCCCTTGAGCGAGACCGGCGCTCCGCAGCGGGACTCGGTTTCGTCGCACTTTTTCAGCCAGGCGGTAAAATGAAAGCGGCTGCCCTCGCCGACGGTGCTTTCCACCCAGACGTCGCCCCCCATAAGATTGGAGATCTGCTTGCAAATGGACAATCCCAGGCCGGTGCCGCCGTATTTTCGGGTTGTGGAGCCGTCGGCTTGCTGGAAAGGCTCGAAAATCGTACCCAGCTTGTTCTCGGGGATGCCGATGCCCGTGTCCCGGATTGTAGCGTGCAGTTTAACGGCTTCATCAGTCTCTTCGTCCAAATCCATGGACAGCTCGATTTCACCGGATTCGGTGAATTTGGGCGCATTGCCCAACAGATTGGTGATGACCTGCCGGAACCGCAGCGGATCACCGTTGACCATGGCCGGGATATGGTCGTCTATCCGGCACAGCAACTCCACCGGATGTTTACCGATTTTGGGGCGAACAGGTCGCAGACGTCGTAAGCCAGCAACTCCGGGTCGAAGGCGATCTCCTCGAAATCCAACTCGCCGGATTCGATCTTGGAAAAGTCGAGGATGTCGTTGATCAGGGAGAGCAGCGCCGTACCGCTGCGTTTGATCGTCTGGGTGTAATCGATTTGAACATCGTCGAGCCCGGTATCCATGAGCAGATCGGTGAAACCGATCACCCCGTTCATGGGGGTTCGGATCTCGTGGCTCATGTTGGCCAGAAACTGGCTTTTGGCCATATTGGCGCTCTCGGCCGCCTCCTTGGCTTTTTTCAGCTCCTCCTCGGTGGTTTTTCTTTCGGTAATGTCTTCCACGGTTCCGGTATACCGGCTTCCGGCATCGGAAAATACCGGTTGCGAATGCACATGGATCCATCGGCGGTCGCCGTCCGGACGGTTGATGCGGCAATCCATGGAAAAGGTATCCATCTCCTCGATGGCATGCTTCCAACGCCTGGATACGGTCTCTTTGTCTTCTTCTATCAGGAACTCGCGCCAGTCCCGGGTCAGACTCTCCACCAGGCTGATTCCGAAGATCTCCTGAAAGCTGGTATTGGTATACAGGCAGCTTCCTTGCTCGTCGATCTCGAAGACGCCGATATGGATTGTCTCGGAGATCACCCGGAAGCGTTCTTCGCTGTCCTGGCTCTCCTCCCGGGCCTGACGATAGCGCTTGTTCTCGTCCTCCAGGGCCTTGTTTTTCTTTACCAGATCAAGGATGGTCGTAGCACTGGGCATAAGGCGTTCTCATTTATTGGCAATGCCCGATAAGAGGCAATTGTAACCGATCAAAGGAATTGGGCGAACCGTCGCAAGAAAGTGGTCCGCCCCGAATCCATCACAACTCTAATCCACTGAAATTTCGTTTTAAGCGTTTGACTCTATATCGGCCGCCGCACCGCTTGACTTTAATTTTCGCGGATGGGGGACAACGCCTTAAAAAAATTACATTAGTATGAATATCGGAAGGTTAAAAAAGCAGGCGGTCTCTATCGACAATAAATGTGGGATAAAACATTTTTCCCGCGGGCTTCAGTTTAAATCGTAGCGTTTGAGTTTTTCACGCAATGTCTTGCGGGTGATGCCCAGGCGCCGGGCCGCTTCGCTCTTGTTGCCCCCGGCCGACGCCAGGGTGCTGACGATGGCCTCGCGCTCGATCTGCTCCAGGGGCACATCAGCCGGGAAAGTGCCGGCGGCGGTGCTGGCGGCCGGTAAAGAAGCGGGGGCCGGCATGGCAAAATCCTCCTCGCCGAGGCAGTCCGACGCGGCCAGCACCACCGCCCGCTCGATGGTGTTCATCAGTTCGCGCACGTTTCCGGGCCAGGGATGCCGGATCAGCAGGTCCATGGCCCGGGGGGCAAAGCGGTCCACCTTCTTGCGGTTTTTCTCGGCAAAGCGCTTCAGGAAATGGGCGGCCAGCAGGGGAATGTCTTCCCGGCGCTCCCGCAGCGGCGGCGTCTTGAGTTCGACGACATTCAAACGGTAGAAAAGATCTCCCCGGAAAGAGCCTTCCTCGACCATCCGGGCCAGATCCCGGTTGGTAGCCACGATCATCCGGACATCCACAGGCAGCACCTGCTCTCCGCCCACCCGGGTCAGTTCCCGCTCCTGGAGCACCCGCAGCAGTTTCACCTGCATGGCAACGGGCATCTCGCCGACTTCATCCAGAAACAGGCTGCCGCCGTTGGCCTGAACGAAACGGCCCTCCCGGCGGCGTTCCGCCCCGGTGAAAGCGCCCTTTTCATGGCCGAAAAGCTCGGATTCAAGCAGGGTCTCGGTAATGGCGGCACAATTGACCTTGATGAAGGGGCCCTCTTTTCTGGGGCTGTTGTGGTGGATGGCCGCAGCGACCAGTTCCTTTCCGGTTCCCGATTCGCCGGAGATCATCACCGTGGCCTCGGAGGCGGCCACCTGCGCCGCCGTAGCCATCAGGCGCATCATTACCGGGCTGCTGCCAATGATGTCCGACGACTGGAATTCTCCATCGAGCCGCTCTTTGAGCGCGCGATTCTCCTTTTTCAGGCGGATGTGCTCCAGCGCCCGGTCCAGGGTCAGCTTCAGCTTGTCGAAATCCAGCGGTTTGGTCAGGTAGTCATAGGCCCCTTTTTTAAGCGCATCCACCGCCATTTCGATGGACGCATAGGCCGTCATCAACACGATGGGAATGGCCGGATTGATGCTCTTGATCCTCTCCAGGGCCTCGATGCCGGACACCCTTACCATACGGATATCCATCAAAATCAGGTCCACGGGCCGGTCGCCCACTTCGGCAATGGCGGATTCTCCGTCATCGGCCTCCAGAATCTCGTATCCCCAGCCTCCCACCAGGGTGCGCAGCATGGTGCGATGGGCGCTGTCGTCATCCACTACCATCACCCGGTACGGTCTGGCCATTATACCTCCATGTTCTCCGGCAGGGTGATGGAAACCGTGGTCCCCTCTCCGGGACGGCTCTTGACCCGGATTTCTCCGTTGTGGGCCTTGACGATGTTGTGAACGATGGCCAACCCCAGCCCGGTGCCGGTCTTCTTGGTGGAAAAGTAGGGTTCGAAAATATGGGGTCGATCATCGGGGTCGATGCCCTTGCCCGTGTCGGTGACGGTGAGCTGCAGGCCGTTTTTCCCGACACCGGACGCGCTGACGTGCAGGGTCCCGCCTCCCGGCATCGCATCCAGGGCGTTGAGCATCAGGTTGAGGACCACCTGGCGCATTTTGTCGGCATCCATGGTCGCATGAAGGGCCGCATTGGGCAGATCAGGCACCAACTCCACATTGGCTTCCTGGCTCTGCTGCGCCACCAGTTGAAAGGCGTCTTCGAAAAAGGATTTTACGGCCACGGACTGGCAAACGAGCCGGAGCGGGCGCGCGAATTCCAGCAGCTGCCCCACCACCCGGTTGAGGCGGTCCACCTCCTGGATCATGATGGCGGCAATCTCCTGATCCTTTTCCTCCTGCCGGTATTTTTCCTTGAAATAGGTGGCAAAGCCCTTGATCGAACTCAGGGGATTGCGGATTTCGTGGGCCACGCCGGCGGCCAGGCGGCCCACCGACGCCAGCCGCCGGTTTTTTTCCAGTTCCAGGCGCAGGGCGCGGATCTCGGTAAGGTCTTTGAACAGGATGACCCGGCCGAAACGCTCGCCGCTCTCATCGGTAAGGGTTGCGGCATTCACGTCCAGGGAAATTTCGCGGCCGCCGGCCACCGGGCAGACCACTTCCCGTTGTACCGGCGCATCAGTTTCTTGGAGGGGTTCCAGCAACGCCGCCGGAATCACCCTGTCTGCGGGCCGGCCGACAGACTGGTCAGCATCCAGCCCCAGCGTTTCCCGGGCCACCGAATTGACGGCGGTCACCCGGTGATCCCTGTCCAGGGCCACCAGACCAATGGGCATCCGGGTCACCAGGTTGTCCGAAAAGGCCTGCACCCGCACCAGGGATGTCCGGGCAGAGCGATAATTCTGGGCCAGCAAAAGCAGGAGCACCCCGGCGCACCCCGCCAGGAGCAGCACGGCCGCCATCACGATGGTATGCCGGGTATCGGCGGCGCGGGCCGCATCCACCGAATCGGTACGAAGTCCCACGAAAATGACCATCTCCGGTGGAGTCGGCGTATCGGTGGTCATTTCCCCGCGCCCCATCCTGTGACCATGTCGGACCCATACCGGTTGTCTGGCCAGAGGGGCGAACCGGCCGAACACCTCGAACACCCCGCTGCCATCTTCTGCAACGCCCTGCCGCGACTCCAGCGTGGCCGAGGCGTAAATGGCCGGCAGATCCAGGTCGGAACCGTAACTGGACCCCACCTTGTCCATCTGGCTGTGGGCGATAATCACGCCGTCTGTGCGAACCACCAGCAGATAGGCGATGTCGGACTGGGCTGCGGTCTCGGCCAAAAGACGCTGCAACTTGAAGTCGCGGCCATGGCCGCCGTGCATACCCATACGCGTTCCGGCTTCGAAGGACCGGATCAGGGCGGCCCCTTTTTCCATCAAAAGCTGAGTGCTCTGGCGCTTCTGGCGGTTGAGAGTCTCTATGGTCATCATGGCCACAACGGGCAAAAGGACCGCAAGGGCGCCCAATACGATCCAGGGCGAAAAACCGGACAGAAATGATCTATAGGAGGATTTGTCTTTCATCATCTTGAAATAATATACAAAAATACTGCCAAAAATACGATTTCCCGGCAGCGGCCCGGCCGGCGGCCATCGATTTCGGCCCGGCGATCCGGTGGGCAAAGCAATGTGGCACCTTTTTACCCGGTCCGGGCGCCCAAGGTGGATCCCTTCTACCCGCCCGGTTCGACCGTCACCAGGCTGTTCACGTTCTGCAAACCTACCACCATCGTTATTATCACTATTGGATTGAATAGGTTACGATTTTTTTGCCCCAATGGCAACCGGATTTGGCATCAGCCTTGCTCATACAGGCTGTCGAAAGAGAAAACAAGCGGTTCAACAACTTCATATCACCCACGAAAGGAGTTCAACATGAAAACCAGTAAAACCAAAGCCGTTATCGCAGGTCTGGCCGCCGTCGCCGTCATTACCATGGGAGGCACCGCCATCGCAGGCAAAGGGTACCGTCAGGATGGTCAGCGTAGCGGGGAATACGGACAGCAGTATCGCGATGGCAGTTGCCGGTATGCGGACCGGAACCCCAATCTGACCCCCGAACAGCGCGAGCAATTGGACGCCGAACGGAAGGCCTTTTTCGAAGGCACTCACAAGGACCGGCAGGATCTTCGCGCCAAGCGGCTGGCCTTGAGATCGGAAATCGCCAAAAGCGAATTGGACATCAACGCAGCCAAGGGCCTGCAAAAAGAGATCTCCAGAATGCAGGCTGATCTGGACATGAAGCGGCTGGACCACATTGTAAACGTCCGTAAAATCGATCCCGATGCCGGCCGTGGCTTTTTCGGAAAAGGCCGGGGCAATGGGCATCACGGCTCCGGGCACCACTCTGGCAAGGGCCGCGGGATGGGGATGGGAAACGGTCCCGAGGACTGTCCTTATAACCAGGTCGACAAATAAACCGGATTAACGGATGCAATAGAAGATACAATAGATACAAAGCGCCGGGCGGCTGCCGCCCGGCGCTTTGTTTTTATTGGCGTGTAAGCCGTTAAACTGCTATGGTCTGTCTCCCTTGCTGACGGAGATTTATTATCGATGAACGAATTGGACCAGCATCGCTATTTTTTCGATTCCGGGATCCGTTTTCAATGCCGGCGCTGCGGCGCCTGCTGTACCGGCGCGCCCGGGGTCATTCGGGTCTCCGATGAGGAGGCCGTCGCCATTGCCGATTTTTTAAGCCTGCCGGTTCAACAAGCCATCGATACCTTATTGTACCCCTGGGAAAACGGATACAGCGTCCGGGAGGACGGCGACGGCCGCTGCCTGTTTTACGAGGAAGGCTGCCGGATCTACCCGGTACGCCCCCGGCAATGCCGCACCTTCCCTTTCTGGACCGCCATCCTGCGTTCTGAGGCCCGCTGGGATTCCATCCGCAGACATTGTCCGGGGATCGGCAAGGGCCGCCTTTTTGCCAAGCACGAGATTTTAGATATTCTCAATTCTTAGTCGTTCATCCGGTAGGCCCCTTTTAAAGCATACACCTGCTCCTCCCAAATGCGATTGAAGCGCTGCGGGTTGGCCACCGGTTTTTTGATCATGCGCATGCAGATTTCCATCTGCCTGGCCGTGCTGCTGGTTTTGCTGTAAAGCTGCAGGGCGAACTTGGAGAAATCCCGCACCATGAAATCGAAAATCTGGTCCATCAGATCGTCGCCCACCTTTTCGATGCCCGCCTTTTCGATGAGCAACTGGCCATAGGCCACCAGGGTAAACAATTCGCCCAGGTTGAGCAGAAAATCGATGTCTTTGGCCTGCTCCTTGTCCGGGGCCGCCGTCATCAGCAGTTCCACCAACAGGGCGATCTGCTCCTTGAAAACTGTTATATTGGGAAGATCCAGACTGTCGTAAGCGATCTTGTAATCGTGGAACTGAATCCGCCCCAATCCGCGGGTAGGCCCCTGGTTGAACAAAAAATCGTCGTTGACGGTTGCATCGACTTTTCCGATCTCCGGGAACTGGCCTGGATTGAAAAAGTAGTTGGCCATGAACTTGATGATCAGGGCCATGTTGACATGCACCGTACCTTCCAGTTTGGGCAGGGCGCGGATGTCCCTGGCCGCCATCTCGAAATAGGTGTCCTTTTCGAAGCCTTTGGCCGCAATTACGTCCCACAGCAGGTTGATCACTTCCTCGCCCTGGGTGGTCACCTTCATCTTCACCATGGGGTTGTACAGCAGGTAACGGCGGTCCTCGGCCGAGGCGCTGCGTATGTAATCGGCCGCCCGCGTGGCGAACATGCGCATGGCGCACAATCGGGCGTAGGCATCCACGAACAATTGACGGATATGGGGAAAATCGGTCACGTAATGCTTGAACAGGTAGCGGCCGGCGGCGTGGTCGATGGCCTCGTAAAAGGCGTGGGTGCAGATCCCGATGGAGGCCCATCCCAGGTTATATTTGCCCACATTGATGGTATTCAAAGACGAATCCCAGGCCCGGCTGCCCGTGGTGAGGATGTCGTCATCGGTGATGGGATAACCGTTCAGGGCGTATTCGGAGACATACATCTGCGAATTGACCACGTTCTGGACACATTCGTAATTCTCATGCTGGGAATCCACCACGAAAAAAACGTATTCGTCGGTTTCGGAATTTTTGGCAAACGTGGAGACCAGGGCCGCCTTGTTGCCGTTGCCGATATAGTATTTGCCGCCGTCGGCCCGGTACTGGCCGTCGCCCATGGGTGTCAGGGCCATGTCGCTGGCGTACAGATCCGCCCCGTGCGCTTTTTCCGACAGGCCGAAAGCGAAAATGCCGCCATCTTCCAGCAGTCCGGCGGTTTTGCGCTTGACAGCCTCGTTGTCGCCCATCCAGATGGGGCCCAGCCCCAAAATGGTCACCTGCCAGGTGTACCAGTAGGAAAGGCTGTAAAAACCCAGGATTTCGTTGAAATCCATGTTGCGGAAGGTATCCCACCGGCAGTTCTCTTTGCCGTAGGGGGTTGGCGTCAGCAGATCGAAGAAAATCTTCTCCTTTTTGACGAACTGCAAAAAGTCGTCGTACCAGACCCGTTCATGATCGTCCTCCTTGAGCTTTCGCTTGCCCTTGGTTTCGAAGAAATCAATGGTTTTCTGCATGATTTCCCTGGACCGCGCGTCCAGGTGATCGAAGGATGCCTGTTTCGGATTGAACAGCATGATTGCCCTCCTTGAAACATTTGCGGCCGCCGGCACTTCCCCCACGGAGCACCGGCTATGTTGTCAACGTTAACATCGTCCCTATCCCATCCAAATCGTTTCTGTCAACGGATTCCTGTTCAAACGCGCCATCTTTTGCTATTTCCAGCGGCATCGATCACAGCAGCGCAGGAGGAACAATGGCAAAAATTGAAATTGACGCCAAAGGATTTATTGCATGGCCCCAGCTGATCCGCGGAACACTGATCCGCCGCTACAAGCGCTTTCTGGCCGATGTCCGTTTGGAAAACGGACAAACCGTGACCGCCCACTGCCCCAATTCAGGCAGTATGCAGGCCTGCTGTGAGCCGGGACGGCCGGTTTATCTTTCCCATCACGACAACCCCAAACGCAAACTTAAATACACCTGGGAATTGATCCACATGCCCGACTCACTGGTGGGAGTCAACACCCAGGTCCCCAACCGCCTTACTGCACATGCCATCGCGGCGGGAGACGTAGCGGAACTGGACGGGTACGAAACGCTCAAACGCGAGGTAAAGGTGGGCGAACATACACGCATCGACATTCGACTGGACTCCCCGAACCGCCGGCCCTGCTATGTGGAAGTGAAAAACTGCACGCTTGTGATCGATGGGGCCGCCACCTTCCCCGATGCCGTGACGGTACGGGGCCAGAAACACCTGCTGGAGTTGCAGGAACTGGTGGCCGCCGGATTTCGCTGCGCCATGTTCTTCCTGATCCAGCGCATGGATGCCCGTACATTTGCCCCCGCCGACCATATCGATGCCGAATACGGAAAGAAACTGCGCCAGGCTGTGCAAAACGGCGTAGAAGTCCTGGCCTACGACGTCTGCATCGATCTTGCCGGCATCTGGCTGAGAAGTCGGGTGCCCTGCGACCTTTCTTGACGGGCTTCGGCTTCCGGGCAAACAAATAAAAATTGATTTGAATTTATTTGCTATCTAAACTATTATTACCGATAAATCGGCAGTCAGAAAACACGCAAAGTAGTCGAGAGGACAAGCATGAATACCGATTCAAGCAGCCAATCATCGCAATCGGGAAACCGCACGGTGCTTCTGATAGACGATGAACAGATGGTGCTGGAGGTAGGCAAGGCGATTCTCCAGCGGTTGGGACACGAGGTCGTCACGGCGGAAAGCGGCGAGGAGGCCCTGGAAAAATTCGATCAATGGAAAGACGCCATCGGATGTGTGGTGCTTGACCTGACCATGCCGGGCATGGGCGGCAAGAAAACCTTCGGCAGACTTCGCGAGCTGGCCCCCGGCCTGCCGATCATCATCTCCAGCGGCCTGTCCATCGAACAGATGGCCGGGCAATTCGAAGCCGGCCCGACCACGGCTTTCATCCAAAAACCCTACCAGGTGGCCGAACTATCATCCACGATCCAGAACATTTTCAAAAGCGCTGGCTGCTGAAAAATCGGCGTCCGTCCATAATGGGACCGCCGTGGAAAAGCCGCTTTATAGACGAAGTCGTCCTTTATAAATCGAACTTCGCCTTTATCTTAAATACCCGCGTGGCCGGCAGGTTCAGAATTCTGTTGACCCCTGTTTTGCGGGCAATGCGAGCCAGATTTTCCCGGATCGTCTCCATGGAGGGGGCGATAAACGTAAACCAGACGTTGAACGAATTTTCCCGCAGATAGTTATGGGTCACGCCGGGAAAGGCGTTCACCGCACGGGCAAAGTCTTCGACATCCTCATCCGGCACCCGGGCGGCACAAAGGGTGCTGACGAATCCTACCTTGCCGGGCACGAAGTTTCCACCGATCCTGCGGATGATTCCGCTTTTTTTGAGCCGCGATACCCGCTCCAGAATTTCTTCTTCCGTGGCCCCCAATTCGTCGGCAATTGCCGCAAAGGGTTTGGATGTCAACGGAAAGCGCGTTTGAATCCGATTGAGAATCGTTTTGTCCAGTTCGTCCATCTCATACCTTTCCGTAACTGTGCAGCCCCGGCAGCAAGTTCACCCCGAAATAGGTGAAAAGCACCGCGGCAAATCCCAAAATGGAGAGATAGGCGATCTGCCGCCCCTGCCAGCCGCGCATCAGCCGGGCGTGCAACAGGGTCGCATAAACGAACCAGGTGATCAGGGACCAGGTCTCCTTGGGGTCCCACGACCAGTAGCTGCCCCAGGCGGAATTTGCCCATACCGAACCGGTGATGATGCCGACGGTGAGAAAAAGAAAACCGAACAGCACCATGCGATGGGTGAGTTCATCCAGAATATCCAGTTTGGGAAGGTGGCCGACGATTCCTTCGGTGCGGTCCGGGTTGCGGGCCTTCATCAGGTACATGATGCTCATGCCGAAAGCGATGGCAAAGGCGGCGTAGCCGAAAAAGCAGGTGACCACATGGGCGATCAGCCAATTGCTTTTCAGGGCCGGGATCAGGGGCTGGATCCGGTCGCTGACATTGGGCGACAACGAGGCGTAGGCCATGGCCAGAAAAGCGATGGGGGTGGCAAAGGCGCCGATCAACTCATTTTTGTATCTGAATTCCACGTAGAGATAGATAACACCCGCCGTCCAGGCAAAAAACACCAGGGATTCATACAGGTTGGACAAAGGGGCGTGTCCGATGCCCAACTGGTAGGATTCCACCCAGCGCAGGATGATCCCCACGGTGGTCACCACCACCGCCGCGGCCACGATCCAGCGTGCCGGCCGGGTCCAATTCGGTTTTTTGAAAATCAGGGCGGCCAGGTAAAACACAGCCGCCAGGCCAAAAACAAAGGTGGATATGGAGAGTAGCTGGGAACTGCTCATAGGCGTCGTTCTGCTCCTTTTTTCGTCAAAGCATCACCGCATTGGACCCTATTTTCGTTCGGTCAATTCGGCGAACATCTTCTCAATGCTGTTTTTCATGGCCAGCTTGTTGCGGTTGGCGACGCCGGCCAGGGTCACCTGACTGCTTTGCTCCAGCGGCGCGATAACCAGACAGACCTGCTGGTGGGAGAGATAAAAGGTCACGAAGCAGCCGGCAATCATCAGGATGAATCCGGAATAGACCAGCCAGACACCGGGATCGCGGGTCACCTGAAGACCTGTGTAGTAGCGCGTTTCCGATTGCTGGGGCGTAAATTTTTCCCGGTCCTGGTTTTCCACGGCGATGATGACATTGCCGCCGCGCATTTTGTCGAAGTTGCCGAATTTCAAGGGCAGGAGAACTTCAACCGGCTCCCCTTGAGGTGGCGTGAGAATCCCTTTCAGCGCTTCGCCCACATCCATCCCGCGAAAGGCAGCCGCGGGTTCGTAAGTCATGATGACGAAGCGGCCCAACCCCTCGGGGATTTCCACGGGCTCTCCCACCTTTGCCTTTTGGGTATACTGCATCCCCGACGCCCGACTGGTGAAACTCAGCGTGTAGGTCTCCCCGGGTCCGGATGGCGTCGTTTTCTTGGGGGCCATGTGCTCGGGCGGCAGCTTGCCGTAGCTGGCCTGAAAGATATTGATGCCCTTGTAGCGCATGGGGTCGTTGACGACGATATCTTTCTGTTTGACGGCCCCGCCCCCCTCGATGATCGACAAGGAAGAGCGATACTCCTTGGGCGCACCGTTTTCGTAGAGTTCCAGATTGAAATCGTCGCAGCGAATCTGAAAATCGAGGCGGTGAATTGCTCCGGTATTACGCAGGCGAATGGTATCTGCGGCCTCCCCTTCAGGGATGTTGACATAGCCCTCAAAGCCGAAAAAGGAGCCCACCAGGCCGCCGACAAGCAGGAAAATCACGCTCAGGTGGACGATATAGACGCCCAGACGGGACAGGCGCCCCTTTTCCCCGTATATTGCGGCGCCGCCGCTGTCGCGGATGACCCGGCAATATCCGAATCGGCGGTTGATCACCGGCTCGCAGGCCTTGACCAGTTCGTCCACACTGCGCTTGTCGGTAAAGGTGCGGGCATCGGAGCGCTTGCTGAAACGCTGGGGATTCACCTGCGGGGTGCGGTTGAATATGATCTTCCAGCTTCCCTGCAGCCGATCGATGGAACAGACCACGATATTGACGGTCAACAGGAGCAGCAAACCCTGAAACCACCAGGAATGGTACATATCGAAAATACCGAAGGCGCTGAGCAGCTGGTAGCGAAAGGCACCGTAAGCCTGCAGGTAGGCCTCCGGACTTTCATTCTGGGGGATGACGGTGCCGATAATGGACGTGAATGCCAGCGACAGCAACAGCACCACGGTCAGTTTGACGGAACAGAAAAATTTCCAAAAGGGATTCGCGCTTTTCAATAACAGCTCCTTATCCACCGGCAGCGCCTGCTCGGATTGTTTTACTGCTGAACGTTGGGTCAAATTTTAAAAATAAGGCTATCCGGCTCGATGACAAGCCCTGAAATCCGGACAGGACGCTATTTAAACAGAAAATGGCCGTTTACAAAAGGCCATTTTTTCTGAGCGAGAATATGTTCTAAATCTTACCTGTTCCGGAGCGCCGCCACCTTTCGACCTTGCCGATTTCACCTTGCACTTATACAAGAATGTGGTATAGAAATACGTTATATTTGTCGTGTTGCCGGCAACCGCCGATTCCATTCTGGAAACGGCGTTTTTACGGCCGAATGTTATGCTCAATCTAACATATATGTCTGGTGAAACATTATGGATGATTTCAATACCCTTTTGCAAGGTTCGGCCAAGGCCCACGGGCACCTGTGCCCCGGCCAGGTGGTGGGCGTACGCATGGCCATGCTGGGCTGTCGGCTCATCGGCCTGGACAATCCCCGCGAGCTGCCCCAGATCAAAAAACTGATTGTCTATGTGGAGATCGACCGCTGCGCCACGGACGCCATCGCCTATGTCACCGGCGTCAAGCTGGGCCGACGGTCCCTGAAATTCATCGACAACGGGATCATGGCCGCCACCTTCGTCAACCTGGAAACCGGCGTGGCCTTTCGGATTGTTTCCACCGAATCGTCCCGTGATCTGGCCCGTAAGTACGCTTCTTCAGGCTGCACCGACAAACGCCGGCAGCAGATCGAGGGCTACACCAACATGCCGGACGAGATTCTGTTCAGGGTGGCGCCGGTCCGTGTGGATGTGCCCATCCACGACATGCCGGGCCCGTCGCGGTTCAAAGTCCGCTGCGAAGCCTGCGGCGCCATGGTCCGGGACAAAAAGGAAGTTCTGCTAAACGACCGGGTGCTCTGCCGGTCCTGCGCCTACGGACCCTTCTACCAGGAGTTGGAAAACGAAGAACGCCGGAAAATCGCCTGAAACGCAATATTTGGACCGATGGAAGGAAAGCTCCATGTACAAATCCCAGGACGCCCCTCAAAATGGCGGCATGACCAAGATCAAAGTCGAAGAGGCTGTCGGCACGCGTCTGGCCCACGATATCACCGAGATCCGCCCCGGCGAATTCAAAGGGCCCTCTTTTCGACGGGGGCATCAGGTTCAGGAACAGGATGTGTGCCGGCTCATGCGACTGGGCAAGCGCCACCTGTATGTTCTCGACTTGGAAGAAGGGCAGGTCCATGAAGACAATGCGGTGGTGGAGCTGGCGACGGCGCTGGCCGGCCCCGGGGTCAGCTTCGGCAACGATCCCAAGGAAGGCAAACTGCAGCTCACGGCGGCCTACGATGGCCTGCTGAAAATCAACACCCGGGCACTGGTGGACTTCAACATGATCCCCGAGGTCATGTGCGCCGCCATGCACAACAACGTACCGGTGAAACGGGGACAGATCGTGGCCGGCACCCGGGCCATCCCTCTGGTGATCGAACGCGAGGTCCTTGACCGGGCGGTGGCATTGGCCCGGCAGCAGGCCCCTATCTTCAGCGTTAAAACCTACTACCGCAAAAAAATCCGCCTGCTCATCACCGGCAACGAAGTCTACGACGGGCTGATCGAAGACCGCTTCGAGGCCATCGTCAAAAAGAAACTCACCGCCTTTGGCGCATCACTGATGGAAACCGTGATTCTGCCCGATGACCCCGAGCGCATCGCCCGGACCGTTCGCCGGTTTTCAGAGGCCGACACGGACATGATCGTTACCACCGGCGGCATGTCGGTGGACCCCGACGACGTGACCCGGCACGGAATCAAGCAGGCCGGTGTGGACACCCAGTATTATGGATCGGCGGTGCTGCCCGGCGCCATGTTCCTGTTGGCCTACATCGGGGACATGCCCGTCGTCGGCATCCCCGCCTGCGGCATCTACCACGAGACGACCATCTTCGACCTGGTGCTGCCGCGACTGCTGGCGGGCGAACGGCTCGACGACCGGGACCTGGCCCGTTTTGCCGTGGGAGGGTTGTGTCTGGACTGCCCGGTGTGCCGGTATCCTGCCTGTTCCATGGGCAAAGCCTGCTGATTAATATTCCCGTGGCGTGGCATTGATCTGATCCAGGGTGAAGACCGGTCCGTCCTTGCAGACCAGTTCCTTGCCGATGCCGCAGCGGCCGCACATCCCGAACCCGCACTTCATCCGGTTTTCCAGGCTCATGATGATGTGGTCGTGGGCATAGCCCAGTTTTTCCAGCACCGGCTGGGTGAATTTGATCATGATCGGCGGGCCGCACACGATGGCGTAGGTGTCGTCCCCGCCAGGGGGGGCTTTCTGCTCGGTGATCGGCGGCACGAACCCCACGTTGTATTTCCAGTCCGGATCGTCGGTGGCGTCCACGGTGATGTGCATGTTGATGTCGTCGCGCTTTTCCCACTCCACCAGTTCGTCCTTGTACAGCAGCATACCCGGAGATCTCGCCCCGTACACCACATCGATGTTGCCGAACTTCGGCCGGTTGGCCGGATCCAGCATGTAGACGATGGACGAACGCAAGGTGGTGAAGGCGAACCCGCCGCCCACGATGAGGACGTTCTTGCCCTCTAAAAGTTCCCAGGGGTACCAGTTGCCCAGCGGCCCGCGCAGGCCCATGATGTCCCCGACCTTCATGTTGTGCAGATGGGTGGTGACCACCCCGGCGCGGTTGACGGTGAACTTGACGAACCCTTTTTCCACCGGGGACGAGGCGATGCCGATGGGGATTTCACCCTTGCCGGGAATGGAGAGTTCGCCGAACTGGCCGGCCTTGTAAGCATACTTTTCTTCGTCGCCGTCGTTGAGAAAGACGAACTTGAAGGTCTTCAGGCTCTTGTCTTCGGCCTCGACCGTGATGTCGTCGATGCGGACCGGATAGGGTAAATATGGATTTTGCATTGTTTATCTCCCTGCATGGGATTCAAGTCGTATCTTCGGAGTCAATCGGGTTCAGGAAAAGGTTCCCGGCAAGGCCAGAGAAAGGACGCTGTATCGGTTATACCGCGACGACCGATAACGCCGCCGGGGGCCTTTTCCTGGAGACGATCCCTAACTCTGCGTAACGCAGGCGTCGGCCGGCGCAAAACTGTTCATCTTTTCGCATACCCGGCGGATGTCGATATTGACCGGGCACTGGCGCACGCACCGGCCGCAGCCCACGCACATGACGCCGGCCTGATACTTGTCCACGAAGTACTTGAGCTTGTGCATGAACCGCTGGCGCACACGCTGGGTCTTGGTGTCCCGCGGGTTGTGACCGGTGGTATGCACGGTGAAGATCGGGAACATGCAGCTGTCCCAGTTCTTCGTGCGCACGCCCGATTGGCCGTGCACCTCGTCCTGGATGTCGAAGCACCAGCAGGTGGGGCAGGCGAAGGTACAGGTCCCGCAGTTCAGGCAGGCAAAGGCCAGATCGTCCCAGAACGGCGCCCCGTGCAGGGCCAGAAGGTCGGTATCGGCCAGCTTGTCGGTCGGCACCGAGGAGACGATGCGCTCTTCGGCGGCCTGCTTGGCCGCCATGAAGGCGTCCGCCGCCTCGGGCGCGGCCCGGTTCCAGCCGGCCGCCTCGGCAAAGGCCTGGCCTTTTTCGGTGAATATCTTGGCCAGGTAGCCGCCGTCGTGGGCCGCCACGAGAATGTCCAGGCCCTCTGCGTTATACGGCCCGCAGCCGGTGCTGGTACAAAAGCAGGTGGACAGCGGCGCGTCGCAGGCCATGCCGATGAAGGTGGTCGCCTCATAGGCCCGCAGCCAGTAGGGGTCCTTGACGTCCGGGGCGTCGAAGTTCAGCTTAACCAGCTGAACGGCCTTGGCGTCGCAGGGCCGGATGCCCACCACGGCCCTGGGCGAGTAGTCCTTGGCCGCCTCTTTCATGATGTGGTGGTCGTCCCGGCTTTCGTCCAGGGAGTATTCGAGCATCACCTCGGACTGGGGAAACAACAACTCTTTGGGCGACAGGCGGGTGTTGACCATGTCCAGATCCGGGGCCTGCCCTTTATCCAAAGCCTTGAACTGGTGGCAGTCCTTTTCCCTGACCGGCCCGAACAGCCGGTAGCGATCCGCCGCGGCCGCCAATCCGTCGGTCCAGTTCTGTTTGTCAATCGTAAGCAGCGTCATAACGGTACCCCTTATTTGATAAAGGCTTGCGGATCATTGGTCTGGTAAACATCCAGGGCCGGGCGGCTTTCCAGGGAGAGCCCGGCTTCCCAGCCGAACTGCTCCTGGCAGTCCTTTTCCAGTTTGCGGGTCAACAGCCGCATGTCGATGCCCACCGGGCAGGCCCGCTGGCAGGCCCCGCAGTCGGTGCAGCGGCCGGCGCAGTGATAGGCCCGCAGAAAATGGAAAGTACGCACGTCGATGGGATCCTGGCCCTTGCCCACCCACTGGGGCTTGGACTCGTCCACGAAACAGGTGGGACAGTAGCACAACGGACAGGCATTGCGGCAGGCGTAGCAGCGAATGCACGGGGACAACAGGTCCTCGAAGAACTGCCACTTGTCCGCGGCGTCCATCTCCTCGATCTTGCGGATGTCCGCGTAGCGGTCGATGTCCTTTTGCTCTTCGACCGGATCGGCCACCATTTCGTCAGAGATCACCGGGTTGCGGTGGATGCACAACGCGCAGTTGTTCTGCAGCACCTCGGCCTTGTCGAAAAGGCTCTCGGCGGCCGCGGTCTTGACCTTGACCGTGGTGTCGGTCTCTGAGACCTCCAGGATCTCGCCCTCCACCAGGGAAGCGATCCTGCGCCTGTCGATCATGCCCGTGCAGGGAACGCCGATAATGTGCAGCTGATCGCGGCCGATCTTGTTCTCGACGATATGATTGACGATGTTGCGCGAATCGCAGCCCTTGGCGAAGACCGCGATCTTCTCCTTGCGGTTGGTCAGGTAGTTCGCCAGGTTGATGCCGCAGTTGCTGTCCCAGACCAGGCAGGAAACGTCCTCCGCCCGGGTCACGAAGCACGGCTCGTTCATCATCGGCATCGTCCCTTTGCGAAATCCGATGACCATCTCCACACTGCACTCGCTGAGAAGGCGGCCGGCAATCTCCCTCATCTTTTCAGTGTATCCTAACATGTTACGCTACCTTCGCCTGTGGTTTGATAAATCGGGTGTTCGGGCCCAGGGCCTTGACCGCGTCGATCACCTCGGTAATGACTTCGATGTACTTCGAGGCTTCGGCCGACGATATCCATGAGAAGTGCAGCCGCCCGGGTTCCAGGCCCATATACTCCAGCTGGTTCTTCAAAAGGGTGAACCGGCGCCGGGCGTACAAATTTCCTTCGATGTAGTGGCAGTCTCCGGGATGGCAACCGGATACCCAAACCCCGTCAGCGCCGTTCATGAATGCGGCCAGAATGAATTTGGGGCTGACGCGGCCCGAGCATGGCACCCGGATCACCCGCGTGTTGGGGGGATGCTGGAAGCGGCTCACACCGGCCAGGTCGGCGGCGCCATAAGTGCACCAGTTACAGAAAAAACTCACGATTTTGGGTTCCCAATCACTCATATCGTTCCTCCCCTAAATTCATACTGCTGCATTAATCTCAAAAATTTGGGCAAAAATCTGGTCATTGTCGAAGCCCTTCAAATGAATGGCCCCGGACCGGCAAGCGGCCACGCACAGGCCGCAGCCCTTGCAAAGCACGGGATTGATCTGGGCCTTGCCCGCATGCATGCGGGCGTCGGCATCGATAAACGAGGGCGCCGAATACGGGCAGATGGATACGCACACCCCGCAGGCGCTGCACAGCATCGGATCGGTCTTGGCCACCTGGCCGCTGGTATTGATGGTTTTTTGGGCCAGCAGGGTCGTGGCCCGTGAAGCCGCGGCCTTGCCCTGGGCAATGGCCTCGTCAATGGGCTTGGGATAGTGGGCCAGCCCGCAGAGGAATACGCCGTCGGTGGCGAAATCCGAGGGCCCCAGTTTGGCGTGCTTCTCCACGAAAAAGCCGTCGTCGTTGACCGGAATCTTGAAAAACTGGGCCAGGGCTTCGTTGTTGGGGGGAACGATGGCCGTGGCCAGGGTCAACAGGTCGGTTTCGATTTCAATGGGACGGCCGAGTACGTGGTCCCTTACCGTCACGCTGACCGTATCTCCATCCACGTTGACGACCGGCTTGTCATCCACCTGATAGCGTATAAAAATAATCCCCTTCTCACGCGCTTCCTTGTACAAGTACTCCCGCTCGCCGTAGGTGCGGATGTCGCGGTAGAGGATAAACACGTCCATGTCGGGATTGCGCTCTTTGAGTTGCAGGGCATTGTCGATGGAATGGGTGCAGCAGACCCGGCTGCAGTAGGGCCGCTCCGTCTCCCGCGATCCCACGCACTGGATGAAAACCGCCGTTCCCATGGCATCGAGAGCCGGATCTTTCTCGATGAACCGGCGATCCAGTTCCAGGCTGGTGAGAATTTTAGGGCTGCTGCCGTAAGCGTATTCGCTGGGAACCAGGGCCTGTGCGCCGGTGGCGATGACGGTGACCCCGTGATCGACAGTGGTCTGGGCGTCTCCGGCCGTCAAAGTAGAAACGAAGCTGCCGACAAAGCCGTCCACCTTGTTCAGGGTCGAATCGTAATGCACACGAATATTATTGTTCTGCTCCACGTCGGCCACCATCTGGCGCAGCCGGGCGCCGATGTCTTCTCCGTCGGCGGTGCGGAAGAGATTCAGGGCCTGTCCGCCGAGCCGGTCGGCTTGCTCCACGAGATGGGTTTCATAGCCCTGGTTGGCCAGGCTTAAAGCCGCAGCCATACCGGAAATGCCGCCGCCGATGACCATGGCCGACTGTCCGATGGTCAACTCGGCCTCTTCCAGCGGTTCCATCAGGGCCACCTTGGCAATGGCCATGCGCACCAGATCGTTGGCCTTGGCCGTGGCCAGGTCCGGATTGTTGCGATGCACCCAGGAGTCGTGGTTGCGGATGTTGACGAACTCGAACAGGTATTTGTTGAGCCCCGCGTTGATCAGGGTTTCCTGGAACAGCGGCTCATGGGTTTTAGGGGTGCAGGCGGCCACCACGACCCGGTTGAGTTTCTTCTCGGCGATGATTTCGGTCATGATGTCCTGGGTGTCCTGGGAGCAGGTGTACAGGTTGTCGGCCACGTATTCCACGTAGGGCAGCGTGGCCGCGTAGTCCCGAACCGCAGGCACATCCACGATGCCGCCGATGTTGATGCCGCAGTGGCAGACGAAGACGCCCACCCGCGGCCGCTCGCCGGACACGTTGATCTGGGGAACCGTTTCTTTGGTTTTGGTAAGGGTGAACTTGGCGTCGCTGAGCAGTTCTCCCGCCGCCACCGCCGCGGCGCTGGCGTCGACCACCGACTGGGGAATGTCGCGCGGCCCCTGGAAAGCGCCGCAGACAAAGACGCCGGGTCTCGATGTGGCCACCGGCGAGAAGCTGGAGGTGGCGCAGAATTTTCCGGGCGTGAGTGAGATGTCGAGCCGTTCGGCCAGATCGACCAGGTCCCGGGATATTTCCAGTCCCACCGAGAGGATCAACATGTCGAACTGCTCTTGAGCAATTTGTCCGTCATCAAGCACGTAGCGCACCAGGACATCCTGCGTTCCCGGCACGGTGTCCACGGTGTGCACCCGGCTGCGGACGAAGCGGATGCCGTGCTTCCCTTTGGCGTCGTTGTAGGCCCGCTCGAAATCCTTGCCGTGGGTGCGCATGTCCATGTAGAAAATGGCGCAGTCCAGGGGCTGGGCCGAGTGCTCCTTGGCGATGACAGCCTCCTTGATGGCGTACATGCAGCAGACCGACGAGCAGTAGGCGTTGTCGCAGCGGTTCTGGTCCCGCGATCCCACGCATTGCAGCCAGGCGATCTTCTTGGGCTCCTTGTGGTCGGACAGGCGCACCAGATGGCCGGTGGTGGGACCGGAGGCACCCAGAATACGCTCGAACTCGATGGAAGTCATCACGTTGGGGTTTTTGTCGTAGCCGTAGAAATCAAGCCCGGACGGATTATAGGGCGTGAAACCAGGGGAGAGAATCACAGAACCCACATCCAGGGCGATTTTGCGATCCTGCATCCGGTGGGTTTCCAGGGTGACGGCCCCGGCCCCGCAGGCTTCCACGCACTGGTAGCATTCGCAGCAGTAGCCGCAGTTCAGGCAGCGCTGGGCTTCGGCCTTGCCGGCCTCCTCGTCCAGGCCCAGCTCCACTTCGTTAAAGTTGCCTTTGCGGGCTTCGGGTTCAAGCTCCCGGACCTTGGCGCGGGCCTTGGCCGGTTCGCCCTCGGGCACCGGACGGTAGACCGGATCTTCCCGCTCGATGGGTTCGCGGCCCGCGGCCATGTCGGCCCCGTCCAGGTAGCGCGCGATGGATTCGGCCGCCTCCTTGCCCGCGGCAATGGCTCCGATGGCCACCCAGGGACCGGTCTGCAGATCGCCGCCGGCAAACACGCCTTCGCGGCCGGTGGCGTAAGTGATGGGATCCACTTCGGTGGTGCTCCAGCGGGTGAACTCCAGCCCCTCGACCTCGTCGATGGAAGACAGGTCCGGACGCTGCCCGATGGCCGGAATCAGCTGGTCGATCTCAAGATCGTACTCGCTGCCCGGCACCGGCACGGGACGACGGCGGCCGGAAGAGTCCGGTTCGCCCAGTTCCATGCGGATGCAGCGCATGCTGGAGACCTTGCCGTCCGTCACCAGGATTTCCTGGGGTGCGGCCAGGTAGGTCAACGATACGCCTTCGGTCTCGGCGGCCTGGATCTCTTCTTCCCAGGCCGGCATTTCCGCACGGGTCCGGCGGTAGACGATCTGGACCGTCTCCGCACCCAGGCGCACCGCCGAGCGGGCCACGTCGATGGCCACGTTGCCGCCGCCCACGATGGCCACGTGCTTGCCCACCGGGGCTTTGCCGGTGAGGTTGACCTCGCGCAGGAAGTCCACGCCCTGGCGCACGCCATCGGCCTGTTCGCCGGGCACGCCCAGGGTAATGCCCTTGTGGGCGCCCAGGGCCAGGTAGACCGCCTTGAAGCCCTGATCGAACAGGCTGTCCACGGTCAGGTCCCCGCCCAGCGGGGTATCGGTTTTGATCTCCACGCCCAGGTTGGTGATGATCTCGATATCCTGGTCCAGCACCTCGGGCGGCAGGCGGTGATCCGGGATGCCCACCCGCAGCATGCCGCCGGCTTTGGGCAGGGCCTCGTAGATGGTGCTCATAATGCCCCGGCGGGCCAGCTGGTAGGCCGCGGAAAGCCCGGCCGGGCCGCTGCCGATAATGGCCACGCGCTCGTCGCGCTTCTCCGCCATGGGGATTTCGATATTGCGGGCATCGAACTGGTCGGCGGCCAGGCGCTTCAGGTCGCGGATGGCCACGGGCTGGTCCACCTCGCAGCGGCGGCAGGCGTCCTCGCAGCCGTGGGGACAGATGCGGCCCAGCACGCCGGGCAGGGGCAGGTCTTCCATGATGATGGAAAGGGCCTCTTCGTATTTGCCCTGACCCACCATCTGCACGTAGCCCTGGACGTTGATCCCCGCCGGACAGGCCAGGCGGCAGGGTGCCTTGTCGGTCTTCTGGATGGTATAATTGATGGGAATGGCCTGGGCATATTGTTTGTACGTCGCCTTGCGGTCGACGAGGCTCAGGTTGTACTCGTCGGGCAGGGAAACCGGGCAGTTCTGGGAGCATTCCCCGCAGCCGGTGCACAAATCGGCATCGATGTACGCAGCCCGCTTATTGATGGTGACATGGAAATTGCCCGGATTGCCATCGACCCGTTCCAGGTCCGCATAGGTGATCAGTTCGATGTTCACATGACGCCCGACTTCCACCAGAATCGGACTCATGATGCACATGGCGCAGTCGTTGGTGGGGAACGTCTTGTCCAGTTGGGCCATCACCCCGCCGATGGCTGGCGATTTTTCAAGCAGGTAGACATAGTACCCGGAGTTTGCCAGATCCAGGGCGCTTTGCATGCCTGCAATTCCTCCGCCGACGATCAAAACGGAACCATTCACGTTTTCTTTCATGCTTACTTCCTCCCTATCGCAGCTAAAAACTGGATTGTCAGTCTGACCCAACGTATCTTTCTCGTGAAAGTGCAGGCCCACCCTAAAAAGGGCGACGCACATCGCGCAGAGATTACTCCAAAAAACCTCTTGGGACGGTCGTTACCGGGACGGAAAGAAAGGAAGCTTTCTAAGTGCCGCCACCAATCGCTTTACCGTCGGCCTGCCAGCACGGGCAGCCGGTGCCGAATCTCTCAGGTAAAGCCTATGTGGCGATATAAGGAGAGCATACAACAATTGCTTTTAGTGGATGTTAATATAAGAATATACTCACTAATTGGGACATGAAGAAATGTCAAAGATTAATTATCGATACCGGATCGCTCCCTGATCGTATTTATCTATAGGACCTTGCGGCCAAACAGACAACTTTATCGATAGAAACCGGAGTGGTTGAACATTTCAAGCATTGGTGCTATTCTGCGCCTGTTTCCCGAGTGAGTGTCGATTCCATCTCATTTCCAGAATGTTCCGAATTTCAATCGAGCGCAGAGCAAGCATGAGCACCCCGACCATAGACAATATTTTTTCCATCCATAAAAATTTGGAGCGGATTCTGGACAATTTGAAGGAAGGCATTATCGCCCACGATCTGGAGCGCCGCATCTTCTATTTCAATCGAACCGCTGAAAAAGTTACCGGATATCGCCGGGAGGAAGTTCTCGGTAAGGATTGCCACGAGGCCTTCGGAAACCCGTTTTGCGGCAGCCGTTGCTCTTTTTGTTACGGTCCGCCCCTTTTTCTCGACACGGCCGAGTATCCTGTCAACATCTCAACGCGCGACGGTGAGATCCGGCGGATCGAAATGACCGCGACCATGATGCGCGACAGCGACGACCGCCAGATCGGCGTGCTGGCCACGTTCAGGGACGTCACCGATCTTTTCGAATTGCAGCTCAAAGCCAAGGAAATGACCGGGTTTTCCAACATCATCGGCTGCGACGATAAAATGGTCGAAGTGTTCCGCCAGATCAAGGACGTTTCCGGCTACGATTATCCGGTTCACATCTCCGGCGAAACCGGCACCGGCAAGGAACTGGTGGCCAATGCCATCCACAGCGAGAGTCTACGCGGCGGACACCCCTTCGTTCCCATCAACTGCGGCGCTCTCCCTGAAGGTCTCATTGAAAGCGAACTTTTCGGGCATGTCAAAGGCGCTTTTTCGGGCGCCATCCGGGACAAAAAAGGCCGTTTTGAGCTTGCGAACAACGGCACCATTTTTCTGGATGAAATCGCCGAACTGCCCAAAATGCTGCAGGTAAAACTTCTGCGTTTCCTTCAGGAAGGCACCTTTGAAAAAGTGGGCGGGGAAAAAACCGTTACCGTAGATGTGCGCGTAATCAGTGCAACCAACAAAGACCTTAAAAAAGAAGTCCAGAAGGGCAGCTTTCGGGAAGACCTGTTTTACCGCCTCAACGTCATTCCCATCCACATCCCTCCGATCCGGGAGCGCAAGTCCGATATCCCCCTACTGGTGGACCACTTTCTATCTAAAGCCCCCAAAATCAAAGGACAGCGGCCGGTGCGCATCTCCCAAGAGGCCCTTAACAGCCTCATGGACTACGCATGGCCTGGCAACGTACGCGAACTTCAAAATGCCGTTCAATTCGCCATCGTTCGCTGCAGGGGAAAAATTATCCAACCGGAGGACCTGCCGCTGGAATTGAGGGACGTTTGTATCGAAAAACCCAAACGGGGTCCCTCGCGAAAACTCGATGCCGAATCGGTCAAGGCCGCCCTGAAAAAGACCGGGGGCAACAAGGCCAAGGCATCCAAAGTCCTCGGCGTCGGCCGCGCCACCTTGTACCGATTTTTGGGCGACCATCCCGAATTGCTTTCCGGCGAATAAGCCGCTCTGCGGATGCCTGATGGGGGGGTATCCACGCATGTTCTTAATGTTTGTTGTGGGGTCGCACGAATCAAAAAAAGGAGGCTCGCAAGCGAGCCCCCTTTTTTTTCTGTTATTTTTTCTTCAGTGATAACTGAATCGTTTACGCTTCCAACGCCTGGCGATCGGCCATATCCATGAGGACGCGTTCCCGGGCCTTGTCGATGCCCAGTTCCTTGCGCTTCCTGTCGATGTGGGCGATCATCAGTTGGGCGTGCTTGACAGGATCGGCTTCCAGATCCCACTTGCCGCCGTACAATTTCTCCAACTCCTTGGACAGGTAGTCGTGGAACACCGGCGCACCGGAGGTGGGCAGGTGCAGGCCGAATACCGTGTAGACACCCGAGGCAACAAAGTAGTGGCCGATGGAGATGGCTTTCTCGCTCATCCACTCGGGCGCGCTGCCGGCCAGGGGCAGATCGCTGATATCCTTGCCCAGCCCGCCGGCCTTGACCACTTCCGTGGCTGCCAGCAGAAGTCGGCTGTTGTCCACGCAGGAACCGCAGTGCAGAACCGGCGGGATACCCACGGTCTCACAGACCTCGGCCAGCCCCGGACCACAGTGCACGGCGGCGGCTTCCGGCGTCAGGAGCCCTTCCATAGCGCAGGCGATGCCATTGCAGCCCGTGGTCAGTACGATGACGTCGTTTTTGATCAGTTCCTTGACCACGGTAATGTGAGCCTCGTTGTGGCGGGTACGGGCGTTGTTGCAGCCAACCACGCCGGCGATCCCGCGGATGCGGCCATTGATGATGTTGTCGTTCAGGGTGTAGTAGTCGCCGCGGAAGGTACCGCCCAGGTGGTACTGAATCGACTCGACGCTGAACCCGCCAACAGCCGAGGATTTGTAGCGCGGAATCATCACTTCGCTGCCGCGGTTCTGGAAGTTATCGATGCCCATCTTGACGATCTTCTCAGCATCTTGCAGAGCGTAATGCTCGTCGAACTCGATGTGGATCACGTTGTCCTGCTCCATCTTGGCGATGGGATGGGTGGTGATCAGTTTGGTATGGAAACACTTGGCCACGTTGGCCAGGTTCTGGAACACGCACTGGATGTCCACCACCATGGCGTCACAGGCGCCGGTGATGATGGCCAGTTCCTGCTGCAGGTAGGTGCCGGCCTGGGGCACACCATGGCGCTGGAAAATTTCGTTGGCCGTACAGCAGATGCCGCCCAGCTGGATGCCCTTGGCGCCCTTGGACTTGGCATACGCGATCATCTCCGGTTTCTGGGACACGGCTACGATCATCTCGGAAAGCACCGGCTCATGGCCATGGACGATGATGTTGACGTGGTCTTCCTTCATCACGCCCAGGTTGGCCTCGGCCTGCAGGGGGTACGGGGTGCCGAAGAGCACGTCCTGAAGGTCGGTGGCCAGCATCGAGCCGCCCCAGCCGTCGGCAATGGCACAACGGGTGCCCTGCTTGATCAGGTTCTTGTAATCCTGGTCCACGCCCATGTGGGTGCGGTGCATGATTTCGACGATCTCGCGGTCGATATTACGGGGTATCACGCCGTTTTTCTTCCATTTTTCATACAGCGGCGCCGGTGCACGCTTGGCGTAGAGCAGCTCACCTTCGGCCTTGCCCCATTCGTTAACGGCCTTCTCGGCCACTTCCAGGGCGATTTCATCCAGATCGCGGTCCTTGACTTCCCCGTCCACCTCGACGGTCGTGGCGACATCCAGGTACGGCGCGATGGCCAGCAGTTTGTTGGTGTCCTTGATCCTGTATGCGTCGGTCTCCTTGCGGGCGGCAGACAGGAACACCTCGGCCACGCTGCGGCCGTGGTCGGAGTGGGCGGCCGCGCCGCCGGCGATCATGCGGATGAAGTTGCGCGCGGCGATGGTGTTGGCCGTGGCACCGCAAAGGCCCTTGCGGGTATCCTCGCCTTCTATGCCACCCTTGGGCAGGGGCAGCCGGCACGGTCCCATGGCGCAGTTTTTACAACAGATGCCCTGGATGCCGATGTTGCAGGGCTTCATCTGCACGGCGCGGTCGAAGACCGTATCGATGTTCAATTTCTGGGCCCGAAGGATCAGCTCCTGGGTTCCCGTGTCGATGGATGCGGCAATCGGATCAGCCACTTTCGGCGCCGCGGCCTTCACGACGAGTTTCTTGATTTCTGCCATCAGTTGTTCCTCCTGAAGTTGATGGTTAGTGTGTATGGCGCTGTGGGTTGAAAAACGTATTGCGTGCTTTGAATTGGACCTGCGGACAATTTAAATGATTCAACCCTTAATAGGAATAATTACTATTTTTAATAAATAAATTAATCAGGCCTGTCAAGCAACGATTTATTTTCTTGACCAATTTTATCGAAAAAAGTTTACTGCACTCAAAACGGTATGAAATGTTTCGATAAAATTTTCACATCCAATGACGAAAAACGGTTTTCCCTTGACCGATCCCCGGTGGATATTTAATGTAGAGGTCTTGCCGACCCCTTTTACCTTATGGGCAACTCAATTTGCGCTTACGCCCTCATATCCACGGAAAGGATGGAAACATGGCTGATAAACCCGTAAAAATATTCTCCTTGAGCACCTGCAGCCACTGCAAGGCGACCAAACGGCTTCTGGACGAATGCACCGTTCAATACGATTTTGTGGATGTGGACCTGCTGGAAGGCGAGGAACGCAAAGCGATATTGGAAGATGTGAAAAAATTCAATCCGCGGTGTTCGTTTCCCACCGTGGTTATCGGGGATACGGTCGTCGTGGGATATAAAGAAGATAAAATCAAGGAGGCGCTGGGACTGTAATGGATGCCAGTGAGTTATACGAGAAGCTGAAAAAAGTTCATGAACCCAAAGGATACTTTTTCTCCAGCGACCACGAGCGGGTCATGGAGCTTTTGGATGCGCTGCTGATCAACAAGGATCGCTATGGCTATATGGCCTGCCCCTGCCGCCTGGCCGCCGACGACCGGGAAAAGGACCGCGACATTATCTGCCCCTGCGTCTACCGCGAGCCGGATGTGGCCGAATTCGGTTCCTGCTACTGCAACCTGTACGTTTCCAGGGAGTGGAACGAGGGGAAAATCGAAAAGCAGTACGTGCCTGAGCGCAGGCCCCCTGAAAAGATGGGATTCTGACGATTATACGGTGAGCTGCGCCCCCTTCAGGGCGCCGCGGACGAATTGCATCAGCCTGCCGGCCATCTTCTCGTCGTCGTCAAGGGCGTCCGGCCCGAGAAAAATTTTCATGCGCTCCTTGAAGTAGTCGGAGGTGTAAGAGTACTGGAGCATGAGAATCAGGTTGTCGATAAAAAGAGCGACCCAGCGGGGTTTTTGCCGGTTGTCGATCACGCCCTGCGCCATGGCCTCCCGGATCATCCTTTCGTAAAATTCCACCGATACGGTTTCCATCTTGCCCGATAATTTCCTGGACAGATGGGAAAGCCCCTCGGAAGTCATGTCCAGGTAGATCTGATGCAGTTCCGGATATTGCCGGGCATACTGCTGGGCAGCCCGCACCATCTTCTCGATCTTTTCGAAAATGTCGCCGGGAGACCGGTCGATCTCCTCCAGGGCACCGGCCAGCAGGCCATGGGCCTGTTCGATAATCGTCAGAAACAGGTCTTCCTTGGAGCCGAAATACTTGTACATGGAACCGATGCTGATACCGGCCTTGCGGGCGATGACGTTGATGTTGGCCCCGGGAAACCCCTTGGCGGCGAATTCGGATATGCCGGCATCCAGAATGCGCCGCTGTTTTTCTTCGGGAATGCGCGTGAACACTGCCTTGTGGTAGGTTTCCATCTTCGATGTCCCGGCCCCTGTGTCAACCAATGGAAAGAACGCCCCGCCAAGCAAGGGACGCCATGGGAAGGTGACTACCCGCTCACCATCGGCAAGTCAACAAAAGATTCTTACGAACAAATCCACCCCCTTTAAAAAAACCTTGACAAGTTAGCAGCTTACCCTTAAAAAGGCCAAGTGAGTGAGCAGTCACTCATCACCCTTCTAATCCTGTCGCACCTAAAGAGGTCGTTATGGATGCCGCTTACGTAAAAGCCTGCCTGAACTTGCATGCCGTACTGCCGAATCTCGAAGAACTGGTCGCTCACGATCCCGAATCCGCCCGTCTGTCGAAAAACTGGGACATTCGCATCCAGTTCCTTGCACGCAACGGCCCGACAGCCTGTGTCGCTTTCGACCGGGGGCGATGCACCGTGAATCGAGGCAACCATGCAAAGCCGCACGTCAAACTTTTTTTCACCTCGCCCGACCACCTGAACCGCATGATGGACGGCAAGGCCAATCCGATTCCCGTCAAGGGCTTCACCCGGTTGGGCTTCCTTTCAAAGGAGTTCCCCAAACTGACCGACCGGCTGGAAGCGGTCCTGAAGGCCGGCGAAGAGCAACTGCGCGACCCCGATGTTCTGGCGTTGAACACCCGCATGACGCTGTACACGGCAGCCTACGCGGCCCGGGAACTGCTCCTTTACGACAAGGTCGGTCGGCTTATTGCCCCGTCCATCCCCGACGGCGCAATCAGTCTGGCCATATTACCAGACGGACCGGAAGTTACGCTGCGCTTCGATCACGGACGCATCGACGTATTAAAATCCGGCGTGGATGCTCCCCATGCCCTCATCCAGCTGGGCAGCATGGCCATCGCCCATGATTTTCTCAACGGTCACCTGGATACCTATGCGGCCATTACCGACGGCCGCGTTCGCATCCGCGGGCAGATCCCGATGATCGATGCCCTGGGCACCGTCCTCGACCGGGTGCCCCACTACCTTTCCTAGGAGAAAAATCGCATGCAGACCTACAGCTATCCGGAATCCCAGGCGCTGTTCCAGCGGGCCTCCCGGGTCATGCCCTGCGGCATTTACGGCCACTTCAGTCCCGCGCCCCTGATTCCGCCCGAGTATTACCCCTTTTTTACCGCCAAGGCCAAAGGCGCCCGATTCTTCGATATCGACGGCAACGAATTCATCGATTACATGTGCGGCTACGGCCCCATGGTCACCGGCTACAACAACCCCGAGGTGGACGCCGCCGCCCTCGACCAGTTGAAGCGGGGCAACTGCACCACCAGCGCGGCGCCCGTGATGGTCGAGCTGGCCGAATACCTGGTGGACCTGGTCCCGGCGGCCGACTGGGCCTTTTTCGCCAAGAACGGGGGGGACATCACCAATTACGCCACCATGATCGCCCGCGACGCCACCGGCCGCAGCAAGATCGTCATGTTCAAGGGCGGCTACCACGGCGTGGCCGCCTGGATGCAGTCCCCGGGCCATCACGGAGTGACGGACCAGGACCATGAGCACATCCTTCGCGTGGACTGGAACGATTTCGCCGCCCTGGAAGCTGTGGTCCAGCAGCACGGCGACGATATCGCCGGACTCATCGCCACGCCCTACCACGTGCCGACCTTCGCCGACAGCGAGATGCCCGCCGAGGGGTTCTGGCAAAAAGTGGAAGCCCTGTGCCGCAAACATGGCATCGTTCTCATCATCGACGACATTCGCCATGGATTTCGGCTGGACATGGGCGGGTCCTGCGAGCATTTCGGTTTCAAGCCCGACCTGATCTGCTTCTGCAAGGCCCTGGCCAACGGTTACCCGATCTCCGCCCTGGTGGGCAGCGCCGCCCTCAAGGATGTGACGGCGCGGGTTTTCTGCACCGGCAGCTACTGGTTTTCCGCCGTGCCCATGGCTGCGGCCCTGGCCAACCTCAAACTGATGAAGGCCATGAACGCTCCCCGGATCATGCTGGAAACCGGAGACAAACTGCTGACCGCCATGGTGGACATCGCCAAAACTTACGGTTTCGATCTCAAGGTGACCGGCGCGCCGTCCATGCCCTACTTGCGCATCACCAACGACCCCTCCCTGATGCTTCACCAGCAGTGGTGCGCCGAATGCACCCGGCGGGGAGCCTATTTTACGTCTCATCACAACTGGTTTGTCTCCACGGCCCACACCGACGACGATATCCGGCAAACCCTGGACATCGTGGACGACGCTTTCAAGGCCGTGAGAAAAACATTTGGCGACCGCTTTTAAATCGAGGAGAACTCCATGCCCATCACCGAACAGGAAATCCGGTTCCTGCAAGAAAAAGCGAAGAAAATCCGCAAAGACATCATCGACATCACCGGCTGGTCCGGGGGCGCCCACATCGGCGGCGCCATGAGCATGGTGGAAATGCTCACCCTGCTCTTTTTCAAGGTTGCCCGGCTGGACCCGTCCCAACCGGAAGCGCCCGAGCGGGACCGCATCGTGGTCAGCAAGGGGCACGGCGGTGTCGGCTATGCCGCCATGCTGGCGGATAAAGGCTACTTCGAATTCGACCTGCTGAAGAATTTCAACAAGTTCAAGTCCCCTTTCGGCATGCACCTGGACGCCAACAAGGTGCGCGGGGTGGACGTTTCCACCGGTTCTCTGGGCCATGGCCTGCCCATGGCCGTGGGGCTGGCCTTAGGCGCCAGGGTCCAAAAACAGGGCTGGAAAACCTACTGCATCCTGGGCGACGGGGAGTGCAACGAAGGTTCGGTCTGGGAGGCGGCCATGGCCGCCAGCCATTTCAAGACCACCAACCTGATCACCTTCGTGGACCGCAACCGCCTGATGATCGACGGCCAGACCGAGGATGTGATGTCCCTGGAGCCCTTTGCCGATAAATGGCGGGCCTTCGGTTTCGATGTCCGCGAGGTGGACGGCCACAGCTTCGGCCAACTGACGGAAGCGGTCGACGCGGCCCTGGCCGCAACCGAAAAACCGGCGCTCATCATCGCCAACACGATCAAGGGCAAGGGCGTCGACTTCATGGAAAATGACGTGCGCTGGCATTATGGGGGTCTGGACAGCGATCTGATCGCCCGGGCCAAAGATTCTGTCGACCGTATGGCCGGCCACGATTAACCTTTATTGCAGTCGGGAGAAAACGCAATGAGTGAAGGATTGACCTGGACCGTCTACGACGCGGACACCATGACCCAGGCGGAAATTTACGGCGAGGTGCTCTGCCGGTTGGGCGAACAGCATCCCGAGATTGTCGCCCTGAGCGCCGATATGGCCAACTCGTCCAAAATCGGCCGTTTCGGCAAGAAATTTCCCGAGCGCTTCTTTAACGTCGGCATCGCCGAGCAGAACCTTTTCGGCGTGGCCGCCGGCCTAGCCAAATCCGGCCTGACGCCCGTGGTCTCCACCATGGCGGCCTTTACCGCCATGCGGGCCTGCGAACAGGTACGCACCGACATCTGTTACCAGAATCTGAACTGCAAAATCATCGCCACCCACGGGGGCTCTTCCTTCGGTCAGGCAGGGACCACCCATCACTGCACCGAAGATCTGTCCATCATGCGCAGTTTCGCCAACATGACGGTCATCGTGCCGGCCGACGGCATCGAAACCGCCAACGCCGTGCGGGCGGCCATCGACTGGCCGGGACCGGTCTACATCCGCATCGGACGGGGCTTCGAGCCGCCGTTTTACGAAAACGAAGACTATGGGTTCGCCATCGGCAAATCCGTTGAGCTGCATTCCGGCACGGACGTCACCCTGATCTGCTGCGGCATCGCCGTCTTGCAGGCCGTGGAGGCGGCCAAATTCCTGCAGGCCAACGACGGTCTGAGCGTGCGGGTCATCAACATGCACACCATCAAGCCCATTGACGAGGCGGCCATTTTATCCGCGGTGACCGATACCCGGAGACTGATCACCTTCGAGGATCACAACATTCACGGGGGCCTGGGCAGCGCCGTGGCCGATGTCATCGCGGCCAGCGGCAAGGGCTGCGCTTTCGAGAAGGTGGGCATCCCGGATTGCTTCTGCGAGGTGGGTTATCCCGAAGACCTCTACAGCCACTATAAGCTCGACACCGACGGCATCGTCGAGAAAGTGCGCGAGGTCATGGGGCGGGATTTCGAGGAGGACGACGACTGGGAAGACGAGGTGTAGCCATGACCGTCGATCGAGACCAGATGGCCGCGCGCATTTTTCTGCGCGCCGTACTGCCGGTAATGAAGGTGCTGCTGACCGAAGACCCGAAAACAAAAGCCCGCTTTGCCGACGTCACCGCCCGGGTGGCCTTTACGGCGCCGGACAGCGGGGAAGGCGATCCGGCCCAAGCCTGGATCGCCTTTGACCGGGGCGATTTCACCATCGGCTTTGACGCCTGCAACGATGCGGACATCACCTTCGCCTTCGGCAGCCTGGCCAAGATGAACGCCTTTTTCGCCGGTAAGCCGGTGGTTCCCAAAATCCGGGGATGGTGGCGGCTGGGCCTGCTGCTCAAGGTGGTGGGATTGCTCATGGGCCTGAAAATTCTCATGCCCGACGCCGATCCCAAGGATCCAGCCAAACGCCGCCTGAAAGTCAAGATGACCTTTTACATGATCACCACGGCCTTGAGCCAATACAACAAGGGCGGCGATCCGGAAATGGTCAAGTGGACCTCCCGCCAGCCCGAACGGATCTACCAGATCACGGTGGATGAAGACATTGCCGCCTACCTGCGCGTCAAGGCCGGACGTTCCAAGGCCGGCCGGGGGACTTACAAGCGCCGCCGCCCCTTCGTGCACATGCGTTTCAACGGCGTGGAAGGCGCCTACCCCATCGTCATGAACCAGGTGGGCATGGTGGATGCCGTGCGGCAGGGGCTGCTGACCATCGACGGTTCGCCGGAGTACGCCGGCAACATGGGTGATTTTATGGTGCGGATTCAGGACCTGATCACCTGATAAATATAGGTGGACGGTAACGGAAGCGGTACACATTCACGGGGTTAAAATGCCTAATGTGCTGCAACTGCCTGATCAGTAAGCGTTTACAGGGTGCCGCAGATGTGAGGCGCCGGGCACGTAGACGTATTGGTCATACTTCAAGTGCCCGGGAACAAAGCAGATGCGGTACCCTGTGAACGCTTACCGGAAGCGTTGCGTCAGAACTTGTCGTAGGCGATCATCTCCGGCTCCACCCCCAGGTCATCCAACATTTTCTCGACGGCGGACACCATCATGGGCGGTCCGCACAGGTAGTATTCGATCTCGGTGGGATCCTTGTGCTTCGCCAGGTAGGTGTCGTGAAGCTGCTGGTGGATATAGCCGGTCAATCCCTCCCAGTTGTCCTCGGGCATGGGATTGGACAGGGCCACGTGATAGGAAAAATTGGAGTGTTTTTCCGCCAGTTCCTTGAACTCCTCGTCGAAAAACAGCTCCAGTTTGGATCGGGCCCCATACCAGAAGGACATGGTGCGCCCGGTCTTCACGCGCAGGAGCTGATCCAATATCTGGCTGCGCAACGGTGCCATCCCGGCACCCCCGCCCACGAAGCACACCTCCCGGTCGCTCTCTTTGACGGCAAATTCGCCGAACGGTCCACTGAGGGTCACCTTGTCCCCGGGTTTAAGGTTGAAAATATAGGTCGAACCGGTACCCGGCGGCAGCCCCTTGGTACCCGGCGGCGGCGTGGCAATGCGAATGGTGAAGCGCAGCCGGCTGGGCTCTGCAGGCGGGTTGGCCAGCGAGTAGGCCCGAAACACCGGTGCCAGGTTCCTGCCGCGCAGCCCCCAGAGGTTGAACCGGTCCCAGTCGGGGCGATAGCGCTCGGCCACCCGCACCCGGAAAAGCTCGAAGGGGATCTCGTATTCGGGAATATCGATCTGGATGTAGGCGCCGGCGGTGAAGTCCAGCTGTTCGTCTCCATCCAGTTCCAGAATGAGATCCTTGATGAAGGTGGCCACGTTCTCGTTGGAAACCACCGTGGCCGGGTACTTTTTGACGGAAAGAATTTCGTCGGGAATGCGGATCTTCAGATCTTCCTTGACCTTCATCTGACAGGCCAGGCGGATGTCCTCTTTTCTTTCCTTGCGGGACAGGTGCGCCAGTTCGGTCGGCAGCGGTCCGCGCGAGCCTTCCTCCACCTTGCACTTGCACATGCCACAGGCCCCGCCGCCGCCGCAGCCGGACGGGATAAAGATACCGTTGGACGAAAGGGCCGACAGCAGCGTCTTGCCCGACGGCGCGTCGATGCTCTTCTCTTCGTCGTTGTTGATGATGACCCGGTTGGTTCCCTTTTGAACGACTTTGCCTTCTACAAAAAGCAAAAGCCCCACGAGGATCATGATCACCGCGAGAAAAACGGTTATGGAAACCAGATATATCAAAACATTCTCCTTCTTCCAGAGGCCGTTCGAAAATCTTGGATCAGCTCCGATAACAAGGCGGAAAGGGGGTCAAAAGCGGAGCATACACAATAGTATGTGAGCATTTTGAGCACCTTTCCAACGCCGTTAGCGGCGCTGAGACGGGGTTTTCGAGCAGCCTCTCACAGAGTAATGCCCGAGAACAGCATAAATCCCATGGCCATCAGGCCGGTCACGATCATGATGATGCCGAAGCCGTCCAGCCCCCGGGGAACATTGGCATAGCGCATCTTGATCCGAATGGCGGCCATGGAGACGATGGCCATGAGCCAGCCCATCCCGGACCCGAATCCGAAGACCACCGTTTCGACAAAGGTGTAGTTACGCTCCACCATGAACAGGGATGCGCCCAGGATCGCACAGTTGACCGCGATCAGCGGCAGAAACACACCCAATGCCATATAGAGCCCGGGAGAATAGCGGTCGATCACCATCTCCACCATCTGGACGATGGCAGCGATCACGGCGATGAAGGTAATGAATTTCAAAAAACTCAAATCGACGCTCTCCAGGCCGGCCCATTGCAGCGCACCGGGTGACAGCAGATACCGAAACACCAGCCAGTTCACCGGCGCCGTGATGGAAAGCACGAACACCACGGCGAACCCCAGCCCGATGGCCGTATCCATATTCTTGGACACCGCCACGAATGAGCACATCCCCAGGAAGTAAGAGAGCAGGATGTTGCCCACGAACACCGAATTGAGAAACAGACCGATCAGGTTTTCCATAAGTTTTACTTCCCGGCCGTCATCGGCCGTTTGATGGTAGTCGCTTTCGTCGAACTTCCACAGACGGCTTTGTAAGAAGTTCGAGATCTCCCGCTAAACTTCAGACGGGACAAGAAGGCTTGCGTCATTCCGCGAAATCCGAAACCCATTAATTTCAACGCCTTGTGGATGGACACCTAATTTTTCATCAGGGTCTTCTGCAGCCACACCAGCAGCCCGATAATAATAAACGCCGCTGGAGCCAGTTGCATGAACCCCATGTTCATGTAGCCGAAATCGTAAAACACCTGGGGCACGACGGAAAATCCCAGAATTTTGCCGGCCCCGAGCAGTTCGCGGATAAAGGCCACGGTAATCAGCACCATGCCGTAGCCGGCGCCATTGCCCAGACCGTCCATGAAGGACCGCAGGGGCGGATTGCCCAGGGCATAAGTCTCGGCCCGGCCCATGACGATACAGTTGGTGATGATCAGCCCCACAAAAACGGAAAGCTGCTTGCTGATGTCGTACAGATAGGCCCGCAGCAGTTGATCGGCCAGAATCACCAGCGAGGCGATTACCGACAGTTCAACGATCATGCGCACGTTTCTCGGAATCACGTTGCGCATGGCGGAGATGGTCAGGCTGGAGAAGGCGGTGACCGTTGTCATGGCCAGGGCCATGACGATGGCGGTTTTCAGTTGTACCGTTACGGCCAGGGCCGAACAGATGCCCAGGCTTTGAATGAAAACCGGGTTGTTTTTGGCCAACGGTTCGGAAAACGCCTTGAACGTCGGAGATTGGGTAAACTTCATATCGAACGCCCTCGTCTATTAATCGAAAATGGCCGTCAACTGCCCGCCGGCAGGGTCACCGAACCGGCCCGAAACTCCTTGGACAGGACCTCGTATTCTTGAAGCACATCCTTCAGTCCACCGGAAAGATACTTGCCGGTCAGCGAAGCCCCGGAAATGCCGTCCACCACATTGGGCAATTCGGCCGGCGCGACCACCTCGGCGGCCTTGCCCTTGGCGATGCGCACGGAGGCAAAATTTCCCGACGGGTCCACGATTTTCTTGCCCACGAAATTTTTCTGGAACCAGGGTTTTTCGATTTCGCCCCCCAGCCCCGGAGTTTCGTTGTGGCTATAAACGGAAAACCCGGCCACGGTTTTGCCGTCGTTCTCGATGGCCAGGTACCCGTGGATTTTGCCCCACAGCCCGCGGGAATCCACGGGCAGGATGTAGGCCGCGGGCTTTCCCTCTTTGACGTAAAAGCAGACCGGCAGCCCGCCGTCCCTGGAATCGGCCGCACCAATGCGTCCGGTTCCATCCAGGGCATAGCAGCGGATGTTCTCCTTATAGAGCTGTTCGATCCGATCCACGCCCACTTTTTCAGCAGGATCGACGAGGCCCACGGATTTGAGGATGTTTTTCTGCCGATCCACAGCGACATTGCGCAGCCTGCGGTCCTTGAGGCCCGAGGCGGCAGCGGTGAGCATCAGGCTGCACACCAGGGCGACCACGGCAGTGAAAACGATGGATTTGAGTTGATCAGACATTGGGCACCCGTTTGCTCAGCCGCGCCTTGATGACAAAATGGTCGATCAACGGTGCGAAGATGTTCATGAAAAGGATGGCCAGCATCACGCCTTCCGGGTAGGCCGGGTTGAACACCCGGATCATCACGGTAAGCGCGCCGATGAGAATGCCATAGATCCACCGGGAAAGGTTCATGCCCGGTGCGGAGACCGGGTCCGTGGCCATGTAAACGATGCCGAAGGCGAAACTTCCCATGACCAGATGCCAGGCGGGATGCATGGAGAACATACGGGCCGCCTCGCCGCCGGAAGACAGGTGGATCAGGTAGCCGGGGTAGGCCACGGCCAGCACCCCGATGACGCCGCCGAGCATGATCCGGTAGTTGGCCACCCCGGTGATCACCAGAAACGCCGCCCCCAGCAGAATCATCAGGGTCGAGGTCTCGCCCACGCTGCCCGGGATGTTGCCGATGAAAAGCCGCTGGAAGGTGTAACCCGCGTCGGCAAAAATCCGGGAAACATTTTCTCCGGAGGCGGCCAGAGGCGCCAGGGCCAGGGGCGTTGCCGCCGTGACCGCATCCACGGCCTGCTGGCCAGTCTGAGCCACGGCCGTCCAGACCCGGTCGCCGGACATGTTGACCGGGTAGGCGAAAAAGAGAAAAGCCCTGCCGGTCAGCGCCGGGTTGAGAATATTGCGGCCCGTTCCGCCAAAGATCTCCTTGCCGATCACCACGCCGAAGGAGATGCCCACGGCCACCTGCCACAACGGCATCGTGGGCGGCAGGGTCATGGGAAAGAGCAGCCCGGTCACCAGAAACCCCTCGCTGATCTTGTGCCCGCGCACCGATGCGAAAAGGATCTCCCAGAACAGCCCCACGGCGTAAGAGACAATCAGCATGGGCAGCACGATCCAGGCGCCGCGCAGCATGGACGCAACAAAACCCGCATCCAGGCCCGAGGCCGCGGCCGCCTGATAGCCGGCATTGTACATGCCATAGAAAAACGGCGGCAGCAGGGCAATGATGACGAAGGTCATGAACCGTTTGAGGTCCAGGCTGTCCCGCACGTGGGCGTCCGCCGCGGTGGGCAGGGCCGGCGCGAAGGCGACCGTTTCGATGGCATCGAAAAGGGGGTGGAGTTTTTCCAGACGGCCGCCGCTTTGGAAATGGGGCCGGGTGGTATCGAACAGGCGTTTAAGCGCTTTCATCGGGAATCAGGCTATCTCCTTGTAATATTGGGCTTTGGCCGTACGGAAAACCTCACGCAGTTCGATCTTGGACGGGCAGGCATAGGTGCAAAGGCCGCATTCGGCGCAGTCCAGCAGGCCGTGGGCCAGGGCCTCTTCCACCTCGTCCGCCACAAGGCATTTCATGGTAAACTGGGGCAGGATGTCCACCGGGCAGATTTTGGCGCAGGTGCCGCAATTGACGCAGGCCCGCACTTCGCCATGCTGCCCGCAATCCATGGAAAAATGCTGGCGGCGCAAGGAGGACAAAAAGGCCGTGGAATAGCTGGGCTTACCGAAACCCGGCCGGATAAAGGCCAGCATCTCTTCCCGGTCGCCGTCGTCGATCAGATTCAGGGCGTTCTGGTAAACCCCCATGAAGCCGTCCGCATCGCCGGTAAAACCGGTGAAAACGCCTCCGGCAACATAACGGGCCGCCGCGCCGCCCGCCGGTTCACAGCGGCCAAGGTGCCCCAGCGGCACCCCCGCCCGGGTCGCGACATGGCCTGGATCGGCAGCCAGACTGCCTCCCACGGTCATGATCCGTCCGACGGGGTAGCGTCCGGTACGGATGAATTCCCCCAGCAGGATAACGTCCTGCCCGTCGATGACCCAGGCGCGGTTCAGCTCCGGCCCGGTTTTGGTGCGATACAGCTGGACACTGGCATTTCCCGAAGGATAGGGACCGGTGAACCGCTGGACCTCGACCCCGCCGGGCAGCGATTCGCCGAGGGCTTCGTCACCGGCCAGGTTGACCACGACCCGGTCGCAGAGCCGGCCGAGCACCTGGATGCCGACGGCAAACAGATCGTTGCGGCCGTCGAGATAGACCGCCGGATCCGGTGCGAAGGGTTCGTCATCCCCCAGCCGGACCAGGACCGCTGGCGGGGTTGCATCGGGGCTCGCGATATCCATGAACGGCAATGCGCGCAGAAAGGGCCACATGCCGCCGGCAAGCAGGCTGTCCACCAGGGCCTGACGAGATGCGGCGTCCAATTGGCCCTGCGCCGGAACGTCCACGGTCGCGAATTCCTCGTTTTCGTCCAGCTCGATGACGATCTTTTGAATGACCCGCCGCGGGCCGAAAGCGATGCGCGTCACCCGCCCGCCGCCGGGAGAAGGAAAGCGAATGCGTGTGTCTCGTTTGTCTTCAAAAAGAGGGGTCCCGACAGCCACCGCGCTTCCCTCTTCCACCAGCAGACGGGGCTTGATGAAAGGAATCCGCTCGGGTACCAGGCCCACTT
The DNA here is from genome assembly GCF_963668215.1 of uncultured Desulfosarcina sp. Lineage (NCBI taxonomy): Bacteria > Pseudomonadati > Thermodesulfobacteriota > Desulfobacteria > Desulfobacterales > Desulfosarcinaceae > Desulfosarcina > uncultured Desulfosarcina sp. Next base: position 1,375,416 of record NZ_OY764190.1, read on the forward strand.
GACGCGGCGGTTCCAGCTTTCGCAGCTCGCGCCCGGGCTTGCCTGCAATGCGCAAGGAAAACCCCTTTTTCAGGTTTATGGTTTTCATCCCTTAGCCTTGGTTATGGCACACAAAGGTGCGCAGTTGGAGATGGTACCGACCAGGCCGCAACGGGGGTATCGTTCGAAGACGGACAGCCGGCGGTGCTTAAAGTTTTGCAACAATCATACCGCAACAATGGGATTGTGCGTTCGCCCTGGTTAGCCCCTCTCTGAACCGAGGGGATGCGAGACGAAATCCTGCATTTATCCGTATTCAGCCAAAGGACCATAGATAGGGTCATGGCTGCGGGTATCCACAATATTGGACGGAATCTTAGGATGTTATTTTGCCATGTTTTCATCGGTTCCGCAAGCCGCGAATTACGCGCCGGTTGCGTCTATCCGGGCGCCGTGCAACCTTCCTCCCCTTGACATCGACGCGCTTTCGGCTTAGGAAAAGGTTATACCAGATATGGAGATCGCGGGATTGGAAGGTGCTAAAAAAATGAGAATGACCCCACAGCGGCGGGTCATTCTGGAAGAGCTTCGAAAGGTCAACGATCACCCGGCGGCTGACGAAATCTACCGGCGTGTCCGCAAACGGTTGCCGAAAATCAGCCTGGGTACCGTCTATCGGAACCTGGAGGTGCTCTGCGAGTTGGGAAAAATTCAGCGGCTGGAGCTTTCCGGCAGCACGAAGCGCTATGACGGCGTTCCCACCAAGCACTACCACATCCGCTGTGTCGAGTGCGGCCGCGTCGATGATGCTCCCATTGCCCCGCTCAACCAGCTTGAGGACGATCTTTACGGAACCACGGTCTACGAGATTATCGGGCACAATCTCGAATTCACCGGACTGTGCCCGCAATGTTCCAGGCTTCGCGGCCTGCGGCAGGAGGCCGGCTAACCCGGCTGTGGACCTTTAATAACCTATTCATTCCAGCCGGTTGTATTGCGATACAATCCTGTATCAAGTTAAACCCGAGACAAACCGCACCGCTTTTGCCGGCCCGCGGCCGCTAAAAACTTCTGCCGACAGCTGTCAATTTGAAGAAAAACCGACGCCAATGGGAATGGTTGCCGGCAATATCGCCTGGCAGAAGGACTGCCGGGGCTGCACGATTTTCTCTTGGCACAGGAATTGAATTAAACGGATCAGCTGAGTGGCATTGAATTCGATCTCGATCGGATACCGCAAACCCCATTCCTTCTCCACCCATAACAAAAGAGGTGACCCATGGACGACGCCTGCAAACCCGTTCTCAATACTGGATTAAGAGGGGTGACCATCGCCAGCACCAAAATCAGCGATGTCAATGGTGCCGAAGGAAAACTGGTTTATCGGGGCTATCTGGCCAAGGATTTGGCCGGAAACACCTCCTTCGAAGAGGTGGTTTACCTGCTTCTGTTCGAAAAGCTTCCCGACAGGGACCAGTTGAAGGCCTTCAAAAGGCAGATTGCCGAACAGCGGGAGCTGCCGGAACAGATTCTCTCGGCCATGAAGGCCATGCCCAAGGATGCCCTGCCCATGGACATACTCCAGGCCGCGGTTCCCATGCTGGCCACCTACGATCCTGACATTCGCGATACGAGCGTCGAAAGCGCCACCCGCATGGCCGTGAGACTGACTGCCAAGTTCGCTACCATCGTGGCCGCCTGGGACCGGATTCGCAACGGCAAGGAGCCGATCGCCCCGGACCCCGAACTGAGCCAGGCCGCCAACTTTCTTTACATGCTCAACGGCGAGGCGCCCGATGACGAACTGGCCGGATTTTTCGATGCCTGCCTGGTTCTGCATGCCGAGCACTCTTTCAATGCATCCACCTTCGCCGCCCGCGAAGTCGCCTCCACCAAGGCCCACATGTACGCGGCCGTGGCTGCGGGCGTCGGCTCCCTCTCCGGTCCGCTGCACGGAGGGGCCAACACCCGCGTCATGCAGATGCTGCTGGCAATCGGCGATGTGGACAAGGTGGACGACTATGTCGCCAACATCCTCGATACCGGCGGGGTCATCATGGGGTTGGGCCATGCCGTCTACCAGGTGGACGATCCCCGGGCCCACATCCTGGCCCCCATGTCCCGTGCCTTGGGAGAACGCGCGGGAGACACCCGCTGGTACGATCTGTCCAAGGCCCTGGAAGTCAAGGGCAAGGCCGCCTTCAAAAAGAGAAAAGGCAAAGACATCTTCGTCAACGTCGATTTCTACAGCGCCTCTTTATACTACTACATGGGCATTGCCGTGGATCTTTTCACGCCCATCTTCGCCATTTCGCGCATTGCCGGATGGGCCGCCCACGTCATCGAGGAGCAGTATGGCGGGGCGGCCGCCAAACCGGCCCTGTACCGGCCGGAATCAGACTATATCGGCGACTACTGCGGACCGGATGAATGCGCCTTCGTGCCGCTGGACAAGCGATAATCCTTCAATTCACCCACCAACTTGAGGAACGACAAGAGAAATGAAAAAATGGAAATGTACGGTTTGCGGCTACATCCACACAGGCGATGAACCCCCGGACAAATGCCCGGTTTGCGGAGCCCCTAAAAGCCGGTTTGTTGAGGTCACGGAACCCGAATCCCCGAAACCGGAACCTGCGGCAGCGTCAAAGCCGGAAGCTGAGCCTTCACCGGAGCCGGAACCTGCCAAAGCAGCCGAGCCTCCCAAAGAGGCCCAAACAGAAGAACCTGAGCCGGTCTCCCCGTTCAAGGATTCGCGCTATCGGCGGCTGTTCGAAACCATGACCCGATTCCACGGCCACCCCATCAGCGTACACATCCCCAATGGACTGCTGCCGGTCTGCGTCCTGTTCATTTTCCTGTCGGCGATCTTCGGGTTCCAGGGAATGGCCAGGGCCGCCACCTACAATCTGGGCGTCGTGGCCCTTTCCATGCCGCTGGTGCTGTTCTCCGGCTGGGTGGACTGGCAAAACCGATTCAACGGAGCCGTCACGGATGTGTTTATCGTCAAGATCGCCTGCGGCATCGTCGTCACCGTCACCGCCTGGTTTCTGTTCATCTGGCTGCTGGTCGATCCACAGGTGGTTACCACGCCCCAGGCCTCGCGGGTTGCCTTTTTCGCAATCAACCTTATCATGCTGGCGGCAGCGGGTACGGCCGGGTGGTATGGTGGCAAGCTGGTATTTAGAGATTAGATGTCCATCCAGAAATGGCCAATTTGCCCGATATCTTTGTTGCGCGAAAAATTTTATCCTCGGAATATGCCTGCAATATGCCTGCGGTAAAATTTTTCGTGCGCCTCGATCTCGACCAAATTTGCCTATTTCTGAATGAACATCGGATAGGAGAAAAAGAACATGAATCAAGCCGATCAAATAGATGATGCACAAATGCGGCAGGCGCAAAGGGAACTGTCGCGAATTCTCAGTGGTCTGAAACAGGAGATCCCCATCTTCCTGTTCACCCGCGGCGGAAAAAACGACGTGTTCAATGACGCCGCCAGGCAGGCCCTGCGCTTTTTTCGGCAACTGACCGACAAAATTGTTTTGCGGGAATATGACCTCAACCATGAGATAGCCCGGAAGATGGGCATCGACAACTCGCCGACACTGGTGTTTGACCCGGACCGCTACAACATCCGCTGGCTGGGGGCGCCCATGGGAGAAGAGGGCCGCATTTTTCTGGAAGCCCTGCTTCGTATCGGCACCGGCAAAAGCGATCTCAACGAATCCGCCATGGGGGTGCTGAAGAAAATCGACCAACCCCGGCATTTGAAGGTCTTCGTAAGCGCATCGTGCCCCTACTGCCCGCAGCAGGCCTTAAATGCCCTCAAGGCCGCCGTTGCCAAACCCGAAACAATTTCCCTTGAAATCATTGACATTCAGGCCAACGCCGAAATGGCCGACCAGTACGGCGCCCATTCGGTGCCCCAGACCTTTGCCAATGACGTGCTGACCGCCTTGGGAGCCCAGACCGAAGAGCTGTTCATGGCTTCCATCGACAAAATGGAGCAGCAGACCATCTTCATCCCCGAAAGCGACGCGGACGAGGTGGAATGTCAGCTGGTTATCGTGGGCGGCGGCCCCGCCGGTCTCACCGCCGGCATCTACGCCGCCCGCAGCGGCCTCGACTCCGTGGTGGTGGAAAAAGGGGTGCTGGGCGGGCAGGTGGCCCTGACACCAGTGGTTGAGAACTACCCGGGCATGAAGGGAATCGGAGGCAAGACCCTGGTGGACATCATGGTGACCCACGCCCTTGAATATGTGCAGATCTTTCCCGGAGAGGAGGTGGTGGACATCGCCCCGGGCGAACCGATCGTCGTTCAGACGTCGCGCCGCAAGTTCAAAACCAAGGCCGTGCTTCTGGCCACCGGCGCAACGCACCGCAACCTTGGCGTTCCGGGCGAAGCGCGCTTTTCCGGCCGCGGCGTCAGCTACTGTGCCACCTGCGACGGACCACTCTACAGAGGCAAACGGGTGTTCATGGTGGGCGGCGGCAACAGTGCCGTGACCGAAGCCCTGCACCTTCACAACATGGGCGTACAGGTCACGCTGGTCCACCGGCGAGACCGTTTAAAAGCCCAGGAAGTGCTGGTCAACCAGCTTTTGGCAAATAGTATCCCAATCCTCTACAACACCGAAGTTAAGGAAATTATCGGTGAGAACCGCGTAACCGAGGTGGTCCTGCTGGACAACAAGAGCGGGGTGACCGCCTCTCAGCCGGCCGACGGCGTGTTTCTGGCCATCGGCTACGACCCGGCCGTCGATCTGGCTAAAAAGGTGGGCCTGGAGCTGACCGAGGAAGGCTTCATCAAGCATGAGAACTTCCGCACCAACATTCCCGGAATATATGTGGCCGGGGATGTCGGCGGGGGAACCAAACAGATCGTCACTGCGGCGGGTTACGGTTCAGAAGCGGCCCTGGCCGTTTTCGAAGACATCATCAACCCCTACTGGAAAAAGAAATGACCTCCAAACCGTTCCCTGGCGAATCCCAAAACGCCAAAACGGTGGTCTACAGTCGGGTGACCATGTCCATCATGATGCAGCCCCAGGATGCCAATCCGGCCGGCATCGTCCACGGCGGCGTCGTCATGAAGCACATTGACGATGCCGCCGGGGTGGTGGCCCTGCGGCATACCCGCTGCAACGTGGTCACCGCCTCCATCGACCGCCTCGATTTCCACAACCCGGCCTTTATCGGCAACCTGCTCAGCCTCAAGGCCAGCCTGAACCTGGTGGGCACGACCTCCATGGAAGTCGGGGTACGTGTAGAAACCGAGGACCTTAGAACCGGTGAAATCCGGCACACGGCATCGGCCTACCTGACCTTCGTGGCCCTGGACGAGAACTTTCGGCCCCGGTCTGTACCGCCTCTGGTATTGGAAACCGATGAAGACCGACGCCGCAACCGCCAGGCCAGCGACAGACGGCGAGTGCGACTGAAGGAAAAAACCCACGAAAAATCCTGCCGGCACGGGGCGGATTCCTGCGGGCAGCCAACGGAGTGAATTAAAATAATGACCAAGATACTACCCGTAGGTGAGCCGGCACCGGATTTCACCCTCAACGACAAGGACGGCAACCCCGTATCCCTTGCAGATTTTCGCGGGAAGTGGGTGGCGCTTTACTTCTACCCGCGGGATAACACTTCCGGATGTACGACCGAAGCCAAGGACTTCAGTGCCCTGCTGCCCGATTTCAAGGCCAAAGATGCCGTCGTGATCGGCATCAGCGGCGACTCGGAAGCTTCCCACGCCAAATTCGCCGCCAAGCACGACCTTAGCGTTACGCTGCTCAGCGACCCAGATCACCGAGCGCTGGAAGCTTACGGTGTCTGGCAGAAAAAGAAAATGGCCGGGCGCGAGTACATGGGCATCGTTCGGACCACCTTCCTCATCGATCCGGACGGCGTGATCCAACAGGTCTGGGAAAAAGTCAAAGTCAAGGCGCACGCCGAAACGGTGCATCAGACCCTTTGCAGTCTCCATTGAATGCCGCGGATCTGCTGGCCCGGATCTCCCGCCGATGGGGCCTTGAACTGGTCCGCTGGCGGGAAGACCTGCCCCTGGCCGGCAGTCCCGAACGCACCAGCTGGCGCTGCGTCGCGGAAGGCAAGGACGGCCGGCTGTATGTGCTGGAAAAGATTGCCTCCCGGGTGTATGACCGCAAACGACGCATCCTCAGCACCTTGCAGCAGATCGACGCCTTCGGTCTGACTCCCATCGCACCTTACTTGCCGGATACCACCGGCGAAGCCATTCCTCTCATCGACCATGGTCTGTGGCAGCTATGCCCCTATGTGGCGGGCATCGATATGGACCGGCCGGCCTATGCCATGGAAAAATGGCGGGGAGATGCGGCGGCAGACTTTCTCATCCAGCTGAACGGAATCTGTTCGCAGCACCGCCTGAAACCGTCTCCACCGGTTTTCTCGCTGCCCGGCTACATCCGGGATCTCTTTGCGCTACTGTCCAAAAACGAACCGGCAACCGCGATGCGCTATCGCCCCTTTCTGCATCACCTTGAACGAAACCTCTTCCCAAAGATGGACAAGCTGCCCTACGGCTTTTGCCACGGAGATTATCATCCCCTGAATATCATCTGGGGGCGGCAAACGATCCGGGCCGTTATCGATTGGGAGTTCTGCGGTATCAAGACCGAAGCCTACGATGCGGCCAATTTAATCGGCTGCCTGGGAATGGAGGACCCCAGCAGTTTGTCGGGGCCATTCGTATCCCGGCTTGTCTACAGGTTGCGCGACTCGGGAATTTATGCGGAAGAAAGCTGGAAGTCTATGCCGGACCTGGTGCTGGCGATCCGCTTTGCCTGGCTCAGCGAATGGATGCGCAAAAACGACCGGCCCATGATCCGAATGGAGGCTGACTATATGACGCTTTTGTTGGAGGGGTTATCCTTTTAGCCGTTACATTTAATAAATGATTTCAGGTAGATCCTTCCCGCACTTGCAGGACACACGCTTATGGCATGTACCGTTGCCGCATTACTTCACGGAAATTTCTGCTACCGTCTACCACGCCAAAAATCACAACAGTTGTTTCAAATATCTGATAAACAATCCGGTAATTTTTTAAAACGATTTGCCGACAAACAAAATTGGTTAATCCATCAAGTTCACTGGGACTATGACCCCGTTCCGGGTTTTCGGATAGCAATTCGCAAACATGTGAAATATTTTCAACCAACTGTTTAGCGGTTAATGGACGACCGATTTTGGCGATATATCGTTGAATTTTTATTAAATCTTTTTTGCCCCAGCGGTAAATTCAACGGCGTATTTCATTCTTCAGTCCGTTTTTTCCGCCAACCCGTTGAGTTCTTTAATCATATCTGCAGCAGCAATGGTATTGCCTTCTTCGAAGTCTTTTTGGCCTTCGGCAGCCATTTGCAACAATGCCAGGGCCTCTTGAATTCGTTCATATTCAGTGATGTCCTGAATAATTGCTTTTGCTTCACCGTGCTGGGTAATGATCATTGTTCCATTGGTTTCATTCAATTTTTTGATAACCTCGGCAGCATGGGCCTTAAAAAAACTAATCGGCTTGATATCATTCTTAAAATTCATGGCAAACACCCCTTATCTAAATTGGCGTGGTCTTTATATGGACCATATATAGTCCATTTTTTATTGAAATGAAAGATTTAAACTGTATGCCGGCCGGGAAGTTGGAGATTCTCTCATTACGAGTTATTTCGAAATTTAGATAGTGTTCATCCGCGAAAATAACTAACTGGAATAAAAAAGAAAAGCGCATTTTATGCTGGTATTTTCTCACTGTCTGTAGTATAAAGTATTTTGCCAAACACTTAAAAATACTACGTAAACAAGAAAAAGGGCCGACATAAAATGCGCGAGAAACAACAAAAACAAATGCCGCTGATAAGTCTCCCCACGGGTCATCCCAGAGAAGTAGAACTGGAGATGATCAGCAAAATCCTGGACAAGACTCCTAACATTTACGATCATGTTCTGCAAGACCTCAACGGTGGCCTCAAGATAGAACGTCAACGAACCGGGGCCAACGGTATGAGTGCCGAGCAGGTGACCCGCGCCGCGATTGTGATGAAGCTTTTCAACTTCACCTATGAAGACCTCGCCTTTCATATTTCCGATTCCAGATCGCTCAGACGGTTTTGCAGAATCGGTATTTTCGATAAGGGCTTCAAGAAATCCGCCCTGAATGAAAATATCAAAAGGATCTGCCCTGAGACCTGGGAGCTTATTTCCCTGGACCTGTTGGCATATGCGAAGGACAACAACATCGAAAAAGGCAGAACGACCCGAGTCGATTGTACCGTCGTCGAGAGCAACATCCACCCTCCTTGCGATTCCATGCAGTTGTATGACGCTGTGCGCGTGCTCGCGCGGTTGTTGACTCAAGCCCGGGATGACTTCAAAATTAAAATCGTTTTCACGGATCATCGTCGCCGTGCAAAAAGGCGGATGACCGCCATCCAATACGCAAAAGGGAAAAAGCAACGACTGTCTCCGTATAAAGACCTGCTCAAGGTCACCCAAAAGTCCATCGGTTACGCGATCAAAGCCGAAGAAACGATAGGCGGAATCTGCACAACCAATTTTGAATTGCTTGGCTTATTGAACAGCATCAAACATTACAGCGATTTGGCCCGTCAGGTCTACGACCAGACCTATCGCCGGGTTATTCAAGGCGAAAGCGTATCGGCCGACCAGAAGGTATTCTCGATTTTCGAGGAACACACGGACATCATCATCAAAGACCGCCGGGATAACCATTATGGCCATAAGATTTGCCTGACCGGTGGAGCCTCGAACCTTATCCTCGATTGTGTCGTTCTTGAGGGCAATCCCGCAGATAGCACACTGGTTGAACAGATGCTGGATCGCCAGAAATCGGCTTACGGACGCTACCCGCTGAAAGTTGCCCTGGACGGTGGCTTTGCATCCAAAGGCAATCTGAACACGGCCAAGGCCAAAGGCGTCAAAGATGTCTGCTTTGCCAAAAAACGGGGTCTTGAAGAGATTGACATGTGTCGCAGTCACTATGTTTACAAAAAGCTCAGACAGTTCCGTGCCGGTATCGAATCGGGCATATCCTGGCTCAAACGCAGTTTCGGCTTGACCCGGTGCACGTGGAAAGGTTTTCGTTCTTTTAAAAGCTACGTGCTTTCGTCGGTGGTCGCGGCCAACCTGCTGACGATCGCTCGAAAGCAATTGGCTCCTGCTGGATAACCTCACAACCTGAGAAAATTCAGTTACTGAAATCCAGAGAGCAGGTGCGTCCGGAGGCGTGCTTTTTTAGAGTATTTACCCATATCCTTGTCGGGCTTTCAATGTGCCGTGTCTTGGAGGATTCTATTCCTCACGTTACCCGATTTTTACTTCTCGACGCACTGCTTAAACCTGCAATTTATGGACGGACACTAGATAATGAGAGACTCCTTTTATAACCATTTATGCCCTCTAAATAAAAAACATAAAAGTATCACCGTCTCTGGAACCCACATACCAAATTAGGCCTTTAGCCTGACGATCGGATTCTTAAAATAATGAGATACGTCCCTGTTTATCCATGGGATGACAACCCCACCGATGAAAACAAGATCGGTGTCTGCTATGAGTAGCTGGGATGGCCCATAAATTATAAAATAACTTATTGACAATTCATACTTTTTTTGAAAAAGTACTATACAAATGTATAGTAAAAACAAATTAACAAAAAGACAAAGTGAAATATTTAATTTTCTTTTTGAATTCAAAGAAAAAGAAAAGATGTCCCCTACATATAGGGAAATAGCTGATCACTTTGGATTTAAGAGCGCAAAAGCGGCAGCCGATCATGTTCGAGCCTTGGAAAAAAAAGGTCTCGTTTCCCGTCATGGTCGACGATCAAGAGGCATCGAGATAATCGCTCATTTGGAGCAAAAATCGTCAGACACAATATCCGTACCGATTCTGGGAGAGATCCCGGCGGGAAGCCCCGAACAAAAAATTGAACATCGAAACAGATTATTAACCATAGATGCCTCTCTGATTAACGGACCAACGCACCATCGTTTTTTTGCACTCAAAGTCAAAGGCGATTCGATGATTGGCCGGGGGATACATGATGGCGACTGGGTGATTGCAGATGCGGATGTTGTTCCTTGTGAAAATGAGATCGTGGTAGCCCTGATAGATGGGGAAAACACTTTAAAAACCCTTGCGAAAAAAAAGAGCCAAATTTATTTAAAAGCAGAAAATCCGGCTTGTGAGGATTGGGTTCCGGCTACTGAATTGATTATACAGGGTACTGCACGTGCAATTATCAGGCGGGTATAACTTATGAAAACAAACGCTGAGTTATCAGTTCTCATAAAAGCACATAAAGAAACGCCCCCGGGGATGATGTTTTATGATTCATTGGAATCGGTTCATAACGATATCAATCTATTGGGTTATGTATCAGTTGTTGACCGGGCTTGGAAAGAATTAAAGATTGATGGGGTGCTTTGTCTGGACTGCCGCCCAATTTTGTATTTCAAAGAATCCGGCCGGCCTCTATCTTTAAAGGAGCGGCTTCGTTTTCAAAAACGCTTCTGGAATCAGGGTGTGGCTAATATTCTCGTGCTGGCCGACCCGACATTTGTTTATATTTATTCCGGTTTGACCAAACCGCGAAATGATAAAGCGTCAAAAGAGCTTGGCGAAAATGCATTGATCGAAACCTTAAAACGGGCGGATTACACCCTGCGTATTCGATCTTTGTTTCATAAAATCGCATCCGGCTGTTATTACGAAGAAAATAGACCCGATTTCGATCCTGATCAAACGGTTGACGCATGGCTGCTGGATAACCTCAGGGCTTTGCGCAATTCACTGATCAAAGGAGAAAAACGTCTCAGCCCTATGGCTGCCCATGCATTTATTGGCCGGGTGCTTTTTCTCTGCTACCTGCTTGACCGGGGCATTGTGTCCATTGGAACACCCAGTCAAGGGCAGAGCGCCACTATGCTGCTTGCGAAAAAGTTGGAAGACCTTCCTTCTTTTGAATCCCGATTGTCATATTTTTACGATCTTTTCAGCGGCCTCAAAACCCGGTTTAATGGCAACATGTTTGATCAAAACCTGGAAAACGAAAAAACGCTTATTTTTCCGGTTCATCTCGAAAAATTGAGTCTTTTCCTCGGCGGCCATGAAGTTGAAAGCGGCCAGCGTCATTTCGGTTTTTGGCCGTATGATTTTAAAATGATTCCCGTCGAAACAATCAGTGCAATTTACGAAGACTTTCTATCCAGCGAAGATCCAGAAAAACAACGAGGGAAAGGTGCCTTTTATACCCCACGGTTTTTAGCTGAAATGGTTGTGGATACCGCCGTAAAAGACAATCCTGCAATTCTTGACGGATGTTTTCTTGATCCGGCCTGCGGGTCTGGCATTTTTCTGGTTTTATTATTCAATCGTCTGGCAAACAGATGGATACATGCCCAAACAGGACGCATCACATATTCCGCCAAGGCAAAAGCCCTTAGAAATATACTTAAAACGCAGATCCGCGGCGTTGATGTCGAGGAGACAGCCTGCCGGATTGCCTGTTTCAGTCTTTACCTGGCCTATCTTGATTTTTTCAACCCGCCGGATATCCAAAAGCATGTGGAACGAACCGGAAAGCCGTTGCCGAAACTCTTGGATTACGGCGATATTCCCGACCGCCCGACTGCTGATATTCCCGTTATTTTAAAAGCAGATTTTCTTTCAGAAAAGACGCTTTCAAAAGAGACATTCACATGTATTATCGGTAATCCGCCATGGAAAGGACGGGGTAGTAAGCAAATAGCCCAGAAATTTATTCAAAAAGCACCGGACCTGCTTGAAAATGACGGAACCGGCTGCCTACTGCTACCCACTAAAATTCTGCAAAACCAAACTAATACGTTTCAGGGAAAATGGCTAAAAAAGATTACTCTTGAATTGGTTTTGCAGTTGGCGGATTATAGTTTTCTCTTGTTTCAAAATGCTTTATGTCCTGCATTCATTGCACGTTTTAAAAACACTTCACCCCAAATTTTTACACATAAAATTGAGTTCAATGCCCCTAAATTTAATCGCGACGGATTGCGAAAAGGTGTTGTGCCTATCAATCCTTCGTCTCAGATTTGGCTTCCGTTGGTTGATATTCTTACCGCAACTAAAACCAAAACAGCACCGATTTTATGGAAACGAAGGTTATGGGGAACACCGCGAGATCAGAAGTTACTTGATTTATTACAAGCTTTGCCATCTCTGAATGACCATGTTGATGTGCTTAGTGAGTTGAGGAAAAAGCGTGAAAGCAGGAGTAAAAGATGGATTACTGGTGAAGGGATAAAACCATGGCCTTTATCGAAAACAGACTCTGATCGGGCACCCAAGACAATTCGTTGGCCAGATAATATGGCTTTTATTGAGGCCAGACCTTGGAATAGTGATTTGTTGATACTTAAAGAAGAAACAATTCTTCTTTTAGAAAGATTAAAGAATAAGAATTATCGTACAGATGTATTTTATAGCCAGCCTCCAAAAGAGTTGTTCGATGGTCCTATTGTCCTTTTTAGCCGCGGATTTGACAAAATTGCTTATTGCGATTTTAATGTTGTTTTTCAACATGCGTTACGTTCAATATCAGGTCCTGTTGAAGATTCAAATTTGTTAATATTTTTATCCGTTTATTTGCGTTCTAATTTGGCTAGATACTATTTATTTCATGTATCGACAAGTTGGGGAACAGAAAGAGATCAAGTTCATTTGAATGAGGTTCTCCGCGTTCCCTTTCCATTGCCGGGTCACGAGTTCATTTCACCAGATTCGGAAAAAATCTTAAAACAGGTTGTCCAGAAGTTTCATCAGCTCGAAACGCAACTGAAAAACACATATAATGAAATACAATCTGAGGCTAATCACCGTTCTTTGTTAAAAGGCAAAGATTTTGATTTCAGGAAGCAATGGCAGGAGGAACGAACACACCGGATTGATAAATTTCAGGATGAAATCGAGCCGTTGCTTTACCAATATTTCGGTTTGACCGATCAGGAGATAATGCTGGTGGAAGATACCTTCCGGATTTTTGAGCCCAGTTCCACACCAACTACCAGATATTCGCCCCAAACAACAACGCTTGATTCCTTAGTGAAAACATCTGTTGAGCCCTATGCCGCAAATGGATTGGGCGTGTATGCCAATACGTTAACGAGAACATTGAATTCATGGGCCGAAACAGAAGGCTCTCAATATCGTGTCAAAGCAAAAGGCGGCGTGGATGAAAACACCGGATTGGCTATGGTAACAGTAGATTTGGCTGAAAAAGAGTCAGAGTACGAAGAAAAAAGTATTTCTCAGGAACTTGTTGAAAGTGCATATAGATTTCAGAAAGTCGCCTCAAATGAACATGGGACATTGCTATATCAGCGTGATATTCTAGTTTTTCAAGGAAAACAGATCCATATCATTCGACCCGACATCTTGATTAATTGGACGCGTACAGCTGCTTTAAATGATGCGGCCCGAATTTACGGTGAAATTGTTCAATCCCGTGAGGCCTTTAATGCGTGAAGGACCGCAGGAATTCCGGGAACTCTTCCCCACAGGGTATATTCCCATTATTTTGGCTAATATTTTTCAGGCGGGCGAAACGCTTAGAAAAAAGACGCCCAATGAAATTGAGAATAAATTGACCCGTCGTCTTTGTATAAAGATGAACCAATTGCCGGGGTTTAGGGACGGCCCTTTAAGTCTTCATCCGCAACAGGAGTTATTACCATCGGAGCCAGATTCAGATTCTCCGGAAGGATATGTCGATATTTTGGTATCTTGTGGATATGGCTCCGAAACCTATTTTGCAATTGAAGCCAAACGCTTAAGGGTGCGATCCGCCAAAGGGAAAATGAATGCCGGAAATAATGATTATGTCAACGAAGGAATGATGCGTTTTGTTTCCGGACAATATGCTCCGTTTATGGTCACCAGTGCAATGCTTGGCTATGTGTATGATGGTGATATTCGAAAAGCTCGTTCAGGGATTGGCAGATATATAAAAGGCAAAATAAAGGAACTCAAGCTGATGCCACCTGAAAAATTGAAAAAATCATCTCTGGTCGCCACCAAGGAAATTCATGAAACCCGTCACGAACTGACTGATCGGATTTTTTGTATTTACCATGTCTTATTGGGTGTATAGACTATAATATCGCCGCGGTTATCCTTCCTGGCTTGAAATTTTCCACTGGCCCAACCGACTCTCTCTCACATCCTTTTAACTTGATTTTTAGGAGCCAATTGGATTTTTGATCTTATTTCTCAATCAGGCTTAATCCAAGCTTTTGTGCGATTTCCCGTCCTCTTTTCGCCTATTGAATGATTGTTTGCCGTGATCGTTTCAACTAATCTGCCGGCCGTGCCCGTTTGCATGGCCACCACACTCTAAATCGAGAACCCACACCCGGTCAGATGAAAGCCATATACCCTCCCACGCCGAGCATGGGACCGAGTTGAGCGGTCTATCGTCCGGCCTTCCAGAGACCGGATATCGGCACGGCATACAAATGATTGCCAAAACCCACGACAGCATCACCATCATAGAGCACCACGCCTTCGGCAAATCGGGTTTGAACGGCATCCCGAAGCTTGCGCAAGCCTTTGAAATCATCGCTGGTCACGGTCGATGCGGCCTTGACTTCAACACCGGTAACTTTACCGCCGGATTCCAGAATGATATCCACTTCGACTTTATCCTTCTCGCGGAAATGGCTGAAGGCTACCGTCTCAACCTCCCAACTTCAACGTCAAGAAAAAGCCCTTGGATTCCTTCTGGAACACAAGAAACTGACCATTAAGGACTATGAAAAGCTCTGCCACGATGTGAGCCGCCGCAGCCTGCAACGCGACCTTAAAGAAATGCTGGTTAAAAGAATTATTTCAAGTGAAGGAACAACCCACCATCAGGAGTACAGGCTCCTCTAAATGTTTGCGACAACTTCGCGACAAAGTTTGCGACAGGTTCGCGACACGCATTTGCGACAAACTCACTCCCACGCCGAGCGTGGGAGCGAGTTGTGCAGTCTAATGCCTATCCTTCCAGAGACTGGATATCGGCACGGCATACAAATGATTGCCAAAACCCACGACAGCATCGCCATCATAGAGCACCACGCCTTCGGCAAACCGAGTTTGAACGGCATCCCGAAGCTTGCGCAAGCCTTTGAAATCATCACTGGTCACAGTCGATGCGGCCTTCACTTCAACACCGGCAACTTTGCCGCCGGATTCCAGAATGATATCCACTTTGACTTTATCCTTGTCACGAAAATGGCGTTGAATCATTTTCCGTCCAATTGCAAGTTTTATCCCGTCTAATTGTAAGCTTTACTCCGTCTGATTGTAAGTTTTCGTTCGTCCAAAAGAAAAATATTGCGTTATCGACATAAAATGATATTATGCCGCTATCGACATATTTTTATGGAGAATCGTATGCACCAAATCATGGTGTCCCCCGGCGGGCTTGGCGTAGTGTTAAGAGAACTGAGAAAGAAAAAGGGACTCACCCAGGCGGCATTAGGAGCCAGGGTCGGGCTTGACCAGAAACGGGTCTCCCTGATCGAAAACGGGAATCCCAACGTCCGGGTGGATAGTCTGTTCAGGCTTTTCTCGGCCCTGGAGGTTGGTATGGTTCTCGAGCCCAAAGTTTTGGACGATGCGGCCAAGGATGGAGAAGATAGATGGTAACAGCGGACAGACTTCGGGTTTTGATGAACGGATCGCCCGTGGGCTGGCTCAGCCGCCGATCAAACGGAATCGTTTCCTTGAACTATGACCCGGTATGGCTGGCAAACGCCAACACCAGACCGCTGTCCCTATCCCTGCCGCTCACGACTCAAGTTTATTCCGAAGATCGTGTCGAAAATTTTTTCGATAATCTGCTGCCGGACAATATTTCCTTGCGCAATCGGCTGCAAGCCCGGATCGGGGCGGCGTCCACCCGTGCGTTCGATCTTTTGTATCATATCGGCAGGGATTGTGTGGGGGCATTACAGCTTGTGCCGGAGGGTGAATCGATCGACGTTAAAAAAATCACGGCAAACAAGGTCGATGACGAGCAGATAGAAACCATCCTCCAATCCCATACTACGATGCCCCTGGGGGTGGATCTTGATTCCGATTTTCGCCTTTCGGTAGCCGGCGCTCAGGAAAAGACGGCGTTTCTTAAAATGAAGGGTACCTGGTACAGGCCGTTTGGGGCCACCCCAACCAGTCATATTTTTAAACTGCCCATGGGTGGATTCGGGCAAAGCGAACTGGACCTGTCTGAAAGCGTGGAAAACGAATGGCTATGCCAACAGCTTCTGATCGCCTTTGGCATGCCTGTCGCCCGAACACAGATGGCATTATTCGGGGATCAAAAGGTTTTGGTGGTGGAGCGTTTTGACCGCCGCTGGGCCGCAGACGGCTCCTGGCTGATGCGACTGCCCCAGGAAGATATGTGCCAGGCGACGGGAACACCCGGGGCTTTAAAATATGAAGCGGACGGCGGTCCCGGCATGAGGGCGGTCATGGATTTACTTCTTGGCTCTGACCGGGCTCATACAGACAGAAAAATGTTCATGACAGCCCAATTGCTTTTTTGGATGCTGGGAGCCATTGACGGTCACGCCAAAAATTTCAGCCTCTTTCTCCGGCCCGGCGGCCGATTTCATCTGACCCCACTTTATGACGTGATTTCCATCTATCCGCTGGTGGCATCCCATCAAATTGCCTTACCCAAGGTGAAGATGGCCATGGCGTTATTGGGGAAGAACCGCCACTACCATTGGAAAACGATCACTCGACGGCACTGGCTGGATACGGCAAGGAAATGCCGCTATGCCGAAAAGGAAATGGCAGGAATTATAGAAAAATGCTGTGACTTGGTTACAGGCTGCATTGAAAAGGTTGCCGCAATTCTTCCGTCGGACTTTCCCGGCCATGTTGCGGAGTCGGTTTTTTCCGGCATATGGAAGGCAAGAAACCGGTTGGCGGAGTAAAATGGCGGATCGACGCGTCGACGCGATCCAACGCAGCCAACGTATAGATTTGTAACGTCACTCCTCTTCCGGCAGGCGCACCACCATCACCGGAATGATGCTCCTTCTCACAACCCGGCGGGCCGTGCCCCCCATGAGGGCGTCCTTGAACATGCCAAACCCCCTGGTACCCATGATAATCAGATCGGCGTTATTGAGGTCGGCCTGGTGGAGGATCTCGTCGGCGGCGATACCGTCCTTTACGAGAATTTTATCCACCTGAAAGGTGCAGGCATCCACTTCACTGTTGATCTCGTCGCAGAAATTGGCCAGGCGCCCCTGGATGCGCGTAACGAAATCCTCGCGTTTTTCCTCCTGGAGCTGATTCCACTTCTCTTCGCCGACAAAACCGTGAATCTGCAAAAAGGTTTCCGTGGTCAGATGTTCGATGACGTGCAGGATGGTAATACGCGCATTGTACTGCTGGGCAATGCTGGCGGCATATTTGTATGCATAGCGTGCATTTTCCGACAGGTCGGTGGCGTACAGGATGTTCTTGATTTGCGGCAGCATGGCGCCTCCTTTATACGGGTTGCACCGAATCAGTCTCCCAGTTGAGCCATATGGTCGTCATAGAGGGTCTCGAAGGTCTGTTTGTGTTTGGCCTCCTCCTGGGCCAGCATCTTGAAGAGCTTGATGCAGTCGGCATTATCGGTTTTCGTGGCCAGGGCGTTGTACAGACGCAGGGCTTTTTCCTCGCGCTTCATGGCGATCCGGAGAATTTCGGCAAAATCCATACCCGGTTCGTACTTCATATCTACGAGATAGTCGCTGCGCTTGATATCCGGAATCCATTCGTAATCGTACTCCACGATGGAGCGATTGCCTTTTTTGAATTCCTCGAGCAACGTCTGGTGCTTTTTCTCCTCTTCAACAAATTCGGCCAGGGTCTGCCTGGAAGCTGTAAAAGATTCCGTATCCACCAATTTCTGGTAAAAGTTGACCGCCTGTTTTTCCCGTTCAATGGCAAAGTCGAGGATCTCTTCGAAGGAATTGAAATTCATGGTACCTCCCTGATAGGCAAATTGATAATCGATGGTACGTCAACAAACGGACTGACTCGTGTGGGGCGTCGCCTGCGAAGCGATTTTCGAACCGCCGCACAGGCATAATTGAGCATACTAAAAAAACGGCGGACTTGCCATTTGTTTTTTTCGGTGTAAAGGTTCCGATGAATCATCGGGGGAATCGCCCGGCTCCGGAAATTTCAAAAAAAATGTAACACTCCTGCCGTTGGGAATCTCTTAACGCTCAATGACGATGCAATATTGAAAACTGTCTATATACGGAGGAACGCAAAATGAACATCGACCGCATTGTTCTGGGCTTTGCCGGATTCATGATACTGATCTCTCTTTTGCTGGCTCAATTTCACTCCCTTTACTGGCTGTGGTTTACCGCCTTCGTGGGGGCCAACCTTCTTCAGTCCAGCATTACGGGATTCTGCCCGCTGGTTAAAGTTCTCAAGCCATTGGGCGTCAAGCCGGGCAAGGCCTTCGATTAGACGCAGCTGCCCTGCCGCCGCCGCAAGCCGGGGCGGCAGGGACGCAAACGATCCGTCCGGGAGAAGATACCCGCCCCAGCCGGGTCAGTGGATATCAAGTTTCTTCTTAAGCCAGTCCTTGACTTCGCCATCCGGTGCCCAGACCCCTTTGTGGCGCCCCCCGGAATGCAAAAACCGTTTTTTGAGATCGGCAGGCATACGGATTTTGGCCAGTTCTACGGCCTGTTCGCTGTTGCGACGGATAAAATAGATCACGGGCTCGTCTTTCCAGGTATTGACCACGAAATAATGGGACACGTCGTCTTTCGATCGGATGACATAGTTACCCCGGGCCCAGTTGTTGCCCCACTCCAGATAGAGCCGGACCGCCTCTTCGGGGGTCATTTCCCAGTCGATGGCATTGACCAGATCCCTGTTGTCTTTGATTTCGTCAAGGTTCATCATTTCAAACCTCCAGTTTTTTTCCTCTCGTATTTAAAACAGACTGCAACGCCTCCTTGAGGCTACCATCTGTTTGGAAGAGCCAGAACCGTGCCAAAACGGAAGTCTGCATTATCCGGCCCCACAACAGCGCATGGACAATACACTTCCGCGTGTTAAGCCTTTCGAACGAAGTGTCCGCTTCGTTTAAACGATACACTTTTGTCTCTCTCAACGATAATTATTGAAACGAATTCCGCAAGGCGGCCTTCTCCCTTCACCCGGGGTTAAAACCGGCAGACCTTGCATTTTTCAGGAAATGGTGCATGTTATCGGGTACCTAATTCGCATCGATACCGATCTGGCATGAAATCTGTAAATTGTTGTTTTTTGCGGCGGGCATCTCAAATTTCTGTGATTTAACAACCTTTTACTGATAATAGAAACAATTTTTGCGGTCGTTGCCGACCCCATTGATTTTCCATGATGAATACCTGTGACATTCCACTTTCAGGAAACGACGCCCGAACCGGCTGGAAGAGTCTGTTTTTGGACGTTTTGGGTGCGATAGGCACCGCCGGTCTTCTGATCTGGTTCGTCTATGCCGGCGGTGCCGGGTTGGGCTATAACTGGCAGTGGTACCGGGTTCCGCGCTATCTGTTCACCGTTTCCGAGGGCCATTTTCTGGCCGGCCCCCTGCTCAAGGGTCTCGTTGTAACCTTGAAGGTTTCGGCGGTTTCGTTGGTATTTGCCTGCTTTTTTGGCCTGGTGACTGCCATCGGCCGCCTGTCCGCATCTTTCACCGCCCGAGCTATCGCCCGGGTCTATCTGGAAACCATTCGCAACACACCGCTGCTGGTGCAACTGTTCTTCATCTATTTCGTTTTTTCGCCGCTGGTGGGTCTTTCTCGTTTTGCCTCGGCGGTGTTGGCCTTAAGTTTGTTCGAAGGGGCCTACGCCTCTGAAATTATTCGGGCCGGGATTCTGGCGGTACCCCAAGGGCAATGGGAGGCCGCCCAAAGCATCGGGCTGAGCCCCTGGCGCATCTACCGCCATATCGTATTGCCCCAGGCCCTGCGCCATATGACGCCGCCGCTGATCAGCCAGGGGGTATCGCTGATCAAGGATTCGGCCCTGGTCAGCACCATCGCCATCTATGATTTGACCATGAAAGGCCAGGAAATCATTGCCGAAACCTACCTGGTATTCGAACTGTGGTTTACCATCGCTGCCATCTACCTGATGTTGACCTTCTCTTTGTCTTTGGCAACCCAAGCCATGGAGAAGCGGATGGCACTGGCAAAATACTAATTCCGAGATAATGAAAAAGAACAAAAAGAAAGGAGTAGATTTATGAAAGCTGCAACACAATCAACCCGTCTGTTGTTAATGGCGATTCTGGTGTTCAGTCTGATTGGCGCCCCCGGAGCCATGGCCGCCGACAGTAACGATAGTGTGGTGGAACAGGTGATCCAACGCGGTGTGCTCCGGGTGGGCATGTCCACCTTCGTTCCCTGGGCGATGAAGGACAAAACCGGCAAGCTCATCGGATTCGAAATCGATGTGGCGACCCGTCTGGCTAAGGACATGGGGGTTAAGGTCGAATTCGTTCCCACCAAATGGTCCGGCATCATTCCTGCCCTGTTAACCGGCAAATTCGATGTGATCATCGGCGGCATGGGCGTTTTGCCCAGCCGGAATCTCAAGGTTAATTTCACCGATCCTTACGATTATACCGGCATGTCCATGGTGGCCAGCAAGAAAATGGCAGTCGGCATGACCGCCCTCGAGGACTATAACAAACCCGGTGTGATTATTGCCGCCCGACTGGGCTCTACAGCCGTTACCGCCACCAAAAAGTACCTGCCCAAGGCAGAGATTCGTATGTTCGACGATGAAGCTCAGGCATATCAGGAGGTCATCAACGGCCGCGTGCATGCCGTTGTCGGTTCTGCACCGACGCCGGCTTTCCAGGCCATCAAGAACCCGGACAAGCTTTTTATGCCGTTCAAAGACACGTTTACCCGGGAACCGATCGGCTTTGCCGTGCGCAAGGGCGATGTGGACACCCTGAATTTTTTCAACAACTGGATTGGCTATGTGGCCGCCGAAGGCTGGCTCAAGGAACGCAAGAGCTACTGGTTTGAAACCAGGGATTGGGAATCGCAGATCCAGTGATCCAAAAGAAAGGTAAAATCACCGCCATGGACCTGATCCTGCTTTCCGGGATCGGGGCCGTGGTGGCAGGCCTGCTTTACCTGGCAACGCAAAAAGCGCAGTACCACTGGAACTGGCAGGCCCTCCCCCAATACCTGCTGCGGATGGACGAAAATACCGGCAAATGGGTTCCCGGTCTGATCCTGCAGGGAGTATTTGTCACCCTGAGGCTCAGCGTCTGGGCCACGGTGCTGGCCCTGATCATCGGTACGATCATGGGGCTTTTCCGCACCGGTTGCAGCCGCTACCGGCGGATGCTGGGCAGCGGGTACGTGGCGTTAATCCGCAATATTCCGGTATTGGTATGGATTTTCATTTTCTATTATTTCGTCGGCGACCGACTTCTGCCGGCCCTAGGCATCAATCAGGTCATGCTTATGGACGGCGGCCCGTTGTCCGGCATCCTGAGCCTGATCATGGCCGAGCCCTCGAGAATTCCCGTTTTCATTTCCGGAGCCGTGGCCCTGGCCGTGTATGAAGGCGCCTATATTACCGAAATTATCCGCGCCGGCATTCAGTCCATTGACAAGGGCCAGTGGGAAGCGTCTTCCGGCTTGGGGTTTACCCGCGCCCAACAGCTCCGCCATGTAATTTTTCCTCAGGCCCTGCGACGAGTGCTGCCGCCCTTGGCCGGTCAGTTTATCTCCACCATCAAGGATTCGGCCATCGTTTCGGTCATCTCCATCCAGGAGCTGACCTTCCAGGGCATGGAACTGATGGCTGCAACCTTTCTCACCTTCGAAGTCTGGATTACCATCCTGGCCATTTACTTCGTCCTTTGCCTTGCCTGCTCCCTGCTGGTGGAACGGTTCGAACTGCACCTCAAAAGAGAAACCCGGCCGGCATAATTCCAATACGGATGGGGTGGTTTCCTTAACAAATACCACTTCCTTAGGAGCCCCCTTTCAGCTTCCACACAAACACCTACAACTTTATTTGTTGGATCAACCGGAGTTGTGATCAATATATATTATATTTAATATCAAATTGTTATAATACAGACGCCTCTTTTTTACACAACATTGCTTGTGATTTTCGGGCCGAATTTCTTTTTCCTGTCTTCGGGAAATCGTTATAAAAGTCCCTTCAACCGAATTTCTTGCTGCCTTCCATCACATCTATAACAATTTGAATCAACACGTCATTTATAGTGACTTTACCAACTGAAAATCCACTACAGACCCACCTTGGGAAGTATTTTATCTATGGTGGCACACTTATTGATAAATCCAATTACTGAATACTATTTATTTTAATATTTTCAACCAGCAAAATGAATTATTTAGTTCACTGAACAACATTCATTTTGCCCAACCAAAGGGGAGGAAGAATGTCGGTACAGCCAGCAGCAAAAGTTCCCATGAAGGGATGGATCACGACGTTTGCCGGAACCACCATCAACCTGTGTCTGGGCATCCTGTATGCGTGGAGCATATGGAAAAAGGCACTGGTCGACGTAGACCGGGCCGGTGAGGTCATGACCGGCGCCAATGCGGGCTGGACCTATCTCACCAACGCCCAGGCAGCAACCCCCTTTGCCATCTGTGTCATCCTTTTTGCCGTACTCATGATTCCCGGCGGGCGGATTCAGGATAAATTCGGCCCCAAGGTCGGGGCGACCGCCGGCGGGCTCTTCCTGGCCCTGGGCTGCGTTGTCGCCGCCTTGATGAAAAGCCAGTTGGGACTGATCATCGGCTTCGGCATCCTGGGCGGAACCGGCATGGGATTGGGGTATGCGGCGCCCACACCGGCGGCCCTGAAGTGGTTCGGACCCCATAAACGCGGATTGATCGCCGGTACCGTCGTCGCCGGGTACGGCGGCGCCGCCATCTACATCGGCGGGTTGGGCCAGTACTTCATCGACCATTACGGCATCAGCGGAAGCTTCTTTGCATTGGGCGGCATTTTCGCGGTGGTCACCATTTTGTGCGGCCAATTGCTCTTCACCCCGCCCAAAGATTACGTGCCGCCCATGCCGGCCAACGCCAAGCTGTCGGCAGCCGCCCAGGACAGCACCAAACATGATTGGACCCCCAAGGAAATCTTCAAATCCTGGCAGTTTTACGCCCTGGTCCTCATGTTTACCATTTCGACCCAATCCGGTCTGTTGATTATCGCCAACGCCGCCGGTCTGTTGAAAAAAGCGGCCGCCGATGTACCGTTTTTCGCGGCCAACGCCTGGATACTGGTTTCCTTCGGCGGGTTGATCAATGCCTCGGGACGGGTGGGAACCGGCTTTTATTCCGATAAAATCGGCCGGGTAAACGCCTATTGCCTGAACTGCGCTATTTCCGCGGGCTGCATGTTCATCCTGCCCTATGTGATCGCCGAACAGAATATCGTCCTGCTGTTCCTGGTTGTCGGGGTCGCCTACTGGCAGTATGGCGGCGGGCTTTCCCTGATGCCCTCTTTCACCGCCGATTTTTACGGCTCCAAATACCTCGGATTCAACTACGGCCTGGTATTTATGGGATGGGGCATGGGCTTTTTCATGACCAGTCTGGGCGGCACCATCGAGGATCTCACCGGCAGCCTGCGCTGGGCCTTTTACATGTCGGCCGGCCTGCTGATGCTGGGTGTACTCATCGCCTACCTGACCAACCGGCCCAAGCACGCCGAGGAAAAAGCTCCCGTCATGGCCAAAACCATGGTCACCGAAAAAGCGGTCGATTAACTCAGCGATTGTCGGCCCATTGGGCCGAATCGGCATACAATCCTTAAAAAAGCCGGGACGCGTGTCCCGGCTTTTTTATTGGTTTATCTCTTCTTCTTCAAAGCTTTCACCTTCAGCGCCACCTCCTTCCAGCGCTCCTTTTCCACCCGGTCGGCACTCTTGTGCTGCCTTTCGGCAAGGTAGTTCAGTTCACGATTCATTTTATGGTAGCTGTCCAGCCGCTCTTGAGCAATCTCTCCATTGGCAACCGCCTGCAGGACCCGGCATCCGGGTTCGTGGGCGTGACTGCAGTCGGAAAAACGGCAGCCGTAGGCCAGACGTTCGATTTCCGGGAAAGCGCTTTCGACCCCCTTGTCAGCATCCCAGAAGGCAATCTCCCGGATACCGGGATTGTCGATGATCATGCCGCCTTTGGGCATCACGATCAGGTCCCGACTGGTGGTCGTATGCGTCCCCTTACCCACCTTTTCGCTTGTCGCTTTGGTGGCCTGGATAGACTTGCCGTAGAGCCGATTCAGCAGGGTGGATTTCCCGGCCCCGGATGAGCCGATCATGGTGATGGTCCGGCCGGGAGCAAGGTAGCTTTCCAATTGGGCCAGACCGGTGGCGTCCCTGGCGGACACCAGATGCACCGGCACCCCGAAAGCGATCGCTTCCACTTCCTGGGCGAACGTTCTCGGATCTTGATGCAAATCCGCCTTGGTGAGAATGATGGCCGGCGCCAGGTCGCAGTTATAGACCAACGTCAGGTACCGTTCGATGCGGCGCAGGTTGTAGTCCCGATCCAGACCGCAGACGATAAAAACGGTGTCGAGGTTGGCGGCAATCACCTGTTGCCGCATCGGCATCACCTCCAGTTTTCCACGTCCGCCCGAAGCCCCGCGGGTCAACGCGTTTTTTCGCGCCAGCACTTCATGAATGACCGTATCGGTCACCAGCACCCAGTCGCCGACAACGGGATAGCGACGGTTGGCCTGCTGAAGTTTGCCTGCGACCGTGGCAAGCCATTCCTTTTGTCCATTGCTGGTATAAAAACTGTTTTTCCGGACCCCGACGACCCGCGCCGGTGTAACCTGACCCGGGTGTCTGTTTTCCAATTGGTCCTGAAAGAAAGAAGTCCATCCCAACGTTGAAAGGTGTGGATAAATATTTTTTTCTCGTTTCTGTGTCATCACTGGTGAGCACTCCGTATACCAATTCAGGATTATCATTCGTATGCCTCGGTGAACGACGTCCTTAGCGGATGTCCGGAACCGATGGCAAATATCATTGACTGTTCAATGTAGATGGGTTGCAGACAGAGAAAACAACGGTAGTGGCGAGGTTCGGGCAGGGCTCTGCCGTGGAACAGACCGAAAGAAAGTGATCTGAGTCAGGACGAACGATAGTTAGTGTTCATCCAGAAATAGGAAAATTTGGTCGAGATCGAGGCACACGAAAAATTTTACCGCAGGCATATAGTTGATATTCCGAGGATAAAATTTTTCGCGCAACAAAGATATCGGGCAAATTGGCCATTTCTGGACGGACACTATTTACAATCAGCCGCCGTTAACGCCGCATACTCGTCGGCAACGATGGCACAATATCCGCTGATTGGTTACGCAAAAAAACTCCTTGCAAGATTGACGATCTGGATGGCTGCGAGTACTAAAAATATGATCTTTTCGTCAAGGAAATTTTTATGTCACCGGGCCGCCGTTCCATTTCGTATAATTCCGCGATGAGACGATCCTGCATCAAAACGATCCCATTGGCGCCAAATGAATGCAAGTTGGCGCGTATCGCCATTGCACACCTTTCATGCATGGCTTACATTGACCTCATCGAAACAAACGCCTGTCAATAAAACCACCAAGGAGAAAAGCAAAATGAAAAAAATAGATAAAACCAAGCCGGTCATGATTACCGGGGCTACCGGATACGTAGCTGGGTGGATTGCCAAGAAACTTCTTGATGAAGGCCTCACCGTCCACGCACCGATCAGGGATCCGGAGAATCCCGAAAAACGCAAACACCTTGACCGGATTGCCGCAGGCGCACCCGGCCAAATACACTATTTCAAAGCCGACCTGCTCGATCAAGGCTCTTATGCGGAGGCCATGGCCGATTGCGAGATCGTCTTCCACACGGCATCGCCGTTTATCATCGATGTCTCCGATCCTCAAAAGGAGCTTGTCGATCCCGCCCAGTTGGGTACCCGCAACGTACTGGAGGAGGCCAACCGGACACCCTCCGTAAAGCGGGTGGTTGTGACCAGCAGTTGCGCAGCTATTTATGGAGACAATGCCGACCTGAAGAAGACGCCCCGCGGCATTTTCACCGAAGAAATCTGGAATACAAGTTCCTCTCTGGAACATCAGCCGTACTCCTATTCCAAAACCGTGGCAGAGAAAGAGGCCTGGGCGATCAACGCAAAGCAGTCCCGCTGGGACCTGATTACCATCAACCCCACTCTGGTCATCGGACCGGGCATCAACCCCCGTGCCACCTCGGAAAGCTTTAAGCTGATCAAACAATTCGGCGACGGCAGCATGAAAACCGGCGCCCCCCGTTTTGGATTCGGGTTGGTCGATGTCCGCGACCTGGCCGAAGCCCATTTCAGGGCCGCTTTCACGCCCGAAGCCAAGGGACGCTACATCGTTTCCGGACACAATACGGACCTTCTCGCCATGGCCGCAACGCTGCTGGATAAATACGGCGACCACTACCCCATCCCCCGCAAGGCGATGCCCAAATGGCTGGTGTGGCTGGTGGCCCCTATGGTCAACAAAGCTATGACCCGAAAAATCGTCTCGCTGAACGTCAACCTGCCCTGGAAAGGCGACAACAGCAAGAGCGTTCGGGAGTTGGGCATGCAGTATCGCCCCATGAAGGAGTCCATGAACGACTTCTTCCAACAGATGATCGACAGCGGTCTCGTACCAAAACAGAAATGACGCTCTCCAAAACTCAAAGGGTACCCATGAAAAAGGCCTCACGTTTCACTGTTCAGCGCGGCTGGAAAATCACCATCAAAGACATGGGAATCAACCCGGCTCATGTACTGACCCTGGCGGGCCTGCCGGCCGACCTGTTCGCCCGCAACGACGCGAGCCTGAGTCCGGAAGAGTATTTCAACCTGTGGCGCGGTTTGGAGCAGGCCGCAGGAACTGAGGAGCTACCCCTCAAGATCGGCCGCGCCATCTCCGTCGAAGCCTTCGATCCGCCCATTTTCGCCAGTCTTTGCAGCCCGAACCTCACACTGCCTTGCAGCGCCTGGCCCAATACAAGCCCCTTATCGGCCCTTTGACCATGAAGGTGGATATCGACCGGCAGCAGACCATCGCCACCTTGGACTGCTATGGGCATAACGGACAGATCCCGCGGTCCCTTGGCACGACCGAGTTGGTTTTTTTGACTCAGCTTGCCCGCCTGGCCACCCGCGAAACGATCACGCCGGTTGTTCTGGAACTGCCCCGGCTTCCGGCAAACCCCTCCTCCTATAAATCCTACTTTGGAAATGCAATTGAACCGGGTAAAGCGATTCGCATCGGGTTTTCGGCCCGGGATGCAGCCCGCCCGTTTCTTACCGAGGATGCTGCCATGTGGGATTTTTTCGAGGCCAAGCTGAAGAAAAAATTGTCCGATCTGGAAACGGAAGCCACCGTGTCTCAGCGCGTTAAAAGCACGTTGTTGGAAATGCTGCCCAGCGGGCAAAGCGACATCGAAGAGGCGGCCAGCCGATTGGCAATGAGTAAACGCACCTTGCAGCGATTCTTGAACCTGGAGTCTTCCAGCTACAAATCGATCCTCAATGAAACCCGACAGGCGCTGGCGGAATACTACTTGGCCCGGTCCTCCATTTCACCTCCCGAGATTTCCTATCTTCTGGGGTATCGGGACAGCAATTCATTCTTGCGAGCGTTCAAAACCTGGACCGGGAGGACGCCGGGAGAGTATCGCAGCACCCAGTTGGATGCGGCTCCGCTGCAACTATAGAAAAAGAACCGGAAGTATCGTTTGAAAATGCCTTTATAAAATTGGGTATCCGGGAAAGCCGGAATGAAGAGGCATCGCGTGAAACCGGCTGCTGCGTTCTGCTGTCGATTGCAAAAATCGCCATCCCCCTCGAAAGTTTTTTGTCACAAACGTTAAAATCATCGGTCATTATTACCAGAGGGCCAAAATCCGCTACGATGATGTACAACGGTTGCCATTCAGACTACACTGCTATTTATGAAGGTGGGAATGATAACGGAAAAACAGACGGAACACTTGGTGGAAGCAGCCGTCCAGGGCTCCCGGGACGCCCTGGAGAAGCTCGTCCGCCAAATCCAGGAGCCGGTCTATTCGCTCTCCCTGCGCATGCTGCTCAACCGGCAGGACGCCGAGGACACAGCCCAGGAGATCATCATCCGGGTGATCACCAATCTGCGGAGCTACCGCTTCGAGGGCTCGTTTCGTGCCTGGGTGCTGCGCATCGCGGTCAACAAACTCCTGACGGTCCGTAAAACGTTTGCGGAAAAGAAAATGGCTTCCATCGAGGACCTGGACGGCATTCTGGACCGCCATGAAGCCCGGGGCTGGCTTGCCAGGCCGCTGGAAGCGCCGGAACCCTACCTTGAGGCAGAGACCCGGGCGATCTGCATCCATGCGATCCTCAGCGCCCTGAACCGCTCTCACCGCCTGGCGTTCATCCTGGGCGTGGTGATCGGCGTGGACAGCCGGGAAGGGGCTCAAATATTGGATGTCTCACCGGCGGCCTATCGCCAGCGATTGTCCCGGGCCCGAGCGCGTATCCAGGGCTTTCTGATCAACAACTGCGGGATCATCGACGATGCCAACCGCTGCCGCTGCGGTTGCATCCTTCCCGTCTATGTAAAAACGGGATGGATCCACCCGGACAAGCCCATGTTCAACGAAAACCCAGGCGCAAAGGAAGAACCGGCCCGCCTCGGGGATTACCTCCAGGAGATGGACGAACTGGGCCAAATAACCGCCCTGTATCGATCCGTTGCGCCATCGTCGCCGGACTTTGTCGCCATGGTCAAAAAAATTTATGATGATCGCCGCTACCGGATTCTTGCAGATCCTCAAGTGGGCGGAAATCCTGCGGAGCGGCTTCCAGCCGCGAGAATAATGAATCGCGGCTGGAAGCCGCTCCTTGCCACCCCAACCGTTCAACAATACAAAAACTAACGGGACAACAAATCATCGAAAGGAGAAAACGATGACCGTCAACCCCGATTACCTGTCCCCCTGCGGCCTTTACTGCGGCGTCTGCGCCATCCATATCGCCCACCGGGACGGCAACGAGAAGTTGAAGCAACGGCTGTTGAATCTGTACAAAGGCGGCGTGGCCGGAAAAGGCGCCCTGCCCAACAGCGAAAATCTTTCCACCGAGGACATCCGATGCGACGGCTGTCTTTCCGACGGCCTGTTCATGCACTGCCAGCAGTGCGACATCCGCAACTGCGCACAAGAGAAGGGCATCTCCGGCTGCCACCAGTGCGACGACTTTCCCTGTGCGCACATCGAGAATTTCCCCATGACCGTGGGCAAAAGGGTCATTTTGCGCTCGGTTCCCTACAGGCGCGAACACGGTACCGAGAAGTGGGTCGAAGACGAGGAGGCCCGCTATCGCTGCCCCGACTGCGGCAACAAGGTGTTCAGGGGGGCAGTGCGCTGCAACCGCTGCAAGGCGGAATTGGATTTGGATTAGGGGTGCTGAGGGAAAGAAGCGATAAGGAAGGGCGGACCCCAAGGACCGCCCCAACTAATTCAATCATTGTTCTCCTCGCGTTCTTCCAGAAATCGGCAAATTTGTTCGAGATCAAGGCGCACGAAAAATTAGCCCGGAGGCATATAATTGACTGAAGTTTCGCAGTTAAAATTCGGACATTTTATAGGGATAATAATCTGAAAATATTCAGTAAAATCCGGTTAAGGAATTGCATAAAAATAATTTAAAATCAGCAGGTTAAACGATATTTTTGCTTGACATTGGGTCGTCAATATGGGCGGCGTTTTGTATACCCTATTATATCAAGAGGTTATACATGCCACGCACATTCGACCCTTTCCAAAAGCTCAATGCCCTGGAGTTTTTCTCTTTTTTTCAACCAGCGACTGAGGCAACATCACGGATGCCAGCTCTTGATTCCAAAGGAAACCGACCATTGCAGATGACTTTTGAGGAACATCTGCGCGCGCTGGTTTACTTTCATCTTGAAGAACACCATTCTGCTCAACACCTGCTGCAAGTGCTTGAAGAAGATGATTTTGCCAAAAGTGCCATCGCACCAGAAAACGGAATCAAAAAGAGCAGCTTCTCAGAGGCCACCAACAGCCGGGGACTTGAACAGTTCATGTATGTCTATCAGAACTTACAAGCTCAGGCATCTTCGATTTTACCCAAGCAACATCCCGAACTCGGTGATCTGGTGGGGATCGACGGTTCCCTCATCGATGCAACCTTATCCATGCATTGGGCCGACTACCGTAAAAAATCCAAGAAGGCGAAGGTCCACGTCGGTTTTGATCTGAACCGGGCGATTCCAAGAAAGCTTTATCTTACCGATGGTAACGGGGCTGAAAGACCTTTCGTCAGCTTGATCCTGTCTGACGGTCAAACCGGTGTGATGGACCGGGGTTATCAAAGCCATCAACGCTTTGACCAATGGCAGAATGATGGAAAGCTGTTTATGTGCCGGATTAAAGCCAGCACCAAGAAAACGATCATTAAACAAAACCCCATTGCCTCTGATAGTATCGTTTTTTTTGATGCCATCGTTGTTCTGGGCACCACGGAAGTCAATCAAACACAAACCCCACTTCGTTTGGTGGGTTACGAGGTGGATCGCGTTAAATACTGGATCGCTACGAATCGTTTTGATTTAAATGCCGAGCAAATCGCCACTGCCTATAAGCTCCGATGGGATATCGAAAATTTTTTCGCTTGGTGGAAACGGCACCTTAAAGTGTATCATCTCATCGCCAGGAGCGAGCATGGCTTGATGGTGCAAATTCTGGCAGGTCTGATCACCTATTTGTTGCTGGCAATCTATTGCCATCGCCAATTTAACGAGCGCGTTTCCATCAAGAGAGTCCGCCAACTGCGCATAAAAATCCGGAATGAATTACGCGCTGGTGTTTTTGGCAAACCCCCTGATTCAAATTTTAAAGAGCAAGAATTACATACCGTTAATGCAAGTACTTAGCCGGAAATTACTGGAAAATATTAAGAAAATAATTGAAAAGCGGCTCTGAATTTAGTATATTAGACATCGCCAAACACCTAATATCACTAAAGAAAGAACCGCTATGAATCACCCTAATACATTTTCCCTCTCCTTGCAAAAACAATCTGATTCGGGCCGGATCATTGACGACCGTGAACTCAATCGTGCGTTCACTGAACTCAAGTTCCATTCATTGGCCCGACAAAGCAACATCACCAAAAAAAGAGGTTATGAAACACTCTCGCTCATATTTGTTTTCGTACTACTGCCTTTTCTCAAGCGAAGCCTCAACAGTTTCTGTAATGGCGGCTATATACAAAACTACGTCCAGGCCCATAAAGACGCGTTCTACCGGTTCTTGAACAATGAACACTTCAATTGGAGAAAGCTGGTCCAGATGTTGGCATCAAAGATCATAGCCATGCGTAAGAATGTCCCATTGAAAGAAAAAGTATTGATCGCCGATGACTCCATCTGCCCCAAATCGGGCAAAGAGATCGAATTGGTCAGCTATCATTTCGATCACAAAGTCAGGCGTTCCATTCTTGGCAACCAGTATCTGCAATTGGGTTTTCATGACGGGTTGCATTTTTTTCCGATCGATGGTGCCTTTCATACATCCAGCCACCGGCCCAACACCGATATACGGGATATCGACAAGCGTACCAACGGCTGGAAACGACGTAGGGAAGCGCTGAGTAAAAAAACCGACGTTCTTGTTCAGATGCTCGCCAGAGCTTGGAGGTCGGGCATCGATGCCAGCTTCGTCTTGTTCGACAGTTGGTTTGCCCACGACGATATCATCCGTCGCATCGTCGATGTCGGTTATGGCGTCATCTGCCGATTGAAGCGCAACCGGGTTAAATACGGTTATCAAGGCGGCGCATACACGCTCAAACAGCTATGGCAGCAGGTCGCCAAAAAACAAACCTTCTGGATCAAGGATCGCACGATCAAGGGCGCATGCCTCGATGTCACGTTGAAAAAGACCGGCTCGGTTCGGGTGCTGTTCGTTTCCGATGGCCGCAAACAGTGGCAGGTCCTGCTTTGCACCGATACCGACCTGGAACCGTCCCGGATTCTTGACTATTACGCCCGTCGCTGGGCCATCGAAGTATACTTTAAAGATGCCAAGCAGATGCTTTACATGGTAAAAGAGCAAAGCAATACGTTTGACGCCTTGATCGCCAGCCAGAGCCTGGTAATGATCCGGTATCTGATATTGGTCTACATCCAGATAAAACACGGGCTGAACATCTGCGTTGGCCCGCTGTTTCGGCAAACGTCAGACGATCAGTCATTATGGATGTTCAGTCGTGCCGTCTGGGGCCGTGTCAAAGAACTGATTTTCAAGTCAAGTGATATACTTTCGCACCGTATCGAACCTGATTTGCTTTTTCATTTTATTGATATCATAGAAGATCTCATCGCTGAACAAAGTCGATGGGTTACTGCGAAACTTTAGTAATTGATATTTCGAGGAGCTAATTTTTCGCGCAACGCCGATATCGGGCAAATTGGCCATTTCTGGTGAACGCTACTGGGCCATTACAAACTTGCCGTCCTTCACCTGCACGATCACCATCGAATCCACATCCAGACCGTTGTGGTCTTCCGGGGTTAGGTTGTAAACACCGGAGACCCCG
This sequence comes from uncultured Desulfosarcina sp., assembly GCF_963668215.1. NCBI lineage: Bacteria > Pseudomonadati > Thermodesulfobacteriota > Desulfobacteria > Desulfobacterales > Desulfosarcinaceae > Desulfosarcina > uncultured Desulfosarcina sp. Next base: position 1,408,148 of record NZ_OY764190.1, read on the forward strand.
ACGTACCCCTTGGTCGTCTCGATGGCCGCCCGCAGGGCGTCAGGCGACGTTCCCGCTTTTTTCATGGCGTTGGCCACGATCATGATCGCATCCCAGGCATAGCCGGAGTGGGTGTTGATGGGAAACTGCTTATCGTAATGGTACTTCTCGGTGTAGAGCCTGACGAACTCCTGGATGACCGGCTTCTGGGGATCGCTGTCGGGCAAAGCATCGACAACCATCAGCTTGGTGGCCGGCATGCGGTCGCCCTCGGAGGCCTTGCCGGCCAGTTCGATGTACTTGGGATCGGGCAGGCCGTGGCACTGAAACAGGGGCAGGTCGATGCCCAGCTGGGCCTTGTTCTTGGAGACGATGGAACCGGCCGGACCGATGGTCCACACCACGATGGCCTGGGGGCCGGCGTTCTTGGCGTTGGTCAGTTGGGCGGTCATGTCGGTGTCCCTGGGGCCGAAGGCTTCCTGGGCCACGATGGTCAATCCGAATTCGGGTGCCAGCTTGGTCAGCCAGCGGCTGCCGTCTTTGCCGAAACCGTCGGATGCGGTCAGCAGGGCGATTTTCGTGAGCCCTTTCTCCTTGAGGTAGGAAAAGAGACGTTTGACCGCCACCGACGAACGCTGGGGAGATTTAAATACCCAGTCGAAGGGACCCAATTTTTCGCCGCCCATGATCACCGGATCGCCGCCCACGGTCATGAAGGCCGGGATCTTGCCGCCATGGATGATCTTCTTGACCGCCATGCCGGTGCCGGTGCGCGTGGGGCCGATGATGGCCGCCACCTTGTCCTTGTAAATGAACTTCTTGGCGATGTTGACCGCCTTGGCCGGGTCGCCCTCGGTGTCGCCGATAACCAGTTCGATCTCTTTGCCGTTGACCCCGCCCTCCTTGTTGATCTTGTCCACCACCATGTCGGCCACCAGCTTGGTAGGCGTGCCGATGAAGGCCGCCGGGCCGGACAGGTCGAAAAAGGCGCCGATCTTGATGGTGTCCTTGGCAAAAACATTTCCTCCGGAAAACGTCAAAGCCAACAATGCAACCGATACCAACAGCTTTTGAACCTTATTCATCTCATCCTCTCCTTCCTTCGATCCGGTTGATTACGTTCAAGAGAGACTATACAAAAATAAGGATTTTAACAAGGACATTTCTATCAATAGTAACAACACAAACCGGCATCAGACGATTTCGTCTGTAATTCTGCTGTCAAAAACCCGCTGGCTCTTGCGTTCCGTGCGCGGCAGTGCTCCATAGTCCACCAATTCCGCCTGGATGGACACCAGCAGCTGCTTTTTGACCTGATAGCCGATCTCGTGCACCAGTTCGGCCGTACGGCCGGCGTCCACGCCTTCGCCCCGTTCGATTTTCAGCATCATAAAATCCTTGCCGGAATCCTCGTCGCGGGTCAGGTGCATCTGGTATTCGGAGCCCAGGCCGGGGATGGCCGACAGAATGGTGTCGATGGTCGAGGGATAGATGTTGACCCCCCGGTATTTGATGGTGTCGTCGCTGCGCCCCTTGATGCGCGAGTGGCGGGGCAAAAACGATCCGCAGGTACAGGGGCCGGGAATAATGCGGGTGATGTCCCGGGTGCGGTAGCGGATCAGCGGAGCTGCCTCCTTGCACAACGTGGTCACCACCATCTCGCCCCATTCGCCGTCCGGCACCGGCTGCAACGTCGCCGGATCGATGACCTCCAGGATGTAGTAATCGCCCCAGTAATGGATGCAGTCGTGGTCGGGGCATTCGATGCCGGTGCCGGGACCGTACAGTTCGGTCAGGCCGGTAATATCGAACAGCTCGGCCCCGCCGAACAATTCGGAAATCTTGCGGCGCATGGAGCGCGAACTGCGCTCGGAGCCGTAGATGATTTTATTGATGCTGATCTTGTCGGCAATGCCCCGGCGATGAATCTCCTCGGCCATCAACAGGGCCATGGAAGCCGTGCTGCAAAACACCGTGGAACGGACATCCTGCATGAACTGCAGGTGCATGTCCACATTGCCCGGCCCCACGGGAACGGCCATGGCGCCGATCTTCTCGCAGCCCAGTTGGAAGCCCATGCCGGCCGTCCAGATCCCGTATCCCACGGCAATCTGCACCCGGTCCAGGGGCGTAACCCCGGCCATCTCGTAGCAGCGGGCGAAGAAGTGAATCCAGTCGTCCAGGTCTTTCTGGGTGTAGCCGATAATCTTGCGCTTGCCCGTGGTGCCCGAACTGGCGTGAATGCGCACGATCTGTTCGAAGGGCACCGACCGCAGCGGAAAGGGATAGAATTCGCGCAGGTCGTCAGCGGTAGTAAAGGGCAGCCGGGTGATATCCTCCAGGCTTTGGATGGATTCCGGCGAAACGTCGGCCGCCTCCAGGCGCTCCCGGTAGAAAGCGGAGCCTTCGAAGGCGTGGCGGACCGTCCACTTCAGCCCCTTGAGCTGGTGTTCGGCCAGGGCCTGTTCATCGGTAAAGGCGGGCATAAAACTTTTTTGATGCATGTCGGGTTTCTCCAAACGGATGTTGGTCAGGCCGGCGGCACCCAGCCGGCTGGCCTCGGGTTTTTCATGGCTGGCTGCGCCTAAAAAGGCGGCGCGCAGCCGGGGGTCCACCAGCAGATCGTCGCTGTTGCCCTGCTGGACGATGCGGCCGCCGGCCATCAGGAAGGCCTTGTGGGAAGCCGAAAGCGCGCGGGCGGCATTCTGCTCCACCAGCAGGATGGTTACGCCGGATCGGGCCAGCTGGTGAATGATGGCAAAAATCTCATCGGTAATCAAAGGGGCCAGGCCCAGGCTGGGTTCGTCCAGCAGCAGCAGCCGCGGTTTGGCCATCAGGGCGCGTCCCATGGCCAGCATCTGCTGTTCGCCGCCGGACAGGGTTCCCGCCGGCTGTTCCCTGCGCTCGGCCAGCCGGTCGAAGCGCGCGTACACGTCTTCCATGCGCCGGACCACTTCCCGGCGGCCGGCTTTCAGGGCAACCGCGCCCAACTCCAGATTTTCGGCCACACTCAGATCGGGAAAGACTTCGCGGCCTTCAGGGGTCAGGGCCAGTCCGCTTCGCACCATTTTGGCCGGTGACGCGCCTGTGACAGGTTGTCCGTCCAGCAGCACCCGGCCGTTCGAGGCGCGCATCAACCCCATGATGCATTTGAGCAAGGTGGTCTTGCCGGCGCCGTTGGCGCCTACCAATGCGACGGTCTGCCCCGCATCGACGGTCAAGTCCACCCCAAACAGGGCCTGGGCTGCGCCGTAGTGGGCCGTTACATTCTCGATGGCCAGCAAATGGGGAGCACTCATCTTACGCCGTCGCCTCCATGCGCCCCAGGTAGGCATCCAGCACCAGCGGGTTGCTGCGCACCGCTTCGGGGCTTCCGCTGGCGATGCAGCGGCCGCTGTCCAGCACCACGACCTGGTCGGCCACATCCATCACCAGCTCCATGTCGTGCTCCACCAGCAGCATGGTGTGACCGGCTCCGCGCTTCTGGCGGATGTGGCGGGCGATCCGGGCCGTCTCATCGGCGTTCAATCCGGCCACCGGTTCGTCCAGCAGCACCAGCCTGGGATCGCCGACGAAGGCGCGAGCCATCTCCACCCGTTTCTTCTCCCCGTAGGAAAGGGCCCCTGCCGGCCAGTTGGCCTTTTCGGCCAAGCCGAAATCGTCCAACGCCTCCAACGCCTTCAGCCGCAGTTGCCGCTCTTGGATGCGCAGGGCCGGCAAGCGCAGCATGGAACGGACGAAAGAACGCTCGGCCGCCACCGTAAGGCCGGTCAACACATTGTCCAGCACGGAGAGACGGGCGAACAGCTTCAGGTTCTGGAAGGTGCGGGCCACCCCCAGATCGGCGATACCTTGGGCCGGCAGCCGCTCGATGGAGCGCGTTTCCAGCAGGATCTGCCCGCTTGCGGCCGTGTCCACCCCGCTGATGCAGTTGATCAGGGTCGACTTGCCGGCACCGTTGGGACCGATCAGGGCCGTGATCCGCCCCCGCGGAACGCCGAAGGAGACGTCCTGCAGGGCCGGCAGGCCACCGAACCATTTGCTGACATTTTCAAGCTCAAGCATGATTGCGCCTCAATGCAATCTTGGTCCGCACCGCATCCACAATGCCGGTCACCAGTCCCTGGGGCAGAAAAAGCAGGATGATCACCAGAATCAGACCATGAATGATGTCCTTGAAATTTTCCAGGGACTCAATCCATTCAGGCAGCAGGGTAATCAGGGCCGTACCGAACAGGGTGCCCCAGATGGAACCCATGCCGCCCACCACCACCATGATCACAAAGTCCACGGAGACAAAGATGTTGAAAGAATCCGGGCTGACGAAAGCATAGCAGTGGGCAAACAGGCTGCCGGCAATAGAAGCCAGGACCGCCGAAAGAACGAACACCTTCACCTTGGCCCGACGGATGTCCACCCCCAAGGCCCTGGCCGCGGTCTCATCCTCGGCCAGGGCTGCCAGGCCGCGCCCCACGCCGCTGCGCACCAGGTTCAGGCACAGCAGCAGGGCCAGCACGGCAAAACTCCACACCAGGTAGTGAAAATAGATTTCATTGTCGAACGCCACCGGACCGATGAACAGGTAGGGGATGCCGGAAAAGCCGCTGGGGCCGCCGGTAACGGTGTCCCACTGCACCAGGATCGTGTAGATAACGATATTGAAGCCCAGCGTGGCCATGGCCAGGTAGTGGCCGCTGAGTTTGAGCGCCGGCAGGCCCACGGCCAGGGCGACGACCGCGGCGATCAGGGCTACGGCCGCCATCACCGGCCAGGCCGGCCCGCCCAGGGTGGTGGTACCGATGGCCGACCCGTAGGCGCCGATGGCAAAAAAGGCGGCATGCCCCAGGCTGATCTGGCCGGCATACCCGATGAACAAATTCAGGCCCAGCACCACCATGGTATAGATGGCGATCAGGTTGGACAGCCCCAGGTTGTAAGGGTTGCTTTCGATCAGCGGCCAGACCAGCAGCACTGCGGACAGGGCCGTCACCGTCAGCCCGGTTCGATGCAGGTAGATGAAGTAGAAGATGTTGTCTTTAGTGGTCAACATGGTGGTTCGACAGAGCGCCGATCAATATCAGCCAATAATCCGTTAGAGAATTCAGTATTCAGAAGGGTGGATTCGCCTTCGGCTCAGTCTTTCATTAAAAAGCGGAGCGCAACGACATCCTTTTCTTCTGGCTTCTGTCTTCTGAATTCTGACTTCTTTCTTTTCATTTTCCCAACAATCCCTTCGGCCTGACAAACAAAACAAGCAACAACACCACAAACGCCGCCACATCCTTATACGCGCTGCTCCAGTATCCCGCCGACAGCGATTCCAGCAGGCCCAGCATCACGCCGCCGATCACGGCACCGGGAAAGGAGCCGAATCCCCCTAAAATGGCGGCGGCAAAACCCTTGAGCCCCAGAAGGACGCCCACGTCATAGCTCAAGGTAGTAATGGGGGTCACCAGCACGCCGGCCAGACCACCCAACCCGCCGGCCAGGGCGAAACTGGCCGCCTTGACGCGGCCCACGGAAAGCCCCACCACTGACGCCGCGGTCGGGTTGGAAGCCACGGCGCGCATGGCCAGCCCCAACCGGGTGCCATGAAAAAAAAACACCAGCAGGCCGATGGCGATAGCGGTAATCACCAGAATGGCCACCGCCTGGGGCAAAATCGCGGCGCCGGCAATGCGCAGGGGTTCATCGCCCGCCAGCGACGGAACGGCCATGCGGTTTTTGCCCCAGATCAGCTTCATGCCGCCGCGCAAGATGATCGAAATGCCGATGGTCAGAAAGATCAGCACCAGGTGGTTCTGGGAGCGCGACGGCCGGACCCCGAGGCGCTCCACGACGATGCCTACCACGGTGACGGCCGCCACGGCGCACGGCAGGGCCACCACCATGGGCAAACCACTCCAGAACAAGCCGGTGAACAGGAACATGCCGCCCAGGGAAACGAAATCCACCTGGGCGAAGTTAACGATGCCGATAGTGTTGTGCACCACGCAGAAGCCCAGGGCGATCAGGGCATAAATCGCGCCGCTGGTAATCCCCGCAAACGTGAACTGCAGCAAGTCCTGGAAACCGTACAACGTTCCTCCGCATAGAAACAAAATTGGTTTTAAAGAGGTTCAACCTATGTCAGCCGCAAACTCAGGTCAAGACCATAAATCCAAAGGCGCGGTAAAAATACTGTCCGTCAACCCGGTCTATGGTGGACCCAATGCTTCTTTTTTTGCTTGTGTTTTAATGCATTTCGCCGAAACAATACCATTGAGACAAGGGAATATTTATGGCGCATATCGCATCTGTGTTCACGACAGGGGAAGCCTGTGTCTATGAATGAAACCAAATCGACCGCCAGGCGTTCATGGATGAGCCGTACCATGATCGGCACTCTTGTTGGTATTTTTCTGGGGGGTTTTCTTTTCAGCTGGTGGACGATCCGGCAATCGGACCGCTATATGCGCAAAGATCTGCTTTACCAGGCCCGCCTGGTGGCACAGGCAGTGGATGTCCGAAGAATCCTTTCGCTTTCGGGTTCCGATGCCGATCTGGCCGCTGCCGACTATCTCCAACTCAAGGAGCAGCTGGCCTTTACCGGGAAAACCATCACAGATTGCAAATTCATTTACTTGCTGGGACGCCGGGAAAACGGCTCCGTTTTCTTCTTTGCGGACAGCGAACCGCCCGGCGCCAAGGACGAATCCCCGGCCGGACAACTTTACGAAGAGATACCCGACGAAGACCTGAGGGCGTTTGAAGAGAAGAGGGCCCTGACCACAGGGCCTGCCAGCGACCGCTGGGGGACATGGATCAGTGCACTGGTGCCCTTGATCGACCCCGACTCCGGAAAATTGGTTGCGGTTCTGGGGATGGATTTTTCCGCCCGCGACTGGCAGCGGAAGCTTGTGCAAACGGCGCTGCCACCGGCCCTCCTCACCCTGTTCACGATAGCACTGTGGTTCGTCGGCGCATGCCTGATCAACCGCCGCACCTTTCCTGCGAGCCTGGCCTTCCATCGCCAGCCATACCAGGAAACACTGCTGGTGATCGTGCTTGCCGGATTTTTCCTGAGCCTGGCAGCAACCTGGACGATCAGAACCTTTACCCTGCACACCCGTCAACATGCCTTTCGGCAACTGGCGCAGGAAAAAACCGCTGCAATTACCATGGTCCTGCATACCCTGCATCACATCGAACTGGAAGCATTGGCGCGTCTTTTCGAAGCCAGCGAACACGTGAGTCCCGGGGAGTTCGACAATTATACCGATTATCTGGTAAAAAATCCTGTGATCCAGTCCTGGTCCTGGACCCAATGGATGCCGGCTTTGGACCGGCAGTCCATGGAGAAAAAAATCCGGGCCGAAGGACTTCCGGAATTTACGATCTGGCAGTGGGATGGGAAGAGAAACCGCATCCCCGTTCCAGATCATGCCGGCGGCTACTGCCCCATCGTCTTTACAGTTCCAGCCGAAGTAAAGCCGAGCACCCTGGGATTCGACCTGGCTTCTGATCCGCTGCGCCGAAGGGCTCTGGAAACGGCCGCACGCAGCGGCCTGACCACCTGCACTGTTCCCCTCGGCAATCCGGTGAATCCGGACCGTCCGGCAATCATTCAAGTCTTCCGTCCCGTCTTTGCTCATGGAGATGCCTCACGCCTGCGTGGGTTTGCGCTGGCCGATGTTCAACCGGCCGCTCTTTTGAAAAGTGCCCGCCTATCCCAAACAATGTTTCTGGAACTGGCAATCGGCATTTCGCAGACGACCATCCAGTCCATCGCAGCGTCCGGGGAACACGACAGCTTTCCGGATGTTCGCTTCACCGAAAAATATCCTATATTCGTTTTCGGCAAGGCTTTTCTGATCACCGCTCGGGCAGCCGCCGGCTTTTTTAATCTCTATCCGGTCTGGCCGGTTGCCATCGCCGGTTTGGGACTCACCCTTCTGCTGGCAGGCTGGTTCGGCGTTGTCTATGGCAAACGGGAACGGCTGAAACAGCTGGTCGACGAACGTACCCGCGATTGGGTCGATACCAAAAATCGCATGGAGCTGGCCCTGCATGGTGCCGACTTGGGCACTTGGGACTGGCATATCCCGTCGGACAAGATGATTGTCAACGAAATTTGGACAGATATGGTGGGATACCGGTTGGACGAAATCGTGCCGCTTCTTGAAAACTGGAGAATGTTGATTCCGTCTGAGGACCGACCCGCGGCGATTCAGGCAATGGACCTGCACCTGAAAGGCGAGGCAGATTTTTACGAAATCGAACACCGCCTGCGGCACAAAGCGGGACACGATATCTGGGTGCTCGCCAAGGGCCGCGTGATCGAGCGGAGTCCGGACGGCGAACCACTGCGTGTCTGCGGAACGTGCCTGGACATCACCGCGCACCGCAGGGTCAAGGCAGCGTTGAAAGCCAGCGAAACACACCTGCGAACGCTCGTCGACACCTTGCCCGACTTGGTCTGGCTCAAGGATCCGCAGGGATTTTATCTGGGATGCAACCGACGCTTCGAGCTTTTTTTCGGCGCCAAACAATCTGATATCGTAGGAAAAACCGACTATAATTTCGTAGACCGGGAACTGGCCGATTTCTTCAGGGAAAAAGATCAGGCTGCCATGGCTGCCGGAAAAGCATGTGTGAACGAAGAGAAAATCACCTTTGCCGACGACGGCCACCAAGAAATCCTGGAAACCATAAAGACGCCGATGTTTGACGAAGAAGGTGAAATTATCGGCGTGCTGGGCATCGCCCGGGATATTACCAACCGCAAGAAGTTCGAAGAAAGAATCCGTCTGTCCGAGGAGAAGTTTTCCAAAATTTTCGCCATGGCGCCGGATGTCATCGCCATCACCCGCTTGAGGGACGGTAAAATCCTCGATGTGAACATCGGATTCGAAGAAACCACCGGCTGGAAAAGGGATGAGGTGATCGGGCGGACATCGGCCGACATTCATTTCTGGGCCGATCTCTCGGCCCGGAAAGATATGGTGGCGGAGCTGATGGCCGGCCGGGATGTCCTGTATCGCGAAATGGAATTTTTGCGCAAGGACGGCACCAAACGGACCGGCATCTACTCCGCACGAATGATCCGCATATCGGATGAATTGACGTTGATTTTCATCCTGCAGGATACCACCCGAAGCCGGCATCTGGAGGCGGAGCGCCGTAAACTGGAAGCGCAGCTGCAGCAGTCGCAGAAACTGGAGGCCATCGGCGTCCTGGCCGGTGGGGTGGCCCACGATTTCAACAACATGCTGGGGGCCATCATCGGCTATGCCGAACTGGCCATGCAAACGCTGGATTCCTCCGATCCCATGCGTAAAAGTTTCAGCAAGATCCTCGATGCCGCCCAGCGCTCGGCCAATCTCACCCGCCAACTGCTGGCTTTCGCCCGTAAACAGACCGTCGAACCGTTGGTGCTCGATCTCAATGCCGCTATCGAAGGCATTCTCAAGATGCTGCGCCGGATCATCGGCGAAAACATTGAACTGGCCTGGATGCCCGCCACCGGGCAATGCACCGTACGCATGGACCCCTCCCAACTGGATCAGATCCTGGCCAATCTGTGTGTCAACGCCCGGGATGCCATCGCGGAGGTGGGCAAGGTCACCATAAAAACCGACATGGCCACGTTCGACGAGGACGCCTGCATGGCCTATGCCGACTGCCTGCCGGGGACATACGTGCGGCTATCCGTCAGCGACGACGGTTGCGGCATGGACCGGGAAACCCAGGATCACATTTTCGAACCTTTTTTCACCACCAAGGAAATCGGCCAGGGTACGGGTCTGGGCATGGCCACGGTTTACGGCATCGTCAAGCAGAATGAGGGGTTTATCCAGCTTACCAGCGAGCCCGGCATCGGCACGACCTTCGAAATTTACCTGCCACAGCATACCGCCGGGGATGAAATCAAAAGCAGCGAGGCCGCCAGCGAGGCAATCCCGCGCAGCCGGGGCGAAACCGTCCTCATGGTGGAAGATGATCCGACCATGCGGGAAATGGGGCGAATGATGCTTCAGCGTCTGGGGTATTCCGTTTTTTCGGCGGCAACCCCCGGAGAGGCGATCCAATTGGTCAAAAAAAATGGCAGTGAAATTCAGATATTCATCACCGACGTGGTCATGCCCGAAATGAACGGTCGCGAACTGGCCGACCGACTGCTGGAAATCCGGCCGGAAATGAAGCACCTGTTCATGTCCGGCTATACCGCCGATGTCATCGTCCATCGCGGCGTGCTGGACGAGGGAATCAACTTCATCCAGAAGCCATTTTCACTGAGAGATCTGGCCGTCAAAATCCGGGACGTTCTGGATGGATCGAAATGAGTTGCCATAGGCATAACAAAACGTCTCTCGGCCAGTCCGTTTCCCTGTCCCATGGGTTGCCGCAGAATTGCGGCTTCCACTTTGGAAGGTTTGCATCCGCGCACGGAAAACAAAATTGTATGAAAACGGGGTGCTGCACATGACGATAGTTATCGCTGTTCTGGGGACGATCCTATTGCTGGGGTTGGCAGGGGTCAACTTTCTGCTCAAACGCAGGCTCAGCGAAAAAGTGGCCCGCCTGGAAAAACTTCAGCAGGAAGTAACCCATCAAACAGAACTGCTGCAACTGGCAACCGAAGCCACCCAGGCCGGGATCTGGGAATCCCGCCCGGAGAAAAAAACGATCTATCCAAGTGCGCAGTGGTACGCCATGCTTGGCTATCCCCCACAGGAAAAAGCCGTTCCTCTCGATGAACACCTGCTTCTCGTGCATCCCGAAGACCGACCGAATGTCATCCGTTTTTTCGAAAACTATATTCACAAAGACGGCAAGGAAATGTATGAGGCGGAACTTCGCATCCGCCGTGCGGACGATACCTGGTGCTGGGTGCTTTCCAAAGGCAAAGCCGTCGAATGGAATGACGAGGGTCTTCCGACGAAAATCATCGGTTTGGATGTGAACATTCAGTCTACCAAGGAGGCCCGAATCAAGACAGCCCAGAGCGAATCGAAATTCCGGGCCATTTTCGACCACGCCCCCTATTCCATTGCCATCAACAGCTTCGAGGATGGAACCATTATTGACGCCAATCGGGCATTTCTCGAAAGCCGGGGCCTTAATAAAGAGCAATTGGGCGCTGTCCGGCCAAAGGATTACACCCTCATCACGGATGATGAAGTTGAAGCCCTCCTCCAGACACTTGCGACACAAGGCTCCCTGAAGGATATCGAAGCCACGGTCCTTAAAAGTGACGGAACCCCCACCCATATCATCTACTCGTCCGTATTGCTGGAACTCGAGGGGCCCAGGCAGATTCTCTCCATGACCGTGGACATCACCAAACGGCGGCAGAAGGAAGCGGCCCTTCAGGAAAGCATGGAGCTGCTGCGGGCAACTTTCAATGCCACCACCGACGGCATCCTTGTCGTCAACAACGATTTGAAGGTCATCCAGGCCAACCGGCAGTTCTACCGAATGTGGCGGGTGCCGCCCGAACTCAAGGAAACCGATGACGAGGTCTCTCTGAGAGAGTTTGTTCGAGACCAGTTGGCGGACCCGGCCGGCTTCCAGGAGACAGTCGACCGGCTCTATCACAGCGGCATCCAGGATATGTACGAAATCCCCTTTAAAGACGGGCGGGTTTTCGAATGCCATACCGCCCCTATGGTCATCAACGAAAAGGAAATCGGACGTGTATGGGATTTCCGGGATATCTCGGAGCGCAAGCGCGAGGAAGAGGCTATCGATTTTGAGCGGCGGCAATTCCTCTCCATTTTCAACAGCATCGATGAGGCCATCTATGTTTCCGACCCCGCTACCTACGAGATCATCTTCGCCAACCGGCGTCTGCGTGAACTGCTCGGCAGCGATCCGACCGGGAAGCGCTGCTACGAAACGCTCCAGGGTTTTGACCATCCCTGTAATTTCTGCACCAACGACATCATTCTCAACAACGATGGACAGCCTTACCGGTGGGAATACCACAACGCCACGATGAACGCGGATGTCGCCATCGTCGATCAGATCATTCGCTGGCCGGACGGCCGCGATTTACGGCTGGAAATCGCGGTGGACATCACCGAGCGCAAGAGAGCCGAAGAGATGCTGCGTCTGTCCGAGGAAAAATTTTCCAAAATCTTTATGATGGCACCGGATTTCATCACGATCAGCCGCCTGGAGGATGGACTTATCGCCGATGTCAATATCGGCTTCGAGGAGACCACCGGCTGGAAAAGAGACGAGGTCATCGGGCGCACATCCGCCGACATTCAGTTCTGGTTCGACCCTTCGGAACGGGCGCGTCTGGTCCAGGATTTGATAAGCAAAAAAGAGGTATCGCATCGTGAAATTGAATTCCGGCGCAAGGACGGTACGGTTCGTACCGGCATTTACTCGGCAAGAGAAATCAGTATATCGAACGAAGGCTATCTGATCTTCACCATGCAGGACATAACGGATTGGAAGCATCTGGAAGAGGAGCGCCGCGAACTGGAATATCAGTTGCACCAGTCCCAGAAGCTGGAGGCCATAGGCGTGCTGGCCGGCGGGGTGGCCCACGATTTCAACAACATGCTGGGGGCCATTATGGGCTATGCCGAACTGGCCATGCAAACGCTGGATGCCGCCGATCCCATGCGTAAAAATTTCAGCAAGATCCTCGACGCCGCCCAGCGTTCGGCCAATCTCACCCGTCAGCTTCTGGCCTTCGCCCGCAAGCAGACCGTGGAGCCGGTCGTGTTCGATCTCAGCGCCTCGGTTGAGGGAACGCTCAAAATGCTGCGTCGGCTGATCGGCGAAAACATCGAGTTGACCTGGAACCCATCGGCCGGTCAATGCGGCGTTAAAATGGACCCCACCCATATGGATCAGATCCTGGCCAACCTGTGCGTCAACGCCCGGGATGCCATTGCCGATGTCGGTAAAATAACCATCCAAACCGACACCGTATCCTTCGATGAGATCTCTTGCAGTGCCTATGCCGACTGCCTGCCGGGAGAGTATGTACGGCTCTCCGTCGGAGACAACGGTTGCGGCATGGACCCGGAGACCCAGAATCACGTCTTTGAACCGTTTTATACCACTAAAGGCGTTGGACAGGGGACGGGTCTGGGGCTTGCTACGGTTTACGGCATCGTCAAGCAGAGCGATGGATTTATCCAGCTTTCCAGCGAACCCGGCATCGGCACGACCTTCAATATCTACCTGCCCCGGAAGGCCACAAACGCCGAAGATGAAACCGTCGCTACCGAGGAAACAATCCCTCACAGCCGGGGCGAGACGGTCCTCATGGTGGAAGACGATCCGACCATTCGGGAAATGGGACTGATGATGCTCCAGCGTCTGGGATACAACGTCCTTCCGGCGGCAACTCCGAGCGAGGCCATCCGACGGGTCGAGGAAGATGGCAGCGACATCCATCTGTTCGTCACCGACGTGGTCATGCCCGAAATGAACGGCCGCGAACTGGCCGACCGGCTGCTGGAAGTCCGGCCGGGGATGAAGCACCTGTTCATGTCCGGTTACACAGCTGATGTCATCGCCCATCGCGGCGTTCTGGATGAAGGGATCAACTTCATCCAGAAGCCATTTTCGCTGAAAGACCTGGCGGCCAAGATCCGGGAAGTGCTGGACCATAATCAATGAGACTTTCAGTCTTTCGAAACCAGATCTCCCATCTTTTTAGCGAATCGTCATCGGGAAGCGCTACTGTTGATTCTCCCCTGGTTGTTACCCACCAAGTCTAATAATTTGTTTAAATACTTTAATTCTTCATGCAGTTCACTTCTGAAGCATTGAAACATGATATCTATTATGGCCAGGCGATCTGCCTGGTCGGCGGCATTGGACAACCGCCGGTCAACTTCTTCCTGAAACGCCGCCAATGGCAGAGACTGCTCAATCATTTTTTCTGATTTGGCGCTCAGCATATCGACAATCCCCGCAAACAGATTGTTGTTCATTATTACCGAGTCTCCTTATTGAACGGTTCGGTTGGCAACCGTATTCCCATTTTATTATTTTTAGGATGCCCTGATTTTGAATTTTGCAACCATTCCTTGCAGACGTTCGGATAAGGATGACAGTTCCTCTGAACTCAGTCGAACCTGAGAGCTTGCGTTAGCAATTTCTTGAGAGGCCGTGTTGACTTCAACGATATCGCTCGAGATCGTACCGGAAACCGTAGAAGCCTCTGAGACGTTCTGGGTCACCTCTTGGATACCCTGGGAAGCCTGAGCCACATTGCCGGCAATCTCTTTTGTAGCAATGGATTGCTCCTCGATCGCCGATGCGATGTTTGAGACAACATCGTTTACATCGTTTATAATTTCGGTTACCTGCTTGATTTCTTCGACGGAAGTTCCCGTTGATTCCTGTATCCCTTCGATTTGTTGCCTGATTTGACCGGTAGCTTCAGCGGTTTGTCTGGCCAGTTCCTTTATCTCGTTGGCGACAACGGCGAACCCTTTCCCCGCTTCGCCGGCACGCGCAGCTTCGATCGTAGCATTGAGCGCAAGCAAATTGGTCTGCTCCGAGATATCCGTTATGGTTTCCGTTACCTTGCCAACAGACTGGGCGGCGCGCCCCAGCTGCTCCATTTTTTGCGACGCACTGGTCGTTTGGGTAACTGCTTCGGAGGAGATCGACCGGCCCTTTTCCGTATTCCGGGCAATCTCCTGGATCGTCGAACTCATCTCTTCCGCGGACGATGCGACAATGTCGACATTTTGCGAGGCTTGTTCGGCAGCTGCGGCGACCGAAGCCATATTGGCACTCATCTCTTCGGCAGCCGCGGCTACACTGGAGGACTTGCCGGCTGATTGTTCGGAGTTAGACGCCATCTGCTGAGAAATTGCGGAAAGCTCGGTAGATGATGAAGCCAAAGTTTCGATACCCGTCGTGATATCGGAAAACATCGTGTTCAAATTATCAACCATATTTTTCATGGCGGCCAGCAGCGTTCCAATTTCATCCTTGCTGCTGACTTCAATCTCCTGGGTCAAATCACCGTCTGCGACGCGGGTTGAAATTTCGACGGCATAAGCCATCGATTTTTTAATGGTTGAGGCAATCCATAGGGCCACGACACTTCCGGCGAAAAGGGCGATGCCAAAAAATGTGTAAATAAAAACAATGGCTCTATGGATCTGGGCTTCCATCTTGGATTTCTGATCGGTCCGGGCTACCTCACAAACTTCGCTGGCGGCTCTAGCTGCCTGCACCATCTTCTCATCGGCGGTTTTCTGTTCTTCAATTTTTCCCAAAAATTCGGCAAACGCCTCATTGTAGATCGAGAGAGATTCCAATGCCGATTTCATTTTGGCGGCGTTCTCTGGATTGTTGAATCTGCCTTTTATATCGGCCCCCAGAGCCATTGCTTTTTCCATACCCTCGGTGATCGCATCAAGATATTTCTGCTCTCCCGAAAGAATGAGTTCCTTCTCGTTTTTGCGTATGTCCAGAAACCATTTAATCATTCGGTTGGCGTCATCCGCCTTGGCGAGTTTATCATTCAAGGCTTCCTGAAAATTCGCTTGCGTACCTGCGAAGCGATCGCTCTGTTTTACGATACCCGCCAACTGCGCTTTCTGGTCGCTGCGAATTTCCTCAAGCTTTTCGATAACATCGCGGGCTCTGGATCTCATTTGTGCCATCAACTGTGTTTTGTCTTTTTCAATCTGTGTAAAAGTGTCGAATGCCTCCTTATATTCGGTTACCTTGGCAGCGACCTGATCCATCTGTTCTTTATTGACCTTTTGGTCGAACTTCCCCTTTGTTTCCTCCACCTGGTTGACCAGGTCGGCAATGGTTTCGTCAACTTTTTCGATATATTCGTTCTTGCCGCGAATAATAAAGTTTTTCTCATATTGACGGGCATGTTGGATCATCTTTACCATACGGTTCACATCGTCGGCTTTTTCGACACGGTCTTTGGTGCCAGACATTCCATTTTGGCCGATATAACCGACAACCACCATCAAAAACAAAACAATGCCGAAGCCAACAATAATTTTGGTAGAAATTTTCACGTCACGCAGCATTACAATAACTCCTCGCTTGAAAGGTTAAGTGGGTTTTACCTTTAGTGGTCGCCATTGAATCCAGGCTTTCCGTGCACATGCCATCAAGGCCAATATCAACATGCGTGCCAGAAATCAGAAAATTTATTTATACAATATGTACAAATAGTTATATTATCTGATGCTCGAATATGGAGATGGTTGCGTCAAACCATTCCGGAAAAGAGGAAATGTCTCGTTCCATTAAACCGGAATGAAGGGCTGGCATTCGGGTTGGATCGGCTAGACCGGGGATAAAGAGAGGTTATGTTTTTTCAGCAGTTCATACAATCTCGATTTCGAAAATCCGGCAAGTCGGCAGGCTTTTGTCCAATTGCCTTTGGATTCGGATAAGAGGCTCTGCAGATACGTTTTCTCTAATTGAAAACGGTAGTCCACCCATTTGACGATTTGACCATCGGAGGCAAAGCACGTTCCCGTCACCGGGAATACGCAACATTCGGGTCCGTTGCCATGGCCAAGCTCCAACAAGGCAGCTCGGTATGCGGGCGGAAAATGTTTGGGGACCAGGGTAGGATCGGAACCGGCATTGGCAATGGAATGCTCAAGAACATTAATCAGTTCCCGCACATTGCCGGGCCAATCATATTTACCTAAAATTTCAACAAATTCGGCGGAAACCCCCTTCGCCCCGAGGCCATTATGGTCACCAATCTGACGAATCTTATTACAAACAATGGGTTGGATATCTTCGACGCGGTCCCGAAGAGGGGGGAGCTTAATTTCAATACCGCGTATCCGAAAAAGCAAGTCCTCGCGAAATTTCTTATCGCGGCCCCCTTTTTCCAGATCCCGATTGGTCGCAGCGACCAGACGAAAATCCACAGGCAATTCTTTTCTGCTGCCAACAGGTCTCAGGCGGCGTTCCTGCAATGTCCTTAGCAGTTTTTTTTGAACCGCCAGATCGAGTTCTCCAATTTCATCAAAAAAGAGCGTGCCCCCCTCAGCCTGAACAATCAACCCTTCCTTGCGGTTGTCTGCTCCAGTGAAAGCGCCTTTTTCATGTCCAAACAAAGTGCTTTCCGCCAGAGTCTCCGGCAAGGCTCCGCAGTCTATGGTTACAAAGCTCTTCTCTGAACGGTTACTGTTGTTATGAATGGCTCGGGCAAACAGTTCTTTTCCGGTACCTGTCTCGCCAGTAATGAGAACATTGCTGTCTGTGACGGCCGCTTTTGCAACTTCATCCAAACAGGCGAGAATTGGCTCGGATTCTCCGATAATACCTCCTCTTTTCAGAACTGCCGGTGCTTTTCGGTCAGTTTTTTCAATACGATATTGAAGCGCACGGGTAATGTGAAGAGAAACTTCTTCAAGCAGGAAAGGCTTTCTGACATAATCCCAAGCGCCGTATTTGAATGCGATCTCGGCTGCCTTGGTATCGCCTGTGCCGGTGATGATGACCACTTCAGGCGAACTGGGCAATCGGGTCAGTTCCGGCAAAATTTCCAACCCGTTCCCTTCGGGGAAATCCAGGTCCAGCAGGATAAGGTCGAAATCGTTCTTTCTGGCCATCGATAACCCGGTCGCCAGATTGCCCGCCGAGGCAGATTCATGCCCCATGCTTAGCATCAGATCTTCAAGAAGCAATTGGATGCTTCGATCATCGTCCAAAATCAATACGCTTGCCATTGTTTTACCGTTTCTTGTCCTGCATGGAGCTTGCAGGAGCCATTTTGTTCAACACGAATCTCATGCACTTCGCCAGTTCATTTTCCGTTGCCGGTTTTGGCAAGACCGCCTTGATACTAATCTCCTTCGCGCTCATTCCTTCGAGGTTTCGGTTTTTCTACTGTTTTTTTCTGTGATACCCTAAGATGCTATACGGGGCAGAAAAACATGAAATGCGGTTCCATGATCGGGTTCGCTGCGGATAAAAATTTGCCCGCCGTGCCTTTTTACAAGACCGTGAACGACAGACAACCCCAGACCGGTTCCCTCGCTTCTGTTTTTCGTTGTAAAATAGGGATCGAAAACCTTATCTATCGTCACATTGTCCATCCCATAGCCCGTATCGCTAATCCCCAGATGAATATAGTCCCCGGGGGCAATGGCGAACCCAGGATGAAAATCGCTCGGTCCGATTTCAACCTCCTTCAGGGAAATGGTTATTCTCCCCCCTTTGTCTCCAATCGCCTGGTATGCGTTCGTACAAAGGTTCATCACAATCTGATGAATTTGAACCCGATCGGCCAGGATGCGGCCGCATGAAGAGGCGATTTCCTCATGGATCTCTATATTTGTGGGAATCGACGCCCGAAGGAATTTGATGACTTCCTTGATGAGAATGCTTACCTGGACTGGCCTGAATTCCTGTTCAGACGTTTTGCTGAACGCAAGAATATTGTTGATAAGGTCTCGAGCCCTCATTCCTCCTTGCAACACCACTTCAAGCCTTCCTGCGATGGGGCTGTCGGGCGGCAGATCTCTTAAACTAAGTTGCGTAAATCCAATCATGGAAGTTAAGATATTATTGAAATCATGGGCGATTCCACCTGCCAAAGTCCCGATCGCCTCCAGCTTCTGGGCTTGGAGAAGCCGGCGTTTTGTTTCTTCCTTTTCGATTTCTGTCTCTTTGAGTTGCGTGACATCCTGACAGGTTCCAATTATCCGGATCGGTTGGTTATTTTCATTATATTCGATATGGCCTATTGCATGAATATACTTGATTCTTTCATCCGGCAGCAGAATTCGATGGACATGATCGATCGCGGTACCCTTTCCCATGGCAGCGGCAATCGAATCCTCAACCTTTTTTCTGTCCCCCGGGTGGACACGTTCAAAAAAGGATTCCAAAGATCCATCGAATTGCTTTTTATCGAACTCAAAAATCCTGAACATTTCCTCCGACCAGACGGGCTTTTTACTGTCAGGTACGAACTCCCAATGACCCAGTCTAGCGATTCGCTGGGCTTCCCGATGCAATCGTTCTCTCTTTATTAAGGCTGATTCGGTCTGTTTACGTGCAGTTATATCTTCAATCGTACCGTCAATCTGAAATGGGTTCCCTTGACTGTCCCGAATCAACTGCAGCGCCATGTTCATAAACAGCGGCGAACCGTCGCGTTTTTTACCTTCCAGTTCCAGACCGGAAATCCGATCCTCTTTGATCAGTTTGATCAGCATCTGTTCCCGGATCCAGGGCTGATGGTAAATGTCAATGACTGGCGCCTTTAACAAAGACGCAACGGATGGATAGCCTAGCAATTTTGCCAAAGCGGAATTGGCCATAACAAATTTGCCGTTACCTTTTACACTTGTTCTGAACATGCCCACAGGCTGGTTCTCAATAAACTGGCGATACCAGGTTTCGCTCCCCTTAAAGGATTGCTCAGCTTCCTTTTCATCAGGGATGCCCTGTCCGACAGCCGGTGCATCATTTGTTATTTCTTCATTTTTCATTTTGTAAACAAACCCCGATCAGAATGTGCTTAAATTCGGCTGAACCGAATAAAAATCTATAGGATATAAATGGATACAGATTTGTTTCCGAATCATTGCCAGAAATATATTTTTCCTCAATCTTTTGATGAAACGAGAAAAGAGTAAATATCAGGAAAGCTTCTTTTCGTAAAGGTGTGCATCAGGGGAAAATCAAGCTTTCATTCATGGGAAAAGCCGTTTTCTCCCTTGCGGAGGGGAACGATTCAAATCGTAGCATTTTGGATGCGCCCGCCGGCCGATTGGGTTCCGGCCGGCGGGTGAGCATACATCAAGATCAGGCAGGGTTAAAAACGTAAGCAATCATTATGATTTGCAATAGTAAGCTTCCTATAGAACTTAAACCTTGAACTGTTCCACCATCCCCTTGAGGCTTTCCGCCAGTTTGGACAGTTCTTGAGCGCTGAGGTTGACCTGGCTGCTGCTGGTGGACATCTCGTCCATAGAAACACTCACGCCGGCAATGTCCCCGGAAATCTCACCGGCCACCGTGGAACTCTGGTTGACGTTTTCGTTGACCTCCTGGATGCCCTGGGAGGCCTGGGCCACGTTGGTGGCAATCTCCCTGGTGGCCGCCGACTGCTGTTCCACGGCCGTGGCGATGTTGGCCACTACGTCGTTGACATCGTTGATCACCTGGGTGATTTCGGCAATCTGGCCCACGGTAGTCGATGTGGTTCCCTGGATGCCTTCGATCTTGTCCTTGATATCCTGGGTGGCCTCGGCAGTCTGCTTGGCCAGTTCCTTGATCTCGTTGGCCACCACGGCAAAGCCCTTGCCGGCCTCGCCGGCCCGGGCCGCCTCGATGGTGGCGTTGAGGGCCAGCAGGTTGACCTGCTCGCTGATGTCCGTGATGGTCTCGATCACTTTGCCAATGGAGTTGGCGGCGTTGCCCAACTGGTCCATATTGTTGGAGGCAGTGGAGGCCTTATGGGCCGCTTCGTCGGAAATGCCGCGTGCTTTTTCGGCGTTCTGGGCGATTTCGCCGATGGTAGCGGACATCTCTTCCGAGGCGGTGGCCACCATGTTGGTGTTGGTGGCGGACTGTTCCATGGCGGCGGCCACATTGTTCATGTTGGCGCTCATCTCCTCAGCCGCGGCCGAGACGGTGTTGGACTTGTCGGTGACATTCTGGATGCCCTGGGTCATCTGCTCGGAGATGGCGGACAGCTCGGTGGAGGAGGAGGAGAGGGTTTCGACCCCGCCGGCGATATCCTTGATGATGCCCTGGAGTTTCTCGATGAAAGTGTTAAACCAGCGGGCCAGTTCGCCGACTTCGTCCTTGGTCGTGGCCTCCAGGCGCATGGTAAGGTCGCCTTCACCCTGGGCGATGTCCTTGAGACCGGCAACGGCGGCATTGATGGGTTTGACGATGGCCCGGGCGGAGAAGAAAACGAGGACGGCGACGATCAGGCCGGCCACAACCGCAATGACGATATTGGCGTTGCGGATGGCGTTGGAGGCGGCCAGAAACTCCGCAGCATCCTGGGTGGCACCGATAGACCAGCCGTTGACGCCCACCGGGGCAAACCCGGCAATTTTTGGCGTACCCTGGAACACATATTCCTCTACACCGGCTTCGCCGGCCTGCATGCGCTTCATTATCACGTTCATTTCTTTAATGTTGTTGAAATTGGTCTTTAGTATATTGTCGGATTTTGGATGGGCAATGCACAGACCGTCTCCGGCGGTCATGAAACCATAGCCAGTTTCTCCGACTTTTCGATTGGCGATCAGATCGGTAAAATACTCGGCCTTGATAACTGTACCCAAAGCGCCTAAAAACTCTCCATTCTTCGATTTGATGGCTGCACAAGCTATGGCAACTGGTTTACCGGTGGCCTTGGAAACCGTCATTTCACTGATTACGGCACCGCTGCTCTGTTTGGCTCTTGGGAAATAATCACTGTTGGAAATATCGATTCCCTTGTATACGCTGCCGTTCTCCAGCACGCCGTTATAGATGTTGCCGTTGACATCGGCGATGAAAACGCCCTGGTACTGGCTTCCCATCCTTGAGAACTGATTTTTGATGGCATTGAAGACACCCTCCACCTGATCTGCGGCAGCATCAACACCGTATGTTTTTACGGATTCGGCCAGATCGATGACCCGTTTCTGGGAGGCCATGGACGCAGCTTTGGTCATTTCGGAATCCAATATGCTTTTTGTCATACGCGCCAGATCCGATGCGATGCCCGAGGCCTGATGTTTGGATAGATCCATGAGCGCGGTCTTCGCTTTTGAGAATGATAAATAGCCCACGATAATCAGGGGGACCAGCACCGCCGTGACACCGCCGAGAATCAGTTTGGAAGAGATGGAATGCAGATTGATTTTCATGGCAAATGCTCCTTTGAAGGTGGTAATTACGTTCCTGGCACAGCCGGATCAAACGATGTCCGATTTATCTGGCTTCCTGTTCAGACTGGCAGATTTGATTCGGTTGTACCCAACGCTTTTTCCATCGACGGTAGGATTAAAATACTTGATGAGGAATTGGGGAGGGCAAAGGGAGGGCACAAACCCCTCCCTTAATTGAACAGGCGTGGTAGATCGATTACTCGGCTAAGGTGTTCAAATAAGTATAAAGATTCAATCGGTTGTTTGTCAGGCCCAATTTTTTACGAATGTTTCTGCGATGCCATTTCACCGAACTCGGAGCCAGTCTCAGCGATTCCGCAATCTCTTTGGTATTCTTGCCCTCACGGATCAAATCGGCAATGCGAATTTCGGCGGGAGTGAAATCGATGTATTTGGCAAAAACGTTTGTAGACTGATGGGAAACGACTTCGTTCAGGTTGGTGTCGATGATGTTCGCATAGGCCCTTGCATCTGCGTCGATATTACATTTGTTCAATTCGTCGATATAAGGGAAAACAAACCGTTTCAAATTCACCAGAAGGTGCTCTTCCACAGCCCGTTTTTCGACCTCGCGATGATCCAGGGCGGCTTTCAATGCCAGGTTGACTTTCTCAAGGTAGCGACGCTTTTCGTCCAGTTCTCTCTCTCGGACCTCGAGGGCATCGATCATTTTCTTCCGGTCGGTGATATCCCGCACGATGGCCATTGCCTGAAGCGTATTGCCCACCTTGAAGCGGGTAAGGCTGACTTCGGTATCGAGGTAGGAACCATCCTTTCTGAGAAAACGCCATTCGTCAACAATGGGCGCACTGTTCAATGCAGTGGCAATTACTTTTTCGACGGCTTCTTTTGACAATTGGCCATCAGGTTGAACGGCCGGGGAAATCTCCAGGGGTGAAATTCCGACCATCTCCTTGCGGGTACGCTGGAAAAGATCCAGGGCTTTCTGGTTGCAAATCGAAATAGAACCGTTTTTCAGGAGAAGAATTGCGTCATTGGCGCATTCGAACAGGTGGCGATAATGGATTTCGCGGGTATCCAACGCCTGCTCGGCCGCCCGCAATGCGGTGAGATCCTGGAGGGTTTCGATCGCGCCAATGATCCTTCCCTTTTCATCCTTGATCGGTGCGGCGGTAAAAAAAAGCCACTTGCCGTTCTTCCCGAAGTTGGGGAAAAAATCTTCGCCTTCATACCCGCCCCGAATCAGGGAAGAGTGCCTGCATTTACCATCGTAGCGCGCTGCCAGTTCTGAGTCACTGGTGCCCTTGACGATGAGGTCGGCCAACACCTCGCGACGTTCGGGATAGAAGACTTCCCGATACCTGTCCGTACCGACCAAATCCTCCGGTCCGAAACCGGTCAACGATTGACAAGCCCGATTCCAGTGGGTCAGCTTGCATGTTGCGTCTACCACAAAGGTAGGAATGGGAGTCCCTTCCAGGATATGTTTCGAACGCAGGATCTCTTTTCCCTGAGCCGCTGGTTTATCCGGAGATACCGACATCATCGATGAATTCCTCTATGGTACTTGGTTTGATATCCCAGAAGACGATTGTCCCCTTGCATTAAATTTGCTATTTTTAGCTTAACTGGTTTTTGTGGTCAACAGGGCCATAAAACCGAAAAGCGAGGTCTGGACATGCCCAATACTATCAAATACAGGATCAAAGAACTGGAACGAAAGCATCGCCTGATTACCGAAAACCTGGTGGATGCCGTCTGGCTAATCAATCCCGAAAGCTTAAAGTTCGAGTACATCACCCCCTCCATTTCCAGGATCAGTGGATTCGGAGCCAACGAAACAATCGGCACCTCGATCCTGGAACGACTGACACCGGAATCCGCCCGACGCGCCGTCGCGATGATCGCCGAGATCAAAGCGGCGGGTCAGAATGCCATACAGGCCTCCCATTCGATGGAGCTGGAACTGAACAAAAAAAACGGCGACACCTGCTGGGCCGAAGTCAGGGTCAAACTAGTCGAAGAGCCTGATGGCCCGCCTAAACTCGTAGGCGTTACCCGCGATATTTCAAATCGAAAAAACGCCGAGCTGAAGCTGGAGAATCAGAATCAGGCCTTGGCCCGGGCGCTGGCGGAAAAAGAGGAATTATTGAAGGAAGTAAAGGTGCTGCGCAAGCTGTTGCCGATCTGCAGCGGATGCCGGCGAATCCGGGATGAAAACAACCAGTGGTGGCCTCTGGACGAATATGTCAGAGCCCATACCGATACGAATTTCACCCATACCATCTGCCCGTCCTGCAAAGATATTTATTACCCCGACCTTAAAAATCGGACCTGACTCCCCCCCGGCACCGATCCTTCCGAAAACAGCCAGTACTCGACAATTGTCCCATTACCGTGTATGAGCAACGGGATAATCTATCTTGATGTTCAGGTGAGGAAAGCATGAAACAGGCAGTCGCAAAAGAACTGATGATGGGCAATGAAGCCATTGCCCGCGGATTGATCGAAAACGGGTGTGCCATGGCCACGGCCTATCCGGGCACCCCTTCTTCGGAAATTCTGGCGGCGGTGGCCAAAATCGCCCGTAGTTTAGACAGAAAGATGCACATCCAGTGGGCCGTGAACGAGAAAGTGGCTTTTGAAATCGCCTACGCCGGCTGCCAGGCCGGGCTGCGAACGGCGGTAAGCATGAAGCAGGTGGGCCTCAACGTGGCCTCGGATCCGCTGATGAGCGCGGCGTACATGGGCACGGCGGGCGGATTCGTGATCGTCAGCGCCGACGACCCCGGCCCCCACTCGTCCCAGACCGAGCAGGACAGCCGCATGATGGCCATGATGGCCAAGATCCCCGTGTTGGACCCGGACTCCCCCCGCCAGGCCAAGGAGATGGTCGCCCTGGCCTATGGCCTCTCCGAAGCCTTTAAAACTCCGGTGATGCTGCGCCCCACCACGCGGGTGTGCCACTCCCGGCAGGATGTGCGCCCGGGTGAAATTCTTCCGCTGGAATCAAAAGCCGATTTCAAAAAAGATCCCCTGCGCTGGGCGGCCACCCCCAAATTCCGATTCCAGCTCCATCTGGAGTTGGAGGAAAAGCTGGCCCGCATGGCCAAACATCCGGACACCGCACCCCTGCTCCACAATCCCAAGGCCGATGCACGGCAGGCCGTGGTCGCCTCGGGGGTGGCCGCAGCCTACACGGCCGAAGCGCTCAAAGACCTCGGGCTGTGGGACCGGCTGCCGTTCTATCAGGTGTTGCAGCCTTTTCCCCTGCACACCCCTTTTATCGAGCACCTGCTGACCACCTACGACAAAATCCTGGTGTTGGAGGAAACCACCGGGATCATCGAGATGCAGCTGGCCGACCGTGGACGCGTCCAGGGAAAATTGAACCTCGTGGTCCCGCGGGTCGGCGAACTGCTGCCCGAAAAGGCCGAAGCGCTGCTGGCCGACTTTGCCGGCGTCCGCGTCGATATTCCCGAGCTGCCCCAGGTACCCGGACGGCGGCCGACCCTGTGCGCCGGATGTCCCCACCGGGCCAGTTTCTATGCGATCAAGAAAGCGTCCCCGCGGGGCATTTACACCAGCGACATCGGCTGCTACACGCTGGGGTTGAACCTCAAGGCGGTGGACACGGTCCTGTGCATGGGCGCGGCTGTCAGCCAGGCGGCCGGTTTTTTCCATGCCTATGAAGGGGCCGAAAAACGGCCCGACGTCGTGGCCACCATCGGCGACTCCACCTTTTTCCACGCCGGCGTGCCGGCCCTGATCGACGCCGTGGTCCAGAACGTCGGTTTCGTGCTGGTCATCCTGGACAACCGCACCACGGCCATGACCGGCAGCCAGCCCACACCGGCCACGGGAAAAAGCGCCACCGGAGAGGACCTGGCCAAGGTGAATCTGGAAGCCATCGTGCAGGGATGCGGGGTGGGATTTCTCGAAACCGGCGATCCCTACGACACCCAAACCTTCATCGCGATTCTCAAAAAAGCGGTGGCGTACAGCCGCGAGACGGGACCGGCCGTGGTCATCGCCCGCCATCCCTGCATTCTCGATCTGGTGCGCCAGGGCAAGGCCCCCGAGCCCATCCAAATCACGGTGACCGAGGATTGCGACGGCTGCGGATACTGCCACCAGCACTTCGAGTGTCCGGGACTGATCGCGGTGGACGACGGCGGTCGCACCCAGGTGGACCCGCTGGTGTGCATCGGCTGCGGGGTCTGCCTGAACGTCTGTCCCAAGGGAGCCATCGTCGAAAAGAAAGAAGAAAAATGAAAGACAAACCCCGAAACCAAATCGTCATCAGCGGCGTGGGCGGCCAGGGGGTGCTGTTCATCACCCGGCTGTTGGCCGAAGCAGCCATTGCCAAGGGGCTGCCGGTGTTTACATCCGAAACCCACGGCATGGCCCAGCGCGGCGGCACGGTGATCTCCCACCTCAAGGTTGGGGAATTCAGCAGCCCGCTGATCAATCCCGGCCAGGCCGACGGTCTGATCGCCCTGAAAGCCGAAAACCTTTCGCAACACGGAGGCTACCTCAAAAAAGACGGCTGGGCGACTGTTAACAGCCCCGCACCCGTGGAGGCTGCGGCAACCGGAGGGCTCTTTTTTATCGATGCGGACCGGTTGGCCCGGCAGATGGACGACACCAAAACCCTGAACCTGCTGATGCTGGGGTTCACGCTGCACCAGATATCCGAGGTAGACGATAGCAGCGGCGGGCTGCACTGCGATTTGGATGATATTGCTGCCGTCCTGAAAAAACGGCTAAAAGGAAAAACACAACTGCTACAGAACGCTATCCGGGCCCTCGAAGCGGGCGCATCGGCCGTCACTGGAAGAGCATAGATTCTTTATGGGTCTGCGATTCAGCCGCCAGCCGATGGATAAAAACGAATTATAAGGCGCAGGCCTTCATAATCTTCGAAACCTTTTTGTACACATCGGAAAACCGCAGCAGGCCGATAATTTCATTGTCCTCGACAACGAACAGCGAGTCGTGGCGGTTCATAACAAAAAGGTGGAAGCATTTGGCCAGAGCATCTTCGGTTCCGACAATCTGGCCTTCACCCGGTGCCTTGATGAAGTTTCGTATTTTAACCTCTATGGCCTTGCGACAAAGATCGTTGAACGGGTCTTCCCACAGCCGGTAGTCTTTCTGCATGGCCGTCCAGATATAGGTAAGCCCGGACCGCCGGATAATTTCACCCATGTTGATCTGCTCGTAATGTTTTTCAAGCCCCCGCATCAGATCGATGGGTGATATTTTGGAGACAATCTTTCCGTGCTCATCTTCGACAAGCAGAATTCTCTGCTCGACTTTCCCGGCCAGATATCTTTCCTGTGCCTTTTCCAGGGCGACAAGCGCATCGAAAAAGGTTGTTTCGTCGGATATTTTTGGGAATCGATCCTTCGTGACCATGAGGTCCAGAACTTTCATTTTTTCCATGTTGCTGTCACTCCTTGTGTTTGGGTGGGTGTTTGAGGTGGGGTCTCTCATATACTTTTGTTGCTGGTACTGTTAAATAGTATTCTGTTATTATAAGAATATCGAAGCGATGGCGTTTTTGTCCAGTGTGAATTCCAAAACACCGGAATTGATCGAAGCGTGATTAGCTGAAACCATTTGAAAGTCTGCAATCCCCGGTTGCCGGCCACGGATTAAAATTGAATTAAATGGATAGTGTTGCGCCTGGCGCCTGCCGGAATGATGTATAGATGAGATTCTCAACTTTTTTCGGAACCGTCAAAACTGGGTTGATCCTTGGCCGGGAATCTATTACACCTGTCCCGGTCTGAACATTGATGTTGACTTTAAGCGATTGGGAGCGCCTATGTTTACCGCCCAGGATATCCTTGATATTGCCATCCGGCTGGAAAGCAACGGTGAGAAAACCTACCGGGATGCCCGCGGGCATACGGAAAACGAGGATCTGAAATCGCTGCTGGAATGGATCGCCCGGGAGGAGCGAAATCATGGCCGCTGGTTCACCGAATTGAAGGATCGACTTTCCAAAGGCGAGGACGACCACCTGCTGGCAGAAATGAGCAAAGCCCTGGCCGAAGACGTGGTCCGGGAGCAGGCCTTTTCCCTGCAGGAGGTGAATTTCGAGGCCATCGCCGGCCCCGACGAAATGATTCGCACCTTCATCGGCTTCGAAGAGGACACCATCGCCTTTTACAACATCCTCAAGACCTTCGTTGACGACCCGACCATCGCCGCGAATCTGGATCAGATTGTCGCCGAGGAGAAAAAGCACGTCGCCCAGTTCAAGGCGCTGCTCTCTTCTCCCTGAGTTGCGCTCAATTTTGGTTTATGCGTCACTTACGGAGGAATATCGATATTCATGGGTAGACAGTCGCAAACGCAACCCGAATTGCTGCTGCTGGTGGCCGGAGCAAAAGGTGCCATCGGCAGCACCCTGGCCGCCTCCATCGCGGCCATGCAGAACGACCCTCAACTGATACTGCAAGGGCTCACCACCGCCGGCAGGTTTGCCTTTATGGGCGATGTTCCCTCGGTGGTCATGGCCGGATGGGATCGTTCCGACGAGACCATCTCCGATGCCATCTGCCGCCATGGCGTGCTGCCCGAGGGTATTTGGCGGCCCCACGTGGACCGTCTGGCCGAGATGACCGTTTTCACCGCCCCGGCCGCCAAAGGCGCTATCGGCGACCAGTCAAAACGGATTGGCGACGATATCGCCCGCTGCCGCGACCGTTTCCCGGAAAGCCGGCCGGTACTGATCAACCTGCTGCCGGCGGCCTGCGATGTGGCCAATCCAGACCGCTACCCGGACCCGAAGGCCCTCATGGCCGAAGACGCAGGCACCGTCCTTCCGGACCTGGCCTATGTCGCTGCCGCCATCGACGCCGGCATCCCCGTGGTCAACTTCACCCCCAACTCCGTGGAACTGCCGGTCATCTGCGATCTTGCCAGCCAGAAAAACGTTCCCATCGCCGGGCGCGACGGCAAGACCGGCCAGACCTATTTCAAGGTGGTGCTGGCCTCGGCCCTCAAGGCGCGCGGACTTTATGTAGACGGCTGGTACAGCCTCAACATCCTGGGCAATGCCGATGGGCTCAACCTGATGGACCCGGACAACGCCTGCGGCAAGCTGAACAACAAGACCCGTCTTCTGGACGACATTCTCGGCTACCCGGTGGGCGAACGTCACGGACGGTCGACCCACAAGGTGCACATCGACTACTACCCGCCCCGCGGCGATGCCAAGGAGGCCTGGGACGTCATCGACATCACCGGCATCTTCGGCCTGCCCATGAGCCTGCGCCTCAACCTCCAGGGCCGCGATTCCATCCTGGCCGCCCCCATGGCCCTGGATCTGGCCCGTTGGGCGGCAGCCCTGCAAACGGCCGGCATCGGCGGCCCGGTTGCCGACCTGGGCTTTTACTTCAAAAAGCCGGTGGGGGACAACGCCCCGTTGACCTTCGAAGCGCAGTTGACGGCCCTGAAAAATCTGGAGACCCGTATCGAAACGCGCGTCAACGAAGCCGGCAAAAATTAACCGTTTTTCGTTTCGCTACAAGTCTTTGAATTACGAGGCGTATAGAGATTGTTTTTGGCAAGGCCAGAGGGAGGAAGCTGTATGCGGTTATACCGCGACGACCGATAACGCCGTCCAAAAATAATCTCTTTACGTTGAATCGAAAGGAAGATCCTATGGTTTTCGGCTACAGCACCAACGCCTTCGTTAAATTCTCGCTGCTGGATTCATTCGACCGCATCGCCCGGCTGGGTTTTAAAGGCGTCGAGATCATGTGCGACCAGCCCCATCTTTATCCCCCCGAGTATGACGAAGAGAAATTGAAAACGGTAAAAACCAGTCTTGAGAAGAACGGGTTGAAACCGACCAACCTGAACAGCTTCACCCTATTTGCCGTGGGCGACACCTATCTTCCCTCCTGGATCGAACCGGAGGAAGACCGCCGGAAAATCCGCGTGGACCACACCCTGGCCTGCCTGGATATCGCCGCCGTTATTGGATGCGGCAACATATCGATTCCGCCGGGCGGCCCCCTGCCCGCCGGCATGACCCGCCAGGAAGCCCTGCGCCTGTTTCACCAGGGCATGGATCAGGTCATTCCCAGGGCCGAGGAACTGGGCGTCCGTCTGCTTGTCGAGCCCGAGCCGGACCTGCTCATGGAGCGCACCTCGGAAATCAAACCCTTCGTGGCCGACATCCAGTCAGCCATCGTCGGCGTCAATTTCGACATCGGCCATTTTTTCTGCGCCGGCGAAGATCCGGCGGCAGCCTTCGAAGAACTCTTCCCCTGGGTGGGCCACATACACATCGAGGACATCGCCCCCACCCGTGAGCACAATCACCTTATCGCCGGCTTGGGCGCCATCGATTTTCCATCGGTTTTCGCCGCCATGAAACGTCTGGAGTACAGCCATGACATGAGTCTGGAGCTTTACCCCTACACCGACCGTCCCGAGGAAGCCGGCCGGGAAAGCCTGGCGCACCTTCTGCCCATGATGCAGGCGGCGGGATTGACATCCTAGCCGGTCAGCCAAGCACCTCCCGCAACCGTTTGGACAACTCGACAATCGTAAAGGGCTTTTGAATAAAGGCACGACAGCCCCGGGCCATAATTTCCTCGGCCTGGCCATCAATGCTGTAGCCGCTGGCCAGCAACACCGCGACATGGGGGTTAATAGCCTTCAATCGATCAAAGACCTCGTCGCCGCCCATCTGCGGCATGATGATATCCAGAATCACCAGGTCGATCCGATCCGCGTTTTGGGCATAAATGTCCAGGGCGGATTCTCCCGAACTGGCAGTGAGGACTGTATAACCGATCTTGTTGAGCAGTTTTTCGCCCACTTCCAGCACCATGGATTCGTCGTCAACCAGCAGCACGGTTCCATGCCCCGAGACCGGCAGTTCGTATCGTCTGGATTCTTCGCGGGCGCTTTTCCGCGAAACGGGAAGATAAAAGAAAAATGTGCTTCCGCGGCCCGGTTCGCTGTCAACATCGATGGCGCCGTGATGGTTCTTGACGATGCCGAAGGCGGATGCCAATCCGAGCCCGCTGCCCTGGCCGACTTTTTTGGTTGTGAAAAAAGGATCGAAAATCTTTTTGCGGACCTCCGGGTCGATTCCCGTGCCCGTATCCGTTACGGCAACCCGGACGTACCTGCCCGGCTGGATGCCATAAGCGGCGGCAACGTCCTCTGCAAGGTGAACGTTGTGTGCGCCGATAGTCAAACGCCCACCCTTGGGCATCGCATGCGATGCGTTGATGCATAGGTTGAGCAGCACCTGATCGATTTGCCCGCGATCTACTTCAACGGACCACAAGCCCTTTTCCACGGCCAGTTCGATCTGAATCTCCTTTTTTGTGCGCCCGAACATTTCGGCGCTGTTGACGATCAGATCCTTCAGGTCGGTCGGTTTGGCTTCGTATTTACCGCCCCTGGCCAGCCCCAGCAGCTGACGGGTCAGACCGACGCCCCGCTGGACGTAGGTTTCGATGTTTTTCAGATGTTTGTGGTCCTTCGCACCCGGATCGTTTTCCATCAGAGCCAGGGAGGCATTGCCCTGGATGCCCATGAGGAGGTTGTTGAAATCGTGGGCGATGCCACCTGCCAGGGTTCCCAGGGATTCCAGTTTCTGGGTCT
This sequence comes from uncultured Desulfosarcina sp., assembly GCF_963668215.1. Lineage (NCBI taxonomy): Bacteria > Pseudomonadati > Thermodesulfobacteriota > Desulfobacteria > Desulfobacterales > Desulfosarcinaceae > Desulfosarcina > uncultured Desulfosarcina sp. The sequence goes on from NZ_OY764190.1 coordinate 1,439,599, forward strand.
GTTGAAGCGTGGCTTCCAGCTGCTTTTTCGCCTCCTCGGCCTCCCGCAGGGCCGTCACATCATGGACCACGGCCATGGCCCGTTTGGGAAGGTCGCCTTCGAAAAAGAATCGAGCATGGACCAGGACACGGATGATTCGACCGTCCTTGCATTGGAACGAAAATTCGGCGGGAGCTGGGCGGCGGTCACCTGCCAATACTTCCTCGATCATTCGGTCAAAGGCGCTTTTATTCTCATCGGTCAAAAGGATGTTGGGATCGAGGGACAAAAATTCCTCTTCGCTGTAGCCGGTATACTTGCACATGACTTCGTTAACGCTGGTAAAACCCCGCGTTTCGATGTCGAACTCGCAGATGCCGGCGGGCGCATGATGAACCAGTTCCCTGTTCTTGGCTTCGCTTTCCCGCAAGGCGTTTTCAGCCCGTTTGCGTTCGGTCAGGTCATGGGTGAGGCCGTAAAAACCGAGCACCGTACCATCCTCTTCCACATAAGGAACATAATTGGCCTCCAGCCAGATGGTCCCTTGGCCCTTTTCGGGCAGCATCACCTCGAAACGGACATGGTTTCCAGCCAGTACTTCTCCAACCTGTTTTTCTATTTTGCCGTAATGGTCCTCTCCCAGGACGTCACGCATATGACGGCCGACAATGGCGTCTCGGCCAAGACCCAAAACACGCTCGTACTCGCGGTTTACGAACTGAAACCGCCGGTCGGCATCGACGTAGGAAATACGGGCCGGCAGGTTGTCGGTCAAAAGGCGCAACCGCCGTTCATTTTCTCGCAGGGCGGACAGCTGGGCCTGGAGCTGGGGGTAGTAGCTTTTGCGGGTGGATTGCAGGCTCAGCCCCAAAAATTTTTCACGGGCATGATTGGCTTTGGCGGATGGGTCAGATTTCGACATGATGGCTTGATCCGACTGCTGAAAATTTCGGTTTTGTTTTGAGGGCTCCGTTTGGGCTTAATAAATTTCCTGAAAAATCGAGGCAATCTCATCAGATTGGGCCTGGCGCGGATTGGTTGCCAGGCAGGGGTCCTGAAATGCAAACTCGGCCAGTTGGGGCAGTTCTGTCAAAGCCACACCCATATCCCGCAGCCGCTGCGTGATCCCCAAGCTGCTCCGCAAAGAAGCAATCCGGTCCACGAGCGCCGCGGCGGTCTCCCCGGGTTCCTGCCCGTTTGTTCTCAATCCCATATCTCCGGCAAGCTGAATGTATTTATCGGATGCGGCTGGAAAATTGAAGCGCACCACTTTTTCCAATAAAAGAGAATTGCATTCTCCATGGTTTAAATCTTTGGCCCCACCCAGACTGTGGGCCATGGCATGGACCAGCCCAAGGCTGGCATTGGAAAAGGCCAGACCGGCCATGAGGCTGGCCATCATCATGTTCTCCCTGAAAGTCATGTTGGCCGGTTCCCGGTAGGCTCCTTCCAGATTGTCGGCGACCAGCCGGACAGCCTGCCTGGCGGCCATATCGGTCAACGGGGAAGCGGCCGTAGATACATAGGCCTCGAAAGCGTGGCACAGGGCGTCCATGCCGGTGGCGGCCGTCAGATCCGACGGCACGGTCAATGTCGTTTCGGGATCGACCAGAGCGATATCGGGGATCACCATTTTGCTGATGATCGCAATTTTGCCTCCCCGTTCCGTGTCGGTGATGATGGCGAACTGGGAAACATCGGCCGATGACCCCGCTGTCGTGGGAATGAAGATCAGGGGCGGACCCGGACTGGGGACGGCATCCACACCTTCGAAATCGACCACATCACCCGGATTGCCCACCACGACGCCGATCCCCTTGGCGCAGTCCATGGGGCTGCCGCCACCCACGGCCAGAATCAGGTCGCAGCCCTGGCGGCGGCAGATTTCCGCGCCCGCCATGACCTCATGATCCTTGGGGTTGGGAGAAACCGCACTGAAAACCCGGTAAGCGATGCCGGCATCTTCCAGGCTGGCTTCCACCTTTTCCATCCACCCGGCGGCAATCACCCCCGGATCGGTAACGATCAATACCTTTGACGCACCGAAATTCGCAACATGACGGCCGGCCAGCATTAACGCACCGGGGCCGTACACGATTTCCGGCACCAGGAATTTTCTCAAGCACAAGAGTGTAGACGGATCCATGCAATCAGCTCCCGGATCGAACGTTTCGATTTTCAAACGGCTGTCAACCAGATCCAAAAGACGTTGTGGTTAGGATATCATATAAATTTATTTAAGCTCAATAAATGATTATCATTTGCCAAACACCTGCCGACTTTCATGTCGACCAAAATTTGATCCCTTGACAGTCGGGAAAGAATACTAATTATTTTTTAATTCGGGCATCTACCGCATAACGGGCAGACAATCAGGCAAGCAAGATCGATCCCGGAAGGAATAACTCGCATCGATGCCTGTTTGGCAAATGACAACTCCGCCCCGCGTCGGATGGCGGAAATAAGAATCGGGTCTTTTAAGAAAGGAAATCAATGGCTCAGGATATACTCATCGTCGGCGGTGTGGCTCTTGGATCAAAGGCGGCCTGCCGCTTCAAACGTCTCGAACCCGGCTCCCGCGTCACGATCATCGATCAGGATCGCTTTGTATCCTACGGCGGGTGCGGCATTCCCTTCTACGTTTCCGGCGATGTCAACGATGTCAACGATCTGCGCAAAACCAGCTTCCACATGCTGCGCGACGAAGCTTTTTTCAAGAATTGCAAGGATATCGAAGTACTCACCCGAACCCGTGTCGAGCGCATCGACCGGGAAAACCGGCAGATCCACATCCTTCGGGAGGATGGATCCACCGATGCCTTACCCTACGACCAGCTTGTTCTGGGAACGGGCAGCAGCCCCCGGCGCCTGCCCATCCCCGGCGCGGATCTTCCCATGGTGCACACGGCATCCAACCTCAACGATGCCCAGGCCATCAAGGAACTGATGACCAACGGCAAAGTCGAGCGCGCGGTCGTCATCGGCGGGGGATTCATCGGCCTGGAAATGGCCGAGGCTCTGGCCGACATGTGGGAAGTGGAAACCACCATTGTCGAGTATACCAGCCAGATCATGCCGGGCTTCGTAAGCTCCATGTTCGCCCGTATGGCCCAGCACGAGATGGAAAAAAACGGGGTCCGCTTCTACCTTGGCGAGCAGGTCCAGGCCATTGAGGGAACCGATTCCGTAAAAGCCGTAGTGACGGACAAACGCCGGCTGGAGGCCGATCTGGTTGTCATGGCCGTCGGGGTCACCCCCAATGTGGAGCTGGCCCGGGACGCCGGCCTGACCATCGGACCCACCGGCGCCATTGCGGTGGACGAGCATCTGCGAACGTCCGACCCCACCATCTATGCCGGCGGCGACTGCGCCGAGGTCCGCAACCTGGTGACCGGCCAGCCTGGCTATTTCCCCTTGGGCTCCATGGCCAACCGTCAAGGCCGGGTGATCGGCACCAACCTGGCCGGCGGCAACGCCCTGTTCAAGGGGGCTGTGGGCGCCTTTGCGGTGAAAACCTTCGATGCCGCCCTGGCCGGCGCCGGACTGAGCATCGAGAGCGCGCGCAAGGCCGGTTACGACGCCGTCAGCGTTCAGGCCGCCCAACTCGACCGGGCCCACTTTTATCCGAAAAAATCCATGCTGCACCTGGAATTGGTCGTGGATCGCCAATCCCGGCGCATCCTCGGTGTTCAGGGATTCGGCAAGGACGGCGATGCCGTGGTCGGCCGGATCAACGCGGTGGCCGCCATACTGGAGGACCACCCCACCATCGATCGGCTCAGCAACGTGGAGCTGGCCTATTCACCTCCCTTCTCGTCGGCCATGGATGCCCTCAACAGCCTGGCCAATGCGGCCGAGAACATGCTGGATGGACGCTTCCAGCCCATCGACGCCGAGGGGTTCGCCCAAAAATGGTCCCAGGGCAACGGCAACCTCATGATTCTCGACTGCCGCGCCCGACAGGATGGCGAGGCCTTTGCCGAAAAATACCCCGAGCGCTGGATCAACATTCCCCAGGACGAACTTCGGCGGCGTTTCGGGGAAGTTCCCCGGGATAAGGATCTGATCCTGCTTTGCAACACCGGGGTGCGCTCCTACGAAGCCCAATTGAACCTCAGGGAGATGGGAATGAAAGACCCGGTCAGCGTCCAGGGTGGAATCGTGACCTTGAAGGAATGCGGGCTGGATTTGTAAAGCGGCCTTGAAGACGCCCCTCCCTCAATAAACAAAAGGGCCCGGGTTTCAACGCCTCCGAATACTACCGGGGCTGGAACCGGGCCCTTCTTGTTCTGAAATGCAATTTCTACTGCTGCGCCCGATTCCGCTGGAAGACCGCCATCCGTTTTTTACGGCCTCCAGGCATCCTGCGGATAGCGCACCCCCCATTTATCGTAGATCGCCTTCAGTTCTCCGGATACAGCCAATTCCAGAATGCGCCGATCGAAGATGCGTATCAGCCGGTCGGATTTTTCAGTGGGGGCGAACGCCACATAGGCATTTTCGCCCCAAAGGATCTCCAGCCGGTAGGGCTTCATGTCCATGGACTGCTCCGCGATGTAAAATTCGATATCGATCAACGCGTCGATGTAAACGTCATAGTGTTCGCTTTTTAGCAGCAGCCATGCCCGAGCATAATCGTCCACTTCCGTCCAGCGTGAAAAATGGACAGGCTTGAGATGGGCGAAGGTATGGTAGTCGTAGCCCCGAAGCCAAACGGCGCTTTTACCATCCAGGCTTTTCAACCCGTCCCAGGATGAAATCCGATCCTTTTTGAAAACCACGGCGGTATATTCCACAAAAAGCGGCCAGCGGGGGATGCGCTGCCCCTCTTCTTGGGCGTGTTCGCGCCATACGCAAAGCATGGCGTCTGCTTGTTTGTCGCTGACCATCAGCTGGGCCCGTTTCCAGGGAACGAAATTGAATTTCATTTCAATTCCCTCGGGAGAATACACCCGTTTCACAATCTCGAAAAAAAGTCCGCTGCCGTCGGCGTTGGTCTGCCCGTCCCACTGCGGTGTAGCGATATCGATGAAATCGGCCCCGGCAACATCTCCCGCCAAGACGGCACCGGTGGCCGGCAGCCACAGGAAAAGGGTCAGAAAGAAAAGGATCGGAAGCGAATGCCGTGCGCGCAGGTGGGCCGCGGCAGTGAAATTCGCGCGAGGTGACGGGTTTCGGCTGGCCAAACGTGTAAGTGTTTGCATGGCAACTCCCGTTTTGCACTGCGGATGGTCAAGCGGCAGGATCACGCTTGTGGATCAATCGGGGATTTTTTCTGAAATCGGCCTCCCTTGGATAAGGAGCCTTATGTATTTGCAAAAAACAGTTACTACAAAACGGAAGTGAACACAAAGCATAAAAAAGACGATTTGATCGACTGCTGCATCGCTTTTTGGAAAAGAATCGTTGAATGGCAAACACGGATATTGTTCTTTGGACCATGCCGTCTTATTTGCCTCCACGGGCGAAATTGCGCTATGTTGACCGGACGCAACCAAGGAGATCTGCCGAACGATGTTCATAGATATAAGAGACCGCCCTTCCATCGGCCATGACGACGTCCTGGACCTGAACTTCATCAATTCTTCGGCTCCCTGTGTATTCAGAAAGCATTTCCGTCAGGGGCTGCGATCCCACATCATGGAAATCCTCGATCCGTTGGACATAGAGACCGAACGGAATGGGGCCATCGCCGCCGACGGCATGCGCTGGTTTCCCAAAGCCCGGCCGCAGCGCATGCTGCGCATCTTCCGCTCGCGACTGCGCACCCTGGACAACGCCCTGAAAGAAATCGGGCGGGTGAAAACCGTCGAGCGCTACCTGGCCCCGAATTTCATGGCCACCTCTCAAGAGTGCATTGTGGACTACCAGGGACCGGAAGGCCGGGATCTATTGCTGTGCGGTTTTCAGGAATATGTGGCCGGCAGCATTGTGGACCCGTGGACGATTCTCGACCGATCCGACCTGCTGCCGGCGCTATACGATGGCGCGGCAGGACCTGCCGATGGAGACGCCCCGCCCATGAACCGATGGGTCCGGACCGTGCGTCAAAATGCCAGGGAGTTCGTTGCGCGAATCAAGCGCATGATCGTCGAAGCCGCGACCATTCCGGACCTTGCCGGAGCCGGCAATCTGATCGTAACCGCATCCGGCGAGACCCGCCTGGTGGATATCAACAACATCTCGCCGGTCGATTTCGAGGGGGCCATTTTCCTGGACGAGAAAGGGTACCCCGTGTGCGACAAATCGATCGAAGCACTGTCCCTCATCGAAGAAAAGGTCGCCGGCCAACCGATCGACAAGTATAACGGATTGTATAAGCGCTTTTTCGATCCTGTCCGGTGGGCGGCCGTCAAGGCCAGGGAGAGAGAGTTCTGGAACCGAATCCAAAACATCGCGTGACATCATTGGGGCAAGGCTGTTTTCTACTTCTCTATCGATTGAAAGTCAGGATAAAAGGCATTCCATTTTTCGTACAGCTTTCTGAGCGAGTCTGTTTTTATCAGTTCATCCATCCGGCTGTCGTAGATTTCGATCAGTTTTTTCGATTTTTCCGTCTTTGCAAATCGAACGAACAGGTTTTTTACCATCACGACCTTTATCTGAAAATCAGCCAGGTCGATCTTGTTCCGATTGACGTACCTGTTGATCGCATTCAATGAATTCATAAAAAAACCGACGCGATCCAACGCCAGCATCTTCCATCCCTGCTCGCTTTTGCTCACTTCATGATAATTCACTTTCACGGGCAGATATTTATGATAATTGTATCCCCGCACCCAGACGACATCTTTATTTTCGATGGTAGTTACTCCGTTCCATTTCTCCACGGAGTCCGTTTTGTAAACAACGGCTGTATATTCAGTATCTAGTGGATATTTTGGGAAAAAGGCATCGACGGTATTATACGAGCCCAACATGGCATCGCTGCTTTTCAAATCCACCCTTTTAACGGCTCTTGCCCAGGGAACAAATTCGATTTTAACCACGATCCCAACCGGCTCGTATACCATTTGCAGCAGCTCAAAATACAATCCTGTCCCGTCTTTATTGGTTATGCCCTCCCAGGCGGGCGTAACGATGTCAATTGTCGAAATTTTATTTTCTTCTGCAAATGCCACACAAGTGCTGATGGAAAAAAGAATCAGGATTTGTCCCAATCCAAAAATGAATTTCAGCTTATCGTTAAAATCGTGCAACGATGCAACCCTTTCGGCCAACCCCTTTTGTGTATATGTTCTATTAAAATAGAGAGCACTTAATAGCAAGCTTCCTCTTTCTCCACACAACGTCGATCCACCAGAAATATCCGGCCGGCGACAGAAACGATTCCAACGGCAGCATTACGGCGGCCATCGGGAAAGCAAATGCCACCTGGCACTCAATTCAATCCCGTCGCAATTGCTCAGCCTTGCCCGGCTCCGGTGTACCCCCGATTTCACGTTCAACCAAAGCAGAACGATCACAAGAATTATAAACATCACCAGAACAGACATTTCCCCCTCTCCTTTTATTTACCGGCGATCTCCCCGATGGGAAAACTGGTTTGCAAAGCCGGCCGAATTATAAAAAAGATGGGTAATGTCTGGAATGGGAATTGAATCCTTTTTGAAAGGATTCGATTAACAATTCACGGAATCACGGGGCATTGACCGTGGATTCAAAAGAATGGGGAATTCTTCATGGGGCTGTCGATGCACCACTGCCGCTGCGTGTGATCACGAACAGCCCGATATGGGCCAGCAGGTTGACGGCACGTTTCCAGAAAAGCCGCTTCACCCAGCGACCGCCCATGAGGTAGCGCTGGTGAACGATGTCGATCTTCTCCCTTCGGCAATAATCGAAGAAATCCTGGATGGAGAGCACCCGGATATTGGGGGTGTCGTACCATTCGAAGGGCAGGGCCGGCGACTTGGGCGCCCGGCCGCCGAAAAACAATCCCCGGCGAAGCTGCCACTGGGCGAAATTGGGGAATCCCAATATGCCGTATCGCCCGATGCGCAGGACCTCTTCAAGAACCAGCATGGGATGCTTGACTACCTGTAAGGTCTGGTTGAGAATCACGTAGTCGTAGGACTGGTCGGGAAAATCCGTGAGGCCGTCGTCCAGGTTGCCTTGGTAGACATTCAAGCCGCTGGCCAGGCCGTTGACCAGTTGCATGCCGTCGATGTCCAGCCCCGTGCCCCGAATTCGTTTTTCACGCACCAGTTGATTGAGCAGGCTGCAGTCTCCGCAGCCCAGATCCAGCACCCGCGCCCCTTCGGGAACCAGGGTCAGGATCATATCCCGGTCGGTGCGGCTGAGCCGGTCCACGTATTGCGATGTCATGGGGACACCTCCTCGCTCACGCCGGTGAGAAATCCGGAAACGATACGGGTCAGCTTCTCCTCCTCCAGCAAAAAGGCATCGTGCCCGTGGGGGGATTCGATATCGATAAAAGAGACATCTTTTCCCCGGGAGAGCAATGCCCGCACGATTTCCCGGCTCTGGTCCGTTGGAAACAGCCAATCCGTGGAGTAGGAAACGAACAGGTAGCGCGCCCGGGCATCGGCAAAGGCATCTTTCAGGGGGCCGTATGTTCGGGCGATGTCGAAATAGTCCATGGCTTTGGTAATATACAGATAGCTGTTGGCGTCGAAGCGCTTGGTAAAGGCGCTGCCCTGGTAATCCAGGTAGGACTCGATGGCGAACTCGGTGGAAAAGTTGTAGCTGAGACGGTTGGCCGACTGCAGGCGCCGGCCGAACTTCTCATCCAGCAGCAGTTCGGACAGGTAGGTAATGTGGCCCACCATGCGGGCGATGGCCAGCCCCTTTTCAGGCCCTTTGTCGTTGTAGCTGCCGCCCTGCCACTCCGGATCGCGGGTGATGGCGCTGCGTCCCACGGCATTGAAGGCAATGGCCTGGGTGGACAGCCGCGCGGCCGAGGCGATGCAGATGGCCGACCGCACCATTTCGGGATAACGCAGGCTCCACTCCAGCACCTGGAAGCCCCCCATGGAACCGCCGGCGACGCTGTAGAGCCGGGTAATGCCCAGATGGTCGATCAGCCGCTTCTGGGCCGCCACCATGTCGCCGATGGTTACCACGGGGAAATCCAGGCCGTAGGGTGCACCGGTTTCCGGATTGATGCTGCCCGGTCCGGTGGACCCGCGGCACCCGGCAATGACATTGGAACAGATCACCCAGTATCGTTCGGTATCGAAGGCCTTGCCCGGACCGATCATGCCGTCCCACCAGCCCGTGTAGCGGTCGTGGGGGCTGTGAACACCGGCGGCGTGATGGTCGCCGGAAAGGGCGTGGCAGATCAGGATGGCGTTGCTGCGATCCTCGTTGGGCTGACCATAAGTCTCGTAGGCAATCTCAACCGGTCCCAACGTATAGCCCGACTCCAACGGCAGCGGTTTTTCGCGGCTGCCGAAAACGAAAACCTCCGGGGTGACTTGCCCGACCGATTGTCTCTCCATTCGTCTCCTCTCCCACCTGCCGTCAGGCCGTACAGGCCACGCCGGTTTCCAGAGCCTGGTCCAGATCGGCGATAATGTCCTCGATATCTTCGATGCCCACGCTCAGGCGGATGAAATCCGGCGTCACGCCGGCGGCGCGCTGCTCTTCTTCGTTGAGCTGTTCGTGGGTGGTGGAGGCGGGGTGGATCACCAGGCTCTTGGCATCTCCGATATTGGCCAGATGGCTGAACAGCTTGCAGCTCTCGATGAATTTGACGGCGGCCTCCCGTCCGCCCCGGATGCCGAAACCCACCATGGCACCTTGGCCCCGCGGCAGGTATTTCTCCTTCAACGCAAAGGTGGGCGACGATTCGAGGCCCGGATAGCGCACCCAGGCCACGCAGGAATGATTTTCCAGAAACCGGGCCACGGCCAGGCCGTTTTCGCTGTGCCGCTGCATGCGCAGGGCCAGGGTTTCCAGCCCCTGCAGGAACAGCCAGGCGTTGAAGGGGCTCATGGCCGCCCCCATGTCCCGCAGTCCCAATACGCGGGCGCGCAGGATGAAGGTAAGATTGCCGAAGGTCTCGTGGAATTTGAGTCCGTGATAGGACGGATCGGGCTCCAGAAAATCGGCGAAGCGTCCCGAACCGGCCCAGTCGAACGTGCCGGAATCGACGATGATGCCGCCAATGGAGGTGCCGTGCCCGCCGATGAACTTGGTGGCCGAATGGACCACGATGGCGGCCCCATGGTGGATGGGGTTGAGCAGGTAGGGCGTGGTGACGGTGTTGTCCACCACCAGGGGAATCCCGTGGCGGCTGCCCACTGCCGCAATCTTTTCGATATCGATGATGTCCAGCTTGGGGTTGCCGATACTCTCGATGAAGAATGCTTTGGTTTTATCCGTAATCGCCGCCTCCCAGGCGTCCATATCGTTGGGGGTCACAAAATGCACGGTGATGCCGAGCCGGGCCAAGGTATGGCTGAAGAGACTGACTGTCCCGCCGTACAGGTCCGTTGAGGCCACGATTTCATCGCCGGCCTTGGCCAATGTCAGGATGGTCAGGGTTTCGGCGGCCTGCCCGGAAGCTGTGGCCAGGGCCGCCAGACCGCGTTCCAGGGCGGCCAGGCGCTGCTCCAGGACATCGGTGGTCGGGTTCATGATACGGGTATAGATATTGCCGGATTGTCGCAGGCCGAACAGATCGGCTGCGTGGGCGGTATCGTCGAAGGTGTAGGAGGTGGTCTGGTAAAGCGGTACGGCCCGGGACCGGGTATCTGCGTCCGGGGTGTGCCCCCAGTGGACTGCCTTGGTTGCAAAACCGTTATAAATATCATTCATGGCGTTACTCCTTTCATCGTTGGCCGGCAGCAAAATAAAAAACCTCTCACCGCGTATGGGAGAGAGGATTCTCGGCCGGTTGCCGCTGCACGACCTCATGTTTCCCAAAGGGTTGGGCTGGATTTGGCACCTTGTGGTCAGGTTGCCGGGCGGTCAACGGGCCAGTTCCCTCACGCCGCTCCACATGAATCAATTTTTAAAAAGAAGTAAGACGGGTGGTTTCGATTGTCAAGCTGGACGACGGTGTTAACCCCAGCGTTGCAAAAGCCGGAGGGAGCCAGAGCCAAGGCGCCAAGGGTGAAGCCGTAGTGGTCTACTGCAATCCCTTGGCAACGCCGGATCTGGTTTCCTCCGGCTTTCCCGCCAGGGTAAAAAAAGAGAAAATTATCGTTACCCCTGGAATACACACATGGTGCATACCAGAGCGCAGGCAAAAATAATGAATTATATATATCATTTCAAATAGTAACGAAAATTTTCGCATTTTTTATGCAACGATGGGGTTAATCCATCAACGTCTATTTGGCCTTCAACGGTCGGCATGTCTTGCGGAAAAGACGCATCCGTAAAGCCGGCAAATCGAGTTTGGCCAGCGACAGGGCGTTTCCAGCCAAAATGACAGCGACGCCGGTTACAGCCGGCAATGACCAGCGGTAGTCCTCGAACAGGGTGGATATGGCCAAGGCGACGATGGGAAACAGCAGCGAGGCGTATGCGGCCCGGTCCGCACCGATGCGTCCCACCAGGGTCAGGTAGCAGCCGAAGGCCACCACCGAACCGAAAAGGGCTAAATAAACAAGGGAGAGGATGTAGGTTGGCGACGGATCGAAGCCGAAGTGCTTGCCCGCAACCATTGCCGCTGCAAGGAGGGACAGAACGCCGTATGCCATGCCGTAGGCGTTTGTCTGGACGACCGGCAGGCCGTGCCGCTGGTTGCGGGCCGACAGGATGTTGCCCAAAGAGGCCATCAGGGTGGCGGTCACGCTCAACAAAAACCCCTTGAAACCGGCATCGTCCAGACTGAATTCGGAAAGCTCGGGCCAGAACACCAGGCCGATGCCCATGATGCCCAGCACAGCTCCGGCGACGACGTTGCCCCGGATGGGGGCGCTTAGGAAGATACGCCCGTTAAGGATGTTCCAAAAAACGATGGTGGAGAAGACCACGGCTACGATTCCGCTGGTCAAGTGCACTTCAGCCAGGTAGACCAGCCAGTAGTTGACGCCGAACAGGCAGGCGCCCTGCAGGGCGATGAACAGGTGGTCGCGCAGGGTAAAACGCATCTTCAAGCCACGCAGGCCGCACCAGGCGAAGAGTAGAGCCGTTGCCAGACAAAACCGGTAAACTACTGAAACCAGGGGGTCCACATGCCCCAGCTGGAACTTGATCCCAAGCCAGGTCGATCCCCAGATGAACACTGTGAGGGTATAAAGGAACAGGTTTCTGGTCGGCACGGTACCCCCGCCTTCCTTTGGGTTTTTCTCTTAAAGGGGAAGCATGATTTCAAAATTGGAATATATTGTGTCGTACCATATTCCTGAATATAGTCACAGATACAGAATTCAATAAAAAAACAAATAACAGTATTATGGCAGAAAAACGATTATCGTAAACCGCCCCGTAAAGGCGGGCGTTGCTTATTGGTTCGAAGATATAGTTATCGTGCCGACCCGGCTATAAATTGACAAATCGCCACAATTCTGACAAGTTGCAACGATCCTGATCGCAAGAAACCATCAACCTCAATAGACGGCCCACTGAAGCCGACAACACCAATCTCATGACCTTACAAGCCATTCTCACCCATCCGCGTCTAAAGCTCTTTCTCGCGCTGTCCCGCACACCCCACGGGATAATCGATATCGCCACGCCAATGCTGGCCGCCCTGCTATGCCTGGGACATTTTCCTCCGCCGACCACGATCCTGTTGGGGATCATTACCGTCTTCGCCGGCTATACAGCCGTTTATGCCCTCAATGATCTGGTGGACTATCGAACGGACAGGGAAAAGGTCCGCGCCGGGGGCTACGAAGACGGTGAGGATTATATCGACGGGGTGCTGGTTCGGCACCCGCTGGCCAAGGGCGTATTGAGCCTGCCCGAAGGCATTGTGTGGGCCGGGGGATGGGCTCTGGTGGCCATGGTCGGCGCCTGGCTGCTCAATCCGGTGTGTCTTGCCGTCTTTCTGGTCGGCGGTCTGCTGGAGGTTGTTTATTGTCTGCTGTGGCGGGTAACGCCGTTCAGGGCGCTGATCAACGGCATCGTCAAAACCTTGGGCTCCGTCGCCGCCGTGTACGCCGTCAATCCGCAACCGTCCATGGTTTTTCTTATCACCCTCTTTCTCTGGATCTTTTTCTGGGAGATCGGCGGGCAGAACATCCCCAACGACTGGACCGATATCGAAGAAGATCGCCGATTCAATGCCAAAACCATTCCCGTCAAACTAGGCCTCAGGCGGGCCGGTCTGTTGTCCCTGGTTTGTCTGGTGGCAGCCTTTTTCCTGACCTTTCTGACGCTATGGATTTCACCGCTGGTTTTCGGCGCCATCCACCTGATAGCCGCCGCCGGCCTGGGCATCTGGCTGTTGCTGCTGCCCGCCATGCGACTGGTGGAAACCAACGACCGCAGCCAGGCCATGACGCTGTTCAACAGGGCCAGCCACTTTCCCCTTAGCATGTTTGCGGTCGTGCTGGTGCGGCTTCTGTTTCTATAATCAACCCACTCATTTCATGCCCACATGGGCCACAGATATCCCGTTGGTCATCGATTTCCAGTGCACGTCGCGCAGTCCCAGGCCGGTCAGCATATCCGCCAGTTCGTCCGGCAGGGGAAACATGCGGATGGTTTCGGGCAGGCAGGCATAGGATTCGGCCGAGCCCACCAGCAACTGCCCCAGCGCCGGCATGACGTTGAAGGAGTAAAAGTCGTACAGGGCGCAAAACAATGGGTTGGTGGGCCGTGAAAACTCCAGGCAGAGGAAACGGCCCCCGGGCTTGAGCACCCGCACCATTTCGGAAAACCCCTGCCGCAGATGGGTCAAATTGCGAATGCCGAAACCCACCATGGCGCAGTCGAAGCTGTTGTCGGGAAAGGCGATCCGCTCGGCGTCGCCCTGGACATAGCCGATTTGGCTGTATTTCGCATAGGGATCGATCTTGTGGCGGCCGGCCGCGATCATGGCGTAGTTGATGTCGTAAATGGTCACCTGGCCGGTGGGTCCGGTGCGCCGGGCGGCCAGCATCGCCAGATCACCTGTGCCGCCGCACACGTCCAGCACCCTGTCTCCCTTTTTTACGCCGAGCATGCGTACGGCCGACCGTTTCCAGGCATGCTGGATGCCGAAGCTGAGCAGGGAGTTCATGAAGTCGTATTTGGGCGCCACCCGCTCGAAATGGACCCGAACGGCGTCGGCCTTCTTCTTCTCGTCATACTCGCGAATGCCGAAGCGGGCCTTGCCGGTGGCGCGAATATGATCGTCCAACTGCTCTTTGCGTTTGTTGTCGTCGAACCAGTTCGGATTTTTCCAGAAAGCCATTATCGTCCCTTCCGGATCATTTTTTAAAGTGCATCAGATAATTCATCTTGGTACTGCGGCACAGCGCCGCATACCCGCCGAAAGGAATGTAGCGCAGCCCGGAAAGATTCTCAAAATGCAAACCGGCCGCCCGGCCCCACTGTTTCAGCTCCTCGGGCCTGACCAGTTTCCCGTATGTATGAGTGCCTTTTCTCACAATGCCCATGACATGCTCGGCGGCCACGATTACCAGCAGCCAGGAAAGCCAGGTTCGGTTGACCGTGGCGAAAAAAACGTCTCCGCCGGCTTTTACCAGGCGGCCGCAGGCGTTAAGAATGGATGCCGGCCGGGGAACGTGTTCGAGCAGTTCCATGCAGACGACCACATCGTAGCGGCCCGGCGCTTCTTCCGCCAACTTTTCCGCCGTGGTCTGCCGGTAGTCGATCTGCAGACCGCCAGCCCGTGTATGCGCCCGGGCCACCGCCAGGGAAGCTCCGACCATGTCGATGCCGGTCACCAGACCTCCGGCCGCGGCCAGGCCCTCGGAAAGCAACCCACCGCCGCAGCCCACGTCCAGCAACTGTTTGCCGTTGACGTCGACGCGATCACACACATAGCCCAGGCGCACGGGATTGATATCGTGCAGGGCCTTGAATTCGCCGTAGCGGTCCCACCAGATGTCGGCCATGGCCGAAAAACGGGCGATTTCGCCGGCGTCGATATTGTCGATAGTATTCATGGGTGCTGTCTGCGCCTTTCGAATCGATAGGAGATAACAGATCGAAGATTGCGGATCAAGATCGATGAGCCGTTTCAACGGGTATTCGTATCTGGCTTTGCGCATACCAACGCCACTTTCAACGTGTTGCCCGACAATGGCCTTGACCGTCGATGGCCAACTGGGTTACGCATACGTATCCCGCTCTTTTTTCTGAACCGAAGCTACCGACAAGAATCAATTCGCTGAATTCTACCGGACGGTTTGTCTCACTCAGGAACAGGGATGGATCAGTCACATTCACACCTTGAGGTGGCATGCATGAACAAAAACGCAATTCTAATTATTTTGCTTCTTTTTCTCACACTGTGCATTTGCTGTTCAAAATCGGTAGAGCTGCAGACCCAATGCAAAACCCATTATACATTCCGCGATGGCGTTCCATGCAAAACTTTTATGCAGGAACACCTGTCGGAAGACTTTCTGGATGTCACCTTTACCAAAAGGCCCAAGGTTTCCCAAGACAACAATTTCTGGGTATTCACCTGGAACGGAATCGATGTCATCCTGCCCCCTGCAGCGTTTGAGCATATATTCCTCTTTAAAGATTCGGGCGGCCAATATCTCCTTCATTTGTCCGCAGCCGATGACATCCGAATCAGTCTGCTCGCCAATAAAAATGAATTGTTTGAGGACGTTTTTGCCGTTTCGGAGATCGGGGAACCTAAAGTGACCACTACGGCAAAAGGGATCGCCGCGACCGAAGCCATGTATGGCGGCCCTGTCCGATTTTCCGAGTTGATGACGCTTGCCTACGAATGCACACCCAAAGAGATCACCTGCTGCGCTGAAAAGGGCGAAGAGGAAATGGGAAAGGTTGTCGCCTTGATCATGAAGGTGATCGACGGGCCTGACATCGTTGCCGCCTACAAAGGCGTAGGCCGGTATAATGGCTGGCTTACGAAAAGCAGATCAGGCGGCCGAGTGGAATATCGGCTGAACATTCTATCGGAAAGCGATGAGGAGCACATCTATCAGGCTACCTACCAGATAACCGAAAACGCCCCGTATCATACCTTTCCGCATTTGGTGGGGGCGGTGGACCGCCATGACGCCGCGCAGCCGCCGGATTGGGTTCCGGCACTGGAAGCGGCGTTGAAAGAAGATTCCGCCGAGGCCTGGCAAGACTTTCTATCTGCCGCCGAAGAAGGGGGCATCAGCGAAAAAAGCCGCTCATCCGTGAGAAAAATTATCGAGAAGAAAAACACCCCCTAACCGTCTTCCATCGGACCGATCATGATTTCCAGACCTTTCGCACGCTCTCGATGGCCGCGCAGACGACGGCCTCTTTTTCCCGCTTACGGTTGTATACGAAATTCAAATCGATGCGGCCGACCACCTCGTCCCAGATGGATTTAGGCCATAAACAACCGTCTGTCCCGATCCCCCGCCCGGATCAGGCTGCCTCCGACGATGGTGTGTTCGGGAATGATCCGCCTGCCGCAGGCCAATGCATGGCCGCCGGTATCGACGTATTCGAACGTGCCCTCGGCAATGGAGAAGAGGGTCAGATCCATGGGCCTTCCGATCTGTATTTCCGACTCGATTGTCAACAGCCGCCTTGGCCGGGATGAGATTCGTTCGGTCACCTCTTCGATGCTCAACCCCAGGGCAAGAAATTTCGAGGCGACGTTGGCCAACGTCCGGCTTTTGAACCAGGAGGGCAGCAGCCACAAATCCGTACTGATCGTGAAATCCATGAAATCCTGATCGAAAGCCCTTCTCGCGGAGTCGAATTCAAAACTCCCCACACCATGGCCGACATCGAAAAGGACGCCTTCGGCTTTTGCCTGGAGGGCTTCGGGCCTCACGTTTCCGGAAGCATCGACAATGGAATTGTTACTTTTTCTGAAACAATGGGTGATGACATCCCCGGGTTTGGACATTCCCAGAAAATCGACGATCGATGGTGCCGGATTGCCAAGGTGGTACATCACCGGCAGTCGCCGTTCCTTTCCCAGTTCCGCCGTCACACCCGCCAGATAAGCCGGGTTCTCGTCCGGCGTGTTCATTGAATCCAGGCGCACTTTCAATCCCTTGATGACATGTGGATACTGATCGATAAGGCGACACGCGCCGTTGACATCCTCGACGCCTGGCCTGCTCTTAAAGAGAATGTTTCTATATTGGATACCGTTTTTCCTGACATTGAGAAAAACATAAACCGGGATATTGGCGCGCCTGTGACATCGATTCATGAAAGCCTCAAAAGTCTCGGGGCCATAGGTTCCCGCCTCCACAATCGCCGTGATACCCATTTCAGGCCCCAAAAGATCGAGATCCACACCGACGCCGCCCAGATGGCAATGAAAATCGACCCATCCCGGAGAGATGAAAAACCGCGAACAATCGATGACTTTGGCATCCGCAACCCTGCGGCCGGCCTCCTCCTTTCCGATTTTGACAATGACGCCGTTTTCCATGATCAGATCCGTTTTTTCAAAAGCTCCGTTCAGGAAAACCGATCCATCCTTGAGGATGTATGCAGGGTGTCGGACTGCGCCGGGGGAAGAGGACCGCTTGGCACACCCATAGAAAAAGCCCGCATTCAGGAAAAAGGGAAAAGCGGCGACACTGCTGCCTATCGCTTGGAGAAAACGTCGGCGGTTGGTCTCTGGAAGTTTCATTTTCGATATCTTGGCAAAGTAAACGGGGGATGGACGGTTACAGAAACCCTGCCCTTTATGGGCCATCTTATCGGCTGCCATGCGGGTTGCCAAGCAAAAAGGCGATCACCCCGATTCTCAGGGAAAGCCGATGCCCACGGACAAGGTCCGGCGCCCGTCTTGACCATCGAGTCGGACCCGCGCCGGACTTGTTGACACAAATGACGTTTCATCTTAGTCTATTACATTAATGCGCTTTCCTGACATTGCAGTACCCGCGCACACCCTGGCGGCTTCCGACGTTCTCTTTGCGATCGGTTTCCCAATAAAATCAGGTCGATCAAACCTGGAGGGCACCGAATCATCATGGCCGGAAAACCAACATACGAAGCCCTTTTTCAACAGGTTCGGGAACTGGAAAAGGTCCTGGCCGAAAAAGAACGCAAGGAAAAGGCCCTGCAACGGCGGATTCTGGCGCTGACCCAGCCCCGCGACAGCACCGCCGAGGGACTTGAACTCGAAGATCTGTTCGACATGGACGATATCCAGCGCCTCCAGGATGAATTTTCCAGAGCCACAGGTGTGGCTTCGATCATCACCCGGGTGGATGGCAGCCCGATCACCCATCCGAGTAATTTCTGCAGGCTATGCGAAAAAATTATTCGTAAAACGGAAAAAGGATTCGCCAACTGCTGCAAATCCGATGCGGCCCTTGGCAAGCTGAGTTCCGACGGGCCAATCGTCCAGCCCTGCATGAGCGGCGGTCTCTGGGACGCGGGTGCCGGGATCTCGATCAGCGGAAGGCATATCGCCAACTGGCTCATCGGTCAGGTGCGTGACGAAACCCAGACCGAAGAAAACATGTGCGCCTATGCCCGGTTGATCGGGGTCGACGAGGCGATCATGATCGAGGCCTTCCGGGAAGTGCCGTCCATGTCCGTCGAGACGTTCGGGCACATTGCCCAAATGCTCTTCACCCTGGCCAACCAATTATCCGCCATTGCCTATCAGAACGTCCAGCAGGTCCGTTTCATCGCCGATCTCAAGCGGGCGGAGGAGGCCCTGAAAGAGAGCGAGGCACGCCTGCAAACCCTGATCCGAACCCTTCCCGACCTGATTTGGTTGAAGGATCCCCAGGGGGTTTATCTTTCCTGCAATCCGCGATTCGAAGCCCACTTCGGGGCCAAGGAAAAAGACATTGTCGGTAAAACAGACTACGATTTTCTGAGCAAAAAAAGGGCCGAACTCCATCGCAAGGAGGATCGGCAGGTCCTTGAGGAGGGACGCCCGAGCCGGAACGAAAGCGAGTTTACCTTCGCCAGCGACGGCCACCACGAAATTCTCGAAACCATCAAGACCCCCATGTATCGCAGCGACGGCAGACTCATTGGCGTGCTGGGAATCGGCCGAGACACCACCGATCGGAAAAAAGCCGAAACAAAGCTTCAACGCTCGCGGGAGAGATATCAATCGCTTTACCAGGAATCGCTGAAACAGACCAAGCTTTACGAATCCCTGCTGCGATCCGCCCCCATCCCTCTGGTGATATACGACCTCGACGGCCAGGCGACTTACGTCAACCCGGCGTTTACAGGCACCTTCGGATTTACCATGGAGGACGTCGAGGGCCGGCGGATTCCCTTCATACCCAAGGAAGAAGAGGAACAATCGCTGGCTGCCGTCCAAAAGGTGCTCTCCGGTGATCCGGTTTTCAGCATGGCAAATCGCCGGTTGACCAAGGATGGCCGCACACTGGATGTCCAGGTCAGCTCTTCCTGTTATGACGACGATGCGGGCAACCGTGCCGGAATCGTCGTTTTCCTCAAGGATGTCACCCGGGTGAAACACACCGAAGCGCAACTCATGCAGGCTCAGAAGATGGAATCCGTGGGACGCTTGGCCGGAGGAGTGGCCCATGACTTCAACAACATGCTCAGTGTGATTCTCGGCCATACCGAGCTGGAAATGGCCCAACTGGACGAGACCCAGCCACTGTTCAAAAGCCTGAATGTAATTCGCCAGGCCGCTACCCGATCGGCAGATCTCACCCGGCAGCTGTTGGCCTTCGCCCGCAAGCAGACCGTCACGCCTAAAGTGCTCGATCTGAACAAGACCCTGGAAGGAATGCTGAAAATGCTGCGCCGCTTGCTGGGAGAGGACATCAATCTGACCTGGCGGCCGAAAGAGGACCTTTGGCCGGTCAAAATAGACGCCTCCCAGGTGGACCAGCTGCTGACCAATCTTTGCGTCAACGCTCGCGATGCAATCAAGGATGTGGGGAAAATCATAATCGAAACGGACACGATCATTTTTGACACAGCCTATTGCCGGGAGCACCAGGGTTTTATTCCCGGCGAGTTCGTCGTACTGGCGGTCAGCGACAATGGCCGAGGTATGGACAGGGACACCCAGGAAAAAATTTTCGAACCGTTTTTCACCACCAAGGGACCTGGGCAGGGTACCGGTCTGGGACTCTCTACGGTCTACGGCATCGTCAAACAGAACAACGGCTTTCTCAACGTTTACAGCGAGCCGGGCATGGGAACGACTTTCAAGATCTACCTGCCGAGTTATCTGGGGCAGACGGTCGAAGAGATAAGACTTGAAGCGGAAACGGTTCCCCACGGAAACGGTGAAGTGGTGCTTATCGTGGAGGATGAACCGCTGATTCTCAACCTGGCGGGCAAAATACTGCAAAACGTCGGCTATACGGTTCTCCCGGCGGGCAGTCCCACGAAAGCACTGCGGATGGCACAGGCGCACACCGGCGATATCGCGCTGGTCGTCACCGATGTGGTCATGCCCGAGTTGAATGGCCGGGAGCTGGTCATGCGCCTGAAAAGCTTTTATCCTGACATCAAATGCCTCTTCATGTCCGGTTACACCGCCGATGTAATCGCCCATCGCGGCGTGATCGACGAAGACTTTAATTTTATCCAGAAACCTTTCTCCACACGAGATCTCGCGCTCAAGGTCGCCGAAGCGATGACAGGCGAGTAGATTCCTGCGGTTGAACGCATGAAAAAAAGCATATTTTGAAAAGTATTCTTCTAAATAATTCCGGAGAAATCGATGAATTATTGGCTGATGAAATCCGAACCTTCGGTGTTCGGCATCGATGATCTGAAATCGATGCCGAACCGGACGGAACACTGGGACGGCGTGCGCAATTACCAGGCCCGCAACATGATGCGCGATACGATGAAAGTCGGCGACAGCGCTTTCTTTTATCACTCCAACTGCAAGGTACCGGGGATTGTCGGATTGATGGAAGTGGTGCGCGAAGGCTACCCGGACCACACCGCCTTCGAACCCGGCAGCAAGTATTTCGATGAGAAAAGCGACCCAAACAACCCGCGCTGGTATATGGTTGACGTCAAATATCTCCGACACACCAAACGGGTCATTCCCCTGACCGAACTCAAGGCGCATGCAGCGCTTGAAAACATGCCGCTGGTGCGCAGGGGAAACCGGCTTTCGATCATGCCGGTGTCCAAAAACGAGTGGCAATTTATCCTGTCCCTTGAGAATCGACCGGAACCGTAATGAAGCTGGTGACAGGCAAATTGGATGCGTTTATCCAGACAACTGGAGTTTTATAGCGAACCCAATTATATTTTTTATTTGGTCAACCAATACCTCTCGCAGTGAAAACGATAGCCATTCATAGTGAAAAAAGAAATCAATCCACTGTAATGGCCATCGTTATGATTTGCCGGTTCAAAACCGCCCAACCAACATACGCTCAAGGAGGTGGCAGGGCACGCAGCATCAAATTGCTTTTGGAATCTTCGTTCTGATTTCGGCTCCGGGTTTTACGAGAAAAGATAATAAAGGTTGCAGCGGGAGGTTGCCATGCATCGTTTCCACGGTTTTGCCCTGGCCGTTTTCCTCATCCTGGCAGGTTCGACGGCCGCCACTTCGCAGGAGATCGCCTTCGAGTCCGACATCCGCATGGGAGAAAACGGCCGGGTCCAGGGCCGGCTGATCGCGTCCGGCGAACGCTACCGGATCGACTTCCAGCGGGACGATAATCCTTTGGCGCTACTGGTAGACGGTCCCGGCGGCCAGACGTATATCATCGATCCGTCGGCAAATACCTGCCAAAACGTCGCTACCCGGGACCGCCAAAGCCTGGATTTGAATCCCATCGAGGTGTTCCGGTCGACCGCCGGGTTTTATGCCCGGGAAACCCGCGGGCGGTCGGCCGTCAACGGGATCGACTGCCAACAGATCGATTACCGCAGCGGAGGCGGCCTTCTGATGACCGCCTGGTTCGCCGACAAT
Source organism: uncultured Desulfosarcina sp. (assembly GCF_963668215.1). Classification (NCBI taxonomy): domain Bacteria; kingdom Pseudomonadati; phylum Thermodesulfobacteriota; class Desulfobacteria; order Desulfobacterales; family Desulfosarcinaceae; genus Desulfosarcina; species uncultured Desulfosarcina sp. The sequence goes on from NZ_OY764190.1 coordinate 1,461,548, forward strand.
CTCTCCATTCCCGTCAAAGTAGTCAATCCCCGCTTTCCACAAATGAATATCGAACTGCTGGACATCCGTCGCGGCACCATCGACCCGGATCGGCTGCTCCTGCCGGCAGATTGCCGGCCCGCTCCCGGACAGGCAGGACAAGCGTCCGCGGCCCGGGCCGAACAGACCGAATGGCACATCGTTGCAGGCAGTTCCCAGACCGTGTCTCTGGCGCAGGGTGAGGATTTTACCCTGACGGTCGCCGACGATGCAGCCGACGGCAAGGAGACCCGCGGGCAGATGATTTTCCACCGCAACGCCCCACAGCCCGCCGATCGGGTAGCGGCCCCGCTCAAGGTGCCCAACGGCCAATCGTTCGAGCTGTCCTACCCGGCCTCCGCCCTGATCACGGCCGTGGAATTCGACCTTTCCCAGGGCGGCCTGTACGTGAAAAAAGCCGCTGCCGCAAAGAAATAGAAAGGACTCGACCATGATCGATTATCGTTCGTTCATCGGAGTTCTGATGGTTTTCGCCGCTTCGTTTCTCATAGCCATGCCGGCAGCGGCGGATTATGAATGCAGTAAGTGCCCGAAACGGGATGTCGCCGTTTTTGCCGTGACCGTCCCGCCCATCACCCAGGATGCCATGCTCAGCTACGGGGATTGGTTCATGATGCATCTGGCCAGCGGCGGCGTTTATGAAGCCCTGTTCGAGGACGATCCCAGCAAGTCCTGCCTGAATTTCATCGAAGCCCAGATGGCGGTGGAGGGCTCCGATGCCGGCCATGCCTTCCAATACGGCATGGCCGGCATGGCGGCGCCCGAAGGCAGCATCACCCACGCGGACTACATCGTCACCGGTTCCATCGCCATTCCGCTGCTGGAACGCGATTACTTCATCACGCTCAGCGTCCAGGCGGCTGATTCCCGGGAAGTGGTGGCTACCGCAACCGAACCCTACGATGCCTCGATGGATTGGCACGATAACGGCGAGCGGATTGCCCGGCAGTTCATGCCCCTGATGGAGAAAATCCGCGATTTCGAAAGGCGCAAGCGCCGCGAGAGTCCGGCCGTGGCCATCTACATGAACGAGGAGGGTCTCACCGTGACGCCGGATCGTGACTTCATCAAGACCCACGATACCGTAAAGGTGACCTATCGCCTGGTGGACTGCGACGGACAGCCCCTCAAGGTCCGTATCTTTGCGCCCTTTGCTACGCTGGGCCGGCTGGATGTCAAACCGCCGCCGCAGACCGATGACAACGGCGAACTGGAGCTGGAATTCATCGCCGGCGGCAAAACGGGCACCGCCCTATTGACCGCCGAATTTCCCTATGTGCTGCCCTTCGGACGTGAGAATACAGGCGGCGGCGAAGGCCGCATTCGAATCGTGGACCATGCCCTGTGGGCCAGCGTGAAGGTTTTCCATGAAGGGCATGTCAACCAGGATGAGGAAGAGGACGGCCATATCGAAAAACAAAGCAACCACAACAGCCGGGCCTTTTCGGTATACATGTATTTCGAGGATAAACCGTTTCGCGTCTATTATGCGGAAGGCAGCCTGACGCCCATCCGATTCAAACACCGACTGGCCGGCATCGTGCCCGGCCGATTCAACTACACCAATTCGGGCAGCTCCTACGAGGCGCGCCGATCCATCGCCGGACTGGACTGGGAGATTAAAGCCTCCTACGCCAACATGACCCAAAGCGGTCCCATCGGCCTCTACCAGGAAGATGCCGATTACCTCACTTACGAGATCGATCCCCAGAGCAAAAAGGTGACCCGCGTGACCTTGCCGGTGATCGATATGCATTATACGGTCACCCACAACCGCACCTGCCAGAAAAAGGATTACTACCGGAATACCACCAGCGACTGCAGCGACACCTGGCATACCGAAGAGACCATCAGCACAACGATGCCGGCCGAAAAGCGCTGCGAAGAGATCGCGGACGCCGGCCCGACCATGGCCGCCGGAAGATGCAAAATCCCCCGATCCGGGAAATACAGCACCGGCAGCACCACCTACGAATGGGAGTTTCATCGGGAGTAGTTGGCGCCAGGGACGCCGCGGGAGCAGTTGCCGGAGCGGCTGTGATACACGTTCGCAATTAAGAAGCCGCTTTTCTTGCGATCATGCGTTTCTCCTCCAAAGGGGGCGGCGGAACCGGTTCGTCCACGATCGTGCAGATGGCACCGAACTTCGGGGGGCAGACATCGAGGCAGGTGCCGCAGTGGATGCATCGCTTTTGATCGATGACATGAATGCGGTTTTTCCTGCCGTCGATGGCATTGACGGGGCACCGCCGGCTGCAGATCATACAGGCCTGACAACGATCCGGATCGATATAAAACGACGGCACACTGCCGAGCAGTTCTTCGATCTCGTCCATGGTGTAAAGATCATCGTAGGCCGCAGGATTCTCGCGCAGGTGCAAGGAGAGTTTCTCCTTTTTCACCAGCTTGATATACGGAATCAAGCGGGTCACTGCGGCCAGGCCCGCTTCCAATTCATCCGGTTTTTCACCCTCGGCCTGGCCGAGCGGTCCCAGCCCTTCGATCTCGCGGCTGAATTCGTTCATCAGATTGGCAAAGCGGATCCCTTCCCCGGCGGAGACCCATTCGATCCGCAACCGTCGCGGATCGACGCCCGCATGGGCAAGCAGTTTTTTGGCCAGTTGAACCATGCTCATGGCCTCGTAGTTGCCGTGGGTAATGTAGTGGCAGTCGTCGAGATGACAGCCCCCAACGAGCATGCCGTCGGCACCGTTGGAAAAGGCGTGGAAAATGTGCTTTATATCGGCCCTCGCGGAGCACATCACCCGGATCAGCCGGATATGCGGGGGATATTGAAAGCGCGACACGCCACATAAATCCGCGCCCCCGTAGCAGCACCAATTGCAGATAATCCCGACGATTTTTGGCGGCAACGCGATCTTTGCACTCATAGCGGCAAGTTCTCCTTACGCACGCTTCAGGGTTTATGGATTGACGACGATTTCCGGCCGGAGCGCCGCACGGATCTGGTTCAACAGTGCATCATCGGTGTAATGTTTGAGCTGGATCGCCCCAGTGGGACAGCGGGCGTTGCAAAGTCCGTCGCCTTTGCAAAGCACCGGATTGACCATCGCTTTTTCGCCCTGCCGGGTCTTCTTGATCGTGATGGCGCCGAAAGCACAGGCGCTGACACAGATCCCGCACCCCAGACACCGGTCCTCATCCACTTCACAGACGGAGCCGGAGGCGGCCACCGTATCGTTGGCCAGCAGGGTCAATGCGCGGCCGGCGGCGCCATATGCCTGGCTGATGGTTTCGGCGATCAGCTTCGGGTAGTGCGCTGTCCCGCACAGAAAAACGCCTTCGGCCCCGCAATCGACGGGCCGCAGCTTGGCATGGGCCTCCTGGAAGAAGCCGTCCGCGCCCAGAGTCGCCTTGAACCATTGGGCGGTTTCCCTGGCGTCGGAACGGGGAACGATGGCCGACGCCAGCACAAGCCAGTCGGCGTCGATGCCCAGCACACGGTCCAGGATCGGATCGGTCGCCCGAATCCGAAGCGTCGATTCTTGGCCCGTACCGGCCGATTCCACCGCAGGCATCCGCTCCGTTGTATAGCGGATAAAGCGCACCCCCTTGTCGGCCGCTTTTCGGTAGAAATCCTCCTTGAATCCGTAAGTCCGCATATCCCGGAAGAGAATGGTGACGTCCATTTCGGGATTCAGGACCTTCAGCTGTAATGCCTGCTTGATTGACGTGCTGCAGCAGATCCGGCTGCAATAATTCCGATCCGCGGTGCGGCACCCGACACACTGGATCATCACCACACTTTGCGCTGTGCGAAGATCCGCATCGGCGGCGGCGATCTTCTCTTCCAGTTGGAGTTGGGTGACGACCCGCGGATTCTGCCCGTACAGGTATTCGGCGGGTTGATGAAGATCGGCACCCACGGCGATAACCGTTGCACCGTGCCGAATCTCGGCGCAACCCCGTTCGGATTCGATTCGGGTAACGAAGTTGCCCACGTAGCCGCCGGCATCGGTAATGACCGCATCCGTGTAAACATGAACCAAAGGGTGCCGGTAGACGCCACGGATGAGATCTCGCAGATGCGATTGGACATCGAAGCCTTCCAGGGTGGTGTGAAGCCGACGGGCCATGCCTCCCAGTTCGGAATCCTTTTCCAGCAGGTAGACCTCATGTCCCTGCCCGGCGATGCTCAGCGCGCAAGTCAGGCCGGCAATGCCGCCGCCCACGACCAGCGCCCGGTTGTCCATGGGCAGATCGTATTCCTTGAGCGGTTCGAGGAAATGGGCCCTGGCCACCGACATGCGAATGATGTCCTTGGCTTTGCGGGTGGCGGCCGATCCCTCTTTCGAATGGACCCAGGAGCAATGCTCCCTGATGTTGGCCATGTCGAAATAGTAAGGATTGATCCCCGCTTCCCGCAGCGTGTCGCGAAACAGCGGTTCATGGGTCCGGGGGGTGCAGGCGGCTACGATTACGCGATTCAGCCCCCGTTCGCGGATATCTTCTGCCAGCATGGCGGCGGCTTCGGTGGAGCAGATGAAAAGATTTTCCTCGGCGTGAACCACATGGGGCAGGGTGCGGGCATAATCGACCGTGGACGGCACATCCACGACGCGGCCGATGTTAGCACCGCAGTGGCAGACGTAAACGCCGATACGGGGCTCCTCGCGCGAGACGTCCCGCTCCGGCGGATAGACCCTGTCGCTGGATAGGTTCCCCCGCCGGTAATCGAGCCGCTGGCCGCACTGCGCGCCGCAGCCGGAGGCGGTAACCACTGACTCGGGAATGTCCATGGGCCCCTGGAAGGCACCGCCGACGAATATTCCCGGTCGCGTGGTTTCCATGGGGTTGAAAGGGTTTGTTCGGCAGAAGCCATGGCCGTTCAGTTGGATGCCGAATATCCCGGCCAGTTTGTTGAAATCACGCGGCGGGGCCAACCCGACGGAGAGGACCACCATATCGAAGGTCTCCTCTTTCACGCCCTTGTCCGCAGTCGTATAGCGGATGGCGACATCCCCGGTATCCGGGTTCTGCCCGGCAATCGACGCATAACTCCTGATGAAGCGGACTCCCGGAAGCTGCCGGGCGCGTTCGAAGAACCGTTCGAACTCCTTGCCGTAGGCGCGAATATCGTTGTGGAAAACCGTGCAGCGGGCCTCGGCGTCGTGATCCTTGGTGAGAATGACCTGCTTTTGGGTATAGGTGCAGCACACGGCCGAGCAGTAGCTGTTTTCCCCGGAAGTCGCCTTGCGGGAACCGACACACTGGATCCAGGCGATGTTGCGGGGATGGCGTTTGTCCGAACGCCGCAGGATCTCCCCCTCGTAAGGGCCTGTGGCGCACAGCAGCCGTTCGTAGTCCATGGCGGTGACCACGTTGGCCAGTTCGCCGTAACGATACGCTTCCCGCAGCCTCGGATCGAAGGGCGCATACCCCGGCGACAGGATCAGTGCCCCGACATTGACCGTTACCGTCGTTGCCGTCTGGCTGAAATCGATGGCATCGGTTTTACAGACGGATTCGCAGATTCGACAGGATCGATTTTTCAGGTAGAGGCAGCTTTGATCGATATACGGCTTGAGCGGAATGGCCTGGGCAAAATAGATGTGAATGGCCTTATTCGCCGATATCTCCTGATTAAACGGATCCGGATAGGTGGCCGGGCAGTATTCCGCGCAAACCGTGCAGCCGGTGCAGCGGCTCTCCACGATGTAGCGGGGCTTTTTCATCAGGGTAACGGTAAAGTCTCCCGCCTCGCCATCGACCTTTACGACTTCGGCATAGGTCATGATCTCGATATTGGGATGCCGGTTGCATTCCACGAACTTGGGCGATTCGATGCACATGGAGCAGTCGTTGGTGGGAAACGTCTTGTCCAACTGGGCCATGTGACCGCCGATGGTCGGCGCCGTATCCACCAGAATCACCCTGAAGCCGGCGGTGCCCAGATCCAGCGCTGCCTGGATGCCGCTGATTCCGCCACCGACAACCATCACGTCACCGAAATGCAGATGGTCCGGCAGGCATGAAACCGCATTGGCTGTGGGACTGTCTTCCATGCTGTCGCTCCCTTTTCTGTTGTCCGGCGGCCTCGGTTCCTCCCCGAATCGCCGTGACCCCGTCGTTACGGACATGAATCTGTAAAAGCGAGCGGGATGACCGGAGCGAAGCGGCGACGCATCGCTGCATCAGCCGCCAACGAAAATCCACGTGCCGGGGGCAGTGGATGACACGTTATGATGGAAACAGGAAAAAGGCGGGACTAACCGTCCCCCCGACACCGATCAACCCGATGGGTGTCTACACGGACACCCGCTTTCGGAAAACCTCAGGTAAATCCGATGTGGCGGAAGTTTGGGAGCATGATGACGTGAAATGTTTGAGGGTATAACACATGGAACTGAATAGCCATTTTGTAGCTACATTAGCGCTATTTGAGTGCAAAGTCAATTGGTCAATACGGTTGCGTTGACAATAAATACCTAATTGGTATAATTTATATACCATGAATTTTGAATTTGACCCGAAAAAATCAGACAGCAATAAAAAAAAACACGGGATTGATTTTATTGCGGCCCAAGCGCTTTGGGACGATATTGATTTATTAGAGATTCCAGCCAGAACAACTGATGAAGCGAGATTTCTGGTACTTGGCAAAATAGGCGAGAAACACTGGGCTGGGATTATTACCTATCGCAATGGCAACATACGCATTATCTCAGTACGGCGTGCCAGGAATGAGGAAATTGAGATTTATGAAAGCTAAAGACCTAGATAAAAAATTCGATGAGGGGAAAAGCATTATAGAACATCTTGACCTCTCCAAAGTAAGACGGCCGAACCAGGAGCAAAAAAGGGTTAATGTCGATTTCCCTCTATGGATGATTCAATCGTTGGACAAAGAAGCAAAGCGTCTTGGTGTTCCACGGCAGTCGATTATTAAAATTTGGCTTGCTGAACGATTGAATAAATCCGCTGCCGGTTAGGGTTCGCGCAAAAATAAATTCGCAGAATTGGGTGTTGAGTCGCCCGTCTGACAAGGCGCGAGAACGTAAGGCATATTTGGAATATTCCGACGTTTTCGCAACGCCGTCGGGCGGGATGAATCGACGACGAAAATGTGAATTTATTTTTGCGCGAGCCCTTAGTGGCCGAACCTGCCGTTTCGCATCATACTTTCGACACCCCTTTTCCTTGAAACGAACTGAATTTATTTCCCAATGAGCCTGGAACGTTATAGGCTTTAACGTATTGATATTACGTTAAATGTTTATGCCTAGACTTTGTTAATAATATCTGATAGTTATGCCCTCACGTGTTCAATATGAGCTTAGGGAGGGCAAAATGGAGAATCTGGTTCCCGATAATCTGACATTTTCAGAAGTCGGCCATCTGCCGATCATCAAAGACTTCGCCAAAAAGATTGAGCTGGTCGAGACACTGGACACCCTGGTTGACAGCGAAATGGAACTCTCACCGGGAGTCGCTATTCTGGCCATGGTGTTGGACACACTTTCGGGAAGAACCCCTTTGTACCGGATGGAAGAATTCTTTCAGGAGAAGGACACTGAATTGATGTTGGGTTGCGATGTCAAACCGGAACTTTTCTGTGACTACAATATTGGCCGTGTGCTGGACAAGATCTTCGACACCGGCACACAAAAGGTGTTCTCGCAGATCGCTCAAAATGCCATTGGCGTGTTTGACGTCGATCCCCGTCGTTTACATTTCGATACCACCTCCATCAGTGTTTTCGGAGATTATGACTTTGTCGATCCACCACTTAAAATCACCTATGGTCACAGCAAGGACAAGCGTCCGGATCTGAAGCAGTTTATCGTTTCAATGCTGTGCGTGGATCGGAACATCCCCATCTTGGGGACCACCGAAGACGGCAACGCTTCGGATAAAACGTTGAACAACGAACTTTTAGGAGGCGTCTCAAAGCACATGGCCCGGCACGGGCTTAAACCGGGAGCCTTCGTATACGTAGCGGACTCGGCTTTTGTCACGCCGGACAATCTCGAAAAATCGAGAGATAAAAACGTAAAATTCCTGACCCGGCTGCCAGCCACCTACAAGGAGTGTAGCCGTGCCATCTCCGAGGCCGTTATCGCCGAGAATTGGATTGATTTTGGCGAACTCAATCAGACACCGGCTACGAAAAAACGCCCTGCTGCGATTTACCGTGGATTTGAAACCACCGTAGAGCTCTATGGTGAAACCTACCGCGCCATCGTTGTGCACTCTTCCGCTCATGACAAACGTCGCCATAAGCGTATTGATCGATTGCTTGAGCAAAAACGCAAAGATCTGGAAACCCACGGCAAAAAGATTAACGCAGGTCCCTTTTATTGCCGGGCCGATGCCGAGGCTGCAGCAGAAAAGATCGGTAAAGCCACCCCAAACAGCTATCACAGACTACGGTATGAAATCAGGGAAAAGGCCAAATATCGCCGGGGAAGACCCGCCAAAGGAAAACCACGTACGCCCATCGGTTACGAATATCTTCTTGATGTCAAGATTGAAAAGGATACGGATGCAATCACTCCCTTGCGTCTTGAGGCCGGATGCTTTGTTTTATTAACCAACCTGTCCGGGACCAAGGAGCAGGTCCAATGGCCCGCCGTTACTCTTTTGGAGTTGTATAAGAACCAGAGCGGTATCGAACAAAACTTCGGATTTTTGAAAGACCCGGTAATCGTCAACTCCATCTTTTTGAAAAAGCCGAAACGTATCGAAGTGCTTGGTTTGATCCTTGTAATCGCACTTCTGATTTGGCGCTTGATGGAGCGCTGTATGCGTCAACATCTGGAAAGAACGAAAAGCGAAATCAGCGGCTGGAAAAATCGCCCGACCAAGCGACCGACCTCTTTCATGATGACGACGAAATTCTTAAGCATACTGGTAGCGAAATCAGGAAAACGAAGACAACTGGTCAGGCCGTTAAAGCCTGTTCAGCTGGAATTTCTACAGGCTATGGGAGTTGACCCGGAAGTCTTTATCAAACCGTAAAGGCAAAAATTAATTGCACGTAAAACTATTAACAGGGGTGTCGAAAGTACGTCGCATTAACGCAGCCCCTGGATCGGCCCGCTTGCAATACTCGCTTCCATTCAAAGTGTCTCTGCCGTGCGGACAAAACCGGCGGCAAAGACCGTTCCCTGCTGAAAAAACCGGAAACGGATCGTATCGTTGTCCTTGACCAGCCCGCCCTGAACAGCCTGGACATCCCGGTCGATCTCCTTCAAGTACTGGATGCCCACTTCTCCGATGCTGCCGTCGGCCACGCCCGAACGGTTGACCAGCGTGTCCAGGTAATCCAGATAGACCGTATTGTTCACGTGGCCGTTGGGATCGTAATCTCCCTCGCGGGTGGTAAGGGTCAGCGTCTGTTCCGGCTCGAAGGTCTTGTCCACGGCAAAATCGATGGCGCCGGATTCCAGTGCTTCGTCCGGCTCGTCGGTGTAAGGCGCCGATACCTTCTCCGGAATCTTGGCAATGCGTTTGCGGCCGATATCGTAGTAGAGCCATTGGCTGGCGGCGGCGGCAACCTGCTCATCCCCGCATGAAACGATAAAATCCCTGCCGGCCCGGAATCCGGCCGAACCTTTATGCCAGGTTCTCACGGTGAGCGGTTCCCGGTATCCGGGCATCCGCTGGATCTTTACCCGTATCCGGTTCAGGATCCAGACCGCACCGGCCGCGACCATGGTCTGGGTATCCAGGCCCACCGAATCCGAATGGTGCAGGGCCGCTCGCTGAAACCGCTGGAACAGCGCCGGCAGCTTCATGCGAAAATGCGTATCCACCTCTTCGTATTCCACAATGGATGTCTGCTCGATTTTCATGAAAGCCTCATGGTCTTAAAAGTCGACGGTCCGCGCCCGCTTGCGCCACGCAGGCGTTTGATCGGGCCATTTCTCTCCGTCCAGCCCCATGGCCAGTTCTTCGGCCAGGTGCCGAACCCGGATTCCAAGGATTTCCTGCCGACCGAGACCGGAAAGGCAGGAAGGGCAATTGGTGAGAACGATCTTCTCGGTTTGCGACGACTCGCCCATCGCGTCCCGCAGGGCATCCTGTTTCCGCGCCCGCATGGCCGCGGCGATATCGGGCCGGCTCAGGGCCAGGGTCCCGGCCTCGCCGCAGCAGTGGGGCACGGCGACTACCGGGCTTCCCAGGCGGCCCAACAAGACTTCTCCCTCCCCCTCCAGGGAATCGTGGCAGGGCGCATGATACATCCGGGGTCCCGGAATCCCGACCGAAAGGCCATGCTCCACGGCCAGCCGGCTGACATCGACAATCGGACAGCCGAACATGGCGGCGGCCTGCATGTCGACCAGGGATTCCATGCAGGTGCCGCAGCTGACAGCCAGGGCATCGAAGCGCAAATGGCCGAGCCGCTCACGGATCTGGTTCAGAATCACCGCCGTGCGCATGGCCTGGCGGCGGTGCAGATCGGTTTTGGCGTTGACCCGCGCCGGGAAACCGCAGCACAGAAACGGCGGCGGCAGGATCACGCGGGCGCCCGTGGACAGCAGAACATGGATGGCGGCCAAGGCCACCCGTGAATAGAGGCGCTCGGAACCGCAGCCGGGAAAATAGAAAACCGTGTGCCCGACGTCGCCGGACGGTTCGACGATCACCGCCTGATTCCTGCCGCAAGCCGGCAGGCGGTCGAAAAGGGTTCCGGCAGGCACCGGCGGCATGGGGGTGCGCAGCAAGGCCAGCCGGTCCGCCGGCCGCGGCGTTCGTGCACCCGACAGATGCCGGAGCATCCAGGCGCCGGCCCGCTGGAGCCGGCTGCCCGCCCACAGGGCCGTGGGCCGCACCACGGCATTGAACATCGGAGAACGGCTGTCCAGGTATGTCAAAGCCATGCCGGTGGCCGCTTTGGTTTTGCGATAGCGGCGGGCGGCGAGAATCCTGCGCTCCAGGATCGCGACCTCGCCGCTGTCGATATCCACCGGGCAGGGCGGCTGGCATTTGTGGCAGATAGTGCAGTGGTCGGCCACCTGGCCCAGATATTTCAAGGCGTTGAGCCCGGTGGAGCGAAAGCGCTGGGTCTCGTACAAAATCGCCTCGATAAGGGCCACCACGGCCAGGTTCTTGTTGCGCGGGTGGTAAAACAGGTTTTCTCCGGGATGGAACACGCAGCAGGGGGTCTTGCAACGGCCGCAGCGCACGCAGCCGGAAATCTTCTCGGCCAGGGCCTCCAGTTCGGCATGGCGCAGGATATTGGCCTCCAGTTCCAGCAGGTTGAACGAAGGGGCGAAGACCAGCCTCGGCGCCTGCGGATCGCTGAGCTTGCCCGGATTCATGATCCCGTCCGGGTCCACCTGCTCCCGATAGCGGGCCAGTTCTTCGAGGCGGTCCGGATCGAGATACTTGAACTTGGTGAACCCGATGCCGTGCTCCCCGCTGACGACGCCGTCCAGTTCTACCGCTTTGGCCATGACCGCATCGGCGGTTTCGGCGGCCCGGATCATCATCTCCCGGTCATTGGAGAACACCGGGATATTGACGTGGATATTGCCGTCCCCGGCATGCATGTGGGTGGCGATGACGATCAGGCGCGAGCGCGTATCCGCGTAAATCTCCTCGATCTCACGGTTGATCTTGACGTAGCCGCTGAACAGCTCGGCCAGCTCGTCCTTGAGCCGCCGGATGTGGGTTTCCTCCTGGAGGTGGTGCTTGCCGGCCAGCCGGAGGCGCTCCAGGGCAGCCATGAACAACTCCTTGGCGGCAGGCAGTTTGGCGGCCAGCCACTCGGGGTCTTCCAGGGGCTGGGCCGTTTCCAGGTGGGCGCCCAGGCGAAACACCAGGTCCTTCTGGTTGCGACGCTGCTCCTCGGCGTTGACGTCGTCGGCGAACTGGGCGAACTCGGCCAGGGCGTCGATGGGCAGCACGATGTCTTCGTTGAGCTTGAACGACCGGGTCCGGCGGGCGATGGCCCCCAGCCGTTTGCGGTCCCGCCAGAAGCGCTCGGCTTCGCTCTCGGAATCGGCCACGAACAGATGGGTGTTGGGGTAGAGCGACATCAACTGCTTGAGCCGCACCAGCCCCCGTTCAATCTGGGCGCGGTCATGCCCCACCATGTCCATGAGCAGCACCGCCTTGGGTTGATCCTGGCGGGGGGCCTTGACCTTGTACCCGATGGCCCGCACGTAGGCGTCGTCGAAATGCTCCAGGGCCATGAGGGTTTCTTCTCCCCGGTTGGCGAACGCCTCGCAGATGGCGGCAATGGCCCGGCTGGCCTCGTCCATGTCCGCGCCAAAGAACTCCAGGCAGCAGGTGGCTTTCTCTTCGTAGGCCCGGTGAAGAATGAAGCGGGCCGACGTGATGATGCCGTCGGTGCCCTCTTTCTGGATGCCGGGCAATCCGGACAGGGCCTTGTTGGTGATGTCCTTGCCCAGACCGGCCTGCCGGATCTGAAGCCCGTCCAGGGAGATCTTGCGCACAATGGCGCCGGCATCGTCCAGCACATCGAAATCGATGCGGTCTTCGGGCCGGATGCGGCGCAGGCTGTGCGCGCTTCGCCGGACCGTGTACAGCCGGCCGTCGGGCATGGCGATGGAAAAGGAAAGCAGGTTGTCGATGGCCGTGCCCCAGAGCACGGCGGTCTTGCCGCCGGCATTTTCGGCGATATTGCCCCCGATGGTGCAAGCCCAGGCGCTGGTCGGATCGGTGGCAAAGACCAGGCCCTGTTCCTTGGCGGCGGTCATGGCCGCCTGGGTGATCACCCCGGCCTCCAGGTGAATGACGGGAACTGCCTGCCGGCCTTGTGCGGTCTCCATTTCAACGGTTTCGATGCCGTGGATGCGGTTGAGGCCCTCGGTGTTGACGATCACGCATCCGTTGTCCAGGGGCACGCTGCCGCCGGTCAAGCCGGTGCCCCCACCCCGGGGAATGACCTTGAAGCCGTCGGCGCCAAGAACCCGGATCAATTCCGGAACCTGATCTTCCCGGTTGGGGCGCACCACGGCCAGCGGCAGGTGCAGGCGCCAGTTGGTGGCGTCGGTCACATGGGCGTTGAGCGTGAACGGGTCAGTGAAAATGTTGTCCCTGCCGATCAGCGCGGCCAGGCGTTTGTGAATCCGCCGCTGGCGGTCGCCAATCTTCCGGATGCCGGTATCGGTCGCTTCCAGGCAGCGGCGGCAGTCCTCCAGCACCGTCGATCCTTCGGGATACCCGTCAGATTGATCGGGCACGGCAGCGGCCGCCATTTCCAGATCCAGGGCTGCGGCCTCGAAAAACCGTCGATGGCGGCGGGGGGAAACGATCAGTTCGTTGCGCACGAAGGGATTGCGCCGGAGCATGAACATGTCGCCGAAAAAACGCATCAGGGGGTGCAGGGCCGGACCGCTACTTTTCAGCAGCCGGCTTTTCTGCAGGCGCCGGTATCCCTGGTCGCCGATGAGCAGGCGCACGATCTGACTGTCGTCGGCGCTGGTGTAATTGTATGGAATTTTCCGGATGTCGCTTGCGGCCATGGACGCTCTTTCTCTCTTACGGGAAAGCGGTTTTCAAATCACAATTCGGCGCAATTGGCAACCGCTGCGGCTTGATGGCTTTATTCATCAATCATTTCAAATGTGTATAATAATTTTAAAATGTTTTTTATGCAACGATGGGCAGAATGTGGTATAGAAAACGGTTAATTTAGTTGATTGCCATTGCATTGCTCGATCGATCCTGTTCATCCAGTATCATCTATCCAACACCGGCAGGGGGAGGAAAGGCATGTCAGGCGCCAGTCAGGAAAAAAGCTCCGCTTCATTCGACCGCGAAACCTATGTAAAAATGCTGATCACCATTGCCCGGGCCGACAAGGAAAACGGCCCGCCGGAGTACCGCTTCATCCGCAGGCAGGCCATCCAGATGGGCGTCAACTACCAGAAAGTCCTGCATGAAACGGACCCGGATTTCGACATCGGCACCCATAAGGTCTCCCGCCTGACCGCCATGCGCGTTCTCAAAGATGCCATCATGATCGCCTCCATGGACGGCAACTTCACCCTGCCTGAAAAGCAGAAAATCTATACCTATGCGGAAAGATTGGACATTCCCCGCACTGATGTGGACACGCTGGAAGTTCTCGTCCGGGAGTTGAAAGTGTTGGATGATCGATGGAAGGAACTGGTGGCCGGGCATCCCCATGAATGACACCGGCTTTCTCGACTCCCTTTTGGGCATCCTCAACGCGATGTCGGCCAATCTTAAGGCGGGTCTTGCGCGGCTGGACGGACTGTGGCGGTTTTTTTCGGCCCTGGACCCCTGGTTTTCACTAGCCCTGTTCCTAGCCTGCTCCATGCTCATGGTCTACCGCCTCAACGTATTGGAGCGCAAGGGCCTCGAAGGCACCGTGCTGGGCACGCTGGTCATGCCCTACGCCTCCGGGTTTCCCAATCTGGTGTTTGCCTATTCCCTGGGCCGCCAGGGCGGCAGCGGTGCAGTCATCGTCGAAAACTGCATCGTCAACAATGTCACCAACCTGACCCTGCTCATCGGTTTGCCGGCCCTGATCTGGGGTCTGAACGTCCTGCCCAACCGGTCTGTACGCAATGTGCGCCCTTCCGCGTCCAAACTCCAGCAGCTCAACACCCTGTCCTTGATGCTCACCCTCGTGGCCCTGTTCTTTTTCACCGGCGCCTTGTGGGCATTGGGACGCGACGGCCGCCTGGATTTCGGCGACGGTCTGGTGCTGGTGGGCCTTTTTCTCTTCTGGCAGGTCCTGCACGTATTCGACGTTCTCAAATACAACATCCACCAGCGGCGCTCGCTGCCGTGGACCGTTTTCGTGGACGTCCTGCTGGTGGTCATTCTGGGGGCCGGCGTGCTTTCCGGAATCGACCGCCTGGTGGCCTGGGTCATGGCCCTGGGTCCCGGCTTTATTCTCTACGATCAGTTGGGCATTCTCAGCGGCTGCCTCATGGTGCTGCCCAACGCGGTTCTGGCGATGTACTATGCCTGGGCCCGGCGGGCGGACATCGTTTACAGCTCCCAGGTGGGAGACGGTCATATCTGCATCCCCATGTGCATCGGCCTTTTTGCCCTATTTTCCGTCATCCAGGTGCCGGACCGGATGGTTCTGGGCATCCTGGTGATTCTCGGGGCCGGACTGCTGCATCTCTTTTTCGTCGCCATCGTCGGCCGGCTTCCCCGCTTCATGGGGGCATTGCTGACCATTGCCTATGGGGTGTTCCTTTACACCGGATTCATGGGATAACGATTTCGCAGAAAGTCCGATATCTGCGCTGCAATTCCAATGAAAAACAACCATACCCGATTCATCATTCTATGGATTGCCCTGACCGCTGTTCTGCTCCTTTGCGCCTGCCAGGACGCTGCCAGGGATCAGTTGACGGCCGATCTGCAAACCGGCATTACCGATGACGAAATT
Source organism: uncultured Desulfosarcina sp. (assembly GCF_963668215.1). Lineage (NCBI taxonomy): Bacteria > Pseudomonadati > Thermodesulfobacteriota > Desulfobacteria > Desulfobacterales > Desulfosarcinaceae > Desulfosarcina > uncultured Desulfosarcina sp. The sequence goes on from NZ_OY764190.1 coordinate 1,476,957, forward strand.
CTGATCGGCTCATCACTGGCCCTGGGAGGGCACGCCGGATATCTGGGCACCCAGACCCTGCACGGAGCCATGGCTTATCTGCGGCACATCAATACCGCCGGCGGCGTCAACGGCCGCCGCATCCGGGTCGTGGCCTACGACGACGGCTATGATCCGCCCCACTGCCTGGTGAACACCCAGCGCCTGCTCATCGAAGACCGCGTCTTTGCCCTTTTTTGCTACGTGGGCACGCCCACCACCGTCAGGGTGCTTCCCCTGATCGAAGAAGCCCGCATCCCCCTGGTCGGGATGTTCACCGGCGCGAATGCCCTGCGGGAACCGTTAAATCCCTATTTGATCAATGTCCGGGCGTCTTACTACCAGGAAACCGCCGCCGCCGTCCGCTACCTGGTCAAACGCCTGAACATCAGTGAGATCGCCGTTTTCTACCAGTACGACGCCTATGGATTCGACGGATTGCGGGGTACCGAACTGGCATTGAAGGCCTTCGGTCTGGTGCCGGTGGCCAATGGCAGTTATGTCCGGGGCACCCTGGATGTGGAAGCCGGCCTGGACCGTATCCGCGCCAGCGGTGCGCGTTCCGTGGTAATGATCGGCACCTACGAACCCTGCGCCAAGTTTATCCGCATGGCCAGGCAAGACGGCTATGATCCGGTGTTTTACAATGTCTCTTTCGTGGGCGCGGATGCACTGGCCCGCCTGCTGGGCGAAAACGGAGAAGGCGTAATTGTCTCTCAGGTGGTGCCGCCTCCCGAAACCATCGGGGAGGACAAACCACTTTGGGGGGCCGAAGAATACGTCAAGCTTCTGGCGGCCTATTATCCGGAAGACCGCCCCAATTTTGTCGGCCTCGAGGGGTATATCAACGCCCGCGTGCTGGTGGAAGGGCTGAGGCGGGCCGGCCGGCAATTGGACCGTGAATCCTTTGTCCGGGCCATCGAGTCCATTCGGGACTACGATCTGGGCATCGCCAATCCGCTTTCCTTCAGTTCCCTGGACCATCAGGGCCTGGAGCGGGTTTATTTTACGAAGATAGAGGGCGGTCGGTTCGTCCTGCTGGAAGACTGAGGGTTTCGTTCATAGACCCGGCATTGACCGGTTTGAACATCGTTGATCAAAACACCGGAAAAGAGCGAGCCCCTCACCTGGAGCCCTATGCCACTGGAAAAGATAAAACGCTCCTCTTTGAAGAACAAAATCTTCTTCTCCATCACATTGGTGATTCTTCTCATCAGCGTGTTGATCGCCCTTTTTACCCGATGGGTGCTTATCTCCAGCCTGACATCCGAACTCAAACGGCGGGGGTTGGGAATCGGCCAGAGCATCGCCGAGAGTTGTCGGGGGCCTATTCTGACGGAAGATATTCCACAGCTCACCAGCCTCCTGTTCGACGCCCGCCTGGGCGAACGCAAGCTTCTCATCGTCTATGTCTACATACAGGACAAAAAGGACCGCGTGCTGGCCCACACCTTCACCCATCCTTTTCCCCAGGGCCTGACCGATGCCAACCCCCTGCCGCCCGATCGGCCCAACGCCATCCGTTTGCTGAAGATGACGGGCAGCTCCGTTTATGATGTCGCCATCCCGGTGCTGGAGGGAATCTACCGGATCGGAACCGTTCATCTGGGGGTGGATAAAAACCATATCGATCAGTTGATCGGAAAACTGCGCACCACATTTTTGGGGTTTGTTTCCACGGTAACCATCATCTTTTTCGTCATCAGCCACGGCCTGGCGCGCTATATCACCCGCCCGATTTCGCAGCTTACCCGGGTTTCCGATGAAATCAGCCGGGGGAATTTCAATTTTTCCGTTCCCTTGGAAGATCGCATGGGCGGCGAAGACGAGGTCCGCCAGCTGGCCAGTTCCTTCATGAACATGGCCCAGCGGATCAAAGAGTCCCAGGTTCGCCTTCAGGAGTCCGAGGCCAAATACCGGTCCCTGTTCAACAGCGGCCCAAACCCCATTTTCGCTCTGGATCAGGACCGGCACCGTATTCTGGATGCCAACCCCAGGGCCGAAGCCGTGTTCGGCTACGCCCGGGAAGAACTTATCGGACGGCCCTTTTCGGACTTGGGCCCCATTGACGATTCGGGCCGGCAGCGCATCGGCGGTAAAAACGAAGAAGTGGCCATCTCCAAGGTACAATATACGAAAAAGGGCGGCAGCCCCATCCACGTCAACGTGCATGCCATCCCGGCCCGCTATGGCTCCGTTGATGCCCTGATTGTGGCCACCACGGACATCAGCGAAATGGTGGAAAAGGACAGCCAACTGATTCAGGCCAGCAAAATGACCACCCTGGGGGAGATGTCCGCCGGCATCGCCCACGAAGTCAACCAACCCCTCAACGCCATAAAAATGGGCAGCGAATTTCTGGAATTCATGGTCCAGTCCGGAAAGGAGATCCCCAAAGCGGACCTGTTGCACGTGGTGGCGGAAATCAGCGGACAGGTGGATCGTGCCGTGGCCATCATTCAGCGGCTGCGGGATTTCGGACGCAAATCGGATTTCAGCAAGAACCAGGTGCAGATTAACGACTGTGTGCGGAGCGTTCTGGAGATCATCGGCCGGCAGTTGACCCTGCAGAACATTCGCCTGGACCTTGAGCTTGCAGACGGAATCGCTCCGGTAATGGCCCACAACAATCGCTTGGAGCAGGTGATTTTCAACCTGCTCACCAACGCGCGCGATGCCATCGTTCAGCGGCAGGAAAACGGCGACGACGACCTCGATCATTGCATCCGCATCGCCAGTAAACAGGACAACAGGCACGTTCGCCTGACCGTATCCGACACCGGAGTGGGCATTTCGGAAACGGTCAAGGATCGGATCTTCGAAGCTTTTTTTACCACCAAGCAGATGGGCGAAGGCATGGGGCTGGGGCTGTCCATCACCAATGAGATCGTCGAGGATTACGGCGGCACCATCCGGATCGGCAGCGGCATCCATGGCGGCACCGCCTTCGTTCTCACTTTTCCGGCCGCCGGATAAAAACATAGGATAAAAACGAAAGGAGACGACATGTATCTTCCCCAGGTCTACCAGAAATTCCAGGAACGGTTCCCTGAAGTCTTCAACCATTTCAAACAGCTCGGCAAGGCAACCCGGGAGGCGGGGCCCCTGGACGAGAAAACCCAGGACCTGATCAAATTGGGCATCGCTGCGGGGGCAAACTCGCGTGGGGGCGTGATGTCGAATACCCGCAAGGCCATGGCTGCCGGCGCAACGGTTGAAGAGGTAGAACATGCCATTCTTCTGGCAATGACCACAACCGGCTTTCCCAACACGATTGCGGCTTTGAGTTGGGTGCAGGAGGTGCTGGCGGAAACGAAAGGCTGATTGAACCAATAAAAAAATGGCGTGATTGGTTTGACGACAGTTTGCATGAAATAGAAAACAGCAAAAATTTTTAGCCCTCACCACGGCATAAACTCGGACCGGGGCCAAACTGCGTCCCCGTCCGGTTATGCCGAACGTTATACATCAGCAAATAAGGTGGAAATTCGATGAAAAGTCATAACCAGATGCCGAAATACCATGAACTTATGAACCCACTTCTCGCAGCCCTTCATGAGTTAGGCGGTTCTGGTTCTATTGAAGAGATCGCACAAAAAGTTTCGGAATTATCTGAATTGCCCGAAGAGGTTTTGAATATACCGCATAATCCGGAAAAAAGTAGTCAAACGGAGATCGAATATCGTTTAGCATGGGCTCGCACTTATTTAAAAAAATATGGCATATTGGAAAATTCAGATAGGGGTATTTGGCTAATTGTTCCAGAAAAACGTGATGTGAAATCGGTTGATTCTCAAGTCGTTGTAAAAACAGTACGAGACGAACACAAAAAACAGAAAGAAGCTGTCGAAAAAGAAAAAGCATCTGAAGAAGACACAGATACAGATATTGAAATTCCAGATGAGGCTGAGTCCTGGCGCAGCAGCCTCCATCATGTCCTCATACATGAAATATCACCAGATGCTTTTGAAAGATTGGCAAAAAGGATTTTAAGAGAGTCTGGTTTTGTACAGGTTGAAGTAACCGGTCGTTCTGGCGATGGCGGCATCGACGGTAAAGGCATAATGCGATTAAGTGGCTTGCTAAGTTTTCACGTAATTTTTCAGTGCAAAAAATATAAAGGTACTGTCACCGCTTCAGATATCCGTGATTTCAGGGGCGCAATGATAGGACGGGCTGACAAGGGGCTGTTTATTACAACAGGCACTTTTACTCGAGATGCCATCCGAGAGGCTACAAGAGACGGTGCGCCACCAATCGACCTCGTTGATGGAGACCAACTCGCTGACAAGCTGAAGGAATTGGGCCTTGGAATAAAGAAGGAAATGGTTGAAAAAATTTCAGTTGATACTGAGTGGTTCAAATCAATATAGAATTCAACAAGCAAATTAACTCGGATGCAAATTCCGCTGCGCTCCATTTGTACCGGTTAGTTGCAGCGTGGGACAAAAATGAAGGGTCAGTAGTGATATCTCAGTTGGGCAATGAGAATCGCATCTTCTGAAACTTTATAAACGAATCGATGTTCGTCATTTATCCGCCTGGACCAGTATCCGGATAGGGCATGTTTCAATGGTTCAGGTTTGCCAACACCCTCAAAAGGGCTGCGTTTTGTTTCTTTAATGAGGGTGTTGATACGGCGAAGGATTTTTTTTACCGTTTTTTGCCAATAGAGGTAATCGTCCCAGGCATGATCTGAGAAGATGAGCCTCACTCTATAAGTTCCTTTTCATTTCCTTTGCCATTTTCGAGCTGGGCGACCGATTCGATCAGACGTCTGGTGTTTTTTGGTGACCGCAACAGGTAGGCTGTCTCTTCAAGGGCTTCAAAGTCCTCAAGGGACATAATGACCACCGATTCCGACGATTTTCGTGTCACAATTATCGGGGCGCGGTCTCTGCAAACTTTTTCCATTGTTTTCGCAAGGTTTTGCCTTGCAGCGGTATAGGTTATGGCTTCCATGTCGTTACCTCCTGTACAGTATGTTGTACAAGTACGTGGTTTTTTGTCAACGTTTATCTTGCCCCAACCTGTCATTTCGCCAGAAATCCAGGGCCGGGTGGCGTGCCAGGGTCACAGCCTTGGCTTCTGCTGAACTCCACGTTGGGGCAAGCGCTCAAGGTAAGCGTTCACAGGGTACCGCATCTGCTTTGTTCCCGGGCACTTGAAGTATGACCAATACGTCGGCGTGCCCGGCGCCTCACATCTGCGGCACCCTGTAAACGCTTACTGGTCAGGCAGTTGCAGCACATTAGGCATTTCAACCCCGTGAATACGTACCGCTCAAGATACGGATTACCAGGTGGTGACCGGCCATCTTCCTCACTGTTCGGTTATCGAAATATGATGTGGGTTCGGATTTTTATTCTAACGATAAATAAAGCGACATAGCTGGAACGAAACGCTGACTAAGTTCGCCTGTTGACGTTCACTTGTAATACCCATTTTCGATTCGATCAATAACTCCATCCCCACGCATTTCTTTAAGGACGCTGTCAATTTCATCGATTCTGTCTTTGTATGACGAATGTTTGCCCACACACAAATAAAAGGATACTGAAGATAAATTATGAGGGAAAATTTTAATCAGAGGATCGTAGCCTTGGCGGTGCATTTCAAAAATAGTCCGTGTGGATAAAATAACAACATCCGCGCGACCTTGAATTAAAAAAGGGAAGATACTATCGATATCCGATAGCCAGTGGACATTCATATTTTTTAAATGCTGCTGGGCCCATCCGTCTCCGAGATAGTCTACGATCGTATAATCTTTAAGTTGCTCAATGGTCGTGATTTGTTCTATTTCGCTGATTTTTGGATGATTTTGCCGAGTAGCAAGTTTAAGTGTAAATACGATGATGGGTTCATTTCCAACCACTGTGTAGCTGCGACGCTCTTGGGTTGGCAGGGTAACAAACGCATCGGCCAGACCAGTTTTTACCATTTGTTGAGCACGCTTCAACGGATATCCAAAATGGGAAACTGGAATGCCCAATCGTTTGCCAACGGCCTCATCTACAATATCAACAAGGATGCCGCGAACTTTGCCATTTTCATTCCATGAACGCGGTCGATAATCGTCATAATACACAAAACGCATTGGTTCTTCAGCCAAAACGAGCGTGGGAAGCAATAATAGAAAAATTAAGATCACTCGCATCTTAGTCACAAAAGTTGGATAAAGTTCACCTGAGCCGGCATTTATGCCACCCCTATTTTTGTTTGCACCAATCTCCACTATCGTCAAGTTGGGTCATTCTATAAAGTTGGAAGCAAACGAATGTTTCAAGCTACCACATAATATGTCGTTCATTCAACCAATCCTTGTTCGGTATATCCAAGGCAAAAAATAGAACCCGATCAATTTTAGGCAAGACGCTTCCATCTACACGCGGTATTTGTGTTCACTCTCGCAGTAAAGGTATTCAAGGAAGGCACGGCCGCTTGATGAAGAACGCAGTACTTGATCAAATTGGGTATCGCTGCTGATGGAAACGCGTATGAAGAGCGATGTCGAATGGCCGTAAAGCCATGGCTGCCGGTGCAACGGTTGAACCAGCATTGGTACCGCAAGACATCGTCGATATGAAGAAAGCGTTTACTTCCGCTCGTCGTTTGGGTTAAAACCCGGCATGTAGAATTTCGGTGTATCCAGGCAGCCACCCAAATACGCCGATAGCACGTCCTCGACCTCGCCGGCGATTCCGTTGGTCAATTCGATCTTGACGCGCTTGAGAATTTTCCCGAAAGCCTCGCTGATACCACCACAAATAATAACGGAAACTCCCAGATTTTCGAAAATACGACACCTTTCATTCAAGGTCATATTGTCGAGGAAGATACTTTCGCGACCGACTTCAGATCCATTTTTACAATTGATCACCAGCATATGCTTGCATGTATCAAATACCGGTGATACCCGCTTTTGAAATGTCGGGATGGCAATCTTTGTCATTTTAAAGAGTCTTTATTCTTAGCGCAAATAGCATTTGTATTTGCACGCTATTCATAAAGTTACTTTTATCAGTGACAGCCGCAGGACGAGGCTAATTCGGACACATAGTGCCTATGCGCAAGGGACCACCAATTCTTGTTGATGGTTATCGGCAGGTTTCCATCCACTTCTTCATCATGAAAATGACCACAGGGAAATGTTCGCTTGTAGAAAGGCGCTTCTCCGCATTCTTCGATATCGAACTGCATGGGTTCAGTATTTATCTGCTCATAACAATCAGCTACGGCATAATGGACGGTCAACCTGTAACCGTTGATGGCTTTATTCAGTTGGGCACTCACTTTGCCACGTTCTATAATGACTTCAAAACCTGGTGTTCTGGAACATTGAACCTGAACGGGTGCCTGTTTGCCGGCATTGGCATACAGGCACATTAAACAGTCAAACAAGGGGTAAGCGATTTCCAATCCCGGTATGTCCCGATCGATCTCGTCCACGACAAACTTTCGGGCAATATCCAGGACGGGAAAGGTCTGATTAGTCTTAGAAGCATAGCGGCTTCGGAGGATGTCCAGCGTCTCAACACAGAAGCTGGACATATTTGCCTCGTCATCCATAGTAATTGTAAGCACCGCTACATTAAAAAGATCCGAAGGAATTTTTTCCCTGCACTCAAAAACCGGTGTATGTGTTTCATCGAAAAAGCGACTTTGAATAAGTTTTTGTTCAACGAAAGAAAACGATGAATAACATGCGCCATCAGGATACGGATAACATTTGACGGCAAAAGCGGCTTTATAGAAATTCTTACCTTTGTGTTTCTTTTCTTCGGTTTCTATGAGCGCCAAATGATAAACACCGGGTGCATCAGCCAGCCAGATGTACCACGCAGGCGGGCCTCCCCACACCTGGCTGAAAGCCTTCAGACCGACATCGGCCCTGAATTGCTCGCTCCAGGACGAAACAATCAGCATCCCTTCGATCCGACTTCTGAAAAAGCTTTCGAGTTCGATATTAAAATCCTCCTTTTTTAATGAAAAGTTCTTTCACGATATCTTTTTTCGGACGGCCTTCTGTTTCGATATCGTACTTTCTCGCGGTTTCAAGCAAAATATCATCCGGATACGCCAGTGTCAGGGCATAGCTCGATTCATAGGAATCGAAGAATTGGTCGAACTCGGCTTTCTGTCGCGCCTCCTCCAAGCCGTCTTCAAATCCCTGCAAACACCGACCCGCCTGATGCAGAAAATATTTGCTCAAAAACCGCCGTCTGCCGCTATCCGTCATGGTTCAGCCTGTCTACTTCTTTCTTTTTAACGGCCATCCATCAAAGAATTCGCTCTGTATCAGAATGATACTTAAAAACAGCAATGCCCAAACCAGCGGAGTATCCCCCGGTTGGGCAAAACCTTCCACTTTGGCCAGAAAAAAGGTGGCCAGCGGTGAATAGTAAAACCAGTAAATGAGCAATCCCAGGACAACAGCGATGATACTTCGGATCAGAGCCCGCAGCCACAGGCTGTCAAAGTTGGGGAAATTGTTAAAATAGTTTTTCCAGATAAATGCCGCTAAAACAAAAAAACCGGCAATTTCACCGGCGTGGATATATCGCCAGTCCGGGCCGTCGGTATATTGACCGCCCACAAACGGCTCCATCCACACATAATTAAAAATCATCAGCAGAATAAATATCAGGATGATGCCTAAGGTCAGGGTGCTGAAAAATACGGCAAAACCTTTGCCGAACGTGCTTTCACCGTCCACTTCATACCGGTCCCATGGTTTGCCCTCCCATAGAAGATCGGAAAAGACGATCCAGACAAGCGTACACAAAATGAGCCCCAGGCTGAAAAACGCGCTGCCGGTACCGGCCAATTCCTCCCACCAGGGAGTCACGGCAGCTTTATCCTGCGCGGGATAAAAAAGATAGCAGACATGGGAATGGAATAGAAAAATATAGAAAAGCACTGTAAAAAAAACGATGGCAAATAACTTGGACCATGCCTGTACGCCATAAGTGTCCTTCTGCCAGGGCCAGCGTCCGAAACCAAGACCCCAGAACAGCGCCATCCAAAGAAATGCTGTAAAAAAATAGACAATGGCCGTGGAGGCGTTTTCGCGCGCCACAAAAGGCTCCGCCCCAATGCCGCCGGAAGCCACAATAGAATCCGGACTGAAATAGGCGATACCGAATTTTCCGATAAACCCCCAGAAAACGATGTAATTCAACCCGATCATTAATAAAAAAGCGATGATTGTCAGCAGTATCCCTTTGGCGATGGGGTTGTCTTTCTGGGATAGTCGATTATACCATGCAGGCCATTCCAGAACCTTTGCCATGAGAATAATGCCCGACAGAAATACCACGATCAATGAAAAGCCATACATGGGCGTATATAATTTCATGACCGTGTTTGGATTCATAAAAATATACCAGAGGAACCATACGATCAAAAACACGGCAACGAGATTAACCAGTCCGAAAAAATAGTTGAATTTGAAATCCGAACTCTCCTCGGTCATACAAACCTCCTTCCGCTATTAGGGAAAAAAGGGGAGCCTTGGGATAGGACATCCCCTTTCTCTCCATCCCACCACATTGACCCTAAAGGCAGAGCGAATGATCAGAACGTGACTGTATCCCCATTGGTGAGGAAAACATTGCTGGCTTTGGCCACCGTTGAAAATTTCTTGTAGGATTTATATTTATCCGTTCCTTTTACAACCGGAACGCCAGAAGCGGCCGCCTTTTCAGCCCATATCCAGCCGGTGCAGTGGTTGCATCCGAGCTTTTCAATCTTGAATGACTTAACGCCTTTGATGATATCGTCAAATTTGGGATCCCAGGTCTCAAACAGACTGATGTGCAGGCCGCCATAGCAACCATAGGGTTTGTATCCCTGGAAGTTCCGCCTCGCATAGGAAAACAGTGAAAGAATTCCGGGATGGCAGCAACCGGTTACCGTAACCACGCCTTTGTCTTTTACGTTAAAATAGAGCACGTTTTCGCCCCGCACCCTCAAAAGAATCGGCACATCGAAATTTCGAACCGCCACACCGGGCATCAACCGATAAATGCCTTCGCCGTTTTCACCTTTGGGGTCGCACAGTACCAGTTTCCCCGTATGAGGATAATCGTTCTTGCAGATATGATCCATCTGGCCCGTTTCTTTGTTCTTTGCTGTGTGATGGGCCTTGTCCTTCAGCAGCGCCATATCTTCAGGGTAGTAGGTTGCCGGCGCATACAAAGTGATATCCTGCTTGCGTTTCAAGGTGGATTCGACGCCCCAGTAGTGATCCAGATGCCAGTGCGAAAGAACCCAGAATTCGATTTCATCTTTGCTGATCAAGGAGGCGACATCGCTTTTTTCTTCGTAAATATAATCCATCCACTCATTGTTCCAGCCGAAGTCCATCATGAATTTGCGTTCCTGGCCTTCAAGTGTGGTGACCGTAATCAAAACCGCATACCCACCGGCATTGTCCCATTTCCAGGGAATCGTGTATTGATTGGTCATGGCCCCGCCGTAATCCATGATATCCTTTTTGAAAACATCGTTGTCGAACCAGCTCGTTTCCGTCAACACATCAATTTTAAGTCCCTTAATTTCACCGATATCCAGCTTTTTGGCTGCTTCAGCAGGACTTGGAATCACAGCCCCTGTCATGGAAGAGGCTATCCCGGTGGCCGCCATTGATTTAAGAAAAGTTCTTCGTTTCATGAGTTCTCCTTTTCAAGTAAGAATAAATGATATCTGTGGCCTATTTTATTTATCCAGCTTCTCTTTCCATGCCCTTTCTGAGATCGTAAAGCAGGTCGATAATCATATCCGCTTCATCTGCTGTCAGATCCATGCCGTATTTGTGCATGACGTTGACCACAAGGTGCCAATCATCGCGTGTACGACCCGGTTTTTCGGGATCGGCGACCGAGTCGTGGCAGCCAAGGCATTTTTTTGCATAAACGGCGAACGCCTGCTTATGGGCAACAGACTTACTTTTTGCCATGCTCTGATTCGCCACGATGCAAAGTCCCCCCAGCAAAAAAAGCGCACAAATAAAAAAAGTGGATACCCTCCACCAATCCATATGCCTTTTCTTCATAAAGCCCTCCTCTTTCCTTTTCCCTGTTTGGGCTGCAAGAAATTTTGAGCTGAAACCACCTTGCAGCTTTTTAAAACGAAATGTTCGGGGGTGAAAAATGGTGTGAAATGTAATGATAGTTCTATTCGAGAAGATTAATGGGGCAAAATGTGTTCCAATATATGCAAATTTAATATTTTTTTAATTATTATAATATTATAAAGCTAATTTATTATTTGACAGGTATTTGCTTTCTGTGATTATTAAGGCGAAAGTAGAACAAAATGCAGCTATTTTATGTGCGGTAGGTACCAATTTGCACCTGTTGGCAAACCATCAGCGGAAAGGACGCAACAGTATGTTCGAGTTGGACAAGCCTTTTCCCAGATTGTATCGAAGCATCCTGGATTCCATCGCCGATGGTGTCTATACGGTTGATTTGAACTGGCGGGTGACGTCTTTCAACAAAGCCGCCGAAAGGATCACCGGGATCAGAAATGAAGAGGCGATCGGGCGCAAGTGTTTCGAAGTGCTTCGAAGCAGTATGTGCGAAGATCAGTGCATCCTGAAACAGGTCATGGAAGACCGAAAAACCGTTCCTAACCGCCCAATTTACATTATCCGTGCCGATCAGAAACAAATTCCCATTAACATGACGACCGGTATTTTAAAAAATGCAGAAAACCGGATCATCGGCGGTGTGATGTCCTTCCGAGATTTATCCGACATCAATACGCTTCATAAAGAACTCCAAAAGCAGCATACGTTTGAAGACATCATTAGTAAAAACAAGCAAATGCAAAAAATTTTCTCAATTCTCCCCCAAATCGCCCAAAGCAGGAGCACGGTTTTGATCGAAGGGGAAAGCGGCACCGGAAAAGAACTTGTTGCGCGGGCGATTCATAATAACAGCTTCCAGGCAAAAGGCCCTTTTGTGGCTGTGAACTGCAGTGCATTACCGGACAGTCTGTTTGAGTCCGAATTGTTCGGATATAAGGTCGGCGCCTTTACGGACGCTAAAAAAGACAAACCCGGTCGGTTCGACCAGGCTCAGAAGGGAACAATTTTATTGGATGAAATCGGTGATATCTCTTTGGCTGTTCAAGCCAAATTGCTTCGTGTATTGGAACAAAAAATATACGAGCCCCTGGGTTCTGTCGAACCGGTTCACACCAATGCCAGGGTTATTGCCGCCACTCACCATAACCTGTATCAAATGGTGCAGAACAGAAACTTCCGGGAAGATCTGTATTATCGCATCAACGTTGTCCGGCTGGCATTACCGCCGCTACGGGACCGCAAAGAAGATATCCCGTCGCTGATCGATCATTTCATTGAGCGATTCAATGTTCTCAATGGGAAAGAGATATTGGGCGTATCACAGGAGGCCTTGGCCTTGCTGATGTTATACGATTGGCAAGGAAATGTGAGAGAACTCGAAAATACCATCGAGCATGCTTTTGTCATGTGCCGTGAAAAGCTCATTCGCCGAGAGCACCTGCCAGGTAGGTTTTTGCCGTTAGACAAAAAAATTCAAGGCCCTCCCAGCCGGGTGCTGAAGGATATCGAAAAAGAAGCCATTACCCAGGCACTGGAGCGAAACCAATGGAACAAAAGCAAAACAGCAAGAGAACTCGGCATTCATAAAAATACATTGCGACGCAAAATAATCCGGTTTAACGTCTCAGAAAATCAAGAATAGATCGGCTGCGATTCTATCGCTCACGCCGCCGCCGTTCCGGCGCCCAAAACATGCGTGAATCCCTTCTCGGAAGCCATCAGATCCAGATGCAGGGAAACCACCTGCTCCAGGGGAGGGAAAAAGACGCGCTCCAGTTTGCGGGTATCCACGACCTTCAGATAATGCCGGCAGGCATTGCACAGGTACACGCGGTACTCGGGTTCATTCTCGCTGTAAAGGTATTCCAGGGAGGCGCTGTCCCGGTTGCCGCAAAACAGGCAAACCATGCGCTCGACCGGCCAGCGATGCCCACACAAACTGCAGTGGACCCACAACCGGCCATCGGCATCCAGTTCTCCAATGATCGGGGCACTGCTGCAAATTGGGCAGTTGCCATGGCCATTGGCATTCACCTCCAAATATGTTGCCAGCTGCCGGGAACCGGACTCGATGCTGGGCTTTATAGAAAGGTAGAGCAGCAAGGCGAGCATATCTGCCGGGGCATCGCTTTTTTCGGCCAGGGCGTCCAGACGCCCTTTGTTGTCCAGCACATCTCGGAAAAGATCCTCCAGGGATTCCCGCTGCGCCATGGCCAGGGCCAGTTCCTTGCCGGCCCCGGACAGCTTTTCGCCCGATACCGCGGCAATGGCGCATACTTCCGCCAACAGTTTTTCAGCCTCGGGCGTGTCCACCGTGAAGTCCGTCGGGGCGATCAGTGAAAATCCCTCCTTTACTTTCATTTTCAGGACGGAATCATCCAGCGCAATGGCGGCAGGCGCGGTATGCACCGCCGCTTGGATCTGGGCCGCGAAAACCGGGCCGTAAAAACCCAGTATGGAAGCATAGGCTGGACGGCTGGCCGTCAGTTGTGCCACGGCCTTTTCTACGGCGGCTGCATCCCATAAAGGCGGTTGGGTCATCAAAGGATTCCTTTCTAAGTTATTCCGCGGTCAGGGGCTTTCTTACTTCACAAAATTATAGCAAAAAAAGGAGAGGCTCCACAAGCGAAGAACCTCTCCTTTGCCTTTCTTCTTTCTTAGCGAAGGCTAAGCAAACTGGCGCATCGCCCGCTCAAACGGCCGCATCATTTTTCTCAGGGCCATCTGGCGCGTAAACCCATGGACGCCGGCAGCGGCCATCAGGTTCTGATAATAATCGGACGGATCTGCCGTGACCAGATAAATCACGTTGACATCGTCCGCATCCACCAGCTGGGCCTTAGAATACTTTTTTCTCACCTGCGCCAACCGCTGGTCGGCCAGAGCAAGCATATCCTCCCGCTCTCCGAAATTCATGGCGCCTGTCGGGCAGGTCTGCACGCAGGCCGGCAAAAGGCCGTTGGTCACCCGGTCGTTGCACATGTCGCACTTGGCCAGGGTGCCGTCGGCAGCCTTGCGCGGGATATTGTACGGACAGGACTCGATAATCTCGTCCGCATCCAGATTTTTGGTATTGGCCGTAAAAATCACCGCGCCGGTCTTCTCGTCCTTGTAGATGGCCTGCGGGTCGTCGGCAGTTTCCAGGCACGGGGGTTCGATGCAGTGCCGGCATTGTTCGGGCAGAAAAAGCCATCGCAGCTTGCCGTCGATCACCTCTTCCTTCATGCGAACCAGCTTGTAGGTCATAAAAGAGAGGTCCGGCGGGTTCTGGAAGGTGCCCCGATTATAGGTCTTTTCGGCGGGCAGGTCGTGCCACTGCTTGCAGGCCACCTGACAGGCCCGGCATGCGGTGCACCGTTCGGTGTCAATGAAAAATGAGTAGCTCATGCCGATTCCCTCCTTTTAGGCTTTGACCACATTGACCATGAAGGCCTTGGTTTCCGGAATACGGGTATTGGGATCGCCAGCCGACGGGGTCAGCAGGTTGGCGCTTTCCTCTTTGCCGCTGGATGGCCAGCGCCACCCGTAATGCCAGGGGATGCCCACCTGGTGGATCGTCAGTCCTCCGATGATAAACGGCTTGAACCGTTTGGTGACGATGGCGCTGCATTCCACCTGTCCGCGGGCCGATTTGACCATGACCCGTTCGCCGTTGCTGATGCCTTTGAGTTGGGCCAGTTCCTCACTCATCTCCACGAACATCTGGGGCTGCAGTTCCATGAGCCAATCCTGGGTGCGGGTCATCAGACCCGTCTGCCAGTGTTCCGACACCCGATAGGTAGTCCCCACATAGGGAAAACGCGGATCACAGGTGAAATGCGCATCGGCCTCGGTCGAATAGACCGCTGCCGTGGGGTTGACCATCTGGGAGCTGAAGTAGTTTTTCTCGATGGGGCATTCCAAAGGTTCGTAATGCTCGGGGAAGGGGCCGTCGGCCCGCCCCGGTCCGAAGATCTGGGCATGACCGTACTTCTGCATGATGAAGGGATACTTGGTGTCTTTCCGCCAGGAGCCGTCCGGATTCTGCATCGGATACCAGCCGCCGTCGGGCACGTCCCCCAACCATTTGTTCGAAACATATTTGCCGCCCTGCTCTTCTCCCTTGAAGTAAATCACCCAGTCCTTGCGGTCCCAGGGAATGCCCTTGGCATCCACCGAAGCCCGGTTGTAGATGATGCGCCGGTTGACCGGCCAGCACCAGGCGAATTCGGGATACAGGCCGATCTGGTTGACCGCATCCTCCTGGCTGCGGCGGGCGGCCATGTTGCCTTTTTCGGTGTAGCTGTTGCAGTACAGCCAGTTGCCCGAAGAGGTGGACCCGTCATCCTGGAGAAAAGCGAAGCTGGGCACCAGGGTGCCTTTTTTATAAGTTTTGCCCTTGATGGTAACATCCTGGACAAAATAGCCGTTGATCTCTCGGGCCACCTTGTGGGGGTCATAGGCGCCGTCGGTGGCGTAATCCCATTTGAGATTGAGAATCGGCTCGGGGAAGACTCCGCCGGCCTTGTAAACCTCCTTGATCTTCTCTCCGAGTTCCAGGATGATGTCCCCGTCCGGCAGGCTGTTGCCCAGCGGCTTGGGTCCCTGGTAGCGCCACTGCATCCAGCGCCCGCTGTTGGTGATCGACCCTTCTTTTTCCACGGAAACGCAGGCCGGCAGCATGAACACCTCAGTCTTGATGGCCCCCGGGTCCATGCCTGGGCCATGCCAGAAGGAGCCGGTCTCGTTGTCGAAGAGATTGACGTTGACCATCCAGTCCAGCTTGGTCATGGCCTCGCGGGTCTTGTTGGAGTTGGCCCCGCTGCAGGCCGGGTTCTGGCCCCAGGCGAAAAAGCCCTTGATCTTCTCTTTGTACATGGCATCGAACAGGTCGAACCAGGAGTAGGCCACGCCGTCGTCCACCTTGGGCAGCCACGAATAGCCGAATTCGTTGGCCGATCCGGCCGCTTTGCCAAAATAGGATTTCAACAGGGAAACACTATACTTGGGATAGTTCTGCCACCAGTTGGCCGACAGGGGATCATTGCTGCTCGGCGTCCACTTCTTGTTATAAGCCGCCAGCGTGGTGTTGGAGGCCCTGGCCGTTTTCAGGTAGCCGGGCCAGATATGCCACAGCAGGCAGTGATCCGTGGAGCCCTGGACGTTGGATTCGCCGCGCAGGGCGTTGACGCCGCCGCCGGCCACGCCCATGTTGCCCAGCAGCAGCTGGATGATGGCCATGGTGCGGATATTCTGGGTACCGACGGTGTGCTGGGTCCAGCCCATGGCGTACATGATGGTTCCGGCCTGGCCCCGCTTTCCGGTGGCACTGTAGGTTTGGTACACCTTCTTCAGGTCGGCTTCGGGGGTTCCCGTTACCATGGATACGGTTTTCAGGTCGTAGCGGCTGAAATGCTTTTTCAGCAGCTGGAACACGCTGCGTTTGTGTTTCAGCGAGCGGTCCATCTTGGGTACGCCGTTGCCGTCCATGTCGAAGGCCCACTGGCTCTGGTCGTACTTGCCCAGGGCCGGGCCTTTGGGCGTCTTTTCGTAGCCCGAGAAAAGGCCATCCTTGAAGCCGTATTTCTTGCCGACAATAAACGGCGCGTTGGTGTACAGGGATACATACTCCTGGTTGTACAGATCGTTGTCCAGGATGTATTTGATCATGCCCCCGAGAAAGGCGATATCGGTCCCCGAGCGCAACGCGGTGTATATGTCCGCCTTGGCGGAGGTCCGCGTGAAGCGGGGATCCACGTTGATGAGGGTGGCCCCTTTTTCCATGGCCTCGGTAACGTACTTGAACGAGACCGGGTGGTTTTCCGCAGCGTTGCTCCCCATGATCAGGATGCAGTCGCTGTTTTTGAGATCGATCCAGTGATTGGTCATCGCACCGCGTCCGAACGACTCTGCCAGAGCCGCAACTGTGGCGCTGTGTCAGATGCGCGCCTGGTGTTCGATATACACCAGTCCCAGCGATCGCATGAGGGCCTGGTAAACCCAGCACTCCTCGTTGTCCATGGCCGCACTGCCCACCGAGGCGATTTCCGTGGTACGGTTGACGACCTGGCCTTTGTCGTTTTTGAAGGTAAAGCTGGCGTCCCGCGTCTCCTTGACGCGATGGGCGATTTTCTCCAAGGCCCAGTCCCAGGATACCGACTGCCATTTGTCCGAATAAGGCGCCCGGTACATGGGCTCGGTCAACCGTTTCTGGTTTTCGGCCAGTTGCTTCAGGGAAGCGCCCTTGGAGCACAGTGCACCGCGATTGATAAC
Organism: uncultured Desulfosarcina sp.; assembly: GCF_963668215.1. Classification (NCBI taxonomy): domain Bacteria; kingdom Pseudomonadati; phylum Thermodesulfobacteriota; class Desulfobacteria; order Desulfobacterales; family Desulfosarcinaceae; genus Desulfosarcina; species uncultured Desulfosarcina sp. The sequence goes on from NZ_OY764190.1 coordinate 1,494,325, forward strand.
ATGGCCGGGATCGCCCTCGATATTGATCACCCGGCCGTCACCCCGTTTGCTGGTGTGCACGATGGCGCCGCAGCCCACCCCGCAATAGCAGCAGATCGTGGTGGTTTCCTTGGCGTACTTGGTTTTCAGCATACCGGCATGCGCCCTGACCGGTTTCAGGTCAAAGCCCAGCCCGCCCACGGCCAGACCGGCCGCACCGGCGCCGGTAATCCGGATAAACTGCCTGCGGTTGACATCCATGATCCTTCTCCTTTTCTGTAACCGGTTATAAAATCTTATGATCGGAAAGAATCTTTAGAAAATGGATCGTTCGGGCCCCCACCCGGAGGTGCCGACTCAGCGGATGAGGACCCGAACACCCTGAAAACGGGATGCAGGGCGGCCTTGGAACAGGCCCCGCTTGCATGATGGTTACCACGGGCAGGGTTACAATGGGGTTACAGGGGGAGTTACAGAATAAAAATGGATGGGATCGAGAATTAAGAGATTTAAGAATTCATCTTTCCGATTTCAACCTTCAGCCTACAGTCTACAAACCTACAGCCTATTTTTGTATCATCTCCTCATAAATCCGGGTCGTGGCGGGATCGGGCACGGTGTCCAGTTCTACGGCGAGTTTGGCCGTCAGATCCCGATAGACTTTGATAACGGCACTCTTCAGTCCCTGGCGCCGCAACAGCCGCATCAGTCGCTGGTGGACATGTTCGGCCATGGGATCGGCCTGGATCGCCCTGCGGCAGCAGTTCACCGCCTGTTCAAGATCGTTTCTGCGCTCGAAAAGCACTGCCATTTCCATCAATACCCCGAGGTACTGATCCCGCAGCGCCGAACGCTTCATCTCGGCCCAGCTCAAGTAAGGCTCCTCGGGAAGAAAATCGCCGCCGTAAATTTCAATGGCCCGCTGGCAGGCCGACAGGCACCGGTCTTCATCGTCTTCCTGTTTAACCTGGCGGATCTGGTCACAGGCGGCCAGAAAATCGTTGACGTCTACCCGGCAGCGCTCGCTGTCCAGGCTGACTCGATTGTCTTTCAGGGAAATGCAGGACGCGCCCTTACGGCCACCGATATCGGGTTCCAGGATTTTGCGCAGCCGGTGAAGGGTGACTTTGAAGCGCCCGAGGGCGGCATCGGTGCCGCTGTCCGGCCAGATGGCATCCATAAGGATATCTTTGGGAATCTCCCGGCAGCCGTTGACGACAATGGCCTTGAGCAGCAGTTTCTGGCGATTTCCGACCCATTGACCATCGGAAATCACCTCATCGCCGGCGCGGCGAACTTCGAACCGGCCCAGGGTGCGGATATGGATCGGCGGTCCGGCTGCCTCAACCGTGTCAATGGGTACCGGGGGCCGGGGCCGTGTTTCCATACCCGTCCGCTGCCGGGAAACGGCAAACGCGTCGGTGGGCAGTGTCTCCGTCAGAAGACGGGCCATGCGGGCCAACTTCGGGCGTTCGTGCCCATGGGCCGGCGAACATGCGTCCAGGATATCGAAGGCCGCCAGAATCGGCAGGGTCCGGTACCCCCGTGAGGCCGCCAGGGTGAGGGCGGACTCCATCAGCCGGTTTGCTGCCGCCGTGTTGCCCTGTGACCGTTCAACCAGGGACAGGCCCAGGCGGGCCTCGACCAGGGAGAGGTTGCAGGAAACGCGACTGAATAATTCCCGGGCCGAGTCCAGCGCCCTGCGCGAAGCGGCCGGGTCGTCAAGATGATAGGCCGCCATACCTTCGATCAGGCGGCAGCGAGACAGATGAACGCTGTCCCCGAGGCTTCGATCAATTTTTCGGGCCGCCTTTTGCGCCCATTTGAAGGCCGGTTCGAATCGGCCCTGGTGGTAGGCGTTCAGGGCTCGCAGACGCAGGGCCAGTCCGTAATAAAACGGATTGGCCGCCAGCGTGGCCACATCCTGAAGATGACGGGTGGTCTGTGCCAGGGCATCGAAACGCCGCTGATGAATCTGAAGCAGGCCGGACAGATCCACGTGGATCGGATAAAGGAAAAGCAGGCCGAAAGTGTCGATATCCTCCTGATTGAGGTCCAGCAGGCGCTGGGCGCCGGCCAGGTCCCCCTGGGACAGGGCCAGGTCCATATGCACGATATTTTTCAGGGCCCGGTATTCCGGGTAGGCCGCCCCCACCAGCCGGTCGATGGCGGCCAGTTCTTTTTCCGCGGCAGCGAACTCGCCGGTAAGGGCCAACCCGAAAACATGGATGATGGTGGCATTCACCGTCAGGGTGTCGTCGCCGATGGTGTTGGCCAGCAGCAGCGCATTGCGACAGGCGGACAGGCCCTTTTGAAGATCGCCGGCCACGGAAAGGAAGCCGAAGGCCACCTGCGTCCACAGCACGGTTTTGGCGAACGGGTAGTAGCGGTTGCCGCTTACCGATTCCAGCAGGGACCAGGCCGCTTTCAACCAGCGTTTCAGGTCGGCGGTCGGGTGGCCGAGAAAAACGGCGGCTTCGATGAGATAAGCCAGGGACAAAAGCTGCCCCCTGCGGTCCCCTTCTTCCGTGAATCGATGATAGGCACTCGAAAAGGCATCGATGTTTTTGCGCCCGCCGCTGATGCGCTGCCCCATGGCCCTGTAGAAAACCAGCCAGGAATCGTCGTCGATCATGCGGTCGGGCAGGATTTCGATCCACCCGGACAGGTCGGCAAAACGGCCCTGGGCCGACAGCCCCATGGCGATTTTCTTGATGCCCGCCGCCGCTTTATCAAATGCACCGGCTTTCAAAAAAAAGCGGATGGCCTCTTCGAAGTTGCCGTCATCCCAGGTCAGATTCGCCGCCCGGACCAAAAATGCCTGCTGGGTTTGACGGTCCAGGCTATGGTGGAATTTGTCGAGCAGAAAATCGCGGAAAAGCTGGTTGTATCGATATCCCCAGCCGGCTTCGGGATCATACAGCGGCTGGATGAAAAGATTTTGACGCACCAGACCGTTTATAATAACGGCCGCATCCTCCCCCGGATGTTCCTGCAGGCATCGAACCGCGATCCGGGAATCGATGGTGTCGAAAATGGCCGAACGGATCAGAAACGCCCGGGTGGCCGCATTCAGACCGGATAAAACCGCTTCGGAAAAATAGTTCAGCCGTTCTCCCCGCAGGGCATCGGGCAGGCCGTTTTCAATGAATGCCCCGCGCTGGTTTTCGGGGATGTGGCGCAAGGCCTCCCACACCAGCACCAGGCCGCCGGCCCAGCCATCCGTAAGCTGGCTGATTTTCATCAGTTGGGAGTCTTCCAATCGCAGCCCGTAGAGATCCAGAAAGAAACGATGGATCTCTTCGGCGGAAAAGGCCAGATCGTCATTGGTCAGTTCGAAAAGCTCTCGGCGAATGCGCAGGGATTCCAGCTTCAGTGGCGGCTTCTCCCGGGAAACCAGGATCAGGCAGCCGGGCGGGAGGACAGAATCGACAATCCGTTCAACAATCGCCAGACTTTCCGCATCCCCGCCGAGCACATCGATACCGTCCATGACAATGCGAACCGGCGCCCTGGCGGAAATTTCTTCCAGAAGCGCACCGGCCATTTCGGCAATCCGTCCGGACCCGGTCTTGGCCCCGAAAGAGATGGCCGGGTTTTTTAAGAAAGCCGAAACATCCGGTTCCGCCAGGGATGTCGCCAGAGCATGGGCCAGCAGACGAAAAAGATTCATCGGGTCCCGATCCGAGGCATCCAGGTGCATCCAGGCACAGGCGGGACCGGGCTGGCGGACCAATCCCGCGACCAGGGTGGTTTTTCCCTGGGCGGCCTGGCCGGTAATCAGGATCACGCGGGCGCTCTTTGCCGCGGTTACACGCTGGATCAGCCGCTGGCGAAAGATGGCCCGGGTCAGATCCGGCAGGGTTGTTTTGGCAGTGGTACGAACATCAACCATTTTGCCAACCCGTCGATCATTGGGGTGTCAAAGGGAAACATCGGGCAACATAACAAAAGGATCGCGCTTTCCGTAGAATATTATGTATACCACAGCAAGATAACGGTGCAAACGCAATGGCAAGGAAATCGTTGCAAATGTTTCGGTTTTAGGTATCATGATTCAAAACAGTTGACTGCAGCGATGGGCCTGACGATGCCTGTATGGAAACAGGCCGTGGCCGTTCAAAAACGGGCAGGCGACACTGTCCGTTTAAAATCCTACTGGGGAAAATGTCCCATGAACGCACGGCAAACGGTTCTGGTCATTGACGATGAAGCCGCTACGCTGACCATGTTCCGCCTGTTTCTCAATGCCTACGGATACACCGTTCTCACCGCAGAAAACGGGGAAACCGGGCTTCAACTGGCACGCGGCCATCGGCCGGGAATCGTTTTCACCGACCTTAAGATGCCTGGAATGGATGGATTCTCGGTACTCAAAGAGATTAAAAAAGAGGCACCGCAAACCGAAGTAATCGTGATCACCGGCCATGGCGATATGGACCATGTGGTCCAGGCCCTGAACCTGGAGGCCACCGATTTCATCAACAAACCCATCGGCCGCAATGCCCTGGACGCCGCCCTCAAACGGGCCGAGGCCCGGCTGGCCAATGACGGAGCCGGAAAAACGCCCGTAGAAGCGGAACTATCATCGGAGGTGGGAACCATCTTCATCCGCGACACCCTTTCCGGCCGCCACAAAGAAATGCTCACGGCCTGCTTCGACCATGTATTGGGTTCGGAATGCAAAGCCGTGGAAATCCGTTTCGACCACCATTCGGCGGTGAATGGCACCGGCATCGCCATGCTCACCCGACTGCTGTCGAACGTCCGGTCCGCAGGAAAAGAGGTTCGCATCGCCGGGCTTTCGGAAAATTTCAGGACCATCTTCGACATGCTGGGAATTACGCGCATCGCTCCGTGCATCGAAATCACGGCCGATTCCGATGCTCGCAACGATTGCTGATTCGCGGGTTTTGAGACCGTGGTTTTGAAACAAAAGATCAAAATCTCCTTGCGAATTTGAAATGCAATCAGTATTAGAGTCGTTTTTGTTTTTGAAAATCCTGAACAACCTCAATCGAACGAAACCATCAGCGCATCTGAGCACCCGCGTGGCTACGAGGAGGCATCATGGTTGATTCCCGCAGCTGGGATTGGGAACTCGGGGAAAAAAAGATTCCTCTGGATTCCTGGAAAGAAAACTACCGATGGGTCGAGGAACCCTACGTCAGCCCGGACGGTGAAAAGGTCGCCGCCATCGTCAATCTGGACGAAGGCGAGTTTAACGTCTGTGTCAACGGCCAGCCCTGGGGGGAAACGGTATTCGATAAGATCTGGCATCTGCGCTTCTCGCCGGACGGCCGTCTTGCCGCCATCGTTTCCGAAATGGGCGAGTGGACCATGGCCGTCGACGGCGCGGCCTGGGAAAACAAGTTCGGCTACCTCTGGGAGCCGCGGTTCAGCGCCGACGGCGCCCATATCGCCGCCGCCGTCCAGCAGGACATGCAGTACGCCATGGCGCTGGACGGTACGCCATGGGAACAGATGTACGCCAACATGACCTATTTCGCCCTGAGCCCGGACGGGAAGCACACCGCCGGCGCCGTTCAGGTGGAAGATGTGGATTCGGGTGAAATCCACAAGTTTCAGGAAGGCAGCTTTTCCGCCGCCCTGGACGGCCAGGCCTGGGACGCCCGCTTCGTCAACGTCTGGAACCTGGCCATCAGCCCGGACGGCCTGCATCTGGCCGCCGAGGTGCGGCTCAATTTGCAGGAGTACACCATCGCCCTGGACGGCGTTCCGTGGGACAAGCGCTACGCCACGGTCTGGGAGCCGGTGTTCCACCCGGTCAGCGGTGCGGTAGTGGCTCCGGTGCGGGAAAAAGGGCTGTGGACATTGGCCGAAAACGGCAAACCGCTTTGGAACCGATCCTTCGTCCAGGCCTGGCACCAGCAGTTCAGCCCCGACGCCAACCGTCTGGCCGCCATCGTAGCGCCCTCCTATGGGCGCTGGACCGTGGCGGTGGACGGCGAGCCCTGGCCGGCCACCTTCACCAAACTGGTCACCGATGTCGTGTTCAGCAGCGACAGTCGCCGCATCGCCGCCTTGGCCAAGGATGACGAGACTTTCCGCGTGGTGGTGGACGGCACCCCCTGGAAGGATACCTGGGACATGGCCTGGAAACCGGTATTCAGCCCAGACGGGAAAATGGTAGCGGCCAAGGTCGAAAAAAACGGCAAGTATACATACACGGTGAACGGCAGCGTCTGGTCAACCGCCTGCGACGGCGCCTGGGAGCCGGTTTTCAGCCCCGACGGAACCCGTCTGATGCTGCGTACCATCGAAGGCAGCGATTACGTCCGGCGTATCGTGCCGGCCACGGATATCACCGGTTAGGAGATTGTCATGCATAGCTTCTATAACTTCGTGAGCGGACCGCTGGCATGGGTGGCCTTTCTGCTCTTTTTCGGCGGCAGTATTTACCGGCTCGTCAACATGCTGCGGCTGGTGGCCCAAAAAGAGCGGTTCATTTTCACTTACATGAGCTGGCGCTACAGCCTGCGATCCATTTTCCACTGGATCATCCCCTTTGCCACGGTAAACTGGCGGCGCCAGCCCGTGATCACCGTAGTGACCTTTGCCTTTCACATCTGCCTGTTCGCCGCTCCCCTGTTTCTGCTTTCCCACGCGGTGCTCTGGGACGAATCCTTCGGCATCAGCTGGTGGTCCCTTCCTGACGCAGTGGCGGACTGGATGACCGTGATCGTCATTCTGGGCGCCGTCTACTTTCTGATCCGGCGAATTACGCAGCCCGAAGTCAAATTCGTCACCTCGGCATCGGATTACGTGATCCTGGCCATCGTGGCGGCGCCTTTCGTTACCGGATTCATCGCCTATCACCAGTGGTTCAATTATCCATTGATGATGGGTCTGCACGTTCTGGCCGGGGATATCATGCTGGCGGCCATTCCCTTCACCCGGCTCAGCCACATGCTCTTCTCGCCCTTTACCCGGGCGTATATGGGCTCGGAGTTCGGTGGGGTGAGACACGCGCGGGACTGGTAGCCGATTTCCCCCAATGAACCAGCGGTCAGCGTAAAAGGAGTTCTCGATATGGCGGAACCGTCAAAAAAAGAAGTGAAAGAAGTCGTCGACGATGGAATCGATGTCGGCATATCCCGGCTCACCGAGGAGAAGATCCAGGAAGTCATCAACAGCGTCATCGACACGGAAACCGGAGCCCGGCTGAAAACCTATGTGGACACCTGCATCCACTGCGGCCTGTGTTCGGAAGCCTGCCACTATTACCTTTCCCACGACAACGATCCACACTACTCGCCGGTGGGCAAGGTCAAACAGACCATCTGGGAAATGCTCAAGAAAAAGGGTCGGGTCAGCCCGGAATTCATCAAGCAGGCGGCCATCATCGCCCACACCCAGTGCAACCTGTGCAAACGCTGCGCCCAGTACTGCCCCTTCGGAATCGACATCGCCTACCTCATGCTCGTGGTGCGGCGGATTATTCACCGGCTGGGCGTCACCCCGCTGTATATTCAGGACACGGCCCACAGCCATTCGGTGACCATGAACCAGATGTGGGTCAAGGGCGACGAATGGCCGGACACCCTGCAATGGCAGGAAGAGGAGGCCCAGGCCGAAATTCCCGATCTGCGCATCCCCTTGGAAAAAGAGGGAGCCGACTTCATGTACAGCGTCATCGCCCCGGAGCCCAAGTTCCAGGCCCAGCTGATCTACCAGGCCGCGGTGATCATGAATGTCGCCGGCGTCGACTGGACCATGCCGGCCTCGGTGGGCTGGGACAACAGCGACATGGCCATGTATACCGGGGACAACGAAATCATGGGCCGGGTCAAGCGGGCCCACTTCGAAGCGGCCGAACGGCTCAAGGTCAAGAAGATCGTCATGGGCGAATGCGGCCACGCCTTCCGCTCGGTTTACGACATGGGCAACCGCTGGCTGGGGTGGGCCACACCGCCCTTTACCATCGTGCATGCCATCGAGTTCTACTACGACCTGATCAAAGCCGGCCGCATCAAGATCGCTAAAAAGTTTAAACCGCCCATCACCCTGCACGACCCCTGCAACGTTATCCGCGGCGGCGGGCTCTACGAAAAATCGCGTTACGTGGCCAACGCCCTTTGCGAAACCGTGATCGAAATGGTTCCCAACGGCGAGCATAACTACTGCTGCTGTGCCGGCGGAGGAGTGATCAACACCGGCCCGCCGTTCAAGATGACGCGCATCGAAGGCAACCGGGTCAAGGCCGAACAGCTTTTCGAAGCCAAGACCAAAGGTGCCGAAGTCCTGGTAGCGCCTTGTCACAACTGCCACAGCGGATTGGAAGACATCGTTCATCACTATGAAATCGGATTGGATATCAAGTTTTTCGGAGACATCATTTATGAAGTCATGGAAAAACCCGAGTAAGCCAGGCCAGGAGGAGAAATGAGAAACGTCACCCGGATCGCACTGCCGCTTCTGATTGCAAGCGTTCTGGCCATTACCGCAACATGGGCCCAGGAAGACATGACCGTCGTGGATAAATCGGTCTTCGACAATCCTCAGCGAACGCCCTCGGTTTTCGTCCACGACGAACACAACGAAGCTGCCGGCATTGACGACTGCGCCACCTGCCACCACGTTTACGAAGATGGAAAGCTGGTGGAGGATGAATCTTCGGAGGACTCCAGTTGTTCGGATTGCCACAGTTTGGAGGGAGGAGACGGCCAGCCGTCGCTGATGAACGCTTTTCACGCCAATTGCAAGGGGTGCCACCAGGCGGAGGGGAAAGGGCCGGTATTATGTGGAGAATGCCACAAAAAGAAATAGCCAGCAAAAGGGGGGACGGTATCCATGCCTAAAAAAATTCTCATCATCGACGACGACCCCATCGTGGTAAAATACCTGGAAGCCGTTTTCAGCGACAACGGCTATGAAACCTGTACCGCTTCCAGCACCATGGAAGGCCTTGACGTGGTCAAGCAGGAAAAACCCGACCTCATCACCCTGGATTTGCAGATGCCCGGCGAGTGGGGCCCCCGGTTCTATCGAAAGCTGCGCCAGGATAAGGGACTGCGCGACATCCCGGTCATCGTCGTCAGCGGCATCGACGGCGACCACGCCATCAAGGACGCCATCGCCTTCGTCAAAAAGCCTTTCGATCCGGAAAAACTGGTGGGGATCGTGAAAAACACGATCGGTTAACAGATTACAATTCAAGCAATTGCGCCCCGTGTACGACCCTAAGAATATATATGGAATTGTAATTAATTCTGTAAATGACACGGTATTTTTTGTAGATTAAATGCCTGTAACTGGTTCCAAAAAACATATTTTCAGGAATGTAAGGGCAACGATCCGGCAATACATCTAAGCTGTATATTTTTTCTTCTATTTCTCGGATAAATCTTTTGGCGGTATTGAGGTTGTCTGAAGCAATATAAAAGAAAATGCGTTCTATGTCGGTTTGCGCATTCCGAGTAAGGTGAATTTTATATTTCTTTGGCACGTTTGAACTCCTGAAAGAAATCTTTTGCCTCAGTGTAACGACCTTCTTTTATATCTTCCTCTGCAGGCACCAAAAGTTTAAGCAAATTAAATGCTTTCGTAATTTTTTCATATTCCTTTGCATCCAATAGGACAGCTTCCGCTTTTCCGTTTACAGTTAGAATTACCGGGCGCTTGGTTTCGTGAATTTTTTCAAGGACAGCGTTGGTGTTACGTTTAAGGTCAGTAATCGAGCGAATATCTTCCGTTATTTGGATAGCCATGGCGAACCTCATATGAGTTTTTATAAATCGTTATTTGATGCTTTATTTTATGCGAATATGATGATAGTAGCAAGTTTTTTTGTGATTGGAAGGAATGAAGCAAAGAGTTGGCCTGCGTACTGTTTTCCCGCTGTTGGCGCTTTGCACCTTTCCACGCCAGGCCGGTTTTTCAGCCCGCCGATATGGTTTTCTATATGCGCCCTCCAATCGATTTTCCTGCCAAATCAAAGATATCCTCGCATACCCCCACTAAAAATCACCAAGCCATTCAATGCCAAGATGCCATCTTGTTTTTATATTCAAAAACCAATAAGGATGGTGGGGACAATGCGAAAATTGAACGAACAGCCTTTTTCACCTGCCATCGAAGGATATCATGATCGATCTTTTCAAGCGGCTGATCGGCAACGCCGCCACCAATAACGGGCGCCCCACGGATCTGGACGAGGAACAGAAAGTCATGGTAGCGGTTTGCGCCCTGTTATAGGACATGGATAACCACTTAACCATCTGATAGGGGAGCGAACTCAAATGGCGAAAATCCGCAAATTCAAATTGGCCTGGAACGCTTCGGATTCCGACACGGTTGCCGGATATAAACTGTATTGGTCGGAAGGCACGGATATCGGTTACGATTCCCACTTCATCAACGTTGGCAATGTCACGGAAATCGATCTGCCTGATGAGGTTTCCCTGCCCGACGGTCCGATCCTGTTCGGTGTGACGGCGATCGATAAGGACGGCAACGAGTCGGACATGACCACGCTTGCGGAACCCTTTCAGGTAAACATACCGCAAGCTCCAGTCGGGCTGTCCTTAACGCATACGGAAAATTTCAAGGTGCTGGGGTCACAAAAAACCACCGAATCCGCTCAAGAGGACGTCGATGAAGACCCCTTGGCCGATGCCATCGAATCTCATGAGGCCAAGAAACCGGTAAGACTCAAGTACTATGACGATGTCGGGTATCGAAAATTTGGTTCCGAGTAGGCGATCTTTTCAAACAGGCGCTTAATCAACCCGCTTAACCGACGGCGGATTCCAGGCCCCGGTGAGGACGCCCTGATTCGGCCAATACAGCCGCATTGTCAAGTCAAACTTTTCCGCCGGCGCGGGGAGCCAGTTGGCCTCCTTATCTTTGCCGGGCGAGGCATGCTGAATATAAATATCAAGGGACCCGTCCTTGTTGAACTTCAGGCTATCGCGATCGCCGATGGCGTAACGGTTGATCGGATTGTCCACAAAAAACATCTTCTCGTTGTACATGGTCAGCGACCAGAAGCCTTGGACCGGCGGCAGCGCATCTTTTTCAAAGTGGAGTACATAACGGTTCTTTCCGCTGTAAGGGTTCCCATCGCTGTCGACCTTGGTCATGGGATAAACCGCATCCTCGGGAATATTGGCGCCCAGTCCGATCAGGGCGATATGGGCACGCTGCATGTAGGACGTGCCGTAGTTGCCCACAAATTCACGGGAGAAGGCCCATCCGCCGGCATCCGGCTCCTCATTACCCTTTGTAAGCAGCTTTTTTGCATCATTCACCGCCAGTTCAAGCGATTTTTGCTTTTCGGCGGAAAGTTTTGAAATATCGAACGACTCACCCGGGACGATGCCAATCTGCCTGAGCAGTTGAACCATGTTCCAATCGACTTCATGGGGCGGGTTATTCTTCAAAAGTTCGGCGAACAATCCAAAAAAATCGCCGGCCTTCATGTTCAGTACCTGCATATGGGGCGGCGTTTTGGTATCCCATGAGGCGTTGACCGTTCCCTTGGGCGGAGCCGTCTTGGGTTTGCCCCACCGGCTAAGGGGGGTCACGGTATACCCGTTCTGCATCTTATGCACGTTGGGGTAATCGGCCTTGCCGTTGGTTTGGGTACGGCCGATAATCCATCCCACGCTGGTAGGACAACGGAGCGGTTCGATCTTGTCGGGGATCTTTCCCTGCCATTCAGGGCCGACAATGGCAAAGGTTTGGGTCCCGGTCCCCGTGGTTCTGCTTCCCGGCACCGCCACGACATCCGTCCACATGTCGAGGATGGGCAGCATGAAATAGCGGCCGCCGGTATCCGCTATCGACAGGATCAGGGGCTCCTTTGAGACATCGAACCAGAGGGTCGAATACAAGGTGTCCGCGTTGGGACGAACTACATTGGTGAAAGTATGATCGGGAAAGGCCCGCACATGGCAGAACTGGTCCATCGGGGCTCCGCCGTGTTGCGTCGTTTCCACATTGGTGGAGACCCTGCGCGTGATCTCCATGAGGACCATCGGAAACCCATAGATATATGCCTGGCTGCCGATCTCCCGGAATCTGTCCGCAGCCATCGCCTGGGCGCCAATGGTTTGCAGAACGATGCTAACAATCATGACATGCAACAAAAATGCTTTTTTCATCGTTTCGATTTTCCTTTTGACGCAATGGCTTATGGGGTAACGATATTGAACCATGCGGGGAACGCATCGAGAAGGCCCATGAACTCGCGGAAGGCTTCCCGCCGCCCCTCGAACGTCAGTTTGCCCTGCTGATTGGCATCGGCAAGCGTCGTCTCCTTGAGCTGGAGCTGATCCAGGGTTTCCTTGGAGAGCGAAACCTGGGCATCCGGCTTCTCGTGGGGCTTGCCGTAATTGAGGACGGCGTTTTCCACCGTCAGGCCGTACCCTTTGTCCAGATCCGTGAAAATGATGTTCAGGGCAATGGTTTTTCCCGCGGCTTTCTGGGCGTTGAGACACACCGCGAGATATTCGAACAGCATATCCAACGGCATGGATTTGATCACATCGGGGCTGGCGGTGCCTCCCTTCCCGTCGATCGTGGGAAGGCCGTTGCGCAGTTCGAAGGCGCCCTGCAGGTAAACGGAACGCCAGGGGCCCGACTCCGCCTGATAGCCCATCTGCTCGAAGGCGTCGGCCAGAAGGAGCTTCGCGGCGGTATTTTGCGGGTTGGCAAAAACCACATGCTTGACTACCTCGGCCACCCATCGATAGTTGCCCTTGTCAAAATCGATCTGGGCCCGCCTGAGCACGGTCGCTTCGCCGCCCATGTATTCCACGTAGCGCTTGGCGGATTCCTCGGGAGGCAGATTGTCGAGGTTGGCCGGATTGCCGTCGTACCAGCCCATGTAGCGCTGGTAGATCGCGCGGGAGTTGTGTTTCAGCGTGCCGTAATATCCCCGGGTGTGCCAGTTTTTGTTCAGTTCCGGCGGGAGGCTGATCATCTGGGCGATCTCCACGCCGGTAAACCCCTTGTTCATCAGGTTGACCGACTGGTCATGCAGGAATTTATAGATGTCGCGCTGTTGCTTCAGATAGGTCAGCACCCGCGCGTTGCCCCAGATCGGCCAATGGTGGCTGTGAAACTCGACCTCGGCCTGGCTGCCGTAAAGGTCGATGGTCTGGTTGATGTAGTATGCCCACTTCTGGGAATCGCGGACCTGTGCCCCGCGCAGGGTGAGGATGTTGTGCATCGTGCGGGTGCAATTCTCTGCCATCCACAAGGCCTTGAGATCCGGGAACCATGTGTTCATCTCCGTGGGCGCCTCGGTGCCGGGGGTCATCTGGAACACCATGCGAACGCCGTCGATGGTCAACTCCGTTCCCGTTTCCTCAACGATTTTCGTCGGCGGAATCAGGGTGACGGTGCCCAGGGACGTCGTCTGACCCAACCCCGCATTGACGCCGCCCCAGGGGTCGCGCGGCAGGAGAGAACCGTACATGTAAATGGCGCGCCGGCTCATGGCATTGCCGGCGATGACGTTTTCGCTCACCGCATACTCGATGAAATCTTTGGGCCCGACAATCTGGACCTTTCCGGCATCCACATCGGCCTTGTCCACCACGCCGCGCACGCCGCCGTAATGGTCCACGTGGGTATGGCTGTAAATGACTGCCTTCACGGGCCGCTTGCCCAGGTGTTGGGTCGCAAGGTCAAGGGCGGCCTTTGCGGTTTCCGAGGAAATCAGGGGATCGATGACGATCCAGCCAGTATTGCCCTGGACGAAGGTGATGTTGGAGAGGTCGTAGCCCCGCACCTGATAGATGCGGTCGGTCACTTTGAACAGGCCGTACAGCATATTGAGCTGGGCGTTACGCCACAGGCTGGGGTTGACGGTGTCGGGGGCGGGCTTGTCCAGGTCGATATACTGCTTGTAGCTTTCCAGGTCCCAGACCACATTGCCCCCGGCATCCTTGATGGTCAGCTTCTCGGGTCGGCCGACGAACCCGCGCTGGGCGTCCTCGAAATCCTGACGGTCGTTGAAAGGCAGTTCCTTGAGGACCTGCGCATTGGCTGCCCTGGTCGCGGCGGTGGCCGGTTTTGGCGCGATGCCCTGGCCTGTCAACGGTTTGGCGGCCGGAAAATCCGCCAGTGCGGGCGTGGAAAGACCGCCCGCCGCCAGCATCCCGCCGGCGACCGTGGCGCCTTTGATGAAATCCCGCCTGGACAATCCCGCCTGCTGATTGTCGATATCATCCCGGAGGGAATCAGGGTCGCCGTTTCCGCCATTTCCGTTTTGTAGCTTTTCTGACATTGTTATTCTCCATGTATCGTTAAATTAAAAAACAAAACTCAAAAGTGCCCTTATCATCGATCCGTCGGCACCGTTGTCGTTATGCTCGACCGTTTCTCCATAGGTGATTCTTAAGCCTATGCTCGGACTGAACATGAGGTTCACGGTTCCGCCCAGGAAAAACGCACGCTGCTTGTTGTCGTCCGCGACCCCGTCCGTGGTCGTCTCGCCGCCGAATGTGTAAATGGCGTCAAGGGACACCCAGACCGCCTGGTGTAGGTTCCGGATAATATGCCCCTCGATATTGAAAAGCGGGTCCTGTTCGCATTCATCCGCATGATATGGGTCGTCATTATCAGTATAAAAGGTTACAGAAGGAAGAATTTCAAACCTTGTCAAAGAAGGATCCAGAAGCGATTTGCCGATGGAATAGGTCGTGGGCAGGCCGAACTGCATCGACCACCGGTTGGAGCCAAGATTAAGGACTTCCGATTCGTCATATTCCCCCGTGGGCATTCCTAACTTCGTCAGCACACCGAACGTGACACCCGGCTTGTAGGAGGCAAAATTCTCGGCCTGAACCGCCGGTGACCCGTAAATTCCGAACACGCCGCCCAGCGTGGCATCGCCGATGCCGGAACTGTTGGCGGACAGGCTCCTGCGGGGCAGATTGACGGAGCCTTTCACCTCTCCAAAAGGCAAAACGCCGAATACAGCGGATTGCTGGCCTTTGATGCTGAATGTGTGCGTATATTGCAAAACAGCCAGATTGACGTCGAGATCCGCGCCTTTAATGATCTGCCCGGGATCCGCCGTCTGGTTGCCTTCCGTAGAAATGCCATAAATGGCAAGCGCTTTGGCTCCATCGGGAAGAAGCTGATAGGCCCGCGGCCCATCCCCCATCGCCGCCTGTGCATGCTGTACAGGTAAAAAAATGATCGCTGCGATGACAAGAAACCAGCCCATATGAATGCTGCTCGTCGATGTCTTCATCATTGCTCCTAAACATTTGTAACAAATTTATTTCACACTAAAACCCTTACTCGTTGAAACCGTATATCGAAGATAGCAAAAGAGGGCTTCATAGCTTACAGTGGCACGCCGGTCCAGTTATTTCTTGGTTAGACGAACAATGTCCTGATTGAATTTTTAACGCCGTCTGGAAAAATTCGCCATAAAAAACAGCCGTGCCGGACAAGAAAGGGAGAGGATAACGGTTGCGCTATTCAATGGGGAAGGGTGTCCAGCGCCGTTTGCGCCTCGGCGAGCAATAAAGGGGCGCAGCAGCCGTCGAACAGGGTGATGCTCTGAACGATATGGGACCGGGCATCGCCGTAACGTTTCTTGTATATATAGAGCCGCCCGAGATCCAGATGCGCCTGGGCCAATCGGATGCGGGCATCGATCCGGGTGCCGATGTCGATGGCTTCCCGCAAATACCGTTCGGCCAGCCGGGAAGCTACCGGCAGGGAGCGTAATAAAAAACGGGCATTTTTCACGGCGCACCCGAATCCCAACGGTACCTTTTCCAGCACCAGGGACAGGTAGAACCGGCCCAGCATGGAAGTAAAAATCATATCGTGGTTGCGCTTGCCCCGCTTGCGTTGTTTCCGGAGTTGTTCACGGACCAGGGCGATGCCCGTCTCCATGTCGCCCATGGTGGCCGAAACGATGCCGTAAAAGGCCTTGGCCGAGGTGCCGACGTATTCATAGCCGGTTTCTCTGGTGGCATCAATGACGGTTTCGAGGGTTTGTGCGGCAAAAGCCACCTTTCCCTGGAAAAAATAGGCGTAACTGAGGCAGAAACGGGCATTGAGACTGTAAATGGGGTCGACGGCAACCTCGATGGCCTTATTGAGATAAAACTCTGCCGCCACGAAATCGCCGGCCGCCATCCGGACATTGCCCATCAGCAGGTATCCCTCGGAAAAGGTTCGCACATCGCCCGCAGCGTCACCAAAATCGAGCAGTTGTTCAGCCGTATTCCAGCAGGCGGAAAGGTTCCCGCCATGAACATACGCCAGCCCCATGCCGGTCAAATTAAACCGGATCAACTCATTGTCGGTTTCGATCCGCCCGGCAATTTCAGCCGCCTCGCGCCCGAACGTCAGGGCTTCTTCCAGGCGCCCCAGGTCGGCACACGTCCAGCACAGGCAGGCGCTGCTGTATGCAATCAGCGAATCGTCCCCGATTGTCCGGCCGGTGGCCAGGGCCCGGGTCAGATAGTCGTACGATTCGAACAATAATTCCCTGCGTTGCAGCGCCCAGCCCAGACAGACCTCGTACATGCCGATTCTCGATGCATCGCCGAAAGCGCGAACATCCGGTTCGTGGATGCGCAACAGATCCAACATCTCACGAAACAGGCCTTTCTTGTTAAAAGTAAAATACCATTTGAGAATCAGGTCGATGAGCATGGCCTGATCTTCGGCGGAGGGCGATTTGATCCGGCTCAGCAGTCGGTAGGCCTTTTCATAGTAACGGTGAGATTCTTCCACGGCGTATTTTTTCAGGCTTTTCTCGCCGGAACGAATCAGATAGTTGGCCGCTTTTTGCGAGTGATCGCTGTTGGCGTAATGAAGCGCCAGAAGCTCGGGAACACTGTCCAGACGGCCCTGGAACCGGGATTCCAGTGTGCGGGCGATTCTTCCATGGATGATGCGCCGATCCTTTTTCAGCAAGCTTTTGTAAACCACTTCCTGAACGATGGTGTGTTTGAACCCGTAGGTCGGCGCTTGGTGCTCCGGAATCCGGCGAATCAGGTTCATGCGTTCGATGGCGTCGATGCAATCGGAACAGGCTTGCGGGAAAGCGGTGATCTGTTCCAGCAGATCGATCCGAAACACCCGGCCGATGACCGCAGCCTCCTGCAATACGCTCTTGGCCTCGTTCCCCAGCCGGTCCAGTCGACCGTGAACAATACCGTTGATGGTGGAAGAAAACTCCGAAATATCTACGGTCTCGTCGAAATGCCACTGCCCCTCGACCCGTTTGAGGCAGCAGTTGTCGAGCAGGGCGTTGACGACCTCTTCCAGGTAAAAGGGGTTGCCGCCCACACGCGAAAAAATATAGCGCTCGAGCGCCGCCGGTATGGTCCGGGTGTTGATCAGAGAGCGCACCATCTCTCTTGACGAAGGGACATCCAGGTCTTTGAGCAGCAGGCTTTTGTGTTCGTAGGACAACTGACCGCCGTGATGATCGCCAAGAAAATCGAGAATCGGCCGATGGCTGATAACAAACAGAATGGGCAGCCCCGATTCCCTGAGAAGAAACCGCATCAGGGATAGGGACGATGGATCCGCCCAGTGCAGATCCTCAATGCAGACGATTGTCGGCCCCCGGCGGGCCAGCGCGGAGAACAGCGCGATAAAGGCATTTTGCAGCTGGGCTTTATAAACTTCGGGACCGGCCTGCAGCGCTTCGGAGGGAGAAACGGCATACAAGCCGGCCAGAAAGGGGACCACCGCTTCCAGGTCGTCCAACAGTGGACCGATACCGGCACTGAGCTTGGCCTCGATAACGGCCTGCCCATCGGCATCGTCGATGTCGAAAAGTCGGCTGAGCATGTCGATAAACGGATAATAGGGCACACCGCCGTTATAAGCATAGGCGTAGCCGTCCAGCCAGCAGATGGCTTCTGCATCGGAGGAGCGTTTGAATTCCGCAATCAAACGGCTTTTTCCGGTGCCCGCATCCCCGCATACGGTGATGACCGTGCCTTCCTTGCGCTGCAGCCGGAGGGCGGCATCCTCCATAGTCTTCAGTTCCCACGCCCTGCCCACCAGTCTGGCCTTCAACCCGTGGATGCGCCGCACCTTATCCGGCCGGGGAATCAACGATTGGACGCCGTACACCGGAACCGGATGGGTGCGTCCTTTCACCGGCACCGGTTCGCGTAGGGCGAAATGGAAAAAGCCTGCGGCGGCCGAAAAGACGCCGCTCTCCACCAGCACCTCGCCCGGCAGGGCCATGTCCCGGATGCGGGCGGCCAGGTTCACGGTTTCGCCGGTGATGCCGTGCCGGCCGGTTCGCTCTTCCGTTGACCCGGTAACCACCAGACCGGTGGCAACGCCGGAGCGCATGGCCAGGGCAACGCCGATGCGTTCGGTAAAACGGCTCTCCACGCGCGCAACCACCTGATGGATCTCCATGGCCGCCCGAATGGCCCGGATGGCATCGTCTTCATGGGCGTGCGGCATGCCGAAAACCGCCAGGACGCCATCCCATAGGATGCGGTCGACATGTCCGTCGTAACGGGTAATGATTTTCACCATCTCCTCGAAAAGTCGACGGGTGACGTCCTGGATATCTTCCGGGTCGACCCGGTTGGCAATCTCCTGATAGCGGTTGATGTCCGAAAACAGAACGGTGACGTGTTTGCGTTCGCTTTTGAGTCGTTTGATGGTTTGAGCGGAATCGTTCTTCAGCGGCATGCCGCACTGATCGCAGAACCGACTCTCCGGAAGGTTCGAACTCCGGCAATGAAGGCATATTTTCATCGGCACCAGCGCCGAACCACAGTTGCTGCAAGACAAAGCCTGTCTGTCGGCCTCACGGTGGCACTTGGGACAGATCATCGATGGCAACTCTTTCATGACAAATCGTCGATTGCGGGAATTCAGCAAGTGATACCCGACACACCGATGCAAGTCAAACTTTCATTGGTCCTGCACGCGGATCGCGTTCGCTCGGCCTGGTTCACAAGGTTGCGTTGAAGAAAGACGGGGATTATAGATGGGGTGATGCTCCCGAAGGCGATCGGCGCGCTCTACCTGAAAAGAAGGAAAAGCCATAACCGGCAGGGCTTTCGACCAAATCCAGGTCGCTGAAGAAATGCGTTTGCTAAAACAGGATCGTGTTTCATTGAAAACGGCCAATACCTATTGATCCGTCATGGCGAGCTTAACGCCCAACGCTGCGAAGGTTGCTGCAAAGGCGCGTTGCAGCCGGCCAATAAATCTCGGCGAACGGGCAACGTACCTGCGGACCCCATTGGCGAAAATTCCGTAGAGAATAAAAATGACCAGGGTCATGGCCATGAACATGATGCTCAAAAGAATCATTTGAACGGTTGGCGAGGCCGCATTGGGAGGGACGAAAAGCGGCAGGAACGCCAGGAAAAAAATGGACAGCTTCGGATTCAGGATATTGATCAGAAAGCCCCTTTTGACAATCGGCCACCATCCGGTTTTCAAAGCGGACGCATCCAATGTCAGCGAGCCGGTCTCCCGCCACATGTTCCAGGCCAGATAAAGCAGATAGACCGCGCCTGCATATTTGATCCCCTGATACAAAATCGCACTGGTATGTAAAATGGCCGAAAGCCCGAGGATGCTCGCCGACAGGTGGGGCAGGATGCCGGCGGTGCAGCCGATGGCAGCGGCGACGCTGGCTTTCCAACCCGAGAAAAGGCCATTGGACACCGTGTAGATCACCCCGGTTCCCGGAACGAGAACCACGATCAAGGATGTTGTCAGAAATTCCATGTCGAACATCGTTCCATCCCCTCCCCGCATACGAATCAGAACCACATTTCCAAAATCGCTTCAGCCATCTGGAAACTCGTTTTTTACTTAAATGTCAAAAAATTTTTTCGGCGGACCAGGATCGGATTTCGCTGATTTCAGGGGCGCTCAATCCCAACGACTCCAGAAAATCCTGGTGGGCCTCGGGAGACATGTGCTCGAAGGCCACATGCCATTGCCCCATGGCCGCATCGTCCAGGCCGGCGCCGCGCAGCACCGCCACCCAACGCGCTTTGTCCAGCACACGGGTCCCGGCCAGCAGCGAACGGTCCTTGAGCAGGTCAACGATCACCTGCTGCTGGGTGCGCAAGGCCCGGATCTCCCGGTTCAGGGCCTCCAGCCTGCGCTCTAAAGCCTGCACTGTTTTGTGTCGGGGCGTTGTCAGAATGGACTTGATCTCCTGCAAGGAGAGCCCTGCGCTGCGGTAACGGCAGATCTGCGCCAACCGCCGACGATCGGCTGCGCTGTAAACCCGGTAGTTGGCGCGGCTGCGCTGCGACGGCCGCAGCAGCCCGATGCGGTCGTAGTACAGCAGGGTGCTGCGGGACAATCCGTGCAGCCGGGCCAGTTGAGAGATGCGGTAGACCGGCTCAATGGTGGCTGTCTTGGCCATAGTATCGGGTTTCGAGATTCAGGTCGGCCATCTTTAGCATGGCCCCTGTTTTCAGATAGTGATTGAGCATCTTTTCGACGGCGGCCTTTTCCAGTTCAAACGCCTCGTCCGTAAGGTTCCGGATCCACCGGTTGCCGGCTTCGCTCAGACCGGTATACGTGTTTGTCCAGACCGACAGGGAACCGTCGTCTGTGGCCTTCAGGGATATATCCATCCGGTTGATCTTCAGCCCGGGGGTGACCCGGATGAATTCGATGGCCCGGTCTTTTTCGTAGCGGCACACCACCCAAATTTCAGTGCCGCCCTGGGATTCGAAATCGGTGGTAAAGACGGCGTTGTTCTCGGCCCTGCCACCGGTCGAAAAAACCATATCACAGGACCAGGGCTCGATCCAATCGGTTTCGCGAACAGGACAAAGCAGCGGAAAGACCTCGGCGGGTGGGGCGCAAAGGTGCATGGTAAAGCTTTTGACAATACGTTCTGCGGTAAATTCGTTCATCGTTGCATCTCCTTGGTGATGGGTCATTTGGCTTCTGTCCACCTGCATAAACTGTGAAGCCGTAGACGGGTCAAGCGCCAAATTCCCGTTTTGCGAATTGTATGGCACCCTTTCCAAGTGGCCGCTGCTGGTGTATATTCCAAAAGCCCCTCGTTGCCCCTCTCATCATACAAGGAGACAAAGTTATGGAAAAAAGCGTACTGGTGCCCGTCGCCGACGGCACCGAAGAGTTGGAGGCCGTTGCCATTATCGACGTGCTTCGCCGGGCCGGCGCGGCCGTCACCATGGCTTCGGTAAGCGGCGATCGACAGATCACGGCGTCTCGCGGAGTGGTCATCGTCGCCGACGACCTGATCGAGGCGTGTGTGGAAAAGGATTATGACCTGGTGGTGCTGCCCGGCGGAATTCCCGGCGCCCAGAACCTGCGCGATTCCGACCTGCTGAAACAGATATTGATCCGTCAGCGGGAAAAGGAACGCCTCTATGGGGCGATTTGCGCCAGCCCGGCCATCGTTCTGGAGCACCATGGGCTGCTGGCCGGCCATCAGGCCACTTGCCATCCGGGCTTTACGGACGGCTTGTCCGACAAGACGCGAATCGACGAACCCGTGGTGATGGACGGCACCTGCCTAACCAGCCGGGGGGCGGGAACCGCCGTAATGTTCGCCCTGGCGCTGGTGGAACGGCTCTACAGCAAAGATAAACGCGATGAGGTGGCCGGATCACTGGCCATTTAACTTAAGATGAAAACAAAAAGCCAACAGACGCGCAAAACAGTGGCCTTGGTGCTGGGCAGCGGATCTTCCCGTGGATGGGCGCACATCGGTGCCATCGAAGCTTTGGAAGAAGAGGGTGTTCCCATCGATTTCATCTCGGGGTGCAGCGTCGGTTCTTACGTGGGCGCCATTTATGCCAGCGGCAGCCTGGAAAGCCTCAAGGACTTCGTGCTGCGCATGAACGGCAAAAAGGTCTTCTCCTATTTCGATGTCGTCTTTCCCCGCTCGGGGCTGCTGGACGGCGCCAAAAAAGTGGCCGAGCTTTTCTCCATGCACACCGACGTGAAACACTTTTCTCAATTGAACATACCGATGTCGATGGTGGCGACCGACCTGAATCGCGGCGAGAAGGTGGTGCTGCGATCCGGCGAACTGCTGCCCGCATTGCGGGCCACCATGAGCGTACCGGGTCTTTTCGCACCGGCCCGGGTAAAGGGCCGCTGGCTGGTGGACGGCGGGGTGGTGGACCCGGTGCCGGTGGGCCCGGCGCGGGCCACCGAGGCCGATGTGGTCATCGCCGTTGACCTGAACAGCGGAATCGTCTCCCGGCGGATGCGCAGGCCTGTGGTGGAGGAAGCCGAAACGACGGTTCCTGAAACCCCTGAAACCAAAAGCGAACTACTCGCCAAACTGACCGACTATTACGAGACGGCGGAGGCCAGCTTCAAAGCCAAAGTCAACGAACTGCTTGGCCGCGAAGAGGAGATGCCGGACATTATCGATACGGTCATGACCTCCATCAACATCATGCAGGAGCGCATCACCCGTATCAATCTGGCCGTGGAGCCGCCGGATGTCCTCATTCAGCCGCGTCTGGGCGCGCTGAAGATGATGGATTTCGACCAGGTGGAACTGGCCATCGAAGAGGGCTATATCGGGGTCAAGGAGAAGATGGAGGATATCAGGGCACTGTTGGAAATGCCCAGCCGAAAGCCGATAGAAAAGTAAAACGGATTTCGCTGCCGGCCCACTAACGGAATGCCGAATCCGTCAAGCTACTCCACGCGAAATCCGGGTCGCCGGACGGGGTGTCGCTTTTGCGCCGGTCCTCTTTACGCCTGTCCAAATCCGGATCGATCATGGTGTATCCTTTGCGCCGATCCTTGCCGCTGCGTAGATTGATGTTGTTGTATTCCTTGCCTGTCGGATGCGTCTCGATTCGATCAATCATGGTATGGCCTGTCGGTTAGCGGTAATTGGTTTCATGCCGGCCGTACTTTCCATGTTCCGAAAAAAGCAAAACGCGTGCCTGATCGCCAAAACGCATAAATCCAATATGATATCAGATAGAAAGATCTAAATAACCGGACCGCCGCCGGCAGAAAAAGGTATGAAACGGATTTCACAATCTGGAAAATCCTTCTCAAAATGGGTGCAGCGGCAGGCGGGGCAAAAAAGAAATGAAGGGATCACACTCACGGTCCGCGCCGGGATCTATCCATCGCCCTCGATGAAGACATGATCGAAGCACGGGGGGGCTTCGTCCGCGTAGTATTTCAGGTAATTGTCCCAGTCTTCCAGCTTCGACCGGTCCCTGGCGTCGGCCCGCGCCAGCAGACGCTGTCTTCTCACCTCCGGCCGGCAGAAGACATAGTGGATTTCATATGGTCAACAGCCGCTCGTTGTTCTTCAACAGCTCGGTCAACGGCTGTCCCCAGTATTTGACTTCAATCTTCAAATCTTCCAGGGTTTGCGTCACCCCGAGCTGGTCCGCACAGGCCTTGCAGGCCGTTACATGCATACCGGCCTGTTGCGCTTCCTTGATTTTGGCCTGGATGGTTGCATCCTCGCTGACCAGCTTCGGGGTGGCCCCCCAAAGAATCAGGGTGACCTTTTCCCACCAGCCTTGGACAAGAGAATTGATGGTGTACATAAACACCATCTTCTCAGCCGTTATGGGATTGTCGTTTGTCCAGAGAACATAAAGGTGATCTTTTTCCATTCATTTTCTCCCTGTGGCGTTCTTTCGCCGTTTTCGATATTGCCGACGACATAGCGGCTACAAAATAGGCGAGAACAATCGCGCCGAACGAATGGCCAGGCGGAACAGCAGCGAACGGCGGTAGACATCATCGGTGGTCAAGGGGTCGGATCGGGCAAAGTCATCCAGGCACATGGCCTCCACCCGGCGGATAAAATCGGCATCGGTGAAGGCCATGGTGATCTCGAAATTGATGCGCAGGGAACGATTGTCCAGGTTGGCCGTGCCGATGCCGGCCAGGCAGTCGTCCATCAGAAAAACCTTCTGGTGCATGAAGCCTTCACGGTAGGTGTACATGCGCACGCCGGCCACGGCCACCTCGAACAGGTAGCTGTGCGCCGCCCACCATACCACCCGCTTGTCCGGATTGGCGGGGATGAGAATGCGCACATCCACCCCCCGCATGGCGGCCAGTTGCAGGGCCTTGATCACCGCCACATCGGGTACGAAATAGGGGCTGAGCATCCAGCAGCGCCGGGTGGCGGCATTGATGGCCTGCACCATCATCAGCGAACAGCTTTCCACGATATCGCCAGGGCCAGTTGGGATGCACAGGACCGGTTCGTTGCCGAACGTCGGCGGCGGTTCCCAGGATACTTCCGGAAGCCGGCCGCAGGCCCAGTGCCAATCCTCCACAAAGGAGAGCTGCACCCCGAGGGTAACCGGACCGGCCATCTTCACGTGCGTATCCCGCCAACCCGAAAAGCGCCGGCTTTTTCCCAGGTACATATCGCCGACATTGTGCCCCCCGACCCAGCTCTTTTCCCCATCCACCACCACGATCTTGCGATGGTTGCGAAAATTGATCCGGAACCGGTTGAGCCAACCGCGCCCCACCCGGAAAACGCCGATGTGCACGCCGGCAGCTCTCAACGCATCGATATAACCCCGGGCCAGACGGACCGAGCCAACCCGGTCATAAAGAAAATAAACCCGCACACCGGCCCTGGCCCGCTCGATCAGGGCTTCCTTGAGGCGATTGCCCAGACCGTCGGCATGCACGATAAAAAACTGAATCAGGATGTAATGGCGCGCTTCGGCGATTCCCTGTAAAATGGAGTCGAAGGTGGCCGGCCCATTGATCAGAATCGTGCAGCGATTGCCTTTCATGACGGGCAGCTGGTAGATGTCGCTGAGCACATCGATCTGCGGCGTCTCCCTTACCATGAGTTCCCGCAGTTTTTTATCCTGCCGCAGCTGTTTGCCAAGCTGATGAATATCCGTGGTCCCGTGCTGATGGGCGGCGGTGTAATCATGAATGCGCCGGGCGCCGAACATCATGTAGAGAAAAACGGCCAGGTAGGGAAAAAAGAAAAGCGCCATCACCCAGGCGATGGTGCCCTGGCTGGTTCGACCGTGCATAAGAACATCGAAGATGAACAGGATGCCCAGGCCGTGCAGCAGCAGGGGCACCAGAAGCATCCAGTAATCGATCACCAGCAGTATGGAATGCACGCTACCATCCTCCGCACTTATTCGCCACTGTCTTCATTCGCACCAGCATCGACCATGGCCATGAACTCGTCCTCCATGAGGACCTCCTTTTCCAGCAGGCGCTTGGCCACAGCGATGAGGGTCTCTTTTTTCTTCGTGATCAGTTCGGTCACCCGGTCTTCCCGTTGGTCGAGGATCTGGCGGACCTCAGCGTCCAGGCGGGCAGCGGTTTCTTCACTGTATTCCCGCGCTGCGCCGAATCCAGACTGCTGGCCGAGAAACCCCGGGCCCTGGTTGCGCGGATAGGTGGAAAGCCCCAGCGTCTCGCCCATGCCGTATTCGGAAACCATGGCCCTGGCGATGTCGGTGGCCCGTTGGAGGTCGTTGTGGGCACCGGTGGTCACATCCTGAAACATGATCTTCTCCGCCATCCGCCCCCCTAAAAGCACGTCGATCTTGGCCAGCAGCTCATTTTGACTCATCAGGTAACGATCCTCGGTAGGCCGCTGCTGGGTGTATCCCAGCGCCGCCAGGCCCCTTGGAATAATGGATATCTTGTGTACGGCGTCGCATCCCGGCGTCAGTGCGGCCACCAGTGCATGGCCCACCTCGTGGTAGGCCACAATCTCTTTTTCCTTGGGATTGATCACCCGGTTTTTCTTTTCCAGCCCGCCGATGAGCCGGTCCACCGCCTCGTCCAGTTCGGACAATCCCACGGCATTCTTGTGCCTGCGCGCCGCCAGCAGGGCCGCTTCGTTGACCACGTTGGCCAGGTCCGCACCGGAAAATCCGGGTGTTTTCTGGGCAATCACCTCCAGGTCCACATCAGGGGCCAGTTTTATGTTTTTGGCATGAATATCCAAAATGGCTTTGCGCCCGTTTACATCGGGGCGGTCCACCAATACCTGCCGGTCGAATCGACCGGAGCGCAGCAATGCGGGGTCCAGCACCTCCGGACGGTTGGTGGCCCCCATGATGACCACGCCTTTTCTGGCATCGAAGCCGTCCATTTCCACCAGAAGCTGGTTCAACGTCTGCTCGCGCTCGTCGTGGCCACCCACCATGCCTGCGCCCCGGGCTTTGCCCAACGCATCCAACTCATCGATGAAAATGATGCAGGGCGCCTTTTCCCGCGCCTGGGTGAACAGGTCACGCACCCGGGCGGCCCCCATGCCCACAAACATCTCCACAAAATCCGAGCCGCTGATGGAGAAAAACGGCACGCCGGCCTCGCCGGCCACGGCCCGGGCCAACAGGGTCTTGCCGGTTCCCGGCGGGCCTACCAGCAGAATGCCTTTGGGCATCCGGCCGCCCAGGTTCTGGTAGCGCTCCGGCTCTGTGAGAAAACTGACAACTTCCTGGAGTTCCTCCTTGGCTTCATCGGCGCCGGCCACATCCCCAAACCGCGTTTCGATATCGTGCTCGCCAATCAGCTTGGCTTTGTTCTTTCCTAAAGTCATCATGCCGGCAGCCCCGGCCTGCATGCGACGCATGAGAAAAAACCAGATAACGTAAAAAATCGCTATGGGAACCAACCACGAAAACAGGGTTTTGAAGAAGGTATCCTCCACCTGTCCGGAATATTTGACATTGTGCTCGCTCAGTTGCGTGGCCAGTTCGTTGTCCACCCGAACGGTTTTAAAAAGAAATTCGTCGCCGGCACTGTCCTTCATTTTGCCGTGAATGGCCGTCGAACTGATAGAAATTTCCTTGACCCGATCATCCATGACCGCCTGGACGAACTCGCTGTAAGGAATAACCCGGGGCCGGAACTGCCCCATGAGCAGATTTTGCAGAATCAATACACCCAGGACGGCCATCAGGATGTAGGAGATGTTAAACTGGTGCTTTTTTTCCATAATTCTCCCTTTTTTCTATATTGGAATCAACGATCACCCGCAGAACATGCGGTCTGTTTCCGGCCATCGGCCAAAGAAACCGAGATACACCGGTGGTTGAATCGTTGCGGTTGGTACGGGAAGCATTGCACCCGGTCTGGAAACGGATGCCTAATGGTAAAAGTGTTTCAATTTAGCATAGGACTCCCTTGATGTACAACGAAACTCGACCGCACGCCCTCCGGAGATGTCCGGGAGCGACTTATGGGTTGACTTGCGGGAGAAATCTTATATATTTTATTGGTATTTTCCGTACGTTAAGTACGAATCGAGGACTGTTTTCCGCTGCGGCCGCCTCCTTGTCGGCGACCGGAGACAACCCCGCTTCCCCGCATCAGGAGGTGTGTATGCGCTGGACATTCCTTATCGCCCTGGCCGCTTGTTTGCTTCTGGTTGGCCATTCGGTTTCGGCCGGATCGATTTACACCTGGACGGATGCCGACGGCGTCAAACATTATTCCAACGAACAGCCGCCCGAAGGTATCGAAGAGGTGCAGACCATCGAAGAGGTGCAGGGCGACCCGACAAGCGCCGAACAAAACCAGCAAGAATATGATCGTATGGTCGAAGAGGCCAGCGAGGGAGCGGATCGGCACTTTGATGAGCGGGCCCAGGAAAAAGCCCGTCAGGAAGAGGAACGGCAGCAGCAGCAAGATGAGGAAAAAGAACGCCGGATCGCCGAGCAGCGCGCCCGCCTGGAAAAGGAAATCGAAGCCGTTCGCAACAGGGGGTTGAGTCCGACCTTTACCAAAGGAATGCAGGACAACCTGATCCGGCAGCTTCAGGAACAGATCGACCAGCTGGAATAGTCGACTCTTTTCAACTTGTGATCAGAGAAATTTCCACCCGACGATTGGCGCGTCGATCCGTATCATTCGAATTGGACACGAGCGGCTTGAATTGGGATTGCCCCTGGATGGTCAGCTGGCCGGGGGGTACACCGCTTTCGATCAGCGCCCGGGCCACACTGGCCGCCCGGCCGGCGGAAAGCTCCCAATTGGAGGGAAACGCGCTGGTATGAATGGGCAGATCGTCGGTGTGGCCGGTTATCACGACCTGACATGCGTTGAGCCGGGAAATCAGGCGTGCCACGCCTTCCAGCGTTCCCCTTGCCTCGGCCAGCAGCCTCGCCTGGCCGACATTGAAGGTGATCCGCTCGCCCAGCACGAACACCGGCTGGCGGTCCTCCCACCGAACGTAAAAATCCTCGTTGAAACGATCCGCAAGGTCGTTGACCAACTGATGGTTCAGGTTTTCATCCGGCATGTGCTTTTCAACCGGGGGCGCCTTTTGCTCCGGCGGTTCGGTCGGCTGTGAATCGTTTCCCCCCGCCTGCAACACAGCCATATTCGCGCGGCTTTCCGTAAATACGCCGTCCTGACGATCTACGACTTCGGGCTTTGCCTCGGATTCGACCGTTTCTGCAGTTTCGATTGCCGCAGATGATGCCACCGTCTGCGCTTGGCGCTGAATGGCGTTGGCGTAAAGCATGATAAAAAAAATGAGCATGAGCGTCATCAGATCGGCCAGGCTCCACAAAAAGGAATCCGTTTCCACGGTCATGCCCTGACCGGCGCGCAACAGTTTTCCCCTGCGCCTCCAATGCGGTGTTTTGGACTTCCGCCAGGTTGAAGGATGTTCGTTCGGGATCGTCATTTCTTTACCTGGCAATGCCGCTTTGCTTGATGGCAGCGGTCCACTTCTGCCAGGGGCGCGCTCCGCCTCCAGCCGCTCGCGTCCCGGAAGGATTCCCGGCCTCGATATAGGAAAGCAGCCTGTGGGTGATCTCCAGCGAGGCGCATTCGTCATAGATGGCCATCACGCCTTCGATAACGATATTCAACGCCACGGTTTCCCGTTGGATGTGGACGGCCAGTTTGCCGGCCAGGGGTGCGAAAAGGAAATTCGCCAGAAGCAGCCCGTAAAACGTCGTCAGCAGCGAAATCGCCATCCCGTAGCCGATTTGCGAGGCGTCGCCCATATGGTTCAACACGTTGATCAGTCCGATAATAGTGCCAACAAACCCGAAGACCGGAGCAAGTTTCACAAAATATTGGATCACCGCCAGGTGAGATTGAAGTTCGGACAGATAGAGAGAAATCTTTTTTTCCATGCCTTCTTCGACCTGCTGCCGATTGCGCTGATCGAGAACCTGCAGCAAGCCCTGTCGCAAAAATAGATTTTCCACGGCCTCATAACGAACGCTCAACTCCCGGATGCCCAGCGTCCGCCGCAGGCGGGCCAAAGAGGCGACCTGCCGGATCAGATCCTCCGGATCAGTCGGTTTTCGCTTCAGGCTGGCAGTGATATTGTGAATGAAGCCGCCAACCGTGTTGACCGGGGCCGAAAGCAAGCCCCCGATAAGGGTGCCCACAAGAACCAGGACCGCGCTCTTCAGGTTGACCAGCACGGGGATATCCCCGATGACGTCACCGGCAACGATGCCGAAGACCATGATTCCTACCCATAAAACGGAACCTTTGACCATGTCTGCTTCCCTTCGCTTGAATATTTCACGATCATTGGCTTTAGCAGATTCTATGCCAGCCGAATTCAAAGAGAAAATTAGCGAAATCGCGGCTTTTTCGGCTTTTTCGGCATCTGTGCGCTTGAGAAAAATTTGCCGGGTTGGTAATAATTTCCGGTCTGCGCTTTATGCGTCATAAAAATCAAGTGGCCGAAAAGAGAAAAAAAATGATCCCTGCCGAATCCATGTCCATCACCTGCGGGCTGGCCAGCGCCCTGGCCTGGGGAGCCGGGGATTTTGCCGGCGGGTTGGCCTCCCGGCGGGGCAGTGCCTTCACCGTGGTTTTCTTTTCCCAGTTGATCGGCGGCAGCCTCCTGCTGGTTCTGGCGATGCTCTTTTCCCACAGCCGGCCGCCGGCCGCCCATCTTTTGTCTGGTGGGCTGGCCGGTGTTTTCGGTGTGCTGGGCTTGATTTTTCTGTATAAGGGGCTGGCCCGGGGACGCATGGGCCTGGTGGCACCCCTGTCGGCGGTGGTGACTGCCCTGATTCCGTTGTCGTTTTCGATTCTGGTGGAAGGCTTTCCCGGGCTGATGAGAATCATCGGCTTTGCCGTTGCCATGGCAGCGGTCTGGCTGCTTGCTTCCCCGGGAGGCCAGTTAAAAATCGAAAGGCGAGAACTGCAATTGTCTCTTCTCGCAGGCCTGGGATTCGGCCTGTTCTTCATCTTCATGGATCACGCCAGCAGCCAGGCCATTCTGTGGCCCCTGGTGACCGCCCGTGCGGTAGCTATTGGGACGCTCTTCGTCCTGCTGGCGGCCCGCCGGCAGTTGATGCCACCGTCCCGAGGCCAATTCCCCGTCATTGCCCTGGCCGGCATTCTGGACACAGCCGGCAACGCCGCCTTTGCCATGGCGGCCCATGTCGGCCGCCTGGACATCGCCGCCATTCTGGCTTCCCTCTATCCGGCCTCGACCGTGATACTGGCCTGGCTGGTGTTCCGCGAACAGTTGGGCCGCCAGCAATGGATCGGGGTGGCAGCCGCAGGCGGGGCATTGGTTCTGATCGCGATTTAAAATCCGGACCGCTCAAAATGAAGGACTCGTAAAAAGCTTTATCAGGCCATCCATGGCCACACACCCGAAAGAAAGGTGGTGGATTCGTTGGAGCGGCTTCCAGCCGCGATTCGTTCTAAAATCATCGCGGCTGGAAGCCGCTCCAACGAAAAAGCCGCCCTCAATAGATACCGTTTTCTTAGACGTCGAAATTGGCCCATCGCGGGAATGACATGTCTGGTAACCTTCTGCGAGACTGTCAATGTCTGGTTCCCATGCTCTTGCATGGGAACCCATAATCAACTTGAGCTTTATGGTTAAGCATATTTCTTTTTCCATCTCTTTTTTAAAATTTTTTTGACGTTTCCATCGATTTTTTAAATTTTGTTTGACAGATTCCACATATACAATTAGAAAAATAGATAGTGTCCATCCATAAATGGCCAATTTGCCCGATATCTGCGTTATACGAAAAATTTTTTCCTCGGAATATCAACTATATGCCTCCGGGAAAATTTTTCGAAAGCCTTGATCTCGGCCAAATTTGCCTATTTCTGGATAGACACTGATAGCGCTTGATCGAAAGGCTACCGATGAAAATTGACGATCTGAATGTTTCCATTGTCCGTCATCTGCGCGAAGGGCGGAAATCCTACAAAATCATCGCCGATGAACTCGGCGTTTCCGAAAATACGATCCGGTCGCGGGTCAGCAAGCTCGAGGAAGAGGGCGTGCTGGAAATCGTCGGCCTGGTGGACCCGGAAACCGTTCCCCGGCACCAGGTTGTGATGGTGGGCGTCAAACTGAGCACCATGGACCTGGTCAAAAAAGGCGCCGAGTTCAGCCGCATTCGCGGTGTGGTATCCGTCAGCGTGGTTACCGGGCGCTTCGACCTGATCCTATTGGTCTTTCTCAAGGAAGGCTTCGGACTTTTGGAATTTTATACCGAAGAGGTGTCCAAGCTGGAGGGCGTGCAGTCTGTGGAGACGTTCGTGGTCTATAAAAGCTACAATTTGAAGGTTCCGTATATTTTCTAAGAAGGGTTCAAGGATTCGAGGGGGCAAGGAACAGACCTCATCTGGATATAAAACGAAATTTTCCGTGACCAAGGCCCCGCCTTGAATCAAACGCCTATTATTATCCCTTCGGATTCTTGAGCCCTTGAAGCCTCGAACCCTTTTGGCATCAAAGGAAAATCTCAATATGGAAACAACCACCAAAACCACACCCCTGAATTCCTGGCATCGATCCAATGGCGCCAACATGGCCGATTTCGGCGGCTACGACATGCCGCTGTGGTACGCGTCAGTGAAGGACGAGCATCTGGCCGTCCTGACCGCGGCCGGCGTGTTCGACACCAGCCATATGGCGGCCGTTGCGGTCACCGGACCGGAAGCGGCCGACCTGTTGCAGCACTGCTTTACCAACGACCTTGACGCCTGCGTGGGACCGTCCAGAAAACCGCTATCGCCGGGGCGCGCCGTTTACGGCGCCTTTCTGGACGAAAAGGGCCACACCATCGATGACGCCATCGTTTTTTTCATGGCGGCGGAAAGCTACTTCGTGGTGGTCAATGCCGGCATGGGCGGGACCGTTGCCAACCACCTGGAAGAAAACCGCGGCGGCCGGGACGCGGTGGTGGTCGACCTGACGGACCGGTTGGGGAAAATGGACATCCAGGGGCCGGCGGCGGCCAAGATCCTCGCCCCGCTCCTAGCCGATCCGGATGCCGTATTCGGCGGCATGCCTTACTTTTCCTTCAAGGGACATTACGACCCGGCCTCTCCTTTGGCCGACGCCGTCCGTTTGAAGGACGGCACCCCCATCCTGCTCTCCCGCACCGGCTATACCGGAGAGTTTGGCTTCGAAATCTTTCTGGCGCCGGAAAAGATCGAAAATCTGTGGGAAGGCCTGCTGGCCGCCGGCGAGGCCTATGGCATTAAACCCTGCGGCCTGGCCGCAAGGGACAGCCTGAGGGCCGGGGCCGTGCTGCCGCTTTCCCATCAGGACATCGGCCACTGGCCGTTCATCAACCACCCCTGGCCCTTTGCCCTGCCCTTCACGGCCGACCAGACCGGATTCACCAAGGATTTCATCGGTCGGACCGCGCTGGAAAATCCCGACGAAAGCGTCTTCACCCAGGCCTTCGTGGGGAAGGATCTGCGCAAGATCGCCGCCGGCGATGAATCCCGCGTTCTCGATGCCGACGGCCGAAGCATCGGCACCGTGCTCACCTGCGCCACGGACATGGGCATCGGGCGTCACGAAGGCCGGATTTTCAGCGTTGCCAGTCCGGACCGGCCGGAAACCTTCAGGGCCCGGGGACTGTGCTGCGGCTTTGTGAAAGTCGATCGGAAA
The DNA here is from genome assembly GCF_963668215.1 of uncultured Desulfosarcina sp. Classification (NCBI taxonomy): domain Bacteria; kingdom Pseudomonadati; phylum Thermodesulfobacteriota; class Desulfobacteria; order Desulfobacterales; family Desulfosarcinaceae; genus Desulfosarcina; species uncultured Desulfosarcina sp. The sequence continues at coordinate 1,527,146 of NZ_OY764190.1, forward strand.
TTGTCCCTCGGCGAACACGTGGATCTGGCCGACAGCCGCCGCAAAATCACCGTTGCCATCACGGACGATGTACGCCCCGACCGCACCGCCCGCAAACCTTTTTCCGAAATGATAGCGCTGCGGTAATTGCCGCGCTTTAAATCGCAACAACGACACCAGGGAGGAAACCAATGAAAGCGATCAGCGAATTGAATCTGCCGGATAACGTTCGATACGCCGATGACCACGAATGGGCCAAACCCGATGGCGATACCGTCCGCATCGGCATTTCCGATTACGCCCAGGACCAGTTGGGGGACATCGTCTTCGTGGAGTTGCCCGAGGTCGGCAGCACCCTCGACAAAGGCGCGGAATTCGGTACCGTGGAATCGGTCAAGGCCGTATCCGAGTTGTATATGCCCATGGGCGGAAAGGTGACGGCCGTCAACGAAGATTTGGCCGATGAACCCGAGCGGGTCAACAACGATCCGTACGACAGCGGCTGGATGATCGAAATCGAGGCCAGCGATGCGAGCGAATTCGATGCCCTCAAATCCAAGGCCGACTACCTTGAAATGTTGAAAGGATAACAACCATGAGATACCTGCCCCACACCCAGGAAGACATCCAACAGATGCTCCAGGTGGCGGGCGCGGCGGATCTGGAGGCGCTTTTTTCCAGCATTCCCGACGACTGCCGCCGGAAGGACGAAATGAACCTGCCCGAGCCCCTGACCGAGTGGGAACTCAACGGGCACATGGACCGTCTGGCCGCCGGCATGGGGGCCTCCCCAGCCTATAAAGTATTTCTCGGCGCCGGCAGCTACAGCCATTACATCCCGGAAACCACCCGCCAGTTGCTGCTCCGGGGCGAGATCTTCACCGCCTATACGCCGTACCAGCCGGAAATCAGCCAGGGCACCCTGCAGACCATCTACGAATACCAGACCCTGGTCTGCCGGCTGCTGGGCATGGAGGTGGCCAACGCCTCCATGTACGACGGGGCTTCGGGACTTGCCGAAGCCCTGCTGATGACCATCCGGGCCTCCCGGCGCAAAAGGGTGGCCGTTTCCCGGGCCGTGCACCCCCTGTACCGCAAGGTGGTCGATACCTATTTCGCTCCCACGGATTTCGAGGTGATCGAACTGCCCTTGGGCGCCGACGGCCGGACCGACCTCTCAGGCTTATCCGATCTGGGAGAACTGGCCGGTGTGGCCTTGCAAAGCCCCAATTTCTTCGGCTGCATCGAGGATCTGGAAGCCGCGGGCCAGACCATCCACGCCGACCCGAAAACCCTCTTCGTGGTCGCCTTCAGCGAACCCTTGGCCTACGGACTGCTCAAAAGTCCCGGTGCCTGCGGAGCGGACATCGCCTGCGGCGAAGGCCAGAGTCTCGGCATCCCCCAGAGTTTCGGCGGCCCCGGCCTTGGAATGTTCGCCGCCCGCCAGAAATACGTGCGCACCATGCCGGGTCGGCTCATCGGCAAAACCACGGACAAGGATGGCAAGACCGGCTTCGTCCTGACCCTGGCCACCCGCGAACAGCATATCCGCCGGGAAAAAGCCACGTCCAACATCTGTTCCAACCAGGGCCTGTGCGCCACCGCCGCCACCATGTACATGGCGGCCCTGGGCGGCACGGGCATCCGCGAGCTTTCCCGTCTCAACCGGGACCGGGCCGAGTATCTCAAAGCCGCCCTGGCCGGAGCCGGATTCGCCTCGCCGTTCAGCGCGCCGACCTTCAACGAATTCGTGGTCCGCTTTCCCAAAGGATTTGCCGATACCTGGCAGGCCCTGCTGGAGAAGAAGATCGTCGCCGGCCTGAGCCTGGCGCCCTACTACCCGGAGCTGGCCGACTGCTGGCTCATGTGCGTCACCGAGACGCTGTCCAAAGAGGACCTGGATGCCCTGGTAAAGGAGGTGTCCCAATGAAAGACCAAATAAAAGATAAGATGGGAACCACCGGCCTGATTTTCAACGAACCCCTGCTCTGGGAGAAAGGCTCTCCGGGCCGCACGGGAATCTCCCTGCCCCGCCGCGACGTGGAAAGCGCTCCGCTGGATGACAAGCTGGTGGGCGACGGCCCCGATTTCCCGGACCTTTCCGAACCGGACGTGATCCGTCACTTCACCAAACTCTCCCAGTGGAATTTCGGTGTGGACAGCGGCATGTACCCGCTGGGCTCCTGCACCATGAAGTACAACCCCAAAACCAACGAGCGCCAGGCTTCCATTCCCGGATTTGCCGGCGCCCATCCCCTGCTGCCGGAAAGTCTCTCCCAGGGCGCCCTGGCCCTCATGTTCGACTTGCAGCATTTTCTGGGAGAAATCACCGGACTGCCGGCGGTGACCCTGCAGCCGGCCGCCGGCTCCCACGGCGAGCTGACCGGCATGCTGATTTTCGCCGCCTATCATAAAAACAAAGGCAAGCCGCGCAGCAAAGTTCTCATCCCGGACACCGCCCACGGCACCAATCCGGCCAGTGCGGCCCTGTGCGGCTTCAAACCCGTTGCGGTCCAATCCGGACCGGACGGCGTTCTGCTGCCCGAGACGGTGGCCGATCTGATGGATGAAGAGACCGCCGGCATCATGATCACCAATCCCAACACCCTGGGGCTGTTCGAAAGCAATATCCGCCAGGTTGCCGACATCGTCCACGCAAAGGGCGGACTGGTCTACGGCGACGGGGCCAACATGAATGCCATCATGGGGATTGTGGATGTCGGCGACATCGGGGTGGATGTGCTGCACCTGAACCTGCACAAAACCTTTTCCACACCCCATGGCGGCGGCGGTCCGGGCGCCGGCCCGGTATGCGTAACCGAGGAACTGGAGCCGTTTCTCCCCGTTCCCCGGGCGGTAAAAGACGGTGATCGCTATCGTCTCGATGAGGACTACCCGCTCTCCGTGGGCAAGGTGCATGCCTTTTACGGCAACTTCGGCATCCTGATCCGCGCCTACAGCTATATCCTCAGCCTGGGCAAACAGCTCAAGCAGGTCAGCCAGTACGCGGTGCTCAACGCCAATTACATCAAGGAAAGCCTCAAAGGGCATTATCACCTGCCCTATGACAAGCCCTGCATGCACGAGTGCGTCTTCACCGACAAACACCAGCAGGAATATCACGTTGCCACGCTGGACATTGCCAAGCGGCTCATGGACCACGGATTTCATCCGCCGACGATCTACTTCCCGCTGGTGGTCAGCGGGGCCATCATGATCGAGCCCACCGAGTCCGAATCCAAGGAGACGCTGGACCTGTTCATCGACGCCATGAAACAGATCGCCGGGGAAGCTAGGACGTGCCCGGACTGCCTGCACGAATCGCCCCAGTTTCCCAAGGTACGGCGATTGGACGAAACGGCTGCGGCCAGGCATCCCTGTTTACAGGGATAGGCGGTCGTATAATGAACTTATCACCCCTCACCCCGGCCCTCTCCCCTCAATGGGAGAGGGTGTCGCGGGTTGCCGTTTTTTCCATGACTGAACAAAGGCCATGCTTGCGTCCCCTCGCCCCCTTGGGGGAGAGGGACAGGGTGAGGGGGAGCTCAGCATCCGTTTGTAAAACCAAAATTTTTCTTCTGTATCCAGCGGCTATTTGCCGGATATCTGCCCTACCCAAGAATGTGAAAGATGCCGGTGACAACTGAGAAAAAGCCGAAGCCGCCCCCTCCCTGCTGGTGGGTCGAACTGCCGGAAACCGAGTACCAGAAGGCCCTCGACCTGCAACTGGCCCTCGTCGAGGCCAAGACCTCCGGCCGCCTGGAGGCCGACGTGATCTTGTGCCTGGAGCACCCTCGGGTGTTTACCCTGGGACGGCGCGGCGGACGGGAAAATCTGTGCGTCTCGGACGATTTCCTCACGGAGAAAAAGGTAGCCGTAATGCCCACCGACCGGGGCGGCAACATCACCTACCACGGTCCGGGCCAGATGGTGGTTTACCCCATCATCGACATCAACCGCCGGCGTATCAAAGTAGTGGACTTCGTTTCCGGCCTGGAACAGGCCATGATCCGCACCGCCGCCCACTGGGGGATAAATGCCGGCACCGATCCGAAAAACCGCGGCGTCTGGCTGGACGGCAACAAACTGGGCAGCATCGGCATCACCGTTCGCCGGGGCGTCAGCTTCCATGGCCTGGCCCTGAACATCAACACGGACATGGAGCCCTTCGACTGGATTAACCCTTGCGGCCTCGACCGGGTGCGCATGACCTCTTTCGAACGCTACCTGGGAAAGCCCGTCCCCATGGATGTGGTGCGCAGAAAAATGGCAAGGCATCTTTCCAACGTATTCGGACTTGCCTTGACAAACCGATCGGCAGAAGAACTATATCGTGATATTTCTGGCTTGCGGGGCTTTTTAAAAGGAATCGATGCAACGTTTAACCGTGAGAGAGATCGGTTATGAACCCTAAGCCTTCCCCCATCCGCACCGGCAAACCTGCCTGGCTGAGAAGAAAACTTCCATCGGGCCCGTCGTACGAGCGCATCCGCTCCATGATCGACAAAGGCCGGCTGCACACCGTGTGTCAGGAGGCCAACTGCCCCAACCAGTTCGAATGCTTCTCCGCCCACACGGCCACGTTTCTGATCATGGGGGGCACCTGCACCCGCAACTGCCGTTTCTGCAACATCGACGGCGGCCAACCGGGCCCTTTGGACCCGGACGAACCCCGGCGGGTGGCCCAAGCCGCCGCCGACATGAAGCTGCGCTACGTGGTCGTTACCTCGGTGACCCGGGACGACCTGCCGGACGGCGGGGCCGCTCATTTCGCCGCCACCATTCGTGCCCTGAAAGAAAAAATCTCCGGCGTTCAGGTGGAAGTTCTCATCCCGGACTTTCAGGGCGACCGGAAGGCCCTGGAAACCGTCATGGACGCCCGTCCGGAGGTGCTCAACCACAATATGGAAACGGTCGCGCGCCTTTACCCGACGGTTCGCCCCGAGGCGGACTACCGCCGCTCCCTGGAACTGCTGGCCCGCGTCAAACAGATCGATCCGGCCATCCCGGCCAAATCCGGCATCATGCTGGGTTTGGGCGAGTCCGAGGACGAGGTCCGGCAGACCATCGTCGACATTCATGCAACCGGTTGCCGCATGCTGACCATCGGCCAGTACCTGCAACCCACCGCAAACCATCTGCCCGTGGTCGAGTTTGTTCCGCCGGAAACGTTCGACCGCTGGCGCCAGATTGCCCTGGAAATTGGCTTCGACAAGGTCGCCTCAGGTCCCTTTGTGAGAAGCTCCTACCATGCCGGAGAGATGTACTCTGACAAGCAGCCATAACCCCGTCCCCTTGCCGCTAATGTATCTATAATAGGCCGGTGCTGCGTTATGGTATTGGAAAGGCATAAGATATAAAGATACGTTGGAGATATCAGAACCGGTGGCAAGATAAATTAAGGTCCGACACTCAGGGGGCTTAGAACGTGATTTCCCAGGGTATTTGTATCCTTCTAAAATGAAATAAACCAGGTTCGATCCGGCTTCATCGCGCTCTAAAAATTTGTGGTAATAACGAATTTACCAGCGGCGAAGGAACTGAGTCCGCTGGACAAACAGGTTGGACCCTACTTTATTAGTTTGGAAAGCTCTGCGGGGATCGAGCTCATTATTACTCCTACAAAAAGCCAGACCACACCCATGGCAGAAATATGAAGTCCTCCTGTTTCTATCGCCTCTATTTTATCGAGAATGTCTCGGTCAGCTTTAGTGCGAACATCTTGCTCCTTTTTTATACCTTGCTCGATTTCACGTTCACACTGACCGATCTGGTTTTGTGATTCGCAAAGGCGCTTATTTACTGATTCGAGATTAATTTCTATGGCTTTGATACGCTCCTCATTAGAATCATCCTTTGCATTCATCCAAACGTATCCCCGGACATTTCCTACCATTGATGTTGCTTGAATGTTGGAAGCAAACATTCTGACATGCCCACCGAATTTTGGAAAACGCTTTAACCAGTCTTTGGTAAGAGAGAGAAAGCTCGGATGCCCAAACATTTTTCTCGTATCATGAATACCATATGCAACAGTTCCAATTCCTAAAATTTGTAAAACCAACCCAGTAATACGAAAAGAGGCCTCGCTATTAGAAATATACAAAACTTGAACAACTGAAGCTGCAAGAACAACAATTGTGATCCAAAATAGATATGGCTTTGTGAACCAATAGAAAATATTTTTTATCCAAATAATGAATTTTCTCATGAACAACGATTCCTACTGTGAAGTCCAACGGCTGAACAGTATTTCCCGGTTATTTAGGTCGGCATCAATGATTGGTTAGCTCTCGCTTTCATCTTTTGTTTTATATGATTTCTTGTATCATTGCTGATATATTCTAACGCCCAATTATGCCCAGAACAAAAATCTAATAGCCATAATACTTCTTGGACGGTAGATAGTATCTCATTTATTGATTCACGGCTTGGTGCTTCCCGCCCTAAATGAGCAACCTGATTTCTAGTTTGAATCCCTTTGCGAATTGTATCATTTAAATGTTTCGGCAGTGGTAGTATTCTTTCAAAAGTTGTTTCGCATAATAGTTTCGGTATATATTCATTGATTAGCTTTCTAACATCCGGTGAGGGTAGATTTTCAACTAACCAATTTGAATTAGGATTTAATTTAGAAACACATTCTTTCACTGCCACTTCCAAAGCTGAGATTGCAACTACTATTGAAATTCTAGGATTTGTATTTCTAAGATATTGAGCTTCTCTGTACAATTGGTGTCCTACTGGTTGATCTTGTACGCTATTTATTAGTTTCTTGAGGCTCAACGATATTCTTTGAGGAGTTTGCAGTATGGATGCCGCGTGGACTTGAACCTTGATACCAGGAGGAACCAGATTCCATTTTTTGCCATCCAAGGAAAATGACATCCCACCATTGAACAATGGATTATGGCCATCGGGAATACCACAACGCCACATAAAAATACCAACCGTACGTTTTATTACGTCATATAATTCAGAACGTACATTGCGGATGAAGTCTTTAAATGGTTGTGGGAAATAATCAATATGAATTCTTTCAACGGATTTTGCAGTATTTTTTAGATAATTTAATGCGTTTGCATCTGCTACCATCTCATTTGGCAACTCGTTATTTGAGATACTAATAAAATATTGTTTCACTTTATCAGATGGTTTGAAAGTGCCACAGGCCCTACAAATACTTATATCATCATTTCCTTTTACCGGTGGAATTTTCTTTGATGACTTTTTTAGCAAAACTTTTATAGAATGAGCGCCACCATAAGTAAAAGTGATGGGATATTTTCTATTCTTTAAATATAGATTTTTTACGAAATATCCATGTTTTATAAGCATTAATTAAATCCTATCCCATGAGAGAGCTAACAGAAGTGATACATGGATAATTTTCCGTGTATTGGCGTATTAAGTACGAAAAGTGGAAAACACCTCTTGAAATTTTCCACTTTTAGTTTTTGGGATATACTCAAATCAGAAGCCGTTTGACCAATCAACACAATTTCCCGGCCAAAATCAAGGAAAATTAATGCTGTTTAGGATAGTTAGCTACAGAAACTGCCGAACAATAAAACATCACTTCATGAAGGCGGCCGATAGCCAGGGTTGCCGGCTTGTCAAAGGTTCAATTCGTCCATGTTGGTTAGCCGGACCCAGCATCCAGCCCGGTATAGGCAAAGTAGGGCCAGGTTCTATACGCCACTTGATTTTCCGTCTTTTCTCCATTTTTCCATCTCTTCGCACGCGCAGCCCCTTCCGAAAAAAACCAATTGAGTGCCCGGGGGTGGCGTGCTATCCAAACCACCATCTTATCGGGAAACCTCCGTATCTCCGCTTATAAAAGAGGCAAGACCGCCATGTTTAAAAAAATCCGCATTCGGCACAAATTGCTGTTCGGTTACAGCCTGGTCCTGATTCTTTCCATATCCATGGGCAGCGCTTTCATCTATTTTTTCGTTCGCAACCAACTGACGGTCAGCCTGGAAAATGAATTGAACAATACGACCCGCGCGATCCAGAATCTGGTTCGCACCTCAGCCTCCGTTTCGATCAAAAATCACCTGCGGGCCGTGGCCGAAAAGAACCTCGATATCATTCGGTACTATTACGACCAGCAACAAAAAGGAATTCTGTCCGAAAGGCAGGCCAAAGAAACCGTCACCCAACTTTTGCTGGCCCAGAAGATCGGGGACTCGGGATATATCTACTGCCTCGACAGTGTCGGGAACGTAACCCTCCATCCCCGGCCGGCGGTTCTTTGGACCAATGTCGCCAATTTTGCCTTCGTCAGGACCCAGATGGCCAGAAAAAAGGGGTATGTGGAATATGATTGGAAGAATCCTGGCGAGCCCGTTGCCCGGCCCAAGGCCTTGTACATGCTCTATTTCGAACCCTGGGACTGGATCGTTTCGGTCTCCAGCTACCGCAGCGAGTTCATGAGCCTGGTCAATGTGGAAGATTTCGAAAAAAGCGTATTGGAACATCGTTTTGGGGAAACCGGATATTCCTTTGTCATCGATGGAAGCGGCAATGCCATCATCCATCCCAAAATCCAGGGGGTCAACATCCTGGAGAGCGAAGACCTGCCCAACCAGTATCTGGTTCAGATGCAGCGTGAAAAATCCGGGAAAATGATTTATCCGTGGAAGAATCCCGATGAAATCGCAGCCAGATACAAGCTGGTCATGTTCGACCACATTCCGGAGTTCGACTGGATCGTGGGGGCCTGCAGTTATCTTGATGAATTTTACGCCCCCTTGCGGACGATCCGCAGGATGATCCTGGCAACGGCAGTGTTGACCTTTCTGCTGCTGCTTCCCATCTCGTTTAAGATCAGCAGCTCTATCACCCGGCCGCTGAAGAACCTGATTGAGCATTTCAATCGCATGATGAAGGGGGATTTTTCTTCGCGCATGGTTCCAGCGTCCGAAGACGAGATCGGCCAGCTGGCCCTTTACTACAACCGATTTGCGGATCGCATCGAAGCCTACCGCAACGACCTGGAAAAACAGATGGACCAGCGCCGCCAGGTCGAAGAGGCATTAAAAGAGAGTGAAGCGCGCTACCGGTCTGTTATGGAGGCCGCTCCCGACCCCATTGTCGTTTATGACATGCAGGGCCTGGTCACCTACTTTAACCCGGCCTTCACACGGATTTTCGGATGGCCCCTGGAATCCTGCTTAGGTCATAAAATGGACCATTTCGTCCCCGAGGAGAACTGGGAGGAAACCCATCGCATGATTGCCATCATGATCGCCGGCGAGACCCTGTCCAGCGTTCCCACACGGCGCTACAACAAGAGCGGGCGCATCGTGGATGTCAGCATCAGCGGGGCCACCTTCCGCAATCGCCGGGGGGAACTGGAAGGCAGCGTCATTATCCTCAGGGACGTCACCAAATCTCAGCAACTTCAGCAGCAGGTGATGGACATCGGCGACCAGGTCCGCCGCCGCATCGGCCAGGACCTGCACGACGACCTGTGCCCGCATTTGATCGGAATTCATGGTTTGAACACCGTATTGGCCGAAAACCTGCGCGAAAGCGCCTCGCCGGATGTTGCCCTGGCCCAGAAGGTGGTCGATCTGATGGAATCGGCCACCGAAAAGGCGCGCACCCTTTCCCGGGGACTTTGCCCGGTTCATCTGGTTGCCCACGGGCTCAACGCCGCACTGGAGGATATCGCCCGGCAAACCGAAGCGGTCTTTGCCATTGACTGCCGGTTTGAAAGCGACGATCAGGTCGTGGTGGCGGACAATACGATTGCCACCCATCTTTACTACATCGCTCAGGAGGCCGTTCAAAATGCGGTCAAACACGCGGAAGCGGACCGCATCGAGATTCATCTGCGGGGTGAGGGCAACCGCATCCACCTGAAAATCGTCGACAACGGCAAAGGCTTGCCCGAAGAGATGAAATCGGGTGGAATCGGTTTGCAAATCATGCAGTACCGTGCCAAGATTATTCACGCGACATTTCGTATCGACAGCCATGTCGAAACGGGAACTGCTATTGACGTTTTTTTGAAAACAACGCCCTTTGTCAGCGATGGACTATAGGCACATGACAACCGAACGGCGAAAAAAAATTCTCATTGTCGACGATCACCCGATTTTTTGCCTGGGGATGAGCGAACTGATCAACAAGGCCGAGGACCTGGTGGTCTGCGGCAGCGAGGATACCCACAAGAAGGCGATCCGCGCCATTAAAGAGCTTCAACCCGACCTGGTCATTGCCGATATTTCCTTAAAGGAGAGCAGCGGCATCGATCTGATCCAGGACATCGGCAGCCGGTTCCAGGGTCTGCCCGTACTGGTGGTGTCCATGTATGACGAATCGCTTTATGCCGAGCGGGCGCTTCTGGCCGGCGCGCGGGGCTACCTGATGAAGCAGGAGGCCATTCCCGTTGCGGTGGAGGCCATTCACCAGGTGCTCGACGGCAAGCTTTACGCCAGCGAAAAGGTCAAGGAAAAGGTATTTCAACGCCTGATGTCTCCCAACGCCCCGGTCGACACCTCGCCCCTGGACCAGTTGACCGGCAGGGAGCTTGAAGTTTTTCGCTACATCGGCGAAGGCATGTCGACCCGCGAAATCGCCAGCCGCATGAAACTGAGCATCAAGACCATCGGCACCTACCGGGAACGCATCAAAGAAAAGCTCAACCTCAAGCATTACACCGAACTGGTCAAGGTTGCGGTGTATTGGCTGCAAAAAACGTCAAAATGAAGCTTTTGCTTCCAGCCGCGATTCGTCTCGCAATCATCGCGGCTGGAAGCCGCTCCAACGAATCCACACCTTCCTTTCGGGCGTGTGGCCTGTGCCTTTCTAAGCCTATTTCCCTGTAGGTTAAAAGATTAGATCCCTTCAGATCGCTGGCAATATCAAAATCCGTTCTCACCCGATTGTTTTCTCTCCCCCCTGAGCATAAATATCATTCATCTCTTAATCTCTCATTTATTTAGTTCATTCATCTCAAGAAAAGGAAAGAAACCATGAGTGAATCCTCCGTCAACTATGATGTTCTCAGTCCGGTAAAATTTCTGCTGCGCAGCGCCGAGGTGTTTCCTCAAAAGGAGGCCGTAATTTACGGGGACACCCGTCGAACCTACCGGCAGTTTTATGAGCGGGTCAACCGGTTGGCCAGCGCCCTGAAAGCCAAAGGAATCGGCAAGGGCGACAAGGTGGCGTTCATCTGCCCCAATACGCCTCCCATGCTGGAAGCCCACTACGCGGTCCCCATGATCGGCGCTGCCCTGGTGAGCATCAACATTCGCCTGTCAGCCAATGAGATCGCTTACATCGTCAACCATTCGGATGCCAAGGCACTATTTGTGGACAACGAGTTCGCCGGATTGATCGGGCCGGTTCTGTCCCAACTGAAAAAGGTCCATACCGTCGTGAACATCTGCGACGTCAGCGATGAGAAGCCGCTGGACGGACCATCATACGAAGAATTTCTGGCCGGCGGCGATCCCGCTCCGGTGGCCATAGAAGTGGACGACGAACGCCAGATCGCCACCATCAACTACACCAGCGGCACGACCGGACTGCCCAAGGGCGTCATGTACCATCACCGCGGCGCCTATCTCAACGCCATCGGAGAACAGCTCGAGTTCGGAACCAGCGCCAATTCCGTTTACCTGTGGACCCTGCCCATGTTTCACTGCAACGGCTGGTGCTTCACCTGGGGCATCACGGCCCTGGGGGCCACCCACGTCTGCCTGCGCAAAGTCGTTCCGGAAGAGATCTTCAAAATTGTGGGCGAGGAAGGGGTGACCCACCTTTGCGCCGCCCCCACCATCCTTATCGGCATGTCGACCTACGCCACCGAGAACAGCATCCAACTGGAGAAAAAGCTCGAAATCATGACGGCCGGTGCGCCCCCTGCACCCACGGTCATCCAGAATATGGAAAGCATCGGCGCCAACATCACCCAGACCTACGGATTGACCGAGGTCTTCGGTCCCCACAGCGTATGCCAGTGGCAAACCCAATGGGACAACCTTTCGGCCGATGAGCGGTCCCAGCTCAAGTCCCGCCAGGGGGTGCCCTATATCGTCGCCCAGTACATGGATGTCGTCAACCCGGAAACCATGCAGCCGGTTCCCCGCGACGGCCAGACCATGGGAGAAATCGTCATGCGCGGCAACAACGTCATGCTGGGCTATTACAACGATCCGGAGGCCACCGAAACCGCCTTCAAGGGCGGCTGGTTCCACAGCGGAGACCTGGCCGTGATGCATCCGGACAATTACATCCAGATCATGGATCGCAAAAAAGACATCATTATCAGCGGCGGCGAGAACATCTCCACCGTCGAGGTGGAAAACGTTCTCTACCGCCACCCCGATATTCTCGAAGTCGCCGTCGTTCCGGTTCCCGACACCAAATGGGGAGAGGTTCCCAAGGCCTTCGTGGTCGCCAAATCCAACAGCTCTCCGACGGCCGAGGATATCATCGCCTTCTGCAAGGAAAACCTGGCGCGCTTCAAGGCTCCCAAATACGTCGAATTCGGCGAACTGCCGAAAACCGCCACCGGCAAAATTCAAAAGTTTAAATTGCGGGAAAAAGAATGGGCCGGCAGGGATCGCATGGTGAACTGACCGCCTTGGGCAACCGGCAGGTTTTTTTCTCACCCGGATCGAGTAACAGTACCGACTACCGGAGTTTAGGCTCATTAACACCTAACTTTCAGGAGGCTGAAAATGGCGTTTTCCGTGTACCGACGAAACGAAGGAGAAGAACAACCGTACTGGCCGCTGGGTCCTTTCAAAATAAGACTGCCCTTGATCCACTACAGTTGGGAATGGGTGGAATTCGTTCAGGCCATGATCCTCTTTGTGGTGAGCCTGGCCATGATTCCCCTGCTCGAAAAGCATCTGGGCCTGCCCTATGAAGTGGCCCTGGCCTATGTGTTTGTCTGCGGCGTCGGTTTCATGCTGCCGGCATTTTTGGGCGTACCCATGGTTCCCGGCTGGATCACGCCGGCCATTCCCGTGGTGCTGCTGTATTTGTCTCAGTTCGAACCCGGCCCCGAGGCCATCCAGGCGCTGGTTGCGCTCCAGTTGCTGGTTGCCGCGATCTTTCTTCTGCTTGGCGTCACCAAGCTGAGCAGCAAGGTGGTAAAAAACGTACCGCCCTCCATAAAGGCAGGCATCCTGCTGGGAGCCGGGGTGGCGGCGTTCATGGGTGAGCTGAAAATGGGCGGACGCATTCCCAACACCCCCATCGCCATTGGCCTGGGCTCGCTGATCTGCTTCTACATGCTCTTTTCGGTCTCCTTTTTAAAGCTGCGAGAGAAAAACGGGTTTGCCAAACTGTTAGGAAAATACGGCATGGTTCCCGCCATGATTCTGGCCATTGGCATTGGGATGCTGGTCAAGGAATATCCGGTTCCCGATATTCAATTCGGCATCACGGTCCCAGCCTTCAAAGAGATGTGGCACTATCTTCCCTTTACGGTCGGGTTCCCGAGCCTGGATCTTTTTGCCAAGGCCCTGCCCACAGCCATCATTGCCTATATCATTGCCTTCGGCGACGTCATTGTCGGCACGGTGCTGGTAAACAGCGCCTCGGCCGAAACGCGTGCTGACGAGAAGGTGGATACAGATGTCGACCGCATCCATCTGGTAACCGGTGTGCGCAACGTGTTGCACGCGTTCCTGGCTCCTTATCCGGGTCTGGCGGGCCCCATCTGGACGGCGGTAACCGCTACGGTGGCGGACCGCTACCGCCAGGGCCGGCAGGCGATGGACTCTATTTTCAGCGGCAGCGGAACCTTCTGGATCGCAGGCTTCATAGCGCTGTTTATCCTGCCGCTGGTCAGTTTCTTCAAACCATTCCTGCCCATCGGTTTGTCCTTGACCCTGGTGGTCACCGGCTACCTGTGCATTATTACCGCGTTCAAGCAGATCGAGAACCCGGCGGAACTGGGCGTTGCCGGCACCATGGCCATCGTTCTGGCCATGCACGGCGCCGCATGGGGACTGGGGATCGGCATCCTGCTGCATATCCTGATGGAGAGAAAACTCTTCTCGTTTGCCGATGAGACCTCTTCCTGAAATATGTTGCCGATAAAAAAATGGCGTCCATAGCTGGACGCCATTTTTTTTACTCGCTTAGAACTGGTTCTTAAAAAATGAAACTTGGGAGCGAGATCAATCTTAGACGCCTGGTTGCTCAGTCTAATAAATACAGGCATCCAATATGGACAAAACTTCAGATAGCAATTCGTCATCGCCATGCTCGATCCGTTTGGCGCGGCGAGCACGGAAGTCAACCGATTTAACCTGCTCGACCATGATGAAACCGGTGAGTTTGCTATTTTGGGGGATGCTGATGTGAAAGGGGAAACCTCGCTCTGTATTCGTAATCGGGCATACAATCGCCAACCCGGTGCTTCGATTGAATAGGTCCTTGCTGACAACCAATGCAGGACGCCGACCTTTTTGTTCATGACCGGATTGAGGATCAAAGGTAATCGCGATAATGTCCCCTTGTTTCGGGACATAAGCGGCCATTTACCAGACCTCCTTGCCAACCGCGGTACCCCAGTCAACCTCTTCGGCTTGATAATTTTCAGGAATCCGTGCGACAAGATCCTTAAGATTGTGTTTGCCACGAAACGTTTTCGCAGGCGTTATTATCATAATTCCGTCTTTTATGCTGATATCCACCTCATCGCCGACGTCAAGCTGAGCATCGGCAAGAAGGTTCTTTGTAAGACGAAGCCCTTGACTATTGCCCCATTTCTGAATTTTTGCGAGCATCTGACCGCCTCCTAATGTATAGCCATAGTATAGCCATAGTAATCGGAATGGTCAAAAATTATTTTTGATGGCTTCCCAAAAAGTCGTAAAACACAAGGTGGAGCCATTCCGGCGTATGCCGGAGTCCAGTCATTTCAATGTGTTCTATAGGGATACCGGATCAAGTCCGGCATGAAGAGTCTGTGGCTTTTTGCGAGACTGTTAAAATCAGAACAGGGTGCAATCCACCCTGTTCGCTATCGATTACTGGATTTAGATCATACCATAAAGGTTCGAAAGTATAATTTGCTTTACGGTGACTTGTTTTTCAGTCCTGCGCAGTCCGCTCCTGGGCCTGGCGGATCAAATCCACCAGGCTGGCGACCTTGGCGGGCGGGGTTCGATGGGCGGACAGCGCCTCGAAGGCCTCCGGGGACAGGCAGGCCTGCATATGGGCCACCACGTCAAAACGCTCCCACCAGCAGTCGAACACCTTGAAGCAGGGCGCGTTTCCCTCTTCACAGATCTTGCAATAACCGAAGGAGACGTCGCCGCCCAGCCGTGGGCAGCGGCGCTCCAGCACATCCACATCCATCACCGGCTCCTGAGTGTCTCGGGCGTGGGGTAATTCTTGAGAATTTCGGTCGACTTTTCGATTTCGGAATCCTCCAGCGTAAAATCGGACAACTCGCCGGCAAGGAACTTTTCGTAGGCGCCCAGATCCAGCAGGCCGTGGCCGCTGAAACTGAACACGATGGTCTTCTCTTTTCCCTCTTCTTTGGCTTTGCGGGCCTCTTCCACCACCTGGGCGATGGCGCTGGTGGTTTCGGGCGCCGGAATGAATCCCTCGGTCCTGGCCCACAGGACGCCCGCCTCGTAGGCCGCCATCTGGCCGACGGATTTGGGCGTCAGCAGGCCTTCGTTGACCAACTGGCTGACAGTGGGCGCCATGCCGTGGTAGCGCAGGCCGCCGGCGTGGATGGGCGCGGGCACGAAATTGTGCCCCAGGCTGTGCATGGGCAGAAGCGGGGTGTAGCCGGCCGTGTCGCCGTGGTCATAGGCAAAAGGGGCCCGGGTCATGGTGGGGCAGGCTTTGGGCTCCACGGGATAGATCTCGATGGGTTTGCCGTTCATTTTGTCGAGAACAAAAGGAAAGGAGAGTCCGGCGAAGTTGCTGCCCCCGCCGGCACAGCCGATGATGATGTCCGGGTAGTCACCGGCCATTTCAAACTGCTTTTTGGCTTCGAGTCCGATGATGGTCTGGTGCAGCATCACGTGGTTGAGCACGCTGCCCAGCGAATAGCGGGTCTTGCCGCTGGTGTCGCTCACCGCCGCTTCCACGGCTTCGGAGATGGCGATGCCCAGGCTGCCGGGCGTGTCGGGATCTTTTTCGAGGGCCTCGCGACCGGCCTTGGTCTCGCTGCTGGGCGAGGCAATGCAATGGCCGCCCCAGGTCTGCATCATGGCCTTGCGGTAAGGCTTCTGATCGAAGCTGATGCGCACCATGAACACTTTGCAGGTCAAGCCGTATTGGGCGCAGGCAAAGGACAGCGCGCTGCCCCACTGGCCGGCTCCGGTCTCGGTGGTAATGTTTTCGATGCCGAAAACCTTGTTGTAATAGGCCTGGGGTACGGCGGTGTTGGGCTTGTGGCTGCCCGGCGGGCTCATGCCCTCGTTTTTGAAATAGATCTTTGCCGGTGTACCCAGCGCCTTCTCGAAGGCCGTGGCCCGGGTCAGGGGCGCCGGACGCCAGATGGAAAGAACGTCCAGAACCGCTTCGGGAATATCGATCCAGCGCTCGGTGCTGACCTCCTGTTCGATCAGGTTCATGGGGAAAACCGGCGCCAGCATATCGGGGCTCACGGGGTTTCCGTCGGGCCCTAAAGGCGGGTTCATCTTAATGTCCGCCAAAATGTTGTACCATTTTCTGGGAATCTCGTCCTTGGGCAGAATGAAGCTCTTGGTTTGCATGCACGTCCTCCTTGATGATCGATAGAAAGTCCGGCGCCAAGCCGGAAAAAGCTGGCCACTGCAGCCGAAAATGGATACCCATACAAAAACGACCCTGGTTGTACGCCGCATCGCATGTTTCTGTCAATAGAAATACCAGCGCCAAATCATATGAAAAAACAGATAAAATGACCTTGACTGTTAATTTTTCGTACTGGTATTGTGAGCCTTTCAACGACAAACGGAGGACGCCATGAATCGACGGGAGTTTTTCAAATACCTGCTGACCGGCATCCTGGCAACGGGTGCCATTGTATCGGCAACCGGCTGCATGGCACCGTTGGTGAGCGCCACGGCGAGGGACAAAAGTGCCGGCGATCCCTGGCAGTGTATGAATTGCGGCCATCTCACCCGCTCCAAGGAAGATCTTTCCGGAACCCGGTGCCCGCGCTGCACCCAGCGGATGCTCAAAAAAATAACTGAAGAAGAAATGGCTCTGGCCTTAAAGAAGCTGAACGCATGACCACTATAGACCCATCGGGGAAATCGACAACGTCTCCCCGCTTTCCGAACTGCACCGAATTGAATCCGCCGTTTTTTCTCAAGCCGACCGGCGTCCAGACCGTTCTGGCCAGCGCCAAGTTTCGGACCATGGGGAAAAACCCCATGGTCGATGCCGCCCGTGAGGTGATTCTCACCACCACCGAAGGGGTGCGCCTGCTGGGTTATGTCAGCCGACAGCCCCATCCCCACAATAAGGGAATGGCCATTCTCATCCACGGTTGGGAAGGCAGTTCGAACTCGACCTACGTCCGCACCACCGGCCGCGCCCTTTACCGGCAAGGTTTCGACGTCTTCCGGCTGAACTTGCGCGACCACGGCCCCAGCCATCACCTCAACACCGGCCTCTTCTACGCGGTGCTGCTGGACGAAGTCTTCGACGCCCTGCGCCAGATCTGCACTGCAGAGGACGGCAAACCGGTTTTTCTGGCCGGCTTCTCATTGGGCGGCAACTTTGCATTGCGACTTGCCCGCAAATGCGCCCGGGAGCCCATTAAAAACCTGAAGCAGGTGGTCAGCATCAGCCCGGTAATCGATCCGGACAAGGCCACCGACCGCATCGACAACACCCGGCTGATCCTGAAATACTTCCTAAAAAAGTGGCGCCGGTCCCTGTCTATCAAGCAGGGGCTCTATCCGGACCGCTACGATTTTTCCTCCCTGATGGATATCGACAACATTCGCGAAATGACCGAGCGGCTGCTGGCCCGTTACAGCGAGTATGGCAGCGCTCGCGATTATTTCAAAGGCTATACCCTGCTCGACGGCGATCTTGCCACCATCGACGTACCCACCATCATCATCACCGCCAAAGACGACCCCATCATTCCTGTCGAGGATTTCTACCATCTGCACACCAGCGACGCCACCCGTCTGTTGGTCCAGCCCTATGGCGGACACAACGGTTTCCTGGAGGGATGGCGGTTGAACGGGTGGTATGAAAAGGTAATGGTGGAGGCATTTCAACGGGCCACCTGAAGCGCGTTCCGTTTTCAACCTTGTTAGGAGAAAGAGAGGAGGATGAAATCCTCGCCCTATGCCGGGAGCATCTGGCGGCCTTCAAGGTGCCCAAGAAGGTGGTTTTCCTCGATGCACTCCCCAAAACGCCTACCGGAAAAATCCTGAAACGGGATATGTGGCAGACCTACAAAGGGTTGTTTTCGAAATAAGCGGCGTCCTTTTCATATGAATATAGAAGCTATCTCAAAAATAAGATTGCGGTTCAAGATCAAGGCGGATTCGCGTTTCGAACCGCAGGCATATTAGCAATATGTTGAGGATTTGAAACGCGAATCCAACACCGATATTGGGCCGGAAGATATTTTTGAGATGGCTTCTAAAAAAGGGCCGGGCACAGCGCACTGTGCCCGGCCTTTTTTTTGTAAATTATCCTTGCCAACACCGGTATCATGATGGCGCTGGCCCACCGTCTTCTCTTCTCGTTTCTCGCTCAGCCTGCCGGGGGCAGCACTAAAAACTGTTGTCCCCGTCCAGCAGTCCGCCGAGGGATCCCAGCAGGGAACCTTCACCGCGGCTGCCGCCCTTTTGCGGTGCCGCCTGAAGCATGCGACCGGCCAGTCGCGAAAAAGGCAGGGACTGGAGCCATATCTTGCCCGGACCTTGGAGTGTGGCAAAAAAGAGCCCTTCGCCGCCGAACAGGGCCGTCTTGATGTTTCCGGCCTGGCGGATGTCATAATGCACGCTCTGTTCCAGGGCCACGATGCAGCCGGTATCCACATCCAGAACCTCGCCCGACTGAAGCTGGCGTTCCACGACGGTACCGCCGGCGTGCACGAAAACCATGCCGTCGCCTTCCAACTTCTGCATGATGAAGCCCTCGCCGCCGAACAAACCAGTAAGAATTTTCTTCTGCATGTGGATTCCGATGGAAACGCCCTTGGCCGCACACAGGAAGCTGTCTTTCTGGCAGATCAGGCAGCCGTTGACGCTGGGCAGGGGCACGGGAATGATATTGCCCGGATAGGGAGCCCCGAAAGCCACATGGGCCTTTCCCTGTCCCGTGTGGGTGAATACCGTCATAAAGAGGCTTTCACCGGTAATCAGCCGTTTGCCGGCGCCCATCAGCTTATCCATGAATCCCCCTCCGCCACCGGAAGGCGCCGATCCGTCACCGAAAACGGTCTGCATGTCAACGTCGCTGCCTTTGTACATCATGGCGCCGGCTTCGGCCACGGCACTTTCGCCGGGGTCCAGTTCCACTTCCACAAACTGCATCTCGGCGCCGAAAATCTTAAAGTCGATTTCGTCGGCTCCCGATCGGGCTGCGGCGGCGGGAACCGGCGGTGCCGGTACCGGCACCCCGGATGCCGGATTGAGTTCGGCGATGCTGGCAATGGGCTGCCAGTCGGCAAATCCATCCCGCCAGGCATGGCCGTTGGGGTTCTGCCGGGCCTGGGCCACGGCCTGAGCAAGATCCAGGGGGCCTACCTGATTACCGTCAACGCTCAAATACCATTGGGTCATGTTGCATTCCTCCTTATTCGAGTTCCAGACTTCGCTCGATTTGCTCCACCGTTTGGCCGTCAAGATTCATCCTGCCGGCCAAAGCTTCCATGTACTGCCGCTCTTCTTGTGTATCCACCTCGATGGCCATCAGCGAAACGGTGTAGACCTGGCGGGCCAGCTCCGGTGAATGGACGCCTGCGACAATGGTGTCCAGATCCGCCGGAGAAAACAATTCCCGGGTGACAAAGGCCTGCTCCTCGGGTGACAGGTCGACGGTCCGCAGCCGCTCCAGAATCGCGTTGCGCTCCGTTTCGTCGATGGTGCCATCGGCATTGGCGGCGGCGATCATGGCCCGAATCAGAAGCACCGCGTCCGTGTCGTCGGACGCTTGGACGGCAGATGGCAAAGGGGGCGGCGCAGCGGCCTTGCCCGGCATGGGAGGCGGCGGAGGCGCTGTCGACGGGCCGCGCGGCGTCGGCGGGGGCGGTGGGGGTGCGCCGGGCGGCAGGGGCGATGCGCCGGCATTTTTGGGTTTGTTCACGAAATGCTCAACCGCCTCCATGGCGACTCCCAAGGCGCCGAGGGCCACGCCGCCGGACACCAGACTGCCGATACCACCGCGCCTGCCGCGGGTACTGCTGCGAATCAGGCCACCGAGAAGTTTTTCCGGATTAAACATAATGGTTCTCCCTTTTTGCATGGTCCGATGCAGGTTTCACTCAAATTCTGAATGAGGGGCGGCGGGCTGTCAAGGAGATTTTGGCTGTCCTGCCGGACCGTTGTTTTAGAATTGCAAGGTGTGGTATCCTCATCAAAACCGCTATCGGCAAGGCAGCCGGAAGGTACGCGTTCACGGGGTTGAAACGCTCGGACGGTATGCGTTTACAGGGTGCCGTAGATGCAAGGCGCCGGGCATGCAGACGTACCCTTTCGTACTTCAAATGCCCGGGAACACCGCAGATGCGGTGCCCTGTGAACGCCGGCATGGAAACGGGCAGCTCGTAAAGGAGGACAATGAAAACGGATTTCACTTTTCATCCCATCGGCGTGATCCGTTCATGCTTCACCGAAAAATTCGGCATTCCCCGCCAGCCGGGGCTGGTGCCCGCGGCCCGGGCCACACTGGAGGTCTTCTCGCCCTATGATCGCGATGAAGCCTTCAGGGATCTGGATGCGTTTTCTCACCTGTGGGTGATTTTTGTCTTCCACGGAATCCCGGCGGGAAAATGGCGCCCGACGGTTCGCCCGCCTCGCCTGGGAGGCAACCGGCGAACCGGCGTCTTTGCCACCCGCTCCGGATTTCGCCCCAATCCCATCGGCATGTCCGCCGCAACACTGGAGAGCATTTGCCGTAAGGACGGCAAACTGACGCTGGAACTGTCCGGCGTCGACCTGCTGGATCGGACGCCGGTGCTGGACATCAAGCCGTACCTGCCCTATGCCGATGCCCCTTCCGGGGCGTTCGGCGGATTCGCCGACCGGCCGCCTGAAAAAAACCTCCCGGTTGCCTGCTGCCCCGCGGCAAAAAAATCCCTTGCGGACCTGGAAAAAACGCACCCCGGTTTCGGGGAATTGCTCGAGCAGGTGCTGGGGGCCGATCCCCGGCCAGCTTACGTGGAACAGCACACCGACCGGGAGGAGTTCGGCCTTCGTCTATACAACGTCAATGTACGCTGGCGGGTAGACGATAAAGAAATTATCGTGCAGGCGGTCGAAATCGACACAAAAAATTGACAGGCACGGTTCGGGCGGAATCGGGAATGCGGACACGGGCAAGGCTGCCGGAATCATCCTGCGAGCCTATTCGATGCCGATCTCTTTTTTGGCGGCAGCGGCACATTCGGGACAATAGGTAGAGGTCGGGGATATCCCCGCCTTTTCCCAAATGTATTGCTCTACCGTCATCCATTTTCCGGTGCCCGGCTCCCGGCCGCTGTCATCACGGATTTTTTTACAGACACAGCAGACGGGCAGCATCGTTTCGTACAGCCTGAGCTTGCGCTTCAGTTCCAGGCGCTCGAAATAGCGGGACACCCGCAGCTTCATCTCGTCGGGTTCGCAGGGTTTGAGCAGATAATCGTCAGCATCCAGCCTGAGGGCGTCGATGGCCGACTCCATATCCCCATAACCGGTGAGAATGAGGACCATGGTTTCCGGATTATTCGCCTTGGCGGTCTTTAGCACATCGATGCCGTCGACCCGGTCCATCACCAGGTCCGTTATCACCATATCGAAATGGCCGTTTTCCATCAGTTCGATGGCTCGCTCCCCGCTCTTTGCCGGTGTAACGTCGTAGCCGCTGCTCTCGAGATCCTTGCCGATGCCGGTCAGAATGAATGGATCGTCGTCGACCAGCAGGATGCGATAGTTGCGCATGTTAAAGGCCCTTTTCCACTGTGCGAAGATGGTTGCCGATGGTATTGCTCAAGCGGACGAATCCTGGCACGCTAAGCGTTTCCGCCCGTCGTATGGGATCGATTTGCGCTTCGGTCAGCAGCCGTTCGCAAGTCGCTGCATCCAGCTTCAAATCGCTTTGCGCCAGCGCGTTGCGCAAGGTTTTTCTCCGCTTGCCGAAAGCGGCTTTGATCACCCGGAACAGGAGCCTCTCGTCATCGGCACCAACCGCCGGCGGATCGGAGAAACGAATGCCGATAACCGTGGAGTCGACCTTGGGGGCCGGAAAAAAGAGGGATGCCCGCACCGGCATCAAAACCTGCGTTTGCGCGCAATACCCCAGCATTACGGACAGGCGGCCATAGTCCCTCGATCCGGGTTCTGCGCAGATGCGCTGGGCCATCTCTTTCTGGAGCATGAGCACCGCCCGGTCCACACAGCCTCTGGCGTGGATCAACTGCACGACGACCTGGGATGAAATATTGTAGGGCAGGTTGCCCATCACCACCAGCGGCCGGCCGGCATCCCGGTGGACGGCGGCGAGGTCCACGCGCAGAATGTCCGCCTCCCGGATTTCGACGTTGTGGATGTCGGCGGCCATCAACTCGGTGTGCAGCAGGTCGATGATGCGGCCATCCTTGTCCACGGCAATGACCCGATGGGCGGCTTTGGCCGCCGGGACGGTGATGGCCCCCAGGCCGGGTCCGATCTCCAGCACCACGTCGTCGCTGTTCAGACCGGCTTTTTCGACAATGGCCCGGGCCAGATTGGGGTCGTTGAGAAAATTCTGGCCCAGCTGCTTTTTGGCCCGGATGTTCCAGGCGGTAAGCAATGCCCGCGGCGAAGTCACGACCCGGCTCCCGGCCCTGCGGCGTTTTTCTTGTGACGGGACTGGCGCCGGATAGAGATAAAACCGCGCAGGGTCAAGAAATAGGCCGCCACACCCAGCACAGCGCCGATCACGGCGCCGCCGACCATCATGGCCGTGGCCACCTCGACCCCCAGTTCCATCAACTGGGAAAACGAGTCGAAAGCGATGCTGTCCAGGGTGGCCTGGTAGCGCAGCAGGACACATCCCACTTTGTAATTGACGTAATAAACCAACGGTATGGTCAATGGGTTGCTCAACCAGGTGCCCAGAAACGCCGCCGATTTGCTTCCCCGAACAATGAAGGCCAGACAAACGGCGACAAGGGTTTGAAACGGAATGATGGGCAGGGTGGAAACAAAAATGCCCACCGCCATTCCCAAAGCAAGGTGATGCGGGTTGCCCTCCAGCTGGCGCAGCCTGACCAGCATCTGGACGAACCGGGCCCTGGGCCCCGTAAACACCGGGGGCTTTTTTTTATAAGGGATGCGCGTTGATTTCATGGCCGCCAGAGGCGCTCCAACGGGCGAGGCCCGGTACACGCTGCGGACCGCGATACCGGGGATGCCCTTCATTTCGACGTCAGCGATTGTTCTTTCGTTCCCGCTCCAGCTCCCGCTTCTGGTCGCGTCGCCGAATGGTTTCCCGTTTGTCATGACTCTGCTTGCCCCTGGCCAATGCCAGATCGAGCTTGGCCTTGCCGTCTTTGAAATAGAGTTTCAACGGTACGAGCGCGTATCCCTTTTCATTGACCTTGCCGTAGAGCTTTTTGATTTCATGCTTGTGCAGCAGGAGCTTTCTCGGGCGCAGTGGATCATGATTGTTGTAATAGGCAAACGGGTATGCCCCGATATGCATCTGGTAAACGAAAACCTCTCCGTTTTTGATCCGGGCGTAGGAATCCTTGAGGTTGGCCTTGCCCATTCTCAGGGATTTCACCTCGGTGCCCACCAGCGCGATCCCGGCTTCGTAGCGGTCTTCGATGATGTAATCGTGGCGGGCCTTGCGGTTTTCAGCCACCAGTTTGATCGAATGCTTGCCCACGGCTACAGCTCCTCATGGTCGGGTTCGGGCCTCCCGACCGTTTCACCGAAAGAACGCTCGAGCAGATCCTGAACCTCTTCGCAGGTTGTCATGGCCATTGCCTTTTCGATGAAAGGAGCGATCGTTTCGGTATCGATCGACCGAATGGCGCTTTTTACCATGGGGATGGCCTGGGGGTTCATGCTCAGTTCATCCACGCCCAACCCCAGCAAAAGGGGTGCAAAGAGCGGATCCGCGGCCATTTCACCGCACATGTCCGTCTGGATGCCCTTTTCCCTGGCCGCATCGCAGGTTCGTTTGATCATCCACAAGATGGCCGGGTGCAGCGGCTTGTGAAGGTGGGCCACATGCCGGTTGTTGCGATCGATGGCCAGGGTATACTGGATCAGGTCGTTGGTGCCGATGCTGAAAAAATCGACCTTTTCCGCCAGGGTATCGGCGGTGATCACGGCCGAGGGGACCTCGATCATAATCCCGACGGGGACGTCCCGCTTGTGAGCGATCCCCTGCTGAATCAGGCTGTCGGCTGCATCGTCCAGCAATGCCATGGCCTGCTCGACCTCCGATATGCCCGAGATCATGGGGATGAGGATCCGGACGTTGCCATGGGCGGCGGCCCTTAAGATGGCGCGCAGCTGGGTTTTGAAAATTTCGGGCTTCTTGAGGCAATACCGGATCGCCCTGAGTCCCAGCGCCGGGTTGAGTTCCCGGTTGTCGCGGATGTAATTCACCGCCTTGTCGCCATTGATGTCCAGGGTCCGGATGGTTACCGGCCGATCCCCCATCACGTCGATCACGTCTTTGTAATTCTCGAAAAGGATATCCTCGCCGGGAAAATCCGACCGGCTGAGATATTGGAACTCCGTACGGTACAATCCGATGCCGTCGCCGCCATGGTCCAGCACCGAGACGACCTCTTCGGGAAGCTCGATGTTGCCCATCACCGGGATGCGGACGCCGTCCTTGGTCTGGGCGGGCAGGTGGCTCTTGCGGACCATCAGCGCCTTTTGGATTTCGTACCGTTCCCGGCGCTCCTCGGTTTCCAGCAGGGTCTGCTCGGTGGGGTTGATCACGACGATGCCGGCCTTGCCGTCCACAACGATAATATCGTCGTTTTTTATTTTCATGGTGGCATTGCCAACGCCCAGAACGGCAGGAATCTGAAGGGTCTGGGCAATGATGCTGGTGTGGGACGCCCGCCCGCCGCGATTGGTGACGAATCCCTTGATCCGTTCCAGCTGGATCTGGCTGGTCTCAGCCGGGCTCAGGTCCCGCGCCACCAGGATCACCCGCTTGTCGATATGGGCGATATTCACCTGATCCGCACCCACCAGGTTTTCCATGATGCGGTCCGACACATGGGTGATGTCTTCGGCCCGCTGCTTGAGGTAGTCGTCGGACATGTTCTCGAACATGGGCTTGACCAGGGAGACCACTTTCTTGAGCGCCCACTCGGCATTGACCTTTTCTTTTTCAATCACCTCGATGGTTCGGTCGTACAGCAGCTTGTCTTCCAGCAGAACCGTGTGGGTTTCCAATATCTGGGCATGCTGGCGAAACTCTTCGGGCGTTTCGTCGATAATCCGGCGCAGCGCCTCCTGGGCTTTTTTGACCGCCGTCTTGAAGCGCCCCACTTCGGCGGGTACGGCTTCATCCCGGACCACGTACTGTTTGACGACGTCCACGCCCTCTTTGTCTACGAGGTAGGCTTTTCCGATGCAGATCCCCGGGGATCCGCCGATACCTTTCAGGATGACCTCGTTGGCGTCCTGATTTTCCATTTACGAATCTTCTCCAAACCCGGAACGAATCAATGCGGCGATGCGTTCCAGCGTGTCCATATCCGCTTCGTCTTCAATACGGACGGTAATTTCGGTCCCTTTGGGGCAGGCCAGGGTCATGATGTCCAGCATGGACGTCGCATCCGCCGTTTCCCCGTTTTTCTGTATCCAAACCCCTTTGGCGGCCTCTTCGGCCAGTTTGGCCAGTTTGGCCGCCGACCTGGCATGCAGCCCCAGGTCATTGACAATGATCAAGGTTCTGGATTTAATGTCATCCATGATGTACAACCGCTGCGGAAAACCGACCCCCGCCGCTGCGAATTCGAAAGGGCGACGAAACCGTTTGTTGCCAGCGTTCCATAAAAACAAAAAAAGGGAATGTCCCCTTTACTAAAATCTACATATCTATCAATCTGCAAGGACGATGTCAACGCGTAAACATTGACAGTAAAACCGGCCTTCAGCAGGAAAAAGGATCGCTTTGGAAAAACAATTTTTGATCGACGACCTGAAGCTGGGAGAATCCTGGCGGCTGTTCAAAATCATGGGAGAATTCGTGGAGGGCGTCGAGGGGCTTCACGATCTGGGACCGGCGATCAGCATTTTCGGGTCCTCAAGAACCCGGCCCGACGATCCGCAATACAAAAAAGCCCGGGAAATCGCATCCCGCTTCGTCAAAGAAGGGTTTGCCGTGATCACCGGGGGCGGCGGCGGCATCATGGAGGCGGCCAACAAAGGCGCTGCGGAAGCCGGCGGCACCTCCGTAGGCCTGAATATTCACCTGCCCTTGGAACAAAAACCCAACCCCTTTGCCAATATTCAGATCGAATTCAAATACTTTTTTATTCGCAAGGTCATGTTTATCAAATATGCGTCCGCCTATGTGGCCATGCCCGGCGGCTTCGGGACCCTGGACGAGCTTTTCGAAGTGATCACCCTGGTCCAGACCCAGCGAATCCGACCCTTTCCCATCATCCTGGTGGGAACCGATCACTGGGGCGGGCTGCTGGACTGGATTCGCGGCCAGCTGCTGGCCCGACAGCTTATCTCTCCCAAAGACCTGGATATTGTCCAGGTCCTGGACGAGCCCGAAGAGGTTTTCGCTGCCGTCAGCAGCGTTTTGACGCCCTGAATCTGCCGCTCGGTTCTCCCGGAGGCCAAAATTGCCACTGCAACCCGGTTCCGATCCACAATCCGCCGATCCTGCCGTCAAGCGCCAGAACGCGTCTTTGCGGGCGCTGCATGAAACCGCCTTGGGGCTTCTGGATAAAATCGACACCGAAGAACTGCTCGAGACGATCATCGAAAGGGCGGCCGATCTCGCCGGTACGGCCCACGGCTATATCTACCTGCTTTCACCCGAGGCGCAGGTGATGGAAATGCGTGTGGGCAAAGGACTTTTCGCCGGGCATCTGGGGTTGACCGTGCGCAAGGGCCAGGGAATGGGCGGGACGGTCTGGCAGACGGAGAGCCCCCAACTGGTCAGCGACTACCGCAGCTGGCCGGGACGCCTGCACGATCCATCCCTGGACCGGCTGCGCTGCATCGTCGGAATTCCGCTGAAATCCGACCATCAGGTACAGGGGGTCATCGGTCTGGCCCATGTGGAGCCCGGCCGGCAGTTCGACGAAGAAGATATCACCGTCCTGGAACGCTTTGCCGCCCTGGCCCTGCTGGCGCTGGAAAAAGCCACCCTGTACAGCACGGTCACCCGGGAACTGGCCGAACGGAAAAAAGCGGAAGCCCGCATCCGCGAAAGCGAACGACTGTACCGATCCTTTCTCGAATCCTCCCCGGACCCCATCGTGGTTTACAACATGCAGGGCATCGCGACCTATATCAACCCCGCCTTCGAACAGACCTTCGGCCAATCCCGACATGAATTGCTGGGCAAGCAGATCGATTTCGTGCCGGAAGAGTGCTGGCCGGAAACCAAGGCCGCCATCGACCGCATGCTCAGCGGCGGCAAAATCACCATGTTCGAAACCAAACGCCTGGCCAAAAACGGCCAGGTGCTGGACGTCCAGATCAGCTCGACCCTGTTCAAGGGTCAAAACGGCCGGCCGACGGGCAACATCGTCACCCTCCGGGATATCAGCGACCGCAAAAGGGCGGAAGAAGCCCTCCAGCAGTATCACGACCAATTGGAAGAACTCGTTCAGGAGCGAACGGCGGAACTGGCCGACGCGAACCGCCGCCTGAAGCAGCAGATCGAGGAGCGCAAGCGGGCCGAAGCGGCCTTGCGGGCCCAGTCCGACCATTTGGAGGAGGTGAACACGGCGCTGCGGGTGCTGCTGAAAAAGCGGGAAGAGGACAAACGCGAAATGCAGGAAAACGTTCTTTCCAGCGTCAAGGAGCTGGTCGCGCCTTACCTGATGCGGTTGAAAAGGGGACGACTGGAACCCCATCAGCAGACATTGATCGAGATTCTGCAGTCCAATCTCGACAATATCATTTCGCCGTTTATCAGCAGGCTCTCTTCCCGATACCTGAATTTCACGCCCGCGGAAATCCGTGTGGCCAATCTCATCAAGGAAGGCAAGACCAACAAGGAAATTGCCGAATTATTATTGATTTCAAAGAATACCGTTCTGTTCCACCGGCACCATATCCGTACCAAGCTCGGGCTGAAAAACAAGAAAATCAACCTCAGGACCCATCTCTTGTCCTACGAGGAGTAGTGGTTATCACCCACTACTTACCCGCTATTTTATCAACTTGACAGAACACCACAAACCGGTGTTTAACACAATCATGGAAGACATAATCATCTTATGAACAAAATTCAATTTCTTATTCCCCCGTAAGTTTACCCCTTTCATAGCTTTGAAAATGGAGGCGCGCTGTTGGGAACCGCAGATGAGATCAAAGAGGAGGATGCCCTTCTCGAGCTTGAAGACATCCATATGCACTTTGGGAAAGTGGCGGCCCTGTCCGGGATCGATCTGACCATCCGCAAAGGTGAGATTCATTCCGTTATCGGACCAAACGGGGCCGGCAAGACGGTAATGATGAACATCATCAGCGGCCTTTACCGCCCCCAGAAGGGCGCCATCCGCTACAAGGGCCGTTCCATCAATTCGCTCAAGCCCTATGAGCGGGCCAAGCTGGGCATGGCCCGCACGTTTCAGAAGGTCGAGGTGTTCGGCGGCATGACGGTGCTGGACAACATCCGGCTGGGCCGGCATGTCCACTACCGCTCGGGCATTTTGAACGGCGCCCTTTATCTGGGGAGAACCAAGAAAGAGGAGATCGAACACCGGACCTTCATCGAGGAGGAGATCATCGACCTGCTGGAGATCGAACAGATCCGGCACAAACCGGTCGGCATGCTCCCCTATGGGCTGCAGAAACGGGTCGAACTGGGGCGGGCCCTGGCCCTGGAACCGGAATTGCTCATTCTGGACGAACCTCTGGCCGGTCTCAATCTCGAAGAAGTCGAGGATATGGCCCGCTTCATCCTCGATGTGAACGAAGAAAAACGGTGGCGGGTGACCTGCCTGCTGGTCGAGCATGACATGGGTGTCGTCATGGACCTGTCCAATCGGGTGTTTGTTCTGAATTTCGGCAATATGATCATGGATGGCACCCCTTCGGAAGTCCAGAACAATCCGGAAGTGATCAAAGCCTATCTGGGTGAAGAGGATCTGTATGCAACACGCGCATAACACGGCTGCCGGTAGTGTGGAAATTACCAGGGAACTGACCATTCAGAAGCTGTTCTACCAACAGGCCCGGCGTTACGGCGAAAACCGGGTGGCCATGCGGGAGAAGGAGTTCGGCCTCTGGCGGCCCATCACCTGGCAGAACTATTTCGAGAATGTCAAATATCTCAGCCTGGGGCTGATTCAAATGGGCCTTGCGCCGGGCGACAAGGTTGCCATGATCGGCGACAACCGCCCCGAGGGTCTCTGGGCCGAAATGGCCGCCTTGTGCGCCGGCGGGGTGGCGGTATGGCTGTTCCAGGATTGTCTCATCGACGAAGTCAAATACATCCTCGACCATTCGGACACCAAATTTCTGTTCGGCGAGGGGCAGGAGGAGGTGGACAAGGCCATCTCCATCATCAACGAATGCCCCAAACTGAAAAAGGTCATCTGGGACGACCCCAAGGGAATGCGCAACTATCACCAGGACTACCTGATCAGTTTCAAAGAGGTGATGGCCCTTGGCCGTGAGCTTGAACAGGAGCAGCCGGATCTCTTTGAAGAAATGATCAACCGGGGGCACGGGGACGATGTCGCCCTGCTTTTTTACACCTCGGGCACAACCTCGCTGCCCAAGGGCGCGCTGCTTTCCCACAACAACATGCTCACCATGGGCCAGCACCTGATGGCCGTGGACCCCTGTTACGACACCGACGACTACGTCTCCTACCTGCCTTTTGCCTGGATCGGCGAACAGATGATGTCCATCTCCTGCGGGCTCCAGATCGGATACACCCTCAATTTCCCAGAGGAACCGGAAACCGCCCAGGAGAACATCCGGGAAATCGGCCCCCATGTGATGTTCGCCCCGCCGCGCATGTACGAGCAGATGACCCGTTCGGTTCAGGTCAAACACCTGGATGCCAGCTGGACCAAGCGTCAATTCTTCAACCTGTCCTCGAAGATCGGCTACCATGTGGCCAATCTGAAATTCAAGAAAAAGCCGGTGCCGTTCTACTGGAAAATCCTCGAATGGCTGGCCTACGTGACTGTTCAGAAGAAACTCAAGGATCACCTGGGACTCTCCCGGGTGCGGCATGCCTATACCGGCGGCGCGGCCATGGGCCCCGACCATTTCCGGTTTTTTCACGCCCTGGGGGTCAACCTCAAGCAGATCTACGGCCAGACCGAAGTGGCCGGCATCTCGGTGGTTCACCGCGACGGGGACATCAAGTTCGACACCGTCGGCCATCCTATCCCCGGCACCGAGATCAAGATCACCGAAGACGGGGAGATCATCACCCGCAGTTCGTCCGTCTTCCTCGGCTACTACAAAAACCCGGAGGCCACGGAAGAAGCCCTGGTGGACGGGTGGCTCCACTCCGACGACAAGGGGTTTATCGACGACGACGGCCATCTGGTGGTCTTCGATCGCACCAAGGATGTCTTCACCCTGCGGGACGGCAAGCCCTTTTCTCCCCAGTACCTGGAAACCCGCCTGAAATTCAGCCCCTACATCCGGGACTCCTGGGTGATCGGCGACAAGAAGGATTACGTCACCGCGGTGCTGTGCATCGACTACAACGTGGTCGGCAAATGGGCCGACGATAAAAAGCTCAACTACACCAGCTATCAGGAGTTGTCCCAGAAACCGGAAGTCTATCAGCTGGTGGAAAATCAGATCCGCCAGGCCAACAAGGATCTGCCCGATGCCGCCAAAGTGGCCAAATTCACCAACCTTTACAAGGAATTCGATGCGGACGACGACGAGTTGACCCGCACGCGCAAGCTGCGCCGCGCCTTCGTGGAAAAGCGCTACCGTGAAATCGTGGACGCGCTGTACACCGATGCCGACAATGTCCACATCGACACCACCATCAAATACGAAGACGGCCGCGAGGCCCACATCAAAACCGACATGAACATCATTCACCTTGGGGATTAAAACCAATGGAACTGTTTTTCATGACGATCACGACAGGCATAATGGTGGGCGGGATCTACGCCCTGGTAGCCCTGGGATGGGTGCTGATTTACAAATGCTCCGGCGTACTGAACCTTGCCATGGGGGAAATGACGCTCATCGGAGCCTATGTGTCGCTCAGTTTCTATTCCATGGGCGTGCCCTTTTTGCTGGCCCTGGCCTTTTCCCTGATCATCGGGTTCGTTCTGGGCATCCTCACCGAGCGCATTTTTCTGGACAAACTGATCGGCGAACCGGTGCTAACGGTCATCATGGTGACCGTGGGACTCTCCTTTTTCTTCAAGGGCACCGTCGAATTTCTCTGGGGCACCGATACGCGGGTTTTCGATCCGCCGGTCTTCTCCATCGAACCGATCCACGTCGGCCCGCTGGTTATCGGACAGGTTTACCTTTGGAGTTTTATCGCCGCCATGATCCTGCTGGTCGTCTTCGTCTGTTTCTTCAAATACACCCGCTGGGGCCTGGCCATGCAGGCCACGGCGGACGATGAAATGGCCGCGCTGTCCGTAGGCGTCAGCGCCCGCTTCGTCTATGCGACGGCCTGGGCCATCGCTTTCATGGCCGCCGGCGTGGGCGGTACGCTGCTGGGCAATATCAACGGTCTGAACATCTCCGTCGGCTATCTCGGTCTGCTGGTGCTGCCCGCCGTGGTGCTGGGCGGCCTCAATTCCGTACCCGGCGCCATTGTCGGCGGCATCATTATCGGCGTGCTGCAGAATCTGTGCGGCGCCTATCTGGACCGCTACTTTCCGGGGGCCGTCAAGGAAATCGCGCCGTTTGTCTTCATGGCGATTTTTCTGCTTTTCAAGCCGTATGGGCTGTGGGGGTGGGAGCGAATCGAAAGAGTTTAGAGCGTATTTGAAAGCCTCGTCTAAGCCCCGCTAACGGCGTTGGAAATCAGTTCGAAATGCTCACATATCCCATATATGCTCCGCTTTCGAACCGATTTCCGCCTTGTTATCGGGCCTGATCCAAGGCTTTCAAACACGCTCTATAGAAGGACAAATATGTTCGGTTTTAAGAAACACATTTCTCATAGCATTCATTAGGAGTTCTTATGTCGACAACCTGGCTTCCCTGCGGAGTGTATCACGAAAATTATGCACAGGATCATGCCTGGTGGCAGACCAAATTCATCCGCGGCAAAATGATCCTGCTGGCCATCATCCTGTTCGTCGTAATCCCCTTTTTCGCGGATTCCTATGGCCTGAGCGTCTGCAACCAGGTTGGCTACACCATTTTGGGTGCGCTGGGCGTCCAGCTGCTCATCGGGTTCTGCGGCCAGGTCACTTTGGGGCATGCCGCGTTTCTGGCGGTGGGCGCCTACACCAGCACCCTGCTGATCCTGGAGTTTCCCTGGCCGGCCTGGATGATGCAGTGGGGGCTGGCCTACCCCGTCAGTATCGTTATCGCGGCCTTCGTCGCCGGAATCTGGAGCGTCCTGTTCGGCCTGCCGTCGGCCCGGGTCAAGGGTTTTTACCTGATTCTGACCACCATGGCGGCCCAGTTCATTACCGTCGATTTTATCATCACCCAGTACATCAGCCAGATCGGCGGCCGGGGTCAGGCCTTTTCCCTGCCTCCGGGAACCATCAAAGTCGGTCCCTGGGTGATCGACAGCGATCTGAAAGTCTATTTCATGATGCTCGTACTGGTAATCATCTGCGTCGTCGTGATGGTGAATCTTCTGCGTTCGCGGGCCGGCCGGGCCTGGGTGGCCATTCGGGACAACGACATCTCCGCCGAAGTAATGGGCATCAATGTCATCAAGTACAAGCTGCTGGCGTTTTTCGTGGCCGGTTTCATCGGCGGCATCGCCGGTGCGTTCTGGATCAGCAACCTGGCCGCCATCAGCCCCGAGCACTTTCCATGGTTCTGGTCCCTGTGGCTGGTGGGTGTGATCCTCATCGGCGGGGTCGGTTCCGTGCACGGAGCGATCTTCGGCTCCATCTTCATGGTGGTGATCATGGAGGCCCTCCAACTGGCCGTCATGCCGCTGGCGGACACCTTTCCGAAACTGCTGATGGATTTTCTGTTCATCAAGGAAGCCGCCTTCGGCCTGGCCATCTGTATATTCATGATTTTCGAACCCAACGGGTTGGCCTACCGCTGGTGGCAGAGCAAGAACTATTTCAACCTGTGGCCGTTTTCTTATTAAGCCGCTTGCAGCGGCGGCTTGAAATCGGCAAACCGAAGCGACCGAGGAGGTGATTCAGCAGGCAGGAGGATCGGGGGGTTTCTTTACAGCCAAGCTTTGAATGAAAGGGGAGGACGATGAAAAAGAAACATGTTTGGGCCAAAGTTTTACTCTTGGCAACGATTACGGTGCTGTTTTTGGGTTTTTCACCCTTTGCGGGGGCAGCGGACATCAAGATCGGGGCGCTCAACGATATGACGGGTGCCACGTCCGATGTCGGCAAGGACTATGCCCTGGGAATCGCCGAGGCGATTCACTACATCAATGATACGGGGGGCATCAACGGCAAGAAGATCAAGCTCTATCAGTTTGATTACGGGTACCGCATCCCCGAAGCGCTGACCAAGTACAACCTGTTCAAACGGTTGAAATGTGCGGCGATCCTGGGATGGGGCACCGGAGATACCGAGGCGCTGGCGCCGACGGTGGCCAAGGACAAGATTCCTTATGTGTCGGCCTCATATTCCGGCCACCTGTGCGATCCGGAAAAAACCCCCTACAACCTGTTCTTCTCCACCGACTATTCGACCCAGTCCCGGGGCCTGATTACATCCTGGTTCGACAAAAAGTGGCCCAACAACCCGGACTACGGCAAACGGAAACCCCGCATCGCCATGTGCTACATGTTCGCTTCGCCGTTTTCCAGCTCTTCCATCAAGGCCGCCAAGGACCAGGCCACCATCCTCGGATTTGACATCGGACCCGATCAGGACGTTTCCCTGTTCGCCATCGACACCAAGAGCCAGATTCTATCCCTGAAAGAGTTCAAGCCGGACGTGGTGCTGCACACCAATACGGTGATGTCGGTCGCCGCCACCCTGCGTGACGCCTACGCACTTGGACTTGGTGCGGACAACCTGATCAAATGCTGGGGGTTTGACGAAAACCTTCCCAGACTGGCCGGCAAAGCGGCCGAAGGCGCCATCGGGTGTGCTCCCTGGGCATTTTACGGCCTGGATGTGACGCTGATGGACAAGGTGGTCGAATACGCCAAGAAGTACAACCCGGGAATTCCCCAGGAAAAGAGAACCATTCATACCGTCCAGGCGTGGGCCAACGCCCTCGGGCTGGCCGAGGCCCTGAAGCGGGCCGACAAGGCCGGCGACCTGAGCGGCGAAGGCATCCTGAAAAAGGGATTCGAAACCATGAAAGGATTCGAAGTCGGCCTGGGCGTCGCGCCGGCGACCTTCACCCCTACGGATCATCGCTCCCAGAGCGAGGCCAAGATCTATGAATACAAAAACGGCGCGTTCACGCTCATCGATGCGGTCGATCTGAAGAAAAGATGGCCGGAAAAGTGGGAAAAGGAGTGGCTGGGCTGGTAAATCCGGCATCCTACGGGAGGGTACCATTTTGTCCGAAGAGAAAACGATCCTGAAGATCAACAACATTGAAGTTAAATATCACGAAGTGATCCTGGTGGTGAAAGGCGTCTCCATCGAGGTTCCCGAGGGCGGCATCGTCGCCCTTCTGGGCGCCAACGGTGCCGGAAAAAGCACCACCTTGAAAGCGATTTCGGGCCTGCTGAAACACGAAGACGGCGCGGTTACCGACGGTTCCATCGAGTTCATGGGCCAGCGTATCGACAAGTTGGGAGCCGAAAAGATCGCCAAGATGGGGATCGTACAGGTGATCGAAGGCCGCCGGGTGTTCGAACACCTGACCGTCGAGCAGAATCTCAAGGTCGGCGCCCACATGAAAAAGCACGGGCGTTCCATCAAGGAGGGGCTGGAAATGGTCTACCACTATTTTCCGCGCCTGAAGGAAAAACGCAACGAGACGGCCGGATTCATCAGCGGCGGCGAGCAGCAGATGACCGTCGTCGGCCGGGCGCTGATGACCAGCCCCAAGCTGATCCTGCTGGACGAACCCTCCATGGGCCTGGCGCCGCTGCTGATTCACGAGATTTTCAACATCATCCAGCAGCTCAATCATGACGAGAAGATCTCCATCCTGCTGGTCGAGCAGAACGCCAAGCTGGCCCTCAATGTGGCCCCCCATGCCTACGTCATGGAAACCGGACG
This sequence comes from uncultured Desulfosarcina sp., assembly GCF_963668215.1. Lineage (NCBI taxonomy): Bacteria > Pseudomonadati > Thermodesulfobacteriota > Desulfobacteria > Desulfobacterales > Desulfosarcinaceae > Desulfosarcina > uncultured Desulfosarcina sp. Next base: position 1,562,785 of record NZ_OY764190.1, read on the forward strand.
CATCGTCATGGACGATTCGGCCGAAAAACTGCGCGAAAATCCGGACATCAAGGATTTCTACCTCGGTATGACCGATTTCGGAGGCAGGAAGAGTTTTCGAGACGTCAAACACTATAAGCGCAGAAAGAGGTGGCTTGCCTGAAAACCAATTTAAAAACATCTCACTCTCATATATAAAGGGGGAGAAAATGTGTAAAAAGAGAGTACTGTTGAGAGTTTTGAGCATCCTGTTTGTCGCGGCCTTTTTTGCGGGTTGTGCCGGGATGGCCGCTAAACCGACCGAGAGTAATTTCCAGGCGCCGGTGGTTACCCTGGACAACATGGAAGTGGCCCATGCCTTCGGATACTGGTATTTTTCAAACAAGGTAGAACCCACCAAGGGCAAGCCGGACAATGTCGGCGCCCCCCTGGATCTGGCCTTCACCTTTAATGTGGAAAACCCCAATCCGTTTCCCGTGCAGATGGAAAGCCTGAAATTTTCCGTCTTGTTCGAAGAGTTCGAACTCAATACGGTCAGCACCGATGCGACCCAGTGGATCCCGCCGGGCATGACCAACCAGGTGCTCGTTCATGCTCACTTCGACGTCCGGCAGTCGCTGCTGAGCCTGCTGGTGACCGGCGGATTCAAGCTCAAGGAAAAAGGAACCAATGCCTGGGCGGCCCTGGAGAAGTGGTGGATCGGCATTCCGAACTACGAAATCCCGGTTACCGTCAGCGGCGGTGCTGCCGTGTTCAAGGCCGACAGCCTGGTCAAGGTGTCCACGTTCGAGGCGACCTTTCCCTAAACCGTTTCAACGATGCATCGGCAAACCCATCGAGAGCGTTTAAAAGGGAGCGCCGGTGCATCGGGACAGCCAGACTTCATTCACACGCAACGGTTAATTTTCGAATGCGCTCGTTTGTTGTCCAACGTGCGGTTTCGAAAAAGGGGTGAATAGCGTTCTCACGAAAGCATTCCGTCAACGTTCACGGGTGATCTCCGGAGTAGCACATGGGGCTTTACGATTTTACTTTTTATGATCTGATCCATCGCAACGCAGTCTGCTATAAAGACAAGCCGGCATGGTTGGAGGCGGACACTGGCGCCGGCATCGATTTTTCGGCGTTCAAAACCCGGGTGGACCGCCTGGCCGCCGGTTTACAGAAGGCCGGCATCTGTTGCGGGGACCGCATCGGTGTGGTGGGAAAAAACAGCCTCGCCTTCTTCTCGCTGTATGGAGCCGCCGCTGCTTTGGGGGCCATTGTAGTGGCCGTCAACTGGAGGCTGTCCGAAAACGAGGTGGCCTTCAACCTCAACGACTGCTCACCGAAAATGGTCTTCGCCGACAACGAATTCGGGGAAATGATCCTAAAGTTGCGCAGTCAGCTGCCCTCGGTAGATCGATTCGTCAATCTCACCGATAACGGTCCCCTGGATGCCTTCGATGCTTTGCCGGTTGACGCCCCATTTTCCGCAGAACCGGTGTCGGCAAACGACGGGCTCGTGATCATCCATACGGCCGCCGTTGCCGGAAGGCCGCGGGGTGCCTTGCTCAGCCATGCCAATCTTCTGTGCGCCAGCCTGCAACTGAATTATTGCTTCAACCTTTCTCCGGACGACGCGCACCTGAATCTGCTGCCGCTTTTCCATGTTGCCGGTCTGTTCATGGCGGTCTGTGCCTTTCATGCCGGGGCGTTGAATGTCAATATGGCCAAATTCAATGCGGACCAGGCCGTTGACCTGATCGCCGCGCACAAGGCATCCCTTCTTTTCGACTTTTCACCTATCCTTGGATCTATTCTTGACGCCGGCGAGAAAAACAAGGTCGATCTCTCATCGTTGCGGGCGGTCATGGGTCTGGATACCCCTGAGGTCATCGAACGCTACCAGAAAATCACCGGCGGCGCATTTTATATCATGTACGGCCAGACGGAAACGTCCTGCCTGACCACCATGGGCCGCTACGACGACTGCCCCGGTTCGGCGGGACGCCCCATCCCCCTGGGACGGGTGGAACTGGTGGACGAAACGGACAGCCCGGTGCCGCAGGGCCAGGTAGGCGAAATCACCCTGCAGGGCCCCATGGTGTTCAAGGGCTATTGGAATCTGGACGAAGACAACGAACAGACCTTTCGCAACGGCAGGCACCACACCGGCGATTTGGGCCGCTTCGACGAAAAGGGCTTTTTATGGTATGCTGGCCGCAAGCCGGAAAAGGAGTTGATCAAACCCGGCGGCGAGAACGTTTATCCGGCCGAGGTGGAGAAGGTCATCCTGGAACATCCGGCGGTGGCGCAGACCGTGGTGTTCGGAGTTCCCGATCCCAAATGGAAAGAGGCCATCAAAGCGGTCTGTGAGTGCGCACCGGGCCAGTCGGTCACGGCCGGGGAATTGATTGAATTCGTCGGCCAGCGCATTGCCCGATACAAGAAACCGCAATTTGTCGAGTTCGTGGAATCGCTGCCGGAAAAGGACGGTGCCATCGATCGCGAGGCGGTCAAACAACGCTACGGGGCAAAGTAGCCCGGCGACGCTTGATTCTTTACAGCCAAACCATGATGAACGCGTAAAAAGTCGATTTTCAGGCGGCTTCGTAAAAAGTTCGAGATCAAGGCTTGCGAGTCCCGAGGAAGGAGGCGTACCTAAACGTACTCCGCACTGACGAGGGACGAAGCGTAACGCCGATATCGGGCTTTTTACGAAGCCGTCAAATAAAGCCATGGGCGAACCTTCTTACTGGGCGGACGATTACGTCAAGAAAACCTGCAAGGCGGCCGAGGCTGTCGACCGGATCAGGCCGGGCCAACGGGTGTTCATCGGTTCGTCGTGCGGCGAACCCCAGCACCTGGTGCGGGTGCTTTCCAATGCATCGGCCGATCTGGCCGACCTGGAGATCGTTCGCCTCATGTCCCTGGAAACGACACCCCTGACCCTGATCGCCAACAAGAGCAAGGGCGGCAGCCTCAATATCCGCCAATTCTATTCCGGTTCGGCCAAGCCCAAAGCCATCGCCCGCCACAGCCGCTTCATCACGCCCATGAACCTGTCGGCGGTACCACGGCTGTTCAAGAGCCGGCGGCTGCCCATCCATGTGGCCCTGATCCAGACCACGCCGCCGGACGATTTCGGCTGCCTGAGCCTGGGGGTTGCGGTGGATATCACCCTTGCCGCGGCCCTGTCCGCCGACCTGGTCATTGCCCAGGTCAACCCGCGTATGCCGCGCGTATTGGGCCGCAGCTTTCTGCATGTCGACGATGTCGACCTGTTCGTGGAGTATGAGGAACCCCTGATCACCCTGGGCACCACCCCCGATTCAAGCGCCGCCGACACCATCGCGCAATTGATCGCCCGCCTCATCGACGACGGCTCGACGATCCAGATCGGGCCTGGCACGACGCCCAAAGCCACCCTGGCGGCCATGAAGGACAAGAACGATCTGGGCGTTCATACCCAGTATATTACCGATCCCGTCATGCACCTTTTCTCGCGGGGCGTGATCACCAATCGCCGCAAGGGATTCAACGACGGCAAAATCGTTGCCAGCAGTGCCGTGGGCTCCGAAAACCTGTACGAATTCATCAACGACAATCCCGTGATCGAGTTTCACCCGTCGGATTATGTCAACGACGGAACCATCATCTCCCGGCACAACAAGATGGTGGCGATCAACGTGGCCATGGCCGTCGATCTGACCGGCCAGGTGGCGGCCGATGCCCTGCCCTACAATCACTTTTCCGGAATCACCGGAATGCTTGACTTCATCCGCGGCGCGGCCATGGGCGAAAGCGGTAAATCGCTCCTGCTCCTTCCGGCCACCACCATGCAAGGCAAAAAAAGCCGCATCGTGCCGATGTTGGACGACACGGCCGTAGTCGTTCCCCGCAGCGACGTCAATTACGTCTGCACCGAATACGGTGTGGTCAATCTTTTCGGGAAGAGCCTGCAGGAACGTGCCCTGGCCCTGATCAGCATCGCCCATCCCGATTTTCGCGACGAACTGTTCAGCCATGCCCGGCGCATGGGCCTTTTGGCCATCGAGCAGCTTCAGAAAGGCACCATTACCGGCGTCTATCCGCTGCGTCTGGAAAAAATTCTCGAAATCGACGGCGAAGCGGTCACCATCCGGCCGGCCAAACCGGTGGACGCCCGCCGCATCCAGGAGCACTTCTACAACCTGGACCCCGATGACGTCGTCGCACGGTTTTTTCATCGCAAAGAGCGCTTCAACGGCCAGGAGGCGGAAAAGGTCTCCCAGGTGGATTACATCAGCAACCTGACCATCGTTGCCGTGGTGGGCGAATCCGGCTTCGGCCGGGTGATCGGCATCGGAGAATACCTTCTCGATCCAGAGGTCAACATGGCCGAAGTCGCCTATTCGATATCCGGAGCGTGGCAGCACAAAGGGTTGGGGGGCCTGATTCAGGAAAAGCTTGCCGAAGGCGCCCGAAGCAATGGAATCGCCGGCCTCTACGCCTATACCGCACCCGAAAACCAGGGCATGATCCGTCTTTTCGAAAAGCTGCCGTATCGCATCGAAACCGGCAAGGAGGATGAAATGCTTGTCCTCCGTTGTCGATTCGACGACCCTGCAATCCCCGCCTGAATCGTCCGCCGCAGACGGCGGGATTCATCTCCATCGATAGCGGCCGTCCGCTTCAATGATCCGGTTTTCCCGAACCAGCAGGGCCAGGTTTTTGCGAATCATCTCGGTTTCAAAAATCCGCTGCAGGGTGGAATCGCGCATTCTGTTTCTGAAAAAGGGCGATTGTTCGGCCAGCGCCGCCAGATCCGTCTCCTGGCCGCACAAATCGAAAACCTGCTCCCGCTGGCGGTTAAACGCCTCCAGATAACGGTCAAAGGCTTGCCCGGCTTCCGATCGCGGCATGGGCGGTTTATGGGCGGAACAAATTTGCTTGTAAGGCAATTCGCGCAGCCGCTCAACGCTGGCGCGGAAGCGTTCGATATCGCCTTCCGGATTGCCGTACCAGGGACCGAAACCGGTGAAATCGATGTCAATGGAAAACAGGGTTCCCGTGGTGGTCTCCAGAAAGCAGTAGTGATCGTCCAGATGGCCCGGGCTATGAACCGCCTGCAATTGGAGCGGTCCGAGATCCAGAATGTCACCATCATCGAATCTGGCATCCGGCCGGCGCATGGGATGAATGCCTAACCGACGTGCAGCCACCTGGGTCCAATATTGGGCATCCTGCCGGTCCGCCGCGAAACGCTGCCCCAAAAGGCGCAGGTCCCCCACCGATTCTGGGGTTTGGATTGGCAGATAGAGCTGCCGGTCTGCAAGCGTGTGCCACGCCAAAATATGGTCGGGATGCGAATGACTGATAACCAGCATGTCGATCGGCAGCCGATGATCGATCTCTTCAATGCGTTTGGCACCGATACCGGCATCGATCAGACAGGTCCGCTCCCCTTGCAATAAAAAACCGTTGCTGTGGGGGAACCGGCTTTTGCCGGGGCCTTGGATCAGCCAAATGCCTTCCGCTATGGGCGATACGTAGGACAACATTTCAATAGAATTCATAAACCTCCGCTTCAACAACCCCTTGCTTCCTTCCCCGTAGAAACCGGACCCAGTCTTTAACCGATTTCCGCCGGGATGAAAAGGGGGGAGGGGTGGGAGGGGATTGGACGAATTGGGGACATTCTGTTTTTAAAAAAGCGGGTTGGAGATACCTTTGATCTTCGGGAAACGCCGACTCCCTATGGATCGGCCGATTCTTTCGAAGCCGACAACACACTTTTGTTGAACCGGGAACGATGAAGCCTCAGCCTCACGCTTTTGGTTCCCAAAGAAAAGATTGGGACAGTGACGCGTTCAGGGCCGAACCGCTTTCCAGAACAACTCGAAAAACTCGGGGATGGTGTCGACCAGTTTCCGCTTCATGCCGAAGTAATACCATTGATGGATCTGCCGGTAGCAAAACATGTAATAAAGATCGACGATTTGTCGGTTTGAGATCGAAGGGTCGATGGCGCCTGCCTGCCGGGCCTTGTCCAGCAACGCCCGCAGGGCCGCATGCTCTACACCGCGCTTGTAGCTCTTCTCTTTCATCCAACTGCGCGTAGGGACGGTGATGAAGGCGGTAACCGCCACACCCGGGTTCTTGTCGTAGAAATCCATAGTGACCCAGAACACCTTGCGGAGAACCTCTTTGATCTCTTCGAGCCCGGCGATGTGAAGCGTGATGGCTTCTCCGATTTCGGCGATTTTTTCATCAAGGATGGTAAAGATGAGATCTTCTTTGGAGGAAAAATATTTATAGATGGTTCCCGAACTGACGCCTGTCTGCCTGGAGATCTCCCGAATGTTGACCCGGTGGAAATCGTTGTCGGAGAAGAGCGCCAGGACGGCGGGGTAAAGCCTCTCTTTCAGTTTGCCGGGAATGCTTGCGATGTTTTCTTTCACTGGGCTGGTCCTAACTGGCCTGTGCGGCGTCCCATTTTCCCGCCTGCCTCAGACGTTCGACGACATCTGCCGCCATGTCGGCCAGTTGCAGTTTGTCCACTTTAGCGCTGCGGGTCAGCGGGAACTCCTTGTCTTGGGGCCAGATTTCGATGTGTTGCGGCCGTTTATAGGCGGCAATCGCTTTGCAATGGTCCATAATTTGATCGGCTGTCAGCGCCGCCCCCGCCTGCAGGCGCACGAAGGCGAAAATTCCCTCGTCGAACAGGGCGTGTTTGACGCCGATGACATCCACCGTATTCACCCCCTCGAGCCGTGCGATATGTTCTTCCACTTCATTGGGGAAAACATTGTAGCCTTTCTGCTTGATGACGAACTTGCGCCGGCCCGAAAGGTAGAGCGCCTGGTAGCTGCCCATATCCTTGAAGTATCCCAGGTCGCCGGTGTAAAGAACCCCCTCTTTTGAAATGGCCCGGGCCGTTTCATCCGGTTGGTTGAAATATCCCAGGAAGACAATGGGCGGATGGTAGCAGATCTCACCGGTCTCTCCGATGGGCACTTCCTCACCGGCACGGCCGTCCGGGGTCATGGGCCGGCGGATGGTGACGTCGGCCAGATCGGGAAAGGCCCTTCCCACCTGGCCCGCCATCTCCTCGACGGAGATGCCCGGCGGCGTGAAAGTGGCGAAACCGGCATTTTCCGTCATCCCGAGGCCGGTGCCGAAGGCGGGGGCCATGGCTGCCAGCCGTGTGAGGAAGGCCGTATCGCCGGCCGAACCGGCATAGGCCACAAATTTCAAGCTGGAGAGGTCGTAGGATGAATAGTCGGGGTGGTTCCACAGCATGCGAAATTGGGTGGGGATCTGGCCCAAAAGGGTCACGTTGTGCTTTTCGATCGCCGCCAGGGTGGCTTCCACGTTGAAGATACGCAGCAGGACCGCCGTTCCGCCCTTGAAGAAAGTGGTCATCATCGTTTCGGTCACACACCCGACATGACTGGGGGGCAGATTGATGAGGGTGACGTAGGCCGGACCGTCGTCGGGATCGACCAGGTCGACGCCCCGTTCGAGGATACGGTTCTGGACGATGACGTTTTCGTGGCAGAGCACAGCCGGCTTCGGCTCCCCGGTGGTGCCGGTGGTGTAAATGATCAGGGCCGGGGTACGGGCATCGATATTGGCGTAGGCTTTCTTCAGGCGTCCGAGGAACAGGTCGGCGAGTTTCAGCCGGATCAAACGTCCTTTTTTCATCATCTCGGTGATGCCGATGGCGCCCTCGATGATATCCCCCGGCTTCGGATCGGGGGTGAATTGCACCAGGTGGTCGACGCCGGGGCAGGAGGCTTTGACCGCCCGGCCGATTTCACGAAAATCGGTGACCGGCGTGTTGCCGAGGAAGAAGAAGGCCTTGGGCGCGATCTTGTTGATGTCGCGGACAACCTCCTCCTTCTTCAGTCTCAAGTCCAGGGGGGCGATGATCGCGCCGATTTTGAAGCAGGCATACATCAGCATGACGTGCTCCGGAACCAGCACCAACTGTGTCGCCACCCGGTCGCCTTTTTTGATGCCCATGTCCAGCAGGCGAAGGGCGAAGTAATCGACGAAGGTTCGGAATTGCCTGTACGATACGGTCTTGCCGTCTTCGTGCTGGATCATGGCCGCCTGGTCCGGTCTTTGCTCAGCCCAGTAGTCGATATAGTCGTTCAACAGCGGCAGCTCTTTCATGGCGTTCACGGGGCCTCCTGTGGGTTGAGTTGAATATGGCCGTTGCTGATCGCCATTCGGCCCTGGCTGTTTTGCACCTGGAAGCGAACATTGCCGTGGTGGTCACGGCCGTTCACCTGCAGGACGATGGTTTCGCCCGGCATCACCATTCCGGTAAAGCGGCAGGCGATGGATCGGAGCCGCCGCGGGTCATAGGCCGCTTCCCGGTTGACGATCTCTTTGACGGCCAGCGAAAGTGTGGCCGTTCCCTGGAGAATGATGTCCGGCAGGCCCACCTGCCGGGCAAACTTGCGGGAGGTGTGAATGGGAAAATGGATGCGGGTACAGCCGTCGTAGACGTAAGGCAGCAGGGGGTCGGTGGCCATGGACGATTCCCATGAAAAGGGCGGCCCGGCCGCTTCCGCCGGCAACGCCGGAATCGTGTCCGTGCCCCGGCCCGGGTCCGTGCAGGTGACGCCGCGCATCAGGGCGCCGATATATTCCGTGAAGACCGGCTGGTCGCAGGCGTCGCGCGCCGAAAGGCGGATGATCATGTGGGTGCCTGCCCGATGGGGAACAATGGCCGCAATTTGCCCGTCTATTTTCAATTGATCCCCGGGAACCATCAGCCGGTGCAGGACCAAATGCTCGCTGTAATGAACCTGGGTCAACAATATTTCACGGGGGAACGCTTTCAGATCGATGAATGCGTCGATCTGCTCCAATATGGGCCAGGTCACGGCAACGCTGTGCATGGGGTGGGCAACGAGCCCTCCGTCGCGCTCGTCGTCGAAATAGAGCGCGTTGTGGTCCGCAATGGCGGCGGCGAAGTTCATCGTGTCACGCGGAAAGACAGCTGTTTCGTACCTTTTCAAGGGCGTGCCGACATAGCGGGAATCGATCTTCATGGGCGGTTCACTATTCTTTGAAGCGGGTCATTGAATCCATTCGGCCGATCCGGGCAAAAGGCGGTCGTCATGTTTATAAAACAATGTTTTATTAAGATGTCAATTATTAAAACATTGTTTTATTAATTATAGGATGCCGGGATGTCCAGGGGTAGAAGGCCTGCCGAAAAACGATTTTCGATCCTACCCTTTCAACTCGGATTGTTTGTTTCCCTTGCACAACCATGCTATGAACCGGAACGGCAGCGACAGGGACTTTGCTCGATGCCGATGCTTTTTAAGCCGATGGTTTTGGATGGATCGAAAGGAAAAGCATGAAACCCATCTTTTTTGAAAATGTCGCCATAGAAGCTGTGGAGTGCGCACTGCCGACCACCATTGTCACCTCCGCCGAAATTGAATCCCAGCTGGCCGGAACCATGGGACGGATGGGAATCAAACCCGGACTGATCGAAGGGCTCACCGGCATCCGCGAACGGCGCTTCTGGGATGCCGACCAGCAGGCCAGCGATGTGGCCACCCTGGCCGCCGAAAAAGTCCTGGCCAAATCCGGTATTTCGCGGGATGCCATCGGCTGTTTGATCAGCACCTCGGTCTCCAAGGATTACATCGAACCTTCAGTGGCCAGCCTGGTGCACGGCAACCTGGGGCTGGCCGACCACTGCATCAACTATGACGTGGGCAATGCCTGCCTGGGATTCGTCAACGCCATTTCCAGTGTAGGATTGATGATCGATGCCGGCGTGTTGGACTATGGCCTGATCGTGGACGGTGAGAATTCGCGGGAAGTGGTCGAAGCCACCATCGATCGTTTGAAAAAACCCGATGCCACGGCCGAATCCTTTCGCGAACAGTTCGCCACCCTGACCCTGGGATCGGGAGCGGTGGCCATGATCGTCTGCCGCAAGGACCTGGCCACTTCGGGCCATGCGGTCAGAGGATCGGTGACCCGGGCGGCCACCCGACATAGCCGGCTCTGCCTGGGCCAGCGGACCTACATGACCGCCGACGCTTCAAAAGTTCTGATCTTCGGCGTGGAATTGGCCAAAAAAACCTGGGACCTGGCCTGCAGCACCCTGCCCGACTGGAGCGATGCCCAAATCGACGCTTACATGCCCCATCAGGTCAGCCAGCGCAACATGGACGTACTCAACGAAAAACTGGGACTGACCACGGAAAAGCATCATCTCAACTTTCCGACCCTGGGCAACATCGGCCCGGCGGCGGTGCCCATTACCTTGAGCCAGGCCGCCGAATCCGGCCGCATTCGACCGGGTCATCACGTGGCGTTGATGGGCATCGGCAGCGGGCTCAACTGCTCCATGATGAGCGTAGCCTGGTAGCACGAAACGCGGGCGTAACGAAATAAAAACGCTGGAGGCTTTGGGCTTTCCGGTTCCGGCCCACCGCGTGCGAAAAAATTATTGTTTTTCGTTTGGCCTAAAAAATTGTAACAATGATGGACACACCCTATATTCAAAAGGTAGGATTATCTTTTTGCCGCCATAACCTTTATCGATCCTTCCATGGGTGTTCTGCATGTGTGATGCCTCCCTAACAAACCAGCACGAGGATTTTACCATCTGCCACGAGTGCGACCTGTTGGTGCGGCTGCCGGGTTTGCAGACCGCAGCACCCATGAGGTGTCCCCGCTGCCTGTCCCCCATCCCGGGGCATCTTGAACAGGGGCTGGCCAAAACCCTGGCCGCTGTCCTCGCCGGTCTGCTTTTCTTCTGGCCGGCCAATTTCATGCCCATCCTGCAACTGAACATCCTCGGCATCGAATCGACCCATACCATGATCGGCGCCGTGCGCGTCATGGCCCACGGCAGCATGGAACCGGTGGCGGCTATGGTATTGTTTTGCAGCGTACTGGCGCCTCTGCTTGAATTCATTCTTTTGGGAATCGTACTGGTGCAGACGATCACCGGTTGGCATCTTTTTCCGTCGCGCGCGTTGTTCCGGTTTTACACACGAATCGGTTCCTGGGCCATGCTCGAAGTCTATATGATCGGACTGCTGATCTCCGTAATCAAAATCAGAAGCATGGCGTCGGTCGTGCCGGGGGTTGGCATGTTCTGCTTTGTCGGAATGATGCTGGCCAATATCGCCGCCAAGGCCAGCTTGAACCATCACGAAGTCTGGAGAAGAATCGAAGCCCGATGCAAGCGCTGACGGCCAAATCCGCCGGGCTTGCCTTGTGCCCGGTGTGCCATGAGTGTTTGCGGTGGCAGGCCGCCCGGCCCGACGCGAAGCAGACCTGCCCCCGCTGCGGCGCCACCGTGCGCCAGCGCCATTACGGCAGCATCGGCCGGAGTTGGGCGCTGACCCTGACGGCATTGATTCTTCTGATTCCGGCCAATCTGCTGCCCATCATGACCATGTCCCAGTTTGGCGAGGGGGAAGCCTCCACCATTGTCGGTGGCGTGGTCTTCCTGGTGCATCATGGGATGGTTCCCATCGCCCTGATCGTGTTTATCGCCAGTTTCGCAGTGCCTTTTTTAAAAATCACCGGAATTGTCGTATTGCTTTTGTCGGTTCAGTTCAAATGGGAAACCAGCCCGCGTCAACGCACATTGATGTATCGCATGGTGGAGTATATCGGCAAATGGTCCATGCTGGATATTTTTGTTATCGCCATCCTGGCCAAGCTGGTGGACCTGGGAAAAATCGCCTCCATCGAGGGCAACCCCGCTGCCGTCTATTTCGGCCTGGCCGTAATCATGACCATGCTGGCTGCCATGGTGTTCGACCAGCGCCTGATTTGGGACGCCACGGAGAAAAAGGAAAACGATGACCTCAGAAAATAAAATCGATACCAAAACCTTGCCCGACGCCATTCCCAAGACCAGACGCGGTATTTCCATCATCTGGCTGCTGCCGATCATCGCCGCGGCCATCGGCGGGTGGTTGTATTACAAGAGCATCGTCAACGCACCCTACGAGGTGGAAATCCAATTCAAAAGCGCCGAAGGGATCGAGGCGGGCAAAACCAAAGTCGTTTACAAAGGGCTTCCGGCCGGTACGGTGAACAACGTCCAACTCAGCCCAAAAGGCGATGCCGTCGACGTTCGGGTCGGGTTCGATCCCAACCTCAAGCACCTGATTCGTAAAAACACCAAATTCTGGATGGTTACTCCCACCGTGAACCTAAGCGGCGTCACCGGTTTGGAAACCATTGTCTCCGGCAATTATATCGCCATGCGGCCCGGCGATGGCCCGGCGGAAACCCACTTCACAGGCTTGGACGGGCCGCCCCCGCTGGATGTAACTGCCCCGGGTCTGCACCTGATTCTCACCTCTGCCGAACAGCCCTCCATTGAAGCCGGCAGCCCCATTAGCTATCGGAAGCATCAGGTGGGCTCCGTGCAAAGCGTCCGGCTCACCGAAAACAAGCAATCCTTCGAAATCGCTGTCCATATCCAACCCGAGTACCAGTCCCTGGTGACCAAAGGATCGCGCTTCTGGAACGCCAGCGGCATTCACATCACCGGCAGCCTTACCGATATCGATATCCGCACCGAATCGTTCACCTCGATGCTCAAAGGCGGCATCGCCTTCGACACCCCGGACGATGAAGAAAAACCCGTCCAGGCCGAAAACATGGACAAATTCGTTCTTTACGATGATTATCAGGAAGCCCAGAGCGGCATTGTCATATCCATCCTTTTCAAAACCGGCCAGGGGTTGAGCGCCAAAAGCACGAAGGTGCGTTTCAAGGGACTTGAGATCGGGCTGGTCGATAAAGTCCGGATCGAGCCGGATTTGTCGGGCGTTACCGCCAGGGTCGTGATGGACCCTCAGACCCGTCGCATCCTGCGCGAGGGCACGAAGTTCTGGCTGGTATCTCCCAAGGTGAGCCTCACCGAAGTCAGCGGACTCGACACCCTGGTCTCCGGCACTTACATCGATGTGCTTCCCAACCTGAAAGGCGACCCCTCCCGAAAATTCGTAGCCCTGGACGAATCACCCGCGGGGAAAGCGGGCCCCGGCCATCTGGACATTATCTTGCAAGGAGAGCGCCGGGGATCGGTCAAGGCCGGTTCGCCGGTTTACTTCCGGCAGGTCCAGGTGGGCGAAGTCACCGGTTATGAGCTGGCCTCTTCGGGAGACGCGGTCAATATCAATGCCGTCATCTACAAGCCGTACGTCCCCCTGGTGTATGAAAACAGTGTGTTCTACAATGTCAGCGGCATGGATTTCGGGTTGTTCAGCGGGCTGAAAACCGAATCTTTGGAAGCGGTGATGACCGGCGGCGTCTCCTTTGCGACGCCCGAGGGCGATGCCATGGGCAAGCCGGCTAAAAACGGCCGAATTTTCCAACTGCACGAAAAGGCCCAGAGCGGCTGGTTGAAGTGGTCGCCCAACATCCCCTTGAAATTGAAAAATTCGCCGCCCAGGAAAGATTTTCCCAAGCTGAAAAAAGAAACCGATCCGACCAACAATAGCGAGAAATAACCTAAAAAGGAATTGACCGAAAATGAGCACCGATCCCAACAAAATAATCTATTCCATGATCCGTGTCAGCAAGTTTTATGACAAGAAACCGGTCATCAAGGATATCTCCCTGAGCTACTTCTACGGCGCGAAAATCGGCGTGCTGGGGCTCAACGGAAGCGGGAAAAGCACCCTGCTGAAAATCATGGCCGGCGTGGACGCCGAGTTCAACGGCGAAACCATTCTGTCCAAGGGATATACCATCGGCTATCTGGAACAGGAACCGCTGGTGGACGAAACCAAGACCGTCCGTGAAATCGTTCAGGAAGGCGTTCAGGAAACCGTGGACCTGATGGAGGAGTTCAATCGCATCAACGAGCGGTTCGCCGAGCCCATGTCCGACGACGAGATGGACAAGCTGATCCAGCGCCAGGGCGAGGTCCAGGACAAACTCGACGCCCTGGATGCCTGGGATCTGGACGCCCGCCTGGAAATGGCCATGGACGCTCTGCGCTGTCCGCCGGCCGATACGCCGGTCAACGTGGTCTCCGGCGGCGAGCGGCGCCGGGTGGCCCTGTGCCGCCTGCTGCTGAAAAAACCGGACATCCTTTTGCTGGACGAACCCACCAACCATCTGGACGCCGAATCGGTGGCCTGGCTGGAGCAGCATCTGCAACAGTATGCCGGCACCATCATCGCCGTTACCCACGACCGCTATTTCCTCGACAACGTGGCCGGCTGGATTCTGGAACTGGACCGGGGCCACGGCATTCCCTGGAAAGGCAACTACAGTTCCTGGCTGGAGCAGAAACAAAACCGGCTGGCCAAGGAAGAGAAATCCGAATCCGAGCGCCGGAAAACCCTTCAGCGGGAACTGGAGTGGATCCGCATGGCGCCCAAGGGACGCCGGGCCAAGTCCAAGGCGCGCATTTCGGCCTACGAGCAATTGCTGGGGCAGGAGAGTGAGCGGCTGGCCAAAGAACTGGAAATCTACATCGCCCCCGGTCCCCGGCTGGGAAATGTCGTCATCGAAGCCGAAGGGGTGTCCAAGGCTTACGGGGAGAAGCTGCTGGTGGAAGACATGACCTTTCGGTTGCCCCCCGGCGGCATCGTGGGTGTCATCGGGCCGAACGGCGCCGGAAAAACAACGTTATTTCGAATGATTACCGGGCAGGAGCAACCGGACAAGGGGGCTATCGATACCGGTGAAACAGTCTGTATAGCCTACGTGGACCAGAGCCGGGATGTGCTTGACCCGGAAAAAAATATCTGGGAAATGATTTCCGACGGCAGCGACACCATCCAATTGGGCGACCGCCAGGTCAACTCCCGGGCTTACGTGGCCCGCTTCAATTTCTCCGGCAGCGACCAGCAGAAGAAGGTCGGCGTGCTTTCCGGCGGCGAACGCAACCGGGTGCATCTGGCCCGCATGCTCAAATCCGGCGCCAATGTGCTGCTGCTGGACGAACCGACCAACGATCTGGACGTCAACACCATGCGCGCCCTGGAAGAGGCCCTGGAGAATTTCGGCGGCTGCGCCGTGGTGATCAGCCACGACCGCTGGTTTCTGGACCGCATTGCCACCCACATGTTGGCCTTCGAAGGCGACAGCCGGGTGGTCTGGTTCGAGGGCAACTACTCCGACTACGAAAAAGACCGCAAGCAGCGGCTGGGCACCGCCGCCGACCAGCCGCATCGGATCAAATACCGGCAGTTGACCCGATAGGAAGGCAGGGATGCCGCTTCATACGATTCCCCGGAGACGGATATGGAACAAACCAAAACAGGATTGAACCGGCTGGTGGCCTTTTTCACAACGACCCTCTGGCAGGCGGAGCGCAAGGATTATTCGGCCCTCAAGTGGCTGCTGATCCGGCTGGTGCGTACCATGGTTCTTTCGGTTCGGGGATTTACACGAAATCAGGGGGCCCTGCGCGCTTCGGCCCTGACCTTTTTCACCCTGCTCTCGGTCGTTCCTGTCGCCGCCATGGCTTTCGGCATCGCCAAGGGCTTCGGGTTCGAAAGAAAGCTTCAGCAGCAATTGCTGGAGCAGTTTGCCGCCCAGCAGGAGGTGGTCCAGAAAATCATCGGTTTTGCCCAGAACATGCTGGAAAACACCAAAGGCGGAATGATCGCCGGCATCGGCATCGTGGTGCTGATCTGGTCCGTCATCAAGGTGCTGAGCAATATCGAAAATTCGTTCAACCACATCTGGAACGTCCGTTCGCGCCCGTTTATCCGCAAACTGAGCGACTATGTCACCATCATGCTGATCTGCCCGGTGCTGGTGATCATGTCCAGCAGCGTTACCGTTTTCATCACCCATCAGGTGACGGCCATGTCCGGCCGCTTCGAAATGGTAGAGGTGGCGGGCACGGCCATTTCCGTGGGCCTCAAACTGCTGCCCTACGCCCTTATCTGGATTCTGTTCACCCTGGTCTATGTCATCATGCCCAATACCCGGGTGCGGTTCGACGGTGCGCTTCTGGCCGGCTTCATCGCCGGCAGCGCCTACCAGATCGTTCAGGGGGCCTACATTTATTTTCAGTTCCTGGTAGCCAAATACAACGCCATCTACGGGAGCTTTGCCGCCCTGCCTTTGTTCCTGCTGTGGCTGCAGATCAGCTGGACCATCGTCCTGGTGGGTGCGGAAATTTCCCACGCCTACCAGAACGCCGATCATATGGACGGCTCCGACGGCGGTCGAAAAATGAGCGTCGCCCGGACCCGGCTTTTGGCCCTGGCCATCTGCCGCCAGGTCGTACAATTGTTTCACCAAGGCCGGCCGGCCCGGACCGCCGATCAGATCGCCGATTCGCTGGCCCTTGCTCCGGCCCTGGTGGACAGCCTGTCCGATCTTCTGGTACAAGGAAACATTCTGGTGCGCGTCGAAGCCGAAGCCAACGGGGACCATGCGTTGCAGCCGGCCCGGGATATCGGCAGCCTCACCGTCAACGATGTGGTCACCGCCCTGGACGACGTGGGGCAGGACAACGGGCCGCTGCCCCGCCTGCCGGAAATGGAAACATTATCATCGACCCTGACGAAGTTCAGGTCCGTGTCGGAAGATTCCGACGCCAACCGCTTGATTAAAGACCTGTGATGGATCGAAACGATCCGTTAAGAGCCCCTGGCTCCGGAGAGGATCAGCCATGGAACAAGTCAACGAAATCACCAACATCATCGCCCTGACCATGGGAGCGGCCTGGGCCGCCGGCATCAACCTTTACGCGGCCATCGCCACCTTGGGCATCCTGGGTGTCACCGGCAACATGACCCTTCCGCCGGATTTACAGATCCTGGCCAACCCGCTGGTCATCGGCGCCGCCTGCCTGATGTTTGCCGTGGAGTTCGTGGCCGACAAGATGCCCGGCGTGGATACGGGTTGGGACACGATTCACACCTTCATCCGCATCCCGGCGGGCGCCCTGCTGGCCGCCGGGGCCGTTGGGGACATCAATCCTGCGGTCAGTCTGGCCGCTGCGCTGCTGGGAGGCACGCTGGCCGCCGGTACCCACGGCGCCAAAGCCGGCTCCCGGCTGCTGATCAACACCTCCCCGGAACCGTTCACCAACTGGACCGCCTCCATCGTGGAAGACATCATGGTCATCGGCGGCATCTGGACGGCGGTAAACCACCCCTGGCTTTTCATCGTCATGCTGGTCCTGTTCATTCTGCTGCTGATCTGGCTGCTCCCCAAACTGTGGCGGGGAATTAAAATGCTGGCCGCTAAAATCAAACAGTTGTTTACTCCCCGGCAGGCACCGCCGCCGCCAATAACCTGAACGATAAAAGCCCATGTCCCTGTTTATCACCCTGTTTGTGACCTCCTTTATCGTTGCACTCTCCGGCGCCGTCATGCCCGGACCGCTGCTGACGGTCACCATCAGCGAAAGCCCCCGACGGGGAATGATGACCGGCCCGCTTTTAATCGTCGGCCATGCCGTTTTAGAACTGGCGCTGGTGCTGGCCCTGCTCATGGGTCTGGCACCGGTGCTGAAGATGAAACCGGTCTTTATCGTCATCGCCCTGGCCGGTTCGGCGGTCTTGCTCTGGATGGGCGTCGGCATGCTCAAATCCCTGCCGACCATGGTTCTGACGACAGCCGACGATAACGCCAGGGGCAACAACCTGATTCTGTCCGGCATTTTGATGAGCCTGGCCAATCCTTACTGGAGCATCTGGTGGGCCACCATCGGGTTGGGATACATTCTGCACAGCATGGATGCCGGCGTTATGGGGGTGGTGGCCTTTTTCAGCGGCCACATTCTGGGGGATCTGTTCTGGTATGCCGCCGTCAGCGCGGCGGTCTGGAAAGGCCGCAAACTGCTGTCCGACCGCAGCTACCGCATTCTCATCGGCAGTTGCGCCCTTTTTCTCATCGCCTTTTCATTTCTTTTCGCATTCTCCGGAGTCCGGAAGCTCATCTCCTGACGCATTGATCGTTTCGAGGCCCCCCAACGGCTTCCGGGTGATCATCCGATTTCTTTCTTCTTCATTTTCAGCCCCGAACGGCCGAATAACAAAGTATGGGATTGATGCGTTCGCTTCCGCTGCCAAAAGGGCATCATGTACATTAAGGCGAAACTCAATAATTATTTATATTAAAAAATATCAAATGAATAAATTTTTTGAAAAACTACCAATTGACAAATTTTACGTTTAAAAGTACATTTGTACAAACCTTCTAAGATTGCCGCCGAGGGGCGTTGGCGCAAAACCACCCCAGAAGCAGGCAAGACCGCTTTTCCTCAGGAGTTGCCATGGAAAACACACACGCATATAAGTGGGTCGTCATTCTTTTCTTTGGTGTCGTGGGCATCATGTTCAGCGCCTCAATGATCTACCTGGCTACCGGCAATGTGGATCCGACCACCTTTTTCGGCCGTAAAATAACCTTGCCGAAAACCGATAAAGCCAGTGCCGGTTTCTCCAAAGAAACCCGTGTCCTCGAGCTGGGCAAGCAGGTGGTCATCGGCAACCGCATCTTCACGTACAAAGGGTGCCAGGATGACGCGATCCGCTTCGACGTCATCATTCCCGAAATCGACCGCCAGTACCCCTACCCGTTCAAGATCGACATCCGCCAGTCCAGAAACGGATTCGAAGTCGCCGGCATCTGGCTGCAGCTGGTAACCGTCCGCGACAACTTCGTGAGCCTGAGAACCCCGATCTGACCCAATCCCCTGCCTGGCGCCGGTGTTGTACTTCAGGCGACTTTATATCGACCGGAATAATTGTTCCCATCGGATGCACGCATGTCGGCCAACTGATCGTGGGCCGATAAAATCAACCGTTCGGTCGTTTCCCAATCGATGCAGGCATCGGTGATGGACACTCCGTATTGCAGGGTCTGCAAATCTCCCGTGTTCTTCTGATTGCCTGCTGCAAGATTGCTCTCCAGCATCATGCCGATGATGGCGTCGTTGCCGTCCAGGCGCTGGTTGATGACATCCTGCCATACCGACGCCTGAAGGGCGTGTTCTTTTCTGGAATTGCCGTGGGAACAGTCGACTACAATCGCCCGGACCACCCCTTTGGCCTCCAGGATCGCCCGTGCCTCGCCGATGCTGACCGAATCGTAGTTGGGGCGTGATCCGCCGCGCAGCACCAGATGGGCATGAGGATTGCCGGTTGTGACGACGCTGCAAGACTTTCCGTCGGGATCGATGCCCAGAAAATGCTGGGGTGATCCGGCGGCGATCATGGCATTGACTGCCGTGGACAGTTCGCCGTCCGTACAGTTTTTGAATCCGACGGGCATGGAAAGGCCGCTGGCCATCTCCCTATGGGTCTGTGATTCGGTGGTGCGCGCGCCGATGGCGGCCCAGCAGACCAGTCCGGCAATGTATTGGGGAACGATGGGGTCCAGCAGTTCCGTGGCTGTGGGCAGGCCTATGTCGGTAATGTCCAGCAAAAGGCGCCGCGCCCTTTTCAGCCCGGCATTGATATCGTAGCTCCCGTCCAGCCGGGGATCATTGATCAGGCCCTTCCAGCCGACATTGGTGCGCGGTTTTTCAAAATAGACCCGCATGACCAGCAGCATGGTTTCCGCAACCCTTGCGCTCAATTCGCCCAGCCGGCGGGCATAATCCATGGCCGCCGCCTCGTCGTGGATGGAGCAGGGGCCGGTAATCACCAGCATCCGGGAATCCTTGCCGTCCAGGATGTCGGCAATCGCCTTGCGCCCGTCCACCACCGTGCGGTAGGACGCTTCGGTCAGGGGAAGCGCTTCCTTGAGTTGAGCAGGTGAAATCAGCGGTTCGAATTTCGCTACACGAATGTCATAGGTCTTTTGCATGCCGATACTCCTTTCCGGTTTTCAATGGTGTTCCACAAATAAAAAAGCCGCAGGCTTTTTTGCCTGCGGCTTTTACGCTTTTCTTGTTATCGGAAAATCAGCGGACCACAGGCGCACCTCGGCTGCAATAAAAATAATAACCGAAATAGATTGCGTTTGTGGCTGCTGTGCGAAGCATTCCGATATCCCTTTTTGGATCGAATTACCCAGCAACTATCACAGGTTTTCCGAACATGCAAACCTTAAAAACAATTCAGGCCGCCCAGAAGGCAGCCTGAATTATTTTTATTGGCAATGATTTTTAATCACAAAGTTCGAACAGCGCCGCGGCTCCCATGCCGCCGCCGATGCACATGGACTCCACGCCGTATTTGACGCCCTTGCGCTGCATGTTCGCCAGCAGGGTCGCACAAAGCTTGGCGCCGGTGCATCCCAAGGGGTGGCCAAGAGCGATGGCGCCGCCATTGATGTTGATGATATCCATGCTGTTCTCGAGGCCCAACTCGCGGATGCAGTACAGGGCCTGGGAAGCAAAGGCCTCGTTGATTTCCCAGAGGCCGATGTCGCTGGTCTTCATGCCGGCCAGATCCAGCAGCTTGGGAATGGCATAGCGGGGGCCCACGCCCATTTCATCCGGCTCGCAGCCTACGGTGGTGTACATCTTCAGCTTGGCGATGGGCTTGAGGCCATATTTTTTAACGGCTTCTTCGCTGGCGATGATGCTGGCCGCCGCGCCGTCGGTGGTCTGGGAGGAGTTGCCGGCGGTGACCGATCCACCAGCGGCAAATACGGCCCGGAGTTTGGCCAATCCTTCCAGGGTCGTGGTGGCGCGGACGCCGTCGTCGAAATCCTGGAGGAAGGTCTCTTTTTTATAGGTGCCGTTTTCCTGGAGGACGAACTTGGCCGCCGGAGTGGGCACGATCTCGGTGAACAGGCCTTCCTTCTGGGCCTTTGTGGCTCTCATCTGCGATTCGTAGGCAAAGGCATCCTGGTCCTCGCGGGTGACGTTGTAGCGGTTGGCCACGTTCTCCGCGGTGATGCCCATAGAGCAGTACAGATCCGCCTGGGCCCGGCAGTGTTCGGGATGAGGGCGGGGCAGATTGCCGCCCATGGGAACATAGGTCATGGACTCCACACCGCCGCCCATGGTCATTTCGGACCAGCCGGCCATGACCCGCAGGGAGGCCAGGGCGATGGCTTCCAGACCGGAAGAGCAGAAGCGGTTGACGGTAGCGCCGGAAACCTGAATGGGAAAGCCGGCGATCTGGTTGGCCAGCCGGCCGATGTTGAGCCCCTGTTCCGCCTCGGGAAAGGAGCAGCCGATCATGACATCATCGATATCCTTGGGTTCGATGGAGCCGGTTTTTTCGATCGCAGCCTTCATGATGAAGGAGAGCAGGTCTTCGGGGCGGGTATCTTTCAGAGCCCCTTTGCCGCGCCGGCAGCCGGGCGTCCTGACGGACGAAACGATATATGCATCTCTCATTGTGAGTCCTCCTTTTTAATTTCTAAGGGGCTTGCCGGTGGTCAGCATGTGCTCAATCCTGGCAAGGGTCTTTTCCTCTTTCAGAAAATCGATAAACGTTTCTCTTTCCAGGTTGAGAATCACCTCTTCATCCACAAAGCTGTTGGTGCGCACATCGCCGCCGCTGATCACGGTTGCGATCCGTTTGGCCAAAAACACGTCGTATT
This sequence comes from uncultured Desulfosarcina sp., assembly GCF_963668215.1. NCBI lineage: Bacteria > Pseudomonadati > Thermodesulfobacteriota > Desulfobacteria > Desulfobacterales > Desulfosarcinaceae > Desulfosarcina > uncultured Desulfosarcina sp. The sequence continues at coordinate 1,584,226 of NZ_OY764190.1, forward strand.
CGCTGACGTACTTGGCCGACTGCATATTAAACAGCTCGGCGGCGATCATGCCCTGGGCTGCTGCGCCGAAGACCTTGATGGGACGTCGTACCGGCGGTGCGTAGCCTTCATCGACCATCTTGAGGACCTCTTTCTTGGCTTCCCCAATGAGATAGTCGCGGTTGAACACGATGCGATCTTTGGGGCCGAGGAAGCCGTTGGCGCGGGCTTCGGCGGCCGACATGGAGACTTTGGCCATGGCAATGGCCATGAAGGTCGGAACGAAGAACTTGGCCAGATCCACATCCGTCACCGGTGCGGGGATGTCGCCGGTCATTTTCTTCCACAGGTTGAGGCAGCCGCCACCGCCGGGCAGCAGTCCGACGCCGATTTCCACCAGCCCCATGTAAAGCTCCGAATGAGCCACGATCCGGTCCGCGGCCAGGCAGACTTCGCATCCACCGCCCAGCGCCAGGCCGAAGGGTGCGGCCACCACCGGGAAAGGCGAGTATTTTTCGAGCTGCACGACCCTGTGAAGTTCGCGGATCATGGCTTCCACCTGATCGAGCTGGTTCTCTTTTGCTGCCATGCCGACCTGTTTCAGGTCGGCACCAGCCGAAAACGCTCCGGGCATGCCGCCGGCCTGGTTGCCAAGAACCATACCGACGCCGTTGGCGTCCACGTAATCCAGGGACTCGCCCATGAAGGTAATCAATTCGCCGTTTAACGCATTCATCTTGGTGTGGAACTCACAGCAGAAAACACCGTCACCGAGATCCACCAGAGAGGCGGAGCTGCAGCTCTTGACGGTTTTGTTGTCAGCCTTGAGGCCCGCCAGGGAAATGATATTTTCGCTGATTTTTACCGGCTGGTAGGCGGAGGCGGCAAAATCGTAAAAATAGGGCTTGCCGTTTTCCGTTTTGTAAAAATTGTCATTGCCGGCAGCCAGCATGGCTTTGACGGATTCGGGAACGGTCAGTCCGTCAGCTTCCATTTTGGCCACGGACTCTTTCACGCCGATGGCATCCCAGGTCTCGAAGGGGCCCATCTCGAAGTTGAAGCCCCATTTCATGGCATTGTCGATCTCCACGATGGTGTCGGAGATTTCCGGGATCCGGTTGGCGGCATAGATCAGGTTGGCGGAGATCGCTTTCCAGGCAAACTTGGCGCCCTTGTCGTCGCCGTATACTACGGCCTTCATCTTCTCAGGCAGGGTTTTGGCGGCCTTGGCGGCGGCCAGGCAGGGCAATTCCACCTTGCCGTACTCGCCATGTTCCATGGTGGCCGGATCGATGACCTTGCGGATTTTTTTCCATTCGGGGGTCAGGTCAGTTTTATAGAAGCCGACCTTGGTCTTTTTCCCCAGCATTTTGCCTTCGATCATCTTGCCCACGAATTCGGGCATGACGAAATCGGCCCGGGCCTCGTCTTCGGTGACCAGGTCATAGGTATTCTTGGCCACGTGGGCCAGGGTGTCCAGGCCGACCAGATCGGCGGTCTTGAACATGGCAGTTTTGGGGCGGCCCATGGCCGGGCCGAACAGGGCGTCGACCTCGGGGATCGTCATACCGTCTTCCAGCATCAGCTGCATGGTTTTGACCATGCCCTGGACGCCGATGCGGTTGCCCACGAAATTGGGGGTATCCTTGGCCCAGACGATGCCTTTGCCCAGGACCCGCTCACCGTAGTCGGCCATGAAATCCAGAACCTCGGGAAGGGTTTCTTCTCCGGGGATGATCTCCAGAAGTTTCATGTAGCGGACAGGATTGAAAAAGTGGGTTCCCAGAAAATGCTGTTTGAATTCGGCGCCGAGGCCTTCGCTCATGCTCTTCAGCGGAATTCCGGAGGTGTTCGAAGAAACAATGGCGCCCGGTTTTTTTACCGGTTCGATGCGTTTGAGCAGTTCCTGCTTGATCTTCAGATTCTCGACGACCACTTCCACAATCCAGTCGCATTCGGCCAGTTTGTCGAAGTCATCCTCGAGATTGCCAATGGAAATCAGATCGGCATCCTTGGGCTGCATGAGCAACGCCGGCCGGGACATGAGAACCGTATCCATTCCGGCTTTGGCGATCCGGTTCCTGGCGACCGGGTTGTTTTTCTCCTCGTCCTTGAGATCGAACGGAACGATGTCCAGCAACAGCGTTTTCACGCCGGCGCTGGCCAGGAGCGCCGCAATGCCGCCGCCCATCACACCGCTTCCGATGACCGCTGCCTTCCTGATTTTTCTGGTCATAATACCCTCCTGCAAATTGAAGTTGCCTTAGTTTCTATACCGGAAAAGGCTTTGGATTCGCTCAACCCTGCCCGGCCCAAACAAGATCCCGGACACAATGCTGGATTCTGGATACAGTTATGGACTTTGTTGATAACCAAGGCCTCGATGGATCCAGACAAGGTTGAGCGAAAATAAAACCCTTTATGAATGAACGCTCATTCATTTACCAAGGAAGCCCCTCCCTGTCAAGCCTTAAACGTTGCCAACGTCAACTTCGGATCGGTTTCTTCAGAGTAACCTATGATTATAAATAATTATATTATGGGACAAGGCCGACACCACCCGAATCGGGAAGCCCGGCCCAAGCCCCCAACAAGAAAATGAATTAAAATTCACAGAATTAAGGAAGTCCGGCGCATCATGGGTTATGGTTCTAAAATCGTCTCTGATTTGTCTTTTTTGAAAAACACAATAATTGGAAATTGTTCGGGAAGAAAAAACCATTTTCAGACATCCCGGAAAGTTACCGGGCACTGGATTCAACTTTTGAATATTGATGAATGAATATTCAGTCAGGGAATCGTCCGGCCATCGGCAAAGGAAGGTTCGTGCAGCGGCAGCAGGATATCGGCGCTGGCCTTGACGTTTAGCATGATATCATAAGCTTCATAGGCATTCACATGGGTGCCTGGAGGAATCACCTCCATTTCCATGGCCCGAATCTGTTTGGGCGGAAAAAAGTTTTCGTTGATCACGCAGAATCCGGTGATGGCCGCCGTACCGCCGGCCGTTTCCACCAGCACGGTCAAGCCGCCTTCGGTATGGACCGGCGTGTGCATCACCCGGATTCCGTCCACGATCTCGCCGTCAGCCTCAACGAGCCGAATCTGCCCGTTCTCCTCCACATCTTCGATATAGTCTTCCACGTATCTGAAATCCAGGGGGTGCGGGTTATGGATATGGTCCAGTTCCTTGGGGTGAACGTAAATTTCCGCGTTGCTGCATTTATAGTCGTTCTCGCAATGGTCATTGTGGAGGTGGGTGTGGATCACGGTATCGATGCGCTCCGGCGTCAGCCCGAATTGCGCCAGACCCTCTTCAAAGGTGAAGATTTTCCCGCCAATGGCCTGTTCCCGGTCCGCCGAGCACACCGGATTCATTTCGCCCGTATCCACGATGATGGTACGCTGTCCGCCTTCCAGATACCAGCAGTAAATGGGGATGGTATAAGGCTTGCCGTAATCGTGCTGGTAGGTCATCATACCCTTGTCGAACTGTTTGGTGCCCATGACGATGGGGTGAATGCGATATCGGGTCATCGGTAGCGTTCCTCTTTTCCAGGGAGATGGTTGAATCGAGCAGATATCGGTTTTGTGCGAATTCTTCGATGTCGGGTTGCCCGTACTTTAAGCCAGATGTCCCCTGCGCGTCAATGCGTTCGCCGGCTTTCCGTTCCCCTGTTGACACCTTCCCCGTTGCCACTTATACAAGAGCCCAATGATAACAATGACAAAGGAAGCTTATATGGCCACAGAAAACGATATCGTATTGATCTATTTCGAGGATCAGCCCCTGAGTTTCGCCCGCATCGAACAAATTCTTCCGGACAACAAACCGGACTGGTACCATGTTAAATTGCTGATGCTCCAGCTTCCCCTCCAGGTGGTCACCTGGATTTTGCGGGATCGCTATATTATGGGAGACGAATTCACCATGAACGGCAAACGCATGCGTCTGGAAAAAGTGGTCTGTCCCGACGCCCTGCCGGAAGAGGCCGATCACGACGAAGACGACGCCGATAAATCGTCCTCATCGGCCGACGAAAAGGCTACGGTGATCTCCTTGAAAGATAAACGCAAACGGTAAATGGGCCGGCAGGTCCGGTATCCACGGCATCCCCGGAAGTTTGTGCTTTTTTGGGGTGACGTGACCTTTTCGCTGGTGGTTCGACCATGAAACCGGAGTTAAAACAGATCCTGTCCGTATCCAGGCGCACGGACATCCCCGCGTTCTATATGCCCTGGTTCATGGATCGGGTCAGCCGCGGAGCCATCGAGGTTGTCAACCCTTTCAACCAGCAGGTCCGAACGGTGGATGTCTCCCCGGAGCGGTTCCACACCATGGTGTTCTGGTCCAAGAACTTCGGCCCGTTTCTGGAGCACAGATACGGAGAAACGCTCCAGGCCATGGGGTACCACCTGTTTTTCAACTTCACCGTCAACTCCCGTTCAAGGATGCTCGAACCGGCAGTGCCGGACCTAGACGAACGGATCGACCAGTTGCGGCAGCTTTGCAGTCGGTTCGATGCGGCATCGGTCCAGTGGCGTTTCGATCCGATCTGCCACTACGACAGAGGCGACGGGGGCATCCGGGACAATCTTCAAGATTTTCAAATAATTGCCGCAGCAGCCGGCAAATGCGGCATCGAGATCTGTATCAGCAGCTTCATGGACCATTACCGAAAAATCGCGCGGAGAACAGGGCGGCGGCTGACCTTCCTGACCCCATCCATGGTAGAAAAAGAAAAAATCGTTGACGATATGGCAGCGACCCTTTCCCCTTTGGGCATTCGGCTTGCCCTGTGCTGCGAAAATGAGGTTCTGGAGGCGCTGCCGCAAGACTGTGGCATCGGTCCAGCCGCCTGTATTTCGGCAAAACGGATCATGGCCGTGCATGGCGGCAGCCTTTCCCTTCTTAAAGATTCCGGCCAGCGCAAAACCGCAGGGTGCCAATGCACCGTTTCCGTGGACATCGGTTCCTACAGTCTGCACCCCTGCCACCACAACTGTCTGTTCTGCTATGCCAGTCCTGCATGCGACCGGAGAACCGTGTCATGAAAATCGGGACGGTCGAAACAGACAACTTCACCGTGTTGGCGCCGCTGGCCGGCATCACCAACCTGCCGCTGCGGTTGATGGCCAAACGGGCCGGATGCGGCCTGGTCTGCTCGGAGATGATCAGTTCACACGGCCTGGTGTACAAATCCGGCAAAACCGAGCAGCTTCTGGAAAGCGCGCCGGCCGAAAAGCCCCTGTCCGTACAGATCTTCGGGTCCAAACCGGCGATCATGGCCGATGCAGCCCGCATTGTCCAGGATTCCGGCGCGGACATTCTGGACATCAATTTCGGATGTTCGGTGAAAAAGATTCTGAAAAGCAACTCGGGGTCAGCCCTGATGAAGGAGCCCCAACTGACCCGACGCATTCTGGATGCGGTGCGCCAGGCTATCGACATCCCTTTGACCATCAAGATCCGATCGGGATGGGACCCGTCCGGGCAGCAGGCCCTGGAAATTGCCGGAATCGCCGAAGATTGCGGGGTGGATGCCGTTACCGTTCATCCTCGTACGGCCATGCAGGGATTTCGGGGGCGGGCGGACTGGTCGATCATCGCGGCGGTCAAAAAAGCCCTTGCCATACCGGTGATCGGCAACGGAGATGTGGCCGCACCGGCCGATGCACTGCGCATGATAGCGGAAACCGGGTGTGATGGGGTCATGGTAGGGCGGGCAGCCATCGGCAACCCAATGATTTTCGAGCAGATTCTGGCCGCAGCCCAGGGCTGGCCGCCAGAAGATCCGACCGACGGCCAGCGAATCGGCATGATGCAGGCGTATCTCCGGGATTCGGTCCGCTATCTCGGGGAAGAGCGGGCCTGCCGCATGATGCGCAGCCGGCTGTGCTGGTTCGTGAAAGGCATGCACAACGCCGGCCTTTTTCGCAGCAGCATCCGGTTCATCGCCTCGGAGCAGGAAGCCGAGACGTTGATCCGGGAATATGCGGCGTCAATCGGAGTGTTGTAAGAAACGTGGTCACCATTGAGGGTGAAACCGTAGATGAATGGTGCACCGCATTTTTTAACGATTCTGCATCAATCCCGAACCAGAATGCTTCCCACCGTCGGGGGGTCACCCGCTTCCGAAACGGCAAAAGATTGATTTGCAGTGACTTGCGTAATCGTTAGCTCGCCGATCTTCACGCCCGGGACGACGTAGCGCTGCTCATCCAGGCCCGTGAGCATCTCGCTGCCGTCCAGCACGGCAAACCGGTCGCCCGTTTCGATGCCCACCTCGCTTCCGGCACTGATGACGCAAGCCCCATCCGACAAAGCAACGACCGAAGCCAGCCATTTGTTCTCGTTGATGGCCTCTGCCATGCGTTCTCCCAGCGACTGCCCCATCTCCTCGACCACCTCTTCCAGGCCATCGACGATGACGTCCTCTCCATTGCGAATTCTCTGGGCTTCGGTTTCGTCGATATCCACTTCGTCGATCAGGGTGCCCAATGCCAGGCGGGTTCCGGTGATGGTGTCATAAATGGCCGCGGCTGTATGGACCTGGAGGCTGTAAGCCACATCCTTGAAAAGCCAGAATCCCGTATCGCGGGTGCGCACGCGGACGTCCATCAGCAGGGGGCTCACCAGAAAATTCATGCCTTCCTGCCGGGCCATGCTGGAAAGGGTGAACACATTCAGGTGCCCGTTGGCGGCCCGCGGTGGGTTCATCAAAAAAGGCGGGGCTTCGGTCCGGCCCGGAATAACCAGAACGGCATGGGAAGCTTCCTCGTTGATGCTTTCCAGAAAAGCCCTCATATAGGAAACCGGAACCTGCTGGCCGCCAAGGGTGGCATTATTGAGCAGGGCTACGACGCCCACCTTTTTCAGATATTTGCCGCTGCCGGAAAAATCGCGGATGGTTTTTTGCGGCGCGGGCCTGTAAGATGAAGCGATCCCGCAACCGGCGATCAGCAGGGCCGCCGTCAGCAGGGCCGGCAGAATGGTGTTCAAACGCCTTGGGGCAATCATGGAGCGACCTCGTATTTTGCGCAAACCTGGGTGGTCAAACCGCCCCTGGAGGTAAATTTGCCGGTCACCTCCATCATCTTGGGCTCCAGCACCCGAACCAGGTCGTCGAGAATCCGGTTGGACACATGCTCGTAAAACATGCCAACGTTACGGAATTGCAGGAGATAGTATTTCAGCGATTTGAGTTCGATAATGAACCGGTCCGGGGTGTAGCGGATTTCGATGGTGCCGAAATCGGGCAAACCGGTCATGGGGCAGACCGATGTAAATTCCGGCTGGGATATGGTAATCACCACATCCCGTTTGCCTTTGTAATGATAGTCGATGGGATCGAGCATATCGGTGGTGACGACATCCGGTTTGTCTATGGTGTAGCGGATGGTATGGTCGTATGATTTCATCGGCTCTCCAATGGTTTTTATTGGAGCTTTTTATTAAAGGATGGCAACGGACGTGTCAAACGTTCTATGGTTGGCGCCGCGGTTATTCGGACTGCAGCCGGCTTGCAACCCCTGGTTGACTTCCGGGTCGCTTCCTGTTAACAGTTCGAAATATTTACTTTTTTGATATAGAGGATGGGTGCCGATGAGAAGGATGGATCAGGACGAACAGATTCTACGGGCCAGCAAAGAAATTGTAGTCAAGTTCATCGAAACGGGGCGGATTTCTCCCACGGGTTTTTCGGATGCCTTCAAGGCCATCTACCAGGCAGTGGACGAAACCGTGAAGCAGTCGGCAAGCACGGAGCCAACGGATGAAAACAGCGGGGAGGCGGCCTGACGGCCGGATTTCACCGGCAATCGGTTCAAGGCGTTTCTCCCGACAATCGGGAAACGCCTTGAGTGAGCGGACAAAGAATCATGCTGTATAGCTGAGTTCGAAACTGGCCGATTCCGTAAGCGTTTGTATCTTTTGAACGAAGACGGACTGCATGGTCTGGACGACTTCCTGGCGCAGCCTCGATTCGGGAGCATTTTCAATTCCATCGTTCCGGTAACGGTTGAAAAGGTTCTGGATCGAACCCGCAAGGTGGTCGCGCCGGCCGCGGAATCTCCGAACATGGTCGGCCATGTCGTCCGTAACCCGTTCAATCCGTTGCATCAACTGCTGGAGGCGGCCATACCCGTGACGATGGTTGCCCCGATTTTCCTCCAGGGCCGACCGACTGATCTCCACCCGCTCCTGCTCGCCGTACATGACCTGGCGTTCATAGGAAAAAGCCGCCTCCAGACTGGCGACGGTATCCAGTTCCTTCAGCAGTTCACCGTCGGCAGCCATTTCCTGAAGGTCCCCGGATAAAAAATCGTCGATCATCTCACCGATGACTTCCATTGCCGCACGGATATCTTCCAACTCCTCGGCGTTCAAATCGCCGTCGACTTCAACGGACAGGCTCTGGCTGTCGGAAAACTCGAAAAACGCCGTCTGCGTGGACTCGGCCCAGCCGTCCTCGTAGGATACGCTGCGATAGCTGCCCGCGTTGATTTCCGTGGCCGATGCCAGACTGAGGGTCACCGTGTCGCCCTCTTCGGTGGTGATGGTCAGATCAGTGCTCTGGCTCTGGGAAACGGACCCCGCCCGGGTCTGTTCCGCCTTGAAGCTTGTACTCTCCGGAAAATTTCCGTATTGAAACGGAAAAAAGGACTGCGGATGGGCAATCGGGTTCATTCTGAACCTCCTTCGTTGGGTAGGGGAAACTTCTGTCTCCATTTGTTTGGGAATCTTGTCCCGCGCGATCTTATTAATGCTATCGGTCGAATTGGGGCAAAGTTTAGTCATAAATTTTAAGAAAAAGTTACAATGAGGGTGTACAAGGGTCTTTTGGGAAACAGAGGAACTGTGATATTGTAAACTTGATCTCACTCCGTGCAGAAAGTGTGTTTCTCCATGATCTTCCACATCCCCCACGCTTCGTTCGACATCCCGGTCGATCTCCGCTCAACGCTCTTGATTGACGATCAGGCGCTGATGGAAGAATTGTCGGTGATGACGGATGCGCACGTCGACGATCTGTTCGGCTGTCACGCCGGCGAAGAGGATACGATTGTCGCTTTCCAGGCTTCCAGGCTGATCGTCGACCCGGAGCGATTTACCGACGATGCGCTGGAGATCATGGCATGGGTCGGGCTGGGTGTCATTTACGAGCAGACATCCAGCGGAGATCGACTGCGGAACACACCCTCTCTGGAGGATCGGGATGAATTGATCCGGCGATTCTACGTGCCCCATCATAAGCGGCTGAACGAGGCCACCGCCGAGGCACTGGGCCGCTACGGTTCCGCACTGATCCTCGACTGCCACAGCTTCCCATCGACCCCCCTGCCGTTCGAATTCGATCAGAATCCGGACCGGCCGGACATCTGCATCGGCACGGACCCGGCACACACACCGCGTTTTTTGATCGAGGCGGCAAAGCAGGCCGCCAGTGACGAAGGACTCACCTGCCGAATCAACAAGCCTTCCGATGGCTCCCTGGTTCCCACTCATTATTGGCAGCATGACAAGCGGGTGTTAAGCATCATGATCGAAATCAATCGATCCCTGTTCATGGATGAGGCGACCGGAGAACGGTCGGATCAATACGAAGGGTGCAAAACAATGCTGGGAAGGATTGTACAGCGCATACGGGAAGCGAGCATTCCAGATCAACGAACTTGAAGCCGGAAAACGAAATTAATGCGCTCCCAGCGCCTGGGGCCACAGGTAGTAAAAACCGGCGTCCAGGGTCAAAAGATCCCCGATGAGGCCCGTTTCCACCAGCCGCGGCATTGAGGTGTCTGCCTGGCTGCTCAGGGTATTGTACAGATTGTCGTCGGGATAGTGGGTCCGGCGATAGGTGACCACCCGGACATCCGCATCAAGGTCTGCAAGCTGCCTGGCCGCATCGATGGCATCCTGAAGATAGCCGATTTTATCCACCAATCCCAATTCCAACGCGTCTTCGGCCAGAAAAATCCGGGCATCGGCCACACGGGCCAGCTGTTGGCCGTCCAACTGTCGATGCTGCTTCACCAGATTGACAAATCGCTGCCCCAGCCGGTCGGCCAGTTCCTGAAGCAGATTCTCCTCTTCCGGTGTGATGGGCCGGAACGGCGAACCCATATCCTTGTTCATTCCGGATTTGTTGACCTTCACGCCCACACCGATCTTCTCCATGAGGCCCGATATTTCGGGGCGCATCAGGATGACGCCGACGGAACCGGTAACGGTGGTGGGATGGGCCAGGATCATGTCGGCCGGCAGGGAGATGTAATAGCCGCCGGAGGTGGCCAGGTTCATCATGCAGACCACGATTTTCTTTCCGGTCCGCTCCTTGAAAGAGACAATCTCGTGGTAGAGTATATCGCTGGCCGTGGTGTTACCGCCGGGGGTGTCGATATTGAATAGTACGGCCTTGACCCGGTCGTCTTTTTCGGCCAGGTGCAAATGAGAGACGACTTCCTGCACCACGCCGGGCGTTTGTTGCATCAACCGGCCTTTGGGCTTGTCCGTAATGATGCCGGTGATCGGAATCAACGCGACCCGCTCTTCAGCCGTGCCTTCCAGGGTCATCTCGCGCAGGGGGTCAGAAGCGTCCGAAAAAAGGGTGATGCGCGGCCCGGCGCAACTAATCAGAAGCATCGTTGCAAGGAGCATGGCAAGGATCGGTGTAGAAATTCTCATAACCCGCCTCCAATGGTGTCGTTCTGCCTTTCGAGCCCTTTCAGAAATCGGCAAATTTGGTCGAGATCAAGGCGTGGGAAAAATGAACCCGGAGGCGCCCCGAAGGAAGTGCCCTTGGGGTGCATATAGTTGATATTCCGAGGAGTTCATTTTGAGCACAACGCCGATATCGGGCAAATTGGCCATTTCTGGACGGGCTCGATTTAGTGGGCTTCGGCCCAGTTTTGCCCATATGCCATATTCACCTTCAGCGGCACGGCCAGATCCCACACCCCTTCCATTTCCTTGCGGACCAGTACCTGGGCGGCCTCGAGTTCGTCGGGCGGCACCTCGAAAATGATTTCGTCATGCACGGAAAGCAGCATGGCCGTCTGCATGCCCTTATTGTGCAGCGCCTGATTGACGTTGATCATGGCCAGTTTGATCAAATCCGCGGCCGTGCCCTGGATGGGGGTGTTGATGGCCGTGCGTTCGGCGAACTGGCGCAGGTTGCGGTTGCTGCTGGTGATTTCCGGCAGCTGGCGGATGCGCCCCAGCAGGGTGCTGGTCTGGCGGCTTTCACGGGCGTCGGCAATGGTTTTGTCGATAAAAGCTTTAACCCCCTTGTAGCGCGCGAAATAGTTGTCGATGTAGGTCTGGGCCATCTTGTTGCCGATATCCAGTTCGCGGGACAGCCCATAGGCGCTCATGCCGTAGATGATGCCGAAGTTGATGGCCTTGGCCTGCCGCCGCAGGTCGTCGGTGATCATCTGGGGAAAGACCTGGAAGACCTCGCATGCCGTGCGGGTATGAATGTCCTCATCCTCCTTGAAGGCCTGGATCAGGATGGGGTCGTCAGAGCAGTGGGCCAGAATGCGAAGCTCGATCTGGGAGTAGTCGGCCGAAAGGAAGTGCCAGCCCTCGCGGGGCACGAAGGCTTTCCGGATTTCACGTCCCTCTTCGGTGCGGATCGGGATGTTCTGCAGGTTGGGATCGCTGCTGCTCAACCGCCCCGTGGCGGCTACAGTCTGATTGAAAGAGGTGTGGATGCGTCCGGTTTCGGGGTGGATCAGTTCCAAAAGCGCGTCGGCATAGGTGGATTTGAGCTTGGCCAGGGACCGGTGGCGCAGCACCAGGGCCGGCAGTTCATGGCTGCGGGCCAGGGTGGTCAGCACCTCCACATCGGTGGAATACCCGGTCTTCTTCTTGGTCTTCTTCTGGACCGGCAGATTGAGCTTCTCGAAGAGAATATAGCCCAACTGCTGGGAAGAATTGATGTTGAATATTTCGCCGGCCACTTCGTGGATCTGCTTTTCCAGAAGGTTCAACTGGCCGGCAAAGGATTCGGACAGGTCGTGAAGACGGTCCCGGTCCACACACACGCCGGTCATTTCCATCTCCAGCAGAACAGGCAGCAGCGGCATCTCCACCGTTTTCATCAACTCGGTCAACTTGTTTTCTTCGAGCAGGGGAACAAAGATCTCATAGGCCGCCAGGGTGATGTCAGCATCTTCGCAGGCGTAAGGGACGGCTTTGTCCAGCATCACCTGGTCGAAGGTGACGGCGCTTTTGCCCTTGCCGGCCACATCGGCGTAGGCGATGTTCTTGTGCCCCAGGTAGTCCAAAGCGATCTGATCCAGTCCGTGGGCCCGCTTGCCCGGTGCGATCAGGTACGAGGCCACCATGGTGTCGAAGCCGACGCCGGCCAGCTCTGCCCCGTGACGGCGCAGAACCATCCAGTCGTACTTGATGTTCTGGCCGATTTTCTCGATCCTGGAGTTGGAAAACACCGGTTGCAGCCTTTCCAGGACTGTGCTTAGAGAAAGCTGTTCGGGCGCCCCCAGATAATTGTGCCCCACCGGAATGTAAAAGGCTTCGGCGGATTGCAGGGAAAAAGAGAGCCCCACCAGTCGCGCCAGCATGGGATCCTGCGACGTGGTTTCGGTGTCCAGGGCAAACCGTTCGGCCGCCTCCAGCCGCCTGACCAGGGCCTCCAGTGCTTCGGTGTCCATGATGGCCGTATACTGCCGTTCGGTCTTCTCCTCTTGGGAGGCATACTCTTTTTGCAGCTGCCGGAACTCCAGCTCGGCAAAAAGCTGCGTCAGCACCTGGTCGTCCGGTCCCCGGGCTTTCAGTGCATCCAGATCGAATTCGACGGGGGCGTGCCGGTCAATGGTCACCAGTTCCCGGCTCAGTTGGGCCTGCCCCTTGAAGTCGACCAGGTTTTCCTTCTGCTTTTTGCCGGAAATGGCGTCGATGTTCTCATAAACCCCGTCCATGCTGTCGAAGCTCTGGATCAGTTTGACCGCCGTCTTCTGGCCGATGCCCGGAACACCGGGGATGTTGTCCGAGTTGTCTCCGGACAGCCCCATGACGTCGATCATCTGCCGGGGCTCCAGTCCGAAAGAATCACGGATGGCGGCCGGATCGAGCACCTTGTCTTTCATGGGGTCCCAGATGGTGCACTGGTCGGTGACCAGCTGCATGAAATCCTTGTCTCCGGTGACCATGACGACCCGCAACCCGTCGTCTTCCGCCCGGCGGGCCAGGGTTCCGATAAGGTCGTCGGCCTCGTAGCCCTGCATTTCGAAAACGGGGATGTTGAACGCCTCGGTGACCTTATGGATCCACGGCAGCTGCTGCACCAGATCGTCGGGCATGGGCGGCCGATTGGCCTTGTACTCCGCATAGCGTTCATGGCGGAAGGTGGGGCCCTTGGCATCGAAAAACATGGCCACGTATGCGGGAGAACGGTCCTGCATCAGCTTGATCAGCATGCGGGTGAACCCGAAAGTGGCGTTGGTGGGCAGGCCGCGGCTGTTGGTCAGCCCGCGCACCGCGTGATAAGCCCTGTAAATGTAAGCGCTGCCGTCGATCAGATACAGCGTCGGCTGATCGGCTTTCCGATTGGTCTGCAATTGAGTTGACACGAAATGACTCCTGAATTAGGTAGTGACCTTCGCTGGAACAGGGGCATCGTAGCATCAACCGGAAAAAACAACAAGACTTCAACCAGTTAGCGATTCACAATGACCGATACGGAAAACCGGACTGAACGTCGGAGTCGGCGACGCCGCAAAGCCCCCCGGATTTGCCACTGCTGCGGGAAAACCGTCCCTTTCTGCTGGACCTGCCGCTGCGGCTTCATGATGTGCCAGGACTGTATGAATGAAAATGTGTGGGGAATGTCCTGCAACGGAATTACCTGGCAGTGTCCGGACTGTGGAGGGCAGAATGGATTTGGAAATCAATAAATGACCGTAAAAAAATACATCCAATCCGACCTGCTTCTTCTGCTCTGCGGCACTATCTGGGGCTTCGCCTTCGTGGCCCAACGCCTGGGCATGGACCATGTAGGCCCGTTTACCTTCAACGGCATCCGCTTTTTCCTTGGCGCCATGGTGCTGGTGCCCTTCATTTGCCGTAGGCGCAAACCAAACCAAGAGCAGCAGATCCAGAACAAAGGATTGATGGTTTACGGGGCACTGGCGGGGCTGGCGATCTTCGCCGGCGCCTCCCTGCAGCAGGTCGGTCTGGTTTATACCACCGCCGGAAAGGCCGGGTTCATCACCGGACTGTACGTGGTCATCGTTCCCATCATGGGACTGCTTTGGGGCCAGCGAACCAACCTGGGCACCTGGGGCGGCGCCTTGATTGCCGCCGTGGGTATGTACCTTCTGAGCGTCAACGAAGACTTTCGGATCTCTTTCGGGGATCTGCTGGAATTGATCGGCGCCTTCATGTGGGCCAGCCACATTCATCTCATCGGCTGGGCCTCCCCGAAAACCGATTCCCTGCGCCTGGCTTTCGTCCAGTTCATGTTCTGTTCCGGGGCCAGCCTGCTGACGGCAGTGGCCATCGAAACCATTCGCATGGACGATATCATCGCCGCAGCGCTGCCCATTTTTTACGGCGGCGCCCTTTCCGTGGGCGTGGCCTACACCCTTCAGGTGGTTGGCCAACGGCGCGCCCATCCGGCCCATGCCGCCATTTTGCTCAGTCTTGAAGCCGTGTTTGCCGCGGTTGGGGGCTGGTTGATCTTAGGGGAAGTAATGTCTGGCAGGGGGCTTTTGGGGTGCGCGTTGATGCTTTCCGGGATGCTGCTTTCTCAACTCTACGGGCTGGTGAATAAAAAGGGGCACCAACCCGGTGTGTCGTAGATATTCAAAGAATTAGGCCATGACATTCAATGCCTGACCGGTCGTGTCGCTCTGGTACGGCCGTCTGGCCGTCGAGGCCTGCAGGGAATCAACATCTTGCCGTTCGTTTTGTTCTTCCGATCGCTCCGCATTTTCCAGCTTTACTTTTTCCTGCCGCGCCCGGGCTTCGATCTGACCGGCCCGGGCCGCAACGGCCCGGTCAGTGCCCGAGGGCTCTGCCGGTGCCAGGGCCGCCCGCTTCACCTGCTGCATTTTGCGGATGGTCTGGTCCGGATCGTTTTCCGCCGAGGTATCGATCTTGACTTCGCCGCCCACGGCGTAGATTTTCCCGTCCGGCCCCCGTGTAAAGGTAAAACTGGCGCCGCCCTGCACGACCCCGGCTCCGGCTGCCATGTGAGCCCGTTCGTGAGCCCGGACCTCCCGGTCACGCCGTTTCAAGCGCTGGACCTCCCGCTCTTCGCTTTCGGTCAACGTCGGATCGCCGAGGGTTTTCACTTTTTGGTCGGACGGCTCTGCAACGGATTCAACAGACACATCGGTCCGGCTGGACGGCTGGCCGTTTGAAACCCCAACCGCCCTTATAGGGGAAAGTGCCGAGAACGAATTGTTAATACTTCCGATCATGCCCCGTTTTTATCCGATGTCTTCCCGCTTCGGACCCGTCAGCCGATGGCACTGCAAATCGCCGCTGCTGCTGAATCGACGGAAAGGGTTCCTGTATTCAATACCATATCATAGTTCGCCGGGTCACTGATGTCACTATAAAAATACTTCCGGATGAAGGCCTTGCGGTCGGATTCGGTGTGCAGGACCCGTTTTCTGGCTTCCTGCTTGGAAATGCCATAGGCTTCCGCCACACAGGCGACCCGTTTTTCAAAGGGGGCGATAATCCGCACCCGAAAGCGGTTTTCCGGCGGCAGTACAAAGTTGGCGCCCCGGCCGACAATAATGGCCCGTCCATGCCGCCCGATGGTGCCGATTACTTTCATCATCATGCCGGCGTATTCATCCGGCCAGAGATGACGGTCGCTGATGGCCGCCGAAACCCAGTCTTCCAGCATGGATACGCCTCTTTCGTCCAGCGTACGGATCACCCGTGTACTGGTATCGGCATTTTCGGCCATGGCATTGATCAGCTTCTGATGGAATACGTCCAGACCGAGTCGCTCGGCCACCGCCCTGGCCACAAACTTTCCCCCGCTGCCCGGTTCCCGCGAAAGGGTGATCACCGGAAGGGGCCTGGCCTCGCTTTTTCCCTTTCTGAGAATCTCCCATCGCCGAACCTGTTCTTCGATGAGTTGATGAATTGCTTTCATGGCGCCTCCTTTTAACCGTGGGTTAACGCCGGAACTCATTTCGCCCGATGGCAATTATCGGTCAGCAAACGGGAAAAAGAATTTTTTGAGCAGTGGAAGCGATAAAGATGCGATAGTTGAACGTGTGGGTGGAACGGAGAGCGTTGGAACAAAGCGGCGGAAGAAAAGCGTGCGCTTCAATGGCACCGGGCAAATCCCTTGCCGATAGTGAAAGTGTATTCAAGAAGCGCTGCGGTGTCAAGCCAGCAGTAGTACACTTGACACGGCTATTTGTAAAAATTCAGACTCCAACTGGCGCATTAAACATATATTCTAAAATGCTTGGCGATTGTGGTTCTAACAGTTGTTGTTGAAGTGCTTCCAAATCTCCATAATGGACTGTAATCACGCCCTTCACTTCAATTACATGGCAATTTATAACGAGAAGGCCAACCCCAAAACATGGTGGTTGGCCTTTCTGTACAAAAATTTTAATATGGGTCGTCAGATGTCGAATTCGATTCCCTGGGCCAAGGGCAGGTCGCGTCCGTAATTAATCGTGTTGGTCTGCCGGCGCATGTAACCCTTCCAGGCATCGGAGCCCGATTCCCGACCGCCGCCGGTCTCTTTTTCGCCGCCGAAGGCCCCGCCGATCTCGGCGCCGGAAGTGCCGATGTTGACATTGGCGATGCCGCAGTCCGAGCCGGCGGCAGAGAGGAATTGTTCGGTCTCGCGGATGTCGTTGGAAAAGATGGCCGACGACAATCCCTGGGGCACGTCGTTGTGGATCGCGATGGCTTCGGAAACATCGCCGCTGTAACGGATCAGGTAGAGAATCGGGGCGAAGGTCTCCGACTGGACAATGGGGTAGTCGTTTTGCACTTCACACAAGGTGGGCTGAACATAGCAGCCTGACGCGTACTCGTCTCCCTCCAGCACCTTTCCGCCGTAAAGGATCTTTCCGCCCTGTTCGGTTACCTGTTCCAATGCCTGCCGGTATTGCTCCACGGCCCCTTTGTCGATCAGCGGCCCCATATGGTTTTTCGGATCCAAGGGGTCGCCGATATAGATGCTTTCATAAGCCTTGGCCAAAGATCCGGCAACCTTGTCGTAAATGGAATCGTGCACGATCACCCGGCGGGTGGAGGTGCAGCGTTGACCGGCGGTTCCCACGGCGCCGAAAACGATGGCCGTGACCGCCATGGCTAAATCCGCGGAAGGTGTTACGATGATGGCGTTGTTGCCCCCCAGTTCCAGGATGGTCCGTCCGAAGCGAGCGGAAACCACCTGGGCGGCATGCTGCCCGACCCGGGTAGAGCCGGTAAGGGAAACCAGCGGAATCCGCCGGTCATTCAAAAGGTTTTCGCCCACGGCCCGCCCGCTGCCGACCACCAGGGAAAACAACCCTTCGGGAACTACATCGGCATTATCCTTGATCACATCGGCAAGGATATGCTGCACAGCGATGGCTGACAGGGGAGATTTGGACGACGGCTTCCAAAGGACGGCGTCGCCGCACACCGCTGCCAGGGAGGCATTCCATGACCAGGGGGCCACCGGAAAATTGAAGGCGGTAACCACACCCACCACCCCCAGCGGATGGTACTGGTCGTACATCCGATGCTCCGGGCGCTCCGAATGCATGGTAAACCCGTAGAGCTGTCTGGATTGCCCCACGGCAAAGTCGCAAATATCGATCATCTCCTGGACTTCGCCCTTGCCTTCCGGAAGGGATTTTCCGGTTTCGTAGGAGACCAACGCGCCGAGGGCATCTTTGTAAACCCGAAGCTGGTTGCTGATCTGGCGAACGATCTCGCCCCGTTTGGGGGCCGGAACCAACCGCCATTTCAAAAACGCCTGGTGCGCCTTTTCGACGACTTTTTCGTATGCGGCTTCCGTAGCGGTCAGCACCCGGGCAATGCGCTTGCCATCGGCCGGAGAAAATACCTCTAGCGGCGGCCCGCTCTCTCCTTCCAGCCAGTCCTGTCCCGTGGAGACTCCTTGGTTTTCCTTTTCGATACGCAGCGTCCTTAAAAACTCCATTCTCGACTCCTGAAAGCTCTTCCTGAATATTTATAAATAATCGTTGCCGAAACGCTTCGACAATCGACGGCCATCCAACGGTTACGCAGGAGTATTACGCTTCCTCCATATAGGGGTAGCGGTAGTCCGTGGGCGGCAGATAATTCTCCTTGATGGTTCGGGGGCTGACCCATCGGTAGAGGTTCATGATGCTTCCCGCCTTGTCATTGGTTCCTGAGGCCCGGGCGCCGCCAAAGGGCTGCCTTCCCACTACAGAA
The DNA here is from genome assembly GCF_963668215.1 of uncultured Desulfosarcina sp. Classification (NCBI taxonomy): domain Bacteria; kingdom Pseudomonadati; phylum Thermodesulfobacteriota; class Desulfobacteria; order Desulfobacterales; family Desulfosarcinaceae; genus Desulfosarcina; species uncultured Desulfosarcina sp. The sequence goes on from NZ_OY764190.1 coordinate 1,602,623, forward strand.
CCGGTGGGTTTGTCATTGATGTAAAAATTGCCGGCGGCATTCACCAGTTTTCGTCTGGCCAGGGCAACGGCCGAGCGCTCTTTTGCAAAGACGGCCCCGGTGAGGCCGTAGGGAGAGGTTTTGTCGCACAGGTCCAACATTTCCTCATAGTCCTGGTCCGCGTAAACATAGATGGTCAGCACGGGCCCGAAAAGCTCCTCTTCCATCGTCCTGAAATGGGGATCGGTAGTTACGATCACCGTGGGATCGATAAAAAAGCCCATACTGTCGTCATAGCTGCCTCCGGCGACGATTTCTGCCGCGTCATGCGCCTTGGCATAGTCGATGGCTGCGGTGATCGTATCAAAGGCGCTGCGATCAATCACGGCGTTGACAAAATTGGAAAAATCCTCCGGCGACCCCACCTTGATGGTCGCCATGGTGGCCAGCAGCTTTTCTTTGATGCCGGGCCATAGCGATTCGGGGATGTAGGCCCGGGAAGCCGCGGAGCATTTCTGCCCCTGGTACTCGAACGCCCCACGGACAAGGCCCGCAACCACCGCGTCGCTGTCGGCGCTGGGATGTACGCAAACAAAATCCTTGCCTCCGGTCTCGCCCACGATACGTGGATAACTCCGGTATCGGCTCAAGTTTTCGGCCACTTTTTTCCACAATCCCTGGAAAACCGCCGTGGAACCGGTAAAATGAATGCCGGCCAGGTTCGGGCTGGCCAGTACGGGGTTGCCCACCTGGGAACCGGAGCCGGGCAGAAAATTGATCACGCCGGGCGGCAAACCGGCTTCCATGAAAATCTCCATGAGCATCCAGGCTGAATAAACGGCCGTGGAAGCCGGTTTCCACAGCACGGTGTTGCCCATCATGGCCGGCGCCGAGGGCAGGTTTCCGGCAATCGCCGTAAAATTGAACGGGGTGACGGCAAAAACAAAGCCCTCCAAGGGCCGGTATTCCATCTGGTTCCATTCGGCCGGCCCTGAACCGGGCTGCTGACGGTAAATCTGGGTGGCGTAATAGGCATTGAACCGCAAAAAATCGATGATTTCGCAGGCGGCATCGATTTCCGCCTGAAATACGTTCTTCCCTTGGCCGAGCATGGTGGCCGCGTTGAGGGCCATACGTCGCGGACCGGCAATGAGATCGGCCGCTTTGGAAAATATGGCCAGCCGGTCTTGCCAGTCCATGGCCGCCCATTGTTCCGCCGCCGCGGCACTGGCTTCGATGGCCATGTTGACCTCTTTTTCGCCTGCCTGATGAAAGACGCCCAACTGATGGGTGTGGTCGTGGGGAATGGCACAGCGTCCCAGGTTCCCGGTTTTAAAGGGCTTGCCGCCAATGATCAGGGGGATCTCCACTTCCGTGGCTTTCAGCCGCTGCAATTCGTCTTTGACCCGTTTGCGTTCTTCGCTTCCCGGCCGGTATTGGTAAACGGGCTCGTTGGCAGGCGGATCTATCGCAAGGATTCCATTGGTCATGATACACTCCCTTTTCTATTCGGTTTAAGTTTGCAGCCAGCCTGTCCTATTGGGATGCACAAAAAGGCAACGACCCGGTATCGGGTCGTTCTTGGGCCTCTTTTTCGTCTGGTACAAGCATCGAACTTTGAATCCAAAGGTCAACAGTTACGTCTATACTAATTATGACATAACGAATGTCAAAAAACCACCTTTGGATTTATTTACACGGTTTTCAGGATGCCATAAATGTTCGGGTATCTATAAAGAGCCCCAGTTCTTGTTCCCATGCTCTGCATGGGAACCCATCGCCCGATATACCGTCGAATTGTGCTCCCATGCAGAGCATAGGAGCAAGGTGATCAATCGGCTTGAGTATGTATAAGCGGATAAGAAAAAATATACCCGTTCACGGGGTTGAAATGCCTAATGTGCTGCAACTGCCTGACCAGTAAGCGTTCACAGGGTGCCGCAGATGTGAGGCGCCGGGCACGCCGACGTATTGGTCATACTTCAAGTGCCCGGGAACAAAGCAGATGCGGTACCCTGTGAACGCTTACGAAAAAATGGCGGGGAGGGCAGCATACCGGCCACCCTCCCCGCCATTTTTTCTTTTTACAACCCTGTCTGCATCCGGTCGGGGTCCTTCCCGGGTGCAGACTACCTTTTTACGAACGGCGAAGGCCCAACTTTGCCCTTGAAGCCGAACGCCGTTTCAGTCCTATTCGGTCACTTCCTCCATCGATAACACATTGATCACTTTTACATTTTCTTTTTCAGCAATCGTTCCGGTCACCTTGACCTTCTTGCCGATCATCTCAGGGGCCTTGTCGCTCCCTTCCAGTACGTATGTGCTGTCGGCGGCATCAAGAACGATGATTTCTCCCTTTTCCGCCACGGTGCCAGTAATGCTGTCCGCTGCCATCGCAATTCCGGTGAGCGTCAAAACCATGAGCATGGCGCCAACTAGACCGACGGCAATTGTTTTTCCTGTGATTTTCATCTCGCTTCCCTCCTACTGTTTTTTTTAACGGACCCCAGTTCTGCCCGGGGAGGCCAAATCGCCTCCCGCTATCCACACACCCTTTGCTGAACCCTCAGCAATTTCGGAACCGACCGACGGTGTGTTGTTTTATAGTTGAGCAACGGACGTGCCAATTACATAACTATTTGTTACAATAGGGTATTTTTATTTTTCCGCTAATTTTGTTATATTTTATGTTTCGCTAATTTCACCTTGGCACCCAAATTTGCGCAGGTCTCCTATCGATCCATATAAAATTGCCGATAAGACATCTATGGAACCAATCAAACCGGCCAATGGACAACACCGCGGACTGACCCGGCGCAAGTTGATGGTTATGGGCATCATGGGATTGACGACCTGGGCCGTGGGACCGTTCAGCCGCGCATTTGCGGGCACAGACGACGATTTCGCACAAATCGCGCAGATTGCGAGCCTACCGTCCCGAAAGGGGCCCTTGCTAGTATTCAGGGATTACATGACCGATCCGGATGTGGAAATCGAGCGGCATATCCGTCAGCAGTTAATCGGGAGAAAGGATCTGTTGGCGCGGATCAAAAAAAAGGTCGCTTTCGAAAAACGGATTCGGCTGAACATTGAAGAAATACAGGTCTGCCTGCGATTTATTCCCCAATCCCGGAACGGTTTCGGCATGGCGTATCAGAGCTACTGCCTGGATATCACTGATTTGATTTTCAGCATGAATGGGATGGATAATTTTTATTGCGCCATCACCAGCCCCGATAAAAACTACCCGCCGATATCGCAAGATGGCATCTCCGCCTTTCTGGTCCATCGACTGGCAAAGGATTTTCGCGCGACGGTAGCGTTTACTGCAGAATCCGGCAACAGCATCAAATACCGCGTTTCCGGTGCCATCTACTCCAATCATCTGGGCGCAGTGGATCTGGAGATAGAGGCGGTGGCTCCGGGGCAATTCGAATTGGCGCGCAAGCCTTTTACCATCTGGCAGAACGACACCGACAATCTGTATACCCTGATGGCCATTCCCGCTGAAGAGACCCTGCATTATCTGCTGGGGCGGGCGACGGACCGTGAAATTCTATCCCATTTTCAAAACCGGCCGCCGGAAAGTCTCGCCGCCGCCCGGAATATCGCCGAAGAGTGGATGGCCCTGGAGGAATCTGCGGTCGGCGGATTGGTGGATCGCGTCCTCAGAAGGTATTGCGGGAAGCATCAATCAAAAGGGTCGGATCTTTTTGGAACCAATCTTCAGGCTCCGGTGCCTGAATTGAATCAGTACCGATACCGCAAACAGGGCCTGCAACTCGTGGCCGACCTCGGATTCCAGCATGCCATGGATCTGTATATGGACAGCCCCTCCCGCTTCCGGGAGCGCCTGCTATAAAAAAAAGAAGATTGCCTGGCTGGCCGGTAGCCGAGGCAATCTTCAACTATCCATCGCTGACTAAGGCGAGGAATTTGGCTTTCTTACGAATTTGTCACAATAAGTGGCGCGCGCCCAGATAGATATCCAGGGGCTGGGCCCTGGCAAACGCAATCTTCTCCCGCAAGCGCTCTAAAACCGGTTGCTTCTTTTCTTCGACCTCATCCTGGGCGCCTGTCATCAAAAACAGCATCGCGCCGGGTGCCAACAGGCAATCCAACAAAGACAACTTGAGTTCGCTCATCCCGTTCTCCGGTTTCGATGGCAGCCGCTGTACGCGGTTACTCCTTATAGGGATGCGGTTGCATCGGATTCCAGGTTCAAATAGGCCATCAAATCGATTAAACGTTCGGTTTCATCCCGAATCAAGCCGATGAATCGGCTGCGATCTCCTGCATCCAACCCCGGATTCTCGGCCAGCAATTCGGCCAGGGATCGTACGGAGGAAAGGGAATTGACAAACTCATGGGCCTTGGCTTGCTTGCTTGAAAGCGGCAGCGTCGTTTCGGGATCCATAAAATTTGTCGTCCTCCTCTCCCCGCCCTTCTGTTAATGCTTTTTAATGAATAGTTTTACTGTCAATGATTGAATTCTGTTCATCATGTTTTGTATTCCAAAACCTGTGCCACAAACCAGAAATTGAAAAATAATCAATAATTTCAATTTAATAAAAATTACCCCGCAATTTTCCCGCCGACTAAGCCACAACCATAGTTGTCAAATCGCCGGCCAAAGACTGAAAAAAAGCGTCGCAGCCCAGTTTCTACGCGTAGAAATGTCCCGCCAATGGCGCCCACAATATTTATTGTATTTACAATTTATGTTGTTGGAACGTGAGCATCAATCGCTGGCTTTTTTCAGTCTCTTGCTCAGCGCTTGTTGAGAAATACCGAGCATTTTCGAAGCTTTGGATTGATTGCCGCCACTGCGTCGCATGGCCTCTGCAACCAGCAGTTGGGCCGCCTCTTTGAGGGTCGGCAGGCGAGGGGAAAAGGTGATGGGTGGATCGCCGGAATCATCGAGAACCATAGACGACGTTCCGCTGCCACCGGTAGTATGCTCCCGGTCGATGTGGGCCTGAATGGATGCCATGGAAAGAGCACCGGATTGATAACGGCTGACGGCATCGAAAATCATGGATTCCAGTTCACGAACGTTGCCCGGGTAATAGTAGCCGGTCAGCAGCGTCATCAGCGCATCCGGTACCGACGGCCTCGGTTTGTTCAGACTGGTGGCCGCCGCGGCAATAAAATGATCAACCAGCAGGGGAACATCCTCCAGGCGCTCTCTTAACGGCGGGACGACGATGCGATGGGTCTGCAACCGATAGTTGAGATCCTTTCGAAAACGCTTTTCCTTCAATAGATCGGAGAGCCGCTGGTTGGTGGCGGCAATGATTCGTGCGTTGGACGACCGGGGATGGTCGTCGCCCAGCGAAAAATATTCTCCCTCCTGCAGCAGACGCAACAGCTTCACCTGGGAGGCCTGGGTCAGGTCGCCGATCTCATCGAGAAACAGGGTTCCCCCGTCGGCCTGCTCGATCAGGCCGCCGCGGGTGCTGTCCGCACCGGTAAACGCCCCTTTAGCGTGGCCGAACAAGGTGTCCGAAAAAATGGTGTCGTCCAGACCGGCAGCATTAATGGCAACGAAGCGTCCTTTCAGGCCGCTCAACCGGTGAATGGCCCGGGCAATCAGTTCTTTGCCCACGCCGGTTTCGCCCCGGATCAAAACCGGCTGTGTGGTGCCGGCAATGGATTCCACGTACTGAAATAGGGCCAGCATCTTCGGGTTGGTCGTAATGATGTTCCTGAAGACTTCCGGATGTTCCAGATCGTTGCGCAACATGTGCCGCCGCAGGGATTGATTCTCCCGCCGGAGTTCCTGGAAGGCAACCGCCCGGTTGACGGCCGTGATCAGGCGATCCGCCTCCACCGGTTTGACAATGTAGTCGAAGGCTCCGGCCTTGATGCACCGTACGGCGGTTTCCACATCCACGGCACCGGTGACGATAATCACCGGCACATCGGGGTATTCCCGTCGAACGTCGTCCAGCAGCCGATGACCGTCGACATTGGGCATGTTCAGGTCCAGGAGCATGGATTCTATCGGGGTGTCGGCCAACAGGCCCATCACCTGGCGGCTGTCCTGGCAGGTAATCGTATGGTTCAGCCCGGCCATCTGAAGGGTGGTGTCGATGGCCAGCAGAATGGAAGGTTCATCGTCAACAATCAGAATCGGTCGCGGGGGATTGAGCGCCATGGTCATACTAATCTACCTGCCTGTTCGGTTGGTGAAGTTCTTTTTTTAGCGGAAAAATCGCACGCACCCGGGTTCCCTTGCCAGGGGCCGAATCGAACGTCAGGGTGCCGCCGTGATCCCGGACAATGCGGTCGGTAATGGCCAGCCCGAGTCCGGTGCCGCCCTGTTCCCGTCGGGTGGTAAAAAAGGGATCGGTAATTTGCATCAAGGCTTCGGTAGGGATGCCCACCCCCTCGTCGCAGACCTCGATGAACACATAATTCTGGTCCGCCTCGAATCCGGTGCCCACTGTGACGGACCGCTCGGCATCGGGCAGCGCCTGGCAGGCGTTGACCACCAGATTGATCGTCACCTGTTCGATACGCTGGGCATTGCCGTAAACCGGAGGTAATTCTACCTGGCAATCCAGTTTAAAATGCCGGGTCGATTTATTGATCAGGTTGGCTGTCAATCCCACCGCCTTGTGGACCACCTCGTTCACATCCACATCTTCCATCGATTCCGACGGGTTGTCCCTGGCGAAATCCTTGAGGTCTTTCACGATGTCCCGGACACGGCGGGCATCGTCGGTAATGCTGGTCAGCATCGGGGGGATTCGGTCGCGGATGCGGCTATATACGCTGCCGCCCACCGGGAAATCGCCGTTTTGCGCATAATATCGATCCAGAATCGGCAGAATGGACTCCCACATGCGGCTGAGATTGGGGGCATTGAGCATGACCGACGTAATGGGATTGTTGATTTCGTGGGCCACCCCGGAAACCAGCGTTCCCAGGGACACCATTTTGGCGGCCTGGAAAAGCTGCTCCTGTTTGAGCAGGGCCCGCTCCTCGGCCTGCTTTTTTTCATGGGTGACCTTTGCGCCGTGCGCGATGATCAGCACCGAAAGCAGGATGATCGCAAAAAGGATCCAGCTGCAGACCAGGGTAAGTTTGCGCGTGATCGCCGAAATCTGGGCGTGGACATCCTCCACGTAAATGCCCGATCCCAGGATCCAGCCCCAGGGTTCGAATCCCATCACATAGGAAATTTTGGGCACAATCCGGGTCGGATCGTCCATCCATTGCCACTGATAGTCCACGTACCCGGCACCCTTAGCCCGCACAATCTCGACGCAAGCGATGAACAGCCGTTTTCCGGCAGGGTCCGCAAAAGTTGAGATGTCCGCGCCTTCCAGATCCGGTCGGTACGGATGCATGACCATCCGGGGATGCATATCGTTGATCCAGAAATAGTCCTTGAAGTTCGGGCCATAGCGTAGCCCCCGGATGTGGGTTTTGGCCTGCTGCTGGGCTGCCTCCCGGCTTAACAAGCCCTGGCGCTCCTGCCTGGCGTACCCTTCCAGACTGCTCCAGGCCGACACCACCAGTTCCCGAATCACCTCCCGTTTGCCGTCCATCAGACGCTCCTGCATCATGGGCAGGATCAACTGGAAAATCGTCAGGATGAACAACAGGACCGTCATCACCACCGGCATGAAGATGCGAAAGGGGATGTGCTTGAGCAGGTTTTGGAAGCGCACCGTTGCCATGCAGGCCAGACCGAATCGGTTGTGATGAATATTTATCGAGAATAAAAAGCGCGTTCACTCACTACAGGCGTTTCAGCTTACTGGATTATATAAGAAAATCAATTGAAAAGTGTCCGAACCGAAGATAGAGGAACCCGGATGGAGGAACGGCGGCTTGTTCCCGCCTCCTGTGGATGGTATAATGCCTTTCAATATTTACGGTTGCCTATGGAGCTTTTGGAAACCACACCACCCTCTCGTGCTTTTCATGGGAGCGCGAACTGCAAGGAATGCCGGCATGTCGTCCGATAAAAAAAGAAATAAATCCGAGAACCTGTCCAACGTCGTTGCCGAAGCCCGTCGCCACATGCGGGAACGGGAAAATACCTACCGCGAAAAAGCCCTGAAGCTGTTCCCGCATGTCTGCGGACGCTGCGGCCGGGAATTCAGCGGCAAACAACTGAAGGAACTGACCGTCCATCACCGGGACCACAACCACGACAACAACCCGCCCGACGGCAGCAACTGGGAACTGCTGTGCATTTACTGCCACGACAACGAGCACGGCCGATTAGAGGTCGCCGAATCTTACGATCAAAGTTCCGCGTCCACGGGATCATCCTCATCCGATTTTTCCCACCAGCCTTTTGCCGCGCTGGAAGAGCTGCTGAAAAAGAAATGAACGCTTATCTATAAATCTCAAGTTACTCGCGTACCTTGCTCCCATGCTCCGCGTGGGAGCACCAGTAGGGGTTCCGACGCGGATCACGGGAACCAGATAACTGGAACTTTATAGAAAACCGTGAAAAGGTACCAGGCATTGGCAGCTTTCCTATTTCGAACAGCGTGCAAAAAAACGCAACCGACAGTTACTATCCTTACCCACATCAGCCCAGCAAATTTCCTTTCCCAATTCCACTGAATCAAAACTCCTCTTTACTCACCGAAATATAAGGAAATATGTGTTTTCGTCGTCATCTTTTACCTTTGGCCCGGTGTTTGCTTTTTAAATTAAGACCCCCCAAAACAATTGACGGCATCACCAACCAAAGAGGACTGATATGAGGCGACCCATCCGACTTCCCTTTGGCACGATATGTGCGGCAGCGGTATTCATCTTTCTTATTGGCTGCGGCTCCGGTGGTTCCGGCGGCGGAGGTACGACGGCTTCAGCGGATCAAGCCGTCAGCTTCTCCCTGGTCGATCCGGAAGACGGCCCGGCAGCCGGCAACCCGGATGGAGTAACATCGATTCCTGCCGAGGCAAGCCCTGAGGATGTATCCGACCCTGATCATGTCGTCGGCAGCGGGACACCGGAAAGTTGCAGTGCCGAAGCCTTTATCGATGCTGTTGCCCAGGGGGGAACTATTGTATTCGATTGCGGCCCCGATCCGATTACGATTACGCTTTCAAGTCCGGCCAAGGTATTCAACGATCAGGACCCGGATGTCGTCATCGACGGCGGGAATCTGGTATCGCTCAGCGGCGGGGGGACCACGCGGATATTATATATGAATACCTGCGACTCGGATCAGGTATGGACCACTTCCCATTGCCAGAACCAGGACCACCCCCGTTTAACGGTGCAGAACATCACTTTTGTGAACGGCAATTCCACCGCGGAAACCGAATACGACGGCGGTGGGGCGATATGGGTCCGCGGCGGGCGCTTCAAGGCGGTCAATTGCCGTTTTTTCAACAATATCTGCGCCGATACCGGCCCCGATGTGGGTGGCGGCGCCATCCGGGTGTTCAGCCAATATGAGGGTCTTCCCGTCTATATCGTCAACTGCACCTTCGGCGGCATGGAAGATTATGGCAACGTGGGCTCCAATGGCGGCGCCATCAGCAGCATCGGCGTCTCCTGGACCATCATCAACAGCCTTTTTTCCTACAACCGCGCCATCGGATACGGTGCCAATCCGGCCGAATCCGGAACACCCGGCGGCGGCAGCGGCGGCGCCATTTACAACGACGGCAACACGATGACCTTAACCGTCCTTGGCTCTTTGATCGAATACAACGAAGTCAATGAACACGGGTCGGCCATCTTCTTCGTTTCCAATGACCACAGCGGCAATATCGTTATCGACGATTCGATAATCACTGACAACATCGGCGGCTCATGGTACCCGGTCTACGATGGCATTTCCATGCACAGCGACACGTTGATCGAAGTGACCGATTCCGTTATCGAAAACAACTCCTGAAAAATCTAAGGCCGTTTGGAGTGGGGATTTTTTATCTATCCTCGTCTTTTGATAGGCCGTCCAACTTCCCGCCTTTTTTGCCGGGACAAAACAGATATGCCATCGCGGGCGTGGTGCTGAAAAAAATGGTTGACAGAGGCCACATTAATAGATAGAAGCCTCTATCTTAGATAGTGAGTTATAACACTTTAAATCGTCTTACGACTATCGGACGGCAGAGTTCGCGATAAGCAGTGAAGGCGCTTTGGAACCGGAAGCATCGGTTATCCAATGCGCCTTTTTATTTCGGTCCGGCAGCCGTCACCCAAACAATCGAATGCGGCCGCCGATGGCCATGAAACAGGCCTCTAATCATCGGACCGTAAGAAAAGAAAACAGAAAAGGAGACCGATTTTGCATCCGGAATTTAAAATCGATTGCCGCAACAGCAGGGGAAATCTTCACGTCAGGTTGTGCGGGGCGTTCAACGGTATGTGCGCCTGGGAATTGCTTAAAATACTCCGTCAACACGACGGAACAGGCCGGGTTTTCGTCAACACGAATGGCATCGGGCCGGTGGCCGGAGAAGGGGTGGAACTTTTCCGCATGTACATGAAGCGCCGACGGATCCCCCGGGACTGGCTCTATTTCAAGGGAAAAAAGGGATTTAAAATCGCTCCGGACGGCAGCCGGGTGCTGATCTGCAAAAAAGCTTCGCAACCGGTACAAATCCAGGATCGATATAAGCCGACGAAGCCGACCATGAAATTGGTGAAAAACATAAACCGTCGTACTGAAATTCATTGAAAACGAAAGGAAACCGCAATGAAAAAAGCACTGATCATCTTTGGATCGACCACGGGCAACACGGAAGAAATGGCCGGCATGGTTAAAACAATGTTGGAGCAAGCGGATTTCGAGGTCGAGGTCAAGGAAGTCACCGAAGCGTCCACAGCGGATCTGACCGCCGATCACGATCTGCTGCTGCTCGGCTGCCCGGCTTATGGAGATGACGAGATTGAACTCCAGGAGGATTTTGCCGATTTTTACGAACAACTCGACGGCACCCGGTTGGACGGCAAGCCTTTCGCCGTCTTCGCCCCGGGTGACAGTTCCTATGAATATTTCTGCGGATCGGTGGACATGCTCGAAGACAAGCTGAACGATCTCGGCGGCAAGATGGTCAACGACGGACTCAAGATCGACGGCGACCCAAGCGACGCAGAAGGAGAAATCGCAACCTGGGTCGAATCGATTGCCGGTTCCGCAAGTTAATGGTGCCGTGACAAGATTGATCGAGTCTGCGGCATACAGCCGGATAAAGATCGATCCTTATTTTCCGAATCCGGAGGTATGTTTTTGCAGCATCGGATGACAACAAACCGGAAGGCACAAGGCCCTGATCGGAGGCTGGCGACTCACCAACCATTGAATGCTCACTCCCGATATCCGCCCGCGGTTCATGAACGGTAGATTTCCCACCTTGGATTTAAACGCCAAGTTCGCATCGGGACCGGAAACGCCTTTTAAATCATCGCGGCAGGTTTTCTCAACGAATCCTGCCGCGGTGCACTTTTTTCTGAACCGCTATGGTCGATTACGACAATGCATCAGGACTAAACCGCTCAAAATGAACTCAAGGATGTCAAGAAAGTGCTCATGGCAGTGAAATACCAATCCTTCGCCAAATCGTGCCTGACCGTCGGCAAGTGGACCAACCCCGAACCTTTGGACCATGGCCTGGAAATCATCCCGCGAACGGATTTGAGCGACCTGCACGTGGGAGACCTGATGGAAGTGGATGCCCGTTTCCATGGTTAACCGCTCACCGTCTCGGCCAAGAGCATGGAGTGCATCACCGCCCAAAGCAGCAGTTTCGGCCAGAGCGACGGCTACCCTGCCTGATGTCCTATCTCATGGGGGGCAAGGCTCAGTTCCGCGTGCAGAGCAGCGGCCAGTGGCTTATCGATACCAGCCACAAGGAGACTGTATCGCTTCTTTCTTCAGAAATTCGATTACTTTCAATTTCACGAAGAGAACGCTGTCTGGCGGCAATCACATGAACCTTTTAAGCTTTTTCAGATTTTTAAGGTCTCAATCCTCCGCCGAATGACCAACCTTTTAAAGCTTTCCAATGCTGGAATGCTTCGTCCATTTTCTGCTGGTTTTCTGCCCACCACATTCCATCCAATTTAAGGCTGTTCTTGCTGTTTTTGGTTGCAGTAGGAAGCTTTTCCTTCACTGCCGGACTTAAACTTTCAAAAGAAGATTTTCTTGCAGGGCTGTATGCGATATATTTTGTCAGATCCGCAAGCCTTTGGGTGTCGGTTGCAAACTTAAGAAAATCCATTATCTGATTTAAGTTTTCATCTCTTGTCCTTTTAGGAATGCACCACAAATCAAATTCCCAAACTTGACCATCCCATATGATTGTCAAGTCTTTTCCTCCATCTATGGCAGATTGAACCCTTCCATTCCATGCTGATGTCATAACCACCCGACCTTCATCAAGAAACTCAATTGGCTCTGCTCCGGATTCCCACCAGACGATATGACTTTTTATGGAATCAAGTTTTTTGAAAGCCCTTTCAAGTCCCTCTTTTTTTGTAAGCGTTTTATAAACTTCGTTCAAAGGAACACCATCTGCAATTAATGCCCATTCCAGATTTATTCTGGCAGAACTTCTCAAGCCTCTTTTGCCTGGGAACGCATTGATGTCAAAAAAATCTTGTATTGTTTCAGGCTGCTTTTTGGTAAATGTATTGTTTTTATATACAAAGACATTAGCAGAAACCGTATTGCCCACAGCATAATCCGTAAGGGTGCCTTCAATAAAGTCTTTTTGGGCAGCTGTGCCGTCAGGCGCATAAGGCATAGAAGATATATCGATTTTTTCAAGCAATCCCTCTTTACTTGCCCTGATTACATCCGGCAGATACATATCAACCAGATCCCATTTGGTATTATAAGATGAAACTTGAGCCCGAATTTCTTTGAGTCCGCCGTTATAATCCAGAACTTCCACTTCAACTCCTGTTTCTTCTTCATAAGGCTCAACCTGAGCAAGGATATTACTTTTTGTAAAAGCGCCTCCCCAAGAAACTATAGTGAGTTTATCTTTTGTTTTTGAATGTACCGGCTGTACAAAGGACAACACGATGAAAGCAACAATAATTGATTTTATAAAATTCGTCATGGTTTTATGATCTCCTATTTTTAAGCATTCCTTACTATTAATACAGGGCATTTTGCGTAACGCATAACTTGAGAAGAGTTGCCGCCTAATACATACTCTTTTATTGCAGATTGGTGAGATGCTTTAATAATTATAAGATCTGCCTTTAATTCTTTTGCAGCAGTTAAAATCTCTGCATAAGCTTTACCTTCCCTTACAAAACATTCGGTTTCAATATTTTTTGGAATTCTTTCATTCATCAGGATCTCAAGTTGTTTTTCTATTTTTCCCATATATTCATCACGAAAATCTTTTGGAAACTTATATGCATTTATCCCAAAATCCGCCTGTACCAGATTCATCATTTTAACAAATTTCAGATCCAGTACAGTCATGACATTCAGTTTGGAATCAAATTTTTCTGCTTGAGCAATCGCAAATGGAAAAATTGAAGTCCAAGAACTTTCTTTTGTGATGTCTATGGGAACAAGAATATTTTTAAACATAAAAAATCTCCTTATTTCCTTTTAATTTGCAATTGTTTCGTTTAAATTTTTCCAACGCTGTTGTTCGTCTTTGCTTGCTTTTGGCACAAAGAAACCTGTTGCTGCCCATATAATGTCAAGAAGCGGAGAGATCCAGCAGGCAAACGCAAAGGGAGCATAAGCGAGGGTTGGGATACCAAGGGTTCCTGCAACAAAAGCACCTCCGACATTCCAGGGAATCAGAGGAGAAACAAGAGTTCCTCCATCTTCTATGGAACGTGATAAGTTCGTTGTTGAAAGTCCCTGGCCTCTGAATGCAGGTGCAAACATTCTTCCGGGAAGTGCAATTGAAAGATATATATCACCTGTTACAGCATTGGTTCCTACAGCCGCAAATGTACTGGCAGTTATAATTCCAAATCTGTTTTTTGCAACTTTCATAACACTTTCCAGAATTACTTCCAGACAGCGGGTTTTTTCAAGAATCCCGCCAAACCCTAAAGCAATAAGCATAAGTGTTATTGTCCAGGTCATGGATTGGATACCGCCTTTGCTCAATAAATTATCTACAGCAACAATTCCTGTCTGGCTTTTATAACCGCTCTGCATGGCATTGAACACATCGTGAAGGGAAGCCCCCTGGGAAACCATCGCAATTATACCGCCGACGACAACACCCGCAAAGATGGATGGCAGTGCAGGGTATTTTTTTATTGCTGCAACAACAACAATAACAGGTGGAATTAAAAGCCACCAGGAAAGGTAAAAGGTTTCCTGCAGCTTACTGCTTATTATGGCAACTGTTTCGCCATGCATTGTGCCCCCTGAATATTTCATACCGACCACAGCATAAATAATTAGCGCGATTATCATGGAAGGAAGGGTTGTGGGAATCATACCTTTTATATGACTCCAAAGGTCTGTTCCGCAAACAGCAGGTGACAGGTTGGTTGTGTCAGATAAAGGAGACATTTTGTCTCCAAAAAAAGCGCCTGACACTACAGCTCCGCCTGTAAGAGACATGGGAATGCCAAGCCCTTCTCCAATACCTACGAGAGCAAGCCCCACAGTTCCTACCGTTCCCCATGAAGTTCCTGTTGAAAGGGAAATGATTGCACATACGATACAGGCTGCAACCAGAAAAATGCCCGGACTTAAAATTGCAAGTCCATAATAAATTAGAACGGGCACAGTCCCGGAAAGAATCCAAACTCCTATTATCATACCAACCGTCATTAAAATGGCTATTGAAGGAAGAGCCACAGCAATAACCCCAAAAAGTCCGCTTTCCATATCACTCCATTTTACTCCCCACATAAAGGCCATGCCACCTGTAATCATAATTCCAAGTGCAAGAGGAATATGTGGTGTAAAATCCTTAAAATAGAACAATTGGAGCATCATAAGAGCCATAGTTAAAATTATTGGTAAGACAGCCATTAACAAACTCGGTTTTGGAATCTTGTTTTCATCACTGTTTTCCATAAACATTTTCTCCTTTTAAATGTAATGGTTTGGCAGGATTGCACAATATCCTCTTTGATCTGATTTTTACTGCCTGGTTTTAGTACTTAGATAACGCCACAGGATTCATTAAATTTCTCTTAATAGAAATTAATCTATCAAATCGTTTGCGCATCCAAAAAAAGCACTATTGATCGAATAAAGATGGAAGCCTGATTGGTAATGGTTTGAGAAAAGTACAAGCCCGTTTTTATTTTTAAATCGATATTTTCGGGGCCGAAAAAAGCGATTTAAGGCGACCTAAAATAGTTTGCGCTTGAAAACGATCAAGGACGCAATGGTCAGACCGGCAAAAATAATCGTCCTGAGCAGGCTGGATTCTTTTTCCGGAGTTGTTTTAACCGCTTCTTTTATTTCTTCTTCATCTGGCGGTGTCGGCGACGGGGTTGAGTTACTCTCCAGAGGATCTGAATCCAATGTCAGTTTGGCACGCTTTATCATAACTTTTCCTCCAGCCAATGAAATAATTTTTTGATTTCCGATGCAGCCTTCCCGGTATTATCAAATTCGGTAACGGCCCTGCCGTCAATAAGGGAGTGGCTGAAGGCCACCCGGTTGGACAAAGCCACCGGTGCCACCGGCAGTCCGTAGACCGCAAGCGCCTCCCTGGCTTCCGTTACGATCGCACGCTCTTTTTCGGACGGGGATAAAGGCAGGCATTCAGGACGATGGCACCTTTTCCCCCCGCCGACTTGAAGATTTCAACTGATCTCCGGATGGCTTCGAGGTCAATGCAAGATGGATGGAAAGGGTCGTTTTCCCGGTGCCGCCCTTTTGGGCCAGAAGGGTGAGAATCCGCATGTTCTGAAGCCTCTTTGTCCGATATGATAATATGCACATTACCCTTTCTTCGCAGCTATTGCAAACGCGTACGACCTGATAAATTATTATTCCGAAGCGCAGATCCGCAAACTTCTCGCCTCATATAACTTCCAACCGGTTTACGATTTGCAGTTTTTGGGCCTCGGCCATCGGCCATCGACCGGGACGATACAAAGCCCATGTCGTGCAAAAAACGGTAAAACCGATTTCTCGGAAATGAGTTGACAGAACATCCATCCGGATATAAAAGTTATTTTCTTAGTTTTACACCTAAAACAAAAGAAGAAACGCCTTACGGCTGTCGGTTGTGGCGCGACATGAAGTGAAGGCGCGGATAAATCCTTTGTATGCCGGATTTGGTCGCGCCTTTTTTTTTATGGAAGGAGGGTTGGATGAAAAGGTTGATGTGGACTGTCGGTTTACTCGCGTTCGTTTCGGTTTTTCTCGTTATTTCGCCCATTCGGCAGGCTGGCGCTTCGCCGGCTCCGGTACCCCGGCAGATGGACGTCATTATGATCGGCGACCGGCTGGTGGACGTATCCCATAGCTTGGGCGTGGTGCCGGCGGCCATGTCGGTGCGCTGTTCCATTTGGCCTCTGTGCAAACCGCTGCAATCGGCCGTTCAGGTGCTGGGGTGTCCCAATTGCCTGATCAAGAAGAAAGCCGATCCATTGCTCCAGTTTGCCCAAAAGCATAACACGAAGCGCGTCATAATCGAAAAGAGCGATCCGTTCTGCATCTATGTGCCGAAATTGCAGCTTGAGAAAATTGCAACTTTCCTGGAAGGCAAGGGGTTCGAGATCGCATACGTCGATTTTACTCAGGGACTGGGCGGGGCCGTCCGCCAGACAGCCGCTCTTTTGGGATGTACGGAAAAGGTCGATGAGGTATTGGCCGAATATGCCACGACGATGGAAAAAACCCGTAAGAAAATGGCCGGGCAGCAATTTGCCAAATCAGTTGTCATTCTTCGTGGCACTTACCAGTCCACCACGGGAAAGACATTCTTGCGTATCGAGGCTCCCGGTGGATATGCGGACCGCTTTTTGCTCAAGCCCATGGGGATCGAAAATGTCGGCGGGAAAATGATTGCGGTCGGGGAAAAGCCCTCCAAAGGGCATGTAGGCATTCGCAAACTGGATGGACTGATTGCTGCGGCCCCCGACGCCATCGTAATGACCGGCGATGCCATTGCCGTGCAAAAAGCGATGGCTGAAGCGATTCACAAAAATCCGGGTTTGGGTGACGTGCCCGCCATCAAGGCGCATGCCATTTACAGCCTGCCGGGCTACATCGACTCCAGCGTGATCGAATATCCGCTCATCCTGCGGCGCTGGGCTGATGCGCTATGCAGGAAATAGATCAATCTGGACGATTCGTAAAAAAGCTTGACTTTTTTTGTTTAGTAACTATACAAAAAAGTCATGGAAAAAAGAATCATCAAACTGTCAAGAATGCTACTGCGGGTCTTTAACAAATTCGCCCAAAACGAAAAAAAACCGCGCCGCTTTGGCGTGGATGAATTGCTGCATCCGTCCGAGATTCACATGGTCATGTTGATCGGAGACAACCCCGGGGGCCATGGCGCCGAGTTGGCCCGGATTGCCGGTGTCACTCGGGGGGCAGTCTCCCAAATCATTGCCAAGCTCGAAAAAAAGGGGATCGTGGAAAAAATAGATGACCCCGAAAATGGATTAAAGAAGGTGCCGATCCTCACCAACAAGGGCAAAGTGGCTTATTACGCCCACGAGCAATACCATGAAGAGATGGACAAGGGCCTTTATGATTATGTGGCCCGATTGACTGATGAGCAGGTGGCGGTCATCGAAAATTTTTTAAGGGGACTGGAAAAAATGGCGGATCGACGCCGTTGATTTTTTTTAACAATAACGTATAGTAACTAAACAACATTAAAAAGGTGAAAAAATGAAGAAACTGTTTAACCCTCAATCGAAAACCGGCTACAGCCTCATGGTCTGGACCTTTAGAATCATGGATCTTTTCGGCAAACCCGACCGGCTGTTGGAGGATTTCCGGCTTCAAACGGGAAACGTGGTGGTGGACTATGGCTGTGGACCGGGCCGCTATATCCGCAAGGCAGCAGACCAGGTAGGGCCGAATGGTCATGTCTATGCGGCGGACATCCACCCCATGGCCATCGATCTGGTCAGGCAAAAAATCGACAAGTATCGCCTGACCAATGTGACGCCGGTGCTGCTGGGCGACAAGCCGGGAACCATTCCAGATCGCAGCGCCGATATCGTCTATGCCCTGGACATGTTCCACCAGGTCGATGATCCGGCAGCCTTTTTGGACGGAATGCATCGCATCGTTAAACCGGCAGGCGTTCTTTACCTGGAAGACGGGCACCAGCCACGCAGCCAGAGTCTGGAAAAAGTCCAACGCTCCAAACATTGGCGGGTCTCACGGGAAAACAAACATTGGATGGAATTGAAACCCGCTGCTTAGAGGAAAGTGTATAATGCCAAAAAGAATTCCACATACGGATTTTGAGGTAATCACGGGTACTAAAACAACCCGGGATTATCTTGCCATGCAAAAGAAGCTGGGCAAATTTTACTTCAAGGGCTTTTTTTCGAAGCTGGATAAACTCGACAAGGGCAAACGTTTTTTGGAGGTCGGCCCCGGACCTGGCTATCAAAGCGCTCTGGTCGCGGAAAAATACCGGCCTGATGAAATCATTGGCCTTGAATATTCAGAGGACATGATACGCGTTGCCGAGAGCTATGTTCAGGAGAATAAGCTGGGCGAAGTGGTGAAATTTAAAAATGGCCCGGTCGAGGATCGGGAACGCATAGCAGGGTTGGGAAAATTCGATTTCGTCTACTCGACATTTTCCCTGCATCACTGGACGGATCCTGTCGCGGGTATCAAAAACCTTTATGACGCTTTGAACCCAGGCGGAACCTTTTTTATTTACGACTTTTTCAGAGGCGGTTTGTTCTATTACCTGAAGATCAAAAGAGGTATCTGGGAGTCCATAAGGGCCGCGTATACCCCTGATGAAATCAAACAAATGATGGCCGGTCTTGGAATCGATACCTACCGTATTGATATGAAATATCCGTATATGGCGATAACCATCCAAAAATAACCAGTAATTTCCGGCTAAGTACTTGCATTAACGGTATGTAATTCTTGCTCTTTAAAATTTGAATCAGGGGGTTTGCCAAAAACACCAGCGCGTAATTCATTCCGGATTTTTATGCGCAGTTGGCGGACTCTCTTGATGGAAACGCGCTCGTTAAATTGGCGATGGCAATAGATTGCCAGCAACAAATAGGTGATCAGACCTGCCAGAATTTGCACCATCAAGCCATGCTCGCTCCTGGCGATGAGATGATACACTTTAAGGTGCCGTTTCCACCAAGCGAAAAAATTTTCGATATCCCATCGGAGCTTATAGGCAGTGGCGATTTGCTCGGCAGTTAAATCAAAACGATTCGTAGCGATCCAGTATTTAACGCGATCCACCTCGTAACCCACCAAACGAAGTGGGGTTTGTGTTTGATTGACTTCCGTGGTGCCCAGAACAACGATGGCATCAAAAAAAACGATACTATCAGAGGCAATGGGGTTTTGTTTAATGATCGTTTTCTTGGTGCTGGCTTTAATCCGGCACATAAACAGCTTTCCATCATTCTGCCATTGGTCAAAGCGTTGATGGCTTTGATAACCCCGGTCCATCACACCGGTTTGACCGTCAGACAGGATCAAGCTGACGAAAGGTCTTTCAGCCCCGTTACCATCGGTAAGATAAAGCTTTCTTGGAATCGCCCGGTTCAGATCAAAACCGACGTGGACCTTCGCCTTCTTGGATTTTTTACGGTAGTCGGCCCAATGCATGGATAAGGTTGCATCGATGAGGGAACCGTCGATCCCCACCAGATCACCGAGTTCGGGATGTTGCTTGGGTAAAATCGAAGATGCCTGAGCTTGTAAGTTCTGATAGACATACATGAACTGTTCAAGTCCCCGGCTGTTGGTGGCCTCTGAGAAGCTGCTCTTTTTGATTCCGTTTTCTGGTGCGATGGCACTTTTGGCAAAATCATCTTCTTCAAGCACTTGCAGCAGGTGTTGAGCAGAATGGTGTTCTTCAAGATGAAAGTAAACCAGCGCGCGCAGATGTTCCTCAAAAGTCATCTGCAATGGTCGGTTTCCTTTGGAATCAAGAGCTGGCATCCGTGATGTTGCCTCAGTCGCTGGTTGAAAAAAAGAGAAAAACTCCAGGGCATTGAGCTTTTGGAAAGGGTCGAATGTGCGTGGCATGTATAACCTCTTGATATAATAGGGTATACAAAACGCCGCCCATATTGACGACCCAATGTCAAGCAAAAATATCGTTTAACCTGCTGATTTTAAATTATTTTTATGCAATTCCCTAACCGGATTTTACTGAAAAATAACAGCCGACATGAATTTTTTTAAAAAGGGCCGAGGCTGAACCTATCTTCGAAAATACAAATTCGCATCGAAATCATATGACGAACCTTGCCGAAACAACCTAAGCGTCGAGATCGAAACCGCTTAAGTATTCATCCAGGGCCGCCTTGGATTCCCCGTCAAGGTACGGGCAGTCATCCGAGCCTTTGGCGCCCTCGGCCAGCCTGAGGGCAAATACCATGCAGGTCGGTTGGCGGCATTCGCGGCAGTTGGTGCGGGGCAGATGTTTTAAAATTTCCACCACCCGAGGGCGATCAAGGCCTTTATAGCGAGGCGTGATCGTTTCCCGGTTTTGCCAGGCGTCGTTGATTTCCCGGCGGATCCATTCGATTATTTTTTCGGCCTGCTCTCGGTCCTGCACCGCGTTGACCGTGATCCGATCGGACCGCACCGAAATCAGGCGCCCTTGGGTGCGAAATGTAGCGGCGGGTGGATCTTTTATATATTCGATGGCGCCCAGCACCGCATTCAAGTACGGCAGGGCACAGCCCACGTCCTGATCCAGCCGGGCAATGCCGTTGACGCTCATGGCGCCGGGCATGCAGTGATTGTTGACGATTTCCAGACGAAAGGTCTTGAGCAGCATTTTTTACTTTCTCGGGCGAAGCAAGGTCGATGTGTTATGCTTCACTTTAAACAAAACCAAAGGTATTTTCCACCCCAGGCTACACGATTTTTAGCCGAATAAAAATTTGTCACCGGTGCGGACTTAATCACCTTGCTGACCGTAGAAAAGAATTGACAATCGGTCCGATGAACGGTAGGTAACCGCCTTAATTAGAGGCATCTAACATGACTACAAGCACCTTACGACCTGCGGCCGACTACTGGCGCGCATGGCAGTGAAGGCGCGAGCGGATTCCCGTTGGGAAGATCCCTTGCGCCTTTTTTGTTGGTTTGAATCGAACAGGAGAAGCATGAAACCGTCCCACATCATTGAAACCCTGAAAACATTGATCGAGATCCGCCAGCCGGTGTTCGTCTGGGGCGCACCCGGCGTGGGCAAAAGCCAGGTGATCGCCCAGGTAGCACGCCAGGAGGCGCTCGAACTGGTGGACGTCCGCGCCGTGTTGCTCGATCCCGTGGACCTGCGGGGGCTGCCCCGCATCGATGACAACAACCGGGCCTGCTGGTGCCCGCCCGAGTTTCTGCCGACAGGCGGCAAAGGGATTCTTTTTCTGGATGAACTGAACGCCGCGCCGCCGCTGGTGCAGGCGGCCTGCTACCAACTGGTCCTGGACCGGCAGTTGGGCGAATACCGGCTTCCCGACGGCTGGAGCATTGTCGCCGCGGGAAACCGGGAAACCGACCGGGCCGTCACCCACCGCATGCCCTCGGCCCTTGCCAATCGTTTCGTGCATCTCAACTTCAAGGTGGACGATACCGAATGGCTGGCCTGGGCCCAAGATGTCGGGATCGCCGCCGAGGTGAGCGCCTTTATCCGTTTTCGCCCCAACCTGCTGCACGCCTTCGATCCCCAAAAGGACGACAAGGCTTTCCCCACGCCCCGATCCTGGGAATTTGTCTCCCGCATCATGAACCGGCAGGCAAAAGTCATTCCCGACCTGGAACTGATCGCCGGTGTGGTCGGCGAGGGGGCGGCGGCCGAATTTTGCGGTTTTTTGCGTATCTACCACGATCTTCCCGATCCGCAAGTACTCATCGACAACCCGGAAACGGCCGAGGTGCCCGAGGACCCGGCCACCTTGTACGCGGTCTGCGAATTATTGGCCGAAAAAACCGATTCCGAAAATCTGCATGGAATCATGACCTATGCCAGGCGCCTGCCGCCGGAGTTCAGCGTCCTGCTGGTACGCGACGCAGCCCGGGCCAACAGTGCCATTATCGATACACCGGATTTTAATGACTGGGCCATAGCACATGCCGATGTCCTCATCTAATAGCGGCTTCGAGAGAACGCTTTTAGTCTGCGTTATCGGTCGTCGCAGTATCTATATCTGGCCTTGCCAAAAGCATTCTCTTGAAGCCTGTCAATAAATATGGATAAAAACGTCTACCAAAAAGTAATCCAGGCCAGGGCGAGTCTGGTACTGGACCATCCCTTCTTCGGCCATTTAGCTTTGCGCATGCAATTGAAGGAGGACGCTTCGTGCGATACGGCCTGGTCGGACGGCCAAACCATCGCTTATAATCCGCTGTATATCCGAATCCTGTCCCGCGAGAAGCTGAAAGGGCTGATGGGCCATGTGGTCATGCATCCGGCCTGCCGCCACCACCTGCGCCGCAAGGATCGCGATGCCGGCTTGTGGAACATGGCCTGCGATTACGCCATCAACTGGATTCTGATAGAGGCCGGGTTGACCCTGCCCGACGGCTACCTGGATGATCCCGCCCTGCGGGGTAAAACCGCCGACGACATCTACGTCCATTTGAAGATGGAACGCTCCCGGGACCGTTCCGACAACCAAGACCGCAGCGTCGAAAAACAGGCCATGGAAGCCGGGGAAGAGGTCGATGTCCCCGATATCGAAAGCCGGAGCCGGCACCGCCGGCAAACCGATGCGTCCGAGGGAGAAGAGGAAGAACAGGAGGACGCTGAGTCCCTCGAAACGGAAAGTTCCGATGAGGACCGGAGAGAATTGGATCAAGGCGATCCGGGACGATCCGGGGAAGTGCGCGATGCACCATCTGTCAAGGACGGCGCCGGCGGCAACGGCGAGGAAACCGCCGACGAGAGCCAGTGGCGCATCAACCTGGTCCAGGCCGCCTCGCGGGCCCGGTCCATGGGCGATCTGCCGGCCGGCCTGGCGCGCATGATCGAACGGCTGCTCAGCCCGAAGCTGGACTGGCGGCAACTGCTCAACCGCTTTATCCAGGCGTCGGCACGCTCCGATTATGCCTGGATGCCGCCCAATCGGCGGTATCTTCACCAGAATCTTTACCTTCCGGCCATGCGCAGCACAGACCTGCCGGAGGTGGTGGTGGCCGTGGACACCTCAGGAAGCGTGACGGCTCGGGAACTGGACCAGTTCGCCGCAGAACTATCCGCCATTCTGGAAACCTGCGCCCAGACCGTCCATCTGCTCTATTGCGATACCCAAGTGGCGCAGGCGGAAACGGTCGGCCGGGAGGATTTGCCGCTTTCCCTGGTGCCGAAAGGCGGCGGCGGAACCGATTTCCGGCCGGCCTTCGACTGGGTGGAAAGACGCGGCCTTGCCCCCCTTTGCATGATTTACCTTACCGATCTGGCCTGCAACCGGTTTCCCCAACCGCCGCCCTACCCCGTCTTATGGGCTTGTGCAGGGGAAGTGGAAACGCCGCCACCTTTCGGACAGTGGCTGTCGTTGAACGATTGAAGCGGCAATGAGAAAAGGATAACACAAATGAAGATCGAATGGACGATCAAGAAAAAAACCGGCCACCTGCGGCCCAAGCTGCATTACGCCATTACGTTGGAAGACTTTGAAATCGAACTGGCCGTTCCCATGGTTCGGATTGTCAGCACCATCCCCAAACCGCCGGATGCCGGCCAGCATTATGTCTGGCCAGGGACAAAAGAATGCGGTAAGGAAAAACCCGCAGAAGTATACGATATAAGCACACCTTCTCATAAGACCGGCCATTGCCGGGAGATGCTGATGCTGCCCATGCGCCCGGGCAACGATTATCCCGAAGTTGAAGTCTCGTTTCGCCGGCTGCGCAGTGCCTATGAAAAGACCCTTTTGGCCGCCTACGCCAACAGCGCCTTCGAAACCCGGGGCAGTTTGGGGATGTCCTCGGCAACCAAACGACACTTTGCACCGACGGTAGCCGCTCAACGCTTCCTGGCGTTGGTGGAACAGGCCTCTTGAAAGGAGGGATTCGATGAAAAAGCTACCGACAATTGAAGTCAGCTATGCCGTGCTCCAGGACATGGCCACGGCTCCCATTCGCAGTCGGCTGCTGACGGCCGGTCTCGAATTGGGTGTCTTCGACGAAATGAACGATTATCGCTCCGCCGACGATATTGCCGCTGCCGTCGGCTCCCATGTCGGCAACACCGGGCGCTTTCTCGACGCCCTGACAACCATCGGTCTGGTGGAGAAGAGAAACGGGCTTTATCGCAACCGACCGGAACTGGCCCCTTTTCTCGTGAAACACGCTCCGACCTTTATCGGCGGGATGTTACAGCTGATGGAGCGCATGTGCATAGAACCCCTGGACGGCCTCGTCGATCTTGTCAAGGGAGGTCCGCCAACGGGCACATATAACGAAGATTTCTCTTCTCCGGAGCTTTGGGCTCAGGCCACCCGAGCCAGCGCCGCATGGGTGACCGGCGGCGCCGGAACGCAAATGGCGAAAATCGTGGCCGGCCTGCCGGAATTTGCCGGCTTTCGCCGTATGCTAGACCTGGGCGGCGGACACGGAATGTTCGCCCTCTACTTCGTGGATGCCCATCCGGAAATGACAGGCGTGGTGTTTGACAGGCCGGTTGTGGCGGCGGTAGCAAACGAGTTTATCGAGGAGTACGGCCTGCAGGAGCGGGTCTCGGTCAAAGAAGGAGATTACCTGACCGACGATATCGGCACCGAATACGATTTGATCTGGGCCTGCTCCACCTTGAATTTCGCCCGCCACGATCTGGATACCTTGATCGGAAAAGTACACGATGCCCTGAATCCCGGCGGGGTATTTATCGCTTTTCAGGACGGCATGACCCACGAACGGACCCAACCCGACACGATGCTCGGACATCTGGGAGATGCCTTGCGGTCGGTCCAGGATTTCTCTTTCGATCAGGGCGAGATCGCCGCTTCCATGCTGCGCTGCGGGTTCCGCTCGGTTCAGTCGCAGACCATTCATACCCCCATGGGCGCCATGGATCTGGATATCGCCCGCAAGGATCGGTAGCACTGCGTTCCAGGATCGCAGTCTGCCCGGCCACTTATTCTCAGGGCCGGAGTCCTTGTGAAAAAACAGGTTGACAAATAGAGAAGATCTGATGTACGACCGCCCTAAATGAAATAGAAGTTTCTATCTAAATTTAAAATGTCTTACGACCGGCGGCCGAGAAGTGGCGCGCCGAGAAGTGAAGGCGCATCGGAATTTGCCAAGCGGCAAATTCGATGCGCCTTTTTTGTGGGTTTCGGTTGTGATCCTAAAAATTGGACGGCAATCCTTGCTGTCGATCCAAGCCTTGCAACGGGAAAGGAACTCAAATATGTCCAAATTCGGTAAGCGGTCGAGAAGCAACTGGACCATTGGCGCGCACACGGTAAATTCTTATAAGGAGCGGGTGCCCGACCCGGCGGTCAAGCGCAAACGCCGCAGCAGCCGGGAGATCCGCAGGGTGATTGCCCAGGCCCTGAACCGCGTCCAAGGCAACGGCAGGACGGTCTACCTGTGTGCCGACTCTTACAAGGGCAACCCCAAACCCAAAACCCTGTACCGGGTCGAGTTGTTCAAGGAGAAGTATTATGTCCTGTGCATTCAGCAGCAGGTGGTGACGCTGTTCACTTCGGAGATGATTGCCGGCGATGCACAAAGAGGGGGGCTTGTCTTTCGAGACGAGGCGCCATTTAAAGAGTTGACACCATATTTTGCCTAAATCGCTTTCAAGAATGAGAAATCGTGCAACTACAAAAGGAGCAAAAACGATGACAAAAAAAGAATTGATCGACAAAATGGCAGCCGATGCATCCATTTCCAAAACAGCCGCCGCCGATGCGTTGGAAAGCTTTATGACCACTGTGTGTCAAAACGTTAAAAAGAAGAATGGTCGGTTAACGCTGACGGGTTTCGGAACCTTTTACAAATATCGCCGAAAAGCGCGCAACGGTCGCAACCCCCAAACCGGCAAGCCTATGAAAATCAAGGCCTGCAATGTCGTTAAATTCAGGCCCGGGGTTCAACTGAAAGCCTTGCGATAACGGCAAGGCGTCCGCGCAAGCGTATATCGCCGAGCCTAAAACCAAGGGTAGCAAGCAAATGAAAATAATCGGTTAAAAAAGGCTTGACGATTAAAAATTTTTGTGAAAAACAACCCCCACCTGCTTTGCTAGGTCTTTCTATTTTAGAAAGGAGTGTCTTACGGCCTGTGATCGAATTTCGATGCGCAGGAAGTGAAGGCGCAAGCGTTTCCGAATACCCACTCGGGACATTGCTTGCGCCTTTTTTATTTAGAAAGGGGGTAGCTGAACCGTACGATTTATCGAAAAGGACCCGCTGTCGACACCAAGCCAACAGCAACCATGCAACAAAAACGACCGAAGAAATACAAGTTACAAAGGAGAAAATCGATGAAAAGAGCAATGACTGTTCTCGCCTGCCTGGCCCTGTGCGGGGCATTTTTTACCGCCCCAGTATATGCCGAAGAAACGCTGTCCAACCATGAGTTGTCCATGCGGATTGAACAATTGGAAAAGAAACTGGGCAAAGAAGGCGGGATCCTGCCAGACAAGTGGAGCGAACGCATCGCCCTGAGCGGCCTTATCGAGGTGGAAGCCGGCTATACCAGCACCGACTATAGTGACGGAACCAGCGACGACGAAAGCGACATTGCCGTATCCGCCGTGGAACTGGGCATCGATGCCGACATCGTCAAACATGTGTTTGGACATGTTTTGTTTAAGTACGAAGACGACGAAGATGTGTTTGTTGACGAAGCCACCATTACCATCAGCGGTGAGGATGTAGTTCCCGCCTATCTGACGGCTGGAAAGATGTATGTCCCCTTCGGCAACTTCGAGACCCACATGATCTCCGACCCTCTGACGCTGGAGATCGCAGAAACCCGTGAATCCGCCATTCAGGTGGGCGTCGAGACCGGCGGATTTTACGGCTCGGCCTTTATCTTCAACGGCGATGTGGACGAAGCGGGCGAAGACGACGATCATATCAACAACTTCGGGGCCAATGCGGGATATACCATGGAGAGCGAAACCTTTACCATCGACGCCGGGATCAGCTACATCAACAACCTGATCGATGCCGACGGATGGGAAGAGTTGTTGGAAACAGATGAAGATGGTAATGGCGTTCCTGACGCCGAACTCAAAGATTATGTGGGCGGGATGGGCGTATATGCCATCGTCGGGTTTGGACCGTTCACCTTTATTGGCGAGTATATTACGGCCCTGGACGAAATCGAATGGCTCCAAGAGGATGGCGAAATAGTCCGTCAGGATGAAATTTGCGCCTGGAACCTTGAAGTCGGCTATGCCTTCGCCATTGCTGAAAAAGAGGCCGCCGTAGCCGTGGCCCTGCAGGGGACGGACGAAGCCGCAGGCCTTCTGCCCGAAAGCCGCTATATGGGTTCTTTTGGCATCAGCATCTTCGAAAGCACCACCCTGGCCTTTGAATACGCCCATGACGAATTCGAAGACGTCGCCGATGAAGATGAGGCGGACACCTTCACCGCGCAACTGGCTATAGAATTCTAGGTTATTTCAATATATGCATTTACCGCCATCGATTGTCGGCAATCGGTGGTTTCCGGAGCCGGGGGAATTTTCTCCCGGCTCCGCCATTTCAGCTTTTGACCATGGCCAGGCCCTTTGTTATAGTTGTCACCCTGCCTTCATCGAAGGCACGGATTGTCTTGGATCCAATGCAGGGACGGCAAAAGGGTGCGGAGGTTTTTCAACAAAGCGGCGTGGCTCGGATGGGTGTGCATCGCCTTCAGCATGGCGATGGGCGTCCCGTCACCGCTGTTGTCGAAAGCGCACGCCCATCCCCATGTCTTCATCGTGCAGCGGCTGAATCTGGTTTTCGACGAAAAAGGGCTGGCCGGAATCAAGGTGCGTTGGAAGATGGACGACATGTTCGCCAGCATGATCGCCGGAGACCACGACCAAAACCGCAACGGCACCCTGGAGCCCGACGAGGTTCAGTCGGTCAGGGAGAACGCCTTTATCTTTATCAGGGAATTCAACTTTTTCACTTTCATCAAAATCGACAACAGGCCGTTCCAGGTCAAATTCATTCGCGATTTCAATGCCACCCTGGAAAACGGGAGACTGGTCTACGAGTTTTTCATTCCCTGCCACGTAAAGGCTACGGACATCTATAAAAAGGTGAGTGTATCCACCTACGACCCCTCCTATTACACCGCGATTTTCTTCGCCAAAAAAAATCCGGTGGCCCTTACAGCGGCCGATGCATTCGAACTCAAAACGGCCATTCGTGAAGACCCGGACACCAAAATCTATTTCGATATGATCCACCCCTGGACCCTTTTCATGGAGTTTCGGAAAAAGACATGAAGCGGCTTTTGTCCATTGCGATCGTTTTCATGCTGCTGTTCCCCTGGATCGGTTCGGCCGGGGCCGGCAACCCGTTTACATCCAAGTCGGAAGGCCGGCACGTCGCGCCCCAACCGCCCATCCAAAGTCCCCTTGTCATGAAGATCGTCGTTTGGCAGCATCGATTGCGACAAACCCTGTCAGACCTTATCCGGGACTTTAAAAACGATAGGCGCTTCGGACCGCTGCTGGCGCTGATGGGCCTGGCCTTCGCCTACGGCGTCATCCATGCCGCCGGTCCCGGCCATGGCAAGGTGGTGGCCATGTCCTACGTGCTGTCCCATCGGCCCTCGATACCGGGAGGCGTGATCTTTGCCCTGTGCATCGCCATGATTCATGGCCTCTCGGGCATCGTGGGCGTTATCGGCCTACGCTATGTCATCCAACGCAGCGTCGGTCAGACGCTCGCCTCGGTTACCGAAATCACCCAGATGGTCAGCTTCGGATTGATCGCCATCCTGGGGTTGGGAATTCTGGCGAAACATGCCGTCGTCCTGTTTTTTCGAAAAAAATCCCAGCCGCAGAAAAATCCGGAAGCGATAGCGGGAAAAAGCGTCTGGCCCTGGGCGGTTGCCGTCGGGATAGTGCCCTGTCCGGCAGTTGTGATGGTCATGCTGTTCTGCATGTCCATGGACGGATTGCTTTTGGGCCTGCTGATGGCGCTTTGCATCGCCCTGGGAATGGGGACAACCATTTCCCTGGTGGTGACCGCCGCCGTGTTGGGAAAAGCCGGCGTGCTGCGGTCGGTATCCGGAAAGCGCATCGAAACGGTAGAAGCCGTCGTCGGCATGCTATCGGGCGTGGCCATTGCCGTCTTCGGCATCCTGTTCTGCATCCCTGCAGTTCACAGCGTTCTAAATTGACCGATACGGGTAACTTTGGGTATCGCTTTCAAACGATTGGGGGAATAAGGGGAGTTACTTGCGGCAGGTAGTCTATGAAATGGGGAGGATCAAGCCTCCTGATCGACCTCGATCAGTTTTGCCTCCGAGCTGCTCAAGGTAACGCAGCAGTTAGCCACCCGGCATTGAATCGGGTCGCCGAAAGGGGCCCTTCGGATAACGTCGACTTCGGCGTGGGGCACGAAACCGAGGTCGAGCAGACGCCGCCGCATGGCTCCAGTTGCATGATGGCAATGAATTCTTGCCCGCTGGCCGCATTTTACGTCATTGAGCATGCAGCATCTGCAGCGTTTTCGATTTTTGCATCCGCGTCCTTGCATGCGTTCTCCACTCAAATCTTGTTTAGGGATCTCTGTCTATAGCAAGCTGCAAGTTAAGTCAACATATATTTTATGTATCTAACATTTATAAAGCAAGCTTATTTTTATTGATCCTTCTAAAACCGGTTCGGTTACCGAGAAAGATGCATTATCTCTATTTTTCCGGCAAATCAAGCGGATATTGCTAATTTTTTTCGCCTCAACAGCCCATCCACCACCGTCCTGCCGCCACGATTCCCATCCCCAGGATCATCCCCAGGAAAACGTTGCGGGTTTTCCATGCGCACAGCGCTGTGGACAGGGCGGCGACGACACCGAGCAGGCCCGCGGAAACGATGCTTGGCGCTACCAGGGAAAGCAGAATCGTCCCCGGCAGGGCTGCCAGAAAACGGCTGAAACCGCCGCTTTTCGGCAGATGTTCGGCCAGCAGCAGCCCTCCTAAACGCAGGCCGTAGGTGACCAGGGCCGCACCGGCAATGGCCATAAATATAAAAGAATCGGGGGCAAATGGAGGATTCATTCGATCTCCTTTGCAACAAGATCGGTGCGGGAGAGATCCGACGGGGCAGCCGGCGCTTTTCCGGGCAAAAGCCATTGCTGAGAAACCGGGACCAGCGCCCCGCCGATACCGCCAATGACGATGTACCATTTTCCCGGTAGCCAGCGTTCTGCGGCTACGGCAAAAATGGCTGCAACGATCCACGGCACCATATCGCGCCGACCCCGCCACATGCCGACGGTCAGGGCAGTAAATACGGCCACAAAGGCAAAATCCAGGGCAAAGCGTTCCGGATGGGCAATCAGCGCTCCCAGTCGATGGCCCAGAAGAGTACCGGCGGACCAGATGACGCACAGACAGATTCCGCCTCCCAAAAGGAAACCGGTAGTGGCGTGGCCGTTTCGGTGAGCCGCCATGGTCACCGCCCAGTTCTCGTCGGCCACCAGGTGCATGATGCCGGCTTTGTGAAAAAAGGACTTGCCCCTGAAGAGCGGTTCCAGCGAGGCGCCGATGAGCAGGTAGCGCATATTGATGATCAGCACGGCCAGGGTCATCTCCACAATGGGCAGGGGCGGCAGCCACATGTCGACCATCACGAATTGGGCCGAGCCGGCGAAAATCGACAGGTTCATGGCTAAAAGCTCCAGCCAGGAAAGTCCCTTCTGGGCGGCCAGCATCCCCAGGACACTGCCGTATGCAGCCACGCTGGCGCCTACCGGCAGGTTGGCGACCGCACCTTTGCGCATCTCTTCAATCATTTGTCGGCATTGCTCCTCTTTCTGTAATCGACCTTGATCTACCCTAACAGATCGACTAATCAATAACAGATACAGTTTTTTAAATTTTTTTTAATAACAGTTGAGGGTGTATAGATGGTCCAACGAACGGTTACGGGATTCAGATATGCCAGCTTGGCCGATGACCTGGAAATCAAGATCAAGGAAGGCGTCTACCGTTCCGGGGAAAAGCTGCCCTCGTTGAGAAGACTGCATGACCAGACCGGGTTGAGCGTTACCACCGTGTATCAGGCCTACATCGAACTGGAAAAGCGGGGCGTCGTGGAACCGCGCCAGAAGTCGGGATACTACGTCAGGCCGCTTTTGGACCGGATTCTGCCGACGCCGGAAGCGTTGAAGCTGAAGCCGGTCCCCAAAAAAGTCACCATGAACACCCTGGCCTATTCCATCGTCGAAGACATGAGCGACCCGGATTTTCTTCAGTTGGGAGGAACGGTGGTGATGCCGGAATTGCTGCCCTTCAAGCAGCTGGCCCGCTGTATTCGCTCGGCGCCCATCGAATCCATGAAACAAAGCCTGATGCGCTACGAAAATCCAACCGGCAATCCCGAACTCAAACGCCAGATCGCCAAACGCATGGTGGGTCAGGCCCGGCGGGACGCCATGGACGAGATAACCGTCACCACCGGATGCCTCGAGGCGGTGAACCTGTGCCTCCAGGCCGTCGGCAGCGCCGGCGACACGGTAATCGTGGAATCGCCTACCTATCCCTGGTTTCTGCAGCTGATCGAAGACCACAAGATGTTCGCCCTGGAAATACCCACGGATCCCCGCACGGGTATCGACCTTAAACAATTGGAGCAAGCCGTTCGCACCAATGCGGTGGCCGCCTGCCTGCTGGTTCCCAATTTCCACAACCCCCTGGGTTTCGAGATGCCCGTGGACAAGAAAAAGGCCCTGGTGAAAATGATGGCCGCCGCAAAGGTCCCCATCATCGAGGACAATATTCACGGTGAACTCTATTTCGGCAAGGCAAGACCGGCGACCTTGAAAGCCCTGGACCGCAACGGCTGGGTCCTGCACTGTGCTTCTTTCTCCAAAACCCTTTCGCCGGGGCTGCGGGTGGGATGGTGCCTGCCGGGCCGCTATACCGAACCGGTCAGGCGGCTGAAACTGAACGGCACGGTGGCCTCCCCCACATTGAACCAGCGAGCCGTGGCCGATTTTTTGAAAAGCGGCGCCTACGATCGCCACCTGCGCCGCCTGCGAACGGCGTTGAAAAACCAGATCAGCAACATGGCCCTGGCCATTGCCCGCCACTTTCCGGAAGGGACCCGCATCACGGCGCCCAAAGGCGGGCTGACCCTGTGGGTGGAGATGAGCCCCAACGTCGACGGCCTCGAAGTCTACCGGGAGGCCCGTAAAAAGAAGATTTCCATTTTCCCCGGCATCATCTGCTCCACAACGGGCCGCTACCGGAACTTCATCCGCATCAGCTGCGGCTATCCCTGGAGCGAGGAGGTCGAAAAGGGAATTCGGACGCTGTCGGAAATTATCGGCCAAATGGTTTAGCACCCAATCCCCCCATTCGCCACTGTCTCCTCGCGCTTTACAGGCTGAAAAGAAAAGTGACAATCGATGCCTTTCGATTCGCGTCCGATCTACATTCCTCATTTTCTTGTAACCATTAAAATTCATAAGAAATAACTATCCCCCACCGGATTCTTCCCGCGAATGGCACCCCCTTTGCTCTGGCTTCAAAACGGATCGAACGGAAGAGACATGTAAGCATCCACCGTTGATCTCTAAAGCGTTTCAGGCAGCCAACCATCGACACAGAAAGGCCTCTCATGCTCAGTGCATCCGTAAAAACCGATTCATGGAAACAGCGGAAAATCCGTTGGGGCGAAATCGAACGGTACATGCAAGGCGACCGGGATTTCATCGACGATGCGGCGCTGACCCGGGCGATCGCCGCCAACCGAAATCCCGATCCGCTGCGAATAAGGGAGATTATCGCCAAGTCCCTGGCCATCGAAACCCTGGCCATCGACGAGGCGGCCGCACTTCTCAATGTCTCCGATCCCGAACTGCTGGCCGAAATGGAGACGGCGGCCGGACAGATCAAGAAAAAAGTGTATGATAACCGGATCGTCACCTTTGCGCCGCTGTACCTGAGCAATTACTGTGTCAACAACTGCCGCTATTGCGGATTTCGCAGTGAAAACAAAAAGATTCGGCGCATGACGCTGTCCATGGACGAGATCCGGCGGGAGACGGAAGTGCTGTGCGGCGATATCGGGCACAAGCGGCTGATCGTCGTATACGGCGAGCACCCGGTATCGGATATAGACTACATGGTCGAATCCATCCGGACCATTTACGATGTCGCCGTTCCCGTTCGCCGGGGAGTCGGCCAAATCCGGCGGGTCAACGTCAATGCGGCCCCGTTGTGCGTCGAGGATTTGAAACGGCTGCATAAAGTGGGCATTGGCACGTTTCAGGTGTTCCAGGAAACCTATCACCATGCCACCTACGCCCGCCTGCACCCCGCCGATACCATCAAGGGCAATTACCGCTGGCGGTTGTACTGCATGCACCGGGCCTTCGAGGCCGGGGTGGACGATTTCGGCATCGGCGCCCTTTTCGGCCTGACGGACTGGCGTTTCGAGGTCTTGGGTCTTTTGGCCCACGCCCACGAACTGGAACGGGCTGTGGGCATCGGTCCCCATACCATTTCCTTTCCGCGCCTCGAACCGGCAGAAAATACTCCCTTTCTCCAGGACAGCCAGCTGCGGGTGGCCGACGCCGACTTCAGAAAAGCCATCACCGTTCTTCGCCTGGCCGTGCCGTACACCGGCATGATTCTCACGGCGCGGGAATCTGCCGAAACCCGCCGGGCGCTGATGCCGTTGGGAATTACCCAGATAGACGCCTCCAGCCGCATCGGCGTGGGGGCCTATGCCAATCCGGCGGCCGGCAATTCCCAGGACAACCGGCAGCAGTTTTTTCTGGGCGATCTGCGCAGCCTGGAGGAAGCGATCCGGGAACTGTCCGAAGCGGGCACCATTACTTCCTTCTGTACGGCCGGCTATCGCTGCGGCCGTACGGGCAAACGGATCATGGATCTTTTGCGCAGCGGCAAGGAGGGCAGGTTCTGCAAGCTCAATGCAGTACTCACCTTCCGGGAATGGCTCGACGACTTCGCTTCTCCCGAGACGGCCGCAGCGGCGGAAGCCGTCATTCGGTCGGAAATCGAGGAGATCGAACGTCAGCAGCCGGGGATGGCCAAAACATTCAAGGAATACTACCGGCGCATCGCCGATGGAGAGCGGGATCTCTACTTATAACTCATGCGATCTCCTATTCAGACAAGCGGCAAGTCGAAAACGAATTTTACTACCGCAAAAATTCGCTCCCTGCTGGAATCGACCGGCCGCAAAGAGATCGAGGCGCTTCGTCAGGAAGCACACTGGGCAACCCTGCTGCATTGCGGCAATCGGGTCTACTTCCGGGGCATCATCGAATTTTCCAACATCTGCACTTGTGACTGCTACTATTGCGGCATCCGCCGCAGCAACAAGGACGTGGTGCGCTACCAGCTCGCCAAAACGCAAATTCTGCGCCAGGCCAAATGGTGCGCCGAGCGGGGGTTCGGGTCCGTGGTCCTGCAATCGGGCGAACGGCGCGACGCCCGGTTTGTCGATTTCGTGACCGACGTGGTGCGGACCGTCAAAAATGAAACCCGCTGTTCTCTTCTGCCCGACGGATTGGGAATCACCCTGTGCGTCGGAGAACAATCCCGCGAGGTGTACGCACGCTTTTTCGAAGCCGGCGCCCATCGCTACCTGCTGCGCATCGAAACCGCGTCGCCGAGTCTGTTTCGACGCTGGCACCCACCCGAACAAACTTTCGAAAACCGGCGGCGATGCCTTTCGCACCTGCGATCCATCGGCTACCAGGTGGGCACCGGCGTCATGATCGGGGCGCCCTGGCAGACCACTGCCGACCTCGCGGAGGATGTGGCCTTTTTCAAGGAGATGGATGTAGACATGATCGGCATGGGACCCTACATCCCCCATCACGCCGCACCCCTGGCCAAGGTTGACGTGGCGCCGCCGGCCATGCGGCTGCAGCGGGCGCTGTCGACCATTGCCGTCGTCCGCCTGGTGCTGCGGGATGTCAATATCGCTGCTACCACGGCCCTGCAGACCCTGTCGCCTCTGGGCCGGGAAAGGGGGCTGGACTTCGGCGCCAATGTGATCATGCCCCAGGTGACTTCGCCCGAATGTCGGAAACAATACACGCTGTACGATGCCAAACCCTGTGACAATGAAACCGACCCCGGTTTTCAAAGCGCCCTGGAGAAACGGATTCGGAACCTGGGGCGCGAAGTCGGTCGCAACCGGTGGGGGGATTCGCCCCATGCGTGGATTCGGCAGGCCTTTATCCAAGGAGCGGCCTGAACCCCGCCGAACATCGAATTGAAAATAAGGAGCAAGCCATGGCTAAAGTGATTTTTGGCGTCTGGGACGGCACCGTCATCGACAACAGGAGACGGAAAATCTTCGAAATCGAGGAAGATCCGTCCTTCCGGGAATTCGACGAGTTCAACCCCGGAAATCCCATCAAGGCCTTTATGGGCGGGCACGGATTTTTTATCTTTGAAAAGGGGGTCCATCTGCTGGATGCCTGCCGCCAGTACATGGAACGGGTGGCCCGCGAGTCCTGCGGCAAATGCACCCCCTGCCGGGTCGGCACGCAGATCATCGTCTCCAAGCTCCGCGAACTGGCCAACGGCAACCGGGACGCGGCCGTGCTGGGTGAGATCGCCGCGATCGCCGAGCATATCCGCAGCACCTCCCTTTGCGGTCTCGGTCAGACAGCCCCGGTCGCCCTGCTCGAAATGATCCACTACATGCGTCAGGAACTGATCGCGGAAATCGCCGCCGGCAACGGCATGCCGCCGCAGCCCTGTACCACCTACGTGTCGGCGCCGTGCATCGAAGCCTGTCCCTCCAAGGTCGATGTGCCCCGCTATATCGACTTCATCAAGGACGGCAAATTCACCCACTCCTTGGGCGTCATTCTCCAGAAATATCCCATGGCCGCGACGTGCGGCAGGGTCTGCGTGCGGTTCTGCGAAATGGCCTGCCGGCGCACCCAGGTGGACGAGGCGGTCGGCATCAAGGTGCTCAAGCGTTTCGTGGCCGACCGCGAGAAGTACATCACCAACGAATGGTTCAGCAGCTACCCGGCCGGGGAGAAAAAATCCGACGATTTAAAGGTGGCGGTCATCGGCACCGGTCCGGCGAGTATTTCAGCCGCCTATCATCTTCTCCTCAAGGGGTATCCGGTGGATGTGTACGAGGACAAAACGGTTCCCGGCGGCATGGCCGCCACCGGCATCCCCAACTACCGCCTGCCCAAGGACGTACTCGGCAGGGAGATCAGCATCATCGAAACCCTTGGCGGCCGCATTTTGTACGACCGCCGCTTGGGAAAGAAAATTACCATTAAAAGCCTGCTCAACGACGGCTACCAGGCCATCTTTCTGGGCGTGGGGGCCCACAAGGGCAAAATGCTGGGGGTCGCCGGAGAAGACACCGGCCTTCAGGGCTACCAGTTCGGGGTGAACATGCTGCTGCATATCAATCACGATTATGTCAACCGGGGCATTCCCATGGACCTGGGCGAGAAGATGATCGTGGTGGGCGGCGGCAATGTCGCCATGGACTGCGCCCGTTCGGCCCTGCGCATGGGCGTGAAAGAGGTGCACCTGATCTACCGGCGGTCACGCAACGAAATGCCCGCCGACAAGGAAGAAGTGGAAGCCGCCGAAAAAGAGGGCGTCATTTTCCATTACCTGACCCACCCCGTCCGCATCCTTCATGCCGACGGCCGGATCACGGGGGTCGAGGCCACCCGCATGGAACTCGGCGAAGTGGACGCCGGAGGCCGGCGCAGCGTCATGCCCGTTGCCGGATCGGAGTTCGTGCTGGAGGCCGACAGCATCATCCCGGCCATCGGCCAGCAGGTGGACCACAGCTTCACCAGCCCCGAAGAAGGACTCCGCTTTACCAAGGGGGGCCTGATCGAAGTGAATCCCAACAGCCTGATGACCAGCCGCAAGGGGATCTTCGCCGGCGGGGACTGCGTCACCGGACCGGCCACCCTGGTACAGGCCATGGCTCAGGGACACCAGGCCGCCCGCTGCATGGACGATTACCTGACTTTGGGCCGGGTGCGGTTTTTCCCCGATGAACGCATGAGCGATCTGGTGCAGGCGATTCAGCCCATGATTTCCAAGGGGGTTTCCATTCCCATTCGCCATGAATACCGGGTCAAGGTCAAGGAATTGGATCCGGAAGTGAGAAAACGCATGTTCGAAGAGGTGGAAAAGCCCATATCCGTGGAAGAAGCCTATCACGAGGCGGACCGCTGTATGCGGTGTTATCGCGTTTATTCGGTGATAACGGAACAGTAAAGCGTTCATCAGAAAAGGAGAATGACGATGATCGGCACCATAAACGGCAAGCCAGTGGAATTTTCTGAAAACGAGACCATCCTTCAGGTGGCCAAACGCAATGGCCACTTTATCCCCACCCTTTGCGAAATGGCCGACCTGGACCACACGCCGGGCACCTGCCGGGTATGCCTGGTGGAAATTCAGCGTCGCAACGGCTCCGGGCCGCAGGTGGTGACCTCGTGCAACACGCCCATGGAAGAGGGCATGGCGGTGCTCACGCGGACCCCGGCCCTGCGCGAACAGCAGCGGCTTCAGGTCGAGCTGCTGCTGGCCGACCACAACCAGGATTGTGCCGTATGTATTCGCCACGGCAACTGCGAGCTTCAGGATGTGGCCCAGTTCGTCGGCCTTCAGCAGTCCCGCTACCACTATCCTCATTTCTACGAACAGCGCACCCGGGACGACTCTTCGGCGGCCATCGTCCGCGATATGAGCAAATGCATCCGCTGCCTGCGGTGCGTCAAGGTGTGCCGGGAAATCCAGGGTACGGACGCCCTGGTGATCACCGAAAAGGGGCTGGCCACCGAAATCAGCATCCGCGACAGCCTGCCTCTGGGCAGTTCGGACTGCGTGGCCTGCGGTCAGTGCATTCTGGTTTGCCCGGTGGGGGCCCTGGCCGAGCGGGACGACACCGAAACGGTGATCGACTATCTCTACGACCCGCGCATCGTCACCGTCTTCCAGTTTGCCCCGGCCATTCGCGTGGCCCTGGGAGAGGCCTTTCGCATGCCCCCCGGCGAGAATGTCGAAGGCCAGATCGTCACGGCCCTGAAACATCTGGGGGCCGATGTGGTGCTGGACACCAATTTCACCGCCGATCTGGTGATCATGGAGGAGGGCACCGAACTGCTGCACCGCATCGAAAAAGGCGGGACCCTGCCCATGTTCACCTCCTGCTGCCCCGGCTGGATCAACTTCGCCGAGAAGAATTTCCCGGAGATCCTGCCCCACATCTCCACCACCCGATCCCCCCAGCAATGCTTCGGCTCCATGGCCAAAACCTACCTGGCCGAGGGGATGGGCATCGATCCCAAAACCATGCGGGTGATTTCCATCATGCCCTGCACGGCCAAAAAAGAGGAGGCCAAGCGCCCCGAATTTCTCAGTAAGGGCACTCCGGATGTGGATGTGGTGCTGACCACCAGGGAATTTGCCCGCCTGCTGGAGCGGGAGGGAGTGGATCTTTCGGTCTTGGAGTCGTCGGCCTACGACAATCCATGGATGGGGGATTACACCGGCGCCGCGGCCATCTTCGGAACGACGGGCGGCGTGATGGAAGCCGCCCTGCGCACGGTTCACAAGGTGGTCACCGGCGACGAACTGGAGGGAATCGAATTTCAGCCGGTGCGCGGCAACGAAAAGGTTCGCGAGGCCGAGGTCGATTTGAAAAACGGTACGCCTCCCGTCAAGGTGGCCGTGGCCCACAGTCTCAAGGCGGCCCGGCAGATGGCGGAAATGGTCCTGGCGGGAGAGGCGCCCTATCACTTTATTGAAATCATGGCCTGCCCGGGCGGGTGCATGGGCGGCGGCGGCCAGCCGCGCAGCAAGAAGGCCTACCAGGCCAGTTGGCAGGAGCGGCAAAACGCCCTGTATGCCATCGACCGGCAGCGGGCGGTGCGCCAGTCCCACAACAACCCGCTCATCGAAAAGATTTACGACGACTTTCTGGAAAAACCCAATTCCCACAAGGCCCATGATCTGCTCCACACGACGTATCGGAAGCGCAAGCGAACCATTAAACATACCATGAAAGAGATCTGGCAGGAGATCGAGGCGCGATAGGCGGCCATGGGAATTGAATTCGAAAAGGTGCTTGTTTCACCACCCCTCACCCCGGCCCTCTCCCCTCAAGGGGCGAGGGAGCGCTCGCCGGAAACTGCGGAGTATTCAGAGCAGCTTGGGCGGCCCCGTTTTCGTTCCCTCTCCCCCGGGGAGAGGGACAGGGTGAGGGGAAAAGGCGATCAAATGGCCCAACCTTTTCGCATGGAAACAGACGCGATAGGCAGCGTGGAGATTCCCGCCGAAGCCCTGTTCGGCATCCACGCCTGGCGCGCCAGGGAGAACTTCCCCAATACGGACCGGTTTTCTCAGTACTGGTATCAAGCCGTCGGGACGGTGAAGCTGGCCTGTTTCAACACGATCGAACGGTTCCAGAAGGCCGTTGTGAAGAAGTTCGGAAAAGCGCCGCCCATTAAAATGATGGCGCAGGAAAAAATCGAGGCCCTGCAGGAAGCGGCCAGGGAGGTCATTCAGGGAAAACATTTCGAGGGGTTCATCGTGCCGGCGGTCCAGGGTGGTGCGGGAACCAGCATCAACATGAACATCAACGAAATCCTGGCCAATGTGGCCCTTTCGAAGATAGGCAAGGCTCCCGGAACATATGCCGAAATCGACCCCATCGAAGATGCGAACCGCTACCAGAGCACCAACGACGTCATCCCCACAGCCCTGCACGTGGCCTGTATGCAGCGATTGCCGGCATTGGAAAACCGGATCAATCTCCTGCGGCACGAGATCGAAAAACTTGAAGCGGCCCATCGAAACCACCTGCGGATCGCCTACACCCAAATGCAGGCGGCGGTTCCTTCTTCCCTGGGGCGGCTTTTCAGCACCTACAACGAGGCGCTGTCCCGGGACTGGTGGCGCATTTCGCGGGGTCAGGAGCGGCTGAAGGTGGTAAATCTGGGCGGGAGTGCTATCGGCGGCGGCCTGGCGTCCCCCCGTTTTTTCGTCATGGAAGCGATCCGCGAACTGCAGAAATTGACCGGGCTTCCGGTTACCCGCAGCGAGAACATGCACGACGCCACCTGCAACCTCGACCCGTTCGTGGAGGTCCACGGCTTTTTTACCGCCCATGCCGTTTCGCTGGAAAAAATGGTGGGGGACCTGCGGCTGCTGGCTTCCGATCTGATCGAGGCCAACGATATCCGCCTGCCCCGAAAGCAGGTGGGCTCCAGCATCATGCCCGGCAAGGTCAACCCCGTCATCCCCGAGTTCGTTATCGGCTGCGCCCATAAGGTGTACGCCAACGGGGCCATGGTGAACGGTTTGGCGGCCCGGGGCCTTTTAGACCTGAATGCCTATCTGCCCATCATCGGGCATGCCTTCTTGGACAGCCTGGAGTTGTTGATTGCCGCCAACCGGACCTTGCAGGAAAATCTGTTCTGCGGGTTGGAAGTCAACGCGCAGGCTGCCGAAAAAAAGCTCTACCGCAGCCCTTCGGTGTGCACGGCCCTGCTTCCCTATCTTGGCTATGGAAAGGCCGCGTTGCTGGCCAGGGAAATGCAGCGATCGGGGGGCTCCATTCACGAGGCTAACGAGAACTTGCAATTGATCGATCCGGAAAAACTGGAAGAACTTTTGTCCCCCTCCAATCTGTTGAAGGAAGGGTTTTCCATTCACGATCTGGTCGGTGAAATG
The DNA here is from genome assembly GCF_963668215.1 of uncultured Desulfosarcina sp. Taxonomy (NCBI): domain Bacteria; kingdom Pseudomonadati; phylum Thermodesulfobacteriota; class Desulfobacteria; order Desulfobacterales; family Desulfosarcinaceae; genus Desulfosarcina; species uncultured Desulfosarcina sp. The sequence goes on from NZ_OY764190.1 coordinate 1,643,581, forward strand.
GGGGAGCGTTCATGAGAGGCAGAGAAACCCGCCCCCACATCGGCATCTTCGGCCGCACCAATGTCGGCAAGAGTTCGTTCATAAACGCCATCACCGGCCAGGACGTCTCCATTGTCAGCGATCTGGCGGGAACCACCACCGACCCGGTGAACAAAAGCGTCGAATTGACCGGCATCGGTCCGGTCGTATTGGTGGACACGGCCGGTTTTGACGATACCTCCCAACTTGGCGAGCTTCGCGCCAACCGCACCCGGAAAGTTCTCGAAACCATCGATGCGGCCATTTTGCTGATCGCGAACAATGCGATCTCCGAAACGGAACAGGCATTGATGGACCGGTTCCAATCCGAAGCGATCCCCTTTTTGCTGGTCCACAACAAAAGCGATCTGGAGATTTGGCAAAACGCCTGCGCTTCGATTCCCCACGAGGTGCCGGTATTTGATTTTTCCAGTGTTTCCCATGAAGACCCCTGGCCGCTGCTGCGTGAGCTGAAACGCATCATCCCCCCTTCGGCATTCAAACGGCAGCCGCTGGTCGGCGACCTGGTTGCCTATGGCGATGTCGTGATGATGATCGTGCCCATCGATCTCGAAGCTCCGGAGGGACGCTTGATTCTGCCCCAGGTGCAGGCCATCCGCGATATTCTCGACAACGACGCCATTGCCATCGTTCTCAAGGAACGGGAAGTGGATGTCTTTTTGAAAAAGACCGGCATCGAACCCAGCCTGGTCATCACGGACAGCAGTATTTTTACCAAAGCCGATGCCATGATCCCCAAGGATATCCCGCTGACCGGTTTCAGCGTGATGCTGGCCCGGTTTAAAGGAGATTTCGACGCCTATCTGGAAGGCACGCCGAAGATATCGGAGCTGAAAGACGGCGACAGGATTTTGCTTTTGGAGTCGTGCTCGCACCACACCTCCTGCGACGATATCGGCAGGGTGAAAATCCCCCGCTGGATTTCAAACTTTACGGGCAGAAATCTCCATTTCGAAATCGTCGCCGGCCTGGACGATATTCCAGGCACGATCCAGGACTATTCCCTGGTGGTGCAATGCGGCGGTTGCATGGTTACCCGCAGGCAACTGGTCAACCGTTTGCAGCCTGCCCGCAAAGCCGGCATTCCGGTTACCAATTACGGCATGGCCATCGCCTACGTGCAGGGCGTTTACGAGCGCGCGGTGGCCCCTTTTGTCAACCAGGAGGCCCTGGAGGCAACCTATTTATAAAGCAGCAACCATAAAGGAGTACGCAGTGAACTTTTATTCAGGAGGAAATGTCATGACAGACACCATCGAACCGCTCTTCAGTCCGGCATCCATTGCCATCGTCGGCGCCACCAACCGGCCCAACAGCGTGGGCCAGGCCGTGATGCGCAACCTGATTCAAGGCGAATTCCAGGGGGTGCTCTACCCGGTGCACCCCAAACTGAAATCCATATACGGCGTCAAGGCCTACCCGAACCTAACCGCCATTCCGGATTCGATCGACCTGGCCGTGATTATCGTGAAGCCGGAGGTCGTGCCGGATCTATTGGATGAGGCCAAGGGCAAAGGCGTCAAGGGCGCGGTGATCATCACCGCGGGGTTCAAGGAGATCGGCGGCCAGGGGGCCGAACTGGAGGATCAGATCAAGGCGATAGCCGCCCGCAACAACATCCGCCTGGTGGGCCCGAACTGCCTGGGAATCATCAATACCAACAAAGACGTTCGCATGAACGCCAGTTTCGCCCGCCTGATGCCAAGACCGGGCAACATCGGCTTCATCTCCCAGTCCGGGGCCCTGTGCACCTCGGTATTGGACTACGCCGCGGGCCGCAAGATCGGGTTCTCGAAATTCATCAGCTTTGGCAACAAGGCCGATGTCAGCGAAATCGATCTGCTGCGCTACCTGGGCGATGATCCCGAAACCAAGGTGATCTGCATGTACCTGGAGGATCTGTCCGCCGGCCAGGAGTTCATCCGCGTGGCCAGCGAGATTTCCTGGAACAAGGGCAAGCCCATCCTGGCCGTCAAATCCGGAACGTCGTCGGAAGGGGCCAAGGCCGCCGCCTCGCACACCGGTTCCCTGGTGGGTTCGGATTCGGCCTATGACGCCATTTTCCTGCAAAGCGGCATCCAGCGGGTGGAGGGCATCAACGAGTTGTTCCACTATGCCATGGCCTTTTCGCGCCAACCCCTGCCCAAGGGACGGCGCATCGCCATCGTGACCAACGCCGGCGGACCGGGCATCATGGCCACCGACGCCGCCATCCGCCACGGCCTCAAGCTGGCCGCCTTCACCGACGAAACCACCGCGGCGTTGAAGGCCAGCCTGCCGCCCACTGCCAATATCCACAACCCGGTGGACGTGATCGGAGACGCCACCCACGAGCGTTACGAAAGCGCCCTGAAAACCGTCATGCAGGACCCCAACGTGGACGGGGCCATCGTTTTGCTCACCCCCCAAGCCATGACCGACATCCTGGAAACGGCCCAGATCGTGCCCAATGTGGCCAAGCAGACGGACAAACCCATCCTCTGTTCGTTCATGGGCATCGTGGACGTGTCCGAAGGCGTGGCCCATCTGGAGTCGAACGGCATTCCCAACTACGTTTTCCCCGAGGCCGCCTCGCGCACCATGGCCGCCATGGTCCGTTTCGGGGAGCGTCTCAACATCGGCAACCGCGTTCCGGCTGGCTATGCCGTCCGGCGCGATGAAGTATCCCGGCTGATCAACGCAAAGCTGAACGGCAACCTGTCCTGCTATCTGCCCGAACGGGAGGCGACGGAGTTGTTGAACTGCTATGGACTGCCCCTGCTGACCAGCCGGCTGGTATCCGATTCCACGCAGATCGCCGCTGCCATGGAAGCCATGCGTGCGCCCGTGGCCATGAAAATCGTGTCCAAGGATATTGTTCACAAGGTGGATGCCGGCGGAGTGAAACTGAACATCACCGATGCCGACCAGGCCAAGCAGGCATTTGAGGAAATCGTGGCCAACGGGCTGCGGTTCAAAGCCGATGCCAGGATCGACGGGGTGCTGATGCAGGAGATGGCCGGCAAGGGCGTGGAGGTGATCATCGGCTGCGCCCGGGATTCCAAATTCGGGCCGATTGTCATGTTCGGCCTGGGCGGCACCCTCGTGGAAGCGCTCAAGGACGTTACCTTCCGCCTGGCACCCATGTACATCGCCAGCGCGGAAAACATGATCCGCTCCATTAAAACCTTTAACATTCTCCAGGGTGTGCGGGGCAATCCGCCGTCGGATATAGACGCCATCCGGGAGTGCATCCTGCGGGTGTCGACCCTGGTGGCCGATCATCCCGAGATCAGCGAACTGGACATCAACCCGCTGATCGTCTATCCCGAAGGCAAGGGCGCCGTGGTGGCCGACTGCCGGATCATGCTCGCGTCAAAGCAGGCCTGATCCGTTTCACCCTATTGGAAAGTAGGCAAATCGAGCGGGTCCTAAAATTTCAGGGCCCGCTCCACCATGGCCACAAAGTGTTCAAACAGTACCTCGGGGCGGATGCCGAACGCCTCGCGGAAATGTTGCCGGCGCATCCTGAAAATTTTCATGACCCCGAAAATCTGGCCCCACAGAAGCAGCATGAGCTGTTGTGGGGTCAGATCCTTTCCGATGTTACCGATTTCCATTCCCTTTTCAATGGCGGCCGTGACCATGCGGGCCATATCGGCGGAAACCTGCTGGCACTGCGCCCGGTAGCTGTCCGGCGCAAAGGAGCCGTCGCCGTTGAGGTAATCGAAATAGCGGCTTTCGTAGATCATGATCAGGTCGAGAAATTCCGGGCTTTGAACGGAGAAATCGAAAAACGCCCGGGCCATATGTTGCAGGCCGCTGTCGTCTGAAACGGCCTGGTCGACAGCCTTGGCCAACGTCGCCCGCAACTGGATCAATCCCCGCAGGACAACGGCCAGAAAAAGCTCCTCTTTGTCCTTGAAGTACAGGTAAAGGGTGCGCTTGTTGTAGCCGGCGGCATCGGCGATGGCCGGCAGGGTGGTGTTTTCGTATCCGTTCTCGAAGAAAACGGCCTGGGCCTTGTCGACGATGCGATCGCTGCGCTGCTGCTGTTCCCAAGCCTTGCGGTCTGTATCCGTCATGGTTCTTCCTGTTGACAATACAATTCCGTGAATGATATTTCACCATAGTGAAATTTAATGCATCTTAATGCAATAACAAATCCCTTTGCATATCGTCAAGGATGCGATGGACGCTCCGCTTGCACTTTTTACCGCCTTTACCATCCTGGTGGCCGGTTGCGTTCGCGGCTACGGCGGATTCGGCTTCTCCATGATCACGGTGGCGGCGCTGTCCCTGGTGTTGCCACCCGAACGTATCGTGCCGATGATCCTGATGCTGGAGGTGGGCGCCAGTCTGTTGCTTCTGCCCGGAGCCTGGTCTTCCGTAAACTGGCCGGCGCTTGCCTGGATGCTGCTCGGTGTCGGCATCGGAACGCCGCTGGGCGTCTGGCTGCTCGGCAATGTTTCTCCGGCTTGCATGAAAACGGCGGTGGCGGCGATCATTTTCGCCCTGGCTTTCATCCTTCGTAAAGGTGTTGTCGTCAAGCGCCAACCCGGACGGGCGCAAACCGTAGTTACCGGAACGGCTTCCGGGATTCTCAACGGCGCGGCGGCCATCGGCGGGCCGCCGGCCGTTCTCTTTTTTTTCTCTTCTCCGGCCGGAGCCGCCGTATCCAGGGCGTCGCTGATCGCCTATTTCCTTTTGACGGACATCCTGGCAGCCGGCACTTGCCTGGCCGCCGGATTGATGACCGTCAACCATGCCCGCCAGGCCCTGTTAATGCTCGTTCCCATGGCGATTGGACTGCTTGCTGGCCAGCGCATGTTTCACCGCACATCCGAAACGGTTTTCCGTAAGCGGGTCTTGCTTTGCCTGATGGGACTGTCTGTGCTGACGCTAATCAAGGCACTGTGGGAGATGATTTCGTAGCTTTCAAATTCAACAGGAGTGAACCATGGAACTGACCAAAGAGGGAATGACGCGTGAGGCCATCTTCGATCGCCTGGCCGAGTTTCGCCGCAACGATATCAAGTGGCAGGATGGCCGGACCTACGGGTACGTTTTCGATCCGGGGTCCGAGGTGATGGCGGTCGGCAAAGCCGCCTACAACGAATTTCTATCCGAAAACGGGCTGGATTTTACCGTTTTTCAGAGCCTGCTGCGACTCGAACGGGAACTGGCCGCTTTCGGTGCCCGCCACTTGAGAGGTGATGACCAGGTGGTGGGCAATTTCACCTCCGGCGGGACGGAAAGCATCATCCTGGCGGTGAAGGCGGCCCGGGATGGCTACCGCAGCACCCATCCCCATATCCATGTTCCGGAAATGATCCTGCCGGCCACGGCCCACGCGGCCTTTCACAAGGCGGCCCATTATCTGGGCGTGAAAGCGGTGACCGTTTCCGTCGATCCACAGACGTTCCGGGCCGATGTGAAGAAAGTAAAGGCGGCCATCACAAAAAACACCATCATGATCGTGGGGTCGGCCCCTTCCTATGCCCACGGTGTTGTGGATCCTATTGCCGATCTGGCCGCGCTGGCTCAGGAGAAAGGCCTGTGGATGCACACCGACGCCTGCATGGGCGGATTTCTGCTGCCCTATTTCCGCCGCCTGGGCGAACCGGTGCCGGATTTCGACTTCACCGTGCCGGGGGTCACCTCCATTTCGGTGGATCTTCATAAATATGCCTATACCCCCAAAGGCGCGTCCCTGATTCTCTACCGCAACAAGGGGTATCGCAAGCACCAGATCTTCGCCTGCTCCGGGTGGATCGGCTACACCATCGTCAACAATGCCGTGCAGAGCAGCAAATCCGGCGGGCCCATGGCCGCGGCCTGGGCGGTCCTCAACTACATCGGCGACGACGGTTACCTGGACATCGCCCGCAAGAAACTGGCGTCCGTGAAAAAAATCGCCGAGGGCATCGGCCGCATCGATGGCCTGCGGCTGGTTACCCACCCGGACATGTCGCTGATCTCGTTTACCGCCGACGAGGTGAACGTTTTTCATATCGTCGATGAAATGAACAGCCGGGGATGGTATATTCAGCCGTCCCTTTCCTTTGACAATTCGCCCGCCCACATCCACCTGTCGGTCAACGCCTCCAATGTGGGCTGGGAGGACGAACTGTTGAAGAATCTGGCCGAGTGCGTGGACATCGCCCGCAACCTGCCCGAAGGCGAACTGGTCGGCCTGGTCAAGGAAAGCCTGAAAGGCATGGATATGGCAGCCATTTCCGACAGTGACATCATGAACCTGATGGCGGCGGCCGGGGTATCCGACGGCGTTCTGCCCAGCCGCATGGCGGACATCAACGGCGTGCTGGACCTTCTGCCGGCCCGGGTTCGGGAAACGGTGCTGACGGTGTTTGTAAACGACATGTTCACCCAACTCTAACGAGAAAGGGTACCCGCATGAACACCCCATTTCCCTTTGACGGCATGCTGGTTTTCGCGTTCCTCTCCCTGCTCCTGCTGATCGGTGTCGGCCTGCGGGCCACGGTGGGCTTTTTCCAGCGTTTTCTGGTTCCCAGTTGCCTGATCGGCGGCGTTCTGGGGCTGGGCGTGCTGCACACGGGCATTATCGATTTCGACACGGCAACCATCGAGGCCCTGGCGTACCACTTTTTCAACATCTCGTTTATCTCCGTTGGGTTGACCCGGGATGAAAACAACAACCGGAAGGTCGCGCAACCCAGCCCGTTCAAAGGTCCGGCCTGGATGGCGCTTTTGCAGGGCCTCACCTTTCCCATGCAGGCCATTGTCGGCGGATTGCTGGTAGTCCTGCTGGGAGCGTTCGGGCTGCACCTGTTTCCCACCTTCGGTTTCCTGGCGCCGCTGGGCTTCAACGAAGGACCGGGGCAGGCCCTGTCCATCGGCAAGGTGTGGGAAGGCGTCGGTTTCAGCGATGCGGCCACCATCGGCTTGACCTTTGCCGCCATCGGGTATTTCTGCGCCTTTTTTATCGGGGTTCCCCTGGTCAATCGCGGCATCCGCAAAGGGCAGGCCACCTTCGGCCCCAGCCAGTTGCCGCGGGATTTTGTCGTCGGGGTGCTTGATCCCGATGGAAAATCCGAATCGGCAGGGCGTCTGACCCTGCATTCGGGCAACGTGGAAACCCTGGCGTTTCAGACGGCGCTGGTGGGCATGGTATACGGGGCGACCTACGGAATCATCGCGTGGATCGGCCACTGGCTGCCGGCCGATGCGGCCAAAATTCTGTGGGGGTTTTTCTTCTTTTTCGGCTTGGGGGTGGCGCTGCTCGTCAAATGGGGTATGCAACGGCTGAGAATCGGGCACCTTGCCGATGGGGGCATCCAACGGCGGATCACCGGGTGGTCGGTCGATTTTCTCATCGTGGCAACGGTGGCGGCCATCCAGTTGAAGATCGTCTGGGACTACATCCTGCCCATCGGCTTGATCGCGCTGGTCAATGCCGTTTTGACCACGGCCCTGGTCGTCTGGTTCGGCCGGCGCCTTTCCGCCTATAACCTGGAGCGAACAGCGGCCATCTACGGCGTCGTCACCGGCACGGTTTCCTGCGGCCTGCTTCTGCTGCGCATTGTGGATCCGGACTTTAAAACCCCGGCAGCCTACGAACTGGCCGTCATGAACGTGATGGCCCTGCCGGTGGTCGGCGGCTGCACCGTGCTGGTCAATGGCCCCTTGTGGTGGGGCTGGTCACTGTGGATGACCCTGCTGGTATTTGCCGCCGTCATTGCCGCGGCCCTGATTCTGCTGAAGGTGTTGGGCTTTTTGGGGGGTGGTTCACCGGCACCATCGGAAAACGTCCGATCTTAACGTTTATAGATTCGTAAAAACCGAGCACTTTCAATAAGCCGATAGCCCCCTGGGTCGGCTGCTGCGTTTTGTTCTGTTTTTTATCTGTTTTGCCAGCAACCTGGCTTTCTATGCAGATGCATCACTGCCATAATTCTGATATGCTCATTAACAATTCGATAAAGGATTCCGTACGGGAACTTGTTGGTGAGGCAACGCCTTGTTTGGGTATCAATACCTGTCCAAGCATATGGATGCTGACATATTCGTTCAATTGCGGCGAAAACTTCTTCAGAAAATCTCAAACCTAAGCCTGCCTGATATTCTTCGTAGTATTCAACTGTATCAAAAAATTCCTTTTCAGCAATTTCATGAAAGCTAAATTTCATTTTGAAAATCGCTTTCGAACCTTTTCGAAAACCTCATCTCCAGAAATAAGTTTTGCTTCTCCACGGTCAAGCGCTTGACAACGGCGTTCAACTTCGGCTGACCATGCTTGATCAATATCTTTTTGAGTTGGTAAATTAGTACTGATCAACAACTTATCTATAAGTACAAGCCGTTCATCTACTGGAAGATTAATCGCTTGTTCATATATTTTTTCTGACAATCCTTCCATATGTCATCTCCTTTTTTATTTGAATATACCGATGACAGCCTCATTATTCAATAACCAATGAAGTCAATATCAATCCTATCTTAAGGCTGCACGCTTCGGTTCCGGTGGAGAGCTACCCTATCGGCGATTCCTGGAGATCCGCAACGAATCGGTCCAGCAGTTCGTAAAGCCGGCCAATGCTCTCGATCTCCACATGCTCGTCCTTGGAATGCTGACTGCTGTTTCCGTCGGCACCCCAGACGATACCGGGGATGTCGAATTGGGTCAGAAACCGGGCATCGCTGGCACCGTGGGCAATGCCGGTACGGGTTTGGGGAGCCAGATCCAGCAAACGGTCCAGATAGGGGGAGCCGGAGCTGATAAACAGGGGTTCGCGTTCCTGGATAGTCACCGTTCCACCGACCGCCGCCTGAATCCGGCCCACCAGTTCATCGACATCGTCATTTTCCGTATAGCGGATGTCAAAGACGGCTTCGGCCCGGTCCGGCACCTGGTTGACGGATTCGCCTGCACGGATGATCGACAGGTTCATGGTTCGATGCCAGTGTTCCGAATCGGTCAGGCCGTCGAAAAAACCTTTGACGATACGGCAGTCCTCCATCAGTTTTTCAATGGCATTGATCCCCAGCCAGGGCCTGGCCCCGTGGGCCGTCTTGCCCTCGGCAACGAGTTTCAGCCGAAGAACGCCCTTTTCCTTGATCACGATGGTTTCAACACACCCCCCATCCAGGGCAATGCAGAAATCGCAGGCGATTTGACCCAGGGCATGGCGCGCGCCGTCGTATCCACTGGATTCTTCATCGCCGGTTATCAATGCACCGAGGGCCAGTTGGTTGTCGTCAATTCCCAGGCTGCGGTTTTTTTCGATCCGATTTTTCAGCAACACCATGGACAAAGCTGCGGCATATTTGTCGTCGATGGCCCCGCGCCCATAAAGCTTGCCTTTTTTTTCGACCGGTTCGAAAAGCTCAGGGGAAGCGCTGACCACATCCATATGCGACATGAGCAAAAGCGGCGTCCGCTCCCGCTGGGGTAGCGCAAGAACCGATGGAACACCGTTATGCTCAATCAGGGCGCAAGGGATATCGTGGCGGTTGAACCAGTTTTCGATGAAACGGGCGCAGTTGAAAATTTCTTCGGGGCGGGTGCGGGTGGAGGGGAAACGGATCAGTTCCTTGGTCAGTTCGACAATCTCCCGGGTGCTCGTCGATGTGTCTTCGGTAGCCATAAGGACGTTTTTCTCCTTTAATCAAGTGGTTCGTACACCGCACGGACCATGGGGCCGAACAAACGATGGGTAAGGTCCCGGCGGGTGCGGCCTGGATACTAATCATAACCATTTCGGTTGTAAACCATATCCTTTTCTCATTCGTCTACGAAGATGCCTCCTTCCCGGTAGCGCCCAGGTAAATGGCGCCAATGGCCAGGACCACACCGGCCCAGGCGATAGAAGAGGTTTCTCTTCCAAAAAAAAGAACATCCCAAACGAAGGCCAGGGATGGCTGCAGCAATAGAAGCAGGCCGGCGATGGCGGCCGGAATCCGGGGCAGGGAATGGGTGATGAGAAGCCATCCGGCGGTCTGGCTGAAAAACCCCAAAGCCACCAGCGCCAATCCGCTTTGGATTGTCGGGATGGCAAAGGATTCACCATTGCCAACGATATCCGTGGCCAGATAGATGGCGCTGAACGTCGAGACAAACATCAGGCTGAGCACCGCCGAAGGCGGGGACGGTCTGGCTTGCAGCCGTCGCAGGGAAACCAGAAACCCGGTGTAGAAAACGGCAGTCGCCAACCCCCAGCCGATGCCGATGCGATAATCCGGGCTGAGTTGATCCCAACGCACGCCAACAATCATGCACAGTCCGATAACCGCCAGCGGCACTGATAGAACGAAACGAAGGCTCAACCGTTCTTTGTAGAGCAACAAGCCAATCACCGGCACCAGAAAGACCTCGAAGTTGCCCAGAATGGTGGCCAGCCCCGGTCCCACGTAGCCGATGCAGCGGTGCCAGGCGTAAAGATCGAGCGCGAAGAAGAGTGCCGCGATCAGAGACAGCCCCAAAACGGACCTTCCCTGCCATAGCGGCTGCCTTCGAACGACCAGAATGATCAGCAAAAAAACGGCTCCGAAACCGACCCGGTAAAACGCCGAAACGGTCGGTGCAACTTGAGCCAGGCGAACCCAGACAGCAGAAAAGCTGATCATCATGGCGCCGATGGTTGTTTTTACCAGGGCGCTTTGCTGCCAATGGGCGGTTTTTGTCGGGTTCATGCCTTCGCTCGTTAATCCGATGGAATGGGAATTCAGGCTCATTACAGGACTCGCCCGGTCTTTGCAACCGTCAGGGCGAACCGGCTTACAGGCAATCCCGAACGACAGCACACCCAACAGCGCGCCCTTTTGTAAGAAAAAATATTACACCAGAATCAGAAATCCCCCAATTGAAGCTGGTCCAGTGCCTTGGTAACCTGACAGACATTGGAAAAGCACTTCCGGAACTCCGTGGCGCATGTTTTTCGGACCCGCCGCGGAAAACCCCACTTAACCAGCAGGAGGAGAAACGAATGAGGAACAAATTTTTTACCATTGCGATTTGTATTTGTGCGGCAGCGATAATGACCATGACCTTTTCGGCGGACGCCAGTGCCAAGGCCATCTACAAGTTCGGTGGCGGTCCCGCCGGTGGAACCTTCCAGTTTATGGCGGGTGGCATCGCTACCTATCCAGGTGTCAAATCTCTCAAGGATTTCAGAGTATTGGCTGGTGCCTCTGGTGGCTCTACTGAAAATCTACGCAAAGTAAATTCCGGCTCCTATGCTTTCGGGGTTTCTTACTCAGGCGATATTTACCTTGGAAGAAATGGACAATTGGCAAATGACGAAAATAAATATGACAACGTTATGGCTGTTGCGTTCTTTTATGGTGCTCCGGCGCAGTTGATCGTTAAAAAAGGTGGCGGTATCAATAGCGTCAAAGACTTGGTCGACAAAAAAGTCGGTGTAGGCAACGCCGGATCGGGTGCTTTTGCAACTTGTGAACGTTTTTTCAGGCATATGGGCGTTTGGGAAAAAATCGAGCGTAACGCCATGGGGTATAACGACGCAGCCGCAGCTTTCGGCAACAACCAGTTGGATGCTTTTTGGCTGTTCACTGCATTCCCCAGCGGTGCGGTAACAATGGCCGCCCAGCAGAATGACATCGACATGATCGATTTATATGCAGATGCTAAAGAATCCGGATTTTTTGAAAAGTTTCCATATTTTGCGAAATTGATAATTCCTGCAGGAACTTACAAAGGTGTTGATAGAGATATTCCGTCCTTTCAGGATTCGGCCCTTTGGACAGCAAACAAGGATGTGCCGGCCGATGTTGTTTATAAACTGCTTTCTCTTATTTATACACCCGAAGGTCTTGCCCACATGGTTAACGTGAACAAGAAAGCAAAATCTATGAGTATTGAATCAGGTATAACTGGTGTGGCCACCCCCTTGCACCCGGGCGCCGAGAAGTTCTGGAAAGAAAAGGGCGTTCTAAAATAGAATAAGCTCACACGAGGGGCCTGACGGCGAATTGTCGTATCCCCTCGTTGAACAAGTTGCCTAAGAAGTCAGGAGTCAGTACACAGAAGAGGTGATTCGTTCCCTTTTCTGAATTCTGGCTTCTGACTCCTGAATACCATAACAAAAAGGCAGGGGCCGCCGTGTACGCTCAATTAAAGCGATTCGAACAAATCATCTTCGATGTGCTCTCCGTGGCGCTGGTACTCTTTTATTCGTATGCTGCCGTGGTTCAGCCGGCAGCCACCCAGTACCACCGGGGCATTTACGTTATCATCACCTATGTGCTGGTGTTTCTGCTCTATAAATCTAAAACCCCCGTCATGCGGGTGGTGGATTACATATTGATCCTGCTGTCGATCATCAGTATCGGCTACTGGATCGTTAATTTTGAAGCCATCAACTATCGCACCGGTGCTGAAAATGCCGTCGACAAGACCATGGCAATGATCGGTGTCATGATCGGTATCGAGCTGGCCCGTCGGGTGGTGGGCAACGCCTTCGTGATCATCGGCGCCGTGATGCTGCTTTATGGCATATATGGTCCCTATGCACCGGAACTGTTCGCCCATCCGGGCGACACCTTTCCCAATCTGTGTACCACCATTTACTACATGAGCGACGGAGTCTTCGGCATCATGGCCAACGTGCTGGCCACCTATGTGATTCTGTTCGTGCTTTTCGGCGCCTTTTTGGAAAAGAGCGGAGCCCAGCGCTTTTTCATCGACTGGCCCCTGGCTGCGGTAGGCCATAAGATCGGCGGCCCGGCCAAAGTATCGGTCATCGCTTCCGGTCTGTTCGGCTCCATCTCCGGCAGCGCCATTGCCAATACGGTTTCCACGGGGGCTTTCACCATTCCCATGATGAAAAAGGCCGGCTTCCGGCCCCACATCGCCGGCGGCATCGAACCTGCGGCCTCCATCGGCGGCATGTTCATGCCTCCCATCATGGGCGCCGGCGGATTCATCATGGCGGAACTGACCGGCGTGCCCTACTCGCGTATCATGCTGGTGGGCCTGTTTCCGGCCTTCATGTATTTTTTCAGCGTTTTCTGCATGGTGCACTACGAGGCCAAGATGCACAATATCGTAGGCGAGCGCAGCGAGCACAGCGCCATGGAGATTCTGACAAAAGAGTGGTTTTTCACCCTGCCGCTGATCATCATCACCATCTTCATGCTGACCGGCTACTCCCCCGGCTATTCGGCCATACTTGGATTGGCCACCTGCATCGTTGTCAGTTATAAATACGAAGAGAACCGGATCGACAAAACCATGGCCGTGGTCATGGCCTTGGTGCTTGCCGCTCAATTGACTTCTCTGCTGCTCAGCAAGACGATGGGCCCCGATGCCGGCCGCGGCTTCCTCAAGGTGTTTTCCGAAGGCAGAATGGTCTTTGTCGGCATCGCCATCTGCGTGACGTGGTACATCGTTAGAAAAGATCAGCGGCCCAAGATCAATACCGGGCTGAAACGCTTTGTGGACGCTTCTCGCAGCGGGGCGGAAAACAGCCTGAAGATCGGCGCCACCATCGGCGTCATCGGCATCATCATCGGGGTGCTCACCTATACCGGTCTGGTGCTGACTTTTGCCGACATCGTCATTGAATTGGCCGGCGGTTCGCTGCCGCTGACGATCCTGTTCATCGCCATGGCCTCCCTGGTGCTGGGCATGGGTGTGCCGGTCACCGCGGCCTATCTGATCACGGCGGTAGTAGCCGTCCCGGCCCTGACCCATTTGGGCGTCAACGAGATCGCCGCCCATATGATCGTCTACTGGCTCTCCCAGGATTCCAACATCACCCCGCCGGTGTGCATCGCGGCCTTTGCCGGGGCGACCATTGCCAAGGCCAACATGTGGCGTACGGCTTTCGCCTCCTTCAAGTTCGCGAAATTTCTCTACCTGGGCCCGTTCCTCTTCGGCTACGTGCCGGGCTTTTCCCTGGACGGCAGCGCCATGGATATCGTCAAGGCTTTTGTGGCCATTATTTTTGCCACCTGGCTCTACTCGTATATCTTAAGCGGCATCTGGGTAAAAAGCATCAAAGGGTGGTTCAAAAAGGCCCCGGCGGCCTGATCGACGCACCCGAATAAAAAGATTCACCCAGCAGCAACTTCCAAACCTCCATAAAAAATCCCGCTCTTCAGGAGCGGGATTTTTTATTTTCAATGGGTACTACGGCAGGACAATGCGTTGATCGGCAACCCGGATATGATCCTTCGCCAGCGTCGCGTCTTGAACCAATGAGACCTTTTCCAGGTGAAATGTTTGTTTCAAGTGGGAAAGGTTTTCTTTTTTCAGCCCCTGAACCCGCGAGATCATTCGGGGATGGGCCGCGATGACCAGCGTATCGGGCAGGCCGGTCATGTTTTTGAGGGCCGCTGAAATCGCGTCGAGAACAATTTCGGCATACACCTGGTGGCCGAAAGCCGGATGGTAGGGACCGGCCACCAGACCGGTTTCCGCGTTCAAGCCGTCCGAGGCCTGAAGTCCCATGCGGATAACGGGAATATGGCGGTTTTTAAAGAAAAGATAGATGCGTTTGACCAATGTGACGCATGTGTCCAGGGCCATGGGACGATATCTTCCGGAACGGAACCAGTCGGCCAAAGGGCTGCCTTCGAGAACCAGGGTGGGATAGATTCTCACAAAATCGGGCGCCAACGCCGCCATCCGGCGGGCCGTCTCCATGGCGCCCTCCTCGCTGTCGCCGGGAAGCCCGACCATCATCTGCAGGCCCAGTCGGTAGCCTTTTTCCTTTACCCGCCCGGCGGCGGCAACCGTGTCCGCTGCCCGGTGGCCGCGCTCGGCAAGGTCCAGGACCTGATCCTCCATGGACTGAACCCCCAATTCGATAGTCGAAACGGGAAATCCGGCCAGCAGTTCCAGTCTTTTTTCGCAGACCGTATCCGGTCTTGTGGAAAAGCGGATGCTGTCGACGGTTCCGTTCTGCACGAATTCTGCCGCCACTTCCAGCAGACGCTGGATCGATGCAGGCTTCAGGCCCAGGAAATTGCCTCCGAAAAAGGAGATCTGGACCGTCGAGGAGGGGCGCTTGCCATATTTCAGAAACCGGCTGACTTCCTGGCGGATCTGGTCCGGTGTGGGGCAGCGGCGCGGCGTGTCGGTGATCGCCGGCTGGCTGCAGAAAACACATTGATGGGGGCATCCCAACTGCGGGATGAAAATCGGGATAATCAGGGGATGGGCGTGGGCCGCGGCGGCGCTGTCATCCGGTCTGCTCAAGGGCCTTTATCCAATAGCTCCAGGCCGGCCCGGGCCGCTTCCTGTTCGGCCATTTTTTTGCTTTTTCCATCCCCTTCGGCGGTGATACCCGCCACGCGCACCTGCACCCGGAAGGTCTTGCTGTGATCCGGTCCGCTGGTGTCGACGACCCGATACCTCGGAATTTCGCGATAGACGGACTGGGCGTGCTCTTGAAGCTGGCTTTTGTAATCGGTTTCGTAGCGGCCGCGGTTGACCTTGGCCAACTGCCGGGAAAAACGGCTTTCGACGAAGGCAAAGGCCGCATCGAAGCCGCCGTCCAGGTAGATGGCGGCGATAACCGCCTCGACGGCATCGGCCAGAATGGAATTTTTGTCCCTGCCGCCGGTCAGCGCTTCGCCCTTACCCAGCAACAGGTGCGGGCCGAGTTCGATTTCCCTCGCGATGGCGGCCAATCGGGTTTCATTGACCAGATGGGCCCGGTTTCGGGACAATTCGCCCTCGGCCAGGTTCGGGTAGCGCTGCATCAGCAGATGACTGATCGCCAGATTGAGAACGGCATCGCCCAAAAATTCGAGCCGTTCGTTGCTTTCCAAATTTTCCTGGGGCTGCTCGTTGACATAGGAACTGTGGCACAGGGCGCCGGTCAACAGGGCGGGATCATTGAAATGGTATCCCAACGCCGCTTCCAACTGTTTGCTATCGGGGATGTCTTCGCTGTGGGGTTCCGTCATGGTCGGGTTTTCAAATTCTTCACCAGGTTCTCGTAAATCGAATAGGGCACATAAAAGCTGCCGTCGCCGACGCCCATCTGGATTCCCGGTGTGACCTCGCCGTGGAAATCCGTTCCCCCGGTAATGACAAGGTTGTACTTGCGCGCCAGGCGGCAGTATTCGGTAGCGACCGTTTCCGGGTGATCGGGATAGATGGCTTCGATGCCCCCCAGGCCCATGGCGATCAGGGCTTGCAGGAAGGGCTCGAACCCGTCCTGACCTTTCAAATCGTTCAGGTACGGGTGGGCTAGAACGGCGATGCCGCCGGCAGCGTCGATGGCGCCGATGGCATCCGCCATGGGAACGCGGTATTTGGCCACATACCCCGGTCTGTTTTTCCCCAGAAAGCGGTCGAAAGCATCGTCTATGGAATCGGCCAGCCCTTTTTTCACCATCAGTCGCGCAATGTGGGGGCGGCCGGCAACGCCGCTGCCCACAATGGGCGTCAATTCGTCAGCATTCAGGTCCATGCCCAACGCGTTGAGCCGGGCGATGATTCTCGGGTTGCGATTTTCTCTGGCCGCCTTCAACACATCGAGCAAAGCGCCAAGCCTCGTATTGCCAAGGTCGATCCCATAACCGAGAATATGAATGCTTCCGTCCGACACAAATCCCGGCGGTGCGTCGGCGCTGATTTCGATGCCGGTAAGAAATTGCAGGGTTGACGGGATACCCCGGGAAATTGCGGCCGCAGAACCGGCCAGGGTGTCATGATCGGTAATGGCGATGGCTTTCAGGCCGAGTTGGACTGCCATCGCCAGGATTTCGGTTGGGGTCAGGGTGCCGTCGGAGGCCGTTGAATGAACATGCAGATCGATGGCGGCATTGGGCGGGTCAGATGCCAAGGGCTTTTTCAAAAGCCTCCTCTTTGGTCTTGCATTCGATGCACTGGGTGGTAACCGGCCTGGCCTTCAGCCGTTCGATGGAAATATCGTCACCACACTTTTCGCAGATACCAAAGGTGCCGTTTTCGATTCGCTCGAGCGCTTTTTTGACTTTCTTGATCAGCTTGTGCTCGCGATCCCGAATGCGCAGCATAAAATTGCGATCCGACTCCAGCGTCGCCCGATCTGTGGGATCCGGAAAATTTTCCTTCTGTTCCGTCATCCCCGAAACGGTTTCGCCCGCATGGCTCAGCAGTTCCTGTAGCCGCCTGTGAAGAAGATCCTCGAAAAATTTCAAATCGTCTTTGTTCATGGCTCAACCCTGCACGAGTAAATATATTTATCGCCGCAAAAAAAATAAAAACTAACACAATGAAATCGGCATGTAAAGTGCTATGTGCCGCTGCCATTCCGACGGCGCCGCTATGCCATCAGTCGTCGACCGCATGTTGCGGGTTTTCGTGCAACCACTTCCGGGGAGGGGCCTGTAAAAACGTTTCAGGACAATTCGGACACCAGCGCTTCCAGGGTTTTCATATTGCCGACATTGAAAACCCGATGGTCGTATTCCGGCGGAACGATTTTTTTCAGCAAACCCGCCAGCACCCTGCCCGGCCCCACCTCAATGAAGGTATCCACCTTTTCCGCCATCAGGCGGCAGACGGTATCGTACCAGCGTACCGGGCTGCACAGCTGATTGGCCATGAGTTGCCGGATTTCCGGAGCCTCCTGGCAGCTGTCCGCGGATACATTGTGAATGACCCGGTGGGCCGGCGATGAAAACTCGATGGTTTCCAGAAATGCGGCAAACTCTTCTTCGGCCCCTTTGATCAGTTCACTGTGCCAGGCGCCGCTCACTTTCAGGGGGATCGCCCGCGCACCCTTGGCTTTGGCGGCCTGGGATACGGCGGAAACCGCATCCGGGCTTCCGGTGATGACGATCTGCTCTTTGGAATTGTGGTTGGCCACCGAGACCGTGCCAGACGATTGATCAGCCTGCACCAGTTCATCGACCCTGTCGATCTCCAGCCCCACAATGGCGCTCATGGCCCCCTTGTGCTGCTGGGATTCCCTGTGCATCAACTGCCCGCGCTTGAAAACCATCCGCAGGGTGTCGGCCATGGAGACGACGCCGGCGGATCGCAGCGCGCTGTATTCGCCCAGGCTGTGGCCCGTAGAGAATTGGCATGGGATGCCGGCCCGCTCGATGGCAGCCAGGCAGGCCAGGTTCACGGCCGTGACGGCCGGCTGCAGGTTTACGGTTTCCGTCAGGGTTTCCATGGGACCCTTGAAACAGATTTTGGAAATATGGGCACCGGCGATCTCATCGGCGGCGTCGAAGATTTCCCTGACGAAGTCGTATTCTTCAAACAGGTCCTGCCCCATGCCCACGGACTGGGAGCCCTGGCCCGGGAACAAAAAAGCAATGGTTTTCAATCGGATTCCTCCATTATCGATCAATTTTGGGTTGCGGTTCGAAAACGCACCCGTCAAATGGCGGTTTTGCCTGCAGCGAATCGATTCAGTCGAGCTTGAAGAGTTTTCGCGTCAGGTCCAGCGGAACGGACTTGTCGCCATGGCAACCGTCTTTTTTCAAAAATTGGGTGGGGTCGTGTAAAATCTTGTTTACCAGTGCATGGGTCATGCGCTCCACGGCCCGTTTGTCGGCCTCCGGGAGGTGGTTCAGCGCTCCCAGGGTTTTTTCCAGCTCGCTTCTGGCGAGGGTTTCCACTTTGTCGCGCAGGGCAACGATGGTGGGCACCACGGCCAGGGTGTCGTACCAGCGGCGAAATCCGATAACGGCTTCGTCGATGATGCGCCGGGCCTTCATGGCCTCCCGGTTGCGGTCTTCGATATTCTCGTCCACGATGCCCTTCAGGTCGTCAATATCGTAGACATAGGCGTTGTTGATGCGGTTGATCTCCGGGTCGATGTCCCTGGGAACGGCGATGTCGATAAAAAACAGCCGGCGGTTGCGGCGGTTTTTCATGGCCTGTTTGATCTGCTGTTTGCGCAGCACGTAATCGGTGGCCCCGGTGGAACTGATGACGATATCCACATCCTGAATGCCGTCGATAATCTCTTCGAAACGAATGGCCTGGCCGGAAAAACGCCTGGCCAGTTCCACGCCTCTTTCGAAGGTTCGATTGGCCACGGTGATCGCTCCGGCTTGGTTACGGATCAGGTGCTCCACGGCCAGTTCCGCCATCTCGCCGGCACCGATCAGCATGACCCGTTTGCCCTTCAGCTCTCCGAAGATTTTCCGGCCCAATTCGATGGCCGCATAGCTGATGCTGACGGCATGGTCGCCGATGCCGGTTTCCGTGCGCACTTTTTTGGCGACGAAAAAGGTCCGATGCAGCAGTTTGTTGAGAATCACGCCGGAAGCCCGCGCCACGGTGGCCTGACGGTAGGAGGCTTTCATCTGGCCGAGAATCTGGGGCTCGCCCACTACCATGGAATCCAGGCTGGAGGCCACCTGGAAGGTGTGCCGGACGGCGTCTTCGCCCCTGTGGATATAAAGGGCGTCGTCGAAGCGGTCCAGCGGCACCCTTTTAAAATCGGCCAGAAAACGTTTGGCCGCAGCGATCCCCTCCTCCTGGTCGTCGACCGCCATCAGCAGTTCGACGCGGTTGCAGGTGGAAAAAAGAACCGCTTCTCCGATCGCCGCATTGTCCCGCAGCATGGAAAGCGCACGTTCGGTTTCGTCCTCTGTAAAGGCGATGCACTCCCGCACGTGGACGGATGCGGTTTTATGGTTGAGTCCCAGCAGTACGATATCGCGCATGGTTGTTTATCGCCGTCGGCCGGGCCCGCAACGGGCCGCTGATAACCGACCGTTATATGCCGATTCCCGAGGGCTACATGGCCGTAAACGTGCCATGATGCCCCTGCAGCAGAAAATTCACGCCGAAAAAGGTGAACAGCAGAACACCGAATCCGATGATCGCCATGATCGCCGCCCGTTTCCCGCGCCATCCCACCGTCAGGCGTTCGTGGAGCAGGGCCGCGTAAAAAAGCCAGGTAATGACCGACCAGACCTCCTTGGGGTCCCAGCTCCAGAAGCGCCCCCAAACGGCCTTGGCGTAGACCACGCCGGTGATCAGGCCGATGGTCACCAGGGAAAAGCCTACGACAATGCAGGCGTAGCCGGCGGTGTCCAACAAGTCCAGGGACGGCAGCCGGCTGAAAAAGAAACCGCGGGTTTTCCCTTTGATGGCCCGTTCCTGAAGCAGATACAAAATGCCCAGGCCGCAGGCCAGGGCAAAGGCTGCGTTTCCCAAAAACACGGTAACGATATGGGCCGCCAGCCACCAGCTTTTGAACAGCTGAGGGTTTTGGGCGGCCGCTTTGGGCATCTGGTAGGCGGCGATCATGGTCAGTGAAATCAACGGCGCCGCATAAATGCCCAGGATTTTAAGTTTATATTTGAATGCAAAGGCCAGAAAGACGACGGCGATGGTCCAGGCGGTAAAAGACAGGGTTTCGTGAAGATTGTTGACCGGAAAATGTCCCGCCCGAATCCCGCAGGCCACCAGGGAAACGGTATGCAGACCGACGCCGACCGTCATCAGTACGGCGGCCAGTTTCTGCAGGCGGTCTTTCTGAAAAAAAAGATAGCCGAAATAACCGGCGCAGCTGAACATGTAAATGATGGTGGCGATGATGAATACGGGCTCCATATCACTCTCCGGGCTGTCGATCGGCCGTCATCAATTGATCATAGCGGTAGCCCGGCCCCAGTACCTCCTCCAGCAACCGGTCGATGCGATCCTTTTCCCCGGTTTTTACCAGTTCCAGCAAATCTCCGGCGATCAGACGTTCGAACAGCGGTTTGTGGGCTTCCGGTTCGTGGGCTTCGGCCAGCAGTTTCTGGCGGATGGCGCCCATCAGATCCAGCAGTTTGCCATATTCCGGGCCGAACTGGGCTTCGAGGCGCTGACGCATGTGCTTGGCAAAAGCCGGACTTTTCCCGGCAGTTGAAATCGCCAGCATGAAATCACCGCGCCGGACGATGGCCGGCAGGATGAAATTACAGATTTCCGGACGATCGGCAATGTTGCACAGCAAACCGATCCGTTCCGCGTCGGCGTGAATTTGCCGGTTGAGGTCTTCGTCGTCGGTAGCGCCAATGACCAGAAATTGGCCTTTTACGTCCGATGAGCGATATTCCCGCCGCTCCAGGACAATGGCGCCCTCCTCGGCCAGTCTGTCCAAAGAGGAGGTTGCCTCGGGGCTGACAACGGTAACAATGGCCCCGCATTTGAGCAGGGTGTCCACTTTGCGGGCGCCCACGCCGCCGCCGCCGACCACCAGGCAGGCCCGCTCACGAATATCGAGATTCACCGGATAATAACGCATGCTCACCATCTACAAACCAAAAGTCATCAGATCCTGCGCAAGAACAAGCTTGCCATTATAGGTGCTTCGGCATTGATTTTCAATATCGGCGTCCTCGCAATCCGGATAAAAGTGGGTCAGCACCAGGCATTTTACACCGGCGGTCTGGGCGATCCGGCCGGCCAGCGACGGCGTGAGGTGGCCATCCACCTTGTGATCGTCCGGGAACGCCGATTCGCAGATCATCAGATCGGCCTTGTCGGCGATGGTCGCCAGGCTGTCGCAGACATCGGTATCTCCGGAGTAGACCAGCACCTTCCCGGCGGTGTCGGTAATGCGGAAAGCCAGGCTTTCCGGGCGATGGGCAACGGGCATGGAAGATACCGAAAAAGAGGAAAATGCACGCCGGTCGGGCGCACCGGTGTCCATTTCAACGACGGTCAGGCGGTCGGGCGGCAACTCGATCCAGTGTTCATAGGCGGATTTCAGCCCTTCGAAAAAGGCTCCGAAACCCTTTCCGGCGATAATCGTCAGGTGTCGCTGCTGTGGCGGGGGCGATGGGTACTTCAGGCTGAACAGAAACGATACCAGTTCTCCGCAATGGTCCGGATGGAAGTGGCTGATAAAAAGATGGCTGATGTCGAAAATCGAGGTTCCGGCTTCCAGCAGCCGGCGCATCACCCCGGGTCCGCAGTCAAAAAGCAGGTTTTCTTTTCCGGTCTGTACCAGAAAGGAGCACGGATTGCGTTTTAAAGAAGGGACGCAGGTTCCCGAGCCCAGGATTGTAATTCGGCTTGAAGCAGTCACAAGAAATCCTTTTTGTGCAGGGTGTGGACACGTTTCGTCATGGTATGTCGCTCCGGAAAAGATTTCAACCAAAGGATCTCGAAAAACCGATAAAAGAGCAAAAGTTCACAATCGAATCTTTTCTCCGATGATTCGCTTCAAAGAGAACTCGACGGCGGGATACACGGATGTTTTTCGTGAGTGTTTCATTACCGAACAGTCGTATATCGGTGCTTGACAACGCTGAATGAGATTTGTTATTTGTGCCGCTACTCGAAAAGTTGTATCAATCCAAAAAATATAACTGGTGCAGCGATTTATCGCCAATCATAAAGCCGCACCGATGTGCTCTTTTCGCCAGCTGGACCAACGCGGATTCTCACGCTCAAGCACGACCCCGTTCGGCAGGATCGGCCGCAACGCAACCCATATGATCGATGGATCGACACGGAAACGCTGTTTGTTCGATTACAAGAAAAACAGGGACTGGGCCGAAAATCTGACCATTGTGATGCAGTTGGGCCTGACCATGGCCGGCTGTATCGTTTTCTGTTTTTTCGTGGGCCGCGGCCTGGACAGATGGTTGGGTTTCAACGGTGTGTTCACGACGATTTTCATTCTTCTCGGCATCGCCGGCGGTGCCAACGTCTGCTACCGACAGATCCTTGAAATCACGGAACCGAAAAGCAAGGTGGATCCCGATGAAAACGGCCGCAACGGTTCTTGAGGTTCAAAAAAAATATGGATCACGGGCATTGATGCTTTCCATTGGCGTCGGGCTTCTTTTCCTGGCCATGGGTCATAAGGAAATCTGCCGGGGATTGGTGCTGGGTGGGGTGTTCAGTGCACTCAACTTCGCGCTGATGGGGCAGTTACTGCGCTACCGGCTTCAGGAAAATCGTAAGGCAGCCGTGCGGCGGTCCTTCGTCTCCCTGCTGCTCCGATACGCGCTTTTGGCCATACCGCTGGTGCTGGCGGTTCAATCCGAACGCTTCAACCTTCCCGCTACAATAGTAGGCATCTTCATGGTTCAGCTGGTGATCCTGTTGGAACAGGGGTCCCGGTTGATTTTCGTTTCCGTCAAGAACTAAGCCGCGAGGGCGATGGGATAATGGGAGAACTTGGAAGAATTCACCAACTGGTCGTAACGGTTTTCGGTTACTCCATGACGTTCAATCTCGAGGTCATTCTCATGACCTGGATCGCATTTACGGTAATTTTCATTTTGGGCTATCTGACGGCCCGCAAACGGGGGATGGTGCCCGAGTCCATGCAGGTGTTCGGCGAATTGTTCGTGGCCAACCTGTACAAACTGACTGAAGACGCCCTGGACGAGGAGATGGCCGAGAAATACGGACCGTTGATCTGCGCCCTGTTTCTGTTTCTGCTGGTGTCTAACTGGCTGGGTATCGTTCCCCATCTGGAAGAACCCACCAAGGACCTCAATACGCCGCTCAGCCTTGGCGTGATGGGGTTTGTGATCGCCCATGCGGCCGGAATCCGAAAAAAAGGATTTAGAAATTACGCAAGCGAATATTTTCAACCGATTTTTTTCATGGCGCCGCTGAACATCATCGGCGAAATAGCTAAAATCGTCTCCATCTCCTTCCGTCTTTTCGGAAACATCATGGGCGGTTCGATCATCATTCTGGTGGTGTCCTACCTGACATGGAGCATTGTGCTGCCGCCGTTTCTCTACGCTTTTTTCGGCATGTTCGTGGGCACCATTCAGGCTTTTGTTTTTACGATGCTAACCGTTGTTTATATCTCGGTTCAGGTGAAATAGATGATGGAATTCGATGTCCAGGCATGGGTGAAGGTGGCCGCATTTGCCGGCGGTGGGATTGCCATGGGACTCGGCGCGGTTGGCGCGGCCATCGGCGAAGGCTACACCGCGGCCCAGGCCAATCTGGCCGTCTCCAGGAACCCGAAGCTTTCCGGCGATATTTTTAAAAACATGCTGGTCGGCCAGGCCGTGGCCGAATCGGCCTCGATCTTCGCGCTGGTCATAGCGATTTTGCTGCTGTTCATGGATACGGGCCAACCTACCATGCTCAAGGCGGCGGCCCTGTTCGGGGCCGGGCTGAGCATGGGGTTCGGGGCTATCGGATCGGGCGTCGGATCCGGTTTCCCCGGCGGCCAGGCCTGTCTGGGCATTTCGCGGCAGCCGGCGGTGACCAGTCGCCTGACCACCAACATGTTGATCGGATCGGCCGTCTGCCAGACCCCGGCCATCTTTTCCATGGTCGTGGCCCTGATGCTGCTATTCATGAATTTTTCCCAGGCCCCCCTGCACCCGACCTGGGCCGCTTTGGTGGGAGCGGGCCTGAGCACGGGGCTGGCGGCCATCGGGTCGGGGTACGGCGGCGGTATGGCTGCCGGCACGAGCTGTGAGGGGGTTGCCCGGCAGCCGGAGACGGTGGGCAATGTAACCACCGTCATGCTGGTCGGTCAGGCCGTGGCCCAGACCCCGTCCATCTTCGGACTGCTGGTGAGCTTCATTCTGATGTTCAAAACCTTTCCCGAGTCCCATCAACTGCAGGCCGCCATGGCCTTGCTGGGAGCCGGGTTATGCACCGGCCTGGGCGGCATCGGACCGGGGGTGGGCAACGGCATGGCCGCGGAAAGCGCCGTGCGCTGGGTGGCCAGGAACGTACAAAACGCCGCCGACCTCATGCGGACCATGCTGGTGGGGCAAGCGGTTTCCCAGTCTACCGCCATCTACGCCATGGTGGTCAGTCTGGTGCTTATTTTTGTAATTTAGCGTTTCACGTAAAATTCGATATCGATAAAATTCGTTTCAAACAGACCGTTAATCGAGGAGGAAAACCATGGCCATTGAAGGGGCAGACCTTGTTAAAGCAGCGGCTTTTCTAGGAGCCGGTATTTCCATGGGATTGGGCGCCATCGGCCCCGGTGTGGGCGAGGGCATGGTGGCCGCCAAGGCGTGCGAAGCCATCGGCAAAAACCCCAAGGAGGCGGGATTGTTGACCCGGACCATGCTGGTGGGGCAGGCGGTGTCCGAATCCACCGGTATTTATTCTCTGGTAATCGCCCTGCTGCTGCTGTTCGTCGTCTGACGAATCCGGCTCGGCGTTAACCGTTTTTTCGGTCAAAGCACTTTTCGGGTGCCAGCGGCAACCGTTTAACCCCGATTCGAGCCAATGCGGGCGCGCAACCTTTACCACTGGCCGTCCGGCTGCCCGAAGCGGCGACAGGCCAGCGGAGAACAACCGCCATGGAAATTATTGCGACCAACGCCCTGATCAGCATCAATGCGACCTTTGCGATTCAGCTGATCTCCTTTTTAATTTTTCTGTACATCATGAACCGGATCATGTTCCGTCCGCTGCGCAGCACCATGGAGCAGCGGGACGACTATATCGACCGGGTCAAGGAAGATATTCGCTCCGGGAAAGAAAAACTGGACCAGCTGGCCGAGGAGTTGGACGAACAACGCGCCCGGGTGGTCAAAGAAGCGGATAAAATGGCCAAATCGCTGGAATCCGAAGGAGACCGGCAGGCTGCCGAACTGATCGAGCAGGCCCGCAAGCAAATCGTTGCCTTGCGCAGTGAAACCGAATCCCGGGTCGTCGACCAGGTGAAACAGGCCCGCAAGGCGATTGCCGAAGAGGTGGAAACCGTCACCGTGGCTGTGATGGAAAAAGTACTGCATCGGAGGCTGTCCTCATGAAAGCGACCGGATCTTCAGGCGCAGCAGGCGTCGCGATCCTTTTTATCTGGCTTGGGCTGCTTTTCTTCCCCGAATCCGCCTTGGCCGGCGATCCCGCTTGGCGGCCAACCTATGACATCGTGCTGCGATGGGTGAATTTCGTTATTCTGGTGGCGGTGATCGTCAAATACTCCCGTGATCCGATCAAGGACTTTCTGAAGCTTCAAAAGCAAGACGTGGTTTCGCAAATTGCTGCGCTGGACAGCGAGAAGTCTCGCATTATCGGGGAGATCAAGGAAGTCAGGAAACAAGGGGAAGTCAACCGGATTCGCCTTCAGGAGATGAAAGATCGCCTGATCGCCCAGGGGGAAACCCGCAAGCAGGAACTCGTCAACCAGGCCAAGCAGCAAAGCGCGATCATGCTGGAAGATACCCGGCGCAAGCTGGAAAACCGGGTTGTCCAGGCCAAGGCCGCCCTTAAGCTGGAATTGCTGGACATGGCCATCGAGCAGGCCATGATCCAACTCCCGGGTGCCCTCACCGATGGAGACAATCAAAGGCTCCTTGACGATTATATGAAAAGCCTGGACGCTTGACGGCCTGTTACACATTACGTCCCCAGGTGGCTTGCCATTTTGTTGCTTGACGACCGGCCCCGATTTGCATTAGGGAAACTTGGTCGTCATTTTTCTTAACAAATAAGATTCAATTTCCGCATCGCGGACAGAATGGGACGATTGCCATGGAAAAAAACACCTCCATCGAAACATTTATCAAAGATCAAATCGAAAGGTGGAAAACCCAGACCCAGACTCACATACCGGTCATCACGATTTCCTCCCAGCCGGGCAGCGGTGGACGGGTGATTGCCAAGGGGCTGGCCAAACGGCTTGGCATCGACCTGTTCGACCGGGACATTGTCAAGGAAATTGCCGAAAGCGCTCATATCAGCGGCGCCGTCATCGAAACCATGGAAAAGGAGCGTCTTTCAGGTGTCAAGGATTTCATCTCTTCTTTGGTGAACGACCGCTACTTGTGGCCCGGCGTCTATCTGGATCATCTGATGAAAGTGGTCGCTGCCATCGCCAGCCACGGCAATGCGGTCATCGTGGGCCGCGGGGCCAATTTTCTGATTCCGGAAAAAGAGCGAATGAGCATTCGTGTGATTGCGCCCTTTCGAGTTCGGGTGCAAAACGTGGCCAAAACCTTTGGGGTCACCAGGGAAGAGGCCAAACGGCGGGTCATCCATCGTGAGAACCGAAGATCTGCCTTTATTCGACAGTCCTTCAATGCGGACGTTGCCGATCCCAACAACTATGATCTGGTCATCAACACCGGCCGGGGCGATATCGATGCGGCCATCGGAGCAGTGATCGGCATGGTGGTGGGCTGCAAGGAGGTCGTTGTCAAAAAACCGCCGGCCAAAGCAGCCGGAAAAAAATAATCGCTTCTCGACGAAGCGCTCGCTGAATCAAAAAACGACCGTACCGGTAATTTTCAAATAGCCGATCCGGTCGTTTTTTTTGCGGCCGATCTTTGGGCGAGCCTTCCATTTGCGGCACACCTTTTCCCATTTTTTACCCCTCCTTTTTCTGAATTTAATTTATAAAAAATCGTTAAACCAATTATTGCTAAATCCATAAAAATCTGTATTTATTTCAAATTTCGTCAAC
Organism: uncultured Desulfosarcina sp.; assembly: GCF_963668215.1. Lineage (NCBI taxonomy): Bacteria > Pseudomonadati > Thermodesulfobacteriota > Desulfobacteria > Desulfobacterales > Desulfosarcinaceae > Desulfosarcina > uncultured Desulfosarcina sp. The sequence goes on from NZ_OY764190.1 coordinate 1,670,913, forward strand.
TAGTTTGACATTGACCGCCGATTGAATTAAAGGAAATGGCTCTTTGGATCAGATACCCCTGGTGCACATAAAAACTCGCTTCCTCGAACACGATTATTTGTAACATCGGCGATACGACAAGTCGGAAAGCAGCGGCGACCGAATGCCATCGTATCTGTATACAGGTATACTTGCCGGGAGAATGAAAAAGAAAATGCGCATGGGCTGCTTGAAATCAGTCCGTAAGTGAAAAGGATAGCCTATGGATGGAGCCCTGATACCGATTGTTGTTTTTTTGCTCGTTTATGTGGCGCTGACCTTCGAGTTGGTCAACAAGGCCGTGGCCGCGCTGATGGGTGTGATGGTACTGATCGCCCTGCACGTGGTCAGCGAACACCAGGCTGTGGAGTTCATCGATTTCGAAACCATCATGCTGCTGTTGGGCATGATGTCCATCGTGGCGATTCTGCGCAAAACCCGATTTTTCACCATCGTTTCGGTGCGCATCGCCGAGATGACCCAGGGCAGCCCACTCAAAATTCTGATCCTCTTTTCCATCGTCACCGCCGTATTATCCGCCTTTCTGGACAATGTGACCACGGTGCTGATCATCGTTCCCATCGTCATCGAGCTGACCGCCGGCATGGGCCTGGACCCGAAGCTGTATGTGATCAGCCAGGCCATCATTTCCAATATCGGCGGTACGGCCACCCTGATCGGCGATCCGCCCAACATCATCATCGGCTCCAAGGTCGGATTGACCTTCAACCAGTTCATGCTCAACCTGACCCTGCCGGTAATGTTCTGCTTTGCGGTGGCCCTGGTCTACATCTGGGCCACCAACCGGGACAAGTTCAAGCCCATCGACACCAACCTGGCCAAGCTTTTTTCCGTGCAGCTGCTGCTGGAGAAAATTCGCTACGATTTTCTGGACACAAAAATCGACCCCCTTTTTCTGACCAAGGGGCTGGCCTGCCTGGGTCTGGCCATTTTGCTGTTCGTTACCCAGACCGTCACCAAGCTCTCTCCCGGGGTGGTGGCCATGCTGGTGGCCATGATTCTGTTCGTGATCACACGCATCGACGTGGAAGAGATGCTCGAAGAGATCGAATGGAGCACCCTTTTGTTTTTCACCGGCCTGTTCATCCTGGTTGGCGTGCTGGAGCATGAAGGCGTCATCGAATGGATCGCCCGCAACATTTTCATGCGGGTGGGGGACAATCCTTACGTGATCGTGTTGACGGTGCTTTGGGTATCGGGCATCGTTTCGGGGTTTCTGGACAACATCCCGTTCACCATCACCATGATCCCCATCGTGAACCTGATGCTGGAAAATAACCCCATCCCCAACAACATCCTGTGGTGGGCGCTGTCTCTGGGAGCCTGCCTGGGCGGCAACCTGACCATGATCGGGGCTTCGGCCAATATCGTTTCGGTGGGGATGGCCAAAAAATTCGGACAGGAAATCAGTTTTATCGAATTTGCCCGCAAGAGCGTGGTCATCACCCTGATCACCCTGACGATCGCCTCGGGCTATCTGATGCTTTATTTGTGGATATCGCTATGAAACCGGAAGATAAAAAAATTCTGTGCAGTCTGATCCGGGACCATGAGGATACCGTAGGTTCCTCCCGGGTCACCATGATGGCCATCAATGCCTTTATCGAATCCATCCGTCAGGTGCGCTGCAGTGTGGAGGAAGTCCGGGAACTCTACTCGGAGCTTTCCCTGGCCATCAAAAATACCGAACCGAAGGTGATCCCGCTGATCCATCTGATCGAGGAGTTCGAAAAAGAGGTGGACGGCCCGATCAGCGAAAACATCGAAGAGATCAAGGAACGGGCAATCCGTATTTTGCAGTCCAAGCAAGACAAGATCAAGTCCAAGGTCGGCAAGGTGATCGAACAGGGACTGACCTGTATCGACGAAGGCGATACGATCATCGTGCACACCATCAGTTTCGATGTGACCAACATGCTTAAACTCGCACGGGAAGTTTTACATAAGAATTTCAAGGTGATCGTCCTGAAACAGGATCTGGCCAAGACCCGCCGCCTGGTCAAGTCCCTGTCCGAGGCGGACATCGACATGGAAATCATTCCCGAGTACAGCCTGAGCCACTATATCGAACAGGGCAACAAGGTGTTCATGGGAGCCCTGTCCATCACCGAAGACCTCAAGGTGGTATCGGCCGTGGGTTCGGCCAATATTGTCAGCCTGTGCCACCTGAATCGTCTGCCCATCTATCTCTTCGCCAACACGTTGAAATTTTCCCACCGCCCGTCGTCCCAACAGAAAATTCACCGCAAGGTGGAAGCCCATACCCACGGCGACGTCTGCTATCACCTGGTGACCCACTCCCACGACACCGTGGACCTGAAGCACGTCGATTTTTTGGTAACCGAGCAAGGGATTAAAGACAAAACCGCCATCCTGGAATGTATCAAGGCCGCACGCGGCTGATTCGACCCGAGCCCACCCACGCTCACGACCATTACCGTTCCATGCCGGGTTTTGCCCGCCGCTATGCTTGCAGGTCCGGCAAAATTGACTTTTTGCCGGCGAGTCGATATTTTTCGAATGTGACAGGCAATCGTGGCAGCCGTTTTATTTTGAGCGGTCTCAGCCTCAATTCTGATGGCCTCATCAACAATCAATTTTCAGTTTCGTTAAGAGGTTGGTCTATGAATATCGGCCTTGAATCGGATCTGCGCCGTCAAATAGCGGATTTGGAAACCAAAATCAGTGAGTATGAAGGGCTGCTCTACCATCATGAGCCCGGCTGGAATTCCTTGAAGCAAAGCGATGCCAGCTACCAGGCGATATTCGAGAACACCGGAACCGGTGCCTTTGTCAAAGAGGCGGATATGACCATTTCAAAGGTTAATTCCGAATTCGAACGCCTCACCGGATATTCCAAAGCGGATATCGAAGGAGAAATGAAATGGACCGATTTCTTCCTTGAGGAGGACCATGACCGGCTTGCCGGCTACCATGCCGACCGGCGTACGGTGACCCGCGATGCGCCCCGCAACCTGGAATGCCGTATCAAAGACAGCAGCGGCGCCATCAAGCCCGTCTATTTAACCCTGGACCTGATTCCGGGCACCCGCAAGAGTATCGGAACACTCATGGACATCACGAAGCTCAAGCAGGCCGAGGCCCAGATTCTGGAGAGCAAGGCCTTTCTTGCGGCCATTGTCGAGAGTTTCGAGGGGCTGATTTATGTGGTTTCCCGGGATTTGAAAATTCAATATCTCAATGAAGCGTTGCTGGAAAAAGTGGGCCGCAACGCCGTGGGCAAACCTTGCTATGAAGTTCTCCACCACCGTGCGGCAGTCTGCCCGTTTTGCGTGCAGGAACAGGTTTTCAACGGTGAATCCGTCCGCTTCGAGATCAAGAATCCCGAAAATGACCGCTGGTACTACAGCGTGAACGCCCCCATTCACCATATTGACCGATCCATCTCCCTGTTGGCCATGGTGACGGACATTCAGGCCCGAAAAACGGCCGAGATTTCCCTGAAAAAAAACGAAAGCCAGCTTCGCCGCCAGAACCGACTGCTGCGCTCCACCATGACCGAGCGCAGTAAGTTCGGCGGTCTCGTCGGCAAAAGCCAGCCCATGCAGGAAGTGTACGAGCAGATTCTCAACGCCGCTGCCACTGACGCTACAGTGGTCATCTACGGCGAACCGGGAACCGGCAAGGAACTGGTGGCTCACGCGATCCACGATATGAGCCTGCGCAATCGGGAGCAATTCGTGCCGGTCCACTGTGGCGCCATCCCCGAGAATCTGATCGAATCCGAATTTTTCGGATATAAAAAAGGGGCCTTTTCCGGTGCCGGCGCAGATAAACAGGGATACGTGGATTTCGCCCACAAGGGAACCCTGTTCATGGACGAAATCGGTGAAATCAGCCCCCACATGCAGGTCAAGCTGCTACGGGTGATCGAAGGGGGAGGATATACGCCGGTTGGCGGAAACCGGGTCAAACACTCCGACATCCGCATCATTGCAGCCACCAACCGGGACATGCTGGAACGCATGGAAAAGCAGATGATGCGCAAGGATTTTTTCTATCGCATCCACATCCTTCCCATCTATATGCCGCCGCTTCGCAATCGTAAGGAAGATCTGCCGCTGCTCATCGACCATTTTCTGATGCTTTATGGAGGGAAAAAGAATCTGCCGCCCGTTACCGATCGTTCAATGGACCGATTGCTGGCGCACGATTGGCCGGGAAACGTGAGGGAACTGCAAAATGTAATGATCCGATATTGCCACTCGCAGAAAATCGAGCTGATGGAGACCTTAAAATCGCCCTTTGAAGCGCCGGTGGCCGAAGATATCCCACCGGCAGGCGATTCGGTCACATTGCGGTCCATGATGGACGCCTACGAGAAAAAGGTAATCGAAGCGGCGCTACAGCGGAATCAATGGCACCGCAGCCACGCTGCCCGGCTGCTGGGCATTGACCGCAAAACCCTGTTCACCAAAATGAAGCGCCACGGATTATCCCGATAATATCGGGTTTGTTACGAATACGTCAACTCTCGTTGATAATGGTGGTGACCATGGAGCGGTTTTCCTCCAGGGCCGCTTTTTCGGGGATCGTTTCCTTTGGCGAAGGAAGCGCGCGCCACTGTGATTTGTACATGGCCCGGAAGGTAATTTGGAACATGGCTTCGAGAATCGAATAGGCGGACACGCCATGGGGCGGGACATCGATATCGGCCAGTGCCTTGCGTTTTTCCACCAGGCCGGATTTCAGCCGGCTCAGGTTTCTTAAAAAGGCAACCATCCGGGGCGCCACCTGGCGATGCTGATCCGGCAGACTCTGGGCGTTATCCCACTTGGCGATCTGCTTGGCGATGGTATCGCTGGAGGCTTCCAACAAAAACTTCTTGTTCTTTTCGCTTTTAAACAACGGCGAGTAAGAGACGTGTTTACGAATGGCTGCATCGAGGCAGGCGGCTTCACGCTTCAACTCCGCGCTGATGGCAGGCACCATGGCTTCGGGAACCGCAAGGGTCAGTTCATTCAGCTGGCCGGAAAATTCCGTCAGACTCATTTTGATGTCCTGGGCCGCCGCCGACCAGAATTTCCGGCTCATGGCTTTGACGGTGGCTTCATCGGGATCGGATTTGGATGGGCCGGATTTAAGGATTTTCAAGACGGCCGGAAACGATCGGGCGGATCGGCGAAATAGATTTCTACCGCTGACAGCCTTGAAAACGATGGCGATGGTGGCGAACCAGTCCTGAAAGTGGAGCAACTCGGCCACATCGCCGAAACAGGCAGCAATGGTTCTGTTTTTCAATACATGCAAAGGGGTGGCATACAGCGGCGTTCCCCCCAGCAGCGGTTGGGAAACATAACCGTCGCGATCGGGAACCAGGGAGATCGCCGTCTCCACGTCAATAACACCGATGGCAAACGATTCCGCATCGTTGAGGAATACGGGGTAATCATCCGGACTGGCATCCAGAAACAGGTTGTCCGGCTTCAGGTCCCGCAGGGCGATACGCTTTTCCTTGAGTTGATCGAGCAGTTTTAGCAGGTTGGATGCGATGTTCTCGATCTGAAGCCGGCTCTGCAAAAAGCTTTTCCTGGCCAACTGGGTCTTGAGAAGCCGGTTCAGATCCTCCACCTCCTGCTGATGCAGTTCGAAGACTTTGGCGAATCCGCTTTCGACTTGCTTTAACAGCTCCCCATCAATCTCTTTTTCATCCTGGCCGACCGCCTCGCCGGCCAGGCAGTTGAGAAACCAGTTTTTAATCTGGAACGCATGGACCGGCTTGGTTGCGCCCGAGGCCTGGAAAACGCGCTTGGCTTCGTTTTCACACTGCCGGTAAAGGGTTTGCAGCCCTTCGAATACCGGCATGGCATCCAGGCCGTACCGGGTGGTGAATGCATCCTGGTCCCAGGGAACATCCGGGGCTTCGCGGAATTCATCGGCGAGCTTGTTTTTCGATTCATGCAGTTCGGCAATCACGCGCCCCAGAAAAAAGCTGTTGGACAACTCCATGAAAAGAGCGAAGCGATCCCCGATTTTCAGGTACCGCTGATATTCGGGCTGCCCCTCGACCAGGCGGATATACCGCTTTTCCATCTGCTCCTGGCTGCAATCCGGCATGTAGGGCAGCGTTTTGACCTTGTTCAGCACCACGGACACCATGGGAATGATGCAGGCGGTAGGCGCCAGTTGCACGGCAATCTGCACCTCCCTCCTGATGGCGCTGACATACTTTTCCATGTCCGTGATCGGCGTCGGAGGGATTTTGACGACCATGTGGGTGTCGTAAATGACATAATAGCACTTGCTTTTGCTCCCGGTATCTTCTCCCAGCGGGCCGATGGACATTCGGCGGGTCAGCCAGTCGTTGCTGCCCTTGACGCCCAATTCGAATCGCTTCATCTTTTGTGCGGCCGAATCGGATGTCATGGAAAACCGGGCGGGAGTGTCCTCGCCCACGCCTTTCTGAAGTTTGAACAACTCAAGAAAAAACATGGCGATATCCCGCAGATCGGAGGACTCGTGGCTGTCCTGGGCAAATATGCCGGCGGCATTGGGTTCCGGGGGTTGGTCGCTCTGGCGGTCGGATTCGGGCAGCGATTGTTTCACGAGGGCGGCGGCCTTGTAAAAAAGCGCCATGCATGCGCAGGCCAGCGCCAGAGCAGCCAGAAAAACCAGCAGTCGGCTGTCCAGAAAACGGGCCGTTTTTGGATCGACCCCCATGGCCGTCAGGGCTTGCAGCTTTTTTTGATCGAGGATTTTCAGCAGCGCGATCTTTTTTTGGACCTGTATCGTTCCGATGGAGGTGACGTCGCTCTTCATGAACATGCCGGATTCTCCATCGACCGTGTACAGGATAAGATCGTTCATCCGGTTGATGCTGTCGGCAAGGACCGGTTCGCCCCCCTTGATATAAATGACCTGTCGTTCCACAGTCGCGCCGACTTTAATAAAGGCGACGACGGCGGTGCAGGCAATCGAAAACGCAACCAGAATGATCCATTTTTTCATCGCGTTCACGCTTTTTCCATCAATGATTCCGAAACGTCGCTACTGCGTTGGCTGGCTGCTTGAGGCGTATTGAAGAACCACGGAACCAATTTTTATGATATCCATGTGTTTCAGTCGAACCGGCCCTCGTACGCTTTGGCCGTTTACTTTCGGTTTGATCCAACCGCTGGCGCTGTTGATGTAATGGTGTTGCGGCGTCTTGCTGACGACCGCGGCCGGATCACCAGCCAAAAAGGAAAAAAAACCGCCGATGACGATATCGCTTCGATGGGTCCTGCCGATGGTCACCAGGCTTTTGACCAGGTCGTACCGGCCGCTGCCTCCGGCCAGGAAAGCGAAATAGGCCGCAACCGTCTCGATTTCCGGAATGTCGCCGCTTTCGGCCAACATGCGGCGGTAAACCTCGGTATCCATGAACATGGTGTGGTCGGGCCCCGGATCGCCGGGCAAAGACGAGGTTTTCAGCCCGCCTTGTTCGGGTCTCGGGCGCGGTCGGCCACGGTCCAGAAAAACCAGGGTGTGCTTGCCGATCGTAATGACATCACCGTTTTTCAAGGGGGCTTGCTCTACGGTCAGCCCATTTAAAAACGTACCGTTCTTGCTGTTCGTATCCTTTAAGGTGTAGCGATTGCCCTGTTTCAGAATAACCGCGTGATTCCCTGAAACCGCATAGTTGTCGATAACCAGATGATGGCCGGGGTTTCTGCCGATGGAGAGGGCGTCAATCTTGTCAAGGGCGAACTCTTTGATGGTTCTGTCCTTGAATTTGACCAGCAATCTGATCATTCGACCGCCTTTTGCGTGCCAGCCGAACACTGGCAGCTTTTCTTATGAGCGCTGTTTTGATCGGAAAAGTGAGGCGATCCATGCCGGTATGCCAAAGACCCTGCCCAGAAGGGTTTTGGATGAGTCGCCGTTGGTCGATTCTATCCGCACTACGATGACGGTGATATTATCCTCTCCACCCCTTTGGTTGGCCAGCTCTGTCAGTTTCTTGCAGGCGGCATCCGCATCGTTCCGGTAGACCAGATCCCGGATCTCTTCCCGGGTGATCTTGCCGCTCAGGCCGTCGCTGCAAATCACGACAATGTCGTCTGCAAAGCATTGGGTTTCCACATAATCGACACCGACATCGGACCGAATACCAACGGCACGGGTAAGAATATGGGCCAGCTTCCCCTCGGAGAATTTGCCCTCCATCGATTTGGGAATTTTTTTGCGCTCGTGAAGCAGGGTGTGGGGCGTATAGAGATTTTCGATCTCGCCGTTTCGCAGCAGGTAGATGGGGCTGTCGCCCACATTGGCGGTGATCAAGGTGTTTTCGGCCAGATAGAGTGCGGAGACCGTGGTACCCATGCCCCGGCAGGCCTCATTCTGGAGGGACTGCTTGTAAATTCTTTGATTGGCCAGGTAAATGCTTTTGCGCAGCAGCTGGGAGGCGCCATTCACCCCTTCGGCCGGCGCCGTGTCTTTCGGTTTGGCGATTTCCTCCGAAGCGGCCATCATGTAGGCATCGATGGCCTCCACGGCCATGCGGCTGGCCACCCCTCCGCCGCGATGCCCTCCCATGCCGTCCGCCACGACGTACAGTCCGATGGAATCGTTGACCAGGAAACTGTCTTCGTTTAGCTTGCGGACTTTACCGATATCACTAAACCCAGCGGCTTGTGCCATAATCATCATTTGCCCCTTTTTCTCTTAAAAACAATAAATTGGGAACATTGTCAAGAAAAACGGTAGTTTTTTCAGTTCAATGAAAAAACGCGGCGGATTGGATCATACCGGCCCGACGCATGAATGAAATCACTTTCCTTTCAAAAAATCGGCGATCAAAGGGGGCTTATACTCCCCATTTTGAACACCTTCCACCCCAACCATTTATCTAATCAATTTTAAAGGATTATTCTGGTCTTCTACATCAACTGGGGCGAAAAGGCCCCAATTATGCAATTTGTGCAAAATTTCGTTTTAACTTCATATCTAATTGTAAAAATACAAAATAAAAATTTTTTGAAAAACGGCACATAAATTGGATTGGTTCTGAACCAATATTTTTCGCACAAATTGCATAATACGACGGGGCAATCTTCCATGATAGAACTGATTCACACCAAGCCGTGTCTTGTTTTTGGTTGCGGCAACCCCTTGTTCGGCGATGACGGCTTCGGACCCGAGGTCATTGCCGATCTGGAAAAAAATCACACCTTGCCGGACCATGCGGCATGCCTGGATGCGGGCACCTCCATCCGCGATTTTCTGTTCGACATCCTCCTGGCGAACGAAAAACCGAAGCAGGTGATTGTCGTCGATGCAGGTGACTGCGCCGGCAAACGGCCGGGGGAGGTGTTCGAAATGGACATCGACGAAATGGACCCCAAAAAGACCAGCGATTTTTCCCTGCACCAGTTTCCGACGACCAACATGCTCAAGGAGTTGAAAACGGATACGGATATGGACGTTCGCATTCTCGTCGGGCAGATCGAAACCATCCCCGACAAGGTTTCGCCGGGACTTTCGCCGGCCATGGCAGCGGCTGTGACAAAGGCGAGCCGCCGAGTCCTGAAGATGATCGCAAAGGAGGCCGTATGATCGCCATTCGCGCAGGAGAGTTGGCTCGCACCCTGGGGGTTCACCGCAATACCATTCGCAACTGGATCAAAAACGGTGTGCTCGAGGCCCAACCGACGGTGGGGAAAAAATACCTGATTGCAAAGGACCGGTTGCTGCAATTCGTTCAATCCAAGGGCATTGCTGCAAAAGCAGTGGAATCGTTGATCGAAAGTGGCCTGACTGTGCCTGCGGCACAGCCGGTCCCATCGCTGAATCAACCAGCATTACAGAAAGAGGCGCCAATGAAACAAAAAGCCATCGGTTCGGTACTGGTGGTCGGCGGAGGCATTGCCGGCATCCAGGCCACCCTGGATCTGGCCGATTCCGGCTATTACGTTTACCTGTTGGAAAAAAGCCCCGGTATCGGCGGCGTCATGGCCCAGCTGGACAAGACCTTTCCGACCAACGACTGTGCCATGTGAATCGTTTCACCCAAGTTGGTTGAGTGCGGTCGGCACTTAAACGTTGAGATTCTCACCCTATCGGAAATTGTCGATGTCAGCGGACAGAAAGGCGACTTCACGGTCACCGTTCGCAAAAAACCCCGCTATATCGACATGGACAAGTGTATTGCCTGCGGGCTGTGCGCCCAGAAATGCCCCAAAAAGGTCGACGACGAATTCAATATGGGCATTTCCAAACGCAAAGCCGCCTATATTCAGTACGGCCAGACCGTACCGCTGAAATATGTGATCGATCCGGAGCAATGCCTCTATCTGACCAAGGGAAAATGCCGGGCCTGCGAAAAATTCTGCCCCACCGGCGCAATCAATTTTGACGATAAGGAAGAGCGGGTCACCCTGAACGTGGGGGCCATGATCCTCTCCCCCGGATATCGCCCCTTCGATCCGTCGGGCATGGATTACTATGGCTATGGCCAGATTCCGGACGTGGTCACCAGCCTGGAGTACGAACGCATGCTGTCGGCCAGCGGTCCTTTTCAGGGGCACCTGGTCAAGCCCTCGGACCACCGCGAACCGAAAAAAATCGCCTGGATCCAGTGTGTGGGTTCGCGCAACACCAACCGCTGCGACAATGGATACTGCTCCAGCGTCTGCTGCATGTACGCAGTCAAGCAAGCCCTGGTGACCGCCGAGCATCTTACCGGCGAAGGACTGGAGCAGACCATTTTTTATATGGACATCCGCAGCCACGGTAAGGAGTTCGAGCGCTATTACGAAGACGCCATTGATAAAAAGGTGAACTTCGTACGCGCCCGTCCCCACACCATCGATCCGGGGATCGAAGGCTCCGGTGTATCCATGACCTACACCCTGGAAGACGGGACTCAAGTAACCGACCATTTCGACCTGGCCGTACTTTCGGTGGGACTGGAGGCTTCGCCGGAAGCCATAGAACTGTCCGAAAGGTTGGGCATTGCCCTGGACGAGCATCGGTTCGCCCAAACCAGAAGCTTCTGGCCGGTCACCAGTTCCCGTGACGGGATCTACGTCAGCGGCGCCTTCCAGGCCCCCATGGCCATTCCCCGCTCCGTGACCCAGGCCTCGACAGCGGCCGCCGAGGCCGGACGCGCGCTCATCGAAGCCAAGGGAACCCTGACGCGCTCCAAGACCTACCCGGAAGAACGCAACATCGAAAACGAAGCGCCCCGCATCGGCGTGTTCGTCTGTTCGTGCGGCATCAACATCGCCAACGTCGTGGACGTAGAGGCCGTGGCGCAGTATGCCGCGGGCCTGCCCAACGTGGTGCTGGTGGAAAACAACCTGTTTACCTGCTCCACGGACACCCAGAGCCTGATCGCCGAAAAAATCAAGGAACACAACCTGAACCGCATCGTTGTTGCGGCCTGTACACCGCGGACCCATGAGCCGCTGTTTCAGGATACGTTGAAAGAGGCCGGGCTCAACGGCCATCTGGTGGAAATGGCCAATATCCGCAATCAGAATTCCTGGGTTCACCAGAAGCAGCCCGAAATGGCCACCGAAAAGGCCAATGATCAGGTTCGCATGGCCGTGGCCCGGTCTTCGGTAGCCTACAGCCTGGAAGCCGTGGCCGTGGATGTCGAGCAAAGGGCCCTGGTGATCGGCGGCGGCGTGTCCGGCATGAAAGCCGCTTTGATGATGGCCGGCCAGGGATTTCCCGTGCTGCTGATCGAAAAAAGCGACCGCCTGGGAGGCGTGGCCGCGCAACTACGGACCACCGCCCAGGGCGAAGCCGTCCGGCCCTTGCTGGAACAGCTTATTCAAGATGTTAAAGAAAATGATCGCATCGAAATTTCGACCCGCACCACCCTGGTCTCGGCGGCCGGGTCGGTAGGCAACTTCAGCGGTGAGATCGATGTGGACGGCAACCGCCGGTCCGTCTCCTTTGGCGCTGCCGTGGTGGCCACCGGGGGAAAAGAATCCGTTCCGGATGAATACGGCTACGGCACCAACGACCGCATTCTCACCCATCTGCAACTCGACGCGCTGCTGGACAGCCGTCCGGAGGCGCTGCAAAAAGCGGACAGCGCGGTATTCATTCAGTGCGTGGGATCACGCGATGCCCGCCGGCCCTACTGCAACCGGGTGTGCTGCACCCATTCGGTGGAAAGCGCCATCGAACTGAAAACCCGAAACCCCCAGATGAACGTCTATGTGCTCTACCGGGATATGCGCACCTACGGCACCCGGGAAGCCTTGTACGCCCGCGCCCGGCAGATGGGCGTCGTCTTCATCCGCTTCGACCTGGACAGCAAACCGCAGGTCAGCACCGACAACGGAAACATTGCGGTGCGGGTCAACGACCCCGTGCTGCAGATGCCGCTGGAAATTCGAGCCGATTACCTGATTCTGGCGGCGGCCATCGAACCGACCGACAACGCCGATCTGGTGGATATCTTCAAGTTCAGCGTCAATCCGGAAGGATTCGTCAACGAGGCCCATCCCAAACTGCGTCCGGTGGACATGAGTGTAGACGGCCTTTTCGTGGCCGGGTTGTGCAATTACCCCAAACCCATCGACGAGGCCGTGGCCCAGGCCAAGGCGGCCGCTTCCCGGGCCAACGTGATCCTCTCCCAGGCAACGATGCAGCTCGACCCCATTAAATCGACCGTTACCGAAGCCTGCGACGGCTGCGCGCTGTGTCTGGATGTCTGTCCGTACAAGGCCATTGGTCTGGTGGAAAAGATCGTCGACGGCACGCCGGTTCGGCGGGTGGTCACGGACAGTGCGCTCTGCAAGGGCTGCGGCATCTGCGAGGCAACCTGTCCCAAAGGCGGCATCGTTGTCCACGGGTTTACCCCGGATCAGCTAAAGGTTCAGGTACAGGCGGCACTGGAACCGGTCCGGCAGCGGGCTTTGGAAACGGTATCGGTCGAAAAATAACGGATGGACCATCGTCCGCGCGCTTCCCGTTGAACCGCCGACGGGGGCAAACCGCAAACCAAGGAGAATGAAAGATGTCTCAAGCGTTCGAACCGGTGATTATCGGTTTTCTGTGCAACTGGTGCGCCTACGCCGGCGGCGATCTGGCCGGCGTGTCCCGGCTGCAATACCCGCCCAACATGCGCCCCATCCGGGTGATGTGTTCCGGCATGGTGCCGCCCGATCTGGTGGTGGAAAGTCTCTCCCAGGGGGCCGACGGCGTCATCGTAATGGGCTGACACCTGGGTGAATGCCATTACCTGGACGGTAATCACAAAGCCAAGGCAAGAGCAGAAGTTATCAAAATCGTTCTGGCGGACAACGGCATCGATCCGCGCCGCTTCGCCCTGGAATGGGTTTCGTCGGCCGAAGCGCCCCGGTTTGCCGAAGTGGTCACGACCTTTACCGAAACGATTCGATCCTTGGGGCCCAACCCGGTGCGGGCCCCCATGGCAGCGGCCGGATAGGAGGAACGATGGAAACCTTTTTCAATTTGATCCAGGAAGTCCAGAAGCCGGGTCTTTGCCATCGCTGCGGGGCCTGCGTCACCTTCTGCAATGCCGTTAACTACGGCGCCCTGGAACTGGACGAAGACGGCAAGCCCCGCTACGGAGAAATCGAAAAGTGCATCGAATGCGGCCTGTGTTATTCCATCTGCCCGGAGATCGACGAACTGGAGGAGATCACCCGGCAGCGAGCCTCCTGGAGCGCTCCCATGGGGCGGGTGATCGAAACCACCATCGCCCGGGCGCTGGATCCGGAAATTCGTGCCGCTGCCACAGATGGGGGCGTCGTCACCGCGCTGCTGGTTCACCTTTTCGAAACCGGCCGTATCGACGGTGCCATCGTGACCGAACCGGCCGGCCCCTTTCAGCGCCGCCCCTGCCTGGCCACAAGCGTCGAACAGATTCGAAAAGCGGCGGGGTTTTTCTTTGACACCTCCCACGGCATGAAACAGTTCAGCGATGCCTATCTGACCTATTCTTCCATCGAGGAATTCGCCCCCATGGTCAGAAAGGGGCTCAACCGGGTGGCTCTGGTGGGCACGCCCTGCCAGATCAAAGCCTTTCGCCGCATGGAGGCCCTGGGCATTGTGCCTTCGGATTCCATCAAATTCTGTTTCGGCCTGCTCTGCTCAGGAAATTTCGTTTTCGGCGAAACCCAACGGCAAAAGCTGGCCCAGCAATTCGATTTCGATTGGGACGACGTGGCCCGCATCAATGTCAAAGAGGCCTTCCAGGTGCACCTGAAAGGCGGCGATACGGTTCGGATTCCGCTGGAAGAGCTGGATTTCATGAAACGGGTGGCCTGCCGCTACTGTGGCGATTATTCGGCCGAGTTTGCCGACATCTCCTTCGGCGGCATCGGTGCCCGGGAAGGCTGGACGACGACCATCATCCGCACACCTTTGGGGCGGGCGGCCTTTGCCGATGCCCGCGGAAAAACCGTCGAAGAACAGACCCACGCGGATGAAGAAAATTTCGCCAGCCATGCCCTGAGCAAAGTGCGGGCCTGGTCGGCGCGTAAAAAGAAATCGGCTCGCCAGTTTCGCCGCAATGGCAGCAGGAGCGGCGTTACCATCGCCGGTTGAACCGTTGCCCCGAGCCCGGCGATCCGCCGGTTGCAGCGGGAGAAAGAAGGAAAACCAATGACAGTCAAAGTGGCAAGCGAGTGGCTCAATTCCTGTTCAGGATGCGAAATTTCCATCGTGGACATGGGCGAGCGTCTGCTGGATGTGCTCAACCTGGTGGATTTTGTACACATGCCGGTAATCATGGATCACAAATATTTCGGCCAGACCGGCCAGGGCGGGCATGTGGAGATCCCCGAAGCCGATGTGGGCATCATCAGCGGCGGGATTCGCAATGAAGAGCACCTGGAAGTGGCCCGGGAGATGCGCAAAAAATGCGGAACAATCATCGCCCTGGGCACCTGTGCCACCCATGGCGGCATTCCGGCCCTGTCCAATTCCTACACCAACCAGGACCTGCTGAACCGGTATTACAGCACCGAGTCGACCACGCCGGCACAGGCCTTCCCCACGGACGGCATTCCCCCGCTTCTGGATTCCGCCTATGCCCTGGACGAAAAGATCAAGGTCGATGTTTACCTGCCCGGCTGTCCGCCGCATCCGGACCAGATATTCGGCGCCCTGGTCGCCCTGGTTGAAGGCAAGCCGCCGGTACTGCGGGGGAAAAGCGTTTGCGATACCTGCCCCACCATTCGCGAGGGCAAGGGCCAGTTGAAGCAATTGCGCCGATTTTTGCAGAAGCCCAAGTTTACCCCCGGCGAACCCATCGACAAAATGCGCTGCCTTCTGGAGCAGGGGATCCTGTGCATGGGCCCGGTGACCCGGGCCGGCTGCGGCGGCGAAGGCGTCCACCCGCGCTGCATCTCCGCACGGGTGCCCTGCCGGGGCTGCTACGGCCCGGTGCGCCATGAAGGCAACCAGCGTCTGGACATGCTCAATGCCCTGGCATCCAACGGCATCGATATCCAATCTCTGCCGGAAAGTACGTCCCTGCTGCGCTTTTCCGGCGCGCATCAACTGTTGCGGCCCCAATCGGGACGCTAAGGAGATTATTTAAATGGCTAAAACGATCAATATCGCGCCGCTGACCCGGATCGAAGGCCACGCGTCCATCGCCATCCAGTTGGATGACGCCGGCAACGTCGCCGATTCCAAGGTGCACTTTCAATCCCTGCGCGGCTTTGAAAAATTCGTGGAAGGCAAGCCGGCCGAGGAACTGCCGCGCATCGTCAACCGCATCTGCGGCATCTGCCCCTGGCACCATCACCTGGCCGCCAACAAGGCCGTGGACCGCTGTTTCGGCGTTACGCCGCCCCCGGCCGGACAGAAACTGCGGGAACTGATGCAGACCATCTCCCATGCCGAAGACAAGCTGCTGCACTTTTTCTTTCTGGCCGCCGCCGATTTCGTGATCGGACCGGACGCCGACTATGCCGTGCGCAATGTCATCGGTGTGGCCAAGGCCAATCCGGAACTGGCCCAGAAAGTGGTCCGGATGCGCTTCAAGGCCAAGATGATCCTGGAAAAATTCGCCGGCAAGGCCATCCACCCGGTGGCCGGGGTCACGGGCGGCTTTGCCAAACCCATGCTGGAAGAGGATCGCGAGCAGATGCTGGCGGACATGCAGGAAATCCTGGATTTCGCCCTGTACACCATCGATTTTGCCAAGACTCAGGTCTTTCCCCCATATCTGGATACAGTCCAGACCCTGGGCGTAATCAAGACCGGTTTTCTGGGCACCGTGGACGATGACGGCGCCCTGAATCTGTACGACGGCAAATTGCGTCTGATGAAAGCCGACGGCAGCTACACGGACTTCGATGTCCAGGACTACACCGATTACCTGGCCGAACAGGTGGTTCCCTGGTCCTATGGCAAGTTTCCCTATGCCCAAAGCTGGAATGAAGGGTTTTCCCTGGATCTGGATGAACCGAAAGGGATTTACCGCTCCAATTGCCTGGCGCGCATCAACATCGCCGACAAGATGACGACCCCCAGGGCCCAGGCGGAACTGGAAGAATTCAGGCAAACCTTCGGCCGACCGGCCCAGGCCACCCTGCTCTACCACTGGGCCCGGCTGATCGAGGAAGTCTACGCCTGCGAGCACGCCATCGAACTGCTCAACGATCCGGAAATCACCGACCCCAACGTCAGGTCCGA
The DNA here is from genome assembly GCF_963668215.1 of uncultured Desulfosarcina sp. Taxonomy (NCBI): domain Bacteria; kingdom Pseudomonadati; phylum Thermodesulfobacteriota; class Desulfobacteria; order Desulfobacterales; family Desulfosarcinaceae; genus Desulfosarcina; species uncultured Desulfosarcina sp. The sequence continues at coordinate 1,687,587 of NZ_OY764190.1, forward strand.
GGTGGCGCCGGGTGCCGGCAGGGGCGTCGGATGTGTGGAAGCCCCGCGCGGAACCCTGATTCACGATTACTCCACTGACGAAAACGGCCTGATCACCCGGGCCAACATGATCGTGGGAACGACCCACAACCTGGGGCCCATCAACATGAGTGTGAATCAGGCGGCGCGCAGCCTGATTCACGAGGGGAATGTGGACGAGGGCATCCTCAACAAAATCGAGATGTCGGTGCGCGCCTACGATCCATGAGTGAGCTGTGCAACCCATCGCCTGGACGGCGATCACGGCATCTCCATCACCATCAGCGACAACAACAATCGGGTAATCCGGTCCTGGCCGAACCCATAGAATCAAGGGGGTTCTGAAGGTTCGGTCTTACCGGCCTAGGTCTTGCCACCGCAGGTTTATTATTAAGCAAACCAATCCTCCGCATGAACCTGCGGCGGCCGGGCTGGTAGAGGGGGCGATTGGGGCCGGGGCGACGCAGACGCTCCGGCCCCAATCACCGTCGAAGCTCTTTGTCTTAACAGGGAGCATTTTTTCATTTTGCCTGCAAACCCATGGCAGGGGTTCCTCACTGACCCCGTTTCCCGGACGGCCCGGGAAACGGGGTCAACGTTTTTGGACGGCTTCGGTCGGCACCTTCCTCTGAAACAACATTTTCCAGCAAGCTACGGCCTTTCTCTGCTGATAATTATCATGTATAGGCATTGATAACGCTTCAATATCGGTTTATCCATTTTTCGGACAAGCGGGAGGAAAACCCATGAAAACCATCGGTTTGCTGGGCGGGATGAGTTGGGAAAGCACGCTGACCTATTACCGGGAAATCAATGCCGGCGTTAAGAAGAAACTTGGCGGGCTGCACTCCGCCCGGATCGTCCTTTACAGCGTCGATTTCGATCCCATCGAGAAGCTTCAGCACCGCGGCGACTGGGAGGGTACCGCCCGGATTCTGTCCAATGCGGCCCGCAGCATCGAGGCCGGCGGGGCGGATTTTTTCCTGATCTGCACCAATACCATGCACAAGGTGGCCGAACAGGTCCAGGCAGCCGTTGAAATCCCCCTGTTGCACATCGCCGATGCCACGGCGACGGTGCTGCTGGAAAGCAAGATTCAGCGGGTAGGGTTGCTGGGCACGGCCTTTACCATGGAGCAGGATTTCTACAAGGGGCGCCTGATGGACAAGTATGGCCTGGAAGTGCTGATTCCCGGCGAGAAGGACCGCCGCCTTGTCCACGAAGTGATCTACAGGGAACTCTGCCTGGGTAAGATCAAACCGGAATCCAGACAGGCATATGCCGATATCGTCGACAGCCTAGCCCAAAACGGAGCCGAGGCAGTGATTCTGGGCTGTACCGAAATCGGGCTGTTGATCAATCAGGCAGACACATCAGTGGCCCTATATGACACGAGCCTCATCCATGCAGAAAAGGCAGTTGCGTTGGCGCTTGCCGAATAGCCACGATTTTTCCCCGCAGGGGCAGGCGGCGCCTGCCCTTTTCTATTATTCAGCAGCAGACGATCCATAACCCTCTCCGCTTTTTCACCTGCTTTTCACACAACCTTCATCGGCATTTCACCCACCCCGGGCAGGATGCCTCCGAAAACGGATTCGTTTCGGCGGCAACCGATCAGACAGGAGGTGGATGATGCACAAGGCATTGATTTTTCAGTTCATGGTTCTGGCAGCAATATGGGGCGGCATTCAAACGGCGGAAGCGCAAACGGACGGCAGACACCTGTCGCCCTATTTTTTCGTTGAAAGCGGCGGGGAGGGGGAGGAGCAATTTCCCCTGAAATCCACGGCTGTGGAAGCGGTGATCAGCGGGGTGGTAGCCGATGTGACCGTGACCCAGACCTATGCCAATACGGGCACCGGGCCCATCAACGCCCGTTATGTGTTTCCGGCCGGCACGCGAGCGGCGGTCCACGGCATGCGCATGACCGTGGGCGAGGAGATCATCGAAGCCCGCATCAAGGCGCGCGAGGAGGCCCGCAAAACCTTTGCTGACGCCAAGGCCGAGGGCAAGCGCGCCTCGCTGCTGGAGCAGCAGCGGCCCAATGTCTTCTCCATGGACGTGGCCAATATCATGCCCGGCGAAGCCATCGCCGTCGAGCTGCACTACAGCGAATTGCTGGTGCCCGAGGAGGGCATGTACCAATTCGTCTACCCCACGGTAGTCGGGCCGCGCTATTCGACCATCCCCGAAGCCGGCGCCGACGATCATCATCAATGGCTGCGCAATCCCTTCCTGACCGGAGGCCAGGCGCCCACCAGCACCTTCGACATCCAGGTCTCCATCGCCGGTGGCCTGCCCATCCAGCAGGTGGCCTGCCCGTCGCACGCCACCGATGTGGCCTGGGCCGGCCCGTCCCAGGCGCACATCACCCTGGCGTCCGGTGAATCCCACGGCGGCAACCGGGACTTCATTCTGGACTACCGCCTCAGCGGCGACCGCATCCATTCCGGATTGCTGCTCTACGAAGGGGAGACGGAGAACTTCTTCATGCTCATGGTCCAGCCCCCCGTCCGCGTGGTGCCGGAGGCCATGCCGCCCAGGGAGTATATTTTCGTTCTGGACGTCTCCGGTTCCATGCACGGTTTCCCGCTGGACACGGCGAAATTGCTGATGAAGGACCTGCTGGACGGCCTGCGTCCCGAGGATCGCTTCAATGTGATCCTGTTCGCCGGTGCGGCGCAGCTTTTTGCCCCCCGCTCCATTGCGGCCGATTCGGGCCAGGTACAGGCTGCCGTCCAATTCATCGACAGCCGTCAAGGCGGCGGGGGCACCGAACTGGCCCGGGCGCTTGAGACCGGCCTGGCCCTGCCCCACGATGAGGGCATTGCCCGCACCATGGTTGTGGTCACCGACGGCTATATCGCCGCGGAAAAACCGGTGTTCGGCCTGATCGCCGATCAGGTGGGCAGCTGCAACCTATTTGCCTTCGGCATCGGCAGCAGTGTCAACCGTCATCTGATCGAGGGGCTGTCCCGTGCCGGCCAGGGTGAACCCTTCGTGGTCACCGAATCCCATGAAGCCGCGGCGGCTGCCGCCCGCTTCCGGCGTTATATCGAGGCGCCGCTGCTCACGGATATCAAAATCGATATCAACGGGTTCGACGCCTACGACGTGGAACCGCTGCGACAGGCCGACCTTTTTGCCCAGCGGCCCCTGATCGTCAGCGGCAAGTGGCGCGGGGCGCCCACAGGCACCATCGCCGTCAGGGGTGCCACCGGCTCAGGGCCGCATACGGAGGCGTTCGATGTCTCGGCTGCCGCGCCGTCGGACGACAACCGCGCACTACCCTTTCTGTGGGCCCGCCAGCGACTGGAGCGCCTCAGCGACGTTGCGTTGGAGGAAGACGACGAAGAAGAGATTCAAGCGCAGGTGACCCGCATCGGGCTGACCTACAAGATGCTTACGGCCCACACCAGCTTCGTCGCGGTCCACGAAAGAGCGGAAAACACCGCCGCGGCGGCCAGGGACGTGACGCAACCACTGCCACTGCCCCTGCATGTGTCCAACCTGGCCGTGGGTGCCCGCAACGTCCCCGAGCCGGCGCTGGGCCTTCTGATGGCGGCGGTGTTGCTGCCTGTGCTCTGGATCTTCTGGCGGCGTCGCAGATCTGCCGACCATCGCTGACGCAGCAATTACGATCAAGGCGCATACCATGGACATCACAACCAACACAAATCAAGTGGAGATGGCCGCCGTTCACGAACGCCTCAACCGTCTGCTGGCCGCAGCGGCGGCCGTCCTTATCATGCTGGTACTCAAGCGCCATTACAGTCTGGCCCTGGCCGAAGATCTGCTCTGGATTCTGGCCCCCACCGCCCGGCTGACCGCGTGGGCCGGCGGTGTGCAACCGGTGTGGGAAGCCGGTGTCGGGTACGTCGATTTCGGCCGGGGGATCGTCATCGCGCCGGCCTGCGCCGGGATCAATTTCATGATCATGGCCTTCGGACTGGCGGCTTTATTGGGGCTCGGACGGCTGCGACGCCTCGCCGGCCTGCTCGCCTGGCTGGTGTTTTCATTTGCCGCCGCCTATCTGGCCGCCCTGGGGGTCAACACCCTGCGCATCGTTCTCTCCACGGCGCTTTACCGGGCGGATATCTACTCGGCCTGGCTCACCCCGGATGCCCTGCACCGCGTTGCCGGCGTCTGGATCTATCTGGGCGGTCTGGGGTTGTTTTTTAAGGGACTGCAGCCCATAATGAACCGATTCGCAAACCGCTTCGAACCGGAATGCCGCTCTTTCGACGTTATCCGGTCCCCCTGGCTGCCCTTGGGGTGGTACTTACTCGGTGCCGTGGGAGTGCCGGCGGTTAATCGGCTCTTCAAAGCACCGCCGTCTGACTTCGGCATCCATTGTCTTATGGTGGTGGCGGCCGCCATGGTCCTGTGGGGCGGCGGTCTGCTGGTAAACGTTCACATTGCCCGGTACATTGCGACAGGAATGCGTTAAATGGCCAAGATACTGATCGTGGAGGATGAACCGGCCATCGCCGATACCATCCAATATGCCCTGGAGACCGAAGGCTTTACGCCGCTGACGGCCCCTACGGGGCAGGAGGCACTGGAACAGATGGCGGCACATGCCGTCGATCTGGTAATTTTGGACATCGGCCTGCCGGACATCAACGGCTTCGAGTTGTGCAAACGGATCCGCCACCACAGCGCCCTGCCGATCATTTTTCTCACGGCCCGCAACGAGGAGGTGGACCGGGTGGTGGGGCTGGAGATCGGCGGGGACGACTACGTGGTCAAACCGTTCAGCCCGCGGGAACTCACCGCCCGGGTCAAGGCGGTCCTGCGCCGTACCCGCTCGGACGCCCCTGCCGCCTCGCCGGCACAGACGGTCTGGGCCGTGGACGACGCCAGGCGCCGCATCCACTACTTCGGCTGCCGGCTGGAACTCTCGCGAACCGAATTCGACCTGCTGCGAATCCTGATCCGTCGGCCGGGCCGGGTGTTTACCCGCGAGCAGCTCATGGCCGCCGTGTGGGACGAACCCGAAGCCAGTATGGACCGTACGGTGGATGCGCACGTCAAGAACCTGCGCGCCAAGCTCAAAGGCATCAAAGCGGATCTCGATCCGATCGTCACCCACCGCGGCACCGGCTACGCCCTGAAGGAAAATATCACCCCGTCATGAAACTCGGACTGCGCATTTTCGGCTGCTACCTGGTCATTTTCTGCATCTGTTTCGCCGTCCCGGTGGGTTGGATGCTGGACACGCTGCGCACCCGCTACCTGGAAGGGGTGGAGGACCCCCTGGTGGACCAGGCCCATATCCTGGCCGGCGTGGTGGGCCGCATGATGGCCGACGGCCGTTTCGATGCGGCCCGCTTTTATGAGACCTTCGATGCCGTCTACAACCGGCCCCTGGACGTGCGCATCTATCATCTCGCCAAAACCGTCGTGGACCCGGTGGTCTACATCACCGATGCCGCAGGAAGGGTGCTCTTTCATTCCCGTGATCCCGGCCAGGTCGGCGCCGACTACCGCCGCTGGCGGGACGTCAGCCTGACCCTCGACGGGGCTTACGGAGCGCGCACCACGTTGGCCGACCCGCACGATCCGACATCCTCGATGCTTATCGTGGCCGCGCCGATCATGGTCGACGGCACGCTTGCCGGCGTACTGAGCGTGGGCAAGCCGACCACAAACATCAACAGCTTCCTGGAGCATGCCAAACCGCGGATGATCCAGGTGGCTGCGTTTGCCGTTGTCATGGCCGTGGCCTTAGGCTACCTGGTCGCCCTTTGGATCACGCGGCCCATCAAACGCATGACCGAATACGCCCACACCGTGTCCGACGGCCGTCCCGCCGTTTTCCCGCGGCTGGACCGCACCGAAATCGGCATCATGGGCCGGGCCTTGCAGAAGATGCAGGCAACCCTGGAGGGCAAGGCCTACGTGGAGCACTACGTGCAGCAGTTGACCCACGAACTGAAGAGCCCGCTCTCCGCCATCCGCGCCTCGGCCGAACTTTTGGAGGAGGAGGTTCCCCCCGAACGGCGGCGGCGTTTTCTGACCCATATCCACACCGAAGCGGGCCGGATCAGCGACATCGTCGAGCGCATGCTCACCCTGTCCGCGCTGGAGAACCAGCCGCAGCTCGACCGGCGCGAAAAGGTCGATCTCTCCAGTCTGGTGTGCGACGTGATCGAGAGCAAACAGCCCATGATCATGGCCCGGAATATCTCCGTATCGGTCGATATCGACGAAACGACGCGGGTCGTCGGCGACGCCTTCTGGCTGCGCCAGGCCGTGTCCAACCTGGTCCAGAACGCCATCGACTTCAGCCGGCCCGGAGGAGAAATCGTCATTCGTTCGGCATCCGGCGACCATGCCGTGCAGCTTTGCATCGACGACAGCGGCACGACCATCCCTGCCTACGCCCTGGAGAAGATCTTCGACAAGTTCTATTCTTTGAAGCGCCCCGACAGCGGCCGCAAAAGCACCGGGCTGGGACTCAATCTGGTCCGGCAGGTGGCGGCCCTGCACGGCGGCGAGATTGCCTTGCAAAACCGCTCGTCCGTTGGTGTTCGTGCCGTGCTGACGCTGCCGACAAAGCGCCGTTGATGGATATCCTGACCCATTGTCTGTCCGGTGCGATGGCCGCTACCGCAATGGCACCGTTTTGCGGCAAACCGACGTATCGAACGCTGCTGGTGATCGGGAGCGGCACGGTGGGTGCGGTGATGCCGGACATCGACGTGATCACGCGCTGGCCCGGGTTCGACGCCACCATCGGGCGCTGGTTCGACCTGTCGCGATCGGGTCGAGCGATCTACCATGCCAATCTCTGGTATTCTCACCACAATTTTTGCCACTCGCTGGCCGCCGGGGTGCTGTTTACCCTGATGCTGGCAATGGTCTTTTTACTTTTCAAAAAAGGAGAGTCGCTCTTTGGCCGTTCAAAGGAAAATTATAGGCGATCCGCTTTATCGGATTATGGTTAAAATGGACCACAGCCTGCCGTTTCCATTTTAATAATTTTTATGGCATATACTTTTTTTCACAGATGCAATGGTTAAATGATTGCAGATTTGGTAAACCGCTCTTAAATAGGGGAAACGCGTGCCCCTTCAAAAAAAATCCATCTGGCGAAAAATCGGATTCGGAATCGGGATTTTCCTTTTGATTCTGCTGGGAATCGGCCAGTTCTACAAAAAAGACCTGCTGCGCCTGAGGTTCGTGCTGACCCTGTTCGAACCGCCCACCATTGTGGAAAATTTCCGGAGCATGACCCGCTTTTTCGATACCCGCAAGGTGCAGCGCAGCGGCCCGCTTTACCGGATTCCCTACGAAAGCAAAAAGCTGCCCGCCTCCTATCCTTATAAGGGAGGCCAACATGATCTGGCCGCCTGGATCGAGAGGACCGGCACCACCGGCATCGTCATTATCCACGACGGCAAGATCGCCTTCGAACGCTACTACCGGGGGAACAATGCCAAAACCCTCTGGATATCCTGGTCGGTCTGCAAATCCATGGTTTCGGCCCTGGTGGGGTTTGCCATCCAGGAAGGACTGATCGACAGCCTTGCCGACCCGGTGACGGCCTATGTCCCCCTGTTGAAGACCACCGGCTACAACGGGGTGCGAATCAAGGATGTCCTCCAGATGTCTTCCGGGATTGCGTTCAACGAAGATTATGCCGATTTCCACTCGGACATCAACCGCATGGGGCGCACCTTCGCCCTGGGCACGGCCATGGACGACTTCGTTGCTTCGCTGGAAAACCAGCGGCCGCCGGGCACCTTCCATCACTACGTGAGCATGGACACCCAGGTGCTGGGCATGGTGCTGCGGGAAGCCACCGGCCAGAGCCTGTCCCAGTACATGGAAAAATGCCTCTGGTCGCGACTGGGGACCGAAGCCGATGCCTTCTGGATTATCGACGGCAATGGAATGGAGCTGGCCTTCGGCGGTTTCAATGCCATTTTGCGGGACTACGCCCGGTTCGGGCTTCTGTTTCTCAATGAGGGCAAAAATTTCAGGGATCAGCAACTCCTTCCGGTTCAATGGATCAAAAAATCCGTGACGCCCGACCAACCCCACCTCATGCCCGGGGCCGGCAACCCGGCTTCGTCGACCCCCCTCGGATACGGGTATCAATGGTGGCTTCCCCGGACGCCCGACGGGGATTACTGCGCCATCGGCATCTATGGCCAGTTTATCTATGTCCACCCGAAATACCGGGTGGTGATCGCCAAAACCTCGGCCTACGCGGATTACAACCGGTCCGGGGATGAAATGGAATTCGAATCCCTGGCGGTCTTCCGGTCCATCGCCGAGCAGATGGACCGGACCCACTGACGGGTTCCTGCCAACTTGACCTCCTGTCACCTGCGGGTTTCAGCATCGTCTCCAGCGATGTTACACGTCGCTCCGATCAGCGGGGAAGGTCAGACTTTTCTAATTTCTAATCATTCGTTTTCATAGGAAAATTCGAAATTATTCGATTTTTGCAAATCCAGGCACGCCTGTTGCGTTAACCACGGACAAGAAGCAAATCAGGGACGCTAACCGGAGGGAGGACAATATGGATCTTGGTTTTTTAGGTGAAATTCATTTCAATATGCAGTTTTTTTCGGCGTTGGTCAGCATCGTCATCATCGACCTCGTACTGGCCGGGGATAATGCCGTGGTCATTGCCATGGCCGTCAAGAAGCTCACCGGCCGCCAGCGTACCCTTGGAATCGCAGCCGGTGCCGGCGGAGCGGTTCTCGTCCGGGTGGTCTGCACGTTTTTCGTCGCCAAACTGCTCATGATTTCCTTCATCAAACTGATCGGCGGGGCCGTCATTTTGTGGATCGCCGTCAAGCTGCTGGTGGAGGGGGCCGAAGACGAGAACGTCCGGGAGGCGGGCAACATCTGGCAGGCCGTATGGATCATCGTTGTGGCGGACATGAGCATGGGAATCGACAACATGCTGGCCGTGGGCGGCGCCTCCCATGGCAACTTTTTTCTGCTCATCTTCGGTCTGGCGCTGAGCATCCCCTTCGTGGTCTTCATGAGTTCGCTGCTGGCCAAGCTGATGGACCGTTATCCGATCATCCTGTATATCGGCTCCGGTATCCTGGGCAAGGTCGGCGGCGAAATGATGATCACCGATCCGGTAGTCCACAACTGGCTGCATCCGACCAAGGCCGTGGAATATGCCGTAATGGCTTTCTTCACCGTCGGCGTCATCGCTTTGGGCCGCTGGCTGCTGGTTCGGCGGAAGCAATCCGTCGAGGCAATGGAGCCGGCAATGGACATGGCCAATGTCCAGCCCGTTTCCATCTCCGGAGAGCAGCAAGGATAGTTCTTTCTCCGCTTTCCCTGGATGCGGATCATTGTCTATCGACTCCGCGATCCTCCCCGCAGAACCCGCCCATCCGGTTGCCCCCCGGGTGGACGGGTTCACTCTTTTTTTGTTTCGCATATCTCTCCCCCCCCGCATCCGGTACTTCCTGACGGGATATCATAATTCTCATGTCTTCCCGAAAAGGACAACTCCCATCCACATTGTCCACTGGCAGTATTCAGAGAAGAAGAAGCGTCGAGCAGCCATTTTCGGCAACCATAATATATATAATAAAATCATGTTGTTGAAATATTTTTTCTCCCTGGCGTGCTTGGCATGGCGATTGTAACAGATCGAGGCAAGGAAACGTAGAAATTGGATGATCCGCGAAACACTTCAACAAAGGAGAAGAAAAAATCAGGTCTCGAAAATCGTATCGCCAGATCGATGTATCAATCTTCATGCGCATAAAGGAGGGATAGATGAGCAATACAAGCAATGAAAAATTAGCCGGATGGGAGGTCGCAAGAGACCTCGAAGGCAAGAAAAAAACCATTTTAGAGCGTCTGATTCCCGAGTGGAACCACGTCAAGGCTGCTGGTAGCGGGGTCGCCGTCTTTGCCGTGCTTTTCTTCGTGGGCATCTGGCTGGCGGGCAACCCCTTCGAGGCCACGGTCCGCATGCCGTCCAAGTATGTCGTGGAACATGGACTGATGGGCAACGATTGGACCATCGTCTGGTCGGTCGTGTTGATTGCGGCCTTCTTCGAGTTCATGGATGCCTCGGCGGGCATGGGCTTCGGCACGGCCCTGACCCCGCTGCTGCTCATGGTGGGCTTCGACCCCAAACAGATCGTACCCGTGGTCATGATCCAGCAGGGCGCGGCCGGTTTGGTGGGGGCATTCCTGCACCGGGAATTCGAGAACGTGGAATGGAAGTTCTCGCCCATGAGTGAAACGGTCAAGCTCTGGCTTATCATTGCCGGCACAGGCGTACTCTTCAATGTCGTTGCCATCGTCGGCGTCTATAAGATCTTCAACATCGCCAAAGTGTGGATCAAACTTTACGTGGCCGTACTGCTGCTGCTCATGGGCGCGGTCTCCCTTTTCCAGTCGAGAAAGGAGCGGCCCTACAGGCCTAAAAAGATGGTGCTTTGGGCGGCCCTGGCCGGATTCAACAAGGGTGTCGGCGGCGGCGGCTACGGACCGGTGGTCACCATCGGCGGTCTGCTGGCCGGTGTGCCGGTCAAGAGCATGCTCGCGGTGACGGCCATCAGCGAAGGTACGGTAAGCACCCTGGCGGTCGTTACCTGGATCTTCATGCTGGGCAGCGGCGTGACCATCGATTATGTTCTGCTGCCCAGCTTCATGATCGCCACCATGTTCTCGGCCGTAGCGGCTCCCTATATGACCCGCGTGTTCCCTGAAAAACTGTGGAAGATCGTGGTGCCGGCTTACTGCCTGTGTCTGACGGCCTACGCCTTCTATAAGGTGATTCCGGATGTAATGAGGAAGTTGGCAGGCGGTTGATGTTCCAATCACGCCCCCGGCCCATGATCGGCCGGGGGCGATTTTCCACCATGAACGGATCAAAAAGAGAGGGTAAGAGATGAACGAGCAGCATGCGAATCCATCGGTTTATATCGGCGGCGGTCAACCCGGGAGAGGATTGGTGCGCAGTCGTCTGCACAATTTCGGTTTAACCATGGTGGTCATGGGCGCCAGTTTCATCCTGTATTATCTCGGCCTTTTCGGAACGGTGGACGGGCCGCTGACACCGTCGAACATGGGCGCCGCATTGTCCGGAATAGGCGTGACGCAACACCATGTGATCCTGATGCTGCTTTCGTTTTTGATCTTCGCTCTCTCCTGGAACTGGATTTTCAATCTGACCAGTTTGCTGACTGGAACACGCCTGACCTGCAAAGCCCCCGCAAAAAGCACCGTTGACGACTGCTGCGGTGAGCCGGTCAAACGTATCCGGCGTACTTCCAAACGCTCGGGGAAAACCGTGGTGGAGTATGTCTGTTCCCATGGCCATCGGCGACCCGACGCCCATTTCCACCCGATTAAAAAGGGGGTGGTGAGCCACACCGTTTGGGTGGGTTGCCTGGCGTTTGCGCTCATCGCCCTCTTTTGCGCCTAAGTACACCTGTTCGTAAATTTAGGTGTACTTAGCGCCCGTGGTTCGGTGCAATCATCGCAATTGACAGTCGGTAAAAATTTTTGACAGCCCACCGAACGGGGGGCAACGACCCACAGCGTTTGATAATCCCGTTTTTATAGGTTCTTATCGTCGCTGCGGTCGATTTTTTCATGGCACATGAATTGCTCTATGCGTAGCCATGGAAAATGATTCGTTGATTAAACGGCAGAAAATACGCATCCGGGCCATTGCCGTCGTTGCCGCCCTGATCCTCATAGCGGCCGCCGGCGTTCATTTTTTGTTCGGTCGGCGGATGATCGCGCTGGTAAGCGACCAGTTCAATCAGGAGCAGCTCACCGTTGCCCGGAGCATCCAGAAGTTGGTGGAAACGTCCCTCAACACCCTGGAAAAGGACCTGCTGAATCTTACCGGCAGCGCGGCCGCAGCCCAATTCGATCCGGTGGACCTGCTGGCGCGCCTGCGGCCCGAACTGGAAAAATTCTCCCGGCCCGGCGTCGAGGAAATCCGGCTGTGGGACCGCGAGACCCGAACCATGGCCGTCTTTTCCCATGGGAACCTGCTGGTGGATTCCGCACAAGCGTTTCCAGATGCCGATGCCCTGCCGCTTCCGGAATCCGGAGAGGTCCGGATTACGTATCCCCGGGCCTCCGGGTCGCGGGTTTACCTGTATCTGATCACCCCCTTCGGCTCCGCCGGCAGCCGATATCTGATGTTTCGACTGAACCTGGCCTGGTTTCTTTCGCCTCTGCTTACGGGAGTTCGATCCGGTATCAGCGGATATGCCTGGGTCATCGATGGAAGCGGATGTTTTCTCTACCATCCCTATACGGACTATATCGGTCACAACGCCTTCGATATCCGCCGGGAGACCTATCCGGACCTGAGCTTCTTTCAAATCGATCGGATTCAGGAACAGGAGATGCTCCAGGGAAGGGAGGGGACCGGGACCTATGAATCGGCCTGGCATCGGGGGCTGGCCGGAAAGATGTCCAAGCTGATCGCCTATTGCCCCATCCATATCTCCCAGGAACCGAAGCAGTTCTGGAGCGTCGCCGTGGTCGCACCGATTCACGAGATCGCCAGTGCCGTGGGCCAGGTCCATCGCTGGCAGTTGGTTCTCCAGGGAGTCACGATTCTGGTGGTCGGGGCCGCGGCTGCAGCCCTGTTGTTGTTCGAGATCCGCTTTTCCGGGCGGCTGGAGAAGGTGGTGGACGTGCGCACCCGGGCGCTGAAGCGCTCCGAGGAACGCTATCGGCTGCTGATCGAGAGCGCGGAGGATTTCATTTTCACCCTCAACGAAGACGTCTGTTTGAAATCGGTGAACAGCTACACCGCCAATTTTTTCGGCAGCGATGCGGAACGGCTGATCGACCGCCCCCTGGCCGACCTGCTGGATGAAGACGTGGCCCAAAAAAACATCAAGGCGATAACACAGGTGTTCGCCACCGGGCGCAGCGTCCGCGAGGAGATCGAAATCCGCACCGTGGATCCGCCGGTATGGCTCAACGCCAACTACATGCCCTTGAAGAACGAAAGCGGCGAGATTCATCTAGTTCTTTGCATCGCCCGGGACGTCACCGAAAACAAAACGCTCCAACGCCGCCTGGTAACGACGGAAAAGCTCGCGGCCCTGGGAACCCTGGCCGCCGGGGTGGCCCACGAAATCAACAACCCGCTGGGCGTCATCCTTGGCTTCTGCGACCTTCTGGTACGCAAGCAGGAGCCGGGCAGCCAGGTGTACGAGGACCTGAAAATCATCGAGCGTCAGGGGCTGCACTGCAAACAGATCGTGGACAACCTGCTCAGTTTTGCCAGGGATCGCAAGGTATCGGAGAAAAGCGCCGACCTGAATCAGTGCCTGGAGGAAATTCTCGCCGTGGCCCGCCACAGCATCGAGCGCCGGGCCGTCACCGTTAAAACCGATATCGCCAGGCGGCTGCCCATGGTCAACGGGGACTGCCGGCAGCTGCAGCAGGTCTTTCTCAACCTGATGAACAATGCCGTGGATGCCATGCCGGAAGGCGGTGTTCTATCCATTTCGGCCGCTCTGGACAAGGGCTCCCGGCAGGTGGTCGTGAAAGTGGCGGACAATGGCTGCGGCATCCGCGAGGAGAGCATGGACCGGATCTACGAGCCTTTTTACACGACCAAGCCCGAAGGCGAAGGCACGGGACTGGGACTGTTCGTTATCTACGGCATCGTCAACGGGTTCGGCGGATCCATTCACTGCGAAAGCCGGGTGGCTGAAAAGCCCGGCGATAAAAGTGGCACCACATTCATTGTGAAGCTGCCCCAACATCCAAAGGAGGCATCGTGAAAGGCTGCGTATTGGTGGTGGATGACGAGCGGGACATGCTGTTGCTGCTCGAACGCATCATTACCGAAGATACCGAGCACCGGGTGGAGACCACGTCGGATCCGCACGATGCGCTCGGCCGGATCGAAACCGGTGGCGTCGATCTGGTGATTACGGACCTGAAAATGCCGAAAATGGACGGAATCAATCTGCTGGAAAAAATAAAAGCGTTGGACCCGACCGTTGCGGTTGTGGTGATGACCGCTTTCGGCACCATCGAAACGGCGGTGGAAGCGACCCGCAAGGGCGCCTGCGATTACATCACCAAGCCTTTCCGCCGGGAACGGATTCTGGTCACGATCGAAAACGTCATGAGTTTTCAGTCCGTCACGCGGGAGAACCGGGTGCTGCGGGCCGCCCTCGAGGAAAAAGACGGATTCGCTTCGCTGCTGGGCGGCACGCCGATCATGCGCAAGATCTTCGAACGGATCAAGCAAGTCGCCCCGACCCAGGGCACCGTCCTGATTACCGGCCCCAGCGGCACGGGAAAGGAACTGGTGGCCAAGGCCCTGCATGCTTCCAGCAATCGCAGGGACAAGACCCTGGTCACCCTGAACTGCACGGTGATTCCCGAAAATGTGCTGGAAAGCGAGCTGTTCGGCCATGTCAAGGGCGCGTTTACCGGTGCCTGGAAAGACAAGCGGGGCATGATCGAAGACGCCCATGGCGGCACCCTTTTTCTGGATGAAATCGGGGATTTGAGCCCCGTCCTGCAGACCAAGCTGCTGCGCCTGATTCAGGAGGGCGAGTACCGGCCGGTGGGGGGCAACGGGATCCGTCGGGCGGACATCCGGTTCATCGCGGCCACCAACCGCATGCTCAATGAAGAGATCGCCCGCGGGCGGTTCCGGGAAGACCTTTACTACCGCCTCAACGTCATCCATTTCGACATGCCCCCGCTGGCGGACAGACGCGGTGACATCCCCCTGTTGAGCCAGCACTTTTTGAAAAAGTATGCGACCCTGAACGGCAAGACGATTACCCGGATCTGTCCCATGGCCATGCAACGCCTCATGACCCGGGACTATCCGGGCAATGTCCGGGAACTGGAAAACATCATCGAGCGGGGGGTCATCTTCTGTCGCACCGACACCCTGGTGACCGAGGATCTCTTTCTGGAAGAGCCGCATTCGGAGACGCCGGGCGCCTTCCCGCCGACCATGGGCGATCTGCCCTTCAGGGAGGCCAAGGATCGGATGATCGATCTCTTCCACCGGCATTACATCGACCAGCTTTTGCGCAACAACGCGGGCAATGTCAGCCGGGCGGCTCAGCAGGCGGGCATCCAGCGTCAATACCTGCATCGCCTCATGAAAGAATCGGGCATCACGACCGAGGAGTATCGTCATCCGGAGGCCGGGGAATGAAATCGTGGCGACGGGTCAGGGCTTCAGAAGACGCGAATGCCGACCACGGCGAAAGCGTCCCGCAGGCGAACCTGGCCCACCGGGCGCTTGTTCCAGAATACCGCGATGGTGTCGCGATTGTGCTTGAGCATAACCTCAATGGCCGTCGTCACCGGGTCGTCGAGATGCACCGAAGGCTCCAGGGCCAGTTCCCGGGTAACGGGAAGCATAATTTTTCCGACACGGTTGAGGGTTTGGGTTTGCATGATCAAAAAAGACTGCAAGCCAAGTGCCACAGCGATTCCGTTTTTCCCCGCGGCCTTCGATTATTCGCTGCCGCCGTGGATTTTCGGACCCAACGGATGCCGGTTGCCCCTGGCCTGCAGCCATGGTGTCCAAGCACGGGAGACAAACGCCGGCCAATATGTATCCTCCCGGTTTTCGGCGATGTCCCCGGTGGGCAGGAATCACCCCTTCTAAAGAGAACCGATCATGGTTGAAAGACGCGAAGGCAAAGCAGGGCGGCGGGTGCTTCTGGTGGACGATGAAGCGCGTTTTGTGCTCCAGCTGGGAAAACTGCTGGAAGCACGGGATTTCGAAGTGGCCTCCGCCACGGACGGACGGCAGGCCCTGACCCTGATGGAAACCCGGCGGTTCGATGCGGTGCTGCTGGATCTTCGCATGCCGGGGCTGGGCGGCATGGCCACCCTGGCCCGGATTCAACAGCAAAAACAGCCCCCGGCCGTGATTATCCTCACCGGACACGCCACATTGGAGTCGGGTATCGAGGCCATTCGCCAGGGCGCTTTCGACTACCTGATCAAACCTTGCGGCATCGAAGAACTCGAAGCCAAACTGAACCAGGCCTGTGAAGCGGGACAGATCCGGCGCAACCCGGTACTCTGGCCCCGCAGCGTCGCCGGAGAACTGGTCCTGGAAGCGTTTCGGCGCATCGCGGATACGGACCCGCTGCTGGAAGCCGTTTCGATTTTCAACCACCGCCTGCCCCGGATGGGGGGCGAAACCCTGTATATCGTCGATGGCAATGGACGCCTGACCGGTCATTTGAGCAAAGCGGACATCCTGGCCAAAGTTGCCGGAGCAAAGGGCGGTGGGATTACCTGGGCGCAATTGTCGTCCAACCCGCAATGGCTGCCGGCATTGACGGTCGGCGATGTGATGAATCCGGATACCGTTGCCGTCAAACCCGAAACGGCCCTCGACCGGGTGGCGGCGACCATGATCGAACGCGGATTTCACACCCTGCCGGTTATCGACGAAAACCGACAGGTGCTCGGCGTCATTCAGCTCAAGGATGTTTTGGTCTATCTGGAAGGCCCTCCAAGCCGGATGGATCAAAATCGGAAGGACGAGGTCATATGAAACAGGATTATCCCCATTTCCGGCGGCTGTGGAACCGGGTGGTGATTGCGCTCATGGGCGCGGCATTTATCCCCCTGATTGTGATTGGCGGCATTTTTTCCTTTTATTCGGTATCGATTTTCAAAGACAGAACCGTAGAGATGCTCGTCCACGACACGGATACCCGTCGGAGACAGCTGGACAGCCTGTTCAGCGACCGGGTGGCAACCCTCAAGCTGGTGGCCCAAATGCCAGCGGATATCCTCACGGTACAGGAGCAGTTCGACGCCTATGCCCGAACTGTGATCGAAAAATACCCCTGGATTAACGATTTGGAAGTATTCGACATTCAGGGCAACCAGCTCGTCCACCAGGGGCACCTGGCCCGGGAAACCCGCAACTACGCCGACCGCACCTGGTTTCAACGGGCCGGCGCCACGGGCGTCTGGATCAGCGACCTGGAACTGGGCTATCGACAGGTGCCGCACGTCAGCATTGCCGTACGCCGTGAAAAAGGTCCGCCGTTTCTGATCGTCCGCGCCAGCCTGAACGGCGGCGACCTTCAGCGGCAATTGCAGCCCAGTTGGAAAGCCTTCACGGCAACGGACGTCTTTCTGATCGACCAAAAAGGCGATTATCAGGCCCGCCTGCAGCCGGACCGCCCCCTGATGGTCGCTTCGGGCCTGGGGCAGCAGCAACAGTTCGACGGCGTTACCATTCAGACAAAGCAGGAGCATCTCCAGCTGACCACCTGGCTTTCTTCGGTCCCCTGGGTGCTGGGCGCTTCCTATAAACCGAAAGAGGTGTTCGCCCCGGCGCTGGAGATGCGCTATTTCGCCATCTGGAGCCTGGTTCTCGGGGGGGTCGTGATTTGCTCCCTGGTCCTGCTCACCGCCGACAGCCTGGTCAAGCGCCTGGAAACCAAACGGCAGCGCATCCATCATTTGAATGCCCAGATGCAGCGCAGCAGCTACATGGCGTCGACCATGGAGCTGGGAATCGGTTTTCTGGAAGAGATCACCGACCGTCTGGCCAGCATCACGGTGGCCGCCGAGTGGTTGGAAAGCCATTTGTCCGGCGAGAACGCCTCCCCGGTTGCCGAAGATCTCAAGCAAATCCGCGAATCGGCCGTTACCGGGCGCAAACGCCTCAAGCAGTTTCTCGAGAATCTGCGCCCCCGGCAGCCCGTGATTACGGATGTACAACCGGTCGATCTGATCCAGACCGTGGTTACCTGGCTGAAAAAGGAACTGGCCCTGCGCTGTATCCGGGTGGTATGGGATATTGACGAGGATGTTCCCGCAATACGGACCGAACCTGGCAAACTGCGGCACGCCTTTCAGAACATTCTTCTCAATGCCCTGACCGCAGTGGACCGGCACGGGGAAATTCATATCGACATCAAGGACGAGGGGCCCCAGGTGGCGGTCACCATCACCGACAGCGGCTGCGGGATCGGATCCGAAGATCGGGAGCGGATTTTCGAACCCCTGTTCACGACCAAAACCGACGGCACCGGCCTCGGACTGCCGGTGGCCCGGGATATTTTCCAGGCCCTGGGGGGGTCGCTGATCCTGTTGCGGTCATCATCCGAAGGAACGGCGTTCAGAATGGTGCTGCCCAAACAGTTCCACGGATTTGCGGATGCCGACCGGAAAGTACGGACTGCCAAGGATTCATGATCCGGCGCGAACAATTGAAAATGGCCATCGACGCCATTTATGCCGTCGACCGCGAAACCGGCTACGGCCTGAGGACGCTGTTCGACGACGCCCGCATCGCCGTCCCCGCCATAGAGACCGCCACGGTCCGGTCGGAGAGCGGTTGGGCGGTTCACTATTACTTCGATGGGCAGCGGGTGGACATCCCCGCAACCGCCATGGTGGCCGATGGCATTGCCACCCTCGAGCAATCGCTGGTCTTCAAATGGGGCGAGCTTCGGGAAAAACAGATCTGCGGGGAGCGCTGGACAGCGGGAGATCTCGGGAAGCTGGCCGGCGCCATCCGGCAGGCCGGTGCCGCTGCGGTGGTGGCTTACGAAATGCGCCGCTTGGGCAACCGCCCTGCCGACCTGGATGCACCGCTGCCGATCCCCGCTTGCGACGACCGCGGCCCCCACTTCTGCGGATCCCTGGCCAACGGCCAACCGGCCTATTTCATGCCGCTGCCGCTCAACCGGCAAATGCTGCTGCAGATCGCCGGACAACGCTTCGAGTTTTTCAACGTCCGCTATATCCTGCGCTGCTGGTCGGATCGAAGCCTGCCGTGGATCTACGCGTGCATTTCCCGGCATCAGGTCCTGGGGCTGGTCAAGCTTCGCCTGCACGGGCAAGCGGCCGCTGCCCGCCTCGAAATCAAATATATCGCCCGCTGCCGCCCGCAATACGACGACACCGAAACGCCCGCCCGCGGAATCGGGACCTTCCTGCTGGCCGGCTGCTGGATGCTGTGGCACACATTTTATCCGCAGGTCTGCCATATCTTTTTGGACGGAGAGGTGGGGGCGCGGCGGTTTTATCTGAGCTGCGGTTTCCGGGAACAGCGGCTGTGCCGCTATGTGCTCAAATCGCCCCAGGGGTATCTGCCGGCCGCCATTGCGGATCTGGCGGATGACCGCCGGCCGCCAGCCCGCCATCAGCAGGAACGGGTCCAGGCCCTCATCGAAACGACGGTTAAAGGGCTTTACGGCCTGGGCAAAAACCGGCAGCGCCATTTAAAGCTGGCGTTTATCCAACGCTGCCTGATGTCCCGCCGGCAACCCTATCCGGCAACCACGGCCCTGGCCCTGCTGCTGAAACATCAGGCCCGCATTCCGGAAGCGGCAGCCCTCATCGACCTGGCCACGCGCACGGGCAAAGTGCGCATCGCCGGAGAATCCGCCGACGCCAAAACCACGATCCTTGTCGTGGACGATGCCCGTTTTGCCCTGCACCTGGAAAACATCTTTCACCTGGAAAGCCCCAAGCGGTTCGAGGCTTTCCGGCGGGCCCTGTCCCACCCCAGCGTTCTGGGCCGCTGGCATTCTACGCCCATCGCTCCGGCAACCCATGAACAGCTGCTGTGGGTTCATACCCCCGCCTACCTGGACCGGCTGGAAAAAACCGCCGGCAAACAGCTCGTCACCCTGGATCTGGACACCCAGACCACCGCACACTCCTGGGAAGTGGCCTGCCTGGCCGTGGGTGGGGTGTTTCGCATGCTGGACGGCATCTGCGACGGACGGGCCCGGCGCGGGGTGGCTGCCGTCCGGCCCCCCGGCCATCATGCCGAACCGGATCGGGCCATGGGCTTCTGCCTGCTCAACAATGTGGCCCTGGCCGCACGCTACCTTCAAAACAGTCACCACATGGCCCGCATTATGATCGTCGATCTGGATGCCCACCATGGCAACGGAACCCAGACCGCTTTCTACGAAGACGATTCGGTGCTGTTTGTATCCACCCACCGATTTCCGGCCTATCCGGGGACAGGGAGCATCGGTGAGATCGGCAGCGGTCCGGGCAGAGGATTCACCGTAAATATCCCCTTGGGAAAAGGCGCCGGCGACCGCGACTTTACCATAGTGGTTCATCGCCTCATCGCACCCCTGGCCCGGGGATTCAGGCCGGATTTCATGCTGGTTTCATTGGGATTCGATCTTTATCTCAACGACCGCCTGGGAGGCATGCAGGTCACGCCGAAGGGCTACGGAGCAATCACCGCCATGCTGATCCAGGCGGCCGAACAGGTGTGCCACGGACGCATCGCCTTCGTTCTGGAAGGCGGCTACAGCGTTAAAGGCATCGAGGAATGCGGCCTTTGTTTTCTCCAGCAGCTGTGCCGCCTGGACCATGAGGACGCCCCGGGCCCGGATTCGAAAAGCCGCAACGATAGAAAGACTTCCCCGGTCGTTTCCAAGGTGATCGAGGTTCAACGTCCCTTCTGGCCCTCTTTGGCATGATGCGGCTTTTTTCGGTTTGAGTCCCGGAACCCCTGCCGCCCCCACCGGAGAGACACCCCTGTCATCCCTTCGTGGACATCTTTGCGGGACTTCGGCCCGACCCGTTGCCGCCCGACCGAATTTTCCTTGATAAATCAAGGTCTAAATGAAACGCGAGGCCGCCGGCCCCGTTGGCATGCTCCTTGATGTATCGATCGGGTATCGGCCGGTTTGGACCGTTGAACCGATCCGTCCATGAGCCAAGGAGGAGATATGACCCAGCAACCCCAACCCGTCGCGGCCCCGCCCCCTTCCACCGATGAGGACCGGGATCGGCAGGACCGCTACAAGCGGCTGTTCAGAAGGTTTATCGTTTTGACCCTGGTCTGCTCCGTGGTGCCGCTGCTGCTGGTCGGGTGGGGCATGCGGACCCAATACCATCGTTTTGCGGAAGATCGGGTCATGGCGGCCTTTCGCAACGAGGTGCAGCACCACCGCAAGGTCATCGAACTGTTTTTCAAGGAAAACCGCTCTAAACTCGAACTGATGGCGGCCAGCCACAGTCGTCAGGATCTGGTTCGACCCGGGCAATTGAGGCTTCTGTTCGACCACTTCAACCGGGAACAGTGGACCCTGACGGACCTGGGCGTGATCGATTCCCAGGGAAACCATCTGGCCTATGTGGGGCCGTATGACCTGCTGGACAAGAATTACCGGGAAACCCACTGGTTCAAGATGGTCATGGAAAAGGGAATTTACATCAGCGACATGTTCATGGGTTTCCGTCGCGAACCCCATTTCATCATTGCCGTCCGGGGTGAGGATGCCGAAGGTCCGTGGATCCTGCGGGCCACGGTGGACACCGAGGCGTTTCGGGCCCTTGTGGAACACGTCATGATCGGGCGCACCGGGGAGGTGTTCCTCGTCAACAAAGAGAGCGTCTACCAGACCACGCCGCGGTACAGCGGCCGGATCATGGAGACCGCTTCCATGGCCGCCGGTGCGGTGCACCCCGGCATCCGCGTTCGCCAGGAGTCCGCCGATGCCGGTTTCAACGGTGAACGTCAGGTCCGTCAGATCGTGAGCACCGCCTGGCTGGAGACCCCCCAGTGGATGCTCGTTGTCCGCCAGGACCTGGACGAGGCTTTCGGCGCCCAAAAACAGGTCGATTTTGCCGTTCTGGTCTTTCTGCATGTGAGCGCCATTGCGATTCTCGTGGTTACCATGCTGGTGACCCGTTACATGCTCAAACTGGTCAAGCGCCGGGACGATGAGGCCGAAACCCTCAACCGCCAGCTGATCCAGGCAAGCAAGATGGCATCCATCGGCGAGCTGTCCGTGGGCGTGGCCCATGAAATCAACAATCCTCTGGCGATCATTTCCACGGAGCGGCAATTGGTGATGGACGCGCTGCAACGGGCCGGAGAGATGGATGCGGACTTTCTGGCCCAGCTGGAGGATTCCATGAATCAGGTCGATGTCCAGATCCAGCGGTGCAAACACATCACCCACAATCTGCTCCGGTTTTCCCGCCGGACCCAGTCGGTCATCGAGCCGATCGACATCAATGCCTTCATCAGCGAGGTGATCGAACTGATGGCCCGTGAAGCCAAATCCTCGGGCATCACGTTTTTCGAGCGGCTCTCCCCGGAGGTACCGCCGATTCAATCGGATCTTTCCCAGTTGCAGCAGGTGCTTCTCAATCTGATCACCAACGCCATCGATGCCCATGAAAGCAAGCAGTACGGTTCCATTGCCGTCAGCACGTCCTATCTGGAATCCGAAGCAAGCATCGAAATCGTGGTATCGGACACCGGCTGCGGCATCCCCGACGAAAAACTGGCACGGGTGTTCGATCCGTTCTTTACGACCAAACCCATGGGGAGGGGAACGGGGCTGGGGCTCTCCATCTGCTACAGCATCGTCAAACGGCTCGGCGGTCGGATCGAAGTGTCCAGTGTGGTCAACCAGGGATCGGACTTTACCATCCGGCTGCCGTTGCGCTCGCCGGATGCAACCAACGGACACGGCCCCGAAGAGGAGGCATTGGAAAAGGCGGCCTGAATTATGGCTACGGCCAATCACGAATTTTTATAGACGGGATACCCCTACCGAAAGGAGGCTGCGATGATCGGATCGAAAATACTGCTGGTGGACGACGAACTTATTTTTACCAAAAACATGCAGCGCCTGCTGGACGCCAGGGGATACCGCGCGACTGCAGTCAACAGCGGCGCGGAAGCCATCCGGTGTCTGGAAAAC
The DNA here is from genome assembly GCF_963668215.1 of uncultured Desulfosarcina sp. Taxonomy (NCBI): domain Bacteria; kingdom Pseudomonadati; phylum Thermodesulfobacteriota; class Desulfobacteria; order Desulfobacterales; family Desulfosarcinaceae; genus Desulfosarcina; species uncultured Desulfosarcina sp. The sequence continues at coordinate 1,710,299 of NZ_OY764190.1, forward strand.
GAAGATTTCGACGTGGTCGTGCTGGACCTGAAAATGCCGGGCATGGACGGGTTGACCACCTTAAAGGAGATCAAGAAGCTGGGGCTGTTCACCCAAACCCTGATTCTTACCGGCCACGGCTCCATCGATACGGCCCTGGAGGCGGTCAAACTGGGCGCCTACGACTACCTGACCAAACCCTGCGAAATCGATGAACTGACGGCCAAAATCGAGGGGGCCTGGGACAAAAAAGACGATCTGCACAAGAAGGACATCCAGGAAAAAGTGCAGCGGGTGATCGAGTCGCCCAAGGATGCCTTGCGGGTGTTCGCCAAATAGGCTGGACGCCTTCGTATGCGAGGACGCATGAGGCATCAACTGTCACCGAACATGTCATTCCTGCGGAAGCGATTACATCTATCTAAACGCTATCGCTACCTCCAATCCTCTTAATTTGCGGGATTATCGCTTTCGCGGGAATGACATTTCCTTAAACCATTTCGTCGCGCCGTCAACCACATGATGGGTCGCTGCCAAAAAGAGGCCCCGTGGAACGCATTGAACGATGGAAAGCCCGTGCGCGGCTGCTTAAAACCGAAATTCACGCCCTCTGGCTGGCCTGCCAGGACCCCCGGGTTCCCCGGCGGGCCAGACTGCTGGCGGCCCTGGTGGCTGCCTATGCCCTCAGTCCCATCGACCTGATCCCCGACTTCATCCCGGTGCTGGGTTATGTGGACGATATGATTTTGCTGCCGCTGGGCATCCTGCTGGTGGTGAAGATGATTCCCGCCGACGTGTTGGCCGACTGCCGCGCCAGGGCCAAGGAGGCTTCACTGCGAAAGGGAGCCTCCGGCGCTGTTTTGGGCGCGGTGATGGTGGTGGTTTTGTGGGTGGCCATTGCTGCCGCGACCTATGTTCTTGTCATTGAGGCGAAGGGTTAATTGCCGATAATAATGTTATGGACGGCATGGACCCGAAATCGCCGCCAATGCCGCCCTGGTTCTGATTGCGGTAGCCTGCAGCCTGCTCGACCGCCAAATTGCCGCCCAATCCAAAGCCTTCCAGAAAGAAGGCGGTTTCACCGAACGCATGTACCGCGTAAGATCTTCCCGCAAAAGATTATGAAGTCTGCCGAAAAACGATCCGCTCTCCCTCCGCCTCGGCACTGAGCCGGGTGCCTTCCAGAATCTTGCCTTCCAGAATCTCCATGGCCAGGGGGTTTTCGATCAACCGCTGGATCACCCGCTTGAGCGGCCGGGCGCCGTAGACCGGATCGAAGCCCTCGCGGGCGATGAGATCGCGGGCCGAATCGGCCAGCACCAGCTCGATGTTCTGTTCGGCCAGCCGCTGGCCCAGATGCGCCATCTGGATATCGACGATACGACCGATCTGCTCCGGCTCCAGGTTCAGGAAGATAATGGTTTCGTCGATGCGGTTGAGAAACTCCGGCTTGAATCCGGCCCGCAGGGCCTCGAAGACCCGGCGCTCCATCTCCTCGCGGTTGCGGCCGCCCAGTTCCTGAATGTACTGGCTGCCAATGTTGGAAGTCATGATGATAATGGTGTTCTTGAAGTCCACGGTCTTGCCGTGGCCGTCGGTCATGCGCCCGTCGTCGAGGATCTGCAGCAGCACGTTGAACACCTCGGGGTGGGCCTTTTCGATCTCGTCGAACAGCACCACCGAATAGGGCCGCCGCCGCACCGCTTCGGTGAGGTAGCCACCTTCATCGTAGCCCACATAGCCCGGAGGGGCGCCGATGAGCCGCGAAACCGAATGTTTTTCCATGAACTCGGACATGTCGATGCGCACCATGGCCTGTTCGCTGTCGAAAATGAACTCGGCCAGAGCCTTGGCCAGTTCGGTCTTGCCCACGCCGGTGGGCCCCATGAAAATAAAAGAGCCGATGGGGCGGTTGGGGTCCTGCAGGCCGGACCGTGCCCGGCGGACCGCATTGGATACCGCTTCGATGGCCTGCCGTTGTCCGATGACGCGCTGGCCCAACCGGTCTTCCATCTTGAGCAGTTTCTGACGTTCACCCTCCAGCATACGGCTGACGGGAATGCCGGTCCAGCGGGAAACGACCTCGGCGATATCCTCGTCGTCCACCTCTTCCTTGAGCATTTTTTTGTCCGCCTGCAAGGCCTCGAGGTCCTCCTTGGCCTGCTCCAGCCGTTGCTTCAATTCGTTGCTGCGGCCGTAGCGCAGTTCGGCCACCTTAGCCAGATCGCCTTCCCGTTCGGCGCGCTGCTCCTCAATGCCAAGCTGCTCCTGTTCCTCCTTGATCCTGCGGATATTCTGAATCAGACCCTTTTCCTGCTCCCAATGGGCCTTCATGCCGGCAATCTGGGCCCGCATGGCTTCCAGGCTGTCTTCCAGTTTGGCCAACCGTTCCCGGGACGCCGGGTCGGACTCTTTTTTCAGGGCTTCACGTTCGATTTCCGCCTGGAGGATCTTGCGCTGGACTTCGTCGATTTCCACCGGCATGGAATCGATCTCGATGCGCAGCTTGGAGGCGCATTCGTCGATCAGATCGATGGCCTTGTCCGGTAAAAAGCGGTCGGCAATGTACCGGTCGGAGAGCGAGGCCGCCGCCACGATGGCCGAATCCTTGATACGCACCCCGTGGTGCACCTCATATTTTTCCTTCAGCCCGCGCAGGATCGAAACCGTGTCCTCCACCGTGGGTTCGCGCACCAGCACCGGCTGGAAGCGCCGCTCCAGAGCTGCATCCTTTTCGATATACTTGCGATACTCGTTCAAGGTGGTGGCCCCCACGCAGCGTAAGGTGCCGCGGGCCAGGGCCGGCTTGAGCATATTGGAAGCATCCATGGAACCTTCGCTGGCGCCGGCGCCCACAAGGGTGTGCAATTCGTCGATGAAAAGAATTACCTCGCCTTCGGCCTTTTCCACCTCCTTGAGTACGGCCTTGAGCCGGTCTTCGAATTCCCCGCGATACTTGGCCCCGGCGATCAAAGCGCCCATGTCCAGGGCCACCAGTTGACGGTTTTTCAGGCTCTCGGAAACGTCTCCGGCCACGATGCGCTGGGCCAGGCCTTCCACAATGGCGGTCTTGCCCACTCCGGGCTCGCCGATGAGCACCGGGTTGTTCTTGGTTCGGCGGGAAAGCACCTGGACGATGCGTCGAATCTCCTCGTCACGGCCGATGACCGGGTCCAGCTTGCCGCTGCGGGCCATGTCGGTCAGGTCGCGGCTGAATTTCTTTAACGCCTCGTATTTTTCCTCCGGGTTGGGGTCGGTGATGCGTTGGTTGCCGCGGATCTCCTGGAGCACCTTCAGGATGGCATCCCGGTTGACTCCGGCTTCGGCCAGAATCCGCGCCGCCCCACCGGATTTTTTGTCGCACAGGGCCAGCAGGATATGTTCGATGCTGGTATATTCGTCCTTCATCTTGCCGGCTTCGGCAAAGGCGGCTTCCAGCACGCTTTTGGCCGCCGAAGACAAATAGACATCGCCCACGCCGCTGACCTTGGGCAACCGCTCGACGGCCCGGGCCGCGGCCGCGGCGATGCTGTCCCCCGAAGCGCCCAATCGTTTGAATACCGACCGGGCCACGCCCTCTTTTTCTGCCATCATGGCTGCCAGCAGATGCTCCGGCTCGATCTGCTGATTGCCGTGGCTGGAAGCCAGTGTCTGGGCATTCTGGATCAGCTCCTGGGATTTTACAGTAAACCGGTCAAACCGCATGTTTTCCTCCTGCTATCATCCAAAATTATGAGTTGGTCTGCATTTTGCAATCGAAAGATAACCACCGCAGGAATGATGTCAATTCGTCGGAACACATGGATTTCAAAAACAATCTGCCGGATGCCGTCCTTCGGGATAAAAATTTTCGTAGAACCATTCAACCCACGACTTGACGCCCCCCTGCGGTTATGCCAAAAGATTTATGGGTCGGTGCGTCAATCTGCGAAAGCGCAATGGGCGTGTTGACCTGAGACCCTGTTCGATTAGCAACCGGTTATGGATGTAAGGAGTTTCGATGTCCGGCTTTGTACCTGTCCGCGTTGATCAGTTCGTAGCCCAATACCTGCGCAACCATAATGATGTCGACGGCGACACCCTTCGGGCCGCCGTTGAAGATGCCCTCGCCGCCTGGCGCCAGGGAGTCCGTTGCGCCTGCGGCCGGCCGCTCTGGGTGGCGGGATCGGCGGTTGCCGGGTACGGCTGCTTCACCTGCATTACCGGTTCGGCCGAGCCCGACGGCGATCCGGAAATCCGGGAAGCCTGCGATGCTTATCTGGTGGACACTGATGATCCGGAAGACCGCGCTGCCCAGGTTGCCGAAATTTTCAAAAACCATCCCACGGATTATCGGGAGAGGCTGGAGGAGGTCGGGTTTGTCTGGCAGGATGACGAATACGACCTGTTGTACGAAGAAGAAACCAAAGAGGAGCGTCTGGCGGTGCCGGAAACGGAGAACCAGCGCTATCTGGTCCACTTTTTGGAGTGCGGCGGTCCGGTCACGCAACCGGTGATCGAAGCCTACCTGCAGGAACGCTATACGCAAACGCCCAATCTGCCGCTGATCAGAAAGTTCTTCAAACAGGCCAATGCCAACCTGAAGGCGATTCTGATGGCGGGACTATCCGCCAACCCTACGGACCTGGACCTGCTGGACGACCTTTCGTATTTCAGCGAATTTGACAGCATGCTGGGCGAACTGATTCATTTTTACAAAGATGCCTGCATTCGGGAAACCGACATGGAGCGCTTTTCCCTGCTGGCCCAGGACTTTCATATGAACACCTACGATCAGGGCTTCGACGCCCTGTATGAACTGCATACGATCTTTCAGTCCGGAACCAAAGGCGCCGTGATTCAGCATCTTGCCGAAACCATCGACGACGATCTGAACGCAGAGGACGTCCCCTTCTGAAAGACCTTTGCCCCTTCTTCGAAAACACCGCCTAAAATTTTGATGGCCCTGGATAGGGTGGCCTCATCGGCCATGGTGTAGTTGAGCCGCAGGGTCTCTTTGCCCTCACCCGGATGGGCGAAAAAGAAGGTTCCGGGAACGAAAGCGGCCCCTCTTTCTACGGCCGTGCGATTGACCGCTTCCATATCCCACCCGACGGGGCCCTGTACCCACACGAACATCCCTCCGTCCGGCCGGCTCCAGGAGAACGACGACGGAAAGAACCGATCCATGGCCGTTAGCATGGCCTGCTGCCGGGGACGGTACAATTCGATGATTTTGGGCAGGTGACAGCCCAGATGACCGCCAAACAGATACTCGGCGGCCAGGGCCTGATCGAAGGTGCTGGTGTGTAGATCCACGCCCTGTTTGGCCAGGACCAGCCAGCGTTGCACCGGCTCCGGGGCCAGGCAAAATCCCATGCGCAGGCCCGGGGCGAAAACTTTGGACAGTGTCGAAATGTAGACGACATGCTCCGGGGCCAGCGTCTTGATCGGCGCTATTGGTGTGCCTTCATAGCGTAAATCCCCGTAGGGATCGTCTTCCACCAGCAGGGTGTCGTGCCGCTGGATGATTTCGGCGACGGCCAGACGCCGTTCCATCGGCAGGGTGCGTCCGGTGGGATTCTGAAAATTGGGCACCAGGTAGATTAACTTGACGGGGTGCCGGGCAAGGGCGGCGTCCAGGGCCTCGGGCAGCATGCCCTGGTCGTCGGTTTCGATCTGCACATAGCGCGGTTCGTAAGGGGTAAAGGCCTGCAGGGCGCCGAGATAGGTGGGGGCTTCCAAGGCCACCCGGTCGCCGGCGCTGATGAGGATTTTGCCCAGGCCGTCCAAGACGCCCTGTGAGCCGGTGGATATCAGGATCTGTTCGGGCGTGGCGGCGATGCCCTTGGTTTCCAGATAGGCTGCCAGGGCCTCGCGCAATGGCGGAAACCCCTCCGTGAGACCGTACTGAAAGGCTTCGGATCCGTACTTTTGTAATACGGCTTCCGTGATCTCCCGGATGATGGCCATGGGAAAACTTTGGGGTGCGGGTATGCCGCCGGCCAGGGATATCGTTCCCGGCCGGGACACAACCTTGAGGATTTCGCGGATGGCGCTCGCCCCCATGTTGCGGGTGCGGTCGGCCAGCAGATTTTCGGCCTGCATATTTGGTTTCTCCCTGTTTAATAAAGACCGGTCGTTCTTTTTTTTCTGTTTACGAATCACCGTTCACTGTTCACCGGATCATTTTCTCAGTTGTTGAATATAAAATCGCAGTTGGTCGTTGGTCTGCTCGAGGACGGCCTTGTCACGGCTGGACATGTACAAGGTTGCGGCGCCGTTCAAGGTGATGACGATAAAATCGGAAATCTCCCGATGGTCCAGACCCGGTTTGAGAATGTCGCTGCGCTCCGCTTCCGCCAGCCAGGACTGGAACAGCTTCGAGAAACCGACAAAACCCTTGAGAATGTGGCGGCCCATGCGGTCCGACTGCCCCGTCATCTCCACCAGCATGTTGACAAAAAAGCATCCGCCGTCAAACACTTCCCCGCCCAGATAGTCCAGCAGTACGTTCCCGATGGTGCGTTCGATGCGTTCGAGCGGATCACCGGCGGAATTCAGGTTGTTGAATACCGCCGCTTTCCAGATCTGCACCGCATCGTCGTATACCGCCTGCCAGACATCCTCTTTGCTTTTGAAATGGCAGTACAGCCCCCCCTTGGTCAACCCTGTCGCCTGGAGGATATCGCTGATGGAGGTGTTGAAATATCCCTTGACGGAAAAAAGCTGGAGAGATTTTTCGATGATATTTTTGCGCGTCAATTCGCCTTTGACCGACATGGTTGCATCTCCCTTATAAAAAACCAACCGGTCCTTTTTTATTTTTTCGTGCCTGAAAAGTCAACATGGAATTGCGCTTCTATAAACGCAGCGTGAGGGGGTAGGGGCGAAAAGGCGAAGTGAAGGCGTTATGATTATGCGGGCTGTTGGCGGCCAAAATGCGGTCGGAACAGTATGTCCCGTACCAGGCCGACCAGATGAACGGCGCCGGCAATCAGGCTGAGGGTGATGAAAGAAAAGATAAAACAGGTTAAAAAGGCCAACAACGCGGCGCTCATGGCGGCAAGAATGAAGTCGATCATGGAACGTCTCCTATTCCCGGGTTGGGTGGTGGTCAGTTATTGATCATCCGCAGATAGAGCAATTTTGTTGCCAATCCTGGTTCTCCAATCCGAACACCCTGTTTTTAGAAGACAATCATTGATTTTCGGATGGCCCGGCACCGAAACCGGATTCATTCAATTGAGTAATTCAGGGGATCGTTCAGGGAAAAAAGGAAAAAAATGTAATACTGTCCCGAAGTCGGTCCGGAATTCCGGGGAGGGGTCGCGCCTTTTCGTCAAACACCGTTTGACTGACGGTTATACGAGTGCTATTTCGTTGGTTTCCGGTGCTTTGGAAAACCCCTGGATCGAGAATCGGCAACCCTTTGCCGCGGCGACACTGCCGGATCGGTACCGCCATGAATGATGGATATAAAATATTTCACGATGCCGTTGGCGAAACGGCCGATGGCTGGCTGAAAAACGGGCTCCCATCACGTCAGGTCCTGGAAGAATCCGCCGCCCGGCTGTTGCATCTCAGACAAGAATTGAAAATTCCGGGGCTCTGGGAGCATCCTCCCTGCATGGTTACCGCGACCCTGGACGACGGATTGGGACAGGGGTTGGGGATCATCGAAAAATTTGCCGCCGCCATCGGCATACGGTTGATCTCCCTGGGACTGCTGCAACCGGCGGCGGCCATTGTCGACGCCTGCCGGGACGAAAAACCCGATTTTCTGGGAATGACCATCCTCCAGTTCGATACCGAAGAGGAGCTGACGGCTATCGCCGGACAATTGCCGAAAAAAACCCGCATCGTTGCCGGCGGGCCGGCCTTTACAGGAGATCCCGACTTTGCCGACCGTACCGGCACCCATTATGCGGCCAGAAATGTGGCGGCATTTCTGCGGTTCATGCTGGACGACGCGGCAAGCAGACCCTGACGGCCGGTTTGGACGAACGCCTGTTTTTGACGAACTCGTAAAAAGTCGCATTTCCGATCCCACCCGAGGCAACACCAATGGCTTCGAACCAATCACAAATGAGCCTGCTGCCAGGTTTTTTCATTGCCTTTCTCACCGTTCTCTTCGGTGCCAATGTCGTTGCCATCAAACTGACGTTGGCCGGCATGGGGCCGCTGACCACCGCCGGGTGCCGGTTCGCCCTGGCGGCCATGGCGATCGCCGGCTGGGCCCGGGTCACCGGCCGCTGCTTTCACATTCAGCCGGGACAGGCCTTTCAACTGATGGTCGTCGCGGCGGCGTTCACCCTGCAACTGAGCCTGTTCTATCTGGGGCTGGAGCGCACCGAAGCCTCCCGCGGGGTGCTGATCTCCAACCTGCTGCCCTTTTTCGTGCTGTTTCTCTCCCATTATTTCATCCCGGGGGAAAGAATCACCTGGAAAAAATTCGTGGGTATTCTGCTGGGCTTTGCCGGGGTGACGGTGCTTTTTTCCGGTGCTCAGCCTTTTTCCGATTCCATCCGAACCGGAGATCCCATTGTCCTGGCAGCCGTGGTGGTCTGGTCCTGCAACGTCGTCTATACCAAAAGCATCATCAACGCCTTCGAACCGTTTCATCTGGTTCTCTATCCCATGATCGTTTCGGTACCGGTCTTTCTGTCTGCCGGCTGCCTGTACGACCAGCGGATGTTTTTCGACCTGAATCCAGTCGTTTTGAGCGCCTATGCGTATCAGGGCCTGGTCACCGCGGCCTTCGGTTTTGTGGCCTGGAGCACCATGCTGAAGCGATACGGCGCGTCCACCCTGCACGCCTTCGTTTTTATCATGCCCATCGCCGGGGTGGTGCTCAGCGGCATCGTGCTCGACGAACCCATCACCCCCAATCTGCTTGTGGCCATGCTTTTCATTGCCGCCGGCATTTTAATGGTTCATATCAACCCGAAGAAGCCGAGTTTTACCTTTCCCCTGGGCCGCGGGTTGTGAGATATTCGCGAAGACGGCATGCTGTCTGACTTGCGATAGGTTTTTCATCACCCAATCCGGACGAGGCCCACCATGCGACCCCCTTCAGCAGGCAAACGCTCCGAACTGGCGCTCTCCTTCAAAATTCTGATCCCCGCGGCGCTGATGTTCCTGCTGTTCATCTACTTTTCCTATTTTGTCGTTCTTCCCCTGATGGAAAACAAAATGATGGCGCAAAAACGACAAACGCTGCGCAGCATGGGCACTGCGGTGTGGCATCTGCTGGACCATTTACACCATAAGGCCGAAACCGGGGAGATGACAGTTGACAAAGCCCGCACCATGGCCCTTTCGATGGTAAAAACCCTTCGCTTCGGAACCGATGGAAAGGATTATTGTTGGATCAGCGACCTTGAAACCGTTGTGCTCATGCATCCTTACCAGATGGATTTGGTCGGCCGGCGGTTGACGGAACACGCTGACGCATCGACACGCCGTGCGTTCACCAGGGCGATCGATCTCGTCAAGGCATCCGGTGAGGGATTCATCGACTATCAGTGGCAATGGCAGGACGATCCATCACGGATCGGGTCCAAACTGTCCTATGTGAAATTCTACGAACCCTGGGGATGGATGCTGGGAACCGGGCTCTATGTTCAGGATGTGCGTGCCGAGATTTCCTTATTGACCCGGCAGCTCTTTGCGCTTTTGCTGGCTGTGCTGGTGGTCTCCACGGTGTTCTGCTTCTACGTCTATCAGCAGGCATCGACCATCGAACGCCAGCGTCAGCGGGCGGAAAGCATCAACCGGGTGCTGATTCAAATTTCCAATGCGGCCAGTACCACCTTCGACCTCGATGCCCTGTACCGCTCCATTCATCTTTCTCTGGGAGCAATCATCGACGTCTCCAATTTTTATATCGCCCTGTATGATCGCGAAACGGATGCGATCTCCTTCCCCTATTATCGCGATGAAGTGGATACCGTCTATCCGATGATCGGAAACATCCACCGCTCAGGCGCTCTTACGGCCAAAGTCATCCGGACGGCGGCAACCGTATTGTCGACCCGGGAAGAGGCCTTCGCCTGGGCTGCCAGCCAGGGAGAATCGCCGGTGGGGACTCCGTCGGCCCTGTGGCTGGGCGTGCCATTGAAAAGCAAAAAACGAAGTGATCGGCGTGATGGTCACCCAAAGCTACAGCGACGCCGATCATTTCGACAAAACCGATGTCGATGTGTTCGCGTCCGTATCCGACCAGGTAGCCATGGCCATTGAACGGAAAACCTACGAAATGCGGTTGAAAGAAGCACACGATGCTTTAGAGATGCGCATTCGCAGGCGGACCAATGCCCTGATGAAAATCAACCGCCGTCTGGAAAGCGAAATTCGCAAGCAGGAGCAGACCGAAAACATCCTGCGGGAAAGCGAAGCGCGCTTGATCCAGTCGGAACGCCTGGCAGCCACCGGCCAGTTGGCCGCCTCCATTGCCCACGAAATCAATTCGCCCCTTCAGGGCGTGACCTCCCTGTTGAACGTCATGCGGCGGGAATATGGCCGGGACAATCAACTGGCGGGGGATCTGGAGCTGGTCCAGGGGGCGTTTACGAGTATCAGCAAAACCGTCAAGAATCTGCTGGACTTGAACCGGCCGGGCAAAGAGAAAAACCGGCCGGTGCAGATCCAGGAGGTGATCACCCAGACCGCCGCCCTGGTAAAAGCGTACCTCAAGGACAACCACGTCCGGCTCGAACTGGATCTGCCGGCCGCTCTGCCGCCAATTATGGGCTCGCCCCAGGAACTGAGCCAGGTTTTCATGAACCTGATCACCAACAGTGTGGAGTCGCTGAACATGGATCCGACCTATTCGGATCGCCGCATTGCCATCGAAGCGCAAACGGCCGGCGAACAGGTGGAGGTCCGGGTCACGGATACCGGCATCGGCATTGGCGCCGAAGATATCTCCCGTGTCTTCGACGCCTTTTTTACCAGCAAAAAGACCATGGGCATGGGCGTCGGCCTGTCCATCTGCCACCGTATCATCGAGGGGCACAATGGAACCATCGAGGCCCGCAATCTTTCGGATCGGGGGGCGGTGTTTACCATCCGATTGCCGGTCAACGACCCTTCAACCTAACAGTGCCCATCCAGAAATAGGCAAATTTGCCATTTCTGGATGGGCACCAACTCAAGGGAGCCAGATATGCAGTTCGGTGCCATGAATTTTCCGGTAACGCCGGTATTGCAGGAGATCGAAACCTTCGCCCGCTTGGGGTTCGATTATCTGGAATTGGCCATGGATCCGCCCATGGCCCATTACAGCACCATTTCATCCAACCGGGCGGCCATCGTGAAATCCCTGCGGGACAACGACCTGGGCTTGGTCTGCCACCTGCCCACCTTCGTTTCGACCGCCGATCTCACGGAAAGCATCCGGCAGGCCTCCATTACGGAAATGCGCCGTTCCATGGAGGTGGCTGCCGAGTTGGGGGCCAAAAAGATCGTCCTGCATCCCTCCATGGCCCGCGGCATGGGCTCATTTGTGTTGGATACGGTGCATGCCTACGCCGTGGATTTTTTATCGGAAATGGTCAGCCTGGCTGAAACGCTGGATCTGACCCTGTGCCTGGAAAACATGTTTCCCTTCAACGGAATCGGGGTGGAATTGGACGATTTCGAAAAATGGCTGGAACGGTTTCCCGGCCTGATGCTGACCCTGGATAGCGGCCACGCCAACATTGACGACCGGCGCGGCAAACGGCTGAAAGGATTTTTCGATCATTTCGGCCGCCGCATCGGCCACTTTCATCTCAGTGACAACCGGGGCAAACGGGACGACCATCTGGCCGTGGGGCAGGGCACCGTTAGATTCGCGGTACTGGTGGACCGGATCAAAGCGCTGGGCTACGACGAAACGATCACCCTGGAAGTGTTCGATGCCGACCGCAGGATGCTGGTTAAGAGCCGGGAAAAAATCGAGGCGATGTTGACGACTTCGTAAAATTTATCCGCAGCCATGCTCCGGTTTGAGAATGCCGCTCAGCAGCAGTTCGCTCACCATTTTCCCCAGCGTTTCCACCTGCTGCTCGGTGGCGGCCAGGCGGGTCAGGTAGCCGCCGGAAATCAACTGGGCCAGACCATGGATGCCGGACCAGGTGGCCACCGCCAGCTCCATGGTATCGCGATCCCTGAAAACGCCGGATTCCTTGCCGCTGTTGATGATGGTTTCCACCAGTTGAAAGGCGGCCCAGGAGGCCTCCTTGAGGGACCGCGGCGCGGTTTTCATATTGATGACCCCGCCGAACAGCAGATGGGCCATGCGGGGCTTTCTGACTCCGAAAAGAATGTACTGCACGGAGGCGGCCACAAACTGTTCGCGCGGATCACCGGCATGGCGGCCGGCGGCAGCGGTGGCATCCTCCGTAAGCCGCTCGAAGCCTTGCTGGGCGATGGCCGCAATCAGATCGGCTTTATCCCGGAAATGCCGGTAGGGCGCCGTATGGCTGACCCCGGCGGTCCGGGCCACCTCGCGCAGGCTCAGTCCGTCCAGCCCTTTTTCTTCGATCATTTTCGTCCCGGCCTGGATCAGTGATCGGCGGAGGTCTCCGTGGTGATAGGGGCGTTGGTTGTTGGCGGGCACTTGTCCTCCGGCTGGGCACAGCAGCGTCTATACAGGCTCGTTTCGTAACAGGATCTTAAGGATGCGCTCCAGGTAGTCCGACGCTTTTTCTCTGGGGAAACGGCAGGCACCGGCGCCGGGGTGCCCGCCACCTTCGAAGGTGGAAAGCATTTTGCCCACATTTACCTTGCACCCGCGGTTCAAGATGGAGTGTCCCACCTTGATGCTGGCCAGGTGATCCTTGTCATAAAGAATTTTAACGTTCACCGTGCATTCGGGAAACAGCGAGTAGATCAGAAAACGGTTGCCATTGGGCGCCGGATCGAGATCTCGGAAATCGGTCACGGAAACGTGCCCGACCATTTTGGTGTGGGCCATCAGGGCTTTTTCATAGGCGGCGTTGTCCGCCACCACCTGCCGGCAGCGCGACTTGACCATCCCGTCTTCCATGATTCGGTCCAGGGGCAGGGTCCGCAGCAGGTTCACCAGATGGTCCCAATAGATCGCTTCCGAAGGTTCGCGGTTGGAAATGGTCATGGAAAGAAGGACGTAGGGATATTTTTCGGGCCGCAGGATTTCGTCCACGGTCAGATCGGCCGAATCGATGCGGTCGGTCTGGCGAATCAATTCCGCATAATCCCGATTCAGGCGATCACGGTAGTATTCATAGACGATTCCGGCTGCCGAAGGTGCGATCTTAAAGGCCCCGCTTACCGACTTCTCCGGTTGGTTGGAATAGTGGTGATCGAACCACAGGGAGCAATTTTCGTGATAGGGCAGGTTGGCGACCACGTCGCCCTCGCGGATGTCCACCCGCCGATGCTGCATGTCGCTGGGCTGGGTCCATAAAATCGATGTATCGATCCGCAGCGCGTCCATCAGCAGGGCGGCACAGACCACGCCGTCAAAATCGGGTCGGGTTACCACTCTCATCCGGTTGGTTCCTTATGCCATCGCACAATCTCCACGCGCATCTTCCCTGTTCTTGAAATCGGAACGCATACCCCGCGAAAAAGCGGATCCGGCTGCGTCTATGAACAGCCGTTTGGGTGCATTATTTTCATATGTATCAACAATTCCACGGGATCGCAATAGTCGCGCCGACGCATCCGGTCCCCGGAATATCTTTCTTTCCCGATGGATTTTGGGCTTGAACTTTGATTGAATCCATGAAATCAAAAATGGTTCTATCGGTGCGTAGAACCGCGTTGCCCACCGTCGCATCCGGCAGCAGGCCGGCTGCCCGGGGAAAAATCGGTGTCGAGAGGAGGCGTGACCCGGAACATGGCCGAAGTCCAATTGGCGAACCTGGTTGAAATGGAATCCCCGCAAGCGGTTTGGGACGAGACGTTCCATATCCTCGACCGCTTCTTTGGCCGGATCGACGTGTCAGGCATTCAATCCGCATTCGACAAGACGGTCTCGCTGTACCGCGGAAAGTGGCCCGAGATCCGGGCTTGCAACACCGATTACCACGACCTCAAGCATGTCACGGACTGCTTTCTGGCAACGATCCGGCTGCTTCACGGAGCGGCGGAGACGGGAATCGATTTTTCCCCGCGCCAAGTTTATCTGGGGCTGGTCGCCGCCCTGCTGCACGATACGGGGTATTTGCAATCCAGGCAGGACCGGGCCGGCAGCGGCGCCAAGTACACCGCCTGCCACGTCCAACGGAGCATGGACTTCATCCGCCGGCATTTTGCACTGTTCGGTTTGCAGGCCCATGAAGTCGAGGCCTGCATGGCCATGGTTCACTGCACGGATATCGCCTGCGACCCGGCCACACTGACCTTTGTCGACCAAAACACCGAATGGATCGCCAAAATCCTGGCAACCGCAGATATCATTGCCCAGATGGCCGATCGCACTTATCTGGAAAAACTGCTTTTTCTCTTCCACGAACTGGATGAGGCCCGCATCCACCTGTTCCACAACGAAATCGATCTGCTGGTGCGGTCCCGGGATTTTTACGCCCGCATGGCGGACCGCATCGAAAACCAGCTCTCATCCGTCAATCGCTTCATGATTCACCACTTCAAAGCCCGTTGGGAAATCGACGCCGATCTTTATCAACGGGCCATGGAGAACCAGCAGGCCTATCTGGCCGACATTCTCGAAAAGGCCGAGGCGGACCCCAGGGAAAGGCTGCGGCGCCAGCGCATCGTGGAAAAGGTACAATCGAAATACAACTGAACGGCGTCCGGCCGAGCCCACCGACCCTTCATTTCCGCACTGGCGACAAACGACCGCCACAGCCATTTTTTCGCGCAGGCAGATTGGTCAGGAAAACCGCGGCCAGGACCAGCGCGCCGCCGCCGGCCTGGATGGCGGTAAGCCTTTCGTCCAGCAGTAACCATGCGCCGATGGCGGTCACTACCGGGATGCCGTTGACAAACACGGCCGCTTTCGAAGCCGGAACCTGGGAGAGAGCAAAATTGTAACATAAAAAGGCGCCCACCGTGGCAAAGACGGTCAGGTAGCCGACGGCCAGCGCGGATTTAAGCGTGATTGTCGTCCATTCGATGGACGGCAGTTCCCATAGAAAAAACAGGCTGTAAAAGGCCGCGCCGTACACGATCTGCACAAACGTGATTTCAAGGGACGAATAGCTGCGCCCCAGATCGCGGGCAAAAACCATGTACAGGGCTGCCGAAACCACGGCGCCGCCAATCAGCAGATCCCCCAGCAGGGAACCTTCGAGAGTCAAGCCGAACTCCGGATCTCCAACCACCAGCAACGCGATCCCGCAAAAAGACAGCCCGATGCCGATGGCAACGATGCGGTTGGTGCGTTCGCCGAGCATTACCGTGCTCAACAGCAACACGACCAGGGGAACGGTGGCGATGATCAGCGCGGTCTTGGGAGCGGTCGTGTGCTGGAGGCCGATGGTTTCGAAAATAAAATAGAGCCCCGGCTCGAACAGGGCCAGCAGCACCATTTTCAGGCGATCTTTTCCATGAAAGGCCGGCCACTTGCGGCCCCTCCGGATAAACAGGAAGAACAGGGCCGCCAGTGAAAACCGGATAAAGACCAGCGTGAACGTGGGCACGCTTTCCAGCGCCACCTTGGTGGCAACGAAAGAGAGGCCCCAGAAAACCATGGTGGCCACCAGGGCGGCGTAGGTTTTCATCGGTTCAGACCACACCTTCGGGCATGGGAGCGACGGCCTCACCGCCCAGGCAATAGCCGCCATCCAGCCGCACGACGCTGCCCGTCATGAAAGGGGCCTCGTCCAGCAGAAAACGGACGGCCCGGACAACGTCGTCCACTCGCCCGATTCTGCACGCAAGGGTGTGATCGACAATGGCCTGGCGCTGTTTTTCGGTCAGCAGTCCCCACCCCCGCGTATGCATGCCGTGGCGGGTTTCGACCACCCCGATCATCAGTTCGTTGACCCGCACATGAGGCGCACCCAAACGCGCCCAGGTTTCCGTGAGCAGGGAAATGCCGCGGTTGGCGGCCGCGTAACCTTCGTTGAAAAGGTAGCTGGCCGGGCCGCTGCGGCCGACGATGCCGGCAATGGACGAAAGGTTGACCACAGCGCCGTCACCGGATGCCTTGAGATGGGGCAGGGCGGCTTCGAACACCCATTGCTTGGCCCGCAGCGTGGTGGCCATCTCCAGGTCCCATTGCTCTCGTGTATACGCGCCATGGACCACCGGCCATCCTCCCCGTTCAATGTTGTTGATCAGGATGTCCAGCCGCCCGAACCGGTCGACGACCGTTTCCACCAGGCGGGGAATGGCATCGGTATCCAGAAGGTCGATGCGTTCGATCCAGTGGTCCGTGCCGGTGGCCGCGAAATCGCGCTGCATGGCCGCAAGGTTTTCCGGCCAGTCATGCCAGGTGGCCGCCACCCGGATGCCGCGAGTCAGCAGATCCAGGGCGATGGCCTTGCCGATGCCTTTGATGCCCCCAAGCACGAAGGCGGTTTTTTCACGGGTTGTCATCGGCGCTCCTTTTTCCCGGAAAGCTCGGCGCCCGCCGGTCGGTTTTCGAACACCGTCTGCCGGACCCAGTCCATGGCGGAACAGAGCAATTCGACGTCGTCGGAAAAATCTAGTTCCGGAAGACTGGCGGCTGGCATATCGGCAACCGCCTCATCGATTTGGCCGCGGAAGGTATCCAGGTCGTAAAGGGCCGTGTAAACACGTTTTTCTTCGGAAGGAGGCAACACTCCCGGGCGAAAACGGTTCTTCTGTCCGATCAGTTCCAGCATGTGGTCGTTCATGCGGTTGTGGTCGGCGATCTGCTGGTCGTCCACCCACTGTTCGACGGTGGTGGGCCGCCCTTCCTGGAACCCCTTGCAGTGCGGCTCCCGGATCAAGGCCCAGTGTTCGGTCAGCGTTCCCGTTTGCCGGTCGCGGGAGACGCCCCGGGCCAGGGGATAAGTCCGGCAGGAGGCCGGCCGGGCCGGGTAAACGCGACATCCGTCCGGCGTGACAAAAGGACAGGCCAGATCCTGCGCATCGCCGAATCGCAGGCTGACCACCGGCAGACCGGTTCCGGGGCCGGTGCTCGCCCGGGTATACGTTTTCAAAAAATCGGTGGACGTCATCTTCAGATATTGCTTGAGGCACAGGACGTCATAGGGTGTCAGGACCTGGTTGAGATCCCGGCAGCAGGCGTTGAAGCAGGGAACCTGCGGCGAACAGGAAAAACAAAAGGTCTGATGTTTTTCCAGCTTGGAAATGACGTTTTGCACGGTCTGGCTCCTGTGGAATCGGGTTCGGCTTGGATCTGGCAGTGGTAGCATGTTGAGCGGGCTTGTCAACCGTAACTTGGGCCCGGCTTTCGAATCCACAAAAAAAAGAAAATCTTCCCGACTCGCATCCCATAGAAAACTGGAAAAATCCCACCATATATTGTGCTGGAAAAACAAGGGCCAACCATATATGGACCCATGTCCCGATCACGATAACGTACTGCATCTTATGGCATTTTATGCTGCTGAAATTTCTTGACAATGAATATGCTGGATGGTATTGATCTTACCTTGTGTTAGACAATAACTATCTTCCCGAATTTATACAAAATATTCAATAGACCGAGTCAATGCTGCAGGGCATTGAACGCATCTCTGCAATACGTGTTTGGAATAACAGGGTATGGGTGTTTTTCAGGATTAACGCAGTGTAACCGTCCGGGGCGAAACCACCCGGACACCGAATCCATGGAAGGGAGGTGCAACAAACAGGAGGTTGACCATAGTTTCGGAAGTCAGTTGAGTGAATCTTTTTAACCAACCGTAGGAGGTATACTAAATGCCAAGTTTTGTAATTCAGGAAAAATGTGACGGCTGCAAGGGTGGCGATAAAACCGCTTGCATGTACATTTGTCCCAATGACCTGATGGTGCTGGATCCCAACGCCATGAAAGCCTACAACCAGGAACCGGATCAGTGCTGGGAGTGCTTTTCTTGCGTAAAAATCTGCCCCACCCAGGCCATCGAAGTGCGCGGCTACGCCGATTTCGTGCCGCTGGGAAGCTCCATCATGCCCATGATGGGTACCGAGGACGTCATGTGGACCTGTAAATTCAGAAACGGACTCATCAAGCGCTTCAAGTTCCCCATCCGGACCACTCCAGAAGGCCAGGCCAATGCCTACGCCGACCTCAAGGGCAAGGATCTCGAAAGCGGTCTGCTCTCCACGGAAGAAGCCGACGGCTACACCATTCCGACCCCGAATCTGTAATTCGGTACCACCTTTTCAGTTGATTTAACTTTAAGAAATCGAATTTTCTACAGGAGGATACAATATGGCATTACCGAATAAACCTGTGGGTGAACTCAAGGCCGTGCGGGATCCTGAAGTTGACGAGCGCGAAGTTGATGTCCTCATCGTTGGCGGTGGTATGGCTGCCTGCGGTACCGCATTTGAAGTTAAAAAATGGCTCAAAGACGACCAGACCGTACTGCTGTGCGACAAGGCCGCCATGGAGCGTTCCGGCGCCGTTGCCCAGGGTCTGTCCGCTATCAACACATTTGTTGGCGACAACCCCAAAGAAGACTACGTGCGCATGGTCCGCAACGACCTGATGGGTCTGGTCCGTGAAGACCTGATCTACGACCTGGGCTGCCATGTCGACGATTCCGTTTACCTGTTCGAAGAATGGGGACTGCCCGTCTGGAAAAAGAGCGAAGACGGAAAGAACATGGACGGTAAAAAAGGCCAGGCCATGGGTACCCTGAAATCCGGTGCTCAGCCGGTTCGTACCGGTAAATGGCAGATCATGATCAACGGTGAGTCCTACAAGCGTATCGTCGCCGAAGCCGCCAAACTGGCCCTTGGCGAAGACAACATCATCGAGCGCTGCTTCATCGTCGAACTGCTCCTGGATGCCACTGTGCCGAATCAGATTGCCGGTGCGGTTGGTTTCTCCGTCCGCGAAAACAAAGTCTACATCATCAAATGCAAAACCATGATGGTTGCCTGCGGCGGCGCTGTGAACATCTACCAGCCCCGTTCGGTCGGTGAAGGTAAAGGCCGCGCCTGGTATCCGGTATGGAACGCTGGTTCCACCTACACCATGGCCATGAAGGTCGGTGCCGAACTCACCATGATGGAAAACCGTTTCACCCCGGCCCGTTTTAAAGACGGTTACGGCCCGGTTGGTGCATGGTTCCTGCTGTTCAAGGCCAAAACCCTCAACGGCTTGGGCGAACCGTTTGCCGGTAGCGACGCCGCCAAGGCCGAACTGGAAAAATACGCTCCCTACGGCACCGCCGCCATTACGCCGACCTGTCTGCGTAACCACCTGATGCTGTTCGAGATGAAAGAAGGCCGCGGTCCGATCCTGATGGACACCGTCTCCGCACTGGCCACCTTGGGCGCCACCATGGACAAGAAAGAACTCAAGCACCTCGAGTCCGAAGCTTGGGAAGACTTCCTGGATATGACCTGCGGCCAGGCCAACCTGTGGTGTGCTCAGGACTGCGAACCGGAGAAGAAAAACTCCGAAGTTATGCCCACCGAGCCTTACCTGCTGGGCTCCCACTCCGGCTGCTGCGGTCTGTGGTGCTCCGGCCCCGATTACGACTGGGTCCCGGATGCATACAAAATCAAAGCCCGCAACGGCAAGGTCTACAAACAGATGACCACGGTCGAGGGTCTGTTCACCGCCGGCGACGGCGTGGGCGGCTCCGGTCACAAGTTCTCCTCCGGTTCCCATGCCGAGGGTCGTATCGCCGCCAAGCAGATGGTGCGCTACGCAACGGACTTCGCCGATTTCACCCCGACCCTGAAGCAGTCCAAGGAAGAACTGGTCGACCTGGTTTACAAACCGGTTCGCACCTTCCTGGATCATTGCGACTACACCACCGCCATCGACATCAACCCCAACTACATGAAACCCAACGGGATGATGTACCGCCTGATGAAGGCCACCCATGAGTACGGTGCTGGAACGGCCACCTTCTATCAGACCACCAGCAAGTGCCTGGAAATCGTCATGGATCTGCTTGCCACCATGCGCGAAGACTGCGAGAAGCTGGCTGCCGGCGATCTGCACGAACTGATGAGATGCTGGGAAATCGAACACCGCATCTGGACGGTGGAATCTCACCTGCGTCACATCCAGTTCCGTAAAGAGACCCGCTACCCGGGCTTCTACTATCAGTCCGACTATCCGGGACAGGATGACGAAAACTGGTTCTGCTTCGTCAACTCCAAGTACGATCCGGAAAAGAAGGAGTGGGATATCTTCAAGAAAGACTACATCAAGATTATCCCGGACTAATCGAATGTCGACGGTTGTTATAGTCGAATAGCTACACACCTCCAGGTGCCTTAATGGCGCCTGGAGGTTTTTATTAATAAATCCGGACAGTTTGTGTTCGGGTAGTACCCATCTGGGACAGTACCGAGCCTTGGAGCGTACTGAAACTAGAAGGTCCATTTTATTGGAGCGTGAAACCGGTATCTGGAGGCCGGCATGTTCCGGCGCCGCGGTTTCCAGCTCCCCGTTTCCAGTTTCAATAAAAGGGTATTACCCGGAACCGAAATGAAGACGAACCGTTTGTTTAATTACTTTTTAGAAACGTTGATGCACGGAGGGATAGCATGACAAACGACAAAGCAGCCCCTGCGAGTGGAAGCATTATGGTGGTTGGTGGCGGCATTGCCGGCCTGACCACGGCCCTTGAGGCCGCTGAAGTGGGGTATGAAGTCTTTCTGGTCGAAAAAAATCCTTATCTGGGCGGAAGAGTGGCGCAGCTGAATCAGTATTTCCCCAAGCTTTGCCCCCCGACCTGCGGCCTGGAAATCAACTTCCGGCGGATCAAGGACAATCCCAGAATCAAAGTCTTCACCCTGGCCGAAGTGGAGAAGGTGAAAGGCACGCCCGGCAACTACAATGTCAGCGTAAAGATCAACCCCCGCTATGTGAATTCGAACTGCACCTGCTGCGGCGATTGTGCTCAGGCCTGCCAGACCGAGGTTTCCGACGAGTACAACTTCGGCATGAGCAAAACCAAGGGCGCCTATCTGCCCTTCGAAATGGCGTTCCCGGCAAAATATGTCATTTCACCGCAGATCATCGGCACCGACGACGCCAACAAAATCAAGGAAGCCTGTAAATACGACGCTGTGGATCTGGACATGCAGGCCAAGACCGTGGATCTCGCCGTAGGCGCCATTGTCTGGGCCACCGGCTGGGAGCCTTACGACGCCCACCGCATCGACAATCTGGGTTTCGGCCAGTACGACAACATCATCACCAACATGATGCTCGAACGGCTGGCATCCAAATCCGGGCCCACCGGCGGAAAGATCCAGCGTCCGTCCGACGGCAAGGCGCCCGAAAGCGTGGCCTTCGTCCAGTGCGCCGGATCGCGGGACGAAAACCACCTGCCCTACTGTTCCTACATCTGTTGCATGGCCTCCCTGAAACACGCCACCTATATCCGCGCGCAGTATCCGGACACCAAGGTGTACATCTTCTACATCGACATCCGCTCGCCGGGTGACCGCTACGAGAAGTTCTACAAGAAGATCAAAGAGGACGAGAATGTCTTTTTCATCAAGGGCAAGGTAGCCGAGGTCAGTGAAGACCCGGCCACCAAGAACATCACCGTAGTGGCCGAAAATGCGGTTACCGGGGAAAAGACGCACCAGACGGTGGAGATGGCCGTTTTGGCCACCGGCATGCAGCCGACGGTCGCCAATGCCAAGCTGCCGGCCGACCTGAAGGTCAGTGAGGATGGATTTCTCATCAACGACTATGCCACGGGCGGACAGTTTGCCGCCGGCTGTGCCGTCAAGCCGCTCGACGTGATTTCATCCAACCAGAATGCGACCGGCATGGCCTTGAAGGCCATTCAAACCCTGGTGAAAAGGTAGGAGGTAACCCATGGATAAAAAATATGGTGTATATATCTGCGAAGGTTGTGGCATCGGGGAATCCCTCGATGTAAAGGCCCTGTGCGGGGTTCCCGCAGACGGGGGCATGCCTGTCAAAACCCATCCTTTTCTGTGCGGCAAAGAAGGATTGGAGCTGCTCAAAAAGGATATTGGCGACGGCACGAACACCCTGGTCATTGCGGCCTGCTCCCGACGGGTGAATTTCGACGTCTTCCGCTTCGACGGCTGCATCGTCGACCGGGTCAACCTGAGAGAGGGCGTTGTCTGGTCCCACCCCCGCTCCGAATTCCCCGCGTTGACCGACGAGGAGAAGGAAGACGAGGATAAATACGACCGCGTCCAGATGATGGCCGAGGATTACATCCGCATGGCGATGACCCGTGTGGGCAAGATCAAGCTGCCCGAACCCTATAAACTGGACAATCTCTCCAGGAAGATCCTGGTGATCGGTGGCGGTATCACCGGTATGTCCGCAGCCATCGACGCGGCCACGGCCGGTTTCGACGTGACTATCGTCGAAAAGGCCACCACCTTGGGTGGATACGCGGCCAAGGTGAGAAAGCAGCTTCCCGTATCGGAGCCGTACGATGCGCTGATTCCTCCGGTCGTAGCGGCCAAAATCGCCGAAGTGGAGGCCCTGCCCAACATCACCGTGCGGACCGAAACCGCAGTGGCCCGCATCGCCGGACAGCCCGGCGAGTTCACGGTGACGCTGAAGAAACCGGGCGAGAAGATTCCCTTCGACGTCCCCTATCCGCTGCCCGAAGAGATGAAGCTCGATGAGAAAGGCAACGAACTGGATGCCGAAAAACAGCATGCGGCCTACCTGAAATACAACGAAGGCAAAAAAGACATCCTTTCGCTGGACCCGGAGGGAGAGCTTTTCGGGGCCGTGATTCTGGCCGCCGGCTGGCGCCCGGATGATCTTAAAAACGGCGACTACAGCCATCTGGGATACGGCGAAATTCCCGACGTCATCACCAACGCCCAGTTCGAAGAAATTGCCAAGAACGGCAAGATCATCCGTCCCTCTGACGGCAAGGCCGCCAAATCGGTGGTCTTCGTTCAGAGCCCGGGCAAAGGCGATTCCGACAGCGATTTCGCCTACGCCGGTGCCGTCACCAGCATGGTGGCCTTAAAACAGGCCAAGTATGTGCGCGAGGATTACGATGACGGCAAGGCTTTCATCTTCTACCAGCATATGCGCACGCCCGGCCTCTCCGAACTGTTCTACAAAGGATTGCAGCAGGATCCGGGCATCTTTCTGACCAAAGGCAGCGTGATGGAAGTCGCCAAGAACGGCAACGGCCTCATGGTGGAAGCCGAAAACACCCTGCTGGGAGAAAAAATCAAGGTCAAAGCCGACCTGGTGGTGTTGGGCGCCGGTATGGTGCCGGTGACCAAGGATGATCCGGTGGTCAATCTGGCCTATCGCCAGGGTCCGGGTTTCCGCGATATCGGCCTGTTCAACGGATATGTCGATTCCAACTTCATCTGCTTCCCGTATGAAACCCAGCGTACCGGCATTTACGCGGCCGGCGCCATCCGCCGCTCCATGACCATGGAAGAGTCCATCGAAGACGCTTCCGGCGCGGCCCTCAAGGCGATCCAGTGCCTGGAGTCCGTCAACCGCGGCGTGGCCGTGCATCCCCGCTCGGGCGACATGACCTTCCCGGACTTCTTCTTCCAGCGCTGCACCCAGTGCAAACGCTGCACCGAAGAGTGTCCCTTCGGCGCCCTGGACGATGACGAAAAGGGGACGCCCAAGCCCAATCCCACGCGCTGTCGCCGATGCGGTACCTGTATGGGTGCCTGCCCCGAACGCATCATCGGCTTTGCCGACTACAACATCGACAGCATCGGCTCCATGGTCAAATCGGTGGCCGTACCGTCCGAAGACGACTACAGCGAACCGCCGATGCGCATCCTGGGCCTGGTCTGCGAAAACGACGCCTACCCGGCGCTGGATATGGCCGGCCTCAACCGCTACGGCTATTCGGCGGACGTGCGGATCATCCCCATCCGCTGCCTGGGTTCCATGAACGTAATCTGGATCAAGGATGCCCTGTCCCAGGGAATGGACGGCGTTTTTCTCCTGGGCTGCAAGCATGGCGACGACTACCAGTGTCACTTTGTGAAAGGCTCCGAGCTGGCCGACATCCGCATGAAGAAGATCGGCGACGCCCTGGCCAGCCTGGCGCTGGAAAACGAGCGGGTGGCTCAGTTTGAAGTGGCCATCGACGATTACGACAAGGTTCCCAAAATCATCAACGATTTTGTGGAATCCATCGAAGCGCTCGGACCGAACCCGTTCAAGGGTTTCTAATGACGACGAACCAATGGAGAGGCGATGTAGATCGCCTCTCCCACCCATTTTAGCCTAATGAGGAGGTACCCAATGGCGGATTCATATCTGGTTGATCCCGATGTGGGATTTATCAACGAAGTGATCAGATTGGGCGGCGCCGATGTCAAGAAATGTTATCAATGTGCCACCTGTTCGGTGGCCTGCCCGATTTCACCGGATACCAAACCGTTTCCCCGCAAAGAGATGATTGCCACATCCTGGGGGTTGAAAGACAAGCTAATCGGCAACGGCGACGTCTGGCTGTGCCATAATTGTGGCGACTGTTCCACCCTGTGCCCCCGCGGCGCCAAGCCCGGCGATGTGCTGGCGGCGGTCCGTGCGGCCACGGTTATCGAATATGCCACACCCAAGGCCCTCGCGAAAATGGTCAGCGACCCCAAAAAGCTGCCCATCCTGCTGGCCATCCCGGCGGTTATTTTCATCGTTCTGGGACTGCTGCTCAAAATGGTGGGCGTGGACTGGCTCAACTTTGCGCCCAGCGGTGATCACCTGTGGCAGGCGGATTACATCGCCAACTATCTGGTGGACATCATCATGATCCCCACCTTTACAGCGGCAATCCTGGTTTTTGCCTTGGGGTTGAAACGCTTCATCGCCGACATGCACGCCAACGCCCTTGCCGAGGGCAAGACCGACAAGGAAACCATCGATCCGGCCGGCTTCGTCCAGGCCCTGATTCGGGTTGTGCCGACAATTCTCAAACATAACAAGTTCACCGAGTGCAGCGAGAACCGGGAGCGCTCCACGGCCCACATGATGGTGCTTTTCGGCTTCATCGGTCTGTTCATCGTCACCGGCTGCTTTTTCGCCGCCGAGTGGGTGTTTCACATCGAAGGGCCCTACCAGCAGATCAACCCGATCAAATGGCTGGGCAATATCGCCGGTATCGCCCTGGTGATCGGCGGCCTGCTGATGCTGAAAAACCGACTGGCCAAAAAGGACCAGATCTCCAGCTACTGGGACTGGTACCTGGTCGGGTTGGTGCTCGGCCTTGGTGCTACGGGCATGCTGACCGAGATGGTTCGTCTGGGTGGGATGTACAGCCTGTCGGCGCTTATCTATTTTCTGCACCTGATTCTGGTGTGGAGCCTGTTTGCCTATACGCCCTTTTCCAAGCTGGCCCATATTGCTTACCGCACGGTGGCCATGGCGTATCAGGAGTATAGCGGAAGAAAATAAACGGGAAGTAAAACCGTATGGGGTGTTAAAAGGGGGCTTCGGCCCCCTTTTTCTATGAAACCAGAGACCTTGCCAGGCCCTTTGCCTGCTCCTGAACCCTTTCCGGCAGTTCGGCCGGAATGCTGCACTCGCCCACATACAACTCCCCTTTTTTTTGGGCCAGCAGAAAGTCCACAATCCGATCAAATGCGGTGAACAACCCTTCGGCATTGTTTTCATACGCCCCCCCGCCGGTGACCAGCAGCCCGATCCGCTTGCCGGCCATCAACGACGTATGTCCGGGTTGGTGGTAATTGGTTACCAGGGAGAAACTGCGGTCGATCAGCCGCTTGATCTGAGAGGTAAACTCCCAAAAATAGACCGGCGATGCATAGAGGACCGCATCGGAGGCTATCATACGATCCAGGATGGCCGGGGCGTCGTCCTCCTGAACGCAGGCGATGGCGTCGGGGGTTTGCCTGCATTTAGCGCATCCCATGCACCCCCCGATGGTTTTATTGTGCAGGTAGATCCGTTCCACCGAATGACCAAGAGTTTCAAGTTCCTGTTCCACCCAGCCCAGAATCGTGGCCGTGTTGCCTTTCTTTTTGGCGCTGCCTAAAAGTGTGGTAATCTGCATGAAAGCCTTTCTCCTGTTGCTTAAAAACGGTTTTCGAATTGTGCATTGATTGCGAGTCGGAATCGGCTTACCTTATCCGACCGACGAGGGTTTGCCAACCGGTCATTTTGGCACCCGAAATTTTGGCAAGGGAAGGACAACCTGCAAAAAGGAGCACCGCCACATGAAGCTGAAACCCTTTCGTCTGGAACGCTATTTCGCCAAACATGAGTTCTCGGCCCCTTATATTCTCTGTGCCTCGGACTGCGAAAGCATGGCGCTGGAGGAACTGCTGGCAATGGAGGCCGACGCCCGCGATCAATTTTCCTCGCTTTGGCTCGGTTACACGGAATCCTTGGGTCATCCGGAGCTGAGGCAGGCCATCGCCGCCCTTTATGAACGGGTCGCCGCCGAACAGGTGCTGGTGCATGCAGGTGCCGAAGAGGCCATCTTCAACTTCATGAATGTCGCCCTGGAGCCCGGAGACCATCTCATCGTCCATGCGCCCTGCTACCAATCCCTCGGCGACGTGGCTCGCGGAATCGGTGCCGAGGTGACCGAGTGGCGGGCAGAACCGCACAACGGGTGGCGCATCGATCTCGACGATTTGAAAAGAAGCCTGACCGACCGTACGAAAGTGGTCGTGGTTAATCTGCCCCATAATCCCACCGGCTTTCTGGCGGACAGCGATTTTATGCATGAATTGTCGGCGCTTTCCGAACGGCATGGCTTTATCGTCTTTTCGGACGAAGTCTACCGGGGCCTAGAGTTGAATCCTGCCGACCGCCTGCCGGCCATGGCCGACGTGAACGAACGGGCGGTGTCTCTGGGGGTGATGTCCAAAACCTACGGCCTGGCCGGCCTGCGCGTCGGCTGGATCGCTACCCATAACGACTCGCTTTTCCAGCAAATGGCCGCGTTCAAGGATTACACCACCATCTGCACCAGCGCCCCCAGCGAGTTTCTGGCCACCCTGGCATTGCGGCACGCCGACGCCATTGCCCGGCGCAACCTGGAGATTATCCACCAGAACCTGGATCGGCTGGACCAGTTTTTCGATGCCCATGCGGATTGGTTTGACTGGCAGCGGCCAAAGGCGGGGTCCATTGCCTTTCCCCTGCTGCGAGAAGGATCGGCGGATACCTTTTGCGAAGATCTGGTCCAAAAAGCCGGCGTGCTGCTGCTTCCTGGCAGCCTTTACGGCCCGAATTACAATGCCTTCCGGGTGGGTTTCGGCCGCAGGAATTTACCCGAGGCCTTGGAGAAGTTCGAAGACTATCTCATTCTTTAGCTGCAATCAACGCCGCGCCGATGGCGCCGTTTTCCTGGGCATGGGCGGAAACGCGCACCGGACAACCGGCCTTTTTCTCCAGCGCCTTCACCACACCGATATTTCTGGCCACCCCGCCGGTCATCATCAGCGGTTCGACGATCCCCACCCGCTTGGCCATGGCCACGACCCGGGCAGCGATGGAGTCGTGGATACCGGCAATGATATTCTCGCGGGGTTCGCCCCGGGCGATGAGGGAGATCACTTCGGATTCGGCAAAGACGGTGCACAGGCTGCTGATGGCGGCCGGTTGGCCGGCCTTCAGGGACATCTCGCCGAAGGCGTCCAGGTCCACTTCCAGGGCCCGGGCCATCACTTCGAGGAAGCGGCCGGTCCCGGCAGCGCATTTGTCATTCATGGCGAAATCCACCACCCGGCCGTTTTTGTCCAGGGCGATGGCCTTGCTGTCCTGCCCTCCGATGTCGATGACGCAGCGCACGTCCGGGTCCTGAAAATGGGCTCCGGCAGCATGGCAGGTGATTTCGGTCACGGCTCTGTCGGCCAGGTCAACGCTGTTGCGGCCGTAGCCGGTAGCCACGATGCGGTCTACGGTGTCGGTGCGGATATCCAATGCTGCCAGCAGCTCTTTGAAGACCTTCTCTCCCGCGTTGCGGGCGTTGTAGCCGGTGAGAATCACCCGGCTGCCCACGAGCTGATTGTCCGTGACCAGAGCGGCCTTGGCGCTGATGGAGCCCACATCGATGCCGACGGTGATCATTGAATTATCTCCATAAACGCATCGATGCGAGTCCCAATCTGGCTTTCCGAAAAATTGCGGGCATCGGTCATATCCGATTCGATCACCAGCGAGGGGATGCCGCACTTTTCCCGCACGATGCGCTGGATGTCGTACTGGCCCAAGCTGTAAGGCTTGCAGCTGCGGTTGGAATGCATCACCAGTCCGTCAACCCCGTATTTGCTTACCATGTCCACCACCATATCGGCCATTTGGTCGGTGCCGATATTGATGTAGATGCGTGCGTAGCCGGCGGCCATGGAACCCAGGAAATCCTTTTCGTCCAGATATTTGAGGGTGCCGCACCAGGAGGAGGTATAGGTGTCCGCCACCAGGCAGGCGCCGTGGGCGGCAAACTTCTCGGACAGCCAGCGGGTGCGGTACCACACCGGCAGGTTGTCCCACAGCAGGCGGTAACGCTCGTCGGGCACGGCCGCGATGCCCTCGGCAACCCGGGTCTTCATCTCATCGAGCAATTCGGTGTAATAGTCGACCACAGTTTGGGTCCCGCGCAGGGTGACGATCAGGGCCAGGTGGAAAAAAGCATCGAAGGCGCTCATCGGCGCCGGCCGGTTCATGGTGGTATCCAGCACCTGCTGCCAGAGTTCCTGGCCTCTTATGGAAAGGCGGCCAACCTCCATCATGCGGTCATAGTCGAAGGGTTTGCCGCAGTGGGTTTCCAAAAAAGTAATATACTCGTTTAGCTGTGTCCGCACGTAATCGTGAACCGTCTGGGTATACTCGGTGTGGATGAAGGGTGTGTCCAGGATAAACAGGGGGACCTTGAAATAGCGGGCCTGAACCTCGTACCACTTGAGCACCGTTCCGCAGATGTTGTTGCAGCAGATCAGCATGTCCGGTCGGGGCAGTCCGCCGATGGGCCCGCCGTCGACCGTGGCGCAGGCGATGTCGGCGCGGGCGTAGGAGCATAAATCGCTGGCATAGCCCATGGCCTCGGCCTTTTCGCAGAGATCCACGCCCATCTTGGATGCGCCGATCATGGCGCCGTGGTTTTCCGGATAAACCGGAATCACGTCCATGGCAATGAGCGGCTCCACCGGCCCGCCGCTGGTGATCCAGGCCACTTTCTTGTTGTTCTGCTCCGCGGTTTTGGCGTCGATGTAGTAGTCGGTCATGATGGCTTTCATACGTTTGACCGACTTGATCTTGCGCTTTTCTTTTTCAGGGTCACCCATTGCGTTCTCCTGTATAGCGACGGTTTGTAACCGGTCTTTGCCGTCGATCCCGGTTGCCGTAGCGGCTTCCAGCCGCGATAGATTAACGAATCGCGGCTGGAAGCCGCTCCTTGTATATTAAAAAAACTGTTTAAGCGTTACTGATTGTTGATACCTTAAAAACGGAACAAGCCGGGTAGTAGGTCGACCGCTCCTTGGTCTTTCAAGACCGCCCGTAGCTGGATCGCTTCCCGGCCTTGGCCATGGTAAACCCGTACAGTCGCCGGAGACCAAAAAGGATCTCGAATTCGCAAGGGAGGGTCAAAATCATGCCAGATTGCCCTGTTTTTGTTGGTATCGATGTGTCAAAAGACAATCTCGACGTTCATTTGCTGCCGGAAAACAAACAATACCGGTTTGTCTATGAGCCTAAAAAAATCAAAGCATTAATCAAGATGCTGAAAAAGCACACACCCCGTTTAATCGTAATGGAAGCCAGCGGGGGGTATGAAATTAGTGTGGCTCTTTCAGTTGCGGATGCCAAACTCCCATTGGCCGTTGTCAATCCACGTCAAGTCAGAGACTATGCGCGGGCCATTGGACAACTTGCCAAAACTGATGCGATCGATGCGTATGTCATCGCACGGTTTGCTCAAGACGTTCGGCCTGAAGTTCGGGATCAGTTAACCTTCAACCAACTTAAACTCAAAGAACTCATCTCCAGGCGACAACAACTCATTGCCATGCGTACTGCTGAAAAAAACCGCCTGGCACGCGTTTTTTCCGATCCGGTAATCAATGGGATTAAAGCCGTCATCGCCACGTTGGATGCTCAGATTAAAAGCATTGATGAGCAAATGAACCATGAAATCAAAAACAATCCGACTTGGCGCCAGAAGGTTGACCTGATTACGTCGGTTCCAGGCATCGGAAAAACAACCGCATATACACTGTTGTTTGCTCTTCCAGAACTTGGGAAGTTAAACCGTCGAGAGATAGCCGCTTTAGTCGGTGTTGCCCCCATGAACCGCGATAGCGGATTGATGAGAGGGAAGCGTACCATAACCGGTGGTCGAGCTATTGTGCGCAAAGCATTACACATGCCGACATTGTCAGCTGCAACCAGATGGAATGAAAAGCTAAATCGCTTTTATACCAGACTGCTGGCCAATGGAAAAAAGCATAGTGTGGCCTTGACCGCCTGTATGCGAAAGCTTCTGATCACGCTAAACAGTATGTTAAAGAACAATCAAACTTATAATCCAGACTTCTAGCTGGATTGGTGTTGACAATGAATACAGTCGCTACGCTATTCTCACCTCTGAAGCATAATTCTACAGCATCTCAATAAATGCCTCACACCTTGTTTGAAGCTGCCCCTGGGAAACATTCTGCTCCTCCAGTTCCACCAGCAGGCTGGGAATGCCGGCGTCATCGAGCATGCCTTTGAGGTAGGGGTAATCGAACGCATGCGGGTCGCAGAACTTGAGGAAAACAAAAATGACCCCGTTGGCCTGTTCTTTTTTGGCGAGGCGGACCAGTTCGTCACCCCGACTGGTGATGCCGGTATGCTTGGCCGGGCAGATGGCCCGCTTTGCGTACCGTTCTGAAATGGCGGCGATGGGGTTGCCGGCGGTATCGATCCGGCCGGTCAGCCCCCGTGATCCGGTACACAGGTCGTCGGCAACGACCCATCCACCAGCGGCTTCGACGATGCTATACACGTCAGGCAGGTTGCAGACCCCGCCGGACAAAAAGATGCGTTTGCCGGCAGGTGGGCCTGGTTCCTGCCCTTCCAGATGCGCCACCACCCGCGTCAGGCGCTCCAGAAATTCCCTGCGATCCATGACCATGGATGCCCGCACGATGGCATGCACGTCGCTGCCCGAAACGATCCCCGGCCGCTCGGACCGCAGTTCGTACAACCGCTGCATGGTCCTGCGAATGTCATTGTACACGTCGATGGCCCGATGCAGATCGGCATCGGTGATGGATCGGTCCAGCAGCGACGCCAGTTGGGTGTGCGCATCGCCAAGGACCTGGGTCATGTATTGCCGGGCGCTGTCGGTGTTGAGTTTCACCGGCAGCACCACGTCTAGGTGAAAACCGGTGGGGGCGTTCATGCGCCAGATGTCCGACAGGCGTTGAATGGAGTCGCAGGTATGGGGGAAAATGGCGCCGTCGAGAAAGTCAAGCCGCCCGTCCAAGGCGTCCGCCAATGCGCCGCGCACCAGACTGCAGCTGTAAGACTGGAGGTGGGCGTCGGCGCTCGAAGTCCCGCCGCTTCCGCCGACAACACGAAAGGCCAGCGCCCCTCCGGCCAGGATCAATTCCTCGGGAGCGTAGGAGCAGAAGGTGCCGACCACCTTGCCGCTGGTTTCTGCCTTCCATTGGCGGGCATAGTTTCCGGGATCGGCGGCAACGGCTTTCAGGACGGCCAGATCTTTCATTCCAATTCTCCCGAATGTCTCATTATTGTTCTCCATGAAGCTCCAGTGAGCCACCCCCTCGCTCCCATGCTCCGCGTGGGAGTGCTAATTGTTCTTTCATGAGCAGACGGGGTTCCCACGCAGGAGCGTAGGAACCAGGCAACTGGAGCTTTATGGGGAACCGTTTTGTTTTAAAATATCGGACCGAGGACGTGACTGTGTTTGCTGTTTTTATTATCGAACGGCGGTCGGCATGTCAACCGATAGTTGCAAAACGACCGGGATAGTGATACCCGAATAGATGTCATGGCCAAACGAAACACACTGAACAAACTCAAGCAGCAGGAACGGCAAATCCGCGAGGATTTGATCATCGATGCCGCCCGGGCCGTATTCGGCACCAAAACCTACGACCAGGTCAGCATGAACGAGATCGCCAAAGCGGCCGGGATTGCCAAGTCTTCCATCTACACCTATTTTCCCAACCAGGAAACCCTGTTCGTGGAAACCGCCTTTCGGGATACCGAAAGATTTATCGCTTCCCTCCAGCGGCGGGTACAGCAGGCAGATGGACTTTCCCTGAAGACGTTCATCGACGACTACCTGGACTACAACGTCGAACACGATGCCCACTGGCGCATGATCACCCATTTCGCCCTGCACGGAAACATCGGTGAAGCCTCGGCCGAAAAACTCAATCGCCTGTCCGTCGCGGTCATGGACCTGCTTGAAACCGTTCTGGAAAAAATCGGCTGCCGTGAGAACAACCGGCTTCTGGCCCACACCCTGTTCGCCGCCCTGAGCGGTATCATGATCAGTTTTCGCAAGTACCCGGGGCGCACTGAAACCGAACGCATCGCCCACATGAAGCGCATCGCCGGGATGGTGGAACGGATGCTGACGGCGTTTATCGAACCAGAGGCAACAACTGAATAAACCCCAACGTTGCAACTATGGGTAAAACGATTTCTATGGAGGCAATCACCGACCACTCGCGGGTGGTTTGATGAAACTCCCTCGAAGGGGCTAAAATCCAGACCCATGAACGTCGAACATCGAACGTCCAACTTCGAATTTTGAACAAGGTATTCTATCGTTTTTGTACGAATAATCCCTATTTTCACCGACCGATCCAACGACAGGTGTTTCTTTTAACCGATTAACGGAGCGAAGCGATCTCGTCATTCAATATTGGACGTTCGATGTTCGATGTTCGACGTTCTAAAATACAGTTGCCGGTCGAATATCTCGCCGGACCGGTCCGGACCTTTTCGGGTTGCTTTGGATCGGGTCTCAAACTAACCTTGGCAAGGCGTAACTGATATGTTCGGTATTCACGATTTCTCGCTTTTCGTGGTCTCCTGCATCCTGCTCAACATCACCCCCGGGCAGGACACCATGTACATTATCGGACGCAGCATGGCCCAGGGCCGGCAGGCCGGGATCATGTCGGTCCTGGGAATCATGACCGGTGTGCTGGTCCACACCCTGCTGGCGGCCCTGGGCTTGTCGGTGATCCTGGCCACCTCGTCCCTGGCTTTTACCGTTGTCAAGATTGCCGGAGCCGCCTATCTGATCTGGATCGGCATAGGATTTATGATGTCCCGCACGGACCCTGAGCAATCGTCCGATGTGCCGGCAACGCCGCCGGATGCCTGGAAGATCTTCAAGCAGGGTGTGCTCACCAATGTTCTCAACCCCAAGGTTGCCCTGTTTTTCCTCTCTTTTTTGCCGCAGTTCGTCCTCCCTGGGACGCAGCCGGTCTTCCTGCCGTTTCTGGTGCTGGGCCTTGCTTTTTTCACCACGGGCAGCATCTGGTGCCTGGTTCTGGCCACCGGCGCCGCCTGGTTGTCGGACCGCTTCCGCAGGTATCGTTCCGCCGGCGGTTTATTGAAAAAATGCACCGGTCTGTTGTTTGTGGCCCTGGGCATCCGCCTGGCCTTTTCCCAGGCCCGTTAGCCGGACCGCAGAAAACGATTCGCTTTCATCGGCCACTTCTAAGGAGAAAGACATTTTGACGATGCCGGACACATTGTTTGCAACACTTTTGGAAAACATTACCGAAGACAAGAATTCTTATTCTCTGCGACTGTCACCAGACTGGATGCAGGGCCGGGCCGGGTTCGGCGGGCTGGTAGGCGCCCTGGCACTCAAGGCTATGCGCAGCCACGTGGTGCCGGCGCGCAAGGTGCGCAGCCTGCTGATCGCTTTCGTGGGGCCGGTGGGACCGGAAAAATTTACCCTTCACGCCAAGGTGCTGCGCGCGGGGAAATCCGTCACCCAGGTGGAGGCCAAGCTGATCCAGGCAGACCAGGTCTGCTGCACGGCTTTGGGTAGCTTCGGGGAGGATCGGGACTCCGTCATCCGTATCCAGCCGGCTGCCTGCCCGGCCATGCCCCCGCCCAACGAGGCCATGGAACTGCCCTACATCGAAGGCCTCACACCGGCCTTCACCCGCCATTTTGCTTACCGGTGGGCGCTGGGCGAACTGCCGTTTTCCGGTCAGGGTGGCAGGGAAATCGGCGGGTGGATCCAATTTCGCGAGCCCACCGACTGCCTCACCGAAGAATGGCTGGTGGCCCTGGCCGATGCCTGGCCCACACCGGTTATGGGGATGCTGTCAGCCCCGGCGGCCGCCAGCACCGTGACCTGGGAATTGGGGTTCGTTCACCTGGACCGGGACGCCTGTACCCAAAACGACTGGTGGGCATTCCACTGCGCGGCCGACAGTGCGGAGCGGGGCTATGTGCACGAACGCGCTGCCATCTGGGATCCGGAGGGGCGGCTGGCGGCATTCAGCCGGCAAACGACTACTGTTTTCGCTTAGAACGAGCCTGTCATAGTATGAGAATCATTGGATCAATTTTTACTTTCGATAGGCAAATAAAAATACCAATCAACAAATCTCAAATTCCAAATAAATCCCAATACTCAAAAACCCAAATCACAAACCACGGCTGGCTTTGTTTGGAATTTGGAAGTTGTGGTTTGGAATTTGTTTGAAATTTGGTGCTTGTAATTTGTTATTTCTTTTACAGCCAGCGATTGGATTCCGTATTTGGCTTTCACTCAGCCGGCTTCAACAAACCCATGCCGCAAAGCCAGCTTCTGAAACATCAGGGCCATGCCTGCACCCAATGAGAAGACGGAGCCGATATCCAGGTTGCGGTCGGCTGTTTGATCGAAGAAGACGTTGAGGCTGGAGCCGATCCCTTCGTCCGGCCGCCAGTAACAGATCATGACGGGTACTTTCGGCAGAGGGTGCAGCACCACGGAGATATCCGACTGAAACTGGCGTTCCACCTGCCGACCGGAAAAAAGGTGCACGATATCATCGAACAGATCGGTGTAGATGTCCGCCACACGCTTCATGGCCTCTTCGCAGCGTTTCTGGAACAGTGGATAGCGATCCTTGCCGTCTTTCAGTTCGCGGAAGGAGACCCATTGGCCGGTGGGTGCGACGCCTTCGCCGTTGAGAACGTAATCGAAAAAGGGGGCCGCCACCCAGGGATTGACGTGAATGTCCGACATTATATTGCCCCGGGCGTCCACACTGAAATCCTTGCCGAGGATTTTGAGAATCAATCGGCCGTTTTCAAACCGCCCGCCGGTTCTCTCGGCCACGGCGACCAGGTCGATTTTCCGAATCTCCTGCTTCATGGCTTCCAGATGCGCTTCGCGGTTATCTTCGATGGAGGGGCCGCCGGCCGATGATCCTGCAAATTGTTCAATTTCGGAAGGCTTCAATTTGGGGCACTCCTCGATTTTCCGGTGTCCCTGAAAAACCGCGCCGGCAAACGCCAGGCAGGTTTTCTCGCCACAATCCCGGCAGTTGGATTTGTCCAGCAGTCGAAAGATTTCCATTGCGTTTTTGGGGGCAGGCATGGGCGTTCCTCTTTTATTCCGTGACGGTTACCGGTTGACGAAATTATACTATAATGGCATTTTTCGAAATGTCATTAAAAGGTTGGGGGTTCGAGCGGCTTCCAGCCGCTACGACTGTCCGCTTTTTATCGTTCGGGTATGGTCTCTGAGGAGGATTCGAACATGAGTGTTTGCGTTGAAGGCAATGTTTTCGAAGAACTGCTCAAACTGCTCAAGCTTGAAAAAATAGAAGAGAATATTTTCCGGGGTCAGAGCCAGGACCTGGGCTTCGGCAATGTCTTTGGCGGCCAGGTGTTGGGCCAGGCCTTGTCGGCCGCGTCCCAGACCGTGCCCGAAGGCCGGCTGGCTCACAGCCTGCATGGATATTTCATGCGCCCGGGAGATGCCGCCAAACCCATCGTCTACACCGTGGACTGTATCCGGGACGGCAAAAGCTTCACCACCCGCCGGGTGGTGGCCGTGCAGAAAGGCCGGGCCATCTTCTCGATGGCAGCTTCGTTCCAGATTGACGAACCTGGCTTCGACCACCAGGACGAAATGCCCAAAGTAAAAGGGCCGGATGGATTGGAACCGGAAATCGTCATGGCCCGCAAACTGGCCGAAAGCATACCCGAGGGCATTCGGGAAAAAATTCTCTGCGAAAAGCCCATCGAAATCCGCCACGTCGATCCGATAAATCCATTGGCGCCGGGAAAAAAGCCACCGGAAAGGTATGTCTGGTTCCGGGCCATCGGCGCGATGCCCGATGAAAGAGCGGTCAACCAGTACCTGCTGGCCTATGCTTCGGATTTCAACCTGGTGGGTACGGCTTTGTATCCCCACGGCCACACCTTCTGGGACCCGCGGATGCAGGTTGCCAGTCTGGACCATGCCATGTGGTTTTACCGGGATTTTCGCATGGACGACTGGCTGCTTTATGCCATGCAAAGCCCCAGCGCCTCCCGGGCCAGGGGCCTGTCCATCGGCCGCATTTTCACCCATGACGGCCGGCTGGTGGCCACGGTTGCCCAGGAAGGCCTGTTGCGGTATCACGAAAAAACCAAGGGGCGTTAGCCACCGGTTCTTTCCGCTGCCTTGCAAGAAACCGCGTGGCCTGTGAAAAGAGGCGACTACCGGATTAAAATCCAGTTGACACCACCGGCTTCCATTTGAAATAAACAACATAGCAAGGTGCCCTTAGTTGGGCGCAATAGGGAATCCCGTGAAATTCGGGAACGGTCCCGCCGCTGTAACCCCGTTTCGATCGTGTTCGAAACCTTTTCCGGCCGTAAGCGAGCCACTGCCTGACGATTTTTGGGTGGGAAGGCTGCCGAAAAAGGCGGGGGAGTCAGAAGACCTGCCTTGCCGCGATCATCCCCGTGTTGCGGAGATTCAACCCATGGGATGAAAACAATTATGCCCCGGTGCTGTCGGCCAGGGGCAGGGGGTGCCGAAAACGGGTGCAGCCTTTTGAATCCATGGATTCAAAAGGCTGTTTTGTTTTGGGCGCCATGCGGGACCGTCCTGGAACGGGTAAAAAGCGATGCCCACCATTTATGAAAAGGAGATTATGATGTCGAAAGTGTATCGTGCCCAAGGTTCAAGCAGTTCCGATGCCCCGGATTATGTCATTCGCGACGGGCGGTTTTACCGCACGGTCCATCATCCGGCCGGATGGTCGGATACCGCCGATTATGAAATCCGCGGCGATGGCAAAGTCTACGCGCTGAAAACCGGTGCCGGCGGCCAGTCGCCCGTTTATGAATTCAGGGAGATCATGCTTTACCGCACGCGGGCGCATCCGAATGGCGCCGGCGAACAGCCGGAGTACTATATCTACGACTAATTTTTGGCTTCTACCGGTTTCGGCATAGGCGGCACCAGCAGGGACGGGTCCAGCCGTGTCTCGAACCAGTTCATGCCCCAGTGCAGGTGGGGACCGGTGACCCGGCCGGTGGCGCCCACCTGGGCGATCACGTCACCTTGCTTAACCGCCTGTCCTTTTGTTACCAGGATTTTATGCAGGTGCATGTACACCGTGGAAACGCCGTGGCCGTGGTCCACGATCAGGGTGCCGCCGGAGTAGAACATGTCGTCGTGAACCAAGGTGACAACGCCATCGGCCGGCGCCTTTACCGGGGTGCCGGTCGGCGCGGCAATGTCCACACCAAAATGGGGACGCCTGGGTTTGCCGTTTAAAATGCGCTGGCTGCCGTAAACACCGCTGATCCTGCCGATGACCGGCCAGATGAAAGGCTGGGTGAAGTCCAGACGAGGATCGTCGATTTTGCGGGCTTCTCTTGCAAGAGCATAATCTTTGCTGATTCTTACTTGGTCCTCTTTCGACGGGCTCACCTTGCGCGGCGGCAACCCGTCGATACGCTGGATTTCGTAAGTCCGTTTTTTAATATGAATAGGATGCTTTTTCACTTGGCCGGATGGCTGTTGGATCTCGATCTCCAGAGTTGATTTGGCATCCCGGGAAAAGCCGACAACGAACAGGCCCTCCGGTGAGACCCGCACGGACGCCCCCTGGAAGCGAACGGCAGCACCGGGATCGACCTTTCCGATGGCCATGCCGCCCTGGGTGAGTTGGCCTTCCAGGGTGAACGCCGACACGGATATGGGTAGACAGAAAAAAGCGATGAGGACGACAAAAATTCGTTGCATGGAACGCCTGCGCTGATTGTAGATCATTTTCTTCGCTATTTTAGACCGTTATCTGCAAATGAGTGACAAAAGACGAAAATCCGACTCAAAAATGAAAACGGCTCTATCATACACGGATGCCCTGAATCTGCAAGTTATGCGAAAGCCTTTCCTGAAAGCCGTCTTTTGATAATTCCCTTGGATCACCGTATTTCAGGTGCGGCGCAGATGCTTCGCGTGACTGGCCTTGAACCGATTGAGTGCCACGGCGCTGCCGAAAATAAAAAGCCCTCCGATCCAGAAATGCCAGGACGACGGATCGCCCAAAAAGGCGATTCCCACGAAGGCGGTAAAGACCACTTCGCTGGACATGAAGACGCCCCCCTCCCAGCCCCTGCAGTAGAAAAACCCCTGGTTCATCAGCAATTGGGCCGTGATCGACGAAAAAACGATGCCCAGCACCATGGCCCACTCCACGCTGGAAGCGGGCAGGAGCGGGGCCAGGGCAAACCGGGGCAGGGTGATCAGCGTGCCCATGGTGCAAAAATAGAGGTAGATGATCACCGGCCCGTTCTTCTCCCGCAGGGTTTTGATCAGCGTCACGGTGAGGCCTGCAAAGGCGGCACCGACAAGGGCCATCAGTTGGCCGAAAAAAGCGCCCTCCAGTCTGAAGTCGAACAAAATCCCGATGCCGACGATCACCACGGCGATGCACCCGATTTCCGCTTTGGAGATACGCTCGCCGTATATCAGATAGGAAAATACGGCCGAAAAAGCTGGAAAGGCGTAGAAAATCACCATGGCCGTCGAGATCGGCAGCAGACGAATGGCGGTGATGAGGGATAAAAAGGCCGCCGAGCCGGTGCAGCCGCGAATGATCAGCAGCCGCGTGTTGTGGCCGCGGTAGGGGTTGCCGTATCGGGCGAATACCAGCACCAGCACCGCTACCCCTCCGAAGAAGCGGAAAAAACCGATGTGCCAGATGGTGTATTCAGGCCCGAGCAGCTTGATCAGCAGGTTGAGCACGGTGAACAGCAGGGCTGCGGCCAGCATGAAAAGGGGGCCGGCTACGGCGGCATCCAGCTTAACCTGCTGGGGGATGTTGTTTGGAGACATCGGGAAACCTTTTTCGTTCCTTATCAATCGAATTGCACGTCAGATTTCATAGGGCAGAAAGGCGGAATGCTCAATAAAAATAACAATTCCCAATACCCAAATTCCAAATAAACGCCAATGACCCAAATCCGAAACGCACGATCAGCGGAGTTCCTTTTTAGGATTTGGAGGTTGCTATTTGGAATTTATTTGAGATTTGGTGCTTGAAATTTGTGTTTTTCTCCCGGTCCGGGTTGCTAATTGAAGCATCGCGGCAAAGCCGCCTTCAGGTTTGATTATGGGGTTTTGCACCTGTCTCTGCGACCAGCGGCCTCACACTCCTGGGCAGCAGCATGGGCACCGTTTTCCGATAGTTGCGGTAGGCTTCGCCGAAGCAGTTCACCAGGTCGCGTTCCTCCATGGTGGCGCCGATTACGATCCAGAGGGTCCAGAGAACATTGTGCAGCAGCCGGTCCAGGGTAAACACCGGTCCGGCCCAGATGATAACCAGACTGACCAGGTAAAGCGGGTGGCGCACCCAGCGGTAGGGGCCGCGGACGGTAAAGGGGACATTACCGGCCGGCGCCCCATTTTCCATGGCCCGCAGGGCCGGTTTGACTCCCAGGGCGTCGAATTCTCCCAGGGATCGGCTTCCCCACCAGCCAACGATACCGGCAACCAGAAACATGGCTGCCGCAAACCAGCGAACCGGTGACGGCGGAATCCACAACGGTGCTCCCACAGGCTGCCAGAGGGCGATCAAAAGCAAAAGGCAGAACCCGGAGACGGAGGCGTACAGAGCGCCGTGAAAATCGGCCCGCACGGTGCGGGTCAGCCAGACCCGAAACCGGCGGCGGACCATGAAGCTGTGCTGGACGAAAAACAGCAGACACAGGAACATGTCCACCAGCAGGCGTCCGGGTATGGTCAGGTCCATGGGTACGGTGAACAGCGGCCCAAGGATCAGAAAGACCAGCCACGCCAGCATGCCCCCGCCGCCGAGCACATAAGCCCCCGACACCAGGGCCAGGGCTCCCGGTTTACGGGAAATGAGCTGCGCGCCGGCACCGTGTCTGGCCTGGGCGTCGTCCACGGCCGCGAGTTTGCAGGTATTGGTTTCGTTATTCGGCATGATACGCCTTTCCAGAAAAACCGGAAGTACCAGTTGGCGTCATTCCGGCGTAGGCCGGAATCCAGTCTTTTCGACACCTTCTGGATGCCGGATCAAGTCCGGCATGACGAGCCCGTGGATTATTACAAACCTGACGTGAATTATAAGTCTGAAAAGCGTTGGATTCAAACGAAACCATTGCCGGGTCTTTCCATGATCCGGATCTTATGGCATGATCATTACGATTTCTGAACGTTTCGATCCCTACCCATTGTTGACGGTCTCGCAAAAAGTCACCAAGAATGTCATTCCCGCGCGGGAATTCTCAATGATCGTACGGGCGAAAAATTTTTCGCCCCTACCCCACAGGGATGGCACCAATGAGTCCATTTCGACTTTTTTCGAGACCACCAAACTTGTAAAGGAAGGCAACCATGGCCGATACCTCTCCCCACCCCCTGTTGCGGTTCCGCTGGCTGATCTTCTCCATTCTGGCTCTGGCCTATCTATTCGTCTATTTTCACCGGCTCTCATTGTCCGTAGTGGCCGATCATCTGGTTGAGGATTTCAACACCACCGCCGGGGTCATGGGTCTGTTGGGATCGATTTATTTTTACTGTTACGCGGCCATGCAGCTTCCGGCGGGCCTGCTCTCCGATTCGGTGGGACCACGGCGAACGGTGACCACCTTTCTGGTGGCGGCCTCGGCCGGCAGTATCCTGTTCGGGATGGCACCCAACATCGAGACGGCCTTTGTGGGCCGCATTCTGGTGGGGTTCGGGGTTTCCATGGTTTTCATTCCCACCATGAAAATTCTCAGCCAGTGGTACCATCCCCACGAATTCGCCTCCATGGCCGGAATTCTCAACGCCGTGGGCGGCGCCGGAGTCATGGCCGCCACCTGGCTGCTGGCCCTGATGACCGAGGCCTTCGGCTGGCGCCTCTCGTTCGAATTGATCGGCGGGTGCACTTTTGTCCTTGTCGTTCTGGTATGGCTGATCGTCCGGGACCGGCCTCAGGACAAGGGCTGGCCGGCCATTGCCGATCTGGCTGCGACGCCGGGGGCTCCGACCGCACCGGTGCAGTCCATTCCCCTGCTGGCCGGCATGCGGCAGGTAATTTCCAACCGCCACTTCTGGCCCCTGGCCTTATGGTTCTTTTTCGATTGCGGCATCTTTTTCGGATTCGGTGGGCTATGGGGCGGGCCCTTTCTGATGCACGTCTATGGTCTTTCCCGTGAAACCGCCGGTGCCGTGCTGAGCATGATCGCCTGGGGCATGATCCTCGGCAGTCCCTTTCTGGGCTACCTTTCCGACCGGGTGCTCAAGAGCCGTAAGAAACCGTTTATCGGCTGCACAACACTCCTGGTGATCGGGATGGGTGTCCTGTACCTGTTTCCCACCGCACTGCCGCTGCCCGCCCTCTATGTCTTCTTCTTTGTATTCTCCGTCTGTTCCTCCTCCATCGTGGTCATCGGATTTACCGCCACAAAGGAGTTGTTTCCGGTTGAGATTGCCGGAACCTCGGTGGGCACCGTCAACCTTTTTCCCTTCCTGGGCGGGGCGGTGTACATGCCCTTGCTGGGCAAGATCCTGGATGCCTATCCCCATGATCCCTCCGGCGCCTATGCCCTGGAGGGGTACACCTCCCTGCTGCTGGTGCTGCTGGTTTCGGCGGTGGTTGCGTTGGGGTGTACTTTGATGATGAAGGAAACGTTTAAGAGGTAGATAAGAATTGATCGCGGCGGGGACGCCGCTCCCACGCTTGGATGAATGATTGCGGCAACCCGAACCATGCACTGGAAAGTTCCATTCATCGTCAGTACAATCGTTTCGAACGGCAGGTGCAATAAACGTGGGAGCGGTTTCCAGCCGCGATTATAGAGGCTTCCTTGAAACCGACAAAAGGTTTTTCTGGTTCCTACGCTCCTGTGTGGGAACCCCCACGCCATTGGCGCTCCCACGCGGAGCATGGGAGCGAGAGAGTCTCTTTACCTGGAATACATAATATGAAAATCCAAACTTGAACTTGCGATTTTCATATTTATGTGTTTATTCTCCAGCATGATCCGACGTATCATCACAACAGAATTCTTGGAATCGGCCGCAGAATATCCGGTGGTGACCGT
Organism: uncultured Desulfosarcina sp.; assembly: GCF_963668215.1. Lineage (NCBI taxonomy): Bacteria > Pseudomonadati > Thermodesulfobacteriota > Desulfobacteria > Desulfobacterales > Desulfosarcinaceae > Desulfosarcina > uncultured Desulfosarcina sp. The sequence goes on from NZ_OY764190.1 coordinate 1,752,867, forward strand.
TTTTGGGCCGCGCCAGTCCGGGAAAACGACGCTGGCTCGTATGACCTTCCCGGACAAGCGCTATTATTCGCTGGAAAATCCCGATATCCGCATGGCAGCCGAATCGGATCCCAAAGGATTTTTAACTCAACTCCCCGAAGGTGGCATTCTGGATGAAATTCAACGACTTCCACTATTGTTGTCCTATATTCAAGGCGTCGTTGACGATGCCCGTAAACCGGGCATGTTTATCCTTACCGGAAGCCATCAACCGGAACTCCATCAGTCCGTAAGCCAATCCCTGGCGGGGCGGACAGCGGTACTGAACCTGCTTCCGTTTTCCCATGAGGAACTGCTGAATTATAATGAAAAAGCGAACGCCTTTGACATGATAGTCAACGGTTTGTTTCCGGGGGTTCATGAAAACCGGTTGTCGCCATCCAGATTTTTCAACGGCTACCTGCAAACCTATATCGAACGAGATATCCGTGCTCTGATCAATTTAAAGGATCTGTCCAGCTTCCAGCAGTTTTTAATGTTGCTGGCCGGCAGAATCGGGCAGGTCGTGAACTACAATGCGTTGAGCAACGATGTCGGCGTCAGTGCTACGACCATCAAAAGTTGGATCAGTGTGTTGAAAGCATCCTTTGTCGTTTTTGAACTGCCGCCCTTTTTTGAAAACATTCGCAAACGCGTCGTCAAATCGCCCAAATTGTATTTCTGTGATCCGGGACTTGCCGCTTTCTTGTTGAACATCGAAAACACCGATCAGTTGCTGCGTGATCCGTTAAGGGGGGGGCTTTATGAGAACCTCTGGATTCTGGAAGTGTTGAAAGCCCGATTCAACCAGGGGAAAAAACCGGATCTTTTTTTCTACAGAGACACAAACGGCAACGAGGTCGATCTGTTGGTTCGCCAGGGCCGGCAGTTGGTTCCCGTCGAAATCAAATCCGCTGCGACGTTTACGCCCGATTTTTTAAAAGGCGTTGAGCGGTTTCAAAAGGTTGTCGGAGACCGCTGTTTGCCCGGCTTTGTTGTTTACAATGGCAACGAGAGGTTTTCGGTAAAAGGGAATACAGTCCTCAACCCGGTTTTGCATCGAGGGTTGAAAAAAATTTAATCCCTTCGTGTTTTTGATACCTGCCGCGATTATAGAGGCTTCCTTGAAACCTACAAAAGGTTCCCACCAACTCCGCAAAGGCAGGTACGATGCTCCTGGGTATTTTTATGTCCTTACGGCAGTAACCGAAGGCCGTAAGCCGCTGCTTGAAGACCCATATGCCGCCCAAACGGTCCTCGATGCCATGCGATGGTTGGGTGAAAACGGACAGATCGAATTGCACGCCGGTGTGGTCATGCCGGATCATTTTCATGTGGTTGCCAGACGAAAAGAGAACCCGTTGTCAAAGGTTATGCACAGCCTGAAAGGATATTCCGCCAAACACGTCAATGCCGCTTTGGGTCGTTCAGGTTCGGTTTAGCAAAGAGGGTATCACGACCATGGTATCAGGAAAGACGAAGATCTATCGGAAATTATCCGCTATTGCCTGAACAACCCGGTCCGGGCAGGGCTGGTGGGGGATTTTCACAATTACCCGTATTGGTATTGCAGGTATTCGGTTTGAGGTCATCGCGGCGGGGACGCCGCTCCCACGATTGGATCAACAATCATCTTGCAGATGGAAGCATCCAAGTGGCTGCAAACTATCGGTAAGATTCCATTCATGGGAAAAAGCATCCACTTTGAATCAATGGTGCAATGTACGTGGGAGCGGCTTCCAGCCGCGATTGTATGTCCACGCTTCATGCCATGCAATTGGCGCTGCCACGCAGAGCATAGGAGCTATTTGGGGGTTGCTGACGGCTTCCAACCACGATGAACAAGGTCTTATTCACAACCGCACAAAAAAACGCCCCGGCAGCGTAGAGCCGCCGGGGCGTTTGCGTTTGTCTGTCATACATCGAGTGTTGGGTAAGATTTAACTCTTTCTGCATGCGGCAATAGACGCTTAAAGGATAGATAGCAATCGAATTCATCGCGGCGGGACGCCGCTCCAACGTTTGGATGGTCAATCGCTTTAGAGATGGTCGTATCCAATCGACTGCAAATTTTCGGAAAATTTCATTTATTGGAATAAGAATCCACTTTAAACAAATGGTGCGATAAACGTGGGAGCGGCTTCCAGCCGCGATTACATTCGATGAAAAATTCCTTCCCCTGAAATTAAGAATATGAAAATCCAAACTTGAACTTGCGATTTTAATACTTTTGAAAGATCTGTCCGCCTTTCAGCAATCATTATCTCTCCCCCCACGGATTGAAAACTACCAGACCCTCCACATCCATGTCGGACACGTTCCTTGTTGCAACGGTGAAATCGAAGGCCAGTCCCGTAGCGGCAATCAGTCCGTCAACGGCCGGGATCGGCCGGCCGCTTCTTTCTGCCCAGGCAAGTACCTTTCCCCACGTACGGGCAACGTTTAAATCAACGGGCACTATGCGGTTTTCGAAACGACTTGTCAGGTCTGTCTCCAGCCAGCGTTGCAGCCGGTTATGCGGGAAAGGTCGACATCCACATTCCTTAGCGGCGATTGCCTGAAAAAAGCAACCAGATCGTTTTTCGGCTGTTTCAGTTTGCGGTATTCCTTGACGGACAGCACCACGACACTTTCCACGCCTCTTTTGGTCACGATTTGGGGACCGTCGGCCAGCGCTTTTTTTACCAGTTCGCTGAAACGGTTTTTAGCGTCCTGTAATTGCCAGGTTTCAATGATGGCCATACCTCCATATCCATTCAAAAGATAGACAGACTGGGCTGTATATCGCATTGGATGTTCTGTCAACTTCGATCATTGCGATCATCGCGGCGGGGACGCCGCTCCAACGTTTGGATGGACAATCGTTTTAGGGATGGAAGTATCCAACTGACTGCGATGACGGAAAATTGGTGGAAAAAATTCATTCATGGGAAAAAGAATCCCCTTTAAACAAATGGTGCTATAAACGCGGGAGCGGCTTCCAGCCGCGATTTGTCGCTACCACGCGGAGCATGGGAGCGAGGTGTGAGTTGCCGACAGCTTCCAACCGCGATGGATGAGATCATATTCACAACCGCACAAAGAAAAACGCCCCGGCAGCGTAAAGCCGCCGGAGCGTTTGCGTTTGTTTGTCATTTCGCCGGAAATCAAAAATCCGGCTGGACAGGTCGGTTTAGAATTCCACGGTCAGACAACCGTAAAAGGTCGTGTTGTCTTCGATTTCGGCAGTCTCGTCACCCTGTTTCCAGTAATCACCGGCATCCAGATAAGCGATAACGCCGTTGAAAACCAGGTTGTCCATGATGTTCCATTCCACGGTGAAGTCGTACTCCTGACCATGGTCATCATCCCACTGAGGTCCGGTACCGGAATCTGGATCAAGATAGGGAGGATCGTCGGACTTGGAGTCTACAAACAGAACGCCCAACTTCAGGTTCTCCAGTACAGCATATTCGGCTCCCAGCCAGTACATCTGGTAGCCGGCCGTGCCGGTAAGGGTCGTGGGACCGCCGGCCAGGTTGCCCACCGGAATACCGTTGGCGTCGGTGCCGCCCAGGGTGCTTTCCAGGCCGGAGGTGTCCGAGGTAAGCAAAAAGCCGTGCTCGAGATCGATTGACGGCTCCAGGTATCCCATGGCGTTGGTCTCGTCGTCGGTGTAGTTGCTGTCGCCCTGGACATAGGTGTAGCCGGCGTTGAAGGTGAATCCGGCGATGTCATATTTCAAGTCGATGGTGGCTCCCAAGCCGGTGGCGTCCATGTCTTGAAACACCTGCCCGGTTACGGGATCCGTACGGGCCTCGTCTATATCGATCGTGCCGAATCCATACAGCAACTCCGCCTCGATGGAGAAGCCGCCGAAAGTGCCCATGAAATAGGGATCCAACACCCACAGGTCGAGTTCGGAGCGGGTGGGGCCATTTGATATCAGATAACCGGCGTAGGTTGCCTGGGCTGATTTTGCACTGGCATCTTCCGATAAGGCATGAAGATCCGGGATGCCGAAACCTCCTAAAGTCGCACCAGGTGTAGCTATATCATTGTCGATAAGAGCCTGAGGAATTCCACCGGCTAGTGCCGCCTCGATAGTGCCACCCAAAGTTGCAGATGCGAGAGCCGCAGCATCGACTTTGTCTTGATAGTTTACATACCCTGCCTGAAACGCCCGCAGGTCTGCCTGGGTGACGAAATTCTTGTGCTGGTAGTTGGCGATCAACAGGCCGGTGGACCAATTTTCCTGCTTGTAGGCCGTGAATCCATAGTATTTGTGGTAGTCAGCGTCGGAAACTACGTTGCCCAGATCGTTATCCTCGTTGCGTTGGTATACCAGTCCGGAGATAAAATCGCCCACGGGCACCACCCACATGATGCGGTCCTTGTGCTCGTCGTTGCCGCCGTGGCTGGCGGTGCTGTCGCCCAGTGGAAGCCCCCAAGGGGTGTCGATGTAACGACCGACAATGAAGCCGCCGATGGGGGTCTTGATGGTCATATAGGCGGCCTTCCAGTCAATATTGTTAGCATCATCAATATCCGGTGCAAAGGGATCGTCTTCGTTGAGCGTAGAATTGTCATCCGAGCCCCATACATGGCCCTGCAGGGCAGTGAACTGGGTAGTGATGGTAATGTTTTCGTTGACCTTGAAAACCGGTTTGGCCATGAACTCCATGCTGCCATAGTCGTCCGTGGCGTCGTTTTCGCTGAGGGTTTCGTTGGAATGGTTGTACGTCTCCACAAAGTAGTGGCCCGAGACTTCCACCTCCAGGGCCATCGCCGGTACAGCGATCATCAGCGCCGCACACAGGGCAATCAGTAGACTAACCTTTTTCATCTGGCTCCTCCTTGTTAAACGTGGTGATGGTGCATCGGTTCAACTGCCTGAAATAGTTTTAATCACCCCCTTTGGATACGTTGTGGATGCAGTTGTCCAGGCTGCATCGACAATCCAGCATGTGGCTGACAACGGTCAGGTCCCTACAATAATTTGTTTTTTATTAAGAAATACGGATCTTGAAGAGTGATCCGGCAACATCAAATAAAAATCACAAATGACAAGCACCAAATCTCAAATAAATCACAAATTCAAAATCTCAAACTGCACCAACAATCCGTAACGAAGTTTTATGGTTCTGCCAGATCGTTTGGAATTTGGTCATTGGAATTTATTTGTTATTTGGTTTTTTGATATTGGAACTTTCTCTCTTGTCGGTCTCCACTATTTGTCCGACAACTCACCAATCTGTTCAACGACAATATTGCTGGACTTGGTCTGCATGATACCGGTGCTGGTCACCATAGCGTAAACCGCCTCCAGCCGGCCGTCGCCATTGAGATCGGCCAGGGAAAAATCGCTGATGTAGCCGCTGATCTCTTCGCCGGTCCAGATTTCCTTCATGTTTACCTTGTTCCAGCGCAGGGCAATCACCCGGCCACGAGTGTACTGGCGAAAACGCTCAACGAATCCCCGGGCAAAATCGCGGTTGTGCACCGTGACCACTTCCACCGTTCCGTCACCATCGAGATCGGCGGGGATCAAGCGTTGGGTCAGGTAAGTGCGGTCCGTGGTGCGGGCGTCCGTGGACGATTCGGATGCCAGAAACATGGGGTTGCCGCCCAGGGTCTCCTGGCCGGCCCACTGGGGACTGCCGGCCGGATCGTAAATACGCAGTTCGTCACTGGCCGAATAGGCGATGGCCCGGGTCTTGCCGTCATTGAAAATGTTACCCCGGGCGAAACGATAAATGGTCATCTCCTGAGACAGAGGCAGGCGGCGGCCGGCCTGGTATTCCCTGCCGGTCCAGGTCAGTTCGAAGATGCCGGAAAGAAAATGCTTGCTTTCATACAACCCGCCGGTATCGATGGCCGATGGGGTGCCGCGGCGCTGGCCCATGAGGATGGGGCCTTTTTCCGGATCATCGCCGACCCGGAAATACCAGGGTTGGCCTCCGGCAATAGGCTGCAAGGAAGACCCGTTATACTCCAGCACCACGGAATCCAGCTTGTTGTATGCATCCAGGCGGGTGACAAAAACTTCCGCCTTGCCGTTGCCGTTGATGTCACCTGCGTCCAGGGCAACGATAGTGTGGCGTTTGCCGGCATCGTAGCCCGCCAGGCGATCCAGGCGGTCGCCGTTCCTGGTTTCGACCATCACCCGGCTTTCATGTACGAAGGCAATGTCCGGGCGGCCGTTGCCGTCCACATCCCCGGTGGCCAGGGCGCTGATCGTGCCCTTGAAGGGATTGCTGGTCCACAGGGGCTCGATTTCTTTCTCGACCGCTGCGGTTTGCGCGGCCGGCGGGGCCGTGGCGACTATCGGTGCCGCTGCTACCGGCGCAGGTGTCGGAACAGCCACGGGTTGCGGACTGGGCTGGGGAAGCTCCTGGACCGGCGGTGCCACCTGAGGAACCATGATTGCCGGGGCGGCGGCCGTCGGAGCGGCGACCTGGGGTTGGGCGGACTGCGCGGCGAGATACTGGCCCGCCTGGGTGGCAAACTGGTTGATGTGATTGAGCACATCGCCGCTGCTCTGACCGAACTGGTTGAACCGCAGGGCGGCGTCTCCGGTTTCCACAGCGGTAAGGGCCGCATCGGTGCTGGCGCTGTTGCCGAAAAGGGTCAGGCTCCCGGTGACGACATAATCGGCGTTCAGGTCGCGCCCCATCTGAATCGGGTCTTTTCCCGGCGGCAGGGCATCCTTGCGGATTACGGTGGCCGCGGTTCCGATGCGCGAGGCCATCATGTCCATGATGCCTCTGTTGAGAAAAGTCAGGTCTTTTTCAGAGTGAATCGTGAGTGGCAGGATCAAAACGCGTTTGGCAGTTTCTTCTGCCAGGGCGGGGGAATGAACGAGAATAAAAAAGGCTATGAAAAGGCGTAGCACACCATTCAGCCATCGTGAATCGCGCTTCAAGTTCGAGAGTCTCCTTTTCCTATTTCAGGCTTGTGAACCTTGTTAACATGAACCATGAAAAATTAAAAGTGCAATTTATTTATGAACGACAATTCAGCCTATATCATGCCCTCCAGCCGCTGCCGGATGATGGCCTCGGCTTCGGCCATGATGCGATCGACAAGCTGCCGGCAGGTAGGAATATCGTGAATCAGGCCGGCCACCATGCCGCAGGACCATACGCCGGAATCAACTCGTCCTTCCGTCATGACTTTGGGGTAAACCCCCACCACCTCCTCGACGATATCCTCAAACTGCAAGTCTTTGCCCAGGGAGGCCTCTTTTCCCAGCAGGCGCTCGACGGCCGGGTTGTTGAGCACCCGTTCCGTGTTGCGCAACGGGCGCATCACCAGTCGCGTGTCCAGTTCCGTAGCCGCCACGATAGCCTGCTTGACGTTCTCATGCACCGGCGCTTCCACGGTAGCGATAAAGCGCGTGCCCATGTTGATGCCCTCGGCGCCCAAGGCCAGGGAGGCCACCAGGCTGCGGGCGTCGGCCATGCCGCCGGAAGCCACAAAGGGAATCTTCAGTTCTTCGGCGGCCCGGGGCAGGAGAACCATGTTGGGAATGTCGTCCTCGCCCGGATGGCCGCCGCACTCGAATCCGTCCACCGACACCGCATCGCAGCCGATGGCCTCGGCTTTCAGGGCATGGCGAACCGACGTACATTTATGGATCACCCTGACACCGGCATCTTTCAGTGCCGGCAAAACCGCCTCGGGATTGCGGCCGGCGGTTTCCACGACCTTGACGCCGCCTTCGATGATGGCACGGACATAGCCTGGATAATCCACCGTGTGGACCGTGGGCAGAAAGGTCAAATTCACGCCGAAGGGATTGTCGGTCATCTCCCGGCAGCGGGCGATCTCTTTGGCCAGATCCTCCGGCGTCTTCTGGGTCAGGGCCGTGATGATGCCCAACCCGCCGGCATTGGAAACTGCGGCGGCCAGTTCGGCCAAGGCCACGTAGTGCATGCCGCCCTGGATGATGGGATGCTGAATATCGAACAACTCGGTGATACGGGTTTTCATTTTCTCTTCCTCCAATGCGTTGGAAAATGTGAATCATACGAACTTTGTTTCAGACCCGGAGATCTTCTTTTGTCTCATTCCGACGAGGAGTCCATGTAGGGGCAAGGCGCGCCTTGCCCTTACGACAACCCACCGCTGCATGAATGATGCTTCTGGGTTGTTTTGGGAGCCTGTCAATCTGCAACACCCTCAATTCGACAAGGCACAAACCGATGCAACGGGGTTCCGATGGGATCCCGATGGCTGCTCCGGGTCAACCGGTTGACATTGACCCCATACACGGTTCCTTCGTAATTCAGCCCGAACCCATGGGGCACCAGTACCATGCCCGGCCGCACCTGCTCACTGATCTCCAGCTCGCCGACGGCGCTGCCGGCCGCTGTGGTCACTTTCACATCCTGGCCGTCGGTCAGGTTCAAATCGGCAGCATCGGCCGGGCTAACCGCCACCGTGCAGGCCCGTTTGCCTTCGTTCCACGCCGGATTGCGCATCATGGTGTTGATGTTGGTCTTCATGTGGCGGCCGGCATTGAGAACCAAAGGAAAACCGGCGGGCATTTCAAGGCCGCGGGCTTCCTTTTCCGGCGTCAGATCGAGAACCTCTGCTTCCAGTTCGGGAATGAAGACTTCGACTTTGCCGGACGGGGTTTTGATGCCGTCCATGGGATTCTTTTCATCGGCTTTGCCCACCCAGATCCCTTCGGGTGCGTCCAGCAGGGCCTGGAAAATGCGGTCCCCCTGGTCGATGCCCGGCTCGAAGCCGGCCCGCGCCGCGTTTTTGCGAAAGGCCTTGGGCGCCGTCATGAGCAGGCCCCACAGGCCGGCTTTGGCCGCGCTGTCCCACTCTTTCCCCAAGGTCTTGGCCAGCACGAAGGGCATGCGCGGCATGGCCTCGGGAACCTGGGCGCCGTATTCCATCAACTTGGCGCCAAAGGAGAGGCGGTCCTGCCGGGCGGCCGAAACAAGGCTTTCGGAAATCTCGGGAATCAAACCCAGTCGGTCAGCCAGGCGGACAAGAATCTGGGAGGCCTCCAGGCACTCGCCCGGCGGGTCCACCAGGGGCCGGCGCAGTTGGAGAAAAACCTCCGGGTAGGTCCACGGAAAGAAGGTCACGTCCCAGGATTCGTAAAAGGTGCGGCAGGGCAGCACGTAATGGGCCAGACGTGCGGTTTCACTCATCACGATGTCGTTGACCACCAGCAGATCCAGCTTGGCGAAGGATGCCTCGAAGGCTTGGGTGTCCGGCCATGAGCGCAAAGGGTTGCAGGCGCTGACGATCACCGCCCGCAACCGGTCGGGACGGCCGCTTTCGATCTCCTCGGGAATCACCGCCGGGGGAAAGGCGCCCGCGGCCGCCGGCGGCAGGCCGGTCGCCGTGGTTCGCCACACCTTTTCGTTTCTCTCGTCGGCGTGAAATCCCATGGGCATGACCATGCCGGGAACGATATTGCCGCCGCGTACGCCGAAGACCCCGCAGACCGCGGCGAGAATGTTGGTCAGATAAGAGTTTAGCGTGCTGTGACGGCCCATGTAAATGCCCAGGTCCGTGTGCAGGCACCAACGCCGGGTGGTCATCAGCCGGCACAGGTCACGTACCTGGTCGGCATCGATCTGACACACCTGCAGGGCGCCCTGGATGTCGAAATTCTCGAACCAGGGCCGGACGCGGTCCCAACCATCCACGTGCTCGTCCAGATAGGCCTGGTTCTGCCAGCCTTCCTGGAGAATCGTGGCGATCATGGCCCTGGCCAGCAGCGCGTCGGTGCCTGGCCGCACAGCCAGATGAAAATCGGCGATGGCAGCGGTTTCGCTGCGTCTGGGGTCCACGGCCACCAGCGTCCGCCGGGAGTCCTTGCTGAACGCTTTCAAAACCAGGGGCGCCCGGGGCATCTGGTGGCTCTGCATTCCGTTCCATCCCCAGGCGATCAGCATCTCGGCGTCGTGCTCGTCGGGAATGGCGACGTTGTACTGCTTGCCCAGCATGCGGCCGTTGACCCACCAGGCGCCGCTGAACTCCTGTCCTGCCGAGGAGTAGTAATATTGGGAACCCAGGGCGCGCAGCAGCCCCAGCCCGAATCCCGCTTCCATATGTCCACCCTGGGAACTGCCGCCCAAATAAGCAAGGCAGCGGGGGCCGTGTTTATCCAAAAGACCCTGCAACCGTTCGGTGATTTCGTCGATGGCCCGGTCCCAGGAAATCGGCTCGAAATTGTCGCCCACCCGCTTGAGGGGCCGGGTGATCCGGTCGGCGGGATACTGGTGGTAGAGAATGTTGAGGCCCTTGCGACAGGCATAGCCCCGGCTGCGCGGGTTGGCCTTGTCCGGCCGGACCTTGACCATGCGGCCATCTTCCACGAACACCTCCAGGCCGCAGTTCTGGGCGCACAATACACATCCGGTCTTCAGCCATTGTCCCATGACGCCTCCTTTATCTTGAGTTTCGATAGGGGTCCAGCCGCGATTCTGACATGATCGCGGCTGGAAGCCGCTCCGCCATTTCGTTCCTCCCCGTCTGAATGGCCATTTGGATGTTACTACTATAGCGCTTGCCAGCGGAATAAAAAAGTGGCATAAGTGACAAACTCTGTGCAAAAAATGCCATTTAAAGTGCCCAACTATGCCGAAAATTAGTTTCTGGATATCCGAAGGCGCCCTGTTCTCCAGTGCCGTCACGCTGACCGACGCCTTTGCCATCGCCAATCTCTGGCAGCGCGCCCTTGAAGAAGAGCAAACCAAGCCGCTGTTTCAAACCGAGATCCTGACCACCGATGGCGCCCCGGTGACAGCCTTGGGAAACATCCCCGTAACACCCCACGGAGCGATTGACGAGGAGGCCTCCACCGATTGCCTGATCATTGCCCCTACGCTCCCCAACGTCACACCCATGCCGGCGGATCTGGACCGCCTGGGCCATTGGATTGAAGCATTGCGCCGCAGGGGGGTGCCCATCGCCACGGTTTGCACCGGCGCGTTTGTCCTCGCCGAACTGGGTCTGCTGGACGGCAAAACCGCCACCACCAATTGGCAATACGCCCACATGTTCCAAAACCGCTACCCCAGGGTCAACCTGAGCGTCCAGCATATGCTCACCGAGGACGACGGCATTCTGTGTACCGGGGCCGCCACGGCCGTTTACCAGCTTGCCTTGCACCTCATCCGCCGGTTCGGGTCCAACCGGCTCGCATCCGCCTGCTGCAAAGCGCTCCTGGTAGACCCCAACCGGAGCAGCCAGACCCCCTATGTTCTCACGCGTCCCTCGAACAATCACGGCGACGCCCAGGTCCTCAAGGCCCAGCGGCTCATTGGGGAAAATTACGCCGCCATCGACAGCGTCGATACCGTCGCCCGGGAAGTGGGCATCAGCCCCCGCCATTTCAAACGGCGCTTCAAGTCCGCCACCGGAGACCTGCCCCTCAAATACCTGCAGCGCATCCGGATCGACGCTGCCAAGGAGGAGTTGGAAACCACGAATCAGACCATCGAGGAGATTACCCGGGACGTCGGGTACGAAGATGTCAGTTCCTTCTGCCGGCTCTTCAAGCAGCACACGGCCATCTCGCCCAGCGCCTATCGGGAAAAATTTTTCGTCTCTTCAGAAAGAATGAACGCTTGAAAAAGATATCCATGTAAGGAGGAAAAAATGAAATTCTTCAAGCGGTTGTTGGGAATCTGCGAAACCCCTACCCCGAATGATCCGGACGCCTGGACGGTTGCAAACGGCGTCGTCAGCATAGATCTTGCCCGCATGCCGGAATTGGACAGCCCCGGCGGCGGCGTGCGTCTGGAAGGCAAGGATTCAGCGCCCCGGTTGCTGGTCTTTCATGGCGACGACGGCCAGCACCATGCCGTGTCCAACCGCTGCACCCACATGGGCCGCCGCATCGACCCCATCGCCGGCAGCAAGATCATTCAGTGCTGCTCGGTTTCCAAATCAACCTATACCTACGACGGCAAGCCGGTGGGCGGGGCGGCCAAGAAGCCGCTGCAAACCTATCCGGTGGAACTGGAAGGGAAGACGCTGAAGATAAAAATTTAGGATTCGAGGATTCAAGTGATGAAAGACCAGCGATCCATCCCTTGACCCCCCGACCCCTTGAATCCTGGAACCCTTGAGAAACGCTGGTTTAAATCCAAACGCATCAAAAACATCATCAGGAGCATTAAATGACCCCCTCTTCCCTCTTCGAACCCACCACCATCAACGGCCTTTCCCTGCCCAACCGATTTGTCCGTTCGGCCACCTGGGAAGGCATGGCCACCGTGGACGGCCGGGTCACCCCCAAACTCACGGAAACCATCGTGGCCCTGGCCCGAGGCGGTGTAGGCCTGATCGTCTCCGGCCATGCCTATGTGACAAAAATTGGCCAGGCCAGCCCCTTCCAGATGGGAATCTATGACGATGCGTTGATCGAAGGACTGGCCTCCATGGCCGCTGCCGTCCACGAGGCCGGCGGCCGCATCGTGGCTCAGCTGGCCCACGCCGGAACCTTCGCCCTGGAAAAAGCCATCGGCACGGCGCCGCTGGCGGTTTCGGTTTTCGACGGCCTGGCCCAGACCCCGCGGGCCGAACTCTCCTCCGACGATATCGCCGCCTTGAAGGAAGCCTATGTTGCCGCGGCCAAACGAGCCAAAACGGCCGGCTTCGACGGCATCCAACTGCACAGCGGACACGGCTACCTGCTGAGCCAGTTTCTCTCTCCCTGGTTCAACCGGCGCACCGACGACTATGGCGGACCGGTGGGCAATCGGGCGCGCATCCACACGGAAATCATCCGGGCCATCCGGGAGGCGGTCGGAGAAGACTTCCCCCTGCTGGTAAAGCTGAATTGTGAGGATTTTACCGAAGGCGGGTTGACCGTGGAAGAGAGCCTCGCAGCGGCAAGCGCAATGGCCGCCGCCGGGATGGATGCCATCGAACTGAGCGGTGGCACCATTACCAGCGGCAAACTTTCTCCCAGCCGCTCTAACATCAATAAACCGGAGAAGGAGGCCTATTTCCAGGAGGCCGCAAAAACGTTTAAGCAAAACCTGGATATCCCCCTGATCCTAGTGGGCGGCATCCGTTCACCGGAGGTGGCCGAACGGCTGCTGGCCGACGGCTCCGCCGACTACTTCTCCATGTCTCGCCCCCTGATCCGCGAACCCGACCTGGTCAACCGCTGGAAATCAGGCGACCGCAGCCCGGCGCGCTGTATTTCGGACAACCTGTGTTTCCGGCCGGGGATGATGGGAAAAGGAATTTATTGCGTAACCAAGGAACGCATGAAAGCCCAACAGTAAGCGCGTTTTAAAGCGCCCGGGCCTTTTTCCGCCAATGAGTAAAAAGGGCCAGCCCGAAAAGGATAAAAAATACGGCAAAAAAATACGGTACATAGTTGAATTCGGGATTCCCCGGCACCAGCACCGCCTGCCCGGGTTTATCGGGGTTGTAGTAAACGGGCACGGTTTTCCCTTGGGGATATCGGGAGACGACCTTTTTGGCATTGCCCGTCGAGCCAAACGAAATTTTACCGGATTTATAGGTCTTGCCGTCGATGTTATATTGATAGGCGATTTTCGGGTATTCCTTCACCGTGGTTTTTTTATTGGCCCCTTCCCCGGAGGTGCTGGTTTGCTTTTCGATTTCCGATTGGACGATATTGCCGGTCACGCTTGGCCAGGATTTGCTTGCCAGGCTGGTTCGATAGCCATTGTAACTGACCACGGCGATAACGATGCCGATAGCGAGAAAAAGAACGGCGCCGGCCAATCGTTCGATGTTTGGAGACAGAAAGCCCCCCGCAAGAAAAAACAGGCCGATGCCGAGAATGATCGATCCCACCAAGGTCATCCCGGAGAGTAAAAACGGCAGGCTCAGCAAGAAAAGAAAAATGCCGCCAAGCCGCTTCAGCCAGCGTTTGGCTGTTTTGATCTTAGGCGCCATGGAGGTGTCGGCCTTATTGACAAATTCCTTGAAAAGCGCCTTGGTCTCTTCCTCCGAATAGCGTTTCTTGCCTTCCATCTGCTGGTACGCCGGCGGAGGGGGCGGCGATGGCGCGCCGGCTGGCCCGGAAGCCAGGGCCGCATTGGCCACGGCCACGGAGGCTGCCTCCGCCGGTCCTTTCTGCGTCCATATGCGCGTATTGAGATTCAACTCGTCCACGATATCGACGACCAGTTTCAAATCGTCGTAATACTCCTGAATATGGGAGATATTGAGCAGGCTTTCCCTGATTTTTGGCTCGAACAGTTCTCTCTGGAAGGGGATGGCCACATAAAATTTGGAAGCCGAAAAGGAGAGCCGCATCTCCTGATTTGCCCGGTTCCGAAAATCGACGATCCGGCGCATTAAACTGGTGGAAAGAATATAGCGCGCCTCCACCTGATCCTGGCCGTAAACCGCGAACAGCTTTTCGAATTCCGGGTCTTCCATCTTGACCAGTTGGCCGTTTTGCACGTTGAGGCTCTGAAGGGCCTGGCCGATATCCCCGAACAGCCGCTGAGCCGTGTCCGGCAGGACGATGGTCGTCCCCTTGAAGGATTTGTTGAAGTCGGCAACGAAGAGAAGCCCGTTGAAAATGGGGGTAATTCGTTTTTTCGTTCGATTCGTGCTGCTGGAACTCGAACTTCGCCGGACGATGTCGACCCGCTTGGCATGCACCTCCGAGAATTGGATGGCCGTCTCCCCCAGAGTGCCGCTAACCAGATCGTCCCCGGTGTATTCACCGGGCTTGTCGATAAACAAATGGCTGGCCATAAAGGCTTCCCTGGGCACCATGCCGGCTTTGTCGTACCGCAGACGCTGATCGACAAAGGCCACGATCCTGGGGATGATCTTGTCTTTGAAGCCCGTATGATAGTCCCGGTAGTACTTGATGTGCCAGAAGAAAAACGTAAATAGGGCCGATAAAATGATAAACGTCAACCAGACCATGAGATAAAGATCGAGGCCGAACAGGCCATGAACGAACAAAAACGCCAGATTGAGCGCCACTAAGATGACGATCGCCTGCACCAATTTCTTTTTTACGGTTAGCCGTTGCGCCTCCAGCTTCTCCAGGTCCGGCAGCAAATCGGATTGATAGAAGGATTCAAGTGATTGCATGTCTGTACCTTTTCGTTAAAGATCAAGGAGTTGACCCACATCCACGTTCTTGCGTTCCTGGGCATCGATTTCGAAAAAGACCTTCTTCTGATAGCCCATCAAGCGGGCGACAATATTGCTGGGAAACATCTCCAGGGCGTTGTTGTAATCCTTGACCGAGGCATTGTAGGCCCTGCGCGCAGCAGAAATCTGCTCTTCCACTTCGTTTAAGGAGGCCTGCAGGTTGATAAAATTCTCGCTGGCCTTCAAATCCGGGTAGTTTTCGGCGGCCACCATGATTTTCCCGATGGCGCTTGATACTTCCCGATCCATGGCCACGGTGTCCGCATCGCTCATCTGACCGGATATG
Source organism: uncultured Desulfosarcina sp. (assembly GCF_963668215.1). Lineage (NCBI taxonomy): Bacteria > Pseudomonadati > Thermodesulfobacteriota > Desulfobacteria > Desulfobacterales > Desulfosarcinaceae > Desulfosarcina > uncultured Desulfosarcina sp. The sequence continues at coordinate 1,768,291 of NZ_OY764190.1, forward strand.
GCCTTGGCGCGCATCTCGGTCACCCGGGTGAGCACGTCGACTTCATGCTGCATGTAGCGCTTGACCATCTTGGTCAGGTTCGGAATCAGGTCGAAACGCTTTTTAATCAGCACATCGATGCTGGAAAAAGCAGTGGCCACCTGGTTTTTCTTGCCCACCAGATTGTTGTAAAGCAGAATAAAAAAGAGAACGACGACGCCAATGACAATCAAAGCAACGAGCATAGTGCCTCCCTATCTGTTTTTTATTTACAAACATCCAGCCTGCACATCTTCTTGATGTCGGCCGTTTGAATCCGCTCGCAAAGCTTGCAGTCCTTGTTTTTCATGGCCAGTTGGTAATAGCACCAGCCGTGCACCCCGTCGGCCTTGGGCCAGTACTTGAGGATGTTCTCGCAAAGCTCGGGCTGGTTAAGCTGCTCCACGGTTTCCTGGTAGCACCAGGGGCCGCGGGGATGGTCTTTGCATTCCAAATAGATGTGGTCGTCTTCCGCAAAGGTAACCATCGCCATCAAACAAAACGCGCTTAATGTGCACAAGAACAAAATCTTTTGCATTTCCATAGCTTTTGCCTTTGTTTTTATTGAAAGCCTTCTATCCGGGGACCGGTCATTGATCTGCTGGTGAATCACTCAAATTAAGCGACCACTCAAAACTCTCCGTAAGCATTCCCTTGCGGAATCCTTTTTTGTTTGGTTCCGAATACTCATGATCAATTGGATTCTCGATACAAGCTTTTCCAGAAGCGGACAGACCTGAGCTTTGTCTGGCCCGCCAGACCGGATCCATGGGCAGGCCTTCGCGGGCCTTACCGCCGCTGCTGAAGGTCATCTGAAAAGATTCTTCTTTTGATGTGTTCGACGATTTGGGCGTGGTTTTGTACCCGTTTTGTGTACGGCGCCTGTGGAACCCCTGACCCGTTTCAGTGACATGCATATCGATATCCAGTTGGGGAACGCAAACCCATTTGATCACGCCACTTTCAGGTTCATAATAGATTTCGGCCCGGATATGTCCCCGTTCGATACTCTTGCGCGTCTGCTCATTTAGTCCGGTCCCCGTCCATTTTCTTGAAAAATTGGTCTCCCACTGTTCGACAGTACCGTTATTGTCCGTGCGTTCTCCCTCACTGCGGGAACGATAGGCACCGCCTGCCTGAGCGATGCGGCAGGCTTTGACACGATAATCGACTTTCATCAGCCCTGTTTTTTTATCCATACGGGCGTGGGGAGTTTTAATGATGTTTTCCATGGCCTTGCGCACCTTGCGCACCCGCTCGGGCTTGACATCGGGTACCCGGGTTTCCATCAGATCCAGAGCCTCTTTTTGCTCCGGCAAAAGTTTTTCCTTAAGATCAAGCTCCAGGTGGAGGGTAACCGAACGGCTTCCGTCCGAACGCCTGGACTGGATTTCGGTTGTATCGACAACTATTCTGCGCGTGGACTCAAGGGTCTCACGCTCTTCAAAAGTACGGGTAAGTATGAGCGCGCCGCTGTAACAGCGGGACGTTGGTACAGCAGAAATGGACAGCGTCTCGCCAAAGGCCAGCTGGTGGTCCGAACAACCGATAGCGATATAAATCCGGGTAAAATTATCGGAAGGTTTGTTCAGGCAAAACAGGCGTTCTTCCCGGTTGCTCCAGTCTTCATACTCCCGGCGCCCATCCCTGAAATATATGATGCTTTGAACGCTGACTCTGCCTGTGTATTGTTGAAACGGCGACAGGTCGACGCGAATGGCTGGTGCTGAGGGGCCTTGAAGGTTGTTGACAACTTGCACGTAAGCGGTCTGTATCCCGTTAAGGACCACATCAGCCGCCCCGCCGCCTTCGTGGTTCAGGGTGATGGTGGTGAACCCGTGGACTTTCTTGAATTCCAACGGCGCTTGGCCGCCGAATTGTGGCACCACGCGGTCGGGCACGCTTTTGTCTTTGGGGGGGACATCCAGTGTCGCCAGGCTGAATTTTCGCCAGATGCTGTCAAAATCTCCCCCCACGGCCTTTTTAACCGCTTCTATCGCATCGGGCGTATCGTTGCAGTTGTGCCAGATCCTTCGGATAACCAGCTCGTCTTTGGGCGTCACCTCCGTCAAATAATAGGGAAACAAGTACACGCCATAGGGACCGTAGCTACTGTCGGTATCCAGTTTCACCGTCCGCGCCCTGCCGGCTTCAAAAGCGTCCCGGATATAATCCTGTTCCGTGTTCCATGTTTTATCGATGTAGTGTTCGGACCAGACCGCGGTGCTCTCGGCCAGCCATGTGGTGTAATTGTATTTAAACGCTTTTTGAAAGGCGTGAAACAGTTCATGACTCAAGGTGGCGCCCAATAGATTTTCCTGGTTGCATTGACTGGCGGAAATACAAATCGTGGGTTCGCCGCTGTTGCCCCAATCCCTGTAGAATAAACCGTAGGGATCTTCATCTTCTTCATCCGGGTCGTCACTGGGTTCCAACAGGGTATCAAAAATAAAAATGCCAATCCGATTGGTTTCCGTTAAAGGGACATCCACATTCAGCAAATCCCTGAAGCGTTCGTAAATTCTTTTGCCCTGCAGCAAATCGTGCGCACGCCGTATGGCTCCAGCCTGCTGCCGCAAGCCTGTGATAACCAGATCATGTCCGTTTTCCGTGGTGTAGACCTCACGAAGGAGGGGAAAGGGCCTTGCCCACGCGGAGGATATCAGGTTGAAGTGAAACCTGTTGTGCGATGAGGCGCTTTCTTTCTGAAGTTTGGAATACCAGTAGCTTTCCGGGTCCAGCGGAGACAAAAAAAACGGCTCCAGTTCTCTCCGGGTGGAAGCATCCAACTGATCGAAATCCTTCTGCACCTTTTCCAGTATTGGGGTCACACTACGCATGGTGCGTTTCAGTCGATAGATCTCAGGCACCTGGGAGGGTTTGAAAACCGAAAAAAGCCTGTACTTTGTCGCCTGATCGAAACTGATGCGACCGGCTTTCAGATCATAGGTCAATTGACGTTCGGGAGGGAGGCGCCGGATGCTGATGGTGCGTTCGATCACCGGCCCACCCAACACGATAGCTTTCAACTGCAATGACTGTCCCGGTTCGACAGAAATCTCCGGTACCAAGCTCACACGTTTGTAATTCGAAGACCACTGGGCCGTCCATCTGTTCTTCTCCGGTATGATCGTAAAATCGAAAAATGCCGGATCAACAGGCTGGGTAAAATGAATGGCCAGCGGTTGATCCGGTTCCAACGAACCGTTGGCGTCGACGGCTGTAAGCAACATAGTCAGCCGATGATCGGCCACCGGCAACTCTGTGGGCAATATAGGCAAGCGATCCTGAGACGCCGCAGCGCCCGACGGCCAGACAGGCGCAGCCTTTGCTGTCGTCGGTAGTTGGTCCAAGGCCGTTTTGCCGCTTTGCTGTTCAGGCTGGCCGGAAATGCTTGCGGGACTGCGCGACGCCTTGGGGTCACGATAAAAAGCGATAGACACATGAGTATGGCCCCCTTGTAAAATCGCCCTGAGAATAAATCGGTCGCCCTGGTTCGACAGCGCAAGCATGCTTTGGTCAGCGATGGACAGCACCTTGCCGCTCGGCCATCCCCTGTCCTGCAACACCTTTCTGTAGTATTCAGCGGCCCTGGCCGGCGGCATGTCCACCTCCATCTCAATGCTCGCCGATCCCTGGAATTGCTTTTCTTTTATAATTCGGGCTCCATCGATCAGGGGAATGTCGGTGCCCGAAAGCAAGCCGGCATGGCCGGTGTCCGGTTGGCCTGTCAAAACGATCGCCAAAATGACCGCAGCCTTAAAAAAGAGGCCGATCCGCTTTTCAAAAGAGGACATCATTCGCTTTTGGCCTTTCGCCTTTTGAGGAAGCGCTTTGACGATCACTACGTATTGTTGATGAAAATGCCACAGTGATGATCTCGCACGCTCCCAATGTCGCTTATTGGCTGATAATGGTCACGTCGATCCTGGATGCGTTTCCCTCCCCCTTCACCTTGAACACCAACTGCCGGTTGGCCTTCTTGAACATGAGCGCGCCTTTGTTGCCCTGAACCATGGCCATACCCGGCTCCCACCCCTTGGCCGACATAGCGTTTTTATAAAAATCAACGATGTCCTGAGGCGTGGCCTCCGCCTGTAACCGGGCCTGGGTATATGCCCCGGCCGAACTGGTTTTCAATACCCGGGCCCCTTTGTAAAGCGGCACCTCGCCGTCGAGGATTTCGCCGCTGGAAGCTGTCGGCGGGGCCGCGGCGGAACCAGCGGCCGGAGCTGTTTTCGGTTGCGGCGGAGCTGCGGTTGCTTGCGGCTTTGTTTCCGGGGGTGGCGCCGGTGCCCCTTTAACGCCGGGGGATTGATCCAGTTTCACCCCGAACGACCCTTTGGATACCCAAACTCTGGCCCACATCGGTTGGGTGTCGCCAGAGACAAAATGGGACTTGGCCTCTCCTTTTTTCAGCGTAAATCCAACCTGGTCGATTTTTTGGGTCTTTTTGGGGTCGCTGAACAGCTCGACCCTTCCTTTGGCGCCGTCGGTAGCCCCGGTGATGGTGATCAGCAGGTCCTGGCCGGGGGTGAGCGGTTTGCTGGTGCCACTCGGATAAGTAACGGTAAATTCGGTAACGATTTTAGCTTTAGGTGTGTATTGCTGTTTCGGAGTTGTTTTGGCTGGTGCCTGTTCCGGTGCTGCTTTTTCGGGGGCCGGCGGCTGAATCAGGCTGATCTTGGCGCGGCCATCGCCTCTGGAAATCGTCACAGCCACGGTTTTGATGCCTTTGCCGGCAGGATACTCCCAAGTCTGCGTCTTGCCGTTTGCCACGGTAAAAGGAATCGCATCCGAGCTGCCGCCCTCTTTGTACCGCAGCCAGAATTTTCCCGCGGTCTGGTCGCCAAAAGGATTATCCCCGGTGATTCTCAAGGTCAACGGTCGGCCGGGGTCCGCGTTCACGTCGGTCTGATAGCCGCCGCGATTGTATTTATCGGAGCGGTCGGGCCCTTTCTGGCGGACGACTGCATACACCAGTCCCTTGGCTACTGTAATTCTCAGCTCATCTATAGATGCGCCGGTCCTGCGGTCGAAATCGTCGTTGAAGTCCCAATTCTTGTTGCGCCCTTTGCCTTCCAGCGTCGATTGCTTAGGCTCGTAACCTTCCAGGGGCTTGCCGTCTCGATATTTGAGTACGGTATACACGGATTCGCCTTTGTCTTCGTTGATGACATCCAGATCTGCCTTTCGGTCGGTATCGATGGGGACATGCAGTTCCCCTCCTGCAGCAATCTTGACGTAACAGGGAACCTGGGCGCTGGTTGCCTTGGTTATGCCTGGCAATGCCGCTTCCGCTCTTTCCTGTTCTTCACGTTTTCGTTTTGCCGCCGCCCCGGGTTCTTCCACCTGCTTGAATCCGGCCGGCGGAACAAACAGATCCTTTTCCAGCCTGACATTTCGAATGGCCTTCAGCTCCGAAATATAGGCCTCTTTCTCTCCCTCATAGGAGACGAGTTTTATTGGAAACTTGAGTGCGTTTGAGACCCACCGGGAATGAATCCGTTTATCTTGAGCGAAAACATCCTGTCTTTCGCAGTCCAACCCAAAAACCTTTTCGCTGCCCTGAACCTTACTGTCATATTTGGAGACCATATATTCCGAGGCCTTGAATGGATCATTGCTGAGAATCCTGAAATCGTCCGAAGGAATTTCGAAGAAAGTTTTTTCCTCCGTGTTCAGGAATCGGTGTATGTTTCTTTTTTTGTCCGCGATGACGACTATGGGTTTGCCGTCTTCGACCAGGTCCATCCGGTAGCTTTGATTCAACAGATAAAATTTTCCGGTTTCCGTTTTATCCTTTTTTGTCATGACCAGGTCTGCTGTAAATGAAGCCGCCAGGGCCGGCAAAGATGAAAAAAGGATAACCAATAAATAAACGAATGAGCATTTTTTCAATTGATGGCCTCCATTCTTCCCCTCGCTCCCATGCTCCGCGTGGGAGCGTCATTTGTTTTTACCTGATCAGATGGGGTTCCCACGCCGGAGAGAGGGAACCAGACCGTTTCGATCAGAGGATTTGCGCTTGCCTCCGCTTCTTTAATTTGGCTCTCACACATAGAACGCCTACGATGAAAAAAACGATCCCGGCCAATAAAAGAATAATCGAGCGCCAGGTGGTGCCGGACTCGAGGACGCCGTATTGCGGGATTGTAGTAGACCGCCACCGATTTACCGACCGGATATTTATTCACAATTTTTTGAGCCCACTTCATGCTGCCTCCGGACTCGCCCACGCCAAATGCGATCCGAGTGCTGGAATATTTTCTCCCTTCGGCCTGATAGTGATAGCCCACTTTTGGATAATAGGTTGTCTTGGTGCGATGGTTTGAATCTCTGGTCGTCCGTTTGCTAACACTGGATGAGCTGATGGTTCCCTGGGCGGTGGGCCAGCTGCCGCTCTCCCGGGAGCCCTTGATTTCGAGGCCGCCCCAAGCCATCATAACAACGCCAGCCACGAACATCCCCAAAATCAGAAAAAGCATCCCCCGGTCGGCCTTTCCACTGACGCCGGATAAATGGATAAACCTGCTTTTGGACTTATTTGTCTGAAGGGCTTTGGGGCTGTTCATTCTCATTCCACCCTTTCTTTGTTGCTTGAATTTAAATAACTATCGTTCTTTTCCCGACGCTGTGGTTTATTGGTTTGTGGGAAAGGCTGCGGTAATGGTCTCGCTCTTTTCTGCGCTTATCGTAACCGCCTCGAATTCGAGAACCTGATTCGTGTCTTCGATGTTGATGATTCGCACCGTATACGCCCCCTCCGGCAAGGTAACGACACGGGTGCCTTGTTTGGGCCAGTTGCTCCAAATCTTGATCACCTCTTTGCCGGCCGCGTCCAAGATTTTGATCGGAGTTGCAAAGGGTTTCCCATCGAGGGTTACGACAACGGTCAGTTCGCCGGCTGAAAATTCAACAGTTTTTTCGACCGTGCCGCCTGGCGTCACCTCCACGTCTTCCAGAAAAACGCGTGGTTTGCCGGCAATTTCATGGGCTCTCACTTCGATGCGATAGACGCCTGGAAGCATTCGTCTTTTGAGATCGCCGGTGGTATGGTTGGTCATCATGTTGAAAAAGTGCTTTTTTTCTCCTTGGCGATAAAAAAAGACATTGCACTCAAAAGGCTTGCCGTTGAGAAAGGATGCAAGCTCGATGGTGCCGTCCGAAAAGTCCGCTTTACGTTCCACCGTCTCGCCGGCGACGATGACAATATCTTTAAAATGCACCGCCGAGGCCTGGCCGCCACTGACACCCGTGTTGTTGAGTTCGGCTTGGTACGTACCGGGAGCCAGCCGGATCTCCACCGTTCCGGTTTCCCCGGATGTACTGGCCGGCGACCATCTTTTACCGCTTTCCTGGTGGATCAGGGTGACAAGTGTAAAAAACGGTTTCCCGTTTTTTTCCGCGGAAAAATTGAGAATTCCATAGGGCGGGGTGGACTTTTCCACGACCTCCCGGGCGGCGGCCAGAAACTCTCCGGCATTGCCGGCGGTATAGTAGTTCCCGCCCCCGGCCGTGGCCATGCATTCCAACTGCTCCCGCTCCTCTTCGGTGACGTCGAACCCGATGACGTGCATGACGAATTTTATTCCGGAGGCTTTGAGGTCTTTCACCAGTCCGCAGGGATCCGGATCGCAGGTCTCCTTGCCGTCGGAGACGAGAATAATGGTGGTCTCGTCCTCCAGGTTTTTGAGTCGTTCGGCCGTCAGGCGCACCGACCGGCTGATGGGAGTTTTCCCCTTGGGGTTCAGGGCCTGGATCTTGGCGATCATCTTCTCTTTGTCCAGCCGTCCCAGGGGAATCAGTTCCTCGACATCGTCGCAGTCGCCCTTGCGCCGGTGCCCGTAGGCCACCAGGCCGACCATGGCATCGTCCGGCAGTTCCTGCACCAGACCGGTGAGGACTTCCTTGGCGATGGCGATCTTGGCCGTGCCCTCCACCTGGCCCCACATGGACCCCGAGGCGTCCAGAATGAACACGATGTTGCCGGTGGCGGCCGGTGTGTTATGGCTGGATTGTGCGGCATGGGTGGAGAAAGGAAGCATCGACAAAAACAAAAGAAAAAAAAGGACATTCCAAACGGATTTCAACCCACGGCTCATCATTTCACGGTCTCCTTGTCTTTGACAATCTCGTAAAAAGCTTTTCCAGGCAGATCTTGGTCACACACCCGGAAAAAGGAAGCGTGGATACGTGGGAGCAACTTCCAGCCAAGATTCGTCCAAGAATCATCGCGGTGAGGACGCCGCTCCAAAAAAACCGCTACCGAACAGACGCCACTTCCTTAGAAGTCGAACATCTCATGGCACATTATTTATTGGCTTGTAGGAAAGGCCGCGGTAATGGTCTCGCTCTTTCCTGCGCTTATCGTAATCGCCTCGAATTCGAGAACCTGTTTCCCGCTGGTGACCTTCACGGTATACACCCCCTCCGGTAATTTGACGACGCGGGTGCCGTTTTTGGGCCAGTTGCTCCAGTTCTTGAACACCTCTTTGCCGGCCGCGTCCTTGATATTAATCGGGGTCGCAATGGGTTTCCCATCGAGGGTCACGACGATAGTCAACTCGCCGGCCAGAAATTCGACGGTTTTTTCAACGGAACCGCCTGCCGGGATTTCCACGTCTTCCATGACAACTTTGGGTGCACCGGTTATTCCGCTGCCCCACACCTCGAAACGATAGATGCCGGGTACCAACCGCCGGTTCAACTTCCCCGTGGAAGGATTGGTATTTTCGTTGTGGAAGTGCTTTTTCTCACCCTGGTGATAATAGAAAACGTTCCCACCGAAAGGCTTACCGTTGAGCAAGGTGGTGATAAAAATGGTGCCATCCGAAAAATCAGCCGTGCGTTCCTCCGTCTCGCCAGCCACGATGACAATGTCTTTAAATTGCATCGTAGGGGTCTGGCCGCCGCTGACGCCGCTGTCCTTGAGTTCGGCTTGATACATGCCGGGAGCCAGCCGAAGTTCCACCGTTCCGGTTTCCCCGGATGTGCTGCCCGGCGACCATTTTTTGCCGCTTTCCTGGTCGGTGAGGGTGACAAAGGTATGAAATGGTTTGCCGTTCTTGGTCGCGGAGACCTTGAAAATCCCATATGGCGGGGTAGACTTTTCCACGACCTCCCGGGCCGCGGCCAGAAATTCTCCGGCATTGCCGGCGGTATAGTAGTTCCCGCCCCCGGCATTGGCCATGCATTCCAACTGCTCCCGCTCCTCCTCGGTGACGTCGAACCCGATGACGTGCATGACGAATTTGATTCCGGAGGCTTTGAGGTCTTTCACCAGCCCGCAAGGATCCGGGTCGCAGGTCTCCTTGCCGTCGGAAACGAGGATAATGGTGGTCTCGTCCTCCAGGCCTTTGAGGCGGTCGGCCGTCAGGCGCACCGACCGGCTGATGGGGGTTTTGCCCTTGGGGCTCAATGCCTGGATCTTGGCGATCATCTTCTCTTTATCCAGCCGGCCCAAAGGGATCAATTCCTCTACATCGTCACAGTCGCCCTTGCGCCGGTGCCCGTAGGCCACCAGGCCGACCGTGGCATCGTCCGGCAATTCCTGCACCAGACCAGTGAGGACTTCCTTGGCAATGGCGATTTTGGCCGTGCCCTCCACCTGGCCCCACATGGACCCCGAAGCGTCCAGGATGAACACGATGTTGCCGGAAGCGGCCGGTGGCGTTTTCTCCTTTTGTGTTTGCCTGGCAGGGCTTTTCGCACCCTTGGCTCCCGGACCGGCTTTGGCGTATCCGGCCGGAATGCTGAAAAGCGCGTCATCCTGGGGACCTTCTTCGATGTTCCTCAACGCCATGGTCGCGTTGCCGTTGGTCGCGTAGGACACCGTCTTGACGGCGAAGGCCAGGTCTTGGGACGTCCACACCCGGTAGGCGACAGCCTCTTTGCCGGCGTCGCGGTACTCGACGACATCGCAGGCATAGCCTTCCACTGTCTCCGTTCCCCCCGGTGTACCGGTCATATTTTTGCGCATGTATTCCCATCCCACGATGGGATTCATCACCATGGTTTTAATCGGATTGGTCTCCTCGACATACTGACGCATCTCGTCCATGATTCCCCGGGTAACGCCGGTTTCCCGATTGTAGATGGTGGGAAAGGACGGAACCCTCATGGGGCCTGCGGTCTTTTGGAGCCGCATCAGATCGTCCTTGACCTTCAGGTCGTAAACAAAATTTCCCTGGGGGGAGGCAATGGTCAGTTCGGCGCTGAATTGCGCCGCATGGGAGGAGAAAAGAGGAGTTGCTAAAACCAACAGAAAAAAGACGACATTCCAGACAGCTTTCAACCCACGGCTCATCATTTCACGGTCTCCTTAAATTTTGGTGTTGCCCTTGCCGCAATGTAAAACGTGGAGCGAAGCGCACGTTTAATTTCAAATCCTTTCCTTTATGGGTGAAACGATTCAAACCAATCAACCGAACTATTTTTGTAACACATTAGCAGTCACAGATAGGTCACGGATAATTTGTCGATCGCCATCGAGTGTGCTATGGAAAAGAGCATCTCCTGCGATTCCGAATCCTCCTTAGAAAAGTGGTGCTGTGCCAATGAATCGTAATGTCGTTGCCGCATGCAAGATCACCGCGCCTGAACTCCCCGATATCATAACCCGTCCCCGATTGTTCCGGCATCTGGATAACGCCGCGTCCCACACCGTTGTCTGGCTCTCTGCCATGGCAGGGTCAGGCAAAACCACCTGTGCCGTGAATTACCTTTCCGAAACCCGGCAGCCGCACGTCTGGTATCAGCTGGATGCAAGCGACAGCGACCCCGCGGCGTTTTTCCAGAATCTGAGCTGGGCCGCCGCCAATCATCTGGGGCAGAACCCCAAAAAACTGCCGCTGTTTACGCCGGAAAACAATCCCGGCGGGGAAGCCTTTGCCCAGCTTTTTTTTGAAATGCTTACCGATGAACTACAAAAGCCGATCTGGCTTGTTTTCGACGATTATCAGGAACTCGCGCAGCAATCGACGCTTCACCGTCTGCTCGCAAAAGGATTTGCCGCCGTTCATCCCCGGGTTCGTATTCTGGTGATCAGCCGCAACGATCCGCCCCCGGAAATGGCCGGATTGAGGGCCAGGCGACGATTGGGAATCATTCATGCGGACGAACTGCGCTTCAATCGCTCGGAAACAGAGCAGTTTCTGGCCGTTCTCGCGGGGCAGCAGACGGATGATCGGACCCTGGACGCAGTGTACAACCAGACTCAAGGGTGGGCCGCCGGAATTGTTCTTTTATCCGGCAATTTAAAGAATAAAACCATCGACAGCGTCAACGCAACAACAATTTTGCCCATATGCTTATTCAACTACTTCGCCGTTGAACTGTTCAACCGTCAAACGGCCGATATCCGGCACGTGCTGCTGAAAACCGCCCATTTGCCCCAGATGACGGCTGCAGATGCCGCCGAACTCGCCCAAGCACCCCATATCGAGAGAATCCTGGAGCACCTGATGCGCAGGCATCTTTTCATCCAGCGCACCGAGGCGGAAAAGCCGGTTTATCGCTACCATATGCTCTGGCGCCGGTTCTTGATCGATCAGAATCCGGCCCATTTCAGCCAGCAAGAGATTGTCCGGCTGCAAAAAAAGGCCGCCGATATCCTGGCTGCCAATGGACAACTGGAGGATGCGGCCCAGCTGCTGTCGCAGGCGGGCGACGAGCAGGCCTTGACCGCATTCATCCTCCGACATGCCGGTGACCTTGTCCGCGGCGGCTGCCACGAAACGCTGTCCGAATGGCTGAGCCGCCTGCCGGCCGCGGCAATCCGTCGCAATCCCTGGCTTTGCTACTGGTGGGGAATCTGCCGGCAGCATTCCCAACCGGCAGAGGCCCAGAAAAAACTGGGCCGGGCCATCGATCTTTTCAAAAAAGAGGGGAGCCCTGAAGGAGGCCTGCTGGCCTGGTCCGGTCTGGTGGACAGCATCGTCTACGAATGGCATTTCTTTGCCCGGCTGGATCGCTGGCTGCGCTGGTATGACCGCAACTTCAAGAACCGCCCACAACGACTTTCCGATGCCGGGGTAACCGCCCGGGTAATGGTCAGCCGGGCCGTCGCCATGCTGATCCGTCGGCCGCAGGACACAACCACGCTGTCCGCCGTCGATCAGGCCGTCCGATTATCCCGCCAGACCAAGGAGATCGATCTGGTCCTGCGGGCCACGGTGTGGGCGGTCACCTACTATGCCTGGCTGGGCAAGTTCGATGACGCCATGGTGGCCTTAAAGGAATTCAAGCAGGTGGCCAACGACCATGCCGACCGGCTGCCGTCGCTCACCCTGCACTGGAAATGGCTGGAACTGGGCATCCGCATCACCACCCTGGATCGGCTCGATCAAGCGCCGCGGGAAATCCAGCAGGCGATTGAAAGCGCCGACCGCAGCGGCCTCTTCTTCACGGCCCAGACCCTTGTTTTCCTCAAGGCCGCCGTGGGCATGACAAAAGGCGACAAACGCCTGGCCCAGGAGGGCATCGATCAGCTGGCGTCCCTGCTGGACGAATCGCATTACCACGGCCACTCGGTCTACCATCATTTTTCCGGCCTGTTCCAACTGCTTTGGGGAGACGCCAGAAAGGCCCTGGCCCACGCCAGAAAGGCCACCGAGATTGCCGATGAAACGGGCCACCGCCTGGCCGCCCTGGTATGCCGGATTCAACTGGCCTTCTGTCTGTTCGAAAACAAGGACGAAAAAAAGGCCTGGCGGGAAATTTCCATTGCCTGGAATGGGTCCCGCAAAACCGGCAGCGACATTTTTTGCTTCATGGTGCTGCTGGTCAAAGCCTATTTCGCCGACCGGTCGCAATCACCGGCTGCGCTGCGCTACCTTCGCCAGGGGTTGAAAATCGGGCGGCGCAACCATTACGTCAACATGGTCTGGTGGGGGCTGCCCCGGCTGTGGCAATGGACGGCGGCCGCCGCGCTGCAGGCCGATATCGAAACCGACTACGTCAAGGAATTGATTCTTCTGCATCGCATTGCCGCCCCGGCGCCTTCCTGCGACAATGAACAGTGGCCCTGGCCGTTTCGGGTCCGCACCCTGGGCGGATTTCGGATCGAAAGGCATGGCCAACCGCTGGTTTTCAGCGGCAAGGCGCCGCAAAAGCCCCTGGCGCTGTTCAAGCATATCCTCGCCTGTGCGCCGGATGCCGATCCCGTCGAAACGGCAATCGACGATTTGTGGCCCCGGGCCGACCGGGAGAGCGGATCGAGCGCGCTGTCGACGACCCTCAACCGCCTGCGCCGCCTGCTGGGAAACCCGGCCGCCATCGAGTTGACCAGCGGCCGGTTGTCGCTTTCAGACACGCATTGGTGGATCGATGCCATCGCGTTCGAAAAAATCTTTTCCGCCGCTTCCCGGGCCCATCGCGACGGAGACCTGAAAACGGCCTTGATCCATTACAGCAAAGGCCTGTCGCTTTACGAAGGCGAATTTCTATCTGTTGAGAAATCCGAACCGCCCTGGCTGGCAACACGGCGTGAGGAATTAAAAAAAAAGATGGTGGACCTGCTCATGGATTATGGCCGCTGTCTGGAATCCCTGAATAAGCCCAAACAGGCGCTGGCGATATATCAGAAAGGAATTTCGCTGGACCGGTTCGAAGAGAACTTCTATCAGCGGCTGATGGCTTGCTGTCATCGCCTGGGCCGCTATGCCAGGGCCATACGGCACTATCAAACCTGTTGCAGAATGCTGGAGGAGGATCTGGGGGTTCCGCCTTCGGATGAGACCCGGCAGTTGTATCGCAATGTTCTCGATGCCGCCAATTCGGAGGCACTACTGTAAGAAATCCACTGCGGTGATCTCGTTTCCCATTTCCAGCCAGCTGACCACCGGCGGCGTACTGGCGATCAGCTTGCCATTCCTGATGACGTAAAGCCGCGCCGGACGCAGGCGGATGGCCTCATGGACATCTTTGGCCTGGAGCACCACCATGTCGGCCCGGCAGCCCGGTTCCAGGCCGTAGCCGTCCAGCCCCATGGCTTTGGCGCCGTTGGCGGTCACCGCGTCGAACATCTGCCGGATCTGTTTTGTGCCGGTCATCTGGGCCACGTGCAGCCCCATGTGGGCCACCTCCAGCATGTCGTGGGAGCCGAAGCTGTACCAGGGGTCCATGACGCAGTCATGGCCGAAGGCGACGTTGACGCCCGCCTCCAGAAGCTCTTTTACCCGGGTCATGCCGCGCCGTTTGGGGTAGGTGTCGTGGCGGCCCTGCAGGGTGATGTTGATCAGCGGGTTGGCCACCGCATGCATCCGGGCCTCGGCCATGAGCGGCAGCAGTTTGGAAACGTAGTAGTTGTCCATGGAGTGCATGCTGGTCAGATGAGAACCGGTCACCCGGCCCTGCAGCCCCAGCCGCTGGGTCTGAAACGTGAGCGTTTCGATGTGCCGGGACCAGGGATCGTCGCTCTCATCGCAGTGCATGTCCACCATCAGGCCGCGCTCGGCGGCCAGTTCGCAAAGCAGCCGGATCGATTCGGCGCCCTGGTCCATGGTGCGCTCGAAATGGGGAATGCCGCCCACTACGTCTACGCCCATATCCAGCGCTCGCCTGAGATTTTCCATGGCCCCCGGACTGCGCAACACCCCGTCCTGGGGAAAGGCCACCAGTTGCAGGTCGATATAGGGTTTGAACGTCTCGCGCACCTCCAGCAGGGCTTGAACGGCCAGCAGGCGCTCTTCGCAGACATCCACATGGCTGCGGATCGCCAACGTGCCCCGGGCGATGGCCCATTGGCAAAGCTTTTCGGCGCGCTTTCGGATGGCCTCAACGGTAAGCGTCGGTTTGAGTTCTCCCCACAGGGCGATTCCCTCCAGTAGCGTTCCGCTTTCGTTGACCCGAGGCAAACCGTAGCTCAAGGTGGCGTCCATGTGAAAATGACTGTCCACGAAGGGCGGGCAGACCAGATGGCCGGCGGCGTCGATGATATCGACCGCCTCGGCATCGATGGTTTTCTCTTCCACGGCCGCGATGCGCCCGTCCTTCACGGCCAGGTTCATTCCCGTGCGCCCGTCGGGCAGGTTGACGCTTTTCACGATCAAGTCGAACATCAGCGTTCCTCCTTTCTGAAAGGGGTCAGCAGGGCGGCCGGCGCCTTGGCGTTGCGCGAGACCAGGGCCATGCCCACGATAGTCAACACGAAGGGCATCATCAGGAACACCTCGTAGGGCAGGTTGAAGGAACTGGCCTGCAAGCGCAGCTGAAGGGCGTCGATAAAGGCAAACAGCAGGGCTCCGGCGGCGCTTTTCCACGGGTTCCACTGGCCGAAGACCACCAGGGCGATACACACCCAGCCGCGCCCCGAGATCACGCCGAAGGTGTAGGCGTTGTACTGGGCCATGGAGAGAAAGGCCCCGGCGAGTCCCATGAGGGCACCGGAGAGCATCAGGGCCTGGTAGCGGACGCGGATCACGCTCACCCCGGCGGTGAAGGCGGCGTGGGGATTCTCGCCCACCGTACGCAGGTTCAACCCCCAGGGGGTGGCGCGCAGGACCCAGGCCACCACCGGCACCAGGATAAAGGCCAGGTAAACCAGGGAAAAATGGTCGAACAGCACCGGTCCGATCACGGGAATGGCGGACAGCCCGGGAATGGGCAGCGGCTTAAAAGCCGTAATCTTGGGAATCGAGGAAGGCTGGCCGAAGATCAGGCGGTAGAAGTAAAAGGAGAGCCCCGAGCAGAGCAGGGTGACGCCGATGCCCGACACATGCTGGCTGAGCCCCAGGCTGACGGTGAGAAAACCCATGAGCAGGCCGGCCAGCACCCCCGTGGCCATGGCCGCGGCAACGCCCAGCCAGAGGCTGCCCGAGAAGTAGGCCGTGGAAAAGCCGGTCATGGCGGCCAGCATCATGATGCCCTCGATGCCCAGGTTGAGAATGCCGGCGCGTTCGGCGAAAAGCTCACCCAGGGTGGCGAAGATCAGCGGTGTGGCGATGCGGATCAGGGCCGCGAAAAAGCCCACCTGGAAAAGCTGGCCGAGAAGTTCATGCATGGGAAAAGCGCCTTATGCGGATACGGTAACGGGTGAAGAGCAGGGCCACCAGCATGGCGATCAGGGCCGTGCCCTGGATGACGTCGGCCAAAAACACCGGCACACCCGTGGCCCGCGACATGGCCTCGGCGCCGGTAATAATCACGGCGAAGAAAAAGGCCGCCGGAACGACGCCCAGAGGATTGAGCCGGGCCAGCATGGCGATGACGATGCCGGTGTAGCCGTAGCCCGGAGACAGGCCGGCCATGACCTGGAAATGCAGCCCGGCGACTTCTCCTACCCCGGCCAGTCCGGCCAGCGCTCCGGACACGGCCGCCGTAACCAGGATCACCCCGTTCACGCTGAAACCGGCATAGCGGGCCGCCACGGGGTTTTCTCCCACCGCCTGGATGGCGAATCCAACGGTGGTGCGGCGCATGAGCAGCCAGGTACCAACGGAGGCGATGGCGGCCAGCAGCACCCCCAGGTGCAGGCGGGTGGCGCGCAGCAGAATCGGAAACTCGGCATCCATACGGATGTCCGGCGAATCGGGATAGCCGCTCAACGGGTCCTTCCAGGGGCCGTCCAGAAGCGCCATCATGCCGTAGAAGATGATGAAGTTGAGCAACAGCGAGGTCACGACGTCGTCCACCTTGAAGCGCGTTTTAAGCACTGCCGGAATCATGGCCCACAGGGCGCCGGCAACAATGCCGGCCAGGATCATTCCCGGACACAGGCTCCAGACCGGCAGGCTTTCCCGGGCGCCCACGAAGGCGGCGGCCATGGCGCCGGCCAACAGCTGCCCTTCGGCGCCGATATTCCAGAAGCGCGCCTTAAAAGCAACCGCCACGGCCAGCCCGGTGAAAATCAGGGGCGTTGCCTTGACCGCCGTTTCCACCAGATTGAAACGGGTGGACAGGGCGCTGAGAAAAAGCTTCTCGTAGGCCGTAAACACATTGGCGCCGGCCAGCAGGATCAACCCGCTGCAAAGAATCAGGGTGGCCGCCACGGCCATCAGGGGCAGGGTGAGATTGAGCCAGAGGGGGGTCTGCTCGCGGCTTTCGATGCGCAGTCCGATCATGCCGCCGCCTTTACGCCGGCCATCAGCAGGCCCACCCGCTCGACACTGGCTTTTTCGATGGGCAGCGTATCCATGATCCTTCCCTCGAACATCACGACGATACGGTCGCTGAGCAGAAAGAGTTCCTCCAGGTCCTCACTGATCACCAGCACCCCGCTGCCTTGCTGCCGCAGGGCCAGAAACTGCTCGTGAACGAATCCGGCGGCCGAGACATCCAGGCCGCGGGTGGGCTGGGCCGCCAGCAAAACGCGCGGGTCCCAGGCCAGCTCCCGGGCCAGCAGCGCCTTTTGCAGGTTGCCGCCCGACAGCGTGCCGGTGCGCACGCCGCTGCCCGCCGCCTTGATCCCGAACTGGGCGATGCGGTTTCTCGCAAATTGGCGGATGGCCCCCCGTTTGAGAAAACCGAAGCGACTGAAACGCTGTTCACGGATTCTCGGCAAAACGATGTTGGCGGCCAGCGGCAGGCTCGTGATCAGCCCGGTGCCCATGCGGTCTTCGGGAATGCGCCCGATGCCCATGCCCTGCATGGTCCGGGCGGACGTCGGGGCCACGATACTTCCGGCCACCATCACCCGGCCGCCGGTGGGGTCCAGGACGCCGGCCACCACGTCGGCCAATTCCTTTTGGCCGTTGCCCGAAACGCCGGCCACGCCGACGATTTCTCCGGCATGGACCGTCAGCGACACCTTTTTGAGCCCCTGGCGGGTGCCGTTGGCCGTGCTGATGGAATCCAGGGTCAGCAGCGCATCGCCGCGCTCCACCGATGTTTTCTGCGGTGGACGTACCGTTCGGCCGCACATCAGCTCGGCCAGCTGGCGCTTGCTGGTGTTCTCGTCGTTGTTCACCGTGGCCGCCACCTTTCCTTGGCGCAGGATCACCACACGGGTGGTGATGGCACGCACCTCATGCAGTTTGTGGCTGATGAAAATGACGCCCATGCCGTTTTCCGCCATGGCGGAAAGGGCTTTAAACAAGCCCTCGGCCTCCTGGGGCGTGAGGGCTGCTGTCGGTTCGTCCAGAATCAGGATGCGCGCCCCGCGCACCAGGGCCTTGATGATTTCCAGGCGCTGCTGCTGGCCCACGGTCAAATCCCCGGCAAGGACCCGGGGGTCGAGATCGAGGCCGTAGCGCGAACGGATCTCTTCCATGCGCTTGAGAATCCGGCCGTGATCGAGCCGCCATCCGCCGCCGGTCTGGCCCACCATGAGGTTTTCCAGCACGGTGTGCGAGGGGACCAGGTGGTAATGCTGGTGCACCATGCCCACCCCCAGGGCCAGGGCATCGGCCGAACTGCGGATGTCCGCCGGCTTGCCGTCAATGCGGATGCTGCCGGCATCGGCGTCGTAGGCCCCGAACAGGATGTTCATCAGCGTGGTCTTGCCGGCGCCATTTTCCCCCAGCAGGCCGACGATTTCACCGGCGGCCAGGGCCAGGTCGATGCCGTCATTGGCCGTAACGGAGCCGAACCGTTTGGTGATGCCGCGCATTTCCAATAGCGGCGGTTGGTCGTGCATGGGGCTTCCCATTTCGTTTCTATTACTGGTACTCACCGCAGAGGCGCGGAGAACGCAGAGGCCACACTAAAAAGGATGGTTTTCTCTGCGACCTCTGCGTCTCTGCGGTTAAAATAAAGATGCCGTTTCTGAATGGTAACTAGTCGGATTTAGGGATGGATTCATCTATATCCACCCGGAACGTACCGTCCAGAATCTCCTTTTTACGCTTTTCCACCAGTTCTTTGACCTCGGCCGGCAGTTTGGTCTCGAACTTATGATAGGGCGCCAGATAGGAACCGCCCTTGGACATGTAGGAGAACCCACCGAAATCCTGGGCCGTGTAAACGCCGGCCTGGACCAGGTTGATGGCCTGTTTGATCGTGGGCCACATGTCCCACACCGGCCCGGTGATGACCGTGTCCGGCCCCAGGCTGGACTGGTCGGACATGTTGGAGATCGCCAGAACACCCTTTTCGACGGCCGCTTCGACCACACCAAAACGCTCTGCATAAATCACGTCTACGCCCGCCTCGATCTGGGCCAGGGCGGCCTCCTTCGCCTTGGGCGGATCGAAGAAGGAACCGATGAAGGAGAACTTGCACTTCACGTCCTTGTTGACTTCCTTTGCCCCGGCGTAGAAGGCGTTGGAAAGGCGGTTGACCTCGGGAATGGGCATGGCGGCCACCACGCCGATGATGTTGGATTTGGTCATCTTGCCGGCAATCATGCCGGACAGATAGGCCGGTTCGTGAATCCAGTTATCGAACACGCCGAAATTGGGTTCGGCCGGCCCGATGCCCGAGCCGAAAACGAAGGCCACGTCCGGATAGTCGCGGGCCACCCGGCGGGCGATGCGCTCGGCGCCGAAGGCGTCACCGGTAATCAGTTGATAGCCCTTTTCGGCGTATTCCCGCATCACGCGGGCGAAATCGGCCGATTTCACGCTTTCCGAATAGTCGTAAACGATGCCCAGCTCTTTTTTGGCTTTGACCAAGGCCACGTGAATCTGGTTGACCCAGGGTTCCTCAATGGGGGTTTCGAATACCGCCGCCACTTTCAGCGGCTCGGCTGCCGCGGCCGCCGGCATGAATCCGACCACCATCGCCACAACCAGAAAAAGCGCAGACATTCCGAAACCGTTTACCACCCCTTTGAATCGCTTCATTCCTCTTCCTTTCTTGTTCGTTTTGGGATTGAACCGTATCGACACGCACCATGTTGCGTCTCTTCAGACCGTAGGTAACCTTTGCAATCGCGTTGCCAGGGTATCGAAGAAGCCCCGAATTGTCGTTAAGCGCCTGGGATTAAATCAGTTTTGAATGATTCGGACCGGTCGCGGCGGTAAAAACGCAAAAACGTCGGAACAGATCTTTCGGTTTTGTCGGTCTATACAACAATTTTGTTTGAAATTGGAGAGAAAAAGTTGAAGGGAAGGCTCCGGAAAAAGGGTTGGAGGGTGGTGAAGTTTCTTGCTATCCTCGTTTTCCAAATAAATGAAAGGGACAGGACAATACAGATTTCGAAACCCTCGCGAAACCAAAACTTTATGAATCCATCTTCAAAAAGCCGCCTCACCGAAAAGCAATTGGAAAACTTCCCCGGCAACAGCCTGTTCGACCGCATCGCCAGGGCGGTTTGCCGGGCCGGCACCCTGCCGGCCAAAGAGCTGTATGAGGCGTGGGAGGCTGCCCGCCGGGTCAGAAGGAAATTCCGCGGCGGACGGGTGGTGGATCTGGCCTGCGGCCACGGTCTGCTGGCGCATATCCTGCTCTTGCTTGACGACACCTCCCCCGAGGCACTCGCCGTGGATGCGGACATCCCTAAAAATTCCCCGCTCCTGTCTGGGGAACTGTGCAAGACCTGGCCGCGGCTGAACGACCGCATCCGCTACCTGGAACAGGATATCGCATCCGTCCCGCTGCTGCCGACCGACCTGGTGGTTTCGGTGCACGCCTGCGGCAGCCTGACAGATCGGGTGCTGGATCTGGCAATGTCAGCCCGTGCCCGTGTGGCCGTGCTGCCCTGCTGCCACGATCTGGAGCGCTGCGATACCGGCGGCCTCGAAGGCTGGATGGACGGCCCGCTGGCCGTCGACGCCACCCGTGCGGCTCGATTGCGAAGCGCCAACTACCAGGTGTTTGCCCGGACGATCCCCGAATCCATCACGCCGAAAAACCGTCTGCTCATGGGGCAGCCTGCAGAGGAATAATTTACAATTTAATCAAAAGGTTAAAATATGAAACAAGTTTGGTAAGCTGTTTAGAACTTGGGTTTTATCCCGGCCTGTTTGCAGAGTTCGTTTGCGGTGATTCGATCAAATTGCCTGTGACGTTTGACGGGAATGATTTTGGTTCCATTCGTGTAAATGGCATGATTCGCACCTTCCCTGAGCAGATAAAAATCATGCTGCTCCATGTATCGAACTAGATCACGCCGTTTGACCGACATGCTGGACCTCAATGGGCAGTTGCTCGATGAGAGCGTTTCCGATCGGCATCTCCTTACCGGTTTGACGGTAGGCGAGAACCATTTCGTTGAGAGCATCCCTAAGCATGGCACGACATTCTTCAAGATCCTTGCCTTCGGTGATGACCTCGGGCCATTCCACCAATTGCCCCATGTACCCTGAATTGATCTTTGTGTATTTAGCTGTGTAGTTGATCATTTTTTAAAAGCCCTAACCTGTTGTTTTTACATTCTATAAAAATGTTATAATACAGAAACCCGATGCTATTTAGCACTAAGATTACAATCTTATCTGTACTATAGAATATGAAGACCTTCATAACAACAGCTTTCATGTATGACCGGGTCGTCTAAAATGTTGATGGGGCTGCCGGGTAACCATCTCACTGTTTTTTCCGATTGACATCTGTGCGCCAATCCTGATTTGTAGAAGCGTTCCGATGACTGACCGGTTAAATATTTTCCCAGTTTTCTTTTTACCGATAAATTGAGGCGCGGCTGGTTCCGGCTTGAACTTGGATCAGGGGAAAAGGACCCGAGAATCCCGTCGATATCAACCTATCAAAGCAAATTGTACTGATAATCAATGACTTAACTGGGTGACTAAATGAAAATTTACCAATTGAAAGTATCGATAATCGGCATTCCGAAATTGTACAGAGTCATTGAGATCAGCGGCAATTGCACTTTTGACGATTTACATATGGCGATATTTGATGCCTTTGACAGATATGATCCGCATTTATATTCGTTCTTTATCACTAAAGCGGATACTAAAAACATAAGATCGATAATAAATTCTCCAGAGATCACCCACCCTCAAAATACCATAGATCCTATGGGCTTTGACGAAAAGAAAGACTCGGCCTCCAAAACGAGGATTGGTAGTGTTGCTTTAGCTGAAAAGGACGTTTTTCACTATTTGTTCGATTTTGGTGATGATTGGTGGCATCGCATCCGCGTAGAAAAGATCATAGAGAGTGAAAGCAATCGAAAAAGGGTAAAGCTTATTAAAGCTGTTGGCGAAGCGCCTCCTCAATATCCTGAAGACGAAGATTATTTTGAGGATGAGGATGAATAAAATAATTCATCTCCAAGAGACCTTCCAATGAAAAAATGCCCTTTTTGCGCCGAAGACATCCAGGACGAGGCCATAAAATGCAAACATTGCGGTGAATTTCTGGATGCCGCAAAAGCCTCACGAAAAGCGGATGATGCGCTTCCCTGGTATTTTCGAACCAGCTATATCGTTCTGGCCTTCGCAATGGTCGGCCCCCTGGCATTGCCTATGATCTGGTGGCGTCCGAATACGTCACGGGCGTGGAAGATCGGTATCACCGTTGTTATCCTGGTGATGAGCTGGTTTCTGTATCAAATGACGGTGGAATCCCTTCGCGTATTCAAAGAGTATTTAGACGTACTGAACGAATTGTGATCGACAGCCGCGACATCAATCGTCAATTCCCGCCAGACACAAATACTTCATCTCCACATACTCATCGATCCCATATTGCGACCCTTCCCGACCGATGCCGGACTGCTTGACGCCGCCAAAAGGCGCCACTTCGGTGGAGATCAAACCGGTGTTGATGCCCACCATTCCGTATTCCAAGGCTTCGGCCACCCGGAAGATGCGTCCCACGTCGCGGGCGTAAAAGTAGGCCGCCAGGCCGTACGGGGTGTCGTTGGCCATTCCGATGACATCCTTTTCGTCTTCGAAGCGGATCAGCGGCGCCACCGGCCCGAAGGTCTCGTCCACGGCCACGCTCATGTCGGCGGTCACGTTGGCCAGGACGGTGGGCTGGAAGAACGTTCCGCCCAGGGCATGGGGTTTGCCGCCGCTGAGCAGGGTCGCCCCGCGGGAAAGGGCATCGTCAATATGATGGGCAACCTTGTCCATAGCTGCCCGGTCGATGAGCGGTCCCTGCTGAACATCGGCTTCCAGTCCGCTGCCCACCTTGAGATTTTCGACCTCGGCCACCAGCCGTTTCGAGAATTCATCGTAGACGCCCGCCTGGACAAAAAGCCGGTTGGCGCAGACGCAGGTCTGGCCGGAATTGCGGTATTTTGAGATCATGGCGCCCTGTACGGCCTTGTCCAGGTCGGCGTCGTCGAAAACGATGAACGGTGCGTTGCCGCCCAGTTCCAGGGAGACCTTCTTGACCGTGCCGGCACATTCGGCCATGAGCTGGCGCCCCACCTCGGTGGAGCCGGTGAAGCTGAGTTTTCTCACCGTGGGGCTGGATGTGAGTTCCTTGCCGATAACGGCGGCCGACCCGGTCACCACATTGAGGACGCCGGCGGGAATCTCCGCCCGGCGGGCCAGTTCAGCCAGGGCCAGGGCGGTCAACGGCGTCTGACTGGCCGGTTTGACCACCATGGTGCAGCCGGCGGCCAGGGCCGGCGCCGCCTTGCGGGTGATCATGGCGGCCGGGAAATTCCACGGGGTCACGGCCGCGCACACACCCACCGGCTGGCGGATCACCAGGATGCGCTGGTCGCTGGAGGCAGAAGGAATGGTGTCTCCGTAAATCCGTTTGGCCTCCTCGGCAAACCACTGAACGAAGGCGGCCCCATAGGCGATTTCTCCTTTGGCTTCGGCCAGGGGTTTGCCTTGTTCAGAGGTGAGAATTACCGCCAGGTCCTCCTGGTGGGCCATCATCAGGTCGTACCACTTCATCAGGCTTGTCGCACGCTCCTTGGCGGTCCGGCTGTGCCACTGGGCAAAGGCCTTGTCGGCCGCGGCGATGGCCTCACGAGTCTCCTCGGCCGACAGGGAGGGTACGCTGCCTACGGTACTGCCGTCGGCCGGATTGGTTACGGTGATCGTGTCGCCGGATCGGGAAGCTACCCATTGTCCATCGATCCAGGCCTGACTTCGCAAAAGTTTGGTATCGTTGATTGAGATCATATTGGCCTCCGGGTATTGGCGCTCCCACGCGGAGCATGGGAGCAAGGTGACGTCGTTTATTTCAGAAAGAATCCCTTCTTCTCCAAAAACGCTTTCATCTGCGGCCGAATCACCTTGCCCATGAAATCGGCCATCTGTGCCGTCCAGGTTTCGTCCCGCAGATTGCTGTTGCGGTTCAGGTAGTAATGGTTGGTGACCCGGTCGTATTCGTGGAGCATGGCCGAATCATGCTCTTGCGGATAGCGATCGTCGAACAGCACCGCCGCGACGGGCAGCCGGGGTTTCGGGGGCGGATCATGGGCCGGGTAGCCCAGGCACATGCCGAACACCGGGTAGACCTGATCGGGGATCTCCAGCAGATCGCAGACGGTCTGGCAATCGTTGCGGATGCCGCCGATGAAGACGCCGCCCAACCCTTCGGATTCGGCGGCCAGCAGGACGTTCTGGGCCAACAGGGCCGTGTCCACCGTGGCGGTGACGAACTGTTCGGCCCACCCCTTTTCCATCTTCGTGTCGTGCAAGCGGCAGGCGCTTTCCAGGCGGTTGAAGTCGGCGCAGAACACCAGGAAGACCGGAGCCCGCTCGACCCACACCTGGGGACCGGCCAGATCTGCAATGGCTTTCCGTTTTTTCCGGTCGCGCACCCGGATGACCGTGTAGGCCTGAACGAAATGCGAGGTGGCGGCACACTGGGCCGCAGCAACGATGGCCTTCAGGGTTTTCTCGTCCACCTCCCGGTCGCTGAACTTGCGGATCGAGCGGTGGGCCTTCATCAGATCGATGGTTGCGTTCATAAGCGGTTGTCTTTCATTTTCGGTTTGCAGCCTTTTAACTGTTCCGGTCAGCCTCCTTTCAACTCCCCGGCTGCGCTACTATCCACGCTGCGCAGATGCAGATCCCGCTGGGGAAAGGGGATCTCGATGCCTTCTTCACGAAACCGCCGGTCGATCTCCCGGATCAGGGCGCTCTGGATAATGCGGCGGTCATTGAAATCGGCGATCCATACCCGCAGCTGAAAATCCAGGGAGCTGTCGCCGAAATTGAGAAACAGCACCATGGGCTGGGGCTCCTTCAACACCTTGTCGCTCTCCGTGGCCACCGCCATCAGCACGCGCATGACCGCCTCCACGTCGGAGCCATAGGCCACACCCACAGGGATGATCAGGCGCATGTTCCGGTCTCCCAACGTCCAGTTGGTCACCTGGCTGGCGATCAGATCGCCGTTGGGCACCACGACCTCGGCTTTGTCAAAGGTCTGCACAGTGGTCGCCCGCAGCCCCAGGTTGGTGACCCGCCCCTGCTGGCCGTCTCCCAGTTGGATCACGTCGCCCACCTTGATGGGCCTCTCGAACAGCAGGATCAGACCGGAAACGAAATTGTTGACGATGGCCTGCATGCCGAAGCCGATGCCGACACCCAACGCACCGCCGATAATGGTGATATTCTTCAGCTCGAAACCCATGGTCGAAAGGGCGATGAGAAAGCCCACCAGCACCATGGCATAGTGCACTAAACGGACAACGGAGAGCCTCGCGCCGCTGTCCATCTGCCCGCGGTTGAGTAGGTTCTCCATGAGAATGCTCTGCAGGATCCACGAAGAGACAAAGGCGCCGTAAAGGATGATTCCGGCCACCAGGACCAGGCCGATGGTGATCTGTTTGCCGCCCACGTTGACGCCGAAAGCCAGGATATCGTGAATGGCGTCCACCGGAAGGGCATAGAGATTCCAGGCCACCAGCAGATTGGCGGCCACGAAAAAAAAGATCAGCCCGTTGGCGATCCGGATGATCCGGGCGAGGATCGCATTGGCATTGCTGCGCAGAAATGAGAATCCGCCCATGGGAATCCATTCGGCGGCCAGTTCCAGCAGTGTCCGGGTCAGCCGGATCATGGCCCACCCCATGATCAGCAGCATGGCCGTGCGAAGGGCGCCGTCCATGAGCTGTGCGGAAAATCCGCCCAATCCGATCATATCGGCAACCGTGATCGCCGCGAAGACCAGGGTCACCAACCGCAGCACCCAAACGTGCCAGGCCGGTGAAGCTGCGATCCGGGCTTTGCGGGCGCGCCAGCCATAATAGATCGTGCCGGTCACGGTCGCCACCAGAATAAAAAGCCGTACCAGGGCCAGCGGCACGTCCAGAATCGTCAACACCTGGAAAACGACCATCACCGCAACCAGAATATAAACGGCCCGCTTGATCCAGGCCTCTCCTGTGAAATGCGTCAACAGCCGGGCCGTGGCCACGCCGGCCACTGCCCGGATCAGCATGCTCCAGAGGGCCGGCGGCGAACCGTAAAGAAAGCTCAGCGTAAAAATGGGAACCAGCAGGGCCACGGAAACGGGCCGTTTGGCCAAAAACCGACGGCCGACGCGGCCCTGCAGCGTTGATCGATGGCGCCGCAGCAGACTCAGGATGACGACGAAGACCAACGCCTGCATCCCGATCAACCACCCTTTTTCAGAGTAAAAGTCCATTGCCGGCAACGGCGGCGACTGGATCAATTTTTTCGGTTCGTGGACCAGGTCGATCAACTGCCGGATGTAATCGATGGATACGATGGTCGGTGTGTCGCTGCGAAGATTGTTGCCGCGCCGCTGCGCCACCATGGCATCGATCCGTTCCAACAGGCTGTCGATGCGCGCCTGGATGTCGCCGGCCTGCTGCTGAACGGCCAGCATGGGGCCCAGCTTCCTAGTGATGAGCATCTCCGCCTGGTCGATGTTCGTTTCGGCCCGGTTAAAGGCCTCGGCCACACTGTCCAGAGCCAGGTCCGGATGCAGGACTTCCCGCCAGATTTGCCACTGCGTTTTTTCTTCCATCCATTGCCGGCGCCACGCCTCTATTTGACGGATGGCCGCTGTCTGCACATCCACGGCTTGTGCCACCAATTCGGCTTCAGCGCGAACATCCCCTTTAAGGATTGCAAGCTGCTGGTAGCTCTGCAGGCCTTCGGAATCGACGGCAGCCAGGCGGGTTTCGAACCCATCGACCCGGGTCCTGGCTTTTTCCAGCCGCTGTTTCAGCTCGGGCAGACCATTTACCGTTTCGATTTTGGCTTTCAGGGAGGTCAGCCGCTGTTCCAGCGCGCCGGCCCGGTGGACCACATCGGCCAAGCTTGGCGGAGGGGCAGTTTGTGTTTCTTCGTCCGGTGAGGCTTGTGTTTCGGCGCAAAAACCCGAAGCGGAAAAGCCGAACAGCAAAAATCCGATGGAAAACCACAAAAACAGCGGACGCAATGTTGCGAAACGGGGGAAAGACATGGGTTCAATCCTGATTGTTTGAAACGGTACGGCAACAATAGTTCGATTGCGGAGCGTAGCTTATACCATTGGGGACGTATGAATCAATGTCTGCCACAAGGACGGGCAGGGTAACCGCATTTGAAAGGATGCTGTCAGGAACCCAAAATCGCTTTTACCGCCCGGAGGCTTCCCGCAGCCGTTAATTCACGGGCCTGTTCGCGGCAGGCGTCCATGGTCAATCCGGAGATGCGCCGGTGGACCGCGGGCATGAACTGTGGATCGATGCTCAGCCGCCGGATGCCGATGCCCAGCAGGAAGGGAATCATGGCCGGATCGTGGCCCATTTCGCCGCAGATACTGATCGGCTTGTCAAATTCGTCGGCGACCCGTACCACCTTCTGCAAGGCTCGCAGCACCGAAGGGTGTTCGGGGCGGTAGTAGTCGGCTACCCGTTTGTTGCTGCGATCGACCCCCAGCATGTACTGGACAAAATCGTTGCTGCCGATGGAAAAAAAATCGGCTTCGGCGGCGAACTCGGCCATGGTTTCCACCACGGCCGGCAGCTCCACCATCATCCCGATGGCCGGATGGTCGTGGTGCTCCAGTCCGTCGGCGGCAAGCCGTTCCAGGCAGTCGGCAACCACCTGCCGGGCCTGCAAAAAATCGTCCAGGGAAGCAATCAGGGGAAACATGATGCCCAGTTGCCCACTGCCGGCGGCGGCCCGCAGGATCGCACGGATCTGCTGCTCGAAAATATCGCGGTAGGCCAGGGTAAAACGGATGGAACGCAGCCCAAGCTCCGGGTTGGGCTCCATGGCGGTGTCGGTATACGCCAGGGTTTTCTCGCCGCCGATATCCAGGGTGCGAAAGACCACCGGCCGGCCCTCCATGGCCTCCACCACCTGACGATACACCAGAAACTGTTCGGTTTCCGACGGAAAGGAGGGCCGCACGAGAAAGGGAAATTCCGTGCGGTAAAGGCCGATGCCCGCCGCCCCCATCTTTTTGGCCAGGGGCAGCTCCGCCAGCAGATTGATGTTGGCCAGCAGCTCGATCCGGCTGCCGTCTTCAGTAGTCGCGATGCCTGCGGTGACGGGTCCTGACTGGGCCGCGACTTCCTCTTTGGCACGGTCGCGATCCTCGAAACGGGCGACGATTTCCGCCGAGGGCTCCACATACACATTGCCCACATCCCCGTCCACCAGCACTGGGGTCGTTTCCGGAAGGTGCAGCAGTTCGGGGCATTGGACCACCACCATGGGAATCTTCAGGGACCGGGCGATGATGGCCGCATGGGAGGTCACCCCGCCGTTGGTCAGCACGATGCCCGCCACCGATTCGGCCGCCAGTTTCAGCAATTCGGACGGATAAATCTCGCTGGCCACCACCACCTTACCGCCGAAGTCCCCCTGGCCGTCCGATTCCGGCAGTTCCAGGTTGTTGAGTAGTCGACCGGACAGATCCTCGATATCGTTGACTTTTTCCCGGAGGTAGGGATGTGGGCTGTCGGCGAAAAGATCCAGGTAATGGCGGGCCACGGCCCGCACCGCCTGAGTAGCCGGTTCGCCCGCTTCGATCCGCTCTTTCATGCGGCCGATGAATTTGGGATCCTTTAGCATCATGAAATGGGCGGCAAAAATCAGGGCCGCGCTTTCCGGCAGCTTCCGGGCGCAACGCTGCTGAAGCGCATTGAGCTGCGCGCCGGTCGTTTCGACCGCCCGCATAAAGTCTTTCAGGGTTCCTGTTTCGGCGGCTTCGGTTTCGACTACCAGGCGCCCGTGGCTGCGCCCCCGGATGGCTACTTTTGCAAAGGCGAACCCGGCCGAAGCGCGCTGGCCCTTTATAAAGCCGAGGTTGCACACCGGTTTTTCGGGGACGCCGCAAACGCGCTGCAGGTCCATCAGCAGACGGGCGTTTTCCAGCACCGCCGCCAGCTGGGCGCCGGTGGCTTTCAGGGCCATGATGTCGCTGGTTTGAAAGTAGTCCGGCTGGGTGTGCTGGACCACCAGCACGCCGACCTTCACCACCCCTTTTTGAATGGGAACCGCTAAAAAAGACTCGTAGGGCAGTTCGTCCGTTTCGGGAAAATAGCGAAAGTTCGGATTTTGACTGGCGTGCCCTTCGCACACCGGCTGGCGGGTGGCCATTACCGTGCCCACCAGCCCCTGGCCGGAACTCATGCGCACCCGGTCCACCGAATGCGGGTTCAGCCCCACGGTTGCCTTGAGCACCAGCTCGTCGGCGGTTTCATCGTAGAGATAGATGGAACACACCGGCGTTCGCAGATGTCCGGAAACCAGGTCAACCGTCCGCTGCAGGAAATTTTCGATATTTTCGCTGCCCGTGACCAATGCGGAAAGATCGCTCAGGTCGCAAAGCATGTTCAACAGATCTTGTCGGTTGCCGGTCATGTCGCTTGTAGGCCTTTCATGGTCGGGGGATACCGGTCGAGTGCACAAACAACCCGACCGCATCTGAGTACACCTATTCATAAATACGATGGCATTCGATTGCCGCTGCATCCCGGCTCGCGGCGTTGCTCGGCGCGTAAATAGGCTTTGGCTATTCACGCTTCTCGCGCCTTGCGATCCGGGCGCAGCAACAATCTCGATACGTCACCGTATTTACGAACAGGTGTACTAAGCAAACACAAATTATAATGCATCTATTGTACCGGTGCCAGTCCGGGCCGGACGATTGGGATTTGTTGCTATCCAGACGGCAAGCGAGACTACAAAAACGTAGATGATTGGTCCTTTTTGTAACATTTTTGTTTTATGTGAATCATCTCACTTGGACCGGTGCTACCGTTGCATTCAGAGCGGATGATGGTGACAGCCAGGGAATTGCCAAACGCATCGGAATAAATCATAACCGGTATGTACCTTGCAGTTTATCTTCTCACGCGATCTTCATTCGGACACGAAAACAGAAATAAGGCAGCGACCATGACCTCAAGCGGCAACCCCACCGTTGGCGGCCCGTCCTCCGGAGGCCTCTACCACTCGACGTTCGAACACGACGCCTGCGGCGTAGGTATGATCTGCGACCTCCGAAACCGTCGCACCCACGACCTGGTTCGCGACGCCCTGCAAATCCTGGTGAACCTGACCCACCGGGGCGCATGCGGCTGCGACGAAACCACCGGCGACGGAGCCGGCATCCTTTTGCAGACGCCCCATAGATTCCTGGAAACGGCCGCGAGGGAAGCAGGCGTTCACCTGCCGGCCGAAGGAGAATATGCCGCAGGGCTGGTGTTTCTGCCAACCGACAAGGCCAGCCGCGAGGCGGCTGAGGCCGTGGTGGTCCAGTCCGTCCAGGACCATGGGCTTACCTTCCTGGGATGGCGGCCGGTACCCGTCAACCCGGAGGCGTGCGGCGATCTGGCCCGACGGGTGATGCCGGCCATCCAAATGGCCCTGGTGGGCAGGGGCGACGGCGACGGCTTCGAGCGCCGGCTTTACCTGGCCCGCCGAACCGCGGAAAACCGGGTTCGCCGCCAGGCAACATCGGCCGATGCTGACCTGTTTCACATCGCCAGCCTGTCGTCACGCACCCTGGTGTACAAGGGCATGCTGCTGGCGGACCAGATGACCGCTTTCTACCCAGACCTGGCCGATCCGACCATGGCCAGTGCCCTGGCCCTGGTGCATCAGCGCTACAGCACCAACACCTTTCCCTCCTGGGACCTGGCCCAGCCCTTCCGCTACCTGTGCCACAACGGCGAGATCAACACCGTGCGAGGCAACGTGAACTGGATGCGGGCCAGAGAGCCCCTGTTCCGTTCCGATGAATTCGGCGGCCACCTGGCCGAACTCCTCCCGGTCGCCACCCCCGGGGCCAGCGATTCGGCCATCCTGGACAACGCCCTGGAACTGCTCCTGCACACCGGCCGACCCCTGGCCCAGTGCATGATGATGCTGATTCCCGAGGCCTGGCAGCACCACGAGACCATGAGCCCGGCCAAAAAAGAGTTTTACGCCTACCACGCCTGCCTGATGGAGCCCTGGGACGGCCCGGCGGCCATCGCCTTCACCGACGGGCGCCAGGTGGGCGCCGTGCTGGACCGCAACGGCCTGCGCCCCAGCCGCTACACGGTCACCCGCGACGACCGGGTCATCATGGCCTCGGAAACCGGGGTGCTGCCGGTGAACCCGACCAACGTGGCCGTCAAGGGCCGCTTGGAGCCCGGGCGCATGTTTCTGGTGGATCTGGACCAGGGCCGCATCGTCCACGACGACGAGATCAAGGCGACCATGGCCGCCCGAAAGCCCTACGGCCGCTGGATGAAGGACAACCAGGTGCACCTGTCCGATTTGGCGCCGACGGACCCGCCTGCGGCTGTGCAAGGGGAAGCGCTGCAGCGCGAACAGCGGCGCTTCGGCTACACGGCCGAAGACCTTAAAATCGTCCTGGGCCCCATGGCCGTTAAAGGCGTCGAACCCACCGGGTCCATGGGCGACGACATCCCCCTGGCCATCCTCTCCAGCCGGCCCCGTTTGCTTTACGACTATTTCCGCCAGTTGTTTGCCCAGGTGACCAACCCGCCCCTGGACGCCATCCGGGAAAAACTGGTCACGGCCCTGTCGGCCACCATCGGACGCGAGCACAACCTGTTCGAAGAAACGCCCTTGCACTGCCGCCAGCTGGTTCTGGATCACCCCCTGCTCACGCCTGCCCAGCTCAGCGCCATCCGGACCAGCGGCCATGACGAGCTGCGCACCGCCGATTTGAACATCTCCTGGCCCGTGAGCGAGGGCGGCCCCGGACTGATCCAGGCCCTGGAGTCCCTGTGTCGCTATGCCGTCCGCCAGGTGGAAGCCGGTGCCCGCCTGCTGGTACTGTCCGACCGGGAGATTCCCGGAGGACAGGCCCCCATGCCGGCCCTGCTGGCCACAGCCGCCGTCCACCATCACCTCATCGCCATCGGCATGCGCGCCCGCTGCGGCCTGATCGTGGAAACCGGCGAAGCCCGCGAAATCCACCACATCTGCTGCCTGCTGGGTTACGGAGCCGGGGCCGTGGTGCCCTGGCTGGCCCTGGACACCATCGCCGACCTGGCCCGCGACAACCGCCTGGAAGGCATTGACGCGGCCACGGCCCAATCGCATTACTTCGCCGCCATCGACAAGGGCATCCTCAAAGTCCTGTCCAAGATGGGGATCTCCACCCTGCAAAGCTACCACGGCGCCCAGATCTTCGAATGTGTCGGCCTCGACCCGTCGGTGACCCGGCGCTGGTTCGGCGAAACCGTGTCGCGCATCGGCGGTGCAGACATGGACACCCTGGCCAAAGAAATCGCAGCCCGCTGCGCCCCTGTCGACAAGCCCACGGACGCCCCGCTGCTTGCGGTCGGCGGCCGCTACAAGTGGCGCCGGGGCGGCGAGGTCCATCAATACAACCCCGAGACCATTCCTCTGATTCAGCAGGCCGTTCGCCGGGGCGACGCCGATGCCTGGCAGCGCTATTGCCGGGCGGTGCAAGGCCTCAACCGGGAGGAAGGGCTGATCCGCGGCCGCTTCGAATTCACCGACGCCGACACGCCCCTGCCCCTGGAAGCGGTGGAACCCTGGACCGAGATCGTCAAGCGCTTTAAAACCGGCGCCATGTCTTACGGCTCCATCAGCAAGGAGGCCCACGAAACTCAGGCCATCGCCATGAATCGCATCGGTGGACGGAGCAACAGCGGCGAGGGCGGCGAGGACGCCGACCGCTTCACCCGCGATCCCAACGGCGACTGGCGTAACAGCGCCATCAAGCAGATCGCCTCGGGCCGCTTCGGTGTCACCATCGCCTACCTGGCCAGCGCCGGGGAACTGCAGATCAAGATGGCCCAGGGGGCCAAACCGGGCGAGGGGGGCCAGCTGCCCGGCGAAAAGGTCTATCCCTGGATCGCCAAGACACGGCACAGCACGCCCTGGGTGGGCCTGATCTCGCCGCCGCCCCACCACGACATCTACTCCATCGAAGACCTGGCCCAGCTGATCTACGACCTCAAGTGCGCCAACCCCCAGGCACGCATCAACGTCAAACTGGTATCCGAGGTGGGCGTGGGCACGGTGGCCGCCGGGGTGGCCAAAGCCGGTGCCGACGTGATCCTGATCAGCGGAGAATCGGGGGGCACCGGCGCGGCGCCCTTGACCGCCATCCGTTACGGGGGCCTGCCCTGGGAGCTGGGCCTTTCCGAAACCCAGCAGACCCTGATCCAAAACGGCCTGCGCGACCGGGTGGTGCTCGAATGCGACGGCCAGTTGAAAACCGCCCACGACGTGGCCGTGGCCTGCCTGCTGGGCGCCCAGGAATTCGGGTTCGGCACCATTTCCCTGGTGGCCCTGGGCTGCGTCATGATGCGGGTGTGCCATCTGAACACCTGCCCGGTGGGCATCGCCACCCAGGACCCTGAGCTGCGAAAGAAGTTCGCCGGCAAGCCCGAACACCTGGTCCGGCTGATGCCGTTTGTTGCCGAAGACCTGCGCATAATCATGGCCCGGCTGGGATTTCGCACCATCGACGAGATGAGCGGCCGGGTGGACCGGCTGCGCATCGCCGCCTCCGACGGCCACTGGAAAAGCGGCGGCCTGGACCTCGGCCCCGTGCTGCACCGGCCCGCCGTTCCGCCCCACATCCAGCGCCTGTGCATCCCCAAGGGGCTGATACAGGCCGGGGACGCGTCGCCCGACGCCGACCTGATCGCCCGGGCAGCGCCGGCCCTGGATCACAAAACCCCGGTGACCATCGACCTGGCCATTTCCAATGTACGGCGCACCCTGGGTACCCGGCTCAGCTACGAGGTGGCCCGGCGCCACGGCCAAACGGGCCTGCCCGACGACACCATCGTGATCAACGCCGCCGGCAGCGCCGGCCAGAGTTTCATGGCTTTCGGTGCCGCCGGTATCAGCGTGCACGTGCACGGAGATGCCAACGACTACTTCGGCAAGGGGCTCTCCGGGGCCGTGCTTTCCATTCGGCCGCCGATACGGTCCTCTTTCATCGCCGAGGAGAACATCATCATCGGCAACGTAGCCCTTTACGGGGCCACTTCCGGCCGGGCCTTCATTCGCGGCCGGGCCGGCGAGCGCTTCGCCGTGCGCAACAGCGGCGCCGTGGCGGTGGTGGAAGGCGTGGGTGACCACGGCTGCGAGTACATGACCGGCGGCCGGGTAGTGGTCCTGGGCCCCACGGGACGCAATTTCGCCGCCGGCATGAGCGGCGGCATCGCCTATGTGCTGGACGACGAAAACGGCTGGTTCCGCCAATTCGGCTGCAACCGGGAGTCGGTTGATTTAGAGCCCTTATACACCGCCGATGTCGAAGACGTGGCCCGGCACCTTGAGGCCCATCTGGAAATAACCGGCAGCGACGTGGCCCGACGCCTTCTGGAAAACCGGAACGCTTTGGGTGCGATGTTCGTTAAGGTGATGCCCATCGAGTACAAGCGGGCCCTGGCCCGGATGAGAGCGGAGCCGGACATGAGCGGAGAAAGGAACTAGCGGCCATGGGAAAACCGACCGGATTCAAGGAATACGACCGGCAGCTGCCCGAACGGCGGCCAGTGGAAGAGCGGATTGGTGATTTCAAGGAGATTTACCGATCTTTTCCCGAATCGGCCCTGCGCGACCAGGCGGCCCGCTGCATGGACTGCGGCGTGCCCACCTGCCATGCCGGCTGCCCTTTGGGCAACCGCATCCCGGACTGGAACGACGAGGTCTACCGGGACCACTGGAAAGCCGCCCTGAAGCTGCTTTTGGCCACCAACAACTTTCCCGAGTTCACCGGCCGCCTCTGCCCGGCCCCCTGCGAGGAGGCCTGCGTTCTGGCCATCAATGCCCCGGCGGTGACCATCGAACAGATCGAAAAAACCATCATCGAGCGCGCCTTTGACCAGGGCTGGATCCAGCCCCAGCCGCCGACTCGGCGCACGGGCAAACGCGTGGCCGTGATCGGCTCGGGGCCCGCCGGCCTGGCCTGCGCCGCCCAGCTCAACCGGGCCGGCCACACGGTAACCGTTATCGAACGGGATGCCCGTCCCGGTGGACTGCTGCGCTACGGCATTCCCGACTTCAAGCTGGAAAAGACCATTGTGGACCGGCGCATCGCGCTCATGGAAGCCGAAGGCATCCAATTCCAAAACAGCCTTCAGGCCGGGGTGGATATCAGCGCCGATGATCTGTACGCCGATTACGACGCATTGGTGCTCTGCTGCGGTTCCACCCGCCCCCGCGATCTGCCCCTGCCCGGCCGCGACCTGGCCGGCATCCACCACGCCATGGCGTTTCTTACCGGCCAGAACCGGGTCCTTTCCGGCGAAGCCCGGTCACTGGACATCGACGCCAACGGAAAACAGGCCATCGTCATCGGCGGCGGGGACACGGGCAGCGACTGCATTGGCACCTGCCACCGCCAGGGGGCGTTATCGGTGGTCAATTTCGAGCTGCTGCCCCAGCCTTCCGAAGACCGCCCCGAAGCCCAGCCCTGGCCCTATTGGCCAATGCGCCTGCGCACCAGCAGCAGCCACGAGGAGGGCGGCCGGCGCCACTGGAACATCCTCACCAGACAATTCATCGGCGACCAGGGCCGGGTGTCTGCCCTGGAAACAATTGAGGTGCGCTGGATCGAGGAAAACGGCCGGCCGGTGCGGTTCGAAGAGATTGACGGAACGCAGCGGCGCTGGCCGGCGGACCTGGTATTGCTGGCCCTGGGTTTCGCCGGTCCGGAAGCGGGCACCGTCGTGGCCCAGTTGGATCTGGCCCTGGACGACCGGGGCAATATCCAAACCGACGGCAAACACATGACCTCGCGCCCCGGCGTTTTTGCCGCCGGCGATGCCCGCCGGGGCCAGTCCCTGGTGGTATGGGCCATTTCCGAAGGCCGGGAGGCTGCCCGAAACGTGGACCAATTTCTCATGGGCCGCAGCGACCTGCCGGCCAAGGCCTGCTGCGATCTTCTCAGGGCCTGATCCAGACGGCCTCAATCCCCTCTGACGTGACCGATCACTGACTGCTTGACAACATTTGGCGATCAGCTTAGCGTGGATTATAGCCCTGCAAACGCCGTTTCTCCTTTAACCGGAACGAACCGAAGGGCAAACCGCCGGCGGCACCCACCATCGAAAGGCGATCGCCATGGATTATTTCAAATACCACGAAAACGAACTCTGGGCCGAAGAGGTCCGCGTGAGCGATCTGGTCGCACAATTCGGCACCCCGTTGTATGTTTATTCCGCCAGGACTTTGAGGCGCCATGTCAACGTCTTCGACGAGGCCCTGGCCGGACTGGAGCACCTGACCTGCTTTTCGGTCAAAGCCAACGGCAACATCCATATTTTAAAACTGCTGGGCGAGTTGGGCGCCGGCGTGGATATCGTGTCCGGCGGAGAACTCTTCCGGGCCCTGAAGGCCGGCATCGACCCGGCCAAAATCGTCTACTCCGGGGTGGGCAAGCAGGACCATGAAATCCGCGAAGCCCTGGCAGCGGATATTCTCATGTTCAACGTCGAATCCGTCGCCGAACTGGAACGCATCAGCCAGATCGCGACAGAAATGGGCACCATGGCCCGCATCAGCCTGCGCATCAACCCGGACGTGGACCCCAAAACCCACCCCTACATCTCCACCGGGCTGAAAAAAAACAAATTCGGCCTGGACATGCTGGAGGCCACAGGAGCCTACCTGCTGGCCAAAAAGCTGCCCGCAGTGTCGCCCATAGGCATGGACTGCCATATCGGCTCCCAGCTCACGCAGATCGATCCGTTTGTGGAAACCCTGGAAAAGCTGCTGGCCTTTATCGACCGCTTGAAAGCCTCGGGCATCGACATCCGCTACCTGGATTTGGGCGGCGGACTGGGCATCACCTACAACGCAGAAACGCCGCCCCAACCGGCGGACCTGGGCCGCGTCGTGGCCGAAGCGGTGCGCGAAAAAGACCTGACCGTCATTCTGGAGCCGGGCCGCGCCATTGCAGGCAATGCCGGCATTCTCGTCACCAGAGTCCTGTACACCAAAAAAACGCGGGCCAAGAACTTCGTCATCGTGGATGCCGCCATGAACGACCTGGTTCGTCCCTCATTGTACGGCGCCTACCACCACATCGCTGAAGCGGCGCCCAAGGGACGCAAAAAGCTGAAAGTGGATGTGGTCGGCCCCATCTGCGAAAGCTCCGATTTTCTGGCCCAGGACCGCCTGCTGCCCGAAGTGGCTTCCGGAGAGCTGCTGGCGGTATTCTCGGCCGGGGCCTATGGCTTCACCATGTCCTCCCAATACAACGCCCGCCCCCGCGCCGCCGAGGTGATCGTGGACGGCGACCGGATTACCCTGGCCCGCAGGCGGGAAACCTATGCGGACCTGGTGGCTCTGGAGGGCTAAGCACACCTGCGCCCGTTTCCCGCTTCTTGCCAAATTCCCCGAAGACCTGTAGATTGTTGCGCCACATTCCGCTCACCGTTGAACAGGAGACGCCATGCACCGCCCCAAAGTGATCCTTCGCCGCTGTGAATCCTACGACGTGGACCGTATCGCCGACATCATCCGAAACTCCATCGAGGAGCTGAACCTGGACATCCGGGGCAAGGTTTTCGTCAAACCCAACATCGTCACGGCCAACCGGCGCTACATTCATAACTCCTTCACCCATCCGGCCGTCGTCGAGGCCATGGTTCGCGTTTTGGGCGGCAAGCCGGTCGATGACATCTGCATCGGGGAATCCGGCGGATTCGGTATTCCGTCGCGGCTGTTTTTCCGGGAGTCCGGGTTTACGCAGATGGCCAAAAAAATAGGCGTTCGCCTGGTGGATCTCAACGAACACCCCATGGATACCGTCAGCCTGGAAAAAGGGGTCTGGCACAAAAAAATGCTGCTGTCCCGGTATATCCACAACGCCGATTTCAAGGTATGGATGCCCAAGCTCAAGTACCATATCGTGACCTCCATCACCCAGGCCCTCAAACTCAATATCGGCATTCTGTCCCACAAGGAGCGCATGCTCTTTCACGACTACCGGCTCCACGACAAAATCGTGGACATGCTGGAACCGGGGTTTCCGGGGCTGGTGGTTTCCGATGCCATCGACATCACCTATGGGTTCGAATCCGCCCCCTATCCGGTGCGGCTGGGTCTGCTGCTGATCGCCGACCATCCCCTGGCCGCCGATGCGGTGGCCGCCACGATCATGGGCTACGACCCCCATGGAATCAGGCACCTGCAAATCGCCGCGGATCGCGGATACGGGACCCTGGATCTGGAAGATTACGACATCGGCGGAGATGTCACCATCGATGAGCTGCGCCGGGTGCCCAAAGGCCGGACGCGCCTGTTTCAATTTCTGGACGAGTTGGACACGCCCATGCAGTTTTACGCCGGCACGGCACCGGGAACCGACGCCATCTGCGACGGAGGGTGCGAATGTGCGATCAAGGGTTGTTTGGGCACCATCGAAAAGCGCACCCCCGGCGCCTTGAAAGCGGCCCGCAAGGGGGCGCTGGTAACGGGGATCTACAAGGGCGACGTGATCATGCCCGACGGCCCCGTGCTGCTGATCGGCGACTGCACGCGGGTGGAGGGCCAGTTGGAAGCCGCCAAGGTCCACAGCATCAAAGGATGCCCCATGGGCGCCCGCGATCTGTTCCTCAAGATTCCCCGAATTTTCAATATGCCCAACCCCATGCTGGACCGACGGGATGCGGGCCTGTTTCTCTACCACTCCGCAGCCAAGGGCCTGTGCATCCTGAAAAACCGGCTGTTGCCGGACCGGCGCGCATGGTGATCGGCGGGTAGCGGCCAGCGATCAAATTGACAGTCCCGATTGCGGGTGCTATGTCCAACCCGGAATTCATTTCAATTCAATACCTGCTCGACAGCAGCACGGCAGACCGCCTGTTTCGAACTGCAAGCGGATTTGAATCCGCCTTTCCCCAGCGCATCTCTCCGATCCGGCCGCGCGAGCATCGATCTCACCCACAAGGGGACGCCCGTCCATGACCGTTTCTTTCTGGATCATTATTGCTGTTTTTCTGGTGGCCGCCGGTGGGGGATGGCATCTCTTCCGCCTTCAGAATCGCAAGATTCGAAAACTCAAACGCTCCCTGCTGGAAGCCCATCACAAGACCCATCAGCAGCAGGAAACCCATACGGAAAGCCTAACCCATTGGGAGCAGACCGAAGAAAAACTGCGCGGCTTCCTCCAACTGATGGACACCCTGTTGAACACCATCCCCAACCCCATCTATTACAAGGATGCCCAGGGCATTTACCAGGGCTGCAACCAGGTGTTCGCCAAGAAGGTGTTGGGCCTTACCCGCGATCGCATTATCGGCAAACGCCCCCAGGAACTGACCGAGGCCATGCCCGCCGACCTGGCCGCCGTGTACCAGCGCGAAGAACATATCATGCTCGAAAAAGCCGGCTTCCATTCCTTCGAGGCCCCGGTGCAATGCGCCGACGGTCAGCGCCGCGATTTTCTATTCAGTCTGGCGCCAGTCCTGGACCGTGAGGGACGGGTAGACGGAAGCGTGGCCGTGCTTGCGGATCTGACCGAAAAGAACCGGGCCGCCCAGCATCGCATTCAAAAGGAAAAGCTGGAAGGCGTGCTGGAAACCGCCGGCGCCGTCTGCCACGAATTCAACCAACCCCTGCAGGCCATTTCCGGCTACACGGAACTGATGGCCATGAAGCTGGACGGTCACGACGCCCGACCCTACATCGACAAGCTCACCGCCCAGATCGAACGCATGCGCGATATTACCGACAAGCTCCAGGGCGTCACCCGCTACGAGACCAAAGACTATGCCGGCAATACGAAAATCATCGACATCAACAAAGCGTCCAAGCCGCAAAAAACCATTGGCTGAACCGCCATGATCGCTATCCTGGCAGCCAACTTCGTGGTGCTGGTTCATCTATCGTTCATTTTGTTCGTCGTCCTGGGCGGTATTCTTGCACTGCGGTGGCGCAAAATCGCTCTGGTGCATCTTCCCTGCGTTTTGTGGGGCGTGATGATCGAATGGGTCGGGTGGCTGTGCCCGTTGACGCCTTTGGAGTATCGCCTGCGGAGACTGGCCGGGGATGCCGGATACAGCGGGGGTTTTGTCGACCACTACATCATGCCGCTGGTCTATCCGGCGGGATTGACGCGAAACATGCAGATCGGACTTGGCGTCTTTGTTCTCGTGATGAATCTGCTCGTTTATGGCCGGGTGCTGATGGTTCAACAACAACGCAAAAAGAAGGCCTCAAACAGATAGCAGCCGAACGATTGGATCCATGGGGCGTTTGCACCCTCCCGCATTCCCTACTGTTATGGAATGTTTTTTATGGAACTGCCGTGCCTGCTGGGTGGTTCTTGCTAAAGGTATGCCCGATTAGCCGAACACATACCGGAGTTGCTCCATGCGCTGGGGAATCTCCGCTAAAGCATCGTCCCTCATCCGCTCGTCGATCCCCAGATCCTCCATCGCTTGTGTGATCGTTTCCGGCGCGTCCAGGCCAAGGCCGAACCCGGCGGCCCTGGCCAGCAGGTCGGCCTGTTGAAGGATTTGAAGCGCTCGGGGCGTCGTTTCCGGGTCGTCCATGCGATGGTGTCGCCTAACCAGATTGGCAAAGGTTTCCGGGTAGCTCATTTTTTCCAGAATGGCCGCCCCGAGCTGCTCGTGATGGCTTTTCATGGCTGCGTGCAGGTCATCCAGGTCCACTTCCTGGTTTCCCTTTTTCCGTTGCACCATCTCACCGGCCACCTGGATCATCAGTAGCTTGCCGATGTCGTGCAGCAAGCCGATGGAAAAAATATCTTCCTCCACCTTCCATCCAAGCCGCTGCGCCACCCAGTCCGCCGTGTGCGCACAGGCCAGAGAGTGCCACCAGAGCCTTTCGACCATCTCTTTGTACGGACGGTGGTTGGTGGCAAAATAGCCCCGGCAGCAGATGGACATGACCACTTCACGGGTCCGGTCAAGCCCCAGGCGGCTGGTGGCCTGGGTAAGGTTCGCACTCTTTTCTACGCCGCGGTAATAGGCCGAATTGGAGGCACGGATCAGTTTGATGGCCACCGCCAGGTCCTGCTGGAGCAGTTCCACAACGTCTTTGATCTCCGCGTTGCAATCGATCATCTGCCTTAACTTCATGGCGATTTTCGGCGCCGGCGGCAGACTCGGATCTCCTTTTGCAATCTTTCGGTTGATTGTATCCAGAATGGCGGACATCTCGATGACGGTTACGGCAGGGGTGGAGCCTTCCGCTGATCCCGACCGGCTTTCCAGCAGGCCGTATTTTTTTATCTTGCCGAACAGCAGGTTTTTTTCCAAGGGTTTAGCGAGAAATTCATCGGCACCCTTCATCAGGCAATCCGTCTTCAGTTGCCGTCCGGACAAGGCCGTGGTCACAAAAATGCGGGCCTTATTCTCCGTTGGCACCGCCAGCTGCGCCTCAATCTCTCTCAACGCCGTAAGTATCGAGGTTTCCTGGCTGTCCGTCGATTCGATATCGACCAATAGCAGCTCATACGGCTTGCCGGCCTCGATCGCTTTCCGGAAGGCGGTTTCCGCGGAGGAACCATCCTGGGCCTCGTCGCACCCCCCCATGCTTTGCAAAAGCAGTGTTGCATCGGCCTTGCTTGAAGGATCGCTGTCGGCAACCAATATTCGCACGGTCTGCTCCAGTGGTTAAAATTTAACGCATTCCCCTCGTGCTGACCGAAACGGTAAACCAAGCCTTGAATCCCGTCAGCGAAAAACTGTTTATAATCACATTGTACGGTCAATTCAAGGTTTTCGGCGGTTTTTATTTTCAAATAGCAAGACCTCCAGGAGCGTGATCCGACTCCTGATGGGCGAAGATGGCCCGGTACGTGAACCTTGACATCATCGATCCGTTTTTGGCAAAAATCCTTTAAAAATATGAACAGGAGCACTTAACCAACACGATCCGAATCTTGCAAAACCATTCACAGACAACTCAATAGGAGAGCCAAAATGTTGAAATTAGGAGAAAAAGGCGCCATTTTGCAGCGAGACAAACAGACCTATGCCATCGCCCCGCACATTCCCTGTGGCGTGGTCACTCCCCAGTTGTTGCGCACCATCGCCGATGTGGCTGAAAAATACGAAGCCCAGGCCATAAAGATCACCGGTGCCACCCGGGTGGCGATCGTGGGATTGAAGGAAGAAGACATCGATGCGGCCTGGAACGAATTGCAGCTGGAAAAAGGTGCCGCAGTTGGCCTGTGCGTACGCAGTGTGCGGGCCTGTCCGGGAACCACGTTCTGCCGGCTGGGCAAACAGGACGCCCTTGGCATCGGCATGCAGTTGGACAAAAAATACCACAGCCTGCTGCTGCCGGGAAAATTCAAAATGGCCGTATCCGGCTGCCACTTGAGCTGCGCTGAATCCTGGGTGCGGGACATCGGCCTGATCGGCCAGAAAGAGGGTTGGCAGATGGTGGTCGGCGGCAACGTCGGGGCGGCGCCTCGAATTGCCCAGGAACTGGCGGTGGGGCTGGACGACAAGCAGGTTCTGGAAGCCGTGGAAAAAACCGTGCAATGCTACCGCGACGTGGCCAACAAGGGCGAACGGCTGGGTAAGACCATCGACCGACTGGGACTGGAGCCCTTCATCGAAGCCCTGTCCTGAAACGCCATATCGGAAAATACCTGGCGACAAGCGCACAAACAAAAAAGGGGAAATCGCATTTGGTTTGCGATCTCCCCTTTTTTGTTGGAGGGTTTTTTATGCCGGCAGATCGATGGCCGTTTCTGCCTTGAATGGAAAATAAGCGCTGCGATGGATCAATTCAAGGCAACCTTTTCAAATTCTTCTCAGGCTGCTGCCAAAAACCATGAGTCCGGCACCGAAAAGAATCATGTTAACGGGCTCGGACAGCATGTTCATCGGCAACGCGCCGGAGCCGATAAAATCGGCGAAGGCACCGGCATTGAGCAATGGAAAAACGACCAGTACAAGGATCAGGGCAATCAGCACGGCTGTCTTTTTCACGATTATCACTCCCGCTATGATCAAGTTGAATCGATTGTCTGTTTGGTTTGGAATTTCCAGCTTCCTTTCCGGCAATAGAGCAAAGGAAATGCCAAGGTCGGTCGCACCTAGAAAAAATAGGCTCATAAAATTAAATTTACCATTTAATTCAGTAAGATAAACGGCCAGTTGGATCAACGGGAAAACCGAGAAAAACGAAGGTTCAGAACGAAGGCCCCCAGGAAATATGGGGAGAACTTCTCAGGAATAGAGAAATTGTGAAAATATTTACATAGTATGCGTTGGCTGGCTTGGTTTTCCGCCCAACTGACCGCAAGCCGCCATGATGGACCCGCCTTTTTCTCCCCGCCGCCTGACGAAGATCTTCTCCGCCACCAGCCAGGAACGAAACTGCTCATAGGCTTCCGGGGAAGGCGCATGCAGGTCGGAACCGGGCGTCGGGTTGTAAGCGATCAGGTTCAGTTTGACGCGCAGGGGCGCAAGATAGCGGGCCAGGGCGCGGGCGTGCTCCGGACGGTCGTTGATGCCCTGGATTAATACATACTCCATGAAGAATGCGGATTTTTTTCTCAACGGGTAGGTGAGCAGTGCTGCCTTCAGGGCGGCCATGGGATTGTTCCGGTTCACCGGCATGATCCGGGAGCGGATCTCATCGTCAGGGGCGTTGAGAGATACGGCCAGGTTGACCGGCCCGTCCTCCAGCCGGGCAAGGCGGTTGATGCCGTCGATAAGGCCCGCCGTGGAAACCGTCATGTACCGTCGGGCGATGTCCATCCCGCGCTGATCCTCAAGCACCCGGATCGCCTGGACCACGTTGTCCAGGTTGTCCAGCGGCTCTCCCATGCCCATGAAAACCACATTGCGCACGTCAACGCCGAGCCCGTGCCGGGCGGCGAAAACCTGCGCCACGATTTCCCCCGCATCCAGGTTGCGGATCAGCCCCATCTTGCCGGTCCGGCAGAAACGGCAGCCCATGCGGCAGCCGACCTGGGAGGAAACGCACAGGGTATGGCGCCGGTGCATGGGGATGATCACCGATTCGATATCCAGGCCGTCGGCCAGCCGGGTGACGAATTTAACCACCCCGCCGTCGTCGACCCGTTTCACCACCTTGCCCCGCACCGGCCCGCCATCGGCTGCCAACGGATCGAGCCACTCGGGAAAACGCCCCGCGGTGTC
Source organism: uncultured Desulfosarcina sp. (assembly GCF_963668215.1). NCBI lineage: Bacteria > Pseudomonadati > Thermodesulfobacteriota > Desulfobacteria > Desulfobacterales > Desulfosarcinaceae > Desulfosarcina > uncultured Desulfosarcina sp. Next base: position 1,812,647 of record NZ_OY764190.1, read on the forward strand.
CAGGCCCCCCGGATCGGCGATGCCGTCTTTCATGATCCGGCGGTATACCGGACTGCTGTAATGGGCCGTTTTGCCGTACCGCTGGAAAGCGGTCTCCACGAACTGATCGTGGGTAAGGGAAAAAGGGTCCAACAGCCGGTTGTGCCGGATAGCGGTATTCATGCACGCCCCTCAATATGTTTTTCATTTCAGTCGTAAATATGATAAACAACCTGCTTTCGAAAAAAGCAGTTAAACAATAACCATTTAAAATTAATAGCGAAAGTGAAAAATGAGATCCAACGATGTTGCTGCGATTGTTCTGATCCTGGTTTTAGCGATTCCCTCAGTCTGTTTCGGAAGCGGTTTTTACACGGCCGACCAAAGCGCCAAGGCAACCGGCTTGGGAACGGCGAATGTCGCTTCCGTCGATGACGCCTCCGCCGCCTACTTCAACCCGGCCGCCCTGGTCGATCTGGATGGCGCCAATATTACGGGCGGTGTAGCCGTTTATGACATCACCGGCCAGTTCAAGAGCGACAACGGCACCAACGCCCAACTGGAAGACTCCCTGATCCCCTTGCCATACCTGCATGCAGCAGTTAAAACCAGCGAAAAAACAGCCATCGGCCTGGCCGTTGTCAGCGATTTCGGTCTGGCAACCGACTGGGAAGACGATTGGGAGGGGCGGTTCATTACCGGAGCAACCTACGCCGAGTCCCAGGCGATTACCATAAATCCCGTTTTCGCCTATAAAATCTCGCAACGCTTGAGTGTGGCTGCGGGTCCCATTTTGCGATACTTTTCCTTCGACCTGCAAAACCAGGTTCCCAATCTTCTCGGCGGATACGGGGTTGGACCCGCCGTTGCCGAAACCGGATCACAGGTGGAAGGGGAGGACTGGGGCTATGGCTTTTCCGTTGCCCTGAAGGCGCAGCTCACCGAGGCAATCCATTTCGGCGTCTCTTACCGGAGCAAGACGGAGCACACCCTCTCCGGCGACTTTACCATCGACGACCAGGGCGTCAACGGCTACACGAACTGCCCCATAGAAGCCGAGGTCACCCTGCCCGCCTATGCGGATATCGGCCTGTCCTGGCATCGGGACCGCTGGACCGTCTCGGCGGCGGTGTTGTGGACCCAGTGGTCCGACTACGACGAACTGAAGGTTACTTTCGGACAAACCCAGGGCGTTGCCGGCCTGAACCAGACGGACGGCTATACGATGACCACCTCCTGGGACGACACCTGGACGTACAAACTGGGCGTCGAATATGCCCTCAACCCGACCTGGAGTTTGCGCGGCGGCATCATTTACGATCCGACGCCCGTTCCGGACGACACCCTGGACCCGCTGGTTCCCGTTGGAGATCGACTTGATTTTACCTTCGGTCTGGGGTTTGATAGGGGGGCTTGGCACATCGATGCGGCCTATCTTCTGGTTACCAGCGAAAACCGCCGCTTCGACAACGCCAATGGTGATTTCAGTGCTTGGGGCATGCAATCGGTCTCCGGGGAATTCGAGGATTTCGTCACCCATGCCCTGGCGATCAGTGCGAGTTACCGCTTCTAAATAGAGGAAAAATCATGACCGAAAATGCAACCACACCAGCCGGCAACTTCATCACCGCCATCATCGAAGCGGATCTCGCTGCCAACAAGAACGACGGCAAGGTGGCTACCCGCTTTCCCCCGGAGCCCAACGGTTACCTGCACCTCGGCCATGCCAAGTCCATCTGCCTGAATTTCGGGGTGGCCAAGACCTACAACGGCACCTGCAACCTGCGCTTCGACGACACCAACCCCACCAAGGAAGATGTCGAATATGTGGATGCCATCATGAAGGACGTTCGCTGGCTGGGATTCGACTGGGAAGAGCGCCTGCATTACGCCTCGGACTATTTCGAACAGCTTTATGAGTTCGCCCTGCAGCTCATCCGGTCCGGCAAGGCCTATGTGGATGATTTAAACGCCGACGAAATCCGGGAATACCGGGGCACCCTGACCGAGCCGGGCAAAGAAAGCCCCTGGCGCAACCGCAGCATCGAAGAGAATCTGGATCTGTTCAAACGTATGCGGGCCGGCGAATTCGAGGACGGCTCCCGGGTGCTGCGGGCCAAGATCGACATGGCCCACCCGAACCTGATCATGCGGGACCCCACCTTGTACCGCATCCGCAAGGCCCACCATCACCGTACCGACGACAAGTGGTGCATCTACCCCATGTACGACTTCACCCACTGCCTGTCGGACAGCATCGAGGGCATCACCCACAGCCTCTGCACCCTGGAATTCGAAAACAATCGGGCCCTGTACGATTGGGTGCTGGACAATGTCGAGGCACCCTGCCATCCCCAGCAGATCGAATTCGCCCGGCTGAACCTGAGCTACACGGTGCTGAGCAAGCGCAAGCTGATCCAGCTGGTGGATGAAGGCCAGGTCAGCGGATGGGACGATCCGCGTATGCCCACCATCTGCGGCATACGGCGCCGAGGCTTCACGCCCGAGGCCCTGCGTAACTTCTGCGATCGCATCGGCCTGGCCAAGCGCGACAGCGTGGTGGACGTGGCCCTTTTGGAGTTTAGCGTCCGCGAGGATCTGAACAAGCGGGCCCCCCGGGTCATGGGCGTGCTGCGGCCGCTCAAGGTGGTCATCGAAAACTACCCCGAAGGCCAGGTAGACGAACTCGACGCCATCAACAATCCCGAAGATCCGGATGCCGGCACGCGCAAAGTCCCTTTTTCCCGTGAAATCTACATCGAACGTGACGATTTCATGGAAAACCCGCCCAAGAAATTCTTCCGCCTGGGTCCGGGCCGCGAAGTGCGACTGCGCTACGCCTTTTTCGTCACCTGCACCGATGTGATCAAAGACGAAAAAACCGGCGAAGTAATCGAGCTGCGCTGCACCTACGACCCGGCCACCCGCGGCGGCGACGCCCCGGACGGCCGCAAGGTCAAGGCCACCCTGCACTGGGTCTCGGCCGCCCACGCCGTGGATGCCGAGGTGCGGCTTTATGACCGGCTCTTCGACAAACCCAACCCGGACGAGAAGGTGGACGGCAAGACTTACAAGGACTTCATCAACCCCGATGCCCTGGAAGTCTTAAAGGGCTGCAAACTGGAGCCCTGCCTGGCCGATGTGGAGCCGGGTTATTTCTGCCAGTTCGAACGTCTGGGGTACTTTTGCGTGGACAGCAGGGACTCGGCGCCCGGCGCCCTGGTGTTCAACCGTACCGTCACCTTGCGCGACGCCTGGGCCAAGCTGCAGAAGAAAGGAAAATAAGACCACCTTGATAGACAACGCATTGACCGTCAAAATCAAGGTGCCGATGACAGAGAAAACCGAGGCCCAGGCTCAAGCATGAACGTCATGGATGAGAATCGCCAGATTGAAATATACCTTACGGAAGACGGCCAAACCGAAATTCAGGTCCGCCTCAGGCAGGAGTCCTTGTGGCTGTCGCAGGCGCAAATGGCTGAACTGTTTGACAAGGACTCGGACACCATTGGTCTCCATCTAAAAAACATATATAAATCCGGAGAGTTGGACGAAAAGGCAACTACCGAGGAATCCTCGGTAGTTCGTCAAGAGGGAAAACGCCGGGTCCGTCGCAGTATCAAATTTTATAATCTGGATGCTATTATTTCAGTTGGATACAGGGTAAATTCGAAAAAAGGGACCCGATTTCGGATTTGGGCTACCCAGCGTTTGCGCGAGTATCTGGTCCAGGGTTACAGCATCAACCGCCAACGCTTCGAACAAAATGCTGCCGAGCTGCAGCAGGCCCTGGCGCTTATCCGAAAAGCCGCCCGGTCACCTGCCCTGGAAACGGAAATGGGGCGGGGGCTGGTGGATATTATCAGCCGTTACACCCAGACATTTCTCTGGTTGCAACGCTACGACGATGGCCTGCTGGAGGAACCGGACGGTCAAGCCGGAGGTGCTTTGCCGTCGTCTGAACAAGCCATGGCATCCATTAGTGATTTGAAACAACAGCTTGTCGCCCGTGGTGAGGCCACGGGACTGTTTGCCCAGCTCCGGGAAGTTGATGGCCTATCCGGTATTTTTGGAAACCTTGAACAAACCGTATTCGGCGATCCTGCTTACCCGACCATTGAAAGCAAAGCCGCCCATTTACTCTATTTCATCGTCAAAAACCATCCCTTTAGCGACGGCAATAAGCGGATCGGCGCCTTTCTTTTTGTTGATTTTCTGAATCGGAACGCTCGCCTGTTTGCAGAAAAAGATCAACCGGTGATCAACGATACCGGCCTGGCCGCGTTGACCCTGTTGGTGGCGGAATCCGCCCCCAGGCAAAAGGAAACCCTGATCAAACTGATTATGAACCTGTTGTGTGCGGAAAACAGATAATGAGAAAAGGGTCCCATAATTGATGGGCTCGTAAAAAGCTTTTTCAGGCCACCTGTGACCACACACCCGAAAATAAGGTGTGGGTTCGTTGGAGCGGCTTCCAGCCGCGATAATTGCCGGCCGAATCGCGGCTGGAAGCCGCTCCAGCAAAAGACCGCCCACGAACAGATGCCTCTTCCTTAAAAAGCCCTTTGCCATTGGGGCGTTGCAGATGACAATGAACACCAAAAAGAACGCCCACGATTTCCGAGCGCTGCGCGTGCTGGTCATCGAGGACAACCCGGATGTGGCTGCCAACATCGGCGATTTCCTTGCGGACAAGGGCCATGTCGTCGATTTTGCCTACGACGGCATCTCGGGCCTTCATCTGGCCGTCACCCAAGCCATCGATGCAATCGTCCTCGATATCATGCTGCCGGGCATGGATGGCATGACGCTTTGCCGTCGCTTCCGGGAGGAAGCGGACAAACCGACGCCGATTTTAATGCTCACGGCCAAGGACACCCTGGCCGACAAACTCGAGGGATTCGATGCCGGCGCCGACGACTATCTGCTGAAGCCCTTTGCTCTAGAAGAGCTGGTCGCACGCCTGCAGGCCCTCGTTCGGCGCGCGTCCCCCGATTCGCCGTCCATTATCGAAGTCGGCCCCGTGCGGGTAGACATGGATCGGCGCATCGTAACCAAGGCCGGGGAAGCCGTCTCCTTGAACCGGACCTGCTTTCGCATCCTGGTCGAATTGATGCGCTGCGCGCCGAAGGTGGTCACGCGCGACGACCTGGAGCACCTGCTGTGGGGAGACTTCAAACCGGCCAGCGACGCCCTGCGAAGCCATATCTACGCGCTGCGCAAGGCCCTGGACGAATCGGGGGAGGCATCGCTGATCGAAACCGTCGTGGGGGTCGGTTTCAGGATGAGAAGCGAGACATGAAAGCCCCCAGGCCCCTGAGAACCCGCATCGTTTTTTATTTCTGCGGCTATCTCGCCGTATTGCTCACTTTGTACTCAGGGGCGCTGGTGAGCATTTTTCGCGGTGCGGAGGACCTTTCCTTTAACCGGCAGCTTGAAGAAATTGCCGGCAGGCTGGCACGACATGTCGAGGACCATGGAGAACTGCCTGACTACCTTCCCATGCACGTTTCGGCCTACATCGGCTTGGCGAAGGTTCCGCCGCCGCTCCAGGATTTCGTGGAACGCCGGGGGCCCGGCGTTTTCGAGATCAACAAGGACGATCTCGGCTACCATGCGGCCCTCGTTGTCCTGCAACCGTCCGGCAAAATGCTCTATGCGTTCTACGATGTCTCCTCCATCAAGGCCACGGACCGTTTCGAATCCAACATGGCCATTGCCTTGATCGCCATCGGGCTGGCCGTGCTGGTTATGGGCTGGCTGCTCGCCCGCTCCCTGTCAGATCGAATTCTCAATCCGATCACCGACCTGGCCGAAGAAGTTCAAGCGCTCTCGCTGGAGGAAGACACCCGGGCGCTGCGGTCGACGCCCGCCGCAGACGAGGTCGGAACCCTTGTCCGGACCATCAATCAACTCCTGGAGCGCATCGCGGCCTTCAGCCGACGCGAGCGTGAGTTTACCGCCCATGCAAGCCACGAACTCAGAACGCCGGCAACCGTCATCAAGGGGGCTGTGGAGATTTTAGAGGAGCGGATTGCCAAAGAAGATACGCGGCTTGGCCGGCCGCTGGGGCGGATCAACCGGGCGGTCACGGACCTCGATCGGCTGATCGATACCTTTTTGATTCTGGCCCGGCAGGAAAAACATCCGGACAAGGAAGAGAACTGCGATCTTCAAGCCATGGCCAAACAGGTGGTTGCCGCCTACGAGGATTTGCTGGAGGCCAAACCCGTAACGGCAAGCGTCCGGGTTTTGGAAGCGGGCTGGATTACGGCGCCTGCCTCCCTGCTTACCATTGCCCTGGGCAATCTCGTGCGCAACGCCTTTCAGTATACGATGAAGGGCCAGGTTGAAGTAATCGTACGCGCGGACCGCGTCTGTGTAATCGATAACGGCCCGGGAGTGGATTTCTCCAGCAAAGGAAGGGGCTTGGGATTAACCATTGTCCGGCGGATTTGCGAAACCATGGACTGGCGCTTTACCATCGCCGGGGAACCGGCCGGCGGGACCCGGGCGGAGTTGATCTTTTCAGGGGAGCAGGGCGAAGGACAGACAAACCCAATCCAGCCCGAGTACAGCAAGCACAAGCCATAATACCACTTTCTGTTTTACCGGCATTCTCTTCTCCTTGAGAAAATCCCTAAAAGGCCCGGCACGAAAACCAATGTGATGACGGTTCCGAAGACCAGTCCGAAAGCGATGGATATGGCCGCCGGAATTAAAAACTGCGCCTGTTCGGACCGTTCCAGCATCAACGGCACCAAGCCGAAAAAGGTGGTGGCCGATGTGAGCAGAATCGGCCGAAAGCGATGGCAGGCCGCATCGACAACGGCGTTTCGGTGGATTGTGCCCGCGGCGCACTGCCGGTTATAGGTCGTAATCAACACCAGGGCGTCGTTGACCACAACCCCGGCCATGGCAACGATGCCGATCGCTGAGATTATCGAAAGGTCGCAGCCCAGCAGAATATGGCCCCAGATGGCGCCAACGCAGCTGAACGGAATGACGGACAGGATGAGGATCGGCTGCACATACGAGTTATAGTGCAGCACCAGCAGCAGATACATCGCGCCTAAAGCCAGTAAAAATCCGTCCCCCAGCCCGGCCAGCGCTTCGTCCGCTTCCTCTTCCTCCCCGCCGACAATGACAGACACCTCCGGAAAGGCCTCCATGAGCCGCGGCAGGATCGTTTCCTTCAGAACCTCCTCCACAGCATCATCGCTGATGCCGAAGGGGATATCCGCGGTAACGGGGAAGATGCGCTTGCCGTCCCGTCTGACCAGGCTGGTAAAAGCCAGGGTTTGCTCGATGTCGGCCACCGCCGCCAGGGGGACCAGGGCGCCTGCCGGGGTTTTGAGCAATACGGACGGAAGCGAACCGTAACGGCTGCGCTCCTTTTCGTCCAGACGCACCATCACCTTGATTTCATTGCCGTCCCTTACGAAGCGCAGGGCTTCGGCGCCGTGATAGCGGTGGCGAACCTGTCTGGCCACCGCCTCTGCCGAAAGGCCCATGCGCAGGCCGCTTTCCTTCAGGGCGATTTCCAATTCCGGCTTGCCGGCGCGGATACCATCGTCGATGGCGGTCAGGCAGGAAACGGCCCGCATGCGTTCGCCCAACCAAAGCGCCGCCTGGCGGGCCGTCGCCGTGTCCGGATGAAAGACGCCCAGGCGAATGGGTTCGCCGCCGGTGACGTTGGTCTGCCCGGTAATGTTCAGCGACTCCAGCGCTTCCGGCTCTCCGAATGCCTGCCGCCAGGCGTGGGCGAACGCGGGCCCGGAAAGGTTGCGTTCGCTTTCCGGCGGCAGGGCGACCAAAGCGGAAATGTAGTGGGACCCGATCATGGTTTCCACTTCGACCTCGCCGCCTTCCAGGCGCGTTCCAATCAGGGAGAACACGCCGGGCGACGCCATACCGTTGGCCTTCAGCACATCGTTGGCCGCCGCCACCAGTTCGCGCCGCACGATCAGGGATCGGCTTTTGGGCGTCCCGTAAGGCAGGGTGGCCTGGGCCATGACGCAGTCTGCTTCGATGGTGGGCGTGAAACTGAAGCCCAGCAATCCGCCGACAATACCGCCTATGGTGATGAGCAGAAGGGACAGGGCCATGGCGATGGAAACGCCCGGACAATCCAGGTTGTAATGCATGAAATTCCGGAAAGGTCCCTGGACGAAGGTCTTCAGCCGTGCGTTGACCGCCCGTTGGGGACGGGCCAGGAGCGTCAGCCAGCGGCGTTGCGAATGTTCCTTTGCCAGATGAACCGGCAGGATGAAAAGGGCTTCAACCAGCGAAACCAGCAGTACGGCGATCACGACGGCGGGAATCTGCGCGAAGAGCACACCCATCTCCCCGGGAACGAAAAACAGCGGCAAAAAGGCAATCGTCGTGGTGGCGGTGGCCATCGTAACGGGTCCGCCCAGTTCCTTTACGCCCTGCAGGGCCGCCTCCAGGCCCCCCAACCCGTTAACACGGTGCCGGTGGATGGCTTCGCCCATCATGATGGCATCGTCCACGACCACGCCGATGGTCACGATGAAGGCGAACAGGGAAAGCATGTTGATGGAAGCGCCGAACATCGGAAGCAGCAGCAGCCCGCCGAGCAGTGCGGTGGGAATTCCCGCCATCACCCAGAAGGCCAGATGGGGGGTCAGGAAAAGGCCCAGCGTCACCAGGACCAGGACCAATCCGAGCAGGGCATTGTCGATCAGCAATGCAGTCCGCTGACGGTAGGCGCTGGCCTGGTTTTCGAAAATCTCGACGGCAACGCCCGGATAGGCCTTCCCGGCAACGGTATCGATGTAGTTTCGGACGGCGGCCTCGACGCTCATGGGCGTTTCGCTGCCCACGGCGTAAACGTCGATCTGAACCGCCGGTTTTCCGTTGAACCAGGACTCGATGGGCGCTTCGCCGAGGGTCTCTTCCAAAACGGCGATATCGGCCAGTCGCACCGGGATGCCGGTTTCGCCATAAGCGATGACGATGTCGCCGAATTCCTCAGCACGCTCCCGGTGTTCGGCGATACGCAGGGCATAATCGCTGCGCCGGCCGAAAAGGGTGCCGGCGGGCCGTTCGAGGGATCCTTGGCGGATTTTTTCGGCGATCTCCTCTAATGACAGACCGTATTGGCGCAGGTTTTGGCTTTTTAAGGAGACTGCGATTTCCCGTTCGCGCGGGAACGCCAGTTGCACCTTGTTCAGCCCCGCCCGGGTGCGCAGATTGTCGCGTACGGTTTCCGCGGTCCGTTGCAGCCACAGCGGCGGCTGGTCGCCGGACACGATCAGGGAGAGCGCTTTTTCGCTCAGCGAGGGAATGGTAACCACCGGTTTTTCCGCGTCCCGAGGAAAGGTGGATATCCGGTCCACGGCGTTCTTGATGTCGCCGAGAACCTGTTGCGGGTCCGCGCGCCGCAGCAGCGGCAAGGAGACAATGCCGATCCCTTCGAAGGCTTCGGCATCGATGCGTTTGATGCCATCCACACCGCGCACGGCATTTTCGATGGCCGAGAGAATCGAGCGGCCGATCTCGTTCGGGGAGGCCCCTTGCAGTTCGACGCTGATTTCCACGTAGCGCTCGTTGCGGTCGGGCATCAGTTCCTGGCGGATCGATGTCGCCCGGAAAAGCCCCCCCAGCAAGAATACCGCCATGAGAACGGCAACAAACGCCCTGCGCTGAATCATAAAACGGAAAAAGCCGGTCACCTGCTCATCCTTTCCTGTTTAACGAAGCCTGGCGCAGCGGCATACCCTGCAAGGGGCTGGCAATATGCGTGAGGATGACGCGGTCGTTTTCCATCAGGCCGTTGCCGACGACAATATGCGACAGGTCCCGGGCGAGGATCGTTACCTCGCGTATTACCAACGTTCCGTCTGCACCCAGCACCCACACGCTGCTCCCCTGGCGCAAGGCCTCGACGGGCAGTATGACTGCATCCTCGAAAAACGGACCGGGCAGGGTCAGCGAGGCATAGGCGTCCAGCATGACGCCTTGGCCGGCAAAGGCCATCAGGACTTGTTTCTGGCGTGTTTGCGGGTCGATTCGAGGCAGCACGGCCTTGATGACGCCATCATGGCGGTCGGTGCCGATTTCGATCACCGCGGTGCGTGCCTTTGGATCCAGCCGGTATTGCGGGGAAAACGCCGCCAGAATTTGATAGCGTTCCGTGCAGGCGACCCGCAGGGCGACATCGCCCCGATCCATCACGTCCCCTTCGGCGATCGTCTCGGACAGGATCACGCCCTTGCAGGGCGATGCAATGCGCGTCCGCTCGACGTCGCGGGCGGCCCGCGACTGCTTTGCCAGGGCCGCTTGCACATCGGCCCGGCAGGCCTTCCGTTGGGGCTCGCGCAGGGCCAGGGCTTTGTTGCGTTCCCCGGCCCAGGGGGACTGCTCCAGCAGTTTCCATTCGGACCGGGCCACGGTCTGCCGCCCCTCTTCGATGGCCAGGGCCTGGCGGGCCGTTTCGTAAGCCGCCGTCGCCTCCACCAATGCATTGCGATAATCGCGGACATCGATGGAGAAGAGAAATTCTCCGCGATTCACCCGGGCACCGGTGAAGACCTTTGCGGACACGCGATCGACGCGGCCCGACACCTGGGTACGAATATCGATGGTCTCCCGCGGCTTAACGAACCCCCATGCCGGAACCCGAATCCGGTAGTCCGCTTTTTGTACACGAATCGTTTCCACGGCCAGGACCGGACGGTCGATGGCAATGTCCGGCGCTTCCTCATCCATGGCCGCCAGCAAGGCCGCCACGGCACAACCGGCCAGAGTGATCGCCAAAGCGGCCCAACGGCCTTTTCTTTTCCGTTTCACGACAAGCGGCTCCATTGGGCGCCGAGGGCCTTGAGAAGTCGGCACCGGTTGATCAGCAGTTCCCGCTGTACCGTGATTTCATCCTGCTGTAAGGTTTGTTGTTTGGCCAGGGCGGCGAGAACGGCCAGAAACGATTCCTGGCCGTTGACGTATTGCAGGGTGGCTTTTCCCACGGTTTCCATGGCGATGGCGATTTCCTCTTGCAGCAATCGCTGTTCGTCGAACAAGGCGCCTTCCCGTATGGCGGCGTCTTCCACTTCGCGCACGGCCACCCGCATGGCCTGTTCGAGAACAACCAGGGCTTCGCGGGCTTGCGCTTTGCGCTCAGCCACCCGGGCCTTTCGCCGTCCCGCATCGAAAACCGGGGCCAACAATCCGCCGGCGACGCGCAAAAGACTGCCATCGCCGATATGCGACAGGCTGCGCCCGCTGGCAGCCGCCGTCAATCCGATGGAAAGGCGCGGCAGCCTGTCGGCGACGGCCGCGGCCACCTCCTGATCCGCAGCCTGCAGCGCCAGGAAAGCCGCCCTGAGATCCGGGCGGGCAACCATCAATTGGCGGGGCGAGGGATAATCGCTCAATCGCTGCAACACGGGCCACGCGTCCCGGGCCAGGTTGCAGCTATCGGGAAAACGCCCCAGCAACACGGCGTAGGCATTGGCGGACCGGCACCTTTTCGATACGATTGCCGGCAGCGTTCGCTCGGTGGTCATCAGGCGCTCTTGTTGCTGCAGGACATCCAGGCTGCTGCCCTGGCCCATGGCGAGGCGCAGCCCGGTCAAATTCAAATATTGCCGGTTCGTTTGATGCTGCTCCCGCAAAACCCGCTCCAGCTTGCGGGCTGCATGATGGGCGACCCAGCATTCCACCAGCAGGGTTTGCAGATCCAATGCGGTTCGATCCGCCAGGGTTCGTTTTTCTTCGAGCGAAAGCCCTGCAGCTTTTTTGCGGGCTTTCAAACGGCCCCAGAGGTCCAATTCCCAATTCAACGCCGCACCAAAATCGATGGTGCTGCGGGTCTCGTCGACGCCGTCTTCTTCATCTTCCTTGATCCGCGAGCGGTCGACGCTCACGGTCGCTTTCACAGACGGATACAGGGTCGCTTTGGCGATGCCGAAAGCGGCCGCGGCCTGCTCCACCCGGGACCGGGCCGCCTCCAACTCGAAATTCTCATCCATGAGGGTTTGAATATCCGTTTGCAGGTTTTGCGAAGGAAAGCTTTGCTCCCAGGTCGGATGGCTTTGGGAGGGCCGGACGTCGGTAACGGAAAATTGTATGGGAAGGTGCTCGGGAACTTGATTTCGATCACGAGCAGGTATTTGCGTACAGGCAGAAATTGTCGCCAACCAACAGATTAGTGGCAAGCCATAGGTTCTTGATGCGTAGCCCATTGTTCAACCGTCAGCATCTAAAATGCATACGTTACACCAAAAACGGCATCCCAACCGAAATCTTCGTCCACCAGTGGGCTATCTTTGATTTCGCTGCCGAAAGTGCTGATCTCGACCAAGCCCACGGCGGTAAAATCGCCGAAGATCGGCCGTTGGATCATGAGCCCCAATCCGAACTCAAAGCTCGAACTCGGCGAATAGATCGGACGGTCGCTGCGGGCTTCTTGAGCAGAAACGCCGTAATAGTAATCCACCGTCTTCTCGCTCAGCCAAGTCAGGCTCAACTCCGGACGAATTTCGAAGCCGGCCACGAACCAGGAATAAACAGCGGACAGTTCAACTTCCTGGCCGTCGCTTTCTCCGCTCAAATCCTGGTGGATTTGCAGGCCGGCGGTAACGCCGGCAACCTCGGTCTCCAGGTACAGCCCGGCACCGAACAGGTCATCCAACGTTTTCATTCCCTTCAGGTAGTCGCTGTCATCCGGATCATAGCCTTCGTCTTGTTCATAGAAACCGCCAACGGCAACGGAGAAACGATCCGTCCGAAAAAACGTATAGGTAGCATCGACGCCTTCGTAGGCCCTTATCTCGAACGGGCCATTTTCGTATCGCAGGAAAGGCGCCGGTTGAACCTCGGTGTCCACCCCCTTGTAGATGTCCCGTTCCACCATGACACCCAAGCCCAGGGTGAGTTCACCGCCGATCCACGGTAATCCTTTTTCTTCTTCAATACGCAACACGCCGCCTTCTTCCGAAACGATCATTTCGTATTCGGTTCCATCTTCGGCGATGAACTCGACTTCCGTCACCGGCTGCCCTTGGTACACATCCTTTCGAGTTTCCGTGATGGTGGCACCGGGAAATTCCCGAATCACCAATTTTCGAATGGCATCGGGCACATCCATGGCCCATACGGGAAAAGCAACGGCCATAAATAGCGCAACGTTTAGGATTAAGGCCAATATCCCCTGTCTCCTTGTACTGGTCATTTCACTACCCCCTCTTTCGTTTATCCGGAAACGCCATTGTCGATGGACGAGCAATGGCAGGTCGAACGTAAAAAAAACGTGAAAAAGGGGTCAAAAGGGCGTGAAAAATGTCGTTTGATATCCCTATTTACGTCGCATCATCTTTAGAAATGAGATGGCTTGGGATCGGAAGATGATGGTGGGAAAAGGACTGCTTTCCAGATCATAAAACCGGCAAGCGTTTAGCCCCGCCGTCAGCGCAACGCTTGGACCAAACGCCAGAAAGAAAGGAAATCCGCAGTTGTATGAAAAATTGGGAAGGGATTGCGGCTTTTGCTATTGCTTTCCGGCGGCAAAAGAATCGGCGCAGGGCAGAAAAATATGCACTACCGTGCCGATCCCTTCCTCCGAATCCACATAGATGTATCCTTCATGGTTTTTAATAATGCCGTAGGCGGCGGCCATACCCATTCCCCTTCCTAAAAATTTGGTGGTATAAAAGGGATCGAAAATTTTCTCGCACGACTCCGGGGACATACCGATTCCGTTATCGGCAACGCTCAAACCGGCATATTCGCCCGGTTGCAAACCGAGGAAGGCACCGGCCGCAACATCGTCGATACGGGCACGATGGGTCCCGATGCGGATATGGCCCTTCTCTTCTATGGCTTCGGCCGCGTTAACGATTACCTCTCTCAACACCATGCCCAGTTGCACGGGATCACCCTCGATATCTGGAGTATCCTCGGCGAACTCGGTTTCGATCACGATCTTTTTGTCGCCGGTGTCACCGATGAGATGAGCGGCGTCGAGTACTAACTGCCGCAAAGTGTGCCGCCCGGCCTGATATCGGCCGCCGCGGGCATAGGCCAGCAACCGCTGAGTCAAATCGGTCATGGATTCCGCAGAATTGATCATGGAGTCGCAGTAACGGCTCACCTGCGGGTGGTCGGGAAAGGAAAACCGCAGCAGATCGATGTTGCCGGTGATGGCCGAAAGCTTGTTGTTGAATTGATGGGCGATGCCGCCGGCAAGGGCGCCGATGGCCTCCAGTTTCTGGATCTGGCCAACGGTGGCCTCGATCATTTTACGGGCTGTGATATCCCGCAGGAAATTGAGTGTGGCCGGCTGCCCGTGCCAATGGATCACTACGGAATTGATCTCCACCCAAATGGTGGATTTCCGGGCGGTAACGATTCTGAAGGGGTAGGAACTGGGAACCGACTCGCCCGCCAGCCGTTTACGGTAACGACCGGAAACCAGTTCGAGATCTTCCGGATGAACCAGGTCGAAAAGAAGCGACTCCAGCAGTTCTTCGCGTGAAAAGCCGCTGAGCGCGGACAGACCGGGATTGGGAAAAAGGATGCGGCCTTCCTGGGCAATGAATATGGCATCGTTGGCATTGTCGAAAAGCGCGCGGTACTGCCGTTCCGACTCGCGCAGAGCGGTTTCGATTTTGGCGCGTTCATCGATTTCCTCCCTGAGCCGCCGGTTGACCACAACCAGTTCCTCAGTACGTTCTCGCACCAGGTCCTCCAGACGAAGCCGGTGGCGTTCCAACTCCGAACGGGCCTTTTCATGGAGAATGATGATGGCCATTCTGCCGGCTACCGTATCGGTCAAATCCCTGGCATTTTCCAGGTATTTGTCGTCCTGACTGGCGGCCTTGGGCAAGACAATTTCCAGTCGCCCCAAGGTTTCGTCTTCAGAATAGATATCGCTTTCGATCTTGACCCCTTCGTCATCGTCTTCCCGGTCGCCAAACCGATGGCTTTGGTAATAAAGGCGAACTTTTGATTCAATTCCAAACCCGACATCCCGAAGAATTTGGACGGTCTTTTTGAAAATTTCTTCCAGGGAGAGGGTGGGGCGGTCACGCAACCGATTGATGGCGGCCAGGCAGCTTAAGGCCCGGACGCGATTTTGCAGATCCGCAGCCTGTTCAGCCAGGGCGGTCTGGGTGGAAAGGATCGTATTTCTTAAAAAAACAACCACATAAGATACCAAAAAGAACATGCACACGCGGAAAGCATTATCCAGGCCCGAGGCGTGGACATGGCGCAGCAAGTGGCATCCAATCAGCAGGACGCTGAGAGTCAGGGGGACAGCCATCCCGGTCCGTCCCCACCACAAGGCACCGAGAATGATGGGAATGTAAAAAAGATGCGTAAATACGGTGGCCCGCGCCAACACCAGATGGAAATAGATTGTCAGTATGGCGGCGCTAATCAGCATAATCGCCATGGCCCAGATTCTTGTCCGGTCTTTCTTTTCGATCATCGACAACCCTTTCTATCATCAGCAGGACTATAAACAAAATTCCACATACACAAACACCTTGCCGCTTGCTGCTTCTTCAGGATAGGCGTGCGTTCTAACAAGATCGATCAATTTAGAGGAAATCTTGAGATATCCGCATCAATTTTTGGAGAAATTCGGTTGATCACCTACTGCTCCCGTCCGTACGACCGGTGATGCAACAAGGTCATCAAAGCACTTGGATCCTGATGCGTGAGGTGAGTTTGGTTTAAACGGCGGGAACCTATTAGAATGCAGGCTATCATCTTTTTTCAGGCATCACACCCCGGCAGATCGATCTTCATCCTTGCGGTAAACAGTTATGCCATCGCGAGAAAGACCTTTTTTGCGCGCCTGAAGACGGTACTCGAAGGTATGATTACGTGACGAAGGATACGAAAAACACAGATATCGGTCTTCTTATTAATCTGTCATTTTCTCGCCAAATCCTCCCCCTCCCGGTGTGAGAATGCGGAACCGGTCCCCGGGTTGCGCCAGAATTTCGTTTTTGGCGCCCAGGTACAGTTGCCGGCCATCTTTGTGGATGAAGATGTTCTCCCCGCGCTTGCCCGGCTGGCCGCCTTCGAGTCCGTAAGGGGCGAAAACCCGGCGTTCGGAAAGGATGGCCATGTTCAGCGGTTCGAGAAATTCCACCTCGCGCACCAGTCCGTCCCCACCGCGATGCCGACCGTCCCCGCCGGAGCCCTTGCGAATGGAAAACTCGCGCAGCAGCAACGGATAACGCCGCTCGAGAATTTCAGGATCGGTGATCCGGGTGTTGGTCATGTGGGTGTGGACCCCGCTCTGGCCATGCCAGGTGGGGCCGGCACCGGCACCGCCGCCGACGGTTTCGTAGTAGCCGAAGCGCTCGTTGCCGAAGGTGAAATTGTTCATGCAGCCCTGAGAGGCCGCCGCCACGCCGAACGCCTTGAGAACCACGTCCACGACGCGCTGGGAGGTGAGTACGTTGCCACCCACCACAGCGGCCTCGGTGGACGGATCCAGCAGACTGCCCTTGGGGATATGAATGGTGATGGGAATCAGGCAGCCGTCGTTTAAGGGCAGGTCCTTTTCGATCAGGCAGCGCAGACTGTACAGGATGGCGGAACGGGTGACTGCCGAGGGCGCGTTGCAGTTGCCCCAGATTTCGGGCCCCGTGCCGGAAAAATCGAATACCGCGCTGCCATCGCTGCGGTCGATGGCCAACGAAAGAACAATGGGGCTGCCGTCGTCCAGGTAGTCCACGGCGCGCACGGCATCTTTCTCTTTCAACCCTTTGGCGCGGGAAAGCTCCGTCAACCGGTTGCGCACCGCTGCTTCCGCGGCGTCCTGGACGTGGCCCATGTATGCCTGCACCACATCGAGGCCATAGTGGTCGACCATCTCCAGCACCAGTTCGATGCCTTTCTGGTTGGCGGCCACCTGGGCCTTGAGGTCAGAGATGTTGTCGGCCAGCAAACGGGTGCCGGAGATGGCCGGACGCCCCGGCTGCGGCTTCAATTTGCCGGGAGCCAGGAGCAGATCGCCGATGCCCTCTTCCTGAAAGATGCCGTCTTCGACCAGTTTGAACGAGGTGATGCAGGCCCCTTCCTCTTCGATACGCCGGGAGTTGGGGGGCATGGACCCGGGCGAGATGCCGCCGATATCGGCGTGATGGCCCCGGCTGGCCACCCAGAAAACGATCTCCTGCCCTTTGAACACCGGCGTGATCACGGTGATGTCGGGCAGGTGGCTGCCGCCGGCTGCCGGGTGGTTGGAGACCAGCACATCGCCGGGTTTCAGCTTGCCGGACTGGCGCCGGATCTGTTCCTTGACCGCGGCGCTCATGGCGCCCAGATGTACGGGCAGGTGAGGTGCGTTGGCTACCAGGGAGCCGTCGGGACCGAACATGGCGCAGGAGAAATCCAGCCGCTCCTTGATGTTGGTGGAAATGGCGGTTTTTTGCAGCATTCGGCCCATCTGTTCGGCGATGGACATGAACAGGTTGCTGAAGATGGACAGCTGTACGGGATCCACCCGCGTGTCCAGCCGGCCGGCGGTGCTGTCCCCAACCTGGACTTCGACATCGCCGTGGGCGCTGACAGAAGCCCGGCAGTCCGGCTCCACAACGATGGTGGCCGTGTCCTGGATAATGATGGCCGGACCCTCGATGGTGTGGCCGGCTTTAAGGTCCGCCATCGGATAGATGGCCGTTTCCCGCCAGCCGTCCTCGAAATAACAGGGCTTGGTATCCACCGGTCTTGCCGGCGCCTCGGCGGCAGGTATAGGCACCTTGCGCAGCCCCGAGGCTTCACCCTGGGCGCGGACCCGCAGATCGTCCACAAGAATGTCGCGCTGCTTCAGGTCGAATCCGAACTCCCGGCGGTAGGTGGCCTTGAACGCGGCGACGAAATCACCGTCCGCCGGCTCGGGGATCATCAGGGCCGTATCGGTTCCCTGGTAGCGCATGTTCAGGTAGCGGGTGGCCCGGATCCGATCGGGTGCGAACCCCTGATCAGTCAATTCGCTGCGCGCCTCGGATTCCAGGTTCTCCAGCCGGGCGATCAGGTTGGCGACACCGTCCTGGCGATAGATTTCGGCAGCCGGCTGCTGGCGTTCGGCCACCACGTCGGCCAGGCTGATGCCGTAGGCCGACAGGATGCCGGAAAAGCGGTGGATGAAGATTCTGGAAATGCCCAAGGCCCTGGCAATGGCGCAGGCGTGCTGCGCGCCCGCGCCGCCGAAGGTGGCCAGGATGTGTTCTTTGATGTCGAAGCCGCGCATGACCGAAATCTCGCGGATGGGCCGCACCATGGTTTCGTTGGCCACTCGGATGAACCCCATGGCCACCTCTTCCACAGACATGGGAGGCATGCCGGCCTGGCCGTAGTGCTCGTTGATGGCCGCGGTCAATTCCTCCATGGCCGCACGCGCTGCCTCAAGATCCAACGGCTGGTCTTCGGTGGGTCCAAAAATATGCGGAAAGTAATCGGGCTGCAGCCGCCCGAGAACCAGGTTGGCATCGGTTACGGCCAAGTGGCCGTTTTTGCGGTAGCAGATCGGTCCGGGATGGGCGCCGGCCGACTCCGGCCCCACCATAAACATGCCGCTGTCGAAAAACAGCCGGCTGCCTCCGCCGGCGGCTACGGTTTTGATGTGCAGCTGGGGGGCCTGAATGCGGACACCGGCGGTTTCGGTTTCGAAAACCAGCTCGTACTCGCCGCCGAAACGCGAGACATCGGTGGAGGTGCCGCCCATATCGAACCCGATCACCGGCTGGCGCTCTTTCTGGCTGAAGGTGGTCATGGCGTAGCCCACCACACCGCCGGCCGGCCCGGATAGAATGGCGCGGCTGCCGGTAAAATCATCGGCCCGGGCCAGGCCGCCGTCGGATTGCATGAAAAGCAGGTCGGTATCAGCAAGCCCGCCGTCGAACCCCTGGCGGAAACTGTTCAGATAGGTCTGGATGTGCGGATTGAGGTAGGCGTCGGTCATGGTCGTGTCGCCGCGGGCCACCAGTTTGACCATAGGCATTACCTGTGAGGAAAGGGAAATCTGGGTGAAGCCCATCGCTTCGGCCAGGCTGCCGACGGCCAGTTCGTGTTCCGGCCAGGCATAGGCGTGCATGAACACGACGGCCAGGCTGCGGATGCCCCGGTCCAGGATTTCCTGCAACCGCGGCCGCAGCGCTTCGACATCCAGCGGCTCCAGAACGACCATGCGTTCTCCGGTGATGCCTTGCACCACCGGCTTCTGGCAAGGATCTTCCTCATCTCTGAGCATGCGTACCCGTTCGTCCACTTCCACCACGGTCTCGTAAAGCAGATCCGGCTTTTTGATCTCCAGATCGAAGATATCGGGCCGGTCCTGATTGCCGATCTGCAGAATATCGCGGAACCCGCGGGTCACCAGAAGGGCGCAGCGGGCGCCCTTGCGCTCTAAAAGGGCGTTGGTGGCGACCGTGGTGCCCATGCGGATCCATTCGACCATCTCCTCCGGCACACTGTTTTTGGGGATGTCGATGCCGGTGGTTTCGGACAGGATGCGCCGGATGCCCTCGCGGGGGGCATCGTCATAGTTTCGAGGATCTTCGGACAAAAGTTTGACCACCTTAAAGCCGGGCTCGCAGGGAATTTCGGCGTAGACGTCGGTGAAGGTGCCGCCGCGGTCGATGGAAAAGCGGTATTTCTTGGGATCGGACATGATGGGTCGTTACTCCTGTCGACGGTCCTTCAGGCCTAAAAAGTCGAGAAAAAAAGGGTCACGAAAAATTAGGTCCGGGGTCAAGCGATCATCATTGCGGAGATTGTCGCATTCCAGGCGAATCAATTCATCGGGCTTTTTGGAAAGGCCGTGCGTTCGAACAGCATCGAATCGATCCGGGCTTGCAATGTACGCGTGCTCCACCGGTCCATTCGGAAATGCGTCCAGCTCAATTGTGCACGCAGTGCGGTCACAATCTTTTCATCCGGAAAAATCAGGGAAGAGCGTATTATGTTGAACAGGTTTCGCTTGGTGAAACCCTGCCCGTATTCGCGCTGCAATTGTGCGCTCAGTGCGTGCACAAAATTTTCACCATATTCCGCACCTGGCTCTCAGTCTATTTAGCTTAACTGATTTCCCTTTTATTTTAAACCTTTTAATACCTATACAGCGGTCCGCGACCGGGCAACTCCGCATGCCGGCGATCCGCGTCCACCATCGCTTGCAGCCACCCCTTGCCACCCGGGGCCGGATTGTGCGAAAAAACAGCCCCATGAATAAAAACCCAAAATGCCAGCCCGATCCCGAGGTATTGATCAAGCTGGCCAACACGCGTATGCCCTTCGGCAAATACAAGGACTGGCGGCTGATCGATCTGCCCGAGCCCTATGTGATCTGGTTTTCCCAAAAAGGATTCCCGCGCGGAAAGCTTGGCGAAATGCTGCAAATGGTCTATGAAATCAAGGTCAACGGTTTGGAATATCTATTTGACCGATTCAAAACGGAATAGTGGCAATGACGATAGCCTTAATTGCAAACCCCAGTGCCGGTGGAAAAAAAGGGACGCGGATCATTCCCCGGGTGGAAGCCCTGCTTCGACGGCATGGCATCGACTATCGCCTCTTTGTCACCCAGTACCACGAACATGCCCTGACGATTGCCGGAAAGCTCCCCCCGCATCGGTTCGACGGCATCGTCTCCATGGGCGGCGACGGCACCAACTTCCATGTACTCAACGGCCTGCTGAAAAATTACGATCCGGCGACGCTGCCGCCCTTGGGCATCATTCCCGTAGGCAGCGGCAACTCCTTTGCCCGGGACCTCGGCATCCGCTCCACCAAAGATGGCCTCCGGGCGCTGGTGAGAGGGGAGACGCGGCCGGTGGATGTGTGCTCGTTCAGCCAGCAGGGGGACCCGTGGTATTTCGTCAACCTGACGGGATTCGGTTTCGTCACCGATGTGGCCCGGACGGCCCATCAGTTGAAACGCTGCGGTGATTTCAGTTACGTGCTGGGCGTGTTTTACCGTCTGATGGGCCTGCGCTTTCACCACATGGAATTGACCCTCGACGGACAACGCATCGAGGCGGGCAACTGTTTCGTCGAATTCTGCAACTCCCGCTACACCGGGGGGAAAATGCTCATGGCGCCGGAAGCACAAATTGACGACGGCTGGTTCGACGTGGTGGTGGTGGGTCCGCTTAGCCGCCTGTCCCTGGTGACCACGTTTCCCAAAATTTTCAAAGGAACCCACGGGGAAAATCCGGCGGTGCGGTTCTTTAAAGCCAAAACGGCAAAAGTCGCTACCGATCCGTCTAAAATCCTGCTGCCGGACGGTGAAATCTTCGGATCGACGCCAACCAGTATCGATATTCATCCTAAATTGGTCCGATACTTCTCATGAAAGCCAGGAAACCGGCTGGGGATACCGCCCCGGAGGGAGGTGGGGCGATTTAGATAACCCCAACCGATTTCCGACGATCCGCCCGGGCTATTCGATCAGCCGCCCAGCTGTTTCATCAGCGCCGGTCCGATTTTGTAAAAGCTGTATGCGCCGAGGACAATGCAATAGATCGGCACGACCCAGCGCCAGGCCTTTTCCGGAAAGACCTTCACCGCATAAGGAGCGGCGATGGCGGCCACCATGCTGCCCAAAAGCATGGAGGGCAGCACCAGATAGTCGATGGTCATCCCGCCGCCGATGGACAACGCCAGCCAGACGAAGATGGAAAACACGCAGGTCGTCCCTTCGCTCAGAGCGGTGACAGCCAGCATGCTCTTGACCGGGACGCCGGAGAGCAGCCCGCCCACCGTGACCACCGGTCCGTAGCCGCCGCCGCCCACGCCCTTGTTGAATCCGGCCAGGGCGGCAAAGCCAAGCATCCGAAACGGTCGGTAAGGCCGCTCTTTCCTTCCTTTGATCAGCATGGCACCGCCCATCATCAGCAGCAGGACAACCACGTAAAGTTTGATCCATACCTTGTGGACTTTGAAGACCGCGTATACGGCGGTTACCGAAAGACCTACCGTTATACACCCGGTAACGGCGATCATCAGCCACAGCTTGATCGGCTCCGACATCGGTTTGAAACGCCATTCCACGTTGCCGAACTCCTTGTGCAGAAAGGCCCCGATCATCCCGGCAGTGGCCTGTTGAATCATAACCGCCGGCACCACCTGCTTGGGATCGAACCCCATGACCAGCAGCAGCGGGGTCATGGCCGCCCCGTAACCCATACCGGCCGAAGCGTCGAGAAATTCCAGGATGATCGCTAGACCGACCACCCACCAGAAGATGGTCCAGTTGTTGGTCCCCTCCCATCCATGGGCCTTGACGATCTCCGACGGCAAGCGGCCGGACCCTTCGAAAGGATTGCCGGCCAACCAGCATCCGATCAGAAAGACCACGAAGAAAATCGCGACCCCCCATAGCGCGGCAACGATTTCGTTCTTTTCCGGTTTAAGCCTTTCGAGAATCGTTGGTTTGGCCGTTTCCAACTCTCGTGCAACTTCCCATCCCATTCGTTTATCTGCTTTTTCCATACCTGCCTCCTTCCTCCTTCGGTTTGACGCGCTGCACTCTGGCAGGCATTTAGTGCAACCCGGCGGCCAATTTTCCCGAAAAGCCATTAGATTATTAACTATTTGATTACATTAAAAATTTGATGCGGTTTGAAAAGGGCGCCGGCTCGGAAATTCGAATGGGTGCCAATGCCGGATGGCACTCTGCAGGGAGCCAAAAATGGATATTTACTATGATATCGGCAGGATAAAAAAATCAGGGGGTTCTACAGCCGGCGCCATTGCAAATTTGCACCCGCGTGAAGGGCGCCTCGACGGGATGGGGAGGCCGCCCGCCGAAACGAAAATGCCGGAGGTTCAGGATGGTCCGTTGCGGAATTCGTCGGATTTGATACCGCAGCGCTTCATGATTTGCTGCAGGCTCTGACGCTCGATTCCGGCCATTTGGGCGGCCTGGGTGACATTGCCGCCGCTGGCCTGCAGGGCCTGGGAGGCATAGTCCCGATCGAATGCAGCCAGAACCTGCTTTTTGGCTTCTTTATATGGCGCCAGACCGCGAGCGGCCGGCAGCGTCGGCCCGGACGGCGTCCATCCGATGTCTTCTGCATAGACCGTATCACCCGGTGCCATAACGACGGCCCGTTTGATCACATTTTCCAGCTCCCGGACGTTCCCTTCCCACGGGTGGGACAGAAATCGCTGCATCAGTTGGGGGGCGAACTGCTTTTTGGGACGCTGGTAGAGGCGGCAGGATTCGGAAAGAAAGTGATCGATAAGCAGCGGCAGATCCTCCCTCCGTTCCCGGAGCGGCGGCATTTTCAGGTTGACGACATTGAGCCGGTAATAAAGGTCCTCACGGAACTGCCGGGCGCCAACCTTGACCTTGAGGTCGCAATTGGTCGAGGCGATTACCCGAACATCGACAACCAGGTTTTTCGGGTCTCCCAGAGGTTTGATCTCCTTATCTTCGATGGCCAGCAGCAGCTTGGTCTGGACAGGGAGCGAAATGTCGCCAATTTCGTCCAGGTATATCGTGCCGCCGTCGGCAGCCTGGAACATGCCTTTTTTGTCCTGGCTGGCATGGGTGAACGCACCCTTTCGATAACCGAACAGCTCGCTTTCCAAAATCTGCTCCGGAATCGCCGGGCAGTTGACCCGCACGAACGGCTTCCGGCATCGTGGACTCATGGCGTGAATGGCCATTGCCGCCAGGTTTTTCCCGGTTCCCGACTCGCCGGTGATCAGAACGGTGACATCGGTGCGGCTGATCATCTGGATCGTTTCATAAATTTTCTGCATTCGCGCGCTGGTACCGATAAAATTCTCGAAACGTTCAGTATCGGCGATCCGCTCACGCAGGTCCAGGTTTTCGCGCAGCAGCCGTCCGCGTTCAGCGGCCTTTTGGATCAGCAGCACCAATGCATCCCGATCGAAGGGTTTGGTAATAAAATCGTAGGCCCCCTTTTTGATGGCGGCCACGGCCACATCGACTGCGCCGAATGCGGTCATCATGATAACGGTCAACATCCGGTCGCGTTCCTTGAGCCGTTCGAGAAGGCACAGCCCGTCCATTGTCGGCATGCGGATGTCAACCAGGGCGACATCGAAAGAATGGTGCGCGACCTGTTCCAACGCCTCTTCACCGCTGCTGGCGGTCTCGATTTCAACATTCGGAAGCTCACCGGCAATGGTCCGTTGAAGCATTGCCAGCATTTTCAATTCGTCATCGACGATCAGGATTCGCGTGGTCATTGGCGGATGGTCGCTCCTTTCGACTCTCGGGGGGTGTCGTCGGCAGCTCCACGGTGAACACCGCCCCTTCACTGGGGCGGCTTTTGACATGGATGCTGCCGCCATGTTCCTGAATGATGCCGTAACTGACCGACAAACCCAGGCCGGTTCCCCGGCCCATGGGCTTGGTGGTAAAAAAAGGGTCGAAAATTCGGTTCAGGTGCTCGGGGGCGATGCCAGGACCGTTGTCCTGCACTTCAAATCCGACGGTCGAACGGTCCGGCCAATGGACGGTGCGGACCTTGACGCGGCCGTTCGCGCCCAGGGCCTGCCGCGCGTTGATCAGCAGGTTGACGAGGACCTGCTGCAATTTTTCGGCATCCCCGAAGGCATTTGGTGGCTGGAGGCTGTTTTCCGTCTCCAGCGCGATACCGGCAAGTTCGAAGTCGTGCCGTACGATGGCGGCCACGTCGTCCACCAGCAAGGAAAGGCAGACCGGCTCCATATGGGTCTCGGTCCTGCGCGCAAAACTGAGCAGCGCCTGCACGATTTTCTTGCACTTCAAGGTCTCTTCTTCGATGGTCTCAAGGTCCGCGTGTTGTTGGCTGGAGACCGGTGCGTCGCGCAACAGCAGCTGAGTATAACCGAGAATCAGTCCCAGCGGGTTGTTGATTTCATGGGCGACCCCCGCGGAGAGTTGCCCCAGGGAAGCGAGTTTGTCGGTCCATAGCAGTCGGTTTTCGATTTCTTTTCGATGGGTAATGTCCTTGACGATGCCTTCGTAGCCGACGACGCAACCCGTTGCATCCCGCTGAAGCGAGCAGCTGAAAAGAACGAACAGCAGCTCGTCGTCAGGGCCGTGCAGCGTGGCTTCCCAATCCTTGACGAATCCGTCTCGCTCCAGATTTTGCTGTAATTGGGCAAAAGCGTTCGGGTCGATAAACAGGTCCTTAAGATGCGTCGCAATACCAGGCGATGCAGCGTTCGGATAGCCGAGCAGGGTGCGGCCGGCCGGGTTGATGTCGCGCAGTTTCCCGCTGCCGTCTGCAATAAAGATCATATCCATGGAGGTTTCGAAAATTCGTCGGTATTTGCGTTCCGACGCTTCGATAATGGTCTTTGACTCGGCCAGTTGTCCAACCGAATGTTTCAATGAGTGCAGCATGACGTCGAAAGCGCCGGCCAACTGCTGAATCTCATCACCGCCGTACCGGCGATAAACCACACAGGTCCGGCATGCCTTTTCGGTACCGGCGTTGCCGGTGGCCAGCCATGAGTGCATGGACCAGCATTGTCGGGGGACGTCGCCGTGTAAAGGGCAGTCGACCTTCGTACACGACGTGACCTGCCAGCATGGTCGATCGGGTTCCAGACCGACCCGCATATCCAGATTGTTGGCGTTGATCCGGTTCAAGGCCGAGCGCAGGTGGGAAATCCTTCTGGTAACGCTGTCCGAAAGACTGAAAGCGACCAGTGCGGCGGCAAAGAGCGACAGACCGAGCAACGAAAAAATATTCCAGAGAATCTGCCGGGTGATCAGCGCGCCTTGCCTGCGGGAAAGCCCCAGCCGGACGACGCCGACCCGGCTATTGCCGGCGATCACCGGAGCGGCAAAATCGTATATCAGCTCCTTTCCGGTATCGAGGAGCCGGATGGCGCAACGTTGCCTGTCATCGGCTGAATTGGCGGTTTTAAGCGCCACCGGGAACCCGCCTTCATAGGTGTGCGCCAATACCCTGCCGTGTTCGTCCATGATAAACGCATAGACCATTCCGTCGCTGCTGACGACGGTTTCATCCACCATGTTTTTAAGCCGCAGGAAATCCACCGCCAGCAGCGGGTCCTCGCAGCGGGCAGCCAGATTGATCGCCAGCGCCAGGCCGCGTTGTTTATATTCGTCACTCAGGGCACGGGTCACAGTATGGTTGACGGCCAGGCCGATCAGGCCGCCGGCCAACAGCACCACGGAAAGCATACTGACAAAAACGCGGGTTCGAAAACTGAAAATCATGGCGGCTCTTTAATCTGCGAGAGATCCTGTTATAATAATAGGCAAATACTCAATATCGGTCAATCCGTTCTTGTCCGTAAACCATCGGCCGGTGTTTCCAGTGCCGCGGAAAGGGTGCAACGCCGACTTGCCCACCGGGGCGTCAGGGTGTAAAAGATACCGATTCAATATGGCGATCCTTTGGGGGGATTGCCGATGGATGGGGCCAAAAATCCACTTTTGATCCGAGATGCGCATTGGAATAAGATGTATTGAATATTGGAGGGAAGGCGTGTTGCGTTCCTATGCCCTATGGATCGGGGTTATGCTGTGCCTGCTGGCCGGCTGCGACCCGGGCGAACCGACCTACAAGGTCGATTTGCGTGTGCGTGAAACCCCGAGCGTTCAGCAGGAAGACCACAGCATTACCTACGCATATTTGCCGCAGTATTCCCATACGATTTCGTATCAGAAACACCATCAATTGGTGGCATACCTGCGGCAAAAAACCGGTTTGAACATCCGGCAGATCTTTCCGGATACGTTTGACGGGCACCTGGAGATGGTCGGGCAGGGGAAAATCGATCTGTCGTTCACCAATCCTTACATTTACATCCAGATGGCGCATCGTTACGGCGCAAAGGCCTTTGCGCGAATCGTCGAAAAGGAGGGAGGGGCTCGATACAAAGGACAGATCATCTGCCGTGCAGACAATCCCAACATCCACAGTTTGGAAGATTGCCGGGGGAAACGATGGATTGCTGTGGACCCGTGGTCGGGCGGAGGATATCTGTTTCCGCTGACCCTGTTTCACGACCATGGGATTACACGCAGCGACTTCCAGGAAATCGCCTTTTCGCCGGGTCCGGGCGGCAAGCAGGAAAAGGTGGTTCTGGCCGTATGTGCCGGCAAATACGATATCGGAACGATACGGCAGGGCACTTTGGATGTGGTGGTGAACAAAATCGATCCGCGAGCCATCCGGGTGCTGGCCGAAACGAACTGGTACCCGGGATGGGTGTTTTCCTCCAGGGGCGGTCTGGATCCCGAAATCGTGGCTGCCGTGAAAACGGCTCTGTTGGCCTTGGATAGCAAAGATCCCGAGCACCGGCCCATCCTCGAAGCGGCGCAGATCGTCGGTGTGATCGCTTCGGTGGACGCCGACTACGATGCGGTCCGCGATGCGGTCCGGCAAATCGACGGCCCGGCGACCCCATGACCCCGCAAGTCTCCGTTGAAGCTATAATGATTTGAAAATATGTTGAATTCATTCAATACGAGGATGGTCCAATGAACCGGATGCGATCGGCATTGCTGTGGGCTGTGGGTGGCGCCTTTTTTGCTTTTACGTTTACCGTTCTCTCCATCGGGCTGTTTGTCTTGTCCCGGGAGCGGGTGTTCGCCCTGGCCCGCCGTTTTTTCGCCCTTCAAACCCGGATCATGGGCATCCGTCTGAAAGTAACCGGCCGCGAACATATCGATCCCGCCTGGACCTACCTGATCATGGGCAACCACCAGAGCCTTTTCGACCTGTTTGTCATCCCGTCGGCCCTGCCGGGCATCTATACGGCGGTGGAGGCAGCCTACCACTTCTCCATCCCGTTATGGGGCAGCCTGATCACCCGCTGGGGATGCATCCCCATCCATCGCCGGAATCTGGAAAAGGCCAAGGAGAGCCTGGCCATCGCCCGACAGCGCCTGGGGGAGGGTCTTTCCATCATCATCCTGCCCGAAGGCCACCGCACCCGCACCGGCAGGATGGGAGAATTCAAAAAAGGTCCCTTCCATCTGGCGCGCCAGGCCGGCGCCGACATCCTGCCTTTCGCCATACGAGGCCTGTTCGACTACAACGCCAAAGGCGCATTTCACCTGAATCCCAAGCCGGTATCGGTCGCCATCGGCCGGCCTCTTACCTATGAAACCTTCTCCGGAATGACACCGGAGGATTTGCGGGATCATGTCCGCGGGGTGATTGCCGAACTGGCAGGGGAGGAATGAAACCGAGCAATTACCCCTGATCTTCGTCACGAACCGAAACCCCGCTGCGTGAGGGCGGCTGCGAATAGCTCTCGCGACGGGATGCGCTGACGGCCTTGTTGGCGATATCCTGAACCTTTTCGTAAGCCTGGTCGCTCTTTTTGGAAAGATCGGCGATCTGGGCCCCCTGGGAGGCCGCCATCTTTTCCAGCGCCTCGATTTTCCCGGCCAGCACATTCTTCTCACCGTCGAAGCGGGCCTGCATGAGGGCCTTTTCGCTTTCAAAATCTCGGGCAAGCTGCTTGGTGGTATCGGCCACCGCTTTCTGGACGGCTGCATCCATTTGCTTGGGAAAGCCATCCACCTCTTTTTGCAACCCGTCGATCTCTTTTTCCCGAGTAACAAGGGCTTCTTCGCGGGCATCGAGGGCTGTCGTGCGCTCCTGAACGATGCTTTCGAAATCGCTGCGCTTGGCGGCGATCTCTTTTTCCAGTGAGGTGAGTTCGTCTTCCAAAGCATTCTTGCGCTGCTCTTTTTCGCGGGCAAAGGCATACTCGTACTCTTCCTTTTCCCGCTGGCGCTCTTTTTTCAGGCTCTGCTTCTCCTCGGCGACCTGACGGTCGTGATCGGTTTTCTCCCGCTGCCATCGATTGCGAAGCTCATCCATTTCGGTCTCGAAGGCGGCTTTTTCTGCGGCCGTTTCCTGGTCGAACTGCTCTTTTTTGTCCCGCTGGGCTTCGATCAGGGCGGCCAGGTCGGAGGCGGCCGTCTCCACTTCGTAGATGGTGTCCAGCTCGGCCTGCTTGGTTTCTATGGCCGACTGGATTTTGCGGTAGGTCTCGATTTCTTTTTCGAAGCGCTCCGCCAGGTCGCCGAGTTCCCGGCTAATGGCGCCGCGCAGGTCGTGCAGGCGTTTGACGGGGTCTTGGGCAGCCTGGGTGTCGGCCGTTGCCGTGGCCACCTCTTTTTCCATGCGTTTGCGTGCTTTTTCGGCGTCCAGCAGATCTTTGCTCTGGCTCTCAAAGCGCTTTTTGGCAATTTCGTATGCTTCCAGCAGCTCTTTCTTGGTATTTGTCATGGAGACGGCGGGCAGTTCGGCTTGATCGGTCATGATGTTGTCCTCTGTGTTGATGGTTGTGGAGTGGAATACGGAAAATTTTCTGTAATTGTAAAACCGGTCATGGTGGCCTTCTTTGTTGAAGTTGAGGGCACTATATCAACGGTGTGTGACAGATACGGTCACACGGAAACCATTTTTGTTAGCTTTGGTTTTAATAGGAATGGCACACCATGGACGCTATACGCATTCAATCCATTGATTACCCGGCCAATCGTTGACTTTTACTGGCCCGGCCACTAAAACCCGTTTAGAAAGGAAATCCTGCTTTTTCTGGATGTCGGATCGAATCCGGCATGACACCTTTGAGGTTTGCTATTCCTCCATTACAGCCTGTTAAACTTTGACTTAGGAAAGTTGTTGAATGGCCCGACTCACCTTGCCCAAGCTCAAGCGCCATCTGTATGCCGCCGCCGATATCCTGCGCGGCAAGATGGATGCATCCCAATACAAGGACTTCATTTTCGGCATGCTGTTTCTCAAGCGCTGTTCCGACGTTTTCGATGAAGAACGCGAACGGATCATCGCTGACGAGATGGCCACAGGCGCCTCGCCCCCGGAAGCCGAGGCCCTGGCCGAGGATCAAAACCTGTACGAAGGCCTTTTCGTGCCGCCTCGGGCACGATTTGCCACCCTCGACGAGACCGCCCATCAGAATATCGGCGATCTGTTGAACAAAGCCCTGGCGGCGCTTGCGGAAAACAATTCGGTATTGTCCGGTGTGCTGGAGCAAATCGATTTCACGCGCGTAATCGGCAAAAAGCCCATCCCCGACGCAAAGCTGCGGCAGCTTATCACCCATTTTCGCAAGCACCGCATGCGCAATGAAGATTTTGAGCACCGCGACCTGTTGGGGTCGGCCTATGAGTATCTGGTCTACATGTTTGCCGAGTCGGCCGGAAAAAAGGGCGGCGAGTTCTATACGCCCCGCGATGTGGTCAGCCTGATGGTAAGGCTGGTCGACCCCAGGGAGGGGCAGCGGATTTACGACCCCTGCTGCGGGTCCGGCGGCATGCTTATCTATGCCCGCCAGCACGTGCGCGAGCATGGCGGCAACGCCGATGATCTGGCCCTTTACGGCCAGGACAACGAGGGCTCGGCTTGGGCCATCTGCAAGATGAACCTCATCCTGCACGGGGTGTTCGAACGCGCCTTTATCGAAAACGACGACACCCTCACCGCTCCCCAGTTTCTCGAAGGCGGCGAACTGCGACGGTTCGACCGCATTCTCTCCAATCCACCCTTCAGCATGCCCTACGAGAAAAAACAGCTCAGCCACCCGGAGCGGTTCACGGCCTATGGTTTTCCACCCGAGAAAAAAAAGGCCGATTTTCTCTTTGCCCTGCACATGCTGGCATCGCTCAGGCCCGGCGGGATCATGGCCACGGTCATGCCCCACGGAGTGCTGTTCCGAGGCAGCGGCGAATATGAAATCCGCCGGAAGCTGGTGGAAAAGGATCACATCGAGGCGATCATCGGTTTAGGTGCCAATCTCTTTTTCGGCACCGGCATTCCGGCCTGCATCCTGGTGATGCGCCGCGAGGGCGACAAACCCGTCGAGCGCAAAGGCAAGCTTCTGTTCATCAATGCCGACCGGGATTACGAGGAAGGCCGCGCCCAGAATTTTCTGCGCGCCGAACATGCCGAGAAAATCGTCCAGACCTTTCAACAGTTCGAAGCCATTCCCGGCTATTCCAGCATCGTGACCCATGAACAGATCGAGGCCGAGGACTTCAACCTCAACATCCGCCGCTATGCCGACAACTCGCCGCCGCCCGAACCCCAGGACGTGCGCGCCCACCTGATCGGTGGTGTACCCAGGGTCGAGGTGGACGCCCTGCGGCCCCTGTTTGACGCCCATGGGCTGGATGTGGACCGGCTGTTCGTCGACCGCGACGACCGTTATCTCGATTTCGCGCCCACGGTCTCCGGTAACGGATTTCTGCGTCGGGTGGTGGACGAGGATCCCGGCATCCAGGCGCGGGAAACGGAAACCATCGCAGTGTTTCGGAAATGGTGGTCCCGACATGCGCCGCGCCTGGCCGACCTGCCCCGCACCGCCGATCCCATGATCCTGCGGGCCGACTATCTGCAATCCTTTCAGGAGGCCCTGCTGCCCATGGGCATCCTGGACCGCTTCAAGGTCATCGGCGCCCTGGCCACCTGGTGGGACGCGGCCCGGGACGAGATCCAGACCATCAGCGCCCGCGGCTTCGAGGAACTGGTGGACGGCTGGATCGACCTGATCCAGGATGTGATCGAAGACACCGAATCCAAGAAAAGCGATCTGTTCGACCCCTTCGAGCATAAACTGGTCGTACGCCTGCTGCCCGACTACCTCCAGCAGATCGCCGACTGCCGCGCCGAGATCGCCCGGCTGGAGGGCGAAAAAGAGGCTTTTGAACAGCGGACCGATGACGATGAGGGGGACGCGGACGAAGAGAACGGCGAGGGTGCCGCAAATTATGCCAGGACCTTGGAAGACCAGTTGAAGACCGTGAAGCAGGAACTGAAATCGGATAAAAACAATCCCGAGCTGCTGGCCGAAAAAGAGGCCCTGGAAACCAAACTGGCGCCCTACAGGGAAATCCTGGCAGGCTTAAGAAAAGCCCGTAAGACCCTCAAGGATCTGAGCAATGCCCTGTTCCAGGTGCTGAGAAAGAAACGCGCCGAACTGTCGGACAATGACTGCCGGGAGCTGGTGCTTGACCTGACCGGTGCGGAGATTAAGCAGGTGCTGCGCCGGTATGTGGACGAGCATCGGCAGGAGGTTCGGGCGGCGGTTGAGAATTTGTGGAACAAGTACGGTGTCAGCTTAGAAACCATAAAAAATGACAGAAACCACTCTGAGCTGCAATTTGATGGTATTTTGAAGCAATTAGGGTTTTTAAAAATATCCACAGAATGATGTAGAAGATATTATGGAAGAATCAAAGCAGCCATCAAACAATGCCTTGCCTTCGAGTTGGCAAATTGAAACACTTGGCGATATTACATCGAGAATCGGTAGTGGAATAACTCCTTCTGGTGGAAACGAGGTATACAAAGACGAAGGTGTTATTTTCATTCGTAGCCAAAATGTCACTAATAGTGGTTTAAACCTTTCAGACGTTGTTTATATCGATGATAATACGCACCGGTCCATGTTAAGAAGCGAGGTTCTTCCTTTTGATGTCTTGCTGAACATTACAGGAGCTTCAATTGGCAGATGTTGTTACGTGCCTGAAGGAATAGAAAAAGCAAATCAAAACCAACATGTTTGTACAATTCGTCTATCGAACCCCAATTTACATGATTCAGAGTTTTTAGCGGCGATACTATCTTCACCAATTGGGCAAACACAAATTTCTCGTTCTAATGCTGGTGGGAATAGAGAAGGTTTAAATTATCAGCAGATAAGAAATTTCCAAATACCGTGGCCAACATCCCAAGAACGTTTATTAATCTCACAGTCAATTAAAATCTGCGAAAATTTAGTAAACCAAACCGAAGCCACAATTGCCAAACTCCGGCAGGTGAAAGCCGGCATGCTACATGACCTCCTCACCCGGGGGCTTGACGAAAATGGTGAACTTCGTGATCCCATTCGGCATCCTGAGCAGTTCAAGGATTCGCCATTAGGAAAACTTCCGGCAGAATGGGATGTGGTCACGCTTGGAAAAGTTGCTGACGTGTCCTCAGGAGTTACGCTTGGCAATAATCTCCAGGGTTCAGGAACCATCGAACTTCCATACCTCCGAGTGGCCAATGTACAGGACGGCTATCTCGACCTTTCTGAAGTAAAAAAAATCCGTATCCTAAAAAAGGACATCGATCGTTTTTCGCTTAAAAAAGGAGATGTCTTGATGAATGAGGGCGGAGACTATGATAAACTCGGCCGAGGTGCGGTTTGGGAGGCGCAGATAGATCCATGCCTCCATCAGAATCATGTGTTTCGGGTCCGCCCAATGTCAGACGTTTTGGACTCGTATTTTTTGGATGCGATTTCAGGTTCTGAATATGGCAAACGCTATTTCCTCTTAAGTTCCAAGCAGTCAACCAATCTGGCATCGATCAATTCAACCCAACTCAACCAATTTATCGTTCCCTGTCCGCCAATGGTGGAACAAAAAGCGATAATGGCCAAACTTGCAGCGCAGGACCATACCATTCGCGAAGAAATAGTTTACCTTGAAAAACTAAAAAGCCTCAAACAAGGCCTAATGCACGACCTCCTCACCGGAAAGGTCCGCGTGCCGAAAAAACTCTTGGAGGCACCACCATGACCCTCGATCTCGAGCTGCTTCGTGAAGACTGGGATTTCGAGGCCAAGCTGGCCGCCGGACGTGACGGCAAGGGGCAATTGCCCGCCTCCTTATGGGAAACCTACAGCGCCATGGCCAATACCCACGGCGGTGTCGTGGCGCTGGGCGTCCGGGAACACAGTGACGGTCGGCTCGAGGTGCAGGGCCTGAAGGCCGTGGACAAGGTCGAGCGCGATCTGTGGAACTGCCTGGCCAACCGTGAAAAAGTCAGCGTCAACCTGTTGAACCGGGAGCGTGTCGAGCGGCATGCATTCGATGGCAAAACCGTCCTGGTTCTGCACATTCCCCGGGCCGACCGGCGTCAACGACCGGTGTTCATCAACAACAACCCGCTGCGGGGCACCTTTTTACGCACCCATGAGGGCGACCGCCGCGCAGCGGAAGATACCGTTCGACGGATGCTTGCCGATGCCGGTGAAAGGCCGCGGGATGCGGAGATTCTGGAACATTACGGTCTCGATGATCTGGATGGGGAAAGCATTGCCGCGTATCGTCAGCTCTTCCGCAGCAACTATCCCGGCCACCCTTTTCTGGCCGGGGATGACCAGGAAATGCTCAGGCAGTTGGGCGGCTGGACACGGGACCGGGCCACCGGCAGTGAAGGGCTGACATTGGCCGGATTGCTCATGTTCGGGCGCCAGCGCAGCATTCTGGACCGGCTGCCCTATTTTCACCTCGACTACCGGCACCTGCCGCCTGCGGGAAACGCCGGCAGTCCGCGATGGCTCGACCGGGTATGCGTTGACGGGTCCTGGTCCGGTAATCTGTTCGATTTTTTCCGCAAGGTGATTCCCAAATTGCGCGATGGTCTGCGCGTTCCTTTTCGCATTGGGCCGGACCTGTTTCGGCTCGATGAAACCCCGCAGCACGAAGCCCTGCGCGAAGCCATGGTCAACGCCCTGATCCATGCGGACTATCTGGGCCGCGGCGGAATCCGGATTTTTCGCCTGAACAACGGTTTCAAGTTCAACAACCCCGGATTGCTTCGAATGCCGGCCGAACAGATCCGTGCCGGCGGTAAAAGCGACTGCCGCAACCCGTCCTTGCAGCAGATGTTCCAGATGATCGGAGCCGGTGAAAAGGCGGGATCAGGGTACCCCAAGATTCTACAGGCCTGGCGCGAACAGCACTGGCGGGCACCGGCCCTCGAGGAAAATGTCGAGCAGGAGGAGGTTTGCCTGCAATTGCCGACCATCAGCCTTTTTCCACCGGAAATCACCGAAGAGATGGAACGCCGTTTTCCAAAACGACTTTCCAGACTGGACCAAAACGGGCGCTTGGCCGTTGCCACCGCCATTCTGGAAGGCCGGGTCACCAACGAACGGCTGCAGGAGTTGACCGACCAGCATCCCAGGGACATCACTTTTCTGTTGAAAAATTTGGTGGCGCAACGGTTTCTGGTTTCCATATCGAAAGGTCGTTGGAGTTCATATTCACTGGCCCCGGGGGACACCAAACCCATTCCGTCGAACTCCGTACACAAAGAGGCCAGCTCCGTACACAAGGACGATAGCTCCGTACATAAGGATGGCAGCTCCGTACAGAACGATAAAGAGCCTGCTCCTGAAACCAGAATGATCTTGCCGGCCATCGTTAAAGAGATTCAAAGTGAAAAACGGAGTTCGCCCGTCAAAGTCGAGGCGGCGATTTTAGCGCTTTGTGAAAACCGGTTTGTTACCGGGGTTGAGCTTGCCGAAACATTACATCGTAGCGCCGAGACTCTGAGGATTCACTATATCCGAAAACTGGTCCGAGAGGGTAGACTGCAGGTTCAATTTCCCGATCAGCCAACCCATCCTGCCCAGGCGTATCGGGCAACGGAAACCATAACTAAGGATGATAATGAATCCTGAAAAGATGTTGTGTGCACAAGCACCAATAACTTATGCGCGCCGTGCATAAATTTACGCACGGCGCGGTTAAAACCGCGCATATTTTTTACCCGGCCTTTGTGAATAAAAGACTAATTAACAATTATATTAAATATTTATAAACACAATCGCTTTTTTAAGGCGCGTTAAAAACCGTGCATAAGCGTGCGTAACCGCGGTTATATTTGCGCGGTCCGTTCCTGACATTCCATTGATCGAGGAGATCACACATGGGCGCCATCATTCCAGAGCTCGACCCTGATCCTGATCGCGAACTGCCCAACGAGTGGACCACGGTGGAGCGGCCACTACTCCAGCAACTGGCCGCCATGGGGTGGAATTTTCACCCCGGAGATATCGACTACCCCGGCAAGACCTTCCGCAATAGCTTTCGCGAGGTGCTGCTGCGTGAACATCTGAAAGCGGCCATCCGCCGCATCAATGCCGCCGAGAACCTGGACGAGATCACCATCGAGCGCGCCGTGCGCGAGCTGGAACGTTCGGACAAACCCGGCGGCCTGGACCGCAACCGCGAACTGACCGAAAAACTCATCCGCGGCGTTTCCGTGCCTCGGGCCACCGGCGGGGACAGCCCGCACAACCGCAACGTGACGGTCCGCTTCATCGACTTCGATCCGGCAGGACTTGCCAACAACACCTTTCTGGCCGTCAACCAGTTTCGCATCGATTATATCGGCCGGGTGGGGTTCGTGATCCCCGATGTGATCCTTTTCGTCAACGGCATTCCCCTGGTGATCGTCGAGTGCAAGAGCCCCAGCCTGGCGGAAACCGACGACGGCGGATTCTGGAAACCCGTCGAATCGGGTATCAATCAGCTGCTGCGCTATTCCAACCAGCGCGAGGAGGTGGAACGGGAAGAGGGCGTCGAACACCTCTTTCACTGGAACCAGCTCATGGTGTCGACCTGCTTCTACATGGCCCGGGTGGCGACTTACGGGGCCGGCTATGGCTATTACATGGAGTGGAAGGATACCACACCGTTTACCGACGCCGAAATTCTGGCCGAGATCGGACGGCCCGGAAAGCGGCTGCGCAGCCAGGAGCGGCTGGCGGCGGGCATGTTGCGGCCGGCCCATCTGCTGGACATTCTGCGCAATTTTATCCTGTTCAAGGTGGAAGACGGTGTGCTGCTCAAGCTCTGCCCGCGGTACCAGCAATACCGGGCCGTTCAGAAAGCCATGGTACGCCTGGCGGAGGGCAAAACCCGGCTGCTGTCGGATAAACAGCGTGACGAGCGCGGCGGCATCATCTGGCACACCCAGGGCTCGGGAAAGAGTATCACCATGGTCTACCTGGTACGCAAGCTGCGCACCCTGCCGGAACTTTGCGGATTCAAGGTGGTGGTGGTCACCGACCGAACGTCCCTTGAGCAGCAGCTTCAGGAAACGGCCCTGCTGACCGGCGAGCGCGTCCGGCCGGACAAGGACGATTTCAGGCCCAGGGAATCGGCCAGCGACCGGGTGCGGCGCATTCTGGCCGAACCGGGGCCGGATCTGGTGTTCTGCATGGTCCAGAAAAACCAGGACCTCGAAGGGGAGGCCGTGGTGCTGGAATACGCGGTTCCCGTCCCCCCACCCCGAAAAATGGCGCCCCATCAAATTGCCGAATACGAGGAGATCGGCGAAACGGGAAAGGCCATGGCCGCTGAAAAATTATCCGGTTGGTCGACACCGACAACAGGAGAAAACAAAGGTGGAACAAAAATCTTGCGGCAGGTGATCCGCAACAAGACCGACTATCCCGAAGTGAACGCGTCGGAAAAGATTCTGCTGCTGATCGACGAATGCCACCGTTCCCACACGTTGACCCTGCATGCCAATCTGATGCGGGCCCTGCCCAACGCGGCCAAGATCGGTTTTACCGGTACGCCGATCATGAACCGCGACCGTGGCAACACGCTGGCCATTTTCGATGATTTCATCGACAAATATGCCATGAAACGCGCCCAGGAGGACGGCGCCACGGTAAAAATCCTTTACGAGGGGCGGGTACCCCTGGGCCTGGTGGAGAACACCGCCCAACTCGATGCCCAGGTGCCGGTTCGCTTTGCCGAGTTCAGTGAACCGGAACAGCAACTGATCATGCAGAAATTCGCCACCGAACGCAAGGTGATGGAAGCGCCCCGGCTGATTGCGGTCAAAGCCAGGGATATGCTGCACCATTATGTGCGCAATATTCTCCCCGGCCATTGCAAGGCCCAGGTGGTGGCGGTCAGCCAGGAAGCGGTAGTCACTTATCAAAATAAGCTTTGCGAAGCCCGGGACGCACTGGTAGGTGCTGCCGAGGCCATCGATCCATCTTTGCTGGCGCTTTCCGAAGAGGAACTCCTGCAGCGCAGTGAGGACGAGCAAACCCTGGTTGCGGCCCATCGCAACTTGGAATTGGTGAGAGCACTGGAATTTGCGGCCGTGATTTCCAGACGCCACAACCAGAGCGCGGACTGGGACCAGTGGACCGATCCGGCCCGTATCGAGGCCAATATCGCCAATTTCAAGAAACCCTTTGAACACAAGGATGCCGATAAGCGCAGCAACCTGGCCATGCTTTGCGTCATGCGCATGCTGCTGACCGGTTTTGACGCGCCGGTGGAACAGGCGCTCTATCTTGACCGCCGGATTGTCGAGCATGACCTCCTGCAGGCCATTGCCCGGGTGAATCGAAACCGGGACGGCAAGGCATGCGGATACGTGGTCGATTACATCGGGATCGCCCGCGAACTGAAGGCGGCCCTGACCGAGTCGGATGAAGGCGAAGAAGGAGGCCGACCGGACACCGGCATCGATGCGGTGCGCGACGAAATCCCGCGCTTGACCGATCGCCACAGCAAAGCGCTGGCCGTTTTTCATTCCTGGGGTATTGCCGACCTGATGCCCATCGATCCGTGTGTGGATCTATTGGAAGATGAAGGGATTCGTGCGGAATTTCTCAATCGGCTGCGTGCGTTTCTGACCAGCTTATCCATCGTGATGCCTCGGCCCGAAGCGCTGCCGTTTGTACGTGATGCCAAGATCCTCGGCTTTATTGCCAAGGTGGCGGCCAATCTGTACCGTGACCACCAACTCAACCTGGAGGGTGTAGACCGGCGCATGAAACAGCTCATCGACGCCTATGTGTCGGCACAGGGAATCGATCCACGGATTGCGCCGATCGGCATCGACGAGATCGGATTTTTGGATCAGGTACGAAGAAAAAACAGTGCCCGGGCACGGGCTTCCGAAATGAAACACGCCTTACGCCATCACATCCGGCTGCACTACGAAGAAGACCCTGACCGGTATCGCAAACTGAGTGAGCGGCTGGAGGCGATCATCCAGCAGTTCAAGGACAACTGGGACCAGCTTGAAAGGGAACTGGAGCAGTTTATCGCCCAGGAACTGGAACGCGACAACAGGGCGACTATTGAAGGCCTCGATCCGCGGCTGCATGCGCCTTTTTTCGGCACATTGAAAGCCGCCATCGAAAACCAAAGAGGGATTGAGCTGAAAAGCGATGACCCGGATTTCAGGGCGGTTGTTGATCTGACGGTGACGACGGTGGACGAGATCCGGGACCGCATTCGTCTGGTGGATTTCTGGCGGGATGAACACAGCCGGCGCTCCCTGGAAAGGTCGGTGTACCGGTCGCTGCTCAGAAGCGGCAAACTCGCCAGGGAAAAACTGTTCGAACTGGCAACCCGCGTGGTTGAGCAAGCCAGAAATCTTCACCGGCTACTGGTGTGGGGCAATGGAAGAGATCAAAATTAAAGACATTTCCGTCCAGGTGAAACGAAGCGCACGACGCAGGACCATTGAGCTGAC
Source organism: uncultured Desulfosarcina sp. (assembly GCF_963668215.1). NCBI lineage: Bacteria > Pseudomonadati > Thermodesulfobacteriota > Desulfobacteria > Desulfobacterales > Desulfosarcinaceae > Desulfosarcina > uncultured Desulfosarcina sp. The sequence continues at coordinate 1,851,889 of NZ_OY764190.1, forward strand.
CATCGAACGGGACGGCAGCATTGTTGTGTATGCACCGGAAACGGCCGGTCGCAAGGAGATGGAAACCCTGGTCAGGAAGAAACTGCTTTGGATCCATCAACAGATCGGCCGCAAAAGTGAGGAATTGCACCGACTTCCCGAAAAGGAATACGTTTCCGGCGAAGGTTTTTATTATCGTGGCCGGAAATACCGCTTGAAATTAGTGGATACTGTACAGACCCGCAACAACGGGGACCGGCTTCAGTTTCACCATGGCCGTTTTCTGATGCCCCGTCAATATGCCGAAAAAGGCCAAGAAATATTCATGAATTGGTACGCCAGGCGTGCTGTCGATTGGATTCCCCGACGGGTTCGATTGTTGCAGGATCGTGCGGGTATCCAGCCTTCATCCATCGAAATCCGGGATTTGGGCTTTCGCTGGGGATCTTGCACCCGAAAAGGCAAACTCCTTTTCCACTGGCGATTGATTCTTCTTCCCCCCGAGCGGATCGATTACCTGATTCTGCATGAACTGGTGCATCTTCACGAACACAACCACAGCCCGGCATTCTACGAACGCTTGAGACGGGCGGCACCTGATCATGAAAGTCAAGAGGATTGGCTGCGGCGAAATGGCGATCAGTATGAGTTGTAATGATAAGAACCGCAATACACTTGTTTAAAGGATGGCTTTTTAGCTTATCGGGCAACGGTTGCGAAACCACACCATTCCCCTGTCGGTCGGCCATTGATTCAATGGTCCACCTTATGCATGGGTTCTTCAGCTGTTTTTTAAGATTGCAGAGGAAACCATGCTGGACTTTATATCGCAACTGATGGCGCTTTATGCCGAGATCGACAAGGAAGTGGCGGCGTTTCAATTGAAGAGCGGTCTGCGCTGCCCGGCGGGCTGCGGCGATTGCTGCGCGACCGCTGATGTGCAGGTAACTGTTTTGGAAATGCTGCCCATGGCCCATGCCATGCTTTGCGATGGAACGGCAGCCCAATCGCTGGAGCGACTTTCCGGGCCTAACGGCTCCGGGACTTGTGTGCTTTACACGGCCCATCCCGTTGCAGATACAGCCGGGCACTGCGGCCAATATCCGTGGCGGCCTGGATTGTGTCGATTGTTCGGTTTTGCCGCGGTTCGGGGACGCACCGGCTCAAAAACCCTGGCGGTTTGCCGGCATATCCGCCAAAACGACCCTCACGGCGCCTCGGCAGCCATGACCCTGGCTGAAGAGGCCCCTTTATTCGTGCAATATAGCGCCCAGATCTCCGGCCTGGATCCGGTACTGGGCGCCAGACCGATGCCCATCAACATCGCCCTGCATCAGGCCATCCAGCGCCTGGGACTCAACGCCGCTTATGCGCATCTGGAAAGCTTCAGGGACAACACAGCGGCTTAGATCGCTGTGTCGGTTTCGCCGCGAACACCATCAAAAGGAACTGTCGATTCTCTTTTTTGTTAAAAAAAGGAATCGGGATATCCGAAATCGCTGTTTCATCATTCCCTTTCCGCCAACAGTTCCTTGCAATAAATCACCTTGCCATCGCCCGGTGCATAAAAATCCTTCAGCACCGTTTCCAGGCGGTAGCCGCAGCTCTCGTAGAAAGCGCGGGTGCTGGCGTATTGATCGCGCTGCGAGGTATCCACATAGATGCGGTTGCCGCCGGATTTGCGGATCAGGGCCTCGGTTTCCACGATCAATCTGCGGCCCAGCCCCTTTCTGTGGAAATCGGGATGCACGGCGATCCAATACAGATCGAAACTGTTCTGCGTGCAGGGGATCGGACCATAACAGGTGTAGCCCACCAGCCGGCCGTACTGCTCGGCCATCACAAAATGATAGCCGCTGAGATCTCCTTTGGCCAGGCGCTCTTGCACCAATTCCCTGGCCACGTCGACCTCCTCGGGATGAAAAAATCCGGTCAGATCCACCAGGCGCCCGACACGCTCCGGATCCTGCGGCGTTACCTCCCGGCGCCATTTTACACCATGCAGGCGTTCTTTGTCCGGCGGATGCTTCGTCTGCGGATGCGCGCCTGTGGCGGCCAATCCGGTAAAAAAATGAAGGGCGTTGCTGCCCAGGGTCCGTACACGATAACCGCCCTCCTGCACCAGCAAGGTGGGAAGCCCCAACGCCCCGATGCGACGGCCGTTGGCTTCAAAATCCTTGCCGAGCAACTGCCAGGTGCCGGTGGGGTCCCCTTTGGCCGTATCCAGCCCAAAGGCCACCACCAGGAACTGTGGATTGAACTGGCGGATGCGGCGCAGGGCTTTATCCAGGGCCTTTAAGTAGCCGGCGCCGTCCAATTTTTCCGGCAGGGGCAGATTCATATTGAAGCCCTCGCCCTCGCCCTCGCCGCATTCCTCCTCGAATCCGGTGAAATAGGGGTAGGCAAAGGTCGGATGGCCGTGCAGAGAGATGGTGAGTACGTCACTGCGCCGGTAAAAAATATCCTGCTGGCCATTGCCGTGGTGGTAGTCGATATCCAGGATGGCAACCTTGCCGTGGGCGCTCAGATATTGGGCGGCAATCGCATTGTTGTTGAAATAGCAAAACCCGCCGAAGGCCCGGCGCTCTGCATGGTGTCCGGGCGGGCGCACCAGAGCGTAGGCCATTCTGCGGCCGGCCAGGATTTCGGAGGCAGCGGTCAGGATGCAGTTCACCCCTTGCCGGGCGGCCGGATAGGCATTTTTGTTGATCGGCGTGAAGGTGTCGATACAATAGTAGCCGGATAGCACGGAGGGCTCTTTGGGCGGCCGGGTTTTGTTGCGCAGCGGGAAGATGTAGGGATAGAGCGATTTGCCCTCGGGCATCTCTTCACAGGCCCGGCGCAGGTAGTTTACCAGATCGCTGTCGTGAACCGCCGTGATATGCTTTTCGGCAAAAAGGCGGGGTTTGATTCGGGCGAACAGTCCGCTGGGCTCCAGCACTTTCAGGAGGCTGCGCACCCGCACGGGCGCTTCCACATAGCCGCGTTCGTGCACGTGGTGAATGTCGTGATTGGCGTTGACCACAAGGGCGATCTGCTCCAGGGATCGGCTCTCCACGGTCGTACGTACGGCCTCGGGTTTGACGTAACGGAAAGGCCTCAGATTGACCGGATCATCCCGAAACGAGGCGACCACAGTTTCCACATAACGGGGGGGGCAGTAGGCGGCGTACTTTCGCTCCAGCACGGCGCGCACCACTTTGCGGGCAAAACGCTGGCGTAAGGGTTCGGTGCGATCCAGACCATCGTAAACCAGATGGGGCATACAGGTGTCGCCGGGCTTGACAGGGTTTTCGTAGGCGGTATCGATGATCGGCCGGGCCCCATAGCGTTCATAAAAACGGAGCCTGTCGCGATTTTGCTTGAGGATCGCCGGATCGTCGCAAGCGTCGCGCTCGTCGGGCAGGCACTCGAAAAAAAGGCCCCTGGCACCCAGTCCCACGGCTTCGGCCCGCACGCTGTCGTACAGGGCGCTTCCCAGCCCTCCTCCTGTGGAACCTTTGGCCGTGGCAATCCAGTCGAGGTAGCAAAACCCGATCACCGGTTCGTGCAGCAGCATGGTAAACCCCTGCACGCGGCGGCGCATGGTTTCGGCGATCAGCAGGATGGTACGAAAGCGCTGTTTGAACGGATTGCGCAGCTTTTCACCGATCTGATCGATCTCTTCCGGCGGCACATCGGAAAAGCGGGTCCGGAGAATCTGCTTGATCTGCTTCAACGCCTCTTGATCCACAGACAGAATGTCGTCGTAAATCCGGCGAATTTTGAGCATGGCTTATTTTCCCGATGTACTTACAATTCTTGCCACGGCGTCGGTCATGGTCAATCCGGCCCGGTGGACGGCGGCGGCAAAACCGGCGTCCGGGGAAAGGCAGGGGTTGGCGTTGATCTCCAGAATCCAGGGCCGCCCGTAACCATCCACGCGAAAATCCACCCGGGCATAGCCCCGCAGGCCCATCAACTCCCAGCATTCCAGGGACAGGGTCTTGAGCTGCTCCAGCAGCTCGTCGTCAACCGGATCGAAATCAAACCGACGCGGGGTGTGGCGATATGCGAAGGAATCTTCGTCCCATTTGGCCTGGTAGTCCACGATGCGGGCCTGGCCGGAGGCGTATCCCTCGAAAACGATCTCGGCCGGAGGCAGCACCTGGGGCCCTTCGGGGCTGTCCAGCAGGGAGAGGTTGAACTCCCGTCCATCGATGAACGCTTCCGCGAAACAGGTGCCGCCCATCCGGGGCGCACGCTGGGCCATCAGCGTTTCCAGCAACCGGTCGGATGCGGCTTCCACAATGGCGTCGTCGTCGAGCCCGACGGAAGCGTGCTCCCATACGGATTTGATAATCCAGCGACGCGGGTTTTCCCGGGGCCGCCGGAAGCGTCCCGGGTTCCAGGCTTTGGAGGGGACGGTCCAGTCCGGCGTTGGCAGGCCGGCTCCGTCCAGCATCGTTTTTGCGCAGAGCTTGTTGGAAGTCAGCATCATGGCTTCCGCACATGCCCCGGTATATGGCAGCCCCATGGCATCCAACAGCGAAGGAAACAGGTGAATCAACCGTCCCGTGCCGTCCAGAGACTCCACCAGGTTGAAAACCAGACCGGGATCGATGGCGCCAAGCTCGTTCCGGACGCGGGAAAGGTTCAGATCGCAGGTCCGGCGAACCGGTTTGTGACCGAGTTCGTGCAGGGCTTCGGTAACGGCATCGGCCTGAACCAGGACATCCTGCTCATCGGCTGCACTGTCATTTTGCAAGGCATTATGAACCACAGCAATGCGCATGGGCTTGAATCCTCTGATCGGTGGCGCCGGGACGAACGCGTTTTTGAGCAGATTCCACGATCCATCCGATCAACTGCGCATAGGTGATGCCCAGTCGGGTGCATAAGATCGGCAGATCGGAATGCTCGGGGTGGATCCCGGCCAGCGGGTTGACTTCCATGAACTGGGGGACGCCGTTGGCGTCGCAGCGCACATCGGCGCGTCCACCGTCCCTGCAGCCCAGCACCTGCCAGGCCTTCAAGACGAGGGCCTCGGCCTGCCGCACCACCAGGTCCTGGCCTGCATCCACGATGCGGTAGACGACCAGTTCTTCGCAGCGCTCCTTGTTGGTGTAGGAATAGACTTCGGCCTCGGCGTTTTCCAAAAGGATAACTTCCATAGTGCCCAGCACCCTTGCCTCGCGGCCCGTTCCCACCACGCCGATGGTGAACTCGCGGCCCGGTAAAAACGACTCCACCAGCACCGGCTGGCGAAAAGCGGTCATCAACTTCAGGCAGGCAGCGTCCAAATCCTTGCGGTTGCGCACGATGGAGTCAGGCGTCACCCCCTTGCCCGTGCCTTCGGCCACGGGCTTGATAAAATAGGGCGGTCCAAAGCCGACCGCCTGCAGATCCGAGGGTTCGCGCACCACCACGAAATCGGCGGTGGGCACGCCGGCGTCGCGCAGCACATGCTTGGTCATGCCCTTGTGCAGGGTCAGGGCCATCACCAGCGGATCGGAAAAGGTGTAGGCAATCCCGTAGGCATCCAAAATTGCCGGCACCTGGGCCTCACGGCCGATGCCGTGCATCCCCTCGGCGATGTTGAACACAAGGTCCCAGTCTCGGCCGCCAGCCAGTTGTTGAACCAGGCTGCGGGCATGGCCGATGCGCTCGGTATGATGGCCCAGCCCGGCCAGGGTCTTTTCCAGGGCTTCGATGGTGTCGTCACGATCGAATTCGGCGGTTTCCTCCTCGCCATACCCGGCCGCCAGGTATTCGGAGCGCAGATCATAGGTCAGACCGATTTTCATAAACATCTTCCTCTCTTTCCGGCGAACAGATCGGTCATACCGAATCCGGATAGCGATAGGTTTTTCCTTCGTAGTTGCGCAGCACGAGATCGCATCCGTCGCGTCCCTGGCGGTATTCGGGCATCAACGGAATCTTGCCGCCGCCGCCGGGGGCGTCGATGACATAGGTGGGCACGGCATAGCCGCTGGTAAACCCTCGCAGCCCCTGGATGATCTCCAACCCCTTGTCCACCGTTGTGCGGAAATGAGAGGAGCCGGAAATGGGGTCGCACTGGTACAGGTAGTAAGGCCTGACCCGCATCTGCAGCAGGCGGTGAACAAGGCCGTTCATGGTCTCCACCGAATCGTTGATGTGCCTGAGCAGAACCGTCTGGGAACCCAAAGGAATGCCGGCGTCGGCCAACCGCTGGCAGGCCTGTGAGGCCTCGGGCGTACATTCGTCCGGATGAGTAAAATGAAGACTCATCCACAACGGGTGATGACGTTTCAGCATGCGTACCAGTTGGGACGTCACCCGCTGCGGCAGAACAGCCGGAATTTTGGTGCCGATGCGAATGATTTCCACATGTTTGATTTGCCGCAGCCGGGTCAGCAGCCAATCCAGCCGTGAATCGCCCAAAGTCAGCGGATCGCCGCCGGAAAGCAGAACATCCCGGACCGTGGGCGTGCGGCGAATATATTCCAGCGCCTGTTCCAACCGTTTACGATTGAAATGCAGGTGGCCATGCCCCACCACGCGCGAACGGGTGCAGTAGCGGCAATAGGTGGAACAGAAATCCAGAAGCAAAAACAGCACCCGGTCCGGGTAGCGGTGGACCAAACCCGGCACCGGGCTCTGATGATCTTCGTTCAGCGGGTCGTCGGCCTCTTCCGGCATCTGGACAAGCTCGTTGATTGTGGGCACCACGGTTTTGCGCAGCGGGTAATCCATATCGTGGCCCACCAGCAGACTGAGATAATAAGGCGTGATCGCCAAAGGCAGCTTGGTTGCCAATCCGGCCATGGCCGCATTTTCTTCGCTGCTCAGGGTCAAAAACCGTTTCAGTTGGTTTGGTGTGCACACCCGATTGGCGATCTGCCACTGCCAATTGTTCCACTGCCGATCACTGATATCGGGGTAGTAGCTTTTCAGAAACTTGCGTCGAAAAGAGACCGGATAATTGGGAACCGGTTTGATGGAGGGGCGGTTGGTGAGCGGCCGGGCGGCCGTCAACGGCAAGCTGGCTGTGCAATCGATCGCCTGACTGGGAGGCTCCTCTTCGACCTCTGTGTTGACCTCCATGGCATGGAGCAGGCTTCGGCTTGGGTTTGAACGGGTTTGACCACAGCGGTTGAAAGACATCGTTAAATATTCTCCTTTATGTTTGTCCAATTTAGTCGATAGGAAAACGCCATTGGTTTTCCATACCGCGGGAACGACAAGCGTCTATCAAAACACGTGCCAGTATTATTTTTAAATTCATTTACGATTCGCGGCGTCTACCCGATCCGGGTCAGGGGCAATAACAAAAAAAAGGAAGCCCTGATTCCGGTTTTCCACCCTGGTCGGAAGATCTCCTGAAATAGCGTCCTTTCCACACTGGAAAGCCTGCTTTTGGACATGTTTGATGAAATCGCAAAAAATCGAAACGAGTCCGTTGCTGTTATTTTTGGCCGATTCGTAAGGGGGTCCGGGTTATGCGATTTAATTCGGCGGGGCGGCCCAGCGTTGCAGCGGCCGATAAAAAAGAATCGATGTTTTGGCATGCATTGTCAAACATCCCCCACGATGTCCAAGAAACATGAAAAACAGGACACGCGGATTCCGATTTGGCGCATACGCCGTCTCAGGCAAGAACGAGATTTCCTTTTTTCAGTTCCGCCCAGCGGTCGGCCACCCGTTCCACCTGGGCCGTGTCGTGGGACACCATGACGATGGTGCAGGCCTGCTTGAGACTGACGATCAGCGCCTCGATAATCTCGGTGGCTTTGCCGTCTAGAGAGGAGGTGGGTTCGTCCAGTAGAAGGACTTCAGGGTTGACCACCAGCGCCCGGGCCATACACAGGCGCTGCTGCTGGCCGCCGGAGAGTTGGCGGGCATCTTCCCGAAGGCGGTCTTTGACCTCATTCCAAAGGAACGCCTGCTTCAAGGTGGTTTCCACGGCATCCCTTATCTGTGCTCTATTCGAGATCCCGGCCATCTTCAAAGGAAAGGCCACGTTCTTGTATATGCTCATGGGCAGCGGGTTGGGGATCTGGAAAACCATGCCCACCTTGCGCCGCAGTTCTGGCAGCGAACAGGCCGGATGATAAATATCCCGGTCCCGGCCGTCCAAACGGATATGAATGCTGCCTCGCATGCGGGTCCCGGGGATGTCTTCCCACAGACGGTTGAACAGGGTTAACAGCGTGGACTTGCCCTGGCCCGAAGGCCCCGTCACCGCCATAACGGCGCCCTCGTGGACATCCAGGCTTACATCCTGCAGCACAAGATTGTCGCCGTATGAGAAAAACAGGTGGCGGGCTTTTATCTTTATCTCGTTAATTGCGGTCATCCTGTACGTTTCCTCAGCGCACCCCGTAAAGCAGGTGATCGGCCAGTCGATGCCGGATGAAAGCGGTCAGGGCGAAAAGCAGCGCGCAGACGGCCAGCAGGACAATGGCCGCGCCGTAGCCGCGCATCAGTTCGGCCTGGTCTGCATACTGGGCCGAAACCGTGTAAATGTAAAACGGCAGGGCTTCGTACCCCGAGAGCAGCGAGGCGGGAATGCCGGCCGTGGCCACCACGCCGGTCAGCATGATCACGGCCGTGTCTTCCGCACAGCGGCCGATGGAAAGAATGATGCCGCTGACAATACCCGACAGAGACTGGGGCAGCAGCACGTAAAAAATGGTCTGCAGCTTCGAGGCGCCCAGCGCCGGGGCTGTCATGCGAACGTGGCGGGGCAGATTTTCCAAGGTGGTCTGGGTGGTGCGGATGAGATAGGGCAGCACCAGAAAGGCCAGCGACAGGGCCGATATCAGCAGGCAGGGGGCGATTTGGCCGGAAAAATGGTGGTGGAGAAAAATCGCCACGCTGAAACCGAAAAGGCCGACCAGAATCGACGGAATACCGGCCAGAATGTCGAAAAAAAGCCCAAAAACCGATTTGGTGCGCGGTGCGGCAAATTCGGCCATATAGATGCCGGTAGCGATGCCCACGGGAACGGCCATGCCCACGGCAAGCCCGACCAGGAGCAGGGTGCCGACGGTGGCCGGAAAAATACCGTCGAAGACCTGGCGCTTCAGCTGCAAGGCGTCCAAAGGGAGGGTGTCTCCAAAAAAGAGTCTCGGAGAGAGGGTTCCGGCCCCCTTGATCAACAGGAACCCGAGAAGCGTGGCGACGCTGACGGTGAGCACCAGTCCGGAAAGCCAGGCCCAGGCGGTCACCAGTTTATCGCAGCGGCCGGCTTTCATGGCGCACCCGCTTTGTCGGCAACCATCCGCCGGGCCAGCACGACGGTCAGGGTGGTAAAGGCATACAAAAGGATACCGCAGGCAAACAGGGTGCGGAACTCCAGACTGTCAAAATCGGCGGCCACCACCAGGGCGATGTGCGCGGGCAGCGTTCGGGCGGAATCCAGTGGCGAACCGGGAAAGGCGGTGGCGTTGCCGGCGATCATCAGGGCGATCAGGGTGTCGCCTACGGCCCGGCCCAGGGCCAGGAGCACGCCGGTGGTCAGCCCCCGCCAGGAGCAGGGAATGACCACATGAACGAGCTTCTGGACAGGGGTGGCGCCCAGGGCGTCGGCCGCCGCCAGGTAGCTTTTGGGTACGCTGGTAAAGCTGTCGGTGAAAAAAAGGATCATGGTGGGGGCGATCAAAATGGCCAGCAGCAGGGATGCGGAGAGAATGCACATGCCCGAGCCGCTGCCCGTCCATTCGCGGACGACGGGAACCAGCAGAAAGATGCCGGCAAAGCCATAGACCACGGTGGGGATGCCGGTCATGAACCGCACCAGCCGGTGCAGCAGGGCCGGAACCCGGCCCTTTGCCAGGACCGCGACCAGAGCGGCGCATCCCAGACTCAGGGGAAAACTGAAGACCATGGCCAGGCCGGCGATGAACAGCGATCCGGCCATCATGGGGACGATGCCGTAAAGGCCCTCGTTGGGCAGCCAGGAGGAGGTAAAAAGATTGAAGAACGCACCGCTGGTAACCAGCGGGAGGCCCAGAACGATCATGAACCCGAAGATCAGCACCGTAACGGCCACCGAGCCGGCTGCGGCCACAGCCAGCAAGCCCTGCACCAGACCTTGGCTGCGCATATCGATTATTTTACAGGGATAAAGCCCTTGGCGGCAGCAAAGCCCTGGCCGGTTTCGCTGAACAGAAAGTCAATGAAGGTTTTCGTCAGGCCGGACGGCTCGCCTTTGGTGTTGCTGTACAGGCCCCGGGCAATCTTGTATTCACCGCTCTTCACGGTCTCCAGGGTCGGCGTAACGCCATCCAATGCCACCGGCTGAACGCTTTCATCCATATGTCCCACCGATACATAACCGATCGCATAGGGATCGTTGGCCACGGCCGCCTTCATGGCGCCGTTGGATACCACCACATTGGCTTTGGCGCTGATCTCGCCTTTTCCCAGGGCTTTTTTCCAGAAGACCTCCCGGGTTCCACTGGCCGTGTCACGGGTGTACAGGTTGATGGCCTTGTCCGCGCCCCCTAAGGCCTTCCAGTTGTCGATGCTGCCGGCGAAAATGGCTTTGGCTTGCGCCGTGGTCAGGGACGCGACCGGATTTTTCGGATTGACCACCAGTCCGACGCCGTCGATAGCCCATTTGAACATTTTCAGGTCGTATTTTGCGATTTCGTCATCGGTCGGTTTGCGGCCGGAGTTGCCGATGTCCACCAGCCCTTCGCCCACCTGTTTGATGCCCACGCCGGAGCCGCCGCCGGCAATGGTGATCCGAACGTCGGAAAAGCGCTGCATGACCTGCTTGGCCGCCTCCTTCATCACCGGAATATGCGCGGTGCCGCCGGAAATCTTGATTGTCGCGGCCTGGCCCGCAAACGGGGAATAATCGTCTGCCATGGCCGGAGCAACGCCGGCCAGCAGCAATGTCAGAATAGAAACAGCAATCATGCCATAAAGCGACCGTCCGATCCGCGTCATGCTCGACCTCCTTTTATTACTTGATGATTATCGTGTCCGGTTGGAATCGTCGAAGTAGTAACAATTTTGACGCTATCATCGGACCTGTAAAAAGTCTAATAGACAAAAACGATGCCTGCATTGAGGCCAATAGATGTTTTCGATGGTGATTTTAAGGCAGGGTTTCTATTTTTTGAAGAAGCCGGCGGGCGTTTTCGATGTTCTCACGGGCCTTGGCATGGTCCGGGTCGCAATCCAGGGCGATTTCCCATTCGGCGATGGCCTTGTTCAAATCTTCGTTGATAAAATGTTTGACGCCGTTGCGGTAGTGGACCTGGGCCAGTTCCACCAGGCGGTCATGGACAGTTGCCTTCAGTGCGGTCCCGGCTTCATGGTCCTCTTCCATGTTTTCCAGCACGGCGCGGGCCTCCCGGTAGCGCTGGTGATCGAAATACTCCAGGGCCAACCGGTAGCGCGCTTCGGCGGCCAGGCGGGCCGTCTCGAGATTATCCGGTGCACGTCGCATGAGCATCTCAGCCTGATCGAGGCATAGGCCATAGCGGCCCTGATCGAACATTTCCCGGGCATTGTTCAGGTCGAGGCTAAACTGCCGCTGTTTCAGGGCCAGATCCAGTTTTTGGGACAGGGCGGCTTTGCCCTCGAATCCATCGGGAACCGCCGCCAGGGAAGTACCGGCATCTGCCAGCCTTCCCGCTTCGACCTGTTGGGCCGCCTGCTTGAGCTGGATGGTGTGAATGAAGGCTTGCGCCTTTGCATCCGACGGGTCGGCCTGCCGGGCCAGTTCCAGAGCGCCTTGAAGATCGCCGGTCGACAGCCGAGCCTTCGCTACGTCCAGCGATAGGTCCGGGGGTTCGGGCGCCGGCTTCTCCTCGATTTCCGGAGGCCCCGGATCTTCCCATGCGGGCAGGATCAGCAGACTGCCCGGGGACAGGGCCCGATCCTCGGGCAGGCGATTGAACCAGGCAACGAGAAAAGCCTTCTTCTCGTCACCGAAAAATTTCTTGGCCACCGATGCCGGCCGATCGCCCGGTACAGTCTGGTAGACGCGAAAGGGAAAGGGAGAAAAACGGGCCCGGACTTGCCGCAGGGCCGGCTGAAAGGTCGGATCCAAACGCAGGGCTGCCAGAAAATGGTTGCGGGCGTCCGTTGAACGGCGATTCTTCAATTTTGCCAAGCCCGCTTCGTAGTGGGATCGGACCTCAGTGTCGATCTTCTCTTGCAGGCGTTGGATTTCGCGTTCGGCCGCTTTTGAATCGGCGGCAATGTCCGCGATCAGGCGCCAGTGGTCCAGGGCCATACCCAGTTCGCCGCGGGCCTCCAGTTCCCGGGCCCGGACACTGACGGTGTCGGCCTGCTCCGCCCGCCACCGGGGACCGCCGGAGTGCATCCATGCCGAGAGCGAATCCAGGCTGCCGGCGCAGCCGGCCAGGGCAATCCAGGCGATGCCGGCGATTACCGGAAGCCAGGCGCGCGTCATTTGAGGTCCACCACGATTGTCGTGGCAAGCAGATCGCTGAAGCGATCCAGATCCGTACGACGGTCAACGATGTTGCGGTGAATGGCAAAACGGTCGGCATAAAAAGGCGTGCCTCCCGGCGACCGGTTGAACGCCGCCGCAAAGCCCAGATTGGCGGCCATGGCGGCGATCAGGTTGTCGCTGCGGCCTTCGGGATAGGCCAGAAAGCGGCACGGCTCGCCCAACTCCGCTTCGACCTTTTTTTTACCCTGTTGCAGTTCGGATTCGATCCACGAGAAGTTCTCTTTAAAGGACTGCCCCCGCTTGCGACGAGTCAGGGAACGCCCGTAGCTCCCCCGGCAGCCAATGGTGAAACCTTCCTTGCTCAGCGCCCGGATCTGGTCCCAGGTCATGGTGCCTTTTTCGCCCACCCGTCCGGGAGCAATAAAAACGGTGGCCTTCATTCCGAAGGCTTTCAGGATGGGCGCCGCATCTTCGTAAAAGGTCTGCGATTCGGTGTCCGCCGTAATAAGCACGGATCGTCGGGGAAGCTGGGCGGTGAAGGCCATGAATTCGACCAGCCGATCCGGCGAAACGGCGATAAACCCCGTATCGCTCAGACACCGTATCTGCTCGTGAAAGGCCGACCGGGAAATCCGGGAAGCCCGATTCGTTTTTGCGTTCGTGTCGCCAATGTCGCCGTAGGCCACCACGGGGACGACCTGAATACCGCCGGGAGACAGCCCCCCCGGTCGAAAATCGCCCCCGGGAATCACAACGGCCTCTCCCTCGGAAAAGGCATCCTTACCATTGTATTCGGCGATCATCCATCCCTTGGATGCGGCCTTCAGGTATCGCCGGGCCAACGTTTGCGGCGTGTCTCCCTTTCGGGCGCGTACCAGTTGCAGAGGCGGGCGCTCCCGATCGGAGGCCTGCCCGCCCCGGGCGGCCGGGACAATCAGGACCAGGATCAGCAGCGCCGCAAGGATATGGGTGGCGCCGCCGAAAAGCCTACCCCGTCGATTTGACATGAGACCTCTGCTTGATGGAAAGCACCCGAAAGGTTTCGACGGGTGCGGTTTTGCCTTTAATGGCGCGGCTTCCGGCGGGTTCGACCTGAATCAGGGGCCGCAGGGCAGAAACCACGGCATCGGTTACCAGCACCTCGCCCGGACACGCGAGACTGCTGAGCCGGGAGGCCAGGTTGACCGTATCGCCGATCACCGTATATTCCATTTTGGCCGGCGAGCCGATGTTGCCGGAGACAACGGGACCGGTGTGAATGCCGATCCCCACGGACGACAAAAGAGGGTTGCCCTGGACGTTCCGGCTGCGAAGCTGGTCCATTAAGTCCAGCGCGGCCCGCACCGTTCGTTCGACATGGTCGTTTCTGTATACCGGCACGCCGAAAACCCCCAGAACGCCGTCGCCGATGAATTTGTCCACATATCCTCCGTAATCCAATATGGCGCGGGTGGCAATATCGAAATAGGTATTGAGCATCTCGACGACCCGCTCCGGCTCACGGGCTTCCGCATAGGCGGTAAACCCCCGGATGTCGGCAAAAAGGATCGTGGCGTCGTTCTTATGCCCCTTGAGCCACATTTTTTCCGGGTCGGCGATAATCATTTCCAGCACTTCCTCGCCGACGTATTTTCCGAAGGACTGGCGTGTCAGCGTGTGCCGTAAAAGCTCTTCGCCCATCTGGTTGAAGGCCGTGGCCAGATTGCCCAGTTCGTCCTGGCGGTTGAGTTCCACCCGATAGCGGTAGTCGCCTTTGCCGATGGCTTCGGTGGCGGCCACCAACTGCGTGATGGGCCGCGAAAAACGAAGCCCCAGATAGACCGCAATGGCCAAACCGATAATCATCATCACAAGGGTCACATAGATGATGGACCCTTTTTCCCGCGCCACCAGGTGTTCGATAAAATCCAGGGACACGCCCACATGCACCGTACCCAGAATCTTATCCTGAAAAACGACGTCGCGGTACAGATTCAGCATCTGCTCTCCGGACGGGGTCACAAAAGAGTAATAAGAAACTTTGCCGCGGGTGACCGGCGGCTGCGTCGGCGTTGCTGCAGAAAGCGGCGTGCCGATCTGGTTCACATCGGTGTGCGCCCGGATCAATCCCTTAGCGTCGGTAACCACGGCATAGCGCAGCCCTTCTGTATCGGTGGCCTCCTTGATCAGGGTGTTGAGGCTGAGAATATCGTCATCGATGAGTGGAATGCGGGCATTGTTGGCAAAATAGTTGAGGCTTACGGTCCCCACCATCACCGTCTGGTCGAACAGCCGGGCCTTTTGCTTGTTGATGATGATGGTGCTGAAGGTAACGATGGTGACGGTGACAATGAGCAGTGCGCCGATGCAGAGTTTGAGCCAGATGGGAATGGCCGGCGGAGGCAGCCGTTCGGCCAGGGGGCCGCGCTGGCGCAGGATCAGCTCACGGATATTGTCCGACAGGGAGGCGACCGAAAGCCGGAAATTCTCGTTGATGGCCTCGACCACCACCTCTTCGGAGGCCAGCCCAAGGTCGGTAATCACGTGGCCCAGACGGACGGCCTGGCCGGTTTCGATCAGCCGCTTGCGCTGTTCGGCCAGCGCGGCTTCCAGCTGCTCTGCGGTGATGACGCCCCGATCGATCAGCACCTGGCCCAATTGAACATCGCCCGGGGACCGTCGTCGGAAAAGATGGCGGATTCCTGGAACCAGGTTTTTCGGGGACCGCCGCATGGCCGTACCGTCGTCGTGAAGGTTAAAATGCTCGGGCCGCGCCATGAAAATGGCGGCCGGCACCGCGCCGGGCAGAACTATACCGGCGGCCATCGGCCGGTGTCAACAAGGACCCTTTCACAGGGTATTGCGCTAAACAGTAATCTGCCAGCAGCGGTGGATGGTTTTGCGCTTGTGAACGTAATCTTCGGGGATCGTTCGGGAGGTGATTTCACTGGCATCGGAAACGTTGAGACCGCCCAGATTGGGTTGAAAATCCTGGTGGTTGGTGGAGAAAAACAGGATGGCGCCGGTTCTCAGCACGGAAACCACGTTCTTCAGCAGCCGGGGGTGGTCCCTGACGACATCAAATGTCAGGTCGCGGGTTTTGGTGGTGGAATAGGACGGCGGATCGACCACCGCCAGGTCGAAGCGCAGCCCCTTTTTTCGGGCGCTTTGCAGATAGTCGAAAGTGTGGGCCTGAATCAGCCGATTGGCGGCCGGGTCGATGCCGTTGAGGGCCATGTTCTCACGCGCCCACTGGATGGCGCCCTCCGACCGGTCCACGGAAACGGTGCTGCGGGCCCCGCCCAGGGCGGCATAACAGGAAAAGGACGCCGTATAGCAGTACAAATTGAGAAAATCTTTGCCGGCGGCCATTTCCCTCACCATCTGCCGGGTATCGCGATGGTCGGAAAACAGCCCGGTATCGACGAAATCGTAGGGATTGACCAGAAACTTCAAATCCCTTTCCGACAAGACGATTTTTTTATTCGTATGGTCGATACGTTCGTAGCGCTGGCCATCCTGTTTGCCGGCCCACCGTGCCTTGAGATGGACCTTTTCCATGGGCACATCCAACGCGGCGGCGACCGCCCGGGCCATTTCGGGCAGCCATTGGGGTTCGGACTGGCGGCGCATGTATTCTCCGATCACCAGGTGGCCGCCGTACCAGTCCACCACGGCGCGAATTTCAGGAATATCCCAATCGTAAAGGCGAAAAACCTCGATCTTCTGCCGCATGAAACGCCGGCTGAGGTGCTTGAAGCGTTTTCTCACGCGGTTGGCCAGCATTTGGGCCTGGCTTTGGCATTGTCCGGCGATGGCGTCCTCCTGTGGTGTTTGCGCGTCTTCACCCGGGAATCGATGCAACCGGCAATCGATGCCATGGGCACTTCTGGGTTACCGTATATCTATAATCACGATTGCGAAAAATTGTACACCCGGGCAAGAAATTGTCAGCGATAAGAAGACGTGCCAGGCGGTCCATAATGAGCTTGCAAAAGCTGTCATTTTCTGGTGAAGTTGCGGCACATTTCAATGAATTGGGAGATCGACCATGAATGAAGAATTTGAAGATGCAGCTCCGGATGCGGAAGAGAGTTTTGCCGACCTGTTGGAGTCCTATAGCGCCGGCATGAACGAGAATATCCAGGTGGGCGACCGAATCCGGGGGAAAATCATTTCCATCGGCGCCAACAATGTTTTCGTGGATACGGGCACCAAAGTGGACGGCGTGGTTGAAAAAGCCGAGCTGCTGGATGACGAGGGCGCAATGACCGTTGCCGAAGGCGACGAACTGGACCTGTACGTCGTTGCCGCCAACGAGAGCGAAATCCGCCTTTCCAAGGCCGTTTCCGGCATCGGCGGCCTGAACATGCTCCAGGACGCCTGGGAGCAGCGCATTCCGGTGGAGGGCAAGGTCGTCGCCGCCATCAAGGGCGGTTTTCAGGTGGAAGTCGTCAAACGGCGGGCCTTTTGCCCCATCAGCCAGATGGACCTGACCTATGTGGAGGACCCGGAAGTCTATGTCGGCCAGACCTTTGCCTTTGTCATCAAGCGCTTCGAGGAGCGGGGCCGTAACATCGTTCTTTCCCGACGCGATATCCTTCAAAAAGAGATGGAGGCCAGCCGCAAGGCCTTCATGGAGCAGATGGACGAAGACACCGTATACGAGGGCACCGTGGCTCGCATTCTGCCCTTCGGGGCCTTTGTAACGCTGGCTCCGGGCGTGGAGGGACTGGTGCATATCAGCGAACTCAGCTGGTCGCGCCTGGATACCCCTGAACAGGCCGTCAAGGTGGGAGATCGGCTCCAGGTCAAAATCCTGGGAATCAAGGAGGGAGAAAAACCGGGCACCAAAAAGATCTCGCTCTCGGTCAAACAGGCCATGGGCGATCCCTGGCAGGAGGCCCCCAATCGCATCCGGGTCGGGGACAAATTGAAGGGCAAGGTGACCCGCTGCGCCAATTTCGGGGCCTTTGTCGAGCTGTTTCCGGGAATCGAGGGCTTGGTGCATATCAGCGAAATGAGTTACACCCGCCGCGTGATGCGCCCTGAAGAGGTGGTCACTCCCGGTGACACGGTCTCGGTAACGGTCAAAGAGTTCGACCTCGACCGCAAGCGGATATCGCTGAGCATCAAGGATGCCGAGGGAGACCCCTGGGCGGATATCGAGGAAACCTTCAAGCCCGGCCAGACGGTCCAGGGCCGGGTGGAAAAAAAGGAAAATTTCGGCATCTTCGTGAACCTGGCGCCGGGAATCACCGGCCTGCTTCCCAAGTCCAAAATCGCCGCATCGGAAAAAGCGGCCGAGCTGGACAGTCTCAAGCCCGGCAGCACCGTCAGCGTGACCGTCGACAGGATCGATTCTGCTGCGCGCAAAATTTCACTGGGTACCGGTGACGTTGCCGACAGCCAGGGCTGGCAGGAATTTGCCGGAAGTTCCGGCGATTCCCTGGGGTCCTTGGGGGATCAACTTCAAAAAGCCCTTTCCCGAAAGAAAAAGGGGGAATAATTATGGCAAAACACGATTTTTACGACCTGGCCATCATCGGCGGTGGTCCGGGCGGATTGTCGGCCGCGATCTACGCCATGCGCGCGGCGCTCAAGACCGTGCTGGTGGAAAAGGGCGTGCCGGGCGGCCAGGTGACAATGAGCGACGAAGTGGAGAATTATCCGGGCTTTATCCACATCAGTGGAGCGGAGTTGTCCATGAAATTCTCCCAGCACGCTGAATCCTACGACCTGGAAACGATTTCACAGGAAGCGACGGCCCTGGATCCGGGCCTGGAAAATCATACGGTGACCCTGGCCAACGGCGAAGTTTTGAAATCCCATGCCGTCATCCTGGCCACCGGCGGCAGCCCACGCAAGCTCGATGTTCCCGGCGAACGGGAATTTTACGGCAAGGGGGTCTCCTACTGCGCCACCTGTGACGGTTTCTTTTTTCGGGGAAAAACCGTCGTGGTGGTTGGCGGTGGAGACAGCGCCGCCGAGGAGGCCCTTTACCTGGCCAAGCTCTGCAAAAAAGTATATATCGCCCACCGCCGCGATGAACTGCGGGCCAGCAAGATTCTCCAGCAGCGGATTTTCGACGACTGCAATATCGAGATGCTGTGGAACACCGTACTGACGGACATCAAGGCCGGCCCCGATGGTGTGGAAGCGGTCGGCCTCCAGGACACGGTAACCAAAGAGACCCGGGGCTTGAATGTGGACGGGGTGTTCATTTTCATCGGCTTCAACCCCAACAATGAACTGGTGCCCGCCGGGACCCGCATGAATGCCGACGGCCTGGTGATCACCGACGAGAAATGCGAAACCAAATCACCGGGGATTTACGTCATCGGAGATTTGCGCGAGAAGTTTGCCCGGCAGATCGTCCTTTCCGCCGCAGACGGATGTACTGCGGCCCTGGCTGCCGCCCATTTTGTCGAAGCCAAAAAATCGGTGAGGCCCGACACCTGCGAGCTGCCCGCGGATCTGGATCAATGATCGCATGCCGTGCAAAAACCCGCGTCTTGTTCGCCTCGATTTGCACGGCACTTTTTCTTTTTACGGCCTCCGATGAAGGATGTGCCTTCGACGATCCATCCGACCGGGGATTGATCCGGGAAATTCGCTGCGGTGTCGCGGCCCACGATGTCGACGGGCTGTGGAGCGGCTCTTCCAAGGAGAAAGGGCCGGACATTCACGCAGAGGCGATTTTCAACCGCCCCTTGTTCCGGCTGTTTGCCGCCACCGCGTACCCCGATGTGGGGGCCGACGTGAACACCCGCGGAAATACCAGCAAGATCTTCGGCGGTCTGCTGCTTCAGTGGGAGCCATCGGGGCCCTTTTTCTTTTCAACAGGCGCGGGGCTGGCGCTGCATGATGGCAAACGGGATACGGCCGACACGGACCGCAAATCCCTGGGATCGCGGGTGCTGTTCAGGATTCCAGTGGAAATCGGGTATGCAATCACCGAACATCACCGGGTCACGATTCTGTTCGATCATGTCTCCAACGCCTACCTGGCGAGTCCCAACGAGGGCATGGATACCCTGGGAATCGTTTATGGATACCGGTTTTGATTGGAAAAAGGCGGGTTTGACCGTGGATTTGGTGAAGGGTGAACGGGCCCATGTTTGAAGTCTTCAGAGAGTGGAAAGAACGGCATTTTTCCGATCCCCAGCGGGTGATTCTGGGATTCATGCTGCTGCTGGGCGCCGGGTTGATCTATTTTCTGGGCAACCTGCTGGCCCCGGTGATGATCAGCATCATTATCGCCTATCTGCTCGACGGCCTTGTCATCCTGTTGAAGCGTTTCCGCCTGCCTCGCATCGCTGCGGTCTCCATCGTTTTTGCCGTTTTCATGATCGGCATGCTGGTCATGATTTTGTGGCTTCTGCCCCTTACCGTCAAACAGATCGGCCAGCTGGTTCAGCAATTGCCCGGGATGCTGGCCAAGGTTCAAACCCGATTGAGCGAACTGCCCACCCGCTACCCGGAGCTGATCTCCGAGAGCCAGGTCCGGCAAATCATCGACTACCTGAACACCAGCCTGACCGTAATGGGCCGGAAGGCGCTGACCCTGTCTCTGGCTTCGGTGGTGGGCCTGATGCATCTGGTAGTCTACCTGGTGCTGGTTCCCTTCATGGTTTTCTTTCTGCTCAAGGATAAGGATATTATCCTGAATTGGGCCCGGCGTTTTCTTCCCGACAACATGGATCTGACCGAGTCCGTCTGGCAGGAGGCCAACGTTCAGGTCACCAATTACATTCGCGGCAAGGGCTGGGAGCTGTTGATCATCTGGGGCATCAGCTATGCGGCCTTCAAGGCGCTGGGGCTCCAGTTTGCCCTTTTGATCTCGCTGTTTACGGGCCTGTCGGTGATTATCCCCTATATCGGCGTCACGGTCATGGGTTTCGTTATGGCTCTGGTCGCCTTTATCCAGTGGGGCTGGAGCCACGAGTTCGCATCCGCCATGGTGGCGTATCTGGTGATCCAGATTTTCGACGGCAACCTGCTGGCCCCCTTGCTGCTATCCGGCGTGGTCAATCTCCACCCGGTGGCCATTGTCGTGGCGATACTCCTGTTCGGCGGGCTCTGGGGATTGTGGGGACTCTTTTTCGCAATTCCCCTGGCCACGTTGGCCAATGCCGTCATCAAGGCCTGGTTCGTCAAACTGGAACAAAAAGCGGACACACCTGTGGGGACCGACCCAAGCTAATTTCGCCGCTTCGTGCACCGGTTCGTTAATACAGTAACACCCCTGATCCTTTCCGAAGCGTTTTTTCTTAAAAATAGCTGTTGCCTTCAAACCGGGTTGATATAGAATAAAAGGGAATTTCATCCCAACCATCCGGAGCCCTGTTCATTCGACGGTACCGGTACACAAGGGTGCAGGGAGGTGCGTTATGCAGGAAACCGATTTTTTAAAAGGCAACCAGCGGGTTCTGAAGGACATCCGGAAATTCGAAATTTTCGAACCATTTCAAGAAGATGAGCTTCAGCACTTGATGTCGATGAGCAAAATCAGGAAGTATAATGCGGGGGAAAAGATTTTTGAGCAGGGTAGCTCGGATACCTGGCTTTACTTTCTGGTCTACGGCAAAATAAGACTGATGAAAGACGAAAAGCCCGTGGCAATGCTCCAGCGCCGGGGTGATATCTTCGGAGAAATGGGCGCCCTCGAATGCGCCCCCCGCAGTGCCGCGGCTGTGGCCGTGGGTGAGACCGTTTGCCTGGCAACGGATATTTACTACATCGAACAGCTGACCGGCACCGACAAACTGGCCTTTGGCTATGTCATTTTTCGGGTATTTGCCAGCGTGCTGGCCGATCGCCTCCGGGCAACCACCGAGCAGTTGATGGAAATTAAAGGCAGAAGCATTAAAATCTGGTAGTGCACCCCAGAAAAGGTTCTTTATCAACACGCGGGACTGGACAGCCATTCCCGCGTGTTGCTTCCTATCCCAACCCCTTGCCCATCCACAGGCAGTCGATGGCATCCAGCGCCATGTGAATCACCAGCCCCAGCCCCACCATGCGCGTTTTCGAAAACAGGCAAAGAAGCAGATAACCCGCAACCGCTGGCCAGATGTGCAGGGGATGAAAGCCGATACTGCAGCGGCAAGGATCGTATACCGGAACGGCCAACAGATGATCAAGATCAACGATCATGGTCGCCACCATGATCAGCCAGGCCCGCTTCCATCGGTCGGCAAATCCAAACCGGGCCACCACCCCGGGCACCATGAAATGCAGGGCCAAGTGAATCCAAGAACGCAACATATGGCTGAAATTACAATTTAATCAATTCATAGGACCGGCTGCCCAGTCCCAATTTCTGGGCGTATTCAAGCTGGATTTCCCAGTCCACTTTGGGATAGATGCCCTTGAACTTGTCCTGCCCCGGTTCCCTGTTAGCTTCCAGCTGGCTGCCGGCAAGGGCCGGTTCGGCGTTGACCAGGTCCGCCGAGGCCTGATCGATGGCCACCGGATCGGTGGACGCAAGCACTCCAATATTTTTTACGATGGGCGCGTCGTTGGACGGCAAGCAATCACAGGCAGGGGAGACATCGGTAATAAAGTTGATGAACAGGGCCTTGCCGGCCTTGTTGGCCAGCACGCCCATGGTGTATTCTACCATGTTTTCCAGGAAAATCGGAATGGACTGGTTCCACTGAACGGAGATGGCTTGATTGGGACAGATGAGGATGCACTCCCCGCAGCCGATGCACGCTTCTGCATCGATCCGGGCCTTTTCGTCCACGATGGAGATCGCGCTTTGGGAACAGTGATCTTCGCATTCTCCGCAGCCGATGCACTGTTCGCCAACAGCCGGTGAAAGACTGGAGTGCTGGGCCAGCTTGCCTTTGCGGGAAGCGCAGCCCATGCCCAGGTTTTTAATGGTGCCGCCAAAACCGGACAGTTCGTGCCCCTTGAAATGAGCCACGGATATCAATGCGTCGGCTTCTACAATATCGGTTCCGATATACACCGCCTCGAAGCGCTTCTGATGAATGGGAATTACGGTTTCGTTTTTTCCACGCAACCCGTCGGCGATAATCAGCGGCGCTTCCACGACAGCATAAGCAAAACCGTTTTGCACGGCGGTAGTGAGGTGGTGAGGGGCGTCGCTGCGTGTGCCGGCATACAGGGTGTTGGCATCGGTAAGAAAGGGAACCCCTCCGGCCCGTTTAACGGTTTCGACCACCTTGCGCAGGTATACCGGCCGGATGAACGCCGAGTTGCCGGCCTCTCCGAAATGAACCTTGATGGCTGTCAGGTCCCGCTTTTCAACCACGGCGCCAACACCGGCCGCGTCCATCAGCCGCCCGATCTTAGAAATGAAACTCTCTTTCATTGTCGCCCGCATGTCGATAAAATAGACTTTCCCGCTCATAGCCCCCTCCACGAATTTTTTAATCAATGATCCAACGGCGCAGCGGCGGTTGTCAAGATCTTTGCCATCGGGGTTCTGCTGGAAAAAGGCCGATGATTGGGGTATAAAAAAGACCGTCGATCAATCAATGTTTAACACATGGAAAGAAAGCCTATGGACCTTACTGCCAAACTGACCATTCTGGAACGCATGCTCGCTATTTACGATCGCTTTGTCGCTGAATTCGACCTTGCGTGC
Source organism: uncultured Desulfosarcina sp. (assembly GCF_963668215.1). NCBI lineage: Bacteria > Pseudomonadati > Thermodesulfobacteriota > Desulfobacteria > Desulfobacterales > Desulfosarcinaceae > Desulfosarcina > uncultured Desulfosarcina sp. The sequence continues at coordinate 1,874,871 of NZ_OY764190.1, forward strand.
GAGAAATACTGCGCCCATTGCTGTACGGCCAATGTCACCATGACCACCCTGGAGGGCTACCGGATCTTTGCCCATCTGGAGACCTCCGGCGGCCTGGAGCGCCTGGAAGGCATGGCCGGCTTATCCCACCCGGATCGATTCCGGCCAGAAATCTCCATCAACCGCATGGCCGATATTTGCGCTCGCGGGGGGGACCCGCCCGAAGAGCAGCTGAATCCTGAAGCCGGCCCCTGCCCGGTATTAATAGATGATGCCTGCCCCCTTTACGGCGTGCGGCCCTTTGCCTGCCGGTGCATGGTGTCGGCCAGAAATTGCGGCCAAACGGGTTTTGCCGATATGGATCCATTCATTTTAACGGTCAACGACGTCTTTTTGCAGCACCTGGAGCATATCGACGCCCAAGGCTATACGGGCAATTTTGCCGATGTGATGCAGTTTCTGGCAAATAGCGAAAACCGAAGCCGTTACAGCACCGGCCGCCTGGGCCTGCCGCCGGAAGGCCTGGTGTCCAACCAGCCCGTGTTCGTTCTCATGATTCCCCCCGACCATCGGGCGCGGATCCAGCCGCTGCTCAAAGAAATCCGCAGCATCCAGGTATGATGGTTTCGTATGGAATCAATTTTTTGACGACTTCGTAAGACATAAAGGAAGTTATCATGCAAACGTACCCCATCCCCATGGTTCCCGGTCCGGTGGCCGTTCCGGAAAGCGTTCGGCAAGCTTACCGGCCGCCTTATGGCTCCGGCGATCTGGAAACGGAATTTTTCGACCTCTACTCACGCACCCAGCGCCTGTTGAAAGCTGTTTTGGGCACCCGGGACGATATCGTGATCCAGTCCGGCGAGGGCATGCTGGCCCTGTGGAGCGCCCTGAAAAGCTGCCTGGTTCCTGGAGACCGGGTGCTGGCCGTCGCTACGGGTGTCTTCGGCTACGGCATCGGCGAGATGGCGCAGTCCATCGGCGCCGATGTCAAAACGGTCGGCTTCGGCTATGACGAAACCATCAACGACATGGCCCGCATCGAAGCGGCCATCGCCGAATTCAAGCCCCGCATGATCACGGCGGTGCATTGCGAAACACCTTCGGGAACCCTCAATCCGCTGGAGGAGCTGGGCCGTTTGAAGCATGCCTACCGGGTGCCCCTGTTCTATGTCGATGCCGTGGCTTCGGCCGGTGGTGCGCCTGTGCTGGCCGACGACTGGCACATCGATTTGTGCCTGGGCGGCGCCCAGAAATGCCTCTCGGCACCGCCGGACATGTGCTTTTTGTCGGTGAGCGCCAAGGCCTGGGAAATTATCGAAGCGGTAGGCTATGTGGGGTATGACGCCCTCAAACCCTTTCATCGGGCGGTTAAAAACCGTTTCTTCCCCTACACGCCGAACTGGCAGGGGGTGGCGGCCCTGCATGCGGCCGCCCAACTGCTTTTGGAAGAAGGGCTGGAAAACAGCTACAACCGTCATGATGGCGTTGCCCGGGTGTGTCGCCGGCGCCTGGTCGAGATAGGGATCGACCTTTTCCCGGCGGCCGACGCCATTCCCTCTCCGACGGTTACAGCCGCCAACATCCCCGAAGGATTCACTTGGGAAACCTGGGACCGGAAGCTCCGGCAGTCGGGGCTGGTGGTGGCCGGCAGTTACGGTCCGTTGGCCGAAAAAGTGTTTCGCCTGGGACACATGGGCACCCAGGCGGATATGGAATTGATGGAAAAGGCCCTGAATGTTATTGCCGAGACCATCGGAAGCCGGTAAGCTTTCATCAGGCATGCCTAACCAACATTACACCGCCTGGGTACGGAATATGAAAAATGATAAAAACATCTGAATTAACCCCTCGCCAGAAAAAAATCGCCGTCATCGCCGCTGCAATCGGGCTGCTTTACATTCTTTTCGGCTTTATCGGGGCGCCGTTCATTGTACGCAATGTCCTGGAAAACAAGGTGGCCGCTGCCATCGACCGCCGGATCACGGTGGAAAGCGTACGGGTCAACCCCCTTACCCTGTCGCTGACACTGAGAAATTTATCCGTTCAGGAGCAAGACGGCGCACCCTTCGTGAAATCGGATGAGGTATACGCCAATCTGCAGACCTCTTCCCTTTTCAAATGGGCTCTGGTGCTCAAATCCGTACGGCTGGTCAATCCCGATATCCACCTGGTTCGCAGCGGGGAAACGACCTTCAATTTTTCGGATATCGGCGGCGGCAAGGCGCCGGAAAAAAGCCCGGAAGAAGATTCGGCCGATTCAGGCGGCTTTGCCCTGGCGATCTATGACGCCCGCATCAGCGGCGGCACGCTTTCCATCGACGACCGGGTGGTCGGCGTTTCCCATCGCATTGAAGATTTCAGTCTCAGCGTTACCGACTTCTCCTCCCGTCCGGCTGATACGGATGTCTACACCCTTTTCGATTTGGCGGCCCGCATCAATGGCGCTTCCTTTGCCCTGGATGGAAAAACCCGTCCCTTCGATTCGAAGCGGGAAACCCGTGCGGAAATCGAAATCGAGGACCTGGCCGTACCCCATTACCTGCCCTATGTGACGCTGCCCGAGAACCTGAAGATCCATTCCCTTGTCGTGGAAACCGACTCGGAGATCGAATTCAGGATGCTGGAGGGCGACCGGCCGGAGCTGGTGGTGGCCGGCGTTACCGAACTCAACGCGTCGCGCCTGACGGACGGAAACGACGAGCCCTTCTTCAGCTACCCCCGCATCCGGATCGACCTGCTGCCCTCCCGGGTGCTCACCGGAGAAATCCGCCTGGCCGAACTGGACATATCGGCGCCGGAGGTTTTCCTCAAGCGGCTGGCTTCCGGCGACCTGTATTTGCCCTTTCTGGCCGCCAAGGCCCGCAAGGCAGCCAAAACCCGGGCCGCCGAAGACCCCAACGGCGAATTTCAACCGGTGGTCACCATCGACCGGATCGACCTGAAAAAGGGCATTGTTCATTTCAGCGACCTGTCCAACAGCGAGCCCTTTGCCACCACGATCACCGATCTGGGCCTGGAGGTGGACAATTTCGGCCTCAACAGCGACCGCACCGCCCGATACAGCCTGTCCCTGGAAACAGAGGCCGAGGAAAGCGTTGCCCTTTCCGGCACCGCTTCGCTGTCGCCCCTTCAGGCATCGGGGGATCTGACGGTCGAGGATATCCAGGCTTCCCGGTATTTGCCGTATTACCAGGACCTTTTCGCGTTCAAGACCGTTGCGGGAACCCTCTCGCTGGGCGGCAACTACCGATTTCAGCAGGAAGACGACACCCCCCGCGTATCCCTGGCCGGCGTTCATTTCAAGGTCGAATCGCTCAAGGTGGTGGATGCTGATGATGAGGATGCGTTGCTGGCCGTCGGGCGAATGGAGGTAAGCGACACGACGGCAGACCTTCAGCAGCGCGAGATCACGGTAGGCCGCCTGGCGCTGGCCGATGCCGATCTTTCCGTCCTGCGGGAAAAGGACGGCAGCCTGAATTTGATGAAGGCCTTTATGCCCCGAGAAATGGCGGCTCCCGCCGCGACGGAGGAGGAAGCCATGCAAGCCGAACCCCAGGACGCTTCCGAACCGCCGCCGGCACCGCCTTTGGTGGTCAACCTCAACACCCTCGACGTTTCCGGTGTCAAGGTCGCCGTGGAAGACCGGGTGCCCGCAACGCCGCTCAAGATCCAGATGAGCGACATTGCCCTGTCGGCCAACGATCTGTCCACCAAGCCCGATTCCACCGGCAAGGCCGACCTCAGCCTCACATGGGGCAAGGGGGGGAAGATCCAGGTGGGCGGCGACGTTACCGTCGAACCTTTGACCCTGGATATGGCCGTCAAGGTGCAGAAGATGGATATCCGTCCCTTTCAGCCCTACCTGTCCGAGCAGGCCGGCCTCATCGTCACCGAGGGATCTTTCGGCACCACCGGCCGGATGAAGCTGACGAGCCGGGCCGACGACGCCCCATCGATCACCTATACCGGTAAAGCCGGGCTCAACCGTTTTGCCTCGGTCGACCGTAAAAACGCCGATGACTTTCTCAAATGGGACGCCCTTGCGTTCGACAATCTCAACGTGAGCGTCAACCCCACCCGGCTCTCCATCGACCAGGTCTCCCTGGCCGATTTTTTCGCCCGGGTGATCGTGGATCCGGACGGCAGCGTCAACCTGGCGACCATGTTTGCCGGCCCCGAGGGGACGGCAACGCCATCCGGCGGCACGAACGGCGATCCGGCGCCGGAAACCGCCAATGCTGAAAAACCGCCCATTCGCATCAGTAAGGTATTGTTGAGCGGCGGGGATGTGGATTTCTCCGACCATTTCATCAAACCCAATTTCAACGCCAAATTCCACGATCTGGCAGGCCAGATCTCCGGGCTTGAATCCATGGCCGAAAAACGGGCCGATGTAGAGCTGGAGGGCATGTGGGCCAAACAATCCCCGGTAAAAATCACCGGTCAGATCAACCCGTTGATTGCCGAGCCCTATGTGGATCTGAACCTGAACATTTCCGACATCGAGCTGAGCCCCTTTTCGCCCTACTCCGGCAAATACCTGGGCTATGTCCTCGAGAAGGGCAAGCTGACCTTCAACGTGGCCTATCTCATGGAAAACCACCAGCTCGAAGGCAAGAACAGCATCTATATCGACCAGCTCACCCTCGGAGACACCGTGGACAGTCCGGAGGCGGTAAGCCTGCCCATCAAGCTGGCCGTGGCCCTGCTCAAGGACCGCGAGGGCAACATCGAGCTGGACCTGCCGGTCAGTGGCGACCTGGATGATCCCGAGTTCAAGATCGGCAAGGTGATCCTGACCGTTTTGAAAAATCTCATCGTCAAGCTGGTCACCTCGCCCTTCGCCGCCCTGGGCTCCCTGGCCGGAGGCGGTGAGGAGTTGAGCTACCTGGAATTCGATGCCGGCCAAGCGGAAATTGTTCAGGAAAATGCCGATAAATTGGACAAACTGGCAAAAATCCTCTTCGAACGGCCGGGGCTGAAGCTCGATATCCAGGGCGCTGTCGAACCCGAGGCGGACCGCGAGGCCTTGCGCGTCCAATCACTGGAAAACCGGCTTAAAGCCCAAAAGCTGGAACAGATGGTCGCGGTGGGTGAAAGCGCCGTGCCCTTGGAAGAGATTGTCCTGAGTGAAGAGGAGCGGCCGGTTCTACTGGAAACGGTGTTCACCGCCGCCGCCCTTCCTCCGCCCGTGGACGACAGCGGCAACCCGGTCGAACTGACGCCGCAAGTCATGGAATCGTCGTTGCTGGCGAACACCGAGGTCACCCCGGACCAATACCGCGAACTGGCCAACCAGCGGTCCTTCAATGCCAAAAACTACCTGCTGGAATCGGGGCAGGTGGAGCGGGATCGGATTTTCATCGTGGAACCCCAACAAGGGGCTGTGGAAGATCGACAGGAAGGTCCGGCAGCCGGACGGGTAATTTTCAGCCTTAAATAGTGTTCATCCGCGAAAATAACTAACTGGAATAAAAAAGAAAAGCGCATTTTATGCTGGTATTTTCTCACTGTCTGTAGTATAAAGTATTTTGCCAAACACTTAAAAATACTACGTAAACAAGAAAAAGGGCCGACATAAAATGCGCGAGAAACAACAAAAACAAATGCCGCTGATAAGTCTCCCCACGGGTCATCCCAGAGAAGTAGAACTGGAGATGATCAGCAAAATCCTGGACAAGACTCCTAACATTTACGATCATGTTCTGCAAGACCTCAACGGTGGCCTCAAGATAGAACGTCAACGAACCGGGGCCAACGGTATGAGTGCCGAGCAGGTGACCCGCGCCGCGATTGTGATGAAGCTTTTCAACTTCACCTATGAAGACCTCGCCTTTCATATTTCCGATTCCAGATCGCTCAGACGGTTTTGCAGAATCGGTATTTTCGATAAGGGCTTCAAGAAATCCGCCCTGAATGAAAATATCAAAAGGATCTGCCCTGAGACCTGGGAGCTTATTTCCCTGGACCTGTTGGCATATGCGAAGGACAACAACATCGAAAAAGGCAGAACGACCCGAGTCGATTGTACCGTCGTCGAGAGCAACATCCACCCTCCTTGCGATTCCATGCAGTTGTATGACGCTGTGCGCGTGCTCGCGCGGTTGTTGACTCAAGCCCGGGATGACTTCAAAATTAAAATCGTTTTCACGGATCATCGTCGCCGTGCAAAAAGGCGGATGACCGCCATCCAATACGCAAAAGGGAAAAAGCAACGACTGTCTCCGTATAAAGACCTGCTCAAGGTCACCCAAAAGTCCATCGGTTACGCGATCAAAGCCGAAGAAACGATAGGCGGAATCTGCACAACCAATTTTGAATTGCTTGGCTTATTGAACAGCATCAAACATTACAGCGATTTGGCCCGTCAGGTCTACGACCAGACCTATCGCCGGGTTATTCAAGGCGAAAGCGTATCGGCCGACCAGAAGGTATTCTCGATTTTCGAGGAACACACGGACATCATCATCAAAGACCGCCGGGATAACCATTATGGCCATAAGATTTGCCTGACCGGTGGAGCCTCGAACCTTATCCTCGATTGTGTCGTTCTTGAGGGCAATCCCGCAGATAGCACACTGGTTGAACAGATGCTGGATCGCCAGAAATCGGCTTACGGACGCTACCCGCTGAAAGTTGCCCTGGACGGTGGCTTTGCATCCAAAGGCAATCTGAACACGGCCAAGGCCAAAGGCGTCAAAGATGTCTGCTTTGCCAAAAAACGGGGTCTTGAAGAGATTGACATGTGTCGCAGTCACTATGTTTACAAAAAGCTCAGACAGTTCCGTGCCGGTATCGAATCGGGCATATCCTGGCTCAAACGCAGTTTCGGCTTGACCCGGTGCACGTGGAAAGGTTTTCGTTCTTTTAAAAGCTACGTGCTTTCGTCGGTGGTCGCGGCCAACCTGCTGACGATCGCTCGAAAGCAATTGGCTCCTGCTGGATAACCTCACAACCTGAGAAAATTCAGTTACTGAAATCCAGAGAGCAGGTGCGTCCGGAGGCGTGCTTTTTTAGAGTATTTACCCATATCCTTGTCGGGCTTTCAATGTGCCGTGTCTTGGAGGATTCTATTCCTCACGTTACCCGATTTTTACTTCTCGACGCACTGCTTAAACCTGCAATTTATGGACGGACACTAAATAGCACGCACCCGGCATTCATGATCGACGGGCTCGTAAAAAGGTCGATTTGCGGGTCCGTCACGATCTATCCAGCACCTCTCTTACTTTGCCGGACAAGGCCTCGACACTGAAGGGTTTTTGTATCAATTGCACGCCGTCATCCAGGACCCCGTGGTGGGCAATCACACTATCGGTATAGCCCGACATGTAGAGAACCCGAATGTTTGGGTATTTTTCGGCGACTTTGGCGAAGAGGTCTTTTCCGTTCATATCGGGCATGACCACATCGGTTAGCAGCAAATCCACGGAACCGTCGAACGAAGAAAGGGTTTTCAACGCTTCGGGACCGTTTTCCGCCACAAGAATCGTGTATCCCAGCCGATCAAGAATCCTATGGCTAAGCAAACGCACCGTATCGCTGTCTTCAACAAGTAAAATGGTTTCGGAACCTTTATGCCCGCTGGCCGGGATTTTCCTTGCGTGCTTTTCAACAGGGACGTCTTCCGAGGCCGGCAAAAGAACTTCGAAAGCGGTGCCTTTTCCCGGTTGGCTTTCAACCCAAATGTTTCCTCCGTGCTGCTTTACGATGCCATAAACGGTCGCCAGTCCCAGACCGGTTCCCTGGGTTCCTTTGGTCGAATAAAACGGTTCGAAGATCTGTTCCTGAATTTTTTCATCCATTCCACAGCCGGTGTCACATATCGTCAGTTTGGTGTACAACCCCGCCCGGGAACCGGGTCGTTTCGCCGTATCGCGCTCGTCCAACTCCGCCATTCCCGTTTTCAATGTCAGCCTGCCGCCTTTTGGCATCGCATCCTGGGCATTTACAGACAGGTTCATAATTACTTGCTCAATCTGTCCGATGTCCGCCTTGATGGCAGGGATATCAGGGGCAAGAATGACATCGATGTCGATGTCTTCCCGAATCGTTCGCTTTAGCAGCCCATTAAATGCTTCGACAATCTCGTTCAAATCCGCCGTCTTGTACTCCAGGGTCTGTTTGCGGCCAAAAGCCAGAAGCTGGTGAACCAAATCCTTGGCACTGTTTCCGGCTCTGACGATCTGATGCAAAAACTCATGTCTCTCGTCATCAGGACCGAGCCCCTCCAACAGTAGTTCGCCGTAGCCGATAATTGGCGTAAGCAGGTTGTTTAAATCATGCGCAACCCCGCCCGCCAGCCGTCCAATGGCTTCTACTTTCTGGGCTTGCCGGTATTGGGTTTCGATCTTAGCCTTTTCCTGTTCTGCCTGTTTTCGTTCGGTGACGTCACGGACAACGGCTATAATTACGGGTCTCCCGTACTGCTCAACGATGTTTGCGTTTATTTCAACCGGAAACGCTTCTCCGGATTTCTTGATGTGGATCGCCTCGAAGACCTGGTGTTTTGTTTCAAGCAGCATTTTTCTATGCTCGGGAGTTGCATGCTGCTCAACATCTATTTTTTTCGTGATGTCCTGAGCCGTTAGCTTGAGAAATTCGTCCCTTGAATATCCGTACCGCTGGCAGGCGATATTGTTGACTTCGATGAACGGAGCAAAGCCCTTTTCCTGAAGAGGGTGTACGAAAATGGCGTCATTGAGAGAACTGAAAAAAATTCTGAACCGCTCTTGATAGGCCTGCACCGCCTCCTCGGCCCGCTTGCGATCTGAAATGTCGATAAAGCTTTCAATAAAACACTCCCGTTCGTTTAATATCGCTCTGGAAACGGATTTGAGTATTTCTGTCTGACTTCCATCGGTTCTCAACAGCAACGCTTCGGTGTTGTTCACCATCTCACCCATCTCCGTGAGGGGGCAATTTCCCTGCGCCTCCGGACAAAGGAACCGATGGCAAACACTCCCGAGAATCTCTTCTGGTTTTGCGCCGATCATATCCGCGGCCGCTGGATTGATATCCAAAATCGTGTGCGTTTTTGCATCGATTACGATCAATCCACTCTGAATCGACTTCAGAATTGTTTCGTTATGCTCTTTCGCCTGACGAAGAGATGTCAACATCTTCTTGAGTTCCGTGATATCGCGGCCAATACCCCGGAATCCAATGGGTTCTCCCCGGGAGTCGGTTACCAGGGATACCGTAGCTTCGATAACTTTTATGGACCCATCTTTTCTTCTAAACTCCCAAGCGACCCCTTTTGCGGCTTTTCCGGTCCTGTATACCTGGTTAAAAATTTTAAATACCTTTTCGGCGTTGCGACTATCGACAAACTCGCGATTGTTCCTCCCTTTCAGTTCGTTCTCGGGGTAACCCAGCATCTTGCAGAAGGCTCTGTTGAAAAACTGAAAGTTACCGCCGAGATCGACCTCCAGATAGCTGTCCTCTATACCGTCTAAAATCGTTCGATATCGCTCTTCATTAGGGAGCAACGAGCCGTAGGCCGGTGAAGACAAAAACTTCGCTGGTTCATTTTGCTTGGACGTCTTGTTTTTTATCATGGTATCAGCGTGGGAAATTGTTTAGCCGATCACGGTTGCGCCTTCCTCGACGATGGGGCTTCTATTTCTTCGGGCGGATGGTATCCACCCAGATTCCTTGATGATATCAACTTGCTACACGGAATGAAAACGAAGTGCTCAGAATCGGAAATGCATTTGCAACTAGCGGGGGAACATTGTTCTGGAAAATTATTCCAACAAAGCGGCAACCGGAAGGAACGGCAACAATTGCTATCGATTACAATAAGATAGTTTGTTTGGGCGAGTCAAGTGTCAATTCAACGCCCGCCAACGGTGTCGACGCTGCTGTAACTTGTGATTGGCAGCGTCTTCCCAGTATGGCTTACGCCGAGGAATTCGTGCTCTTATTCCCCGCATTCCCCTGCTGATCAAGATGATACAGGGTCGCCCCCACCGGCGCGAAGCTGAGAAAAAGCAGGTTCAATACGGGAACGAGAAACGGCAGGCCGAACCCCAGGTGAAACAAAAAGGTCTTGCCCAGCGACTTGAAGCGTCGGCCGAAGGGGATCAGGTTGCGGGCGGGGATGAGGTCGGTGTTGTCCCAGGCCAGAAAGATCACCGCCGTCAACGGGCCGATGAAGGTCAGAACCGGTCCCAGGGGGGTGAACCATCCCAGCACCATGATCAGCAGGGTGAGCACAACCGGTATGATATTGCGGGGAACCTCCTGGCGGATCAGAAACCCCATCTGGGTCAACAGGGTCGCCTCAGGCGCCGCGGCAGCCTGGCCGGTGACCAGTCGTTCGGTGATGCGCGACATCCAATCCATGATCAGCACGGCAAAGAGCACCTGGGCCAGCAGATAGGCCGCCACCGCCGACACGCCCATAAGCAGCAGGGTCAGCAGCCAGGAGGCCAGGTACCAGATCCAGACGATCCAGGGGCTTTCGGGCTGCTGCCACAAAAGGGCCAGGATGTCCGCATGCTTGGCCAGAACCACGCCGGAAAGCCCGATCGTCAAAACAGCCACGACGACGAAACGTAAAAGCCCCAGCAGCAATAGCCGGGGGGTCCGGACCCCCATCCACAACCCCTTCAGATTATACTTGATGCCTGAAAAAAAATTCATTGGATCAGCCTTGTTGAAACGCGACTACATTTGAGGCATGGGTTAAAAAAACCGATTCCTTCAGCTCCGGCAGCATCTCCTTTAACACCTTGAGTGTAACCGGATGCGGGTGGGCGATGCCGATGGCATATCCCTGTTTTTGGGCACGCTTGATCAGCAGCTTGAGCTGCTTTCGCACGAATTTTTCGGTCTGGATATGATCGATGAACACATCCCTTTCGGCGAAAGGCAGGTGCAGCAGTTCGGCTGAGGGCCGGCACAGGGTTTCTGCCGTCGTACGGCTGTCCACAAAAAAGAGCTGTCGCTTTTTCAAAATGGTGAAGATTTGGCGCATCTGGGCGGCGGATGCCGTCAGTTTGGAGCCCATATGGTTGTTCACCCCTTTCACGCCGGGAATGCGGGCCAGGTTCTCGTTGAGCTGGGCGATGAGCGCGTCGGGTGTCATGGAGGTCAGAAGCGCACCGGGCCCGGGATTGACGTCCGGGTAGTTGTCCGGTTCCATGGGCTGGTGCAGCATGATCTCGACATCCTTTTTCAAGGCCTTGTCGATAATGCTGTGATTGAAGGTGCCCATGGGAAGAACGGAAAACGTCAGGGGCACCTCCAGGCCCAGAAAGCCGTCGGCCATTTTGCGGTCATAGCCGATATCGTCGATAATGATGGCCACGGGAATCCCGTTGGTCACCGGTTTGATCCGTTGAATGGGCGCTGGCGGAGGAACAGCCTCCCGGTTAAAGGCTTCGTAATCCGGAACGCTGTGGTGCACCGGCCCGGCTTCGGGCTCACGGATGGGAATCGGCTTGGGCGCCGGCGCCACACTCGGCGCCGGCCGCATGAGCAGATGGTTGGCCAGCAGACCCGCCGCGATCACCAGGCACACCAGAATGGTCAGCCCGGCGATGATTTTCATCAATTGAAGCTTGGGACTGAAAGCGGTTTTTCTCTTTTTTTTCGGAGCCCGGGCCTTGGGTTTGGGGCTGCGCTTTTTAGCCATCGCTCAGTTTCTTGAAAATATCGTAGCTGATCAGAATATCCAGCGCGCGCAGAACCTGATTGTCGCTGAGAAGCGTGTCCCGATCCAGGGGGCTGTGTTTGGCGTTGAACCGTTTCAGACTCGGGGGATCCAGCACCGTTTCTTCTTCGGTCTTTTCCGGCTCGACGGCTGATTCTTCCGGTTCCATGTCGGGTTCGGCATCCAGGTGGTTTTTCAGGTCTTTCTCCTTGAGCATGCGATCCCCGGTGGTTTCGGCATCGGCCAGGATGCGATGCTGGACCTCCACGTCCGGCTCCACCCCCTTGGCCTGGATGGAGCGCCCCGACGGCGTATAATAGCGTGCGATGGTGAATTTGAGGCCGTAGCCGTCCCTCAGGGTTTCCACGGTCTGCACGGACCCCTTGCCGAAAGAGGTTGTTCCCAGGATCAGGGCGCGCTTCTGGTCTTGCAGAGCGCCGGCCACGATCTCGGAAGCGCTGGCGCTGCCGCCGTTGATCAGCACGACAATGGGGTACTCCCGCTTGACGTCGTCCGCGTGGGCCTTGAAAACCTTTGTATTGCGCCCGTCGCGACCCTTGATGCTGAGAATTTCGCCATCCTCCAGAAAGAGGTCGGAAACCTCGATGGCCTGGTTGAGAATGCCGCCAGGATTGTCACGAAGATCCAGAATCAGCCCCTTCATGGGCGCTTCGGCGCTTTCCATGGCATCCAGGGCTTCAATCAGGTCGCCGGTAGTGTTTTCCCTGAAGTTGGTGATCCAGACATACCCGTACCCCGGCTTGAGCAGTTGCGCCTTGACGCTGTAAATGGGAATCACATCACGCACCAGGGAGAACTCCAGGGGCTCGGACGCCCCCTGCCGGAGAATGGTGATTTCCACCGTGGTTCCCTTGGGGCCGCGCATGCGTTTGACCGCATCCCGCAGATCCTCGGTGGGTGTGCCGTCCACCTTGACGATTTTGTCCCCGGCCTTGATTCCCGCCCGATAAGCGGGCGTTCCTTCGATGGGGGAAATGACCGTCACCAGGTTATTGCGCATGGTCACATGGATGCCGATGCCGGTGAATTCGCCGTGGGTGTCAATCTGAAGCTCCTTCAGCGCATCGGGAGGCAGCAGGGAAGAGTGGGGATCCAGGCTGTGGACCATCCCCTGGATGGCCGCCTCGATCATTTTCTGGGTATCCACCTCGTCCACGTAGTTTTTCTGGACGAGTTCGATCACATCGGAAAAAAGCTTCAACCCTTTGTAGGTCTCTTCGTTGTTGGCGGACAGATCCCGGTAAAAGCCGTGGCCCAGTATCAACGCAGCCGTCACGAGCACCATGGCCACCCCCAGCTTCAGGTGGCGGGTTTTTCTGGTTGTCATATAGCGTTCCTCTAACCTTTCTTGATCCATCCCAAAGGATTCATCGGTTTTCCATGGTGGCGAACTTCGAAATGCAAACCGGCACCGGAAAGCGAGCCGGTGTCGCCCACGGTGGCGATCACCTCTCCGGCTTCGACCGGATCGCCCTTGGACTTGAACTGTTCCTCCAAGTGGGCGTAAACCGTGTAATAATGGTCGCCATGATCGATGATGATCATGTTGCCGAAGCCTCTGAACCACGAAGAAAACAGCGTTTTCCCGCTGTACACGGCCCGGATGGGCTCGCCCCTGTCCGCCTGGATATAAATACCGCTCTGAAACTGGGTCACATTGAAGCGGCGGTCTTTATATCGACCGAAAAAAGAAATTATTTTACCTTTCACCGGCATCATAAGCAAGCCCTTAAGCGATTCAAAGGGTTTTTCCGCCACCGTTACCGGTGGTGCCGACGCTTCGTCAGGAGCATTCGAGAAGGATTCCACCGTCCGGTCCAAAGCGCTGGCCGAGGCCTTGATCGATTCGATGGCCGCCATTTGCAGGGATTTCTCGTTTCGTATCTCCGCCAGCAGCGCCTCCCGCCGGGCCTGTTCGCCGTTCATGGCTTCGATGCGCGCGCTCAGGTCCGCTGTCGTCGTCTGTTTCTCGTTCTTCTGCGCGACCAGCTCCTGCAGCAGGGCCTGCATCCGCTCCTTGTCCCGGGCCAAATCGGCCAGGACCTTTTCGTCGTGGGCCAGGATCTGCTCTAAGGAGCGTTTGTCGGCAAAAAAATCGAACATGGAATCCGCCGACGCCAGCACATGAAACTTGCCCAGCCAACTGAGCTTGTAAAGGGCGGCCAGCCGTGCGGCCACATAGGATTCATTGGCCTCGGCATGCTTTTCGACATCGCGGTATTCACCTTCGAGTTCACGGATGTGCGTTTCGATGGTCTCGAGTTCATTGGAAAGCCGGGACACTTTTTTTCGGGCGCGGTTCAACGCCTTTTCGGTTTCTTCCAGCGCATTGATGACGGCCTCTTCCTCTTTGGCAAAGGCAGCCACTTTCTGTCTGGACGCCGCCAGCTCGCTGCCGCCACTGGCGTTCGTCTCGCTGTTCGTCGCTGAAGCGTCGCCGTTTTCGGGCACCGCAATATTGGGTTCCTCGATGCGCAGATACTGCCCCCGGTTCATGATGAACCCGGTCTGGTCTTTGTAAAGAATCCGCACCCACTCGCCTTCGTAGGAAAGCACGTAAACCCGGTCTCCTTTTTTCAGGGTGGCGATGGGCGGATTGTGGCGGCCGGGCCCGGAACGCATGTTGAGTTCCCGGACCAGAATGGTTCCCGGTTTGGGGTCGCCGGCAGCCATTGTCGACACCGAATACAGACAGAACAGCACCGCCAGCAAAAGCGGCAGGGATTTCATGAAAAATCGCCCTGTCCCGATCTGATGCGTCATTATTTCCTGGTGAACTGGTTAAGGGAAAAAAAGCTGCCCAGCAGACCCGTCAGCATGCCGCAAGCGACGATGGCGACGCAGATGCCCGGGGAGAAAAAGCGAATGGCCACCATTTCCGCAGCGAGGGTCTGCTCGAACTGGGATCCGACGGCTGAAAAAGCGGCAAAGAGCACGCCCACGCCGATCAATCCTCCAGAAAGGCCCTGGATGATCCCTTGCAGATAAAAGGGTATCTTGATGAAACGGTCCGTGGCGCCCACCAGCCGCATAATATTGATTTCTTCCCGCCGGGAATAGAGCACCAGGCGGATGGTGTTGGCGGCAATGAAAACCGTGGCCATGAAAAACAGGGTCCCCATTCCGTAGCCGACTAATTTGAACAGGTTGAAAAAATTGGCAAAGCGCTCGATCCACTGCTGGCCGTACTCCACATCCGTAACCGATGGCAGGCTTTCGATGCGCTGGGCCAGAAACTCGATTTTCTCGGGAGAGTTGGCTTCCGTGGCCATGGTGACTTCAAAGGCGTCGGGCAGCGGATTTTCCCGCAGGTTGTCCAGCAGCGAGGCCTGGCGCTGCATGCGCGTTTTCATCAGGTTTAGGGCATCATCCTTGGAGATGAACTGGATGTTCTGGATCCCGGCGATGGTCTGAAGGCGATAGCGGGTATCGAGGCGCTGGGCTTCCGTGGTTCCCGGCTCCAGGTAGACCATGATGCGCGCCCCTTTTTTCCAGGCATCGAACAATTCCTGGGTATTGAAAAAGAAGAGGCCGAAGGAGCTGACAATCAGGACGGAAAGGGCAATGGTGATAATGGTCACCGCATTGAGAAACCGGTTTTCCAGAATATCCTTGATCGCTCGCTGGGCGTAAAAGGTCATCGCAATGTCTCTGTCCCTCAGACGTCCGCAGGACGGTCCAGCCGGCCCTGTTGGAGGTGGAGAACACGGCCGGTGGCGCTTTCAATGAGGGTTTTGTCATGGGTGGCGACCACCACGGTAGCCCCCCGGTTATGAAACATGTTGAGCAGTTGAAAGATGATGGCGGCCGAATCGTCATCCAGACTGCCGGTGGGCTCGTCGGCCAGGATGATTTTGGGGTCGCCGATCACGGCCCGGGCCACGGCGACCCGCTGCTGTTCGCCGCCGGACAGACTGGGCGGAAACGCCGTCAGGCGATCTTCCATCCGCACCACCCGCAGCACGCTCTTGACCTTCTTTTCGATGAGGCTGCGCTTTTTCCCTTGGGCCTCTAAGACCAGGGCCACGTTCTCGTAGACCGTCCGGGTGGGAATGAGCTTGTAGTCCTGAAAAATGATGCCGAATTTCCTGCGCAGCATGGGAATGCGGCGCCGGGGAATCCGGGAAAGATTCATCCCGTCCACCAGAATCTGGCCCTCCGAAACCGGTTCGGCCAGGTAGAGGAGCTTGAGCAGCGTGGATTTGCCGGCACCGCTGGGTCCGCTGATATACAGAAACTCATTCTTGGCGATATCCAGGGTGACGTCCACCAGGGCCTGTTTGGCGCCGTAGCGTTTATGCACATGAAACATCCGGATAATAGCGCTTTTTTCAGCCATACGGGTCATTTCAGCGGGCCTCGGCGATGTCGATGCTGGGTTTTCCCATGGCCCGGTCGAGGGCGGCCAGCGCGATTCGAAAGTCGTAAAGGGCGTTGTAGTAACGGGTCGTGGTTTCGGAGAGCTGGGTCCGGGCGTCCAGAACATCGGTGGAGGTGGCCATCTGCTCCTTGAACAGCTCCTCGCTGATGCGAAAGCTCTCCCGGGCCTGATCGATGGCGGATTGCACCGTAGCGATGTTTTTTTCCGACTCCTCGGCCTTTTGCCAGGCCTGCTTCACCTCCAACTGAATGTCGTCCATCAGCTGGGTGCGGTTGAGACGGGCTTCTGCCAGCCGGCTTTTCTTCTCGGCGACGCCGTGACCGGTACGGCCCCATTGCCAGAAATCCCATGAGGCCTGGGCCTGAACGTCCCAGTAGTTGCTGTCCGAAACCCCTTCGCCGCCGTCCACCTGCCAGTCCGTGCCCTGCCGGTAGTAGCTGCCCTGCAACTGCACGCTGGGAAAATAGTCTTTTCTGGCCAGGGCGACCTCTTTTTCGCGCATCCGGATCTCGAGATCGGCCACGGCAACCTCCAGGCGATCTCTTTCAGCCGTCTCCAGGCAGTGATCGATGGTCAGGTCCAGCAGCGGAACCTCCAGCATGTCGGCCACCGCCACCGTGGCATCGATGGGCCTTCGCAGCAGCAGATTGAAGTTGGTTCGGGCGATCTCCAGCCGGTTTTCAGCAGCCACCAGGTCCTGGCGGGCATTGGCCAGTTCCACCTTGGTCTTCAGCAGGTCATTGAGGGGCGTCATGCCCACCTCGTGGTAATTGACGGCCACCTCGGTCTGGGCCTCCAACATGGCGACGGCCTCTTGGGCTACGGCCTTGAGCTTGAGCGCCTTGAGCAGCTGAAAATAAATCCGCTTGGTCTCGTAAACCACATCCCGCCGGACCAGGGCCTCGTTGAGACGTGCGGCATCCAATCCCATACGGGCTAATTTGTACTGATAAGTCAGGCCAAAACCGGTAAACAACGGTTGGGTGACCCGGGTCACCCAGGTATACACCTCTTCAGGTTCCACCAGTCCCAAAGTGGGCAGCACGAAATACCGGGGTTCGTCGTTGCGGGTATAGTTGTAATGGGTGCTGAAGGTGGGCAAAAATTCCGTACGCTTGGATTTGACCACGGCCTCGGCGGCGCGGGTTTGCTGGATCGAGATTTGCGCCGATACATTGGCTTCCAGGGCCAGGGCCACGGTGCGCTCCAAATTCAGGCCAACCGAAGGCGGAGGTTCCTGGCAACACACCGGCAACGCTGCGGCCAGCTGGAAAAAAAGGCCAACCAGGCAGGCAATCCAGCGATGGCGAAAGGCGGACGCCTGTGGCTGTGTGGCGCATATCTCACCGGGGTTTGGCATTGACCGGCAACCTCGCAGCTGTTAATAGACTCCCCAAGCTCAAGGAGTGCTGTTCCCAGTTTTCCTTGCCGAAGCCTCCACTGAATCCCAATGACGGGCTTCTTCCAGTTCGGTGGAGGCTTTTCTATACGAAAAACCCCTTAAAATCAAGTATTTCTTAGAAATTCGAGCCTCCGGGAGGATGCCCCGTGAAAAAAGAACTGATCACCCTGCTGTGTAATAAATCGTTCAAATACACGGAAGAACCGACATTCAAACTGGTCTCGGGCCGCATGAGCCGCTTTTATGTCAACTGCAAGCCGACGACGTTGAGCGCCCGGGGCATGTATCTTACCGGACATCTGATGTTCGAAGCCATCCGCGATTGCGAGGCTGCTGCTGTAGGCGGCCTTACCTTCGGCGCCGACCCCATCGCCATGGCCACTGCGTTTGCCTCCGAACTCAACGGCCAGCCGATCAACGCCTTTTCCATTCGCAAAACCCAAAAGGATCACGGCATCGTCAAATGGGTGGAGGGCGATATCCGGCCCGGCGAAAAAGTGGTTGTGATCGACGATGTGGCCACGACCGGCGGCTCGACCGTCAAAGCCATCGAGCGGGCCCGCAGCGAAGGACTGGAAGTGGTGCGGGCGGTCATCCTGGTGGACCGCCAGGAAGGGGGAATGGACAACATCCGCGCCCACGTCGCGGACACCGTCGCCATTATCACCCGCGACGAACTGGTGGACCGCTGGAAAAAAATGGGGAAATAAAAAAAACAGAACTCCCATCGATCAAACTTTGGGCGAATCCGTTATTCCAGTCGCGAACTCGTGTGCATTCAGAAGTGGTAGATTTTGGTTCCCCGCAGAGCGGGATCTCCGTCACGCCGAGGCCGCAACGATGTTGAAACCGCAGGCGTAGCAGCGCTACGTTGAGGATTTCAACAGAGTGAGAACGAAGGCCTGGGCCGAAAGATGCCGCTTCTGGAGGCACACGTACCATTAAGGGAAATACGTTGCACAAGCATCATCCGACTCCCACGTCGTCACCTTGCTGACGACCACCCCGGGTTCGTCGATCATTGCCTGAAGGTTCTCAGCGATATAAACGGCCAGGTTCTCCGATGATGGGGGAATATTCTCCAAATCGGGCAGTTCGTTGAGAAATCTGTGGTCAAGGCGGGCCATGATCTCCTTGACATAACCTTTGAGAATCCCGAAGTCCACCAGGACGCCGGCATCGTTAAGGCGCTCTCCTTTTACGCAGACCTCCACCTTCCAGTTATGGCCGTGAAGGTTTTCGCATTTTTTGGCCACCATGGCCAGCTGGTGGGCGGCAGAGAAATGACTGAGTATCTTTAGCTCGAACATGGTAGCGTCCTGTCTTTAGAATTCTTTGCGGCGTTTGCAGATGGCTGGGACGGTTTCGGAGGGACCCCGAATCCACCGCTTGTGAATGAACGTCAGTTAGCGGCCCTTGTGGGCCCATTTTTCAGGATGTTCTTCAGCTTGCTGGTAAACTTTCTCTCTTCCAGCGAGGCGAACTCCTTGAGCAGGGAGACCTGTTTCTTGTTCAGGTTGGTCGGCGTCTTGACATTCACCTGAACGATTTGATCGCCGCGGTGGCCGTTTCTTAATGAAGGGATGCCTTCCCCCCGCAGCCTGAAAATATCGCCCGGCTGGGTGCCCTTGGGGATCTCCAGCTTGGTCTCCCCTTTCAGCGTAGGAATGGTGAGGCTGTCGCCCAGGGCCGCCTGAACGAAGGAAACGGGAATCTGGCAGATCACGTTGGTCTCGTCACGCTTGAAAAAATCGTGCGGCTGCGCGTGAATAAACACATAAAGGTCTCCGTGCGGACCGCCGTATGCACCGGCTTCCCCCTCGCCAGTCAACCGAAGGCGGGAGCCGTTGTCAACACCGGCCGGAATCCGTACCGACACTTTTTTGCGGGCCAGCACCTTGCCCTGGCCCCGGCAGGTCTTGCAGGGATTGGAGATAATTTTACCCTGGCCCCGGCATTGATTGCAGGTGGTGCGAACGGTGAAAAATCCCTGGCTGCGGCCGATCTGCCCGCTGCCGCCGCACTGGGGGCAGGTTTCCACGCCGGTCCCGGGCTCGGCACCGCTGCCCTCGCATGCGCTGCACGTTTCCGCCTTTTCCACATCGATCTCTTTTTCCGTACCGAAAGCCGCTTCCATGAAGGAAAGCTGCATATCATAGCGCAGGTCCGCCCCCCGGTGGGCACGGCTCCTGGATCGGCGCCCGCCGCCAAAACCGAAGAAATCCTCGAAAATATCTCCGAAACTGGAAAAGATGTCTTCGAACCCGCCGAAGCCGGAAAAACCGGAGCCTTCGAGCCCCTGGTGGCCGTACTGGTCATAAATCTGGCGCTTGTTGGCGTCTCGCAGGACCTCATAGGCCTCGGCGGCTTCCTTGAACTTTTCTTCCGCTTCATGGTCTCCCGGATTGCGGTCCGGATGAAATTTCAGGGCCAGCTTCCGATAGGCTTTCTTCAGGTCCGAATCGCTGGCGCTGCGATCGACGCCAAGCACTTCATAATAGTCACGTTTGGCAGCCATGGGTTATCTCGAAACCGTTATCCCTTCATGTTGTACGAAAAGGTGTGATGTGTTAGCTTTCGTGCTTTAAACGATGCTCAAATTTAATGCAAGTTGGAAGGATGTCAATGGAAAACCGGGAGCTTCCCTTCGTACGGGAAATGTTCGATGCCATTGCCCCGCGCTACGATTTGCTGAACCGGCTGCTCAGCCTGCGGCAGGATGTGGGCTGGCGCAAAAAGATGGTTGCGGCCATGGCGGTCCCGGAAAGTGGACAGGTATTGGACGTGGCTTGCGGTACCGGGGATGTGATGGTGGAGATTCGCCGGCAAAAAGGACCGCGGGTCAAGGTGACCGGTATGGACTTTTCGCCGGCCATGCTGGACCTGGCTCGCAAAAAGATCGACCCGCACGGCCCTGACGGCGCTTGCCTGCTGGCGGGCAACGCCCTGGCCATGCCCTTTCATGGGCCAACCTTTGACGCCGTGACCATCGCCTTCGGCATCCGCAACATCCAGGACAAGGCCGGTGCCTTGAAGGCCTTTTATGACGTTCTCATGCCCGGCGGAATGGTCCTGGTGCTGGAGTTGGCCACTCCGGGCAGCCCCCGGATGCGGGAGGCCTACCTGGCCTATTTTCAGAAGGTGCTGCCGCTGGTCGGACGCCTCTTTTCCCGGCACCGCTTCGCCTATTCCTACCTGCCGGAATCGGTTTCCCGTTTCCCGACCCCCGATGCATTCATCAAGATTATGAAATCTGCCGGTTTTTCAAAGGTTTCATGCCGCCGCCTGACGCTGGGGATTGCCAATCTGTTTGTCGGTGTCAAGCCATTTGGAAGCGGGAACTCGTAAAACGCGTTTATAGCAAATCCGCCCCGAATTTAGCGGTCAATGGTGGGGTTAAAGAACTTCCTGCGTTGGCTGCCGGCCGATAATCGGCCATATTTTGGTTAGCCACCATGTGGCTTTGGCAAAAAAGCCCGGATATACATGCAGCTTTTGTTTTTCGATCCCTCGGACGGCGGCACCGATAACTTTTTCTGGAGCATCGATCATGAAGGACGGCACCCGTTTTGCCCGCCTCTGACCATAGGACGGCGAGTTTAAAATATTGGTGCCCGCCCAGAATGGATAGATGT
Source organism: uncultured Desulfosarcina sp. (assembly GCF_963668215.1). Lineage (NCBI taxonomy): Bacteria > Pseudomonadati > Thermodesulfobacteriota > Desulfobacteria > Desulfobacterales > Desulfosarcinaceae > Desulfosarcina > uncultured Desulfosarcina sp. The sequence continues at coordinate 1,895,954 of NZ_OY764190.1, forward strand.
TCGTTACCGCGATTCCCCTTTTGGACAGTTCTCCGGAAAGGGCCATGCCAAACCCTCTCAATGCGAATTTGGACGTCGAATACGCGGTTTCGAAAGAGGTGGGGGCAAAACCGGCCACGGAAGACATGAACACCAGATGTCCGGAACCCCGACGAAGCATGTCGGGAAGGAAAAGCGATGTGAGATGCATGGGCGCCACCGTGTTGATCTGCATCAGTTGGTAAAGACGCTCGATATGCGCATCGTGATAATATCCGTAGGTCAGTATCCCTGCATTATGAATGATGATATCGACATGGCCTGCTTTTTCGACAGCCTTTGAATAGAGCGACTGGCATCCTTCAGGGGATGACAGGTCCGCACCGATGCATGCGATCGTTTTCCCCTGGGAACCGGGGATCGACGATGCTTTGTCTGCCACCATCTTTTCGTCGATATCCGCTATAATCAAATGGGCGCCTTTTTGCAGAAGCTGCCGAATATATTCGGTTCCAAACCCTCCCGCAGCGCCGGTCAGCAAAATTTTTTTATTCGATAAATAAGACATCTGATCTCCCGGATAATAATGCTTTCTTACTATCTACGCATTCGAATTTGTGGCCAACTTAGTTTGTTGCTGCGGAGGCTTGCATCCCTTTTGCAATTTTTGCCATCGCCGTTTCATAGGAAACCCTGGTTTTCCATCCGAGCTCTTCTTTCGCCCTGGAGGCGTCCACATCGTTGGCGCGGCCGGTCAACCCCACCGTATGCCGGGTCAAATCCACTTTGAGACCCAACGGTTTGATGAAGGTGTCGACGAAGGTGGCCATGCTCCATGCCAGCCCGAACGGCACATTGGAAAAATTCACCTTTTTCTCCGTGATGGCTGCGATGTCTTCGATATAGGTTTTCCAGTTTTCATCGTAATCATCCCGGAAATGGTACGTCTTTCCGTGGGCGATCTCCTTTTCCAGGGCAAGCATGATGCCGTCCACCAGGTTTTCGACATAAACCAGCGCCGCATGATGCCGTCCATTGTCGATCACTGGAAACCTGGATTTTCGTTTCAGCGCATCGGCAAAATCGGCGACCCACACACTTCCCGGTCCGATAACGTTCGCCGGGCGGATGATGGTGGCACGGATAATCCCCCGGTTGTGATAATCCATCACCAGCTGGTACGTTTCCGAGTGACAGATGGAGGGCAGGCGAGCGAGCCCGCAGGGTAAAGCTCGGGGAGCCTGGGCTGCTCTGTAACTCGGGCCGCCGTTGAAAATTTTGTTCCCTACCATTGTCCATTTTTAAAAGTAAAGAAGTGAAGCTCCCTTGTGTAAAGAGCCATCCGGAGTGATCCGGTGGTAAGGTGGTTTATCAGTCTGTCGCCAGACAGCTGAAACACATACACGAAAGGAGCCTCACCATGAAAAAGACAAGCATCTATTCGGATCGAAGTCAAGAACTGCTGGCGCTATTCGAAAATGCAGGCAATGCATCAAAGCTGATGTGTGTGCCCATCGATTACGCCAAAAAGGATCATCTGGTTATGTTCTGTAATGGAAACGGCGAGGTCCTCCGCAAACCTTTTTCGGTTAAGAATTCCCCTGACGGCGTGAAGTACCTTCTCGACCAGGTAAACCGTTCTTGCCGTAATCGCCATATTCAGTCTGACCATGTCTTTTTCGGTGGCGAAGATGTCAACTCGTATGCTGAGAATTTCGCCAACACAATTCGGGCAAAAGGGTGGCTGGTTGCCAACGTGAATGCCCATGATGCAAAGAAGCAGCGTGAGAATTTACAGGCCAGCACGGATCGGCTGGACCTGATGGGCATTGCCACCATGCTGCTCAACCGCCGGGCCAATTGTTGCCCGGCACAGACTGGCGTGTATCGCAATCTACGAACCCTAGTTCGCCACCGAAAGAAGCTGGTCAAGATGAAAACCGAAGTCCGTAACAGGATCCATACGATTGTCGACCGACTCTTTCCCGGTTTTCTGAATGAAAGAAAAAGTGGGGTCCTTCCTTTTTCAAACAGCTCGCTATACCTGATGCAGGAGCGTTTCAGCGCACCGCAGATCCGTCGCCGCCAACGGGGGGCATTGATCCGAAACTTGGAAAAGCGGGGAACAAAAAAAGCTGAAGCGGTAGCAGCCAAACTTCAGGAATACGCATCTCAGGTACTTACCACGCCAGACGAATATACCACCACACTTCAAATCTCCTTGACCAGCCACGTAAATCATTACCGCTGTCTGTTTGAGGGAGCTCAGCAACTGGCGAATGAAATGGCCCAACTGTTGGCCAAGACCCAGGGTGCCTTTATAACCAGTATCAAAGGTATCGGCATTGTTCTGGCTGCTGGTGTTACCGGCGAGATCGGCGATCCTTTGGCACAACGATCAACGGATCAACTGGCATCATATGCCGGCATCGTACCCAAAGTGAAACAAACTGGTGGCAAGCAGGGGCCTTCGAAAACGGGCCATGTCAGTAAACGAAGCAACCATATTCTGAAAGACTTCGTCGTGCAGTCCGCATTCCATATTGGTCGTTATGGCCCCAAAGATTTGCAGGACGACTTCAGTCGCCGTGAAGCTGACGGCCAGCATGCTGACTTCGGGATAGCCCGTCGCTTTGTACGTATCACCATGTGCATGATGCGGACATCCCAAGTTTACTTACCGCCTGAAATGAGAAGTACTCAAATCAAACCTGATCGGCGTGCTGATTATTACCTGGCAATGTGGCCCTACGTGCGGGACAAATGGAGCAAGGCCAACGCACTCAAGGTGGCCTTTGCCAAGGACCAACCGTTGGGGCAATGGCGATATATCGTTCAGGAGATCTATGGGATAAAGTTAAAAATCTAATCACGGACGGGTGCTGGAGATGATGGCAAAGCAAGATGATGTCTCAGCTTTGGCAGCGGGATGGCTTTCACAACTTGCCGCAGGTGATTCATGTTCCAAGAAATCGTCTGACGGCTCAGAAAAGAGTGCTTACCCGTTCCGTCCGAAAATTAATGGCTCCAAGGTGCTCTGATCCCAGAAATAATGGAGATCTCGTCATACCAGTTTGCCACAATCGGACATCCGTGGGCGGGGTTAACCACCTGTTTTGCTGAACTGGAGAAGTCAACTGAAAAATCGTCATCCCGGTTCTTGGTTCTTAAAAAAACCGGTTAAAATCGGCACAGGGGAGTGTTGTCTCAAAAAATGGTCGAAAAAAGGGTTGCAAAAATTCTGGTGCTCTTTTCCGAATCGTATTTGGCGTCGCAATAATAGGATTTGCCGGTCTTGAATACGGGATCGTCTTCTTTGAGACCCGTCAAATGGTCTTTCCTGCCGCCCGCACCGGCGGCGCAAATGGAACTCAGATAGACAAACTGCGGCGTGTTCTTGCCGATATCGTCGAGGATGTTTTTCGTGGTTTCGTAAATCGAATCGTAAAACATCTTGCGGGTTCCCCAGGGATTGAGTCTTGCGGCAAGATGAATAATGATGTCTTTTCCCTCGGTTGCGTTTTTGAGCGAACCGGGGTCCGACAGATCGCAAATCACCGCCTCGATGCCTTTATCCCGGAGCTTTCGGGCGCTTTTTTCGTTGATGTCCAGTGCGGTAACGGAATAATCTTTTTCAAGCAGCCGGGGGCACAAAAAGGACCCGATAAAACCGGCGGCTCCGGTCACCAGAACACGCTTTCCCTCGTTCATTTGTTCTCCCCGAGCAAGTCGTATTGCCGTTTATAGAACTCCTCTTCCTGTTCGTACCGATACGGCAGTGGCTGTGATTTCCAATCGGCCACCGGCTTTCCTGGGTTCAACCGGGTTTGCAGATAATCGGAACTCATGATGGCAAACGGCTTTGCCTCTTCCAGCCCGAGATCCCTGATGTTTTTTGCCATACGATGCTCACTGGGACCGGTTTTGACTTCGACGCCTTTGCACAGGCAGTTTTTCATTTTTCCGTTTACTTCCGTTACCACTCGGAAAACCGTGTCTTCATAGTTGTTGAAAGAAACGAGATCGAAGGCGCTCGCGGAAAAACCCGCGCCCATTTCGCCTTTCACGCGCACAATCGCCTCGCTTGTATCCGGATCATCGACGCCGAACTCAAAATGGTTTCCCGCCAGGGAATACGGAATCGTCGTGAGAAATTTCGGGAAGCCCCAGATTTCCCGCCCCGCCGCTCTTGCCGCCGGGATCGTGACCGGCATTTCCAGCACATAGGATCCCAGGTTTCCCCACCAGTCCCCCTTTTTGACAAACAGGATGGTGGAAAGCGGGCAGGGCGGCGCACCGAGGGCTTCCGGATAAACCATGATTGTAATGACCACCTCGTCGTACCCGCCGATGGTCACTTGCTGGTAGTTAAAAAAGATGAGCGAGACCATGGCCTTGTTTTTGGAAAAGCGGCAGGGCTTCAGGCCGGTGCCTTCCAGTTTTGGCAATACACGGTCATAATCGATAAAATAATTGATAATCCGGGCGGCCATTTTGAAGAAAAACATGGGCACCTGGGTTCTCGTATGGGAGGTCGTGTAATAGGTCCGGGGAACATCAAAAAAATTCTTCTTCATTTCTTCTCTCCTTTTCGTTTCAGCCGCAGCACGTCTTCCCTGAATTTTTCCGTTATCGAATCGATATGTTGTTCCTTATACGCGATGGGGTCCTTATGCAGGTAATACAGCGTCATGTTGTTGCATCCGGCGATAAAGCCATGGATGTGGCTCCAATAATGGATCATCAAAAACACCGTCTCGTCATCGGTGATCAATTTATTCGATGCTTCAGCATATGCCTTGATTGTAATGGAAAATATTTCCGGAATTTTTAACGCGCCTTCAAGTTGCTGGCGTGCCACCGGTTCCATGGAAGTGCCCACGTAGTCGTTGTATTTCGGAACATGCCAAGCATACATGAGGTTATAGAAATTCGCATCGTTCAAGCCGAAGTCGGTATACGCCGCGATCATGGCGCGCAGTTTTTCCGCAGGTGTCGTCTGGCGCCGATAGGCGTACTCCAGTCGCGCATAAAGCTCCTGAAATCCCCGGATTAAAAGGTTGAGAAACAGATCGTCCTTGTTTTTATAATAATTATAGATTGTTGTCGCTGTAATGCCGAGCCTTGCGGCAAGCTTGCGCATGGTGAAATTGTTATAGCCGACTTCGGCAATCAAAATCACCGTCTGCTCAAGAATCTCGGTTTTTGTTTTCTCTATTTCTTCAAATGTTCGTTGCGGTTTGGGCATGGCAATTCGGAGTCGACGCCTTTGATTGTTTAAATAACATCGTTATAATAACGTTGTTATTTAAACGTCAATAAAAATCGGATCGGCAAGAGGCCCTGTGAAAAGGCACCAACGGGGAAGGCGGCAGGCTGTCTGGGTGGGCTCTATGGGTCTTTGTGCAGATTGGGTTTCACTTCACGGACAGGTCGCCAAAGTAGACATAATAGATGGCCGGACTGACCAGTTCTTCGATATTCAGGCTGTTGATTGACGCAAAGGCCAAATTGCTCCAGTAAACTGGAATAAATGCTGCGTCTTCGTAGAGAATCTTTTCAATTTTCTGCAGTATTCCAGCCCTCCTGACCTTGTCCAGTTCACGGTTGGCCAAAAGGGTAAGCCGGTCAACCTCGGGATTGCAATAATTTCTGGAGTTGTAAGCCCCACGGCCGGTTGTCGGATCGGAGCACAGATGAAGATATTCAAAATAATTGACTGGATTTTCGGCATCCGGATGCCATCCGGTAAGCCGAATATCCGTCACCTGCTTTAGAAGTTGCTCTATATACTGACCTTTTGCAGATATCGTCAATGCTACTTTGATGCCGATTCGATCCATCATGGATGCAAACGCCCGAGCAATTTCCACATGGCATTTGCGGGCATCGGATACGATCATGGAACAGGAAAACCCTTTTTCGTAGCCGGCTTCTGCCATCAGTTGCCTGGCCTTGCCGACATTATAGCGGGGTTGTAGATCAGGATTATGGCCCAGAAATGCTTTCGGTAAATTCTGCGTTGCCGGGGTGGCAAACCCGTTGAGTATTTTTTGCACGACCCCGATATTGTCATAGGCATAAATCATGGCCTTACGCACCCTGATATCGGCAAAAGGCGGACAGCGTTTCTGGTTGAGTTCAAAGAAAAAGAGCGTTGATCCTGGAAAAGTGACAAGCTTGAGGCGTTCGTGTTGGATAAACCGTTCGAACGCGTCCTCCTGAACCGGATAAATGAAGTCAACTTCGCCGGCCAACAAGGCGTTTAACCGCTTTTGTGAATCCGAAATCGGGATATAAATGATCGTGTCAATATTGCCCGTGTTTTCATCCCAGTAATTTTCAAAACGCGTGTAAACCGTCTTTACCCCCGGCTTTCGCAGAGACACCCTGAAAAAGCCGGTTCCGGACTCGTTGACGTTTGCGAAGCTATACCCACCCTTGACGATGATATCTTTTGGTTGGCCGCTTCTGGGATCCGTGCCGGAGTAAAACTTTTTATCCATGGGGAAAATATGGGTGGCCATCAGCAAGGCCGGGGCATAGGGCTCCTTGGTTATTAAATCGACCGTATGCGTATCGCGTATTTTTACTTCTGAAAATTTTTCAAAAAGACCTTTGAATTCTTCGGATTTTTTAAGCCGCTGCAGGGTGAACGCTACATCTTCTGCCGTAAAAGGGTTTCCGGAATGAAATGTTACCCCCTTGCGAAGATAAAAACGGATCGTCGTGGAATTGACCTGTTCCCATTTTTCGGCCAGACGCGGTTCCAGCGTTCCATCCACCCCCTGGCGGAGCAGAGGGTCGAAAGCCATATGCGCATACTGTATCGTTACACAGTGAAGATAAACCTGCGGGTCAAGTGAGTTGGGTTCGGCATCCAGAGCCACCCGGATGGTTGCCGCATGAGCACCGCTTTCGATGCTCACGATAGCAGCGAGGGCTATTAGCAGGATAGCATTCCAAATCATTTTCATGTCTGCGATCCTTCTTGCGACCCGATAAAAATTAGGGCAGGGATTGACGCACCTTTACTACAGATAAGTTCTATCACCGGCAGATGGGCCTTGTCTACACTCGTGACTCCCGGTTCACGCAGGGTTACTGTGAAAACACAGGCTTCGGATTCATCGACGTTTGCGGGTCAAACGTTTTGGGTTCGGGCTCGGCAGCCGCCTTGATCGCTATGCTGTGAATACCATCTTCGACGACAGTGAATCATGTAGCGTTTCAATTCTATTTCATACCTGAGATTCTTCTTGCTGACTGATAAAACCGTTTTGACGGGAACAGGTAGGTTCCATTTCCGGCTTGTTAACGGGGAAAATCATTATGCAAAGAGACCGGGTCATCGCGATTCTCTTCATATCAACGCTTTCCATCTTCCTTTTTACTTCAGCAGGCCAGGGAGTATGCCAGAACAAACCTCTTGTATTGGTGACCGGACAATGGCCTCCTTTTCGGATAAGTGATGAAACCCGTCCCTTCGGACTCCGTGGAATCGACATCGATTTAGCCTCGAAGACATTTCAGACCCTTGGCCTCGACATTACAATCGAGCGGCATCCCTGGGCAAGATGCCTTGCATTAATGCGAAGCGGCATGGCGGATTTGACCAGCGGCATCGCCTATACTGCCGAACGGGACCAATATCTGCTGTATGTGCCTGTCAGTTATTACACGGTTCGCCCCGTTTTTTACGCACAAAAGGGAAAAAGCCATATCCTTCGAAAATACGATGATCTATACGGCTTTATGGTTGGCTATGTATTGGGATCGGCGTACTTTGAGCCATTCAATTCGGATTTCCGGATCAGCAAAATCGGTGTTTCAAAAGAAGCGCAGCTTATACCCATGTTGAGGCTTGGGAGAGTAGATGTCTCCATCGGTACGGAACCAAATCTTTCCTACGATATCGCACGGCTCGGTTATAAAGGGGCGCTGGAGCCGACACAGTATCAACCTCAAGAAGAAACAGAACTGTTTTTCGCCATATCCCGCAAATCCCCAGCCGTCAGCTATGCACAGAAAATCGAAAGAATTCTTGAGCAGTTTGTTTCCGATGGCGTTGTTGACGAAATCGTCAACGAATACAGGCAGTTGGTTTCGGAGAGAAAAGAGCCTTAAATATAATGATAGAATTGAGATAATCATGAAAACGATACTAACGATATCTGTCTTTTTAATCTCGCTACTACCTATCGCCACATCCTCGTTAAGCGCAAAAACCGTTAACCTTGCAGGGGTTTGTGGTGAAACCAATGACATCTCTTCAAAAGTACTGATCGAGGCATATGCGGATATCGGCTATAAAGTGTCGATTACCATCTTGCCCACCGAAAGAGCGATACGCGAATCAAACATGGGACGATATGACGGCGAAGTAATGCGAATAAAAGGTCATGAAAAAAATTATCCCAACCTCGTTATGGTTCCCGTGCCGATCAACCGCATTGAAATAACTGTTTTTACGCGAGATCTTGAATTTGAAGTGACGGGATGGAAGGATTTGGGGCCCTATTCCATTGCCTATGAAAGAGGTGTTAAACTCATTGAATACAATACAAAAGGTCAGTAAAATCCGGTTAAGGAATTGCATAAAAATAATTTAAAATCAGCAGGTTAAACGATATTTTTGCTTGACATTGGGTCGTCAATATGGGCGGCGTTTTGTATACCCTATTATATCAAGAGGTTATACATGCCACGCACATTCGACCCTTTCCAAAAGCTCAATGCCCTGGAGTTTTTCTCTTTTTTTCAACCAGCGACTGAGGCAACATCACGGATGCCAGCTCTTGATTCCAAAGGAAACCGACCATTGCAGATGACTTTTGAGGAACATCTGCGCGCGCTGGTTTACTTTCATCTTGAAGAACACCATTCTGCTCAACACCTGCTGCAAGTGCTTGAAGAAGATGATTTTGCCAAAAGTGCCATCGCACCAGAAAACGGAATCAAAAAGAGCAGCTTCTCAGAGGCCACCAACAGCCGGGGACTTGAACAGTTCATGTATGTCTATCAGAACTTACAAGCTCAGGCATCTTCGATTTTACCCAAGCAACATCCCGAACTCGGTGATCTGGTGGGGATCGACGGTTCCCTCATCGATGCAACCTTATCCATGCATTGGGCCGACTACCGTAAAAAATCCAAGAAGGCGAAGGTCCACGTCGGTTTTGATCTGAACCGGGCGATTCCAAGAAAGCTTTATCTTACCGATGGTAACGGGGCTGAAAGACCTTTCGTCAGCTTGATCCTGTCTGACGGTCAAACCGGTGTGATGGACCGGGGTTATCAAAGCCATCAACGCTTTGACCAATGGCAGAATGATGGAAAGCTGTTTATGTGCCGGATTAAAGCCAGCACCAAGAAAACGATCATTAAACAAAACCCCATTGCCTCTGATAGTATCGTTTTTTTTGATGCCATCGTTGTTCTGGGCACCACGGAAGTCAATCAAACACAAACCCCACTTCGTTTGGTGGGTTACGAGGTGGATCGCGTTAAATACTGGATCGCTACGAATCGTTTTGATTTAACTGCCGAGCAAATCGCCACTGCCTATAAGCTCCGATGGGATATCGAAAATTTTTTCGCTTGGTGGAAACGGCACCTTAAAGTGTATCATCTCATCGCCAGGAGCGAGCATGGCTTGATGGTGCAAATTCTGGCAGGTCTGATCACCTATTTGTTGCTGGCAATCTATTGCCATCGCCAATTTAACGAGCGCGTTTCCATCAAGAGAGTCCGCCAACTGCGCATAAAAATCCGGAATGAATTACGCGCTGGTGTTTTTGGCAAACCCCCTGATTCAAATTTTAAAGAGCAAGAATTACATACCGTTAATGCAAGTACTTAGCCGGAAATTACTGACAAAAGGTATGAATACGACCGCTTTTATACACAGCGTCTTAAATAATTGCGCATAAACGTTTAAGGGTGCTATTTGGTTTACTCCAAAAACGGAACTGGGCTTCTACCGCTTGAGCAACTTGTTCAATTTTCTCAAAGTACCGATTGTGGGTTGCCATTCGCCTGGTCAGTTTCCAAACTCGCTCAATCGGATTCAGTTCTGGGCTGTATGGCGGCAAAAATAATTGGACGAAATTGTTTGAACAATTATATCGCCATTTTGAATGGAGCTTTGCATGGTGATATCTGGCATTATCGGCCAATACCAAAACTCGACGCTCTGAGTGACTGCTTATTTGCCGAAGCTTTTTCATAAAGCCCCAATAGGTTTCAGCGTTAAATGAGTTGGTTTCTCGCTTATACAACAGCTTCCCATCGCGAAGTCTCAGGGCACCAAAGTAGCCGACACTTTTTCGTGTCGGATGGTGCAACACAATTGGGTCTTTGCACTCAGGAGGTATCCACATTCGGCATCTGGAACCATGTTGCTGGAAGTGGACCTCGTCAAGGGACCAAAGATCAATGTTATTATCGGCTGCATATTCAGCAATTTTTTTTAAAGTCCTGCTGCGCTTGTGGATCAGCCTTAGCAATCAAAGGGCGTGGTTTTCTCAATCGAAAGCCGAGCCGGCGAAACAGGCGCTGGCACGGTCGTACACCAATTTGAATGCCAAACTCTTGGTCAATGAAATGGGAAAGCAATTTTCCATCCCATAAATTACCTGCAAGCCCATACTTTGAAGGATGAGAACGCAATGCCAGTTCAATCGTCTGTATTTGCGCCTGATTCAGTTTGCTGGGTCTTCCAGGGCGGTCTGCATCTGCAAGCCCGGAAAGCCCTTCCGCCTCAAATCGTTTCACCCAATATGCAATTGTTCTGGGTGAATCACCGAGCAACTGGGCAACTTGACGACAACTCATATCTTGGGCAACCATCAGAATTGCATGGAGCCTATGGTCGTAGCGAGCTTCATATGACCTTCTGATTTCATCTTGCAGGATAAGTATAGCAATGTCGGCATCAGAAATTTTTAGCTTTTTCATGGACTATGTATAACATAGCCTATATTTATGCGCAATTATTTATGTCGCTATGTATAACACCGCGGAAGACTTTTTAAAATTGGTAGCACTGGGTCGATACGATGTCTGTGTTCATGACAGTTTAGAAGCATACACCGTCATTAAAAAAACGAAAATTAAAAAGATCAAAGCGCTCAAACCGCCTCTGCTAACAACAAATTTGTATCATTATTTGAATAAAAAGCACATGAATCTCGTACCCAACATTACGGATTCTCTTGAAAAAATGCGTGCTAACGGAAGAATAGAGGCGATCAGAAATGAATACCTTCTGCAACTTCAGTCGGATGGCTGCCAACAACAATAGGATCTTCTTCGCTTGTAATTTTAAACTCCTTCTTCCGTTATAAACAAATCGTGAGAACAATGAAAAAAAACTTGCTGAACGAAATCATGTCCTTGAATATTATCAGTTCCGTAGTCGTAATTTTCATTGTTATATTTATATTTTGCGTCATCCTTTCCTATTCCAAAATAATTGATTTGAGGAAAAGCGCTGTCGCAACTGCCAACGAAATCGCCTCCTTTATAGGCCACCCCCTGTATGTGGTAGATGACGATCAAGCGATTCGAATTGCCGAAACCTTTTTGTCGTCAAAAAAAATAGCTGGTTTTGTTATAGAGTCGTCGTCAAGTGGCATTCTTTCTTCCAAGGGAGAAATGTATGGATCCAAGTGGATTCCTAAAATCACCAAGAAAATAAGCGAAGGCGATATCCCGCTGGGAAGAATTACGATCACATTTAGTGATGAGGAAATTTACCGGAACATCGCCCAGCTTTCCTTAGTATCGATAATCATCATCGTCGCCGTTTTCGTCGTCTTTAATTTTACCAACCGATTTCTTGTTTCAGGCAGGATAAAACAGACGGTTGCGCCTATCCTTGCAGGGCTTACTTCTTTTTCGGAAGGGAATTATGAAACCTTCTTAAAACCAACGCCCTATGTGGATGTGAATATTGTCGTTGACCATTTCAATGACACGGCCGCAAAGATCCACCAAAACCATGAAGATCTGAAAAAAAGCAAGGAAGCCCTCATCGCCGAAAGACGATATCTGATGGATATTATCGACTTTCTTCCGGATGCCACCTTTATCGTCGATACAGAGAAAAAAATTGTTGCCTGGAATCGCGCCGCCGAAGCATTGACCAATGTTCCAAGGGAACAGTTGCTTGGAAAGGGAAATTACGAATATGCATTACCTTTCCATGGAGAACGTCGTCCCGTTCTGATCGACATTATCGACGCTCCGTATATCCCTCCCCAGGCTGAAAAATTTTACAAATATATTAAGCGAATAGATACAGCCATTTATGGCGAGTCGTATGTTCCCGAGTTAAACAATGGCCAGGGGGCCGATTTCTTGGGTGTTGCCGCACCGCTTTTTGATCAGAAAGGCAATCGAACAGGGGCCATTGAATTGGTAAGGGATATTTCCGATTACAAGCAGGCGGAGAAGGAAAAACAAAAACTTCAGCTGCAACTCAAGCAAGTTCAAAAAATGGAGGCCATCGGTACCCTTGCCGGTGGCATCGCTCATGATTTCAACAACATTCTTACCGCGATTATCGGGTATGTCGAACTTGCTATTTTTAAACGGAAAGAAAAGAGTGAAGGAACGGATTATCTGGACGGAATTTTCAAAGCTGCAAGCCGCGCAAAGGACTTGGTTCAGCAGATTCTTGCCTTCAGCAGGCAAACGGAACAGGTGCTTAAACCGGTTTCCGTAAAGCTTGCCACACGGGAAGCGCTTAAACTGCTCCGGGCATCGTTGCCTTCATCCATCGAAATCAAACAAAACCTGCAAAGCAATTCCCTTGTAATGGGAGACCCCACCCAGCTCCATCAGATCATGATGAATCTTTTCACCAATGCCGCCCATGCCATGCAGAAAACAGGCGGAACCATAGACGTTGAAATCACAGACATCGAACTGGATGAGCCCACGGCCCGGTCCATGAATTTGAAACCCAAAAACTATTTTAAGGTAATCGTCCGTGACACCGGCTGTGGAATGCCTCCGAAAATAATGGACCGGATTTTCGATCCTTTTTTTACAACGAAAGCGCTGGGTGCAGGCACAGGCATGGGACTGTCCGTGGTTCACGGCATCGTGGAGAGTTTTGACGGGAAGATTCTGGTTGACAGCGAGCCGGGACAGGGCACCCGTTTCCAGATATTTTTACCGGTGGTGGAACGAACCGAAGACGCCGAAATGATCGTGGAAGAAGATCTTCCAAGAGGTTCGGAGCGAATCCTTGTTGTGGACGATGAGCCGGACGTGGTTATTGTCGGAAAGGAGACCCTGGAAACCCTGGGTTACAGGGTGACCGCCACGACAAATCCAGTGGAAGCGATGGAACTGCTTCTGACCCGCCCCCGGGAATTTGATCTTCTGATAACAGATATGACCATGCCCAAAATGACGGGAGACACGCTTGCGCGGGAAGTTCTCTCTTATCGACCGGGGTTCCCCGTCATTCTCTGCACGGGCTTCAGCGCCCAGATGACGGAAAAAAGAGCCAACAAGCTTGGCATTAAGGGCTTTTTAATGAAACCCATTCTTCGGTCCGAGATTGCCAAACTGATCCGAAACGTGTTGGACGAAAATCAGGATTTGGCTTAAATCCTACACAAAAGGGCGGCACAGACAAAACATTCGTTTCGACATGGAGAGTGGAGGGTCTTCTGCCTTCATGCGCGGATGAAGCTGTTCATCAGCGGGCCGTTCCTCTTCGGTTTGCCTACCAGTTGCGGCACATAATGATCGAAAAGATAGACAAAGGGAATACACAGCACAAGGCTGACTGAAGTGACGATGACCCCGGCCGTAAAAACCGTCAGGCCAGATCCGGAAAAATGACCCAGCACCCACTTGGCCACACAGGGGTTGATGTAGTGGTAGAAAACGCCGTTGAGGCACATGAGAATCAGGCAGTTTTGCCCCATCCAAACCAGGATTTTCGGGGCAGGGGTCAGGCTTGCCAGACAAAGGATCAGGGCGCATCCGGCCAGGGCCGTAAGCGGAAAAAGCAGAATATGGCCGTGGGAAGCGAACAGGATCACCACCGCGTCGTAGACATGAAAGGCAAAGGGGCCATTGTTCAGCCGATAGGTAAACAAGACGATTAAAAAAGCGGCCACGGCAATGGGAGCGATAATTCCCGCCGATACCCGCCCTGCCAGAACGCGCTTGCGCCCCAGATAACGCCCGATCAAATAGAACCCATACAGGGTGATGGCCTCATGGATGAAAAGATAGTTCCATCCCACGACCCGCCCTTTCAACGGATTGAAGATATCCAGCTTCAGGTTCAGCAGGTAACCCGCCAGATAAAAGAGAACGGCCGCAACTAATATTCTGCCGTTGGATCGCTTCAGGAACCGAAAACTGACATAATCGACGATCTCCAGCCCCACAACAAGCAACAAAAACCAGGAGGGCACACAAAACGAGGGAATCCCGAAAACGGTGTTTTGAAGTCCTTTGAGGTAGCCGGCTACACTGGGCAGCTCCAGACCGTAAAATTTACCGCCAATAAAAATCGGCGGAATCATCATCAGCGCAGTAAAAAAGATAAACGGCAGCAGGCGGGAAAAGAATCGGTTTTTTGCAAAGTCGCCAAAACTGATTTCAACCACCCGCTCCTTGGCGACATAGCCGGCCAGAACGATAAACAGGACCATGTGGAACGAATAGACAAACTTGTACTGGCTGGCCGCGGCGGGGTTTTTCAGCAGCATGAATTCTTCGATGAAGTGGCCGAAAAAGACAAGCGCCATGGCATACAGCCTGGCCACGTCGATGAATTCGATTCTCGATCCGGCGGTGGGTGCGCTCATCAAGTACTTTCTTTCACCGGTTTCGCCACGGGCGGTGGCCCAGTCAGGACTCCACCCAGTCCAGCGTCCGTTGAACCGCCTTTTGCCAGCCGCGGATGCCTTTTTGGCGGGTATCGTTATCCATCTGCGGCTGCCAGGTCTTGTCCACCGACCAGTACTGTCTCAAATCATCCATGGAGGACCAGAAACCCACGGCCAGCCCGGCGGCATAGGCCGCTCCAAGGGCCGTGGTTTCCGTGATGGTGGGCCGGATCACCGGAACATCGAGCAGGTCGGCCTGAAACTGCATGAGCAGTTCGTTGGCCACCATGCCGCCATCCACCTTCAGGTTGTTCAGATCGACCCCCGAATCCTTTTTCATGGCTTCCATGATATCCAGGGTCTGGTAGGCATTGGCTTCCAGCACGGCGCGGGCGATATGGCCCTTGTTGACAAAACGGGTGAGACCGGCGATGACCCCGCGGGCGTCGGACCTCCAATAGGGGGCGAATAAGCCGGAGAAAGCCGGAACGAAGTATGCCCCGCCGTTGTCGTCGACCGTCCGGGCCAGGGCTTCCACCTCCGGCGCCGATGAAATCAGGCCCAGGTTGTCCCGCAGCCACTGCACCAGGGCGCCGGCGATGGCAACGGAGCCTTCCAGGCAGTAAACCGGCTTCTCCCCGCTGACCTGGTAGCCCACCGTGGTGAGCAGGCCATGGGCCGACGGGACCGGCTGGGTGCCGGTGTTGAGCAGCATGAAACAGCCGGTGCCGTATGTGTTTTTGGCCTCACCGACGGCAAAGCAGGTCTGGCCCACCAGGGCGGCCTGCTGGTCGCCCAAGGCCCCGCAAACCGGCACATCGGCCCCCAGTGGGCCGTCTTTGAGGGTATGTCCCCAAGTACCTTTGTCGATGGAAGGCACAATGCGCGGCAGCATCTCACGGGGAATGCCCAGGATGCCGAGGATCTCGTCATCCCATGCCAGGGTCTTGAGATCCATCAGCAGGGTGCGGGAGGCATTGGTCACATCGGTGACATGGGCGCCGCCGGCCACACCGCCGGTAAGGTTCCATATCACCCAGGATTCGACGGTGCCGCATAACGCCTGCCCTCTTTCAGCCGCCGCTTTTGCGTCGGGGACATTGTCCAGAATCCATTTTACTTTGGGGCCTGAGAAATAGGGGGCGAGAGGCAAGCCGGTTTTTGCACGGAAGCGGTCCTGGCCTCCCTCGCGGGCCAAGGCATTGCAAATTTCATCGGTCCGGGTGCACTGCCAGACGATGGCGTTGTATAGCGGGCGGCCGGTGGTCTTGTCCCACACAATGGTGGTTTCGCGCTGGTTTGTGATGCCGATGGCGGCGATATCCCTGCCGTCGATCCCCGTTTTTCCCAAAGCGCCTTTGATGACCCGGCATGAATTTTCCCAGATTTCCATGGGATCATGTTCCACCCAGCCGGGCTGGGGGAAAATCTGCTCATGTTCCTTCTGGTCCACACCCACGATTTTTCCCTGATGGTCGAAAAGGATGAACCGGTTGCTGGTGGTGCCCAGATCCAGAGCGCCGATAACTGTACCCATGGCAGAATCCTTTCGTTAAGAAGTCAAAGCCTCAACCGCCCCATACGCCGTGGCAACCGCCAGCCCGGTGCCGCTTTTGGTGCGAATCCAGTCCTGGTGCGCCAGAACCGAGCCGGCGGCATAGAGATTGTCGAACACGGGTCGGCCGGCTTCGTCCAGCGGACGGAAAGAGCGGTCCACCTCCAAGCCGGCCAAGTTGATGGCGTGTCCTTTGGGATCCAGAAAGGTCTCTCGATGCCAGCAGCTGCGGTTTTCCGGCTGGCTGACCGGAAGATCGAAAAGCGACTCCCGGATCCCTTCTCGCCGGGCCTCCAGCCCTTTGCCCAAAAACCTTCCAGTGGCCAGTAGCAAGTTGTTGGCAACAAGGGTCTCTTCCGGTTCGCTGCGCCCGATTTCCAAAACAAATCGGCCGTTTTCCTGTCTCACCGCGGTATGTACCCGGTGGTGATAGAAGGTTTTCACCCCCTGTTGAGGCATGTAGGTGCCGAAAGCCTCCTTCAGGCGGGTGCCGGAAATGGCCGGGGGCATGGTGGGGATTTCGAATACGGGCACGCCCAGCAACCGTTCGAAGTCCTTGTGTATGGTGTCGGTGTCATAAATGCCGAGAATGGCCGGCAGCCCAACGGCTTGAGCGGTTTTCAGGTGGGGCCGGATGACGTCGGCCAGATCGTTGCGCGGCCCTTCGGCGCCCAGGCTCCGGGCGATGAGTTCGGCATATTTGGGCCCCAGCTTTTCTTCCCAGGGCACCGCGATCGTGGCGGCGCGCAGCTGCGGCCACGAGGGCTTCAGCGTGTCGACGATCTGGGCGGCGCTGAACCCGCGCAGCCCCTGAATATCGACAATCAGGCAGGGCGTTTTTTCTTCCAGGGCCGCAACGCCGGCCCACATTGTGGTTGGCACGCGAAACGTCCGCTTGATAGTCCCCACCGGCGTGATCAGACGGGCGTTGCGGTCCGCATATCCTTTGTAAGTAAGGCCGGCCGTTTTCAAAAATTCGGTGAGGGTTTCCAGCCCCTCGCGAATCTGCTCCGGGGCGACTTTGCAAAACGGGTGGTCGGGATGGGTTTGCCGCAGGGCCTGCAATCCTTGCCAGGGATCGTCGATGAACTCGCGGCTGCTGCCGTGGGCTACCCCGTACAGATCGAACAACCCACTGGCATACAGGGTTTCGCCGGTAAGGCCCGCCTGGGCCACGGACAGGCCCTTGCGTGCAGCGAACAGGGCCGCGGCCATGCCGGCCATGCCGGCACCGACGACCATTACATCGAAGGAAGGGGTGTTGTTTGCTTGCATATCGATAAGCTTTGTTTGGGGGTTAAATCGTCTCTCCCACTTCCAACCCCAGCAACCCGCAGTGCAAAGCCTCCTGCAATTCGGCCTGGGCGACTGCCGGCCCCCATAACAGCGGCTGCATCCCGCGCCAGCGTTCGTTGAGAAAATCCTTGAGTTCGTCGATGCCCTCGCCGTCTTTCAGCATGCCCTGGTCGTACATGTGCGCAGCCATGCGCAGGCTGCAGAACGATCCCTGGCAGGGCCCTTTGCCGACCCGGCTGCGCTGTCCGATCTCACGCAGGCCCGGCCGATGGCCGTTGTGGGTCAGGCTCGCGGCGATCTCGTTGAAGACGCTGGTGGAGACCATTTCGCACTCGCACAACAACAGGTCTCCGGGGTCGTTTTTCTTGAACCACAATTTTGGGGTCAACCCGGGTTCCGTATATTGGGCCTGGCTGGACGCCGGCAACGGGTCTATGGCGGTCCTGCAGGGCTCTGTGTTGCCCAACCGCCGGCAGACGAGGTCGGCCGTCTTCTCCGCCATGAGCCGGTAAGTGGTCAGCTTGCCCCCGGTAATGGTGATGAAATTGTCCAGACCGTGGTTTTCATGATCCAGAAGTGAGAAGCCGCGGCTCACGGCCCGGTCGTCCGATCCGCTTCCCGACCGTACCAGAGGCCGAACGCCGGCATAGGCGCGGATATATCGCGTGGTGGCAAGCTGCGGCACCATGGCTTTGCCATCATCGATCATGGCATCGATTTCAGCCGTGGTGGGTCGGCAGTGATCCGGTGCATCGATCCGTTTGGAGGTGGTTCCGAAAATAGAAACGGTCCCCGCCGGCACCAGGATGTCGGCATCCGCGGCCTTGCGCAGCCGGTTGATCACCCGCTGGCCGAGGCGGCCCTGGCTGATCACCAGGCTTCCCTGGGAATAAACCATGTCGATGGGGGCGCCGGCCATGGCCGCGACCTCGCCGGCCCAGGCCCCGGAAGCGTTGACGATCTGCTCGGCGTGAATCCGGACCTCCCTGCCGCTGTGAAAATCCCGTAACCGCACGGTTTCGATGCGCCCCTTCCGCTTGTCGAAACCCAACACCTTGTGGTGCAGCAGCACTTCCGTTCCCAGCGATCGCGCCTGCGCCAGGTTGTCCAAAGACAGCATGAACGGATCGATGGTGGCGTCCTGCAAGGCGAAAACGGCAATGGCGTCCGGAGAAAGACAGGGCTCTATTTCCAGGGCGTCTTTGGGGTCGACGGCTTCGGCTTGGATGCCGCTTGCGGCACAGCGGTCGGCAAAATCGGCGATGTACGCTTCATCGTCTCCCGGCACGGCCACAAAAAACCCGCCGGTATCCTCCACGCATTGGGAAGCCAGGCGCTTGAGCAGGGCCCCTTCCTCGCAGCACTCCCGTGCGGAGTGTGGATCCGAGGCGATATACCGGGCGCCGCTGTGCAGCAACCCATGGTTGCCGCCCGATGCTCCGGCGTTGATGTCCTGCTTTTCGACCAGGATGCACGCAAGGCCCCGCAGGGCCAGATCTCTTGCCAGCCCCGTGCCTGTGGCGCCGCCGCCGACAATCAACACCTGGGTGGAAAGAACCGTTTCCTTCATTCGTCTGCCCTCGGGGAGGCCGGTTCAGGTCTCCGCAATGTCATCACCGCTATTTTCACTTGAGAAAAAATTGGATGACTGGTACACATATCGAAAAAATAATACTGATTTTTTGCTCCATATAGATAGAAAATACCACATCGGCCCTGTATTGTCACCTTTTTATTTTCGTTTTAAGCCAGTTTTACAGGGAGCTTTCTTTAACGAAAAAAGGGCCGCAGCAAATAAAAGGGGAGACCCCGCAACAATGCCCTCAACGCCGAATCGCAACGGGAAAGCGGAACCGGTTCGCAAGCGCCACGCAAGAATCCGCAAAATGGTCCAGGCACAGGGCTTCGTTACCATAGACGCCCTGGCCGGCGCATTTGCGGTGACCCCGCAGACCATCCGCCGGGACATCAACACCCTCAGCGAAAAAGGCCTTTTGTGCCGCTATCACGGCGGCGCCGCGGTTCTCACATCGACGGAAAACGTGGCCTACAACGAGCGGAAAGTGCTCTGCTTCAGGGAAAAGCAGAAAATTGCACAGCTGTTGGCCAACCACGTTCCGGACAACTCCTCCCTGTTCATCAATATCGGCACCACCACCGAAGCCATCGCTCGCGCCCTGAGCAATCACAAGCGGCTGCGGGTAATCACCAACAACCTCAACGTGGCTTCGATTATGAGTGTAAACGAAAATTTCGAGGTCATCGTTGCCGGCGGCCTGGTCCGCCACCGGGACCAGGGCATCATTGGCGAGGCGACGATCGACTTCATCAACCAGTTCAAGGTGGATTACGGCATTATCGGCATCAGCGGCATCGACATCGACGGTACGCTGCTGGATTTCGACTACCGCGAGGTGCGGGCGGCCCGGGCCATCATGGACAATTCCCGGAGCGTTTTTCTGGCCGCCGATCATACCAAATTCGGCCGCAACGCCATGGTCCGACTGGGCAACGTCGCGGAAATCGACGGCCTGTTCACCGATCGGCAACCGCCCGCCGGGTTGTCGGAAATTATCGCCGCAGCCGAAGTGGCCCTGCATGTCGCCTGACGGATTTTTTGCCCCAAATCGAATAACAGGAAATACGAAATACATTTTCACTTGCGAAAATATGAACCCAATGATAACAATATTGTAGATTGAATCAGTGAGAATTCCGAACACAATCTTTTCGTTTTTTCATACCGATCCGGAGTCAACGCCATGGGTTTGATTCTCCAGGAAATCACCAAGATCGTCGGGCGGGAGACATACCTGTCTGAAATCAATCTGGAGTTCGCCCCCGGATCGCTGAATGTCCTCCTGGGCCGGACTCTGGCGGGAAAGACCTCACTTTTGCGCATCATGGCCGGGTTGGACCGGCCCACAAAAGGGAAGCTCCTGATCGACGGGCAGGACATGACCGGCGTTTCCGTTCGAAAAAGAAGCGTCGCCATGGTTTACCAGCAGTTCATCAATTATCCTTCCCTGACCGTCTACGACAATATCGCCTCCCCTTTGAAAATCAGCGGCGTGGGAAAAAAAGAGATCGATCGGCGGGTTCGCGAAACCGCCGCCATGCTCCACCTGGAAGAGATGCTGGACCGGGCACCGGCAGAATTGTCCGGCGGCCAGCAGCAGCGCACCGCCATCGCCCGTGCGCTGGTGAAAGAAGCCCAGCTTCTGCTGCTGGATGAACCGCTGGTCAATCTGGACTACAAACTGCGCGAAGAACTGCGCGTGGAGCTTCAGGAAATTTTCCGGAAACGGTCGGCGATCGTGGTCTATACCACCACCGAGCCTTCCGAGGCCCTGATGCTGGGCGGCCACAGTGTCGTCCTCGACGAAGGGCGCGTATTGCAGACCGGCCCCACCGCCCGGGTGTATCAGCGCCCTGAAACCCTGCGGGCCGCGGAGGTATTCAGCGACCCGCCCATCAACGCCCTGGATGCGGACATCTCCGCCGGGAAAGCCGTCATGGGTGACGGGATTCCGATTCCCTTGACCGGTCACCTGGCCAGGCTTGCCGAGGGGCAGTATCGGTTTGCCTTTCGGTCCAACCATCTGTGGCTCTCCCGAAGGCAGGAAGCAGACATTGCCATCACCGGAAAAGTGGAACTGTCCGAAATCAACGGATCGGAAACCTTTATCTACGTCCATCACGGCAAGCAGGCTTTCGTTGTGCAGCAAAACGGCGTGAATACCTATTCCATAGGAAGCGAGATCACCGTTTTCATCAACCCCGGGCACCTTTTCGTATACGACACCGCCGGTCGGCTGATGGCTGCCCCACCGGCTGTTTAGCCGTTTTCCAGGAGGCCGTTATGGCGCGCATAGAATTCGATCACATCGCCCACTCCTATTATCCCAATCCGCGGCAACCATCGGACTACGCCCTCAAGGAGATCGATACCATCTGGGAGGACGGCGGGGCCTATGCCCTTTTAGGACCCTCCGGCTGCGGCAAAACCACCCTGCTCAACGTGATCTCCGGATTGCTCAAGCCCAGCAAGGGACGCGTGCTTTACGACGGCGCGGACGTCACCGCCCTGCCTCCGGAAAAACGCAATATCGCCCAGGTGTTTCAATTTCCGGTGCTTTACGACACCATGACCGTATTCGAAAATCTGGCCTTTCCCTTGAAAAACCGGGGCTTCAACAAAACCGATACCGACTTGCGGGTGCGGGAAGTGGCCGAGATGCTCGACCTGACCGACGTCTTAAATAAAAAAGCGGCCGGCCTTTCCGCCGATGCCAAACAAAAAATTTCGCTGGGCCGCGGCCTGGTGCGCAGCGACGTGGCGGCCGTGCTCTTCGACGAACCGCTTACCGTCATCGACCCCCATCTGAAATGGCACTTGCGCCGCAAGCTCAAAGAGATTCACGAACAGCTGAAACTGACCCTGATTTACGTCACCCATGATCAGGTGGAGGCCCTGACGTTTGCCGATCAGGTCATTCTGATGAACAACGGCGAAATCTACCAGATCGGGACCCCGCAGGAGTTGTTCGAAAACCCCAAACACAAGTTCGTAGGGTATTTTATCGGAAGCCCGGGAATGAATTTTTTGCCCTGCACCATCGAGGGACAAAACGCCCGGTTCGATGGCGCAACCATTGCCCTGGATCCGGCCACGGCGGCCCGCGGAGCCGAGGCCGGCGGCGAACTTGAAATCGGTATTCGCCCCATGCACCTGGAGGTGCATGGCGAGGCCGTCGACGGCGGGATCCCGGTCGCCTTGAAATCCGTGGACGATCAGGGCGCTTTTAAAATTCTCACGGTTGCCCTCAACGGCTACGCCCTGCACGCCAGGGTCCCCGAAGGGCACCCGATTCCGGAAAACAAGGCCTGGTTGAGGTTTCCGCCGGAGTACACCAAGCTGTTTGCTGACGAACGACTGGTTCGATAGTCGATTCGATAGAGAGAGGATCCCATCCATGGATAAATGGGAAGACAATCGCGCCTGGTACCTGGTACTGCCGGTTTTTATCGTCGTCGCCTTCAGTGCCATCATCCCCCTGATGACGGTCGTCAATTACTCTATTCAGGATATCTTCGGTCCGGGCAACGCCGTTTTCGTGGGCACCGAATGGTTTAAGGAGATGTTGACCGACCATCGTCTGCACGATGCCCTCGGGCGCCAGTTTGTCTTCTCCGGTCTGGTCCTGCTGATCGAAATTCCTCTGGGCATCCTGATTGCCCTGGCTATGCCCAAAAAAGGATGGGGAGTCTCCGCCAGCCTGGTCACCCTGGCCATCCCCTTGCTGATTCCCTGGAACGTAATCGGCACCATCTGGATCATCTTCACCCGGCCGGACATCGGCCTGTTCGGCGTCGGCATCAACAGCCTGGATCTTCTCAAGGTGCCCTTCGACCATACCGCCCGGCCCTCCTATGCCTGGATCACCCTGATGCTCATGGAGGTCTGGCACTGGACCCCGCTGGTGGCGCTGCTCTGCTACGCCGGACTGCGCGCCATCCCTGAAGCCTACTATCAGGCCGCCAAAATTGACGGGGCCTCGCCTTGGGCAGTTTTTCTCTATATTCAACTGCCCAAAATGCGGGGCGTTCTCACCATCGCCGTTCTGCTGCGGTGGATGGACAGCTTTCTCATCTACGCCGAGCCTTATGCCCTGACCGGCGGCGGGCCGGGCAACTCGACCACCTTTCTTTCCATCTACCTGGTCAAACTGGCCACCGGCCAATTCGACCTCGGACCGGCGGCGGCCTTCTCCCTGATTTATTTTCTCATCGTACTGCTGTTCAGTTTCATTTTCTACCAGGCTCTCCTGAACGTCGGGAAAGGAGAAAAAGCATCATGAAAATTCGAAAACGATCCTGGGCACTGATCTTCTATTTTGTGCTGCTGGTGGTTCCCATTTACTGGATGCTCAACATGTCGCTGCGCAGCAATGCCGATATTTTAAGCAATTTTTCCCTTTACCCGGCCAACCTGACCTTCAAAAACTATATTAAAATCTTCACCGATCCAACCTGGTATTCGGGCTATATCAATGCCATGATCTATGTCAGCCTGAATACGATCATGTCCCTGGCTTTTGCCCTACCGGCTGCCTATGCCTTTTCACGCTTCAAATTCCTCGGCGACGGGCAGATGTTTTTCTGGCTGCTGACCAACCGCATGGCCCCGCCAGCGGTATTTCTGCTGCCCTATTTTCAGCTCTACTCCACGTTCAATCTGATCGACACCCATATTGCCGTTGCTCTGGCCCACTGCCTGTTCAACGTGCCGCTGGCCGTATGGATCCTGGAAGGCTTCATGTCCGGCATCCCCAAGGAACTCGACGAGACGGCCTTTATCGACGGCTACTCCTTCCCCCGGTTCTTTTTCGTCCTGTTTCTGCCGCTGATCCGAGCCGGCGTCGGGGTAACGGCGTTTTTCTGCTTCATGTTCAGTTGGGTCGAACTTCTCTTCGCCCGGACCCTGACGGTCACCGAAGCCAAGCCGATCGTTGCCACCATGACCCGCACCATCAGCGCCACCGGTCTGGACTGGGGTCTTCTGGCCGCCAATGGCATCCTCACCATCGTGCCGGGCGCACTGGTCATCTGGTTCGTACGCAACCACCTGGCCAAAGGCTTTGCCCTGGGTCGCGTGTAAGGAGACGTCGCTATGAATTTCGAATGGATGTACTGGACGGTACCCACGGCGATTTTTTTCAGCACGATTTTTTTGATGATTCTCGGCATGTTCGTTTGGGAGCTGGCCTCGCCGACCATCGAACGCAGCGGATTTCTCAAAATCCCGACCACCCGGGGCACGCGGTTTTTTGTCGGCCTGCTGGGCACCGCCTACATTCACCTGGCCTGGCTGGGCTTAACCGACCTGAATCTGTGGCTGGCGATGCCGATTGCGATTGTCTGGATGTTTGTGGTCATGCGCTGGGGATAGCGCAGCATAGAAACATTATCTTAAACACGATAAGGACGTTTGCCTCTCGCGGGCCGGTTACAGCCTTCACGACCGCGATGGCGTCCGATAGCCCCACCCCCACCCCCCTGAAGGCTAAAAGGAGGAGTCCTAATGAAAGGAATTTTGCGCAAAACGGGTTTTATAGGTATGGCTTTGGCGCTGATGTTCGTCATGGCGGCCGGTCCGGCCATGGCGGATATGAACGCGGCCAAGAAATGGGTCGATGAAGAGTTCCAGCCCTCGACCCTCACTAAAAAACAGCAGCTCAAAGAAATGCAGTGGTTCATGGACGCGGCCAAGCCTTTTAAAGGCATGAACATCAAGGTAGTGTCCGAAACCATCCCCACCCACGAATATGAGGCCAAGACACTGGCCAAGGCCTTCGAAGAGATCACCGGCATCCAGGTCTCTTTCGACCTGATCCAGGAAGGCGACGTTATCGAAAAACTACAAACCCAGTGGGCTTCAGGCGAAAACATTTACGACGCCTGGATCAACGACTCCGATCTGATCGGCACGCACGCCCGCTACGGATACGTGGTTCCCCTTTCCGACTTCATGAAGGGCGAAGGCAAGGATGTCACCCTGCCGACCCTGGATGTGGACGACTTCATGGGCAAATCCTTTACCACCGGCCCGGACGGAAAACTCTATCAGCTGCCCGACCAGCAGTTTGCCAACCTTTACTGGTTCCGCTACGACTGGTTCAAGCGTGAGGATTTCCGGAAACAGTTCAAGGAACTCTATGGCTATGAGTTGGGCGTGCCGGTCAACTGGTCGGCCTACGAGGACATTGCCGAGTTCTTCACCGAACATGTCCGTGAAATCGACGGCAAGGCCGTTTTCGGCCACAACGACTACGGCAAGAAAGCGCCGGACCTGGGCTGGCGTTTCACCGATGCCTGGCTCTCCATGGCCGGTGCCGGCGACAAGGGCATTCCCAACGGCAAGCCCGTAGACGAATGGGGCATCCGCATGGAAGGCTGCCAGCCGGTGGGCGCCACCGTGGCCCGCGGCGGAGCCGCCAATGGGCCAGCGGCCAAATACTCTCTGCGCAAATACATGGAATGGCTGAGAAAATATGCCCCTCCGGGCAGCCTGGGCATGGATTTCTATACCTACCTGCCCTTTCTGGCCAACGGCAGCGTGGCCCAGCAGATTTTCTGGTACACGGCCTTTCTGCCCAGCATGGTCGAACCCGGCCCCACGGTCAACGAAGACGGCACCCCCAAATGGCGCATGGCTCCCTCGCCCCACGGCCCCTACTGGGAAGAAGGCATGAAACTGGGCTACCAGGACTGCGGTTCCTGGACCTTCATGAAGAGCACCCCGCTGGATCGGCGCAAAGCCGCCTGGCTCTTCGCCCAGTTCTGCGTGTGCAAAACCACCTCCCTGAAAAAAGCCCATGTCGGCCTGACCCCCATCCGGGACAGCGACATCCGGCATGAGTCCTTCACCGAGCGCGCCCCCAAATTGGGCGGCCTGGTGGAATTCTACCGCAGCCCGGCACGCGTGGCCTGGACCCCCACCGGCGTCAATGTGCCCGACTATCCCAAACTGGCCCAGCTCTGGTGGCAGAATATCGGTGAGGCCGTTTCCGGTGAAGTTACCGTGGATACCGCCATGGACAACCTGGCCAAGGAGATGGACCGGGTGCTGGAACGTATCGCACGCTCCAAAACTCAGGGTGAATGCGGTCCGAAACTGAATCCGGAAAAAGATGAATCCTATTGGCTGAACCAGCCGGGCTCTCCCAAGGCCAAGCTGGCCAACGAAAAGCCCAAAGGAGAAACCGTCGACTACGACAAGCTGATCGAAGCCTGGCGTGCGGGCAAGGTAAAATAGCCTGACAAACAGCCGCAGAAGCAATCAACGGGGCCGGTGTGTTTTTCCGCCGGTCCCGTTTGCTTTTCCGCAGCACCTGCACATGGGATTTGCGTTTGACTTTGGTTGCGGCCTTGGGTAGGGTCCGCCCAATATTCCAACAGAGAGAAAAAGGACACAATAAAAATGGACCAACTGGATAAAACCGCCTGTATTTCGCCGGTACGCTTGGGATTCAACAGCCAGTTCAAATTCAAATGCCACCCCGGCGTGCCGTGCTTCACCCAATGCTGCCGGGGCATCAATATCATTTTGACGCCGTACGACATCATCCAGATGAAAAACAGGTTGGGCCTTTCTTCGAGGGAGTTTCTCGCCATTTATACCGAGCCGCAGATTCTGGAGAAAACCGACCTGCCCATGGTGACCCTCAAGCTGCTGGACGACGAGCGCGAATCCTGCCCCTTTGTCAAGGATGAAACAGGGTGCATCATCTACGAGGACCGTCCGACGTCCTGCCGCTATTATCCGCTGGGCACAGCCACCTTGCAGCACAAGGAAGGGGCCGATGACGAGGGCTTTTTCTTTTTTGTCAACGAGCCCCACTGCAAGGGGTTCGAAGAAGACACCGAGTGGACCGTGGCCGAGTGGCGCCAGGACCAGGGCGTCGATTTGAGAGACGAGGTCAACAGCCAATGGACCGACCTGGTGGTCCGCAAGCGCTCTTTTCCGGCCAGCATCAAATTGACCGAAAAAGCCAAACAGATGTTTTTCCTGGTGAGCTACGACATCGACAAATTCCGGGAGTTTGTTTTCGAAAGCTCTTTTCTCAAGCGCTTCGATGTGGATGACGCTACCGTGGAGAAAATCAGGAACGACGAAGTCGAACTGCTTAAATTCGGTCTGGAGTGGCTCCAGGGGGTGTTGTTCAAGCAGACCGACCCCGAGCAGCAGGCCGGCACGTTGCCCGACCAGCCGCCTTCGGAATGAAAAACGACTCTTTCCCTGCTTCCTGAAAAACCAACCGCCCCACCCGATCCGTCGGGTGGGGCGGTTTTGCATTCCACGATCCGCTCTGTTTTTCGTCATTCGGGCGCAGGCCGGAATCCAGTAATCTCAACGTGTTCTGGATACCGGATCAAGTCCGGCATGACGAATCTGGTTCTTTTACGCGTTTCTCAAACTTTAGTACGAAGGATAATACAGCCCCTCCCATAAATTCTCGTCATTCAGGCGCGCATCGATATCCACATCGAAAAACGCCGCCAGAGGCGCCAATATTTCCGGATTGTTGGTCTGCACGGTCTTGGCGATGGACACCACCTTTTCCAGCCCGGTGCGGCTCATCTTGCCCAACGGCGGCCGGCAGGGTCCCGAAGGAATGCCCAGCAGCTGCATCAGGGTCTTGATCGCCAGCGGGTTGCGCGCCCGGCAGACCACTTCACCGTAAGGCGTCGGCTCTTTGGTGACCACCGTTACCAGCCCGAAAAGAGGCAAAAGCGCATCGGCCAGGGTTTTGGCCGCATCGGTCTTTCCGGCCCTCAACAGATCAACCAGTTCGACCATAGCCTTGGGGGCGATGTTGGAAACCACGGAAATCACCCCCGCAGCGGCAATATCCGGATTGGTCATCATTTCATAGGTCATCCCGTCATCGCCGGAGAGAATGGTGAAATCGGGCCCGCAGCATTGCCGGGTACGACGCATGTTATCCGGGTTTCCCGTGGCTTCCTTCACCGTGCTGACATTGGGATGGGCCTTGTACAAAAGGGCCAGGTCTTCGGGAAACAGTTGGGCGCCGGTACGGCCGGGAATCACATAGGGAATGATCGTCAGGTCGGGAAATTCGGCAGCGACCGGAGCGATGTATTCCTTACGAATTTCCATGGAACTGGGGCCGTTATAGTAAGGGTCGACCAGCAAGACGGCATCCACGCCCGCTTCGGCAGCCTCTCGCGTGGCGGACAGTGCTTCTTTGGTGTTGTTGCTTCCCGCCCCTGCGATGCACAGGCATTTCCCCTTTGCCAGACGAGCATAGGTCTGGACCACATGGTGGTGTTCCTTCCAGGCCAGGGTGGGGCTTTCACCAGTGGTGCCCACGGCAAGAATACCGGTAATGCCGTTTTGAATCTGAAAGTCGGCCAGACGGGCAAGCCCTGATTCATCGACCGCGTCGCCGTCGAAAGGCGTTACGATAGCGGTATAACATCCTGGGTTCATGTTACCTCCTGAGAATGTATCGTTTGTTGGGAAAAGGTGTCGCCGTTAGGACCGGATGCGGGGCTTGCGAAACGGGGATTTGTCACCAAAGGCGCGCCACAGGGCGGCGCTTGTTTTGGCAAAGTCCCCGATGTTCTCCGGTATCGACATCATACGATCCTGTAGGTTCAGAAAGCGACGGTCCGAAGGTGAGCCGTCTGGACGGTAAAACCAATGATGTCAAAAACACTAAGGAAGCAGGGGTCTTATGTCAAGCAAAAAGCATGCTGGCCGGAATTATTTTCCTTGACACGAAACAGCAGTCGGGCTACGGGTCTTGATTTCATGTAATAACATAACGGCAAAACTGCCGGAAAAGGATGTGACCATGTCGAAAGCACCCAACGCCGAAGCGTTTATCGAAGAGCAGCGACGCGCCATTGCCTCGAATCCCGATTGCGGGACGTCCCACTATAATCTTGCCGTGGCCCTGCTGGGTCAGGGAAAAATTGAAGAAGGCGAGAAATCGCTGATGACGGCCATCGAGTGCAGCCCGGGTCTGGCCGAGGCCTATGTCCAGATAGGCGGCATCCGCCTCAAGCGCGGCGACCTGGATGGCTGCCTGGACTGGAATCGGCGTGCCGTCAAAATGAAGCCCAGTTTTTCGGAAGGATGGGGCAACATCGGTTTTGTACTGCTCCAGCAGGGCGACCTAGAGGGGGCCATCAAAGCCCTGAAGAAGGCCACGGCGTTCAATTTTCGGTTCATTCAGGCCTTTGCCACGCTGGCCAACGCCTATCTGATGAACGGCCAGATCAAGGAAAGCATAGAAACCAACCTGAAAGCCATAGATCTTTCCCCGGAATTTGCCGTCGCCCACAACAATCTGGCCATCGCCTACCTGGAAGACGGGCAAACGGCCCTTGCGGTGGAGCATGCCGACAAGGCCATGGAACTGGGCTACCAGGTGGCGCCGGAAATCCTGAAAGAGCTGGAGCCACATCGCTCCTGACCCCAGGCCGGGATTTCGGCCGGCGTTCAAGAGAGCAAGGCCGGATTCACGCTGCATGTACGTTGTTACCATGGCGACTACCCCATGCCCGAAATTGCTTATTTTTTAGCAACGACCGATCATCCCATCAGCCAAACCCACCCCTGGTGGAATCGGCCATTGCCGACCAGCCGCCTGGATCAAACCGGACCATCGGGACCGCTCGATGCCACCGCCATCACTTACGGCAGTTATTTTCAGGCGGTTTCGCGGTTTTGCGCAGCTTCCCGCTGGCAGCGGGTCCTGCAAGCTGCGTCCCACAAAATGGAACAGCCGCTGTCCGAGGAAGACCTGGAGCGGGTGACCATCTTCTTGGAAAAGCACGGCTCCTTTTACCATCCGGCGCGCATCGAGGTAACCGCCAGAAAAAAACGGATTTCCCTGGTCGCCAACGTGGCGACAACCGCAGCCGGTCGAAAGAACGTTCTACGGGAGGCCCGGGCCCTGCAACAGCTTAACGAGCAGCGTCCCTTCGGCTGGGTTCCTACCGTTTATGCGATGGATATGGATGAGGATGGGCTGCCCATGTTTCTCGGGGACTGGTTCGACGGCTTTCACGAATTTCACCTGACCGTGAAGAATGTAGCGATCGAACCGCGCATCGTGGTCTGGGATGGCAAGGCAGACCCCTGTCTGCTTTCGGAAAACCAGGAGGCGGTCCTGTATCGCAATATGGCCATGATTCTGACCGCCTGCTACGACCCGGTCACCACCCAACAAATCTTCCCCTGGCATCATGCCGCCGGCGACTTTGTCGTCAGGCTGGAAAAAGAGCGGACAGCTGTCAAGCTGATCACGGTGCGGGGCTATCGCCCCATGAACTGTACCGGCGCAACACCAACGAATGAAAATGAAATGTTGGACATGCTGCAGGCGTTTTTTCTGCACCTGACCCTGCGCATGCGTCTGGATCGCATAGACGGGGTGTCCGAGATCGCCTGGGCGCCGGATCGCTGCCTGACACCCGTCATCGAAGGCTTTTTTCAAGGCCTTGACCTGACCGCCCGGTTAAGCGGTTTTCCTGAAGCCTTTCCCCGTTTTTTCTGCCAATACCTGAAACAGCAAGGAAAAACCGATTTAAGGGACCGCGCCGCTGAAATAACGAAGCGCGTGTTCGATCGACACAGCGAAGAACACCAGATTATCGAAGCCAACCTGGCCCATCACATCGATGCGGTTTCACGGTTGCTGACCGGTTGGCCGGCATAGCCGCACCGGGTGGTAGCCGTCACCACGGCATTATTTTGGATCATCGGGTCAGCGGCCGGTGGTCAAGCCATATCTAATACCATATCATGGGCTCTTATTCATGGGATCACCAATATTTTGTATAAACGATCAAGGTGCCACGCCGTTTATTGGTTAACCGCTGGAAATCCTGCTTTTTTATTGACAAGTTCCATGATTAATTCTATATCTGCCCCTTGCAGATTGAATGATGATAACCACGCAATTTTAACACTCCCGACAATAATTGCAGAAAAAAAATTTGAGAGGAGGTGACCACTAAGCCCCCGGCGGGGCCGGTTCTTGTTTTTCTTTTGGCAGGTTGGTTTACTATCAATTCAAATGGAGGTAAAAGATGGCAAAGCATGCAACCCCTTTGTTGGACCAGCTTGAGTCCGGTCCGTGGCCTAGCTTCGTGTCGGACCTGAAGCAGGAAGCCGCGAGCAGGGCCAAGAACGCGAACAACGTGGAATTCCAGGTTCCCCAGGACTGTGTCGAAGACCTTCTGGGCGTATTGGAACTCTCCTTTAAAGACGGCGTGACCCACTGGAAACACGGCGGTATCGTGGGCGTTTTCGGTTACGGCGGCGGCGTTATCGGCCGTTACTGCGACCAGCCGCAGCAGTTCCCCGGCGTGGCTCACTTTCACACCATGCGCATCAACCAGCCCGGCGGCAAGTTCTACACCACCGAGTTTCTGAAAAACCTCTGCGACCTGTGGGAATTTCGCGGCTCCGGTATCACCAACATGCATGGCTCCACTGGGGATATCATCTTCATCGGCACCTCCACTCCGCAGCTGGAAGAAATCTTCTACGAAATGACCCACAAGTTCGATCAGGACCTGGGCGGCTCCGGCTCCAACCTGCGGACCCCTTCCGACTGTATCGGCCAAGCACGCTGCGAGTATGCCTGCTACGACACCCAGGCGATCTGCTACGAACTGACCCAGGAATATCAGGACGAGCTGCACCGTCCGGCCTTCCCCTATAAGTTCAAATTCAAGTTCGACGGCTGCCCCAACTGCTGCGTGGCCTCCATCGCCCGCGCCGACATCTCCTTCGTCGGTACCTGGAGAGACGACATCAAAATCGACCAGGAAGCCGTTGCCGGCTATGTTGGCGGCGAATTTCTGCCCAACGCCGGCGCCCACAGCGGCCGCGACTGGGGCAAATTCGACATTGAAAAAGAGGTCATCGGCCTGTGCCCCACCCAGTGTATGAAATACGAAGGCGGCAAACTCTCCATCAACACCAAAGAGTGCACCCGCTGCATGCACTGCATCAACGTCATGCCGCGCGCTCTGCACATCGGTGATGACCGTGGCTGCTCCATGCTCGTCGGCGCCAAGGCCCCGATCCTCGACGGTGCCCAAATGGGCTCCCTGCTGGTGCCTTTCATCAAAGTTGAAGATCCTTACGACGAAATCAAGGAAGTCATCGAATCCATCTGGGATTGGTGGATGGAAGAAGGCAAGAACCGCGAACGTCTCGGTGAGTTGATCAAACGTCAGGGCTTCCAGAAGCTGCTCGAAATGACCAATATCGATCCGGTCCCGCAGCACGTCCAGGAACCGCGCCATAACCCCTACATCTTCTGGAAAGAAGAAGAGGTTGGCGGCTGGGAGCGCGACATCAACGAATTCAGATCGAAACACCAGAGATAGAGGGGAGGAAAACCAATGGCATTTATTTCTTCAGGATACAATCCCGACAAACCGATGGAAAACCGGATCACCGACATCGGCCCGCAAAAATACGACAAGTTCTATCCGCCAGTCATTGCCAAGAATAAGGGCAAGTGGCTGTATCATGAAATCCTCAAACCCGGCGTTCTGGTACACGTGGCCGAGAGCGGCGATGAAGTCTACACCGTGCGCGTGGGCGGGGCCCGCCTGATGAGCGTAACCCACATCCGTGAAATCTGCGAAATCGCGGACAAGCACTGCGGAGGGTACGTCCGCTGGACCACCCGTAACAACGTCGAATTCATGGTGGACGACAAAGCCAAACTCGACCCTCTGGTTAAAGACCTGGAAAGCCGCAAATTCGACGGCGGCAGCTTCAAGTTCCCTGTCGGCGGCACCGGCGCCGGCGTCACCAACATCATCCACACCCAGGGCTGGATTCACTGCCACACCCCGGCCACCGATGCTTCCGGTCCGGTCAAGGCCACCCTGGACGTGCTGTTCGAAGATTTCCAGAATCATCGCCTGCCGGCCCAGTTGCGCGTCTCCCTGGCCTGCTGCTTGAACATGTGCGGCGCGGTACACTGCTCCGATATCGCCATCCTCGGCTATCACCGCAAACCGCCCCTGCTGGACCACGAATACCTGGACAAAATGTGCGAAATTCCTCTGGCCATCGCCGCCTGCCCCACCGCGGCCATCAAACCGGCCAAGGTCAAAGTCGGTGACGCCGAAGTAAAATCCGTGGCCGTGAACAACGATCGTTGTATGTTCTGCGGCAACTGCTACACCATGTGCCCCTCCATGCCGCTGGCGGACAAGGAAGGTGACGGCATCGTTCTGATGGTGGGTGGTAAGGTCTCCAACCGCATCAGCACACCCAAGTTCTCCAAGGTCGTCGTAGCCTTCATTCCCAACGAGACTCCGCGTTGGCCGACCACCACCGCCACGATCAAAAAGATCGTCGACGCCTACTCTGCCGGCGCCAACAAATACGAGCGTCTGGGTGACTGGGCTGAGCGCATCGGTTGGGAGCGATTCTTCGAAAAATGCGAGCTTGAATTCACCCATCATCTCATCGATGATTTCCGTGATCCGGCCTACTACACCTGGCGTCAGACCACGCAATTCAAGTTCTAATTTTTTCATATGAATGAATCTGTGCAGGGGGAGGCCGCGCGCCCCCCCTGCCTTCTTTAGAAAAGAGGTTACCGATGGAATACGAAGAGGCAAAACAGCTGATCGTTGACAGTCTGACCAAAAAATTGAAGATGAAATCCAAGTTTTACTTCAACGATCTGGCCAAGATCCTGGACATGAAACCTCGCGTGGCCAAAAAAATCGTCAACCAGCTGGTTCAGGACGGTGTGCTGGAATACTGGTCTTCGGGCAGCACTTCCATGTACGGCCTGCCCGGCACCGGCAAGCAGTCTGGGGCCGAGCACGAAGATTAATTTCGGATTGCGACGGCTGACCTAAACATTGGTGAACCGCCGCCTTGAAAGCACTTTTGAAACAGGCTCCATCCAAGCAGCCATCCACCGCGACCCCGGGCATCGTGGTTGCCGCACTTCGCGGAGGATCTGGAAAAACCATTTTTTCCGTAGGCATCATTGCCGCGCTGAAGAGCCTGGGCAGATCTGTTGCACCCTTTAAAAAAGGGCCGGATTATATTGACGCCGGCTGGCTGGCACTGGCAGCCGGCCGGCCCTGCTATAACTTGGACTCTTTCCTCATCAACCGGGAAGTTCTTCTCGGCTCCTACCATACTCACACCCGCAATACTGACTTTACCCTCATCGAAGGCAACCGCGGACTCTACGACTGCATCGACACAAAAGGGGAAACCAGCACGGCCGAGTTGGCCAAGCTTTTAGGGCTTCCGGTGGTTTTGTGCATCGATGCCACCAAAACCACCCGCACCATGGCCGCGGTGGTGGGAGGCATTGCGGCCTTCGATCCTGCTGTACACATCGGCGGGGTGGTTTTGAACCGGGTGGCTGGGAAACGCCATCAATCCATTCTGACCCGCAGCATCGAGGAATACACCGGCATCCCGGTTCTGGGTGCGGTTCCCAAACTGAGGGAGCAGCGCTTTCCTGAACGCCACATGGGGCTGGTACCCACCCCGGAGCATAGTTGGGCACAACCAGCTATCGACGCCATCCGGGAGGTGGCCGAAAAGCATTTGGATATCGACCGCATTCAGCGCCTGGCCGAGACGGCCGAACCGGTCGAAACCGGCAGGCAGAACGATCCAGCAATTTCAACACCAGAACCGAAAAAGGACGCACCTGTCATTGGCATCCTTAGAGATTCGGCCTTTCAATTTTACTATCCGGAAAACCTGGAGGCCTTGGAGGCCGCAGGGGCCCGGCTGGTTTTCGCCAGCCCGCTGAAAGATGAACGCCTTCCGCGTGTGGACGCGCTGTACATCGGCGGCGGGTTTCCGGAAACCCATGCCCGGGAACTGGAGGCCAATGTTTCTTTTCGAAGCCAACTCAAATCCTTGGCCGAGGACGGCTTGCCCGTGTACGCCGAATGCGGAGGGTTGATGTATCTGGGTGAACGGCTGGATTTAAAGGAAGGCGCTTTTGGCATGGCCGGCGTTCTACCAGCAGTTTTCGGCTTTTCCAGACGGCCCCAGGGCCATGGCTATACCATCGTGCGGGTGGAACGGGACAATCCTTATTACGCGCGGGGCACCACGCTCCTGGGCCATGAGTTTCACTATTCCAGCGTAAAGGAATGGAAAGGCACATCGCAAAATTTGGCCTTTTCCATGCAGCGAGGCAGCGGTTTCATAGAAGGCCGCGACGGCGTCTGCATCAACAATGTCCTGGCCACGTACACCCACATCCATGCATTGGGCACGCCTGTCTGGGCCAAAGCGCTGGTCGACCAGGCGCAAACCTATCGACTGCGCGTCTCCCAACGTTAACAGCCCCCTTTTAACAAAAACGGCTTCTACAGCTTTCTTCTTGTTTGCCAGTAAAGTGCCGATTGCCGGCGAGAGAAGCGATGGATGAGGGACGTAGGAGGACGGAAGAAAAAAACGGAGTCCTGCCACCCGTGGCGGCAGGACTCCGTTTCATATTGGGACTATAGAAAAGCCGGAACTACTTTTTCTTCGGGTGACACTTGGTACATGCCTGCGGCGCGGCCTTGGTCTTGTTTTTCTTGTTGTAGTCCTTATGGCAGCCAATGCAGTTGGCGTGGAGGGCTTCGGCGTGATACTCCAACTCTTTGGCGTCGATTTCCTTTTTGGACGCCTTGGCGGCCTTCATCTCTTTTTTCAGTGAGCCGGGCATCTGTCCGGGAAGCTTGTGGCAGGTGATGCAGCCCTGCACATCGTCTCCCGCCTTCAGATTGTTGAGCGGCTTGCCCTTGTCGTCATGATGGCATTCGCCGCAGCCAATCTTGTACTCCTCGTTGTGCTTCTTGTGGCTGAAGTCGACAATGGCTTTTGTATGCTTCTCGTAAGCCTTGTTTTCCATGTGGATCACATCGTCCACCGCCGTAGCGGCGTAGACGGCCCCGGCGGCGAACATCAGCGCCACACATACCGCTGCCAGAATAATTGTACGTTTACCCATAACCTCCACTCTCCTTATTTAAATTGGTTAACGCCCCAAATCACTCCGCCTGATTTTTCTACCAATCCTGATGGCCTGTGTCAATGGGAATCATGAATCATTTTTATAATGTATTTTTAGATAGTTATTGAACAGGCGCGGATTGATGCGGCTGGTCCGGTCAAAGTCCGCAATTATTTCGAGTCCCGGCACCAGGGCCCTGACCACCGGAATTTTCAAGTCTTTGCGGGTCAGGTCTACATAAATGGGCTCAAATCCGTTGGCCGACAAGGTTTTCTCCACCCGAACCGAATCCTTTTCCGGCGAACCGGTGGAAACGTCCGGCAGCGATTCGAATTGCAGCCAGGGCAGATCGGGAAGGGCAGGGGCAGAGGGCGGCCCCATGGGATAGGGGTAGGGCGTTTCGGTAAGTGCTGACAGTACCGCCTGCCTGCCATTCAGGTTGGCCCCGCTGCCCCGGACTACGGTCCCGTCCCGGTGGGTCACGAAGCAGCTGCAGCAGGGGATGCCGAAAGCCGGACTGATATCCTGAAACTGCAGGTGGATTCCTCGCGCCCGGTAATCCTCAACCAATGCGCCGATCCGTTCGTCCTCGGCATAAACCCGAAAGCATCGCGAAGGGTGAAACGGGTTGACCGCTTCGCTGTCCCGTTCGATCAGTTCGTAAAGGGCGCTGAGCCGGGCCTCGGCTATGATGTTTCCCGATGCCAGCCCGGTAGAGCCCAATCCGGAAAACAGAGCGCGTTCATCCAGGTTGCAGAACAGGTAGACGCATTGCACCGGCACCCACACCGGCGAAAATCCATCAAGGGTCACCCGCTCCCCTTCCATCCAGTAAAGGGCTTCGTCCCGGTAGGGAACTTCCAGGCAGAGGCTGTTGGGGTCCAGCAGCGGATAGCCCTCGGCGGCCAGCCGGGACCGGCGGCCATGGAGGAGCGGATGGGGTCGAAGGGTTCCCGTGATGCCGGACTCCGCGACCCCGGCAAAGGAGGAACAGCGCTCGACCACTTCCATGAGACACGACGCCCGGGCCGCCTCCAGGGACAGCCCGCGGCCGTAGGAAGTCTGTACACCGGAAAGGGTATAGGCCAACTCGCCGCTGTTCACCTGGTGGGAAAAGCGCCATTTGCGCATTAGAGCGATCGGGCTCAATGAAGACTGATGGCGTAGCTCGCCGCCTTCGAAAAGATCCAGGGCTTCGAGGGCGGTAAGGGCGCGGTCGATGGTTTCCTGCAGGGGCGGCCGGGTTCGGCCGGGAAATTGCGAATCCGGCTTCGAGGCCTCAATGATGGCTTGCAGGTGGGCGCCTTCCGGCAGCGGCGGCTCGTTGCCGTCCACACCGTCTACGGGAAAGGCGAGGCCCGTTTTTTCCGGGGGCGGCAGGGGGCGATGGCACGTCAGGTTGGCGCGAAACAGCGCGGCCCACTGCCGGTGAAGGGCCTGATCGGGCAAAATTTCGGATCGCAGATCCACCAGGGGGGTCGCATCGGCAAGGATCTTGATTTCACGGCGCTTGAATTGATTGCGCAGCCCGGGCAGGTGATCGTAAATCAGGGCGGCTTCCAGCAGCAGCGCCCGGATGATCGGGTCGTCGCCGGTCTCGGATCGCAATAATTCCTGAACGGCATCCAGGTCCATCGCCGCGATGCATCCAAGCAGATAATGATGCATGAAAGCATCGTTGGGATGTTGCTGCAGGTAGCGCACTCCGTCCGAAAATGTCGTTGGGTTTTGGGGAACCGGGGCAAAAAAACCGGTGCCGGCGGCTGTCTCCTCAAGGGATAGCCGGTACCGCAAAGATGCTGCCGAATGGGTCATGAATCTTTCGCACCCTCGGTTTCGGCGGTGCTTTCGGTGGTGGTTTCGGCCGGCTTCTCTTTGCGGCCGAAAATCCGGGCGCCGATAATGCTGATTTCGTAAAGCACCATCAACGGCAGGGCCATCATGATCTGGGTGACCACATCCGGCGGCGTCAGGATGGCGGCGCCCACGAAAAAGAGCAGCAGGGCGTATTTGCGGTTTTTCTTTAAAAAGGGAACGGAAACGATGCCCAGCTTGGCCAGAAAGGTGATCACCAGGGGCAGTTCGAAAACCAGCCCGAAGGCCAGCAACAGCTTGGCCGAAAAACTCAAGTATTCCTTCATGGAGGGCATGGGCCGGATGGTTTCCGTGGCAAACCCCAGGAAAAAATCGAATCCGTAAGGAAAAACGATGAAATAGCCGAACAGGGAGCCCCCCACGAAGAAGATTGTGGAAAGCAGAACGATGGGCACCAGCAGTTTCTTCTCCTGCTCATACAGTCCCGGAGCGATGAACATCCAGAACTGGTAGATGATCACCGGGGAGGCCAGCATGAGTCCGGCAAGAAAGGAGACCTTGAGGAAAGTGAAGAACGCTTCGGGCAATCCGGTATAGATCAGGGTTTCCCCCTGTTTCATCACCGAAATCAGCGGTTGGGTCAAAATTTGAAACAGCTTTTCCTTGAACCCGTAAGAGATCGCGAATCCGACGCCGACGGCGATGAAGCTGGTGATCAGCCGCTTGCGCAACTCCTCGAGGTGTGCGGTAAAGGGAACTTTGTCTTCCGTATCCAGATTGGCCACGTTACTTATTCCTTGCCTGTTTTAGACTCCGGCTCGGAATCCGTTTCAGTGGGTTCGCTGTCGACCGGGGCGGCCTCCGCGGCATCGGCTTCGCTTGGATTGCGGCGGTCGAAGGCCGCTTTGAGTTGCTCCATGGAATCGCCGGATTGGGCGGCATCGTCTTCCTCCGCCATCTCTATCTCGGCCTCATCGGCAAGCTTTTCGTCCTCCACAGCGGCCTCTTCACCCGTATCTTTGGCAGGCGTGGTCTTCCCGATGTCGTTAAAAGCGCTCTTGACCTCTTTGAGTTCCGAGTCGATCTGCATGCTCTCCTTCAGATCGCTGGTCGCCTTTTTAAATTCGCCCATGGCCTTTCCCAACGACCTGGCCAGATCCGGCAGCTTCTTGGGCCCGATGACAATCAGGGCCACCGCCAGAATGAGGATCATTTCCGGCATTCCGATCCCGAACATGAATATCTCCTTTACCGCGATAAAAATGCGTTCATTTCAAAAAGAGAAACAGTACTGGTTTTAAAGGGGGGTGTCAAGATAAGAGGATGCTGTGAAATCATTGGAACGGTAGACAATATCAGTTGTCCTGAATCGCTGCGCTCACCTTGCTTTCGGGGTCCAGCACCAACAGGTAGAAGTTGCCCTTGTGCTGCATGTGGCCGGCAGCTATTCGGGCATAGGGACCGTTGCCCCAGAAAATGTCCACCCGCCCCGGCCCGCGGATGGCACCGCCGGTGTCCTGGTTGAGGGCAAAGGCGGAGAAGTCCATCCAGCGGTCGATGCGGCCGGTGCCGTCCACCACCGGGATCTGCGTCTGCAGAAAAGCCGGGGCGGCCATGGGAAAGACCCGGCGGTCCACGGCCACCGATCGAGCCGGCGTCAGATCCACACCGATGGCGCCGATGGGCCCGGAAGTTTCTGTTTTGAAAAAGACGTAGCTGGGATTGTAATTGAGGATGGCGTCCATCTCCTCAGGGTGGGATCTAAGGTAGTCCCGGAGCCGCTGCATGGACATCTCTTCGGCGGGGATCTTGCCCTGGTCGATGAGCAGGCGGCCAATGCTGCGGTAAGGCCTGCCGTTGGCCGCGTGGTAGTGGACCCGGATGAAGCCGCCCTCGGCCAGATAGATCCGGCCCGAGCCCTGGATCTGGAGAAAAAAGAGGTCGATACGATCGTCCACCCAGGCAAGGGGCGGTGCCAGGCGGCCGAAGTCCGCATCCGCCTCGATGGCCTGCCGGTCCGGGTAGGGCACCACGGTATCGCCCTGAATCCGGCCGACGATGCGCTTGCCGGCCAGGGCTTCGGAAAAAGGAGTCAGGTCGATGACCATCAGGTCGCCGGGCCGGGCATAAACCGGATAGCGGTAGCGCGCGTCGGGCTTCAGGCTGCCCTTCAGGTGAGGTTCGTAA
This sequence comes from uncultured Desulfosarcina sp., assembly GCF_963668215.1. Lineage (NCBI taxonomy): Bacteria > Pseudomonadati > Thermodesulfobacteriota > Desulfobacteria > Desulfobacterales > Desulfosarcinaceae > Desulfosarcina > uncultured Desulfosarcina sp. Next base: position 1,936,210 of record NZ_OY764190.1, read on the forward strand.
TAGCCCGTGAAGAGCACCCGTCCACTCTCGGGGCCGCCGGTGGACCGGTACACCCGAAAGTTTCGGGCCATGAAGCGGTTGACCTCTGCCGGACTTGGCCGCCTTTCCACCAGGGCCTGCAGTACTTCCAGCGATCGCTTCAGATGGCGGGCATCGTATGTGTCTATGCCGAAACGGAACGTGCGCTCGGCAGGCACCCGCTGAAGATATTCGATGCTCTTGCCGATGCCGTGGCTCAGGTTGTCCAGAAAAAACCCGTCCGAAAAATCCGGATAATCGTCAACCGCCAGCCGGACCAGTGCCGGCTCCGTGGACGGGGCCGGACGCTGAAACCAGGCGCATCCGGCCAGCAGCAAAAGGACGGCAACCAGAAGAAGCGTCCGAAAAAAGGAGGTGCGTTCAAAAAGGATCATCGGTCATCCATGGGACGGGTGAAGGTGCCGCTCTTGCCGCCGGTTTTTTTCAGCAGGCAGATGTCGGTGATGGTCATGGCCTTGTCCACGGCCTTGCACATGTCGTAGAGCGTCAGGGCCGCTACGGATACGGCGGTCAGGGCCTCCATTTCCACGCCGGTCAGATCGTTGATGCGGGCTGTTGCTTCGATGCGAATGGTATGGGCGGCTGTGTTGGGGAAAAAATCGACCTGCACATGAGTCAGATTCAAGGGGTGGCACATGGGGATCAGATCGGCGGTCTTTTTGGCGGCCATGACCCCGGCGATGCGGGCGGTCTCCAGCACATTTCCCTTCGTGACCGTGCCTTCCTGAATTTGGGCAAACGCCTCTTCGCTCATGTGAATCAGGGCCTGGGCAACCGCCGTGCGCCGGGTCGGGGTTTTGGCCGTTACGTCCACCATGCGCACCCGGCCCTTATCGTCAATGTGGGTCAAATCGGGCATCTTTGTTCCTTTTCAGACGAAGAACTCGGTTTTGGCCGTGACCGTCGTCTTAATCGCGTTCAAGGTCTCACTCAGCGTTTCGATGACGTGCTCCCGGATATCCCCGGCTACCACCAGCAGCATGACGTCGTCCCCGATGGACAGGTCCCTGTCAGCCGCAATTTCCACCTGGATATCGACAATTCCCGGTCGGGATCGCTGTCGGCTGAGCACCTGCTCCAGCCGCTCCCGGTCCACGGCCACGCGCAGGCCCGTCACCTTGCGTCCGTCCCGTGAGGTGCCCCGCACCACCCCGTTATGGCATAAAATCATCCCCACCCGGTCGTAGTCCGAACGCTGCTTGATTTTGGTGATCAGGCTGTCAACCTTCATGGTTTCAATGGCTCCTTTTCGAATTTTTTTCGCAGGTTTTCCGCCAGCACCAGATCCTCGGGCGTGTTGACATTGAAAAAAGAGAGCAACTCCGGATCGGCCTGGCGCAGTTCGGCCTCGTCAATGACCTTTAAGCGGACCTTGCGAAACAATCCCTGGATTTTGAACCGATCACGCTCCAATTGATGTGCCATGGCCGGCAGGCAGGTCTTCCTGTAAACGGCAAACAGCGGCTCGAACCCGTCCGACGTGGAAGGGATGACGATGTCGGCTTTGGGTTCGATGTGCTCCAACACACAGCGGATCAGCGCTTCTCTGGCAAAAGGGGTGTCGCAGGCCACGAAAAACGCGGTTTCGTGGGCGGCGGCGAACAAACCGGCATGCAGGCCGTTCAGCGAACTGCGCTTTGCAAAGTGATCGCTGACGATCAGGGCATCCACGTCCATGTAGGCCGACGGGTCGTTGGTCACCAGCACCACCTGATCGAACAACCGGCAGAAGACGTCCATCAGGCGATCCACGATGCGCTTTTCACCGATTCGGATAAAGGCTTTGTTCTGTCCGCCAAACCGTTTGTTTTGTCCGCCGGCCAGAATCACGCCGGTGCATGCTGCGGCCATAAAACGCTCCCGGCATGGATGGGTTGAGGAAGCTTTTTCATTCAGGCGACCCGAAGATGTGCTGTCCCGAACATAAAAAAAACCCGGTGTAAAAGCAAGGCTAGTGCCCATCCAGAAATAGGAAAATTTGGTCGAGATCGAGGCGCACGGAAAATTTTACCACAGGCATATAGTTGATATTCCGAGGATAAAATTTTTCGCGCAACAAAGATATCGGGCAAATTGGCCATTTTTGGATGGGCACAAAGCGATTAAGCGATTCCAACTTGCCTCGACTCCGCTCATGGGGTAGGGTTTTGCATCCCGACGTTGGAAAACGACACACCCCTTTTTCAAATGAGGAGAGGAAAAAATGGGAGTCCACGAACACCGCAAGGCAGCGCCAAAAACAGTCGGCCTGGGAATCTTGTCGGTATCCACCACCCGTTCCATCAAGGACGACGAAAGCGGCCAATGGATTGCCAAACGGGCCCGCAAGGAAGGGCATGAAGTCCGCCTTCACCAGGTGGTCACCGACGACATCGCCGCCATCCGCGAGGCGGCCTTGAAAGGCATCCGGCAAAACGATCTCCAGGCGCTTTTGGTTACCGGCGGCACCGGCATCACGTCCCGGGATGTAACCATCGAAGCCCTCAAGCCGCTTTTCGCCAAGGAGATGCCGGCCTTTGCCGCTATCTTCGCCCAGCTCAGCTACGAAGAGATCGATTCCGCCGCCATCCTTTCCCGCGCCGCCGCCGGCGTGATCGGCACAACGGTGGTATTTTGTATGCCCGGCAGCAAAAAGGCCTGCCAGTTGGCCTGCAAAGCGCTGATTTTTCCAGAACTGGGGCACGTGGTCGCCCACGTCCGGTAACCAATGATGGGTTTTCTTAAGACCGACCCAATCCATTTCTGGCGCAGGGTTGCACAAACGGCAACGGCCGTTCTTTTTATCCTCCTCCCCTTGCTCAACGCCAGGGGGTTCCAATTTGTCTGGGGAAATTTCTTAACCATTCATATCGGCAGCCTGACATTCTCGGACCCCCTTGCCATCTTACAGGTGGTGGTCGGCAGCCGCATCATTCCTCCGAAAATTTTCCTCGAAACAGGCCTGGTTCTCGGCATCGCCTTTTTTCTCGGAACGATATTCTGCTCCTGGATCTGCCCCTTTGGATTATTGTCGGAATTGACCCACACGCTTGCCAGGAGGTTCAAACCGGGAAGGATCGACATCAACCTTTTCAAGTCCGGTCCAGCCGCCAAATTGATCCTTTTTTGCTGCGGCGTTGCGGCTGTTTTCCTCTTTTTCCAAGCACCGATTTTAAATCAGGCCTCCCTGCCCTTCCAGTATTCGAATATATTTCAGTACCTGTTCATACAGAGCTATCTTGTCGGGGCCGCCTGGATATTGATGGCGATTTTATTCGTCGAATTTGTTTTCTGCAGGAGGCTGTGGTGCCGCTGGGTCTGCCCCCAGTCCGTTCTCATCGCCCTGGCGGGGCAATGCAATCCTTTCGTGCTGAAAGTGCGTTTCCACCCAAAAAGATGCCTTTTCGCCAAGGACTCGCCGCCATGCCAAACCGCCTGCTCCCTCGACCTGGACCCCAGACGCCTGAACGGAACAAACCGATTCCAATGCACCAATTGCGGAGATTGCATCGATGCCTGCAGAAAAAAAGGCAACGCCCTTGATTTCGGTTTCAAAGCGACCGAAAAAGAATAACAGAGCTTTACATGGCAACGTCTTGAACACAATGGATACGAGAACACGAAAAACGATGGGCATGACGGTCAAGGATCTCCAGGCCACGGTGGACCGCTGGATTCAGACTTACGGCGTGCGCTACTTCTCGGAAATGACCAACCTAGCCGTACTCATGGAAGAGGTCGGCGAACTGGCCCGGCTCATGGCCCGCACATACGGCGAGCAGAGCTTCAAAGGAGCCAGGCCACCGGCGGATCTGGGCGATGAAATCGCCGACGTGCTTTTCGTTTTGACCTGCATCGCCAACCAGACTGGCGTGGATCTGGAAAGCGCCATGATCCGAAATCTGCAAAAGAAAACCGACCGGGACCGGGACCGCCACCGCGATAATCCAAAATTGAAGGCATGAGCGCCCAGCACCGAGCGCCTTCCATCCATTTAAAAACAAAGGTACATTGATGAACGAATCCCAGACCTTTCCGCATTTCAGCCCAGGAAAACTCTTTGTGGGGCCCGGTTCATCGGCCGACTTGGTCCGTGAAATACCGGGCAACCCCGTTTACCTGGTCGTCACGGATCGGGGACTGAGCCAGGCGGGCATGGCAGCGCGCCTCACCCGTATTCTCGAGCAGGAGGGAAGGCGCTTTCATGTTTTTGATAACGTGGTCTCGGACCCGCCTATGGAGGTTGTTGCGTCGGCCTTTGAAACGGCAAAGCAAAACGAATGCAGTGCGGTGCTGGCTCTTGGCGGTGGAAGCTCCCTGGATGCCGCCAAGGCCGTTGCCGTGAGAATGAAACACGACGTTTCTTTAAGGGACTATGGCAACGGCCGGCTGGTGAAAGGGCCGATTGCGCCGCTGTACGCCATTCCGACAACCGCCGGAACCGGATCGGAAGCGACACGGGTGGCGGTGATCACCGACGTTGAAAAAAAAGAGAAAATGGCCATCCGCGGCGATCATCTGACGCCCCTGGCCTGTGCCCTGGACCCGGACATGATCGTGGGCATCCCCGCCAGGATCGCCGCGGAAACCGGTGCCGACGCCCTCACGCATGCGATCGAGGCCTTCGTTTCCCGCAACGCCAATAGTATCACCGATGCTCTGGCCCTGGCTGCCATCGAAAAAATCGGGTTGCATCTGCGCCGCTTCGCCCAGGACACGACAAACGCAGCGGCCGCCCTGGAGATGCTGGTGGCCAGCTGCCTGGCCGGCCAGGCCTTTACCAACGCCGGGCTGGGCCTGGTCCATTCCATTGGCGAAGTCCTGGGCTCCCGCTATCACACCAGCCACGGGCTGTCCTGCGCCCTGTACCTGCCGGCGACCATGGCCTTCAACCTGCCCGCCGTTCCGGAAAAATTTACGCAAATCGCCCGGGCGCTGGGTGAGGACGTGAAGGATCTGGCGCCGGAAGAGGCTGGAAATCGGGCCGTTGGCGCCGTCAGAAAACTGTTCGTCGATTTGAAAATACCGTTGACCTACGCAGAAGCCGGCATCGATTTTTCATTGACACCGAAAATGGTGGACGACGTTCTTCCCCAGTTTTCCACTTCATGCAACCCCCGCAAAGTGGATGCCGACGAGGTCGCCGCGCTTTTCAACGCGCCAATGGGATGAAAAATCCGGTTTTCCTGATGCTAACCGCAGGCACTAAAGACGGACCCCGGTCGGGAAAAGGCTTTGATGCAGGGCTTCGATCAACGTCGGGTCCGTTTTCAAGGGTTGGTTGTCAAGGCTGAGCCCCGGCACAACCCCCATTAGAGCGTTGGTGACCAGCACCGCATCGGCATGATGCAGTACCTCCGGCCGGATGGGTTCGTCCAGGATGGAAAAGCCCTGCACTGCAAGGCGCTGACAGATTTCGGCCTGCATCACTCCCGGCAGAACGTATGGTGATGACGGCCGGTTCGCCGTCCGGCCGGAAACGACCAGAATGTTGGCGGTGTTGGTTTCCGAAATGGTGCCGTCGGGATTGAGGATAAGCGCCTCGTCGGCCCCCTGCTGCCGGGCCCAGGCGCCAGCCTGATGGTAAAACAGATAGTTCAGGCTCTTGTGGTCGGCCAGGGGTGTCATGCGGGGGTGCGGAAAGGTGGCCAGGCGCAGGCCTTTTGTGCCAAGGACCTCCAGGCGATGGATATAGGGACGGGCGGATACCAGAAGGGTGTTGTTGATACTGTCCGAACTTTCTTCGCCGCGGGTGGCCAGGATCTTAACCGCCGCAACGGCATCCGCCAAACCATTTTTCTCAACCACTTGGGCGATGACATCCGTCCAGGTGACATCGGGCGGCATAAAACAGAACAACGCCTCCCAGGAGCGATTGAATCGATCCACATGGGCCTGGAGGCGGCAGGCACGGCCCTTTTCCACCCGTACGGTTTCAAAAATTCCATATCCGTATTGCAGCCCCAAATCGGCCACTGGCACAGTCGCCCGGCTTTGGGGAAGGATGCGTCCGTTTAACCAAACAAAAGGTTCGCCTTTGTTACGCTCCCTTGACGATCCCTTGGCCCCCTGAAAGACCGACATCAAAGTGCGGCCCTTGTGAAGGGTTTCCTCATATTCGTCTGCCGGGTCGGAGTCGTAGACAATCCCCCCGCCCACGGAGAAAATGAGGCGGTCGCGGACGATCGTGGCCGTGCGGATGGCGATGGACAGGTCCATGGTGTCGTGAAAGCCGATGTAACCGATGGAACCGGTATAAATGTGCCGGCGGCAGGCTTCCAGTTCGTCGATGATCTCCATGGACCGGATCTTGGGGCAGCCGGTAATGGAGCCGCCGGGAAAGGCAGCCCGGATCAGCGCCACCGAATCCTTGTCCTCGGCCAACTCCCCCTCGACCACGGAGACCAGATGGTAGACATTCCGGTAGGCCTCCAGGCGCTTGTGCTGGGCCACTTTCACCGAGCCGCCGGCGCACACCTTGCCGATATCGTTGCGCAGCAAATCCACGATCATGGACAGCTCGGCATCGTCCTTGGGGCTTTGGGCCAGTTCGGATTTCATCTGCCGGTCCTCTTCCGGGGTCCGGCCCCGGGGGCGGGTTCCTTTAATGGGACGCGTCTCGACCCAACCTCCCTTTCGAAGCAGAAACCGCTCCGGCGAGGTGGAGATGATCTGGTGATCGCCGGCATTGACGTAAGCGAAAAAAGGCGCCGGATTCATGTCGTACAGGGTCTGAAACAGGCTGTACCCGTCGCCCGTGAATCCCATTTCGAACCTTTGGGATAAGTTCACCTGGTAGACATCGCCGGCCGCGATATACTCCCGGATGCGTCGAACCGCGGCTTCGTATTCGGAACGGGAAACGTTGGAATGCAATTTTTCGCCGGTGGCCGTAAAACCGCCGGGCGACGGGGACGGAGCTTTCAGTGCCTGCCGAAAGGCGGCCAAGGCGGCCTCGGCTCCTTCAAAACCGCTTCCTTCAAAAACCGGCGCGTGCACCCGGGTTGTTGCGTCGGCTTTGTCATGAACCACCACCAGAGAGGGCGCAGTCAGATAAATGTGGGGCAGCCCCAGATCGTCGACGGTGGTGCGCGGCAAATCCTCAAGCCCGTCTTTCAGATCGTAGGCCAGGTAGCCGAACAGGCCGGCGGCAACCGGCGGAGGGAAAGCTTCCGGATTCAGTCGATAGCGGGCCAGCGTTTGTTGGAGCACGTCCAGGGGCGCCTGATCGGTCTCATGAAGATCGCCGTCGATCGTCAGTGTCGTTTTGCGTCCACTGCCGGAAAGGGACAACCAGGGACGAAGGGCCAGGATGTGGTAGCGGGCGCAATCCAAGTCGCCGCCGCTGAGAAGTACTACCGTGCCCGGTTCCCGGGCGAACCGGGCAGCCATGGCGGCAAAGGGCTCTTCAAGATTCAAGGATTCGGTCTTGACCCCCGAAATTTCGGGCAGATGGTCGGCCGGCAGCTTCAACAGGCCCTCGCTTCGGCTGCGCCCTGGCTTGCCGATTCAGCCGGAATCCAGGGGGTGTATGGCCGGGGTCGGATCGTTTTGTCCATCGCAGCCTTCAACGGCCCCAGCGCTAAAAAGGCCTCAACCAGGGAAAAACCATCCTGGGTGAGAAAACTTTCCGGATGGAACTGGACCCCGTGTAAGGGAAAGCGTCTGTGGGAGAGCCCCATGACAAGTCCGTCCTCGGTCTGCCCGGTGATTAAAAGATCCTGCTTCAGGGCTGCAGAAGCGGGCTCAACCGCAAGCGAGTGATAGCGGGCGGCGGTAAACGGGGAAGGCATTCGGGCAAACAGCGCCTCGTTATGATGAAAAACAAGGCTGGTTTTACCGTGCGTCGGCGCCGGGGACCGAACGGTCCGCCCTCCGAAAACCTCATTGATGCACTGCATGCCCAGGCAGACCCCCAAAATGGGGACAGTTCGATATAAGGCCCGAACCACCTTTTTGGAGATGCCGGCGTGGGCCGGATCTTTGGGGCCCGGACTGATGAGAAGATAGTCCGGCTTCGTCCGGGCAACTTGGTCCAGGGAGATACGATCGCTCCGGTGCACCCGGATGGACAGATCGTAGCACATGAACATCTGCACCAGGTTGTAGGTAAACGAATCGTAGTTGTCGATCACCAGCAGGGTCGCCACGAGGCCTCCTTTATAAAGTCTTGCGAATCCCGAACGATGGGGTGTATTGTAATTGTATTCCCCCAACGACAAGTGAAGAAGCGGTTCGAAAGGATCGTCCATTCAGTGTTCATCCAAAAATAGGCAAATTTGGTCGAGATCGAGGCGCACGAAAAATTTTACCGCAGACATATGGTTGATATTTCGAGGATAAAATTTTTCACGCAACAAAGATATCGGGCGAATTGGCCATTTTTGGATGGGCACTAAATAAAACAGCCACCCAGTTTGAGCCTGGGTGGCTGAAGCCTATTGCATAACTCAACGCCGCTCACCCCGTGGGGGAGCGTCAAATCCGAATTTTTTAAGTCCAATTTTAGTAGCGCATCGTCCCGTCAGGGTCAAGGAAATAAGAAGGCAAAAAAGCAGTACTACCGGCAAATTAGCCTTGACTTGATCACAATAGTACTTCAACAATATGAGATTAAGCTCATAACTTATCACAAAGGAGGGCGACACGATGGCTTTCAGCGACAAGATTCTGGAAAAGAGTATTGATCCGACGGTCCATCAGATGCTCGACCGGGCCGAGCAAGCCGGTATCGAAACCGTCTGGGACCGCTATGAAAAAATGCTTCCCGAGTGCGGTTTCGGAGAATTAGGGGTGTGCTGTCGCAACTGCAACATGGGCCCCTGCCGCATCAGCCCCTTCGAAGATGAAGGGCCCAAAAAGGGAATCTGCGGGGCCACGGCCGACATCATCGTGGCCCGCAACCTCATCCGCATGATTGCCGGCGGTGCGGCGGCCCACTCCGACCACGGCCGCGACCTGGCCCATACCTTGCTGCTGACCGCCGAGGGAAAAAGCGGCGGCTACGAAATCAAGGACGAAGCCAAGCTGGCCGCCCTGGCCAAGGAGTACGGCATCGCCGCCGACGGCCGCACCAAGGAGGAAATCGCCCTGGATCTGGCCAAGGCTGTCTACGCCGAATTCGGCAAACAGGAGGGCCCGCTCCAGTTTACGCGTCGAGCGCCCAAAAAACGGGTGGACCAGTGGCAGAAGATGGGCATCGATCCCCGCGGCATCGACCGTGAAATCGTGGAGATCATGCACCGCACCCACATCGGCGTGGACAACGACCCGGTCAACCTGATCCTGCAGGGCCTCAGGGCCTCCATCGCCGACGGCTGGGGCGGCTCCATGGTGGCCACGGAAATCTCCGACGTTCTCTTCGGCACGCCGGAACCGGTGCGTTCCGAGGCCAACCTGGGCGTGCTCAAAGCCGACCATGTAAATATTGTGGCCCATGGGCACGAGCCGGTGCTTTCGGAGATGATCCTGGCGGCCTGCAGCGATCCGGCCATGGTAGCCAAGGCCAAGGGCCTCGGCGCCAAGGGCATCAACCTGGTGGGCATGTGCTGCACGGGCAACGAACTCAATATGCGCCACGGCATTCCTCTGGCCGGCAATTTCATGCAGCAGGAACTGGCCGTGATCACCGGAGCCGTGGATGCCATGATCGTGGATGTGCAGTGCATCATGCCGGCCCTGGGCGATCTTTGCGAATGCTTCCACACGCAGTTCATCTCGACCTCTTACAAAGCCAAGTTCCCGGGAGCCATACACATGCAGTTTAACGAGGAAAACGCCCTGTCCATCGCCAAAGAGATTGTGGGCTCGGCCGTGGACAATTATGCCAACCGGGTGCCCGAAAAGGTCTTCATCCCGGAAGAGAAATCCGAGTGCATGGTGGGGTTTTCCGCCGAAGCCATCATCAAGGCCCTAGGGGGAACCCTGGATCCCTTGCTGGATGCCATCAAGTCCGGCGCCGTCAAGGGCATTGCCGGCGTGGTGGGCTGCAACAACCCCAAGATCAAACACGATTTAGGGCATGTGGGCCTGGTGAAAGAATTGATCAAAAACAACGTGCTGGTGGTGACCACCGGCTGCAACGCCATCGCCACGGCCAAGGTGGGCCTGATGCTCCCCGAAGCGGCCGACCAAGCCGGCGACGGGCTCAAGGGCGTCTGCCAGTCCCTTGGGATTCCGCCGGTGCTTCACATGGGTTCCTGCGTGGACATCAGCCGCATCCTGGTGGTCTGCGCCGCCGCGGCCAATGCCCTGGGCGTGGACATCAGCGACCTGCCGGTGGCCGGTGCCGCTCCCGAGTGGATGAGCGAAAAAGCGGTCAGTATCGGGTCCTATGTGGTTTCATCGGGAATTTTCACTGTTCTCGGCACCGTTCCGCCGGTGCTGGGCAGCCCGGTGGTGACCGAAGTGCTGACCCAGGCCGCCAATGACGTAGTGGGCGCGACCTTTGCCGTGGAAACCGACCCGGTCAAAGGCGCCGGCCTGATGATCGCCCATATGGATGCCAAGCGCAAGGCCCTGGGAATATGATATAAAAGGAGGAGGTTATGTCTCAGCCAAAGGAAATATTCGTCAAAACCGAACGATGTGTCGGATGCCGTTCCTGCATCATGGCCTGCGCGGTGGAGCACTCGGCCAGCAAAACGCTGTTCGGCGCCATCGCCGAAAGCCCGCGGCCCAAAAGCCGCGTCTACGTGGAATGGGTGGCCCCGGACCGGAAAGTTCCCCTGGTCTGCCGCCAGTGCGAAGACGCCCCCTGCATGCATGCCTGCATCGCCGGCGCCATAAGCCGTGATGCCGACGGTGTCGTGCGCACTGACACGGATAAATGCATCGGCTGCTGGACCTGTGTGATGGTCTGTCCCTACGGAGTCATCGGCCGTCACCTGGAAACGCACAAAGCCTATCGTTGCGACCGCTGTCCGGACCGCGAGATGCCCGCCTGTGTCAGCGCGTGCCCCACCGGCGCACTGGTTTATCAGACCGTTCCCGACTATTCCGGGGCCGTTCGCAAACACGCCTCCCGGGAGTTGCTCAACGCAGAAGGAGGTTGATGTGAGCCGAGAACGAAGCCAATACGTGATCGTGGGCGGCAGTGCCGCCGGCATGGCGGCCGCTCACGCAATCCGCGAAAAGGATTCCCGGGGAACGATCACGGTGTTCTCCGCTGAGGCCGACAAGCCCTATTTCCGGCCCCTGATTCCCTTCCTGGTTTCGGGCCGGAAACAGCCGGCCGAGATGGCCCTGGCCGGCTGCGGGCCGTACATCGGTGGGGATATCGAGATTCGAACCGGTGCACGCGTATCCAAACTGGACGCCGACGCCCGCTGCGTTGTCCTGGAAGACGGCTCCAGCCACGGCTATGAATCGGTGCTGCTGGCCACGGGCAGCCGGCCCTACATTCCTCCCGACATCGAAGGCACCGATGCCGAAGGGGTATTCGCCCTGCGCACCCTGGAGGACGCCCGGCGCATGGCCGCACGGCTCGACCGCACCCGCCATGCCGTCATGCTCGGCGGCGGCCTGCTGAACCTCAAGGCCGCCTTCGCCCTGCTGGAACAGGGGGTGAAGGTGACCCTGGCGGTCTATTCTCCGGAAGTACTCAGCCAGTTGATGGAGCCCCAGGACGCCGCCCTGATCCGCCAGGCCCTGGACGATGCCGGTCTTTCTATCATCACGGGTGTGGCTGCTACCGGGATTGTCGCCGACGCTTCCGGCGTGACCGGGGTTGCGCTGAACGACGGCCGCGAGCTGCCCTGTGAGATGGTCTGCATCGGCAAAGGAGTGCGACCCAACGTGGAATTTCTGGACGGCAGCGGCATTCGGGTGGAAGAGGGGATCGTGGCCGACCGTTACACCGCCGCCAGCCTGCCGGGAACCTTTGCGGCCGGGGATGTCGCCGTTACCTACGAACCGGTTTCCGGCAAGCCCGTTATGACGGCCCTGTGGACCAACGCCGTGGAGATGGGCCGCTGCGCCGGCTTGAACATGGCCGGCCAACGGACCGCTTACGGCGGAACCTTCGGCATTTTAAACGCCACCCAGGTGGCGGACCGACCCTTTGTCTCCATGGGGGTGGTGCATACCGGCAACGGCACGTCGTATGAGGTCCATGGGAAAACCACGGCGACCACCTCGCGAAAACTGGTTTTCAACGAAGACGGAAATCGGTTGGTGGGGGCTGTGTTTGTCGGGGACATCACCCAGGCGGGCCTTTACCGGTACATCATCCGGGAAAAAATGGACGTCGCCCCGTTTAAGCGTCAGATCATCGACCACCGCCTGCATTACGGGCATCTGCTGCACTGACGAATTGCCGGGCCTGGATACCGGCAAACTCGTTTCGAATCCTAAACTGCCAACAGATTGTCCAGAGGGCTGGTTGCAGAAAACCTGCGCAATTCAGCGCGAACATTCTAATGGGGTTGCATATTTTGAAGATAAGAAAAGCAGAGTTAAGAGATCTGCCGTATTTAGTGGACTTTACTTCGGAGGAAGCGCGCGAAGCAGAAAGTACCATAAAGCGTCCTGACACGTTGAGGTTAGGAATTGAGGCTGCGTTACACGATAATTCAATTGCTCTTTACTGGGTAATGTTCGATGAACAAGACCACCCTATAGGCAGTGTCTCGTCAGTAAAAGAGTGGAGTGACTGGAATGCTGGTTACTATTGGTGGATTCAGAGCATGTATTTGAAACCTGATTATCGTGGCAAGGGTTTAATGGCCCAGCTAATCAACGCAGTTAACTTAGAAATGATTGCACAAGGTGGATTAGAGTTAAGACTTTATGTACATTCAGATAACACTATAGCAAAAAAAGCTTATGAAAAAGCAGGTTTTACCTATTCAAAATCAGTAAAATCCGGTTAAGGAATTGCATAAAAATAATTTAAAATCAGCAGGTTAAACGATATTTTTGCTTGACATTGGGTCGTCAATATGGGCGGCGTTTTGTATGCCCTATTATATCAAGAGGTTATACATGCCACGCACATTCGACCCTTTCCAAAAGCTCAATGCCCTGGAGTTTTTCTCTTTTTTTCAACCAGCGACTGAGGCAACATCACGGATGCCAGCTCTTGATTCCAAAGGAAACCGACCATTGCAGATGACTTTTGAGGAACATCTGCGCGCGCTGGTTTACTTTCATCTTGAAGAACACCATTCTGCTCAACACCTGCTGCAAGTGCTTGAAGAAGATGATTTTGCCAAAAGTGCCATCGCACCAGAAAACGGAATCAAAAAGAGCAGCTTCTCAGAGGCCACCAACAGCCGGGGACTTGAACAGTTCATGTATGTCTATCAGAACTTACAAGCTCAGGCATCTTCGATTTTACCCAAGCAACATCCCGAACTCGGTGATCTGGTGGGGATCGACGGTTCCCTCATCGATGCAACCTTATCCATGCATTGGGCCGACTACCGTAAAAAATCCAAGAAGGCGAAGGTCCACGTCGGTTTTGATCTGAACCGGGCGATTCCAAGAAAGCTTTATCTTACCGATGGTAACGGGGCTGAAAGACCTTTCGTCAGCTTGATCCTGTCTGACGGTCAAACCGGTGTGATGGACCGGGGTTATCAAAGCCATCAACGCTTTGACCAATGGCAGAATGATGGAAAGCTGTTTATGTGCCGGATTAAAGCCAGCACCAAGAAAACGATCATTAAACAAAACCCCATTGCCTCTGATAGTATCGTTTTTTTTGATGCCATCGTTGTTCTGGGCACCACGGAAGTCAATCAAACACAAACCCCACTTCGTTTGGTGGGTTACGAGGTGGATCGCGTTAAATACTGGATCGCTACGAATCGTTTTGATTTAACTGCCGAGCAAATCGCCACTGCCTATAAGCTCCGATGGGATATCGAAAATTTTTTCGCTTGGTGGAAACGGCACCTTAAAGTGTATCATCTCATCGCCAGGAGCGAGCATGGCTTGATGGTGCAAATTCTGGCAGGTCTGATCACCTATTTGTTGCTGGCAATCTATTGCCATCGCCAATTTAACGAGCGCGTTTCCATCAAGAGAGTCCGCCAACTGCGCATAAAAATCCGGAATGAATTACGCGCTGGTGTTTTTGGCAAACCCCCTGATTCAAATTTTAAAGAGCAAGAATTACATACCGTTAATGCAAGTACTTAGCCGGAAATTACTGATTCAAAATACGAGATTATGATGTTCCGCAAAAACCACTAACAAACAATTCAGCAATGAATATAAAAGCAAAAGAGGCATTTCATAAAGGAATTACCCTGGAAAAGGAGGTGCAATTCGCCAAGGCCAAAGTGATTTATGAGGATCTCTTCAGCCATGTCTCCGACCAAACGATTCTGGAAAAAGTTCGAGGTCGGCTGGAAGACATCGACGACCTGATCGCAGAGAAAACGATTTACCAGCGCATTGACGAAAACGCAAAACGGGTGCTTGCGGAAATCGGTGTAAATATCGCCGAGAATCAAGTTCTTATGGATCTCCTTATGGAAGCGGATGCCGTGGACTTCGACAACGAAACGGCGCTGTTCATCCCCCTGAAGCAGGATTATATCAATCGCTGCCTGGAGCAAGTTCCCCGTGAAATGCCTGGAGACCCGGGAATGAACACGTTTGGCACCGGTGCGACATCACCCTTTCTTAAACGGGCTGGCGACGATGAACTACTTCCGGCCAATCGTGAGGAGTACGAAACCATCATCCGCACGGTGCGTGAACAACAGGATGTTGTAGGAATTTTCAGTCTGCCGGTGGCCTGCGACAAGAGCACCTCTCTCTTCGAGATCTCCCAATTGATGGAGAAAAGCTATCAGGGGCTCAAGATGATACCAACCAATACAATGAGCGATGACGAAGTGGTGTTTCTGAAAGGAAAGGAGCACTGGGTCGATGGCACCAGCCTGATGACCTCCATGTCGCCGATGAACAACATGGTTGGCTCCTTTTTGCGCAGCGCCCGCACGGGCAACAACCTTTTGCTGGTAGACCAGAGCCTTGCCGGAATTTCCGGCCCCGGCAGCCCTGAATCGTTCCTGACGTTTGTGCATGCCCAGGTTCTTTTCATGATTGTTGTCGCGCAGACCGTCAATCCGGGTATATCGTGCATACACTGCGGCATCCCCAGCATTGTCGATTCAGGCGGCAATCTTTCCTACAGTTCTCCCCACCAGACGTTCATCAACGCGGCCCTGGCGCGGGTCAACACCTGGATTACCGGTTTGCCTTCATCTCAGACCGGAGGCAGTACCAGCCTGTCTGATGTAACGGAACAGGCGCTGACCGATTCGGAATTAAGCCGGAACGCGATGCTTAAATATGGAATGCATATCCTGCGGCATGCCATGGGGGCGTTGGGCAGCCTCAACTTTTTCAGCCTGGAAAAATTTATGGAAGACTGCGAGCGAGAAAGGCGTTCGAGGATTATTTTTGACTCGCTTCCAAAGGATATCGGAATGATACCAATGTTCTTCCCCGCTGACGACCAGGCTCTTGCCGGAATCCGGGAAATTGCCGAAAAGGGCAACCCGAAAAATGCCGACCACACCCTGAAGAACGTGGATTCGTTTCGCCTGTGGGAGGAAAGTATCAACCAGGCTGCCAGAAAGAAACTTTATTATCCGCAACTCAATGATATTGTCATCGATTCGATCACAGACAATGCATAGTTTTATCATGAAAAGGAAAACGATAATAACTGCCATTGTATGGTGTCTTTCATTCTTGATCTTCAGCCTCTCCATGCTGCACGTAGCCGAGGCACAGACCAGCCCCAAACCGATTGTCATTGCCTCTTCGTGGAGGCTTGATACCCTTACCGGAAAATGGCTCCATATGACGTACACAGAAGCCTTTCGACGGTTGAACCTACCATTTGAATACAAAGCGTATCCATCAAAACGAGTTACCTTAATGTTGAATGAAGGACGGGTTGATGGTGATGCCGCAAGAGTCTATTCTTTTGGCGAGCACTATCCCAACGTGATCAGAGTAGAAGAACCGGTTGGCTGGGCCAGCTTTGTCGCCTACGCCAACGACCCGACAATCCGTCTCGATGGATGGAAGAGTCTCAAAGGCACAGCATATCGTGTCGCCTATGCACGAGGCGCGCACATTTGTGAAGTCCGTCTGCCGGAGGTTGTCAATCCGGAAAATCTCTTTACCGTGACGCGATGGCTGCAAGGGTTGAAAATGCTTCAGGCCGGTCGCATCGATATTTTTATTGCGGCTGAAAATGACATCCTTTTGATGTTGGAATCAGATGAATACAAGGATTTTGACATCCGGAAGGTCGGTGTGATGGAACAGGTCTTCGCGCATCCCTATTTTCTCAAGAAACACCGCAATCTGGCTCAAAAATTCGAAGCGATACTGAAAGCCATGGCTGAAGAAGGTTTAATTAAGGCGTATCGAGCGAAAGCGTTTGGCGAGTAGCTCAACCCACCGGCAGCAGTACAGTAAACGTCGTACCCTTGTCCGTTTCGCTCTCGACGCTGATGCGGCCGTTTAAGGCCTCGACCAGCCCTTTGACGATGGGCAGTCCCAGGCCGGTTCCGGTGATAAACCGGGTCTTGTCGTTCTTCACCCGAAAAAACCGGTCGAAAATCTTGTCCAGGTAGCGCTCCTCGATGCCGAAGCCGTTGTCCGTCACCCGGACGCGCAGGTGAATGCCCGTGGTATCGATCTGCACTGTAACGGTGCCTCCGTCCTGGGTATAGTTGATGGCGTTGGTGATCAGGTTGCCGAATATACTTTCCAGGGCCAGGGGATCGGCCTTGATAGTAGGCAGCGGTTCGGCCGGCGATTCCAGCGAGAGTGCCTGGTTCTTGTTTTTTGCGCGGGTCCCCAGAAAGTCGACGATGTTGCCCAGCAGATCTTCCAGTTGAACCGGTTTGGGTTCCTGTTGGGCGGACCCCGATTCGATGCGCGACAGGTCCAGCAGGTCGCCGATGGTGGAGATCAGACCCTGGGTCTTTTCCTTGGCCCGGGAAAGCAGGTGCTCTTCGGACTCGCTGAGCTGTCCCATCAGATCGTTGATCACCAGGGCCAACTGCTCGTGGATGGTGGAAAGCGGGCTGCGAAGTTCGTGGGAGACCTTGGCCACGAATTCGGACTTGAGCCGGTCCAGCACCTTCATGTTGGTGATGTCGACTACGGTGACCACCGCCCCCAGGCATTGTGTGCGTTCGCCCAACACCGGTCTGCCGCGGGCCATGAGAAACCGGTCGTCCCCCACGGAAAATTCCACCGAAGGAATGTCGTCGAAGTCCACGTGACAGCCGCTGGAAATTTCCCCGATCAGCCGGCACAGCTCCTTGTCGGGAATGTAGGCGGAAATCTCCTCTCCGGTTGCAAGATCGGTTGCGAGATTCAACTGCCGGCGAAACGTCGGGTTCATCAGCACCACCCGTGCTTCGGCGTCGGTCACCACAATGCCGGTGGGAAGCGAATCGATGATGGTTCGGATTCGGCTTTGCTCCATTCCCAGGTCTGCCAGGGTCTGGCGCCGTTGGCGTTCCAGCTTCTGCGCCTCTTGTTTGAGCTGTATTTTTTCCCGGGCCCGATTGACAACGATTCTCAACTGATCCGGCTCGAACGGTTTGGGGATGAAATCGTAGGCCCCCCGCTTCATGGCCTCGATGGCGGTTTCGATGGTGGCAAAGCCGGTGATGACAATCACCAGGATATCCCGCTCCATGTCCTGAATTTTTTTGAGCACCTCCATTCCATCAATGCCGGGCATCTTCAGGTCCAGCAGGACGATGGCCACATCGTTTTTCGCAATTCGATCCAGTCCCTCTTCACCGTTTTTCGCCGTCAGCACATGGCAGTCCATGCGGCTGATGATGCGTTCCGATCCGTCCCGGATGCCCTTTTCGTCATCTACCACCAAAACGGTTAAGGGGTCAGGCGTGCTCTGCATGTTCAACTCCTTTTTCAGTTTCATTGACGATGGGAATCTCGATGGTAAATGTGCTGCCGCGGCCGGGAACACTTCGGGCGACGATGGTGCCGCCATGGTTTTCGATGATGCCATACACGACGCTCAGGCCCAGCCCGGTTCCCTTGCCCTCTTCCTTGGTGGTATAAAACGGCTCGAAGATATGCTCCAGGTTTTCTTCCGGAATCCCCGGACCGGTGTCGGAAATCTCGATGGTCACCCGATCTTTGGCGGCGGACTCCCGGGTGACAATGGTAATGGTGCCGCTGCCTTCCATGGCCTGGGCGGCATTGATAATGATATTCATGAACACGTGACCCAGCTGCTGAGCGTCGGCCATTACCATGGGAATGAAGGGCGCCATCTTTTTCCGGATGGTGATGTTATGGAAAAGCGTCTGATTCTTGATGAGGTAAAGGGTGCGGTCAATGGCCATGTTGATGTTCTGCGGCTTCATGAACTGACGGGTCTGCCGGGCGAACTCGAGCAACTCCTTGACGGTGTCCCGGCACCGCTGGGCGTCCTTGAGAATCCGGTATAGGTCCTCCCGGGCATTGTCCTCGAGGTCGTAATCCTCCAGCATGAGTTGGGAATAGAGAATGATCCCGCCCAAAGGGTTGTTCAGCTGGTGGGCAACCCCGGCCGACAATTTACCCAGGGATGCCATTTTTTCGGATTGAATGAGCTGAAGCTGGGTTTTTTCCAGTTTATTCTGGATGTGAATCCGCTCGCGAAGATCGTGGAAAAAACCGATGGAGCCGCACTCATTTCCATCTTCATCGTAAATGATCGACGCGTATAGGCTGATGGGAATTCGCTGCCCCTCTTTACCGACGGCATTGATATGGTATTTTTTCAGCTTGCCCGCGCCGCCATGATCTTCGCTGCGAAGATGCCGCATGACCTCCCTGGCGCCGTCGCCTTCGTAGATCGCGGTGATGTTGAGGTGATCCAGCGCCGCCTGTACGGTATGGCCGGTGACCTTGGCGGCCTCGTCGTTGAAAATGATGATCTTTCCCTTTTTATCGGAGGCGATCACAGGGTCGCAGGCGCTTTGGAGCAGATTGTACAAAAAGCTGTTGGCCCGCCGCAGTTCTTCTTCGAGGCCCTCCAAAGCGGGCAGCTCGAAATTGAAGATCGTAAACACGTCCTGCCCATCGTCATCCTTGAAGGGATAGGCATACAGGCAGGCTCTTTTCTGTTTGCTCAACGTCCCGGTTGAAAGGTCGCGAAGAGAGGGTTTGCCCGAGGCCAGAACCTTTTTGGCCGGGCAGTTTTCGCAGGGTTCGGGGCGATGGTAGAACAACTTGTGGCATTGCTTGCCCGAAGAGGATCTGGCACCGACGAGTTCATCTACGCCGGCGGAAGCCAATATACGGAAATCCTTTGAGATAACGACGATTTTACGATTGAATGTATCCAGGGCCTTGAGCAGCAGGTTCCGCTCTTTATCCGTGCGCATCAGACCTCCCGGGGTTGAGGTTGCTGAAACACTCGTGGTCGAAGGATTAAAAGACAGATTGGTGATGTTGTCAACAGCTATGCGGTGAAAAGGGGAGGTAGAAGGAAAAAAGAGAACCGGCCAGAATCATGCTGGCAATCGGCAAGACTCTGCGCCGGTTCTCGCGGGAGGAGGAGGTGCCAGGATGGCTTTTCCCGCATTCAAAGGCTTAATTGTCTCTTACACGACGCCCTGGTCGAGCATGGCCTCCACCACCTTGACGAAGCCGGCGATGTTGGCCTCGTTCATGTAGTTGCCCGGGGTGCCGTACTGCTCGGCCGCATCCAGACAGGTCTTGTGGATGCTCTTCATGATCATCTGCAGCCGGTTGTCCACCTCCTCGCGGGTCCAGGCCAGTCGCATGGAGTTCTGGGTCATCTCCAGTCCCGATACGGAAACGCCGCCGGCATTGGCCGCCTTGCCCGGGCCGTAGAGCAGTTTGTTCTCGATGAAGATATCGATGCCTTCGGGCACTGTAGGCATGTTGGCCCCCTCGCAGACCACGGCCACGCCGTTGTCCACCAGATTTTGGGCGTCTTTGGCGCTGATCTCGTTCTGGGTGGCCGACGGAAAGGCGCAGTCCGCCTTGTGGTTCCACAGCGGGTTGCCATCCGCTTCCGGATCAGCCTCGGTGTAGACGGCATCCGGATATTTATCGGTGTATTCCTTTACCCGGCCACGGCGCACGTTCTTCAGGTTCATCAAAAAGGCCAGCTTGTCCCGGTCGATGCCTGCCGCGTCGTAGACGTACCCGGAAGAATCTGAACAGGTCACCGGTTTGGCCCCCAGGTCCAGCAGCTTCTCCAGGGTGTACTGGGCCACGTTGCCCGAGCCGGACACCAGACAGGTCTTGCCTTCCAGCCTTTCGCTGCGGGTGGCCAGCATTTCGGCGGCAAAATAGACCGACCCGTAGCCCGTGGCCTCGGGACAGATCTGGCTGCCGCCCCAGCCCAGGCTCTTGCCCGTGAGCACCCCGGTGAACTCGTTCTTCAGCTTCTTGTACATGCCGAACAGATAGCCGATCTCCCGGGCCCCCACGCCGATATGGAAAAACTCCTTATTTTTTGCGTTTCCCCATCTCCAGCCCCAGGTCCAGGGCCTGTTTGTTCATTTCCAGAAAGTTGGACGGAATGCGCTGTTCGAGCACTTTTATGATCGACTCGGGTTGCACCAGGCCGGTCAGGCCCACCACCGCGCCCAGCATGCAGATATTGAACACGATGGGCTTGCCGATCTTGTCCATCACCGTCTCGTACATGGGAAGCTCCCGCTGGATGGCGTCCACCTTGAGCTGAGGCGTCACATAGCGCGGATCGGTCAGCAGCAGGCCGCCGGGGCGGATGATGTCGCAGAACTTGGTGTAGGCCTCCTGGGTCAGGCACACCAGCACGTTGGGCTGGATCACCTTGGGAAAGTCGATCGGACTGTCCGCGACGATCACATCCGAGCGCGTGGCGCCGCCCCGGGCCGCCGCTCCGTAGGCCTGGGTCTGCACTGCCTCCAGCCCTTCGTGCAGCACCGCGGCCTCGGCCAGGATGATCGCGGCCGTGATCACACCCTGGCCGCCCGATCCCGAAAATACCATCCTGCATCGTTCCATCACTTTCCTCCCATGGCCCGCTCGATGATTTTTGTATACTCGCTGCAGTATTCCGGACGCTCTTCCTGCAAAAAGATGCCCCGCTCGATCAGCTCCGGATTCTCGGCCTTTTTCTTCGAACCGATGGGCGTGGTGATCTCCTTCATGCGCTTCATCATGTCCACCGCGCTGCCCAGTTTGTTCTTACGGCCGAAATAGGTCGGGCACTGGCTCATGATCTCCACCACCGAAAAGCCGTCGTGCAAAATCGCCTCGCGGATGATGTCCGCCATCTGCTGCACGTGGTAGGTGGTGGTGCGGGCCACGAAGGTGGCTCCGGCCGCTTTGGCCATCTCCACCACGTCGAAGCCCTGGTCGATGTTGCGGTACGGCGCCGTGGTGGCCATCATGCCCGGACCGGTCAGCGGAGAATACTGCCCGCCGGTCATGCCGTAGATGCGGTTGTTCATCACGATGGCCGTGATGTCGATGTTGCGCCGGGCCGCATGGATGAAGTGATTGCCGCCGATGGACAGCGCATCCCCGTCGCCCATGGGCACGATCACGTTCAGCTCCGGCTTGCTCAGCTTCACCCCCGTGGCAAAGGCCAGGGCCCGGCCGTGGATCGTGTGCAGGGTGTGAAAGTCCATGTACCCCGAGATGCGCGACGAGCAGCCGATGCCCGAGACCATCACGATCTCGTTGCGGCTCATGCCCAGCTTCTCCACCGCCCGGATCAGCCCGTTGAGCACGACCCCGTGGCCGCAGCCCGGGCACCACATGTGCGGGAAAAACCGCTCGCGGATATAATCCTTGACTGCCATCTAGACCCCCTTGCCCTTGATCAGGCGCAGCATGTTCTTGATGTCCGTGGGCGTGATGAAGCCCCCGTCGATGCGGTTGGCCAGAAACACCCGTTCGGGATGCCTCACCGTGCTTTTGACCATCTGGCACACCTGGCCCATGTTCATCTCCACCACCACCGTGTAGGCGGCCGGGTTGCAGTACTGCCGGATCACGTCCGCCGGAAAGGGCCACAGGGTCTGCAGTTCCAGCAGCCCGATCTTCTGTCCCCGCCGGCGCAGGCTGTTGACGATGTGCAGCGCGCTTCTGGCCGACGAGCCGAAGGAGACCAGCACCGTTTCGGCATCCTCGATGTGAAAGGTCTTGTAGTGCGCCATGCGCTCCACGTTGTTCTCGATCTTGTCCACAATGTGGCGCAAAAGCCCGTGGACGATCTTGGGATTGTCCGAGGGAAAGCCCCACATGTCGTGCGCCAGTCCGGTCACGTTGTAGCGGTGCACGTCCCCGAAGTCGCTCATGGGCAGCCGGCCGTCTTCCCGGGGAAGATAAGGATGGTAGTCCACCCCGCCCTTGACCGCCGTGCGCAGCCGTTCCACCAGCGGAATCTCTCCGGGCTCGGGAATCGTAAGCTTTTCGCGCATATGGCCCACCACCTCGTCGAACAGCAGGACCACCGGGGTGCGGAAGGTCTCGGCGATGTTGAAGGCCTCCACGGTCATGGCGAAGACATCCTGGTGGTTGGAGGCCGTCAGGCACACGATGGAGTGGTCCCCGTGGGTGCCCCAGCGCGCCTGCATCACGTCCCCCTGGCTCACGTGGGTGGGCACCCCCGTGGAGGGACCGCCCCGCTGCACGTTGACGATCACGCAGGGGATCTCGGCCATCACCGCGTAGCCGATGGCTTCCTGTTTCAGCGAAAAGCCCGGTCCCGAGGTGGCCGTGAGCACCTTGTGGCCGGTCAGGGACGCCCCCAGGATGGCGCACATGCTGGCGATTTCGTCTTCCATCTGGATGAACTTGCCGCCTTTTTGGGGCAGCTTTACCGACAGATGCTCGGCGATCTCCGTGGACGGGGTGATGGGATAGCCGGCGAAAAAATCCAGCCCGGCGTACAGCGCCCCTTCCACGCAGGCCTCGTTGCCCTGGATGAATTTGATTTGTTTACCCATTAGGTACCTGCCTAAAGTTGTGTTCTTTTGATTGGATTATCGGTGTCGAAAAGATCTGAGGTCGGATATCGGAGGTCCGAGGACTGAGGACTGAGATCGGCAAACCGGCCGCGGCTGAAAGCCGCGCAACCAATTCCTCAATCCCTCAATTCCATAATTCCTGAATCCAATCACCCGTCTCCTGTCCTCCGTTTTCCGTCTTCCGTTCACGGTTCACCGATCACCGTTCACTGGTTCCACTTCCACCTCGATGGCCAGGTCCGGACAGCGCAGCTCGCACATCCGGCAGGCGATGCAGTCTTCCAGGCGCACCGCCACCGCCTTGTCCTCCCTGTCCAGTTCCAGGACCTTTTTGGGGCAGAATTCTACGCAGATGCCGCACCCCTTGCACCAGTCCCGGTTGATCCGGTGCGCCTTCAACTTTGGTTTTGCCATGCCTGCATTCCCGTTGTGGTGTCAAAAAGAATTTGGCCGTCTTTGATTACCGACACGACTGGATTGTGATTGAAACGATAGATCAAATGTTCGAACTGTGGGATGTCCCATATCTGGATATCCGCCTTTTTACCGCATTCAAGGCTGCCGATCTCGGCTTCGCGGCCGATGGCTTTGGCAGCCCCCAGCGTTGCGGCAAGAAAAGCCTCTTCCAGGGATAAGCGGTGCCTTCGGCATGCCAGCAGCATGACGAAGCGCATCGATTCGGTCCAATTGCCCGGGTTTAAATTGGTTCCCAAAGCGATGGTCATGCCGGCCTCGATCATCGGCCTTGGCATTACGGGGTCGGGATGGGCGACGGCAAAATCCAGGGCTGGAAGAATGACGCCCACAACGCTGGCTTTAGCCATGGCGCTCATTTCAGCGGTGGAAGTATAATTGAGATGGTCGGCGGAGATCGCCGGCAGCTCGGCCGCCAGCGTCGACCCGCCGATGCCCGAATACGCATCGGTGTGAATTTTGGCCCGCAGGCCATGGTCAATGCCGGCCTGCAGCACCCGGCGCGACTCTTCGGCCGTGTAATAGCCGTCATCGCAATAGACGTCGCAGAATTCCGCCAGCCCGGCTTCCGCCACCTCGGGAATCCTTTCGTTCACCAGGGCGTCGATATATCGATTGCGCTCGGCAATATCGTTGCGGTCGATCTCCGGCGGAAAATCGTGGGCGCCCAAAAACGTGCTCACGATATCGATGGGCTGCGCCGCTGCCAGACGCTGGTTGACCCGCAGCATTTTCAGCTCGTCCGGGCGGTTGATGCCGTATCCGCTTTTGCTTTCCACAGTGGTGGTGCCATGGCGCAGCATACAAGCCAGCCGGTCCATGGCGGCATCGAAGAGTTCGTCTTCAGCGGCTTCGCGCGTCATTTTGATCGACGCGGGAATCCCGGTCTCAAGCCCCATTGCCTCGACGTCCGCGGCCGATTGGGTCATTTTCAGCGCGAATTCGCGCGCCCTGGACTTCCCGAAAACCAGGTGCGTATGACAATCGACAAACCCCGGTGCGACAATTTTTCCCGAGGCATCGATCCTTTTTGCTTCGGTCAGATCGACTTCGGCCTCCACCTGCGAAATCGGACCGACGGATACGATCCTGCCGGCCTGTATGGCCACAGCGCCGTTTTCTATCCGAACCACCCGACCCTGGCGGTTCGATACACCGCTGATAAGCTCCGCGGCACCGGCAATACAGCAATCCGCTTTTGGTTTTGTTTTCATGGCTGTTATTTATTCTCCCGACCAGCCGATCAAGGCATTTTCCAATACCTGATCCATGGTTAAATCGTGGGCCTGCAGGTAATAGCGCATGGTCTGGACCATAGCGCCCATGGGCACCGGACCCACCAGTTCGCTCTTGACCACGTTCACCCCGTAACGTGCGGCCTCGCGCCTGACCGCTTCCATGACCATGGGGATGGGGGTTTTTTCGTATTGGACCAGATTCATGGACACCTGTACCTGCGCCTCTTTTTCCAAAGCCAGGCCGATGCCGCGCACATAGCGAAATCCGCCGTTGATGTGGCGCACGCTTTTGGCAATGCGCATGGCCATGTCCAGATCGGTGGAGGCCAGATTGATGTTCAATGCCACCAGCGGAAAACGCGAACACACCTGGATGGAACCAGTTTTGGGAACGAATCGGCAGGGCCCCTCGTCCGGCGCGTAAAACGGGTCTTTCAGTTTTTCTTCCAGGGCCTCGTACTGCCCCTTTCTCACCTTGGGCAGGCTGACACGATCCGGAGTGGTGGCCGCGTCTTCGTAAAAGTAGACCGGCACGTCAAGGGTCTCGCCGATCCATTTGCCGAAATCATGGGCAATGCCTACGGATTCCTCCTGGGAAATATCGCGGACCGGGATAAAGGGCACCACGTCCACGGCACCCTGGCGGGGATGGGAGCCCTTGTGCCGGGTCATGTCGATCAGCTCCACCGCAGTCTTGACCAGGTTCTTACTGGCCTCCACCATCGCTTGCGGGGCGCCGATATAGGAGATCACCGAACGGTTGTGGTCGGCGTCCGAGGAATAATCCAAAAGCATGACTCCAGGAGCGTTTTTCACATTTGCAACGACCTTTTCGACAAGATCGAGATCCTTGCCTTCACTGATATTGGGAACGCACATTAATGCCTGCATCGTATCATCCTTTTATGCTTCTATTGAATTTGTTTCGATATTTCTTCGATCTCGTTTTCTAGATCGCGAACCTTCTCTTCATCTTTCAGGTATGGCAGATTGATCCGCACATTGGCCACGCAGCCCTTCAGGCCCGCCGCGGCCAGATGCCGGGCACAGGCCAGATCCGACGAGGCGTTGGTGTTGTATTTCTTCTCCAGGACGGTGCAAAGCGCCAGGACC
Source organism: uncultured Desulfosarcina sp. (assembly GCF_963668215.1). Classification (NCBI taxonomy): domain Bacteria; kingdom Pseudomonadati; phylum Thermodesulfobacteriota; class Desulfobacteria; order Desulfobacterales; family Desulfosarcinaceae; genus Desulfosarcina; species uncultured Desulfosarcina sp. The sequence goes on from NZ_OY764190.1 coordinate 1,962,059, forward strand.
TCGCCACACAAACGGGCATTTTCCAATGGCACCTCGGCGCAGCCTATCATGCCGGCCTGGATGGCCCGGCTGCGGGCCGCCTTCTCTTCGTCGGTGCCCTTGGGCATGGCAAAGGCCTCACTCACCTTGGCAAACGACGCCGAATCCATGGCGCTGCCTTCCAAAAGGTGCTTGCCGAGCGTGCCGGCCCGATCGGCAAGCGCCTGGTAGTGCTCGTCCGTATCAAGCTCCGCCTTACCCTTGGAAAGGCGGGCGACCATTCCGGCCAACCCCGCCGCCATGGCTCCGGCAATGCTCGACGCACTGCCGCCGCCGGTGGTATTGTCCCCGGCGTCCATAATTTTTTCGAAAACAGCAATATAGTTGTCCATTGGTATGCTTCCCTCGAATTAAAGTTATGCCTTGACGACATTCACCGGTTGGTTGTCTCTCAAAAGCGAGATGACGTTGTTGACTGTTTTTACTCTCAGTTCGGCAAGAGATTCCTGGGTCAAATAGGAGACATGCGGGGTGATCAGGATGTTTTCGCAATGAAGGATAGGATTGTCCTTCTCGGGTGGCTCCCGGGACAGGACATCCAGAGCCGCACTGGCGATCTCACCGCTTTGCACCGCCGCGATCAGTTCGTCTTCCCTTACGATTTCACCCCTGGAGGTGTTGATCAGAACGGCATGGCGTTGAACGCGTTCTTTCCGACCATGCCGTTGTCACAAAAGCGGTATTAACCCATCCGGGCACGCGGTTCAGACCCAGCGGTCGCTTCAAACCGTCATCCAGCATCAATGGCCTTGTCGGTTAATAAGAGGGGTAAAGCCCCACCGATAACCAACAGCAACAAGAATCAACGGTTTTTTCCAACGGACAATAAATATTCCTCCCACTCCATGGGAAGAAGCTGTTTTTTCTTGTTGTTGCATTCTTTGCAGGCCGGTACCACATTGCCCTTGGTGGTCTTGCCCCCCCTGGCCACAGGAATGATGTGGTCCATGGTCAACTCGGCCGGCGGGGTCTCTTTCCCGCAGTAATAACAGCGGCCCTTGGCGCAGCGCCGTTTCCACCACTGGGACTGCCTCAACTCGCGGGCTTTTTGCCGTTCCCGCTTGATATCGCGTTCGTCCAGATCGCAGGCATAGGGCTTCATGGCTTGTCCCCGCTGCAGGTTTCCGTAGAGGTCCGGCTGACGGCCAGGCCCCGGTCCGCCAGCCAGCGGTCGATGGCGGCTTGCAGGATTTCGTAAAAGCGCTCGGAGCCCCCCAACCCGGTCCGGCCGAAGAAGTAGTTGATCTCCAGAAACAGCGGTCGCGGGCTTTCATCGGCCTGGGCAGTCTCTTCGAAGATCAGATCGATGCCGGCCAGATCGATCCCGGATCGCCGGCAGAACGCGTCCACCATACCCTGGCCCATTTGAATAAGATGGGAATCTGAGGTGGTGTCGATGCGGGCCCCTTTGGCCACACTGGTGCCGAAGACCCGGGACGAATCCTGAACCCGCCAATAGGCCGCCCGGGAATGCCCGATCACGGCAACTCTCAGGCTGCGATGGCCGTGGGGAATGAACCGCTGAATCACAAATCCTGCCTGGCCGGTTCGCTCGTAGCCCGCCGCCGTGGCAACGGCATCCTTCAGCTCTGCCAGGGTCCGCAGCAGAAAAACGGTTTCTCCCTCACCCCCCCAATCCAGCTTGAGCACCAGGGGAAAACCGGCATCGTGGACCGCGGTGCCCCGGCGCCGGAATTGCTCGGTGTTTTCAAAAATCCAGGTGCGGGGCCGGGCGGCGTCCAGTTTTTGAAAAAGCCTGGCCTGGCCGGTCTTTCCGGGATAGTCGAAGCATGCATCGTAGTTCGGGAAAACATGGGGGTTGTTCTGCCGGGCCATGCGATAAAGCGACGGTCTGCACCCCTGGGGAAGAATCACGGCGTCGGCCGACCGGATAGCGGCCAGGTCCGCTTCATCCGGATCTCTTCCGGCGCACAGGCGATTGACCTCCGCCACGTAGCAGGGGTGGAAGGATAGTATCATTACTAATAACCAAACTTGCGCAGCGCTTTGGTCTCCTTCGTCCAATTCTTCTGAACCCGTACAAAAAGCTTCAGAAAAACCCGGGTCTCCAGCATCGCTTCGATCTCCTTGCGGGCCGCTTCCCCGATCTGCTTGAGCTTGGCGCCCTGTTTTCCGATAACGATCCCTTTTTGCGACGCACGCTCCACGTGGATGGTGGCATGGATGCGAACCAGGGCTCCCTCTTTTTCCTCTTTGAAGGCGTCGATGGTCACGGCTACGGCATAGGGGATCTCCTGTCCGGTCAGCCGAATGACCTTTTCCCGGATCATTTCGGCGGCAATAAAGCGCATGGGAAGGTCCGTCAGGCTTTCGGGCGGAAAGAAGGGGGGGCCGGAAGGCAGGTTGGCTTCCATGGCCTGTTGCAGACGCTCCACCTGCTCACCGCTTTTGGCGCTGATGGGCACCACGGCCGAGAAGGGGAACCGGGCCGACCAGAGCTCGATCTCTTTTAGAAGATCCGGGCGCCGGACCTGGTCGATCTTGTTGAGGGCCAGCACAACGGGTGTCTTCTGCTGGGCCAGTTTGTCGAGCAGAAGTTTTTCGGACCCTTTGTCGGGCGTCTGGACATCCACCACCAGAAGAACCAGATCGGCTTCCGACAGGGTTGCCAGGGCGGCATCCACGATGCGGACGTTGAGCGGCGTTTTCGCGCGGTGAATGCCGGGCGTGTCCAGAAAAACCATCTGGGCCGTTGGGCCGTGCACCACCCCCAGGATGCGGTTGCGGGTGGTCTGGGGCTTTTTCGAAGTAATCGAGATCTTCTGGCCCAGCATCCGATTGAGCAGCGTGGATTTTCCTGCGTTAGGAGCGCCGAGAATGGCCACAAAACCGGATCGGAATCCGGACGTGTTATCGGTCGTGTTCATGGTTCTCACCAAAAGCGGCCCGCTCGACAGCCGACCAGACAGCCTGTTTGCCCAGCCGGGTCTTGGTGGAAAATTGAATCAAGGCGGATTCGTCCACACCCAGGGCAGCACTGATGGCCCGGGCCTGTTTTTGCCTTTTTATTTTGGAAAGTTTGTCCGCCTTGGTAAGGACGAGGATGGGCGTGCGCCGATAAAGGTTCAGCCAATCGATAAAATTCTGCTCTTCGATGCCCGGATGCCTGCGAATATCCATGATCAGAACCACCGCGGCAAGGCTATCCCTGCCCTTCAGGTAGGTTTCGATCATCGGTCCCCATTTGCTTTTCACCGCGGCGGGAACTTTTGCGTAGCCGTATCCGGGAAGGTCCACCAGAAAAAGGCTTTCGTTGACCGAAAAAAAATTGATCAGTTGGGTGCGGCCCGGGGTGGAACTGGTCTTGACCAGGTGCTTGCGGTTGACCAGGGTGTTGATCAGCGACGATTTCCCTACGTTGGAGCGGCCGGCAAAAGCCACCTCCGGACACAGGGCTTCGGGGTACTGGTCCGGTTTGACCGCGCTGGTAATGAACGCTGCCGATTTTACAATCATTTAGGTGCCGCCGATCATTTGCGGGAAGCCAGATAGGCTTCCAGACGATTCAGGCCCTCGGCGATGTTTTCCATGGAGTTGGCATAGGAAAAGCGCAGGTAGCCCTCACCGTGCTTGCCGAAATCGATGCCCGGCGTCACGCCGACACAGGCCTTTTCCAGGATTTCGAACGCCAGGGCGTAAGAGTCTTCGGAAAGATGCCGGGCGTTGGCAAATACGTAAAAGGCCCCGGTGGGCTCCACCGTGATGCCCAGACCCATCTCCCGGAGCCGCCGGATCATGAACACCCGCCGTTCGTTGTAAATACGCTTCATGCGCGCCACGTCTTCGGCGCTCTCTTTCAGGGCGACGATGCCGGCCCGCTGACACATGGCATTGGCCGAGATGAAAAAATTCTGGTGCACCTTCTGGATGGGACGCACGAATTCTTTGGGTGCTATCAGGTAGCCCAGACGCAGGCCGGTCATGGCAAACAGCTTGGAAAACCCGTTGAGAACGAAAGCCCGGTCGGTGAATTCGAGAATGGAGTGCTCTTTGCCCTCGTAAACCAGGCCATGGTAGATCTCGTCGGAGACGATCCAGGGAGGCATGTCGGCGATGGCCTGCATCCGCTCTTTGGAAAGCAGGTTGCCGGTGGGGTTGGAGGGCGAGTTAATAAATATGGCACGGGTGCGCTCCGACAGCTTTTCCCGCATGGACTCCGGTCGGAACTGAAACCCGTCTTCTTCGAAAACCGGAACCATTACCGGCTCTCCGCCCACAAATTTGATGAAATTGGGATAGCAGGCGTAATGGGGGTCGGAAAGGATCACCTGGTCGCCGGCTTCCAGCAGGGCGGCGAAGGTCATAAAAATGGCCGGCGAGGTACCCGAAGTCACCACCACCTGGCCCGGATCGACTGTGACGCCGTAGGTGTCATGGTAGTACTCGCAGATCGCCTCGCGCAATTCCAGGATTCCCAGGCTGTGGGTGTAGTGGGTGAACCCGTCCTTCAGCGCCTTGCAGGCCGCCTCCTTGACGCATTCCGGCGTGTCGAAATCCGGCTCGCCCACTTCCAGGTGGACGATGTCCTTGCCCTCGCACTCCAGTTCGCAGGCCCGTTCCAGCACATCCATGACGATAAACGATGTCATTTCTTCCGTGCGTTTCGAAGCCATGCTGTCCCCCTTTTTTTTAACCACTATATGATTTTGTTCAGCGGATACTCAATTATACCTTCGGCCCCTTCCTTGAGCAACTCGGGGATCAGGTCCCGCACCACCCCGGTGTCCACCACGGTCTCCACGGAGAACCAGTCGGACTGGTACAGCGAGGCGACGGTGGGCGCGTTGAGGCTGGGAAGGCGCTCCACAACCTGCTTCAGCTTGTCTTGGGGCACATTCATCTTGAGGCCCACCATTTTTTCCCCCAGCAGGGCGCCTTTGAGCAACAGGGCGATCTGTTCGATCTTCTCCCGCAGATGGGGATTTTCCCAGGCCTGCCGGTTGGCGATCAACTGGGTGTTGGTCTGCATGAGTTCGTGAATGATGCGCAGGCCGTGGGCCTTGATGGTGCTGCCGGTTTCGGTGACTTCGACGATGGCGTCCGCCAGGCCGGAGACCACTTTGGCTTCGGTGGCGCCCCAGGAAAACTCCACAGCAACGGAAATCCCCCGCTCCTCGAAGTAACGCTTCGTAAAGGCCAGCAATTCGGTGGCGATTTTCTTGCCCTGAAGATCTTCAAGGGTCCGGATGGGAGAATCGTAGGGAACGGCCAGAACCCAACGGGCGGGACGCGCGCTGACTTTGGAGTAGATCAGATCGGCCACAACATGCACATCGGAGCTGTTTTCGGCGATCCAGTCCTTTCCGGTGAGGCCGGCATCCAGGGTACCGTCTTCCACATATCGGGACATCTCCTGGGCCCGGCAGATGGCGCACTGGATGGTGTCGTCGTTAATCTCGGGAAAATAGCTGCGGTCGTTGACATTGATAGTCCAACCGGAGCGCTTGAACAGTGCGAACGTGGCATTTTGCAGGCTGCCTTTGGGGATACCCAACTTCAGTTGCGAGATCATTTTTTATACACCTCCTCAGGATCGAAAACCGGCTCTCCCACGGTAACCAGACGGCCGTCATCCACCTTCTGGAAAAAGCAACTGGCATAGCCCATGTGGCAGGCGGCACCGCCCACCTGATCCACTTTGAGCAGCACCGTGTCGTTGTCGCAGTCTACCCGGATTTCCTTGACGTTCTGAATGTGACCCGAGGTAAGCCCTTTGACCCACAAGGTGTCCCGCGTCCGGCTGTAATAAGTGGCTTTGCCGGTTTTCAGCGTTTCTTCCCAGGCCTCCTGGTTCATAAAAGCCAGCATGAGCACGTCGCCGGTTTTATAATCCTGGGCGATGGCCGGTATCAGCCCCCCCATTTTTTCGAAATTCAGTTCGATCATATCCACTCCTTCGAACAAGAAACAATTCTTTCTCTGTTCAACAACATTTTCCCGCACTGCCGTCGGGTTTCGCAAGCAATAAATAAAACGATTAATTTAATCTCATCGTTTTTACGAGTCAATCTCTTTTTATGTTAGCTTTTAGATAATCTTGCGAAAAAAAAAGAACTTTGTTAGTGTACCTCGTTTATTCACCAATGGATGGTCATTTTTGCCATGTCCAAAGAAAAAAGTGCTTCCGAGATTCTAAAAAAAAGAGCCCGCCGTCCACCCAGGGCGCTTTTCCTCCGGCTGGTCAAATGGTCGCTGGTCCTGACGGTCATCCTGATGCTGATGGGCGCCACGGCCATGGTGGGTGTCTATTTTTATATGGTCGACGATCTGCCGAAAATAACTTCGCTGAAAGATTATCACCCATCGATCATCACCACCGTTTATTCGGACGACAACCGTAAAATTGCCGAATTTTACAAAGAACGGCGCATTGTCGTTCCCTTGTCGAAAATCCCGATCCAGCTCCAACAGGCCTTCATCGCGGCGGAAGACGCCCGCTTCTACAAACACCAGGGCATCGACTTTTTCAGTATCGTGCGGGCGTTTATCAAAAACCTCGAGGCGGGAACCATCGTCCAGGGGGGCAGCACCATCACCCAGCAGGTCACCAAATCGTTTCTGCTTACCCCCGAACGCAGCTATAAACGTAAAATCAAGGAAGCCATCCTGGCCTACCGCATCGATAAAACCTTTTCCAAAGAAGAGATTCTATACCTGTATCTCAACCAGATCTACCTGGGACACGGTGCCTACGGCGTCGAGGCTGCAGCGGAAAACTACTTCGGCAAATCGGTCAGCGAACTGAACCTAGCCGAATGTGCCATTATGGCCGGTCTGCCCCAGGCGCCCAGCCGGTACTCCCCCTTTCGCTTTCCCGAACGGGCCAAGCAGAGACAGATTTATGTGCTCAACCGCATGCTGGCCGAGGGGTTTATCGACAACACCGAGGTATCCGAAGCCATCGACGTCGTCATGGATATCAAGCCGCGCCGCAACTGGTATATCGAAGAAGTGCCCATCTACACCGAACATATCCGGCGGTATGTCGAAAAAAAATACGGCGAGGATGCGCTTTACACCCAGGGACTGAAGATCTATGCGGCGGTCAATATCGAGATGCAAAAGGCCGCCAGAAAACAGATTGAAAAAGGGTTGCGCGACCTTGACCACCGCCTGGGGTACCGCGGTCCGGAAAACCATCTTGCGCCCGAAGAGATCGAGGCCTTCTGCGAACAGATCCAAACCTCCCTGCAGGAAACCGGTTTGACCGAAGGCACCCTGACCAAAGGGGTGGTCATCGACGTGAACGACAAGGCCGAAACGGCTACCGTTCGCATGGGACAAGCCCGTGGAATCTTGTCCCTCGAGGATATGCGCTGGGCGCGCAAACCCAACCCCAACCTCGCTTACTACCAGGCCAAGGTCAGAAAAGTGAGCCAGGTGCTGAAAACCGGCGATGTCATCCAGGTTCAGGTGGGCAAACAGAAAGAAACGTCCGAACTCTGGTCCCTTACGCTGGAGCAGACCCCGGAAACCCAAAGCGCCCTTTTGTGCATCGAAGCCGAAACCGGCCTGGTGAAAGTGATGGTGGGCGGCCGCGATTTTATGCAAAGTCAGTTCAATCGCGCCATTCAGTCCCGCCGCCAGCCGGGTTCGGCTTTTAAACCCATTATTTATGCAGCGGCTCTGGACAAAGGCTTCACCCCGGCAACGACGATCATCGACTCTCCCATCGTATTCAAGGACGAAGTCAACGATTTCACCTGGAAGCCCAAAAACTACGGCAAGAAGTTTTATGGCCCAACCCTGCTTCGCGAAGCGCTGGCCAAATCGCGCAACGTGGTCACCATCAAGATTCTCCAGGAAATCGGCATCGATTACTGTATCGACTACGCCAGAAAGCTGGGCATCCAGTCCGAAATGCCCCGAGATCTTTCCATCGCCCTGGGTTCTTCCGGCATCTCTTTGCTGGAATTGGTTAACGCCTATGCCGTTTTCGCCAACCAGGGGTATCTCGTGGAACCGGCCTTTATCACCAAAATCGAAGACCGCGACGGCAACATTCTGGAAGAGATGAATCCTTCCCGGGAGCGGGTAATCGATAAAAGCACCGCCTACATCATGACCAGCCTGCTGGAAAGCGTGGTGAAAGAGGGCACCGGCCAGCGGGTGAAGGCTCTGAACCGGCCGGTGGCCGGAAAAACCGGCACGACCAACGATCTGCAGGATGCCTGGTTCGTCGGTTATTCCCCGCGTTTCATCTCCGGGGTTTGGGTGGGGTACGACAACGGAAGAACCCTGGGCAAAGGAGAAACCGGCTCGCGTACCGCCAGCCCGATCTGGCTGGGTTTCATGGACGCCATCCTGAAGGACAAGCCGGTGCAGATGTTCCAGGTGCCCGAAGGCGTTGTCTTTGCCAAAATCGACGCGCAGACCGGGCTTCTGCCGATCCCCGAATCCCCGAAAACCCGGTTCGAATGCTTCAAGGATGGGACCGTGCCGACGGAAACCACCAAAAAGCCGGATACCATCGTGGACGCCGAGTCCTTTTTTAAATCCGACATGTAGATGAAACTACGATCCATACTGCGGGTTCTCTCCCTGCTGGCGTTTATTTCGGCCAGCATCGCCGGTTATTTTTATTACAGCCATCTGCAGGAGTATGCCTTTCAGCAGGCCGAGCGCACCGCCATCGACAGTCTGCAAACTACCAAAAAGAACCTTTCCTCTTTTTTTTCCGAAAACACCAAGCCCATTCGCGTTTTAGCCGGCATGCAGCCCCTGGTTGACGTTCTGGCCCAACACACTCCGGAACGGCTGAAGGCCGCCAACGCCTTGCTGGATTTTTTCAAAAAAACCCTGGATGTGGATGTCTGCTATCTCATGGACGCCAATGGCGAAACCATTGCCTCGTCCAACCGCCACGATACGGACAGTTTCGTGGGCAGCAATTTTTCCTTTCGGCCCTATTTTCAGGCTGCCATGCAGGGGCTGCCCGGCAGCTATCTGGCCCTTGGTACAACCTCGCTCAAACGAGGTGCCTATTACAGCTATCCCGTTTACCATAAACGCGTTGACACCCCTGTCGGGATTGCAGTGATCAAAGCGCCGGTCTTTTTCGTCGAAAAAGAGCTGTCTTTAGACGAAGCCAGTATTCAAATGGTGGTGGACCCCCAGGGCGTGATTTTCATCTGCAGCCGTAAGGATTGGCTCTACCAACTGCTGTGGCGTTTAGATCCGGATGCGATTGAACGGTTGCGCAACAGTCGGCAATTCGGCAGCGGCCCCTGGCAATGGACCGGCATTCAAAAAAGTGACGAAACACATGTAATCGACGCCAGCGGCAAAAAATATCTTTTTCACCAGATCGAAGTGGACGACTATCCCGGTTGGCAAATCGTCCATCTGTATGACGTCCAGGCGGCCTCGAAACAGGTTGCCGAGCCGCTTTCCAGGATCATCCGTCCGATCATCGTGGTCTTGTGCTTCCTTTTGGGTGCATCGATCTTCTTTTTGTACCGCAAGGCCAGCCTGGAGATCTCCCGGCGGCGCAGCGTGGAACAGGCCCTGAGAAAAAGCGAAGAACGCTACCGCTCCCTTTATCATCACACGCCGGCCATGCTGCACTCCATAGACGAAGGCGGCTATCTGCTCAGCGTCAGCAACTACTGGTCCGAAGTTTTAGGCTATACCCGCCAAGAGGTCATCGGAACGAAATTTACCGACTATCTCACCCCGATGTCCCGTAAATATGCGGAAGAAAAGATCATCCCCGCCTTTTTCGAAAAAGGGTTCATCAAAAACATCCCCTACCAGTTTATCAAGAAAAACGGCGATACCATCGAAGTACAGCTGTCCGCCATCACCGACCGCGACGAGCAACGCCAAACTGTCCGGTCCCTGGCTGTTTCCATCGATGTCACCGAGCGCAACCAGGCCGAACGGGCCTTGAACAAAGCCAAAGAGGCGCTGAGCAGTTATTCCCGAACCCTGGAAAGCCAGGTTCGCAAGCGTACCCGTGAAATTTCGGGAATTCTCCAATACACGCCGGCGGTAATCTACATCAAAGATGCCGACGGCAGATACACGATGGTCAACTCGCGATTCGAAGAGCTTTTCAACGTCCGTTCCGCAGACGTTCGCGGCAAGACCGACCGGGATTTTCTGGCACCGGAAATCGCGGACCTCATTTATAAAAATGACGTTCACGTGCTTCGTCACAAGAGTTCGCTACAGGTTGAAGAAAACATTTCCGTCAACGGCGCCAACCATACCTATTTAAGCATCAAGTTTCCTCTTTACGACGGCAAGGGCAACGTTACTGGAATCTGCGGAATCGCCACAGAAATCACCGCGTTGAAAAAAGCCCAGGAACGCTTGCAGCGGCTTTCGGGCAGCATTATGGCGGCCCAGGAAAAGGAGCGCGCTTACCTGGCCAGTGAACTTCACGACGAACTGGGCCAGGTGCTTACCGCCCTTCGCATGGAAGCCGTCTGGATCCGAAATCGGGTCAAAAGCTCCGATCCGGCCGCCTCGTCGCGCGCGTTGACAATGTGCGAACTCATCGATAGAACCATAGAAGATGTCCGCGGTCTGGCAATCCGTTTGCGGCCGGGCGTTCTCGATGACCTGGGCCTGGTGGAAGCCATAGAGTGGCACACCACCGACTTCGAAAAACGATCCCAGATCACCTGTCTTTTTGAATATGACAAGGGCCCTGAAATTCACGGCAACATCGCCACGGCTGCCTATCGCATCACCCAGGAAGCCCTTACCAATGTCGCCCGCCATGCGAATGCGACCCGGGTCGAGGTTTCCCTGACCATCCGCCGCGGTAAACTGCGCCTGACCATCAAGGACAATGGAAAGGGGTTCGATCCGGAATCATTGGGCGAATCGGAAGGGTTGGGCCTGGCTAATATGCGTGAACGCGCCAATCTAGTGGGGGGGCTTTTCAGCGTTTCCTCCCTGCCCGGGGTCGGAACGACCATCTATTTCAGGGTTCCTCTGATGGAAGATACGCAATTATGATCCGGGTACTGCTTGCCGACGATCACAGCATCGTGCGCGCCGGTCTTCGTCGAATCGTCGAAGAGAGCGGGGATATCGAAGTGGTGGCCGAGGCATCCGACGGCCGGGAAGCAGTGCTGGCTGTTCGCAGGGAGATGCCAGATGTCGCGGTGATCGATATTTCCATGCCGGTGTTGGACGGTCTGGAGGTCATCACCCAACTGAAAAGTGAAAGCCCGGAGGTTCCCATTCTGGTTTTGACCATGCACGAGGAGCACCAATATGTGGTGCGGGCCATCGAGACCGGCGCCATGGGCTATATCACCAAACAGAGTGCTCCGGAACAACTGGTCAAAGCCATCCGCAAAGTCCATTCCGGGTCTCTTTTCCTGACCGATGAGGCCGCCGAGGCCCTGGCGCTGCGGGTCGCCAAGGGGAGCCAGCCCCAAAGCCCGCTGGACACGCTCTCCACACGGGAACTGCAGGTGCTCCGGCGCCTGGCCCTGGGCAATACCAACCGGGAAATTGCCGAGGCGTACCATATCAGCATCAAAACCGTGGATACTTACCGCTTTCGCCTGCTGAAAAAACTGAACCTGCGCAACAATGCCGACCTGTCCCGCTTTGCCATCCAAAACCACCTCATCGAAGCGTAGGGTGCTTTTCCCGTAAGAGGCGAATGACCAATTGCCGGACCCGCGGGTCGGCATCGTCCAGCAATTCGTGCAGGATCTCTTGCAGGGGTTCGTATTCCTGCGGATCCAGGCCTTCGAGGTTTTCCAGCACCTGTCGGCGGATGGCGGGGGCTTTTTCGGAAAGCATCCGGCGGTAGATGGAGATCACCTTGGGTGTATTCGGAATCATGGTCAGTGCCGAGAGGATATCCGGATGCAGTTCAGGAGAAAGATGGTCCAGACTATTCAGATAGATCTGTTCGATCCGGGAATTTCTTTCCCCGAATCGCCAGAGGTTCAGCAAAATGCTGCGCCGCTCTTCCATGCTTCCGTTTTTCAGTCGTTCGGTGAAAAAGTCGAAAACATGGGGATCACCAACCGACGACAAGGCCGCGATCACGGCTGCCTGAACGTCACGATCCGGGTCCTGCAGATGGTCCATCAGCGCAGGGATCGCCTGATGATTCCCCTCCCAACCCAACGCCAGGGCACAGGCGCTGCGAACCAGCACTTCCGGATGGTCTAAATTCTCGATCAGTGCGGCACTCAGCGGCCCCGGGTCCTCGCTGAGCGAGGCGGCAAGGCCCAGCTGAACGGCCGCTGAGCGGCAAACGACCTCATTTCCGGTCGATTCCGTCAATAGACGAAACAAGGGCCATAAGGCCTGGTCTTTACCGGCCGTGCCCAGCAAAGGTAGGATTTTCAATTTCAGGGAAGCTTCGGCGTGGGGCAGCGCATCGATCAGGATCGTGACCGAACCGGGGGCATCGTCCAAAAAAGCTTCCATATCCGATAGATAGGACATTGCCTTTCTGATCAGCCGTCCGCTGCGATCCAGAGGAACCAGGGTATTCTTTTTCATGGTATGGATGGATGCTGCCGGTTTTTCTCCCTGAACGCCTTGAGGATGGTTCGGGCAGCGAAGGTGTCGCTGGAACAATAGGTCTGACCCATCTGAAGAGCGTGGTCGCAGATCTCTTTCACAATCCGATCTTTTGCCTCTTCACTGACAAAATTGCGTTCTCTTTTCTGGCGGAAAACGACTTCTTCCCCCAAACTATCCAGGATCACATGGAAGTGTCCTTCGTCGATGGATTCTTCCGAGAACCACTTTTTTTGGACTGGAATACGAATTTCTACCTCAATATGGATATACCAGCGATCGGCTGCAATCTTTTTGGACTGGTCTAAAAACACCATGTTCAATCCATTTTTCAATTCGTGACTGGCAAGAGGAACCGTCGACATTTTTTTTCTTTCCAATTCGATGGGTATTTTCTTGGTTCTTAAAAAAGGGAAAGCTGCTGCTGGACAGGGGTTTCCGCCTTTTTTAAAGACTTCCGGCGATAGCGTTTATAACTTTCTTCGATTTCTTTGATAAACGGCGACCATTGACGCGCTTCGCTTTTTCCGTTTATCCGCCTGCGGTTGGCTTTGGTTAAAACAAGGTGGCGCTTGGCTCGTGTCAGGGCTACATAAAAAAGTCGCCGTTCTTCTTCCGGGTCCGCAGGGCGTTTGGCTGATGAATAAGGCATCCATGTATCCTCACACCCGGCAATGAAAACAACGGGAAACTCCAAACCTTTGGCGGCGTGCATGGTCGTCAGGCTCACCTTTTCCACACGATGATCGTAGATATCCGTATTGCTGGAAAGCGCCAGCGCCGCCAGGAAAGCTGCCGCATCGTTACCGCATGTTTCCGCGGTTGCCATGAGTTGTCGGTATCCTGTTTCAAAATGGGCATCCGCCGTAAGTTTCTGGTCGAAGCCCGCTTTTTCATAAATCCACGCCACGCGCCGGGCAACAGGCAAAGCTTCCATCTGCCGCCGATATTCCGTCAGTTGATTGGTAAATTCAAATAACCGCTGCTGGCGGGCGTTGCCCATTTTCGGGATGGGAAGCCGACGCGCCTGGCTCAGCGCTTCTGTTACGGACAACTCGTTATGATAGGCCCATCTTTTAAGAATTTCCAGGGCCTTGGTAGATGGAGGCGGATATACGATTTTTCCCATAACGGCAATGTCGTCAAACAGCCCCACGCCATGAAAAACTTTGAAGGCCGCTACAATAGATTGAATGCCGGAATGCTCCAATACCGTGCGGCGATCCACCCGCTGGCAGGGAATCCCCGCTTTCTCCAGGATGGTTTCGATCACCTCTGCCTGGCTGCGGGTACGAAAAAGAACGGCAAAATCGGAAAAACCAAAAGAATCCCCTTGGCGGTTGCCGTCCACGGCACCGGAATCCAGGGAAAAAAAACCGGTCCCCCCCACCATTTTCTCGATGGTTTTTCCGATAGCAACGGCTTCCGATTTATCCGTTTCCGCCTCCACAAGCTCTATCGTACGCCGGCCTTCGACGTCCGAATAGACCCTTTTCCGGCTGGCATTGGACGACAATTGGGGGTTGTAGCCAATGATCTGGGTGGACACTTCCAGGATGGTCTGCGTGGAGCGATAGTTTTGGGTCAGAAACAACGTCCTGGTTGTTGGATAATCCTGTTCAAACCAGGCAAAACAACCCATTTCCGATCCACGAAAACCGTAAATGGACTGATCCGGATCGCCGATGATATTCATATTGGCTTTATCGCCGGCGAGCAGCCGTACCAGACGGTACTGGCCTGCATTGATATCCTGGTATTCGTCGACGAAGATGTCCGTGTAGAATCCTTTATAACGCTCACTGATGGAGGGATCTTTTTCCAGCAAGTGTATGGAACGAAAAATCAGATCTTCGAAATCCGCCAGGTTGTTAATCTGCAGCAAATGCTCGTAGGTTGCGTAGCACCGGGTAAAAGCGGGAAGAAGGTGTTGGGGGCAGACATCGTTCAAATCATCCCCACTGGCAAGCATTTTCTGTTTGGCTTCCACGATTCTCGCAATCAGATCGTCCGTGGTGAAACCGTCTTTTTTTGGTTTCACTCCGTTGATTGCCAGCGCGTCAGCAGCCAAACCCATTCTGGTTTTTTCATCGACAACCGTCAACGACCCTTCATCCATGGAACTGGCTAGAATGCGGTACCCCAAGGCGTGAAAGGTCCCCACGAAAGGAAGGGTTTGACCTTCACCCAGCAGCACACGCAAGCGATCCTGCATTTCGGTTGCGGCCTTGTTGGTGAAGGTTACCGCCAGGATGCGCTGACCATCGCCCCCATTTTGTACCAATCGGGCGATTTTTTGGGTCAGGGTCCGGGTTTTGCCGGTTCCCGGTCCTGCAATAATCATCAAAGGACCGTCGGAATACGCCACCGCAGCCTGCTGTTCCGAGTTTAACCGAATCACAGGATCAACTGTTGATTCTATGGATGCAACCGTTGATGGCAACGAATCGTCCGTTTTAGACAAGCCGTCCGGCAGGGCTGGTTGGATGGTGGCCGTCGACTCGATTTTGCTTTCAAAAGATGAGAAAAGGGTTCGCTGGCCCAACAGCCGTTGTCGCTCCCCATCGGAAAAAATTTTTACAGTGCCGAAAAGACCGTCATAGCCGGGAGAAAATGTAACCCGGTTGTCGCGCATGCGTTCGATGGCTTCACCGAGCAGCAGCACTCCGGCCGTTTCGATCCGATCCCGGCTCATCGCGTGAAGTATATCGAACTCGCTTCCCAGGCTGTTCAGCAACTCCCGGTAAGTTTGCTGCACTTTCTTGGAGCCGGCTCCCACCTGGAAAATTTCAGAAAGCAGATCTTCGAGCGGAATGAGGCGAAAAAAGGGAAAAGCACGCTCTGGACGGATACCTTCGTCGCGCGTGGCCAAATCTTCGACCCGGTGGAGAACCCCCAGAGTAAGCGGTTTTCCACAAACAGGGCATTTTCCCGAAAGCTTTTTTGTTTCGGCCGGTTTTAAAAAAACCGAACATTTTCGATGGCCGTCCACATGATATTTGCCCTCTTCCGGATAAAACTCGAACGTTCCTCCAAATTGATTCCGATCACCCGATTCAAGGGCTGCGCGCATGGAATAGAAATTTAATTCTGTGGTAAATATATTGGCTTCACGACCCAGTTTGGCGGGTGAATGGGCGTCCGAATTGGAGATCAGTGTAATAGGGTCCAACCCGGCAACCCGCCAGTTCATGGCCGGGTCCGAAGACAAACCGGTCTCCGCTGCAAAAATGTGCGGGCTTAAATCGCCGAAACATTCTTCGATGGAATCGAAGCCGGATTTGGATCCCAACATCGAAAACCAGGGCGTCCAGATATGGGCTGGGACAAAAAAACCCTCTTGTGAAATTTCCAACGCAATTTCAAGAAGATCGTGTGCATCGAGGCCGAGGATGGGTCTTCCGTCGGAGTTGATATTGCCGATGGCATCCAGTTTGGCGTTAAATCGACGCACATCCTCTATTTCCGGAAAGAAAACGAGATTGTGATTTTTGCGGGTACGGTCTTTCTTCTTGTATATGTTGCTTATTTCGCTGCTCAAAAGAAATCGCACGGGGGACCGGCAGATCGGCGGAACTTTTTCGTCGCAGTAGCGGGCGATTTCCTTTTTCAACCGATACAACCCCGGCTCCGCTGGTTCCAGTTTTTCCTCGATCAGGGAAAACCACTGGGGATGGGTAAAATCGCCTGTTCCAACGACACGAATCCCTTTGCGTTGAGCCCAAATATAAAGATGTTCGATATCGAGATTACGGGACGTCGCCCTTGAAAATTTCGAATGAACATGAAGATCGGCGATAAATGGATCAAAAGTCATTTAAATTATTTGATATTTTAAATTTACAAAGAATATGAATATTTTTTGTTTTTGACCCATTCCCAATGTTTTGTCAATAGGACCAACTAAAGCCAATTTTTATTCTATCTAATTAAAATTACAGTATTATTATAGTTGATTGCCTATCTTTTCGGATCAATTAAAAATGTCTTGAAAAAATCGCTGAAAAACGCTATATATATCTGTTTTTAAATAAAATTATACAACATGCTGTATATAGGACCAAAAAATGGGTATTTTATCGTCCACGGTCTCCATCACTCCCTACCGGGTTGAAGGAAAACTGGATCAACCGATCATGGAAACGGTTGCCAGGGGGCTCAAAAAAAACGCCATCGAAGATATCGACAACGACTCCAACGACAGGGCTGTCGGCTGGTCCTGTTTCAGTGAGCCGTTCAGCATCGATTTCGATCAGCACCCTTTTCTCATCGGTACCCATTTTGTCTTCAGCATGCGGATCGATAAAAAAACGATTCCCGCCAAAGTGGTTGCCAAACACCACGCCGTGGAAATGAAAAAGCGCCTGAAAAACAGTGGACGGGAATTTTTAAGCAAAACCGAAAAAAAGGAAATCAAGGATCAGGTTCTTCACATGCTCAGCATGCGAATACCGCCGACGCCCAATATTTATGACCTCATCTGGAATTACGAATCCGAGGAACTCTGGTTTCTATCCAATCTTAAAACAGCCAATGAAGAGTTGGAAACCCTTTTCACACGGTCTTTCAAGCTCAAATTGATCCGCCTCTTTCCGTATACCATGGCCATACTTACATCGCCATTGAGTCCCGCGGAAAAAGATACCGTAAACCAATTCAGCCCAACCCGATTCACGGAATAGCGAGCTACCATGCTGGACGTCGCCGTTGCATACAACAGATACAAATTCATTGGCCATGAATTTTTGACATGGTTGTGGTTTACCATCGAATCCGATCCCGCTTTTTTAAGAAAAGCGGATGAAACCCTGACATCCCTGACCATCGGAAACCGCATCGTTCTTGAAAATACCATCAACGATGCCAGCGAAATCGTCACCATCAAAGGAGATGACGCCGGATTGGAAGAAGGTCAGCTGTCCCTTCGCAAAGGAGCTGTGGTCGTCGAAATCAATCTTTCCTATAAAACGGAAAACCAGGATTGGAAATTCACCCTGAAAGGGGAAAATCTCAGTTTTTCGGGTCTTAAGGTTCCTGAAACCGGTCCCATCGAAACCGGGGATGATATTGACGGTATGGTATTGGAAAAAATATACCTATACGAAAAGGCACTTCAGTTGATCCGACGCCTCTTCTATCTTTTTTTACAGTTGCGCTCGACGGTGCAGTGGAAAGACGACATCCTTCCAAAAATGAAAAAATGGATACAGGCCCCAGCCGATACGATATCGACAGATGAACATTGAAATATGGTCTATAATTTTTTAGTTATGAACAATTTTTTTGAAAGAAACAAAATCTGCTTTCTATAAACGAGGAATAAACGAGTTATTGACTTGTTAATTGATAATAATTTTATAAAATATCAATATGTTGAACACTTATTGACATTTTGTCAGCCCTAACTACAAAAACAATCTTTTAAAAAGGAATTCATTATTATGAAATTTGTAATCAACAAATTCCAAATTGTTAATGTGCTGGCAAAGGTACAGGGGTTGACCGGACGGCGAAGCAATCTTGCCATTACCGAAAACGTTTTGATTCAATCGGCCTCCGAGGGAATTCGGCTGACGGTAACGGATCTTGAAACGGGATTCGAGGGTTATTATCCGGCTATGGTCGAAAAAGAGGGTGCCATCGCCGTTAGTGCAAAAAAACTATATGAAATCATTCGGGAATTTCCATCTGAAGATATTCTTGTGAATGAAGTCGAAAACCGATGGATCGAAATAGGAAACGACAAGGTTTTGTATCATATTGTCGGTATGAATCCCGATGACTTCCCGGAAACCCCTGTCATCAGCGAAGTTGACTTTTTTTCCATCGATGCCTCGATACTTGAACAGATGATTGAACAATCAACGATCATTTCGGCAGCCGGAGACGAAAAAAGGGCGCATATCAACGGTGTCTACGTAGAACGCATTCAAGGCGAGGATAACGACAGTCTGCGTTTCGTTTCTACGGATGGAAGCCGTTTGAATAGTGTCAATCATCTCTTTCCTCCGGACACCAAGATTCCCGTTGGAGAAGGCGTTCTCATTCCCAAAAAAGGGCTTAACGAAATCGCCAAATTCCTGGATATCGAAGGCGACGTTCAGATCGGTATCAAGGATAGTAATTTTATTCTTAAAAAAGAGAAGGAAACAATTATTATCCGTATGCTGGAAGGAGAATTTCCAAAATACGAAGACATATTGAAAAAAGGAGAAGATCACCTGATCGGAATAGACAAGATGCAATTCACAAAAATGTTGAAGCGAATGTCTATTCTGGCTACGGACAATTATAAGGGAGCCGTTTTTACGTTTAAAGACAACAATCTGTCCGTCAATGCGACCAACCCCGATTATGGCGAATCCAAGGAAGATACGGAAATCGAATTTTCCGGCGAAGCCATAGAAGCCGCATTCAATCCAAAATTCTTTTTAGATGCCTTAAGCGTCATTAAAGAGGAAAACGTAATTATTAACATCGTGGACGGAAGCCGGCCCTGTATTGTCGAAGGGGCTGAAGATAAGAATTTTATCAGTGTAATCATGCCGATGAGAATTTAAAACCAATGAACGAAAATTTTGACAATTACGATGCCAGCAGCATCGATGTGTTGGAAGGTCTCGAACCGGTACGGTTAAGACCTTCCATGTATATTGGAAACGTGGACGTGGCCGGTTTTCACCATCTGGTTTACGAGGTGGTGGACAATAGTATTGACGAAGCGATGGCCGGATATTGTGACCATATTCAAGTCACTATTCACCCGGACAACAGCATCAGTGTCGAAGATAACGGGCGTGGAATTCCGGTGGACATCCACCGCACGGAAAATGTGCCGGCGGTGGAAGTGGTGCTCACCAAACTGCATGCCGGTGGAAAATTCGACAACGACAGCTACAAGGTATCCGGTGGTCTCCACGGCGTAGGGGTGAGCGTCGTCAACGCCTTGTCCAAGTTTCTGGAAGTTGAAATTTATTCCAAAGGAAAAAAGTACTACCAGACTTATGAGCGCGGACTGAAAACAAGCGAACTGAAAGTGGTGGGCGATACGGATAAAAGGGGAACCTGGATTCATTTTATCCCCGACGATCAGATTTTTACCGTTTCGGAATTCAATTATGACATTCTAACCCGCCGGTTGCGTGAATTGGCCTTTCTGAATAAGGGCGTTTCCATCGATATTCGAGACGAACGCTTCGATAAAAACGAAAGTTATTGTTACGAGGGCGGCATCGTTTCCTTTGTGGAATACCTGAATAAACGGCATACGGTCCTTCACGAGCCGGTTTTTATAGAAGGCTACCGCAACGATGTGAATATCGAAGTAGCTATTCAATATAATGGCACGTACAAGGAAAATATTTTTTCTTTTGCCAATAATATCAACACGGTTGAAGGCGGTTTTCACTTAATTGGATTCAAGGCGGCTTTGACCCGGTGCATCAACCAGTATGCGGTCAACGGCAATCTTCCCAAGAATCTTTCCGCCAAAATAAGCGGAGACGATGTCAGGGAAGGTTTGACGGCAATTATCAGCGTAAGGATAAAATCGCCTCAATTCGAAGGTCAAACCAAAACCAAACTGGGTAACAGTGAAGTAAAAGGCTTGGTCGAATCGCTTGTCAACGAAAAACTAAGTGCATTTATGGAGGAGAATCCGGCCGTCTCGCGAAAGATCATCGAAAAAGCGGTCGATGCGGCCAGAGCTAGGGATGCAGCCAAGCGGGCGCGAGACCTGGCAAGAAACAAAGGGGCACTGATCGACTCCACCCTGCCAGGAAAACTGGCCGAGTGCCAGATATCTGATCCGGAACTCAGGGAACTGTTTCTGGTAGAAGGGGATTCGGCAGGCGGGTCGGCCAAACAGGGAAGGGATAGAAAATTCCAGGCAATTTTACCCTTGAGGGGTAAAATTTTAAATGTGGAGAAAGCCCGGTTCGATAAGATCCTGCGCAGCGAAGAGATCAAGAATATTATTACAGCCTTGGGAACCGGTGTCGGTAAGGAAGAATACAATATCGACAAAATCCGCTACCATAAGGTTATTATCATGACCGATGCCGATGTGGACGGATCGCATATCAGAACCCTGTTGCTGACTTTTTTCTATCGTCAGATGCCGGAATTGGTAGACAAAGGATATCTATATATTGCTCAGCCGCCTCTTTTCAAAATCGGCAAAGGAAAAAGCGAATCCTATATTCAAGATGAAAATGAACTCAACGACTTTATATTAAAAAAGAGCTGCGATAAAAAAGAAATAAAAATAGTAAATGAAAATAAAGTGTTGAAAGATCATGAACTGTTCATCTTCCTCTGTGATCTGGGTGAGTACGATGTGGCAATCGCTAAATTGGAAAATAGAGGATATCATTCTTCCATTATAGAAATTTTGCTCCAAAGCGATGTTCAGGATAAATCCTTTTTCCAGGATCGAACAAAAATGGAGGTATTAAAGGAAAAACTGGAATCAAAGGGCCATATTGTAGAAGCGATTTCCTGGAATGAAGAAGACGAGCTTTTCGAAATTTTTGTGCGCTCCGAAAAACAGAGTAAATTTCAGAAAGCCGTGATCATAGGGAGAAATATCATTTATTCTTCCGATTTCCAAAAATGCCTGTTGCTGTATAAAAAATTGAAAAACCAAGATCAACCGCCTTTTGAAGTCATCAATAAAGAGAGCGATGCGCCTCCGGTTATTCTGGAAGATAAGAGAGTTCTACTAAATCATATTATTGAAGACGGAAAGAAGGGCATCCATATTCAGCGCTACAAAGGCCTTGGTGAAATGAATCCCGAGCAGTTGTGGCAGACGACCATGCACCCGGATAAACGCAATTTATTAAAAGTGAAAGTGGAAGACGCAGTAGAATCCGATGAGATTTTTACGATCCTGATGGGTGATGAAGTAGAGCCTAGAAGAGATTTTATCCAAAATAACGCCTTGGAAGTAAGCACATTGGATATTTAAGTGGGGAGATTTATATCGTATAAAAAAAGAACCCCTGATTATAAAAAATCAGGGGTTCTTAAATGGGTGCGCTCTTTAAATATCAATTTTCAGCTTCCGAATCAGCTTCCGCGTCAGATTCAATATTAGAGCATCAGGGTTCGTGGCAACTTCAGGGGCAGGTAGGTGTTTTAAAGAGCACTTTCTGACTCTCATAAACATTTATACTTGTCAATGCCTTTTTGTAAAATTAAAAAACTTTTTTAAAATGTAACATGTTGTAAAAATTAGACTATATTGAGCGGAAAAAATATATTTTTATAAATATATTGGGTACTTTTTACTTCTTTTTTCAAAGGGACAAGGTTTTTCAATGAAAATTCATCGGATCGATGCCAGGGATCTGCCGGATTTATGGTTTCAGGCTGTGCACGATATTCTTGATGAAGGAAAGCGTTTTGTTATCGATAGGGGGTCCTACGCCGGGCAAACCCGTTTGGAATACGATTATTTTTGCGGGCATGTTCGGTATCCGGGAACCTTGCCGTTGATTCCTGATATTCCTCCATCTTGCGGTATTCCCAATCCTGTGGAAGAAGCCTATATTTTCGGTGGCGACGGTTACAACCGATCTTACATTGAATATCTGATGACCGGTGAAAAGGAGCCGGGGGAATCGTATACCTACGGAGAACGGTTGACCAAAGCTCCCATCGGAGGCGACAAGTTGACGTGGTGGAATAAAAACGAAACGGATATTATTGACCGCCGCGATATTGACGGGAAGATCATTTTTGAGGAAAATGGATGCCTGTATCTGAATCAGATCGAGTGGGTGATCGATACGTACAAGCGATTTGGGCACCGCAACAACCAGATGGTACTACAGGTAGCCCATCCTACGGATATAAGCCTGGTCGATCCACCCTGCCTGAGATCCATCGACACCCGTATTCAAGATGGAACCCTTCATTTTTTTGTCTATTTTCGATCCTGGGATCTCTGGGGCGGAATGCCGGCCAATCTTGCGGGCATCCAGAATCTGAAAGAATATATGGCCGGTGAAATCGGCGTAAAGGACGGAGAAATGATTGTGGAGAGCAAAGGTCTGCACCTTTACGGCTACGCGGAAGATCTGGCCAAATTGCGCTGCTTAAAGGACGCCTGAATATAAACGGAATCGTTTTTTATCAGAAATCAATATTTCCGGGCGTTCTGGGAAATGGAATGACATCTCTGATGTTGGTTATACCCGTAACGAGCATCAGCAGGCGTTCGAATCCCATACCGAAACCGCTGTGGGGAACCGTACCATAACGCCTTGAATCCAGATACCACCAGTAGTTATCCTTAACCAGACCCACCGACGCAAGCTGTCTTTCAAGCACATCCAACCGTTCTTCACGCTGGCTGCCGCCGATCAGTTCACCGATTCGAGGAACCAGAATATCCATGGCACCTACGGTTTCGTTGTCATCGTTCAACCGCATGTAAAAAGGTTTGATGGTTTTTGGATAATCAAAAATGATGATTGGCTTCTTGAAATGGGTTTCGGTCAGGTAGCGTTCGTGTTCGGATTGCAGATCCGAACCATAGGAAACCGTAAAATCGAAAGAATTCTTGGATGCCAGCAGAATATCCACGGCTTCCTTGTAAGGAATGCGGACAAAGTCGGAATTGACTATATTTTCCAATGTTTTTAACAGAGTCTTATCCACGAAGCGGGCAAAGAGATCCAGATCTGCCATGCACTTATCCATGGCAAAAGATACGAGATATTTGATCATTTCCTCGCCAAAAGACATATTGCCGTCCAGATCGCAAAAAGCCATTTCCGGTTCGATCATCCAGAATTCGGCAACATGGCGACTGGTGTTTGAATTTTCAGCCCGGAAAGTCGGTCCAAAAGTATAGACATCCCCCAGGGAAAGAGCCAGCATTTCGGCCGTCAATTGACCGGAAACCGTGAGGTTGGATTCCCGGCCGAAAAAGTCTTTTGAATAGACGTCTTCGTCAAATTGACCCGCCTGGATCGAAGGGTCCAGTGTGGTTACCCGGAACAATTCTCCGGCGCCTTCGCAATCGGAACCGGTAATGATCGGCGTATGGATATAACGAAAACAGCGTTCCCTGAAAAACTGATGAACCGCCCAGGAAATTTCGGAGCGAATTCGGAATATGGCGCCGTATTTGTTGGTACGCGGTCTCAGATGCGCAATGGTGCGGAGATATTCGTCGCTGTGGCGCTTTTTTTGAAGCGGATAGGTTTCCGGAGTCAAACTGATCGTATCGACACGGGTGGCCTGAACCTCCCACTTCTGACCGCCGCCCCGGGATGCAACCAGATGACCCCATACCGCAACGGCCGATCCGGTTGTCAATTTTTTGATTTCGCTGTAATCGGGTGTGTTTTCATCCACGACAATCTGCATGTTTTTCAAACAGGATCCATCGTTTACCTCGATAAAGGAAAACGTCTTCGAATCCCGCTTGGTTCGCACCCAACCTTTTACTAATATATTTTCAACAGGCTGTTCGGTTTCCAAAAGAAAAGCGATTTTTTGTCTGGCTACCATTGGGATTCCTTCATGATTACATTGATGGGGTACAGGTGACCTTCCCGCTGAATCAGCAGTACGACGGAACGCTTGCTGCGGTATTTGACGATGGCCGTATTGAAGTCGGAAAGATCATCCACCGGTTCTTCATCGATCCGACGGATGATGTCACCCGGTTGCACACCGATACGGTCCAGATAGGAGCCCCGCTGCATTTTTACGATTAAAGCCCCTTTTTTTTCCGCGATATGGTATTTTGATCGGGTCGCTTGATCCAACTCCGCCACGGCGATGCCCAACCGGTCCATGGTCAGTTCCGGTGCCAGTTCAATGGGAAATGGGCGGGCCTTGACCCGCAGCCGTATTTTTTCACCCTGCCTGGTTATTTCCAAAGAAATTGTCTGGTTGGATGAAATCTGTTTTAATTTTGAAAGATAATCAGCGATGCCGGAAACGATCGTATCGTCGATGGAATGAATGACATCGCCCTCTATTAATCCGGCTTCCGCTGCCGGACTTGCTGGCGCTACCCGGGTGACGATGACAGCCTGGTTGTTTTTTAAGTTCAGATAGGCGGACAGGCTGGCGTCGATGGGATGAACGGTCAGGCCAATCCATGCCTGAACAACCGACCCGTAATGGATCAAATCGTTGACGATACGCTTGGCCCGATCGATGGGAATGGCAAAACCGATCCCCTGGGCTTCGGCGTAAATGGCCGTATTGATGCCGATTAATTCACCGTCGATGTTGATCAAAGGGCCGCCGCTGTTTCCGGGATTGATGGAAGCGTCGGTCTGAATAAACTCGTGGTAGATGCGGTTATCGGTTTTCAAACTGCGATTGACGGCGCTGACCACACCGGTCGTCACCGTATGGGAGAACCCGAAAGGATTGCCGATGGCGATAACCGATTCGCCGATCATGATATCGTCGGAATTCCCCATCCGGATTGCCGGAAGGGGTTGGTCGGCCTGAATTTTGAGGACGGCCAGGTCGGATTCCGGGTCCATCCCTACAATGTCTGCCTCGAATTCCCGTTTGTCATTCAGCGTTACGCTGATGGAGGTGGCTTTTTCGATGACATGATTATTGGTCAAAACAAATCCGCGCTCGACGTCGATAATGACACCGGAGCCGAGGCTGGTTCGCTTCTCCCGGCGTTCGAACTCGGGCGAAAAGAAATCTTGAAAGAATTTTTCCAGCATCGGATCCATTCGGTATCCTGAAAAAGGATTGGAATTCTTGCGGATTTCATATTGGGAACTTATATTAACCACCGCTGGCTGAACCTTGCGCACGGCTTTAACGACGCTATTTTCCCGGTTCGCGATATCGCAAAAACCATTTTGGGCGGTCAGTGTAAAAATTACCGTTGATAACCAGAAAAATCGTATCACGCGTTTTTTTATGTTGATTTGAAAGCTTATATTTGCCATCTCAACCTGTTTTTTAAACCGTAAAAATAAGCAAAAATTTATAGCATGAGCGAATTGTCCATTCAAGATATCCTTCCGCTGGTTCAGATGCCCAGCCGATACCTGGGAGGTGAAGTCAACAGTATCCGGAAAAAATGGGATGCAACCCGGCTGCATATCGCCCTGGCTTTTCCCGATCTTTATGAAATCGCCACCTCCCACTTCGGTATTCAGATACTATACTCTATCCTCAATAAACAGGAAAGCATTCTGGCGGAACGGGTGTTCGCCCCGGCGGCGGATATGGAGGACCAGCTTCGTCAAAATCAAAAAGCTTTGGTATCCCTTGAATCCCAGACGCCCCTGCATCGATTCGATATCATCGGATTCAGCCTGCTTTACGAATTAAATTACACCAATATGGTGAATATGCTGGATCTTGGAGGGATACCGCTTCAGGCGAAAGAAAGGGATGAAAGTCATCCGCTGGTTATCGCCGGAGGCCCCTGTATGTGCAATCCGGAGCCGGTGGCGCCTTTTTTCGACGCCATTGTCGTGGGAGACGGGGAAGCCGTAATTCTCCAGATGACCGAAGCCTGGATGAAGTGGCGTACTTCGAACCGCCCTTTAAGACAGGATCTGCTGCTTGCCTGGTCGCGGATCAAGGGCATTTACATTCCTTCTTTTTTCGATCCGGCGGAGGAGACCAAATCCGCTGGCTACCTGATCCCGAAAATTGAAAATTATCGGAAAATCGAAAGGGCCGTTGTCGCCGATCTCGATGAAGCCGATTTTCCCCTCGATCCCATCGTGCCATTTGGAAAGCCGATTCATGATCGACTGCGCATGGAAATCGCCAGGGGTTGCACCAGAGGATGCCGTTTTTGTCAGGCCGGAATGATTTATAGGCCCGTACGTGAACGACATCCGCAAAAGGTTATCGATTCCATCAAACGATCCTTGAAAGGCACCGGATACGAAGATCTTTCCCTGCTTTCTTTGAGTACCGGAGATTATTCCTGCGTCGCGCCTTTGATTAAGAAAATTATGGATTTTGGCCGGCAGGATCGACTGGCGGTTTCCTTGCCTTCCCTGCGGGCCGGCTCACTCACCCCGGAACTGATGGAACTGATCAAAAAAGTCCGAAAAACCGGATTTACCATCGCACCCGAGGCGGGCAGCCAGCGGCTGCGGGATGCTATAAATAAAAATATTACCGAAGCGGATATTTTCGAAACGGTAAAAAACGCCTTTTCCTTGGGCTGGAAGCTTATCAAACTGTACTTCATGGTCGGCCTTCCCACGGAAACCGTCGAAGATGTGGAGGCCATTGCGGATCTGGTAAAAAGGCTGCAAAAGGCAACGCAGCAAACCGGAAAAAGACCCCGGATCAATGTCAGCGTCGCGACCTTTGTACCCAAGCCGCACACACCGTTTCAATGGGAGCCCCAGATTTCGCTCGAAGCGGCGAGGGCTAAAATCAATTGGTTGAAAGACGCGTTGCAGCTTCCCGGAATTCAGGTGAAGTGGCAGGATCCACGGGTCAGTATGATTGAAGGGGTGTGGGCCCGCGGGGACCGTCAACTGGCCAATGTGCTGATCGATGCCTGGAAAAGCGGCTGCCGGTTCGATGGTTGGAGCGATTTTTTCGATTTCGATCGCTGGTTGGCGGCGTTTGAAAAAAACGAAATCCGGACCAGCGACTTTACAGTTGGTCCTTTTAAAACCGAACAACCCCTGGCCTGGGAGCATATTGATATGGGGGTCGAGCGCTCCTTTCTGTTAAAGGAAAGAAAGCGAGCCTTCGAAGGCGAACTCACCGGTGATTGTCGCAGCGGCTCCTGCCGATCTTGTGGCGTTTGTGATTTTGATCGCCTCCAGCCGATAATGTTTCCCGATTGGTCCTTTCCCTGTGAAGAAAAAAATACAAAATCTTTGGAGGAACAAAGCGATAACAGCGCCAAGTATCTGATGCGTTTCAAAAAGATGGGAGCGGCGCGGTTTTTGGGTCATCTGGAGATGGTTAAGCTTTTTATCAGAAGTCTGCGGCGCGCCAGAGTTCCTTTGAAATATTCAAAAGGGTTTCATCCCATGCCCAAAATATCCTTCGAGGACACCCTTCCTATGGGAATGCAAAGTGAAGAGGAATGGATGACAGTGGTGTTGGACGAATCCATGGCACCGGAAAAACTGATGCTTCGGTTGGCGGAGCAGCTGCCCGAGGGTTTCGAAATTACTGGATGTATGCTGCTCGACAAGAAGCCAGGTGCGCCCGAAGCGTCTCGGCAGCGCTACCTTGTTGAATTAAGGGATGGATTTTTCAACCAAAAGGATTTAGACTCCTTTTTTGAAAATGCGGAAGTCAAAATTGAAAAAAAGAATAAAAAAGGCAAACCGGTTGTCGTCGATTTAAAAAAAGCGGTTACCGAAATCGAATTGCTGGACCGGTTCCGGGCACGGATGTCCCTGGGTAGGGATAAGCAGCAGTTGGTCAGACCGGCCAGGGTGTTGAAAACGGTCTTTGGCCTGACTGAAGCGCAGATTCTTACCGCAGTGATCACCAAATTAAAAGGACGCCATGTATAAAAAAATAATCATTAACGTGGCTGATCATGAAACGCGTGTCGCTCTCGTGGAAGATGAAACCATTGCGGAACTGTTTATCGAGCGGAAGGGTAGCCGTGACAACACCGGTAATATATACAAAGGCCGGGTTCAGCGGGTCCTGCCGGGAATGCAGGCGGCGTTTGTGGATATTGGGCTGAATCAGGCGGCTTTTATTTACGTCGACGATGTGATCAGAGAAAATTTCAAAGAAATCGAAGATCATTTCACCTGCGAAGACGCCGACGAGGAAAACTCCGTTGAAGAAGACGCCCAGGCGGAGTACCACCCCCGAACGGAAAATGAAAACATCGAGGATTTGATTACCGAAGGGCAGGAAGTGCTGGTTCAGGTATCCAAATCTCCCATCGGTACCAAAGGCGCCAGAATAACATCAAATATCTCCCTTCCCGGGAGATTTTTGGTTTTGATGCCGACATCGTCGCATATCGGCATATCCAGAAGAATCGAAGAGGAGAACGAACGGCAACGACTAAAGGATATTGTGGCTGAATTGTCCGGTAACAGCGAAATGGGATATATCGTCCGCACAGCGGCAGAAGGCGTCCAGAGTGAAAAAATTGCCTATGAAATGGGGTTTTTAAAAAATCTCTGGTGCAATATCCAAAAAAAATACCAGACCGCCGCCACGCCTTCGCTGCTTCACCAGGAGTTGAATCTAAGCCTCAGGGCGGTAAGAGACCTGTTGATTCAGGAAGCCGAAAAGCTCGTTATCGACTCTAAGAAGGATTATGAATCAGTCCTGGCTTTTTTAGATACTTTCAATCCTTCTTTGAAGGATTCAGTCGAGTTTTATGAGGGCAAAGAACCCATTTTCGACGCATACAATCTGGAAGGCGACATCTCCAGGGCTCTGAAGCGGAAAGTATGGCTCAAGTCCGGCGGTTATATCGTCATCGAACACACTGAAGCCCTGGTGGCCATCGATGTGAACACAGGTCGCTATGTTGGTAAGCACAACCTGGAAGAGACGATTTTAAAAACCAATCTCGAAGCGGTTAAAGAGATCGCCTATCAAATCCGGCTGCGGGATATCGGAGGAATTATTATCATCGATTTTATAGATATGGAGAAAAAGTCAAACCAGGAGAAGGTCTTTTCAGCGCTGAACGAAGCGTTCACCAAAGACAGGAGCAAAACGCATATTCTTCCCATTTCAGAAATGGGGCTGATTCAAATGACGCGCAAAAGAACCCGTAAACCGCTGACCAGGCTTCTTTGCGATCCCTGTCCCTATTGTGAGGGGGAAGGATATATAATTTCTACAAAAACAATTTGTTATTCGATCTATCGGGAAGTTTTGCGCTATGCTGCCGACATGACCGGCACCCGACTTACCTTGCGGGTGAATCCGGAGGTCGCGGAATTTCTACACGGCGAAGAAAATCGGCTGGTACCCAACCTCGAAAAGACGATTGGAAAACAGATCGTAATCTACCCGGACAGTCACTATCACATGGAAGCATTTGATATCATAGAATCTTTAGGCGAATGAGGAATAGACTGGCCCGCAAAGGGCGGGAGAAAGACAAACGAATTCAAAAACAATGGAAACCGGGGTTTTCCTTTGGCTTGACATGATCTTTTAGCTATGGTTAAAATACCCGATTCAACTAAAGAAAAATGGTATGAAATCGCCAACATCATCGCAAACGAGGAAATAAACAATGAAACGTACGTATCAACCCAGTAAAATCAAACGTGCCAGAACTCATGGATTCAGAAAAAGAATGTCGACCAAGGCAGGACGACGGGTTATCAACCGCCGACGCGCCAGAGGAAGAAAACGGCTGTCTGCCTAACAGGATTGTTCATGAAGACCCTTTTTGCAGTATTTGATGGTTCATTCCTTTCAAATCAAACGAAAAAGGGTCTTTCTTGTTGAAACGAAACGCTTTTACCAAGGCTGATCGAATACGAAGACCGTCAGAGTACCGAACGTTGTCGAAAAATGGGAATCGTCACTACAGTGACTATTTTATTATCATATCCCGAAAAAATCAGATTTTAAGATCTCGCCTTGGTGTCACTGTTTCAAAAAGGGTCGGGAAGGCCGTAACTAGAAACAAAATCAAGCGAATTATCCGCGAAACCTTTCGATTGAACAGAAGCCGATTGCCGGAACAGGTGGACTTGAACGTTATCGCCAAAGCCTCGGCAGCAAAAATCGAAGCCGAGGAAATCCGAAGACACCTTATACGGTGTTTTAAACGTCTCGACACGAAACCATCAAAATGATGCGATGAAAAAGCTGGCACAAATATTTATAAGATTGTACCAGATTTTACTATCCCCCGTTTTGGGACCGGCTTGCCGATTCGAACCGACCTGTTCAGAATATGCCTATCAGGCTATATCCGCCTATGGTGTGATCAAGGGTGGATGGCTTGCGATCAAACGCATAATGAGATGCCACCCGTTTCATCCGGGAGGATACGATCCGGTCCCGTAATCGATGGATTCCAATCGAAAGAATTAGTTTCTAAACGCCCGCCCCGACGAATTTTGTGATTCGGATTTGTCCTGAAAGACACTACCTGCGTACTTTTTTGCGACCATTGATACGATTGGGTATCAAGGAGAAAAACATGGAACAAGCTCGATTGCTTCTGGCCATAGGTCTATCTTTTCTGGTGCTTTTTGTTTGGAGCATGTTTTTTACGGAAAAGCCACCGGTTAACCAAACTGCGGAAACGGAGACGGTGGAACAAGCAGCAATGCCGGTGGACCGTGACGAACGGGAACAGCCACCGGCAGCGGCGAATGAAACTGTTCAGCCCGCAGTGAAGACTGCAGGGACGAGCCAGGCTACAGAGATCCAAGCGAGCCGTGAAATCAAGGTTGAAACCCCGTTTTACAATGTTCGTATCACCACCCGGGGTGCCACCGTAACCAGCTATGTTTTAAACGAATATCGGGAGGCCGTCGAAGTTGACGCACCCAAAAAGCAGCTGATCCCCAAAGAAATTCAAGGCGGCCTTTTTCATGCATCCATGTCTAATCGATCTATCCAAGGCCTGGAAGATGCCGTTTTCACCGTAGACAGGAACGAAAGTGATATTCGGGTCAATGAAGAAAAAAAATCGCTGGCGCTTCATTGGATATCAAAGGACGGTGTTACCGTCAGCAAGATTTTTACTTTCGACCCGCAATCCTACATGATCGACTTGAAGATCGTTTTGTCTAACAATGGAATTGAGAGGGTCGCCGACAGCCTTGAGCTTTCTTTAAGAAGCCCCGTTATGAAAGACAAAGGATATGGTTTTGTGGGGCCGAGCGCGCTGATCGACAGTAAATTGGAACAGGTAAAAGCCAAGAAGATAGAGGACAAAAACGAGTTCAACGGAAAAATAAGTTGGATTGGCGTCGAGGATCGTTACTTTATTTCAAGCATCATCCCCGGAGAGGAAACAGAGGGGAGGATGAAATTGGCGCTGAACGACGAAACGATTACCAACAAACTGGTGAATCCGGCTTTTGAATTGGCTCCCGGATCTTCAAAGGAATTTCAGTTTTACCTCTTTATGGGTCCGAAGAGCATGGACCTGCTTAGCCATTTGGGACACGGATTGGATAAGGCCCTGAATTTTGGGTTTTTCGATATTCTAGCCAAGCCCTGTCTCTGGTTCATGAATCAGATCCACAGCGTGATTCCAAATTATGGTGTCGCGATTATTTTACTGACCATTTTTACCAAGATTCTTCTCTGGCCGCTGGGAAACAAGAGCTACAAATCCATGAGCGAGATGAAGAAACTCCAACCCTTGATGACCGAAATAAGGGAAAAATACAAAGACGACAAACAGAAGATGAACCAGGAGTTGATGGCATTGTACCGAACGTACAAAGTCAACCCAATGGGGGGCTGTCTTCCAATGGTTCTTCAGATCCCAGTATTCTTTGCGCTATACCGGATGCTTTACCAGGCGATCGAACTGCGGCACGCGCCATTTTTTCTATGGATCAATGACTTGTCTGCACCGGATCGGCTTTTCGATTTCGGCTTTTCCATTCCCTTTATGGAACCGCCTTATGGGATTCCCGTTTTGACAATCGTTATGGGAGCAACCATGCTGCTTCAGCAAAAAATGTCTCCCCCTCCCGGCGACCCCACCCAGGCGAAAATGATGATGCTCATGCCGCTGGTTTTTACCTTTATTTTTATCAATTTTTCCTCTGGACTGGTTCTTTACTGGCTTGTCAATAACGTGCTCTCCATCAGCCAGCAGTACTATGTCCAAAAAAAGAATCAATAGTTTTCGGAGGCAACCATGCCCGAGGTAATCGAATTTCAAGGAAAAGATGTAGAACAGGCGTTAAAGAACGCCAGTGACACCCTAAATATTCCAAAATCGAAAATTAAGCATGAAGTTATCGCATATGGATCAACGGGAATTTTCGGGCTCGTTGGTGTAAAAAAAGCAAAAATAAAGGTTTTCGTACAGAAGAAAAACGTTGAGAACCAACAACGTAAAGAGCCGGAACCAGCGGAAACGCAAGCAAAGAAAAACGATTTCAAAGAAAAAGAAAAAACTACGGATGCCGAGCAATCCGAAGTGGGGCTTCCTGTCGATGAAGCGTCGATTGCCTATGGTAAACAGGCATTGGAAACAATCGTAACAAGCATATCAGAAGAGGCCGACATTCGATGCGAGCAGGAGAAGGGAAAACTGATTTATAGAATCTCCGGTGGTAAAAGCGGCGTATTGATCGGCAAAAGAGGACAAACGCTGGAAGCGATTCAGTATCTGCTTGAAAAGATGGTCAACAAAAAAAGTGACAATCGAATCCGCGTGCTTGTGGATGTAGAAGGTTACTTGGCCAAGCGTAAAAGCAATCTTCAACAGATGGCAATGCGGATGGCAGAAAAAGCGAAAAGAACGAAAAAGCCGGTGACCATTGGCCAGATGAATTCCCATGACCGGAGGATTGTGCATATCCAGCTAAAAGATGAAAAAGGCGTTCGCACGCAGAGTTTAGGAGATGGGTATTATCGAAAATTGATGATTTTTCCTAAAAGGCAGGGCTTTAGGAAAAAGAAGACCTCGAACAGCCAATAACCGCCAGAGGCGGTCACTTGTATGAACTCTTCCACGATTGCCGCTATTTCAACCCCCGTAGGACCTGGAGGCATTGGCATTATAAGAATTTCGGGTCCTGAATCGTTGAACATTTTGAAACGCGTTTTTGTCCGGGAAAGCAATGATGCCGAGTTTTATTCCCACCGCGTTTATTATGGAAAAATTTTTGATCCAAAAAAAGGACTTTTGATTGACGAGGCATTGGCGATCTTCATGCAGGCACCAAAAAGCTTCACCCGGGAAGACGTTGTTGAGTTGCAGTCGCATTCCGGTTTTGTTGTTTTGGACCGCATTTTAAGCGCTGTTCTGGATAGCGGGGCGTCGTTGGCCGAGGCCGGCGAATTTACCAAAAGAGCTTTTCTGAACGGTAGAATCGATTTGAGTCAAGCGGAAGCCGTAATCGACATGATCTCGGCACCTTGTGAGGCAGCCGTTCATATAGCCAGCCAACAAATGTCGGGGTTGCTAAAAGAAAGCGTCGAAGATATCCGTTCAGCATTAATGGGGTTGCGAACCCGGATTGAAGCTAAGTTGGAGTTTTTTGAAGAGGGCTCTACGTCAGAGGATCAAGATTTCGTTCTTAAGTCGATAAAACGGGAGATACTCCCTAAAATCGAAAAGCTCATTCAAAACCAGAAAGATTCCGCCATCTACCGAGATGGCATACTGTTATCCATAGCGGGCCTGCCCAATGTTGGAAAATCGAGCTTGTTGAATCAGTTGGTTCAAAAAGAAACGGCAATTGTGTCGGAGGTGCCCGGAACGACGCGAGACATCGTAAGGGAATATTTAACCATCCAAGGGGTGCCTATTGTTCTTTGCGATACGGCAGGGCTTCACGACAGCATCGATCCTGTAGAATGCCTGGGGATCGAAAGAACCAGAAACCAGATTCAGCAATCGGATACCATCTTGTTTGTTATAGACGCCTCCCGCCCTTTGATGGACGAAGAAAAGCGTTTGATCGAATCATTGAAAACGAAGCGAACATTTTTCTTGCTCAATAAAATCGATATTTCTGATAAAAATAGAGTTGATGCGTTAAAAACACAGATCCAGCAGGACAAAGTGGTAACCATATCCGCAAAAACCGGAGAGGGAATAGATGCGCTCAAAGATATGCTGTTCAGGGGAATTGTGGAAAGTGATTTCGTAAAGCATCACGAAGTCGGCATTCCTAATATCAGGCAGCGGAAATTGCTGGAAAAAGCCGCTGAAAAACTTAAACGATGCAACAGGGAAATCGTAAAAGGAATCTCGGAGGACATGGTTTCAGAAGGCCTGAAAGAAGTGGTGGCTATTATGGAGAATATCATTGGAAGCAGGGATCGCGAAGATCTCTATGATACGATTTTCAGCCAATTTTGCATCGGCAAATAGTGTTTCACGTGAAACAATTTTTGGGAGAAAAAGAATGATCGCTGAACTGGAGCCTATTTTCGAAAAATACGAGGCCATCGTTAAACAAGTTGATGAGGTTTTTGAAAAGGTGCGTTCCGACCACCCGGATTGTGTGAAGTGTACGTTGGAATGTGCGGATTGTTGCCATGCCCTTTTCGACCTTTCCCTGGTGGAGGCGATTTACATCAATCGCAAGTTTCTGGAAACGCTTGAAGATAAAAAGGCGGACATCCTTGAGGAGGCCAACCGGATCGACCGAAGGCTTCACCAAATGAAAAGAAAAGCGTTTAAAGCTGTAGAAAACGGTCAGAAAGCCGAAGAACAGGTCGTTTTGGAAATGGCGGCGGAGCGGTCGCGATGCCCCTTGTTGAATAAAGAAAACCGCTGCGACTTGTATGCTTTCCGGCCGATAACCTGCCGATTGTACGGCATTCCAACCGCCATCGATGGACGGGGGCATACGTGCGGCTTGTCGGGGTTTAAAGAGGGGGTGTCGTACCCAACGGTGAATCTGGATGCCGTCAATGCCAAGCTGAAAGACCTATCTCAGGAGATCGTCACGGTTTTACGGTCAAAACATGTGAAAATGGGCGATGTTCTCATGCCTGTTTCCATGGCGCTTTTGACCGTTTTCGACAAAGAATATTTGGGGGTTCCGTCTGAGGACACAAAGGAGCCCACCGAGGAACAGGATTAGGGTGATGCGATGACCGGTGATTACTCCGATGACGAAAAGAAAAAAGCGGTTTTCGATTCCATGTCGCCCAGGCGGCAAAAACATATATTAAATAAGGTCGGCTACGACAAATGGAATCCTTTCGAAGAGCCCAAGGATCCCATCGATATTAGGACCGACAAGACCAAGCGTACTTCCCAAATGCTGGTTCGTGAGTTTTTACAAGCCTGCCCCATGGAGCGGTATTCCAACAGTTACGGTCGCGGTGTTCTGGAAATGGCTATGGGTATTGTTAACAACGAGGACCGTTTCCTCGCTATGTATGATTTTGCCCTCTGGTACAAAGAGTTGCTGGAAAAAGAGGGGCGTGAATAGAAAACGCAATGACCGGCCACAAAATATACGACCATGCTGCCGTGTCGAGCGTGATGATGGTTTGAATGGACAGCCTGGACCATCAAATTCTTCATTATATCTCTGAGTCTCGCAACAGCGTCAGTTTTCGGCGTTTACATCAACGGTTCAAATACGTCCACCAATTGGAAGCAAAACCGTTGAAACAGGCCGTCAAGCGCCTGGTTCAAGAGGGACGGCTTTGCTATCGCACCGATTTCGGCAGTACCTACCTCGATATCGCCATGAATGGCCCGGTGAAGATCTCTGAACATGTTTTTCTCAAACCACCAGCGAGCCGTTCAATTGCCGGCCAGGGAGAATGGGAAATTCTCCTGGAGAAAGGCGCTGCCTTCGGACGTGGCGATCACCCGACGACGCGTTTAGCCATCCAACTGATCGATGACCTTCTGCACGATACGTTCTGGAAGGAGAAAAAGCATTCGATAATGGCCATCGATATTGGAACCGGATCGGGGGTGTTGGCCATCGTTGCAGCAGTAATCGGGGTGGGAAGAGTCAAAGCGGTAGACATCGACCCGTGTGCGATTTTTGAAGCTCGGGCCAACATCCAATTGAACAAAATGGAAAAACAGGTGGTGTTGATCGACGATCTTCAGCAGGTTGACAGCGGGTGTTGTGATCTGATTTTGGCCAATCTTCGGACGCCGACCCTGATGGGCTTTCTTCCAAAAATTCTGGATTTGGCCTCAATCGATAGTACGCTCATTTTTTCAGGAATGCGTACAGACGAAACCGTCTTTGTGTGTGATCGATATCGAGCCGCCGGTTTTTTTCAGGTTAAATTGTGTTCGGAAAAGGACTGGAGCGCGTTAATCCTCTCCAGAGGCGATTTCCTGAGGGATACTGGCAAACGCACACTGGGATATTGACGGCGGGCAGATCGTCCAGTAGCGGCGGGCTCACAGATCATATGTTAACCGCCCGTTATTACTAAATATTTGTTGGAAATTGCGAGTTCCCGACCTGAGCCAACCGTAAAACCACGCATCAGTGCCACAGGCGCCCCGTTTTGCTATTTTTCTGACGCAAACGAGGTGCCCAGGTGATATTCCTCATACTGGGTTGGCCGTGTCTGATAAATCTCCAGCATGGCTTCATAGGTTTTGCGCTCCTCACTGTTTTTCCAGGCCAACCAGGATTCCATATTCTGCCACGTTGCGATGACAGCCATGTTTTCGGGGAAGTCCTTCTGCATGAGTGTTTCCCCGGAAATATAGCCCGGTTGATCCATGGCGATGGTCCGGATTTTGTTAAGCAGAGATAGAATTTGAGGGCGGTTCTCATCGGCGAAACGGCGTTTGATAATAATTTTGGCGATCATGGCTCCCTCCACGAATTAGGATAAGCAAGAAATGGAATCGGCGTGTGGCGAGCGGATCGGTAAAGCCGGCAGGTAAGATTGGCGTGACGGTAATGCTGGGCCGACCCCTTTTTAGTTCAGTTATAAGGATGGCATAGGCTGCTTCGAGGGGTCAAGAAAAAAACAAAGCCGGAAAGGATGTCCCCCTCCAGCTTTGATTTTGTTTCGTCAACGATTGTGGTCAGACCATAAAGCTCCACAAAATGCCTGCACAGATAGCAGAGCCGATGACGCCGGAGGAGTTGCAGGCCATCGCGTGCATCAGCAGAAAGTTGGAAGGATCCTCTTTTTGTCCCATCAGATGGACTTCCCGGGCGGAGCCGGGTACAGCGGAAACGCCGGCAGCACCCAGCAAAGGATTTATTTTTTCCTTTAAAAAAAGATTCATGATTTTGGCAAAAATCAATCCGGAAGCCGTGGCAATGCTGAACGCGATAGCACCCAGGAAAAAGATGCCGATGGATTTGGTGGTTAGAAAAACGTCAGCCTGAGTACTTGCGCCTACGGTGAATCCGAGAAAGATCGTGGCGGTATCGATGATGGCGTTGCTGGCGGTCTTGGCAAGGCGGTCGACCACGCAGCTGACTTTCAGCAGGTTGCCGAAAAAGAAGGTACCCAGCAGAGGAATCGATGCGGGAGCCAAAAAGCAGCATAAAAACAGCCCGATAACTGGGAAGATCAACAGCTCCTGCCGGGAAACCGGACGTGGGTCGGGCATATGGATGCGGCGTTCGGCTTTGGTCGTCAGCAGTTTCATGATCGGCGGTTGAATAAGTGGAATCAGCGCCATGTAAGAGTATGCCGCAATGGCAATGGGTCCGATCAGATGGGGGGCCAGCTTTGCGGTCAGAAAGATGGAGGTCGGTCCATCGGCACCGCCGATAATGGCAATGGAGGCGGCCTCTTTAGGGAGAAATCCCAGGGCCAGGGCGCTCAGCAAGGTAAAGAAAATTCCCATCTGGGCCGCAGCACCCAAAAGCATCAGCTTTGGCCGGGCCAGCAGGGATGAAAAGTCCGTCATCGCTCCCAACCCTAAAAATACAATGGACGGATAGACGCCGGTGGTGACACCGAAATAAAGGTAGTGCAAAACACTGTTGGGCTCATAGATCCCCAACCCGAAGCCTTTGAAAAAGGGAACGTTTCCAACGAGGACGCCAAAACCGATGGGCAGAAGCAGTAGGGGTTCGTATTCTTTGGCAATGGCAAGATAAACGAAAAGAATACCAACTCCCCACATCAAAAAATGCCGGTAGTCGGCAAGATAGTATCCAGTATTCGTGAGAAATTGAACCAATAGATCCATTTGTCAATCCTTGATTATTCGGAAGAGGGTTGCCATGAGAAGTTGCCGTCACCTTTAGGAACCAGTATTCCCGCTTCTCTGAGTCGATTGATGCTTAGATGCGGGTGTGGCAGCTGCATCTCTTTGGTTTTTCGATGGAGGTCAACCAGCGAGAACACTTCTCCAATTTCTTCGGTCAGCACCTTGTAAATCCCGGCAACGGTTTCAAGATCGTCCGGCAGGGTTTCCGGCGCAGGCTTCACCACTTTGGGTTTTGCCACAGGGGGCGCTGGTGCAGGTTTCGGGTTCTTTTCGATCAGCGAGGTAAATCGCGGGAGCATGGAAATTAAAAACGAAAGCACGGCAAGGCCGGAAAGTACGATGCAGGCACCTGCGCCGGCCATCGCCCATCCATTGGCTTGCTGGATGGCTGCTAACCCGTACATGGAATCCTCCTATTTGAAACAATGTTAAACGGCCTTTAAAACGACAAAGAAAAGGCCCAGGTTATTATCAGGATCTTCACATCGATCCCTTCTTTGCCAGAATGGTTAAGGATCATAACAGAAAAAGAATGTCAATGCTAAAGCAAAACCCTGTGGAAAATCAAAATTTTTCTGACATGATACCTTTTTTATGTCCGATGTCGATCCTCTTGTTACAAAAGCCAAAGGAAAACGGCAAACCGATTGTTGACTTCAGGAATCGGATCATCGTAGTAGAAAGCTTTGTTTTCATCGAAAAAGAATGTGTCAAAGGGTATAATAATAAAAGGAGGAGCGGATGAAGTCTTGGAAAAAAGGGCGAGCACAGATTGCATGGATCTTGTTTCTTTCAGTCGCGGTGCTCATGACGGTTTCGTGCGGCGATCAAGGCGCCAACAAAGAGCTGGCAGAGAAAGTCAATCAGTTAACCCAGAAGGTCGATCAGTTATCCAAGCAGGTTGAGACGCTGACCCAGCAGGTGGGCGCCTCGCCCGATAAGGCGGCAGCACCGACCGCAGCGAAAGAACTCAAAGCGGGTTATGTCTATGTCGGTCCGGTGGGCGATTATGGATGGTCCCATGCCCACGACGTCGGCAGAAAATACGCGGAAAAGCAGCTGCCCTGGTTGAGCGGCGTTTACATCGAGTCCGTCGCCGAGGCCGACTCCGCCCGGATCATCGACCGTTTCGTCCAGGAGGAAAAGTGTGATGTGGTTTTCACCACGAGCTTCGGCTATATGGACGATACCATCAAGGCCGGCCAGAAGTATCCGGACACGACCTTCATGCACTGTTCCGGTTTCAAGCAGGC
Source organism: uncultured Desulfosarcina sp. (assembly GCF_963668215.1). Classification (NCBI taxonomy): domain Bacteria; kingdom Pseudomonadati; phylum Thermodesulfobacteriota; class Desulfobacteria; order Desulfobacterales; family Desulfosarcinaceae; genus Desulfosarcina; species uncultured Desulfosarcina sp. The sequence goes on from NZ_OY764190.1 coordinate 2,001,692, forward strand.
CAAAAACGTGGGGACCTATTTTGCCGATCTCTACCAGATGTACTATCTCAACGGCCTGATGGCCGGCGCGCTGACCAAAAGCAACAAAGTCGGCTATGTGGGGGCGTTTCCGATTCCGGAGGTGGTTCGCCACATCGACGCCTTCGCCTTGGGTATCAAGGCGGTCAACCCCAAAGCCGAAGTACATGTCCGCTGGATTTACGCCTGGTATGGCCCGGACAAGGCCAGAGAGGCCGCTGAAGCACTGATCGCGGAAGGCTGCGATGCCCTGGCGTTTACCGAGGATACGCCGGCGGTCATCGAGGTTGGCCAGGAGCATTCGGAAAAAGGAAAGCAGATTTACACGTTCAGCCACTACAGCCCCATGGAGCCTTATGGCAAGGATTCCGTGGTTTCCGGGCAGCTGGTGGATTGGGGGGTGATGTATGAGCAGATCCTCAAAGACATCCATGACGGCACCTGGACAAACAAGGACTACTGGTGGCTGGCCGCAGAGAAAGCCGTTGTCCTGGGCGGTTCTTTCGATGACCCCATCAACCCCAAGTTTATAGATGCGTTGAAGGCGGTTTCCACGGAAACGAAGGACTTTGGAACGCTGTCCGTTTATGATCTGGTTCTCAAACGTTATGACCAGATGAAACAGGGGGTCGATGTCTTCGATCCGTTCGTCGGTCCCATTTCCGACAATACCGGTAAGCTCCAGATTGAGGACGGCCAACAGGCCTCCAAAGCAGACCTGCTGAGCATCATGTACTATGTGGATAATGTTGTGGGGACTATTCCAAAATAAATAACTGTACCATGTCCAGGGGAGTCGTTGGTTAACCACCGACTCCCCTTTGTTTGGTAAGGCAGCCATTATCATGAAACCAATGGAAACGCTGGAAATGATAGATATTTCAAAGTCATTTCAAGGCGTTCGTGCGAACGACAACATTAACCTTAAGGTATCTTCCGGTGAAATATTAGGTCTGCTGGGCGAAAACGGGGCCGGCAAAACCACATTGATGAACATTTTGTACGGTCTCTATCAACCCGACTCCGGCGATATCCGGATCAACGGTCGCCGCGTCACCATCGATTCCCCCAAGGCATCCCTCGAACACGGCATCGGCATGGTTCACCAGCATTTCATGCTGGTTCAAAATCATTCGGTGATCGAAAATATTGCCCTGGGGTATGCCCGGGCTCCGGTTTTGTTTCCACAGAAAAAAATCCGCGACCATATTCTATCCTTTTCCCAAAAGTTCAACTTCGATATCGATCCGGACAAAAAGATCTGGCAGCTTTCCGCCGGTGAACAGCAGCGGGTGGAGATTGTAAAAGCCCTGGTTAACGGCGCCCGCCTGCTAATTCTGGACGAACCCACCTCAGTTCTCACGCCCCAGGAAACCCGGGATTTTTTCCAAATCCTCGAGCGCATGCGAGCGGAAGGCCAGTTGATCATCCTCATCAGCCACAAGCTGGACGAGATAAAAAATCTGTGCGACCGGGTGACCGTTCTGCGCAAGGGCCAAGTGGTTGGTCATGCCGATACCAGCGGGCTGGACAAGCGTGAAATGGCGCGCATGATGATCGGCAGGGATGTGGTATTTTCCTTTTCAAGAGAGAAAATGCCCCGGGAAGAGAAAGTGCTGGAGGTGAGAGAACTGACGGTTGACGGCGATAAGGGGTATCCGGTCGTCAAGGGGGTTTCCTTCGATGTTTACAGAAACGAAATCCTGGGCATTGCCGGCGTTTCCGGCAACGGCCAACGCGAAATGGTGGAAGCCATCACCGGGTTGCGCCTTGCGACCTCCGGCAGTATTGCCGTCAACGGCGTCGATATCACCAATCAGTCTCCCAGGAAGATCCATAATAACGGCGTATCTCATGTTCCCGAAGAGCGCATCCGGTTCGGCATCGCACCCAATCTTTTTTTATATGAAAATGCCATCCTCAAACAGCACCACGAGAAAAAGTTTTCCCGGCGGGCGTTTCTGGCCTACGGCCGGATCAAGGCCCACACCAAACAGTTGATCAAGGATTTTCAGGTGGCCACGCCTTCCATCAACGTCCAGACCAAAAACCTTTCCGGCGGAAACATCCAGAAGCTGATTCTGGGCCGCGAGATTGCCGACCGGCCGGATCTTTTGGTGGCCTCCCACCCGACTTACGGGCTCGATGTGGGCGCAACGGAATACCTGCGCAACCAATTGCTCAAGCGCAGGGAAGAAGGCGGCGCGGTGCTGCTGGTATCCGAAGACCTGGACGAAATCTTCGAGCTTTGCGACCGCATTGCCGTTATTTTCCAGGGTCGTTTCATGGGGATTCTCGAGTCGGACGACCCCCGACGTGCCGACATCGGATTGATGATGGCCGGAACCAAAGAGTTCGAACCGAAAGACGAGGCTCATGCTGCGCGTCACAGTCACTGATCGGGAACAGATTTCCGCTTTGGGCACGTTCGGCACCCTGGTGCTGTCCCTGGCCGCCGGCCTGCTGGTGATCGGGGGTATTTTCTTGTTATGCGGCGTGAATCCGCTGTTTGCCTTCAAAAAGATCGTCAGCGGTTCTTTCGGCAGCCTGTACGGTTTCAAGGAGACCATTACCAAGGCCATCCCATTGATGCTCATCGGCGGCGGGCTGGCCGTGGCGTTCAAAGCCAAATTCTGGAATATCGGCGCCGAGAGCCAACTGCTCATGGGGGCCATTTTCGGGACCTGGGTCGGGCTCAATTGGGGCCCCGCGCTTCCCGGACCGGTCATCGTGCCCCTGATGTTCTTGGCCGGATTTATCGGCGGCGCCTTGTGGGGCCTGATTCCGGCCTTCCTCAAGATCCGGTTTGCCATCAATGAAGTCATTTCCACGTTGATGCTTAACTACATCTGTGCGGAATTTCTCACCCTGCTGATTGTCGGCCCCTGGAAAAGCCCGAAGAAGTTTGGCTTTCCATATACCGACGACCTGCCGGCGTCGGCGATGCTGTCCCTGCTTCCTGGTTCGCGCATTCACACGGCAACACTGATTCTGGCCCTGGTCGCTATGGTGGTGCTGACCGTAATGCTTTTCAAAACCCGTTTCGGCTACGAGGTTCGGGTGATCGGCGAAAACCCGGATGCGGCCAAGTACGCGGGCATCGACTTTACTCGAACCACGCTGTTGATCATGATGATCAGCGGGGGAATGGCCGGTCTGGCCGGCGTGGGGGAGGTGGCCGGACTTCACCACTATTTGAGCTATCCGGATACGATTTCCTCGGGCTACGGCTTCACCGCCATCATCGTGGCCTGGCTGGCCAAACTCAATCCCTGCTATGTGGTTTTTTCGGCGATTTTCTTCGCCGGTATTCTGGTCGGCGGCGATGCGATTCAGATCTCTTTGGGACTGCCCGCCGCCACCGTGGATATCTTCAATGGAACCCTGTTGATTTTTTTGATCATGGGCGATTTTTTTACCAAGAACAGGGTTCGTCTTTTAGTAAAGGAAAAGGTCTGATCCGTGGAAGAGGTGATCATTTCTGTGGCGCAGCGGACCCTGGTCGCCGGTACGCCCCTGCTCATCGGAACCATCGGCGAGATCATCTGTGAGCGCTCCGGAATTCTCAACCTGGGGGTGGAAGGCGTTATGGCCGTCGGCGCGGTAACGGCATTTATCGTTACCCATCATACGGGCAATCCCTGGCTGGGGCTCTGTGTGGCGATCCTGGCTGGCATGCTGATTTCGATCGTACACGCTTTTGCTTCCGTGAGCCTCCAGTCCAACCAGGTCGTTTCGGGGCTTGCCCTGACCATGCTTGGCCTGGGCTTGTCCGGCCTTTTGGGCAAACCCTATGTGGGCAAACCGCTGGAAGTGAAAATTAACGCCCTGGCCATCCCGTTTTTTGCGGATATTCCCTTTGTCGGGCCGATCTTTTTCAACCAAAGCCCCTTTTTTTATATGGCGGTAATCCTGGCCATCGGGGCCTGGTTCGTTCTCGAGCACACTCTGCTGGGCATCCGTATCCGTTCCGCCGGGGAGAACCCCAAGGCTACGGAAACCCAGGGGGTCAATGTTTCCCTGGTGCGCTATCTGTCGGTGATTATTGGCGGAGGGTTTTCGGCCATGGCCGGGGCCCACCTTTCCACCTCCTACAGCAAGTCGTGGATCGAGGGCATGACCGCCGGCCGGGGATGGATCGTTATCGCCCTGACCATCTTCGCCCTGTGGAATCCCACAAGGGCCATATTGGGCGCTTTTCTCTTCGGCGGGATTTTTGTCCTGCAATACCTGTTGCAGCCGCTGGGCATATCGCCCAATTTTCTCGCCATGCTTCCCTACATCACTACACTGGTGGTGCTGCTGGTGGGCGGGCTACGGGACAGCCGCCGCCTCAACGCCCCGGCCATGCTGGGCGAACCGTATCGGCGGGGAGAACGGTAGAGACGCGTTACTGGTTTTTCCCGATTTCTTTTGCCTGTCCGTCGTGCCTGTTTCTTTTCGTGGATTACGACACCCCATAGCCTGACAGCTTGCGCCGCAAGGTATTCAGCCCGATACCCAACAGCCGTGCCGTTCTGGACTTGTTTTCGCCGGCTTGTTTATAGACCTTCAAGATGTGGGCTTTTTCCACTTCCGCCAGGGGCAGCACCGACGCGTCGACGCCCTGCATTTCCTCTTCCGCGCACTCCTTGAGCGCGGCCCGTAGATGCGCAGGCAGATGGGCTTCCCGGATGGCAGCGCCCCGGGCTAGATTGACCGCTGACTGTAAAATGGACTTAAGCTCACGGATGTTGCCGGGATAGGGATAGCGCATTAAAAGATCCAGGGCGTCTTTTTCGATAAAGCCCTCCGTGTTTACGTCGTAGTACTTTTCCAGAAACTTGCGGGCCAGGGGAAAAATGTCTTCCTTTCGTTCGCGCAGCGGGGGCAGGTGCAGCCAGCCGCCGCGGATGCGGTAGTAAAGATCTTTGCGAAAACGCTTCTGGGCCATCATCTGTTCGAGGTTTTCATTGGTGGCGGCAATGAAGCGCAAGTCCACCTTTTGACTGGTGCTGGACCCGAGCTTGGAGAATTCGCCGTCCTGCAGCACCCGAAGCAGTTTGCCTTGCAACGCCATGGGCAGATCGCCGATTTCGTCCAGAAACAGGGAGCCCTTGTTGGTGTATTCCAAATAGCCGACCCTTCCGCTTTCGGCACCCGTGAAAGCGCCTTTGGTGTGGCCGAAAAACTCGGCTTCGAACAAAGAGCCGGTCAGCGATGACATGTTGATAGGGGTAAAGGGGTGTTGGGCCCGGGGACTGGCCGCGTGAATGGCGCGGGCCAGAAGCTCCTTGCCGGTGCCGCTTTCGCCGGTAATCAATACGGGCACCAGGCTGGCGGCGTGCAGCTCCGCTTCTTTGAGGATACGCAGCACCTTTTTAGATTGGGTGACGATGGGCCGAAAAGGCGCCTCGTTGTCCAGCTTGGGCAAATCGTCCCGTTTGTCCAGATCCAACAGGTCCAGCAGTCGCTTGCGCTCCAGGGTCCGCTTGATCGCCAGGGCCAGGTCCTCCGTAGCCACCGGTTTGACCAGATAGTCGTAGGCCCCTTTGTTGAGGCATTCCACGGCAACGCGCGCTTCGTTGATGGCGGTGACCATGATGCATTCCGTAGATGGCGAGTTGCTTTTGATTCGTTCGAGCAGGGACATGCCGTCCATATCGGGCATGGTCATGTCGATGAGGGCCAGATCAAAGGTGCAGCCGCCTTCCAGCTCTTCGGCCAGCTTCACCGAACTTTCCTCTAACCGAACCTGGCGAAAACCGATATCGGCCAGCTTGCGCCCCAACACCTCCAGATAATCCCGATCGTCATCCACAACGACAATCGAAGCATTCAACCCGCACCTCCTTGATGGTGTCTGTGCCAAAATGGGCTATGCCATTTTGGATATGTATGAACAACCCCTTGAAAACAGTTCGATTTATAATAAAACTACTCCATTTTGGCATAATTGTACAGGGATAAATTTCATCCGCTTCGCAAGCCCCTTCTTCCGCGTAAGTGAATAACCACCTGTTATGTATATATATAACTTTTCTCCACGATGCGGGTCCAAATATGGCACAGCCATTGCTGTTCCAAAAAGGAAAAGAATCGCCTCATTTTGGACATTGTTTCCGTTGAGCATCCTCGATTCACAAAGGCATCCACCGCCTTTTTGAAGCAGACACAGCTTTAATCGCCGTTTTCATTAACCGTTACCGCTAGTCCGGGCAGCAACCATAAGGGGATGGGCTTATGCATTTAAAAAACAAATTCGATGTCGGCAAATTCACCATTATTGCGGAGATGCAGCCGCCAAAAGGGGTGAATGTTTCCGCGATGGTCAACAGCGCAACCCGCGTAAAAAAAGCGGTGGATGCATTTCTGGTGCCTGAAATGGGCAATGCGGTCATGCGCATGAGTGCCTTGGGCGGGGCCATGATGCTGCAAAGCAAGGGCATGGAAACCATAATGCAGGTGAACACGCGGGATCGCAATCGCATCGCCCTTCAGGCGGATCTTTTGGCCGCCTATGCCTGCGGCATCATTAACGTCATGGGCGTGTCCGGCGAAGACCCCAGCCTGGGCGATCACCACCAGGCCAAGGCCGTCAACGATATCGACCTGATGACCCTGTTCGAAGCCGTCGCCCAACTTCAGGACGGCAAGGACCTGGCCGGCAACGAGCTGTCCGGGGCGCCCAGTTTTCTGGTGGGGGCCAATCTCAATGCCCGTGCCACCGGGGACGAACTGGAAACAGAGCTGGCCCGGATGGTCGAAAAAGAGGCGGCGGGTGTGGAATTTTTCATCACGCCGCCGGTGTTCGATGTCGGGGCCATGGCCGCTTTCATGGACAAGGTAAATTTGAAAAAGACCCGGGTGATTCCAACGGTGATGCTGCTCAAGTCGGTAGGCATGGCCCGCTACCTGGACCGGCATATGAATCTTACCGTCTCCCAGGAGTTGGTCAAACGAATGATGCGGGCGCCGGACAAGGCGGTGGAAAGCTTGACGATTGCCGCAGAAATCATCTCCGCGGTGAAAGAGGCCGGCTTTTCCGGCGTGATGATTTCCGCCATGGGCTGGGAAGACAAACTGCAGAAACTGACGGACATGATCTGATGGCTTTTCGGAGCGGAGAATAACGGTTCTCTTATCAAAATTTTCGCGAGGAATATGTAATGGCAGAAAGAGAAAGCACCCAAAACAAGGATGTCGTCGGAAGCGTACTGGTGGTCGGCGGCGGCATTGCAGGCATTCAGGCGGCTCTTGATCTGGCCGATTCGGGTTATTTCGTTCATATGACCGAGACCAAGTCGGCCATTGGCGGCGTCATGGCCCAACTGGACAAGACCTTTCCCACCAATGACTGCTCCATGTGTATCATTTCCCCCAAACTGGTCGAGTGCGGGCGGCATCTGAACATCGACCTGATGACCCTGACCGAAATCGAAGAGGTCACCGGCGAAGTGGGCAACTTTACGGTGCGCTTGCGCCAGAACGCCCGCTACATTGAAATGGACAAATGCACGGCCTGCGGGGAGTGCGCCAAGGCCTGTCCCATCGAAACGCCCAACATGTTCGACGAGGGGCTGCGGGATCGCAAGGCGGCCTTCAAGCTCTATCCCCAGGGAATGCCTTCGGCCTATGCCATTGAAAAGCGCGGTACGGCGCCGTGCAAGGCCACCTGTCCGGCCCATGTGAGCATCCAGGGATATATCGCCCTGATCAACGACGGCCGCTACAAAGAGGCGTTGAAGCTGTTCCGGCAGGACCATCCTTTTCCGGCGGTCTGCGGTCGGGTCTGCCACCACCCCTGTGAAAGCGCCTGTTCGCGCAACGATGTGGACCAGCCGCTGGCCATTCGGGAATTGCACCGTTTCCTGGCCGATTACGAAAAAGAGAGCGGCGAGGTTGCCATCCCGGAAATTACCGCCGAAAAGCGCGACGAGAAGGTGGCCGTGATCGGCTCGGGTCCGGCAGGCATCACCGCGGCCTATTACCTGCTGCAGCAGGGCTACGGGGTAACCGTTTTCGAAAAACAGCCCGAGCCGGGCGGCATGATGCGCTATGGCATTCCCGAATACCGCCTGCCCCGGGACATCCTGGCCAAAGAGATCGACATCGTGCGGCAGATGGGTGCAGACATCAAGTGTGGCGTGACCTTCGGTGCGGACATCACCCTGGACAGCCTCAAGGCCGAAGGCTACAGCGCCTGTTTCATGGCCATCGGTCTGCACGGCGGCCGCCGCCTGGGTGTGGAAAATGAAGACGTGGCCGGCGTTCTCCAGGGCGTCGATTTTCTGCGCGATGCGGCCATGGGCAAGGAAATCGAACTGGGTGAGGATGTCATCGTCGTGGGCGGCGGTAACGTGGCCATCGACGTGGCTTTGACCGCCAAACGCAAGGGGGCCAAGAACGTCACCCTGATCTGTCTGGAAAAACGGGAAGAGATGCCCGCCTGGGAGCATGAGATCGAAGAGGCTCTGGAAAGCGACATCCAGATCGTCAACAGCTTCGGCCCGAAGTCCTTTTACATCGACAAGAACAAGCGCGTATCGGGTATCGAATTCAAGACCTGTACGGCGGTCTTCGATGAAGACGGCCGCTTCAATCCCGCCTACGACGAGGCCGAGTGTCAGCCCTTTTTCGGCGACACGATCATTATCTCCATCGGCCAGAGCACGGATCTTACCGGCATCAAGGAGCAGGGCATCGGGATTTCCCGTCCCGGGGGGCTGGAAGCCGATCCCGTCACCCTGCAGACCCCCATCGACTGGGTCTTTGCTGGCGGCGACGCCTTTTATGGACCCAAATCGGTGGTGGAAGCCGTGGCCTGCGGCAAGGAAGCCGCCGAAAGCATCCACCGCTTCATCAACGGCCTGGACTTGGCCGAAGGCCGAAAGAAAGAGTGGGATTTTTTCAAACCCGATGTGAGCGAAGAGGTCAACAAACCGCGCACAACGGTTCGATGCCTGGATCCTGAAGCCCGCGAGTGCAACTTTCTGGAAGTCTCCTTCGGCTTCAACGAAGAAGAGGCTAAAGCGGAAGCCCAGCGATGTCTCAAGTGCGGGCTCTGTTCAGAGTGCTACCAATGCGTAAATGCCTGTCTGGCCAATGCGGTCAACCACGACATGGTGGCCGAAGAGAAAACCATCAACGTGGGGGCCATCATCCTGGCGCCCGGGTTCACGCCTTTCGATCCTTCGGCCCATAAGACCTATTCCTATGCTTCCCATCCCAACGTGGTCACCAGCCTCGAATTCGAGAGAATTCTCAGCGCCTCGGGTCCCTTCGAAGGGCATCTGGTGCGGCCTTCGGATCACAAGGAGCCGGACAAGATCGCCTGGCTCCAGTGTGTCGGATCAAGGGACATCAACTGCTCGGATCACGGCTACTGTTCATCGGTGTGCTGCATGTATACCAACAAACAGACCGTCATCGCCAAGGAACACAGCGCCAAGCCGCTGGATACGGCGGTCTTCTTCATGGACATGCGCACTTACGGCAAGGAGTTCGAGAAGTACTATATGCGCACGAAGGAGGAGAAGGGCGTACGTTATATCCGTTCCAAAGTGCATACCATCGATCCGGTGGAAGACGAAAACCTGCGGCTGCGCTACGTGACTGAAGAGGGCGAATTAAAGGAAGAGGTTTTCGACATGGTGGTGCTGGCCGTCGGCCTGGCTCCAAACAAGGAATCGGTGGCGCTGGCCAAGACCATGGGCATCGATCTCAACAAACACCTGCATGCAGCCACAACGACGCTGGCGCCGGTATCTTCCAGTCGTCCCGGCGTTTTCGTGTGCGGCGCCTTTCAGGAGCCCAAGGATATTCCCCAGTCGGTGATGGAAGCATCGGCGGCGGCGTCAACGGCCACCGGCCCCCTGGCCGCAGCCAGAGGATCGCTGATCCGTACCAAGGAGCTTCCGCCGGAAATCGACGTTTCCGGCCAGGAACCGCGCATCGGCGTTTTTGTCTGCAACTGCGGCATCAACATCGGCGGTGTGGCCGATGTGCCCGCCGTAAGAGAATACGCGCGGACCCTGCCCCATGTGGTGCACGTGGAGGACAATCTCTTCACTTGCAGTCAGGACACGCAGGACAAGATGAAAGAGGTGATCGCCGAGAACAACATCAACCGGGTGATCGTAGCCTCCTGTTCTCCGCGGACGCACGAACCGCTGTTCCAGGAGACCATCCGCGATGCCGGCCTGAACAAATATCTCTTCGAGATGGCCAACATCCGCGACCAGAATACCTGGGTGCATATGAACAATCCCGAGCGGGCCACGGAAAAGGCCAAAGACCTGGTACGCATGGCCGTGGCCAAGGCGGCCTACATCGAGCCGCTGCACCAGGTTCGCCTGAACGTCACCCAGAAGGTTCTGGTAGTTGGCGGCGGCGTGGCCGGCATGGAAGCCGCTCTGGGAGTTGCCGATCAGGGGCTTCCGGTTTTCCTCGTGGAGCGGGGCAATCGTCTGGGCGGCGTGGCCCACAAGCTGGTTTCAACCTGGCAGGGCGAGCCGGTCGCCCCCTACCTGGAAAACCTGATCGAAAAGGTCCGCAACCACGCGAACATCCGGGTCTTCATGAAAACCGAACCGGTGGAGACCACCGGCGGCATGGGCAACTTCACCACCACCCTGATGACCTCCGGAGAAACCTTGACGGAAACCGTGGTGGAACACGGCGCCACCATTCTGGCCACCGGCGGCAAGGAGTACACGCCCACCGAGTACCTCTACGGCGAGAACCCCGATGTTCTCACCCATTTCGAACTCGATGCGATGTTCAAGACCGACGACGAACGGTTGGCCAACGCCGGCAGCGTGGTCTTTATCCAATGTGTGGGGTCACGGACCAAGGAGCGCCCCTATTGCAGTCGGCTCTGCTGTACCCATACGATAAAAAGCGCACTCACCCTTAAGGCGCGCAATCCGGAAATCGACGTCTATGTCCTGTATCGGGATATGCGGACCTACGGGTTCCGGGAAGAGTTGTACAAGGAGGCGCGTGGGAAAGGCGTGATTTTCATGCGCTACAATCTGGAAGACAACCTGCCCGATGTCCGCGCCGCCAATGACGGCAAACTCAGGGTCAAGATTCGCGACCATGTGCTGCAAATGCCCGTGGAGTTGAGCCCCGATCTTCTGGTGCTGGCCACGGCGGTGCTGCCCAATGAAAACAAGGATCTTTTCGATCTGTTCAAGGTGCCGATCAACGCCGAAGGTTTTCTGGTGGAGGCGCACGCCAAGCTCAGGCCGGTGGACTTCGGTTCTGAAGGCATCTTCATGGCGGGTCTGGCCCATTACCCCAAACCCCTGGACGAATGCATCGCCCAGGCCCGTGCATCGGTTTCCCGGGTCATGACCATCCTGTCGCAGGATGCCATCTGGGTGGGCGGCGTGGTGGCCGAAGTGGATCCGGACAAGTGCGCGGTGTGCGTCACCTGCGTGCGCACCTGCCCCTATCACATCCCCTATATCGGCGAGGAAGGGCACGCGGTGATCGATCCTGCCGAATGCCATGGCTGCGGCTGCTGCGTTTCCGAATGTCCGGGCAAGGCGATCGAACTGAAGCATTTCACGGACGAACAGATCATGGCCAAAACCGCAGCGCTGTTCGAGAAGAAAAAAGGACAGGCGGCCTGATAAACAAAGAATATGGGCGCCACCAACCCCGGCAGCCTGAGAACTCCGGGCGCCCATATCCGAAACCCCCGTTACCTTCATCGGAGAAAAGTCATGAGCGAAAATTTCGAACCCCAGATTCTGGCTTATTGCTGCAAGTATTGTGCGTATGCGGCGGCGGATCTGGCCGGCTCCATGCGGTTGAATTATCCAAGCAACATCAAGGTAATTCAGATTCCGTGCAGCGGTCGCGTGGATATGCTTCATCTGTTGACAGCGGTCGAACGCGGGGCCGATGGCGTATATGTGGCCGGCTGCATGGAAGGCGAATGTCATTTCGTCGAAGGCAACCTCAAAACCCGGCGCAAGGTGGAGTCGGTTCAACGAATCTTAAAGGAGCTGGGCATCGAACCGGAACGCGTTCAGATGTTCAACCTTTCATCCGCCATGGGACCCCGGTTCGCCGAGATCGCCAGTGAGATGACAGAGAAGATAAGGGCGCTGGGGCCCACCCCGGTCAAATCTTAAATCGGTCCGGCGGCCGGTTGCGTCGCATCAGGACCATGAAGAGGTGAAACCATGATAGTTGCGGATCGAAAATCCCTGGAAGAGATCTTGGACATGATCAAGCCGTATAACAAAATTCTTATCGTGGGGTGCAAAGGCTGCGTCACGGTCTGCAATGTGGGCGGCGCCAAGGAGGTGGGGGTGCTGGCAGCCTCCTTGAAGATCGGACGGAAAAAGGAAAATCAACCCATCGAAATCGATGAAAAGACCATAGAACGCCAGTGCGACCCCGAATACATCGAGCAGCTCCGGGACATCCATGATCAGTACGATGCCGTGCTTTCCATGGCCTGCGGGGTGGGCCCGCAGTTTCTCTCCGAAGCGTATCCCGGCCAGACATTTTTTCCCGCGGTCAACACCAAATTCTTCGGCGGTGCGGTCCAGCACGGCATCTGGGAAGAGCGCTGCGCAGGATGCGGCACCTGCGTCATCCACTATTATGACGGCCTCTGCCCCATCGCACGCTGTTCCAAGAGTCTTCAGCACGGACCCTGCGGCGGCAGCGCGAACGGCAAATGCGAGATTTCCAAAGATGTGGAGTGCATCTGGGATACCATTGTCAAGAAGAAGATGGAGCAGGGACGCCTTGAGGATTTGCGCAACATCCGGGCAGCCAAGGACTGGCAGACGGCAAGGGACGGCGGTCCCCGGAAAAGCATAAGGGAGGAGTTGGTGCAATGAGCGATAATGGATATAAATCGGGAAGCAATCTGGAAAAAGTGCTCAAGGCTGGCCACTTCGCCTTTACCGGTGAATGCGGACCGCCCAAGGGCGCCAATGTAGAGCATCTCAAGGAGAAGTTCGAACACCTGCGGGGCAAGGTGGACGCGGTCAATGTCACCGACAACCAGACCGCCGTGGTGCGCATGTCCAGTGCGGCCGCTTCCGCCATTATGGTGGCCAACGGCATCGAGCCCAACTTTCAGATGGTCTGTCGGGACAGAAACCGCCTGGCCATGATGGCGGACATCCTGGGCGTGTACTCCCTGGGGGTGAGAAACATGCTCTGCCTTTCCGGCGATCACCAGAAGTTCGGCAACCATCCGCAGTCCAAGAACGTTTACGACATCGATTCCATGCAGCTTATCGCCATGGTCAAGAAGATGCGGGACGAGGGGAAATTTCTCAACGAAGAAGAGATCGACGTGCCCCCCAAAATGTTTATCGGGGCCGCGGCCAACCCCTTTGCGGACCCGTATGAATTCAGGATTTACCGGTTGGCCAACAAGATCGATGCGGGGGCCGATTTTATTCAGACCCAGTGCATCTACAATATGCCGCGGTTCCGTGATTTCATGAAAAAGGCCGTGGATATGGGCTTGACCGAAAAGGCCTACATCCTCGCCGGCGTCACACCCATGAAAAGCGCCCGCATGGCGCAGTACATGGCCAAGATGGTTCCCGGCATGGATGTTCCCGAAGAGTTGATCGAGCGGTTGAAAGGCGCCGGAAAGGGCAACCAGGCCGAAGAGGGCATTAAATTCGCCATCGAGCAGATCGAGGAATTTAAAGAGATGGAGGGGGTGGCCGGCGTCCACCTTATGGCCATCGAATGGGAGCACAAGGTGCCGGAGATCGCCGAGCGGGCCAACGTTTTGCCCCGACCCCAGGTGGATTGATTCGGTTTCGCGAAACAAGAAAAATCGGTGATCGCATCGCGGGCAGACACGACTGCCGCGGGTGATCCAACCCAGCTCAGGCTGCTGATTTTTACCAATCAGCTATGAATAAAGGAGAGATGTTATGAACGACAAAAAAAGAATCCTGGTGGTAGATGACGAGCCCGATTTCTGCTCCATCGTTCAAGGGAACCTGGAAAAGGAAGGCTTTGCGGTAGAGGTCGCCTATGACGGCGTTCAAGGACTGGAGAAGGTCAGGGCCAATCCGCCCGATGCCATCGTGCTGGATGTCATGATGCCGGAAATGGATGGCTATGCGGTTTGCAAAGAGCTGAAAAGCGATGAGAAGCTGGCCGACATACCCGTTTTGATGCTGACGGCCGTGGCGTCCCACGTTTCATCCACGCGCTATTCCCACTATGACGGCATGAGCATGGAAGCGGACGACTACCTTCCGAAACCGGCTTCGGCGGAAGAGATCACGGAAAGTTTAAAAGGGCTGTTGAATCTATAGTTGTTGCAGACGAAAAGGATTGCCGGCAGGTTGCGGCCGCAGCCGATGCGCCGCAGCCGCCGAAACATCCTTCACCTCGTGATCCGGCCATGACGCCTTCAAGGGGAAGAGGGCCAGGCCGGTCAGCGGTTGCTTCCGGATCCAGGCGCCCGAGGATGATGCCTCCATGCCGGCCGTGTTTTCCGCAACAAGCACGCTGGGCAAACCTCCTGAAAAGGGTTTCCTGGATCCGGAGGCAACGGTTTCATTGCTGCTGTGTTTTTGTGAACCTGTCGTCGAGAAAAGAACCTGCTCGTGAATGCGGAGCAGGTTTTTTATCCACAACGTTTCTGACTATAGCCTGTCAGGGCACCGATCATCGAGACCCGGCCCCATGAAGCGATTTTTAGAAAACCTGGACCCCACCTACGACTACCAGACCAAGGTCTTCTGCATCATCAGTGACCAGCGGGTGTTTCAGTCCAAATCGCCGCATATTTTTACCCATGTGATGGGCAGGGCCGGGCTCAAAGGGGCCTATGTCCCTTTCATGGTGGAACCGGGCAACCTCGGCAAGGCCCTGGAGAGCCTGCGGGTCCTCAATATTGCGGGGGCCAACATTACCTCGCCGTTCAAAGAAAAGGTCCTGCCTTATCTGGACATTCTTTCCGAAGGGGCCAACATTATCGGCGCTGTCAACACCATCGTCCGCAAGGGCGACCAGCTTAAAGGCTATAACACCAATGCCATCGGGATCATGGATGCGCTCAACGAGGTCGCTTTCGACGTGGCCGGAAAACGGGCGCTGGTCATCGGTACGGGCGGTGCCGCCCGGGCCGTGGTCTTCATTCTCAACTGGCTGCGGGCCGATTCGGTGACCGTGGCCGGGCGCGATGAGAAAAAAACCCGCTGTCTGGCCGAGCATTTCGACTGCCGGTCGATGCCGCTGCGGTCGCTGGGCGATGCGCCCCTCGACCAGGAGATCGTCGTCAATGCGACATCCGTTTCGGGCAGCGACGAATCCGGGAAGTTGAGCGAGATTGCCGGGTGCATGCACGGCGGTGACTGCCGACTGGTATTCGATCTCAACTATGGCCGCCGGAACAATGTCTGGCAGGCCCTGGCGGACCGATGGGGCGTGCGGTTCATGGACGGCCTCTCCACGCTGGCTTATCAGGCCCGCCGGACCTTCCTGCTGTGGACCGGCCAGGAGCTGCCACAGGAGGAATTCCTAAAGGCGCTCGATATCCCCTGAACACCCGGCTGCCGGGAAAACATGAGCGGTTGATGCGTGAGGAGCACCGTCTTCTATGGCGTTTCGCGGACCATGGACCAGACCTGTACCCGGCTGCCGGGCACGGTTCCCTTTGCCACAACCCGGAAGCCCCAGCGTTGGTAGAAGGTCAGGTTCTCTTCGTTCTCCGTTTCCAGAAATACCGGCAGTCCTTCGGCGCCGGACCGGTTGAGGATCGGCCGGATCAGACGGCTGCCCGCACCCCGTCCCTGTTTTTCCGGCGCGACCCCGGCCACCCACAGATACCAGCATCGATCCGGCGCGTGGCGTTCGCGCAGCCGTCCGGAAAACTTCAGGTAGGCATCGAAGCGAAGATAAGCGCGGATTCCCAGGCGAAAAGGAAGCATGAACAGACCGGAACGGAGGGTGCCGCCGGCCGTGGGCTTCATGGCGCCGGGCGGCAGCCAGCAGACGGTCCCATCCAGGTGGTTGTCGGTATGGGCGTTTCCGTAGCGCAAGGTATAGCGCAGGATGCACCGGTTCAGCCAGATGAGCATGCGCCGGCGTTTTCGAGGCTCCGGTTCGACCCAGCAATAGAGCGGATCAACGAAAAAAGCGTCGGCCAGCGTCCGGGCCGCGAAATCCACCTGCGCGGGTTGAAGATCGATCACCGTTTCCGTCGTTGTCATCTGCTATTGGGCCAGGTCCATGAATAACAGGGCGTTTTCAAAGTCGCCAAAAATCCGCAGGTCCCTGCGGCCGATGGCGGAAAAGCCGTCAAGGTCGTTTTTAGAGAGCATGACCCGGACCGCCGTTTTGGCATCGCACCAGAGCAGTTCCGTATCGGTCTGGCGGTTTTTGCGTCCGGTAGACCGAATCCGGCCCCGTTTCAGGTAGAAGGTCCGCGAACGCCCGGAATCAGACGCCTGAATCGTCAGGGAAAAATCCTTCCGGCGGACCCGCTTTCGGAAGGCCTTGCTGAACATGGCCGTTATTCGAAGCTTGAGCCCCAGCGCGAAGAGCAGCAGCGAGAATTTCATTCTTCCCCCTTTTTTTGCCTCAAACAGGATGCTCTCGTAAAAAGACGGTTTCGGAACCATCAAATATAGGGTCGAATACTTTCAATGGTGATTTTCCCTGCCCGAACCTCCGGAATCACTTCCTGCAGCGCCTCTATATAGCGGTCCACCACCTCGTCGGTCACCGGATCGATGATGACCTTGATCACCGGGGGCTGGAAACCCGGCAGGCAGTAAGCCTGGCGCTCGAACAGCCCGCCCATGACGGCGAACATGTCCATGCCCCGGGGAACTTCATAGACCATCGGCGTGAGGTCCGAGTGCCAGCATCGGCACCCGTCGATGGCGTTGATGCCGTCGGTATAACGCTGTTTGACTTCGATGCACCGCCTGGCAAGGTCCACATATCCCGCTTCGCCCAGAAACTGCATGACCGCCCAGGCCGAGGCAATGGGCCCAGCGGTGGTGGAGCCGCAGATCGCTTCGGTGGTGTAGGGCCCGTCGGGCCAGTCCGCCGGTGCGTACTCGTGATACTGCTCCCAGTCCTTGTTGCGGTAGGCGATGCTGGACAGCGGCTTGCAGGAAAACCCGTACTTGTGCAGATCGGCCGAAATGCTTCTCACCCCGGAGATACCAAACCCCCATGGCGGCAGTTTCTGTCCGGCCTTTTCAGTGAAGGGCGCAAGAAACCCGCCCAGGCAGGCATCCACGTGCATCCAGAGATTTCTCTTCTCGGCAACGGCGGCGATGGCCGGCAGGTCGTCGTAGAGGCCGTAAGGCCAGCAGGGTGCGGAGCCGACGATCATGAAGGTGTCCCGGGTCACCGCGGCCTGCATGGCCGACACGTCCGCCCGGAAGTCCTTTCCCAGGGCGACCCGTTTGAGCCGGATTCCGGTGTAGTGGCACCATTTGGAGAACGCCGCGTGAATGGTATATGGGGCGACGATTTCCGGTTTTCGCATTTTGGGTTTTTCCTGCCGGGCCCACTGGTAGGCGGCGTTGATAGCGCAATAGAGGCTTTCGGAGCCGCCGGAGGTCAACCGGATGCGGACCCCGTCCGGAAATCCGAGCATCTCCTGGATCATCCGTTTGACTTCCAGGGTCATTCTTTCCGTACCGGCCATCAGCTCCTTGTAAAGCATGTTCTTTTTGACGAACTTCATGTTGGCGACCTTGGCGATGCGGGCCGCATCCATGTGGTTCATCAATTGGGTGCCGTAAACGATGGAATGGCCGCTGATCTCACCCACGTCCCGTTCGGAGAAGGCGTCGAGTCGGGCCAACACCTCTTCTTCGGGTCGGCCCTGGATGGGAAAGATGTTGGTCTCGAATGTTTCTTCATGGTCGGAACCGAAATAACCCATGGAGCCCTCCTCGGATGAAGGGATTACCCCTGAATCTCCCGCTTCAAGTCAATGCCATATTTGCGCATGCGGTTCCACACGGTAACCCGGTTGATGCCCAGCAGGCGCGCCGCCTGGCTCTGGTTGCCGCCCGTTGCCCGTAGGGCGTCGATCAGGGCTTGCCGCTGGCGGTTTCCGGCGTCGGCATGCCCGGGTACGGCCGCCGCAGCGACCGGCGACGGTCGGGTCAGCATCTGGGGCGGCAGGTGATCGATGTCGATGGCCTCCCGGTCAACAACGGTGAAGGCATATTCCAGCGCGCTTTTCATTTCCCGGACATTTCCCGGCCACGGGTAATCCATGAAGCAATTCAGGGCCTCACGGGTCAGCCCCCGGATGTTTTTGCCCGTGCGCAGTGCCAGCCGGCTGATAAAGGTGTTGACCAGAAGAGGGATGTCGTCTTTGCGCTGGCGCACCGGCGGCAGGTGAATGGGAATGACGTTGATTCTGAAGTACAGGTCTTCCCGAAAGCGTTTCTGGTCGATGAGTTCCAGCAGGTTGCGGTTGGTGGCTGTAATGATCCGGACATCGGTCTCGATGGGGCGGTTTTCGCCGACCCGTTCGAACTGGCGGGTCTCCAGCACCCGCAGCAGCTTGATCTGGATGGAGAGCGGGATGTCTCCGATTTCGTCCAGGAAAAGGTCGCCCCCGTCGGCCGCTTCGAAACGACCGGCCCGGTCCCGGAACGCCCCGGTGAACGAGCCTTTGACGTGGCCGAAAAGTTCGCTTTCCAGCAGGGCTTCGTTCAGGGCGGCACAGTTGAGCTGCACATAGGGCCCGTCTTTACGCTTTCCACGTTCGTGGATGGCCCTGGCAACCAGCTCCTTGCCGGTGCCGCTCTCCCCGAAAATGATGATCGGGGCGTCGCTCAACGCCGCTTTTTCGATGATGGCAAAGACGGCTTTCATCGGGTCGCTGCCGCCAACAATGCCGCCGAATCCGCTGTTTTCGTCCAGCTGGCGGGAGAGGACCTCCACCTTGCGGTCCAGGCGATCGATTTCACTCAAATCCGTAAGCGTTTCCACGGCCCCCAGCACCGTTCCTTCATCGTCTCGCAACACCGAAGCATTTTTCAAGGCCGGAAAGAAGGTGCCGTCTTTTTTCTTGATGGTGCAGCGGCAGCGGCGC
This sequence comes from uncultured Desulfosarcina sp., assembly GCF_963668215.1. Taxonomy (NCBI): domain Bacteria; kingdom Pseudomonadati; phylum Thermodesulfobacteriota; class Desulfobacteria; order Desulfobacterales; family Desulfosarcinaceae; genus Desulfosarcina; species uncultured Desulfosarcina sp. Next base: position 2,020,773 of record NZ_OY764190.1, read on the forward strand.
ATTTCCGGCTGTCCGGGTTCGAACAGCTTGCACCAGCCCTCGCCCCGGTTGTTGATGGCCATTTCGCAGGCCTCGCACGCCAGAAGGGTGCATGGGCGGCCGGCAACCTCTTTGGCCGCATAGCCGGTCATTTCCTCGAAAGAGCGGTTCACGGAAAGAATACGGCCCTGTTGGCTGATGATGAGCATTCCCTCGCTCATGGTGTTGATTACCCGCTCCCAGTGCTGATTGATTGCCGCGAAGGGCATAAGAACCCCCTTTAACAGTGTTTAAGCATGTGTTTATTTATACAGCATGTGTTTAAACAAGGCAACAGGTTCTTTTGGGTCTCCACTACCCTTTATTCTATTAAGCTCTATTATTCAAAAGGGTTAAGAATGCCATGCGCCATAGCGTCTGCTGGCATGATTTTTGTTGAGTATTGCACAGGGCGAAAAGCGAAGCGCTTTTTACGGATAAACGAATCGGGGAAAGCGGGCACTATGGGCGGCCATCATCAACTTCACCTTGAGGATCTTCCCTGGCCCCTGAGTGTGCTCAATTTCAATCAGGCCCTGGATGCCATGCAGTCCGGAGACGACATGCAGGTAACCGTCAGAGATCCGGATGTTGTCGGCAATTTGCGTCAGCTGCTGGGCAGCTTGCCGGGACTGATCTACAACATTGAAAAGATCGGTGAAACATTCCGTATTCTGGTGGCTAAAAAAAGCCTTGATGACGACGATGCCCGTTCATAGACGCACCCCACGGTCGTGTGCGTCCGCTATTTTCAATCCGTGCAAGGAGGGCCTATGGGGCTGAACAGACGAGATTTTTTCAAATATATGACCGTTGCCGGTGCAGCGGTGGCCGGCACCGAAGGCTCGGCCCACGCCTGGCAATCAAGGGCCCCGTCCGATTCCGTCGGCTGCCTGATTGACTTGACCCGCTGCATCGGCTGCCGCAAATGTGAACAGGCCTGCAACCGGGTAAACGGTCTGCCCGAGCCGGACCGGTCCTTTGAAGATTACACGGTTCTCGACAGATCGCGTCGGCCCGACGAAAAGGCGTACACGGTGGTCAACCGCCACACCACGGGGCAGATCGACGAGCGCGACCAGCTCATTCCCACTTTCGTGAAGCTGCAATGCATGCACTGCCAGGACCCGGCCTGTGCCTCGGCCTGCATCGTGGGCGCCCTGTCCAAGAAGGAAAACGGCACGGTCCACTACGACGTCAGCAAATGCATCGGCTGCCGCTACTGCATGGTGGCCTGCCCCTTCGAGATCCCGGCGTATGAATACCATGATCCCATCACGCCGCGGGTGATGAAATGCACCTTCTGCTACGAGCGGGTACAAAACGAGAACAAGCTGCCCGGATGCGCGGAGATCTGTCCGGTGGAGGCCATCACCTTCGGCCGGCGCAGCGACCTTTTAAAGGTGGCCCATGATCGCATCAAGAGAAATCCGGGCCGCTATATCGACCACGTCTACGGCGAAAAGGAGGTTGGCGGCACCAGCTGGATGTATCTGTCCGCCGTGCCCTTCGAGAAGCTGGGCTTCGTCACCCTGCCGGAAAAGCCCATGCCCCGGCTGGCGGAAACCATCCAGCACAGCCTGTTCGCCTACATGTGGTCGCCCATCGTGCTTTTCGGCATGCTCGGCGGAGTCATGTGGGCCTCCAAGGACAAAAGCGACCGGGCCGGAAACGGCAAGGAAGGAGGGAACCCATGAGCCACCAGGCAGCACCGGTAAATGCGAAATTCTGGACACCCGGGGTCGTTGTGCTGGCGGTGCTCATGGCCGCCGGCGCGGCTGCGATCCTGGCCCGGTTCATCGGCGGGATCGGCTATGTCTCCAGTCTCACCACCGCACGTCCCTGGGGGCTGTGGATCGGCGTGGATGTGGCCTCGGGCGTAGCTCTGGCCGCCGGCGGATTCACCACCGCCTTCCTGGCCCATATCATCGGCCGCCATTATTACGAACCCGTTGTCCGTCCGGCCCTGCTCACAGCCATGCTGGGGTATACGTTTGTCGTTTTGGGCCTGCTGGTGGACATCGGCCGCTCCTGGGCCATCTGGAAACCCATGATTTTCTGGAACCCCACCTCGGTGCTGTTCGAGGTGGCCATGTGCGTCATGTTTTATCTGAATGTACTTTATCTTGAATTTCTGCCCATTGTGGTAGAGCGGTTCAAGGGCAAGGTGCGCCTGCCCGGGCCGCTGGCCGTTTTCAATACGCCGGTCGATTGGATTTTACGCCTGGCCGATGCGGTGCTGCCGAAAGTCATGTGGGTGCTTATCATCTTGGGAGTGGTACTCTCTTGCATGCATCAGTCCAGTTTGGGCTCCCTGATGCTCATCGCCCCCACCAAGCTGCATCCGTTGTGGTACACACCGATCCTGCCGCTGCTTTTCCTTACATCGGCCATCGCGGTGGGCTACCCCATGGTGGTGTTCGAAGCCACCCTGGCCACGACCTCCATGAAGCTCGATTCCGAGATGAAAGTGCTCGGACCGCTGACCCGCATCACCATTTTCCTGCTGGGGCTTTACCTGGCGTTGAAAGTCGGCGACATGGTGGTGCGCGGCACCTATATATACCTGTTTGACTTCACGGCTCAGACCAACGCGTTTCTCGTTGAAATGATCTTCGGGGTGATCGTACCCTGGCTGATGCTGCTTTCCCCGGCGGTGCGTCGCTCGCGGCGCTGGCTCTTCACCGCCTGCACCATGATTGTGGGGGGCGTGCTGGTCAATCGCCTGAATGTATTCGTGGTCGGCTATCGCCCGCCCATCAGCGAAGCCAACTACTCCCCGGCCATCGGCGAAATCCTGGTTACCGTGGGGCTCATCGCGGCCCTGATGTTTCTCTATCGATTTCTTGTGACCGTTCTTCCCGTGCTCAACAAACCGGAACAGGAGGTGTCTGCATGACCAGAACAGGACCGGTGATTTTTAGATTCATTGTCGTTGCCCTGGCTGGCATCTGCTGGTGCGGTCCGGCCATGGCGGCCGCGGACACGGCGGCCGAGCCGCCACCGGCGGAGAAGGTGGTCTGGACCGCCCCGGATCAGGATGCGGCCAAAAAGCGGGCGGCCGAGGTGGTTCCCTTCGTGGAGGCGGTCATGGACGAGTGCCGCCTGTGCCGCCAGCAGCGGCTGCGCGACATGGGTCTGGGCGTCAAGGACCAGACGGAAAGCTATTATCTGCTGGACAGCCCCATCATCCGCAGGACCGAAGACCATTACGGGCCGGTGCGCTTCATGCACGCCAAGCACGCCACGGTCACAAAGGACTGCGCCCTGTGCCATCATTATCGTCCCGTGGACCAGAGCGCATCGGAAACCACACGCTGTTCGGCCTGTCACCAGGAGCCGTTTCAGAAAGATCATCCCGAGCGGTTGGGGCTCAAGGCTGCTTATCATCAGCAGTGCATGGGCTGCCATCGGGAGATGGACAAGGGGCCCATCGACTGTGCCGGCTGCCACCGCAAAAACATTCCCGACCATAAAGACAAGATCCAGCTGGCCGCCAACCCGGAGCCCTCCCAGGTGACCAGCGAGTGTCTGCGCTGCCATCAGCAGGCCGGCGAGGACATGCTCAAATCGGCCCACTGGTTGTGGAAAGGGCCGTCCCCCTATACCCTCAATCATCGAAAGTCGGTCGAACTCGGCAAGGCCACGGTGGCCACCAACAACTTCTGAGTGAGCATCATCAGCAACGAGGCTCGTTGCACAAGTTGTCACGCAGGCTACGGATGGAAAGACGCCAGTTTCGATTTTACCGACATGACCAAGATCGACTGCCTGGTGTGTCACGACACCACCGGCACCTACAAAAAAACTCCCACGGCGGCCGGCATGCCCGATCCCAAGGTGGATCTGGTGGCCGTGGCCAAAAGCGTCGGCGCCACCTCGCGCAAGACCTGCGGGGACTGTCATTTCAACGGCGGGGGCGGCGAAGCGGTGAAACACGCCGACCTGTCCCGCCAGCTGTTGCATCCGGAACGCAACTGCGATGTCCACATGGGCGGCTACGATTTCCAATGCTCCGAATGCCACCGCACCCGCAACCACAAGATCGCCGGACGCAGTTCGTCGGTGCCCGTGGCCGAAGGCGACATCTCCTGCCAGAACTGCCACTCGGCGACCCCGCACTATGGCGACCACCTGTTGGACCACCATCTTAACAAGCACAGCAGCAACATTGCCTGCACCACTTGCCATGCGCCGGTCTACGCCAAATGCAAACCCACCAAGACGTTCTGGGACTGGTCCAAGGCCGGCGATACAAAGCGCAAGCCGGAAAAAGACAAATACGGCATGGACGATTATTTCTGGAAGAAGGGCGAATTCGTCTGGAAGGAATCGGCCAAACCGGTCTACCGTTGGTATGGCGGATTCAGCAAACGGCTGCTGCTGGGCGAACCGTTGGACCTGACCCGGTCTGAATTCAATATCACCGAGCCGGTCGGTTCCATCAACGATCCCAATTCCAAAATTGCACCATTCAAAATCATGGGCGGTGTCCAGGCCGTGGATGCCGAGTACAAGTATTTTCTGGTGCCTCACCTGTACCCACGCGACAAGGAAGACAAAACCGCCTACTGGAAACATCGGGACTGGCAAAAGGCCTTTACCGACGGCATGAAGGCCGCGGGTATGAAATACAGCGGCAAGTACGAGTGGGTCCGCACCAACATGTACTGGGGCGTCGAACATGAAGTCATGCCGGCCGACATGGCCCTTTCCTGTGTCCAGTGCCACGAAAGCCTCAAAGGCGAGCGCACCTGCAACCGCTGCCATCAGGACAGCCGCGATGTGGATTTCAAAAAGGTTGCCCACAAGGGCACGGACTTTTCCTACATGGCGTCCAAGGGCCGCGACGTGAGCCATCTGGTCGGCACCACGGATTACATCGACTTCAAGGCCCTGGGATACAAGGGCGATCCCATCGTTTATGGCGGGCGCTTCAAAAAGCTGCCCATGGGGTACAAAGCCGAAAAGTAATTCGACGCAGCGATTCAAGGTTACATATGCAGCTTCCTTGGGATACCGCCCCATATCCGGGATATGGGGCGGTATTTTCCTTGGTGTCATCAACCGACGGGTACGCATTGTATGGTTTGACATCGGACGCCGGTCAACCTAAAATTTAAAACAGATTCCTGACCGACATTTCTTTCAGCAGAGGCTTGGTACGGACGAATACCGTGACCTGTTTTTACCGATTCTTTGGGAAAATGATTCTCCCCAAAGAATGTATCTTTAACGCCAACCCATTTACAACGAAAGGAGAGATGTATGGCGGAAGAAGCCGAAGTCGGGTGTGCCCGACCAACTGGAGGGCCGGTGGGAGAGACGGTCGAAGAAAAGGCGGATGAAAAAAGTAAACCCGTTGCAAAGGAGATATCAATGATTCACGTCGGAGAAAAAGTGCCGGATTTCGTATCCCCGGGATATCAGCAAGGCAAGTTTATCAACGTCAAACTGTCCGACTATCTGGGCAAGTGGGTGTTGCTCTGTTTTTATCCGGGTGATTTCACCTTTGTGTGAGCTACCGAAATTTCTGCGGTCGCAGAAAAATATCAGGAGTTCAAGAAGCTGGGCGTCGAGGTGCTTTCCATGAGCATCGACAGCATGTTTGTCCACAAAATGTGGGACGATCACGAGTTGTCCAAGATGGTCGACGGTGGGGTGCCGTTTCCCATGCTTTCCGATGCCGGGGGGAAAATCGGTCGCCTGTTCGGGATTTTCAACGAGGGCGCCGGCGTGGAAAACCGCGGCCGGTTCATTATCGATCCGGATGGCGTGTGCCAGGGCTACGAGGTCCTGACGCCTCCGGTGGGCCGCAATGTCATGGAGACCCTGCGGCAGGTGCAGGCGTTCCAACTGGTTCGCGAAACCATGGGCGGGGAGGCCACGCCTTCCGGATGGCGCCCGGGCAAAAAGACCCTGAAGCCCGGTCCGGGTCTGGTGGGCAACGTCTGGAAGGAATGGAAAACGGAGATGGCGTTCGACTGATCGCCGTATCTGTGCAAGGCGGCGTAGGGGCGAAAAATTTTTCGCCCCTACAAACCCCATAGAGAACCGCCATGGAAATGAAGAGGCTGGGGCTTTTTATAAAACCATCAACCAAGGATTATCTAGAAAAAGGAAGCCGTTATGTATTTCAATCAGATTTCCGTTTCCGGGCTGGGGTGCCTTTCCTATGCCATCGGATGCCCGGCAGCCAAGGCCATGGCCGTTGTCGATCCCAAACGCGACATTCAGGACTACCTGGACATTGCCCGTGAAGAGGGTATGCAAATCACCCACATCATCAACACCCATGTGCACGCCGACCATGTGAGCGGTGACCAGGAACTGCGCCTGGCTACGGGTGCGGATATTTACATCCACGAAAGCGCACCCGTGGAATACAAGCACAAGGCCCTGAAGGAAGGCGATGTTTTCGAACTCGGTGCGGCCAAGCTGGAGGTTTTGCATACGCCGGGACACACGCCCAACTCCATTTCCCTGCTCGTGACGGATAAAGTCCGGTCGGATGAACCGGAGATGCTGCTCACCGGCGACCTGCTCTTCGTCGGCGACATCGGCCGGCCTGACTTGCCGGGCGCCGAAATTCTCGATGAGCAGGTAGAGAATCTGTATAAAAGCCTTTACGTAAAGCTGGCCGACTACCCGGATCACCTGGAAGTCTTCCCGGCCCACGGCCAGGGGTCGCTTTGCGGGCGGGGCATGAGCGCCAAGAAAAGCTCCACGTTGGGCTATGAGCGGCGGGCCAACCCCATGCTGCGGTTCGAGTCCTTCGAGGCATTTAAAAAGGACGTATTGTCGGCCTTTCCTACGCGGCCGAAGAGTTTCTCTCACATTATCCAAACCAATATAAAAGGCGCGGCGACCCTGGACGCCTGTCCCATGGACAAAAGCCTCATCCCAAAGCAGTTCCAGGAGATGATGGACGACGGCGCCGTGATCATCGATGCCCGCGATTCGGCGGCCTTCGGCGGCTTTCACATTCCCGGCAGCATCAACATCGGGTTCGAGAAGCAGTTGGCCAACTGGGTCGGCATGGTGGTCGATCCCAACTCGGAAATCGTTCTGGTGGTGGATGACCGCGAGGACTACGACCGCATGGTCACCGAACTGCACCGCATCGGTTACGATCTGATCTTCGGCTACCTGTCCGGGGGCGTCATGGCCTGGCTGATGAGCGGCAGACCTGTGGAGCAGCTGGAACAGATCTCTCCCCAGCAGCTGGCCCGGCGTCTAGAAAAAAGCGGTCTGCGCGTGATCGACGTGCGCACCCCGGCCGAATGGAACGGAGGCCGCATCAAATGGGCCGAACATTTCCCCCTGTCCGATATCCTCGACAAGCGGATTCCCGATGCGGGAAAGGATGAAGAACTGGTGCTGCAATGCGGCAGCGGGTACCGGTCCAATATTGCCGCCAGCATCCTGCGGCAGGCCGGCTACAACCAGGTGAAATCCCTGGCCGGGGGCATTTTTGCATGGTCCAATGCGGGCTTGCCTGTGGTGTCCGACTGAAGACGGAAGAAATACGTATAAATTTGATAAGACATGTGCTATTGGAATCTTTTAATCCCTGTAACAGGCACGCGTTTTACCCATACGTCGCCGATGAATCGAGGGAAAAGCCCACAGTAAGTTATCTCTAACGCTATGGATTTCATGCAAAAATAGCAAACCCAAATCGGAACAGGAGGTGGAATCAATGAATGAGAAGCTCATTCAATTGGGCGGCAAGAAAAAAAGCTCCTTTATGGACAAGGTCAAGGAAATTCTGCCGGAGGGCGGCAATCTGAATCTCTGTCTGACCTGCGGTGCGTGTTCCTCCGGCTGCCCTGCAACCGGTCTCGAAGGCATGGACCCCCGCAAGTTCCTGCGTATGGCGGCCCTGGGCATGGATGAAGAGATCGCCAAATCGAACTGGCCCTGGATGTGTACCATGTGCCAGCGCTGTATCTATGTCTGTCCCATGAAAATCGACATTCCCCAGTTGGTTTACAACGCCAGGGGGCTGCGTCCCCGGGAGGAACGCCCCAAGGGCATTCTGGGTTCCTGCGACATGGCCCTGCGCAACGCCAGCACCAGCGCCATGGGAACCTCGCCCGACGACTTCGTTTTTGTGGTGGAGGATGTGCTGGAAGAGTATCAGGAAGCCCAGCCCGAATTCGCCGATATGAAGGCCCCCATCGACAAGCAAGGCGCCGAATTTTTCCTCAACCAGAATTCCCGCGAACCGGTTACCGAACCAGATGAACTGGTCCCGCTGTGGAAGATCCTGCACCTTGCCGGTGTGGATTGGACCTATGGAAGCGAGGGATGGGCCGGTGAGAACTACTGCATGTTCCTGGCGGATAACGACTCCTGGGAACAGGTTACCCGGACGACCGTCAACCAGGCCAATAAGTTGGGGGTTAAAACGTTTCTCAACACCGAGTGAGGGCACGTGACTTTCTCAGTCCGGGCCGGACTGAAAAAATTCAACCTCGAGCACAACTTTGAAGTTAAAAGCATTTACGAATATTACGCCAAGTGGATCCGTGAAGGTAAACTCAAGGTCAACTCCGACTGGAACAAGGACCTGAAAATCAAATTCACGGTCCAGGATCCTTGCCAGATTGTCCGCAAGAGTTTCGGTGATCCGGTTGCCGAAGACCTGCGTTTCGTGGTCAAATCGGTGGTCGGCGAGGAAAATTTCATCGATATGCAGCCCAACCGCTCCAACAACTTCTGCTGCGGGGGCGGCGGAGGATTCCTGCAATCCGGGTTCAAGGAGGAGCGGCTCAAGTACGGCCAGATCAAGGACAGCCAGATTCAGGCCACCAAGGCGGATTACTGCATTGCCGCCTGTCACAACTGCCATGCTCAGATTCATGAACTGAGCGAGCATTACGGTGGGGAATACGGTGTCGTCCACCTGTGGACGTTGATCTGCCTTTCCCTGGGCGTCCTGGGGCCCAACGAGCGCGAGTACCTGAAAGATGACCTCAAAGAGGTCAATGTATTCCATCCGGAAACCGCCATGTAACACCATGCGGGCGCCTGCCCGACGGCAGGCGCCTGCAATACACAGGAAAGCCTTTCCACAAATACAGTCAGGAAAACGGGCATCCTCGGTGGCGGGCCGGTTGTCGTGAAAGGCGTCATGGAACCCAACCTGACCGTCGAAGAACTCGAAACCCGCTGGAAAGAAACCCTGGAAGCCACCCGGCGCGCTGCCGCCGCCGACCCCGTTGCCTACCGCCGCCTGAAAACACGGGCGGCCGGAGTTCTGGAAAACCCCGTCGATATCAACGATTACTTTCCCACCGTCGATCGATTGATCGCGTGCCTGAAAAATCTGGACCCCTGCGGCCAGGGCAGCATTTTCGATATCTTTTGCAAACGCATTTCTCCGGACGATGTCTGGCAGGTGAGAGATCTGCGCTTAGAGTGCCGGTCTCTGCTGGCCCATCTCGATGCCTTCGACCGGTGGAAACGGGAACGCTGCCATCTCCGGATGGTGAAATAGGACGAAAACCCGTTGAAACGTGGGATCGGCGTCCCCGCCTCGATTGTCTTTTCTCATGGCGGCTTATCGGCGGCCCTATTTCAGTTGGGTGTCGACACGCTGGGAAAGGCGCCCACGTCCGTGTGCGGCAGAAAACAGGCCGAGGTGAATTCGTCCATGTACCGCGGGTTGCTGGAAAAGTCCACATAGGTCATGGCGTTGCAGATTTCCCGGGCCTCCTGGCGGTATCGGTCGGATAGCAGGGCCATGTAAGCGCCGGCGATGGAGCTGTTGCCCATATAATTGAATTTGGCGCGGTCGAGGTCGGGCAGCAGCCCGATGGCCACGGCACGTTCGATGTTGAGATACTGGCCGAATCCGCCGGTGATGATGATGCGATCCACCATGGAAAAATCCATGCCCGCCTCTCCCAGCAGGGTGGTGAAGCCGGCATAGACGGCGCCCTTGCTGTAGATCAGGTTTTTCAGATCCGATGCGGTAAAAACGATATCTTCCTCCATGGGGGTCTCGTCGGCGAATGCCAGGACGTAGGCCGGCTCGTCTCCCTGTTGGCGGACGCGGCGATTTTCCGGCATCTCGACAAACCGGCCGCTGCGATCAACGATGCCGGTTCGCATCAGTTCGGCAATCAGGTCGATCATGCCCGATCCACAGATTCCCCGGGCGGGGGCGTCCCCCACGGTCGAGATGGCGGGCTCCAGTGACTGCGGATCGATGGTGATTTTTTCGATAGCGCCTTCCTCGGCCCGCATTCCCCAGCGGATGCCGCCGCCTTCGAAGGCCGGGCCGGCGCTGCAGGCCGCGGTCATCATCCACTCTTTGTTTCCCAGGACGATTTCACCATTGGTCCCGATATCGATGAACAGGGTGGTCGGTTCTTCCCGATGGAAGCCGGTGTACAGCACCCCGGAGACGATGTCGCCGCCCACATAACTGGCCGGACCGGGCATGATGAATACGGCGCCCATGGGGTTGGCTTTCAGGCCGATTTCCCCGGCCTTGAGGATGGGAAACTCCGATACCGTGGGAATGTAGGGATCTCTTCGAATATAGCGCGGTTCGATCTGCAGCAGCAGGTGGGCCATGGTGGTGTTGCCCGAAACGACGACGTTGCGGACAGCGTCTGCTTTAACGCCGGCGCTGTCCAGGGCTTCGCCGATGAGGCTGTTGATGGTGGCCAGGGCCATGCGGCTGAGTTTTTTAACGCCGTTTTTTTCGGCGCAGACGATGCGGTTGATGACGTCGTCGCCGCAGTCCGCCTGACGGTTGTGCCCGGCGGTGGCGGCCAGCACCCTGCCGTCGGTCATGTCCACCAGATAGACCACGATGGTGGTGGTGCCGATGTCGATGGCCAGCCCCAATGACGGTTGTGCGCCGTTTCCTGGGCGAACTTCGAGAATTTCATTGGCGCATTTGCGTCGGATCACCGATGCCGTGATATTCCAGTTGTCCTGGCGCACGGCCTCGGCCAGTTGGCGCATCACCTTGATGCCCACATTCATGCGGGCCACATCGCAGCCCTGCTGCTTCAGCCCCCGGTTCAGCCGATCCAGATCGCTCACCGAATCCGCCAGGGTCGGCGGGTTCAGGGTCAGCGAGACCTGTTTGAGCATGGGATCGATTTCTGTTACCAGGCTGCTGAGCTGCTCGGTGACCGCCTGTCCCATACCGGCGATTTTCAATTTTTTCTGAAGCGCCTCTTCGGGGATTTGCACGGAAACATCGCCGGTGATACGGCTCTGGCAGGCCAGGACATAGCCCTTTTTCTTTTCCGCGTCGGTGAGCAGCGGGGTGGGCTGGCTTTCCACCGCTCCGGAGGCTACAACCAGTTTGCATTTCCCGCAGGAGCCCTTCCCGTTGCAGGAGGCGTTGACATGGACATCGGCGGTCTGGGCGGCTTCCAGCAGGGTGCTTCCGTCGGGTATGGACACCGTCTGCCCGTGGGGCAAAAAGGTGACCGTATGGTTCGCCGCCGCCGCATTTTTATCTTCGGCGTCCCAATTTTCCTTTCGTTTGCTCATGAACCAGATGGGACAGGCGGAGCGGTGCTTACAATAGATTTTCGGGTCTCTGCACGCCAGGCACTCCTCACACAGATAGGTTTGATGCTTCATGCACAGGTACGGGGTCTCCCGGTCCGGATGGTTGATACATTTTCCCATGTCGGTTGTCTCCTAAGGGGGCTGAAGAAAGGATAGGCCTTCGCTCAATCGATCAGCTGTTTCAGTGCGTTACCGAGTGTATCGCTCGTCTGAAGTCCGATAAAGCGCTTGATCTCCCGACCCTCTTTAAAAAGAATGATGGTCGGAATACTTTGAATTCCCAGATGCAAGGCAATGTCTCTGTTCTCGTCAATATTGATTTTCCGAATGGCCGCTTTGCCGTGGTAACTTTTTTTTAATGCATCGATGACCGGTTTTTGCGCACGGCACGGTCCACACCAGGGTGCGTCGAAGTCCAACAGGGTGACACCGTGCAAAATCGACCGTTCAAACGTTTTTTGATTGAGTTTTCGTGTGGCAGCCATCGTTGTCTCCTGGTTCCCTCGTCGAAACAGGGGCAGTAATATGGATCATTACCACCCCTTGAATCCTGGACGACCTGACATGAATGCTCCGATCAACCGCCAAAATTGCCGGCGCCCAGTCCCCGCATGGCCTCTTCGGTGCTCACGCGCAGGGTGGACAGAGAAGCGTTAAACGCATCCCGCTCTGTCTGGATATCCTCGATGCAGGTTTCCGGCTTGCAATTCTGACGGATTTGATCGATGCGGCTGTCCATTTCCGCAATGAGCATGTGCAGGTCTTCGATATTGGCCCGCACCTTGCCTTTTTCCCCGCCGGGAAGGCCTTCCATTTTACGCGTGATGTCGTAGACGATGGCCTTCCAGCCGGTGAGTTCCATCTCCATGGTCTTACAGCAGTTGGTTGCATTCATAATCATGATGACCTCCTCCTTGCTTGATGGTTGATGGTGCCGTGCCTTGAGAATCCTTCGAACCTCAATGAATTAACTATCAATTTTTATGCCATCTGCCGTTTTGGAATCGAACACCGGCAGCGCTGCGAAATTATCCGAATTGGTTGACCGCGCCCTCGCGATGGCCGCTGTTGTTTTGCCCCGGTTGGGTCTCGAAAGCCGTTTCGGCCGGCAGGCGAACCACCATCACCGGTACACGGCTCGTCCGAATCACATCGCTGGCCGTACTGCCGATGATACGCTCCTCCATTTTTCCGTGACCGTGGGTGCCCATGACAATCAGATCGAAATTGCCTTCCCGGGCCGTCGAAACGATCTGACGGACCGGATCACCGACTTTGACCAGCACATTGCTTTCGTTCAACGGGCAGTGCGGGATTTCCTTGATAACGTTGCGGGACGTCTCCCTGATTCGTCGATGAATGGCTTCTTTGGCCTTTTGGATGCCGGTGGTATGAAATTCCTTCCAAGCCTTTTTGTCCATGTGGTCGGCCAGGTCGACGCCGGCTTCCAGGGACAGTGCATCCAAAACATCCGGTATCACGTGAAGCACCGTAACCCTGGCACCGAAACCGTTACCCATGCTGCAGGCGTAGCGTACGGCATGGCGGGCCGTGTCGGACAGATCGGTCGCATAGAGAATGTTGCGAATGGGCGGAACCATATTCTCTTCGATGGGTGCCAGTCGCTTCGGCAGCGGCGTTACCGTTGCGACGGTTTCGGGAACCTTTTGCGGTGCCGGTTCTTTGGCCTTCTCGCCGAAAATCTTGCCGACAAAGCGAACATACCAGGCGGCCGATTGGATCTGAACGACATAGGCCAGGGCGATCAGCAGGGCGATGGTAAGGCCCTGTTTGCCGAACGCCGTCATGGCAATGGCCAGTGCGATGGACAGATCGCGCATGACCACGCCGAAAACCATTGCGATGGCATCTTCTCTTTTCAGAAAAATTCGACCGGCAATGGAGAGCAACCCATAGGTGACGAGATAAAAGAGTGCCAGCGGAAGCAAAATGGTAAGGATGTCCTGCGGGTTGGCGATGATATTTTTGGCCTTGAGCGACATGGCCAGAAAGGCGATCAGAATCACGCCGAGGGCGGAAAAAGGCGGAAATTTCGGCTTAATTCGGTCGTTCCAGGTCTGGCGCCCGACTTTTTTGATAAACAGGGTCTGGGTCAGCAGGCCGGCAATCAGCGGCACGAAGACAAACAAAGCGATTTGTTTGAACATGTGCAGCATGTCCACATCGATGGTGGCTCCCATGAAAACCTTGGTATACACCGGCGCGGCCAATGCGCCCAGCACCAGCCCGAAGACGACCATTTTGATGGCGGCTTCCTTGTTGCCCTTGGCGAATCCCGTCCAGGAGATGGTCATGCCCGACGTGGGCAGCACTCCGATGAGAAACAGGCCCACGGCCCAAAGCCCGTATTTTTCAGGTCCGCCGGAAAAAAACAGCTTGCCGGTATAAAAGGCCAGTAGCGGGATGAGGACGAAATTGATCACCTGGGTAAGCAATTGAAGTTTATAGTCCTGGCCTTTGAATATGGTTTTGACGTTCAACGTCACCATCATGGGATAGACCATGACGAAGGTGACCGGAATGATGAATTGCTTGAGCGGCCCGGCATCGAACAGGTAGCCGTAGAGCAGCCCGACGGACATGGAGATCGGGATCGACCAGACCAGATTTTTCTGTAAAAATGAAAGCACTTGCAGCATGTCGTTCTCCTTTTTTGAACCCGTTGATTATAAGATCGTTGCCGTTAGGTGCGGCATTGAAAAAGGGAATACCAACATTCGTGCCATTCGTTTTCTTAGGAATGGAAATATAAAATATTACATTTAAATACAGTTGGTTGAATAGCGTGTGAAAGAATCGATGCGAGGGAAAATAAGGACACAAGGCCGTTACCAAGCGTTACCTTTTGTTCGTCAGGGCTAAGGTAACGGCTGGTAACGGATTTTGGTGGGAAATCTCAGCAGCGGCGATTCAGACTTTTTTTAACAGTTGGTTGGCGGCGGTAAGCAGCGGGTCCCAAACCGGGCCGAAAGGCGGCGCATAGGCCAGATCGGTCTGGGCAAAGGTCGCAACGGTCATATGGCTGTGAAGGGCCACAGCCGCGGCATTGATCCGATGGGCCACACCTTCGGGCCCTACCATTTGGGCACCCAGCAGCCGTCTGCTCTTGGTATCGCCGACCAGATTCACCCAGATGGTTTGGGCGCCCGGGTGGGCGTGGGCTCGGGAGCGGCTTTTAATTACGATTTCCACCGGATCGAATTCCGCCTGGCGTGCTTCGGCCACCGAGAGCCCCGTGCGGGCGACCTCCAGGTTGAAGACTTTGAATACGGCGGTACCGGCAACGCCGTCCAGGGCCGCCGGCCGACCGCAGACATTGTCCGCCACGGCCCAACCGGCGCGGTTGGCACGCAAGGCCAGGGGAATCCACGTTTTTTTGCCGGTGACGACATGAACGGCGTCGGCGCAGTCTCCGGCCGCATAGATGGCCGTATCGGAGGTCTGGAGCTGACGGTTGACGCTGATGGCACCGTTTATTGCGGTTTCAAGGCCGGCATCGGCAGCCAGCTCGCCGTTGGGTCGAATGCCGATGGCCGCCAGTACCATATCGGCCGGCAAAGACCGGTCCTCGCAGACCACATTCAGACCGTCGGCGCTTTTTTCGATGCCCGTGATGGCGCACCCCGGGTGCAGGCCGACCTGGTTATCGACCAGTTCTTTTTCAACGATTGCGGCCAAATCGCGGTGCATCCAGGGCAGCAAGTCCGGTCGGGGTTTGACCATGTCGACGGCGATATTTAGCTCCCTGAGAGCTTCGGCCATTTCCAGGCCGATGTACCCCATGCCGACGATCACTGCTTTTTTAACGGACTGTTTCCGAATAAACGATTTGATCCTGCGCCCGTCGTCGAGGCTTTTTAAGGCCAGCACACCGGGCAGGTCGAAACCGGGCAGATCGGGGATGACGGGGCGTCCGCCGGTTGCGATCAGCAGCCGGTCGTAAACGAAGCGGAAGGGTTCGCCGCTGTCCAGAATGGTTCCCGTCACCGTCCGGTTGACCGGATCGATGGCTTCCGCACGGTAGCCGGTAAACAGGTCGATGCCCTGTTTCTGGCGGAAAACCTCAGCCTTTCTCACCACCAGGTCTTCCATTTCCCGGTCGGCCTCGGCGATGTTGTACGGCATGCCGCAGGCGCTGTAGGACACGTCTTCGGTTTTTTCCAGAACGATCACTTCCATCTCAGGCTGCATCCGTTTGGCCCGGCTGGCCGCGCTCATGCCGGCTGCATCGCCTCCAATGATTACGAATCGCATAAGTTTACTCCGATGGTTCGGTTGCGGTGACGACGATTTCAGGGGGGTACTGCAAAGATCGTTTCACTGTACACATCTGGGCTGATCGAATGACTGCTTTGCGATATTTTTCAGGGAACCCGGTCGGCAGATGAATTTGCATGGCGATGGTTTCCACCAGGTGGGATTCTTCATTGCGTTCAAACCGCAGGGTCATCGACAAGCCGTCCGTGGGGATGTTGCGGCTTTCGCAAAAATAGACGATGTAGACCCCTGCGCAAGTTCCCATGGAGGATAAAAACAGATCATAGGGTTCGGGGGCCGAACCGTCACCGCCCTCGCTGGTCGGCTGATCCGTTTCCACGGTAAAACCTTTGTACGTTGAGGTGACGCGCTTGCCGCCGGGAAAGTTAATTTTCATTTCCGTTGTATTCGCTCCCTGTCGTCCAAGAAGATGTTCAACCATTCAGGTTCCGGAAGCTCTCCAAAAGGGGATGTTGCACCGGAGCATTAAGTCTATAACCTACTATAAATGCATAATAAATGCCACAATTTTATCCACGCCGTCTCCCGTCCGGCAACCAGCGGATACTGGCAAAAGCCGGTTGACAGCTAAAACGGTTCGTTTATTATGGGTAACGACAGGTAACGTTATCGTAACGAAAACAAGTCATTCAGGGGATATTCATGGGCGATAAAATTCATGAAATCTGGAATGTTCGTTTTGTGAACCGGATCATCGATTCCATGGCGGACGGGGTCTTTACCATGGACGCCGAGGGACGGATCTCTTCCTGGAACCCATCCATGGAGCGGATCAGCGGGTACTCGGCCAAAGAGGCGCTTGGCAAAACCTGCCAGCTGATTCAGTGCAGCCGCTGCTTCGGCAAGCAGTGTCCGGCCAGCATCGAAAAATGCCGAATTATCGAAAAAGGGAAGTCCGAGGCCAAAGAGTGCCAGTTGCGGCATAAAAACGGCCATGACGTGTCGGTAATCAAAAATGCCAGTGTCGTCAAGAATGACGACAACGAGGTCATCGGCATCGTCGAGACGATCACGGACATGACCGAGCTTCTCCGGGCCCGCCAGCAGGCCGAAGAAGCCGCCCTGCGGTTGGGAGAAGTTCACCGCATGGACAACATCATCGGCAAGAGCCGGGCCATGCAGCAGGTGTTCACGGCCATCCGGGCGGCAGCGGCCAGCGAGGCCACAGTTCTGATCCAGGGGGAAAGCGGTACCGGAAAGGAGCTGGTTGCCGGTGCCATTCACTACAACAGCGACCGTCGGGAGGGTCCCCTGGTTGCGGTCAACTGCAGCGCCCTGTCCGAAAACCTGCTGGAAAGCGAGTTGTTCGGGCACGTCAAAGGCTCTTTCACCGGGGCCAACCGGGATCGTATGGGGCGGTTCGAGGAAGCCTCCGGCGGAACGATCTTTTTGGACGAAATCGGCGAGTTGAGTCCCTATATTCAGGTCAAACTGCTGCGCGTGATTCAGGAAAGAGAGGTCGAGCGGGTCGGGGACTCGCGCAAACGCAAGATCGATATTCGAATTATCACCGCAACCCACAAGGACCTGTACGCCCGGGTGCGCGAAGGGCAGTTCAGGGAGGACCTGTACTACCGCTTGAAAGTCTTCCCCATCCAGCTGCCACCTTTAAGCGCGCGGCGGGAGGACATTCCCATTCTGGCAGACCATTTTATCGAGCGCATCCGACAAAAAACCGGCAAACGGGTAGCCGGACTTACGCCGGCGGCCCTGCGCGTTTTCATGGATCACCAGTGGCCAGGCAACGTTCGCGAACTGGAAAATGCCATCGAACACGCCTTTGTCCTTTGCAACAGTGGTGAGATCGATGTTTCCGATTTGCCCATCGAAATCCGCCAACCCGCCATCATGGGCGAAAGCATGAAGGCGCCCTATTCGCAACGGATTCGAAAAAAAATCACCCGGAACGAGTTGCTTGATCTTCTCGATGAATGCGACTGGAACAAAGCCGAAGTGGGCCGGAGGGTGGGCCTGAGCCGCACGGCCATTTGGAAATATATGAAAAAATGGGATATTCCCCTGAATCGAACCAACTCCTGAACAAAGCAACAACCTGCTGCACCGCCCTTTTTCGGAACGATCTTCGTTTTGAATCCTGCCAGCATCCCGAGTCCAGATTCGGAGTTCTTGCCAAAATCTTGCACGATTTGTGCATATACTAATAATGCCTCCCGATACAAACGACGCCCAACACATGAACCGAACCCAACGATGGGTCGCTCCCATTTTTATGGCGCTTTTCCACCAGCGCCGAATTCGACAACCGGCGGGATGGCCTGATTGGCCATCGAAGCGCCTTGCCGGACGGAGCCGATGAGTCAATCGCGATCATTCATGGAACAAAGCTGCCATGCCATCTTCGACAGCATTGAAGAAGGTGTTTTTACCGTCGATTTAAACTGGCGGATCACCTCTTTTAACCGGGCGGCCGAAAAAATTACCGGCGTCCCGAAAATGGAGGCGCTCGGACGGCCCTGCCTGGAAGTCTTCAGCACCGACATCTGTCAGAACAACTGTGCCATCCGCAAGGCGTTGAAAGAGAACCGGCCGGTGTTCAACCTCCCGGTTTACATGAACCGTTCCGACTCCCAACGCATTCCCATCGCGGTCAATGCCACGATTTTGCGGGACGATACCGGCCGCATGATCGGCGGTGTAGAAACCTTCAGGGACCTGTCCCATCTCAGCGAGCTTCAGCGCTCCTTTCAGGCGCCCCGGGTGTTCGAAAAGATGGTTAGTAAAAACAACAGGATGCTTGAAATTTTTTCGACCCTGAAACGGGTGGCCGACAGCGATTGTATCGTTCTTATCGAAGGCGCCACCGGCACCGGCAAAGAACTGCTGGCCAGGGCCGTTCATAAACACAGCCCCCAAAAAAACGGACCGTTCGTTCCGGTCAATTGCGGAGCCCTGCCGGACACCCTGGTCGAATCCGAACTTTTCGGATACAAGGCCGGCGCGTTTACGGATGCGAAAATGGACAAACCCGGCCGGTTCGCACGCGCCCAGAACGGGACGATTTTCCTCGATGAAATCGGGGACATTCCCCATTCGCTCCAGGTTCGGCTGTTGCGGGTGCTGGAAGACGGCAGTTACGAACCCCTGGGTTCGGTGCGGCCCGCCAAGACCAATGCGCGAGTCGTGGTGGCTTCGCATCGCAAGCTTGATCGACTGGTTGGCGAGGGAAAATTCCGGGAAGATCTGTTTTTCCGTGTCAACGTGATCAAGCTTACCCTGCCTACCCTTTCCGAACGCAAAGAAGACATTCCTATATTGGCGAAGCATTTCATCGAACGATTCGGGCGCAAAAAGAAAAAACGCATTCTAGGCTTCACCCAGGAGGCCATGGCCGCCTTGGTGCGCTACGATTGGCCGGGGAACGTCCGGGAGCTGGAAAATGCCATCGAACATGCGTTTGTGCTTTGCCAGGACGAAAAAGTCGGTTTGCTGCATCTGCCGGATACGGTTTTGGCGGATATTCATGTTGCCATTGGAAACGCCCCTGAAACGTTAAAGGAAATCGAAAAACAGGCCATCCTCCGTGCGCTTCAACGCAACAATTGGAAAAAACTGGTTACCGCCCGGGAGTTGGGCATCAACAAAAATACCCTTCGCCGGAAGATTGTGCGATACGGTCTTGCGGCCCAAAAACAAGGAAGGAGCCATGACAAAACCAGCCGCGAAAACGCAAAACAAGAGGCTAACCGTTCTGGGGCCGCAGGACGAATTTCCGTTTGAGTGCCATGCCGGTCTGCCCTGCTTTACCCAATGCTGTCGGGATATCACCATCTTTTTAACCCCTTACGATGTCTTGCGGATGAAAAATGCCTTGCACCGATCCTCCGGAGAATTTTTATCCGAGCATACCGTGACGATGATCGGGGACAACGGACTTCCGGTCGTCGTCCTGAAGATGCGGGAAGACGAAAAAAAGAGCTGTCCGTTTGTCACGAGCCAGGGTTGCGCCATTTATGCGGACCGTCCCTGGGCCTGTCGCATCTATCCCCTGAAGCCCGAAAGCACCAAAATCACGGAAAAAGCCGGAAAGGCCTACTATTCGGTAATGGAAGTACCGTTTTGCCGCGGGCTTCGGTCGGAAACGGTTCACGGTCTGTCTGCGTGGATCGAACAACAGGGAATTCCCGTCTACCATGAAATGGAGGCCCTGTTTAAGAAAATCACAACCAACGAGCGGCTGGCCCGGGAAAAAATCACGAACAAGAAGATTCAGGAGATGATCTACATGGCCTGTTATGACTTGGATCGTTTTCGACGGTTTGTGATGGAAAGCACATTTCTGGAACGCTTTGAAGTCGAACCGGAAGCGGTTGAACGGCTGAAGACAGACGACACCGCCCTTTACCGGTTCGCCATCCAGTGGCTCGAATACGGGCTGCTCGCCCAGCATGTACTCAAGGTGCGTCCCTCGGTCATGGCGGCCAAAAAACAGGAACTGGGGGTTGAATGACGGCGGCCGCGGCGATACAGCGGCTGCCGGATCGAAAGTTCCGGTTCGCCTGCCACGCGGCGTTGCCCTGCTTTACCCGATGCTGCGCCAATCTCGAGCTGGTCCTCACAACCTATGATATCATCCGTCTGAAAAACAGGCTGCACCTGTCCTCGGGAGCATTTCTGGATCGCTACACCGTTGCCCATACGGAACGGCGGTCCGGGCTTCCGGTCGTAAAACTCAAGATGCGAAACGATGCAGACCGGCGCTGTCCGTTCGTGGGTCCGAAAGGCTGCCGCGTCTACGAGGATCGTCCCGGTGCCTGCCGGCTCTACCCATTGGGGCGGGCCGCTTCCAGGGTTTCGAAAAGCCGGTCGGGTGAGGCCTATTTTAGGGTCAAAGAAGCGCACTGTCTGGGGTGGCAGGAAGAAACAGCGTGGACGGTTGAGCAATGGCTGACGGACCAGGGGCTGGACGAATACAATGCCATGAACGATGGCTTTCTGGATATCACCACCGGGCGGCCGCTGAATCGCCTGAAAGCGTTCGGCCGCCGACAGCTTCAGATGGTGTACATGGCGTTTTACGATTTGGACGGGTTCCGCCGCTTTGTATTCGAAAGTTCGTTTGTCGACCGATTCGACATCGATGAGGCGGTTTTGGCGGATATCCGGACGGACGACAGGGCGTTGATGGACTTTGCCTGCCGCTGGCTGAAATTTTCCCTCTTCGGCGAAATGACGTTTCGGATCCGGGAACGTGCCTAAGAGCTACGTTCTGATTGAGGGCCGGCATCAGGCTTCGATAATATCGTCCTTCAGGGCGTTGTCCGACCAGACCGGCAGGGGCGCGAATTTGCCGGTGTCGGGATCCAGGCGGCAACGGTAGGATGCCCGGGTGGCCTGTTGTTCCCATAACCGATCCCACCCCTGGACGTAATAGGGGCACGCATCGTTGAAGCAGACGTAAAAGAATTCATTGGGCCAGGTGGAGGCCAGGGGTACGCGCCATTTTTTCATTTTCCGGCCGCAGTGGGGGCAATTTGGTGGTTGGTGGACTGTCATAAAAGACCCTTTCTTTCGCTAACCGGTTGACTGGTAAAGGAGGAAGCCATGACCCAGATGGTAGAAAAAGGAAATGTTCCCAGCGATTACTTCGAAGCGGCGCTGGAAAACGGCGAACTGGTGATGGCCCCCTATTGTGCCTGCGGCAACCGCCTCGACGACGATTATTTCTGTGAACAATGCCATCGCGCATGCCGGTGTCGTCTGGTCCTTTGCCGGGATGCCGACACCTTGGACCGGGTTCGGCAGTACATCCGCAAATCCTCTCAGTTTTCAGGGCTTAAAGCCAGACTCGCTTAAGCAAGCAGTCTCCGACTCATTTGGGCAGTACCGCCGCGCTTGCCAGGTCTTTCAGGCGTCGAATCGCCCTGTCGATCATTTTTTGTCCCCCGATTCTTTGGCTGGCGGCTTCCATTGCCGGCAGCGCATCGATGGCTTCGAATTTCCCCAGTGCATCGCCGGCCCAGTTGACCACGTGAGGGCTTTCATGGGCGAGAAGGTCCCGCAGCAAGTCATAGGCCTCCGGTGTCCGAATATTGCCGAGCACCGAAACGATGCCGGTCTTGATCGGATCGAATTTCCTGTCCATGGAAAACGCCTGCCGGATGGCCGGTATGACGGCAGCCCCCCGTTTTTCCAGGTAGTGAAGGCTGGCGCCCGAGGCATAGGAAAAGCCGAACATGGAGATGTCGATCAGGGTCCGGGTGGCCATGGGGGTCGGAAGGACCTATAGAATTTCAGGAACGAAAAGACCGGACCAGGAGTATATCCAGGCCAATGGGCCTAAATACGGGACGACGTCGGGGCCGACAGCCTTGAGCCGCTGGATCGCTTCTGCCAGGGACTTGCGGCGCAGATCGAGGCCTCGGGTGTGATCCGTCGGGAACCGGCTGGCATCGTCCGCCGTTTTCAGGGCCGAGACCCATTTAACGATGCCGGCATCTTCCCGGGTCGGGTATTGGTCGTTGTAAGCTTTGGCCTTCAGCGCGATCCAGGTTTTTTGAAGCCAGGTCAGGGGCGGATAATAATAGGACAGGGCCGGCGTATCGATTTCGGAATCCCGATAGCGGCCGTGTTCGATAAAAAAAGCTTTTTCGATTTCTGCCACGGCCATGCGTTTTTCACAAATGTCGAGCGCCTGATCGAATTGTCCGGCATGCAGCTTGGCTGTGGACAGGATATCGTGGAGCCGATCTTCGTCCGGATACCGGTCGAGCAGGGTCGCAGCGCGGTCGATCGCTTTGCCATATCGGCCGGCGCGCAGTCGGTCGAAGGTTTGTTCGATCTGCGCAATCAGCTTTTCCTGCTCGGCGTTTTTGGCCGGCTGCGCTGCGGAGGTCGCCGACGGTTTGGCCTGTCCGGCCGACCCATGCCGCGGTTCATGTCGATTCAGGCAGCAATGCTTGTATTTTTTCCCCGACCCGCAGGGGCAGGGGGCGTTTCTGCCGATTTTTTCAGGCGGCGAATCGGACACCCGGGCCCGTTCCTGTTCGATGCGGGATAGCAGGCCGTCCCGAAGCTGCAGCAGGCGCGTTCGGGAAACCCCCGAATTTCGGGCAACTGTGTCCGGGTCATGGCCGCGCAGCAGTTCAAGAACGGGTTCGAGATCAGCCTCGGACATGGTGTCCAACGTGATATGATGATCGATGGTCATGGTCGGCAGCCTCTTTTTGTTAGAAACCAGGAATAGCGGTTCAGATGGTATCGAAAAATTCCTTGCACGCACGGGCAAAGCCGGCTTCGTAGGCCTGAAAATCGAAGCTGGCGTCTCCCAGGTGTCGATTGAGCGTCTCGGCTCGATAAAGATCCCAGCCGACCGGGATGGCCCCGGCACGGGCCACCGCGGCCAGTTCGTCATAATCCGCTTTGTGTCTGGCGAAGGTTGCTCCTTTTCGGTAGCCCCGCTGGAACCAGATTTTTGTATTCGCTTTGGTTTTTTTTCCTTTCATGGTGACTTCTTCCGGTAAAATGGACAGCAGCCGCAATAGGCGCCCAACCATTGCGGCTACTGCAGGAGGATTCCTGTATGGCATTTTACAGGCATCCAAAGAAGGGGACGCCACAATCAGCACTGACCCCATTGGACCCGCGCGTACGATTGCGCGAATGTCCGGTAGTGATCGGGGCTCAGGATGTGGATCCCGTCCTTGTCGAATTTCAACAACCGATACGAATCGATCTCGGTTTGTTCGCTCACGATTTCGTCACAAAGTTGGACCAGGTCCTGCAGTGCCTCCGCATGGGTTTCCACGGTCGCCCGAACCAGCGTTGAATTCGGAACGTCTTTATTCTCCTGATATCCGGCCAAGATGACCTCCGCGATCCGGTCTTCATTGACCGGGACGGGGAAAACGGCCACATAAATCTCCGTTACCCGTTCAACGGTTTTTTCGTGCCTGCCTGGACCCGACATATCGTACTCCTCTTTATGGGGTCAAAAGACACGACATCGCCCCAAGGGTAGGTCCCTGCCCGGGTGCCGGCCGGCACCCGGGCAGCACCGAGAGGGCTACATGCCGACCACCTCCTTGATTTCCACAAGGTGGTGCAGTGGCCGGGTGAGCATGGTGAACTCATCTTTTTCCGCATCGTAGACCGAGTTGACAAATACCTTGCCCCACTTCTTTTCGTCCATTTTTCTGAAATCGGAGCGGTAATAATATCCCGGCCAGCGGGTTTCTTCGCGGAACAGCTTGTGCCGGGTGTGGGCTTCGGCAATCTGGACACGATGGACATTTTCCCAGCAGCGCATCAGTTCGTGGAGGTTGCGGGCGGCGAGCTTGTTCAGGTCCTCCTTGAGCAGTTTGATCAGGTCCAGTGCGATGTTCAAGGTGATCGCGCTGCAGTTATACTGTGATCCCCAGCCGGCAACATATTCGTCCATGATCTTGTTGAGCCGGAAAATGGCCATTTTGGGCGTGATGTAGTTGGGATTGACCTCTTCCACCGGCAGGTCGTATTTCTTGTCGGTCGATCCCAGGGTCGTGTAGTTTTTATGGTCTTCATAGTGCTTGAGGGGCAGCACGATCCGTTTTTTGAGTTTGTCCACCTCGGCCGAATCGAATTCAGGCAGTTCCGGGTTGTCCACACAGTATTTTACCGCGGCCTTGGCGGCGATGCGCCCTTCGGTAAAGGACCCGGAAGAGAACTTGTGGCTGGACACACCCACCCCGTCTCCGGCGGCAAACAGCCCCTTGACCGTGGTCATGCGGTTGTAGCCCCAGAAATAATCGCTTTTCGATTCACCGGTCTGAATGTCTTCGGGGCCGCTGGTCCACGCACCGGAGGCGCCGGAATGGGAACCGATGAAGTACGGTTCGGAAGGCATGATTTCCGAGGGGCCTTCCTCGGGAAAGACATCCTTGGCCGCCCACAGGACTGCCTGGCTGATGGTCATATCGAGGAAATCTTCCCAGGCCTCGGCCTCCAGCTTCTTGAGTTCCTTTTTGTAGGCCTTTTCGTCCGGGGCCTGTTCGGCCAGTTTGGCGATGGCCTTGTCCGTGTGAATAAAGATGGGGCCGTCGCCCTTGTGATACATCTCGATCATCATCAGGTGGTTGCGCAGACAGGTGGGAATGGGTTTGACCTCGCCGTAGGGTGGCCAGTTGTGCAATTCACCGCCTTCGGCCAGCCCTTCGGCCATGTAATTATACCCGGTTGCCGATGTCGCGGCGGCCTTGAACAGAAGGAACCACGCCCCGACCGGACCATAGCCGTCCTTGAAGCGCCCCGGAATGAAAACCACTTCCTGGGACGTCATTTCGGCACCGGCCGTGGTGGTCAGGTAGGAACTCGATCCGGCGTTCCAGGGCGGATACCAGGCCCTTCCCAAGCCCTCCCCGGTGGATCGCGGTCTGAAAACGTGAACGGCGCCGCCGGCGCTGACGATGCAGGCCTTGAACCGGAACACGTAAATTTCAGGGTCCCGTACGCTGAAACCGATGGCTCCCGCCACTTTGTTTTTGTCTTTTTTGTCCAGCAGCAGTCGGACGACAAACACCCGCTCGATAATGTTGTCCATGCCGACGGCGTTCTTGCCGGCTTCGGCAACGATGGCTTTGTAGCTTTCCCCGTTGATCATCAGCTGCCAGCGGCCTTCGTGGACGTAGTTGCCGTCCGGGTCCGTCCAGATGGGCAATCCGTAGCCCTCGAACATGTGCACCGATCCGTTGACATGCCTGGAGATATCCATCACCAGGTCGTCCCGGCAAAGGCCCATGAGGTCCTGGCGGACGTAGCTGAGATAGTCGACCGGGCTGTTTTCGCCCTGATACTGGTTGATGGCCGAAAGCCCCATGCCCACGGCACCGCTGCGCTCCATGGCCGCTTTATCCACCACGGTAATCTTGACGCCGTTTTCCTTGGCCCAGTGGGCGCCTTCGACGCAGGCGCCGGATCCCGCCATCCCGGGGCCGATGATCAAAAGATCGGTTGTTACCTCGACAGTTTTAAATTCCTCCATCTTGATCCCTCCCCTAATCTCCCAGAGTCCAAAGTTTGTCGGCTTTCAGCGAGGCCGGTTCCGTGAAAAGGAGCTGGTCATCCAATTTGCCCGGCCCGATTCCGAAGCCGCCATCCGGTTTGGCCTCCCCTTCGGGCGTGGTCCGGATGGGAAATTTGAATCGTTTGATCGTTCCTCCCCTGAACTTGACCGTCCACATGATGTCTTCCGACCCGCGCATGGGTACGACGCTGGCGCCCAAAGGGGTAAAGTCAGCGTAGCCCCGGACTTCGATGGCCTGGGTGGGACAGATTTTGACGCAGTTGTAGCACTCCCAGCACATGTCCGGCTCGGCGTTGTACGCTTTCATCCGGTCCACATCCAAAACCATGAGATCGTTGGGGCAGATGTACATGCATGCAGTTTTGTCCCCGCCCTTGCAGCCGTCGCACTTTTCATCGATGACAAAACTCGGCATTTTTCCCTCCTTTGCTGTTAGTGATTGATGCCCGTTTCTGTGTGAAGCCAAACAAAAGTATTGAATCACCTCCTTGAACCAATGGGGTTGGCCGGCACGTACCCAAATTCTACGCGAGGGGACCGGCGTTAACCGAGCGTTGAGCAAAAGCGCTGCCAAGCCGTAAACAGGCGGTACAAAACATTATAACAAACAGAAAATATTTATTTTTTTGTTTGGGCTGCGGCAAGTCGAGCATGCGAGGATGGTGCCCGAAGAGTACAAACTGAGGATTTTTAAAGGGAAGGAGGCTTCATTTTGAGCCCTTTTTCGCCGAGCGGCCTGCCGAAGGATGCATCAACAGGTCCATGCCTCCTCCGGCATGCGATCTGGCGAACCCGCGGGAAACGCACATGTTTTTGAAAAAAGGATTACCAAGGCCACCAGTATGCCGGCAGCCAAGGCAAGAAAGCTATACGCTCTCCAACATATTCAGAGACGGCGGATCACTTGAGCTTGTAAGGATTGATCGATAGCACGGGAATGGGTGCGTTCTTGACGACGGTTTCCGCGACACTTCCGAAGATCACGTGCTCCAGCCCTTTACGGCCATGGGTTCCCATGATCACAAGGTCGATTCTCTCGGCCGCGATGACCTTCAGGATCTCTTGGGCGGCATCTCCGGAAACGACGATGGTCTTAAAATCGGGACAGCGCTGCAGCTGCTCCTCACAGAGGGTTTGCAGGGCGCTTTTGGCTGCCTCGATGGCTTCTTTTTGAAAGTTGTCCATCGAGGGGTGCGGTACATAGAGTTTGCCCCATTTGTTGAGATCCTGCACCACATGCAGCAGATAGATGCTGCTGTTGTATTTCTTGGAAAGCGAAAATACATAGGGCAGGAGCTTTGACGCGTTTTCCGTTAAATCGATCGGGAACAGAATTTTCTTGATGTCTATCGTGGGCTCGACCCCCTCGTTTTCTTTTTCCATCGGTCTCCTCCTTTTTTTATTCGTTGAATCCATGGTTTGCCCATCCCCTCGGGCGGCTTGCCGAGAAAACGTGTGCGGCCCTATTCCACCACCCATACCGTGCAGTCGCGCGCATGATTGACGATCTTGCTCGAAACGCTGCCGAAGAGAAAGGCTTCACTGCGCGACAACCCCTGCCTGCCGACCACAATGGTATGATATTGCGTCTGTTGAAGCTCGAACAGGATGCACTCCGCCAAAGAAGGGCAATGGCGGAGCATGGACCGGACTGCTACGGCAGCCGGTGCAAAGCCGCTGTCGATCAGAATCTTGCGATAGTCGTCGAGCATGGCATCGACTTTCATCTGATAGTCGGCAAGCCATTTGTCTCTTTCCGAGAGGTTGGGAAAGTAATCTTCTTCGGGCTGGCGGATGATGTGCAGGATCAAAACCTTGAATCCTTTGATCCCCCCAAGCAGTTTACCCACATAGGTGACGGCCCGCCGGGCGTTTTCCGACTCGTCAACCGCAATCAGGATGTTTTTGTTGAACCGTTTTTCACCGAATGGCATGGGACGCTCCTTGATCGCATGTTGTCTTTGGCACCATGACGCACCAGGTTGCTTATCCCTTTTCCTGACGCGAATGGCGCAGGTTGGTATGAAAAATAGGCAGCAAAATCAGCGCCAACATTGCGATAAAAACAACAGTTCCGGGGTAAAAATGAAAATCGCGACAACCGGTGTCGGGGTGGGTCTCAAGAAAAAGGCCGGGAACGGATCAGCTGTGATGCTGAAAGACGATTCGCGGCAGCGCCTCTTTAAACTTCGAGAACCCTGCCGGCTCCGGCGGCCAGTGCTTTTTCCGGATAGCGCTGTTTGATTTCGTCGATGTGTTGGGTGCAATGGGCCGGGCAAACGGTTTTCAGCGGATCGAGCAGAGAAAATTCGTTGAATCCATGCAGGCCGCCGATGAGGGTGGTAACCGTACCGAACCGGGATGCGGCTTTGAGGATCGCGCCGACACCGGGATGCGAACAGCCGGCGACAACAACGGCATGATCGTGCTGCCGGATGACCAGCGATTGTTCGATCCCTGCGAGCTGTCCGGTTGAATAGCCGTTTTCGAACAGTTCCACGGGGCGGTCTATGGAAACGATGTTCGCCGCGTTTTCGGGGGGCGGGCAGGATGCGGGCAGGAAAACCGTCGTGTCATGAATCCGCAACAGATCGGCCAGGCCGCCGATATGGTCCCAGTGGTTGTGGGAAAGGAACACCGCGTCGATGGCCGCCGGGTCGATATTGAGTTTTTCCATGTTGCCGAGAAGGATCGCTCCTTTGGCGCCGGTGTCGAACAGAAGGGTATGCCCTTCGGTTTCCACCAGACAGGCAAAACCCCAGTCGGCCGCCAGGGCCGGTCTGCTGACCACGTTGTCGTAGACGATGGTAATTTTCATCGGTATTTTTTCCGGGCTATGTCAGGCAAACCACCTGGGGGTACCGGGGTGGCGGTCTGCCGGGTGGCAGATTCCGTCAGGCCGGTACCCCGGATCGAGTATTATTCGGAGCCTTCTTTTTCCAGTTCGGCAATTTTCTGCTGGATGGCTTCCAGAGAGTTTTTCATCGCCTCGGCGTTGGACCGGAGCATTTCGATTTCATCGGTTTTGCCTGCCGGGTAGCCGTATCCGGTTTCCGGCGGGTATCCGTAGCCGTATCCGCCAGCGGCCGGGCCCAAACCGCGCCCCCTGCCTCTGCCGAATCCTCGCCCGAATCCCATTCCCCGGCCGTAGCCGTAGCCATAACCCCTGCCGCCGTACGCGGGCAGGTTGCCGGCGCCTGCCGGTCGTCCACACATTCCTCTGCCCCAGCCGGTCATTGGGCCGGCGCCCATGGGGCCGCTTCCGTTAAATCCTGGCATGATGATGTCCTCCTAAATTTAAAGTTCAACGGTTTTGACCGCGTCCACGGCCTGTTCCTCCCTGGCCCTGTCCGCGACCACCGCCGCGACCTTGACCCTGGCCTTGGCCCTGTCCGGATCCGCGACCACCGCCTCGGCCACCTTTCCCACGGGGGCAGGGCTGCTGTTGGCCCTGTCCGCAGGGGCCTTGGCCTCTGCCTGTCTGTCGGCCCTGTCCGTCCGGGCCGGTTTTATCTCCTCTGGGCATTTGCGTCACCTCCCTTCCTGTTTGTGTTTCGTTTGCCGGTGTGCCGGCATTGATTGCATTTGCATTGCCTCCCATGCGCCCCCGTCGCCCGTGGCGACGTCTGCCCCCGCCGCGCATGGCATAATTGCCCCCGGCAATCTGGAGGGCCTTGCCCGTGATCAGCGCTTCGCCGATGATGCTGCGGGCGGAAAACAGAATCCTGCCGTAGGTCTGCCGGGAGACTTGCATGAGGTTGGCTGCCGATTCCTGATCCAGATGTTCGAAATCGCTCAACCGGATCGCCTCCAGCTCTTCCACGGAGAGCATGACCTCTCCGGTGATCGGTATGCCCTGGGGAACGAAGGCGGCGATGGTCGGATAAGCGGATACGAATCTGGGTTTCTTAGGTCTCGGCATATTGGCTTTCCAATTCCGTGTTCATCCAGCTTCCTGTTCCCGGACGAACACCAGTTATGGTCGTTTGACTAAAACAATAAGGACCCTTAATTGGAAAGTCAATACAAATATTGGTCAAATGACTAAAATAATTTGCTGGGCAGACGACGGGCAACGATGCATAGGTTTCCCGCGGTTGGCCATTGGAGCAATTGGGGGGAGCGCTTTTTACTGCTTGTTTGTATAGGTCGGCATAATGCCGCCTACGAGGGGCTCATAGATGCGATATTCGGTGGCCTCGCCGGTGATGGCGTCGATCTCTTTCTGGATGGCCGTGCGCGTCCCGCTGTGAAGCCATGCGTTCCACTCCTCGACGGACCGCCAGGTGCTGCGCACCAGGTATTCCTCTTCTCCGGGAGGGTCGATGCATTTGAGGGTTTCACCGGAAATGTAGCCCGGCTCGGCCAGGGCGAGGGACCGCAAACGAACGACCAGTGGAGCCAATGCCGCTTCCTTCTCTTTGACAAACCTTCTTCTGATCAACACTTCGATGGCCATGGCTCTTGCTCCTTTTTTTAATTGTGCAGCTTGTCTGCCTGCTCTGCAAGCAAAATTTTGAATCGATCCAGGCTGACCGGATAGGGGATGATCGGGATGCCCATCCAGTCCGAGTATTCCAAAAAATCTTCCGGATGCTCGGCCATGTAAGTATCCATGTAGCCGATACCGTCCAGGACTACGGCGCCGCCGCTGTGCCGGGGAAAATTTTCGTTGGCCAGGCCCTTGTCCCAACCCTTGAACACCTTGTGGCGAAACTTGATCCAGCCCGGGGTCATCCACCAGACTTTTTCACCGCCGGCGATTTCGGCGGCAATGCTTTCCCGTTCGGACTCACTGGCGATCATGTCCATGCAGTGGGTGGCATCGATCCGGGCCACATTGGCCCCCTGTTCCGCTATGATCTTCTGCATGGTGCGGGTGGGCTCGTCGGCGTTGACGTAGCAGAACTTGCCGCCGTAGACGACCAGCACCTTGCCGGCCTTTTCCCTTGCCCGGGCGATCCGGTCGAGCAGTTGGTTCTCCAGTTCATGAATGTCCTCGTGAAGCCCGGGAGTCGTGAAAAACAGGTGCTCCGTGTCGAAAAAGCCCTCGGCCCGGAGATGATTCAGTTCCAGGGACAAGGTGCCGCAGGAAACGATGGCGATATCGGAAAATGAGGTCTGAGCCATGAAAATCTCCTTTTAATATTTTACAGCCAGGTCGTACCCGGCATGGATGGCCGAATAAATGTCCATCACGTTCTCGGCATCGCCGATGACCTCGACGGTGGACACGGTTTGTGCGATGTCCGGATCGGGGGCGGGCGCCGAGAGCATGCCCGAAGCCAGGATGACCGTGTCGAACGGCGCCAGTTCAATCGTTTCCCCGTCTTTTTCCACCGTTACCTTGTCGGCTTCGAAACACTTGACCGTCGTGTGGGGCATCAGGCTGACGTTGCTCATCTGGTCGATATGCATGAGGGCCAGCTTTTTAGTGATCATCTCCATCATGCTGCCGATGGGGTCGGTGCGTTTGGTGGCCGTCACCTCCAATCCCTGGGCGCCGAGTTTTTCCGCGATTTCCAGTCCGGTCCGGCCGGCGCCGATCACCAGAACCCGCGATCCTTTGACCGGTTTGGCCGCCCCGAAGTATTCCAGGGACGTCATGGTATACTGGCTGGCAAGCCCCTCGATGTCGGGAATCCGCTGCCGGGCGCCGGTGGCCCAGACAAGCAGGTCCGGCTTGATCTCGGCGACCAGGCCCGCATCCACAGTCCTGTCCGTCAATACCGTTTCGGCGCCGGATTGCACCTGCAAAGCCAGGTTTTCCAGGCCCTCCTTCATTTTTTCTTTGCCCGGTGCCTGCCACGCCAGGTTGAATTGACCTCCCAGCCGATCTTCCTTTTCCGCGAGCGTAACCCGATGGCCGCGTTTGGAAAGGTAGACCGCGGCGCTCATACCGGCGGGCCCGCCGCCGGCCACCAGAACGGTCATGGGCTGATCCGTTTTTTCCAGCATCGGTTCGCCGATTTCCGGATTCAGGTTGCATCCGATGGGCTGGCCGTTTTTCACCCGGTGCAGGCAGCCCTGGAGGCAGTATCCGCAGCTTTGCACCCCTTCGAGGTTCCCTGCTTTCCATTTTTGGATCAGGGCGGGATCGGCAATCAGGGGGCGGCCCAGCGCCACCAGGTCGGCCAGATTGTCATCGAGCACCTTGGCGACCCGATCCGGGCGGCCCATACGGCCGGCCGCGATCAGCGGCAGATCGGTTTGGGAGCGAACCCAGGCCAATGCGTCCATCTGGGGTTTTTCCGGCAGTCGGCCATGGTGGAAATACCATGGCGGGCTGGCGCATGACGAGCCCATGCCTACGTGTACGGCATGAATTCCGGATTCCCTGGCTGTCTTTAACAACGGCGCCAGGTCCTCCGGTGCAATGCCGAATTCCGGTGACATTTCGTTGCCCGATACCCGCAAAATGCGGGTCAGGTCCGGAGCGCCGGCTTTGACTGCCGCCAGCACCTCGACGGCGAACAGCAGCCGATCCTGGCCGTAGCGGTCGGTGCGCCGGTTAATTTTTCCGTTGAGAAACTGGGACACCAGGTAGCAATGCCCTCCCTGGATTTCGATGGCGTCGAAGCCGGCCTGGAAGGCCTTCTGGGCGGCGGAACGGTATCCATCCACAATCGTGCCGATCTCCGCTTCGGTCAACGCTTCGGCGGCAACCCCGATGGTCGGGCAGGTCATTTCGGATGGCGCTTTGGGGTTCTGGCCGCTCGCTTTGGGTTTGGCTGCGGCGCCGCCATGGTTGAGATGCAGGCATGCCAGTCGGTCTTGGGCATGAATCACATCGGCGATTTTCTTCAATTCGGCGGTACTTTCGGACAAGTGAATGCACAACTGTTTGGGGTGTTCTTTGCCTGATATGGTGACTGCTACGGGCTCGATGATCACAAGTCCCGGTCCCTGATCGGCAATTTGCCGGTAAAAGGTCAGATGTCGATCGGTTACGTTGCCGTTGGGGGTACCGTTGGCGGTTTTGATGGGTGGAAAGACGAACCGGTTGGTCAGGGTCAGGTTCCCCAGGGTCATGGGTTCAAACAGTCGTTGCATGGGCGCTCTCCTTGGATGATGGGGGTTTTCGTTGAAAGGGCCGGATAATCGGCGGATCAGGCGCCGCGAAATCGCCATTCTTCTGAGCATTAACTCAATTTTTGTGCCAATCGCTGAGCCTGTTGTCGGGTTGGGTTCTCTATCTCACCGGCTTTGGCAATTAAATCGATTAGAATGGCTGTTCTTGGGAATCGGGGCGCCATAATGTGTCGGGCCCAGAAAAAAATGAAAGCCAATTGGGGGTCGAGATCCCAAAGAAAAATCGGGAAAGGGGCAAGGGTAGCGTTATGTTAACGAATTCGAAAATGAGGTAACGTTACTGTAACGCTTTGTTAGGGGCGAAAAAACATATTGAAGCCGGGCGTTGATCGTGGTTCGGCTGAAGTGGTTGGATGCCTGTCCCGATCCGCCCTCGGCCCAACATAAAAACAGGCCTTCGGCATGCAGCCGAAAGGCCTGTTTTTATGTTGTTGCAGCCACATTTGCTGCGGTTTAATTGACAATAAAAGGTGCCGGTGTGGATTCGCCGGCCAGGGCTTTTTGAATGGTGTCCTCGAGAACGGATTGGGAAACCATACCGGTCACGGAATGGATCGGCTGGCCCTCCTGAAAAATCATCAGGGTGGGAATGGATTGGATGCCGTAACGCTGGGCAACGGAGGCATGGTCGTCCACGTTGCATTTAGCAAATTTCATTTGATTTCCATAGGTTTCCGCCAGGCTGGCAAATGCCGGCGCCATGGCTTTGCAGGGACCGCACCACGGTGCCCAAAAATCGACGATGACGGGTTGGGACTGCTCCAGGACCTGCTGGTCGAAAGCGTCTTTCTGGATCTCAGCAACGGATTCGGACATGAATTTTTCCTCCTTGTTATGGATGTTACAATCCGGGTTCGTTTTTTTCTTTTGCCGTACCTACAACTCCCGTGCCAAAAAGGTGGGCCCCGGCACGATGGGTATGGGTGCTATCGTGCCGGGGCCCTGAGGAGGTGAGAGTAAGGTTGAGTGAATCAAATGGAGGTATTGATTGACTTACTCTGACAAACGGGCATCGCAAATCCAGTGCCAACGGTTCGATTTCTTTACGACCCCAATTCGATACCGTATTTTTTAATCTGTTTCCAGACACTGGTGCGGGAGATGCCCAGCAGGCGCGCGGCCTGGGAGCGGTTGCCGTTGGCGCGGGTCAACGCATCGATCAGCCGGCTGCGCTTCACATCGTCGAGATTGGCTTCCAATGCACAGGAAACCTCACTGCCTTTGGGGCTCGCGTTGCCGATCTGCGGCGGCAGGTGATCGGGACCGATCATGCCCTTGGGGCAGCTGACAAAGGCATATTCGAAGGCGCTTTTCAATTCGCGGGCGTTTCCGGGCCAGGGATAGGCGATGAGGCGGTCCATGGCCGTTTTGGAGATCCCGTCCAGGGTCTTGTCGCTTTTCAGAAGGATGCGGTTGAAAAAGGAGCGTGCCAGAAGGGGGATGTCCTCGACGCGTTCGCGCAGCGGTGGGATGTGAACGGGGATGACATTGATGCGGTAATAAAAGTCTTCACGAAACGACCCGCCTGCAATGAGTTCCGGCAGGTTGCGGTTGGTGGCGGAGATGATGCGCACGTTTACGGAAATGGGCCGGCTGTCGCCCACCCGTTCCACCACCTTTTCTTCGAGCACCCGCAGCAGCTTGACCTGGGTGGAGAGGGGCAGGTCGCCGATTTCGTCCAGAAAGATATCGCCGCCGTTGGCCGCTTCAAACCGTCCTTCCCGGCTTTTATGGGCGCCGGTGTAGGCGCCTTTCACATGGCCGAACAATTCGCTCTCCAATAAGGATTCGTTGAGGGCGGCACAGTTGACTTTCACATAGGGTTGACCGCTCCGGCCGCCTGCTTCGTGGATGGCGCGGGCGACCATCTCCTTTCCCGTGCCGCTTTCGCCGTATACGATGACCGGAGCATCGGACCGCGCGGCGTTGGCGATCAGCTCGAACACCCGCTGCATGGGGGCGCTGGCGCCGATCATGCCGTAAAATCGATCCTCGGCGTCCAGTTCCCGTTTGAAGCTTTCGATCTGGGTTTCCTTGGCAACCAGATCGGTGATGTCGGTCATGGTTTCCACGGCCCCGGTGACTGTGCCGGAGTCGTCTCTGAGGACCGATGCGTTTTTCAGGATATGCACCTGTCGGCCGTCTTTGCGGGTGACGCTGCAGCGCTGCTTTTTCAGATGCCCCCGTTTGAACATCAGGCACCAGTGGCATCCATCCTTCTGCCGGGCAAACTCGCAGGAGGTGCAGTTAAGCGTCGAGCAGCGGTTGCCCACGATTTCGTTTCTCCGATATCCGGTAATCTCCTCAAAGGCTCGATTGACGGAGATGATGACCCCCTCCGGACTGACCACCATGACCCCGTCCTGAATGGTGTCCACCACGGATTTCCAATAGTAGTTCAGGTCTATATCGTTCATGGATTCGCCTTCTGTTTACTAAGTGAACAAATCATGTGTTCACCAAGTTAACACATGAACAGTCGGTTGCCAACCCTCTCTGGGCTGAACGATGCTTTTTGTAGAAGCGTTTCAACGCACTATAAAATATAACTATCAGGAATCATATTGTAATAAATTTTACGAAAGATGGGTTCGATGCACTTGGCATCGCCATTGCTCAAGGAGTGACATGTCGTTCCCCGGCAGTGCGTCACTTACCGAAAAGACGGACAGTGTGATGATACGGTTCGATCTCCGTGAAAAACTGATTCCTTTCTCGTTGCTGCAGATTTCCAACAACTTCCGGGAAATGCAGCCCGGCGACGAAATGGAGATTCTGGCCGGCGATTGTCCCATCCAGGCCGCGATTTTCAAGGACGTGATGCGGATCCTGCCGAAAAGCGACTACGAACTGCTCTCTCAGAACGATTTTACGGGAGACGCACCTGTGAAGCGATTAAGGCTGAAAAAGAAAGCACCAAAGACAAACCTCTAAACAAAGGAGATTCATCATGTCAGCAGCCGAA
This sequence comes from uncultured Desulfosarcina sp., assembly GCF_963668215.1. Taxonomy (NCBI): domain Bacteria; kingdom Pseudomonadati; phylum Thermodesulfobacteriota; class Desulfobacteria; order Desulfobacterales; family Desulfosarcinaceae; genus Desulfosarcina; species uncultured Desulfosarcina sp. The sequence continues at coordinate 2,056,712 of NZ_OY764190.1, forward strand.
TTGAATTCCATGGAAGCGGCAAGCACGGTAGACGCCAGGGGCAGCGCCTGTCCGGGACCCCTGCTGGAGGCAAAAAAAGGGATCGGCAAGGTCAAGGTCGGCGAAGTCCTCGAAATTTATTCCAACGATGCCGGCACCCGCACGGATATCCCGGCCTGGGCCAAAAAAGTGGGCCATGAGTACCTGGGCGTGGTCGAGGCCGACGGCTACGACAAACACTTCATCTGCCGGAAGAAATAGCGGGGCCGCGATGACACCCAAGGCCCAGAACCCAGGCAAAATCCTGATCCTGGCCACCGAGAGCTGCGCCTATCCGGGCGCCAACTCGGTGGGCCAGGCCCACGCCAGTTATCCGGCCAACACCTATATTCTCCGGGTCCGCGCCCCGGTGCTGTTTCCCGAACAGTTTTACATGGACTGTTTCAAAAAGGGGATCAGCGGCATCCTCATCATGTCCTGCGGTGAAGAGTGTCCCTACGAGGGGGCCTATCACGCCCTGGCCAAGCGGCTCGACCGGGTCTATCAGCTCATGAAGACCGCGGATATCGACATCCGCCGCCTGCGGCTGACGGCAATCTGTACGGTCTGCAACCGGGCGTTTTTAAAGGAAGTCAACGACATGAACGCCCTAGTGCAGGAGTTGGGTCCGCCCACACTCAAATCGGCAGCATAGAAAGGAAAGACCCATGCTGGAATCCGACACTGTCAAGCGTTTCGATGCACTGGTCGTGGGCGGCGGCATCGCCGGTCTGCAGACCGCCCTGGACCTGGCCGACCAGGGATTCTCGGTGGCCGTTGTCGAAAAAGACGCTTCCATTGGCGGCAAAATGATTCGCCTTTCCAAAGTGTTTCCAACACTGGACTGCGCCAGCTGCATCACGACCCCCAAAATGGCTGCAGCGGCGCATCACGCGAACATTACTCTGCTCACCTACTGCGACCTGAAATCGCTGGACCGCAATGGTACCGGTTTTCAGGCGACCATCGTTCAGAAGCCCCGGTATGTGGATGCGGACAAGTGCATCGGATGCCGCCAGTGCGAATACAACTGCCCGGTGCTGGTTTCCGATCCGGAACAGGGTGGTTTTTGCGGGACCAAAGCCGTCGCCATTCCCTTTTCCAATGCCATTCCCCAGATCGCCGTGCTCGATCCCGAGCAGTGCATGCTGTGCGGCAAATGTGCATCGGTCTGTCCCACCGAGGCCATCGAATACTTCCAGAAGCCGACGACTTTCACCATCGAGGCGAACACGGCCGTGCTCACCACCGGGTTCGAACTGACGCCGGTGACCGACAAGCCCCAATACGGCCAGGGTGCGATTCCCAACGTCATCGATTCCCTGCAGATGGAGCGTCTGCTCGCTCCCCACGGTCCATACAACCGTGTGCTGCGGCCGTCCGACGGCATGGAGCCGGACAACATCGCCTACGTGCAGTGCGCCGGCTCACGGGACAAAAGCATGGGAGTGCCTTACTGCTCGCGGGTCTGCTGCATGTACGCCATCAAACAGGCCATGCTGCTTTCCGGAGCCCTGCCTTTGGCCGACATCACCATTTACTATATGGACATCCGGGCTTTTGGCAAAGGATACGAGCAGTTCTACCAGAATGCCCAGGCCATGGGGATCAATTTCGTCAAAGCCAAGGTGGCCTATATCGAACCCGGCGAGAACGGTAATGCGATTCTGCACTACGAAGACCAGGTCGGCGGCGGGATCACGACGGCCGAGCACGACCTGACGATACTGTCCATGGGGATGGTCCCCTCGTGGAATCCGGCCGGCATCTGCCCGGTATCAAGAGGCGAAGACCGTTTCATCCACACCATTCGGCCCAAGCTTGCCCCCACGCTGACCGACATGGAGGGCGTCTTCACCGCCGGTGCCGGCGCCGGCCCCAAGGATATCGTGGACACCATCACCGAAGCGGGCAGCGCCGCCACGGAAGCGGCCAATTATCTCAGCGCGCGGTCCCGAACCAACGCCGCCTGACCGGTATCGGTCGGCGGCAACGCAACAAACCATTGGGAGGCACCCAGATGACGGACGAAAAACAACCTTCTGCCGCGGATGCGGGAAAAAAGGTCGGAATCTACATCTGCTATTGTGGCGGCAACATTTCCGACCACGTCGATGTGGAAGCGGTTCGCGACCAGGTGGAAAATCTTCCCAACGTCACCGTGGCCCGCACCAATATGTTCATGTGCTCGGATCCGGGCCAGGATCTGATCATGGAGGACCTGAAAAGCGGGAAGGTGGACCGGGTGGTGGTCGCCTCCTGTGCACCCAGCCTTCACGAAGCCACCTTCCGCAGCGCCATCGAACGCGCCGGTGTCAATCCGTTTATCTACGAACACGCCAACATCCGCGAACAGGTAAGCTGGGTCCACCATGGGGATGCGGCCACGGAGAAGGCCACCCGACTGGTGTCCGCAGCCGCCGCGAAGGCGGAGCAGCTCAAACCCCTGGAACCGATCCGTGTGGATGCCACCCGGCACGCCACGGTCATCGGCGGCGGCATTGCCGGTCTGCGTGCGGCCAAGGATATTGCCGATCGGGGGTTTGCGGTGAGTCTCATCGAACGATCCCCGTTTCTCGGCGGCCAGGTCTCCCGGTTGGACCGCATCGCCCCTACCGGTGAAAAGGCTACCGACCTGATCGACACGCTGGCCGGCGAGGTCGTTTCCCATCCGGCCATCACGGTGCTCACCTGCGCCCAGGTGGAGGGCTTTGGGGGCTACATCGGCAATTTTACGCTTTCGGTGCGACAGGAGCCGCCAAAGGACCCCGAAACCGTCGAGCACCTGAAACGAATCCAGGAACAACAGCCGGAACCGGGCCGCGCGATTCCTTTTACCGGCTTGCTGCCGGCACCGCCGCCGACCAAATCCACGACGGTCACCGTGGAAACCGGGGTGGTGGTCCTGGCCACCGGATTCAAATCTTACGTCCCGCGGCAGGGGGAATACGGATATGGGGAGACGCCGCACGTGATCACCCTTCCCCAGCTGATCGAAAAAATGGCCGATCAGCCGGTGAAAGGAAGCCGCCTTGAAATCGACGGGCGCACCATCGGCAGTGTGGTCATGATCCATTGCGTCGGCAGCCGCCAGATTCCGGGAATCCACCCGGAGGACGAATCCGGGCACCTGAATGAATACTGCTCAAGGACGTGCTGCACGGCCACCCTGGCGGCGGCCAACCGGATTCGCGAGACCTATCCCGAGACCCGGGTCTACGACATGTATCGGGATATCCGCACCTACGGGCGCGGCCAGGAAACGGTGTATGAAGAGGCCTCACGCAACGGGGTCGTTTTTTCCCGATTCGAGGCGGACAATGCGCCCGAAGTTGCCAGAAACGAGGGGGATAGCGGCCATCCGCTGCAAGTCACCGTCACTGATGGGCTGACCTTCGACGAAACCATCGCCGTGCCGGCGGACCTGGTCGTACTGGCCACCGGCATGGAGCCCAACGACGTATCGGATCTGGTCGAGATGATGAAGCTGCCGGTGGGTGCCGACCGTTTTCTGCTGGAGGTTCACCCCAAGCTGCGTCCGGTGGAACTGCCCGTGGGCGGCGTTCTGCTGGCCGGCACCTGTCAGGCGCCTTTCGACATCGGCGAATCCGTCAGCGCGGCCGGGGCTGCGGCGGCCAAGGCAGCGGCCCTGCTGTCCCGCGGCCATGTCGAACTGGATCCCTTCGTGGCGGAGGTTGATCTTTCCCGCTGCACCGGCAGCGGCGCCTGTATCGACGCCTGCCTTAACGACGGCGCCCTGACCCTGGTGGATGTCGAGGTGAACGGTGAGACCGTGCAGCGGGCTCAGGTGACGCCGGCCCTCTGCCTGGGATGCGGCGCCTGTGCGGCCGTGTGCCCGGAAAACGCCATCAATGTCAACGGCATGACCCTGAAACAATATGAAGCCATGGTCGACAGAATCGTTGCCGAAGTTGAAGCCGCCTGACGAAGCGGCCTGTGCACCGAATCCAACCGGGAGAATTGGCATGCAATCCGAATCCGACAAAAAAACAGCCCTGAAACAGCTTCGCCAGGAGCGCCGGCAATCGATCAAGAAAGCAACGGCGGCCATGAAAGCGCAACGTAAAACGATCAAAGCCATCGAGACGAGCCTGTCCAGCGGCGCGGCAACGGTTCCCGAGATCGCCGCTAAAGCCGGCATCCCCGCCGACGAGGCGCTCTGGTTTATCGCCACCATGAAAAAGTACGGCCAGGTCGTCGAGGAGGGCAAGGATGGCGGCTATTATCGCTATACCCCCATCCAAGTGGAAGCCGAAGACAAGAAGACAGGAGACCGCCCATGATCACCCTCAGCCCGGATTTTGCCCAGGAGATGCAGAAATATGGCGAAGACACGGCCCTGGCCTGTTTCAACTGCGGCACCTGCGCAGCCATCTGCCCGCTGCTTCACGAGCACTTTCCACGCAAAATGATCCGCTACATCCAGATCGGCGCCCGGGAGCGGATCATCGAGCACGCCGACGAACTCTGGAAATGCCTTCACTGCGGCCTGTGCACCCAAACCTGCCCGCGGGAGGCCAACCCCGGGGAGATCATCCTCTCCCTGAAACGAATGGTCGTCGATCACTGGAGGGAATCCTGACATGTACAGTCCCAAAGACATTATCGAAACCATCGCCGCGAACCTCAGGCAGACCCGCAATCCCTTCGGCATTCCCAATGCCCTGGTCAATCGGTGGTGGATCGACTGCGACCTGCCGTACACGGGAGACACCCTTTTGTTTACCGGCATGATGTATCAGTTCATCCCCTATATCGAAGCCTCCACCCGGGTTCTGGAACAATACGAAGACACGCCGTGGGCCGACTATCTGCGCTACGCCCGCTACGTGCCCGGCATCGTTTCGGGCCTGGGCCTGGCCCTGATGACGCCGGGCCGGGAAAAGCGCAAGTTCAACCGGATCCTGCACGACATTGTGCGTATCCTCAAGGCCTCGAAGGTGGACTTTTTCTATCATCCCCAACTGGACCAGTACAGCGGGGTGCTGCCCTACGATCTCGGGGATCAGAAAACGTTTGTCCGCCACGCCCGCTGGGTGGCCAAGCGCCTGCAGTCCGCAGGCATCAGACGGCTGATCACGGTGGATCCCCACACGACCTACGCCCTGAAAGAACTCTACCCCAAATATACCGGCATCCGATTCGAGGTGTCTCCCTACTTCGAGAAGATCGACCTGCCCGAGGCCGAGAGCACCCGGACGGTCACCCTTCACGATCCGTGCTTTTACGGCCGGTACCTGGGGCTGTCCGACGTTCCGGAAGAGAAACTGGCCCGGCTCGGGGTCACCTGCCGGCCCGTGTCCCAATCCGGTGCCTTTACCCACTGCTGCGGCGGCCCGGCCGAATCGATTTCGCCCAGACTGGCCGGTGAAATCGGCGGCCGGAGAATGGCGCAGCTTGAAACCACCGGTGCTCCGCTGGTCGCCATGTGCCCCATCTGTCTGGGCAACCTGCGCAAAACCGGTGCCGAGGTGGCCGACCTCTCGTCGGTCATCGCCGATGCCATGGCCTGATATTGCAAGCTCAAGAACGATTTTACTTACAGAAAGGAAACCAAGACCATGTCAGAAAAAGAAGAAAAAATCCTCTATGTCAGCACCCACGGAGATGAAAACCTGGACAAGGCCACCGTCCCCTTTGTTCTGGCCAATGCCGCCCTGGCCATGGATACCCAGGCCACTGTCGTTCTCCAGACCAACGCCGTGGTATTCGCCAAAAAAGGCTTTGCCGACACCGTACCGGCCAGCGGCGGTTTTCCTCCCATGAAGAAATTGCTCGCGGATTTCATCGAGCAGGGCGGCACCATCTGGGTTTGCGGTCCCTGCATCAAGGCGCGGGGCATCTCTCCGGATGACCTGATCGAAGAGGCCACGATAATGGCCGGCGCTCAGCTCAACATCGCCGCGATCGAGGCGGATGCGGTATTCGTTTATTAGCCCCATATTCCAGGAACCCGAACCCTACGAGGCATTCCCATGACTGGCACCCAGCCTAACCGTCCACCGCTGCGGATCACCGACTTGATCTCGCGGCACAATGCGGGGTCGACCGTCGTCTGCAACACCGCGTTCGATATCCTGCCGGTTGACTTCGAACATCGGTCCAGCCCGTTCAAGGCGTTTATCTTTCTGTGTCAGTACAGCGGGACCGTCGACGGGGTCGATTATACGTTTCGAAAGTGTTATGCGCGCGGATGCCCGCACAATCTCTGTCCCCATGTTTCCCAGGCGGTGCTGATCGCCAACCGCTACCTGCAGCGGGACTATCATCGCCTGGAAACAGCCGGTATCCCAATCGAAAAAAAGCTGTTTTCTCTTGAGGAGATGGTGCTCAAGTTCGACCGGCAGCAGGATGCGGACGGTCCGGCCATGGCGCTTTACGATTATGTCCAACTGGCCGGAGAAGGCCGGGAGGTTGCCATCCGGCCGACCCTGGAGTTCGTTACCGCGGTGGAGCATTTTGATCGTTTCGAGAACAAGACGGTTTTTCTAATGGCCGATTTTGCCGTTACCTGCCAGGGAAAGACAGTTCACCTGGAACGCTGCCTGGCCTGTTATCCCGTCGACAATGAAGCCGAGGAGCGACAGGCCAAGATCGAACTGGCCAATGCCCGCCTCGAACTGCTCTACCGGGATCTGGAATCGGCGGGCGGGAAGGCTGAAAAACCATTTTTTTAAGTCGTTTTCATTTACATAAGGAGGGGGCTCTATGCACGCCACCATTCAGAAACCCATCGAAGAGATCGTCAGTTATATCCGGTCCGGGGAGAAAGTGTTCGTTGTCGGCTGCAACAACTGCGCCTGGAAGTGTCACTCCGGAGGAGAAGGCGAAACCGAAAAAATGGCCGAGCGGTTGACCCGGCGCGGCGTAGAGGTGGTCGGCTATACCGTTCCCGGTCCCCAAGGCATGTCGCTTTGCAAGCTGGATCATACCCGCAAGGTGCTCCAGGAAGATTACGCCGACCAGATTGCCAACGCCGACAGCTTCCTGGTTCTGGGTTGCGGCCAGGGCGTTCACACGGTCATCGACGCCACCGACGGCGGCATGGTGCATCCGGGCTGCGATACCATATTTGGCGGTGAAACCGTATCGGCAGAAGACATCGAGGAATACTGTTCCCTGTGCGGCGAGTGCATCATCGAATTCACCGGAGGCCTGTGCCCCATGACCCTGTGTTCCAAGCAGCTGCTCAACGGACCCTGCGGCGGCGCCGAAAATGGCATGTGCGAGGTGGACAAGGAGCGCCCCTGCGGCTGGGTGATGATCTACGAGCGGCTGAAAAAACTGGGCCGGCTGGAACTGCTCGATCCCTATCAGAAGCCCAAGAATCACGCCAAGTGGAGCCGCCCCCGGACGCTGAAGGTCAGCGAAACCGAAGCCACCTTCTGTTCCCAGGCCGGCAAGGTCACCGTCAGCAACCAGGACTGAATAGACGAAAGATAAAGGAGTCGTGTCATGAAACTGACCACCCTGTTCGATAAAGGCGAATTTGTCGTTACCGGTGAAGTGGGTCCCATCAAGGGCGCCGTCAACCGGGACAAATCCATCGATCCCACCTGTACCCAGGAGGCCAAATACCTGCAGGGATGGGTTCATGCGGTCAACGTCACCGACAACCAGAGCGCCGTGATGCGGCTGGGGTCTCTGGCTGCCAGCGTGGGGCTGAAGCAAAAAGGGATCGAGCCGGTCTACCAGCTCACCTGCCGGGACCGCAACCGCATCGCCCTGCAGAGCGATCTGCTCACCGCGTACTCGCTGGGAATCGACAACGTTTTGCTGATTACCGGCGACCACATCCAACTCGGCGACCACAAGGAGGCCAAGCCGGTGTTCGATCTGGATTCGGTGCAGCTCATCGACATGGCCATGGGTCTGCGCAACGGCCATGACATTACCGGCAATGAAATCGAAAATCCGCCGGACATGGCCTACGGCGCCGTGGTCAATCCCAACTTCGAGCCGCTGGATCTTCAGTTGATGAAAATGAAAAAGAAGGTCGATGCCGGCGCCGAGTTTTTCCAGACCCAGGCGGTGTACGACCGCAAGGTGTTCGAAACCTTCATGAACAAGGCGTCCAAGATGAACGTTCCCATCCAGGTGGGGCTGGTGGTGCTAAAATCCCCCCAGATGGGCAAGTTCATGAATAAAAACGTATCCGGTATCGAGGTGCCCCAGTCCTGGATCGACGAGATCGGGAGCGTGGAAAAGGAAGACCGCAAAATGAAAGCGGCCGAGATGATGGGCCGCTTTCTCGCGGAGATCAAAGATATGGTTCAGGGCGTGCATCTGATGCCCCTTGGATGGGCCGACATCGTTCCCAAGATCTTGCAGACCGCCCGCATCGCGGTATAATACATGACTGAAGACGAAAAGCGGTTGCAACCATTCAGGCTTCTTGGCGTGTCCTAATAAGACTCGATCAGCTGCCGGATAAAGGGCAGCAGCCGCTCGCGCATTTCCGGCCGGTCGAAGGAAAAGGCCAGGTTGGCCATCTGAAAACCGGCTTTATCACCACAGTCGAAGCGGGTGCCTTCGTAGCGGTAGCCGTAAATATCCTGGGTTTTTAGCAGCCGGGCCATGGCATCGGTAATCTGGATTTCACCGCCGGCACCCACTTCCTTATTGTCCAGGATCTCGAAAATTTCCGGGGTAAGGACATACCGGCCGATGATGGCCAGATTGGAAGGCGCCTTTTCCGGCGCTGGCTTTTCCACCAGTCCGCGAATCTTGGTGACGCCGTCCACCGGTGGATCGGCGTCCAGGATGCCGTATTTGCTGGTATCCTGCGGAGCCACCTCCACCACCGAAACGATGGAAGACTGCAGCTTGTCGAATTTTTCGATCATCTGCTTCAAGACCGGTTTTTCCGCCTTGATCAAATCGTCGGCCAGCAGAACGGCAAAGGGTTCGTTGCCCACGAGATTGCGGGCGCACCAGATGGCATGTCCCAGACCCAGGGGCTGGGCCTGGCGGGTGTAGCTGATGGAGCCGGATTCCGGAATCAGGCCGTGGATCTGTTTCAGTTCAGCGTCCTTGCCCCGGGCCATGAGCATGTGTTCCAGTTCGCAGCTGTGATCGAAATGGTTTTCGATGGCCTTCTTGCCGGCACCGGTGACAAAGATGATTTCCGTGATACCGGAGGCATAGGCCTCTTCGACGGCATACTGGATCAGGGGTTTGTCCACGATGGGAAGCATTTCCTTGGCCATGGCCTTGGTGGCCGGAAGAAAACGGGTACCTAAACCGGCGACGGGAAAAACCGCTTTTCTGACTTTCATGCAAGCTCCTGTTTCTACATGGAACGTTTCTCTCAGACCGTTTCAATCCACGCTGCCGGGCCTTCGATGGCGCCGTACTGAATATCCTGAATGGCCTCGAAAAAGCGATGGGCCAGGGGGCCGACCTGCCCGTCACCGACGGTGATGACGGTGTCTCCGTATTTCAGTTCGCCCACCGGCGAAATGACGGCGGCAGTGCCGGAGCCGAAAATTTCCTTGAGGTGGCCCGAAGCGTGGGCGTTCATCACTTCGTCGATGCTGATTTTGCGCTCGGAGACCTTCAGCCCCCATGTTTTCCCCAATTCGAGTACCGAATTGCGGGTGACGCCGGGCAGGATGCTGCCCGAAAGCATGGGGGTGATCAGTTCGTCGTCGATGACGAAGAAAATATTCATGGCGCCAACTTCTTCGATATACTTCAACTCGACGCCGTCCAGCCATAGCACCTGGGTATAGCCGGCCTTGTGGGCCGCTTCGCCGGCGAACAGGCTGGCCGCATAGTTGCCCGGGGTCTTGGTGTCCCCCATACCGCCGCGAACGGCGCGGACATGATCCTTGGTGACCATGATTTTTACCGGATTGAACCCTTCGGCATAGTAGGCCCCCACCGGACTCAGAATGATGAAGAACCGGTAGGTGAACGACGCCCGGACGCCTAAAAAGGGGTCCATGGCAATGATGGTCGGCCGGATGTACAGGGAGGTCCCCGGCTGGCTGGGCACCCACGCCTGTTCGACGTCCAGCAGTTGCTTGAGTGCGTCCAGGGCAAAGGCTTCGTCGATTTCGGGGATGCAGAGCTTGCGGTTGGAGTGGTTGATCCGTTTGAAATTTTCCTGGGGCCGGAATAGCTGAATCTTGCCCTGTTTGTTGCGATAGGCTTTCAGCCCTTCGAAAACGCCCTGGCCATAGTGCAGAACCATGGTAGAGGGGTCCATCGAAATAGGACCATAAGGCTCGATGCGCGGGTTATGCCACCCCTTTTCCACGCTGTAGTCCATGTTGAACATGTGGTCGGTAAAAATAGTGCCGAATCCCAGTTTGTTTTCATCCGGCTTGGGTTTCAGTTGATCGGCTTTGGTGATGGAAATCTGCATGGCAGCCCTCCTGGCTCGGCGGTACGGTTTTCGGTCCGTCTTTCGAAAGTTAAAAAATCAATTAAACCGGTTCTGGGAAAAAATTAAGGCAGATACACGGATTGGATAATAGGTACACCCATTTTATTCGTGAGTCAACGCAAGGCCGGTTGATAAATGCAAAGGCCATCCGGCAAGGCGGTTTTCGAATGACTCAATAGATGCTCCTGGTGGTACCGGCGTCGAACAGATGCAGATGGTTCAGGTTCATGGCCATGCGCAACTGCTGGCCTGCCTTGAAAATTCTGCGGCCTTCGCTTTTGGCGATGAAAGAAATCCCATTGAAATTCATGTGCATGTGGGTTTCACCCCCTAGCGGTTCGACGACTTCCACCACGCCTTCGACCTTCCATTCGTCGGGAAAACCGCCGTTGCCGTTGTCCACGGTGAAGTCTTCGGTACGCAGGCCCATGATCACATCGGTTTCCGGCTGAATCGCCATATTTTCCTTTTCAGGGACGGGTATGCTGAGCTGGTCGTTGAAGCGGATATCCAGGCGGTCGCCGTTGCTGACAATGCGGGCGGGCACCAGGTTCATGGGGGGGCTGCCGATGAAGCCGGCCACAAAGGTGTTGGTCGGATTCTGAAACAGCTCCATGGGTTGGCCCACCTGTTCGATATTGCCGTTGCGCATCACCACGATGCGGTCGGCCAGGGTCATGGCCTCCACCTGGTCATGGGTGACGTAAATGATCGTGGCCTGCACTTTCTGATGCAGCCGTTTGATTTCGGTGCGCATCTGGGTTCGCAGTTTGGCGTCCAGGTTGGACAGCGGCTCATCGAAGAGAAAAACGGAGGGCTTGCGGACGATGGCCCGGCCCATGGCCACGCGTTGGCGTTGGCCGCCGGATAGTTGATGCGGCTTGCGCTGCAGCAGTTCCTCCAAGCCCAATATGCCGGCGGCTTCGTTGACCCGTTCGAGGATCTCCGCCTTCGGGGTTTTGCTCAACTTGAGTCCGAAACTCATGTTGTTGAAGACATTCATGTGGGGATAGAGGGCGTAGTTTTGAAAGACCATGGCCACATCCCGGTCCTTGGGCGCGACATTGTTGACAACGCGTTCGCCGATGCTGACCGAACCCGAGGTGATCTTCTCGAGGCCGGCCACCATGCGCAGTACCGTGGATTTGCCGCACCCGGAAGGGCCGACCAGGACCACGAACTCCTTGTTGCCGATATCCAGACTGATGCCGTGAACCACTTCCGTCTTGCCGAATTTTTTAACGATGTCCTTGAGAATGACCTGTGCCATGGATGATCCGTTTGCCAGTGGGTGGTTTGTGTTGCTGAAAAATGACCATGCTTTTCCCTTCCAAGTCAAGCAATTGTTAACCGACGGTTTGTTTTTTCTCATGGAATCGGAATCGCCTATCGTTTGACTTTTATGGGCCAATAAATACTTGACTAGTGAGAAGGAACCCATTACCCTAGATTCAGTACGGGAGGAGACCCCCTTTTTATAACTATTTTCAATCGGTTACATTTAAATCAAGAGGAGAGTGCAGCCATGATGAAAAAATTCATGATGTTGGCGGTAATGGTGGTCCTGGCGGTGTTCGCCGCCGACCAGGTGTTTGCCAAACCCATTGAAATTCACTGGTGGCACGCCATGCGCGGCGCCCGTGGCGAAACCCTGCAAAAGATCGTCGATGCCTTCAATGCGTCCCAGAGCGATTATGTCGTGGTGGCAACCAATAAGGGCAATTATGACGAAACGGTCAATGCCGGCGTGGCAGCCTACCGGGCCAAAAAACACCCCCACATTCTACAGTCTTTCGAGGTAGGCACCCTGACCATGATGCTCTCCGGCGCCATCTACCCGGTCTACAAGCTGATGGCCGATCAGGGCTACAAGATCGATTGGGACAGCTACCTGCAGCCGGTGCTTTCCTACTACGTGGATGAAAACAACAACCTGCTTTCCATGCCGTTCAACTCCTCCACCCCGGTGATGTACTACAATGTCGACCTGTTCAAAGCCGCGGGCATCGATCTGCCGTCCAAGACCGAGCCGTTGACCTGGGATCAGGTGGGCGACATCACGGCCAAGCTGGTGGCCTCCGGCGTGAAAAAAGGCATGGTGACTTCCTGGCAGTCCTGGGTCCAGGTCGAAAACTACAGCGCGATTCACGACATGCCATTTGCATCCAAAGCCAACGGCTACGAAGGCCTGGATTGCGAACTGATGATCAACAACCCGAAGGTGGTCGGCCATCTTGCCCGGCTCAAGTCCTGGATGGCGGACAACCGCTTTTCCTATGAGGGACAGAAATACCAGGGCCCGCAGGCAGCCTTTGTTGGCGGAGATGCTGCCATCCTGATGGAGTCCATCAGCGGTATCGGCAATGTGAAGAAGAACGCCAAGTTCGCCTGGGATCTGGCGCCCCTGCCCGTGGAAGCCAGCATGAAGGAACCCCAGAACAGCATCATCGGCGGTGCATCCCTGTGGGTAATGAAAGGCCATCCCAAAAAAGAGTACAAGGGTGTGGCGGCCTTCCTCGACTTTCTGGCCCAGAATGACATGCAGGAGTTGTGGCATATGGAAACCGGGTATTTCCCGATTACCGTGACTGCTTACGAATCCCTGAAGAAAAAGGGCTACTTCGACGAAAATCCCTACCAGGAAGTGGGTATCAACCAGATGACCCGCCGCAGACCCACCAAAAATTCCCGGGGGCTTCGCCTGGGCTACTTCGTTCAGATCCGCAACATCATCAACGAAGAGATGGAACTGATCTGGAACGGCTCCAAGACCCCGCAGCAGGCCATGGACGATGCAGTGGCGCGCAGCAACGAAAAGCTGCGTGAGTTCGAAAAGACCTACAAATAGGTTCCTATTATTCAGAACAACGGGATGGATTGTAGGGGCGAAAGATTTTTCGCCCCTACTGCCCCAGCCGATGCCGGATACCCATGATCAAGCGCTCCCATTTTACCTCGAAAACCCTGGCCTACCTGCTGATCACGCCGCAGATCCTGGTCACCCTGACCTTCTTTTACTGGCCGGCGATTCAGGGGGTGCTGCAGTCGGTCATGCTCAGCGACCCTTTCGGCCGGCGCAGCCGTTTCGTCTGGTTCGACAATTTCATCAATATTTTTACCGATTCGCTTTATCTGAAATCCATCGGCATCACCCTCGTCTTCAGCCTGGCCACCGCCGTCACCAGTATCGCCTTCGGCCTCTTTCTGGCGTCCCTGGCCAACCGGGCCCTGCGGGCCAAGGCCCTGATTCGTACCATGCTGATCTGGCCCTATGCCGTGGCACCGGCGATCTCCGGCATATTGTGGCTTTTTTTGCTGCACCCTTCCTTCGGCGTCGTGGCCTATTTCCTTCAGTATCGCCTTGGCGTTGACTGGAATCCGGTGCTTTCCGGAACCGACGCATTCATCATGGTTGTTTTGGCCAGCGCATGGAAAGAAATCAGCTATAATTTTGTATTCTTTATGGCCGGACTTCAGGCCGTACCCCATTCGCTGATCGAGGCGGCGGCCATGGATGGGGCCGGGCCTTTCCGGCGATTCTGGACCATCACCTTCCCGCTGCTTTCCCCCACGCTTTTTTTTCTGATGGTCATGAATGTCATCTACGCCTTTTTCGAAACCTTCGGCGTGATCCATACCGTCACCCAGGGAGGTCCCGGCGGGGCCACCAACACACTGGTTTACAAAGTCTACCAGGACGGATTCATTGGCTTGAACCTGGGATCATCGGCCGCTCAGTCCGTGGTGCTCATGATCCTGATCGTTACCATCACCGTGTTCCAGTTCCGTTTCGTGGAGCGCAAAGTCCAATATTCCCTGTGACCCGCTTATGGTCGAACGCACCCCCATACTCGACGCACTGACCTACGGATTCCTGATGCTGGGCATCTGCATCGTGGGGTTTCCCATATTTTACACCATCGTGGCAGCGACGCTTCCCATCGAGGAGGTTTCCAAGGTGCCCATGCCCCTGATGCCGGGGGACCAGTTCTGGGTGAACATCAGGACGGCCTGGGAACAGGGCGACCTGGGGCAGCAATTGATGAATTCGTTCATCATGGCCTCGGGCATCACCATCGGCAAAATCTGCGTCTCCATGCTGGGCGCTTTTTCAATCGTCTATTTCGACTACCGTTTCCGCAAGGTGGCCTTTGCGACGGTCTTCTGCACCCTGATGCTGCCGGTGGAGGTACGCATCCTGCCCACCTACGAAATCGCGGCCAACATTTTCGGCCCCCTGCAATGGCTGGTGGACACGTTGCACCTCAACAGCCTGATCCAGTGGTGGGTGGGCAATGACTTTGAAATCGCGCTGGAGTGGAGTTTGTTGGACAGTTACACGGGGTTGATCCTGCCCCTGGTGGCCTCGGCCACCTGCACCTTTCTCTTCCGCCAGTTTTTTCTCACCGTTCCGGAAGAGTTGTGCGAGGCGGCCAAGCTGGACGGCGCCTCGGCCATGATGTTTTTCCACAGAATCCTATTGCCCCTTTCGGTGACCAACATTGCCGCCCTGGTGGTCATCGAGTTCGTCTACGGTTGGAACCAGTACCTGTGGCCGCTGCTGATCACCACCGACCCGAATATGACCACGGCAGTCATCGGCCTCCAAGATCTGATTCCCCAGGTGGATGACATTCCCTACTGGAACGTGGCCATGGCCGGCTCCCTGCTGGTGATGTTGCCGCCCATCCTGGTGGTGCTTTTCATGCAGCGCTGGTTTGTCAAGGGGCTGGTGGAACGCGAGAAGTGACACACAAGACTGTTGCAGCCTTCAACGGCTACCGATACCCATTGGAGGCTGCGTTGGAAGAGCTTCTCAAAGGCGGGTTCCCGGCGGTTATTTTGCCGGGGCTTCCGGGTTCAGGCGAGATTCATCTTGTTCAGTTTGAGCAGGACGCGCTCCTCTGAAAAAGGCTTTTTAATATAATCGTTGCAGCCCGCCTCGATGCTGGCGACGACCGTCGGGTAATCGGAATGGGCCGTTACCATCAGTATTTTACTGCGATTTTCCACGGTAATGCCGTTTTTGGACTCCAGCTTGCGAATGGACTCCAGTACTTCCGGTCCTCCCAAATCCGGCATGGAGATATCCAGGGTGATCAGATCGAAGGGTTTTTCATCCAGCAGTGCTTCCGTAAAAGATTTTATGGCAGTCAAGCCATTCTCCACCGCGTGGCACTCGCCGTAGCCCTTGAGAATCTGCTGCATTTTTATCCGGCTTACCCGTTCGTCATCCACGATCATGATTTTCATTGAAGTTCCTTTTCAGAGCAACGTTCACGTTTGTCTTGATTCAAAGCGCGTCCACAAACTCCGCCATCCGCTGAACCTCGACCTCCAGCGCATCGATTCTGCTGGCGGTCTGCGCCAATGATCCGGACTTTGCCGCTGCTTCAAGCGCTGCCGCTGCATCGGCCAGAGGACCGGCCGTCAGGTTCGAACTGCCCCCCTTGATGGAATGCGCTTCGCTGGCAATGATGTTGATGTCGCCATTGACAACGGCATCGCGTACCTTTTCGATCTGTTGTCTTGCATCGCTTACAAAGCCGATCAATACGTCCGCCAACACATCTGCTTCGTTGCCGAACGCTTTCAGCGCCCGGGAGTAGTTCACCGGATCGGCGACATGGTCCGATGGATCTTGATTTTCCTCAAGACAGGCGTCCTCTGCTTCCGGGACCGGCGAATCGGTCCACTTGGCGATTGTGGCCAGCAACCGCTCTTTTTTCAATGGCTTGGAAAGATAATCGTCCGCTCCCGCAGACAGGCATTTTTCGCGATCACCACTCAGTGCGTTGGCGGTAATCGCAAGGATGGGAATCCGGCGCGGTGCGGTGCCGCCATTTTTCGGTGCTTTTTCCATTTTTCGGATGGTTTCGATTGCCTGGTATCCATCCATGACCGGCATGTTCATATCCATCAGGATGATGTCGTAAGGGTTACGTTCGTAAGCCGTAACCGCCTCCCGGCCGTTTTCGGCCAGATCCGCCAGATAGCCGGCCTTGTGCAGATGGTTCAGCGTAACTTGCTGATTGGTCGGATAGTCCTCCACCACTAGAACGTGAAGCTGCCCGTTTTTCATCCCGGCAATGGTGTCCCGGGTGACAAGCGTTCTTGAATGGGAAACCGCAGTTACGTCCACACCGCATACCATTTTGATGGTCTGGGTGAGGTCCGCCAATTTTACGGGCTTGTTGAGGTACCCGTCGACACCGATGCCGCGGCATTTGTCACCGTCGCCAATTTCGTTGATGCCGGAAATGAGAATGATGGCCATATCTTTCAGGGCATCTTTGTCTCTGATTTTGGCGGCAAGCTCAAATCCGTCCATTTCCGGCATGCGAATATCCGACAGTAACAGGTTGAACGGGTGTGGCGACGCCGAGGCCGTCTCGATGCGTGCCAAAGCTTCTATCGGATTGGCGCATTGGCTGGCTTCGATGCCATGGAAGGTCAGATACTCCACCAGAATCTCCCTTGGGGCGTCCATGTCATCGACAACCATGACCTTCAAGCCGGAAAGGGTGGCGCTCTCGGCTGCTCTCGCTGGCCGTTGCGGTGCTTTTTCGAATTCCGCCGTAAACCAGAATGTAGAGCCATCGTCCGGGGTACTGATCAGACCGATTTCTCCGCCCATCATTTCGACCAGCTGCTTGGCGATCGTCGTTCCAAGGCCCGTGCCGCCGTACTGCCGGGTGGTGGAACCATTGGCCTGGGTGAAACTATCGAAGATGGACGACTGCTGCTCTACCGGGATGCCGATTCCAGTGTCGGCCACCTCGAAATGGATCAAGGCGCGGTTCGAACCCTCCTCGACGGTATGGGCACGGATGGCGATTTCGCCCTTTTCGGTGAACTTCAAGGCATTGCCGGCCAGGTTGTTCAATACCTGTCGAAGGCGGCCGGGATCGCCGAGCAATTTGCCGGGAATGTCCTGGGAGACAAAGGAAATGAACTCCAGGCCATGGTTTTTCGCGCGGATGGCGATGCTGCTGGCCACGTCTTCAATCAGTTCCCGCAGATCGAAGGGGATGTTCTCCAGTTGAAACTTTCCCGCCTCGATTTTTGAATAGTCAAGGATGGAGTTGATCAGTTCCAACAGGGTATTGGATTCTTTTTCGATGGTTTCGGCGATCTTGCGCTGGTCGGCAGAAAGGTCCGTGTCCAAGGCCAATTCAGCCATACCGATGATGCCGTTCAAGGGGGTGCGGATCTCGTGGCTCATGTTGGCCAGAAACTGACTTTTTGCAGCGTTGGCTTCTTCGGCTCTGATTTTTGCCTTTTTCAGATCCCGTTCGACCTGTTTTCGTTCGGTAATATCGACGAATGTCTCCAGCACAACCACTTCGTCTTCGAGCATCAGTCGGGTGGCGCTTTTCAGGATCGGTATTTCCCTGCCGTCCCTGGTTCGAAGCATCCGTTCGGAACGATCCAAATCTCCCTCTATATTAAGGATCGGGCAGCGGTCCGCTTCCGTCGGGCAGAACGTGTCGTGACAAACGCACCCCGTGACGGAATCCTGGGTTTCGTATCCCATCATGGCAAGCGCCACTTCATTGGCGTAGCGGAGCCGTTTGTCGGTCCCGACCATCACGACGGCATAAGGCATGGAGTCCAAAATCATCTTGAGCATGGCTTCCGACCGCCGAACCTGAAGCGTTTTTTGCTTGATCAGGCTTTCCAGATTGTCACGGTGCTGGACCAGTTGGGTTTCGGCTTCTCGCCGCTTGGCGATTTCTTTTTTTAGAAAGCTGTTTTTATTTTTAATTTCCAATAGTGAGTCGCGCAGGCGCAGCGACATGCGGTTGAACATTTTGGCCGTAATTCCAATTTCATCGTTCCCCACGGTTTCGATCTGATAGCCCACTTCTCCGATCGATATGCGCTTTGAGGCTTCCTTTAGATTATTTAAGCGTCGCACCAAATAAGAGCCCAGCAACGCCGAAAGCAGGATCGAAAGAATAAGTTCGATGGCGGCGATGTAAGTGAATCGGGTCTGCGAGTGTTTCAATGTGGAGAGAATCGCTTGTGTCGAGAGGCCGACCTCTACCCGGCCATAATCGATACCGGCTTCTTCGATGGGGGAAAAGTAGTCGAAAAAACCGTTTTTGACGTTTTGAATATGTGTGTCCGCATGAAACTGGCGGGTTTGCGGGGACAGTGTTCCGGCTTCGGCCAGTACCCGACGATCTGCATTCAAAACGCGTACATAGACAAAATCGTGGTGTTTCACGACCGTTTTCACGAAACGGTCCAGGTATGCCAGATCCATTGAAAGAACGGCTTCTTCGATTGTTGTAACAAACAGTTGCGTCGCCGTTTCAGCCCTCTGGCGCAGTACCTGCTCATGGGATTGGCGCATCAGAAGTTGGGCGTTCCAGATGATGGTGATCAGCAGGAATGCCTGCATCACCGTAATTCCGATGATTGTCTTGAAACGAAGAGACATCGGTTCCTCAATTCGGTTTTAAGAGGCGAACATCAAGGCTTAACTATCGGCAGTCCACCGGAGGAACTTGAACGGTATTTTTTACACCCGGCCTCAAAAAACCCGATGCCTTAAGATGAAAGAAGGATGGAAAATCGGTGGGTTAGCTTTTTTATAAAAAAGCGCTTCAATAATGCGTGGAGACTGTGGGCGGGTTTCATGCTTGCAGGCGCTTTATCACCAGCTCGGCCGTTACGAGGGCACCTTCCAGATATCCGCCCTGCTCGCTGGCCGTTTCCGTTCCGGCAAACAGCACAGTTTCTTCCCAGATGGCAGCTTTGCCCGCCGGGGGGTGATAAAGGGGATGCTGATGCATGGGCGGTTGGTCGTAGGGTGTGGCGGTGAAGCGTTCACGGGCCCAGTCCTGGTAGAAAAAGGCCAACGGCCGGGATGCCGGCTCGCCGAAGAGAAGGGCAAGCTGCCCCAATATGGCTTCGGTGAGTTTTTCCTTCTGGCTGCGTTGGGCAGCCGGGATGCCGACAAAACCGGTTAATCCACAGGGCTTGCTTTCGGGGCTGGAACCGTCGTGGATTTCACCCAGGGGACCGTATTCGCTGAAGGCCTGCCCGGACAGGCCTGCCCGACGCCAGAACGGCGATTCGTAAAAAGCGCAAAATTTAGCCTGCCCTGCCATCCAGGTGCCGATTTTCAGCATCGCCTGGGTTAACTGGTGGGACAACTCGGGAGTGAAGAGAATGGTTGCCGCGGCCAGGCGGGGCGGCAGGGCCAGGATAACGTGGCGGGCGTCAAAGCGGGCTCGGGGTTCGGCTTCCAGGTCGCCCACGCTGACCTGTACACCGGTGTTGCATTTTTCGATGTGGCAGACCGGATGATTCAGGCGGATGGCATCTTCAGGGATGGTTTTTTCAAGGCTTTCCACCAGGCCCTGCATGCCCCCGCAAAGCCGCCAGGAGGCCGGCTGCGTGGCGTATCCCTGCACGGTCCGAACCGTCCCGGCAAAAGACTGAAACCGGCCCAAACCCGTTTCGAATTGGGGATAGCCGCTAAGGTTTAGGGATTGGATCAGCCTCATCATTCTCGGCTGAATGGCCGGCCAGTACCAGGAGGGGCCGAGATCGGAGTGGAACCCCTGGTGTGCGGGGCTTAAAATCCTGCCGCCCAGGCGGTCGCGGGCTTCCAATACCACGAAGGACCGGTTGGCCGCCGCCAGCAGGTGAGCGCAGTACAGACCGCTCAACCCGCCGCCGATAATGATCGTGTCGAATGCTTCTGTCGTCATTAAAAGGGGATGGCAGGCTCCCGCCGGTGCAGGGGGAGCCTGCCCGCATCGCTACTGTGCAAGGTCGGCTTTGTAAACCAGGGCCTTGTCGATATGATAGGTCCAGGGAAGACCTTCGTTCTTCCAGCCGCCGAGTTTGCGCTGGCCGTCAAAGGCGCTGTCCTTGCATTTGATTTTGTCGCCCTCGAAGCCGCCGAGCATGTTGCATACATTTTCCGGCTTCCATCCGGCCTTGATCGCGGCCTGACAGGAAAGGCAGCTTCTTTTGCCGCTGCGGCACATGAAAATCAACTTGTCGCTGGCCGGGTTGAATCGCGCCAGCAGATCTTTTTCGAAGTCGGGGTTTTCTGCCATTCCATACCCTTTCTCCCCGAGCTTTCCGGTCCAGAATTTTTTGGGAACATTGCACGCACCCACCGGATGGCCAATCAATTCATACTCGGGTCTTGTCCGGGTATCGACGATAAATGTGTGCGCCGGATCGTTTTTCACCATCTCATAAGCCTGGGAAGGGGTGACATTGCCACCTTCGTGCTCGGCTTTGATCGTGTACTTGAACTCTCCGTAAGCAGCACCGCCAAGCAGGAAGATGCACGCAACCACAGCAATAATCCATTTTTTCATTGTACTCTTTCTCCTTTCCTTTTTTTTGTCATTTGCCAATACGAAAAGCCCCATCGCTGCAAAAAGCGTGCGCGTCGGGTTGTTGCGGAACCTTTTTTTAATGCCCTGATTTTGTGACGGATAGAAACTTTTACAGGCTGGTGTTCGGTCGTTTTGGGCGCATCGATGAGACTGTTTACGGTGCAAAGAGTCCTGTTTTTGCGACGGTCCTTTTTCGGGAGGGCAACGCGGGAGGCTCCGGAGAGGAAAAAACCGACCCCCGACCGGGAAGGGGCTTAACAACAGGATATCATCGCTCCAGAAGAAGGTTCACCATCTCGGCAAAGCCGTACCCGCCTTCGGCCCGGGTCACCCAGGCCGGCAGGGTCTTCAGATCGTCGGCAAAGGCGCGGACATTGGCCACCCCCACGGCGTTGGGGAAAAAACCGAACATGGGGGCATCGTTGGGCGAGTCGCCGCAGAAAATCACTTGCCCGCGAATCGCATCCAATTCCAGGTCGAAGACCTCCTTGAACAGGAGCCGGGTCATGGAGAGCTTGTCATAGTCTCCGAACCAGCCGTTGACGTGGATCGAGCTGATCTTAGCCGTGGCGCCGGCGGCTTCGAAAACAGCCTGGATGGCCTTGATCGACGCCGGGGGCAGCGGGGGGACGTCTTCGCAGAAATCGATAGCCAGATCGGCTTCCCGATAGGCCTGGTCTGCGGCCACAGAACAGCCGGGAACGGCGTCCAGCACCCTTTTGCGGATGGCGTCCAGACGGTTTCGGTCCGCGCTACGCTCGGTTTCCGATTTCCAATAGCGTCGGATCATTTTTTTTCCCCGGTCGTCATAGCGGAAATAGAAGGCCCCGTTTTCTCCCACAAGCGCGTCAACCGGCCACATGCGGGCAATATGGTCGCACCAGCCGGCCGGCCGACCGGTGACCGGCACCACGCGGATGCCTCTGTTTTGGAGGGCTTCCATGGCGCCAAAAGCAGCGGCGGGCAGGCGACCCTTCACGGTGAGGGTATCGTCGATATCGGTGAGCACAAAGCGGATTCGAGATTTTTCTTTTTTGGGGAAGTCCTCGATGGGTTTCACGGCCGACCTCCTTTGCCAGGGTGTCACTACGATCCGTCGCAGACCCTTATCCTACAAGGTACCGGGAAGTCAAACACCATGCCGGGTCCGCAACCTTAACGCTTGCTGTTTGGACCGAATTTGGTTAGGAGGGTGGTAGTGACAGATTTCCGAATTTTATCCGAGAGATGCTCCGTGGCGGCAACCCGATTTACGAAGGACAGCGTTTGTCGGTGAGAAGGCATGCTTAACCATTTACCCAAACCGCTGATCATGGCCCATCGCGGCTGCAGTTCGCACTATCCGGAGAATACCCTGGCGGCCTTCCGGGCGGCTATCGCGGCCGGCGCCCACATGGTCGAACTGGATGTCAACCTGTCGCGGGACCGGCAGCTAATCGTCATCCATGACGAAAGCGTGGATCGCACCACCGACGGCAGCGGGCCGGTTTGCGCCCATACGGCGACGCAGCTCGGCCGGCTGGATGCCGGCAGCTGGTTCGATCCGCGGTTTGCCGGCGAGAGGGTTCCAACTCTGGCGCAGGTGCTCGAGGCTTTGAAGGGACGCATCGGTGTGAACATCGAAATCAAACCTGAAGCCTTCGAGGCGCATGGGCCACAGGATGCGGTGGAACGGCAGGTCTGGGAACTGGTTCAGGCAATGGGGATGCAGGCCGATGTTCTCGTGTCCAGTTTCGAATGGCAGGCGCTCGAACGTCTGCGGAATCTGGATGCCGGTATCGCCCTGGGCCTGCTTTCCGATGTGCCGGCAAACGACAGCCTGTTTCACTGGTACCGGCGGGTCCGGGGGTTCTCCTGGCACCCGGACTACCGCGTACTGACCCCTTCGCAGGTAAAGACGCTGCACAATATGGGCGCCAAGGTGTTCCCCTATGCCGTGGATGGGAAGATCGACGCTGCCGGCATGCTGGCCATGGGGGTCGACGGGTTGATTCTGGACGACCCCCGAGAGGTGCCTGCCGATTGCCAGCCGACGGCGGGTCACCCTGACGCCGTGGAAAAAAATTAGCCATTTACGGTTCTCTGACTTGAGTTTTCGGGCATCTTGCTCCCTTGCTCCGCATGGGAGCACCATTGAATTTCCATGGAGAGGACAATTATGGTGCCACCGGTGCTTTTCGAAGTGGATCATCAGACGGCGGTCATCACGCTGAACCGCCCCGAGCGGCGCAATGCCATCAACCAGCAACTGCTGGTTCATCTATACGACGCCCTGGATGCGGTGGCCGGCCGCGAGGATATCCGGGTGGCCATCATTACCGGCAACGGGCCTTCGTTTTGCGCGGGCCTGGATCTGGAAGCCATCGGCAGAGAAAACCTTTTCGATCCCCGGGGAGACGGCAGCGACCTGCCGGATCTGATGCGGGCCTGCAAAAAGCCCATTATCGCAGCGGTCAACGGCCATGCCATTACCGGCGGGTTCGAGCTGGCCCTGAATTGCGATTTCATCATCGCCGCCGAAAACGCCCAGTTTGCCGATACCCATGCCCGCGTGGGCATTCATCCCGGCTGGGGCATGACCCAGCTGCTTCAGCAGACCGTGGGCCAACGCCGGGCCAAGCAGATCTCCTTCGCCTGCCAGCCCGTTTACGCCCATACCGCCCTGGCCTGGGGGTTGGTCAATGAGATCCTGCCTGGCGAGCAGCTGCTGGAGCGCGCCAAAACCATTGCCGCCCAGATCGTTCAGACCGATCCGCAATTGCTGAGCATTATCAAAACCCTGATCGAAAACCGCAACCATGGCCCCCTGGACCAGGCCTTCGATCAGGAAAGGAACGGGCTGCGGAAATTTTTACGGGAGAAAATCCGTCAATTCAAGGGGGCCGGAGCGACGGAAGCACTAAAAAAGGAGTAGCCTTTTGGGACGCTATCTCATGCTGGACATCGGCGCCGGCACCATGGACATGCTCTGTTTCGACACCGACCAGGACCTGCATTACAAGGCGGTGGTGCGCTCTCCGGTGCGGGTTCTGGCCGACGAGATCCGCCAGAGCCGAGGCAACCTGGTGGCCACCGGCGTTGAAATGGGAGGCGGTCCGGTTTCCCAGGCCCTGATCGAGCGGACCCAAACCAACGAGGTGGTCATGTCGACATCCGCGGCGGCCACCATCCATCACGACGTGGAAAAGGTGACGGCCCACGGCATCCGCGTGGTGGCTGACGACGAAGCCGAGGGGCTCATCGGCAATCCGGATTTCAGTTCCATCCGCAGCGGGGATCTTCAGATCGAACGCATCCGCCGGCTCGTGAAGGGATTGGGCTTGCCTTTTTCTTTCGATGCCGTCGCCATCTGCGCCCAGGACCACGGCGTTCCCCCGGCGGGCGTGTCCCACCTGGATTTCAGGCATCAGATGTTTACGGCGGTTTTGGAAAAGGAGCCAACCCCACATACACTGCTTTACCGGTCCGACGAAGTCCCGGTGGAGATGAACCGGCTGAAAAGCATCGCCGAAGACGCACGGTCCCTGCCGGCAGACCGGATTTACGTCATGGACTCGGGAATGGCCGCCATTCTGGGCGCCTCCAAAGATATCCTGGCTTCCGGCATGCAGCGACTTCTCGTGCTGGATATCGCCACCTCCCACACCGTGGGTGCAGCCCTTGAAGACGGCGTGCTGTGCGGATTTTTCGAGTATCACACCCGGGACGTTACCGTGGAGCGGCTGGACCGGCTGCTCGAAGATCTTCCCGACGGAAAGCTCTCCCACCGCCAAATTCTTGAAGAAGGCGGACATGGGGCATACAGCCGCAGCGCCTTTGGCTATGACCAGGTCCAGCGGATTCTGGCCACCGGTCCCCGGCGGCGGATGGCGGCGTCATCCGCGCTGCCCATTGTTTTCGGCGCGCCCTGGGGAGACAACATGATGACCGGAACGGTGGGGTTGCTGGAAGCCGTCCGCCGGCGTGAAGGGCTGCCGGAATTGTGTTACCTGTAAAGGAGTTCTCAACCTGGCATGAAATCCAAGACGATTCTCCTGTTGGTGTTTTGTGGGATGTTGGCGGTCGCGCTGGTCGTTTTTCGGCTCCACAGCCTCTGGCATTTCAGATCCATCGAGCCTGTGGTCCCGGGTGACTGCACCGTCGTTTCCGGCCTGGTGGGCGTCGAGGATATCGCCGTGGATCCGCATTCCGGGTTGGCCTACCTGTCCGTCTGCGACCGCCGGGCCGTCGCGGCGGGCCAACCGCCCAACGGTGGGATTTGGGTTTACGATCTCAACGTCAACGACCCGGTTCCGCTCCAACTGGAAACGGGATTGGGCGATGATTTCCAACCCCACGGCATCGACCTGCTTTTCGGCCCGTCCGGTGCGGTGGGCCTGTTTGTGGTCAACCACGGCCAGGGCCGGCACACCGTAGAGCTGTTCGACATAAACGGCGGGCAGCTTGCCCATCGCAAAACCGTCCAGGATCCGCTGATCGTGAGCCCCAACGATGTGACCGCCGTGGCCGGCAATCGTTTTTACGTGACCAACGATCACGGCAGTCACGGCGCCTTCGGCAAGACCCTGGAGGACTATCTGGGCCTGAAGCGGTCCGGGGTGGTCTATTACGACGGGAACAGGTGCCGGAACGTGGCCGGGGGCATCGGCTATGCCAACGGCATCGCCTTGGGACCCGGCGGCAGCAGCGTGTATGTCTGCGCCTGCAGCGAGGGTACCGTGCGGGAGTATGGGCGCGACGCCGGCAGCGGTGCGTTGGCTCTGAAGCAGACGGTCGCCTGCGGCACCGCCGTGGACAACGTGGATGTGGACGCCTCCGGCGCCTTGTGGATCGGCGCCCACCCCAAGCCGCTGAAATTCGCCCGTCACGCCCGATCCGCCCGCCATCGTTCACCCAGCGAGGTGATCCGGCTGACCCCCCGGCCGGACGGTACCTTCGAGCAGCAGACCGTTTACCTGGATGACGGGAACCAGCTGTCCGGCTGCAGTGTGGCCGTGGCGTTCCGGGACCGGCTGCTGGTCGGCAGTGTGTTCGAACCGTTTTTTCTGGATTGGCGCCTGAATCCGTAGGTCGTCAAAACCGATTCGAGGAGATCGCTTTATGACGGATGAACCGCACCGGGCGGCCATCGACGCCTATATTCAAAACGATGCCTTCGCCCGGTTTTTAAAGGCCGAGGTCGAGATTGTGGCCCCGGGGCACAGCCGGGTGTCGTTGACGGTTACCGAACAGATGACCAATTTTCACGGGGTCACCCACGGCGGGGTGATCTTTGCCCTGGGTGACATGGCTTTTGCCGCTGCCAGCAATTCCCGCGGGCAGGTGGCCGTGGCCCTGAATGTGAGCATTCATTTCCTCAACCCCTCCAGGGTGGGCGACCGCCTGGTGGCTGAAGCCAAAGAGTGCCACCTGGGAGGCCGGACAGGCCTCTATGAAATTACCGTAATCGAGGAGAAAACCGGTACCCTCATCGCCCGCAGTCAGGATCTGGTTTATCGCAAGAAAAAATGGTTTGTAGAGCCGGAGAGCCAATAGATTACAGCAATTGTGAAATGTAGGTAAACCGGACGTTTTCGCTTTCCGGCGTTTCCAGAAAGCGCTGGATTCCCGCCAGGGTTTCCGGCCGGGGATGGCCGATCCCGATGGCGCGGCCGTACTTTGAAGCGATTTTTCCCAGACGCTTCATCTGCCCGAAAACCGCTTTTTCATTCCGCTGGGTATCCAGAAACAGATCTCTTCGAATGGTGTCGACGCCCATCTGCCGTGCACGGGCAAAGGCGGTGGAGTGTCCGGTGGTCAGGCTGTCCACAAAAAACAGATCGTTGGCCCGGACGGCATCCAGGGCCTGGTCCATTTTTCGGGGAAGCTGGGTGTATCGGGAACCCATGTGGTTGTTGACCCCGACGATATGGGGCAGGGTCGCAATGTTTTCGGCCACCACATCGCGCACTTGTTCCGGCCGGTCATCGACAAAGATGGCCCCCGGGCCGGGGTCAACGCGGGTGCTGAAAGGCTCCATGGGCTGGTGGAGCATGATTTCGTGACCGCTGTCGTGCAGTGCCCGGGCAGAGGCTTCGGAACAGCAAAGCCGGGGCAGAATTGAAAAGGTGATGGGGATGCCGGCCGTAAGAAATTGTTCGGCCCGCGTAAGGTTGAAACCGATGTCGTCGATGATCAGGGCAATTCGGGGATCGGCGGCTTTTGGTGGCATGAAGATTTCGGCAGCGGCAGGGATGTGGGTGGCGAAGATCCCCCCGAAAAGAAGGCCGGCGCTTTTCGCCAGGAACGTCCGTCGATCCATTCGTTGTCGTTTGCTTCCCCGGCCTGCTGCCAGCCATGCCGCCCTTCTGGCGGGATAAAGGGTCTTTTCTCAGGGCGATTCCGATCGAATCGCGGTGAAGCTTGCCTGATTGTTTATACCGCTGGTTGGATATGGGATCAACCCTTATCGCTATATATAGTTAGCCAGAGCCCGCTTGTTCCCCCCGAGACATCTCCGATACGACCCGACCCAGGCGCTGGATGGCCGGCAGGGCTTCGTCCGACCAGTTGGCGGCATTGAGGCGGATGAAATTGCGATAGCGGTCTCCCGTGGAAAACAGATGGCCGGGCGTGATGGCGATGCCTTCGTTAAGGGCCAGCCGGTAAAGTTTCAGGGCATCGACGACCTCGGGCAGCTCGATCCATAGCAGATAGCCCCCGGCGGGATCGGTAACCCGGATGTCGGTGGGAAAGAAACGGATCACCGCCCGCCGCAGTCCGGCCAGCCGCTGCCGGTAAACGCGCCGAATCCGGCGCAGATGCTGGCGATACCCGCCTTCGGCCATGAAGGCCGCCACGGCCACCTGGGACAAGGTGGGCGCGGCCAGGCTGACGCTGTATTTCAGCCAGGCCACCGTCGAACGGTAGCGGCCGGCGGCCGCCCATCCCACCCTGAGTCCCGGCGAGAGCGTTTTGGAAAAAGATCCGCACCACATGACGCGCCCATCGGTGTCAAAGGCCTTGGCGGAAACCGGCCGTCGGGCGGAGTAGTGCACGTCTCCGAAAATGTCGTTTTCGATCAGGGGGATGTCATGGGACGCCAGGAGTTGGACCAGAGCTTTCTTGTTGGCGTCCGGGATGCAACTTCCCAAAGGATTGTTGAAATTGGAAATCACCACGCAGGCCTGCACGGCGTTGTTTTCCAAGGCGAAGCGCAGGGCTTCGAGACTGATGCCGTCTTTGGGATGGGTGGGGATTTCAAGGGCTTTGAGGCCCAGGTTTTCCAGATATTGAAACACGTCGAAGCAGATGGGGGACTCCACGGCAACGGTGTCCCCGGGGCGGCAGATGGCCTGCAAACAGGCGGAAACCGCCTCGCCGCAGCCGGAGGTGATCACGATTTCGTCGGCGTCCAGGCTGCAGCCGGCATCCATGGCGTGACGGGCGATCTGCTGGCGAAGGGACCTGTTGTCCGAGTGCGGCATATACAGGCCGGCCCGATTGCCCATACGGCGGGCCGCGGACGCCATCAGGCG
This sequence comes from uncultured Desulfosarcina sp., assembly GCF_963668215.1. Classification (NCBI taxonomy): domain Bacteria; kingdom Pseudomonadati; phylum Thermodesulfobacteriota; class Desulfobacteria; order Desulfobacterales; family Desulfosarcinaceae; genus Desulfosarcina; species uncultured Desulfosarcina sp. The sequence continues at coordinate 2,085,034 of NZ_OY764190.1, forward strand.
ATTGAGCTGGCGGGTGGCGGTCTGTTCCATGGCCGGATGGGCGGCGCCCAACTGGATCAGCTTGGGATTGAGGGTGTCGTGAATGACAATCCGGGTGATCAACTCGCGCATGCCGACGGTGGTGGGGTCCGGATCGGGATCGGAAAGTTCCGGCGCCGGTGGAGAACTGGGCAGTTTGTGGCTGACAAAAAATCCCGATCTTGGCCGCGGAACCAGCAGCCCCCGCGCCTCCAACAGGTAGTAAGCCTTGAGGATCGTCGAAATGCTGACTTCCCACTGCCGGCTCAATTTGCGCACCGACGGTGCCGCCACTCCCGGACCGAAAACGCCTTCCTCGATCATGCGGGTCAACCGCTCCGCCACCTGCTGGTATTTGGGCGTTTTTTTCATGGGTGCCGCGCCTCCTTTGGAAACAGTACAATATTGTAACTGTTCGACCAGTACAGATCAGTATTTATCATAACTGTACTCATAACAAAACACGTTTTCTGTGGCTGTTATTTCTTTTCAAACGGACGTATAACCCATACCAGATTGTCAAAGTTGTCTTTGATCCGGCGGTCCCGGGCCGGTAGACGTTGTGGCCCGTTATCAACCGATTCTGCTTTATGGGCAGCAACAGGAGGCTGTTATGGATACTCGGCATCAGGTCGCAGAAAAGAACAAACCATTTTGCAAACGATTCATATTTTCCAATTTGAGCAAACCGGAAAAGGTGGTCCATCTGGCCACCGGCCAGGGCTGGGGCGTAAAGGGCAAGCGGGGCCGGCAGACCCTGTATTGCCTTGAAGGGACCGTGTGGGTAACCCAGCAGGGCGACATGCGCGATTACCTGCTGAAAGAGGGCGACGCCTTTGTCGTGAGCCGGCCCGGCCTGGTCATGGCCCGTGCGATGACGCCGGCATCTTTGGGGTATGCCGAAAATTTTATGACGGACACCTGGAATTAAGTTGATCCACCATGCCTGAAAATCGACTGGCCGTGTTGAGCCTGGTCTGCGCCGCCGTTTTCTGGAGCACCAGCGGGGTGTTGATCAAGTTGGTCGCCCTTTCCCCCCTGGCCATTGCCGGCTGGCGAAGCCTGATTGCCGGCATGGTGATCCTCCTGTTGTGCCGCAGGGCCATGCATATCTCCTGGAACCGGGACGTGCTGATCGCCGCGGCCTGCACGGGCCTGTTCTGCATTTCTTTCGTTATCGCCACCAAGTTTACCACGGCCGCCAATGCCATCGTTTTGCAGTATTCCGCGTCGGCCTATGTGGCCATTCTGGCACCCAGGATGCTCAGTGAGCCCACACGGCGGCAGGACTGGTATTTTTTATCCCTGGTGGTCGCCGGTATCGCTCTTTTTTTTCTCGATTCGCTTTCCCTGCGTGGCCTGTTGGGCATTCTGACCGGAGCGGTGGGGGCGCTTTTCTGGGCGGGCGCCATGATTTATCTGCGCAAAGCCCGCCACGGATCCACCGCCTGGCCCATCGCCCTGGGCAATTTCATGGCCGCGGGGTTGTGCCTGCCGTTCATGTTTCGGCAGATGCCGACAGCCACGGACACGCTGGGTCTTGTCGGGCTGGGCGTGGTTTCCCTGGGCATCGGCCATGCCCTGTTTTCCTATGGAATCAAGCGGGTTCGGGCGCTGGAGTCGGTGCTGATTCCTTCCATCGAACCGCTGATCAACCCCATGTGGGTTTTTCTGGCAACCGGAGAGGCGCCCGGCACATGGGCGTTTATCGGCGGAACCCTGGTGCTGGCGGCGGTGACGATGCGTGGTTTGGCCATGGCCGGTGCGGGTCGGGCAACCCTTGCAACGGTGAAGCCGAGCCTTTCAGCCCAAGGCGGATGATGGGGCCGATCACCTGTTTTTGCGGCGTTATTCAGACAACGCGGATTTGACGGTTTCGGCCAATTTATCGATGGTATAGGGTTTCCGCAAGTATTGACCGGCGCCAAGGCGTTGAAGCGCCTTTACCCGGGCGCTTTCGGAAAAACCGCTGACAATGATCGCTTTCTGGCCGGGACGGATTTCAGTGATGCGCCTGTAGGTTTCCAGCCCATCGATGCCCGGGTCCATGATCATGTCCAGTATCACCAGGTCGACCTGATTTTCATTCAGGTATTCCAGCGCTTCTTCCCCTCCGGCCACGGTGATGGGCCGGTACCCCAACCGCTCCAGGATTGAAGCGGCAATCTGCCGCTGCTCCAGAACGTCGTCGACAACAAGGATCGTTTCTCCTGCCCCCTGGTGATTGGCAAGCACAAACGAGGGCTCTTTTTCATCGATTTGCTTGCGGGTTGCCGGAAAAAAGAGGTTAAAGGTCGTACCGGAACCCTTTTCGCTGTGAATGCTGATAAAGCCCTCGTGGTCCTTGACCGCACTCCACACCACGGTCGTCCCTAATCCGGTGCCGCTTTTTCCCATGACCTTTTTGGTGTAAAAGGGCTCGAAAATTCTCTCCTTGTCCTCTTCCGAAATGCCGTGGCCCGTGTCGGCAACCTCGAGCAACACGTAATCGCCTTCTTCGACATCGTCATAATCCTTAAGGGTTCGATCGACGTATCGGTTTTGGGTCGACAGGGTGCAGATGCCTCCGTCGGGCATGGCCTCGCAGGCGTTGATTACAAGATTCATGATGGTTTTTGAAAGATGTACCTCAGATCCCATGATGTTGAGCAGATCGGGCGCAAGACGGGTTTCGATGCGACAGCTCGAATGCGTTTTCTTCAATTCCGCAAGCTCGGCGCTGTTGAGATAATCCGTGATGATGGTATTCATTTTTACCGGCGTAAAGCGGGAAACACCCCTTCTGGCAAGGGTCAGCAGTTCCTGGACGATATCGGCGGCTTTTCTGCCGGACTGGTGAATGGTTTCCAGCGGCGCTTTGAGTTCGCTGTCTTCAGGAAGGTTCATCAGGATCATTTCCGGGTAGGTAACCAGACCGGACAGGACGTTGTTCAGGTCGTGAGCCACCCCGCTGGCCAGGGTGCCGATGGCTTCCATTTTCAGTGCCCGGTGAAGTCGCTTTTCGAGCAGGTTTTTTTCCACCTGGGCTTTTTTATAGTCTGAAATGTCGTGTACGATCATGAAGATATATTCTGTCTGGCCCAGCTTGCAAAAATTGGCTTTGATATCCACCGGCACCAGTTCCCCCGATTGTGCTTCGAGGTGGGATTCCATCAGAACCGATTCCTGGACCCGGATTTCCTGCCAGAACGCCGGCCATGCCGATGGAACGATGTTGGAGTCGATCTTGAAGATGGTCATGTGCATCAATTCGTCGAGGGGATAGCCTAGTTTTTTGCCGGCCGCATTATTGGCGAACAGGATTTTGGCATCCGGCTGGACGATAAAAATCGGATCCGAGAAGTGATCGATAATAAACTGGGTCAGTTCGAGGGATGCTTCGGTTTCCTTTCTGGCCCTCATTTCCCGCATCAGGTTGTCGTTAACCTGCTTGAGGTCCGCCGTGCGCTCGGCGACCTTGTCTTCCAGCGAGTCGTAAAACCCATTCAGTTTTGATAAAAGGACGTTGAAACTGTCGGCAACTTCCCCGATTTCATCCTTTGATGAGACGCGAATTTCAGCGATATCCCGATAGCTGTCGCTCGCTGCGGCCCTGGACATGTGCCGGCTGATTTCAGCCAGGGGGGTCGTGACACTGAGACGGATAATTTGAGTGATGACAAAGAAGAAAAACCCCACCATAAAACCGATCAGAATAAATTTGTCGATGGATTCGGACCACAAGGCGGAGGTCATATTGGACAGGGGAACCGCCACGGTATCGGTACCGATCACTTCCCCAATAGGTCGATGAAAACCGGCCTTGTCACCGTAACGTTCAATCAGGGATCGGGGCGCATCCGCCGGATCTCCATGACATTTCAGGCATGATGGGACCATCCGACGGGCGCTGAATTTGGCCAGATAGGACCGCCCCTCGATTTCGATCTGGCCGGTCCAGCGTTTAATATCCGGGTTTTCATTGAAGTAGCGGATAACCTTCAGTTCCTCGGGGCCGGCCTGGTTGACGGGGTTGCGGGGGTTGTCCGAAGAAAATTTGATGATGGTTTCCGGAAACCGTTTGCGAACATCTTCGAATATGCTGCGAGCCACAAAGGAGGTGGACATGGTTTCCGGCACGAATTCATCTTCGCCGAGCAATTCATACATCATTGGCCGAACGACCCCACCCACGTAGCTGCGGATGGAAAGGTCGAACTGCATGGCCATCTCGGCCTGCTGGACCACCACGTCCTCGAGCCGCTGAGTGGTCATGCGGTAGGTTTCGTAAAACAGGTAGGTCGCCAGCAGGGTGGAGGCAATCCCGATGGACAGAATCAGTTTGCCGGCAAGGCTTTTCATTTGAAGAAGATCCTTTGGTGGCTCATAATGAACAATTGAAAATGGAAGGCTTCCTGTATTTAATCATAATATCAAGTATCGTTCTTCGCGGGGTTAAAAATTAGCGAAAAAGCTCCCGCAATAGACTTGCGTTGTGAAAAAGCAGGCTCTGCAAAAAGCAAGACCCTCAATCATTACAATGAATTGAGGGCCTTTTTGACAATAAAATTTAAGGTAGCCGACTAGAAGGGAATATCGTCTTCCTGGCCGCCTTGATACGGCTGCTGAGGGTATCCCTGATCCTGATAGTCTCCCCCTCCGCCACGACCGCCACCACCACCACCACTGTACCCGCCACCGCCGGAAGCCGGGCGTGAACCACCCCCGTCTCCCCGGTTGCCGAGCATCTGCATGGTCCCTCGCACATCGACCACCACTTCGGTCGTCCAGCGGTCCTGGCCGTCCTGCCCCTGCCACTTGCGGGTCTGCAGTTTGCCTTCGATGTAGACCTGTCGTCCTTTGGACAAATATTCACCGCAGATTTCCGCCAGCTTGCCAAAAACAACCACCCGATGCCATTCGGTTTTTTCGCGCCGTTCGCCGGAACCTTTGTCGGTCCACGTTTCCGAAGTGGCAACGGAGAAAGTGGCGATGGGGCGTCCATCGGCCGTGTAGCGAATTTCGGGGTCCTGTCCCAAATTACCCACCAAGATTACTTTGTTGATTCCGCCAGCCATGCGTAACCTCTCTTTTGCTGATATTTAAAAGTTTCTTTGAGGAGAAAGCTTCTTTCCCCATATCATTTCTATGGAAATATTAACAGCCCGCCGGTCGGGAATCATTCACCGGTTCCTGAACCAATCGATCACCTTGCCGGCCAACGGTTTCTTGGCGCGGATGGCGGCGTGGGGGCAGACCTCCAGGCAGCAATAGCAGCGGATGCAGGTGTCGGTATCAAACGAGATGCCCCGATCCGTATGGGAAATGGCCTGGGTCGGGCAATATTTCCAGCATTCGCCGCACAATTTGCAGGCCTTGTTGTTCGCCACCGGCTGCTGGATCACGAAGCGGCGCATGAATCGGCCTATGTACTCCGGCTCCATGGCCAGCGAGCCCAGCTCCGGAAACTGGAAATCGTCCAGAATATTCAGGTCGCCGTTGATATGGACGTCGCCCTTATAGACACCCATTTCCCGGGCGTTGCGCTGGGTTTCCAGGTTTTCGGGGTTCATACCCGTCAGCAGGCAGGCCACATGATCCACGGCGTGGGCGTCTTTGCCGGCCAGCATCACGCCCAAATGGCGAGGCGTGCCGCTTCTGCCCGGACCCTGCCCCTCCATGGCCAGAATTCCGTCGAGGATGGTGTAGGCCGGTCCGACCGCTTCGTAAATGTTTACGATCAGGCGGCCGAACATGTGCCGATCCACGCCTGTCCGCAAATGCCATTCTGGTTTTTGGATGCCCACGATACAGCCGAAGAGGTTTTTGACGCCCAGAGTCAGCATCATCATGGCGTGGGTCTTGAGTTTGGCTAGATTGATCACCACATCGGCGTCCATGGCATCTTTTGCCACATCGATGCTGCCGAAGGGTTCCCCCACATCCACGGCGACGGTTTCTTCGAACGGTTTGGCCGTCACATCCAGACCCTTCAAGGATTCCTCGTAGCCCCCCTTTTTCATCACCTTGGCGAAGCTGCCCGTAGCAGGACTGTCCGCTATCCGGACACTGGCTCCCTTTTCCAGGCAATATTCGGCTGCAGCCCGGAGGATGAGCGGATGTGTGGTCAATGCTTGTTCAGGTTCCGCCGGAGATAGAAAGTTAGGCTTGATCAGCACCCGGGTGCCGGCGTTGATGACCGGGCCCTCCTCGGACGCCAGCATTTCGAACACAAGGGGCCGGATGACCGCGTCATCGTATTCCGCTTTTCGGATGAAGACCGTGGACATGACAAAAAGGCGCTTTCAGAGTAAGGCGATTGAACAAGGCTTGCCGAACTGATAGGGTTTGTTCGTTCTGGAACTTAGTAATTATCATGTTGTTTATCAACCCAAAGATGAACGATTCCAAAAAAGACACCGGCGTCAGTGACGCCTTCGCCAAGCGGGTTCGCCGACACGTCGGCGGCCGGGTGCGGGACTATTACGCCATTGTTTCCCCGGGATTCGAAGCCTGCACCCGTCAGGAGTTGATTACCCTGGGGATTGGCAAAAGCGATATCCGGGTCTCCACCGGCGGCGTGACGTTTCGCGGGCGTTTCGTCGATTGTCAGCGGGCCAACCTGCATCTGCGGACCGCCACGCGCATCCTCATGCGCATCGACACCTTTACCGCCACCAATCCAAGACAGCTTGAAAAGCATTGTGCGTCGATTCCCTGGGAGTTGTACTTGATCGAGGGTACATGTCCAGAGATCAAGGTGCATTCCCAGCGCTCGCGGCTGTATCATTCCGATGTCGTCGCCCGGGCCGTAAAAGAGGCCATCGCCGGACGCTGGGACGTCTCACCCCAGAGCCCATCGGCGGAATTTCCGCAAACCGTTTTTATGCGTCTTTCCGAAGACCGGGTGACCCTCTCTTTGGACAGCAGCGGTGCGCCGCTCTACAAGCGCGGCCTGAAACAGGGTGCGGCCCGGGCGCCTCTCCGGGAGTCGCTGGCGGCCGCCATGCTGATGTGTGCGGGGTATGACAGCCGCCGTCCGCTGGTGGACCCCCTGTGCGGTTCCGGCACCCTGTCTATAGAAGCGGCCATGATGGCCAAGGGCATGGCGCCGGGAAGCCTGCGAAATTTTGCCTTCATGGGCTGGCCGGCATTTCGCGAGCCTCAATGGTCCTTTTTGAAGCGGGAAGCCGAGGCCGATGCAAAGGCGTTCGACCGGCCGCCGGTCCATGCATCGGATCTGGATGCCGCCGCTTGCGGGAAGCTGTCGGGAATCATATCGGATAACGGGCTGTCCGATGCCGTGACGGTGACCGTCAAGGATTTCTTCGATTGCGAGGCCGGCCAGTACGAAAACGGTCCCGGACTGGTGGCCATCAATCCGCCTTATGGCATCCGTATCGGATCGGCCCATCAGGCCGCCGACCTGTTTCAGCGTATCTGCCGGCACCTTAAGGCGGCATTTACAGGATGGGACGTGGCCCTGATCGCCCCCGAGAAAAGTCTTTTACAGACGGTGCCGTTTGCCTGCCGACAGGTGCCGATGCGGCACGGCGGATTGCGATTGACGCTGCTGTTGGGGACCGTGGGATCGGCGCCCACCGGCAGGGAAAAAACGGGAAAGCGTGAAATGTGATTTTTCATCCATGAGATTTCTCCCGAAAAGGGTTCAAACCGGTGTCCGGGAGCGTCTTGACAACCCGTGGACGCTTATTTATTTTCCCGTTGCACCGAATCCCGGCGCGCCTCTGCCGGAATTTCAAACGATGAAACCGAGCCTGCATGAACCTGTAAAAACGGGTCCGCATACAAGCGTGCAGCGGGCAACCGATTAAAGGAGAGCATCGTGTCTTTGGAAGAACTGAACGCGCAGATCGAAGAGAAGCATCTGGTGGTCAATCGCATCCGGGAGGAGATCGCCAAGGTTCTGGTGGGGCAGCGCGAACTCATCGACGGACTGCTCATGGGCCTGTTCACCCGGGGGCATATCCTCATCGAGGGGGTGCCGGGTCTGGCCAAGACCAGTGCGGTCAAGGCCCTGGCCGATACGGTGCGCGCCGACTTCAAACGCATTCAGTTTACCCCCGACCTGCTGCCGGCGGACCTGGTGGGCACCGAAATTTACCGCCCCAAAACCGGCGATTTCAGCGTTAAAAAAGGCCCGTTGTTCAACAACATCATCCTGGCCGATGAAATCAACCGGGCCCCTTCCAAGGTGCAGTCGGCCCTGCTGGAAGCCATGCAGGAACGCCAGGTGACCATCGGCGAAACCACGTTTCCCCTGGCCGACCCCTTTCTGGTCATGGCCACCCAGAACCCCATCGAACAGGAAGGCACCTACCCCCTGCCCGAAGCCCAGGTGGATCGTTTCATGCTCAAGATTCTCATCGACTATCCGGAGAAAAATGAAGAGAAAGAGATCATGAAGCGCGTGGGTTTCGATGCGCCCGAGGCCGTGCAGCCGGTGCTCGATCCTTCGGAAATCAGCGCCATCGGCAAGCTGATCAACAGTATCTACATGGACGAGAAACTGAAGGACTACATCGTGGATCTTGTTTTTGCCACCCGCGATCCGGCCGGCTACAACATTGACGTGGCCGACTACATCCAGTTCGGAGCTTCTCCCCGGGCCACGATTTTTTTGAGCCTGACCGCCAGGGCCTACGCTTTTTTACAGGGCCGGGCTTACGTGACGCCCCAGGACGTCAAGACCATTGCCCCGGCCGTGCTGCGCCACCGCATCCTGTTGACCTACGAGGCCGAAGCCGAGGATATTGACACGGATCAGATCATCGGCAGGATTTTCGATTCAGTGGAAGTGCCTTAACGGCGGTTCCTGGTTCCCCGTTTATCGTTCAGGGTTTGCTGTTCACTGTTCACCGATCACAGTTCACTGACAAAGCCATGCTTTCTCCCGAAATCATAAAAAAAATCAAGAAAGTCCACATCAAAACCGGTCGGATGGTCAACACCGTCATGGCCGGCCAGTACCGGTCGATTTTCCGCGGGGAAGGCATCGAGTTCGAAGAGGTCCGGGAGTACAGTCCCGGCGACGACGTCAAAAGCATCGACTGGAAAGTGTCGGCCCGCATGGGCAAGCCTTTTATCAAGCGCTACCGGGAGGAGCGCGAGCAGGTGGTGATGCTCCTGGTGGACATGAGCGCCTCGGGCCACTTTGGCACCACGGAGAGCATCAAGCGCGAAACCGCAGCCGAAATCGCCGCTACCCTGGCCTTCAACGCCATCCGTAACAACGACAAGGCCGGGGCGATCCTTTTTACCGATCAGGTGGAACGCTATATTCCCCCCAAGAAGGGTTCGGCCCACGTGTGGCGGCTGATCCGCGAAATCTTCACCTTCCAGCCCGAGCACACCGGCACCGATATCGAAGCCGCGGTGGACTTTCTGGCACGGGTTTGCCGCAAACGGACTGTGGCCTTTCTCGTTTCCGATTTTCTCACCGAGCGTTTCAACCGCCGGGCCACCCTGCGCATCCGTTCGGCGGCCCGTAGACACGAACTGATCAGCGTTCTGGTCAGTGATCCCGGCGAATTCCGACTGCCAGAGGGCGGCATCGTGGCCCTGAAAGACCTGGAAACCGGTACCGTGCGCTACCTGGATGCCGGAGACCGCGCTACCCGTGATCGGTTCCAAGCCGACCGTCAGGCGGTTCACGACCGTATCCTTCAGACCCACAAGGCCATGGACATGGACTGCATCGAAATGCCTACCGACGGCGATGCGGCCGACGCCTTGGTGCGGTATTTCAGGTATAGGGAGCGGCGGCGGCGATGAGTCAAATGACCGACATCCACGACATCCGGCCGCCGGTGCCAGTGGGCTTCGACATGCCGCCCTGGCTGGTGCCCGTGCTGCTGGCCATGGCCGGGGTGGCGCTGCTGGCGGCCCTGTTTTTCTGGTGGCGCCGCCAGCGTAAAAAACGTGTTATCGAAACCATCGTCCCCGAGCTGCCGCCGGAAATGGTCGCCATGCAGGCCCTGGACGGGATCGGCGATGTTCGCGGACAGGACGGCAAAGCCTTTTACTTTCGTTTGTCGGCCATCCTGCGTCGGTACATCTTCGGCCGTTTTTCCGTAGGCGCACCGGAAATGACCACAGAGGAATTTTTGCCCTGCATCGACCGGCTGGCCATCGACCGGGAGCTGGCCCGCCAGTTGAAGCAGCTTTGCCGAGCCATGGAGCCGGTCAAATTTGCCGGGAAACGGGTGGACGAGAAACAGATGGAACAGGATTTGTTTTTCGTGCGCGGTTTTGTGCGTCAGACGACACAATCGTCTGACATAAACGATGAAATGGATAGTGAAAAGAAAAATTCCAATATACAAATCCCAAATCTCAAATAAATTCCAAAACTCAATATCCAAACGTCAGCGCTTTTTGAAATTTGAAGATTGGGTCATGGGAATTTATTTGGAATTTGTTATTTGATTGTTGTGATTTCGGTAAACCTATGTTGCGTTTCGCCTCACCCTGGTTTTTTCTGCTGCTCCTGCTGGTACCCCTGATCGTCTGGTACCGGCGCCGTCGGCATCGTCCGCCGGCAATGGCCAGCAGTGCCCTTTTCCCGGCGGCAGCGGTGCCGGCTTCGGCGGCCCTGCGGCTGCGCCCCATGGTGCCGGTTCTCAAGTACCTGGTTCTGGTTCTGATGATCGTTGCCCTGGCCCGGCCCCAGTGGGGCACGGAGCGCACCGAGGTGCAGACCGAAGGGATCAACATCGTGCTGGCCCTGGACCTTTCCGAAAGCATGGCGGCCCTCGATTTCAAGAAAGAGGGCCGGGTGGTCAACCGCCTGGAGGCGGTCAAGGGGGTTGTTGAGAATTTCGTAGCCGACCGTACGGGGGACCGCATCGGCATGGTGGTTTTCGGCTCCCATGCCTATACCCAACTGCCGCTGACCCGCGATTACAACACCATTGTCAGCATGCTGGAGCGGCTGAAAATCGGGGCGGCCGGCAAGCAGACAGCCATCGGGGACGCCATCGGGATCAGCATCAAACGGCTGGCCGACATCGAGAGCAAATCCAACATCATCATCCTGCTCACCGACGGCCAGAGCAATGCCGGTGAGTTGTCCCCGGAAACCGCCGGGCAGATCGCCAGGGAGAAGGGCGTCAAGATTTACACCATCGGTGTGGGCAGCCGGGGCAAGGCCCCGTTTCTGGTCAACGATCCGGTTTTCGGCCAGCGCTACGTCTACCAGCGGGTCAGCATCGACGAAGAGACATTGAAGGCCATCGCTGAAAAGACTGGTGGCCTTTACTTTCGGGCCGAGAACCTGGAGGGATTGCAGGAGATTTACGATACCATCGACAAGTTGGAGAAAACCGAGGTCAAGGTGGACATCTTTGCCGACTACAGCGAGATCTACCCCTGGCTGCTGGTTCCGGCGATGGTTCTTTTGCTTGTTTATGTGGTGTTGAGAAATACGAGGTTTCTGGTCGTGCCATGAGCTTCTTTCGGATTGAAATGCTGTTCCTTATCTGGGTCGCACCGCTGCTGGTGCTGGCCATCGCCTACGGCATGCGCCGGCGGCGCGAGATTTTGCGCCGCTTTTCGTCGGAGCACGGCCTGGCGGCCATTGCTCCCCGGATGGCCGATGGGCGGCGCTGGATCAAGGGATTGCTGCTGGCCGCGGCCGTCCTGTTTACCGCTGTGGCCCTGGCCGGACCCAAGTACGGATTCCGCTGGCAGGAAATCCGCCAGCACGGTGTGGACATCATCATCGCTTTGGACTGTTCCCGCTCCATGACCGCCGCAGACATCTCGCCTTCCCGGCTGGAGCGGGCCAAGCGGGAGGTGTTCGACCTGTTGACCATGCTCCAGGGTGACCGGGTGGGGCTGGTGGCCTTTGCCGGCACCGCCTTTCTGCAGTGTCCCTTGACCCTGGACTACGACGCCTTCAATCTTTTTCTCAACGCTCTTTCCCCGGACTATCTGCCCGTAGGCGGTACGGACATCACCGGAGCCCTGACTACCGCTGCCGATGCCTTCGATCCCAAAAGCGCCGCCGACAAGGCGATCATCCTGATCACCGACGGCGAGAACACCGGCGATGGCGACCCGATCAAGGCCGCCGAAAGCCTGAAGGAAAAGGAGATCAAGCTCTTCTGCATCGGTGTGGGCGGCAGCGACGGCGTGCCCATTCCCGAGGCCGAAGGCGGATTCAAGAAAGACAAAAGCGGGCAGATCGTGCTTTCGCGGTTAGACGAGACGGCCCTGAAAAAAATCGCCGTGATCACCGGCGGCACCTACGTGCGCTCCGTGGCCGGGGATATGGATCTGGATGCCATCTACAACGATGAAATCCGCCGCACCATGGATGCCCAGACGCTTACCTCCAGCCGCAAGCAGGTCTGGGAGGACCGTTTTCAATGGCCCCTGGCCCTGGCCCTGGTCTGCCTGTTGGCCGAAATGCTGCTGCCCGTCGTTCGAAAAGGGCTGGTGTCGGTGATGCTGGCGGCACTGCTGGTGCTGCCGGCGGCCACATCGCAGGCCAGCGACACCAGCCAGGGCATCGAGGCTTACCAGGCCGGCGATTACGAAAAGGCCCTCAAGCACTTTGTGGATGCTCAGCTGCACACGCCGGACAAGGCCGAGTCCCTTTACAACGTAGCCAATGGCTACTATAAAACCGGCAACTTCGAGGCAGCGGTCGACCACTATAAAAAGGTGCTGGAAACCGAAGACAAGGCCCTCAAGCAAAAGGCCGAGTATAACCTGGGCAATGCCGAGTTCCGGCGGGGCGATGCCAAGGCCGCCATCGAGCACTACAAAGCGGCCCTGGCCCTGGATCCGGACGACAAGATGAGCAGGGAGAACCTGGAATTCGTCCAGAAGATGCTTGAGCAGCAGCAAAAACAGCAGCAGAAATCGGATGACCCGCAAAAGGACCAGAAAGACCAGCAACAGGATCAAAAGCAGAACCAGGATCAACAAGGTCAGTCCAAACCGGACAACAAAACTGACGACGGGAACTCCGAAAACCAACAGCCGCAAAATCGTGATCCATCCGGAGAAAACCAGACGACCCCTGATTCCGGGGACAAACAGGACCAGCAACCGCCGGCGCCGCAACCGGAGCCATCCGATCCGTCTGAGGACAAGCAGGCTGAGCAAAAGCAGGCCTCCCAGGCCTCTGCAACGCCCGGCCAGGATCAGCAGGAAGGCGATCCGGGCCAGGCCGAGAGAATGCTCAACCGGTTGCAGGACCAGCCGGGGCGGGCCTTGATGCCGGCCACTGGCAGCAAGCGAGTAGAAAAGGACTGGTAGATTGTATAGAGTGTTGACGATTGCTGCAATCATCCTGCTGGCCACCGCCATCGGCGCCCAGGCGGCCACGGTGCGGGCCGTGGTGGACCGCAACCAGGTTATGGTCGGGGAGTCGCTCAGCCTCCAGGTGGCCATCGAGGGCGGGGACGGCGATGTGGATCTTTCCGGCCTGACCGACTTCAAGACCGTCTCCCGGGGTTCCACCAGCAGCTACCAGATGATCAACGGCCGAACTTCCCGCCAGATGATCTACAATTACGTTTTGATTCCGCTCAAGGCCGGCGAGCTGACCGTTCCGGCCATTCCCGTGACCCTCGACGGCAAGATCCATTACACGGTCCCCATCCGTATCCGGGTCTCTAAGGAGCCGCCGGTGGACAGCGGCCAGCGCGATGTATACGTGTCTGCCGCCGTATCGGAGTCCTCTCCCTGGGTTGGCCAGCAGATCGTTTACACCTTTCAGCTTTTCAACGCCGTCCAGGTGGCGGAAGCCAAGTTCCAGGCCCCGGAATTCGAAGGTTTTCAGGCCGAGGAACTCGAAGACCGGAAATCCTATCGCACCGTGGTCAACGGCCGCGAGTTCATCGTTACCGAGGTGCGATTTATCCTGATTCCGGTCAAGACCGGAACCTTGACCATCGAACCGGCAGTCCTTCAGGTGGGCCTGCTCCAGCGCCGAGGCCAGCAGCGCCCCTTTGCCGGCATGGATGCCTTTTTCGGTCGCACAGAGATGACCACCCGGGTGCTGCAGACCGATCCCGTCACGGTGATGGTAGACGATCTACCGCCCAAACCGCCGGATGCCGTCTTTTCCGGACTGGTGGGACAATTTGAGATCAGCGCCGTGCTGGACAAGACAAACGTTCAGGTGGGCGACTCCACCACCCTGGCCGTTACCGTCAGCGGCAGCGGAAATATCATGGATGCCGCTCCGCCGACCATTGCCACACCGTCGGATTTCAAGAGCTACACCGACAACCCCGAGGAATCCATCCGCAAAGAGGCCGCCGGGTATTCGGGCAGCAAGACCTTCCGTACGGCCCTGGTGCCGGTAAAAGCGGGAGACTACCATCTCGATCCGGTTACGCTGACCTATTTCGATGTCGATCAGGGCGACTACAGGACACTTTCCGCCACTACCGCGACAATTCATGTCCGCCCCTCGGAAACCGCTGCCACGGACATCGACGTGTTTCGGGCCGAACCGGATCGGGTGCCCTCGCTGAAAAAGCGGGTGGAATTTACCGGCCGGGATATCCTGCCGCTCAAGACGGAACTGGAGGCCCTGCAAACCGGTCGACGGATGCCCCTGTCGTGGTTCAGCCTGCTGCTGGCGCTGCCGATCCTGGTTTTTGCCGCCACCCGAGTCCTGCTGCGTATGACCCGGAAAGATGAAACCCCGGGCCGGATCATGGCCGGTCGTGCCCGGCAGGCCCTGAAAGAGGCTTGCGCCCCGGCGGCAGCCGACAATGATTTTCTCACCAGTCTGTATCGTGCCCTGGTGTCAGCCATCCTGGGCCGTATGGGCGCCATGGGTACCTCGCTCACCTGGTCCGAAGCCCGCAGCCGCCTGCTCGAAATCGGCTGGGATGCCGAATCGGCCGATGCCGCCGCCCGTCTGCTGGAAGAGATCGAGTCCTTTAACTATTCGGGCGGCATTCTTGATGCGGACAAACGGGCCGGCCTGCTGGATCGCACCCGGCAGGCGGTACGGAGGCTGGCACCATGAAGCGATGGCTAACCACCGCAGTCTGCCTGCTGTTTTTGCTTTCCCTTGCCACCGGAGCCCCGGCAAGCGAAAAGGCCCGAACCTTCATGGCGGGCATCGATGCCTACGGTCAGGGAGACTGGCCGGCAGCCATCGAGGCTTTTGAGCATCTTGCCGAAGAGGGCGTCGACAGCGGGCCGCTTTGTTACAACCTGGGAAATGCCTACCTGAAAAATGGCGATCTGGGCCACGCCCTGCTCTGGTACGAACGCGCCCTGAAACGCACTCCCGACGATCCGGACCTGCGTTTCAACTACGATTATGCCCTGACCCTGACCAAAGACGAGCAGGGCGAGCAGACCTCGCCTTTGCTGCGCATCCTTTTTTTCTGGAAATACGAACTCAGCCCGGAGACCATCTGCTGGATCGCGTTGGCCCTCAATGCGGTGCTGTGGATATCCCTGGCGGTGCTGGTCATCCGCAAAAAACATCTGCTGCGGCCCAGCATCGTCCTGATTGCGGCCGCCACCCTCCTCTTTTCCGCCACGGCAGTTTTCAATTACTTCGAAGCCGCCCGGTTCCGCTACGCCGTCATCCTGCCCGCTCAAATTTCCGTCCGTTCCGGTTTTACCGACAGCGCCACCCAGCTTTTCGTTCTGCACGCCGGCACCAAGGTGCGGGTTGAACGGCAGCCCGAGGATTATCTTCTGATTCAATATACGGAGGACAAGATTGGGTGGGTGAAACGGTCGGATGCGGGAATTATTTGATATTGCGGGGTTTTTGTAGGGGCGACCGGCCGGTCGCCCTTCCATCGAACCATGGCATTGAATTAAAATGAAAGACAACCCCACCGTCCACAAACGTCGGTCCATTCGTCTGCAAGGATATGATTATTCTTTGCCAGGGGCGTATTTCATCACCATTTGTACCCACCGGCATATTTGTCTTTTCGGTGATATCGTTGATGGCAAGATGCGGTTGAACGATGTTGGCGAAATCGTTGCTGATGAGTGGTCGCAAACGGCAGTCATCAGAAAAGAAATCGAATTGGATGAATGGGTGGTGATGCCCAATCATTTTCATGGGATTGTTTTTATTCGGCCTCGTAGGGGCACGGCGCGCCGTGCCCCTACCCGTGAACAATTCGGAAAACCGGTGGCCGGTTCGCTGCCGACGATCATTCGGGCCTTCAAATCCGCCGTTACCCGCCGGGTCAACGCGATGCGGCACACACCCGGTGCGAAAGTCTGGCAACGCAACTACTATGAACACATCATCCGCAGCGAACCGGAATTGAAAGGTCTGCGCGAATACATTCGCAATAATCCAAAACGATGGACGCTGGACCGGTTGTATCGTGCGAGGTGACAATCGATTTCCTCTCCATGCCTCCATGGGGCGACCGGCCGGTCGCCCCTACACCAACCTGCGAACAATTTGGCGAACGATTTAAAACAGGTAGGGAATCGTCGGCGCTTCGATGGGTTCGATGGCGGCATCGGTAACCAGCGGAAAGGCTTTGTCATCGACCTGGTGCAGGGAATAGGTTCCGCTCACACGCACCCATTGGTCCTTGGCGAATTGTTCAGCCCGGTCCGCATCCACGGCGACGGCCAGGGGCAGGGCATCGGCAGCGCAGCAGGTGATCAGGAAACGATAGATGGCCGTATCCCGGCCGCCGAAGTGCTCTTTAAGCGCCTCGTCGCGCATGATCATGCCCGTGAAGACAACCCGCCGACCGTCATAGCGACCCGCACGGCGATATAAATCCGAGATGAAACACTCGCCTGCGGCCCTCGAACGAGGGCGGGTCATATCGACGAGGCTCGCCTCTTCTTCGTTTTGCCCATCTTCCCAGGGAAAGCGTTCCTCACTCGGTTCCCGGGCGTTGGACACGATCGTACCCGTTCCCACGAATCGATTTTTAAAAGCCAGTTCGCCCAGCATGGCATCCGGCGCGCCGACCAGAAAAACCAGCGGGAGGAGCAATACGGCAGCCCGCAACGCGGTCGGGACGTCCGCATCGGTCGTCCGATTTCCGGCGATAGCGGCGATCATGAAACCCATGGCGATGAAAACCGCCGGGACCAGCAGCAGTCCGAACTCCGGCCGTAAAAAGTCCATGTAGCGCCGGGAGCCCAGCAGATAGACCAGTGCGACCATCCAGGCACCGAATACGAAAGGGTGCAGCCAGCGGGAAAAGATGGTGTCGGGCGACCTCATGGACGCATCCCGGTGAGCGTTTCACAGCCCATGGAAAATAGAAAGACCATGACTGCAACCAGGGACGCCAAGGCGACGATGGCGCGTTTGGTGAAAAGGCTCCGGTACATCAAAAGCAGTTTGAGATCCAGCATCGGCCCGGTCAGCAAAAAGGCCAGTTGTGCCGAAACCGGCATCATTCCCTGGAAAGAGGCCGCGATAAAGGCGTCGGCTTCGGAGCACAGGTTGAGCAAAATGGCCAGCGACATCATCAGAAGCACGGATACCGCCGGAATATCAGCCAATCCAATAAACAAGGATCGTTCGACATATGTTTGCGCCAGGGCGGCGATAAAGGCTCCGATCACCAGGTAGTGGCCCACGGCCAAAAAGTCATTTTTCGCATGGGTAAAGGCCGCGCCCGCTTTATCCATCCAATCGACCGGGGCCGTGGCAGCATGGGGCGAGTCGCACCCGCATGCCGGGGCATGGGAATCGTGCATGCAGCCGCAAGGCGAGGAAACCGGATCGACCCCGATGGCAAGGATTGCCGGCGCTTTTTCGAACAAACGCCCCATGACAAGCCCGATGACGACGGCCAGTAAATAGCCTCCGACCAGGCGCAGGGTCACCATCCGCCAGTCAAAGGCGTAGGCCAGGGCGGTGGATGCCGCCACCACAGGGTTGACGATGGGGCCGCCGAGCAGGTAGCCGATAGCGGCGGCAAATGGAAAGCCCTTGCCCACCAGCCGCCGTACCACCGGAACCACGGCGCACTCACAGACCGGGAAAAGAATACCCGCGGCTGCCGCGACGCACACGGTCTGCCAGCCCCGTTTGGGAAGCAATGCGGTCATGCGTTCCCTGCTTAAAAACGCCTCGATCACCCCGCCGACCAGCGAGCCCATGAGCATGAACGGAATCGCTTCCAGAACGATGCTGATAAAAACGATTGCCAGGGAATTCAGGGTGGACGAATTTGACCCGGCGGGAAGGAATAAAAAGGCCGCCACCAGAAAAACCGCAGGCAGCCAGTCGATGGCTGCCAACCGATTGAAATTTCGGTTTTTTAAACGAGAGGTGGTCTTTGATTCCTGCATGATCAACCTTGTGGTTCCGGCCATTAGCGCCTTAAGGAATAGCTATTAGCAAAAGATACGTGGGAAGGAAACAGGCAAGCCAAGAGCGAAAGGGCTGTTTTTTAATCGGTCCCATTGCGCCGGTTGGATTGATGCAATATATTTGCATAGTGAATTTTTGCCGTATAATCGCTATTTGATGTGGATAATCTAATAAAACAGATTGTTAAGGGTGAATTGACTGGATAAGGGATGTTGACAACCAGTTGCGTCTGGTTCCACTTCTTTGTTAAACCATTGCCCCAAGGAGACTGACATGAACCGTGCATTTGTTACATTTTTCCTGATTCTTTGTGTGGTATTTGGCGTTGCGTCAACGGCCGCGGCGGCCGATAAGCTTCCTGTTTTCGTCAGTATCGTCCCCCAGAAATTTTTTGTGCAACAAATTGGCAAAGACCTGGTGGATGTCCAGGCGATGGTTCAACCCGGCGCCAGCCCGGCCACCTACGAACCCAAACCCAGGCAAATGGCCGCACTATCCGGGGCTAAAATCTATTTTTCCATCGGCGTTCCCTTCGAAAAGGCCTGGCTGGACAAGATTGCCGCCGCCAATCCGCAAATGACGGTGGTCCACACGGATGACGGCATTGAAAAAATTCCCATGGCAGCGCATCATCACCACGAAGATCATGCGGGCAAGGATGGCGAAGAGAAACACCATGCGGACGATCATGAAAAAGGCCACCATGGGCATACCGGTCTCGATCCGCATATCTGGCTGTCCCCGCCCCTGGTGCGGATTCAGGCGCGAACGATCACAACCGCCCTGCAGACCGCCGATCCCGCCCATCGGGATGTGTACGACGCCAATTTTCGTGACTTCGCTGGCCGGATCGATCAACTGGACAATGATTTGAGAGATACCCTTGCAGGAAGGTTTGGCATGTCGTTCATGGTTTTTCATCCGGCCTGGGGCTATTTCGCCCATGCCTATGGCCTCAAGCAGATGCCCATCGAGATCGAGGGCAAGGACCCCAAACCGGCCCGGTTGCAAGCGTTGATCGAACATGCTAGAGAACACAACATCCACGTAATTTTCGTGCAGCCCCAGTTCTCCACCAAAAGCGCCGAACTGATCGCCCGGGAAATCGACGGCCAGGTCGTGGCGGCCAATCCTCTGGCTGAAGACTGGATGGCCAACTTGCGTCAGGTTGCTGACAAGTTCAAGGCTGCCTTAAAATAAACTAACAAAGGGTGCCCATGGCTCTGGTTGAAATCAACGACGTCTATTTTTCCTATAACGGCGATACGGTTCTCGAGGACATCCATCTGGATGTCCGCCAGGGGGACTTTATCGCCATGATCGGACCCAATGGCGGCGGCAAAACCACACTGCTGAAATTGATGCTGGGGTTGTTGAAACCGAATTCCGGCACGATCCGCATCAATGGCGATTCCCCGCGCAAAGCGTCTTCGTGCATCGGCTACGTGCCCCAGGACGTCCACATCAACAGCCGGTTCCCCATTACCGCCATGGATGTGGTTCTGATGGGGAAGCTGGACCCGAAAAAGCGCTGGGCGAGAAAAACAGCGGCCAATCGCCGGGAGGCCCTGGACACCCTGGAACAAATGGAGATGGGAGCCCACGCCGAAAAAAAGATCGGTGAACTGTCCGGCGGGCAGCGCCAGCGGGTCTTCATCGCCAGGGCACTGGTCACCCGGCCCAAGCTGCTGCTGCTGGACGAACCCACGGCCAGCATCGACACAAGAGGGCAGGCCGATTTTTTCAAGCTTCTGGAAAAACTCAACCGGGAAATCACCATCGTCGTGGTCAGCCACGACCTGCTGGTCATTTCCCGCTACATCAAATCCGTTGCCTGCGTGAACCGGCGGCTGCATTACCACGACCAGGCGGAAATTACCGGCGACATGCTCGAAACCATGTATCCTTGCACCGTCGAAGAGACGTGCCCCGTCGAGCTGATTGCCCACGGGCATCTTCCGCACCGGGTGTTGCGGCAACACGAGGATGATCGATGATTGACGACGGCCTAAAAAACCCGATATCGGCGTTACGCTTCATCCCTCGTCACTGCGGAGTACGCTTAGTACACCTCATTCCTCGGGATGGAACATGAATGTTCGCCGTAAGGATTTGAATCGATTTATTGTTCGCTCGCTTAAGCTCGCTATCGCGGCCCGCAAGCCTTGATCTCGGGCTTTTTACGCCGCCGTCCGAAAAGTGAATTTTAGGAATTCATCATATGCTTGAAGCCCTGCAATTCGAGTTCATGCGCAATGCCCTGATGGCCGGTCTGCTGGCCGCCGTCATCTGCGGCATCATGGGCACGCTGGTGGTGGTCAACCGCATCGTCTTTCTTTCCGGCGGCATCGCCCACGCCGCATACGGCGGCATCGGACTTTCCTTCTTCTTCGGTTGGCCCTATATGGCCGGAACCATCGGATTCTCGCTGTTCGCCGCCATGCTGATGGCGGCCATCACCCTGCAAGCCAAACATCGCGCCGATACGATCATCGGCGTAATCTGGGCGTTGGGCATGGCTTTCGGGATTATCTTGCTGGACCTGACGCCGGGGTACCATGTGGACCTGATGAGCTACCTGTTCGGCAGCATCCTCACGGTGCCGGACAGCGACTTGTGGACCATGCTCGTCATGGCCGCGGTGATCGCGGTTTTTGTCGTCGGCTACTACAATGACCTGTTAGCGCTCTCCTATGACGAGGAGTTCGCCCAGGTTCGGGGCGTACCGGTCAGGGGCCTGTATTTCACCATGATCGGAATGCTGGCGATCACCATCGTCATGGTCATCCAGGTGGTGGGCTTGATTCTGATTATCGCTTTGTTGACAATCCCGCCTTTCATCGCCGAAAAATATGCCACCTCCCTGTTCCAGATGATGGCGGGGTCAAGCCTTCTGGGAGCCCTGTTCACCATGACCGGCCTATGGTTGGCCTACCGGTTCGATCTGACCTCGGGCGCTTCGATCATCCTGGTTTCCGGGGTCGCTTTTTTAATTATCCTGGGCATTGAAAAACTGCGCCTGTCCGCACGCAAAGCCAGTGGACGTTAACCGTAAGGATCGCCATGTGCCATCAATGCAATTATGAAGCGCTGTTAACCGAAGCGAAACTCGATCCCACCGAAAACCGCCGGCGCGTACTGGAAGTCATCGGCAACAATCGGTTCCCCCTTTCTGCCGGCGATATTTACCAGACGGTGGAGCGCACCGGCTCCATCAACCGGGTAACGGTCTACCGCATCCTGGATCTTTTGTTAGACCACGGCCTGGTGGAGCGCATCAGCACCGGCGGCCGGGCCTTTTGTTACGGGATGGCGCCCAACGAAAATCACCGGCCCCATCCCCATTTTTACTGCAAACGCTGCGGCCGCATGGACTGTTTGAGTCCGGAAAGTCTTACGATTGATATCGATGCGTTGTTGCAGACCTTTCCCGGTCGCATCGACAAGGTGGAAGTCCGAGTGGACGGGGTGTGCAAGGACTGCCTGAAATAAGGTTGGAAATCGTCGAACAGGCGCATCTGCCGGTCGTCTCCGGCATATTTTTTTCAGTCCGGATTTTTTCGTAGTTTCCTAACCGCATCAACAACCACTGCAACGGCCTGATCGATCTGATCGGCAGTAGTCATGCGGCCGGTGGAGAAGCGCACCGTCCCCTTGGCCCATTTTACCGGTATTCGCATGGCTTCCAGTACGTGGGAAAGCTGAACCGTGTCCGAATGGCAGGCGGCACCGGCCGAGGCGGCCACCTCCAGGCCGATTTCTTCCAGAATGCGATTGGCTTCCAGGTCCTTGAACGAAAGGCTCAAGGTGTTGGGCAGCCGTTGTTCCGGGTGGCCGTTGAGGCGAACCTCGTCCAATTGATCGGTCAGCCCCCTGTGCAGGCGATCGCGCATGGCTTTCAGGTGGGTTTGGGTGTGGCTCAGGCTGCGCTCGGCCATCTCGCAGGCCTTGCCCAGCCCTACGATTTCCAGGACATTTTCCGTGCCGGCCCGCCAGCCCATCTCCTGGCCGGCGCCGTGGCAGAACTTTTCGGGCGCCACTCCCCTGCTCACATAAAGCGCACCGATGCCCTTGGGAGCATACACCTTGTGCCCGGCTACCGACAGCATGTCCACGTTCAAACGCTGAACATTCGTTTCGATCTTGCCCACACTCTGGGCCGCGTCGGTGTGCATGTAAATGCCGTGTTTTTTGGCCAGCTCGGCAATCTCAGCAATGGGCTGGATGGTTCCCACCTCGTTGTTGGCGTGCATGACGGTAATCAGGATGGTCTCGGGCCGGATGGCAGCCGCGACATCTTCCACGCGAACCATGCCGGTGTCATCCACATCCACATAGGTGGTGGTGAAGCCTTCGCCCTCCAGATGGCGGCACACCTCCAGGATTGCCGGATGCTCAACGGTGCTGGTGATGATGTGGTTTCCTTTGTTTTTCAACGCCCGGGCTGTGCCTTTAATGGCGTGGTTGTTGGATTCGGTGCCGCCGGAGGTGAAAAAGACCTCCGTCGGCTCGCAGCCCAGCAGACCGGCTACCTGCCGCCGGGCGGCCTCCACCGCTTTTTTGGGACGGATGCCGTACCAGTGTGAACTGGAAGGGTTGCCGAATTCGGTTTCCAGAAAGGGGCGCATGGCCGCAATCACTTCCGGGTCGTGGGGGGTGGTGCCGTTGTAGTCCAGGTAGACGGGCTGAATCACGAGAACGCTCCAATGGCAGCTTTTGTTTTCCGGTAATTACGGAAACCGGATGGTTACAGGATTCGTGTTGGCTTCGAATCGGGCCGTTCAAATTCGATGAAGCGATATATTTTCATAATTTCTAATATCATGTCAATCGGTTGGGCTGGGACGACTTCGCTTTCTCGAAAAAGAAAAACCTGTCGGCGTTCAAAAAAGAATTCGACCGGATGTTGAAGCAGATGCAGGCCAGCGGGGAAATCGCCCGGATGCTGAAAGAAAGCTACGGCATTTCCGGCTATAAGTAAGAGCGTTAGGGCGTTGAAGCATCGATTGCCTGCCAGTCCATCATCCGCCAATCCCAGGGCGGGCGTTCGCCTTGGGCCGCGTCGGCTTCCGGCCAGGGCCATTGCTGCGGGATGGGGCAGATGAGATCCAGTTGCGTTTTTCGGGTGGGATGCTCAACGGACAGGCTGCGGGCCAACAGGGCGATCTGTTTTCCCGGCAGCGGCTTGTCGGCGCCGTAGCGCAGATCGCCGAGAATCGGGTGGCCCATGCGGGAAAGTTGGATCCGGATCTGGTGGCGCCGGCCGGTTTCCAGGGTGACTTCCAGAAGGCTCTTGTCGCCCGCTGTGCCCAATCGCGTATAGGACAGGCGCGCCTCCTGGCTGTCTGCCGTCGGCGCGGGAACCACCCGGCTCATCCGATCCTGCCGTTCGATGTGATCGATTCGCCGTTGCGATTTTTGGGCGACGGAGCCCTGCACCACGGCCAGATATCGTTTGTCCACGCTGCGCTCCCGAAACTGGCGGGCCAGGCGGCCGGCGGCCTTGGATGTCCGTGCGAACAGCACAACGCCGGCCACCGGACGGTCCAGCCGATGGACCATGGCCAGAAAGACCTTCCCCGGCTTGTCGTAGCGCTCCTTGATCCACTGTTTGGCCAGATCCAGCAGACAGACGTCGCCGGTGCGGTCCCCTTGCACCAGCAGTCCCGATGGTTTATAAATCGCCAGCAGATGGTTGTCCACGTACAGCACCGGCCAGCGTTTATCGAAAAAGAACGGTCGATCGGATTTGTTGAAGGTGGTGTCCAGGGCATCCATACGCGGCTCGGATTTCCGGGGTTCATGGGAATGGGTTTTCAAAGGGGTACCATGTGAAACCAAAGGGTACAAGCTTTCAGAAGAAAAGGGGGCCGGCAGGCAAAACGGCGCCCTCGTCCAGCCGGATGGATTTTCTGTTGCAGCGCTGCGGAATTCGTCTCAGCGATGCTCAGCTCGAGCAGCTCTGGCGCTACCATCAACTGTTGCGGCAATTCGACGCCGAGCTGAACCTCACCCGGATTCACAATTTCGAGAACATGGTGGTCAAGCTCTATGCCGATTCCATCCTGCCGGCCCTGCAATATCCGCTGTTGCCGTCTCCGTTGCTGGATCTGGGAACCGGTCCCGGCATGCCGGGCATTCCATTGAAAATTTTCCGTCCGGATCTGCACATCCTGCTGGCAGAGAGTCGCCAACAGCGGGTCCATTTCTTGAAAACGGTTGTGGAGGAATTGCATCTGCCCGGTCTCGAAGTGATCGAGCGGGGAATTGCCCCGGACTTTGACAGGCCTGTGGCCGGGGTGATCACCCGGGCCGTGGAACCCATCGCCGACACCCTGGCACGCGTGTCCGGTTGTCTGGAAAAAAATGGCCTGGTCCTATTCATGAAAGGCCCCCGTTGCGATGAGGAAATGGAACGGGCGGCCCGGGACTCTTGCGACGATTACGACCTGGCCGAGGATATTGCCTACCAGATTCCCCAGACTCCGCACCGGCGCCGTCTGATTTGCTACCGACGCAAGGTTGCCGCGTTTAAGGCCACGCAGGCTCCCAACCCACTGTCACCCTACCGCATCCGGGAAATCGAAAGTGAATCCAATCCGGTTTTCAAGGATCTGAAAAAGCTGCTTACCGGACGGGGCGTAAAAAAAGGAGGGAAGACCCTCGTTTGCGGTCGGCGGCTGGTCGCCGAGGCGATGCGTTGCGCTCCCGAGCGCTGCCGGGCCTGGATCGGCAGCGGCGACCGCCATGAACCGCCGGCCGAGGCACCGCACGAAATGGAATGGCTTCAATTGTCCCCGCAGCTTTTCGGGCAACTGGACCTGTTCGGCACCCGCAGGCCAATGCTGCTTTACGATTTGCCGGAAATCCCTGCCTGGGATGCCGGCAAAGCGGCCCCTGGCTGCAGCCTGTTGATCCCGTTTCAGGATCCTGAAAATGTCGGCGCCGTTATCCGCAGCGCCGCTGCCTTTGCGGTGGAGCGCATCGTTCTGCTCGCCGAAGGCGCCAATCCCTTCCACCCCAAGGCCATTCGCGCTTCGGCTGGAACCGTTTTATCGACCAACCTTTATGCGGGACCTTCCTTGAATGACCTGAGCGGAGAACTGCCGGTCGTGGCCCTGGCCGCTTCGGGCCGGCCGGTCGCCAATTTCGCCTTTCCGGAATCTTTCTGCCTCTTGCCGGGCATGGAAGGTCCGGGCCTCGATTCACGCTGGCTTGACAATGCCGTGTCCATTCCCATGGCCGAAAACGTGGAGTCCCTGAACGCGGCCACGGCCACGGCGATTACCCTTTATGAATGGCGCCGACAACTTAAAGGAGAATAAAGCCAATGGCATCCATACTCGGGAAAAAGCTGCTTTTGATCCTTTACGTTTCCATCACAGTGGGTTGTACACTATCTATGGCCACCGACGTACGGAAAAACGCTTCCGCCGCCGGCAACGACTTTGCCCTGGACCTGTACAGCCGATTGGCAGACTCCGAAGGCAATCTCTTCTTTTCGCCGGCGAGCATCGAGACGGCCCTGGCCATGACGTATGCCGGCGCAAAGAGCCGAACGGCCAAGCAAATGGCCAAGGTCCTGCATTTTGAAAAAGCCGGCCAGGGAGTTCACCAGGAATTCCAATCCCTGTTGCAACAGCTCAATAACCCCAGCATTGTCAAATCCTACGAAAAGATCGGCGATGAGATCAAACCGGTCGAGAAACCCGCTTATGAGTTGGTCATCGCCAATGCGCTTTGGGGGCAGCAGGGTTATCCCTGGAACCAGGCGTTTCTGACGCTGACGGAATCCAATTACGGGGCCGGCCTGAGGCCAGTCGATTTTGCAAATCATCCTGATGAAGCCCGCAAAACGATCAACGACTGGGTGGAAGAGAAAACCCGGGACCGGATCAAGGATTTGATTGCAAAAGGTACGATCAGCCCCATGATGCGTCTGATCCTGACCAATGCGATCTATTTCAAGGCTGCCTGGGCCGACACATTTGACGATCATGCGACCCGGGAGATGCCCTTTCATGTTTCCGAATCCAGCCAGGTTCCCGTTTCGATGATGTTCCAGAATAAAGATTTCCATTACCTGGAAACCGACTGCTTCCAGGCCTTGGAAATGCCCTATAAGGCCTACGAATTATCCATGATTGTATTCCTTCCCAAGATGGCGAACGGGTTGGATAATTTTGAAAAAGCCCTGTCCGCTGAAAAACTGGATGGCTGGAGGGCAGCCCTTCATCGCGAAGAAGTCGAAGTGTATTTTCCGAAGTTCGTGTTCACCAGCAGCTTCAGCCTGTCCAAAACCCTCAAGGCTCTGGGTATGGAGGATGCCTTCTCGCCGACGTCGGCTGATTTTTCGGGCATGACCACCGCCGAAGAAAGGGTGTTTATCTCCGAGGTCATCCACAAAGCATTCGTAGCCGTCGATGAGAACGGGACCACAGCCGCGGCTGCAACGGCGGTGATGATGCAAGCTACCGCCATGCCCATGCCCAAACCGGAACCAAAGGTCTTCAGGGCCGACCACCCGTTCCTGTTCTGTATTTTTCACAATCCTACCGGCAAGATTCTTTTCATGGGAAGAGTTACCGACCCCCGGACCTGATAGGCTGAGCGCCTCGGTGACCACAGCCATCGCCTTTTATGAAAGGCGCCAAAATTTTGGATGATTGATATCTCTACGCAGTTTTGATAAAATCAGTTTATACTGATGTTCTCGCAAATAACTTTTTAGACCCCCAATAGCCATATAACTGTCCTTCTCGTACACATTCTTATCGGAAGGAGAATGCCATGGCTCATGTCGTGACCCAATCCGCATACACCCGCCTCACCGAACGGCTCAACCGTTTTCCCCAGGGAGCGCCCCCGACCGAACGGCTCACAAAAATCCTGAAAATTCTCTTCGATCAAAAGGAAGCCGAAATGGTTTCTCTTTTGCCGGTAAAACCGTTTACGGTGAAAAAGGCGGCCCGCGTCTGGGAGATGTCGGAAAAAGAAGCGCGCAAGGTGCTGGAGCGACTGGCCGAAAAGGCGCTGCTGGTCGATTTTCAAACCGATGGAGAAATGCACTAC
The DNA here is from genome assembly GCF_963668215.1 of uncultured Desulfosarcina sp. Taxonomy (NCBI): domain Bacteria; kingdom Pseudomonadati; phylum Thermodesulfobacteriota; class Desulfobacteria; order Desulfobacterales; family Desulfosarcinaceae; genus Desulfosarcina; species uncultured Desulfosarcina sp. The sequence goes on from NZ_OY764190.1 coordinate 2,112,428, forward strand.
GTGCTGCCGCCGCCCATGGCCGGATTTTTCGAATTCTCCATGATGCGCATCCGCAAGGATATTGACCAGAAGCTGCTGTCCGAACTTTTTTACCAGTATTTGAACCAGGAGGAGGACTTTGTTCGCGAACTCTTCGCCACGGGGCAGACCCAGCTCGGGCGGGCTTTCGTCAACGAAACGGTCCTGTCCGAGAAAAACAGCCTGCATGTGCTGGACTGGGAGCGGGCCAGCGAAGTGATCCGAACCGCCACCCACCGCGGCATCAGTGTGTGCTACTGCAGGCACAAGATGCTGCACCTGGATCGGGCCTGTTCGGCACCCATGGAAATCTGCATGACCTTTAACACGGCGGCTGAATCGTTGATCCGGCACGGGCATGCCCGGTCCGTGGATATCTCTGAAGGGCTGGAGTTGCTGGCCGAGGCCAGGGAGAGCAATCTGGTCCAGTTCGGCGAGAACGTGCGCCAGGGGGTCAATTTCATCTGCAACTGCTGCGGGTGCTGCTGTGAAGCCATGATTGCCGCGCGGCGGTTTGCCGTCATGCACCCGATCCACACCACCCATTTCCTCCCCCGGGTGGACGAGAACACCTGCGACGGCTGCGGCAAGTGCGTGGCCCTGTGTCCGGTGGAAGCCATGACCCTGGTTTCGGCCAACGACCCCAAACGGCCCAAACGCAAGATCGCCCGGGTGGACGAAGACCGCTGCCTGGGTTGCGGGGTGTGCTTGAATGCGTGCACCAGGACCGACAGCCTTTCCCTCGAACATCGGCCGCAGCGGGTGCTCACTCCGTTGAATGCCACCCATCGGGCGGTGGTCATGGCCGTGGAGCGCGGCAAACTTCAAGATCTGCTGTTCGACAATCGGGTGTTGTGGCACCATCGCGCCCTGGCTGCCGTGCTCGGAGCGATTTTGCGGCTGCCGCCGGTGGCCCGGGCCATGGCCACCGACCAGGTCAAATCCCGCTACCTGGAGGCGCTGGCGCTGCGTTATTCGTGATGCGTCACGGTCCAGCACGATTCATTTCTACTCGAATCCCCTGCCGGTAAACCGTTCGAGAAACGCCCGATCCACGATCCATTCGCCGTTTTTCCGTATCCATTCCAATTGCAGGCTGTAGAGGTCGGCCTTGTCGCCGACCGCTTCGATCCAGGCCACGGGATCGTTGCGCAGGGTGTCCAGGCCGGGCATGTCATGCTCTTTGCGGACGATCAGAAAGGGAAACCGAGCGGATGCTTCGTCTGCCTTTTCGCTGATTTCGATTTCGGGACGCGGGTAGAAGACGGCAAGCGGCCCGTAGTATCTGAAGGTTCGCCAAAGAACGGCCCGAATGCCGTTGCGGTCCAGATTCATGGGCATGGCCACGACCTCCTTTGAGGCCATCTTCAGCAGGCCGCCGATATCGTGGGCTTCGGCCAGCTCCGCGCCTCTGGCGATCTGCGCACGGATTTTTTCCGCATCGTCGCCGCGGGTACAGGACATGCAGAGTACGAGGAAGACGATGGCCACCACGACGGCATGAGGTTTTGTGACGGTTTTTTTCTGTCCTCTGTCCTCCGTCATCGGGCCTCCTTCTTGCGCGCCGCGACGGCCATCCAGCCCTCTTTCTCCAGAACCTCGATCACGGCCAGGCCGGATTCCTCCAAACCCGACAGTACAGCGCGTTTTTTCTCCTTGATGATGCCGGAACAGATGAGGATTCCCTTCGGTTCGAGAACCGCCGCCACATCGGGAAGAAGATCCAGGATCACCTCGGCCAGAATGTTGGCCGCCACGACATGGAAAGTGCCGCTCACCTGTTCGACAAGGTTGCCGGTCATCAGGCGGTAATCCCGGACACCGTTGGCCAGCAGGTTTTTTTCGGCCACGGAAACGGCCACCTCGTCATTGTCCACACCGCATACGCTCGCGGCCCCCAGCTTGGCGGCGGCGATCATCAGGATGCCCGATCCGGTGCCCACATCCAGAAACGTGTTGCCCGGCCGCAGATGGGATTGAATCTGCCGGATGCAAAGGGCCGTGGTGGGATGGGTGCCGGTGCCGAAGGCCATGCCCGGGTCGATTTCCAGGATGATTTCATCGGGCCGGGCCGCATATTCCCGCCAGGAGGGCTTGACCACGATGGTGTCGGTGATTCGTTCCGGCCAGAAGTACTCCTTCCAGGCTTCGGCCCAATCCTGCTCGTCGATGCGGGAGTAGACTACCCGGCTGGCGATACCGGAGGCTTTTTCCAGATGCATCAGTGCGTCTTCGAGCCGCCGGCATTTGTCGGCCGCTTGATCCGTGTCGGCAAAATAGCCGGTCACCGCCGGCTCCTGCGGCGGCAGAACGGCATCGTCGGCCCAATCCTGAAGGAGATCCATTTGCGGATCGTTCACGACCACGCCCTTGAGGCCCAACGAGTAAAAGGTGTCTGCCACCAGGTCCGCGGCCAGGCCGGTGTCCGGGCTGTCGATCACCACCTTTGCGGCGATCCATTTCATGGGAGCTTCTCCTTTTGGTTGGCTTCCAACTGGTCCGCAAAGCGTTCCCTGGGCGGGTTGAAATAGCCGAACCGCAAGCGGGGAAAGCGTTTGCCGATCATCTGCAGCAGCCGGTCCATGCCCACCGCCGGCCCCAGGGGGGCGGCGGTCTGCATAAATTCCAGGTAGCGGCGGGGATCGAAATTGAGATTGCGCCACTGGATCAGATGAACCGGGTGTTTTTCCAAAAAGACCGAAAGGGCCGCCGCTTCTTCGGGGCAGTCGGTGAACCCCGGGCAGTTGAGGTAGTTGATGGCCACGTGTCGGCCCCTGGCCAGGGTCAGGTCGATGCTCTCCACCACCTGGTCGAAACCGTATCCACGGGGGCGGAAGTAGGCGGTGTAGCAGGGCTCGCGCACGGAATTCATGCTCACCCGGATGCTATCCAGACCGGCGTCCAGCAAGCCTTTCAGGGTGTCCGGCAGGCTGGCGTTGGTATTCATGTTGATGGTGCCCTCGGCGGTCGCTTCGCGAATCAGGCGGATGGCCGGTTCGATTTCCCGGGCCGCCATCAAGGGGTCGCCTTCGCAGCCCTGGCCGAAGCTCACCACGGCGTGTTCCACCCTTCGGATGTGGGTCAGGGCCACCTCCGCGATCTCCTTGGCCGAAGGGGTAAAGGCAATGCGGTTCTGGCTGCTGGTCAACTGGGCGTCGGACTGCAGGGAGATGCAGCCCAGACAGCGGGCATTGCAGGATTGGGAGGTCGGCAGGGGCGCTTCGTAGCGGCCGAGAAAGAAGTTCTTGCCGGCCGGACAGCCATAGGTCAGGGCGCAGTGTTCCAGGTGGCGGGCCAGGCGGTTGTCCGGCAGCTGTTTCTGCATCTGGTGCACGCCGGCAACGATCCTGTCCTGCGGCATGCGGCGCAGGTCCTGGCGGGGCTCGGTGTCCACCACCATGGCGGCCGAACGGAATCCTTCCTGCTGCCATCCCACCGCGCCGTAGGAAAACAGGGGCAGGATGCTGGCATGGGCATGTTCCTCATAAGCACAGGTGTGGGTCAGCACCACACCTGGGGAGTTGAACGCGGCCACGGGAAAAATCTTTTCGTCGGGGGCATAGGGATTGCGATCTACGGGGCCGATTCTTCCGGTCGAAAGGTCCAGGAGCACCGGCACGCGGTCCGGCAGGAACATCAGTTCGCTTCCATGGGGCAATTCGATGGTGGTGGCCGGGGTCAGGGAGGTGCATTGCGCCCCGTCGGCCCCAACGGCGGCGTAGCCTTCCAGGTCGAAGATTTCTCCCTTTTCGTTGGCTACAACGGCGGTGAGCCATTCGGGCGTCCGGCCACCGGCGCGGCTTTTCTTTCTGCGGGTTTTTTTCGGTCTGGTCATGGTCGTCTTTTTGCCGGGAGCAAATGGCATCGTCTCCGTTCGGTGGCTCCACTTCCGTTTTTGTTAACAAGTGTCTTCTTGCGCGTCTACCACAGACGGCCGTCAAAGTACATCCATGCATCGTAAGGGTTCAGGTAATCGAGGAATTGAAAAAAGGTTGACCTCGCCCAGGCCATGGGCTATTGAACCCGTCATCGACAGACCGAAGTCTGCCATTTCAGTCCCTATAGCTCATTATTCCACTATTCCATCTGGCCACGAAGACTGCGTCTCGAAAGACGTTTGGATTTGTGGTTTTTTTGTTTAACAGCGCCATAAACTATCGACGGAGGAAACATGAGAATCAGACACTTGATGGCAGGCGTAGCGGTGGTCTTCTTGTTTGTGGTTTTCCAGGGAAGCGCCCTGGCGCACTTCGGCATGGTCATCCCATCGGACAACATGGTGATGCAGGATGACAACCGCAGTGTCACGGTGACCCTCTCCTTTTCCCATCCCATGGAGGGCCACGGCATGGAACTGGTCAAGCCCAAGGTGTTTGCCGTATCGGCCAACGGCAAGGCGCAGGATCTGCTCGGTCAATTGAAACCGACCAAAGTCATGGACCATAACGCATGGAAGCTCGATTATGCGGTCAAACGGCCCGGAGTCTACATGTTTCATATGGAGCCCCAGCCCTATTGGGAACCGGCCGAAGATTGCTTTATCGTTCATTATACCAAAACGGTAGTCACCGCTTTCGGCGATGACGAGGGCTGGGATGAGGAACTTGGGTTGAAGACCGAAATCGTGCCCCTGTCCAAGCCTTACGGTCTGTATGCGGGCAACGTGTTCCAGGGCGTCGTCAAAATGGATGGCAAGCCGATTCCTTACGCCGAAGTGGAAGTAGAGTACTACAACCAGGATGGAAAATCCCATGCGCCCACGGACTACATGGTCACCCAGACCATCAAGGCCGACGGCAACGGCGTGTTCACCTACGCCGCGCCCAAATCGGGCTGGTGGGGATTTGCGGCCCTGAATACCGCGGATTACAAGCTCAAACAGGACGGCCAGGAAAAGGATGTGGAATTGGGCGCCGTGATCTGGGTCCGTTTCGAGAACTGGCAGTAGCACACAACGTAACAAACAAAGGGAGTTCGCATGCACATATCCGAAGGCGTGCTGAGCGGGCCGGTCCTGGCCACCGGCGCTGCGATTGCCTTGGCCGGCACGGCCGCCGGGCTGAAAAGGATGGAATTGGACCGCGTGGCCCAGACCGGAATGCTGGCGGCGGCTTTTTTTGTTGCTTCGCTGATTCATGTGCCCATAGGCCCTTCCAGCGTTCACCTGATACTTAACGGCGTGGTGGGCCTGCTGCTCGGCTGGGCGGCCTTTCCCGCTATCCTGACGGCCCTGTTGCTGCAGGCCATGCTGTTCCAGTTCGGGGGCCTTACCGTGTTGGGGGTCAACACCGTGATCATGGCCGGGCCGGCGGTAATCTGCTACTATTGTTGCGGCCCCTTTGTTTTGAAAAGCCCTCCGGTTGCGGTTACGGCCGCCTTCGTTGCCGGAGCCGGCTCGGTTTTCCTGGCGGGCATCCTGGTGGGTGTCAGTCTGGTGTTCACGGGGGAAAATTTCCTTGAAGTCGCCGGCTTGGTGGTGGCGGCCCACCTGCCGATCATGGTGATCGAGGGCATCGTCACCGTTTTTTGTGTGGCTTTTCTGAAAAAGGTAAAGCCGGAAATGCTTCCCGGTTACAACGCAGGAAAGAGGGTATGAAACAATTTCTGAAAGCGTTCGGTTTGATCTGTGTTTTGATAGTCATGGGGCATGGAATGGCCCAGGCCCACAAAGTGACCATCTTTGCATGGGTCGACGGGGATCGGGTTTTTACCGAAAGCAAATTCAGCGGCGGCAAGCGGGTGCAAGGCGGAACCGTGACGGTACTAGACAGCGCGGGGAACCAGCTGCTGGAAGGCAAGACCGACGACAATGGAGAATTCTCCTTCAAAACGCCGGCGGCCGACGGGCTGACCATCATCATCAATGCCGGCATGGGGCACCGGAGTGAGTGGACGCTGAGTGCCGAGGATCTGGGGACTGCGGGGGGAGATTCGGCGGAACCGGCGGTTGCGGCATCGGCGGCCGAAGAACAGCCCGTGCCCGTTTCCGCAGCTGTCGCAAACGGACTGAGTGCCGCCGACGTGGAGGCCATCGTCGCCCGTCAGTTGGAGGAAAAACTGCGGCCGCTGACCCATATGGTGGCTGAATCCCGGGAAAAAGGACCCTCCGCCACCGACATTCTCGGCGGCATCGGCTACATTCTGGGCCTGGTGGGCCTGGGCACCTATATGCGTTATCGTCGGGAGAACCGCCCTTCATGATTGAAGCGGCCTTTGCCGAGGGCGACGGCTGGCTGTACCGGGTCGACCCGCGCCTGCGGATTCTGGGTGCTGCGGGTTTCGCCGTGGTGGTGGCGGTCGCCTGTGATTTCCGGGCGCTGCTTTTTGCCCTGGCCCTGTCTTTCACCCTGGTGGTCTCGGCGCGAATGAGCCTGCGCCGGGTGGCCCGCAGCCTGCTGGCGGCGATACTTTTTTTGGTGCTGCTGTGGCTGGTGCTGCCCTGGTCCTACGAGGGCCCCGTCTGGTTCGAAATCGGCCCCGTCGGGGTTACGCGGCCGGGAGTCGTCCTGTGCAGCCAGATCAGTTTGAAAACGGTGGCCCTGATGACGGCCTTCATGGCCCTGGTGGCCACCATGACCGTCGATACGCTGGGCCATGCCCTCAGCCGCCTGCGATTGCCCGACAAGATGGTGTACCTGCTTTTGATCACCTACCGCTACATCTTCGTGATCGAACAGGAATACCAGCGGTTGATTCGGGCCATGAAAATCCGGAGCTTCCGGCCGACAACCAGCCTGCACACCTATCGCACCTATGCTTATCTGGTGGGGATGCTTTTCGTCCGCGCTTCGGAGCGGGCCCGGCGGGTGCACTGCGCCATGGTCTGCCGGGGCTTTTCCGGTCGGTTCGTCAGCCTGCGCAACTTTCCGCCCAACCCGCTTAATCCTTTTTTCTCCTTTGGCGCCATCGGGGCGGTCGGTCTGCTGATCGCGCTGGAATGGGTGATTTGAACATGGACTACCTTCTTCTCAACCTGTCGGACATCTGTTTTCGCTATCCCGGCGGAAAGCCGGTTCTCGATCACCTGGACTTTCACCTGCATGCCGGTGATCGTATCGGCCTGGTGGCGCCCAATGGCAGCGGCAAGACCACATTGTTTCATGTGATCATGGGCCTGCTCAAACCCGATTCCGGTACGGTGGAGGCCTTCGGCCGACCCAGAAAAGAGGAAGCCGATTTTACCGAAGTCCGTCGGCGCATCGGCTTTTTGTTCCAGGATGCCGACGACCAGCTTTTTTCCCCCACCGTGCTTGAGGATGTCGCCTTCGGTCCGCTGAACCTGGGGAAAAGCAGGGACGAGGCGATCGCCGTTTCCCGGGAAACCCTTGCGTTTTTGGGGCTGGAGAAATTTGAGGACCGTGTTACCTACAAGTTGTCCGGCGGGGAAAAGCGGCTGGTGTCTCTGGCGACGGTGCTGGCCATGCAGCCGGAGGTTTTGCTGCTGGACGAGCCGTCCACGGGACTCGATGTCGGCACCAAGGAGACCCTGGTCAAAGTTCTCAACGAATTGGACCTTTCCCTGGTGCTCATTTCCCACGAATCCGATTTTTTATCCCGGACGACCCGCCATGTTTACACGCTGGAAAACGGGCGTATTTTCCTTGACGAAGAACTTCCCATCCATGACCATCGGCATGCCCATCGTTCGGGCCGACAGCCTCACCGACACGTTTAATACAGAAAAACAAAGCGAGACATGGAAGCCGATTCTCGTTGTTATCCGGCTTCGACCAATCCCTGGATCTGACGTTTAAAGCTTTTGTAGGTAATCATCAGCGACTTGATCTGCTGCTTGTCGGGGAAAAACTGCTCGAACACGTCCTGATACACATGGTAGGCCAACCGGTCCACCCCGATGCCGGTATCCACCATCATGGCGATCATGTCGGCCAGGTAGAGAGTCACCGTGGCCGGGTCGTTGCGTGCGGTGGGCGTGGTCAGGTGATGGTTTTCGATCATATAGGTCATGTGAGGACTGAAATGCCATTGTTTGGCGATCATGCCGCCCACGGTGGTGTGGTCCATGCCCAGCACCTCCATTTCCGCCTCAACGAAGCTCATTCCCTTGCTCTTCACCAGATCCTGAATGGCTGGCAGCTGGTCGGCGACGAATTCGTGCAGAATGACCTTGCCGATATCTTTCAGCAGCGCGGCGGTATAGATGGCCGGCAGGCTCATCAGGTCTTGTTCGTTGGCCAGGGTCCGGGCAATCATGGCAACGGCCAGGCTCTGGCGCCACAGGTCTCCTCGGGCCAGGCCGTAGCCTTTCTGGGCCGGCTTGAGATTTCCGGAAAGGTTTTGCGAAAGCACCATTTCCACCACCTGCTGCAATCCCAGCATGGCAACGGCCTGTTTGACGGAGTCGACTTTGACGGGCAAGCCGAAATGGGCGGAATTTACCGTTTTCAACAGATTGGCGGTAATGGCCGGATCACGCTCGACCACGTCCATCAAATCCTTCAAGGGCGCATCCGGGTCGTCGGCCAGATCCAGGACTTTGTGGATGACCGAGGGTATCGGTTCCAGTCGCTCGACCTTTTTTAAAACTTTTTTAAGGTTGTCCATGCTTTCGGTGTCCTTGTTTTCCATTTTTCGTTTTGAGAACGGCATGATGCAGGTACACATTAAATCATCGGTTCTTTTCGTTCCGGCATTAGCGAATTTTCTCGACCAAAAGGATTTTCCCGACGGCTGGAAAGGGCTCGATCTTACGGTGGAGGTAGAGGCCAAGGCCAAGAAACTGGCGGTGCTGGGGCTGAAAGAAGCGTTGATCGAAAGCAGCGGTTAAAATCCGGCGCGGCTTTTCTCTTTCATCAGGTGGTCCAGACCATCGAGCACATGCTGCTTCACGCGGCCGATGTGTTTGGAAAGCACCTGCTGGGCCTGTTGGAGATTGCCGTCGCGAATGTGCGCGAACAACTCTTTGTGGGCGGCGTCGGCTTTGTCCATGGAGGTCGAAAAGAGAATGTTGCCTCCATATTTCAGGTAGAGCAGATCAAAAAGAAAACGCAGGGTCTGGTGCTGGACACGGTTTCCGGACAGGGCGGCCAGGGTGAGGTGAAACTCCATATCCTTCAGCAGCCGGTCATGCAGATAGATTTTGCGGGAGGCCTGTAAATGGGCCTGCAGGGCGTCTTCCAGCTTCCGAAGTGCCGGCGCATCCATCCGCGCCATGGTCCGGGGCAGCAGGGCCAGTTCGATCTGTTCCCGGAATTCGTAAATCTCTTCGACTTCCTGGATGCTGACCGGTTCGGTGTAGTAGCCGCGGTGGCGCTCATGGCGGACCAATCCCTGAAATTCCAGCCACTTGAGGGCCTGAATCACAGGGGTCTGGCTCATGCCCAGCCGTTCGGCCAGATCGCGGTAGGCAATTTTCTGCCCCGGCACGATTTCGTTGTGAAACAACATCTGCCGGATGCCCTGGTAGGCCTTGCGGGTGTGGCCGGCGTCGGCCTTGTCTTTTGTTTTCGCTGGTGCCATGGGTCCGCCCGTAAGATTTGATCAAACTTTTGATTAAATCAAAGCGGCCCGGATGTCAATACATTGCTATTCTTTCAATGAGAACCGCCAGGCACAGTACCAATCGTCTGGATGCGCATCCGGCGGGCAGCCGATGCATTCGGTCTGAATCCGCGAATCGACGGCACTGGCAAAATAAGCGTATTCCACCAGCCCGGCGGATTTGCAGGGATAGTCGGGAAGGTTCTTTTTTTTGCGGGCCACCTGGACCCGGCATTCGTTCATACGGAAGATGAAGGCATCCGGTCCATCGTCTTCGAAGGACTGCACGTTGATGCGGGCGTAAACGCGAAAACCGAGGGCCTGTTTGAGCCCTTCCAGTCCGGGTTGCTTCCCGAGATTGAGGAAGCGTTTGATGGACCAGGCCTCGAAAGGTGAAAAGTGGGCCCAGCAGGAGTCGTTGCAGCGCTTGGCGTCGTTCATGCCGTTGGTGAACTCCACGGCCTGGAACCAGACGCCGTCGTTGGCCAGCCAGTTGATGGCGGCCCCATCGAGAAGCGCCGAAAGATCCTTTTTGTCCATGTTCAACAGCGGCGCGGGAATGCCGTCCTGCAGGTCGAACCCGAGGATTTTGGACAGCCGCTTGAGCTGAATGCCAAGACTTTTTTCCGAAGCCACGGAAAGCGCTTCCAACGCCTTTTCCATACCCATCTGGTGGCGAATTTCCGTGAACCAGAGCGCATAGTGGATAATGGTCCGGTGCATGACATCCATAACGAGGCGCGCGGTCTGTTCCTGGTCCAGGTTTTCGGTGGTTTCGACGGCAGTGGCCATGGGCGGTCTCCTTTCTTCGGTGGCACCCGTCCCATTTTAAGGACAGGCAGGCGGCAGGTACGGGTCATCGGGAATTGTCAGCCGTGGCGGCGACGGCATGCACTGTAGGCAATGGGCCGGATGAAGTCAAGACTTCCGACCGCATGCCCATAATGGATGGGCGAACGTCTATCCAGAAGGGATGTCGGCCGGACTTAATCGGTACAACGGGCCGTGGTTTACGATTTGCCCGCGCAGTTGGCGCCGGAAGCTGACGAAACCCGGTCGACGGGGCCGATAGATCAGGTGCGAGCGGCAGGCGCAGTCCGAGGCCCCGAAACCGGCAATGGGGCACATCGATCCTTTCAGGAGGGAGAAACAGCGGGCCCATGCGCATTCGCGTTTGACCGAATCGGTGGTGGTCCAGATATCCACGGGCTGCAAGGCGGTTTTAAGATAGTCCAGATGCCAGTGGGGCCGTTGCGACGGTTTCAGGTGGTGGGCCAGTCGGGAGGCCAGACCGCCCGGACCGAAGGCGCTGCCCACATAGATCCAGCACCCTCTGGGACCCTCGATGATTCCCAATTTGCCGACCCGGATGCGAAATGGCGCGGCGCAGTGAAAAATCAGGGCATAGGTGCCCGGCAGGTTGTTCATGGCGGACTGTGGCATGGGATTCTTGCTTTACAACGTCGGCGACATCATCTAATTTAAATAATTTAAGCGCGATGATCCAGTTGTTTTGTCTACCGGGCAGGGACCGGCGGACAAAGGCAGGCTGTCAGGATATCATCGATATCGGCGAAACTGAAGACGACGGAAAGGCGATGAACCGAACGCACCCCATCTCCGATTTATTCGCCGGCCTTGGACGCATGGCCATCGAGCCCGTCCAGGAGCTGGGCCGGACGGCGATCTTTTTCTTTCGGGGGCTCGTTCATCTTTTTTCCTTTCCCCTCCAGGCGGACAAGATTGTCGACCAGGTCTATTTTATCGGCATGAAATCCGTGTTCGTCATCTGCCTTACCGGGGCGTTTACCGGAATGGTGCTGGGGCTTCAGGGTTACTATACCCTGGTGAAATTCGGCTCCGAAGGCATGCTGGGCGCAGCCGTGGCCCTGAGTCTGATTCGGGAAATGGGACCGGTGCTCACGGCCATCATGGTGGTGGCCCGGGCCGGTTCGGCCATGGCGGCGGAAATCGGCATCATGCGGATTTCCGAGCAGATCGATGCCCTGGAAACCATGGACATCGACCCCATCCGTTTCCTGTTCAGCCCCCGTCTGGGTGCCTCCCTGATCGCCTTTCCCCTTCTCACGGCCATTTTCGATGTGGTGGGCATTTTCGGCGGTTATGTGACCGGCTCGCTGCTTTTGGGGATCAACTCGGGGCTCTATTTCAGCCGGGTGGAATCCAGCGTTCTGATGGAGGACATCAACGGCGGATTCATCAAGGCGTTCTGTTTTGCCGCCATCGTGGCGACCATCTGCTGTTATCAGGGCTACACCACCCACATGCGCAAGGAGGGCTTCGGCGCCAAGGGTGTGAGCCTTTCCACCACCTCGGCGGTGGTGATTTCCTGTGTGTTGATCCTGGTGGCCGACTATGTGCTGACCTCTTTTTTGCTGTGAGAAAACGATGGACGAACCGCTGATCCAATTCAATCAGGTCTGCAAGCGCTTCGGGGACAATGTCGTGCTCGACGGGGTGGATTTGTCCATTTTCAAGGGGCAGGTGACGACCATCATCGGAAAAAGCGGCATCGGAAAAAGCGTTTTGCTCAAGCACATTATCGGTCTGCTGGAGCCCGATGCCGGAGAAATTCTTTTCGAAGGCCAGTCCCGCGGCGCCATGACCAAGGCGGATCGCCGGGCGCTGAAGATGAAATTCAGCTATATGTTTCAGGGGACGGCCCTGTTCGACTCCATGACCGTTTACGACAACGTGGCCCTGCCACTGAAGGAAAACAGGCGGGTGGCCTTCAGCGAGATCAAGGGCCGGGTCCGGGACAAGTTGGAACAACTGGATCTGATCGGCATCGAAGACAAGTACCCGTCCCAACTTTCCGGCGGCATGAAAAAACGGGTGGCCATGGCCCGCGCGCTGGTGACCGAACCCCGGATCGTTCTTTTCGACGAGCCGACCACCGGCCTGGATCCCATTCGCAAGAACGCCGCCCACCGGATGATTGCCGACTATCAGAAAACATTCGGCTTTACCGGGGTTATGGTCAGCCACGAAATTCCCGATGTTTTCCATATCTCCCAGCGCATTGCCATGCTGGATCGCGGTCGGATTCTCTTCCAGGGCAGTCCCGAGGAGATCCAGAACAGTGACGAGCCGGTCATCCGGCATTTCATCCGGGGAGAAGTGCCAGAGGGCGAGGAATACAACGGGTTGCATGACTGACGCACCCTTTTAATGACCATTTCAGCCACGAGACAAGGGGCTGCAGCCGCGGAGGCAATATGAAAAAAACATCTGTGGAAACGGCGGTGGGCGTGTTCGTGATGATCGGCCTGATCAGTGTCGCCTACATGACCATCAAGCTTGGCAAAATGGAATGGTTCGGAGATGGCTACTATCTGCTGGATGCCCGCTTCGATTCCGTTTCGGGGCTGAAAACCGGCGCCCAGGTGGACATGGCCGGTGTGGAGATCGGGCAGGTGGCCGATATCCGCCTGGACAACGAGCGCCAGGTCGCCGTCGTACAGTTGAAAATCAGGGAAGGTATCATGCTCACCGATGATGTCATTGCATCGGTCAAGACCTCCGGACTGATCGGGGATAAATACATCCGGTTGACGCCCGGCGGTTCGGACCGCATTCTCAAGCCCGGCGACATGATCATCGACACCGAATCGGCTTTGGACATCGAGGAACTGGTCAGCAAGTATGTGTTTGGCGATGCCGAGAAATAAAAAATTTCAGGAAGCGGTGGTCCGCCCGCGTTTATTAAAGGGCCACGGGCGGAACCATAATAAAATCGTATTGCGGAGGAAAACCATGAGGAGAAGGCTGCTTGCCTGTATGTTGATACTTGCCGTGCTGGGGATCGGCCCGACTGCGGCTGCATCCACGGAGCCCATGGCGGTGATCAAGACGCCTATCGACGAGGTCATCAAAATTCTCAACGATCCCCAGTATAAAGAAGCCGGGACCAAACAGGCCCAGCGCAACGCGATCTGGCAGATCGTCCAGCCGATGTTCGACTTCGAAGAAATTTCACAGCGGGCCGTGGCACGCAACTGGCAAAGTTTTACCGATGCCGAAAAAAAAGCCTTTGTGGATGTTTTCGCTCAGTTTCTGGGCAACACCTACATCGATAAAATTCAGGGGGAGTACCACAACGAAAAGATCGTTTACCTCGGACAGGAAATCCTTCAAGAGGTGTACGCCGAGGTCAAAACCAATATCGTCAGGGAAACGGTCGAAATACCGGTGAACTACCGCATGCGCAAATACGATGACGGCCATTGGAGAGTCTACGACATCATTGTCGAGGGCGTCAGCCTGGTTAAAAATTACCGCACCCAGTTTGCCAGCATCCTGAAAAAGAAAAAACCGTCCGAACTGATCGATCAACTCAACGAGAAGCTCACCGAGCAGAACCAGCGGCTGATTGGAAGCGGGCAGGATTGATCGAAATGGTCGAAAAATGGATTCCAGCGGTCCGGCCGCCTCAGCGGTGGGTCATGTTGCGGGCACTGATGATGCTGATCGTTCTGTTGGCCGGCAGCGTCGCCATGGCCGGATCTTCGGAGGAAAATGCCGCCGGACCTCCCGCCGGTGAAGCGCCGGCCATAGAGGAAGCTGCGGATCACTTCGATCCGTTCGACCAGGGCGGTGAGGATGTTTTCGAAGATCAAGACGAGGCCTTGCAGGCGGTTGCCGACCCCATCGAAGGGTTCAACCGAGCCATGTTCACCGTCAACGACAAACTCTATTTCTGGGTGCTCAAGCCGGTGGCTTCCGGATATCGATTCGTGTTGCCCACGCCGGTTCGTTCGAGCATCAAGAATTTTTTCTTCAATCTGCTGGGACCGGTCCGGTTTGTGAACTGCCTGTTTCAAGGCAAATGGAGGGCCGCCGAAGGAGAGTTCTGCCGGTTTACAGTCAACACCACAGCGGGCATGCTGGGGTTTTTCGATCCCGCAAAAGATAATCCGAAAATGAATCCCCATGAAGAAGATTTTGGCCAGACACTGGGCTATTATTCTGTCGGCAACGGGTTTTATATCGTCTGGCCGCTTTTGGGCCCCTCCACCCTGCGCGATACGGTGGGCAGTGTCGGCGATTGGGCGTTGAATCCGTTTTCGTTCATGAAATTGGTCAATGTCGATGCCGGCGCCCTGACGTCCGACACGACCAATGTGGCCATGTACTGTATCCGGACCGTCAATGATGTCTCTTTTCGCATCGGTGATTACGAAACCCTGAAAAATGCAGCCCTGGACCCCTATGAGGCCTTTCGGAATGCATATATTCAGAATCGCAACAGCAAAATCGCCAAGTAAGAGATCTCGCGGGTAGCCGCCAACGCCATGATCCCCCCGTTGCGATGCGGTACGCAAACCCGTGCCTGCTCAATATGCTGACCGGTTGGTTGTGGCGACCGAAGGTTAAGGCAAAAGCATGTACAATCAGTTTTTCGGGTTTAAAGAGAGACCCTTTCGGCTGGTACCCAACCCGGCGTTTTTATATCTCTCCCGCATGCATGAGGAGGTCCTGGCCCACCTGAATTACGCGGCGGCCTATGGCGACGGCTTCGTTGAAATCACCGGCGAAGTGGGTACGGGAAAAACCACCCTGTGCCGCATGTTTCTGGAAAATCTGGACGAGAACACGGAAGCCGCGTACATCTTCAATCCCAAGCTCGATGCCCTGCAACTCCTCAAGGCGATCAACGACGAATTCGGCATTGCCTCGGACACCGATTCGGTCAAAACGCTCATCGACCGGCTCAATGCTTTTCTGCTGGAGCAAAAAGTCAAGGGCAAGCGGGTGCTGCTGCTCATCGACGAAGCCCAGAACCTTAGCCCGGATGTGCTGGAGCAGCTGCGGTTGCTCTCCAATCTGGAAACCACCACCAGCAAACTGCTTCAGATCATTCTCGTGGGACAACCCGAATTGGGGACGCTGCTGGAAACCGGTGCCCTGCGCCAACTGAACCAGCGTATTACCCTGACCTGCCACCTGGTTCCCCTGACCTTTGCGGAAACCCGTGCATACATCCGCCATCGCATTCACGTCGCTTCACTGAATCCGGGGCTGGAATTTACCGTCGGCGCCTTTCGTTCCATTTTCAAATACAGCGGCGGGGTTCCCCGGTTGATCAACATTGCCTGCGACCGCGCCCTGCTTACCGCCTATACCCGCAACAAGCACCGCATCACCAATCCTATTGTCAAACGGGCGCTGCGTGAATTGAACCGCAAAACCACCCGGACCGCCAAGCCGATGCTGCTGCGGGAAAAGCTGACCCTTGGATTGCTGTTCATTCTGGTTTTTCTGGTGCTGGGGCTGACTGCCGGCAATATCCTGCGCAATCCCATTCAGGGAAACACCCTGGCACCGCTGGTGCACCATAAAATTCAAAACGAACCCGCGTCTTCGGCAACGGAAACGCCGTCTCCCTTACCGGTCGAGCCAACGGCAAGCACGGATGACGACCCGCCGCCGGCTGCCGATGCGCCGCCAAAGCAAGAGCCGACCGCCCACGAAACCGCAACGGCGGCGGTTGAACCGGCTCCAGCTCCAACAGCGTCCCAAACGGCTCCGTTTGCAGAACCCCTTGCCGAGGAACCGGAGCTTGCCCGGGTGATCGCCGCCGCCGATGCCATGGATTCCCGGGCCGGCGCCCTGAAAGCGGTATTAAACGCCTGGAACCTGAAAATTGATTCGGGACCTGTAACGGTCTTGGACGGCGACACCTATTTTCGCCTGTCCGCCCGTTACAACAATATGGAAATCGTTCAGGCGCGCGGCAACCTCAACCTGATCCGAAAACTGAATCTGCCGGCCATTGTCGAATTTCCACATCCCGACGGCAGCGGCGTCCTTTATCTGGCCGTGACGGATATGCGTGCCGACGAGGTGCAACTGTCGGACGGGGAAAAGGAGTACTCCGTTCCCGCCGCAGTTATGGAAGCCTCCTGGAATGGCAGGGTCCATATCCTCTGGAAAAATCATTTCAACTACACGGGGGTCGTGCCGATCAATTCTCCGGAAGACGTTATTCTCTCTCTCAAAGGGCACCTCAAGGCGTTGGGGTTTCCCGTGGGAGAAATGGATGCCACCTACGACCTGGTCACCCGCGAAACGATTGAACGAATTCAGGCCCGCCACGGTCTGGACGTGGATGGCATGGTGGGGCCGCAAACCAAAATCGTTCTCTACAACGATGACAAGACGCTGGAAATTCCCAGGCTTGACGACGCTTTGAACGGATGATGCCGGTCCTTACGGCGGCTGAGGTAAACAAGCATTGAGTTCGATTCTGGAAGCACTGAAAAAAGCGGAACGAGAGTCTACCGAAGGGCGAGACGCAGACCTTCCCTTGCCGGCGCCGCTGCCCAAACGATCGCCCTATCCGACGGTTCGGCGGCGGTGGTGGCTGCCCCTGGGTGCCGCGGGGGTTCTGTTTGTCGGCATTGCGCTTTTCTGGCTGTACCAACGCCCAGATGCTTCCCGGCCCACCGCCGCCCCGGTGTCGCCTCCGATCCCTGAGATGCAAAAAAGCACTCCTTTGCCGACCCGCCGGGCAGAGCGGCCGGAGCCGTTGCCGGCTCCGGAAAAGAAGGTGTCCGCTGTCGTGCGCGCCCCGGATGCCGGAAAGTCGCCTGCGCTTCGGGCCGAAGCGCCGTCGACAACGGTTGCCCCGGTTCAACCTGTTCAACAAAAAGTTCGAAAATCTCCCTTACCCATGGTGGCCAAGGCCCCGCCATCCAAGCCTCCCGAGGCCCGGCATCAGCCTTTGATCCCTGCTCCTCATAACGAAACGGTGCCGGCAGAACCGTCCCGCGTTCTTCCCCGGGAAATCGTCCGGCCTTCCCGGCCACCGACGCCGCCATCGGAGAAAAGCGATAAAACCTACCGCAGCGACCCCCGGATCGAGCTTCAGGCCCTGGTGTGGAGCCCGGACGCCGCCGAACGGTTTGTGATCATCAACGACCATTTGCTCAGAGAGGGCGGATCGACCGATGGGATCACCATCGTGAGAATCAATCCCGACGATATCCTGGTTTCGGAGGGTTCTGAAGAATGGCATGAGGCTTTCAAGATCCGCTGATCCGTCGAAAACAGGCCGCTTTTTCGGGACCATAGGGGCTGCATAAAATCCGCAAAAAATTCTCGATTCAAAAAAATCCAAAAAAAACGGTTGATTACCTGTTTGTCATTTGTTAACTAACCGATATGAAAGCTAAAGTTATCGGTGCAGGCGACCGAAACCATCCTGGACCAGGCTGAATGCTCGAAAGGAACGTCCAATATGCGTGTGAAAAATAGTGTGCTTGCTGCTTTTTTCTGCCTTGCCGCGGGGACCGGCAGCCTGCTGCTTCCCCTCGCCGGCCGGGCTGCCGGGGAGCCTCAGGCGCCGGCGGCCAGCCAGCACCTTCTGACTGCCGCGGCACCATCCACAATGCTCAATGTGGTCGAAGGGGTGCTGCACAACCGCACCCTTTACGAAGCCCTGACGGCCTGCCACATCCCGCCGGCCGAAATTCTCTCCCTTTCCCGGTCGTTCAAACCGGTTTTCGATTTTCGAAGCGCTCAACCCAAGGACGTCTACCAGGTCAGTGTCGACAACCAGCATCTGATTCAGAAGTTTGTTTACAAGACCAGCCCCATGGACGAATACGAGGCGATAAAAAACGAAAAGGGCGGCTACAATGTCCATAAACGGGACATCGTGCTGGAGCACCGGCAGGAGGCCAAGGTTTTCACCATCGAAACTTCGCTGTACGAGGCCGTAACCGACAGCGGCGAGGACCGGGTCATTGCCGGCATGATTGCAGACATCTTTGCCTGGGACATCGACTTTTATCTCTACCCGCGCAAAGGCGACCGCATTGCCGTGGTGTACGAGCGTTGCTACAAGGATGGCGTTTTCGTCAAATATGGAAAAATTCTGGCAGCCCGTTATGCGGGCAAGCAAAAGACCTTCTCGGCGTTTTTGTTTAACGACGGCCGCTTCGACGGCTACTACGATGAGACCGGCCAACCCTTGAAAAAAATGTTTCTAAGAACGCCGCTGAAATTCGGGAAAATGACGTCCGGCTTTTCCATTCGGCGGTTCCATCCGGTTTCCAAACGCTACAAAGCGCACACCGGCATCGACTACGGCGCGCCCATGGGAACGCCCATCATGGCAACGGGCAACGGCAGGGTCACCTTTGCCGGATGGAAAGGCGGATACGGCAAGCTGCTCATCGTCAAGCATGCCAACGGCTACGAAACTTATTATGGCCACTGCTCCCGGCTGCTGAAAAAGCCGGGTCAACTGGTCGAACAGAGTGAGGTAATCGCCCGGGTCGGCTCCACCGGCATCTCAACCGGCCCCCACGTACACTATGAGGTGCGGGTTTCCGGCAAGCCCATCAACCCCAACAAGGTCAAGAAAAGCCGCGGCAAGCCCTTGAGCCCGGAACTGCTGGCCAAATTCAGGCCGATTCTCGACGAGCGGCTGGCGATGGTGGAAAGCCTGCTGGAAGAAAAGACCAGCCTGGTGATGTTGATGCAAAACGATTGATGGTCTTGACAGTCTCGTTAATAAGGCCTAAATCTTTACCGGTCTTGCCGAACTCTATACGCCTGTTTAGGATCGGGGACTTTCAAAACATGGGGATGTAGCTCAGTTGGGAGAGCGTAGCGTTCGCAACGCTAAGGTCAGGGGTTCGATCCCCCTCATCTCCACCAAATAAAGCAAAGGGGTTGAGGCAACTTGCCGCAACCCCTTCGTTGTTTGCGCGAAATGGCGAGAAGTCCTTGTTAACGGTCAATGGCGTGCGTCTATTTTCAGGCCAATATTCTGCCAGTCGAGTATTTTTTTGTCGGCGGTTACCAGCGTTGCCGATAATTGGAGCGCGGTTGCAACGATCATTCTATCGGCGGGATCGCCATGGAAATCACGCAATACGGCTGAACGGATTGCAATCTCGCCGCCAAGGGGAATTTCACGCAGACCGCTTTCGATCAGTTCTTTTCGCCAGACATCCATTTCCATCCGAATCTCCAGCCTTTCTTTCTGAACCAGCATTGAAATTTCCCAGAAGCTGATGGCGGAAACCGCAAGATCACTATCCCCAAAAGCGGTGTTGATCTGCTTCAACGCGTTGCTTCCCAGACGTGGGTTGCCCTCGTCAAGCCAAACCAGGACATGGGTGTCAAGAAGTATCATTGCTCGGCGTCCCACTCAACGTCAATCGGCTCGATCAAATCATCCTTGCTGCGTATCTTGTCCCCATGCAGTCCGAAAAGACTCGCGGGACGTGATCGATAAGGCACCAGCTTTGAGATCGGCTTACCGTTTTTCGTTATCACAATTTCTTCGCCGGTCTGGTTGACTTTTTCCATGAGCCCAAGACATTTGGCCTTGAAGACCGATGCCTTTATCGTTTGTGGTTCCATACCCAGTCCTTTCGTTGCCATCGCCGAATATTTTGACTATAGTCATATCCATGGTCAGAATCAACAAAATAATCGCATTACCCTTTAAGAATTATAATGAGATCTTCAAATCATTCCCCTGGCCGACCAGCCGGAATTGAATCGTAAACAATTCTTGATAGAGCTGAAAACGCTAAATTTTCAAACGATTTATTCACCGCAATGGACTACATGACTGCGAAGAGACATGCTTCGATACAGGATTCTAATAGCGTATAGGAACATCACCTCTTTTTATTGAAAACGATTTAAAATATATGTATATTATTTGTGACAAAGATTAACAATAAAAACAGACAACCTATTGTTAATTTTAAATAAAAAGGTTACAAAAACTATAACAAAAAGATAATAAAAATGCATTCATTTCTGACTTTTAAATCGGGCAAGTTTTATTTCAGCGATGACTGGAACAGGGAAACGGTAAATCACCTGCTTGTCCAAGCGGAACTGCTAAACGAGACGGTGGCGGATCTGCCGATTTTACCCAGACTGGCTGACCAGCTGAACCCCGACATTATGTACAGCTCCATATCAGGCACAGCCATGATCGAAGGCAACCCGATTACCGGGGAAGACGTCAGGAAGATCGCCCAGGGTGAAGATATCGAGTCTTATACCCAGAAGGATAAACAGGAGATTAAAAATTTAATCGAGGCCTATATGGTTGCAGCTACTCTTGACCCACCTAAAGAGGGCATGCATGTGCAGTTGACCGAGGAACTGATTAGGGAGCTGCACAAAATTATAACCATGGAAATTCCACACGAGCAAAATGTACCTGGGCAATACCGAAATGGTCTTGTTTATGTGGGGGACAAGGCCCATGGAGGGGTTTATACCCCCCCGAAAGTTCTGGACGATGTAAAAAATCTAATGAGGGAGTATCTGGGGTGGATTAACAGCCCGGAGATCGTGTCTTTGAGCCCGTTCATCAGGGCTGCGTTGGCCCATTATTATTTCTGCCTGATTCATCCCTTCTGGGATGGAAATGGCCGTACCGCCAGGCTGATCGAGGCAATATTGCTTCAAACAGCCGGAATAAAGTACGTGCCCAGGGAGATATCAAATTATTATTATCGTAATGTGGATGACTATTACATCGCATTTTCTAGAACCATTAAACTGAAGAAGGATGTCACACCATTTCTCACATTTATGCTAAAAGCGTCTGTGGAAAGCCTTCAAGAGATCAAGAAAACGATCATTTATTTTATCCGGGTGTTCAGCTTGAAAGATTACTATGCGTCTCAGCAAAGTAAAAAACATATCACCAAGAGACAGCTGGATCTTCTGAATCTGCTGTTGGATTACCCAACCCAAGTTACATTTACTTTGAAAAACATCTTGAGTGATAACCCATTCGCCATCTTGTATCGGAATGTGTCCGTCCAAACGGCCAGGAGGGATTTGAAAAATCTCACCGCCAAAGACTATTTAACATTTAAAGAGGGAAAATTTAGTTTAAACATGAAAGTCCTTGGATAAACCATCAGACAAACCCTACCGCGGCAGCCGGATCACGAAACGGGTTCCCCCGCCTTCCGTTTCATGCACACGCATCTCGCCACCATGATCCTCGGCGATGATGAAGTAGGAGACCGACAACCCCAGGCCCGTTCCTTTCCCCGCCGGTTTGGTGGTGAAGAAGGGTTCGAAAATGCGCCGCCGGGTCGCCTCGTCCATGCCAGGCCCGTTGCCCTCGATTTCCACCCGCACCCAATCGCCATCGTTTTTAACCCGCAGCATGAATGCCGGCGGCTCGGGTGCATCGGTCGCCTCTGTCATGGCCTCGGCGCCGTTTTTCAGGATGTTCATGAATACCTGCTGGAGCTTGCCGGCTTCGCAGGGTACGGGAGATGTCATCGGGTCGTACTCCCGTTCAACACGAACCTGTTTGAAATCGTAATGCTTTTTCATGTTGTAGTCGGTCCTGAGCAGCTCGATGGTTTGATCGAGCAGCGCGCCGAGGTCGTGACTGGAAGCCACTTTTTCGCTCTTGCGCGCGAAGCTTAGCATGTTTCGGACGATGGCGGCGGCGCGGTTTCCGGACTCGCGGATATTGCCAAGCAGGTCGGGCAGTCTGCGCAGCTTTAGGTAGGACTTGATGGCCGTCAGGGTCGTACCGGCGGTTTCGGCGGCCTTATGATTGGCCGGCAGATCGCCCAGCAGGCGGTTCTCCAGAACCGCTGCGCTTTGCACGATGCCGGCCAGGGGGTTGTTGATCTCATGCGCCATGCCCGCGGCCAGGCCGCCCACGGAAAGCATTTTCTCGTTCTGGATCATCATCTCTTCCAGGCGCACCTGCTGGGTTACGTCGTCCACCCGGATCACGGCGCCTTCAACACCATTGGCAACCAAGGGGAAAATGGTCACGTCTTCATAGCGGGTTTCATGCTGCCTTTCTATCGGTACTTTCACGTCCCGGAGCACCCGGCGCTCCCGGATGGACGCCTTGATGTTGTTCATTTGTTCCGTTAATCTGGGAAAAACGTCCGCCAAATGCCTGGATTGGGCATTCATTACGCTTATCCCGGTGACCTGCTCTGCCTGGCGATTCCATTGGGTCACCCGGCCATCACGGTCCACCCCTACCAGCACCGAAGGCATGGAATCGATAATATTCGAAAGGTAGTTTTTAAGATGGCGAAGCTCCGCTTCCGCTTTTTTTTCTTCGGTAATATCCCTGAATTCAGCCGATCTAACTTGTTTGCCTTTGTATGGTATATTGCGGGCTGCCAACCGGATTGGAAATTTTTCTCCGTTTTTGCGCAAGCCGGTGGCCTCATATGGTTTTTCGTAGCCGGAGGCGATCTTGTCCATTACCATTTTTCTGGATTCTTCCGCGATCAGCAACATCCCGTCCATTCCAATCAGTTCATCCACAGAATAACCGGTTATTTCCGATAACCCTTGATTGCATTCCAGAATGCGCCCTTTGTCGTGGATCGTTATGCCGCCAAAGGAAGCGTTGTGAAGGGCTTTATAACGAGTTTCACTTTCTTTTAGCTGATGAATGAGGCTGCGAAGTTCCTCTTCGTCCTGCTTTCGCTGGGTAATATCGCTGACGACACCGACGACACCCACAATACGCCCATCGGCATTCCTGAGGCACGAAAAGCTGTCCCGAAACCATGCCATTTCCCCGCTGGGCAGTGGCAGTTGGATTTCTATATTTCCGGCCGATTCACCGGTCATCGTTTTCCGGATATTTTTCTCCACGTCTGTATTTTTAAGCACCGGGAATGCTTCCCAGGGGATTTTTCCGATAGCGTGCTCTTTTTTCGACGAGACCATATTCGCCATCGAACGGTTGAAAATCGTACATTTGAAATTCCTGTCTAACACCAAAAGACCTTCATTCATCGATTCCAAAATATTATTTAGCAGTTGTTCGTTTTCCCGCAACGCCTCCTCCGCCCGTTTACGCTCGGTGATATCGGCGTGCGTGCCGATGAAACGGGTGGGCTTCCCCTTGTCATCCGGGGCAACGAGTTTGCCTTTGGCCCGAATCCACATATAACTTCCGTCTTTGCGCTGAAACCTGAACTCCACCTCAAAGGCATCCAGCCGTCCTTCCAGATATTGATCGTTGGCTGTTGTCACTCGTTTTAGGTCGTCTTTGTGAATGCGTTTCAGAATTTCGTCGTATGTGGCTGGAAAATCATCGGGCCGATATCCGGCCATGGTGTAATAACGAGGATCCAGATAAAGGTCGTCTTCAGGGATATTCCAGTCCCAGATGCCCTCATTGGCACCCGACAAGGCCAGCTCCAAACGCTGTTCGCTCTCCTTTAACGCATCTTCCATTAACTTGCGCTCGGTAATGTCCTGAACAAAGGCAACATGGAACGTTTGGTCCTCGAACCGTACCAGGTTTTGGATGACCTCAATCGGAAAAATTTCACCGCTCCTGCATCTGTGCAGGGATTCGATGGTCGTGGACCCGAGTTTTTCCAAAGCGTCTCTGCTGCGTGTCCATACCTCGGCATCGAAATTGGGATCGACATCGGAGACGGTCATGCGGCAAAGCTCCTCCCGGGAGTAGCCGAGTCTGGCGCAGCCCTTTTCATTGACATCGAGAACTTCCCCGTTCGGCCCCATTTTCCAGATGCCGATGGGAGCCTTGTCAAAAATGAACTGGGTCAGGCGAAGGGATTCTTCAATTCGTTTTCTTTCGGCGATGAACCGTGCCTGCTGGACATTTTGATAGGCCGACGTGGAAAGTTGGTTGGCCACCGTAAACAACATGTGAGCGACTCTTTCGAATTGATCCTGAGACATTATGGGCACCTGGCGATACGCATCTAGAAATGCGCTTTCGTCCGCGCCGAGTTCACGGGCATAGGCCATAATGTCTTCTTCTTCCTGGATCTCGTTGCGGACCTGGCCGATCAACCAGTTGGCGATATGGCGCCCGCCGACGGTGATACTGGCGCCCGCGTCGCACAAGCCGGCACTCAGGCACGGCTGAATGTTGGGTCCGGCCGGATTGTGCCGCCCAACCATCGCATCGGAGAACTTGCAGTTTTTGCTTCCCTTTTCGGTATTGCGGATGAACTGGCTGCAAAGCGCCGCGAAGTTGCTCGGCTTTGTTATGGGTGTACCGTCCGGATGGGTAATCAGGGCCGCAACGCCAAAGGCATCGGCAAACAAGTCCTGGATCTGCTGAATATCGGACAGATTGAACAGATTTTCAAAGGCGATGCTTTCCACATCCTCCAGCGGTCGCGTCAAGGTCTCAACCCGTTTTCGCATCTCCCGCAGTTCATCGATCAGCTGGGATCGGGTTTTGTTTTCGTCTTTCATCTTGCTGCTCCCCAATACAACAATAATTGAGTTGTCTCTTGTCCTTCATGGGCGGACGAATCACGAATCATTTCAGGCCGGCGAATAAAAGATGCCGGACAGAATGATCAAAAAAAACCGGTACCGGAAAACCGATTCGGGGCAGAAAAACAAATGGGAAAGGTCAGGATTCTGCTGCAGATGGGCTGTGCCAATAAGAACGACAACGCTCTTTCCCGAGGATGTCTGCGATCAAGGGTCGCGTTAGTCTGGAAATTATCGGCGGTTCGTTGTTTTTATTGATTAAAAATGTTTGTTTTAAAACAGTTTAGGGAATGTTGGGGGCCGACGCAAGAAAAATACCCACCAGAAAAATATCCCGGCGACTGATTTATTTTTTTATGGCCGCAAAAAAAGAGACAAGGCCCGTGCAGGGGCCTTGTCCAAGTGAGGTGGAGAGTGGAGATGAGATGGAGGTCGATCTTGTTCATGAATACAGCAGGTTGCATGCCAACACATATTTAAATATTTTTAGGTAATAATAAAAGAATGTTATGTTGTTTTTGGAAATGATCGAATATAGCTGTCTCGATTAAAAAGCGTGGTAATTTGAGATTTAGTCTCGAAAAAGGAAAAATATTGAGACAATAAAATAGGATTGGCGATAGGGTTCTGTAGAAACAGAGCAAGCCCCTGGGCAAGGGGCTTGTTCTTGGGAGAGGAGCGAGCGTTTGTGATCCGTTCCGTTGACTGTCTGGTCCCGTAATGGCCAGCACAGTACCAACAGCGATCAATGGGTTATGGTATCCTTCGCTGGATAATACTCATAGCAGCTGTCGTGCCAACATTAGATATAATATAAAATCAAGTGGTTGTTATTTTGCGAGCCCGCAAGTTTGACACATTTTGTCAAAATCGGTTGCGCAAATTGTCAAAAGAAAAGCCCCTGCAGGATATGGGCTGCAGGGGCTTTATGGAGGTTGGTAGAATGGAGGATAATGGCATTTTTCCATTCCTGAGTTAAGAACCGGTTATGCCGGATCGGTTACATCCCGGTTTTTCCCTCTAATAAGCAGCTAACATCCATTTTGTTAAAAAACTTGAAGATCCAGTTTCACTGGGAACATTGCTAACCTGGAAAAGGGACCAGAAGGCCCGGGTTGAAAGCGGCATGCTTTCAGCTTGGGCTTTTTCATTACCGCAACAGATACGGCCTCGTCCTGTGAACAAGATCACCTCTATGTCAACTTGTTTGTTCCCAGGCCGGGGTAAAAAACATCCTTGCAGTCCGGACATATGGTGTGGGTAAAGTCGGAATCGGTGTGTTCTTGAACATATGCATCCAGCGGCCACCATTTTCCGGATTCGTCACGGATTCTCCTGCAACCGCTGCAAACGGGCAGCAATGCTTGCAACACCTTGATTTCTTTCAGCAGACGTTCTTTTTCCGCCAATGCAGCAGCCAGTTCCCGGTTCTTTTTTTTCATTTGCAGTTCAGCTGTTTTTCTGGCGGTAATATCCCTTGTAACGCCCACAATCTTGAGCGGGTGGCCTGGCTCTTCCAGTAACTTGGCCTTTATTTCAACCCAGTATTTGCTGCCATTTTTGCGAATGGCTTCCATTTCAAACGATTTTGCCTCATGTTTGCCTTTATCATAGTCATCAAGCGCCGTCTCCAACATCTCCACCGCAATTTCGGCATCCTGCGGAGTGAGTTCCTCGAGAATCGACCGGCCGATAAGCTCTGTTGCCGTGTACCCGTCCCGTCTGTTGAAGGGAGGGACAATATATTCGTATCTTAACGTCCCGGCATTCAGCACCCAGATAGAATCCACCAGATTGCTCGTCAGGAGTTGGTTCTGGTTTTCGAGGTCTTCTAACTTTTCTTTGATAGATTGCCTCATGGTTCACTTTCCTTGTCGTTCTAAAACCTGTTCATTTTTTGCTCGCGAACTTCATTCACAATAAATACCCGCATTGAGAGCAGGTAACTCAAGGAGCTTTACAGGTATGAATAGGACTGGGTAGGTCTGCCTCTCAGGGACAATAGAAATCCGTTCCTTTGACTTTGGCCCTCACACTTTTACCGCTTTCATCTTCCACAACGATTTCACACGGCGGCCGGCCAAATTTGGATGTGATTACCTCGTAGCGGCCATGACTGCATTTCGGGGCGCTGATGATTCGTTTGTCGCCTTTGGTCCCGGGCATTACAAACAGAACATCACCTTCATTGCCACAACTGCCACTGATGCGCAGTTGACCCTTCACGAACTCGCAGACCTCTATCGTCGTTTCTTTTTGGCCTGGAACGCCGAATCCCGGTATATTCTTGAAATCGAACCATTTGTTATCATCGCTGCAACCGAACAACAACAGGGCTATCAAAGGGATTAACCGTTTTTTCATATTGTCGAATCTCAACTTTGGATTGGAGTATTGATTCTGGTAAATCGGCGGATTTTGCAAAAACTTGAGCAGTGGCGGACACCTTGGATTTGTTACAGGGCAATCGTTTTCTTTTCCGGCTCAAGCCGGGCTGAAAAGGCCCGATAGATCTTATATCCACGACAAATACAAAGGAGGTTGCGTAATGCAGAAAATCAAACTTTTGGTGATGACTTTTCTGGTTGTCTTGACAACAACCGCCTCAGCCGGAGCCGCTGGCGTGGAGTTCGCCGTAGGCGGGTGGATCCAGGAGCCAAGCGGGAGTTTGGGGTATAAGATTTTAAGCGACAACGATATCTTGGATGTGGAAAGAGATCTGGGTTACGATTCTGAAAGCCGGATAACCGGACGGCTCAAGATCGACATGCCGCTCATGCTGCCCAACATTTACCTTATGGCTACTCCCATGGAATTCAAGGCCATGGGCCGCAAAGAAGGCGGGTTCAAATTCGGCGATGTTTTCTTCGACCCGGGTCCTTTCGAAACCGAAATCGTTCTGGATAATTTCGACTTCGGCCTGTATTACGGCTTCCCCCTGTTGGAAACGGCCACCTTCGATACATTGAACATCGATATCGGGCTCAACATCCGTTTTTACGACTACGACTTACGGGTTTGGCAGGCGTCAACCGGTCTCAATGAATCGGAAAACGGAATAATTCCCCTGCCCATGGTTTTTCTTGCGGTTCAGTTGCGCCCCCTCGACTGGCTCTCCTTCGAAGCCGAAGGCCGGGGCATCTCCTACAGTGGAAACGATGTTTACAGCCTGATCGGACGGGTCAAATTCAATTTCGCAGGGCCGTTTTTTGTCGCCGGTGGCTACCGCTACGAGAAGGTCGACCTCGACGAGAAGGATGTTTTGGCCGATATTGAAATCAGCGGTCCCTTTCTTGAGGCGGGATTTTCTTTCTGATCGTATTCATCCCGGTTTATTCAGGTGGCACTACTCCCGGCTTTTTTCGAAAGCACCGGCGATGTGATCCACGATCTGATCGATCCAGATGCACTCCCTTTCGTTGAAGGCGCTTTCCTTCAGCCGCCCGGCGAAGCAAAGGCCGATGGTCTGACCGTTGACGACGATAGGGGCCAGGTAGGCGTGTTTGAAGGGTATCCTTCCAAACGGCGCGTGGGGAAGGCCGAGCCCTTCGGAACCGGCGCTCCATTCGATAGGCGCCTTTGTTTCGAAGCTGCGTACAATGGCTGAATTGGACTGGTCCATGGGAACGGCAAAATCCCGGGCGTTGATGTCCGCCACGGTGCCCACGTAAAATTTTCCCTGTAGCGTCGGCCGGGGACCCTTGACCAGAAAGGCAATGAAGATTTCGCTTTCCGGCAGACACCGGAACAGCGCCTCCTGGGCCAGCATCAGCAGTTGATTGATTTCGCCGTTGCGCTTGCGGCACAGGGCCAGTTCAGTGAGATAATTTCCGATCAGAACGTCGGGCGTATCGGCGGGGGCCGATGCGTCGATGGATGCGCCGAAATCCATGTGGGTGACGATCTCCATGGGACTGGCCTTGCCCCACTCCAGGATGTTGACCATCATTTCCACATCGTCACCGCTCAAGTTGAAGAAGTCTTTCACATTGGCGTCGGTTTCAAAGGTTTGACGGATCAGATCGGCAACGGAAAATTTCGGCTGGTCGAGAATTTTAGCGATGCTCCTTTCGGATTTGCGCAGGGAATTTTTTCCACCCGCCTGATCCCCGAAGAGCATGGCCGCCAGGGAAGCCGATTCTCCCACCAGTGAAATCAGCGGGTCGTCCGCCGCTTTTTTTTTATGGATGATGTGCTCCAGGTCTTCCGGCAGGTTGAAAAATGCCATTACGGCATCGCAGATTTCGTCATAGCGCACCTTGAAAATCTGGCGGCAGGCACGATTGACGTCGATTTCTTTTTCGTGGATCAGTCGCTCCATTTCCTGGAACTGGTCCGGGAAGGTGTTCGCCAGGGCCAGTCCGGGCAGGCGGTACAGCAGTCCGGCAATGAAAATTTCTTCCGGATTGTCATGGCAATAGGCTTTGGACAGGGCCATGGCGAGAATACCGGAGAAATAGGAAACCGCATAAAGCTTGAGCAGTTTGCGCTTCTGCAGCGTTGCCATGGAGTGTCTGAACAGGCCCAGGCCCAAAGAAAGCAGATAGACCTTGTCGAAACCGAGGTAGGTCACGGCGGACGTTATGGTTTTGATGGGAAAGCGCGGGGCATAGTAGGAAGAGTTGACCGTGGCGAGAAGGTTGCTGGCCAGCCCGCAGTCCCGCATGATGACGGTGGCCAGGTCAAGGGTGCTGGACTCCTGTTTTCTGGCCAGTCGCGATATTTCAATGACCGTTTCGTTCAGGGCCGGCAGATTGCCTTTGCTGTGCATCTCTTCAATCAGTTCGCTCAATACAGCTTGTTCGTGTTCGGAAGGCATCGAAAAAAGTTCTCCTCATGGGGCGTAACTGGATACAACCATCGTCTCGTCGGCCGGTCGGGCAGTATCGGTAATATCGGCCGATACAACGGCAAGCTTGAATATCCAACCTGCTTTCGTTCAAATTAAGGCATCAGTCATTCGGGGCGATTTTGCCAACCCCTCGGCACGGGAGGCCCTTTTGGGCGCAAAACCAATAATTCTGTTAGTTTTCAGGTCCTTGATTTATATGCGGTTGGTGCGATATAAATATTTCCTTACGACATCCAGTTTGGGACTTTTAGGCAACGCCTCCGCTTCGTGGCCTTGCAGGGGCAGGACAAAGGATCGCAGCTACGGCAGCCCATGAACAGCGATAAGACAACCGAGCATGCAGCCGTCGGACGGTTGGGTACCTTTGCCGGTGTATTTACTCCCAGCATCCTGACCATCCTGGGCATCATTCTCTTTTTGCGCCTGGGGTATGTGGTGGGCGCCGCCGGGTTGGGTCGGGCGCTGGTCATTATCGCCCTGGCCAATCTGATCAGCGTACTTACCAGCATTTCCCTTTCCGCCGTGGCGACCAACCTGACGGTCCGGGGCGGTGGAGACTATTACCTGATTTCGCGGACGCTGGGACTGGAGTTCGGCGGCTCCATCGGCCTGGTGCTGTTTATGGCCCAAAGCGTATCCGTAGCGTTTTACTGCATCGGCTTTGCCGAAGCCGTAGCCGCATTTTTCCCCCAGGCATCCCCGGTGACCGTCCAGATGATTGCGGCCGGCGCCGTGGCTTTTCTCTTTATCTTTGCCTGGTTGGGGGCGGACTGGGCCGCCCGCTTTCAATTCGTGGTTATGGGTTTGCTCATTGCGGCCCTGGTTTCGTTTTATATCGGGGGCGTTCGCAACTGGGATTCGGCGCTGCTGGCCGCCAACTGGGCTACACCGGAAAACGGGGTCCCGTTCTGGGTGCTTTTTGCCATCTTTTTTCCCGCGGTCACCGGTTTTACCCAGGGGGTAAGCATGTCCGGCGATCTGGTGGACGCCGGCAAGAGCATTCCTCTGGGAACGTTTTTCGCTGTGGGATTGTCCATTGTGGTTTATTTGACCGTTGCCGTTCTCTTCGCGGCCGCCCTTCCCAACGCGGCCCTCTCAACAGATTACGGCGCCATGAAAAAGATCTCTGCGGTAGGCTTTTTCATCGATGCCGGAGTGATCGCAGCCACGCTTTCCTCGGCCATGGCCTCCTTCATGGGCGCACCGCGAATCCTCCAGTCGCTGGCGGCAGACCGGATTTTTTCGGTCCTGACGCCCTTTGCCGTGGTCAGCGGGCCGACCGGCAACCCCAGGCGCGGCATCCTGCTGACTGCGGCCATCGCCTTTGCCACCATCGCCCTGGGACAGCTCAATCTGATTGCCGGGGTGGTGTCCATGTTTTTTCTCATCTCCTACGGCCTGCTCAACTACGCCACCTATTTTGAAGCCAGAACCAACAGTCCATCCTTTCGCCCCCGCTTCAAATGGTTTTCTCCGAAGCTCAGCCTGATCGGTTTTCTCGTCTGTCTGGGCGCCATGCTGGCCATCGACCCCAGAAGCGGAGCCGCCGCCATCGGCCTGCTGTTTGCCGTTTACCATTATCTCAAACGATCCGACGTCCCGGCACGC
Source organism: uncultured Desulfosarcina sp. (assembly GCF_963668215.1). Lineage (NCBI taxonomy): Bacteria > Pseudomonadati > Thermodesulfobacteriota > Desulfobacteria > Desulfobacterales > Desulfosarcinaceae > Desulfosarcina > uncultured Desulfosarcina sp. The sequence continues at coordinate 2,143,680 of NZ_OY764190.1, forward strand.
TGGTCGGATAGCAGTCGCTCCCATCATTTGCAACAGGTCCGCCAACATCTGCTGGCCGCCGCGGAAGACCCCGAACATGCACGCGACTGGCGCCCCCAACTGTTGGTGTTTACCCAGGAATCGGATCGACGGCCCCCTTTGTTGACATTTGCCGGCTGGATCGAGGGCGGGAGCGGATTTACCGAGGCGGTGCAGATTGTGGACGGGGAGGGGCCGGCTGCCAGAAAAACGCGGGAATCAGCGCACCGCAAGCTCGTGGAAGCCATTGCCCAGGGCCGCCATGCCATGTTTCCCCTAACGGTGAGTGCCACCGACTATGTCCAGACGGTGAGCGTTCTCCTCCAGAGCGCAGGCATCGGCCCCCTGCGCCCCAATACGGTCGTCGTGAACTGGATGGGCGACTCGGCCAAGGCCATCTCCGGCATCGGGGCTTACACGTATGTCCAAAACCTTCGGCTCATTTTCCGGCTGGGGAAAAACCTGGTCATCCTGCGCCAGGATGCGGAATCGTGGGATCGACTCGAGGCTGCCCCCCGAAAGGGGCGCCGGATCGACATCTGGTGGCAGGGGGACGCAACCGGTCGCCTGATGCTGCTTCTGGCGCACCTGATGACCCGCAGCGAGTCCTGGGAAAACAGCACGCTTCGGGTGTTGACCCGGGGCGACGGCTCTCGTATCGAAACGGAAAAAGAGAATTTGAAAAAGCGATTGGAACAGATTCGCATTGAAGCCGAGGCGGCCATTGTAGCTGATTTCGAGGCCGATACCATTGTGCAGCAGTCGTCCGACGCCGCCTTTGTTTTCCTGCCCATGAAATTCGAATCCAATCGAATTCTCGACCCTAGCGGAAAATCGTTCGAACGGTCGCTTCCACGGCTGCCGGTTTCGGCCGTCGTCATGGCCGCAGAGGATATCGATCTCGATGCGGCCCCCGAAGAAGGCCTGGCGGCCCAGGTTGCCCTGGCCACCGACGATCTGGATGCCGCCCTTAAAAAGGCCAGGGATGCCGAAAAAGCAGCCGCCGAAAAAAAGGCGGCTCTGGAAGCATTGAATGATCGGCTTGAAAAACTGGAGAACGAAGGTGTTTCCGGCGCGGTTCCCCTGGAGGAGCGGGAGGCGCTGAAAGCGGATCTAAAGGATGCCGAGTCCGGTGCCGAAAAGGCGTTCAGGCGGGCCGTCAAAGCCAAGGTCAAGGCCGACGATGCGGCCAAAACCGTCGATGCGTTGAAGCCGGGCACGACGACGGAAACGTATCCACCGAAAAAGTCTTGATTGTTGATTGATTTTGGGTTCAGATAAAAAGGTTGTTCGCTGATTTGAAAATGACCTGCCCGATGAAGAGGGATTGCTCAGTATCCACGGATGATCGATTATGATCGTTTATTGCGAGGAATGTGGTTTTAAAAATACGATTGACGAGGCTGACGTCGACAGTCGGAATCCCCAAATTCCCTGTCAGAACTGCGGCGACATGCTTCGTTTCTATGGGCTGAAGGCCAAAGCGATTAAAAAAGCGCCTCCACCCAAGAAACAAGAGGCGCCCAGTCGTTGCCTGATCCTTAAATACGGCAAGGTCGTCGTGGTGGTGAACGAGAAAAACGCCCGCGTGGAAATCGGGCGCCAGAAGAGCAACGACATTCAAGTGGTCAACAACCGCGTTTCCAGGATACACGCATTGGTTGAACTGAGAAACGGCAGGTATTATCTCACCGATCAAAGCTCCAACGGGACCTATCTCCTCCTGGAAGGCCAGAAAGGCATTACTGTCAAAAAAAGAGAAGTGTTGCTGACCGCCAAAGGGGTGATCGGCCCCGGCTACAAGGTCAGTTTCAAATCCACCGACGCGATTCAGATTTTATTCGAACCCACTTCCTGATTTTCTAACCGGAGCAGCCGCTTTTTGACATCCAGCCCACCGCCGTAGCCGGTCAGGCTGCCATCGCTGCCGATGACCCGGTGGCAGGGAATGATAATGGAGATGGGGTTGCGGCCGTTGGCGGCGCCAACCGCCCGCACGGCCCCGGGATTGCCGATGCGATCGGCGATCCAGCGGTAGGATACGACGCTGCCGTAGGGAATTTCTTTCAGCGCCGCCCATACCTGCATTTGAAACGGCGTTCCTTCCGGAAACAGCGCAACGTCGAACGTTTGGCGTTCACCGGCGAAATAGGCAGATAGCTGGTCTTTGAGCGACGAGAAATGCGCAGGGTCCCGCCGCCATGTTTTTCCGATTGTCAACGGATGCCGGCCGGCCATGAAGTTCAGATGCCGCAGGCCTTTTTCGTCGCCGGCCATTACCAGCGTTCCGGCCATTTCCGTGTTCATGGTGTCGTAAATCATGCTTCCTCCAGCGTGTTTCCCAGTGAATGCCATAGATAAATGCAAGCGTATGCACGCCACGGCCGCCAGTTTTCGGCCCGCGCGGCTGCCTGTTTGGCCGTTGGCCTGTCCGGACCCTTCTGGAGTGCCTTCAAAATACCCAGGTCGGACGCCGGGAAGCCATCGGGTTCTCCCAGGGCACGCATGGCGATATAGTTTGCGGTCCAGTCACCGATGCCTCGTATCTGGGTTATGGCATCGATGAAGGCAGGCAAGCCGGCGGCTGCTTCCAGTGGCAGCGCTCCCGAGGCTACCTCGTCGGCCAACCGACGAAGGGTCGTCTTGCGCGCCTTTGGCATTCCGATGGTCGTCCAGTCCATGTTCGCCAAGTCGTTGGCTTCCGGAAAAAAGTGGGCCAGATGAACGTCTTCAGCCAAATCACATGGCATGCCTGCCTGACGGACAAGGCGGCCCATTTGAGTGACGGCACCCTTGACTGAAATCTGTTGGCCGATCACGGCCCGCACCGCGGTTTCGAACGGATCCCACGAACCGGGAAGTCGCAACCCGGGGGTCTGACGGATCAGACAATCCAGAAGAGGGTCCTGGCGCAGGGTCCAATGAATGGCCTGAGGATTGGCGTCCAGGTCAAACATGCGTTTTACGCGTTCTACGACGGTCATCAGATTCCGATCATCCGTAAGGCAGATCTCGAGCTTCAACCCAAACCCTTTGGCTGCATGTCTTACAGCGATTTCGCCCCGGCCCGAACCCAAACGGACCGTTCTCCGGTAGGTGCCGTTCGCCACGTGTTCCACTCCGGGGATGGCGCGCCTTTGAAAAAAGGCCAGCATCCGATCCCAATCGTAGGGTGGCCGGTAGGACAAATCGAGGGTGCAGCGGACTCCTGAAGTCTCAACCGGTTGGGCTTGCGAGCGACTGCGCCGCATCTGAGACGGTGTTCGGCCGACACCCTTGCGAAATGCGGCGTTGAAGCGCCGCAGGCTGCCGTAGCCGGAGGCCAGCGCTGCCTGGGTGACGGGTATGTCCGTCTCCATGACCAGTTTTTTTGCAAACAGCAGGCGCTGATGGTCGGCAATGATTTTGGGGGTGGTGCCGATATGTTTGCGAAACAGGCGGCGCAGATGCCGGGAGCTTAATCCCAACCGATCAGATAGCTGATCCACGGAACCGTCGTTCAGGGCACCCTGTCGAATCAGGTGCATGGCCCTGGAAACCGAAGCCGAGGTCCCATTCCAGGCCGGTGTGCCCGGCGCTGTTTCCGGTCGGCAACGCAGGCAGGGACGCAGTCCTGCCGCAGCCGCTGCGGCAGCGCTGGGGTAGTATTCAATATTTTCAGAACGGGGAGAGCGGGCCGGGCAGATGGGCCGGCAATAGATTCCCGTGCTCTTGACGCCGATAAAAAAAAGGCCGTCAAAACGGGGGTCTCGGGCCAATCTGGCCCGGTCGCAAACATCCCGGTCCAAATGGATCATGATCTGCCTTTGCTGAGGGTTACTGCTGCAAGTCCGGTCCCATCATCGGATATTCTCAGAAGGCTGACAAGTCGTTTTCGGACCTGGTAAACCAAGAAGACCGCGCGGACAAAAAAAAGGCCCTCCTTCGAAGATCGAAGGAGGGCCTTGCTTTTGTAACGAAGAGCTAGACGACAGTTACATTGGAAGCGGCCGGTCCTTTGGGGCCCTGCTCGATTTCGAAGGTAACCCGGTCGCCTTCACTGAGGGACCTGAATCCGGTGGCGTTGATGGCCGAATGATGGACGAATACATCCGGTCCGTCTTCCTGCTCGATAAAACCAAATCCCTTGCTGTCATTGAACCACTTCACGATACCATTTGCCATGCTAACTTCCTCCTGCAAATAAAAATAAAAATATCATTGCTTCAAACTTCAGGTGCCACTTTGACAAATGGAATCCCCTTAGCAAGAAACCGGCAAGCCAACAACGGCACGCCTTGATGATCCGAAAAACATATCATTAAACAAAAGAAATGCAAGTAAATTGTGCAAGTTTGATGTAATCCGATGAAGAAAATGATCTATCTGCTTAAAAATTGAATTGGATTTATTTGTTTTTGGCTCTATTTTTTCTTACGGACGGGCCGGAAATAATGGGTGGCCAGTCCGTGAAAACTGTCGGCAGCCTCTTTAAGGGTTTCCGAAAGCGTCGGATGCGGATGGACGGTCAAGGCGAGATCGGTGGCATTGGCCCCCATCTCCAGGGCCAGGGTCGCCTCGGCGATCAATTCTCCGGCCCCCGGTCCCACAATGCCCGCACCCAGCAACCGCTCCGATTCGGGATCGATGAGCAGCTTGGTGATGCCGTCGGTGCGGCCCAGGGTGACGGCGCGGCCGGACGCGGCCCAGGGAAAGCGGACGACCTCGACCTTCCGGCCCGTTTCCTTGGCCATCGTTTCGGTGAGACCGACCCAGGCCACTTCCGGGTCGGTGAAAACCACCGCCGGGATGCCGGCGGCATCGGCGACGACATCCCGCCCGGCAATGGTTTCCACGGCGATGCGCGCTTCGTAGGACGCCTTATGGGCCAGCATGGGCTGGCCGGCCACGTCCCCGATGGCGAAGACGGAAGACGCCGTGGTGCGGCATTTTTCGTCGATTTTCACAAAACCGCTTTCCTCCACGGTAATTCCGGCGTTTTCCAGGCCCAGTCCCTTTGTATGGGGCCGGCGTCCCGTCGCTACCAGCACCCGCTGGAACAGCCGGCCAGCCGGCGTATCGTCGCCACCCTCGAAGGTTACCTTGACCCCGTTTTTCTGGACGTTGACCGTGTCCACCATGGTGTTCAACAGGATCTCCTTGAACCGCTGTTTCAGCGGCTTGAGAAGAAAGCGCACCAGATCCCGGTCGGCGCCGGTCAGCAGCTGGGGCAGCATTTCGACCACGGTCACTTCGGACCCCAGGGCGGCATACACGCTGCCCAGTTCCAGGCCGATGTAGCCGCCGCCCACCACCAGCAGCGTTTTGGGCACGCTTTCCAGTTCGAGCGCATTACGGGAATTCCAGATGCGATCCGCATCCGCCGGAAAAAGGGGGAGGTCGACGGCCCGGGAGCCGGAAGCCAGGATCGCATGCTCGAAGGCAAGGGTCCGGGTTTTGCCGTCGGCATCTTTCAGGGTCAGCGTTCGCGGGTCGGAAAAGGCGGCCGTGGCCCGGACATAATCGATCTTGCGCTGTCCGACCAGACGTCCCAATCCTCCGGTAAGGTTGCCGACCACATCCGATTTCCACTGGCGCAGCCGCTGGACATCGATTTTGGGTTTGCCGAACGTTACGCCCCACGCTTCGGCCTCGGTGGTTTCGTTGATCAAACCGGCTACGTGCAAAAGGGCCTTGGAGGGGATGCAGCCGTGGTAGAGGCAAACGCCTCCGGGATTTTCCGCAGGGTCGATGAGCGTGACGGCCATACCCATATCGGCCGCCATAAAAGCGGCGGTGTACCCACCGGGACCCGCACCGATGACAGCCAGTTGTGTTGCGTTGTCAGCCATGAATCATCCTCACTTTTAAACATTCAACAGGTTAGCACGTTCAACCGTGAACCGTTCAACAATGCAATGAATTTTTTTTCGGTCAGTCCAGGAACAGGTTCAGGGGCCGTTCCAGCCCCTCGCAGATCCAACGCAGAAATCGTGCGGCGTCGGCCCCGTCGATGATCCGGTGGTCGTAGGACAGCGAAAGGGGCAGCATGGTTCGGGGAACAAAGGCTTCCCCGTCCCAGACCGGTTTGACGGCCGATCGGCTGATCCCAAGAATCGCCACCTGGGGCCAAAGCACGATGGGAGTGAATCCTACCCCGCCGATGCCCCCCTGGTTGGAGATGGTGAAGGTGCCGCCCTCCATTTCGTCAGGCTTGATCTTTTTGCTGCGCGCGCGCTTCGCCAGGTCGGCAATGGCATCGGCCAGCGCAAGGATGCCTTTGCGGTCCGCATTGCGAATCACCGGCACCAGCAGCCCCCTGGGGGTGTCGGCGGCAATGCCGATATGCACATCGCGCTTGTAGACGATGCGCTGGTTGGCGATGTCCACACTGGCGTTGAACTGCGGAAAGCGCTGCAGGGCCGATGCACAGATACGGGCAATGACGGCAGTAATGGTGATTTTGGTGCCGTCGTTTGCCGCGGCCTTGCCCTTTTTATCGATAAAGGCTGCAACATCGCTGATGTCCGCTTCGTCGAACTGCGTTACGTGGGGCACGGTCGCCCAGGAAGCGGCCGTGCTGTTGGCCGTCAGGCGGCGCACCGTGTCCATTTTTTCCATGTCCACATCACCCCAGCGGCTGAAATCGGGGAGCTCCACCGTCTGCTGTGCCGGGATCGCATCCGGAGCGTTCGAACGCTCCGGCAGGCTGCGGCGGACGTGGTTTTTTACATCGGCTTCGGAGATGCGGCCGGCGGGTCCGGTGCCTTCGACACGGTAAATATCCACCCCCAACTCCCTGGCCAGCCTGCGGATGGAAGGCGCCGCCGCCGGCGGGGGACGATGTTCGCTGCTCTCCTGCGTTGCCGAAGCGGCCTTCGCCGGGGTTGCCGGCACGCTTCGTTTTTCATCCGCTGTGGGCCTTTCCGGCGGTTCATCGGGCGGTCCGGCTTTACCGGCACCCTCTTCGGTCTCCGCAGACTGTGGGGGCCGGTCCGGTTCATCGGGCGCGGCCCGGGATTCGGTCTCCACGCGGGCGATGACGTCGCCCACATTCATCTGAGCCCCGGCTTCCGCCAGCACTTCGGTGATCCGGCCGTTGAATGGCGAAGGAATTTCCACCAGCGCCTTATCCGTTTCCAGTTCAATCACCGTGTCGTCTACCGCGATCCTGTCCCCTTCCTTGACATGGACGGCGACGACAATTCCAGATTCCACATTCTCTCCAATTTCCGGTAGTTTGATCGCTTCTATCATGGAGCCTCCTTCTTCTATACGAACAAGGGGTTGGAACGCTCGGGATCGATCTTGAATGTATGGCGTGCTTTTTTCACCACGGACCGGGGAAGTGCGCCCTCCCGGACCAGGGCGGCCAGAGCGGCAAAGGCGATGTGCCTGGCGTCGACCTCGAAAAAGTCGCGCAGGGCCTCGCGGGTTTCGCTGCGGCCATATCCGTCGGTGCCCAGGACCGCCACCGGACCCGGCAGATGGCGGGCGATGGTTTCCGGCAGGGCTTTAAGGTAGTCGCTGGCGGCCACGAACACGCCGGTCTCGCCGGCGGTCTGGCGCTGGAGAAAACTGGCCCGGGGATTTTTCTCCGGATTGAGGCGGTTGGTCCGCTCCGTGTCCAGGGCATCCCAGTACAGGTTCTTGTAGCTGGTGACGCTCCAGACGTCGGCCGCCACACCGAAATTTCCTTCCAGTAAATCTCGGGCTTTGAGGCATTCGTTGAGGATGGCGCCGCTGCCCAGCAGATGGGCGCGGGCCTCGGGCTTGTCGAGAGAAGAAGGCGAGAATTTATAGATTCCCTTGAGAATGCCCTCCTCGACGCCTTGCGGCATAGCCGGCATGGGATAAAATTCGTTGGCGATGGTCAGGTAGTAAACCAGGTTCTGTCCCTCTTCCAGCATGCGGCGCAGGCCTTCGCGCACGATCACGGCGATCTCGAAGGCAAAGGCCGGGTCGTAGGCCAGAACGGACGGGTTGGCCAGGGCCAGAATGTGGCTGTTGCCGTCCTGATGCTGGAGGCCCTCGCCGGCCAGCGTGGTGCGTCCGGCGGTGGCGCCCAGCAGGAATCCGCGCGCCTGGACGTCTCCGGCCGCCCAGATCATGTCTCCGATGCGCTGGAATCCGAACATGGAGTAGAAGAAAAAGAAAGGCACCATGTTGATGTCGAAAGTGGAGTACGCCGTGCCGGCGGCGATAAACGAGGCCATGGACCCGGCTTCGCTGATGCCCTCTTCCAGGATCTGGCCGTCGGTGGCTTCCTTGTAGTACAGCAGGCTGCTGCGGTCCACCGGTTCGTAGTTCTGGCCCACGTGGGAGTAGATGCCGATTTTTCGGAACAGGCTTTCCATGCCGAAGGTCCGGGCCTCGTCGGGCACGATGGGAACCAGGTAGCGCCCGATCTTTTCGTCCGCCAGCAGTTTGCCCAGAAGGGTCACCATGACCATGGTCGTGGCCACCTCCCGGCTGCCCGAATCTTTCAGAAATTCGGCGTACAGGGTCTTTCCCGGCGGTCTGAAAATAGGCACCGATACGCTGCGGGCCGGCAGGTAGCCCCCCAGGGCCTTGCGGCGCTCCTTGAGGTAGCGGATTTCCTCGCTGTTTTCGTCGGGCCGGTAAAAGGGGGCTTCCCGGATCTGGTCGTCGGGGATGGGGATGCCGAAGCGGCTCCTGAAATGCCGCAGCTCCTCCTCGTTGAGCTTTTTCTGCTGGTGGGTGACATTGCGCCCTTCGCCGGCCTCTCCCAACCCGTAGCCCTTGATGGTCTTGGCCAGGATTACCGTAGGGGCGCCTTTGTGGTTCACCGCCGCCTGGTAGGCGGCATAGATTTTCTGAGGGTCGTGCCCGCCGCGGCGCAGTTTGGCCAGCTGCTCGTCGGTATAGCTTTCCACCATACGGGCCAGTTCCGGATAGCGGCCGAAAAAATCCTTGCGGATGTAGCTGCCACCGGCCACCGAATACATCTGATACTGACCGTCGGGCACCTCCTCCATGCGTTTGGCCAGCAGGCCCTGGTCGTCCTGGGCCAAAAGCGGATCCCAGTCGTCACCCCAGATGACCTTGATGACATTCCAGCCCGCCCCGCGAAAAGCGGCTTCCAGCTCCTGGATGATCTTGCCGTTGCCGCGCACCGGCCCATCCAGCCGCTGCAGGTTGCAGTTGACCACGAAAATCAGATTGTCCAGCTTCTCCCGCGCCGCCAGGGTGATGGCTCCCAGGGATTCGGGTTCGTCCGTTTCCCCGTCGCCCAGAAAGGCCCACACGCGGACGTCGTCGGACGGCTTGATCCCCCGGTCTTCCAGGTAGCGGTTGAAGCGGGCCTGGTAGATCGCCATGATCGGCGACAGCCCCATGGAAACCGTGGGAAACTGCCAGAATTCGGGCATCAGGTAGGGATGGGGATAGGAACTCAGCCCGCCGCCCTCGGCCAGTTCCTGCCGGAAATGCTCCATGCGGGTGGCGTCGATGCGGCCTTCTAGAAAAGCCCGGGCATAAATGCCGGGGGCGGCGTGGCCCTGGAAATAAACGATGTCGCCGGGGTGGCCGGCGCTTTTGGCGCGAAAGAAGTGGTTGAAGCCGACCTCATAAAGGGTGGCGCTGGAGGCAAAGGTGGAAATATGGCCGCCGATGCCGCTGTGCTGCCGGTTGGCGCGGACCACCATGGCCATGGCGTTCCAGCGGATGATGCTTTTGATGCGCCGTTCGATTTCCCGGCTGCCGGGAAAGGCCGGCTGCCGGCTGGCCGGTATGGTGTTGATATAAGGCGTGTTGGCGGAAAAGGGAGCCGATACGCCGCGCTGCTGCGCCCTGACCTGAAGATGGCGCAGCAGTTCCAGAACCCGTTGGGGGCCCTGATTTTCATAGACGTAATCCAGGCTTTCGATCCACTCCCGGTTTTCAAGGGCGATCTCGGGAGAAATGGCGTCGGCGTCTTCATGGGCCATGGGCACAATCCTTTCCTCGGGGGTATGGTTGCGGTTGAAAGCAAATGCTGTGGGTCAAATCGGGGGTCAGACACCAACCGCATCCATGGGTAATGACATCGACCGCCAGGGAATTTTCATTATCGGGCAGCATTTGCTATGATGTCAATAGGTGCGACCGATTCTGAATCGCTATCGGGTTCGGGATCGATCTGTTGTCCCATGCAACCCGGTCCTGACCCTTTAAGTTTGGCGTGGGCAAAGGGCAGTCCCTGGGGGGAGAGGGAGACGGTAGTATAAACAGGCGGTTAAAAACGCAGGTAAAAGAACTCGTAGTCGCCGCCGTTGATATCGATTTTCAGGTTGTATCCGCGCGCTTCGGCAAACACGATCCAGGGCGGCCGGCCGCCTCCGCCGCACTCGTAAGCGGGCCAGAACTCACCGGTCTTTTGGCTGTGGTAGGACAGCATCATGGCATTGGGGTCCATCTCCCTGGCCTTTGTTTTAGCCAATGCCCTGGCCGCGTCAAGATCGATGGCCGGGTTGTCGGCTGTGAGGCTTATCGTTTCCAGGGGGTAAGGTGTCGATGTCGTATCCAGTTGAGCCATTGGCATCTCCTTTCGTTTTCGCTTGATATGAAAAAAAATAAGAATCATCCGGCGTTTGTAAAACGAAGATCCGAAATCGTTGCTGTGCATAACCGTTTCTTTTTTCCGCCGGACGGGGTATGATGGATCGAAATGCCCTTCTCCGGCGCTAATACGGATATGGATTGAAAAATGAACAAGAATCTGGAAACAGCCAATCTGGCCGTGTTCTGCGATTTTGAAAATGTGGCTCTTGGCGTTCGCGATGCCCGCTACGCCGAGTTCGACATCAACAAGGTGCTCGAACGCCTGCTGCTCAAGGGCAGCATCGTGGTTAAAAAGGCGTATTGCGACTGGGAGCGATACAAGGAGTTCAAGGCGACCATGCACGAGGCGGCCTTCGAACTGATCGAGATCCCGCACGTGCGGCAGTCCGGGAAAAATTCGGCCGATATCCGCATGGTCGTGGACGCCCTGGATTTGTGCTACACCAAGTCCCACGTAGACACGTTCGTGATCGTCAGCGGTGACTCCGATTTTTCTCCATTGGTCAGCAAGCTGCGCGAGAACAATAAGAACGTCATCGGTGTGGGCGTGAAGAACTCCAGCTCGGACCTGCTGATCGCCAACTGCGATGAGTTCATGTATTACGACGACCTGGTGAGAAAGAAGAAAAAGGCCAAGAAGCCGGCCCGCAAGCCGCCGGCCAAAAGCCCCAAGGTGCAGGTTGCCGAAACCGCCAAGGAGGATGCCGAAACGCTGGTCCAGGAAGCCCTGGATCTGGTGATGGAAACCTTGGAGGCCCTGGCCGAGGAACGGGGTTCGGAAGAGAAAATCTGGGGTTCCATGGTCAAGCAGACGCTCAAGCGGCGCCGCCCCGGATTCAATGAATCCTACTACGGCTTCCGCTCGTTCAAGCGCCTGCTGGACGAGGCCGCCAGCCGCGGGCTGATGGACCTGGAGCCCGATGAGAAGTCAGGCGGATACATTATTCGCAGCTTCCATTCCGAAGATTGATTGTAAGCAGGCGTTTTCAATCCAACCAGCCGCATGGCTGGCTGGCAGGTGTCGGCCGGGGTGCGAGGTACTCGCGGACAACATCATCAGGGCGATGAGGTCAAGTGCACAATCTCCGGGGTTAAAGGTTTTGTAGAAAATTTTTGGCGGAATTTGTTTTCGATCCTCAATATTGGCATGAAGATGCCGCGCGCTCATCCTGTTATTCAAATCAAGTTCTCTTCGCGATCTGCACACACGATACAAATCCAATGAAACTGCTACCGACCTGTGGATTGATCTTTTTCTGTTGAAATTTTAGATAGCTATAGAATCTTTTGAGGGTGTTAGCTGGTTTTGCGTGTACTTCTCAGGGAGTCAACTCTTTGGCAAAATATGGTGACGCACTTACAAGTGTTTCCCAAAGAATGCTAAATGGAGGTATTCCTATGAATGGCAATCTATCTAGTGCCCATCCAGAAATGGCCAATTTGCCCGATATCTTTGTTGCGCGAAAAATTTTATCCTCGAAATATCAACCATATGACTGCGGTAAAATTTTTCGTGCGCCTCGATCTCGACCAAATTTGCCTATTTCTGGATGGACACTATCTGCAAAGCTGCTATTTGCTTGTTTAATCAGCACCATTTTAAGCATACCTTTTACTGCGCACGCAGATTCTGAAATCAGGTTGGGAGCCACGGAAAGATGTCCCTATGTTTGCACTAAGGATGCAGTTAACCAGGGTGTGCTTATTGATATCGTAAAAAGCATCTTTGATAAAGCTGATATTAAAGTGAAAATTGTTTACGTTCCAATGGCCCGTGCTATAGATTTTATCAAATCAAAAAAAATCGATGGCATTATCGGTATTCTACAGCGTAACGCCCCGGAACTTATTTTCCCGGGTGAGAGTATCGGACAAGTCCGCTATTTGCTTTACACAAAAGATGACTGGCTTTATACGGGTTTAAATTCCTTAAAAAGCCGGAGAATTGGCACTGAAAGTGGGAAATCCTATGGAATTTTTGACAGCTACATTCATCGATATTCCAAAGATGAGAATTTTATAATTCAGATTTATGGTTCACAGATAACCAGACGGTTGATACAATTGCTCCAAAGCAACCGCATTAATCTATTCCTGGAAGATAAAAACATATTCGATTTTCATAAAAAAGAATTGAACGCGGAAAAATTGAATGAAGCCGGTTCGATCCCCCCTGATAATTTATATGTCGGCTTTTCACCAAGCAACAAAAATTCTCAAAAGCTTGCGGATATATTTACAAAGGGTATCGCTGACATCAGAAAAACCGGAGAGCTTGATAAAATATTGGCGAATTATGGTATGTCCGATTGGGTCAATTCGGCGACCGTCCAGCGAGATCCATTTGCAGGTGATTATATCAAACGGTTGGAAAAAGCATTCGTTTGCGAGACAACGGCTGATAAAATTGACACGGCTACCATGATATACGAAGGCTCAACGGCTAAGGGTGGTGGGTACTGGAAATACGCCGAAAAATTCAAGGAATCCATAGAACGCCTCTCTAACGGCAGGTTGAAAGTGGAGCTTAAATTTGGCGTAACAACGGAACACGATATTGTGATGAATCTTTCGGAAGGTAAAAGTCAGATGGGTATGATACCGACGAACAATATCGCGCCGTTTGCGCCGTCTTTGGGTGTTTTTACATTGCCATATCTGTTTCCTAATGAAGAAGGAATCAAAAAAGTGTTCCATGATCCGCTGATGGACGAAATAGCAGAACGGGCAGCATTGGAGTCCAATGTCCGCCCGCTGGGCTTTTTTATTGGTGGGTACAGATTGTTGGCCAACACGGAAAGGGTCGTGAGAAAAACAAGCGACTTGAAAGGGTTGCGGATTCGTGTTCCGCGGAATCAGTCAATGATTGAGACTTTTCGATCATGGGGTGTTGAGCCCATTCCAACTGCTTGGACGGCTGTATGGCCGGCCCTGGAATCCGGACTCGTTCAGGGACAGGAAAATCCAATCAATATTATTTTTGATGCGGTGAATAAAACACAAGAAATTTGGGACGTATTAAAATATATTACCAACATCCATTATTTCATGTTTGCTGCGCCTCAAACGATTTGTGAATCGTTTTATCGCCAATTAAGCGATGAAGATCAACTATTGATAAGAAAAGCAGCAAGGGAGGCAGAAGCGTATAGCTGGGAATTAGTGAAAATAGAAGATGAAAAGACCACTCGGTATGCAAAGAGTAAGGGAATGATTTTTGTTGACCCCATTAATGAGAAGGAAGACTGGCAAGCTAAAGCACGCTCCACTTGGCCTAAATTATATTTCCGGGTCGGTGGAAAAGAACTCGTCGACCGTGTTTTGGAAATCATCGAAGAATAGGTGTTACCTTTGGAGAGTCATATGACGCGTATTGCAAATTGGTTCGTCGATGGATACCGCGTTTAAAGCCTCATACTATCGAAACAAAGTAATCCTATGATCTGATCAAAAATCTGAAGTTGAGCAACTCGCTTTTTTTGAATATCCTGACTCCTGCGGCAGAATTAATGGCGAACCGGATTTGGTGGTTTGTCGTACTGATGCGTGGGAGCACCATTGGACTTCATCCGACAGCTTATGGGGCTCCCGCGCCGAGCATGGAAACCAGACAACGGAAGCTTGATGGAGAGCCTAATCTAACAATGTATCAGAATGGTGCGGCATATGAATGAAAGCATTCCGAATCCCTCTGAGAATTTTTTTTATAGGAAGCTTCCGGTCGTGGAAAAGACTGTATTCCGTATGGGGGTCGCCGGCTCATACGGCATCGATTCCTCGGATATCCGATGGGCCGCCGAGCACGGTGCGAATTATTGGGTCTGGGGTAGAGGGTTCGGCAAGGTCACGGACGGAATCAGAGACGTTATCAAACATGAACGCGAAAATCACGTGGTTGGCATGCTGGGATGGGGCTATTTCGGTTGGCAGGTAAGGCGGAGCGTGGAAAGTGCCCTGCGAAAGCTGGGCACTGATTATTTGGATGTTTTCAAACTGGGGTGGCTTGGGAGAACATCGATTTACAGCGAGGGTATCATCGATACCCTTTTGAAGCTAAAGCGCGAACAAAAGATATTGAGCATCGGCACAAGCATCCATGATCGAAAGCGGGCCGGAAGGCTGGCGCTCGACTCGGAGATCGATCTGTTCATGATCCGCTACAATGCCAAGCACACTGGCGCTGAAGAGGACATCTTTCCTCACCTGTCGAAGCGAAATCCAGCAGTGGTCAGCTATACAGCCTTGGCCTGGGGGCAACTGATCCGACCGTTAAAAGGCATTTCTATGCCTCCCTGGCCGGGCAGAGAAAGCTTCAATGGACCGCCTCTTTCGCCGGAACTCTGCTACCGGTTCGTTTTGTCGAATCCACACGTCCACGTCGTGTTGACCGGACCGCAGAACCGGGAGCAACTCCGGCAGAATCTGGAAGCAGTAAAGCAAGGGCCGTTGGAGCCGGATGAAATGAGTTGGGTCAGGCAGTACGGTCAATTGGTCAAGTCAAAGAAACGGCTTGATTACGTAAAATAGAGGCCTCACCGATTTTTTAATTTGAGGTGCCTGGCTGCATTATACAGATCGCATTCTCAATATGATGAGTAAAAAAACCACCATAAGAATTGGTTCAGTTGTTCTGGCAGTCGTAATTGGTTGGTGGCTATACGCACAGCACCGATATGACGATCCTGATGCTTTCGCAAGAATGCCCGTTTCCACAGCAGGCATGGGTAACTGGAACGAGTACCATGATGCACATTTTGGTTTTGAAATAAAATATCCTCAGAACTATTTCCTTGATCAGAAGTACGCGGCCGACACGACAAGCGCAAGTCCAACCAGGTTTCTATCGCTTCGTCAAAACACGACTTCCGAGGAGGAATGCAGAACGATAGGGAAACGAATTGGCGTGCACATCTTGCGTTTGGGGCGGGTTACCGGCTTTAATTTGGCTGGATGTTCCATCAAGCTGACTGAAAACACAAGGGTGGCGGATATTGAACAGCAGTTCTTAACAGAGGCTTCCAAGGATCATCGACCGAAGGTGCAAAGAACCTGTTATCGACGCGATATCAACGGCAATGACAGCATTGTCTTAACGAAATGCGCGCCTGGCGAAGCGCCAGGGCTAACTGGAGGCATATTTGAAGTTTATGTGTTAGGTATTCACGAAACGGGTGACGGGGAGCGCATTCTTGTGCGGATGGACAACACGGCCGGGGGCACGCCGCACACAGGCGACCGGGCGTTACGGCGTGACGTGTTGAGGATCTTTCATACACTTCGCTGAACTGGATTAGTTTCGATTTGATCTGACAACGCACTTGAAAAAGTGAGGGTTACCGGTTTTGATGAAGGTGGCAACCAAACCACCAAAACCATAGGAGGTAACCCTCATGCTGAATGGTACCAAAACCGTCATCAAACACAAGATCGGATTGTTGAACCTGGCCGAGGAACTGGGCAACGTATCCAAAGCCTGCCGGATCATGGGGCTTTCCCGTGACACCTTTTACCGCTATCAAAACGCCGTTGAACAAGGCGGCGTCGATGCCCTCGTCGATCAAAACCGACGCAAACCCAATATTAAAAACCGCACAGACGAAATGACCGAGGCTGCTGTCGTAGCCTATGCCGTTGAACAACCGGCCTTTGGCCAAGTGCGTGCCAGCAACGAATTGCGTAAGCGGGGCGTGTTCATTTCCCCCAGTGGTGTCCGGTGTGTATGGCTGCGTCACCAATTGGCTCGCTTTAAAGACCGGCTCAAGGCCCTTGAGGACAAAATGGCCAAGGAGAATCTGATTCTTACCGAAAGCCAGGTCCAGGCATTAGAACGGAAAAAGCAAGACGACATCGCTGCTGGGGAGATCGAGACGGCTCATCCAGGTTATCTGGGATCACAGGATACCTTTTATGTCGGAACCCTTAAGGGCGTGGGCAGGATCTATCAGCAAACCTTTATCGATACGTATGCCAAGGTCGGTTTTGCCAAACTCTATACCACCAAGACGCCGATCACTGCTGCCGATTTGCTCAATGATAAGGTGCTGCCCTTTTATGAAAAGCATGAGTTGCCGCTGCTTCGCGTCTTAACCGACAGGGGTACCGAGTATTGCGGCAAAGCCGAAACCCACGACTATCAATTGTATCTGGCTATTAACGACATCGAACACACCAAGACCAAGGCCAGATCGCCGCAAACCAACGGCATCTGCGAACGGTTCCATAAAACCATGCTGCAGGAATTTTATCAGGTGACCTTCAGAAAGAAGATTTATCGGGATATCGAAACGCTTCAGTTTGATCTTGACCGGTGGCTTGAGCAGTATAATCATGAGCGAACGCATCAGGGAAAAATGTGCTGCGGCAGAACCCCGATGGAAACCCTTGAAGATGGCAAACGACTCTGGGAAGAGAAAAAAAATAGCCTGAACTTGACCTGACAGACACCTTCTCAGAATCGGTAACTGTCAGATCAAATCTGAACTTCTACAGCTGAACATTGCAATGTGGGTTGATACAGGGTGGTAAACGGGATTCCTTGTGTTTGGTGTGACTCTGATTTTATTCTGGTACTCTCCAAACAGTCCCGGACTGAATCAGGATTGCCCTATCAATCCTTTTTGAATGATATTTTTACCCGCGCCCGGTAGTCGGTAATTTTTCCATCTTCCACCGTCATATCTAATTTTGAAATTTCCGCCACTCTGATATCTTTCAAAGTTTTTGATGCGGTATACACAGCGTTGTCCGCTGAAATTTCCCAATTTGCCTGGCTTGTTCCCACCAACTCGATGACTTTGTAAACACTGTCGCCCATTGATCTCTCCTTTTCTCAGTTGATCGTTGAATTGCCGTTACAAGGAAACATTCAATTCAACAAACAAGCCCGTTGATATACTCAATAGCCAATATTGGACATAAAGCAGCGAACAGTTAATGCGACCACAACGGTTTTACGACTACTAATTGAGAATACCTTTCGTTGCCAGCCCTGTCAAACCTTGAATTTGATTTGTCCAGCCAGCAAAATTTGGAACGCATACAGATGCTTGTTAAAGCTTTTGGACCATGCACAATCCGGGGGGCACCTCCGTCTGCTCCAAAAGGTTATATTTCCGTCTCGGTCACACGGCCCGATTGTGCCCGGTCTATGGAGCTGAGGCCGTGCAAAAGAAATGTAAAAAACCCGCTGCGAGTTTTTACATTTGTTTGAATTGTTTTAGAAAACCGATGGGTTACAATCACAGTCAGAAATAAAAACCATTTTGCCTGTGAAAGGAGACCCATCCATGAGAACCAACCGGTTTGTCACCAACGCTGTCGTCGGAATCGTATTGTCCTTATTTACCTTTAACGCGGTCCAGGCGGCCGCTACGCCCGAGACCGAGGCCGTCATCCACTCCGAACGGCCGGCCGTGGAAGTGATGTTCGTGCTGGACACCACCAGCAGCATGACCGGACTGATTGCGGCGGCCAAGGACAAAATCTGGTCCATCGCCAATACCCTGGCATCGGCCGATCCGGCTCCCGACATCCGCATGGGGCTGGTCGGCTATCGGGATCGCGGCGACGCTTACGTTACCGTTTATACACCGCTGTCCAGCGACCTGGATGCCGTATACGCGCAACTGATGCAATTTGAAGCCGTTGGCGGAGGGGATGCACCGGAAAGCGTCAACCAGGCCCTGGCCGAGGCGGTGAACCGGCCCCAATGGAGCCGGGGCGATGCGGTCTACCGGGTGATTTTTCTGGTTGGCGATGCGCCACCGAAAATGAATTATCAGGACGATGTCAAATACCCCTTGAGTTGCGCGAAAGCCGCCCAGAAAGGGATTGTCATCAACACCATCCAGTGCGGGAATATGGGCGGTACCCGTTCCGTCTGGCAGGAGATCGCCCAGCGGGGTGAAGGACGCTATTTTCAGGTGGCCCAGTCCGGCAGCGCCGTTCTTTACGACACGCCTTACGACGAGCCCATTGCCCGCCTCTCCCGCACACTGGACGACACCCGGATTTATTACGGCGATGCCGCCCATCACGAGGAAATGGAGTCCCGGAAAGAAACGGCCGACGCCATCTACAGCGAGGCCTCGCCCGCGGCCGTGGCCAAACGGACCATTTTCAACAGCAAGAGCGCCGGGGCCAAAAACTTTTACGGTTCACAGGAACTGGTGCAGGCTGTGGAATCGGGACAAAAGAAGGTTTCCGAAATTCCTAAAGAGCAGTTGCCGGCCAAGCTGCAGAGCATGTCCGATACGGAATTGGCCGCCCACATCGCCAAGCGCGGCAAGGAAAGAAAAGCCCTTCAGGCCCAGATCGATGAATTGGCCAAAAAGCGGCAGGACTATATACAGGCGAAGGTAGCCGCAGAAAAAGATAAGGGCGCCAGTTCCCTGGATTCGAAAATCTACGAGTGCATCCAGGCCCAGGCCGCCCCAAAAGGGTTGGAATATACCACGGGACCCGCCTATTAGAACGCGTCTCAAAAACAGTTCGATGATCCGGTTTTCTACTCGTCGACAGCCTTCAGGCCGCCGGCGGGTTGAAAACCGGACCCGCCTCAATCTCCGTTCTTTCTTTTCATCATCCGCTTGACGGTGTACCGCATGACCGTTTCATTGTTCTGGTTGATCACTTGGTGGGAGAAGGTAACGATGCCGCGGTTGGATTTCTTCGTTTCCCGGCGAGCCAGCACCTCGATCGCGACCCGGACGGTATCGCCGATGAACACCGGTTTGACCACTTCCAGTTCGACACCCAGCAAGGCTATACCGGTTCCGTGCAGGATGCCGGAAAGGATGGTCAGGCCTTCGGCTACCGAGAAGGTCAAGGCGCCGGGTACGATGGGTTTTCCATACGGCGTAGCTTGGGCAACATACTCCCGGTCCATGAACAGCGGCTCGAAAAAGCCGAAGGAGGTGGTGAAGTTGACATGGTCGGCTTCACCAATGGTTCTGCGGTCGGTTGTATAGGTCCGGCCGGGAGTGAAATCCTCAAAATAGAGCCCGCGTACATTCATCATCTTCTTTCCGCTTTCCGGTTATTGCCGCTCATAGTCCCACTGCCTTTCAACGATGGTCCGCAACGCCTGCTTGCCTGTATCACTCAGTCCCAGACGGTCGATGTCCCGTTCGAACTGCTTTTTGCCGCCGTTGCCTCCGGCATAGCCATTGATGCGCGCAACTGCTGTGGAATCGACGAAATCGCGATGCGCCGGATAGATGCGGGACATTTCGGCGTTCAGTCGGTGCTGCTGCTTGAGAAGATACTTCTGGTGATAGTCTTCGGCCATGGTAAAGGAACGCAGCGGCATCACCCTGGTATGAATCCTACGGCCGAGTTCCTTTTCCAGTGCAGCTTTGGAGGCTTCGGCCTGTCTCCGCTGGTTTTCGCCATTATAGAACACCGCCCGCATATACTGGCCGGAGCGGGAGGGGCTGGTCGGCGTATGGCTCTTCCAGAAGATGTCCAGCAGTTGCCCGTAGGTGATGCGTTTAGGGTCGTAGTCCACCTGAACCGTTTCCGTGTGATCGCCGATACGGCGATAGGTTGGATCGGACTGGCGGCCGCCGGCATAGCCCACGCGGGTGCGGATGACTCCGTCGATAATCCCGAACCGGGATTCGATGCCCCAGAATCACCCCAAGCCGAACGATGCGGTTTCGAACGCCGTCGGCGCTTCTGCATCGATGGCCGGAATGGCAGAGAGCGCTTTGTCGTCTGCCCGATATGCCGTGTTCGCTGCGAACATGTCGCTGTCCTGTGATGCCATTGCCGGTGATACATTTACCCAAACTGCCAGCATGCTCATGTATAGTAACCACCCGATGTCCGATTTGCATCTCATTTTTTTCATGGTTACAGCCCTTTCTTTTCGCCGGCCGGACACCCTTTCTGCCAGACCGAATTTCATCTCGATACCAACAAAATATAATCACAATTTGACAACGGTATTGCAAAGATTCAATAAAGACTGGATTTGCAGACCACCGGGGTGCCGCTTAAGAAAGGAGTTGGTGATTGTCGTGAAAAAGCAGATGGACCCTTGCATGCACAGCGCCGAACACATTCTCAACCAGGCCATGGGGCGCCTGTTCGATTGTGGCCGGTGCTTTTCCGCCCATATCGAGCGCAAGAAATCCAAATGCGATTATCGATTCCAGCGATCATTGACGGCAGAGGAGCTGGCCGCTTTGGAAAAGGAAGTGAATCGGGTAATTGAAGAGAACCTAACGGTTGCGGAAACCTACATGGACCTCGACGATGCCAGCAAGGCTTTCAACCTGGGCCGGTTGCCCGACGATGCCGGCGAGCGCATCCGCATCGTGAGCATCGGCGATTACGACCACTGCCCGTGCATCGGCCCCCATGTGGCATCCACCGGTGAGATCGGCGCGTTCCGGATTACTTCGGCAAGCCATGAAGACGGGGTGCTGCGCATCCGGTTCAAGCTTAAGCGACCCTGATTTTTTCCAAGTCAGGCGTTGCGCCATTTTCGATAAATTAGCGTTAACCAAGGATTTTTAGTGGAACTTTCTATGGAAGAGAAAAACAATACCGGCCCGCATCATTTCAGTATGCCGGCCTGGATCAGCTGCGCCCCCTTCGAGCAACTGCTGGCCATGAAGATCGTCCGTGCCGAGTCCGGCGAGGCCGTTCTGAAAATGCCTTTTCTCAAGCAATTCGCCCAAGGCGCCGGGCTGATGCACGGCGGCGCGATAGTGAGTCTGGCGGACACCGCCGTGGTGATGGCCATCAAAAGCATTTTGGCTCCTGAAACCCATTTTGGCACCATATCCATGGAAAGCCGGTATCACCATCCGGTGAAAAAAGGGATTCTCACAGCAAAAGCGGTGGTCACCGAACGCCAGGGAAGGACCTTGAAGGGGGCTTGCGATGTCATCGACGAAGCGGACCGCACGGTGATGACCTTCACCTCCGTTTTCAAAGTGGCCAGGGATGCGGCCATCCGGGGCATCTCTTTTGAGAAGACGGAAATGTCAGCGAACGAGGAATAACGGTCTATACAAAGACGGGCTACCGCTTCAGCGCATACTTTGATAACCGGGCCGCAGCCCGTTCCTGGAAAAGACGATCTGCCACAACTGGTTTCTGCGGGCGCGGAAAGAACCGGCGCAAGCCAGCAGGTAATAGGACCACATGCGGGAAAACTGCTCGTCGTAGCTGCTTCGAATCCGCCCCCAGTTCCCCGTAAAATTGCGATACCAGGCCATCAGGGTGGGATCGTAGTCCGGGCCGAAGCTGTGCCAGTCCTCCAGGACCAGCAATTTTTCCGCCGCCGACGAAATTTGCCGGCTGGAGGGCAGCATGGAGTTGGGGAAGATATATCGGGAAATCCAGGGGTCGCAGGAACGGCGGGACTGGTTGCCGGCGATGGTGTGCAGCAGAAACAGCCCGTCGGGCGCCAGGCAGCGACGGATCGTGCGCATGTAGGTGCGATAGCGGCGGGCGCCCACATGTTCGAACATGCCCACCGAAACGATACGGTCGAAGGTGGTTCTCATATCGCGGTAATCCATCAGTTCGATGGTTACCGGCAGCCCTTCATTGCGCTGCCGAGCCAGTTTTACCTGTTCTTTAGAAACGGTGATGCCCGTTACCTCGACCCCATACCGCTGGGCCGCGTAGGCCGCCAGTCCGCCCCATCCACAGCCGACATCCAAGAGGCGCAACCCCGGTCGCAGCTCCAGTTTGCGGCAGATCAAATCCATTTTGGCTTCCTGGGCCGCATCCAGGTCCCTGGCCTCTTTCCAGTACGCGCAGGAGTAGTTCATCCATTTGTCCAGCATCAGGAAAAAAAGTTTATTGCCGATGTCGTAATGGCGGCGGCCGATATCGAAGGCCCGGAACCGTCCCGGTGAATGCGTGAATGCCGCTTTCAGACCGCACCACAAGGCTTTTGCCGATTTTTTAACCTGTTGATCCAGTCGGATTTTCAGGATGCGGTCGAAAAATTCATCCAGGGCCGCGCAATCCCACCAGCCGTCCATGTAGCTTTCTCCCAATGCCATGGATCCGCCGGCCACCAGCCGTTTGTAAAATCGGTTGTGGTGAACCTGAATGTCCCAGGGCCGGTGGTCGCCGACCTGGACATCGGCCTCGGCGAAAAACTCCCTTACCAGTCGTTCCGGTGCAGTTGCGTTCATGACAGGGCCTCCCTCTGCGGATGAAAGGCGGCGATTGCCGTTTGATGAAGGGTGTTCCTCGGCGCAAAATGGCCGACACGTCAGAAAAGGCCCGCACGGGACGAAAAAATTGATGGCTGGAAGCGTGCTGCAGCAAAACCGGGACTGTCGGTCATTGGGGGAAAGCGCCGATTTTCCGAGCTTTTACTCAATAATAGGACAGGCGGTGGAGCGTGACAAGGAAAAAATAAGGCCGAATCCGATTCGGTTTACAATCACCGGACGTTACATGAGCACATGAGGGCTCAGTGCCAATTCAGCAAAGCATCGATATTCCACTTGAAAATTTTCCTGAAATCACTTATTTTCTTGATTAAGAAAATCCAAAGGAATAGGAAAATGCCAACTGAGAAAGAAATGATTGACCAGCTTCGACAAGGAAGGATTCAGTTGCCGCCCCTGACGATCCGCTTTTTAGGCAGCCAGCTGAATGGTAGGGAAGACAAACGTATTGATGCCTTTATCGAGGCAGAATGGAAGCGGAAATCGACCGGTTTTGTCGTGGAATGCAAAGCCCTTTCAACGCCAAAATTTTTTCAGGATAGTATCAATTTTTTAAAATCACTGTCTCTTCCAAAAAATGTATTTCCAATGCTTTTTATGCCGTTTTTAGGTGAACAACAGCTTGGAGAGCTGGAAAAGGAAGGGATTAGCGGTATTGATCTGTGCGGCAACGGCGTGGTGGTTTCTCCGGGCGTATTCAGTGTGTTTCGAACCGGGGCCAAAAATCAATTCCCCTCATCGGCTGCCATTAAGAACATTTACCGGAAAAATAGTTCCATGGTGGGACGGGGTTTTTTTGTTTGTTCCGACTTCAAAACGGTTCAGGATATTCGTGCAACAATTAACCAGCGAAATCTTTTGGTACGCCGTTGGAAGAAAAAGCCGATGAGCCTTTCAACCGTATCAAAGGTTCTGAAAACGATGGTGGAAGATCTGATTATCGCTCGCACGGAAACCATCCGTCTCCTGCAACCCGACAAACTGTTGGAAAAGTTAGGTAAAAATTATAATCCGCCTGTCGTGAAGGACCGCATTCGTCTTAAAATTCCGAACAACAATGAATCGATTTTGAAATTGTTGTCCGAACAATCAGGGCAAATGGAGTTGCCCCTGATTGCTTCAGGAACCTCCTCTGTAAACCGATACACTGTGATGCCACGCGGAGATGTGTTGACAGTCTATTGTCCGAAGGTAGAGATGCTGCTTAAGAGGCTGCCCGGCAGCCAAACGGATCGATTCCCAAATCTTGAGCTTTTAGAAACGGAGGATGAATCGGTCTATTTCGATGCCCGGGAAGAGGATGGTTTTTGGTGGGCTTCGCCACTCCAGGTTTATATGGAACTGATGACTGGCGATAAAAGAGACCAAGAGACCGCCGAACAGCTAAAAACGCTTATTTTAAGTGATGCCGGAGTGGTACAATCATGAAAAGGATCATCGATCTTCAAACGGCATTGCTCGACCTGCTGCAAAAATTGCACAATTCAGAAGTCAGACTCATAGCGGGCGGTGGCTTCGGGATCTACCTCAAAACCGATCATGTGAAAAGATCGGGGATGAGGACTCTTTTGGATCAATGGCCAGAGCCGCGCTCCACGAACGACCTCGATTTGTTTCTTCGACCGGAGCTACTAATCGAATCATCAAAATTAAGACCACTGGTGAGCGCCATTTCAGAACTGGGCTATCAAGTTGTCCATGGGGCTGAAAAATATCAATTTGCCAAACTTGGGCTCGGAGGTACCAGTGTCGGCGGCATTAAGATCGATATCCTGACCGGGCCGCAAAGTCGATTTCATGGAACGGGAGTGAAAGCAGACACTCGCCGCGCACGCCCCAAACCTTCTGTTGGTATCCATGCCCATCCCGTAGAAGAAGCGCTAACATTGGAAGACGGCTTGCTGCCAATCATGTTGGCTGGAACCCTCAGCTCTGGTGAACCCTGGGAATCTGAAATTTTCCTGCCGCATCCCTACACATTTTTGATGATGAAACTCTTCGCATTCAGGGATCGGCATGACGATCCTGATAAGGAGTTTGGCCGCTACCACGCGTTGGACTTATACACTATTCTGGCGACAACAACAGAGGAGGAGTGGGACTATGCCCTCCAGCTGCGTGATCAATACAAAAATGAGCCGTTTGCCAAAGAAGCTGGAAAATTGGTTTCGGAATGTTTTTCCTCGCAGGAACGCTTGGGCATGATCAGATTGATGGAAAGCCCATACTACCGACCTGAATTGCAGCATGAAGATTTCATGTCTGCCCTGCAAGAGATGGTTCCGTTATGATCCCCGTACGTTTGACAGTCATTTAGAAACCGCTGCAAACCATTTTTACTGGATTGGCCAATGTAGGTTCGACTGTCACTAATTTGCCAAATTCTGCATCAAGGATGGCAAACCTCTCACTTCATCGAGCCACTTTCGATTACCTTGATAATGCGCTGCACGGTGGCATTGACCGGAGTGGGGACATTGTATTTCCGGCCCAATTCCACCACCCGGCCGGCAAAGATCTCCACCTCGGTTTTTCTGCCGGCTTCCACATCCTGCAGCATGGAGGTCTTGCCCGCCGGCGAGAGCTTGGCCAGAATTTTTTCCCATTCGTCGATGTCTTCGGTGCCCAGGTCGATGCCGGCTTCAGGGGCCAGCGCGACCACCTCTTCCATGAGGGATCGCATCAGGTCCCGGGCATCGGCATTGGATTGGAAAACGCCGTATGGCGCCCGCAGCACGGCCGAGGCCTGGTTGGTGCCCACATTGACCATGAATTTCCACCACATGGCGCGCAGGATGTCCGGCGGCACCTCGTTGGGGATGCCGGCCCGGTCCAGGGCTTCCCGGATGCGTTCGAGATCCGGGCCGCTGTTGTCATCGGCCGTGGCGCCGAAAACGATTTTCCGGGGTTGGCATAGGTGAACCACCGGTTTTCGTGCACGGCATCGATGCCGATGGCAATGGCGTAGACCAGCTTGTCCATGCCGCAGACGGCGCCGATCGTCTCCTCGCTCTCCAGGCCGTTCATTACCGACAGGATGGCCGTGTCCGGCCCGGCCAGGGCGGCAATATCGCCGACGGCGTCGGCCAGGTGGTGATGCTTCAGGGCCACGATCACCAGGTCCGCCGGGGCGGAAACCTTGTCCGGGTGGATCACGCCGATATTGTACAGGCGTTCGTTCACGGTGATGGACCGGTTTTTCAGCCGCTCGTAGCGCGTGCCGCGGGCAACGAAAGAGACGTTGAACCCCACTGCGTCGGAGAACATGGCGGCATAAGCCGCCCCCATGGCACCGGCCCCCACGATGGCAATGTTTCGAATCGGCTCCATTCGTAAATTTCCTTTTTTCTCATTTCAATTTAACAACCTGTCAGAAATATTTCCAGTCCTGCCTTGCCACTGGTCGAGCATTGGCTTGAATACCGGCGTTTTGGTCATGGCATCTTTCTTGCTGTTCTTCTTGTCGTACCATTCCGCAAATATCGGCGCCAAAAACGGTTTTCACCCGGATTTCCCACAGGTGGCGTGACGCCGTCAGATCAGGAAAGGGGGAACCATGATTCAGTCACCATGTCGAAATTGCCCGAACCGGTTCAAGGACAAAAGCCTTTGTATGGAGTCGTGCGTTCTGCTGCATCGCGTACAGACGTTTCATGCCGGACGACGGGAGCCGTCGATCTATACCGCCGTGAATTATGCCGACGACGACCGCTACCGGTTGGCGACCACCCATGACCTCCATCGGTCTTCCATGGACAGTCCCGCTCTTTATTGAGCCGATTCGCTCACCTTATATAAGGGAGCGCCGTGCAACGATTCTTCTCATCCGGGCCATTTTTCGTTCCATGGCCGAATCGTCTCATAGGCGCAGGCCGCCTTTAGAATCAGATCCTCCCGGTGCCGGGGGGCGACAATCTGGAGCCCGGCCGGCAGCCCGGCCGGCGTCAACCCGGCCGGTACCGAGGCAGCCGGATGGCCGGAGAAGTTGAACGGATAGGTAAAGGCCACGGCTCCCAGAAGGGGAATGGGTTTTCCGCCGATCTCGGACGGCGGCGGCCCTTCGGCGGCAAAAGCTTCCGTCGGCATGGTGGGGGTCAAAAGAAGATCGAAATCATCGAAAAGTGTCTCCAGAACGGAATTGAGCCGCGCTCTTAGTTGCTGGATGCCGGTGAACCGGGCGATGGTCATGTCCCGGGTTCCATCCAGTACGGCAACCAGAGTCCGCCCAATCCGTTCCCGCTCCTTTTCGAGCACCCCGCAAAGCTGGGCATAGATGTCCGTAGCGACCAGCGCCCCCCAGACGTCACCCGTATCCGGCAGGCTTCCCGACCACAATTCGACATCATGGCCCATTTCTTCGAAGGCCTTCACCGCTTTTTCCACGCAGGACATGATTTCCTTCTGGACGACCGCGTACCCCAGATCGGGGCTGAAGGCGATCTTCAGCCGGCGGGGACAGTCCTCGATCCCTTCCAGAAACGGTGTTGCCGGGGCGGGCAGGGAATAGGGGTCCGCCGGATGCTGGCCCGCCGTGCAATCCAGATAGAGGGCGGCATCGCGCACGCATCGCGTTACGGGGCCCATCACAACCATGGTGCTGGTGCTGACAAAGGGCGCCGGCCCGGTCGGTATCCGTCCGAAGGTCGGTTTGATCCCGAAACAGCCTGAATACGATGACGGAATCCGGATGGACCCACCCGCATCGGAGCCTGTGCACAAAGGCACCAGACCGCCGGCAATGGCTGCCGCCGCACCACCGCTGGAACCCCCCGGCGTGCGCTCCAGATTCCAGGGGTTGCGGGTGATTCCGTGCAGCCGGTTTTTCGTGAAGCCGGTAAATCCGAATTCCGGAACATTGGTTTTTCCCACTACGATGGCCCCGGCCGCCTTGAGCCGGGCGACCTGGATCGAATCCTCACGGACAAGGTTGTCCTTGAAGGGAATGGAGCCGTAGCTGGTCACCATGCCGGCGGTGTCTTCCAGGTCCTTGACCCCAAGGGGCAGGCCGGCCAGCGGCCCGGGATTTTCTCCTTTCGAAATGGCTTCGGTCATGACCGCCGCTTCGGCCAACGCCGCTTCCGGGCGCAGGGCAACGAAAGCGTTCAGGTCCGGATTGGCTTGATCGATGCGCTCCAGGGTGTCCCGCATGAGTTCCAGCGGAGAAATTTCTTTTTGAGCAATGAGGTCGGCCAGTTCCCAGGCCGGTTTGTAGCACAGTGCGGTCATGGATGCTCCCTTTCTTTTTGTTGCGGCCGGATCGTTTTTTCTGGGGTTTCAGAGGAATACAGGATCACGCAGGCCCAGTCAAAAGATCTTCCTGTCTGAAAACCCCGAACAGACTTGAGAAAACCGATGGTCGGAGAAAATATAAAAAATTTCCTTCAGCAAATATGGCCCATACGCTATCGGAATGCCAGTAAATTTTTACTTGACAAGCAAGCATAAGCACAATAGGTTTCCTAACCGGAAACGTGAAAATCCTCAATACGTAATAATTTCAAGTTAGTATATAATTTTGCTTTTCGCAGGCCAAAGAACAGGAAACTTTTTGTTTTTTCAAGGCCTTTGTGTGGTTCCAGCCTCCTGGTATTGCGGCAACCACGACGATGGCTGTGTTCAAGTGAAAACAAGGGATGTTTATGCTTCCGGAATCCGAAATCGGAAAAAACATCAAAACCCTGCGCCTATCCCGTAAGCTCACTCTGGAAACACTGGCGGCAAAAGCCGGACTTACCAAGGGCTATCTGTCCAAAGTCGAGAACTCCAAAAAATCGCCCCCCGTGTCAACGCTGATCGTTATCGCCAAGGCGATGGGCGTGACCCTTTCCCAAATTTTCGGAGAAGAGAATACAGCGGTCCGCTGCTCCGTTGTTAAAAAGCAGGAGCGCCAGTTCATGGCCAAAACCGGCGTCGGATTCGGCTATTCCTACGAGACGCTGGCGCACAAATATCCCAACAAAAGAATGGAACCGGCCATTTTAACGATTCCAGCCGATTCTGAAAAGTGTTTGGTCTTTCAGCATGACGGCGAGGAGATGGTGCTGATTCTTGAAGGCACCATGCGTTTTTTTCATGGTGAAGACGAATATCTGCTGGAATCCGGCGACTGTGTCTATTTCGATTCCAATATCCCCCATTATGCACTTCCCGCCGATCATCGGGACGTGAAATGCGTGGATGTGATTTACGTACCGTAACCGAAAAGAGAAAAGAAGGAAACGATCCATGGGCAATCAAGTTTCGCAGAAAGCCATCATCACCGCCGCCGTATCCGGCGCCATCCACACCCCCACCATGTCTCCCCATCTGCCGATTACGCCGCAGCAGTTGATCGACGACATCATGAGCGTCTATGAAGCCGGCGGGGCCGTGGCCCACCTGCATGTGCGCGATCCGGAAACCGGTCAACCCAAAGCGGACCAGGAGATTTTTAGAGAAGTGGCTGCCGAGGTCAAAAAGCGCTGCGACATCGTTTTGTGCATGACCACCGGCGGCAGCCTGGGCGACACGGTCGAAAACCGGGCCAAGGTGGTCACCACCCTCGAACCGGAGCTGGCCTCCCTCAACGCCGGTTCCCTCAATTTTGCCCTGTTCCACGTGGTGCCCAAGTATGAGGGCCAGTGGAAATACGACTGGGAGCGGCAGTACCTGGCCGGAACCGAGGATTTCATCTTTCCCAATACCTTTTACACCATCCGCAAATTCACTGAACTGATGGGGCAGTACGGAACCAAACCCGAGTTCGAGATCTACGATGTGGGCATGATCAACAACCTGGCCTACCTGATCGACACCGGCAAGATCGAAACGCCCGTCTACCTGCAGTTCGTGCTGGGCATCCTGGGCGGGATCCCCGCTACCGCGGAGAACCTGGTCTTCCTGGTGCAGACTGCCCGCCAGCAGATCGGCGATTTTCAGTGGTCGGTGTGCGCGGCCGGCCGTACGCAGCTTGCCATGACCACCCACGCCCTGCTCATGGGCGGCCATGCCCGCGTGGGGTTGGAGGACAACCTCTACCTGGAAAAGGGCGTCCTGGCAAAAAGCAGCGGTGAACAGGTGGCCAAGCTCAAACGCATTGCCGAGGAATTGGGCGTGGAAACGGCCACACCTGCCGAAGCCCGCCAGATATTGGGACTGAAGGGGTTGGACAAGGTTAATTTTTAAAACAAGGAGGCAGTATGAACGATCCGAAAATGCTCTGGCAGCCATCGGCAGCCTTTACCGAGAAGTCCAACATGGTGCGCTTCATGAACGAGGTCAACCGGCGCCACGGTCTTTCTCTTTCCACCTACGGAGAATTGTGGCAATGGTCCGTGGATCACATCCCCGAGTTCTGGGGCCTTTTCTGGGAGTTTGCCGGCATTATCGTCAGCAAGCCCTATGACCGGGTGGTGGACGATCCGGGCAAGATGCCGGGGGCCAAATGGTTTGCCGGCGCCGAACTGAATTTTGCCGAGAACCTGCTGCGCTTTCGGGACGACGAAACGGCCCTGGTTTTCCAGGGCGAGGGCCAGTCCCTGGTCTCGTATACCTACAAGCAGCTGTACGACGAGGTCAGCCGCATGGCCCAGGCCCTGAAAGCGGCCGGCGTCCAGAAGGGCGACCGGGTGGCCGGCTTCATGCCCAACATGCCCCAGACCATCATCGCCATGCTGGCCGCGGTGAGCCTGGGCGCCATCTGGTCGTCCTCCTCCCCGGATTTTGGCATCAAGGGCGTTCTGGACCGCTTCGGCCAGATCGAACCCAAGGTGCTCTTTACGGCCGACGGCTATTTTTACAACGGCAAGGCCTTCGACAGCCTCGAAAAAGTGGGCGGCATCTTAAAGCAGCTGCCCATGGTGGAAAAGGTGGTCGTGGTGGGCTATACCACCGAAAAACCGGACCTGTCCAAGGTGGCCAACGCCGTTTCCTGGGAGTCGTTTCTGGCCCCCTATACGCCAACCGAGATCGATTTCGTGCAGGTGCCGGCCGAACATCCCCTTTACGTGATGTACTCTTCCGGCACCACGGGCAAACCCAAGTGCATGGTCCAGAGCCATGCGGGCATTCTGACCAACCAGCTGAAAGAACACATCCTGCACTGCAATCTGCAGCGCGAAGATGTGCTGTTCTATTTCACCACCTGCGGCTGGATGATGTGGAACTGGCTGGTCTGCGGCCTGGGCGTAGGCACCACCCTGGTATTGTACGACGGTTCGCCTTTCCACCCCGGCCCGGAAGTGCTCTGGAAGCTGGCCGAGAAGGTGGGGATCACCATTTTCGGCACCAGCGCCAAGTATATCTCGGCCCTGGACGAGGCCGGCTACAAGCCCGGCAGCGACTGCAACCTGGAAAAGCTGCGCATGATTTGCTCCACCGGCTCGCCTCTGGCCGTATCGGGCTTCGAATACGCCTACCGCGAAATCAAAGCCGACATGCAGCTGGCCTCCATTTCCGGCGGTACGGACCTCAACGGCTGTTTCGCCCTGGGCAACCCCATGCTGCCGGTCCACGCCGGAGAACTGCAGGGGCCCGGATTGGCGCTCAAGGTGCATGCCTTCAACGAGGAGGGTAAACCGGTCACCGACGAAACCGGCGAACTGGTCTGCGCGGCGGCCTTTCCCAGCATGCCGGTCTACTTCTGGAACGATCCGGACGGCGAACGCTACCAGAATGCCTACTTCACCAAATATCCGGGGGTCTGGACCCACGGGGACTTTATTAGCGTCAACGGCAAGACCGGCGGCATCACCATCTATGGCCGCAGCGACGCAACCCTCAATCCCGGCGGGGTGCGCATCGGCACGGCCGATATCTACACGGCCCTGGAATCGCTGGAAGCCGTGACGGACAGCGTGGTGGTCGGCCAGCAATGGGACGACGATGTGCGGGTGGTGCTCTTCGTCACCCTGGCCAAGGGCATCGACCTGGATGAGGCCCTGGTCAAAGAGATCAAGACGACCATCCGGGTGGCCTGCAGCCCGCGCCACGTACCGGCCAAGGTGATCCAGGTGCAGGAAATCCCATACACCATCAACATGAAAAAGGTCGAGCTGGCCGTGCGCAACGTCATTCACGGCAAGCCGGTGACCAACCGCGACGCCCTGGCCAACCCGAATTGCCTCGCTCAGTATGAAGGCCTGGATGAATTGAACAACTAAATTAACGAGTTGGATACAGCGACCCGACGAACGCCGGGCCCTGGTTCGTTCGCGGTGCCTGTCAATCGATGGGTACCGCTAATCATTAACCGTTGCCCCTCCCGAAACAGGGACCCTTTTTCGCGGATGAGCACAGATCAAAGGAGGATGAGATGCTAGGTAGTATCGGAACTTTTTTTGCGGAACGGTTCAGGCGATGGCTGCCGGATTCCTTCATTTTCGCCCTGATCCTGACGCTGATTGCAGCGGTGTGGGCCCTGTTCGCCGTCGATGTCGGCCCGGTCAAGATCGCCGAAGCCTGGTACAAGGGCTTCTGGATGCTGCTCAAGTTCGCCATGCAGATGGTGTTGATCCTGGTCACCGGGTACGCCATCGCCATCAGCCCCATCGCCAGCCGCTTCATCGACTGGATCGCCAGCCGGATCAAAAGCCCGGTATGGGTGTATGCCAGCGTCATTTTTGTGGGCCAGATTTTTTCCATGATCTCCTGGGGCTGGATCGTGCTCACCGCCGTGCTGGCCAGAGAACTTTCCACGCGGGTCAAGGACGTGGATTATCGCCTCGTTGCCGCGGCCGTCTACGCATCCTTTCTGCCCTGGCATGGGGGGTTGTCGGGTTCGATCCCCCTGGTGATCAATACGCCGGAGAACTTTTTGATGAAGGCCGGCGTGCTCTCCGAAATCATCCCCACCACCCTGACGCTGGGCAGCCCGATGAATATCGTGATCAACCTGGCGCTGCTGTTCACCCTGCCCATGCTGTTCATGATGATGCGTCCTTCGGATGACAAACGCCAGACCTTCGACGATTTGCGTGAGGGAGACGCCCCGGCCAAGCCGGTAACTGTCGAGGAAGAGGCCAATAGTCTCTGTCTGTCGGACAAGTGCATCAGCGACATGCTCAATTCTTCCTGGATTATCAATGGGCTGGTGGTGCTCATGGGGCTGTATATCCTCGTCTCCCACTTCTGGAACAAAGGGTTCGATATCAATCTGGACATCATGAATTTCTTGTTCATCATTCTGGGGATGCTGGCGCACAAGACACCGATCCGCTATGTGGTGGCCATGAAGCGGGCCTGCGCCAACGTCTCCGGCATCATCCTGCAGTTCCCCTTCTATGCCGGGATCATGGGCATCATGATCCATACCGGTCTGGGCAAGCAGGTGGCCACCTCCCTGGCCGCTGCCACCTCACCGGGGAGCTTTCCCATCGTGGCCTTTCTCACCGGAGGGTTCCTCAATATTTTCGTGCCTTCCGGCGGCGGCGAATGGGCCGTGGTGGGCCAGCCCATTGTCGAAGCGGCCAAAACCGTGGCGGCCAATGCCGGCATGACGGCCGAGGCAACCCAGGCCTTCATCGCCAAAGTTTCCATGTCCGTGGGTTACGGCGACAGCTGGACAAACATGATCCAGCCTTTCTGGACGCTGGCGTTCTTTCCGGTTGTGGCTGCCGGCAGCAGCCTGCAGGCCCGCGACATCATGGGCTATACTTTTGTGGCCATGCTCTGGTCCTTCGTGATTTTCGCACTGGGGGTCACCTTCCTGCCCATGTAACATTCAGAAAGGGGGCACACGCGTGCCCCCGCTGCTTATTATTGGGAATGCCTGAAGAAACCGTTCGTTTTCAGGCATTCCCTTTTTTTGTTCTCCATAGAACGCCAGTTTTCTGGTTTCCGTGCTCTGCTTGGGAAACCCATAAGCTTTGGTTGAACGGGTTTGAAAAACCCATACGAAGCCTTATGTTTTAATCCATCTTCGGGTCGAATCGAGACAACCAGCGATTCCAATCGTTAGAACGGGAGAACATGCCCATGGCCATCCTACAGGCCCATCATCTGACCAAGACCTACAGCGTCGATCACCGGGTCATTTCCGTTCTGGAAGACGTGTCCCTTTCCGTGGAAAAGGGGGCGTTCGTCGTTATCAGCGGCAGCAGCGGCAGCGGGAAGACCACGCTGCTGACGCTTCTGTCCGGGCTCGACTATCCCACATCGGGCCAGGTTCTGATTGACGGCCGGGATATTTCGGCGGCATCGGAAGAGGCCTTGGCGCCGCTGCGAAACCGCATCATCGGCTTCGTCTTCCAGTCTTTCCATCTGGTTCCATCCATGACAGCCGTGGAGAACATCATGTTTCCGGCCGAACTGGCCGGTGCTCCCGATGCAAATGACCGAGCACGGCACTTGCTCTCCCGGGTGGGTCTATCCGACCGGGCGGACAATTTTCCCAGCCAGCTCTCCGGCGGCGAAAAGCAGCGTATCGCCCTGTGCCGGGCCCTGATCAACCGTCCCAAACTGCTGTTTGCCGACGAGCCCACCGGCAACCTCGATTCGGAAAACGGCGGTGTCGTACTGGATCAGCTCATCGATCTGAAAAACGAACACGGGGCCACGCTGGTGCTGGTGACTCACAATCCGGAAATCGCCAGGGTCGCCGACCGGGTGTTCACCCTTGCCGATGGCCGCCTGAAAGGATAGCCGCGCGATGCGCCATCTGCCGACCGTCATCCGCCAGGTTCGCCGCTCGTCCACCCAGGCCGTTCTGTTCGTTCTCTGCGTGGCGCTTTCCCTGAGCGCCCTGACCGCTTTTTCGGGTTTTGGCAGAAGCGTGAAGCGTGCCCTGCAGGACGATGCCCGCATCCTGCACGCCGCAGACATTCTGGTTCGATCCTACGACCCTATCTCCACCCCCTTGATTCAAGCGACTGACCGCCTGGTGGAACAGGCGCGCGTACGGCGGGCAATGGTGCACGAGTTTTACAGCGTGGTTCGGGATACGGGAAAAACCGCCTCCGTGCTCTCGCGGCTGAAGGTCGTCGAACCGGGCTACCCCTTTTACGGACAGGTGTCTTTGAAATCCGGGCGGCCCTTCCCGCAGGTCCTGACTCCCGGCGCCTGCATCGTGGAGCAGACCCTGCTGGACCGCATCGGTCTCCAGGTGGGCGACCACTTGCAGGTGGGATATGCGGCCCTGACAATCGCAGACGTGGTTACCGGCGAGCCGGATCGCCCCCTGGAACTGTTTGCTTTCGGCCCGCGGGTGTTTCTCCACAACGACGATTTAGAGTCTTTGGGACTGATGGCCACCGGCAGTCGTATCCGCCGCACGCTGCTGCTTCAGGTGGCCGACCCCCTCGAGGTGGATGCCATTGCCGAGGAGCTGCAACGGGCGGCGGCCGAGGGCGGCGAGCGCATCGACACCTACCGGACCGCCGGATCTGCGGTTACCCGTTTTTTCGACATGTTTCTCTTTTTTTTAAAACTGGTGGGCCTGTTTATCCTGATGATTTCCGGTATAGGCATTCAAAGTACCCTGACCGCCCTGATCAATGAAAAACGACCGGCCATCGCCATCATGAAAACCGTGGGGGCCACCGGCCGTTTCATTACCACCCATTTCCTTTTCCTGGTGCTGGTGCTGGGCGCCATCGGCACGGTTGCGGGCATTGTTGCCGGCGGAGCCATGCAGGCCGTTTTGACCTGGATGCTGGGTTCTCTGTTGCCCGGCGGGCTCTCCAGGGGCATCTCCTGGGCAGGGGTGGCGGAGGCTGTCCTGATGGGCGCTGTTGTGGTGGTCCTGTTTTCTTTTGTGCCCCTTTACCGGGCCCGACAGATGCGTCCGCTGGTCCTTTTCAAAAGGGAGACGGCCCCTGACGCCGGACGCTGGCCGACCCTTCTTTCCGCCGTGCTGATTCTGCTGTTCTTCCTGTTTATAGTGCTCTGGCACATGCGGGACGTTCGTTTCGGGATCGCTTTTGTCGGTGCGCTTGCGGGCATGGTGCTGGCGGCCGGCCTGCTGGCCCAACTGGTGCTGGCAATCATCCGGCGGTTGCCCGTCCGCCATCTGGCCATGCGCCAGGCCATCCGGGGCCTGTTTCGCCGGGGCAACGCCACCCGGGCCGTCATGATCACCCTGACCGTTTCGCTGGCCCTGATTTTCGGCGACCGGTTGATCGAAAAGAATCTGAGGGCCACCTTCGTGCGCTCCTTTCCCGCCGATTCGCCCAACGCCTTTTTCGTGGACATCCAGCCCGGTCAAACCGAGGCTTTTTCAGCCGCCGTCGGCCGGCCGGTCTCCTTTTATCCCGTCGTGAGGGCCCGTGTCGCGGCCATCAACGGCCAGGCCATCGACCGCCGTCGGGAAGGCCGCAAACGGCGCGACAACCTGTCGCGGGTGTTCAACCTGACCTACCGGGAGAGCCTGCTGGAAGATGAAACCCTGCTCGAGGGGGATACGTTGTTCCGGAGCGACTGGACCGAGCCCCAGGTTTCGGTTATGGACACCGTGGTCGAGATGCATGATATGAAGATCGGCGACCGCATCCGTTTTACGATCCAGGGAGTTCCGATTACCGCGCGCATCGCCAGCATCCGCACGCGGGACAACCGGAATATGAGCCCGTTCTTCTACTTTGTTTTCCCGGAAGCGGTGCTGGGCAAGGCGCCCCAGACCCTTTTCGCCGCCCTGAAGGTGCCTTCCGGCGAGTTGGGAGAACTCCAGACGACCGTTGTTTCCCGATTACCCAACATCAGCGTCATCGATATCTCCCAGACCATCGGAACCCTGGCGAAAATGATGGAACGGCTGTCCCGGATCGTGCGCCTCTTCAGCCTGTTCAGCGTCGCTGCCGGCATCCTGATTCTGGTCAGCGCGGTGTTCGCGACCCGCGCCGAGCGGATGATGGAGTCGGTTTACTACAAGGTCCTGGGTGCCGGCCGGCGCTTCGTGGTAACGGTTTTTGCCCTGGAGAACCTGTTGATCGGCCTGCTCAGCAGCCTTTTGGCCCTGGCCCTGGCCCAGGCAGGAGCCTGGTGGGTCTGCCGGATGAAATTCGACATTGGCTACCAGCCTTTTCCGGTGGACTCTTTGTTCATGACAGGAGTTACCGTTTTCGTAGTGGTCTGTGCGGGCCTGGCCGCTTCGCGATCGGTCATGGCCAAAAAGCCGGTGGTTTATTTAAGGGAGCAGCAAAATGAATAATGGTTCAACCCTACTGAGCTTTTTCAAAATGATGGGAAAGCGCATCGGCCTGCTGATGATCGGCCTGGGCCTGTTGGTGGCTGGATGCAATCAGGAGCCGACGACACAAACGCCGGCGCCGGTCGTCAAAGCCCCTGCGCCTGCCTACGAGGGCACCATCGTCGCGGTGGGGGACAGCCTGACCGCCGGATTGGGCGTTGACGAGGATATGGCCTATCCGGCCCAGCTGGAGCGCCGGCTCAAAGTCGACCGATACGACTTCCGGGTGGTCAACGCCGGGGTAAGCGGCGAAACCAGCAGCGGCGCTCTTGCACGCATCGACTGGGTGATTGCCAGCTTGCAGCCGGATATCGTCATTCTGGAAACCGGGGCCAACGACGGCCTGCGCGGCCTGGACCCCGATCTGCTGCTGAGCAACCTGGACCGCCTGGTAGATCGTCTGAAAAGCCAGAACATCCAGGTGATCCTGGCCGGCATGCAGATGCTGCCCAATCTCGGTCCGGACTACATCCGGGCCTTTGCCGATATTTATCCGCGGATTGCAGACAAACATGGAATTCTTTTGATTCCTTTTTTTCTCGAGGGTGTGGCCGGCCGGCCCGAATTGAACCAGGATGATCGGATGCATCCCACAGCCGAAGGGTATGCCCGCATCGTGGAGACCGTTTATCCAACCGTGGTTACCGCCATCCAGCGACACCGCAGCCTTAAAATCCGGTGATTAATAGGATTCACTTCTGCGAACGAATATGGTAGGGGTGCTCTCTATTGCAGGACCGAACCAGCGGTTCGGTCCGATAGATCCAAAGCAGGGAGATCCATTTTTCATGTCATGGCATGTCATCCGATCCTTTGGCAACTCGGACCACCAAGCCTATATGCGGTTTTGGGATCCGGCAAGCAGCTCTTTCCACTTCCGAACCTTGGCGTGTTCCGCGTTGACCCGAGATATGCGCAAGCAAGACCGATGGTATGTCGCCGGCTGGAAAATCCACCTTTCCATCTACCCCGCCGATTACGCCAAGGCCCTGCCCGCCCTGAGATTGTTCGAGGATTGGGCGGAGCCTGCCGGTCTGGTTTACAAATACGCGGCATCCAGAGGGTTGTACGAAGGTTTCGAAGGGGAAGTGAAGGGTAAATTCGTTACCCTTTACTGTAAAGCGCCCGACGAGATTCCGCCGGTTATCCATCTGGTCAATCAGCTGTTTGCCCAGGAGGGGATTACGCCCGTAGCCCGTTCCAGAATCGATGAACTGGAGGGCCTGCGTCATGAATTTCCCCTGGTCGGCGGATACGGATTTGTACGCTATGGCGCGTTCTGCTACACCAACGGACTCCTCGACCTCACCGATCCTAGCCGAACGCCCATGCGCGACAATCGCCATCTGCCGTTTCCCCGGTTCAGAGACCCCGCCAGACTGGCCGCAGAAATCGATCTCTTCAGGGATTTGATTCTACCGAACAAATAGAAAAAAACGTCCGGACGATCTTTGTTTCCACGTTTTGCCAGCCGACGGGCTGTCGGCCCGTCATTGTTCCCGCAACCGAAAACGGTGGTTGACTTCCAGGTGCTCCAGGGAAAGGTCGATGACATTTTTCAGCCTGGGCTGCCGCCGGGCCAGCTGTTCGCAGAAGGATCGGGTGCGAGGCGGTTCCGTCAGGCCGGGAACGGGAACAAAGGCGGCCACCACCCGCTCGAAAAGCAGGGGATGCATCTTTTCGAGGCGCGAAAGATGGTCTTCGAACCACGCCCAGAGGCGATGCGTTGCCGTCGGATTGCCCGCGGCGGCCACCAGCGGCATGAAACGGATACGGTCGGGCAGATTGTCCAGGACGTAGTCCAGCGCCCCTTCCAGATCCGTCCACGGGGAAAAGGCGCCCAGGGCG
Source organism: uncultured Desulfosarcina sp. (assembly GCF_963668215.1). Lineage (NCBI taxonomy): Bacteria > Pseudomonadati > Thermodesulfobacteriota > Desulfobacteria > Desulfobacterales > Desulfosarcinaceae > Desulfosarcina > uncultured Desulfosarcina sp. The sequence continues at coordinate 2,182,455 of NZ_OY764190.1, forward strand.
GTTGCCAGGGTGGTGCGTTCATGCTCGACCTTACTGGATGCCAACCGGCGGATCATGGTGTCCAGGGCGTCTTGGCCGCCGACAACGGCGCCGGCAGTCATCACGCTCCTGAAAATATCCGGAGGCACCGGGTCGCCCTTGGCAAAGGCATGAAAACGGTCGGTTAGGAAGGCAAGAATGTTTTGGTTTCCAATCAGGCTGCCGTGAACCAGGAGCTGGTCGCGAAGCATGGCCGTGGTTTGCGATTCGTCCTCCGCCGGTTCAAATCCGATGGCATCCAGCGTGGTATCCATCAGGGCCATGGCTGTCCGGCCGATTCTGTTCCGGATGTCCCCCTGCAGCACCAGATAGGCTTCGAAGAGGTGGCTGTCCAGGCTGGAAAGGGGCAGGTAGGACGGCTCCCCGCGATAGTGCTCGGCCCAGTCCAGAAAGGCATCCATGGTCAATTCACCGGATTTGACCAGGGCAAACAGGTCGTTTTGCAGCCCCCAGCGGTCCAGGGACGGCAGCTGCCGCTTTTTGACCCGATCGGCCAGACAGGAGAGGTTCTCCGCATCGGCATATTGGACGTGGTAAAAGCCGGTGTGGCCGGGGTTGAGGTGGTAAGCTCGAGTGCCGGAAGGCAGGTCGATGTCGGTCCGGGGCGCTTGCAGTAAAACCGTCAGGGTCTCATGGCTTCCGTCCGATGCGTAGGCGGTGACCGACAGGGGCACCATCCAGGTCTGATCGCTATCGTTGGGCAGGCAGGTAAAGCGCCGCTGGCGCAGAGTCAGCCGGTTGCCGTTTCGCCGGACAGTGATCAGTGGAAATCCTGGCTGAGTGACCCAACTGCGCATCAATTCCGTTACCGGCATTTCCGATGCCTCTGCGAGCGATTCCCACAGGTGGTGGCTGGCGGCGCAATCATAGGCGAATTCTTTCAGGTAGCGTCGAAGGCCGGACTTGAAACGTTCCGGCCCGATCCAGGCCTCCAACTGGCGCAAAATGCTGCCCCCTTTACTGTAGATGATGGGAGCCGTGCTGGTATTGATGGCTACCACAGCGTCGCCGGGCATTTCGATGGCAAAGGTTTCGTGCAGGGCGTCACGGGCCAGGGCCGCCTCGGTCTGGTTTCTGACGAAAGCGTGCCAGATCCGCCATTCCGGATAGTAATGGTCCACCATGCCGTATCCGAAGTAGGTGGCGAAGCTTTCATTCAGCCACAGGTATTTCCAATCTTCCGGTGTGACCAGGTTGCCGAACCATTGATGGGTGATCTCGTGGGCGATGATTTCGCAGATGCGGCTGCGGGCTTCGCGTGAGGTCACCCCGGGGACGTTCAACAGCAGGTTTTCGCGGAAGGTGATGGCCCCCCAGTTCTCCATGGCGCCAAAGGCAAAGTCCGGAACGGCGATCAGGTCCAGTTTGGTCAGGGGATAGGCGATGTCAAAATAGTCTTCGCCATAGGCCAGGGCCTTGCAGCCGAATTCCCGGCCGAATCGGGTCTGGTCTGCTGCTCCGGGCAGGCAAACAGCCCGCACCCGGTGATCGGTCTCGTCACGATGGATCTCAAAGGGCCCCACCCCGAAAAAGACCAGGTAGGTGGACATTTTGGGCGTCGGGTAAAATATCACCCGCCGCCGGCCATTTTCCGGTGCTGAAATGGTCTGGATGTCGGCGTTGGAAATGGCGGTCAGATGGTCGTCGATTACCATTTCCACGGTAAAAACCGCCTTTTGCGCCAGGTGGTCGAAGCAGGGGAAGGCGCGCCGGGCATCGCTTTCCTGGAACTGGGTGACGGCCATATGGTCCGGTGCGCCGGCGACCTGGATGCTGCTGCGGTAAAAGCCGGCCATGAGGTCATTGATTTTACCGGTGTAGTCGATGACCAGTTCGAAGTCGCCCGTGATGGGGCCGGGAAAATGAACCGTCAGGTTCGAGTCGGCCGGATTCACGGTAAACCGGCACTCCTCTTCGGGGTGCGTTTTGTCTTCCGGCTTCAGCCGGCATTGCCGAATGTCCAATTCGAGACTGTCCAGGCGGATGGCCTCGGCAGGTTCGGGGGCATGGGCGTTGAGGATCATCTGACCGGCAAAGGTGAAATCGTTCAGGTCCGGCGTGATGGCGATATGGTAGCGCTTTGGTATGACACGTTTTTGCATGGGGCACTCCGTTCGGTGAGATCGGCCGTGAAGGAATCAGAAGAAGCGGGGCAGAATGAAGCGGAAGATCGTATAGGCCACCCCGGTGAAAATAAAGATTGCAGCCGAACCGCCATGGATCCAGAGGGCCGGACCCACCCGGCCATTTTCCTTCCTGGTTTGGTTCATATAGGTCCGGTAAATTTCCCGCAGGTCCGGTGCCTGCATATTGCGATCGGCCAACCCGCGTTCGAACAGATACCGGACGACGATCGAAAAGGAGACGGCGGCGACGAGCGCAGCCAGCCCCATGAGGACAACGATGGCGGTATCCGTGGCCGTCAATTGGCGACCTGTTGACGTGATTGAGGTGTATAATCGATGTTCATCGTTTTAGCCCTTTGAATTGTTTTACGTTCCTATCACGCTGATGATGGCGGTGCAACCGTACAGCAGATTGCTGCCGACGGGCATGCAACCTTTCCGTTTCATCGCGCCCGGTGTGCCTTTCCTGAGGCTGGAAAGATATTGACACATGTTGGCAACATAATGAAAACTATCTAGTGCCCATCCAGAAATGGCCAATTTGCCCGATATCTTTGTTGCGCGAAAAATTTTATCCTCGGAATATCAACTATATACCTGCGGTAAAATTTTTCGTGCGCCTCGATCTCGACCAAATTTGCCTATTTCTGGATGGGCACTATCTATGTTCGGCTCAACGGGTAAAACGTGTTCCCGGCGAAAACAAAAGAGAAGCACGTGAAACGGTCCACACCACCATCGTTGACATTGAAAAATATCAAGCTCAGACGGGGGCGGTCCATTTCCAGGGAATTGACCGTCAGCCTGGTGCTGCTGGTGTTGCTGGTGGAAGGGGTGCTTCTGCTTCTGATCTACAACCGGCAGACGGACGAATTGTACCGGCGCCTGGAGGAAAAAGCGGACGAATATGCCGCCAACCTTTCCGAAACCCTGGCCGTGCCGATGTGGGACCTGGATGACGAGCAGATCCGACGCATCGGAGAGGGCTTCGCCCGCAACGAAATGGTGGCATCGGTTCTCATCCGGGGTGCCGAGGGAACCGTTCATTACCAATCCAACCGCCTGGTCGAGGATCATCCGATCCACCGGAAGTTCCCCATCATTCACACCGGCAGGACCCTCGGGCATGCCGAAATTTCCCTCTCGGTAGCGGCCTACCGCCAGGAAATGGTCTGGCTTCGCAATACGGCCCTGATGGTGCTGGCCGTATCCCTGGTTGTCATCGTGATTGCCACGGGAATCATTCTGCGGGTGCTCATGCGCAAACCGCTGGACATCCTGCGGGAGGGAATGGACCGTATTGCCCGTGGGAACGGAGACTACCGCTTCGACAAGATCCATCATGAGGAACTGGCAGACATCGCCTGGCGGTTCGAGACCATGGCCGACAAGGTCCGCCAGCGTGAACGGTCGCTGAAAAAGGAGGTTGTCGAGCGCAAACGGGCCGAAGAAAAAATCAGGCAGAGCGATATTCGCACCCGCGCCATCCTCAATGCTATTCCCGACATTTTGTTTCAGTTCGATCGCGAGGGCCGGTTCGTGGATATGCGCGGAAACCCGGAGCGCCTGGGGATATCTCCGGACCGCTGCGTCGGGTGGAACCTCGAACAGGTCATGCCGCAAAAATTGGCCAGCATTTTTCGCCGGCAGCTTTCCCGATCATTTGAAACCGGCAAGGTGACCGTATTCGAATACGAGCTGCCTTTCGGGGAAGAAAACCGATATTATGAAGCCCGGCTGGTGGCTGTGTCGGACGATCTGGCCCTGGGAATGGTGCGGAATATCACCGAACGGGTGACGGCGGCGGATTCGAAGCAGCGACTGATGGAGCAGTTGCAGCGGGCCCAGAAAATGGAAGCCATCGGCATGCTGGCCGGCGGCGTGGCCCACGACCTCAACAACGTGCTATCCGGTGTGGTCAGCTATCCGGAGTTGATCCTCATGGATTTGCCGCAAGACAGCCCCCTGCGGCAGAGAATCCATACCATTCAGAAATCCGGCGAGCGCGCCGCCCATATTGTTCAGGATCTGTTGACCCTGGCCCGAAGGGGCGTATCGGTTTCTGAAATCGTCAATCTCAACGAGATCGTCCAGGATTATTTGAGCAGTCCCGAATGCGATAAGCTGCGCACCTACCACCCCGGCATCCAATTGATACCGGAGCTTGGCGACGACCTGCTGAATGTTTCGGGTTCTCCGATCCACTTGACCAAAACCGTAATGAACCTGATTTCCAATGCCGCGGAGGCCACGACCGACGGTGGTGTGGTCCGCATCGCGACCCGCAACTGTTACATCGACACCCCCATCGACGGATATGATGAGATCGAGGAAGGCGATTATGTGATGCTGACGGTGAAAGACAACGGGATCGGTATTTCGGAAAAGGACATCGATCGGATTTTCGAGCCGTTCTACACCAAAAAAGTGATGGGCCGCTCCGGCACCGGTCTGGGCATGGCGGTGGTTTGGGGAACCGTCAAGGATCACCACGGGTATATCCACATTGACAGCATGCCGAATCAGGGCACTACGGTCACCATCCATCTGCCGGCGACCAGAAAACGCCGGGCGCAGGCCGATAGGCAAGAAACCATCGAGACGCTGAAAGGCGATGGAGAGCGCATCCTCGTTGTTGACGATGTGGCCGAGCAACGGGAGATCGCAACGGATTTGCTCACCCGGCTGGGTTATTCCGCAACCAGCGTTGCCGGCGGGGAAGCCGCCGCCGCCTACCTCCACGACCGGGAAGTCGACCTGGTGGTGCTGGATATGATCATGGACCCCGGCATCGACGGCCTGGAAACCTACCGACGGATCCTGCGGATTCATCCCCATCAACGCGCCCTGATCGCCAGCGGATATTCCGAATCGGAACGGGTTCAGGAGGCCCGCAGAATCGGTGCCGGCGCTTATGTGAAAAAACCCTACCGAATCGAGACCCTGGCCCGAGCGGTGAAGACGGTGCTGCACGGATAGGTCCCTGGAGCCGTTATCCCCGCATGCCGCTAACGGACCGGCTCGATGGCCACCCAGTCATTGCTGGAATGCTGATTGGGATCGAATCCCGCATCGTTGGAAAGCATGTATTCGCCCAGGGAGTTGGCCCAGACGTGATCGTAGCCGCCGGGCAGTTCCACCGAGTGGCCGCTTGTGGGGTCGCTGTAGTTCTCCGTTCCGCGGATATACTCGCTGAATTCCCGGCTGGCCCGGTCCTCGGCCTGCTGGCGGGTCTTCCATGACTGCGTCAGGGCCGCGTCGAAGGCGTCGTTGCTGCGGCTGATGGCGCGGCTTAAGGCGCCGGCGTTGGCAATACCCTGCTGCTGGGCGGCGATCCACTGCTGCTGGACCTTGTTGAACCGCGCAAACCAGCTGCGGTCAACGCGGAATGAATTGACAAAGGCGTTGGCCAAAGGCTTGAGGGCATCCAGCCGGCCCTTTTCGGCACGCACGGAAAGATTGCGCTCCGCCTGCCAGAAGATGTTCTGTGGCCCCATGCTGGGCTGCACCACCAATACCACGCAGTAAAAATCCTCCTCCCAGGCCACCCCGTTTTCCGTATAGGCAAACCGGGCGCACGTGCCGAATCCACGGCAGATTCCACCGGGCTGCTGGTTGGCAGCCGCAATACTGTTGGCCCATTCCGACAGGTCTTCCTGCCCGACCAGTCTTACATTGCGTGCTCCCGGCCGCTGTTGGGGCAGGACAATCTGCTGGACAAAGGCGGCCGGGCTGTTGGGAATGGGCATGACGATCATTCCCAGGTAGAGCCGGCCCTGCTGCCATTGGTACTCGATTTGCCCGCTGATGAACAGGTTCGACGGATGAACGAAAACGCCCGCTGTGCCATCGGGTGCGGTAATGGCCACATTGGCCGTGACCAGATTGGCCAGGGCGGTATTCCAGGTCAATCCGCCCGCAGGCCGCCAGTCGGCCGGGGCCAGGACCCGGAAGGCCGGGAGGCCGCCCATCTGCGGATCGGTGATGACAAAGGATTTCATGTGCAGCGGGGGAGCTGCCGCCGATTCATTCGGGACCAACGCCAACAGGGCAACCATGAGCAGAAATGCGTAAAAACGATGATAGACCGTGAGTTTCAACATACACCTCCTAAACTGTCACATGCCGATCGGTAAAATTGTGATCAATAGCGCCGAAAATGGCCATCATAATCGTTATCGTCCCTTCATCTGGCCAGATTAGTCTTTATTGGCACAAAAAGAGACAGATGCTCTCTTCGGTTAAAAATAACACGGAGTTCTCTCGTTTAAGTGGATTGACTTTTTCGGTCCTTCTGTGTAGCAAGGAACCTGCCCTGATATAACGCAATCCATCTTCAACCACAGGTTTCGATGATTCCTATCTACCGCAGCAAAGGCTTTACTTGAGCGTCTTTGAAAGATTGCCCGTGCCGGCAATACTAAAGGCCTGTTGCTGACGGCGCCCGTCGCTTTTCCAGCAAACGATTTTCATTCATCATACACGCTACCGGAACCGACACGAAGATCGGTCCCGACAGGTCGGACTGCAATGCGGTCCGGCGGTCGGTCGCGTCCGAAAAGACATTCCGCATTGCCGGGCCTCGGTGCGAAACTTTTCAGAAAGGAGTTCATCCATGCCAAATCTCACCCTGAACGGCCGTACCGTCTCTTTCAGGCCAGGCCAGACCATCCTGGACGTGGCCAGGGATAACGACGTGCCCATTCCCACCCTGTGCCATCTGAAAGACGCCCATCCAAGCGGTGGCTGCCGCATTTGCGTGGTTGAAGTAATCGGCAGCGATCGGCTGCTGCCCGCTTGCGACACGCCGGCCAGCGCCGACATGCAAATTCTCACCGATAGCCCCGTGGTTCGAAAAACGCGCAAAACCATCCTGGAAATGATGTTGGCCTCCGGCGCCCACAACTGCCTGCTCATGGATCAGCCCACCTCCAGTTGGAGCGAAAGCCAGTTGGCCATCATGCAGCAACCCTGGCACGACAAGATCTGCCCCGCCCATGGGGACTGCCGCCTCCAGGATTTGGCCATCGAATACGAGGTCAGCGTGGCCGGCATCGAACAAAAAATCGACGGCCACCCCCTGGATGACACCACACCGATGATCGTGCGCGACTACAGCCGCTGCATCGGGTGCGGGCGCTGCGTCACGGCCTGTGAAGAGGTTCAGGTCAACGCGGCCATTCACCCGCCTTATGGTCGCCGTGAGGATTTTCCCCAGGGGTGGTATCCTTTGGTGGATTACGAGAACTGTACCCATTGTGGCCAATGCCTTCAGGCCTGCCCGACGGGCGCATTGTTCGAGAAAAAGGCTTTCGGGTTGGCCACCGGCAGTGAGGCCGAAAAAATTCGCACCACCTGTCCATACTGCGGGGTGGGGTGCCAGCAGTGGCTGCACGTCAAGGACGGCCGGGTGATCAAGGTCACCGCCGTGGAAGATGGTGCACCCAACAAAGGTCGTCTGTGCGTCAAGGGGCGCTTCGGCTACGATTTCATCCACTCGCCGGACCGCCTCACCAAGCCGTTGATCCGTGAGGGTGAGACCTTTCGGGAAGCCTCCTGGGACGAGGCCCTGGACCTGGTGGCCGAGAAGTTCAAGCAGATCAAACAGCTTCACGGCCCCGATGCCCTGGCCGGTATCAGTTGCGCCCGCAGCATCAACGAAGACTCGTACAACATGCAGAAGCTTTTCCGGGCGACCATCGGCACCAACAACATCGATCACTGCGCCCGGACCTGTCACGCCCCCACCGTGGCCGGCCTGGCAAAGGCTTTCGGCTCGGGTGCCATGACCAACTCTTTTGCGGAAGTGCCGGGCGCCAAGCTTTTCTTCGTGATCGGCTCCAACATGACCGAGGCCCACCCGGTGGCCGCCACCTTCGTCAAACAGGCTGTTAGAAACGGCGCTGAACTGATCGTGGCCGACCCGCGTTTCAACGGCATCGCCGAGCACGCCCACACCTACATGCAGATCAAGGTCGGCTCTGACGTGGCCCTGATCAACGGCATGATGCACGTGCTGATCGCCGAGGATCTTTATGACCGCGACTATGTCCAGGCCCACACCGTGGGCTTCGAGGCCCTGCGCGAGACCGTCATGCAATACCCGCCGGAGCGGGCCGCCGAAATCAGCGGCGTTCCGGCCGACACTATCCGTGCTGTGGCCCGCAAGATGGCCGCCGTCCGGCCGTCCATGCTCATGTACACCCTGGGCATCACCGAACACACCTGCGGGGTCAACAATGTGCTCAGCTGCGCCAACCTGCAGATGCTTTTGGGCAACGTGGGCATCGAATACGGCGGGGTGAACCCGTTGCGAGGGCAGAACAACGTCCAGGGCGCCTGCGACATGGGCGCACTGCCCGCCGACTATCCCGGATACCAGAAAGTCACCGACGCGGCGGCGCGGGCCAAGTTTGGCCAGGCCTGGGGCGTGGAACTGCCCGATCAACCCGGACTGATGATCCCCGACATGATCGACGGCCTGAAAAATGGCAACATCAAGGCCCTGTATGTCTTCGGTGAGAATATCGCCAATACCGAACCCGATATCGGCCATGTGGAGAAATGTCTCAGCTCCGCCGAATTCATCGTCTGCAATGACATCTTCGAAACCGAGACCACCCGTTTTGCGCATGTGGTCCTGCCGGCGGCGGCCTGGAGCGAAGACGACGGCACCTTCACCAACGCCGAACGGCGGGTCAGCCGGGTGCGCAAGGCCGTGGAGCCGCCGGGCGAGGCCAGGCCCAACTGGTGGATCTTCCGCGAGATCGCCCGCCGCATGGGCCAGACCTGGGAATCGGCCAGCGGACAGGAAATCTGGGACAACGAAGTCGCCCCCCTGTCGCCAATCTTCTCCGGCATCAAATACCACCGCATCGAAACCGACGGTTTGCAGTGGCCAGTGCCCGGCGAGGATCACCCCGGAACGACCATCATGCACAAGGACGGAAATTTCACCTGCGGCAAAGGCAATCTCTTTGCTCTTGAGTGGACCCCGCCAGCCGAGGTGCCTGATACGGAGTATCCCTTCGTGCTCAGCACCGGCCGTCGGCTCTACCACTACCACACCCGCACCCAGACCGGCCGCTGCGAAGGGCTCAACACGCTGCTCGGAGAGGAAACGGCGGACATCTCTGCCGATGACGCCATGAATCTGGGAATCGAGCAGGGAGAGAAAATCCGCGTGATCTCCCGACGCGGCGCGGTGGAGGTGCCGGCCCGCATCACCAGACAGGTGCCGCCCGGCCTGGTGTGGATGGCCTTTCATTTCAGGGAAGGCTGCGCCAACTGGCTGACCAACCCGGCCTTCGATCCGATTTCCAAGACCGCCGAGTTCAAGGTCTGCGCGGTGCGGCTGGAAAAAATATAGGCGTTTGGATCGGTTGAAAATTCCGGGTCAGGCCGATAACGAAACAGAGCGTGGCGCAATAGCGGTGCATATCCGATCCGGGTTGCTTGCCATCGCCCTGGGAGTGATGGCGGCGCGGCTTGAATTCAGCCCGATCCGCAGGTATACTGCCGCTGTTTTGCCGAAACCGGGAATTTGACCGAGAATTAAATGATGAATGGTAAGGGGACTCGGGGCGTGACAGCGATGCCGACCTTCAACAGTGTGGTTTTTGCCGGCGGCGGCTGCCGTTGTGTGTGGCAGGCCGGTTTCTGGGCCGTGGCCGCCGAACCGCTGGAGCTGGATCGGGCGGTGATCGGCAGCGTCAGCGCCGGGGTGGCCATGGCCTGCCTGGTGCGAAGCGGCTGCATCGACGAGGGGATGTCTTTGTTCAAGCGCCGCTTTGCCGGCAACCCCAGAAACATGTACCTGACCCGCTGGGGAACCGGCCGGCCGGTTTTTCCCCAGGTTGCGATTTACCGGGAAGGCGTTCTTTCGGTCATGGACGACAGCGCCATGGACCGCCTGCAGCGAGCCCCGGATATCCGCGTGCTGATGGCCAGGCCCCCCGCCTGGCTGCCTCCCCAGGTGGCACCCGCATTGGGCATCGGCACCTACCTGGCGGAAAAGCATTTGAAAAAACCGATGCACCCGACCTGGGCGGCCAAAGTGGGCTTTCGTCCGCTGGTGGCCTCGGTCCGGGAGTGTCGAAGCCCAAGCCAGCTGGCCGGCCTCATTCTGCAATCCTCGTGCACCCCGCCGTTCGTCCCGCTTCAATATCGCGGCCGACAGCCCGTGCTCGACGGCGGCCTGATCGACAACTGCCCCGTGGAGACGGTGGCCGATGTCCCCGGGCCCATGCTGGTGCTGTTGTCGAGACGCTATCCATCAGACCGAATTCCCCGCGGCGGCGAGCGTTTTTATCTCCAGCCGTCCAGGGACCCGCTCATCGGCCGCTGGGACTACACCAATCCCGCCGGGTTGCAGGCAACCTTCGATTTAGGACGCCGGGATGCAGAGACGTTCCTTTCCCGGCTGAGAAGATAAGGCCCGATTGATAAGAATTTGACCCGATCCCCGCCCAGTGGTACCCTATTTATTATCATCCGAATCCGGTTTTTCATGCCTCACAAATTTTGATTCTCACGCTCATGTCTGGATGAACTCGGTCGATGGCCCTGCCGGGATAACCGCATGTTGCCGTTTTTCCGGTGGCATATTGGCAACCTTCTCGCCAGGAGGTGGTTATGGCAAGACGCGGTTTTTATCGGAAAATAAAAAATATCGGATTCGTTTCCACCCGCCTGGCGGGCACCGATGGGGTCTCCCTGGAGACAGCCAAATGGGCCAACGTTTTCCAGTCGGAGGGGTTCAAGTGCTTTTTTATGGCAGGAGAACTCGACAGACCCGAAAACGTCTCCATGCTTGTCCCCGAAGCCCATTTCAACCATCCCCGCATCCGGGACATCAACAGCCATGTTTACGACAACCAAAAGCGCGACCGGAAAATTACCGCGGAGATCCATCGACTGCGCCTGCTCCTCAAGGATCGGCTGTACGCGTTTGCCGAGAAGTTCGACATCCACCTTCTCATCCCCCAGAATGCGCTGACGATTCCCATCAATATCCCTTTAGGGCTGGCCTTGACCGAATTTATCGCCGAAACCGGATTGGCCACCATCGCCCACCATCATGATTTCTACTGGGAACGCGACCGGTTTATGAGCAGCGCCGTCGGCGATTATCTGAAGATGGCCTTCCCTCCGGACCTGGAGTCCATCAAACATGTGGTGATCAACAGCTTTGCTGCTCAGCAGCTCAGCCTGCGAACCGGCATTTCCGCGGCGTGCATCCCCAACGTCATGGATTTCGAGCACCCCCCGGCACCGCCGGATGCCTACACCGCCGATGTCCGCAAAGATTTAGGGATTGCGGATGACGAACACTTCATCCTTCAGCCCACGCGCGTGGTGGCCCGCAAGGGGATCGAGCATGCCATCGAACTGGTGAACCGGTTGGGCCTGAAGGCCAAGCTGGTGATTTCTCATGCCTCGGGCGACGAAGGCTACGACTACGAAAACCGGCTGCGGGAATATTCCCGGTTAATGGGCGTGAATACGGTTTTTGTGGCCAATATCATCGGCGAGCATCGGGGCACGACAGCGGATGGCAGGAAGATTTATACCCTGGACGATATCTATCCCCATGCCGACCTGGTGACCTATCCGTCCACCTTCGAGGGCTTCGGCAACGCCTTTCTTGAAGCCGTGTATTTCAAACGACCCATCGTGGTGAACAAGTATTCCATCTACGCCAAGGACATCGAACCTAAGGGCTTCAAGGTGGTGGAGATTGACGGCTACGTGACCGATCAGGCGGTCGAAAAGGCCCGGCAGCTGCTTACGGATCCGGAGCTTTGCGCCCAGACCGTGGAACACAACTATGCCGTCGGCCGGCGGTTTTTTTCCTACCGCGTGCTCTCCAAGCGTTTACGGGGCTTCATCCAGATGAGCCTGGGCGGTATCGGCCGCGGGTAGGCCTGTCGAAAATCATGGCCATGGCTGCGAATCTCAAAAAACAAACCACGTTTTTACGGGCGAGAGGGTTAAGGCGTTTCGGCGGTGTCAGGAAATCAACGCTGTGCCGGCATACAATGACGGATGGCCGACAAGGTGTCCGGCGGCTTTATCGTAACATGAAGATATTAAAAGGATTTAATGTCGTTGAACGTGGTATGAATGTTGAATGATTGTTGATCGTGCCCGTCCGAAACCAGGGAGCATGGACGGCCGCAATAGGGAAAACGCAACGATTGCGAGATCAATATGATTTCAAAAACCCAGATGACCATCGACGTGTACCTGAAAAGGGCGGGGGTTCAGGCCGATGCTCTAGTGAACCGGAAACACTTCATTCCCCTGAAAAGCGTTTCCGGCAGCCAGTTTCAGGATGTGCTCGACAGCGTTTCCGCGAACGAGGAACAGGCCTCCGAAGACCCTGTTCGGGGAGCGACCCTGACGGACTACCGAAAGCTACGGCATTCCGATCCGGCTGCTGCCTTTTTCAGCCAATCCACAATTTTTGGCGCTGTGCAGCGGCAGTTTGCCGACGAGCCTTATGGCAGCCATTCATACAAGGCCCTGCGCAGTCCGTCTACCTCCCCGGAATCCATCGGTGCGTCGACGGCGAGTATCGATACGAAGGTGGATGCCGGATCGGATAATGATGGATCGATCCAGGACGGCATCCGGCAGGCGGCCGCAACCTACAATTTGCCCGAGAAGTTGATTGCGAGCGTCATCCAGGCCGAGTCCGGCTTTCGGCCCGATGCCGTTTCCCCGGCGGGGGCCCAGGGCCTGATGCAGCTCATGCCGGCCACCGCCCGGGAATTGGGAGTGACGGACCCTTTCGACATCCACCAGAACATCGACGGCGGCGCCAAGTATCTCCGCCAGATGATGGATCGTTTCGATGGGGATCTTAAGTTGGCCCTGGCAGCGTACAACGCCGGCCCCGGAACAGTGGCGCGGTACGACGGCGAGGTCCCGTACCGGGAAACCCGCGATTATGTGAAGCGGGTACTGGCCGGGATGGCTTGAATGAAGGGTTCCCTCCCGCTCCTTTTGGGATGACACGGCTTTTTCCTTCTTCGAGGAGGCCAATATGACATCCACCGAACGCATCCAATCTTTGTTAAACCAAATTTACGGCCCGGAAAAAGGCCGTCAGGCCTATGATCGCCTGATGCCCCTGATCGAAGGGTTCACTAAAAAACCGGGGCGAGATGCCTCCCGGTTTGCCTGGGGCGACATGGTGCTGATCACTTACGGGGACACGCTTTTCCACCCCGGCGAAAATCCGCTGGCAACTTTCCACCGCTTTGCCCGACGGTTTCTGAAGGATGCGGTTTCCAGCGTGCACTTCCTGCCTTTTTTTCCCTATTCCTCCGATGACGGCTTTTCGGTGAAGGATTTTTTCCGGATCGACGAGGTGTTGGGGGATTGGAATGATGTGGCGCGAATCGGTGAGGATTTCAACCTGATGTTCGATTTTGTCATCAATCACTTCAGCTCCGAAAGCCGGTGGTTCCAGGACTATCTCGGAGACCGGCCCGGATTTGAGCATTTTGCCATAGAAGTCGATCCGGAGGCGGATCTTTCCTCGGTTACCCGCCCGCGGTCCTTGCCCCTGCTGACCCCCTTTACCAAAAAAGACGGACGCCGGGTGCACCTGTGGACTACCTTCAGTGCCGATCAGATCGATTTCAATTACAGCAGCCTCGATGTGCTGGCGAAAATGGTCCAGGCGCTGCTTTTCTATGTGGAAAAGGGAGCCACCATTTTGCGGCTGGACGCCATCGCCTACCTGTGGAAAACCGTCGGCACCACCTGCATCCATTTGTCCCGGACCCATGACATGGTGCGCCTGTTTCGCCGGATTCTCGATCTGGCGGCACCGGACGTCATGCTCATCACCGAGACCAACGTGCCCCACGAGGAGAACATTAGCTACTTCGGCAACGGCCGGGACGAAGCCCAGATGGTCTACAACTTCACCCTGCCGCCGCTGCTTTTCTATACCTTCGTAAAACAGGACGCCAAAATTCTCACCCGCTGGGCGCGGGGATTGCACCTGCCATCGCCGGAGACGGCCTTTTTCAATTTCACGGCCTCCCACGACGGCATCGGTGTGCGGCCACTGGAAGGGATTCTGCCGGCCGAAGAGATCGATCTTCTCGTCGATGTTGTTAAAGCCAATGGCGGCAAGGTGTCGTACAAAGACAATCCCGACGGAAGCCAGAGCCCTTACGAACTCAACATTACCTACGTGGACGCCATTCTGGCGGACTCCCGTTCGGACAATGCCGACAAATTTCTGGCTTCCCAGGCCGTCCAGTACAGCCTGCCGGGAGTGCCGGCCACCTATATCCACAGCCTGCTGGGATCACGCAACTGGCACGCGGGCGTTGGCAAGACCGGCCGGGCACGGACCATCAACCGGGAGAAGTTGGATCTGGAGCAGGTTCTTGCGGAGCTGGACGATCCAGCCTCTTTCCGTTCACGGGTCTTTTTCCCATATATGCAAATGATCCGGACATGGCGGCAGCAGCCGGCCTTCCATCCCCAGGCTGCGTTCGAGGTCCTGGACGCCGGTCCCGGTTTGTTTGCCATCCGACGCAGCGGCGGCGGCCAGACCCTTTTTGCTGTGACCAATGTATCAGCCAAAGCGGTTTCTCTGGAATTGGATCATTTGGGCATCGCCCGGCCCACCTGCGACCTGGTATCGGGCGACCGGATCGACAGCTCTCCATGGGAGCTGGCCCCCTACCGGTTTGCCTGGCTGGAAACCCCATAAGTCGCTATTTTCATCCTTCTTGACAGCCGACATTGCCAGGCGCTACACGGAAGATAGTCATGGACGAACCCTTGAAATACCGCTACGAAAGCCGAACCTGTTACACCTCGCTCCCATACCCTGCGTGGGAGCGCCAATATGGATTCCCACGCAGGAGCATGGGAACCAGATAAATGGTGAGAACCTATGGGCGAGATTAAAAGCACGTTGGACCTGGTCATGGAGCGGACGCGCCACCTGTCGCTTTCCGATGAGGAAAAGACCCGTCAGCGCAAAGAGGACTTTCAGAAACGGTTGCAGGGTTTGTTGCAGCGATACGCCGACGGTGCGCTGACCGAGGAAGACCTGCGGGAAAAAATAGAAGCCTTGCAGGCGGAATTGAAGATCGAAGATACGACGCTTGCGGTAACGGCCGTAGCGGGCCGTATGGACCCCGACCGGGACAACCGGACCTGGCTGGACCTGCTGGCGGTTTTCGCGCCGGCTGTTTGCGGGGCACTGGAAGCGGCGCTCAAAGTTTACCGGCGACAGCGGGACGACAGCCTGCGGGAAGGGGCCGAACGCCTGAGGTCCCGGTTGGCGCAAGACCACGGTATTTCAGGCACGGCCGTGGCTCCCAATCCGTACAAAGACCCCGACTGCCAGGCGCAACTGGCCCGTTTACGGCAGCAGGCGAAAAACCGGTTGGCGGCTCTTGTGGACGAGGGCGGTCAATTGGCTTAAACGTAGCCGAACCACATCTGCTCGACCTGCTTGAAATTGGCTTTCACCGCCTCGGCGCCGGCCACCACCTCCCCGTGGCCGGAGAGCAGCCAGTGGCTGTCCAGGGCACCCATGCGGCGGATGCTTTCTTTGAGTTGCCGGCCATCTCCCCCGGGCAGGTCGGTCCGGCCCAGGCCACCCTTGAAGATCAGGTCGCCGGTGATAAGGGCCTTTTCCGCCGACCAGAAAAGGGTGATGCCGCCCGGCGAATGGCCGGGGGTGTGGAAGACTTCCAGGGAGATGTCGCCAACGGTCAATTCTCCCTCCTCCAGAAAAAAATCGGGCCGGAACATTTCCAGATCGATATCCATGGATGCCTTGAGCATCGGCGCCATTTTTTCGACCAGGGCCCACTCGGCGGCATGCAGGGCAAACCGGGCCGGGGCATCGTTGAAGAATTGCACCGCCTCGATGTGGTCCGGGTGGGCATGGGTGCAGATCACCAGGTCGATATCGTCGACGGTCAGGCCGATGCGGTCCAGTTCGTCGCGGACATGCCCGAAATAAGCCGCGTGGCCCGGATCGATCAGGATGGTTTTCTCCGGAGAGCGGATCAGGTACGTATTGCAGTTGTTGGCAGTCGGCGAGGTCCACAAAAAGGCGTGCAGGCTCGAAGTCAGTTCCATTTGGCTTACTCCTCAATGGTTCGGTTCACGGATTCCGCTTATGTTTGCCAGTCAAAGGCGATCTGTCAAGCCACGCAACTTGCATTTCTAGTCACGATTTTGAATGATCGGTTCCCAACCCTGAAAAACCGTAAACGGGATGCCGGCATGACCACCCTCACCATCCGACGCTTGATGTCAGGCGGCGTGATTACCAACTATCACTGTGTTTCCCGATGCGGACGGGAATGGTTGATCCGTCGGCCAATCTGTGTTTAACTGCCTGTATTCGCCATCATCTGCTGCAAGGAAAAGAATCCATGATGCCTTTTTCGAGAATATCGGTTTTTTTACTGTGCTGCCTGCTCTCTGGCTGTGCGATGCTGTCCGATAAACACAAAATGGAAGCGTACGGCCGCACCATCGATTCCTATGAAACTGCCATGCGGATATCGGATTTCAACGTTGCGTGCCAGTATATGGATCCCGATGTGCTGAGCCATGAAGATTGCATGCAGCGTTATGAAAATGTTAAAATTGCCGGCTACAATGTGAATGCCGCTAAGGTCGCCGAAGACAAACAAAAGGTGGACCTGAAGGTCGAACTCTCCTATTTTCTTCTCGATCGCTATGTCGTGAATAAGATAAAGTTCGAACAATCGTGGCAATATGAAGAGAAATCGAAAGCCTGGCTGCTCAAGACCGTGCCACCCGATTTCAAATAATGTCAGCGTTCACAGGGCACCGCATCTGCGGCGTTGCCGGGCATTTGAAGTACGAAAGAGTACGTCCGCATGCCCGGCGTCTTGCATCTACGGTACCCTGTGAACGCTGACCGTCCAACTGAAGGGTCGATATCGGCGTTACATTTCCGAAACGTCGGCGATCTCGGCTTGCGTGACCGCAATCAACTCCTCCGAAGACACTTTCACCAGGGCGTCGATTTCACCCCCGCCGCCGTACATGTCTTTCCGTCGGGCCGCAGTCCGGTCCAACAGCGTCCGTAATGGCTCCCGGTGGCCGAAGGGCGGCATGCTTCCCACCACATAGCCGGTGATCTCAAGGGCCTGCTCTGCCGTGGCGAATTTTACCCGTCTGCGATTCATGCCCAGGTAGTCCGCCAGTTTTTTGCGGTCCACCCGTGCGGTGCCGCTGTTGACAACCAGAAACGGCCGGTCTTCGGCCAAAAAGACCAGCGATTTGATGATCGCCGAGGGGGCCACGCCCAGGGCTCCGGCGGCATCGGTGACCGTGGCGGTGGGCACTGCCATGGGCAGGATGGTAGCCTTCAGGCGGTGGGTATCGATGAAGGATTGCAGGTGTTCACGGCCCAAGGATGTCGTCATGGTGTTGTCAAATCCCGGTGTCATCGAAAGGCCAGGTTCGTTTCAGGTGCTTGAGCATGTTGCGCACAACAGGCCCGTGCCTGGCCAGAAAGATCGTCAACTCCTCGATGTCGAATTCGTCGATCTCGATTCTGCTGGATTCGATCAGATCCGCCAGGTCCGCGGCGGCGTCGAGCACGCGGTCCCATGCGTCGGCTTCCTGTTTGGAAATAGCGGCCATGGGGCCTTTATTTGCCTTTGGGGGCGGGTTTGGCTGCCGGGGCCTTCTTTTTTGCGGCCGGTTCCGGCGTTTCGCCGTCTTTAGCCTGCGGCTTTTTGGCCGGGGCTGCCATGGGCTTGAGTCCTTTCAGGATGCGGGTGACTTCCGGTCCGTTCTTGGCGAGAAAGACCGACACGGCATCGACGACACTCTCTTCCAGCGCGATATCCAGATCAGCGTCCTTGATGAAAGCGGCCAGGTTCTCGGCTGCATCGAGCATCTTGTCATAGGCCTCGGCCTCTTTTTTGACCAGAAACTCCTTGTCCAGTTCCACGCCATTTCGAACCACGACATATTTGGTTATAACAGCCATGATCGATACTCCTTTGGGGCTATTGTGCCCATCCAGAAATGGCCAATTTGCCCGATATCTTTGTTGCGCGAAAAATTTACTCCTCGGAATATCAACCATATACCTGTGGGTAAATTTATCGTGCGCCTCGATCTCGACCAAATTTGCCTATTTCTGGATGAACACATTTATTGACGTTTTATTAAAGTGAAATCAGGGGCGGTAGCCCATGCAGGCAAAGGCAGGCAAACGCGATTCCGGACGTCGGGCTCTTGCGTGAACGTCAGGGGGAAATCCGGTCATCATTTCCGACGTTGCAGGTACTTGCGCTGCAAGTCGTAAATGGCCTGGATAAGCCGCTGCTGCTCTTCTTTTTCCATATCCTTGAATTCGAAGGCGTAGCGGTAAAAGCCGCGATCCTGGTCATGCTCGACCCGTTTGACTTCCGCGTGTTTGACATAAACCGTTTCACTGGGATCGTTTTCATCGCCGGGAAAGATGATGTTGATATCGTAAACCTGTTGATCCATTTTCAACACGGATCCGCGCATGAACTTGAAATTGTGTTTGACCAGAACCCCGTAGGCACCGCCCTGGCTGACATTGATCAGGTCGAGTACGCCCTTGATTTTTTTCAGGGTGAAATGCATGCGCGTACCGGTCAGGGCGTCCACCCGGAAGTTGCGACGCCTTTGCAGGCGTTCCACGTACTCGGGAAAAGGAAGTTTCAGGCCCTCTTCAACGAGTTCCCCGCCCCGGGTGCTGAAGATGTATTCCAGCTGATCCGGCCCGTTGAAGTTGAAGCGCAGATGCCAGGGGGACTGGTCCCCGGCAGCTTCCCTGAAATCGTCCGGCGGATCGACAAGCAGGTAGCTTTCCTTGCGATCCGTATCGATTCCGTTGATACAGGTGAGCCGGTCGAAACCGGCGCCCACCACATTCATGGATATGATGATCTTTTTTTCAATCAGCTCGTTGAACAACTCGGCGAGCTTTTCGCCTTGGACTTTACCTGCATCCCCCATAGTTAAAGACCTCTATCCCGACACCAAGTCCGTACTGTCTATAATTTCCTTTTCCCTTTATCGAAGGCGGCTATGATTTCATTTTCGGCAAATATCGCAGGTTCTTTACCACAGAGCCGGGCGAACGAAAAAATGATTTTTTTAACGTCCAACGGCTATCGCGGTGCTATTGGTCTTCATGATCGCTGTCCAATTGCTTCAATCGTTGCGTCTGCCGTGTTTCTATTTCGCCGAGGTCATCCTTCATTTTTTGATACCGATCCAGGTCTTTTTTCCCGGCCAGCTCTTCTACGGTGCTGTCAACTTTTTCGCGGTTTTCGGTACCCTCGCATCCAATTCCCGCCAGCAATATGCCAAGAACGCATGTACAAAGCAACCACCCGGAAAGACGACGAAAATACATAGGCGCTCCTTTCAGTTGGCATTTCAATCGTTCTTTAACGCTGCTTTCAAGGCTGCCAGGGCCTCATCAGGCATGCCGAAGCTGTGCTCGGGAGCCGGGAAGCTGCCGTCCCGGACTTCCTGGCCGTAAGCCTTGATGGCGTCGATAATCGTGGGCCGGACCTTCGTGTACTGCTTGACGAATTTGGGCACGAAGCGGTCGAACAGGCCCACCATGTCGTGGGTGACCAGCACCTGGCCATCCACATCCACACCGGCACCGATGCCGATCACCGGCACGGCAACCGTTTCGGCCAGCAGGGCCCCCAGCGGCGCAGGAACAGCCTCGGCCACGATGGAAAAAACGCCTACGGCTTCCAGGGCCTTGGCATCGTCGATGATTCTACGGGCTGCAGCCGCATCCTTGCCCTGCATTTTGAAGCCTCCCAACGCACTGGCCGTCTGGGGCGTCAGCCCCACATGCCCCTGGACAGGGATGCCGGCTTTGACAATCGCTTCCACTACCGGTGCGAAATCCACGCCGCCTTCCAGTTTGACGGCATCGCAGCCGCCGTCCTTCATCAGCCGCCCGGCATTGATAACGGCATCACGGATGCCGGTGTTGTAGCTCATGAAAGGCATGTCCCCGATCACCATGGCCCGTTTGCACCCGCGCACCACCGCCTGGATGTGATGGATCATCATTTCCATGGTCACCGGCACCGTGCTGTCCAACCCCAAAACCACCATGCCCAAAGAATCGCCTACCAGGGCCATATCGACGCCGGCCTCGTCGGCCATGAGTCCGAAGGGATAGTCGTAGGCGGTCACCATGACCAGCTTGCGGCCCTCTTTTTTGGCCTGAATGATACCGGGAACGGTTACTTTGCCTTCAGCCATGAATGCCTCCTCTCCGATTGCCTGTCGTTGAATTGCAACGTCCTTTTTGCCTTAAACATACGGCGATTTCAATAGTGGGCCTGAAGCGTCTCCACCAATGCGGAGAGGGTCCGGTTGACCGGCGCCGGCACCCCGGCCGTTTGGGCCTCACGGACGATGAACCCGTTAATGGCGCCGATTTCAGTCACCCGACGGCTGTCCACATCCTGGCCCATGGACGAGCGGTTGGCACCGGTGGCCTCGGCAACCTGAAACACCTTTTCAACCGGATCGCCCTCGATGGCGATGCCCCGGGCCGCGGCAACGGCCATGGCCTCTTTTACCGCATCCTGCGAAAGCCGACGAGTCTGTTCCAGATCCAGCAACTGGCCGTTCTTGATGCCCGTCAGGGCCGTAATGGCGTTGATGCCCACGTTGATGAACAGCTTGGCCCACATGACGCTGTGTACCCCGGCCACGACCTTCGTGGCGATGCCCGCTTGGTCGAATGCTTCGGCGACGGCCGTGGCCCCGTCCATATTTTCCGAGTCCCAGGGGCCGATGACCGTATCCCCGCTGCCGGCATGGCGAATCGCTCCGGGTTCCAGAAAGGTGGCTCCGTGGGACGTCGTTCCAGCGATGATCCGGGCGGGATCGAGGGCCTCGGCGAGGGCTTCGGCATTGCCCATGCCGTTTTGCAGGGTCAATACCAGCGTCGACGGTCCGGCCAGCCGGGCGACGGTGCGGGCCGCTTCCGCCGTCTGGGTGGATTTGACGAAGACGATGCACAAGTCTGTCGGGCCGATGCTGTCCGCATCCTGCGTCGCCCGAATCCGGATTTGGCGCCGGGTTCCCTCTTTTTCGACGACAAGGCCCTCGGCATTGACGGCATCCACGTGGTCCTGGCGGATGTCCAATAGGGTGACCTGCTGCCCGGCTTCAGCCAGCAGTGCGCCGAAGAGGCTGCCCATGGCGCCGGCGCCGATTATTGCGATTTTCATGATCAACCTTCGTTTTTTCCCTGGCCGCCATTGAGCCAGCAGGCGAGCTGATGGCTGCCCTCCACCACAATCAATGGCGGCCGTTTTGTGGTGCAGCGCGGCATCGCATGGGGGCAGCGGGGATGGTAGGCACAGCCGGCGGGCAGGGCTGCCGGGTCCGGCGGTTCGCCCTCCGCCGTCACCTTGGAGAAGGCGACCCGGGGATCGGGCCGGGGAATGGCCGATACCAAAGCCCGTGTATACGGATGCCGGCAGTGCCGGTGAAACCCTTCGGCAGCGGCGATTTCGACAAGATGGCCGGCATACATGACGGCAATGCGGTCGCAGAAAAGCTCGACCACACCGATGTCGTGGGAGATAAACAGATATGCCATGCCCAAGCGATCCTGCAGGTCCTTCATCAGGTTGAGAATTTGGGCCTGGATGGAAACATCCAGGGCGCTGACCGGCTCGTCGGCAACGATCAGGTCCGGCCGTACGGAAAGCGCCCGGGCAATGCCGATTCGTTGGCGCTGGCCGCCGGAGAATTCATGCGGAAAGCGGTCCAGATCGCTTTTTCCCAGGCCGACGGCCGCCAACAGTTCGGCCGCACGCTCCCTTCGCTCCTGCCTGGAGAGGGTGGGGCCGTCATTCAACAACGGTTCGGTCACGCTGGCGGCTACCGTCATGCGTGGGTCCAGGCTGGCGTAAGGATCCTGGAAGATGAACTGCATCCGTTTTCTCAGGGGCCGCAGGGCGCGACGGTCCAGCTTGCCGATTTCCCGGTTTTCGAATAAAATGGCCCCGCCGGTCGGTGCCAGCAATCGCGCCACCGTTCGGGCCAACGTGCTTTTTCCGCAGCCCGATTCGCCCACCAGGCCCAGGCTTTCTCCCCGGTCGATGGAGAAGCTGATGCCGTTGACCGCCCGCACCCAACCCCGGGGGCGGGAGAACAATCCGCCGCCCAACGGAAAATGCTTGGTCAGATCGGTAACGGTCAACAGGCAAGAGGCGTTCATGGGTTTGTCCGGGATTTTCTCCAGAGTAGTTTATCCACACTTCATGAAGAATCGCAATTGAGAAATTGCGGAATCTGCGGATAAAATCGTTGATCGACGGCATGCCGTCAAGCTTTTAATCGGTGAAATTCTCGTTGCTCCCATCGTCATAGAGCCAGCAGCTTACCTTCCTGCCCGCCCGAACTGCGGCCAGCCGCGGCGTCTGGCGGCGGCAGCGCTCGAACGCGGATCCACAGCGTCCGGCAAAGGGACATCCGGAAACGGGCTCCGTGGCGGCCGGCACCGTGCCGGGAATTTCATACAGCCGTCCGCGCGCGGCCCCCAACCGGGGCACGCATTGAAGCAGTCCGCGGGTATACGGGTGCAGCGGCTCGTCAAAAAGGGGCCCCACGCCGGCGGCCTCCACCACGCGGCCGGCGTACATCACCGCCACGGTCCCGGCCGTCTGGACCACCACGCCCAGGTCGTGGGTGATGAGGATCAGGGCCGAACCCATTTCCGATTTCAGTTCCGCCATCAACGCCAGGATCTGGCGCTGCAGGGTGACGTCCAGCGCCGTGGTGGGCTCGTCGGCAATCAACAGGCGCGGGCGGCAGATCATGGCCATGGCGATCATCACCCGCTGGCGCATGCCGCCGGAAAGCTGGTGGGGATAGCTGTTCATCCGCTCCCGGGCCGACGGGATGCGCACCCGGTCCAGCCATCGAACCGCTTTTTTGCGGGCCGTCTCTTTTGAAATGCCCAGATGGGTTGTCAGCGGTTCCACCATCTGACGGCCGATGGTCAGAACGGGATTCAGGGCGGTCATGGGTTCCTGGAAGATCATGCCGATTCTATGCCCCCGAATGCGGCGCAAGGTTTCTGGCGGCGCCTGGAGCAGATCCTGACCTTCGAACAGGACCCTGCCGCCCGCCACGCGGCCCGGCGGCGACGGCACGAGGCCCACTACGGCCAGGGCGGTTACGCTCTTGCCGCAGCCCGATTCGCCCACCAGTCCCAAGGTTTCGCCGGGGGCAATGGAAAGGTCGACCGAAGAAACGGCCCGGCCAATGCCCTCGGGCGTTTTGAAGTGGACCGAAAGATCCCGGATATCCAGCAGCGGATCACTCACCCAACCATCTCCGGGTCGAGGTAATGCAGCGCCGTCAGGGCATAGATGCGGGCCGTGTTCACCAGTTGGTCCAGGTCCACCCATTCGTCTACCTGGTGGGGCACCTCGCGGTCGCCCGCGCCCATGGTGACGATGGGGATGTTTTTGCAGGACCAGAGAAAGGTGCCGTCGGTGGCGCCGGGAACGCCGGCAAACTCGGGTTCCCTGTTTTCGATGCGGCGGCTGGCCCACACGGCCGAGGCGACCACCGGATCGGTTTCGTCGGTGCGGGTGCAGGGCCGGTCGGAAAGAAATTCCACGGTTACCGAAAGGTCATCGGGGCGTTGGAGGTCCAGGTGGCGGTCGAGTTCCCGGTAATGCCGGTCCGTCTCGCGAGCCGTCTGTTCGGCCAGTTCCAGCAAGGCGCTGCGGATGGCGTCATGCTGTTGGTCGGGAGTGGTGCGGACATCCACAAGAATTTCGGCTTCGCCGGGCATCACATTGAGTTGGGGCGGCCCCTGGGCCGGCGCCTGGATCACCGTTGGGGTGAAACTGGGCCAGCCCAGCAGGGGATCTTTGCCGGGAAGCTTGATGGCGTCGGATTCCAGGGCGGCCAGGCCGTCGATGATCCGGGCCACGGCCGGCGCCGGATTGAGTCCGGAAAGGGGCATGGCCCCATGGCTCATGCGGCCGCCTATGACAAAGCGGGCGCGTACGGCCCCTTTCTGGGCGATGCAGATCAGGCCGTCCTGGGGTTCGCAGATCACCGCGGCCGTTACCGTATCGGCGTGGCCCTGATCGATGAAGTGCTGCACGCCGGTCATCATGCCCTCTTCATCGCACAGCACACCGCCTATGAGTGCACCGGCCAGGGGAATGTCCGCGGCTTTGAGCGCCGCCATGGCCACCAGCATGGCGGCCAGGTTGCCCTTGGTGTCGTTGGTGCCCCGGCCGAACATGCGACCGTTTTCAATCCGGGCGCCAAAGGGATCATATTGCCAGCGGGTGCGGTCTCCGGCGGTCACCACGTCGGTATGCCCCTCGAACATGAGGGCGCGGCTGCCGGGGCCGGCCTCCCAGCGGACGATTACGTTGGGCCGGCCCGGGGCCACCTCTTCCATGGTGACGTCAAACCCGCGTTGCCCGGCCCAGCGGGCGGCCAATTCCGCCGCCGGTTTTTCGCTGGTGCCCGCCCGGGGATCCCACACCGTGTTGCAGCGCACCAGGCTGGCGGTGAGGTCGATCACCTCTCGGGGATCGATCCGGGCAAGGACTTTTTTTACAGACGCTTCCGATATCATCAGACTCACCTTAACCGTTTGAATTATCTCAACCTGGGATCCAGTATGTCCCTCAGCCCGTCTCCCAGTAAGTTGAAGCCCAGCACGGCCCAGGCAATGGCCAGACCGGGAAACAGCGCCATCCAGGGCGCCAGTTCCATGAAGGTCTGGGCCTCGTTGAGCATCCGGCCCCAGGATGGGTGCGGCGGCTGGGTGCCCAGGCCCAGATAGCTCAGACCGGCTTCGGCCAGAATGGCTACGGCGAACTGGACCGTGGCCTGGACAATCAAGGGCGAGAGAATGTTGGGCAGCACATGGCGGCGCACGATGGCAGCCTCTCCCTGCCCGGCGATCCGCGCCGCGGCAACGAAGTCCAGCTCTTTGACCGTCAGGGCGCTGGCCCGGGCGAGCCGGGCGAACACCGGGATATAGAAGATGCCGATGGCCAGCATGGCGTTGATCACCGACGGGCCCAATATCGCGGTGATCAGGATGGCCGACAGCACGGCCGGGAAACTGAAGAGCAGGTCCGAAACGCGCATGACGGCCTCGTCGACCATCCGGTGCCCCCAGGCGGCGATCAGTCCCAAAACAACGCCCGCACCCATGCCGATGGCCACGGTCATCAACCCGACGATAATGGAGTTCACCGCCCCGGCCATGACCCGGGAAAGGATGTCCCGGCCATACTGGTCCGTACCCAGCGGATGGGCCGGGGAAGGGGCTTCCAGTCGGTGGCGGGCGTCCATGACCGTCGGTTCGTATGGGGTCCAGAACAGGCTGATCGCGGCCATGGAGATGACCACGGCGCAAAGGGCCAACCCCAAAGAGAAGTTCAGGTTGCGAAAGCAGCGCCCCATGGCCGTTATCCTTCCAGCCGGATGCGTGGGTCCACACCGGCATAGGAGAGGTCGACGAGAAAATTGACGATGACGACACCGGCGGCCATGAAGACCACCACGTCGCGAACCACGGGCAGGTCCCGCTGGCCGATGGCCTGGAACACCAGTCGGCCCAGGCCGGGCAGGGTGAACACATTTTCGATGATGATGGCGCCGGCCAGAAGCTGCCCCATCTGCAAACCAAGAATGGTCAGTACCGGAATCAGGGCGTTTTTCAGGGCATGGCCGTAGACAACGGTGCGCTCCCTGAGCCCCTTGGCCCGGGCGGTGCGTACATAATCCTCACGCAGCACTTCCAGCATGGAGGAGCGGACCAAACGTGCGAGGATGGCCGCCCGGATCAATCCCAGGGCCAGGGCCGGCAGGAAAAGGGCTTTCAACGATCCCCAGAAATTCTCGCTCCACCCCGGAAATCCACCGGCGGAGAAGAGCCCCAAATGGACGGAAAAGAGCAGCATCAGCAAGATTCCCAGCCAGAATTCGGGAATCGCAAGGCCCAACTGGGTTCCGACCATCACGGCGGCATCCTGGGGCTGATTCTGGTGGCGGGCGGCGAAAACGCCCAGGGGTAGGGCCAGAACCACGGCAATGCCCATGGCCATGAAGGCCAATGGGGCGGTTACCGCCAGGCGGGAGCCGATCAGGGCCGCCACCGGAACGTCGTAAATAATGGAGTGTCCGCCGGTTCCCCGGATCAGGCTGCCCAGCCATTGGCCGTACTGGACCAGAAAAGGCTGGTCCAGTCCCAGCCGGGTGCGCAGGGCCGCCAGGGTTTCGGGCGAGGCGTTGATCCCCAGGATAATCTGGGCCGGGTCGCCGGG
The DNA here is from genome assembly GCF_963668215.1 of uncultured Desulfosarcina sp. Lineage (NCBI taxonomy): Bacteria > Pseudomonadati > Thermodesulfobacteriota > Desulfobacteria > Desulfobacterales > Desulfosarcinaceae > Desulfosarcina > uncultured Desulfosarcina sp. Next base: position 2,209,003 of record NZ_OY764190.1, read on the forward strand.
CAGGATGAACAGCACCGAGAAAACGACCAGGGAAACCAGAACCAGCAGGGTCAGAAGGGAAGTGGTTCTCTTGACCAGATAGCCGATCATGGGTTGCCGGTTGTCGGGATCACGGCTGCCACCAGACGGCCGTGCAGTCCAGGGCCACGGTGGGGTAGTTCTCCCACCAGCCCATGACGCCGGCCTTCATTGCCGGCAGGTTGGGGGCGGAAAAGAGAAATCCGTTGACCGCATCGTCGGCCACGATCTCCTGGCAGCGGCCAAACCACTCGGCTTTCTGTGCTTCGTCGGGAGCCTGCAAAGCCTTGGCGTAGGCGTCGCGAAATTCTTGCGAGTCGTACTGGAAATAATAGTCCGGCTTGGCGTAAATGCCGATGTCCCAGGCTTCCACATGGCCGATCATGGTGAGCTGGTACTCTTTTTTCTTGAAAATGCGGTCGATCCACTGACCCCACTCCACGATTTCGATGGTCAGATCGATGCCCACCTTGGCCAGCATATCGGCGATCACTTCTCCGGCCCGTTTGGAGTAAGAGTAGATGGCCGGCAGCTTGATGGTGGCCGCAAAGCCGTCCGGATAGCCGGCTTCGGCGAGAAGGGCTTTGGCCTTGTCCGGGTTGTAGGGAAAGCGGTCCGTGAGATCTTTGTAGTAGGGGGTGGACGGCGACCAGTGGGAGCCGATGGGGGTGCCGTAGCCGAACATCACCAGATCGACAACCGCCTGGCGGTCGATGGCGTGGGCCATGGCCCGACGAACCAGCCGGTTGTCGAAGGGGGCGGCCTTGTTGTTGGTGGACATGATCACTTCGCCGGTGGTCGTCCCGGCGTAAACCTTGAAACGCTTGTCCTTTTCCAGCAGCATGGCCGATTCGGGCGCGGCCACATAGCCGATCACGTCGATGTCGCCGGCCTTGAGGGCGGCCACCTGGGCGGCCGGGTCGCTGATGAAGCGAAACGTCACCCGGTCCAGATAGGGCAGGAAAGGATTCCAATATTCCTCATAGCGGGCCATTTCCACCCGGTCGCCCCGCAACCATTTGATGAATCGAAACGGCCCGGTGCCGATGGGACTGGCTTTGGCTTCTTCGTAGCCTTTCATGGGAAGCATGACCGCATCGCCTTCGGCCATATGGGCGATGAACAGGGCATCCACGGCTTTCAACCGTAGGATCAGGGTATGGCTGTCCGGCATTTCGACGGTCTCGATGCCGTTGAAGTACTCGGGATGGGGGTTGCCGTTTTTCGGATCGGCAGCCCGCTCCAGATTCCATTTGGCCACCTGCGCGTCGAAATCTTCCCCGTTGTGAAAACGGACCCCTTTGCGCAGATGGAAGGTATAGACCCGGCCGTCGGCGGATACCTCCCAGCCATTGGCCAGACCGGGCAGAAAATTGCCGTTGCTGTCCACCTTCACCAGACCTTCATAGATGTTGGCGTAAACCACCCGGTCGATGGCTGCGGCCGTGTTGCCCGTGGGGTCCAGTCCCGGCGGTTCCGCCGGCTGGCAAACCGTCAGGGTCCCGCCCCGGACAGGTGTCTGGGCATTGGCGGGGGATATCCCTATTATCAACAAGGAGAGGAACAGTAGCAAAAGGAACCGGCCGGTAGAACTCATTTTTACTCCTTTCTGCGCAGACATGGGGATGAAACGAACGGGAGCCGTCAACGTCGATCGAGGTCGCGATAGGCGGTCAACCCGTAAACGCTTTCGGCATCGAGGATACCATGGATGATGGCCCGGGCCAGGCAATCGGCGGCGGCATGCCCCAGTTCGTTGACGGCCGGGGCCAGCGGTGCCGCAAAAAAACCGGCTGTTTCCGGCAGGGGACGCCTGCCGGTGGAGAGGCAAAATATGATATCGCCGTCGAACATGGTGTGGGCCGGGCGGATGGACCGGGCCATCCCGTCGTGGGCCATCATGGCGATTTTTTTTGCCTGGGCTTTGTTCAAGACGGCGTCGGTGGCGACCACGGCCAGGGTGGTGTTCCGGCCCGGCTGGCCTGCCGATTGGCCGGGAAGGGCCACCGGCGGTCGCAGGCGACCGCCGAATTCTCCATCCATTTCCAGCCGGGCTTCCCAGAAGGTGCCCGTAGACGGATCGATGGTCGAACCCAAACTGTTGACTGCTGTCAGGGCGGCGACGGTGACGCCGGTTTTCAGCACCATACTGGCGGTGCCCAAACCGCCTTTGATGCCGCCTGCCATGGCGCCCGTTCCGGCGCCCACACAGCCGGTCTGCACCGCTTCCGAATTGGCGGCCCGGCAGGCCGCCCGGCCCCATTCGCTATTCACAGGCGGTATAAAATTCGGACCACGCCCCAGGTCGAACAGGACGGCGGCCGGTACAATGGGGGCGACATGGTCTTCATCCAGAAAAAATCCCATCTTCCGGGCTTCGAGGTGCCGCAAGACGCCATCGGCCGCGGCGAGACCGAAAACCGATCCGCCCGACAGGCAGACAGCGTTGACTTTTTCCACCAGGTTTTCCGGAGCCAGGAGATCGGTTTCCCGGGTGCCCGGAGCGGCTCCGCGAACATCGACGCCGCCAACGGCTCCGTCTGGGCAAATGACGACCGTGGTGCCGGAAGCGGCCTGCGCATCGGTGTAGCTTCCCACCCGGATGCCGGGAACGTCGGTCAAGGCGTTGTGTGCACCGGTTGCTGTCATGACTACTTCGGATCGAGGAAGCCGGATTCGAAAAGGTCGTCGGCCTGGGTGTCGATGATCCGGGAAAGAGAGAGGTACCGGTCCATGAGAATATGGGCATAGGGGGTCAGGGTGGAGCCGCCTCCGCTGCTGCCGCCCTGGCTCTTGACCAGCAGCGGTTTGCCCAGGGCCTCTTCGGTGACCTTGATCTTGCCCCAGACCGCCCGATAGCTCATTTTAAGCGCCTTGGCCGCTGCGTTGAGAGATCCGCAGGTCTCAACGGCTTCCAGAATGCGCATGCGACCCAGGCCGAAAATGATGCGGCCTTTGCCATCCTCCAGCCAGACTTTGGATTTGACGTGGACATTTCCGGTTTTTGCAGCCATTGCACCTCCTGTCAGCCAGCCAGATATTCCATGTAACGCCAGTAAGATAACAGGCACGGAAGCTGGCAGCAAGGGAAAATCCAGTTTTTAGGATGTCAGCAGGAGTCGGGTGACGTCATCCAGGTAGGCAAAGAAAAAATGATCGGCGTCGTCAATGATTTCCATTTTGGCGCCCCGGTTCCAGTCTGCCAGCAGGGGACGGATCAGGTCGGGCGGCGCAAACTCGTCCCGGCTGCCGGCCACGACTTTCGTGAGGCTCGGCAGGCGGATTCCGTCCGCAAAGTTGATGAAGGCCACCGGCGGGGCCACCATGGTCAACCCGTCGACGGCCAGCCCGTTTTGCAAGGCCATGGCATTGACCCAGGCGCCGAAGGAATAGCCGGACAGATGGATGCTTTTCGATCCCTCATTTTTCAGATAGGCGACGGCGGCAGCGACATCTTCCTGCTCCCCGCTTCCGTTGTCGTGGGTGCCGGCGCTGTTTCCGGTGCCCCTGAAATTGAAGCGCAGGGTGGAAAAACCGGCCTTGCGGTAGGCGGCTTCTATGGCCTCGACCACCGGATTGTACATATCGCCGCCGTACAGCGGATGCGGGTGGGTGATGACGGCGCCTTTTGGATGCGTTCCGGCATCCAAAAGGCCCTCCAAAATCCCGCATGCCGACGCAAAAGTGATTTTTTCCGCCATGGATATGACCTTTTTTTTAAAAATTTAATAAGAAGCATAAACGAACGATAATAACTAGTACAACAAATAAAAATTCTTTCCCGAGGCAACGATTTCATGACGATTGAATTTGCATACCTTTCGCTGGATCGATCCGATGCAACCCTACCCCCCGAAGCGTTGGATTGCTCCGCGAACGCCTATGCCAGTATCGACGATCTTTTTGCATCCAAAACGAAGATCATGGGTATTGCCATCGATACGGCTGACGCACACAAGGCCGACACCGCCCTGCGTGCCTTGCGGGGCAATCCGGAAACGGCCGTCAAACCAATTTTTCTTTTTACACCTTTCGAAGGCGACTTCGTCGGCCTGGCCGACGGTGTCGCAGCATCCATGGCGGAAGCTTTTGGGCAGGCAAGCCGAATCCATGCCCGCCTGACAAAGTTGGACGAAAGCCTTTTCGAGGATCGGGAGGCCATTTTCTTCAGGCTGCTGGCGTTCTTGTATGCGCGGCCGGGCGTCAGCTACGAACCGGTGCAGCATTGGTCGTTTTCGACCCTGTATCGCTTTTCCCTGGTGGATGCACTTCTCGGTGACGAGGAAAACAGCGCGCTCTGGCTGAGAACCCTTGCAAATCGGGGATTGCTGCAGCAAGGCACGCTCAAGGACCGGATTCGACTCTGCCCGCAATGCGAGAAAGCCCACTTGAATTTTGTAGACATCTGCCCGAACTGCACCAGCATCGACATCGTTCAGAAGCCGTTTTTGCATTGCTTTGCCTGCGGCCACGTCGCTCCCGAGGATGCCTTCATCGAAAAAGGCTATCTTGGATGCCCCAACTGCAGTGCCCGTCTTCGCCATATCGGCGCCGATTACGACCGTGCGCTGGAGAGCTACCAATGCCAGGCGTGCGGACATGTTTTCGAAGAATCGGATGTTACGGCCCATTGCCAGCACTGCGGAACCAAGAGCCGCGTAACCGATTTACTGCCCCACAACATATACGCATACGAGATTACCGAGCAGGGCGTCGCCGCCGTCAAGACCGGCATGCTGGAAGATGTTTATGCCCTGCTGGACCGTTTGGACAACATCAATCCCAAGGTTTTTGAGGCGATTCTGGACTGGCTGCTGAAGGTCAACCGGCGGCATGCGGATGTGAGCTTCAGCCTTATCGGCATTCGGCTGATGAATGTGCTTGAACTGACCGAAACCATCGGCCGGCGGCGGATCACCGAGTTGATGGACGGTTTCGTCAGCCGCATTCGGGAACTGGTTCGCACCACTGATCTGACGATGCGCAACGACCGCCAGAACTTCTGGCTGCTGCTGCCCAAAACGGATGTTCCGGGCAGCCGTGTGGTTCTGGAACGCATCATCGAAACCCAGCAATATACCCGCCAGGAGGAAGGGGTTGCCCTGGATATCAACACCGTAAGATTCTGCGCGCCTGACGATGCCCTGGAAGGGGAATCGGCACCGCTGCTCCTGGCACGGCTATCTGGAGGGCTCGAATAAATCATGGAAATACTGATCGCCGCCTGGGAGCAGTTTCTTTTACTTCTGACGAGTCCCTTTCGGAACGGGCTGCTTCCTTTCGTGCTCAAGTTTATTCCCTATGTGATTTTTCTTGAGCTGCCCGTTTATTTTTTTATTCTTGCGGGCGTTCTCAAATGGGATCTCCGCAGGCAGGCCACGGAACCTAAGGAACCGCCATATTACCCGCGCGTATCGTGTATCGTGATGGGCTATGGGGAAGGCCGCGATATCGCGTTGAGCATTCTCTCCCTTGCCGAACAGGTCTATGCCGGCCATGTAGAGATCCTGGCGCTGATCGACGGCGCCCGGAAAAATGTCGAAACCTACCAGGCCGCAAGGCAGTTGCAGGCCAGGGTCGATCAACTTCCCCGGCGGACCCTGCGCATCGTCCCGAAATGGCAGCGGGGCGGGCGGGTGTCCTCCCTCAACGCCGGGATGGAATTGGCCACCGGCGAGATGGTGATGAATATCGACGGCGACACATCTTTCGACAACGACATGGTCGCCAAGGTGGCGAGGCATTTTTCCGATCCCAATGTGGTCGGAGTGGCCGGCAACCTGCGGGTGCGCAATGTCTTTGCCAGCCTGACCAGCCGATTGCAGGCCGTTGAATACATGCTGTCCATCCATTTGTCCAAAATCGGCCTGAGCGAGTTTAACGTGATCAACAACATCTCGGGAGCCTTCGGCGTCTACCGCAAATCCTTTTTGCAAAAGATCGGCGGATGGGACAGCGGTACCGCCGAGGATCTGGATCTGACCATTCGCAGCAAGCAATACTTCGGCCGGCATCCGGAACTGAGGCTGGTTTTCGAACCGGAGGCCATCGGCCACACGGAAGTCCCCGACACGTTCCGGGGGCTCCTCGACCAGCGGTTGCGGTGGGACGGCGATCTTTACTACCTATATATCCGCAAACATCCGCTGAGTTTCTCCCCCCGCATCCTGGGCTGGCGCAACATGACCCTTATGCTGTGGACCGGGCTTTTTTTTCAGATCGTGATGCCCCTGGTCATCATCATCTACACAGCATACAGTCTGGCCGCTTTTCCCATCGATATCGTCCTGGCCCTGTGGGCGTTGATCTATCTGCTTTATCTGGCGATCATGGTGGTGCTTTTTACGACTTATGTCACGCTGGTGTCCGAGCGCAAGCGACAGGATTTGAAACTGCTGCCGGTCATTCCCCTGGTTCCTGTGTTCACATTCGCCCTGCGTCTCTGGAACGCGCTGGCAACCTTGAAGGAAGTTGCCATGCGCTCCCATTTGGATTCTTCCATGGCGCCCTGGTGGGTGCTGAAAAGGACAAAATTTTAATGCCCGGAAAGGCTGAACCGTCACATATGGTTTCCAACCGTCCCTGTCGTTTCGGATGGGGGCGGCTCCGGGCGTTCATCGGCTGGACGGCGGCGGCGCTGGTGGCGGCCGCCTGGCTGACGTTTGTCTGCATTGCCGCCGATCCATCGACCCTTGAAGCGAAGCAGCCGGATGCGCCGGCGGTGCTGTCCGTTCCCGATGCAGACGCCGTTCAGGCACTGGAGGCGTTGCCGCCCCAGCCGCTGCATTTTCCCGCCGAGCCGTCTCCCCGGCCGGCGGCACCCTTGCCGGTGGGTACGTTGGCCATGCTGGAGGCGGAGATGATCGCCGCGCCGGAGGTTCTCATTGCCGCCGCGGATCTGGACGAGAAGATGAGCCGCCTGGATCATGCCCAGGCCCGCAGCGGCCTGGAATTGCAGGGGCGGGCAGGCATCGGTGGATATCGGGAGCTGACGGGTGATGATGCCACGCGGGATTACGGCGAAATGATCGTCGGCGGGCTGGTGCGCTACCCGCTTTTCGGCAGCTACGAACGGCAGAAGATCGATATCGCCAAGGCGGAAGCACGCACCTGGGAGAGTCGGCATAACCTGGCGATGGCCCGCCTGAACAGTCTGAGAGCCCTCCGCGCCCAATACATCGACTACTGGGGCAGCACCCGGAAGATCGAGCTGAGCCGGACGTTTTTAACGAAACGGAAGGAGGTCGAACGGGTCATCAACCACCGCACGGCCACCGGCCGGATGCTCGAAGCCGACCGCAGGGAATTCATGACCGCTTTTGCCATGGCGCAACGCTCCCTGGCGCGGATGCAGGCCGTACAGGCCCGATCCCTGCGGATCATCAGGAGACTGACCCGGCCCGACCTGGCGCCCTTTTCGCCAGAGCCGCCGAACCTGGCCAAGACTTGCGACGATCTTTCGTCTCTGAAAGCATCGGTGCTGGACGAACACCCTGACATCCAATTGTACCGCAGTCTGGTCGACGAGCAACTGGGTGTGGTCGAGATGACCCGCATCGGCAATTGGAAAGCCTTTGTGGACCTGGGCGGCTATGCATCCAGGGAGGACACGGCCAGCGACAACGAATATGGCCTGGCACTCAATCTGACAGTGACCCTGCCCGCAGAAATTCGGCGCGCCAACCAGGCTGAACGCAAGGCCAGCCTGGCGGCTCTGAGAAAAGCCCAGCTCGAGTTGGATTTGCGCAGCGACCAGCTCCTGGAGGATATGGAAACCGCTTTCTGGCGCGTCCAATCCGAAAAGCGCGGCCTTGCCTTTGCGCATCAGCGCCTGGAAGCGGCCCTGGAGTTGCTGCGGGAAAAATTGTTGCGCTCCAATCGGCTGCCAGGCGACACGCTTGAGCAGCTCGAGCAGGCACGCTACACGTATTACAGGAACGCCCTCGATGCCGTGGATGCCCACATGGAGGCCTATCGATGGCAGTCCGAACTGCTGCACCACACCGCTGCGGCCTACGATCCGGATTCGTCGGCGGCTGCCGAGGACGGCCCCGTCTACGACTCGATCATCAACGACAACTACCTCAATCCGCTCTGGCTGCAGGCCATGCCGGAAAAAACCGAAGAGGCGGAAGAAGCGTCTGCGCGGATTGCCGGCCCAAGCGGATATGGCGCCTATCTGTGGAAAAGCAGACTGCTGCCGCCGGGCCGGCGTGCGGGCGATTCGTTCTGGCGACAACTGGCTTCGGCAGGCATCGACCGGTTGCTGGTCTCCTTCGACGGTCCTCAGCTTGAGGCCCTGCGCCATAAAAAGCCTCGCATCGACCTGAATCATTTTCTCACGGCAGCCCATGAACACAAGGTAAAGATCGAGCTGCTTCTGGGGGAGCCTCTTTGGATCCTGCCGGCCCATCGCCGGGACTTGCTGGCCATTATCCAGCAGTTGGCGGATCTGCCCTTTGACGGGCTTCATCTGGACCTCGAACCCAACCAGCTCGACACGGACCGTTATGGCGAAACCTTTCTGCTGGCTCAGTTGCTTCGCACCGTCCAGGCAGCCAAACTCCTGAGTCCCTGGCCGGTGGGCCTGAGCATTCATCCCCGGTATCTGGATGACGAGCGAACTGAAATTTGTCTGGGCTGCGCCCTGACCAACATGGAGCTGGACGAGCTGACCCTGATGATCTATGTCGCGCGCCCGAAGCGGGTGAGCCAGATTGCGGGTGCGATTCAAAAACGCTTCCCGCGGCTGCGGATATCCGTTGCCCAGAGCGTCGAACCGGAGCTGAGCGCCGATGAAAGCTATGCCGGAAACTCCCGATCGTTTTTCGTACGGCAAATGGACGCGTTGTCGGTCGAACTGGCCGGTCCGACATTTGCCGGCATTTTGATCCAATCCTATTCCGATTTTATGGACATGCGACCATGAAGGTAAATTTCGAAAACAGGAAGGCCCAGGACCCGACTCGCGTAAAAGGCATGCACGTTCCCTATGCGCCTGCCAAACGCAGGGTCACACAATGGCGCTGGTACCTGATTCTTCTCCTTGTGGCCAGTCCGCTGCTTTTTTTGTTGTGGCGGATTGCGATGCCCTTGCTCATGGTTGTCGCGCCCGGATACATTTCCCTGGAAAACGTATCGATCAACAGCACCGCCAGCGGCGTTGTCGAGATGGTCCATGTCCAGGTGGGGGATTGGGTGGCCCAGAACCAGCGTGTCATCACGCTCTATAATGCCGGCCTGGTCGAGCAACGGCAGGTCCTGCGTGCTGAACAGGATATCCTGAAAAACGGCTCCGATGCAGGCCAAAGCGTCCTGGACGCCACATTGAAAGCCACGATACGGCTCTCCCGTGATCAGGCCGCCTACCGGAAAAAACTGCTGGACGATGTTCAATGGCTGTACGACAGGGGCGCCGCCACCATCGCCGAACTGAATCAGGCCAGGGCCCAGTACGAAAAAGCCCGCAGCGACCTTCTGCTTGCCGAGGGCGATCTGGCGGCGGCTCGTGAAAGCCGTCTGAAAGACCAATTGGGCCCCGACCGGGAGCGATCGGATCGGCTGCGGACCCTGGATGCGAAAATGCAGGTGCTCAATCACCAGATGCGGCGCTTGCAGCAGACGGTGCACAAGAGTGGACGGGTATTGGATATGTTCGTTGCGGCCGGTGAGGCGGTTTCGCCCGGAACGCCCCTGTTGGCGCTCGGGCAGACGGACAAGCCCTATGCGGTCGCCTATCTGGATCCCAAGCATTCCCGCTATGGCCGCAAGGGACAGCGGGCCAGAGTGAAGCTGCCCAACGGGCAAAAGATCCATGCCGTTGTCAGAGAAAACGCCGGTTTGACCCGCCGCATTCCTGCTGACATCAGTTCGCCCATCAATGCCCGCGATGTCATGATCCTGGTTCCCCTGGACCTTTTAGAGCCGCTGCCTCTGGTTGAAAATGTCGATGGGCTGCCGGTGACCATCCGGTTCATCCGATAATGAAATCGTAAAAGGTCGAAATGGGCCTTTTGATGTCATCCCCGCGAAAGCGGGGTAGGGGTGGAAAAATTTTTGCCCTTGCAGTCATTGAGGATTGCCCCGGGAAGGAACTGTCTGGTGATTTTTGCCAAGCTGTCAGGGCTTGGTGAATCTCCTGGCCAGGTCGTTGTCGATCGCGTAGATGCAGATGGCCTGGGCGCCCTGTTCCGTGTACCGGTAGCGTTTCATGAGATTGGCAATCAAAAAGGAGACGTCCTCCCTGATTTTTTTGTCGTAGGTTTTAAAATCCTCACCGGCATAGTCCTTGATCGCCCGGCGGAAATTTTCATTTTCGAGAAAAGGATCCAGCACCTTTTCCTTGAGGTTGTACTCGTAGCGATCTTTCAATGATCGGAAAAGTCGCGTTTCCACAGGCGGCATACCCGCGACCATGATCTCCTGGGTCAGGGTGCGCGAAGTATACTCTTTCTGGGTATCTTTTCTAAGATTGAGCAGTTTGATCTTTTCGATCTTTTCTCCAAGCATGCGCCGTTCGAAACCGTCCAGCATTTCCTCGGTGATGTGAAGCCGATCGTTGGTGAAGCGGCAGGTTTCCGTCGACCCGGGTTCGAAATTGACGGCGAACATATAGTTCAGGATTTCCCGGTGGATCTGCTCTTCGTTGTAGTAGTACAACGACTCCTTGACTTCCTGGAGAATGGTGAAATCGTAAAGCGTCAAAAGCGAATCCAGCAGCCCTTCCGGAATCGAGGCTTTCAACTCCTTTTGCCCGTGGAAGAAATTGCACAGCATGGCCATGTCGATCAATTCGCCCGACTTGGCGTAGGTGGTGTAGAACGTGTTGAAGATCTTGATGGAGTCCCGACCGGATATGCCCTGGCGACCTTCGTTGGTCGATTCTCCGATGATGCGCCGCCGCCGCATGGCGGTCAGGGCCTTGCGATCTTCTTCCGACAGCCACTCCGGGATATGGCCGGTGTAGATCTCCATCTTGAGCAGTTGGAGGTTCTTGTCGCAGTACCGGCTGTATTTTTCAGGCTCCGGAATCCATTCCAACATGGCCTCTGATCGCAGGCTCAACCGCGATGAAATAATGACCCGGGCAAAGTTGTGCAGTACACGCGGCAAAAAGCTGTCGTCGATGTGGGCGCCGAAGACATCGCGGTAAATTTCGACTTCCGTATTCAGATCGAGGACATAAGGGATGGTGATGTAGACGATGCGGTCGGAAAAGGACTGAAACTCCTTGATATTCTTCTTGTCTTCGGGGTTCATCACGGCCAGGAACAGGGAATTGACGCTCTCTTCGATGTCCTCCACCTTGTGCAGGCCTTCGCTGATGACGTTGTGCAGTTCGATGAGTCGTTCGATGTTGTGGGATTTGATGTCCATCAGGGCGTAGATGCCGTTGTTGGTTTTGGCGAAGGGAGAGTGGATGTAGCGGACCTGGTTGCTGTCCGAAAAGAGCTGGTTGATCATGCGTTGGAGAATTTCATTGGTCTGGATCACCTGCTTGATCGGCCGGTCTCCCGGAGAAAAGACGCTGATGCCCCGGCCCAACCGGCGATTGAAATGGTACGGGACGGCATGCACCATTTCGAATACCTTGGCCGGGCTTTTCAGCCGGGTGATCAGGGCATCGTAAAGGGATGTGCAAATCGTGCAGGGAAGATCGTGGAAGATCCATTCGTAGGCTTTGTCGGTAAACAGGGTATACTTGAAAGCGTTGTTGTCGAATAACTCGTCGAGAAAGCGTCTTCTCTGGGCCTTGGGGATCATCAGCAGCGGATTGTCGTGGCAGGGGCAGGGTACCTCCACGTAGGGGCTGTTGGATTTCTGTAAGGCCATGGCCCGGACGATATCGAACTGCTGCCGTTTTTCCGAACGGCTGGATCGCAGCAGGCTTTCCAGAATGGATGCCGTATCGCTGCCGCCGTCTTCCTGGGGCAACTGACCCCGGTCCAGCCGCCACACCGTTTCGTAGCGCATTCCCGCTTCCATATTGGCATACTCTTCGAATCGTTTAAGCAGATTGTTCAAAAAGGTGCTTTTGCCGCAGCCGTGGGGGCCGTCGAAGATGTAGATCTTGTTCTGCTGGGCACCCGTCCGCAGGGCTTCCACATGGTTGACCAGGCGGTTGGCGAAAAGCCGGTCGGCGAAAAAGGGGTGGTCGGCACCCTTTATAAAAAGTTCGCTGCAATCATAGCTGACGTATTGGATGGATTCCGGATCGTTGGGATATTCATCGACCCCCTCGCCCACATATTCCTTGAACAGGTCGTTAAACACCTGAAACACATTGCGAACGATGGCGACCGGGTTTTTTTGAACCAGGCGGAGGAACGCCTCGAAAGAGATGGGCTCGCGATGGCTGGTTTCGTCGCTTCCCGTGTCGATGTGCCGCATGGCGTTGGAGATGTTGTCCATGGCTGTCCTAAATAACCTTTTTGCTGAGCTTGCGATCCTTCATCATATAACGCACCCGCTGCCATTTGATTTCCCGGGGCTTCTGCGCTTCGGTCGGCGGTGCGGGCATCCCGGGAATAGCGGGCAAAATCTGGGGTTGCGGCGTCGGGACCACTTCCATGGTCTCCAGTTCCACCGCACCGCCCCACAGGTATTCGATCCCCAGCATGGTATTGGCAATGTATTCGGTGAGCAGGGGCTTGCCCTCGAAGCGGTGGGTCAGACAGATGCCGTTGTCCCCGGTTTTGTTCAGATCGATTTCGATGCACGGCGGGTGGTACAGGGCATCCATGAGCATCTCCCGGTAATCGTCGGCATTGCGGCTTTTGACATAATATTCCCAAACCATTTTTTTCTGGTTCAGCCGCCGGCCGGCGACAAAAAGCTTGTTGGCCGTGACGAAATCCTGGTTCACGAAGCTGTTGATGAAGGTAAAGTCCGAAAAATTCTCACGAATGTCGAAGATAAACGCCCTGCCGCGGCCGGTTTTGGCATCGAAGTTTTTGCGTTTTTCGGCATGGGTCAATTGTTGGTATGCCCAGGAGATGCGCCCCTTTTCAGCCATTTCTTCTAAAAAATAGAAAAGCCGCATGCCTAATGCATAAGGGTTCAGCCCCACACGGGGCATGGCTGTCACACCGGCGTTGACCCGGGCAAAATCCACCTCGTGTCCTTGGATGCGGTCGTCCTGCATGTACAGGGTTTCATGCCAGTAGGAGGCCCAGCCCTCGTTCATGATTTTGGTTCGGATCTGGGGCTGGAAAAACAGCGCCGTTTTTCGGACGATCTGCATCACCATCAACATCCACCGGTTTTCCTCGCGACGAAGTTTTTTGGAGTTCTCCATGATGAATTCCAGCAGATCCCGGGGCTTCCTTTTTTTCGTTTCCTGGTGTTTTTTGAACAGATTGCCGAACTCGGGACGCCTGCGGTCGATCCTTGCAAAAAAGGTCTGCTCGCCCAGCAGCGGATCTTCCCGGATACAGGCGTTGTATTCCTCTAAGGCCTTGATGTATTTGCCGATATTGACTTTGGCGATTTCCTGCAGATAGACATCGAAATAGAAATTGACCTTTTCGGAGATATTGGCATCCGGTTCGGAAAAGATCGACGACAACATTCCGTGATAACCGACGAGGTTGTCGATTCCGCGGGTGAACTCGATTACGTAATCCACCCAGCGTCCCTGTTCGGTGCGCAGCCTGGCGATGGTGCGTTTGTCGGAAAGCGCTTCGCCGTTGAAATCGTAGTCCCAGGTGTGCCGGAAGTAGAGGTTGTTCTGGAAAAAATCGATATGCGCCAGCACGTGATAGAAGATCATCACGTTTAGCCAGTCCGGATTGTTGTCGTTGTAAAAAGAGATCGCCGGGCGGGTGTTGATCACCGTTTCGTAAGGATTGCCGGGGTAGAGTTCGTACTTGCCCTTTTCTTTGAGGACCTCCACATCCTGGACCCAGTAGTCGTATAGGGTCGGGATCATCATCTTGGGGGAAAGTTCGATCAGGTCCCGATTGGTGACGATGTATTCCAGGCTTTCTTCTTCGAAACGCAGCCCGGCATCAAGGGCCCGCAGCTTGCAGCCCTCCATGATGGTCTTGGTATGCTGGTCGATCAGTTCCATAGGTAATCCGTTTTAACGTGGCCTTCAGGAGATCAGCCGTTTGATCCCCTCGATCAGCCGCGGTTCATCCGCGCTTTCGTGGAGTACGTCCAGGCGAATGAGGTTGGGGTGTTTTTCGAGCAGTTGAGATTTTTTCAGGTAGCGCTCCACCTCCGTCCGGTTCTCGGAGCCGCCCCCATGTTCGGCTACGGTCACCCCGATGCGGTTGGCGTACTTCATCATTTCGCGCAAGGCCGGAATGGCTTTTTTACCTTCCGTGTCCCAGTCGTCGCCGTCGGTGCCGTGAAACACGTAGATGTTATTGTCCGCCGCCAGGTTTTCCTCTTTTACGATCTGGTTTACCTTCTCGTAGGCGGAAAACACCTGAGTGCCGCCGGCGACTTTGGAATTGTAGTAGGTATAAAAATCCTCGACCTCTTTGGCTTCGGTGTCATGAAGGATGAACCGGGATTCCACCTGATTGGCATACTGGTACAGCAGCCAGCTGTAGATGAGCACGTGCTGAGTGACCACCAGTTCGGTGGCCTTTCCGGCCATGGAGCCGGAATAGTCCCTGAGAAAAAAGACCACCGCCTGGGACTCGAAATCCTTTTCCTTGGAAAGGATGCGGTAAATCTTGTCCCGGGGGGAAATAATGAGCTGCGATGGATCGATATCCGTCATATCCGGGAGATTGCCCAGATGAATATTGGTCTCGATGATCTCCCGCAAGGTGGCCTTTTTATCCAAGACTTGGCCAAACCCCCGGTTGCGGTCGGTCATGTCGTACGTGTAGCGGGTCAAAGAGCGCTTTTTGCCCTTGTCTTTCAGATTGGGCAGTTCGAACTGTTCGGTGAGAATCCTGCCCAGATCGTAGGCCGAAGACTCCATTTCATGCTGGCCGCCCTCGCCTTCGCCCGGCCCCCCGGCGCCGGCCTGATCGGGGTCACGGACGGGCTGTTCCCCGATGACTTCCCCTTCTTCGCCGTCGCCGCTGCCGCCCTGCCCCTGTCCCTCCTCCTGATCGGTGAAACGGGGATCATGGATGAATTTCTCCTCCACGGTGGTGGGCACCACCACCACCTTGCCCTTGCCGGCCCTGCCGGGTTTGATCATCTTGCCGACCCGGATTTTACGGGGAAAGCCGTCCTTTTCCCGCTGGCGGTCTTTTTCGAGCAATTCGTCGATGGAGCGGATGTGGCTGACGTAGTATCCCCGGGGCTGGGCCATGGCCTGCAGGAACATCAGGTCATTGTGGTCGTACAGGTTGATCAGCCGAACCTCGCCGCTGTCGGTGCGCACCAGGGCCATGTCCCCGACAACCGCGGGCAGCTCGTGGGTCCGGTCGTCGTTAAGTTCCAGGAGAATTTTTCCCTCCTGCTCGGCGGACAGGCCGGCTCTTTTCAGGGACTGGTATATTTTTTTCAGGTCGGCTTTCATGTTGTGTAAGAACCCAAACTTACATTGCGACACAAAAAGCATAGTATTGAGACAAATGTTCGTCCACAAATGGTAGATTTCGGCTCAGGCCAAGGCCGCAGCGAGGTCGAAACCGCAGGCGTAGCAGCGCTACGTTGAGGATTTCGGCCGAGTGAGAACGCCGGCCTGGGCCGAAAGATGCCGTTTGTGGCGAACATTTTAATTTTCATCTTCCTGTGTACAAAAATACTCGATCGTCTTCTGCGCACACGTCCGGCAGTAGCCCAGCTTGTTGAGCATGGTGTCCACCATGCGGTCGTAGAGCTTCTGGTTTTCCTCGTTGGTGCGGTTGGCCAAAGCGCCGATGAGGCTGCCGGCGCCGGCGATGTCCGATTTCAGGCGGACATCGGTGACCGCTTTCACCAGTTCCAGGTTGTCCATGAAGTCATAGTCCGGGTTCACGGAGATCTTCTGCCCGTAAATTTTGCGGATGGAGGTTCGGAAAGTTTCGGTTTGTTCGGATGTTTTCAATCCCAGGCGCTCCTCGACGCTTTTGATGTAGCGTTCGTCGATTTTCAGCGCCCGCAGCTCGCCGGTCTGGGGATCCTTGTATTTCCACATTTTGTCCGGGCCCAAGTCCTCGGCATCGATGCCGATGATCATGTTGACATAGTTCATCACGTCCTTGCGGATGGCCAGCGGTTCATCCATGTAGGCATTGAACATCTCCGTCATGATGCGTTCCCGGTAAAGCCCCTTGGCCGTCTTGAGATCCTCCAGATATTTGGCCCGGTCATTGGCCTCGGTGACGTAGTCCAGAACGATGCGCTCCAGGGCCTTGAAGATGTCGTGGGCGAACATGCATTTGCCTTCGTTGGTCTCCGAGCTTTCGATGAGCAGCTGGATGGCCCGGCCCAGGTTGCGCTGCCCCATCCCCTTCTGGCCGAACCGTTTGGTGATGTCCGGGTCCTGGTTGAGGGTGTCGATGACTTCCGCCAGGGTTTTGATGCTTTTTTCTCCGGCCACTTCGCCGGCGGCCAGCTTCATGGTTTCGATGGGCGTGAGCTTTTCCGAGCGGGCCAGGCGGGTGAGCACCACGGCCACGGAGACGGCATAGTTAAGGTTGGGGTCCTGGTGCAGGTATTCGCGGTTCAAGGTGGTGCGGGTCTCGCTGCCGATGGCGTAATTGGTCAGGTCTTTTTGCAGCTTGTAGTTGGTGTTGTGGGAAACATAGCAGATGCGGCAGCGGTCGACGATGGGGGCTTCTTCCTTTTCGGCCAGGAAACGGTTGAATTCGGAATTGTTGCTGGTGGCGATGATCAGGGTGTCGATGGGCCACTTGTACCCGTCGATCTCGATGTTGCGGTTCTGGATGACCCCCAGATAGACCTGAACCAGATCTTTTTTATTCTTGAAGATCTCGTCGGCGAAATGCACCCCGCCGCCGGCCACCCGGGCCAGGGCGCCGCGGCGCAGATCGAAGCGATAGGGGTTGTTGGTCTCCGCAATGTGCAGCAGCCGCTGGATGGATTCCTCACCCAGAAGATCCACGGCCGAGGATGTGATCTTGTCCTTGGCCGGATACTTGCCGGTGACGGTGCCCAGGCTTTCGGTCATGGGGACCGGAACGATTTCGACGAATTCGAGCATGGCCGCCAGATCGCCGCCCGTATAATTCCGGAGGTCGTTCCAGATGAAAGCGCTGCAGGCCCCCAGCGGGCGGTAGTCCACCCAGAGGTTTTCGATCTCGTTTTCGGAAAAGCCGATATCGCGGGATAAAAAACTGCGGCAGGCGTCCGGATCGTCTTCGATGTTCATCCCCAGGATCATGGGATCCTCATAGGTCTGGGATTCGATGGCGGTGATTTTCCCATATCCGCCGAGTTTGTCCAGGCCGGTAAACCGGAAGGAATACTTGCGATTGGCTTCCTGGGACAAAAAACTTCTGTAGTGATTGCAGATATACTCCACCAGAAAGGTTTTCCCGTTGCCCGGCTCGCCTACCAGCACAAAGGCCATTTCCTTGGAGGAGCCGTTTTCGGCGGCATCTTTGACGTAGGAAACGAAGCTGTTGATCTCGTCGTACATCCCGATGATATGCTTTTTGCCGGTGCGGAAAAGGCTGAAATCGTAGGTAGTTTTGCCGTTGACGACCACTTTTTGGATCTCGCTTTCCAGGATCATGCGGGCCACACCCTGAAAGGCGTTTTCAAAACAGCGTTTTCCCTCCTTGACTTCGATCAGGTGCCGGTGGAGCGCCGAAGTGTTCTTGTTTCCCATGATTTCCCCCTAATGGTTGAATAACAGGTGGAGCAAATGGTGGAACGGGTTCATGCTGAATCGGAAGCAATGGAATCTTGCAGCAATGAAAGAGGGGCTCTCGACAGTTGTGCGAAAACAACTTGAGGATTCGAACGAGAATTCCATTGCTCTAATTTGAGTATAGCATCCTGCCGTCAAACTGCAACCGGTAAAAACCAGGCCTTGCTGACAGACATGGAGCCGGTATTGACAGGACATGAACAAAACTGGTATGACCTCTTACCAGTTGGTTAAGGAGGCTTTCTTGAATCTAAAATCATCCTCACCTCCGGTCCGGCCTGCCCGGCGGGTAGAGCACAAGATCATCACCGGTATCCTGGACGGCACCTTCCCGCCCGGTAGCGCCCTTCCCAACGAACGACAGTTGGCGGAGGCGCTGGGCGTTGCCCGTCCGCCGCTGCGCGAGACCCTGCATCGGCTGGCAGCGGAAGGCTGGCTGACCATTGCTCACGGCAAGCCCACGGTGGTCAACGACTACTGGGAAAAAGGCGGCATGGGGCTGCTCAGCACGCTGGCCAGGTATATCGATGTCCTGCCCCATGGTTTCGTCGTCCACCTGTTGGCGGTCAGAAGCCGATTGCTTCCCGTTATTGCGGAACTGGCCGTAAAACGGGCGCCGGATGACGTGCTGGCGTTTTTGGATCAGGCCGAGAGCCTGGAGGACAACGCGCAGGCTTTTGCCGCTTTTGACTGGCAGCTTCAGCTCTTCATGGCCGGCAAAACCGGCAACCCCATCTACAAGCTGATGCTTAACGATTTTTCCGGACTGTTTGCCACCCTGGCGGCGGCTTATTTTGCGATTCCCATGGCCCGGAACGCCTCGCGCAATTATTATCGGGTCCTGGCGGCCGCCATCCAGGCCGAAGGAAGTCAAGTGGAGACGGTCGTGAGAGACGCCATGGAGGAGAGTGTGGCCATTTGGGAAAAGGTTGCGGTTTCGGATTAGGCGGAAAGAATGATCGATCTGGACTCCAACTGGGATATCATCGTTGTCGGCGGCGGGATCACGGGTGCCGGTATTTTCCGGGAGGCGGTGCGGGCGGGCCTGAAGACGCTGCTGCTGGAACAGCGTGATTTTGCCTGGGGAACATCGAGCCGCTCCTCCAAGCTGGTGCATGGCGGGTTGCGCTATCTGAAGGAAGGCCGTTTTTTCCTGACCCGCGATGCGGTTCGCGAACGCGAGCGGCTGCTGGCCGAGGCCCAAGGGCTGGTGACGCCCATGGGTTTTCTGGTCCCCGTTTACAAAAATCGCGGTCCGGGCCGCTGGACCCTGGAAGCCGGGCTGTCGATTTACGATTTGATTGCCAAGCGGCGCCAGCACAGCTATCTGGGTGTGGACGAATTCGTTAAATTGGCGCCCCATATCGACCGTAAAGAGCTGGTTGGGGGCTTTCAATTTTTCGATGCCCAGGTGGACGATGCCCGTTTGGTGCTGCGACTGATTTTCGAGGCGTCGGCCGGCGGCGGCACGGCCATGAATTATACCCGTGTGGTCGCGTTAAGGCGCGATGAAAGCGGCCAGGTCAACGGCGCAACCGCCGAGGATACCCACACCCACCAAACCGTATCCCTTTCGGCCAAGGCGGTCATCAACGCCACGGGCTGCTGGGCCGAGCGGCTGCACCCCTCTCCGCAAAAGAATCTGCATCTGCGGCCCCTGCGGGGAAGCCACCTGATTTTTCCCGCCCATATCCTGCCCGTGGACCAGGCCATCAGCTATATGCACCCGGATGACGGCCGGGCCGTCTTCATTGTTCCCTGGGAAGGGGCCGTGATTGCCGGAACCACCGATCTGGACCATGGCGACAGCCTCTCCTTCGAGCCGAGGATTACCGAAGAGGAGGTGGCCTATCTACTGGAAGGCCTGCAAGCCCTGTTCCCGGCCCTGGACGTGTCGGCCCGGGATTGCATCGCCACGATTGCCGGCGTCCGGCCGGTGCTCAGCGAGGGAAAGCGCGATCCTTCGGAAGAGTCCCGGGAGCACGTCGTCTGGGTGGACAAGGGGCTGGTGACCATTACCGGCGGCAAGCTGACCACCTTTCGCCAGCTGGCGCACGATGCCCTGAAGGCAGCCAAGCAGTTTTTGGGGGCCGAGGCAACCTTCGACGAAGACGTGCCGGTGTTTGCACCCGTGCAGCCCCGGCCGGAATCGCCGGCTTTGGTTGCGGAGGACCAATGGGCATCGTTATACGGGCGTTATGGAGAGGACGCCGTTAAAATCGTCGCCGAAGCATCGCCGGCAACGTTGGAATCGGTCCCCCAAACGCGAACCCTGTGGGCCGAAATCGTTCATGCCGCTTCCCGGGAAAAAGTTGTGCATCTTTCCGATTTGATGCTGCGGCGGGTGCGGATCGGTCTGCTGACCGACCAGGGAGGGCGTGCTCACCTGGACCAAATCCGGCACCTGTGCGCTTCAAAGCTGAATTGGGACGCCGCCCGCTGGCGAAGAGAAATTCGAAATTACCGTGAAACCTGGCAGTTCGCCCACGGCATGCCCGGCCGCCATGCCGATTCCCGGGGACGGGTGAAATCCTTTTTCTATCGGCTTGGCTCGCGTTTACGGGAATATTGGATCTGAAACGATGAATGAAAAAGACCTTCTGCTTTCCATCGACAACGGCACCCAAAGCCTCAAGGCTTTGGTCTTCGATGTCCGCGGCAGTCTGCTGGCCAAAAAGCAGGTGCTGTTCACCCCCTATTTTTCGGACCGGCCCGGTTGGGCGGAGCAGGACCCCCTGGTATTCTGGAATGCTTTGTGCCGGGCATGCCAAGGTGTTTTTGCCGAATCGGGAATCGAAAAATCACGGATCGCCGGGGTCTCGGTTACCACCCAACGGGGAACGGTGGTCAACCTGGATAAGGCGGGCCAACCGCTCAGGCCGGCCATTTTATGGCTGGATCAACGCAAATGCCAAGGCCAGCCGCCCTTGGGGGGGGCTTGGGGCCTGCTGTTCAAGGCGGCCCGGCTAAGTGACACGCTGGCCTATTTCCAATCCGAGGTCGAGGCCTGCTGGATTGCCAGAAACCAGCCCGAAATCTGGTCCCGCACCCATAAGTTCCTCCTGCTTTCAGGGTACCTCAACTATCGGCTGACCGGCAGTTATGTGGATTCCGTCGGCAGTCAGGTCGGTTATCTGCCCTTCGACTACAAACGGCTGCGATGGGCCCGATCCTGGGACTGGAAGTGGCGCTGTGTACCGGTGCGTCTGGAGCAGCTTCCGCAACTGTTCCCGTCGGGGCAAATCCTGGGGGCGGTGAGCCGGGCCGCCAGCCGGGAAACGGGCATTCCCGAGGGTCTGCCGGTGGTGGCCGCCGCGGCGGACAAGGCTTGTGAAGTGATCGGCTCCGGCAGCCTCGATCCATCGGTGGGCTGTTTGAGTTATGGCACCACCGCCACGGTCAACATTACGCATCGGCGCTACATCGAGCCTATTCCCCTGCTGCCGGCCTATCCCAGCGCCATCCCCGGATTCCATGCTGTGGAGGTCCAGGTATTTCGCGGGTTCTGGATGGTCAACTGGTTCAAGGAGGAGTTCGGCCTTCCGGAACAACTGGCGGCGGAAAAAACCGGGGTGGCCCCGGAAGACCTGTTCGAGAACCTGATCAAGGACGTTCCTCCCGGCTCTCTGGGTCTCATGCTCCAGCCGTTCTGGACGCCCGGCATCCGCAAGCCGGGACCGGAGGCCAAAGGCGCCGTGATCGGTTTTGGCGACATCCATACCCGCGCCCACCTGTACCGATCGATTCTGGAGGGGTTGGCCTATGCCCTGCGGGAAGGCAAGGAGCGCATCGAGCGGCGCAGCAAGATCCCCATTTGCAGCCTGCGTGTATCTGGCGGCGGCAGCCAGAGCGATCTGGCCATGCAGCTGACGGCGGACGTTTTTGGCCTGCCCACCACCCGGCCCCACCTCTATGAAACCTCCGGGCTGGGTGCCGCCATCGACAGCGCCGTCGGACTGGGATTGCATCCGGATTTCGAAACCGCCGTGACCGCCATGACCCATACCGGGGACCGGTTTGAACCCAATGCTTCCAACCAGAAGCTCTACGACGAGCTGTACCGCAAGGTGTACAAACGGATGTATCGCCGCCTGCAGCCGCTTTACCAGAAAATTCGCGAAATTACCGGATACCCCGAATAGCCTGCCTGCGCACCTCACCCGGATGTCGGGCTTTTTACTCAAAGGCCCATGATTGAACTTGATTCCCCCGGTTGCCTTACTTATGATGGCGAGGATTCATCAAACCGTTCCAGACTCGTCGAGCGGGAACCGCTATCATGCTTAAAGAACTGCTGATCAAAAATTTTGCCATCATCGACGACCTGAGCATTCGCTTCGAGGATGGGCTGACCGTTCTGAGCGGCGAAACCGGCGCCGGAAAATCGATTATCATCAATGCAGTCAACCTGATCCTGGGGGCCCGGGCCAGCGCCAAAATGATCCGTGACGGCTTCGAGACCGCCGAATTGTCCGCCTTTTTCGAAATCCCCGAGAACTCTCCGGCAGCAGCCGTTATGGGCGATAACGGTTACGCGCCCGAAGACGGTCTGATGGTTCGCCGGATCATCTCCAGCAATGATCGCCATCGCGTTTACATCAACGACCGCATGGCCACCATGCAGATGCTGGCCGCCATTACGGAGAACCTGGCCAGCATTTCCGGCCAGCACGCCAATCAGGGGTTGCTGAAGGAGGAAAGCCACCTGGCGGTCTTGGATCGATTCGGAGGGCTGCTGCCGCAAGTCCAAAAGGTGTCGGAGCTTTACGGTCAAATGGTGCCGTTGTGCCAGTCTCTGGACGACCTGAATGCCAGAAAAGAGAATCAGGAAAAAGAGATGGCGTTGCTGCAGTACCAGGCCGCCGAGATCGCTGACGCCGATATTGGATCGGACGAGGATGAATCACTGGAAAAGGAGCGGCTGCGGCTTAAAAATGCAGTGTTTTTGCATCAGGCGGTTTTTTCTGCTATCGAGTCCCTTTACGGCGCCGATGGCGCCATTCTGGAGCAGCTCGGTGAAGTGCGCAAGCAACTGGAAAAGGCCGCCGAGCTGGATGAGGGGGTGTCCCCGGCGGTCCAGGGGCTATCCGACAGCCTTTTTGCCTTGGAGGACGTGACCGAAACCTTGCGCTCCTATCTGGGGAGCCTGGATACCGAATCGGAAAGCCTCGAAGCGGTGGAGAGCCGCCTGGATCTGATCAATCGATTGAAGCGCAAGTACGGCGGCTCGTTGGAGGCGCTTTTCCGAAAACGGGATGCCATCGATGCCGAACTGGCGGCGATTTCCGATATCGATGGCGAAATCGAGCGGGCACAGACGAAGCTGAAGGCCTACCATGACGAGTTGGCCGACTGTGCCCTGCGGCTGTCGGCCGAGCGCCGGCGGGTGGCCCGCCGCTTTGCCAAATCCGTCGAGAAGGAACTGGCCGGCTTGAAGATGGCCGGCACCCGCTTCGATGTGGAGTTCTCCCGGACGCCCTGCGGCAGGCAAACTTCCCCTTGGCTTTGTGCCGATGGGCACCTGCTGTCGGCTGCCGGCATCGATCAGGCGGTTTTCATGATCGCCCCCAATGTGGGCGAGTCGCTGAAACCGTTGGCTGCGATCGCCTCGGGAGGGGAGCTTTCCCGCGTAGTTCTGGCGCTGAAGGCCATTCTGGCGGGAACGGATGCGGTGGGGACGGTGATTTTTGACGAGGTGGATGCGGGTATCGGCGGCGCCGTGGCCGAAACGGTGGGGAAAAAATTGAATGCCTTGGCCGGCAAACACCAACTGATCTGCATTACCCATCTTCCCCAGATCGCCCGTTTTGGCGGCCATCACTATTTCATTGAAAAATGCGTGAAGAAGGGCCGGACGACCACCACCATCCGGCCGATGGACAAGGAAGCGCGCATCCGGGAGATTGCCCGCATGCTGGGCGGGGAGACGATTACGCCGACGGCACTGGAGCATGCTAGAGCAATGATGGCTTGACAATAAGGCTATTGTAGTCAATTTTTAGGAAATTTTTATAAGGAGAAGGCAATGCCTATATACGAATTCAAATGCCAGGACTGTGATGAATATATGGAAATCCTGGTTATGAACAAGCAGGATGAAGTGGAAATGGTGTGCTCGAAATGCGGCTCCGGCAACCTGGAGCGGATTCTTTCTTCCACCAATCACGCCATTGCCGGGGGCGGAGGCGGACAGCCCACGCAATCCGGCGTTAGCTCTCAGACCCGGACGTGCAGTTCGGGGTCATGCACCACCTACACCATTCCCGGACCGGCGTAAGGTTGCCCACCGTGAAACAGACGCTGTGGATTGTTTTCACGTTGTTTTCGGTGCTGGCTGCGGCGAGTGTCGCGCAGGCCGAACGGTTGAGCGTCAAGACCGATATCGCCAACGTCCGTTCGGGACCGAACACAAGCGATGCGGTCATCTGGCAGGTGGAGAAGTATCATCCCCTGAACGTGGTGCGCACCCAGGGCGACTGGTGCCTGTTCGAGGATTTTGAAGGGGATCGCGGGTGGATCCATCGCTCGTTGCTCGACACGACCAGAACCGTAATCGTCAAGAAAAACAAATGCAACGTCCGTTCTGGACCGGGAACCGGCAACGCGATCCGCTTTACCGTGGACAAGGGGATCCCCTTCAAGGTGATCGAGGAAAAGGGCGATTGGCTGCATGTGATCCACGCCGACGGCGACAAAGGGTGGCTTCACCGGGCGCTGCTATGGTAACAAACTGAATTAAAAAGGAAAAGATTTGAAGTTGCAGCAGGAAAAAACGCGGATTGTCGGACTGGGTTCGGCTCTGGTGGATATTCTGGTTCACGAAAGCGATGATTTTGTCCGGCGCATCGGCTACCCCAAGGGCGGTATGACCCTGGTGGACATGGAGGAGTTGGAAAGCATCCTTGCGCAGCTATCCACCGCCCCGGTCCAGGTCCCCGGCGGATCGGCATGCAACACGGCGGTCGGGGTCGGCCGTCTGGGAGGCCTATCCCGTTTTGTTGGCAAACGGGGCAACGATGATCCGGGCCTTTTTTTTCAGGAGGCTCTGGTGCAGCGGGGAGTGGAACCGGTTTTGCTGCCCTCTGAATTGCCTACCGGCAGGGTGTTGTCCATTATCACGCCTGACGCCCAGCGAACCATGATCACCTACCTGGGCGCCTCTGCGGATACCCGACCCGATGAGATTACCGCAGATCATTTTGCCGGATGCGCCGTGGCCCACATGGAGGGGTATATGCTGTTCAACCCCGACTTGATGACGGCATCACTGACGGCTGCCAAAGCGGCCGGTTCGATGATTTCGCTGGACCTGGCCAGTTTTACCGTTGTCGAGCAGTCCAAGGATCTTCTGGACGAACTCATCGAAAAGTATGTGGATATCCTCATTGCCAACGAAGACGAAGCCCTGGCCTACACCGGAGAAGAGGACGAAGCAAAGGCGCTGGACCGATTGGCCCGGCATGTCGAGATTGCCGTACTGAAAGTCGGCGCCAGGGGCAGCTTTATTCAGGAATCCGGTCGGGTCTGCCGAATCGCCGCCCAGGGCTCCAACGGGGCTGTCGATACCACTGGCGCCGGAGATCTCTGGGCCTCCGGTTTTCTATATGGTATGGTAAACGGCTTTGATCATGAGAAGAGCGGGCGGATTGCTTCCGCATGCGGATATGAAGTCTGTCAGGTGGTCGGAGCCGATATCTCCGCTGACGGGTGGACGCGAATCAGAAAAAAACTGGAGGGATAATGGCCAAGGGAACAGTGACACGCAAACAGCTGTTGAAAGAACCGGATCAGTTTATTACGTTTTCGGGAAAGTTGATCGCTTTCGGGCGATCCCACCTGAAACCGATTCTAATCGGCGCCGGGATTTTTGTCGCTCTGATATTGGCTGTCGCGGTGGCTGGCCAGATTTCCAACCGCAACGAGAGCAAGGCCTCTCAGCGGATTGAACAAGCACTGGCCAAATATTCGGCGGCTTTTCGAGACACCGATGCCAAAACGGCCTACGATCGAGTGAAAGGCGATTTTACGGAGATTTTCGACCAATACGGGGCCAAAAGCGCGGTAAAAATTGCACGCATCGTATACGGCGACATCAGTTACAATGCCGGAGACGCCGATACCGCCATTGCCATGTACACACAGGCGCTAAAGGACTTGGGCGACGCTTCGTCACTGAAGAATATTGTGCTCAGCGGCTTGGGGCACGCCTACCTGCTCAAAGGAGCCGACGCCGATGCTATCCGCTGTTTTGAAACGCTTTCCCGGGACGAGGAAACGACGATGAAGAGCGGTGCGCTGTTCAACTTGGCCTGGCTTTACGACAAAGCCGGTGAAAAAGAAAAAAGCAGAGCCAGTTATGAGGCCCTTTTGGCCGAATACCCCAACACGATATATGGGGACCTGGTAAAAGAAAAAATCAACAGTTGACGGTTATCGACCGCGACAACTCGAAAATAGACGGTGTTCGTAAAAAGCGGTATTTTACGAACACCTTGGATTTCATCTTCCCTTTATTTTTTCCGACAGGTTGTATTTCTTGATTTTTTGATTCAGGCCGCTTTTGCCGATGCCCAACAGTTCTGCGGCGTGGGCCTGCACGTAATTGGCTTTTTTCAAGGCCCGGATAATCATGTTTTTTTCAACCAGGGCCAGCGTATCATACAGATTGGCCTCCAGGGGGATGCCGTCCATGTGAAGGGTCCCGTGGGCATTGTCGACGAAGTCCTTGGGAAGGTCCGAAACCTGAATGATCGCTTCGGGACTCATCACAACCGCACGCTCGATGACATTCTCCAGTTCGCGCACATTTCCAGGCCAATCGTACTCGTAAAACAGCTGTTCCACATCGCGGTCGATTCCGGTCACCGGTGGCTCCGTGTTGCGCTCATTGCTGTATTTGCCGATGAAGTGGCTCACCAGCAGCCGGATGTCTTCCAGCCGTTCCCGCAGCGGCGGCAAGGTAATGGGGACGACATTGAGCCGATAGAACAGGTCCTCCCGGAATGAACCGCCGGCCACCTCTTCCTTCAAGGATTTGTTGGTGGCTGCAATCAGACGGATGTTTACCGATACCGGTTTTACGCCGCCGACCCGCTCGATCACCCGCTCCTGGAGCACCCGAAGCAATTTTACTTGCAGATCCGGAGAAAGCTCGCCGATTTCATCCAAGAAAAGGGTTCCGCCGTCCGCGATTTCAAAACGCCCTTTTTTCATGGAGACCGCACCGGTAAAGGCCCCTTTCTCATGGCCGAACAGTTCGCTTTCCAACAGGGTTTCGGTCAAAGCGGAGCAATTGACGGCCACGAAAGATTTTTCTTTTCTGGGGCTATTGAAGTGCAGGGCTTTGGCCACCAGCTCCTTTCCCGTTCCGCTGGCACCTTCGATGAGCACCGTGGCCGAGGCCGGGGCGACCTTGCGGATGACCTGGAATACATTCCGCATGGCTTTGCTTTTCCCGATGATATTATGAAAGCTGTAGCGATCTTCCACGGCACTTCGAAGCTCGCGGTTCTCTTTGACCACGCGGAACATGGAAACGGCCTTGTGAACGTACAGCACGAGCTGTTCATTGTCGAAAGGCTTGAGAATGTAAGTGTAGGCCCCTTTCTGCATGGCCTCAACCGCTTTTTCCACAGTACCGTGGGCGGTCATCATGATCACGGGCAGGTCTGCATCTTTCTTTTTAATGCGCTCGAGGAGGGCGATACCATCCATGCCGGGCATCTTCATGTCGGTAAGCACGAGGTCCACGTCGGATCGGGATAAAATGTCCAGGGATTCGGGGCCGCTGTTGGCGGTAAGGGTTTCAAAACCGGCGTCTTCCAGCACGGCCGAAAGAATCAGGGTGTAATTTTTTTCATCGTCAACGATTAGAATGGTTTCCATTACGACCTCTATTCATCCAGCGGGAATCTGACGGTTACCCGGGCGCCTTTTTCTTTGCGGTTGTCGATGCGAATCCTGCCGTCGTGGGATTCGATGATATTTCTGACAATGCCCAATCCCAGTCCGGTCCCCTTTTCCTTGGTGGTAAAAAAGGGATCCCAGACCTTTTCCATGGCCTGAGGCGGCACACCGCCGCCTTCGTCTTCGATCGACACCCAAAGGGCATTGTCTTGTTTTTCGATGGACACCTCGATTATGCCACCGTCGGGCATGGCCTGCATTCCATTGATCAGCAAGTTAAGAAACGCCTGGTAGAGCATATCCCCGTCAGCCATGATTTCGGGAATTTCGTCAGTGAAAGTTGTCTTGATGATATATCCGTTTTTCTTTATCTGAGGTTCGAGGAACTGGATATTTTTCGTAATGACCCGATCGATTCGGCAAGGGGTCCGGTTGGGGGGCGTGGGCCGGGCATAGTTTAGAAAATCCGTGATAATGTTGTTCAGCCTTCGCGCTTCGGTAACAATGATATCGGTGATGGCGTTGAGCGCATCTTCAGGGTTCATCCTTTTTTTTAACAGCTCGGCCGAACTGCTGATAATGCCCAGCGGGTTCCTGATCTCATGGGAAACGCCGGCCACCATTTCCCCCAATGAGGAGAGGTGCTTGGATTTGGCCAGCTGCTCCTTGAGGCGCAAGCGCTCGACGGCCCGCTTTTCGATAATCCCCTCGCCCCGCTTGACCACATAAATCAAGGTCAGCAGCAAAATTCCCATCACGATGCTGATGGTGGCGATAACCATCACCTGGTATTTGAATATCTTGCGGTAGTCGAGGGACAAATCCTGCCTGATTTCTATGACGCCCAATACCGGTCCGGAGATTGGAGACAGCGGACGCTCGGCTCGCAGCGGGGCAAAGGTGACGATTTTGATCTCTTTGGGAATGCCCAGAAAGATTTCCCACAGGGTCCCTCTTTGAACCAGTTTGGAACTCGATTTTCCTTCCAGCGCATTGTTGTAGGAACTGCCGCCCAGATTTTCGACCCCCACCAGTTCCGACGAAAAACTATAGGCGATGATGTCGTTTTTGCTGTATATATTGACCATTTCGACATTGAAACTGTGCAGCGTGCTTCGAACGACGCTGTCCATCCGCTCGAACTGTTCCTGATTCCTCAACTCAATTTTTCCGTATTTCAACCCTACGGGCAGAATAAACTGCAAAAAAACCTGGTGGTTCAGGTTTTCGATGAGCAGGAGGGCATACTCTTCGCTTTTCTGGTACTGGATTGCGCGTACCCAGTGCGTGTTGAGCACGGAAAGGATGATGGTGCCAATGAAAATGACGATCAGGCTGGTAAACGTAAAGTATTTTACCAATCGAAACGGCTTGGCTGGTTCTGCTGGCTTCGAATATTTCATATTGGGATTAAAGTTTACGATATCTGTGCCGATTTGTAAAAATATCAAATGATGGCAATGCCATGGCATATAAAAAAACTTGCATGGCATGTCAATTGGCCATTTCTGGATTGAAATTGGCGAAAAATGAAACCAGATCTTCTTCGATTTTGCTCAAGTCTTTAATAAAGGGCAACGAGGCGACCCTAAGACCCAGAAATGAACGTATCGGAAGCGTTGCGAAAAAAAATGAACCGGTTCCTGACACAAGATAAGGGTAATTATCAATAGGGTTCCACAATATAGCTTAAATAAACAAAATTATATATAAAAGTTGCATAATTTTACTTGACAACGATTTCTTTTATGTCTTGAATCATAGGAAAAGGTCAGCATCCCGGATGAAAAGTGGTACCCAAGTGTGTTGAATCTTCTTTGACAAGCGGACACAGTGATTGCTTTTTTGATTCCCACAAGACGATGGTTCAAATGGTGAAGAATTCATTAAAAGAAATAAGAGAATCCCTTTTGATGAGCAAATCGGAACTGGCGAGAGAAGCGAATGTCTCTCCCATAACGATTACAAGGATCGAAGAGGGGAAACCGTGTCGGCTGGAAACCAAACGAAAGATTTTGTTGGCTTTGGGTTACGGCCTTTCCGATAGTAAAAAAATTTTTGGTGAATAAAGAGCTGATCATGTTATTTGGAAAAAAAGACCGACTCATAGGCCTTGACATTGGATCCCGCAGCATCAAAGCCGCGGAAATTTCCGAGACCAAAAAGGGAAAGACCCTTGAACGGTTTGGAATTATCGACATTGCTCCCGGCCTTATTGAAGATGGCGCCATCAACAACGCAGAGCAGGTTGCCGACACGATCCGGCAGTTATTCAAGAACTACGGCATCAAAGGCAGCAATGTGGCGCTTTCCGTTGGCGGATACTCGGTGATTGTAAAGAAGATCAACGTTCAATCCATGTCGGAAGATCAGCTTCAAGACACCATCAGTTTTGAAGCGGAACAGTACATCCCCTTCGACATCGCGGATGTCAACCTCGATTTTCAAATTCTCGGTGAGAATGAAAGCAACCCCAACCAGATGAGCGTGCTGCTGGTTGCCGCCAAAAAGGAGATGGTTAACGATTATGTCAATCTCGCCCAGATGGCCGGATTGACGCCGTGTATCATCGACGTGGACGCTTTCGCCCTGCAGAATATATACGAATTCAATGCCGCTTCCGCCCAGAATGAAAATATCGCGCTCATCGATATCGGGGCAAGCAAAACCTCCCTGAATATTCTAAAAGGCCAAACTTCCGTTTTCATGCGAGACGTGTCGTTGGGCTGCGGCCAGATCAATCAGAAAATCTCTTCGTTGATTGACTGCTCGATAGAAGAGGCCGAGCAGATCAAGTTTGGCGAGCAGTCCGAGAAAATTACAGCCGGTGATCTTTCGGACATCATCTCATCCGTTGTTTCGGACTGGTGTACAGAAATCAGGCGAGCCCTGGACTTTTTCTATTCGACCTATCCCGACGATCAGATCAAAAGGATAATTCTCAGCGGTGGCGGTGGCAATATCAAGGAATTCAGACAATTGTTGTCTGTCGAAACCTCGGCTGAAGTGGCGACAATCAATCCCTTCGAAGGGTTTTATATAGACGAGAATCGGTTTGATGTGGAATTTCTAAAACGGATTGCTCCCCAGGCATCGATTAGCATGGGGCTGGCAACGAGAAAAGTTGATGATAAATGATACGCATTAATTTACTCCCATTTCGAGCCGCACGGAAAAAAGAAGATATCAGGCGACAATTATCCGTGTTTGTGTTGTCACTTGTCATGGTGCTGATCGTTGCCGGTTGGTTCAGCTATTATTTGTCCGGCAAGATAAAAGCGTTGGACAAACAGATCAAAAGCACCCAGGAGCAAGTCAACAAGTACAATAAAATCAACCAAGAGATCGCTGATATCAAAAAGAAACTGGAACTTTTAAACAAGAAAATCGATGTCATCAAAACACTGGACATCACCCGTAAAGCCCCTGTCGAACTGCTCGACGACATGTCCCGCTTGGTCGTCGAAAAACGAATGTGGTATACCGAATTAACCGAAAAAGGGGGGCAGGTAAACGTTTCGGGAGTCGCCCTGGACAATCCCACCATCGCCGAGTTCATGACGCGATTGGAAAAGTCCAACAAATATCAGGACATCACCCTGGTTTCCATTAATAAAAACGATTCCATCAAGGGCTTGGCCCTGAAGACATTCAAAATCAAGTTTAAGAAGTCGCCTCCAAAGACACAATCTAAACAGGTATCGAAGAAATGAAGAAGAAGGGCACAGCAGTTTCAACAGAAAAAGTCAATCCGGCTTTCGAGAAGCTTGAGCAGCTTACCAAGATACAGCGGATCGGAATATGTGTGGGATTGCTGGTCTTGATTGTGGCGGCCTTTGTTTATTTCTCCTATCTTCCGAGTTTCAAGCAAATCGATAAGCTCAGAACCAAACTGGCCAAAATCGAAAAGGAGCTTGACGTCGCAAAGAAAAATGCACGGGAATTGAATGCCTTCAGAAAAAAAATGCAGGAAGCCGAAGAGCAGTTCAAGATTGTGATGCAGGCCCTGCCCGAAAAAGAAGAAATTCCAACACTGCTTACCGGGATATCCAGAGCGGGAAAAGAGTCGGGGCTGGATTTCATCTTGTTTCAACCCAAGCCGGAGAGAAAGCAGGATTTTTATGCGGAGATTCCCGTTGCCATCAAAGTGACCGGCGATTATCATGGAGTGGCCACATTTTTCGAGAATGTCGCTGAACTGAACCGAATTGTCAATATCAGGGATGTCCACATGGTTCCGGATAAAGGCAACGCAAAGCTGGTTACCAATTGTTCAGCGGTCACCTACAAATTTCTTGAAGAGTCCGCACAACCCAAAAAGAAAAGCAGAAAATCCAAGGGGAAGAAGAAGTAAAAGCCATGCGAATGCAAAATAGACAATTTTTCAGTTTTGTTCTTCTTTTTCTGATGATACTTTTCCTCTCCTGGGGATGTGGAGAGAAAGAAAAAACAGCCAAAGCTCCGGTGGTCAGCAAGAAAATAGCTGTCAAGAGCGAGGTTCAATCGCCTAAAGAAGACAAAACCGCGAAAACGGAAGCTTCCGCGAAAAAGTTGGAAAAGGAAAGCGTGGGCCAAGAGGCTCAGGCGACCACGCGCATTTACGACCCAAAGCAACGCATCGATCCGTTCATGCCGGTTTTCGGGGTGAAAAAAGAAGATACCGAGTCGAATGAAAGAAAGCGCAAAAAGCGGATTCCACAAACGCCACTGGAACGAATCAGCTTGGATCAGCTGAAACTGGTGGCCATTATTCGGGCCTCAACGGGCAATCGGGCTCTCGTCGAAGATGCCATGGGTAAGGGATATATCATCAGAAACGGGACCTATATCGGACTGAATTCGGGTATGGTTACCCAGATCAATGCCAACAGCGTGATTGTTGAAGAAGAGGTTGAAAACTTTAAAGGGGAGTTTGCTCTTCAAAGCACCGAAATAAAACTTCAGAAACCAGCTGGAGAATGATATGCACAACTTCAGGATCAAATTTTCAAAAGAATTGGCACTTGTTTTTTGTGTTGGATTGGCCGTTGCCTTTACCCATGCAGGATGTGCAACCCAGCAATCCGGTTCTAAAGCAGGTGCGGCCGGCGTTGATCCTTCCCAGGCATTGGTGATTACATCCGTTGAATTGTCCGAAACATCCGATTCGATGGAGGTGGTCATCGATGGACCCGATCCGTTGACTTACACGTCGGTGAAACAGCCGGCTCCTTTGGGCGTGATTCTCTATTTTCCCAATACCCGTCTGAATGTTTCGCAAACCGATATGCAGTCTTCCGGCGACCCCGTCACATCGGTTCATGCCGGTCAAATCGAAGCCCAACAGACCACCACAAGGATTGAAATCCTGCTGTCTGCGGATGTCCCCTACAATGTGGTCCAAAACGGAACTTCCCTGGCCGTTCGTTTCGATAAGCGCCCGGTTGCTTCATCCGGGGCCGAAACCCAAACAACGGAGCAATCCGCTGATACTGCGTCTTCGCCATCGGCACTGCCGTCAACGGCCATCCCGGAACAGTCTTCAGGCGTTTATCAAGGCACGGGAATACCGGTTGGGAAAGAAAATCAGATCTGGGTGAATCGCATCGATTTTCTCGGAGAATCCGCCGGTCGGTCTACATTGTCTATTGAGACGACGGCCAAGGTCGATTACAAGATTGAAAAAGTGTCCGACAAACTGCTTGAATTGCGTTTGATGAATGCCAACATTGCGGAATTCAGGCAGCGTCCGCTGATTACCACCCGTTTCGAAAGCGCCGTCAACCGGATTATGCCCATTCAGCTGCCTTCCATGAAGGACTTTTCGCTGTTTTCCATCGAATTGAGAGAATCCGTACCCTATTATACGGAACAGGTTGGCACGTTGCTTTTGGTTCATTTTGACGCCTCTTCCATACCGCCCGCACCTGCCGACGAGAGTAACCTGCCGGACTGGAAAAAAGCACTTGTAGAAACCGTAGGACCGGCGGATGTGATTGCTTCTGATTCTTCAGGATCGGAAAGCGGCAGTAACATTGTCAGTCCCGGGAAGGCACCGGCCGCAGGGGATAAACCGGCTTCCGGCGAATTGGAAGATGTGATTTTGGAAGCCGACCAGGCCATGGTGGTAACCAAAAGGGCGAAAAAGTATACCGGTGAAAAGATCGCGCTGGATTTTTTCCAGACAGACATCAAGAATGTCTTCCGGATTCTGCGGGAGGTCAGCGGGAAAAACTTTGCAATCGACAAAGATGTCCAAGGAAAAGTCACCCTTACGCTGGACAAGCCGGTTCCCTGGGATCAGGTCATGGATCTGGTGCTGCGGATGAACCAGTTGGGCATGGTTGTCGAAGGCGATATTGTAAGAATCGCGACGCTGGCAACGCTTAAAAAGGAAAACGATCTTCGCAAGGCGCAGATTGCCGCAATGCAGAAGGAAAAAGAGCAGATCAAGGCACTGGAACCGCTGCAAACCCGTTACATCCCGATCAGCTATTCGGATGCGGCCAAAGAAGTGGTTCCCCATCTGCAAGGCATCATTACGAAAGGTCGGGGGTCGGTTACCGTCGACAGCAAAAACAATCAGATCATCATTACAGACACCGCCGATATCATCGCCCAGGCAGAAGAGATCACCAGACAGATCGACAAGGTCACCTCGCAGGTGGTGATCGAAGCCCGGGTCGTGGAGATCACCGAGAGCTATTCCAAGGATCTGGGCTTTTCCTGGTCGGGTGAGGTGGGGCCCATTGCCCTGAACGACAAGGTTTCCCTCGGTGGAAGCGTGGCCATGAATTATCCTGCCACTGCAGATAGCAGTATCGGGTTCAGCCTTGCACGCACCCTGGATACTCCCTTTTCATTGGATGCGGAGCTTTCCGCGCTCGAAACCAACGGACACGGCAAGATCCTTTCGGCTCCCAAAATTGTTACGCTCAACAATAAAAAAGCGACGATCAAGCAGGGCCAGGAAATCGGATACCTGGAAAGAGATTCAGCGGGTGGGTCCTCCGTAAAATTCAAAGATGTGGACTTGCTCCTCGAGGTTACTCCCCATGTGACCCCGGACAACCGCATTTCTCTTACCATAACGCTGCAGAAAAACGATGTTACCGATTATGTCGACGGGGTGCCCGTTATCGCCACCAATGAAGCCAATACCCAGCTTCTGGTCAACGACGGTGATACGATCGTGATTGGCGGCATCATAAAATCCTCGGAAACCAAAGCGAAGAACGCCTTTCCGGGCCTTCACAAAATTCCGGTGCTGGGGTGGATGTTCCAGGAAAACATCGAAGAAAAAGACGATAACGAATTGCTGATCTTCCTGAATCCGAAAATTGTGCAACTGGAGCAACGCATGCCGGCTTTCTAACCGGATTTGTAACTAATTATAGACGGTCGTTTCGTAACAACTTACTTGAATGGATATAAACGAACTGAAGCCGGAGGCCGGATGATCGACATCCGAATCCCGGCTTCAGTTTTTTTTGTCTCCGCCGTTTTTATGGGTAGAGGCTCCTACCCCCCGTAAAGAACCGCCAGGATGATGGCTTGGCCGCTGGCGGCGGCAATCAAGTGGGGCGTGGTGGACAAATAGTAGGCACTGTCCCCGGGTTCCAGATCGAAGTGGTCGTCGCCGATGTCCAGTGAAACCGCTCCTTCCAGCACGTAGATAAACTCTTCGCCGTCATGGACGGAGCGCTCCTGGTCCGGGGCCTCCTCCAATTGAACAATCAGGGATTCCATGTGGCGGCCCTTTACTTCCGGGGCCAGGCTTCGATAGGTGTAGGCCTGTTTTTTGCCTTTCTGCGAGGTGGAGCGGGAGACGATTTTCTGCTCGCCCTTGCGGGTGATGGCATAAAGCTTTTCGCCCACTCCGGAAACCAGGCGGCCGAAAGCGCTGTCCA
The DNA here is from genome assembly GCF_963668215.1 of uncultured Desulfosarcina sp. Lineage (NCBI taxonomy): Bacteria > Pseudomonadati > Thermodesulfobacteriota > Desulfobacteria > Desulfobacterales > Desulfosarcinaceae > Desulfosarcina > uncultured Desulfosarcina sp. Next base: position 2,244,607 of record NZ_OY764190.1, read on the forward strand.
AGGCCTTGGAGAGCTTGATGGCCGTTCCCAGCTGGGGCTGGACTTCGCAGTTTTCGATGCTGGCGAGCAGCTCCACCTCGAAACCAGTCATGTGGGACAGCTCTTCCAGGGAGATTCCCTTGGCTTCGCGGATGGTCTTGATGCGCTGCCCGATGTCTTCGCGTTCGCCTTCCGATGGAGCCCCGCAGTCGGTCGACGCATCGATCCGACCGGTAAGATCTTCGAAGTAATCCACGTTGATGTGGGGTTTTTTCCCGCTTGTTTCCATGGCAATGCTCCTGCTATTGATTTTTTATTCTTTCAATGTGCGACAATATTGACGGCTGCCGGTCACGGCTGATAGCGCTCCGGCAGCACAGCCTTTTCCCCCCATTCGGCAGGAATATTCTGGCCGGCCGATTCGCCGAATTTTTCCTTGAATTTTTTCAATCCCGGTCGGGCGAATTTCAGATGCCCCTCTTTTAGGGTCCGGCCGTTGATCACTGCCTCGCTTCGCAGCCGGTGCCCGACGGTGCGCTCCATCTGGCGCCCCAGCCACAACACCCGGTCCACATCGTATCCATGCTCGATGCCCATCTCGTCGATCTGGACGAGCATATCTTCCAGGCAGGTCAGACCGACATAGCGGGGATCTTCGTAGTAGTATTCGCCCGTGCCGGGCACCGGGCAGTCATCCAGGAAGTTGGCCGGCTGACCGCCCATACCGCCCAGGGTGCCCTCGAAATGGCAGATGCCTGCCTGCAGGGCAGCCAGCACCGAGGCCGAGGCTACCCGTTTGGTCTCATGGAAATGGGCGATATGCAAGGACGTATCCGGAATTTCGTCCAGAATCATGGAAAAGTAGCGGTAAACTTCCGGTGCCGATGCGCTGCCGTCATGGTCGGCGTGCTCGATGTCCGTTGCGCCGATCTCCAGCCACCGTTTGGTGAACTCCACGGCATCCTTGAGTTCGGTCGCTCCGGCAATGGGGCTGCCCCAGATGGTGCTGACCGTACCGCACATTTTCAAACCGGCGTCCCGGCATTTGCGGATGGCGCTTTCGCACTCTTTCCAGTACGCGGGCAAGGTGGTCCCGGAATTGGCGAAGTGGTGCTCTTCCTCGGTGGAAACCATCATCAGGCAGCGGTCCGGCCCCACGCCCTTTTTGGCCAGTTCGATGGCCCGGTCCACAGACGGCTCGCGAATGGTCACCGCAGTGATGGTGAGTTCGTCCGGGTCGACGCCCCGTTTTTTGCAGCGGGCCTTGAATCGGTCGCTGCGCAGGTGGGCCAGCACCTCTTCGGCATCGCTGAACTGGGGCATCAGGTAGGGATTGCCGAGGTTGGTCACCTCGATATTCCTGCAGCCGGCAAAAATCATTTCTTCCGCGTAGAAAATCTTGGCCCGGGTGGATACGAATTTTTCCAGGTGCTGGAATCCATCCCGGACGGTGATGTCCCCCAAGGTCACTTTTTTAGGCATTCGCGGAAATATTTTCCAGTAGTCGTATTCGGTCATGATATCCTCCTTTTTATAATCCCTTATACACCGGTTTGCGCTTTTCCCGAAAGGCGGCCAGGCCTTCGAGGCGATCCTCGGTGGGAATGCAGACCCAGTAGGCGTTGGACTCGATGGCCAGACCGGTGGAAAGGTCCGTCTCCATGCCGTAGTTGATGGCGTACTTGGCCTGTTCGATGGCCACGGGGCCGGTTTCGCAGATCTCGGCGGCCATCTCGCGGCAGGTGGCGATGAGGTCTTCGGGCGCACAGATCTTGTTCACCAGGCCGATTTCCAGGGCTTCATCGGCGCCGATCCGTTTGCCGGTGAAGATCAGTTCCTTGGCCTTGCCCTTGCCTACCAGTCGGGGCAGGCGTTGGGTGCCCCCGGCGCCGGGGATGATGGCCAAGCGGGTTTCGGTAAGCCCCATGGTGGCGTTCTGCGAGGCAATGCGGATATCAGACGCCAGGGCCAGCTCCGTGCCGCCGCCCAGGGCCACAGCATTAACCGCGGCGATCACCGGCTTGTTAAGCTGTTCAATTTCGGTAAAGAGGTTGCGAATGGTATAGATGTATTCCTTTACCTGAATGGGCGACAGGGTCGCTCTTTCTTTCAGATCGGCGCCGGAACAGAAAGCCCGTTCGCCGCTGCCCGTGACGATCACGACCCGCACACCCGGATCGAAACGGATTTCGGCGATTTTGGCCTTGAGGGCATGCAGCAGAGCAAAGTTGAAGGAATTCATCACTTCGGGTCGGTTCAGCGTGATTACGGCTACGCCTTCCTGCTGTTCGCTGAGCAAAATGGATTCGTTCATACGATTCTCCTTTATGGTCCCGATTCGTGGCGGTCAGCAGCCGATGTACCGGGAGATGACAAGGCGCTGAACCTCGGAAGTGCCTTCGCCGATGTCCAGCAGCTTCTGATCGCGGTAGAACCGTTCCACGTCGTATTCCTTCATCAGGCCGTAGCCGCCGTGAATCTGTACGGCATGGTTGGCTACACGGCCCATGAGTTCGGAACAGTAAAGCTTGGCCATGGCGGCTTCTTTTTCAAACGGCCGTTTTTGGTCCCTGAGCCAGCAGGCTTTATAAAGCAGGTTGCGGCCGCACTCGATCTCCATGGCGCTGTCGGCCAGCTTGAAGGCCACGGCCTGGAACTTGGAGATGGGTTGGCCGAACTGCTCGCGCTCACGGGCATATTTTAGGGCCGTGTCGTAGGCTCCCTGGGCGCCGCCCAATCCCATGGCACCGATGGAAAGGCGACCGCCATCCAGGGTCTTCAGCATCTGATGGAATCCGTCGCCCTGATTGCCCAGCATGTTTTCGGCCGGCACCCGTACGTCGTCGAAATAGAGTTCGGCGGTGTTGGAAGCGCGCCACATCATCTTTTTTTTCATGGGGACGGCCTTGAAACCCTTGGTGCCGCTTTCGACGATAAAGCAGGTATATTCGGGCTTGCCGTTGGGGCGGGTGCCCGTAATGGCCTGCACGGTTACCCCCAGGGTCATCTCGCTGGCTGCGTTGGTGATGAAAATCTTGGAGCCGTTGATCACCCATTCATCGCCGTCGCGTACCGCCGTGGTTTTCGACCCGCCGGCATCGGAGCCGGCCGTGGGTTCGGTAAGGCCGAAGCCCCATACGGCCTCACCGCTGCAGAGTTTGGGCAGATATTTCTTTTTCTGCTCTTCGTTGCCGAAGTAATACAGCGGTCCGATGCCCAGCGAGTTGCCTGCGGCAATGGTGGCTGCCTGGGAGCCGTCCACCCGGGCGATCTCCTCTACGGCGATGATGTAGGAGATGTAGTCCATGGCCTGGCCTTCGTAGGCTTCCGACACGAACATGCCGAACAGACCGATTTCCCCCATTTTGCGGGTGAGGTCGGTGGAAAATTCCTCCGCCTCGTCCAGTTCCAGAGCCACCGGCGCAATTTCACTCTGGGCGAACTTGCGCACCTCTTTGCGAATCATTTCCTGTTCTTTGGTCAAGTCAAAATCCACAACGGCCTCCTTTCGGTCTCAAGGGATGTCGGTTTTTCCCTGTTTCAGTCCGGTTATGATAAACGATTCATAGATGTCGGCGATCTCCCCCACCATCAGGCGGCCGCCGGGGTTGTACCAGGTGGCGCCGGCCGTGCAGAGCGTAAGAATGGCATAGGAGAGAATTTTTACGTCAACGTCGGCAAAGACGCCTTCTGCGGTTCCCTGCCGGATGAGATCCTGAAAAATCGTTTCGTACTCGTCCCGCTTCTGGACGATGGCGTGGTAGTGTTCGGCGGTGAGGCCCCGCAGTTCGCTGTTGGCGATGAAGTTCTCCTTCTGCCGTTCCAGATGAAAACGGACATGGCTGCGCACTGCCGTTCGCATGCGCTGTTCCACGCCCGCTACCGCGGCCAGACGGTCCTTCAGATAGGTGGTTAAATCGTCCATGGTGGACTTGAGAATGTGGTAGAGCAGCTCTTCCTTGCTGGCGTAGTGATAATAGATGCTGGCCTTCTGGATACCGCTGCCCCTGGCGATATCGCTGATGCTGGTGGCAAAGTACCCCTTTTTAAAAAAGAGATCGATGGATACGGATTTGATGGTCGCTTTCATATCGGTCATGGGGTGGCTCCCGTGATGAAGCGCTTCGGTCGGCAATGATCCGCGGCGGTAGCGCGGCAGAGATTTTACCGACCGGTCGTTAGGCAATCTCTATTTACGTGCCGGGCTATGCGATGTCAAGCCAAAAATCCATTTGAATGGGCAAAATTGTTGGTGATTCAGCCTGGTTTTTTGTGTATCATGCGCACCGTGGTTATGTTAGTGGGTAGACCGCGCCAGGGGCGATTTCGCTTTTTGTTTGCACGCGCCTTCGACCCTGTCGGGCGGTCCAGCCACCTTCAAGGAGGTCTACCGACGCTATGGACGAAAAGCAGAGAAAACATCGCATTTTCAAGGAAAAGGGAAAAATTGAACAGGTGACGCACTGGGATCTGGATTACCTGTCCAGGGAAGAAATCAATGATCTCTATGTACAAAAGCGAGAGAAAAAATACCGGGAATCGCAATCGGAACACCGGTCCAGCGGCAAAAAACTGGCGTTGATGCTCATCGGGATGGGACTTGCTTTGCTGGCAGGCGCGCTTTTTCTGGCATCCCGGCTCTGATGGAACGAGGAATCGAAAGTTCGAGACAGGAGAGAAACGATGATGGATGTTCTGTTCCAGCCCATTACGATCAACCGGCTTGAGATAAAAAACCGGATCTATTTGCCTGCCATGCATCTGGGCATGGCTGTCGATTACCAGGTGACCGATCAGTTGACAGCCTTTTATGCCGAACGCGCCAAAGGCGGTGCGGGAATGATCTGCGTGGGCTATGCCACCGTTGACGAGCTGTCCGGCAACACCCAGAATATCGGTGCCCATGACGACAGTTTTATCCCCGGTCTGAGCCGGCTGGCCGAAGCCATCAAAAGCAACGGCGCCCGCAGTGCCGTTCAGCTCAACCACGCCGGCCGCTATAACTTCTCTTTCTTTTTGAATGGCAAGCAGCCCGTTGCGCCTTCGCCGGTAGCATCGCGGATGACCCGGGAAACCCCCAAAGAGATGACCCTGGACGAGATTCAGGCGACCGTCGAGGCCTTTGCCGCAGCCGCCGGCCGCGTCAAGGCCGCCGGTTTCGATGCGGTCGAAGTCCTCAGCGGGACCGGGTACCTGATCAGCGAATTTTTGTCCCCGCTTACCAATCAGCGGTCCGACCAATACGGCGGCAGCCTCGAAAACCGGATGCGGTTCGGCTTGGAAATCATGGCCGCCATCCGTCGTGCCGTGGGCGACGCGTATCCCTTGATTGTACGCATGAACGGCAACGATTTCATGCCCGGGGGCAACGGTGCGGCGGAACTGCGGGAATATGCCAAGGCCCTGGCCGCCGGTCCTGTCGACGCCCTTTGCATCAACGTGGGCTGGCATGAAGCGCGGGTCCCCCAGATTGTCGCCAGTGTGCCGCGCGGGGTGTTTGCCTATCTGGCCAGAGGAATCAGGGATCTCGTGGATGTGCCGGTGATCGCCAGCCACCGCATCAACGATCCGGCCACGGCCCGCGAGATGCTCGCCGACGGCATGTGCGACATGGTGGCCATGGGGCGCAGCCTGATTGCCGATCCCTATTTGCCGGAAAAGGCCAAATCGGGCCGGGAGGCCGACATCGTTCATTGCATTGCCTGCGCCCAGGGATGTTTCGATCATCTGTTTAAGCTCAAGCACGTGGAATGCATGTGCAACCCCCGGGCCGGGCATGAAAACGAGGTCCCGACAGAAAAAACGGCGCAGCCGAAGAATATCATGGTCGTCGGCGGTGGAGCCGCCGGCATGAGCGCTGCGCTGGCCGCTCACAGCCGGGGCCATCGAGTTACAATCTTCGAGCAGTCCGGCCGTTTGGGCGGGCAGCTTTATCTGGCCGCGGCGCCTCCCGGACGCGAGGAGTTCGCCTGCTTGGCCCGGGACCTGGCCCAACAGGTTGCATTGGCGAAAATCCCCGTGGTGCTCAATTGCGAGGTCGACGCCGCCCTGATCGAAGAAAAGGCGCCCGAAGGCATCATTCTGGCTACCGGCGCCGCCCCTCTGGTCCCGCCGATTCCCGGCATCGACCAACCCCACGTCGTTCAAGCCTGGGATGTGCTGGCGGGCCGGGTTCTGACCGGAAAGCGGGTAGCCATCATCGGCGGCGGCGCCGTCGGCGTGGAAACGGCACTTTTCCTGGCCGAAAAAGGCACCCTTTCCGCAGAGGGCCTCAAATTCCTGCTGGTGAACCGCGCCGAAGATCCGGAGACCCTTTTTCAAATGGCCACGCGGGGTTCCAAGGAAGTGATCCTGGTGGAAATGCTGGACAAAGTGGGCAAGGATATCGGCAAGTCCACCCGTTGGGGAATGATGCAGGATCTTTCGCGAATCGGCGTAACCACCGCTACGCAGGCCACAGTGGTTGCCATTACGGCCGACGGGCTCGAAGTGGAAAAGGACGGCAAACGGGAAACGATTGTTGCGGACAGCGTTGTCATCGCCGCCGGCTCCGTTTCGACCAATCCCCTCCAAGCAGTGGCGGAAGGGAAAAACATCGCCTTTCAGGTCGTGGGGGATGCCGGCGGGGTGGGCCTGGCCTTTGATGCGGTGCATCAGGGATATAAAGCGGGCATGACGATATAAATATTTGCCTATTGCGGCTCCAGCACCTCGCGAACCGCATGGGCAATGGATTCCATAGTCAAAGGTTTCATCAGGACACGGCGAATCCCGATGGATTGGGCCCGCTGGGGGTCGAACACTTCGGAAAACCCGGTGCAGACGATGATGGGGGTGCTCGGCCGAATCTCCAGCATTTGGCGGGCCATCTTGTCGCCGGTCAGACCGGGCATGTTGTAATCCGTCACCACCAGATCGAACCGAAAGGGATCCGTTTTGAAGGTTTCCAGGGCTGTTGTACTGCCGACGACGGCGGTTACCCGGTAGCCGAGGCGCCGCAGCATCTCCTTGCCGATTTCGACCAGGTCCTTTTCGTCATCCACCAGCAAAATGTGTTCGCTGCCGCGCGGTATGACAGGCTTATCCACACCGTTTTCCGAGGCATCGTCGCCGGTTACCGGTAAAAATACCGTAACGGTCGTGCCTTTACCCACGACACTTTTTACGGCTATTTCTCCGCGATGGCTCTTCACGATCCCGTGCACCACCGCCAGCCCCAAACCGGTTCCCTTGCCCTTTTCCTTGGTGGTAAAATAGGGATCGAAAATCCGTTCGAGAATTGCCGGGCTGATCCCCGTTCCCGTGTCGGAAACCATAAGCCTGACGTAGGGACCCGGCTCGAGGTTCAACGCGCCGGTATCTTCGGCTTCCCCGATGACTACCTGCTCCAGGGAGACACTCAAAACACCGCCGGTTTCCAGCATGGCATGATAGGCATTGGTGCACAGGTTCATGATAATCTGGTGAATCTGGGTCGGATCGCCCATTACGGAGCGGTCCGCCTTGATTTTGGACTGAACCCGGATATTGGCCGGCAGGGAGGTCTGCAAGAGTTTGAGGACTTCTTTGACAATGGGAGAAACTTTGACCGGAGCCTGAAGCTGCTCCTGCATGCGACTGAAGGAAAGAATCTGTTCCACCAGGGCCTTGGCCCGGAGGCCGGCATGGTGGATGGCCTTGAGTTTGGGATAAAGCGGGTGGGCGGTATCGTCGACATCTTGCATGCCCAGTTCGGAATAGCCCAGAACGGCGCTTAAAATGTTGTTGAAGTCGTGGGCGATGCCTCCGGCAAGGGTGCCCAGGGCTTCCATTTTTTGGGCTTGTCTGAGCTGCCGTTCCAGTTTTTTCTTGTCTTCTTCGGCGCGAATCTGATCGGAAAGATCAATAACGCTTTCGATAAAACATTCCCGGCCCTCCAGGGTCGTCCGTGATACGGTTTTGAGCACCGGGACCCGCCTGCCATCCGCAGCGAGCAGGATGCGCTCCGATTGGTCCATGTCTCTGTCCGGCGCCATGGGGCAGTTTCCCTCTTCCGAGGGGCAGATTACTTCATGGCAGGTCTTGCCGACCATCGCTTTGGGATCGGTGCCCGCCATGGTTGCGGCAGCGGGATTCGCATTAATAATTTTGTGGGATTCGGCATCCACGATAATGATGCCGGTAGGAATGGTGTTCAAAATTTTTCGAAAACGGGATGCATTTTCCCGAATCTCCGCGGTGGCGCGAACCGCTCGCAGCGCTTCGCTGCTGTATGAAGCCAGGATCGTACCGATTTCCCGATCCTGGTCCAGGAAAGGCGGTGTCGTTTTGCTGTGCAGGGAGATGATGCCGACAACACCGCCGAACGCATCGGGCAGGGGAAACAAAAGGGCCGAACCATCCGTGTAGCCATGCCAGCCGCTGCCATCAACCGTTTCGTCCTCGGCAATGTCATTTTTCAAGATAGGCCGGTTGCCGGCAATGGCCTGCTGGAAAAGCGATTTTTCCGGCAGGGGGAACGCAATAAATTCTGCGGCATGGCCAGGGTCCAGGGTGTGGATCAGCCGCAGACCGTTTTCCTCTTTGAGGTAGATGCTTCCTCCGGCGGTCAGCATGTGCTCGCCGAACGCATCCAACAGCTTGACTCCGAATTCAGCGACTTCATTACAGAAGGACAGGGAGCGGGTCGTATCCACGATGTGACGCAGCCGGGCGTTGATCTGGGAAAGATTCATATTGGCCTGCCCCAGCGCGGTCGTCCGTTCTTCCACCAGTTGCTCCAGACGCAGTCGGTAGGCCTGGTTCTCCTTTTTGAGCCGGGCTTTCTCCAGGGCCGCCTCTACTGCGTGGGTAAGCATGGAGAGGTCCTGGATGGGTTTGAGTAGGTAATTCCAGGCTCCGCAGTGCAGCGCCTCAACCGCATCGCCGATCAAGCCTGTACCGGAGGCGACGATCAGCGGCGTCAACGGCGCTTGCCGGCTGATGGTTTCCAGCACCTGGATCCCGCCGACTTCAGGCATGCGCAGATCCACAATAACCAGATCCGGTTGTTCGCTTTGAAAGATGTCCAAGCCTTCACGCCCATTTTTGGCGGTCAGAAGGTCGTATCCGCAATCCTCAAGGTGGGCGCTGAAACTGTCGCGAATGGCTTTTTCGTCGTCGATGACCAGAATACGAGGAGATCTCATCCATTCATCCTTCCTGAAAATGGGTCTTTCCGGCAACGGGGTTCACGATTTTCCGGTTTTCGGCAGGCGGATGACGAATCGGGTTCCGCCGCCATCGGCTGTATCGGCATCCATTTTTCCGCCATGGTTTTCCGTGATGATGAAATAAGAGACCGACAGGCCCAGTCCAGTACCTTTGCCAACCGGTTTGGTGGTAAAAAACGGTTCGAAAATCCTGCGGCGGGTCAATTCGTCCATGCCCGGTCCGTTGTCCTCAATCTCCAAACGCACCCACTGATCTTCTTGACAGACGCGCAGGACAAATGCGGGCGGACGTTTCTTCTGCCGCTGGGAGGCCATGGCCTCGGCACCGTTTTTAAGGATATTCAAAAAGACCTGTTGCAGTTTGCTGGACTCGCACGGAATTTCCGGCACATTTGGATCGTATTCCCGAATAATTTCTATTTGCTTGAAATCATATTGTTTTTTCATGTCGTAATCGGTGCGGGCCAGGTCAATGGTCCGATCCAACAGAACAGCGAGGTCGTGGCTGGAGACGACCTGATCGCTTTTACGGGCAAAGCTGAGCATGTTTTTGACGATGGCTGCGGCCCGGTCTCCTGATTCGCGGATGTTTTCCAGCATGTTGGGCAGTTTGCGCAATTCCATGTATTGCCTTACGGCCGCCATGGTTACGCCGGCCGTTTCGGCCGCTTTCCGGTTGGCCGGAAGATCGCCCAGCAGCCGATTTTCCAAAACGGCGGTGTTCTGCAGGATGCCGGCTAAAGGGTTGTTGATTTCATGGGCCATGCCCGCGGCCAGACCTCCCACGGAAAGCATCTTTTCGCTCTGAATCATCATCTCTTCCAACCGCACCCGTTCGGTTACGTCGTCCACGCGGATCACCGCGCCATCGACGCCATTGGCAACCAACGGATAAATGGTCACATCCTCAAAGCGGACTTCGCTGCGCTGACGGCGCGGTATCTTCGGATCGTGGATCACCTGGCGATCCCGGATCGCGGCTTGGATGCGGGCCATTTCATCGATAAGATAGGGAAATACATCGGCCAGAGGCTGTGCATGCGCCTTTTCGAAGGACAGTCCCGTGACCCGTTCGGCCTGTTTGTTCCACTGGGTCACCCGTCCGTCGGTATCGACGCCGATGAGTACCGACGGCATGGAATCAATGATGTTGGACAAATAGTTGCGCAGTTGCCGCATTTCCTCCACGGCTTCTTTACGTTCGGTGATGTCCTGATAGGTGCCCAGCACGCCGATAATTTTTCCCTGGCCGTCGCGCATGGGCACCTTGCTGGTCTGCAGCCACCGACGTTCTCCCCTGGGCGAAGGCCATTGTTTTTCGATATTGAGCCGGGGCTGTCCCGTTTCCATGACGGCCTGATCGTTCTTGCGAAAAACGGTGGCCAGGTCGGACGGAATCCATTCGAAGTCGTCCCTTCCGATCACTTCCTTGGGGTTGGCAAACCCGGCATCTTCGGCAAACGGCCGGTTGCAGCCCAGATAGCGCAGTTCGGTATCCTTCCAGAAAACCCGCACCGGGATGGTGTCGAGCACCAGCCGCAGCATTCGGTTGGCGTCGACCATGGCGTCCTCGGCCCGCTTTCGGTCGCTGATGTCCAGAAAGGAACCGATGCTGGCCCGGGTGCCGGGAATCAGCCGCACCCTGAGCAGGGTCGGTATGACCCCCCCTTTCCGAGTGACCAGGTGACATTCGTACTGGGTGGGCGTATTGAGCGGATCTTTCCTGCGCGCATAGTGATAGGCTTTCATCTGTTCGACATCCTCGGGTGCGATGAGCTGGGTCCAGCTCATTTTGCCTTCGATTTCGCTGCGATCGTAACCAACCATTCGGGCAAATTCCCGGTTGACCATGGACAGGGTTGTATCCGCTTCGCTGAGAACGGTTCCGGTGCCGGTATTTTCGAACACGGTGCGATAGCGTTTTTCGCTTTCCTGGATGCGCGCTTCGGCTTCCCGCCTTGCCGTGATATCCGTGGCCAGGGCGACCACCGCCGGTTCCCCGAAATCCTCGATATCGCAGGGGAGCTTGATCACCTCCAGCCATCGGGTGGCGCCGGTATGGTCCAGGAAGGGTTCTTCACGTACGAACAGGGCGTTGCCGCTGTCCATGGCCCGTCGGTCGTCGGCCATGTACCGGGCGACCTGGTCCCTGTCGGGATGAACATCCGCCTGAAGCTTGCCGACCAGTTCCTCGACGGGCATGCGGTAACGGTCCGCCACGGCCTGGTTGACCATGAGAAAACGCCCTTCGGCATTTTTCACGAAAATCATGGAAGGCACGATATCCATGATGCGGCGCAACATACGCTCGTTGCGGCGCAACTCTTCTTCGGCCTGTTTGAGGGCCGTGATATCGGTGTACATGGCTATCGCCCCGGTTTGGGTGTCGTCGAGCATGATGGGAGAGCCGGCGACAATGACGTGAACCGGTTGGCCGTCTTTTCGATAACGCAGCCCTTCAAAGGCTTCGACACGTTGGCCGGATAACGCGGTTTTGATATTCTTCTCGACTTCTTCGCGGGTGCTATGCCGTCCAATGAGTTCGTCCAGTTTCTGGCCCAGGGCCTCGTCGCGGCGGTAGCCGTAAATTTTTTCTGCGCCAGGGTTCCAGTCGAGCACCCGGTGGCGGGGATCGAGGGTGACAATGGCATCAGGGGCGTGATACAGCACCGATTCCAGAAAGACCCGCCGTTTCCTGATTTCTTCCTGGGCCTGTTTTTGTTCCGTCAAATCGATGATGAAGCCATCCAGGAAAAAATCTCCGTTGGCCAACTGCCGCGGTTTGGCCACCACGCGATGCCAGTTGGGCCCGTCGTCGGCAATGTGGACCTGGAGCACCTCATCCAGCACCGTTCCCTTTTCGATCGCCTCGGCTTCGGCCCTGAACAATCGCTCGCGGTCTTCGGGATCGATTTTATCGAACAGCACTTTTGAATCGGATAGTATCCGATCGATGGGTTCCCCGAAAAGCTGCTCCGCATTGCCGGATATAAAGGTCGTTTGCCGCGTACCGTCGGGAGTGATGCGTGCCTGGAAAAGAATGCCGCCGGGCAGGTTGTCGCTGAGGACCTGCAGCCGGTTCTCCATTTCCCGGGTAGATTGTTCGGCCCGTTTTTTTTCTGTGATGACCTCTGCCAGAATGATGATCCCGCCAATGGTTCCCTTGTGGGTCCGCCAGGGGTGCAGAATCCGGCGCACCCATTCGACGGAACCGTCCGCGCGGGTAATGGCTTCTTCCTCGTTTACAATGGTCTCCCCCTGCAGGCAGCGGTCATCTTGATCCTTCCAGTGCTCAGGCAGCGGATCGAACACGTCGTAATGATTACGGCCGGTGAGATCTTCATCGGGAAGCGCGAAATCGGTGATCCATCGGCGGCTGTAATGCAGATAGTTCATCTTCCGGTCGCACATGGCTACGGCCACCGGAGAGTAGGCCACAAAGACGCGCAGCAGTTCTTCGCGTTCTTTCAAGTCATCGAGTTTGATCCGATGGCCGGTAATATCGTGGATGCTTTCGATGGCGCCGATCGGATTGCCATTATGGTCATAAATGGGGCCAGCCACATTTCTGAAAATCCCTCTTTTCAGCAAAGGAGGATGATCCATGGTTTCCGAAACCAGGATATCCCCTCGGCGTTCCACGTTCGTGTATTTTTGGGCTACATGCTCATCCCATTCGTTGACCAGGTCGATCATGATCGGTCGCCGCTTCCCGTAAAACGGGATGGCGTATTCGAAATTCCCCTTTCCCAGTATGTCCCCGGCCTTGACGCCGCTCATCGCTTCTATGGCGCGGTTCCAGACGATTACCCGTTTTTCGTGATCAATGACCATCGTGGGGTCCGGAAGAGCATCGATGATTCGCTGCATCCGCCGATTGTCCTCGCGCAGGTCTGCGGCGGTTTTTTTCCACTTCTTGAGATCGACAAACAAGACGATGCCCAACAGCGCCAGCGTTGGCAGGATAATCAGGTCGAACCAGAAAATAACGGCGTTCATGGTTTTTGCACCTTCCTTTTACAGCCTTTGGAGAGTCCCGGCTGTGTTCATTCAGGTGGTTTTCGCGGGCGGCAGGTCGAACCGGCGGCAAACGCCGGTCATAGGGCGTGAATCCAAAATGATACTATATCTTTATTGGCCGTTCAGGTCAAAAAGTTAAGCCTCGTCGGCAATATTTGCAATCGAACCGTTGACTCGGCTGGGAAAGGGTCATGTGCGGATGCATTGGACGGCGGCCAGGGAAATCAACGCCATGGCGGAACCGGCAATAAAGGGAATGCGGTAATCGACGATCCACAAATATCCGCCGATGGCCGGTAGAAAGACCGCGGCGATGTGGTTGATGGTAAATCCCACGGCCATGGTGGGGGCCACGTCCCGCGAATCGCCCATTTTCTGGAAGAAGGTGTTGATGGCCATGCTGAAGTTGAAAAAGATATGATCGAGGATATACAGACCGCCGGCCACCCATTTGGAGTCGGTGGCGGCGTAGGCCAGAAAAATCACAATCAGGCTGGCGTACTCCAGGCTCAGGACCCGGCGTTCCCCAAAGCGGATGATGGCCCTGCCGATCAACGGGCTGAGAAAGAAATTGACGCTGTTGTTGACGACGAAGAGGATGGTTACGGCCTGCACCGAGTAGTTGAATTTCTGCACCAGTAAGAGCACCGCAAAGGCGATGAATATCTGGCGCCGGGCGCCGGCCATGAAGGTGAGAAAATAATAGAGCCAGTAGCGCTTGCGGAAGACCATGCGCTTGCGCTGGGAGGCCATGCCGACAGCGGCCGGCTTGCGGGAAAAGCCCCACAGGGAGACGGCTGCGATGAGTCCACCGATGATCAGGTACATGGTGGTGAAGTCCAGTACGGCGGCCATGAAAAAAATGAACGTCCCGACGAGGATGCTGGACGCGGCCGAGATGCTGCGCAGCTTTCCGAATACCCAGGGCGAGGTATGCTTATCGAAGTATTGCAAGGTCAGGGACATGTTGGTGGTTTCGAAATAATGAAACCCGAAGCTCATCAGCAGGGTGGTCAGGGCCAGCCCGGCAAAAGAGGGGAAAAAGCCGGTGGCTGCAATGCCCAGGCCCAGCATCAGGATGGAGAAGGCGGAGAGGCGGTGTTCGGGAATGAGACGGATGACAAAAATGGCCAGCAGGGCCAGCAAGCCGGGGATCTCCCGGATGGACTGGATGATGCCGATCCCATCACCGTCCAGCCCGGCCACTTCAACGGCAAAGTTGTTGAACAGGGTGGTCCAGGCCTGCAGCCCCACGGTGGAGGCAATGGTGAGCACCACCAGGTAGAGATACATGGGCTTTTTTTTGACGTGTTCCATGGCAGCGGCGACCTCCTGCGGCTATCGGACCGGCAGCGGGTGGATCGATCTACCACCGATGGTGTCGGGTTGCAAGAAGCGGTTGGCTCCTGCAGGATGTGGTTGTTTTATGGGGTTTCGGCAGGCCCGTATGCAGCGACGATATTACCCGTGCGGGTTTCCAGTTCGACCCAGGCCTGGCGCAGGCCCACCAACGCGAGGGCCAGGTTGCTCTGCGCCGTGGTCAGGTCTTTCTGGGCTTCATTGAGACGCACCAGGGAGCCCTGGCCGGCATTGTATTCCTTTTCCACCAGATCCCGCGTGCGTTGAACCAGCGCCGCGTTTTCCCGCTGAAGTTTTACCTGGGTTTGGGCGGAGGTTACCAGGGCTGCGGAACTGCGGATGTCCGCGGCGGCGGAAAGGACCAAGTCTTCCAGATTTTTTTCCAGCTCCACCTTGCGGTGGCGGGTTTCCCGGACCTTTGCGCGGGTGAGACCGCCGGCAAACAGGTTGTAGGAAAGTCCGACCTGGACGCGGTTTCCGAAATCGTCACGGCCGAATTCCGGATCATCGGCCCGTTCCCCTTCCAGGCCACCCGACACAATAACCGAGGGGTAGTAGTCGGACTGGGCGATTTTTACCTGCGCGTCCACCTGTTTGATCTGCCAGCGGGCCTGTTGAATGTCCGGGCGACGGTCCATGGCCGTGGCAATCAAGTCTTCCACCAGAGGCTCGCCAAGCTCCGATTGCGTTTCCGGAGTCAGGCTGGCCAGCCGTACATGCCCCGGCAACCGGGAGCCGGGCAGCCCCAGCAGGGCGGCCAGCCCGTACAATGCGGTATTGTACCGATACTCCTCGTTGATCCGGCTGGTTTTGGCCTGGTTCATGCGCACCTGGAAATTGAGCACATCACTCAGCGAACCGGTGCCCACCCGCTCGCGGGCCTCTGCATCGCTGAGCTGCCGCTGGTTGAACTGTTCGTCGGCCCTGGCGATAGCGATGTTCTCCAGCGCGAGTTGGGCCGAGAAATAGGATAGCGCCACGGCAGAGATCAACAGACGTCTGGCATCGTCCAGGCCCGCCTTGCTGGATTGTTCGCCATGGCGTGCCGCTGCGGTGGCGAATTTGCGTTCGAAGCCGTCAAACAGGGTCCAGGAGGCGGTCAGGTCGGCATTGTAGTAACCCTCGGGATTATCGATGGTGGCCCGAGGACTCAGGAGCCGTGCCATTGCAAGATTCTCCTGGTAGGTGTTTTCGGAAAGGTCGACCCGGGCGCCGCCGGCGTTGGCATCCAGGCGGGGCCAGTAGGCGGAGCGGGCCTGGTCCACCTGCGCCTTGGCCTGGCGAACGCGGGCCGAAGCGGCATCGAGACCGGGATTGTCCGCCAGCGCGATCTCGACGGCAGTGGCCAGATCCAGGGTGTCGATGTGGCTCCAGTCCGTCGGTTCTTCGCTGTTAACCGCAGAATATTCAGCGGCCGCTTCTATGGCCGGGCTAACCGCAAGAAAGAGGCAGAGAAAAGCAATGGCCGGGTAAAGGAAGGTTTTTCTCATTATTTTCCTCACTGATCGATTTTCATTCGCTGATGTATCGACAGATCGATATTCAAGGTTCTTGTGCTAATTACAGACGTCCACGGAAGGCGAGCGGACCCCTTTCGGGTCTTCGACCAGCGGATCGACATGTCGATTTCTGGCCGGTTCCACCTCCAGACGCCGGGGCCACTGGCCGTGTCGGACGCGATGCACGACCAGCCGCAGGTCGTTCAAAATGGCCAGCAGGCTGGGTATGAGCACCAGGGTCAGAACGGTGGCAAAGGCCACGCCGGCGGCAATGGAAAGCGCCATGGGGATGAGAAATTTGGCCTGAAAGTCGGTTTCCATGATCAACGGCGCCAGGCCGCCCACGGTACTCAAGGTCGTGAGAAAAATGGCCCGAAACCGCCGCACGCCGCCCTGCAGGATGGCGTCGAAAAAGGGCATGCCGCAAGCCAGGTTCCCGTTGATGCGTTCGATCAGCACGATGGCGTCATTGACCACCACACCGGTTAACGCCACCATGCCGAACATGCTCATTATGGACAGGTCATACCCCAGCACCAGGTGGCCGAGGACCGCCCCGATGATGCCGAAAGGCACGGTGAACATGATCACGAAGGGCTGGGCATAGGAGCGGAACATGGTGGCGATGATGATGAAGATGGCCAGGACCGCCAAGGGAAAACCGATTTCGAGGCTGCCGAAGGATTCGCGCATCTTTTTCTGCTCGCCCTGAAGGGCCACGTAAAGGCCCGGATAGCGTTTTTTCAATTCCGGAAAATAGTTGGCCGACAGTTCGGCGAAGATTTCGTTGGCATTGGCTTTCTTGGTGTCCACACCGGCACTCACCGCGACCCGGCGCATGCCGTCGGTGCGGGTGATGGTCGAGTAGCCGGGCGCATAGCTGACATCGGCCACGGACATGAGCGGCACCTCAAAACCGCCGGCGGTGCGGATGCGCACCTGTTCGAAGTCCGAGATCCGGCTGCGCTCGTCGGCCGTGTAGCGTACCTTGACGCGAACGTCGTCGCGGCCGCGCTGCAACCGCAGGGCTTCGTCACCGTAATAGCCGGCATAAACCTGCCGGGCCAGATCCTCCACGGTCAGGCCCAGGGTACGGGCTTCCGGTTTCAGGGCAAGGCGCATCTCGTTTTTACCCGGCGAAAAGTCGCTGCGGATCTGGTAGACACCGTCGAATTGGCGCAGTCGGCTCATCAGGTCGTCGGCCGCGGCCAGAATGACGCTCATGTCATGGCCCTGCAGCCACACCTCGATGGGATCGCCCGGCGGACCGGCTTCCATGCCGGTAAAGGTCAACGATTTGATGCCGGGCAGAATGCCGATCTCTTTTTCCCAGGCCACCATCAGGTCTTCGGAATGGATACCGCGATGTTCGGAATCCAGCATAATTGCCTGCACCGATCCGTAGTTGGGGCCGATGTCGGGGATATCGCTCAAAGTCTGGCCCACCAGGGTCAGGCGGTTTTTGACCAGGGGGTCTCCACTGCGCGTCGGATGGGTCTTCTCCAGGCGCATCAGGGCCGCTTCGATCTGGGCGATGGCCCGCCGGGTGACATCCGGTGGCGTACCGCTGGGAAATTCCGCCGTCGCGGTCATAACGAATCCGTCCATCTTGGAGAAAACCTCGAATTTGATGATGCCGCTTTGCACCAGGCCGATGGTGAGCATCAGGACCGCCATGGCCGTGGCCAACGAAATGTAGCGCCAGTGCAAGGCTTTGCTCAAAAATGGCAGATAGATCCGGGCGACGAATTGCTCCATCCAGCGGGAGGTCGCTTCCTGGACCCGGGACAGCTGTCTTACCAGTCGATGCCCCTTGGCCGGGGACCGATTGGGATCGGGCAGGTGGCTCAAGTGGGCCGGGAGCAGGAACAGGCACTCCACCAGGGAGACCACCAGGCAGGCGATCACCACGGCCGGCAGGATGGAGATGAATTTCCCCATGATGCCGCCCACGTAAAACAGGGGAATGAAGGCCACGATGGTGGTCAGCACGGCGGCCACCACCGGCATGCCCACCTCGCTGACCCCGTCGACGGCGGCCTTCAGGGCCGGCTTGCCCTGTTTGCGATGCACGAAAATGGCTTCGCCCACGACGATGGCGTCGTCCACGACAATCCCCAGCACCATGATCAACCCGAAAAGCGAAATCATGTTGATCGTGCCGCCCATGCCCCAGAGAATCATCAGGGCGCCGGCGATGGAGATAGGAATGCCCATGCCGGCCCAGAAGGAGAGACGGGTGTTGAGAAAACACCACAGCAGGAGAAAGACGATGGAAAGGCCGATGATGCCGTTTTTAAGGAGAAGATCGATGCGCTGGCGCAGCATCTCGGTATTGTCATAGAGCATCCGGATGTTGGCGCCTTCGGGCACCTGTTGCTGTTTGGCCGCGATGTACGCGTTGACGGTTTTGGAAATTTTCAGGGCATCTTCTTCCGGGGTTTTGTAGACGATTAAAAGTACCGCCGGTTCTCCGTCGATTGTGGCGGCAATGGGATCCTCGGTAAACCCGTCATCGATTTCGGCCAGGCGGTCCAGGGTGATCACATCACCTTCCGGACGGGCCAGGACCACGATGGAGGCCAGTTCCGCGCCGGTGTATTTCCGGCCCATGGTGCGCACGCGGATCTCTTCTTCACGGGTGCGGATGGTGCCGCCGGCCAGGTTCAGGTTGCTGCGGCGAACCGCACCGGCCACATCGTCAAAGGTAATCCCATACTCCCGCAACTTCTCTTCGGAAACCTCGATGGCAATTTCGTAATCGCGCGCCCCGAAGGTTTCCACCTGGGAGATATCGGGCAGTTGCTGGATTTCGTCTTTGACCTGTTCGGACCACTCCTTGATGCGGCGCTCGGACATGTCGCCGGACAGGTAGACCAAGGCCACCAGGTCTTTGAGGAGGAGTTCGCTGATCACCGGTTTTTCCGCATCCACAGGGAATGTGGAGATCGCGTTGACCCTGGTGCGCACCCGCTCGAGCACATCGTCCACAGCGTAGTCCTCCTGGACTTCGATGGTGGCCGTGCCCTGTCCCTCGGCGGATTCGGTGGTGTACTGCTTGATGCCCTCGATTCCCTCGATGGCCTCTTCGATCTTGCGGCTGATCCCTTCCTCCACCTCTTCCGGGTCCGCTCCGGGGTAGGGCACCGCAATGGTGATCATATCCAGGGAGAACTCCGGAAAGGTCTCGCGGATCATGCTGGCTGTGGCGATATAGCCGGCAACAAAGATCAGCACCAGAACGATATTGGCGAAGACCGTGTTGCGGGCAAAGGCGGCAAGCATCTGTTTCATGAGGCCGACTCCTTGTCAGCCGTGTCGACAAATTCCAGCAGGCTGTTTTCCAGGGGATCGATAAGCCGGGTGACGATCACCCTGTCGCCGGGGCTGATTCCCCGGCTGACATAGACATGTTCTCCCTCGATGCGTGCAACGGCCACGTCCACCGTTTTCAGGCGGTTTGCGGCGGTTGCCAGGTAGGCCTTGTTTTCGAAGCTGACCGCCTGACGGGGAAGCCGGACGACCTGTTTCATGGTCTGCCCGGGGATGTCGACCTGGCAGAACATTCCTTCCACCAGGGGCAGGGAGCGGCTGCCGCCGTCCCTGGCCGCCTGTCCGGAAATTCTCACCGCTACGGTCAAGGTGCGTGTCTGCTGGTCGAATTTAACGACGCGGTGGAGACTTCCCTTCCAGAAAGATCCGTTTTTGTCCTCGGTCCAGCGGATGGTGCAATCCACCGGTTTCAACTTGCCGAACCAGGCCGCGGTTTGCGTTTCCCCTGGTGTCTCCTCGAACTGCAGCCACTTGCGGGCGTCGCGGCTGTCCAGGGGAACCTGGATTTCCAGCAGGCTGTCATCGGCCAGGGTCAGCACGTGCTGGCCGGGAGAGACAAACTGTCCGGCCTCCAGGGCAACCGTCTTGATGCGGGCGTCGAAAGGCGCCTTCACCGTGGATCGGGAGAGGTTGGCCGCCGCCACCGTGAGACGTGCCTTTGCCGACACCAGGCTGCTTTCGGCCTCCTTGATCTGAAGCGGGTAGAGGCTTACCGCCTGTTCCATCTGGTCCGCCTGATCCAGAGCGCTGTTGTAGGCCAGTTCGGCCTGATCCACGCCGGAGCGGGTGCCGACCCGGTCCACTTCGTACAACCGTTTGACCCGATCGAACTCGGTTTCGGCCAGTTGGGCGCTGCGCTGCAGGGTTTTCAGCCGTTGGGTATCGATGGCCAGCTGTTTTTTCAGCCGCGCCACCGCATTCTGCCACTGGGAGACCCCTGCCTTGCCTTCCCGGAGGCCGGCTTCGTAGTCGGCGGGATCGATCCGAAACAGGATCTCTCCGGCGGGGATGACCTGCCCGGTTTTCAGATGGGGATGGACATGGATCACCTTGCCGGAAATTTCCGGTGCAAGGTCCACCTCGGTGACCACCCGGGCCTGCCCATAGCCGGTGATGACGACCGGATAATCCCGGGATTGTGCGGTGATGGTCTCAACCTTGATCGCCCGTTCTTCGCTTTTGGCCTCGGCAGGGGGCTGCTTCAAGCTGGCCAGTCCCTGCATTCCCACCCATCCGATAAGTAGAATCAGGGTGCAAATGACAATGCGGACCACGACATGCTTTTTCGGTCGGTTGATTGCGTTGGTTTCCATTTGATCTGCCTTGCCTCAGGTTGAATGATGGTTG
Organism: uncultured Desulfosarcina sp.; assembly: GCF_963668215.1. NCBI lineage: Bacteria > Pseudomonadati > Thermodesulfobacteriota > Desulfobacteria > Desulfobacterales > Desulfosarcinaceae > Desulfosarcina > uncultured Desulfosarcina sp. The sequence goes on from NZ_OY764190.1 coordinate 2,265,335, forward strand.
TCTTTTTCCAGTACGTCCTTGATCCGATTCAGCACTTCGCACCACATTTGAGTGGTTTCCGGCCCGACCGCCTCCACCAGCTTCACGAAAGCGTCCAGTACTTTTTCCTCGACCCGGCTGATTTCTTCGATGGCTTCCGGCGATACCCGAATGACGACTCTGCGGCGATCCTTGCTGCTGGGCGTGCGGGTCAAAAGCCCCCGCTCCACCAGCCGATCCACCATGGTGGACACCGAAGGCGGTGATACGCTCAACAGCGAGGCCAACTGGGTCACCGACACCGCTTCGCGAACCCGGATCATCAGGACCATGTTCATCTGTGAGGAGGACAGATCGCCAAAGCGGCGGTTGTCGCTTTCCGCCATGCAGGCTGCCGTAATGGTCTGCTGCACCAGGTCGTGAACTTTCCGTCCGGTGGTGAAGATGTAGCGGGCGCTTGCCAGGGTAGCGGGATCTGTCATCGAGGCCTCCGTGTTTTCGCATCGATCCGACTTGTTGGGTACGGGTATCTGTTAGGAGGTTTCACAATAAGGAAAATAAAATATTTGTCAAGTTAATATTTAGTTTAATTAATTATATTTGCCAGCCTGGGGCACAGGCTGAGGCTGTTTTCCCATTTTTCAATGTGATAATAATAAGATAAACATTTCTAACGGAGAATGCTTGGCAACGGGGTAACGAATTGTAACAAATCGTAGTGACTTGTTTTCGCCCCCTGGATTTGCCTTGGTTTTAATCTACCTCGCGTGTTAAAGAAAGTTTATCGGGGGCCGATATTGTGGGAAACAGTTGATTTCACTCACACGATTTCTTGAATGGAAACCCTATGTCCCCGAAAAAAAAGATGCCGCTGACGCTTTGCGTGACCAGCGGTAAAGGCGGTGTGGGCAAAACCAGTTTTACGGTCAATTTCGCCCTGGCCCTCACCCGGAATGACAGCCGTGTTCTTGTAGTGGACGGCGACATGGGGTTGGCCAATGTGGATGTTCTGCTGCGTCTGTCCGTCAAGCACAATATCCGGGATGCTCTGGAAAGCGGCGCCGACCCGCGCCAGGCATTGATCTTCGCCCGTCCCAACCTGGCCGTTCTGCCGGGCTGCTCCGGCGTTCCCGAGATGGTTTCGCTGGGCGGCAAGCAGCAGGACCGGCTGGCCGATTTCATCAAATCGGTCTCGGCGGATTTCGATTACGTTCTGATCGATACTGCTGCGGGCATCGGCTCTTCGGTACTGTGGTACAATCGGTATTCGGACCATAACATTTTTATTCTGAGTCCGGACCCCACCTCCATGACCGATGCCTATGCCCTGATCAAGCTCCTTTCCAGGGATTACGGAATCGGCCGGTTCAACCTGGTACTCAATTTCGTTCGCGGCGCACGCGAAGGCAGCCATACCGTAGATACGATCAAGCGGGTGACGCAGCGATTTCTCAAACTGGAGCTTGCCCACCTGGGCAGCATTCCGGAAGACAGGGCCGTTCGCCAGGCGGTGCTCGATCAGTTGCCCTTCATCGAGCAGACACCGGGCAGCAAAGCGGCCCGGGCCATACACGAAATGGCGCAACGGGTTCATACATTACTCTGATGATCATCGAACGAGCCATTTATCCCCGCAGCCTCCGGGCTGGCGGCGGTTTTTGCTGGGTCACGGCCATTGCCGCCGGATCGCCGGCGTTTGCCGCGAAAGGCGTCGGCGACGGTGCGGCGCCGAATCTTTTATGGGTCGCCATTTGGCTGGCACTGCTGATGGCGCTGGTTCTGGTGGGCTATCTGAGGCAGAATCGGATGGTCAAAAGCAAAACCGCCGAACTGCGGCGGGAGCTTTTCGAACGTCAGATGGCCGAAAAGGAGCTTTTGGCATCCGAGCAGCAACTGCGGCAGTCGCTGACGGAAAAGGAATCGCTGCTCAAGGAGATTCACCACCGGGTGAAAAACAACCTGCAGATCGTCTCCAGTCTGCTGTACCTGCAGGAAGAGTACATGCAGGATGCCAAGGGCGTGGAGATTCTGCGCGAAAGCCAGAACCGGGTCAAATCCATGGCCCTGATTCATGAGCAGCTATACGGAACGGCGGATCTGGCGAAAATCGATTTCGGCCGCTATATTCAGGGACTGGCCGCCAACCTGTTCGATGCCTACGGAATCGAGCCTGCGCGCATCCGGCTCGATGTCCGCGCCGACGACATCTCTTTGGGGGTGGACATGGCGGTACCCTGCGGATTGATCATCAACGAGCTGGTCTCCAATGTACTCAAGCACGCCTTTCCGTCCCAAAAGGCGGGAACGATCGAGATTGCCGTTACCATGTTGCGCGGCGGCCGGATGGAGATCGTGGTGGCCGACGACGGCATCGGTCTGGCCGTGCCCCCTGGCGATGCGGAAAAGAGAACCCTGGGTCTGCGGCTCGTGGACACGCTTGTGACCCAGCTTGACGGCACAGTGGATATACAGACCGATCACGGCACCCGTTTCGGCATCATGCTGAACGCACCCGGGCAAACCAACAAGGAGCAGCAAAATGACACCGGCGACGATTCTGGTAGTGGAAGATGAAGGTATTGTAGCTCAGGAGATCAAAAGCCGTCTGGAAAAATCCGGGTATACCGTATGCGCCGTCGCCCATGACGGCAAAACCGCCGTCGCCCATGCCGGCGAAAAGAAGCCGGACCTGGTTCTCATGGACATCCGGCTCAAAGGCGAGATGGACGGCATCGAAGCGGCGGGAATCATCGGCGAGCGCTTCGGTATCCCCGTGGTCTATCTCACCGCTTACACGGACCCCGATACCCTGGAGCGGGCCAAGGTCAAGGATCCTTTCGGATATGTGGTCAAACCTTTCGAGACCCGCAGCCTGATCGTTTCCATCGAGATCGCCCTGCACCGCCACCGCAGCGAAGCCGAGCGCATTTACCGGGAAAAGCTCCAGGCCGTACTGGAAACCGCCGGGGCGATCTGCCATGAAATGAACCAGCCCATGATGGCCATCTCCGGCCACACGGAACTGCTCATGGACACTCTTGACCCCGGCGACCCCGTCTATCAGAAAATCGAGAAGATCAAATCCCAGGTGGAGCGCATGAGCGCCATTACCCAGAAACTCATGGGCATCACCCGGTACGAAACCAAGGACTACGTCCAGGGGGAGCGTATCGTGGATATTGAAAAGTCGTCGTTTACCTTTGATTAGTTGCCGTTGCGGCTTTTACGGGAACGTTCGTTCTGCCGATTGGCGGTCCGCAGCAGACGCAGCAGATGGCGATAGTAATGGAAGCTGGCCAGGAAAAGGGCGGCGCCAATCGCCGTGTAGACAACGGCAAGGGCTGCCCTGGGAATCGGTGAGCGGCGCAGCATGATGCCCAGGGCGATCATGAAAGCGATGATCAGGTAGCTCTTCCAGGCCTGGAAGGCGAAGAAACATCCTTTGTCGGACAGTTGCCGCAGTCGACAAATGTTTCTGCGGGCGATGCCGCTGAATCCCCATTGCAGGGCCGCAACAGCAACAACCAGTCCCACCAGTTCCAATTCGATGCCCCGGACAAAGCCTTCAAAGCTGAGCCAGTTCATGGCGGCAAGGCACATCGACAGGCCGACGACACTCCACAACACGCCGCAGGCGGCAAACAGCCAGCACTTGGGAACATCCGGTTTCAGGCGCGCCAGGATCATGACCGCCCCTTTCGAAAGGCGTTGACCATTTTTTCCAGCGAAAGATCCAGATCCGCCGGATCGTATCCCAGGCGGTACGCACGCTGGCTGTTCAAGGAAACATCCGGTGGACGGGGTGCCGCTGTGGCCACATCCTTAATGGAGACAGGGTGAATGTTGGCGTCCTCACGACCCATGATGGCCGCCAGTCGACAACCCATATCGTAGCGGGAAATCCGGCGGCGGCCCCCCAGATGAATGATTCCGGCGGCTTTTCCCATCATGGTGAGAATTCCGGCGGCTGCGCTTTGCCCATCCACCGGCGTCCGAAATTCATCCGCGAAAAGATTCATGGAAGCCCCCATCTCGATGGTCTTGAGCATGTCCAAACTGAAGGTGCCGCGAAAACCGCCGGATAGGCCGATCATCAAGGGCATCCGGCAGATCAGCGCCTCGGGCCAGCAGGCTGTCACGCGATGCTCCGCTTCGGCTTTCTGCCGGCCGTAGGCGGATATGGGGGTCATGGCGTCGTCTTCGCTGTATGGCGGACGGGTGCCGTCGAATACCAGGTCCGTGGAGGTGAACACAAAGGGAATTTTCGATCGCGCGCATTGGCCGGCCAGGCTTTCCGTTGCCGTGACATTGATCCGCCGGGCTTCGTCGATGTGGCCTTCACAAAAGGCTGGGTCGCTTGCCGCCGCGGCGTGGATTACGGCCTGAGGGCGAATGCGATCAAAAAGGGTGGCCAGAAAACCGCTGTCGGTCAAATCGCCCGTTACAGGAGTTATGCCGGCAACAGTCACCCGATGACGGCAGCCGACGCCGTAGACGGACCAGTCGGCGGCGGCCAGGCGGCAGATGTGCCATCCGAGAAATCCGCTGGCACCTGTGACCAGCAGTCGATGAAATTTACCTGCAGACGACATCGACCGCTTCACCCGCCAGCCACTGATTGATGTAATGAACGGTTACCCTCGTATCGCTTCCAACTTGTTCGGCCAGGGATTCCAGACGCTCCAGATGGTCCAGCACAATTTTTCGATTGCCCATCAGGGCGTAAATCTTCAGGCTTCGCTCCAGGCAGTCCAGGGCGTTCTCATTCTGGCCCGATCGTTCGTAAATATCGGCTATGGCCAAAAGGTCCGCAGCCACGCCCTGGGAAAAGCCGGCTCCCCGATCCAATTCCAAGGCCTGTTGAAACAGGGCCATGGCCTGCTGATCGTGGCCGGTTCGCATCAACACGCGTGCCCGGGTAAAGCGGATTGTGGCTGCGGCCGGGGAGTCTGCTTCGACAGCGTTGGAATCGGCTTGGTCCAGAAGGGCCAAGGCCTCGTCATAGTGCCCCTCCTTCATCTCCAGCACGGCCCGGTGGTTGAGGAGCGTGGCCGAGACCGAACCGTTTTTCGTGGAAATCAACTGCGCTTCATCCAAAAGCGCCTCGGCCCCGGACAGGTCGTCCGCATCGATGAGCAGTGCGGCTTTGCCGGACAAGGCCCTGGCCGTTACCGTCTGGTCGCCGCAGCGCCTGGCAGCGGTAAGGGCGGCATCGTAAAATAAAATGGCATTTTCCCGATTGTCTGCCAGCCGATGCAGATGGGCCAGGCCGATGAGGCTGCGGGCCACACCTTGCGGCTGGTCGTGGAGGCTGAAATATTCGTAGGCCACTTGAAAATGATCCAGGGCTTTGCGGCTGCAGCCCCGATGATACCAGTACATCCCCCGCTTCAATTCCTGATCTCCCTGCTCGGACCGGTCGACAGTAGACGTGGCTTTGGGTGTGGCGGCACAGGCGCAAATGCCCGATGCGGCCAGAAGCATGATGACTGCAAGAATTTTTTTCATCGTTCGTTTTTCCATGAAGTACCGGTTCCTTATGATTGCGTTACAATTCGATTAACCGATAGTACAGGATTCCCAAATATTCGTGCAGCGCCATGGCAGAGGCGTTCAGTGCCCCCGCATTGGGCAGCAGATGCCGCGGGCCGTAGTAAGCGCCTTGCGCCCCTAAAAAATAGGCGGGAAAAGGCGTGACCGGCAACCCGGAGGCTTCGAAGGCCATGCAGGCCCGTTTCAGGTGCAAGGCCGCGGTAAGCAAAATGGGTTTCGAAAATCCGCGCTGACGACAAATGACGGCGCTCAGGCTCGCATTCTGGGCCGTATCCCGGGCCCGATCTTCGATGATAATGCGATTGTCCGGAACGCCCAGATCCACCAGAAAGCGTCGGACAATCGTGGCTTCGGCAACCGGGTTGTCTTCGTAAACCCTGCCACCGGTGATGATAATGGGCAGGTGCAGCTGCCGGTAAAGCCTGACGGCGGTAACGATCCGGCCCATCATCGCCTGCGTGGGCGCCCCTTTTCCGCTGAGATCCGGAACCTCTCCGATCACACCTCCACCCAAGAGAATGATGACATCGCCCGATGGGTTTTCGGGAAATGAGAACCCTGACTCCAGTCCCTGCATCAGCCCGTTGGCAACCGGTGCAGTGGAAAGCGCCCACAGGGCCAGGCCGATGAAAAGGTTGACCATGCCGATCCGCCAGCGGCGGCTGCGGATCAGCAGCAGGCCGACAATAATGATCGGTATGATGAAGATCCCCGGGGGAAGCAAAAAAGGCGCAACGATTTTTTTGACGGCAAACATCTTCGGTCCCTTCAGGTGCGCAACACCCGTCCACAGCGGGTATTCTCTATGCAGGCGCCGTCGCTGACCACCTGACATCCATTGATGAATACGTGGCACAGGGGTACTATACTGCATTTGAAAATACCCGGTCAAACGATGCTGGCAAAAGATTCAATGCGTTGACAGTGGGCCTTGGCGTTTGGTATGAGGAAACAAGTATTCGAGAACTGTCTGAACGAAAGGCAATCACCGTGAACTGGCGTATGACCCTCGCCGCGGCGGCCGCAACGGACTCGGTCCCTTGACGGACGGCGCCAACGAATTTATCAACTGAATCGCCGTACATCATTGGGCCGGACCCGACGCCGGCCCCGTTTGCTTAACCCCCCGGGCCGGAAGGCCGCAGGGGGTTTTTTACTTCCGGACCGATGAAAAGGCATTTTGTCAACCTGCGAGAAGGAGAAAACCATGACGGACAAAACGACGATCCGATTTGCCGAACGCATGTCCCAACTGCCCCCCTATCTGTTCGGTATGATCAACAAAATGAAGATGGAGCGCCGCTGGAACGGAGAGGATGTCATCGATTTGGGCATGGGCAACCCGGTGGACCCTGCTCCGGAAACGGTCATCGAAAAGCTTTGCGACGTGGCCCAGGACCCCAAGACCCACCGCTACCCCGTGGCCGGCGGCATGCGCAACCTGCGCCGGGAGATCGGCCTATACTACCAGCGCAATTACCAGGTGGATCTGGATTCGGAAAGTGAGGTCATCTGTACCATCGGCTCCAAGGAGGGCATCTCTCACCTTTGTCTTGCTCTGGTGGGGCCGGGAGACACGGTGCTGGTGGCGGCACCGGCCTTTCCCATTCACGTGTATGCCGCCGTTATCGCCGGCGCCAGCGTGATCCGGGTGCCCATCGCTTCGGAGGACGAATTCGTCGCGCGCATCACCACCATGTGCGAGTCGTTGACCCCGGGACCCCGGCTGCTGATGCTCAACTACCCCCACAACCCTACGGGAACCCTGGCCTCCAGGGACTTTTTTGCCCAGATCGTGGACCTGGCCAAACGCTACAAATTCATGGTGGTCAACGATTTCGCCTATGCCCGCATCACCTTCGACGGCTATACGGCGCCCAGTTTTCTCGAAGTTCCTGGTGCCATCGATGTGGGGGTGGAATTCGGCTCCTTTTCCAAATCCTACAACATGGCCGGCTGGCGGGTGGGCTATTGTGTGGGGAACCCGAAGATCATCGAGGGACTGGGCCGTATCAAGGGATATTATGACTACGGCATCTTTTCTCCCATCCAGATCGCCGGCATCGTGGCCATGCGCGACTGTGAGGAGGATATCGCAGCCCAGGCCCAACTCTACCAGAGCCGGAGGGATGTGATGTGTGAGGGGCTGGAGCGCATGGGCTGGCCGGTGGGAAAGCCCAAAGCCGGTATGTTCGTGTGGGTGAAGATTCCGGAGCCCTGGTGCCGCATGGGGTCGCTGAAGTTCGCCGTCGAGATGATGGAGCGGGCCAACGTGGCCGTGACTCCCGGTGCGGGCTTCGGCGAGGAAGGCGATGGCTACCTGCGGCTGGCTTTGGTGGAAAACGAAAACCGCATCCGCCAGGGGCTCAAACAGATGCGGCGGGTGCTTTCCGAGATGGAGCCGTAATCGTCGACCGGCAGGAATCGGTGTCGGTTTTGGTTGACATTGGTAATCGTTAAACTTTCTAATAAGTACAGTTTTGTGTTGTTGACATGCGTGTGCCATATTCGTTATCGATAATTGCTCCCTAATTATCGATGAAATCGCAAAAAGTCGAATTTGGTCCATTGATGTCATTGCCCTCTGTGCAGGAATTACATGTCTGATATCTTTTTGCGAGACTGTCAATCATTCACCTTTCTAAAATTCCATTAAGGAGGCATCCCATGCAACGCAAAACCACCGTTATATCCATTCTCGTCCTTGTTACGATCTTTTTTCTTTTTCCGCTAAGCGCAGTCGGCCAGGAAGATTGTAAGGCGGTCTACGGCCAGGGAGACACCACCTTGCGCCTGGCCACCGGCAGCCCCGGCGAACTCGGGCTGGTGGAAGTCCTGGCCCAGGCTTTCAACGAAAACCATTCGGTTCGCCTGTGCTGGAAAAAAGCGGGATCGGGCAAGTCGCTCAAACTGCTTCAAGAGAAAGCTGTCGATGTCATCATGGTGCACGCCCCGGCAGCCGAAAAACAGGCCGTTGCCGACGGATGGGCCATCAAGCGCAGCCTGCTGGGCTCCAACGAGTTTTACATCGTCGGCCCCACGGCCGATCCGGCCGGCATCGCCAATGCGAAAACGGCGGCCGATGCCTACAAGCGCATTGCGGACAGCCGGACGACCTTTTTCTCACGGGGCGACAATTCCGGCACCCATAAGAAAGAGATGTTCATCTGGAAAACGGCCGGCATCCAGCCTGCGGGCGACTGGTACCAAATCACCAAGACCTTCATGATGGCCACCTTGAAGATGGCCGATAAGGCCAAAGGCTATTTCATGACGGACAGCAGCACCTGGGTGGCCGCCAAAAAAGAACTGGGCAACCTCAAGATTCTCTTCCGCGGTGATCCGGTGCTGATCAACACCTACCATGCCCTGTGCCAGCCCGATGGCGCCACCCCGGTCCAGCCCCAGGCGGCCGCGTTTGTCGACTTTCTCGTGTCCGACGAGGGGCAGCAGATCGTCCGTATGTACGGCGTGGATCGATACGGCGAGGGGCTTTATAATGATGCCGCCTACGCCAAGCAATATGAGCACTGATGGTTGCGGGCGACTCGTTCCAAATAGTAGAGGATCGATAGGTTTCGTTTTCCGACCAATTCCGGTTTTGGTTATGTCCTGACATGCGTTGAGGGCAGTTGTGGTGTTGTCTCCAGAATTTTATAAGGGTCGCGGCAGCGGATGAAGGCGTTGTCGACCTTGATATTAAAGCATTGACATAATACGATAAAAAGTGAGAAAAAAATATTTGGAAGTTGCTTGGGCGACAAATTTAGAAGACTACGGAGATATTAAAAAGGCAGAATCTCAGCAAGCGATGCTTGCAGACAACCGGAAAGACAGCTGAAATAGCAACTATTGCATAGTCAACAACAAATGGTCAACCCTACCCCCATCGGATGGAAACCCCGCTGTGCTACTTTCCCACTGGTGAAGCCCGACATTATAAACAAACAAATAGAATGTGGAAAAATGATCTTTATAGATAAGCCATTCGTTTCTGATTTTTTAAGAAAAACAATTAAAGAAAACGGTTTTCCCGTTGTTAAAACGGAAATTGCAGAAAAACTCGGTTTCAATAACGGATTGAATATACTTGATGAAGAGAAAGCGATTCAACAAGCAAGGTCCTCAGAAAATATCTTGATCTACACGACATCTGAAAACGCCATCGGATGGATTGCCGAACATTTTTCGTTCACAAAACTTCCCCAAAAAATTGAGTTATTCAAAGACAAGGTAAAATTCCGAACCCTGATCCAGCCAATGTATCCTGATTTCTATTTCAGGGAAATACAAATAGGCGACTTGGACGATCTGTCTTTGGAAAATATTCCTACGCCATTTATCATTAAACCTGCCGTTGGTTTTTTTAGCATGGGCGTTTACAAAGTCACTGGCCCCAGAAAATGGGAGCAAGTAAAAGAAGCGATAAGGGCGGAGGTAGACCGTGTTAAAGATTTATACCCAACGGAGGTGCTGAACACAAAATCATTCATTATAGAACAGTGTGTTGAAGGTGAAGAGTTCGCAGTTGATGCCTATTTTGATGCTACGGGCGACCCGGTTATTCTCAATATTCATAAACACATATTTTCTTCCAACGAAGATGTAAGTGATCGTGTATATATTTCATCGAAAGAAATCATAGAAAGCAATATTGACCTATTTTATGTATTCCTAAAGGAAATTGGGATACTATCGGGTGTGAGAAATTTCCCTGTTCACGCTGAGATCAGACGTGATTGTACCGGTTCAGTATTGCCAATCGAGATCAATCCAATGAGATTTGGCGGCTGGTGTTCAACCGCCGATGCGGCCCACCTCGCCTATGGGTTTAATCCTTATGTTCTTTATTTTTCACAAAAACGACCTGAATGGAAAGAAATTCTAAAAGATAAAGAAGGAAAGCTTTACAGCATCGTTGTCCTTGACAATTCTACAGGTATAGAAGGAACTCAAATCGCTTCATTTGACTATGATCGATTGTTGTCCAATTTCGAAAAGCCGCTTGAATTACGGAAAATCGATTACAAAGAATATCCTGTTTTTGGCTTTTTGTTTACTGAAACAAAAGCGGAAAACATCTTCGAATTGGAAAGAATCCTCAAATCGGATTTAAAAGAATTTATTACTGTCAACGAATAAAACAGGGTTGTCGAGCTAATTCACAATGATGGAGGCTTTTAATAACTCATCCGGGATTTTCAACGCCAGCTTTTTCACAGTAGTCATATTGAGTAACAATTGCGGATTTTCATCCGTCATCACAGGGATATCACTTATTTTCTCTCCTTTTTGATGCCGATCTACGACTTGCGCGGCGAGCCTCCCTAATTTATAATAACTTGGCAAAGTTCCTATTGTTATGCCTGCCTGGACAAAATTCCGATTTGCACCAACACTTACAAGTCTCGTTTTAATCAGCTGTGCTGCTATCAGTGGCGCATGTGAGATAAGAAAACTATCTGCCGGCAAGTAGACCGAGTCGACATCAACTTCTTTTTTCAATAATTTATTCAAGTTATATTCAAGTGTCTGTGAGACGGGGGGAGAGCGTAAGGGGACAACTTCGAAATCCATTTCTTTCCCAACCTCAGTCAGCGTTTTCTTGAAAACCAGCGACTGCTGTTCTCTAGGATTAAAGAAAACTGCCATCCTTTTAATTCGATGAAGTTTTAATGCATTCAAAATTTGCAATCGTATTGACACGCCACTGGAGGTCCCACCATGGTTTCCTCCGGAGCCCTTCATCCCTTTTGCTATCCCCGTTTCCACAGGATTCGCCGGGAGGTTAAATATTTGAGGCGTTTTAATTCCTTTTTGTTCCCTCCACTGTTTAACTTTTAAAGACACTGTTGTACCAAAGGAGTATATATAACTGAAGTTTCGCAGTTAAAATTCGGACATTTTAGAGGGATAATAATCTGAAAATATTAAGAAAATAATTGAAAAGCGGCTCTGAATTTAGTATATTAGACATCGCCAAACACCTAATATCACTAAAGAAAGAACCGCTATGAATCACCCTAATACATTTTCCCTCTCCTTGCAAAAACAATCTGATTCGGGCCGGATCATTGACGACCATGAACTCAATCGTGCGTTCACCGAACTCAAGTTCCGCTCATTGGCCCGACAAAGCAACATCACCAAAAAAAGAGGCTATGAAACACTCTCGCTCATATTTGTTTTCGTACTACTGCCTTTTCTCAAACGAAGCCTCAGCAGTTTCTGTAATGGCGGCTATCTACAAAATTACGTCCAGGCCCATAAAGACACGTTCTATCGGTTCTTGAACAATGAACGTTTCAACTGGCGCAAACTGGTCCAATTGCTGGCATCAAAGATTATTGCCATGAGTAAAGAGGTTCCCTTTAAAGAAAAAGTGTTGATCGCCGATGACTCCATCTGCCCCAAATCGGGCAAAGAGATCGAATTGGTCAGCTATCATTTCGATCACAAAGTCAGGCGCTCCATTCTTGGCAACCAGTATCTGCAATTGGGCTTTCATGACGGGTTGCATTTTTTTCCGATCGACGGTGCCTTTCATACATCCAGTCACCGGCCCAACACCGATATGCGGGATATCGACAAGCGTACCAACGGATGGAAACGACGCAAAGAAGCCCTGAGTAAAAAAACCGACGTTCTGGTTCAGATGCTCGACAGGGCCTGGAAGTCGGGCATCGATGCCAGCTTCGTCTTGTTCGACAGCTGGTTTGCCCACGACGATATCATCCATCGCATCGTCGATGTCGGTTATGGCGTCATCTGCCGATTAAAGCGCAACCGGGTCAAATACGGTTATCAAGGTGGCGCATACACACTCAAACAACTATGGCAACAGGTCGCCAAGAAACAGACCATCTGGATCAAGGATCGCACGATCAAGGGCGCATGCCTCGACGTCACGTTGAAAAAGACCGGCTCGGTTCGAGTACTGTTCGTTTCCGATGGTCGCAAACAGTGGCAGGTCCTGCTTTGCACCGATACCGACCTGGAACCGTCCAGGATTCTTGACTATTACGCCCGTCGCTGGGCCATCGAAGTATACTTTAAAGATGCCAAGCAGATGCTTTACATGGGAAAAGAGCAAAGCAATACGTTTGACGCCTTGATCGCCAGCCAGAGCCTGGTAATGATCCGGTATCTGATATTGGTCTACATCCAGATAAAACACGGGCTGAACATCTGCGTTGGCCCGCTGTTTCGGCAAACGTCAGACGATCAGTCATTATGGATGTTCAGTCGTGCCGTCTGGGGCCGTGTCAAAGAACTGATTTTCAAGTCAAGTGATATACTTTCGCACCGTATCGAACCTGATTTGCTTTTTCATTTTATTGATATCATAGAAGATCTCATCGCTGAACAAAGTCGATGCGTTACTGCGAAACTTTAGTATATAATCAAAATTTTCATAATTAATTTTTTTCCTGATCATGTAAATCAGTTTGTCTATATTTTGCTCACCATTGAAGATTTCGTAATCAACAGAATATCCTAAATCTCTTAATCCATCTTTAAAACCTCTTTCTCCGTCCGTTTCTCCGCGCCATAAAACAAGGGCGATTTTCAACGAATCAGCATTTCCCTGTGGCATGCTAACAAACAGAGTACCCGATAAAAACAAAGTACAGAAAAAGATTAGCAGAATCCTGTTTGTTTTCATGTTGTCCCCTTTTGGAAAGCTACTCAACAAAGCCAATTTCACGACTATTTATGAATCGTTCTCAGATCGTGATGAAAATTAATTTCCACAAAAAGTTGGAGGACTCGATGTGCTTTGCGATACCGCTTTATCCCATTAATGAGGATAAGAACAACAGAATGACAGGTGATTATCCGCGCCCAATCAACATTTTAAAAGGCAATTAAAAGTAGCCTATTATGAATAATTTTTTTTTGTCAACATGATTCAACGGGTTATAACTTTTCAAAATATCGTTTCAATCTTGGATATCTATCAATCCTGTTGTTATAAAGGGGAAAATCGGTTATGGATGCTGATCGCCCATGAAACGTAAAAATCCTTTTTTAGTTGCCGGTCTGACCACGGGCATGTGCGCCTTTGGCATTTTCTACATCGTGCATTTCTGCCCCACATCTTCCTTTGATCCCGTAGCCATGATCGTGGATCACTGGCTGGTGGTTTTCAGCACATTGAGTCTGAGCGCGCTGCTGCTCGGTCTGTGGACCCGTGATATTTTCCAAAGCATCATGCTGGCGTTGGGAGGATTCTTTTTGCTGACCGGTTTCTACTTTATGGGCAACGGCATGCTGGACTGGCACAGCCCGGCAGTGAAAAAATACTATGTGACAGCCAAATGCAAAGAGTACGAAGATGCCGGATCAAAGCCGGGATACTGGAACTATTTCCTAAAAGGTCGGACTTCACAGGGGCAGCGGTTTCGTTTTTCCACATCGGTGGGGCATATCACTAATCAGGAGTGGGAACTCGCGCAACCCGGCAGCTGGGATTACATTGAAGTCCATGAACGTCCCGGTGCCTTTGGCACAGCCTGGCGGGAAATCAAGGGATTAAGGGGGGACAAAGCGGAATAGCCTGATGGGTATACAGTAAAGATGATTTTAACCAAAAAGCCACATAACTGGCGTTCGTGCTGACCCCGAAAAGCCAGCCGATCACAGCGTTGTCGGTATCCCATTTTGGGGGTCAAAGTTGAGGTCAAGGAGAAGGGAGGATATATGATCACACGTAATCTTGGCAAATCAGGGATTTCAATATCAGCCGTTGGACTTGGCTGCATGGGGCTTTCCGAATTTTACGGGCCGCCCGCGCAAGAGTCGGAAGCCATCAATTTACTCCATCGGGCGGTAGACTTGGGCATTACTCACTTTGATACTGCGGAACTTTATGGCCAGGGGCGTAATGAGCAGTTGCTGGGCAAGGCGTTTGCCGGTCGCTGGGACCAAATCGTGCTGGCCACCAAGTTTGGCCCCCAAAGGGATCCGGCCACGGGAGCCTTTTTAGGGGTGGACGGCTCTCCGGCCAATGTCCGAAGCTCCTGCGAAAAGAGTCTTCGACGACTGGGTACGGACAGGATCGATCTTTACTATCTCCACCGTGTGGATCCATCGACTCCGATCGAAGAGACGGTGGGAGAGATGGCGAAGTTGGTTGAAGAAGGCAAAATCGGGGCAGTCGGATTGTCAGAGGCTTCGGCTGAAACGATTAAGCGGGCGAACGCCGTTTGTTCCATTGCCGCCCTTCAGACCGAATATTCGATTTTCAGTCGGGATATCGAGCGGGACATTCTACCTGCCTGCTTGGAGCTAAACATCAGCCTGGTCGCTTACTCGCCCTTAGGCCGCGGAATGTTGACGGGCCGCTATAGCTCGGCCAGCGAGCGGCCTACCAGCGAGACGGATTTCCGGGCCCAGATGCAGCCTCGATTTCAGCCGGGCAATATCGAGTCCAACCTTAAATTGGTCGAGGCCATCAAAAAGATTGCTGCCCAAAAAGGATGCGTTGCAGCGCAGGTTGCTTTGGCCTGGGTATTGGGTCAGGGGGATCATGTTGTCGCTATTCCCGGCACGACCAAGCTTACCAATCTGGAGGTCAATTTGGGGGCACTTGACTGTCGGCTTACCGATGAAGATCGAGGTGTGCTCAATAATCTGGCCGACAAGGTTCTTGGAGACCGGTACGACCCTGACGGAATGGCGGGAGTCAACCAATAAGCTTTCGGTGATTGCGACCGCCTGATGTTTAAGGCATTCGAGCCCCCTTTTGAACGGGTTGCCGAACAATGGAAAAAACAAAGAAAAAGTCTCAGTTAGGAATCGTTCAAGGAACTCCCAGAAATGAAGACAACACTCGGATGTTCATTGACGGCAGTAAGCGTTCATACACGGCTCTCAGAACGGCTGCAATTGGATTTGGAACATATTTGCCCGGTTGGCGATGGTCTTTGCATGCCGGGCCACAGACCGGCAAGGAATCTGAGAATCATATTGGCTATATCGTCAGTGGCCGCATGATGGTTAGCGATGTATCCGGGAATCAGGCTGAGATCGAGGCGGGGTGTGCATTCGAAATCGAACCGGGGAGCGATGCGTGGGTGATTGGCGACGAGCCGTGCGTTGCACTGGACTTCATACCCTTAAGCGATCCATCCAAACCTGCAGTTTCGTGAAAGAAAATGCGGAATGAAAATCCATCATTTGAGAAGCGCCACCTGCGTCATTGAATCAAAAAGGCATTCCGTACTCATCGACCCGATGCTTGGGGTTAAAGGCTCCATTCCTACTTTTTCTTATATCCGTTTTAAACCACGAAGAAATCCACTGGTAGATCTTCCAGCGAATGCAGAATCCATATTGGAAAAAGTTACCGGTTGCCTGATTACCCACAGCCAGAAATTCGGTATCAAGGCGTTGCAGCATACCGACCATCTGGACATTTCGGGAGAGAATTTTCTTCGTGAAAAAAACATACCAATTACAACGCTTGCCCGCGATGCGAAAGTATTGAAAAAGTATGGGCTAAACATTCAGACCGAATTGGAATATTGGAAACCGGAACCCCTGCTCGGGGGCGAGATTACGGCGATTCCTGCTCGGCATGGCCATAGCTGGATCCATAAATTTATGGCCAACGGCGCCGGATATTTTCTCCAGCTACCCGATGAGCCATCCATCTACATCAGCGGCGATACGGTTTACACTTCCGATGTTGAGCGGGCGTTGATCGAACTCAAGCCGGACATTGCGATCATGGCGGCGGGAACCGCAACCCTGGACATCAGCAAGCCAATTTTGATGCCGATGGATGAACTGCTTCGATTTGTTCGCACCGCCCCCGGAATCGTGGTTGCGAATCACCTCGAAGCCCTGAATCATTGCCCAACCACCCGCGAACAATTGAAACTAGAATTGAAAAAAAACAACTTGCTTTCTAAAGTGTGTATTCCCAATGATGGAGATGGGTTGACGTTTTAAAAAGAAAGGTTCTGACATGGGAAAAAAGCGTTTTGTGGATTTGAGCATCAGCATCGAGGCTGACCTTCCCAGCGACCCGCCCATGATGATTCCAAAAATCGACTACCTGACCCACGAAATGGGTGCCGAGCAAATGAAACTGTTTTTCCCGGGTGTTCAAAACAAGGATCTGCCCGGGGGCCTAGGTTGGGCCGTTGAGCAAATCACGCTTTACACGCATTCCGGGACCCATCTGGATGCGCCGTATCACTATCATCCAACCATGGATCACGGGCAAAGGGCGCTGACCATCGACGAAATTCCATTGGCGTGGTGTTTCAACGATGGGGTGCTGCTTGACTTTCGTCACAAAGCCGACGGAGAGCGGATTACGGTCGAAGATGTCGAAAACGAACTGGAACGCATCCGGTATGAAATCAAGCCGCTGGATATCGTTCTCATCTGGACCGGCGCCGACACTGCCTGGGGAACGGAGCAATATCTGGTCAAAGGGGCGGGGATGAGCCGTGAGAGTACTCTTTTTCTGACTGAAAAAGGGGTGAAAGTCGTGGGAATCGACGCCTGGAGCTGGGACCGCCCCCTGCCATTTCAGGCCGCGGATTTTCAGCAAGCGGGCGACGCCAAAGTGATCTGGGAGGCGCATTTTGCCGGCATCGATATCGGGTACTGCCACATGGAGAAAATGGCCAACCTGTCCGCTATCGGCCGGCCGCATGGCTTCAGCGTATGCTGTTTTCCGGTTAAGATCAAAGGCGCCAGCGCGGGCTGGACACGCCCGGTGGCGATTGTCGAAGAATGATCGGAGAAGGGCAGCATGCTTTGGGGAACATGCGTCCAAGTGCAGAGGAAAGTTGACTACTGCCTGGTCGCCCGCAAGCGGTCCATCTCTTTTCTTACCATGCCATCGTAATCGATGGTCATTCCGGCAACCGCTTTTTCATAAAGCTCCAGCAGGCGTTTGCCTTTGTCAGAGTTTTTGTGAAAAACGAAATAATGCAGGATCGGCTCGACCGGCAGCTCCAGAATCCTGATCCTGTCTTCGACATCATCGATGATCGCCTGATATCCAAGCGTATACTGGTTGCGCTCATAGACGGCATCGAGCCGGTTGGAGAGCAGTTTGGCAAGATTGCGGCTGGTCCAGTTTTCGCCGGTCAGATCGTCGATGGCCACTTTATCCAGGTTGTTTTTTATGAATGCGGGATAGCTCATCGAAAATGTTTTTACAAAGCCGATCCGGTAGCCCTGGATATCTTCAATTGTTTTAACTGACGTCAAGGGGTCATCGACCCTCACGGCGATAGAGGGTTTGCCGATTAAATAAGGCTCCTTCGGATAATAAAGATACGGCAGAATCGCCGGCGTTTTGATATGGAGAATGGTTCCGTCGATTTCGGATTGCCGGCGCTCCTGATACAGGCCAAGTCGGTTCAAGGGCAGCGGACCATGCCAATCCACCGTGCATCCCATTTTTTGGGCAATGGCATTGAAAAGCGTTATGGTCGGTCCTTGCGGCGTAACCCCGTCTTCGGCAACGGTAACATGCGGCGGGACGGCAAACCAGGCCATCCGGATCGTTTCTGCATTTGTCGGCCCGGCGAAAGTCATCCCCACCGAAATTAGGACAACCGTAAAGCTTGCAATCACTTTTGCCTTCCCCATGATCGTTTTCACTCCGGACAATACCTTGCGGTAGGTGAGAAAAGATAAAAATCCGGGCTCGTGACAACTTGTTGGAGGTTTCATGGTCGCTCCAGGATCAAGGCGTGGTCGGTAATAAAAAGATAGACGAAAACAGGGGAAGGAGCAACAGCCTTTCGTTTATGAAGCGATGTTCTGAAAAAGGGTTGACAAGGGGATCGTTGAGTATTTATTGTTGACCGACTGGTCGGTATTAGAAGCCTTTTTTACAAATAATAAACAATTGCGGTTCATTAAAAACACAAGCTTCCGTTTTTCCGGGTCCCCAGGTTTGTCATTCCGGACGAAGCGCAGCGAAGATCCGGAATCCAGGACGCTTCATGGGGTTTCTGGATAGCGCTAAAGCTACCCGCCTGCGCGGGAATGACACAAAACAACCTGCTTAAGTTTTTAATGACGCGAACAGGAAACAGAACGTGGCGCGTAAAGCGGACCCCAATCGAAGGAAAGCGATTCTGGATGCAGCCGGGCAGGTATTTGCCCGCAAAGGATACGCCAATGCCCGAATCATCGAGGTGGCCGAAGCCGCCTCGGTGGGTAAGGGCACCATCTACGAATATTTTCGCAGCAAGGAAGATCTTTTTTTTGCGGTGTTCGAAGGGACCATGCAGGGCGCCGAAGATACCATCGCCGCCATAGCAACCGTGTCGGATGAACCCTTTTCAGAGCGAATGCGACAGCTGTCGGACGGCATGATTCAATCCTGGCTCGGGCAGCTCGAGATGTATGCGCTCGTGATGGAGTTCTGGTCGGCCACGGCATCCTCGCCAAGCCGCAAGCGGTTCAAGGCGGCGTTCCAGAAAGGCTATCGCGATCTGCGGATCGTTGTCGGTGATCTGATCGAAGCGGCCCAAGCCAATGGCGAGGTGTCGGCCGAATGCGATGCCCAGGCCGTTGCCTCCGCCCTGATCGGTACCTGGGATGCCTTGCTGCTGCAGGCCTGGCTGGATCCGGATTTCGATGCCCTTGCCACTTCGCGTTCTTTTTTGAAGGTGGTGTTGCGAGGTCTTCAGCCAGCGGCATCTTCCTGAATCGCTATTGTGATGGATTCTTCTGAAGCCATAGTATCTCATTGATTAGAACCCACCCAAACGGGGAGGTTGGCATGCGATGGTCACTGATTCTGATGGCAGCCGGAGTTATTCTGGCGACCCTTCCGGCCCTGGCCCAGAACCCGCCGGATGCGGCCGCCATTATCGAAGCCGGTTTCAATCATTACCGGGGCAAGGCGTCCGAAGCCGAGGTCGAGATGATTATCCACCGTCCCACCTGGGAGCGAAGCATGAGTATGGTGGGCTGGACCAAAGGCACCGACAAAAGCCTGATCCGGATTACGGCCCCGGCCAAGGATGAAGGCAACGGCACCCTGAAAAACGGCCACGAGATGTGGACATACAATCCCAAGGTCAACCGGGTGATCAAGCTGCCGCCGGCCCTGATGTCCCAGTCCTGGATGGGGTCGGATTTCTCCAACAACGACCTGGCCAAAAGCGACAGCATTCTCAACGATTATACCCACAGCCTCATCGGCACCGAAACCCACGAAGGCCATACTGTGTACGTGATCAAGTCGATGCCCAAGCCATCGGCGCCGGTGGTCTGGGGCATGCAGATTCTCAAGGTTCGGGACGACGATGTGCTGCTCTCCCAGGAGTACTTCGACGAGGACCTGGTGTCGGTCAAACTCATGACCGCCGATCAGATCCAGCCCATGGGTGGGCGTCTGTTTCCCAAAATCTGGAAGATGCACGAGACCGACCGGCCGGAGGAATACACCGTGTTGAACTATCATTCAGTGGCGTTTCTGGAGGATCTTCCCGAGTCGACATTCACCATCAACGCCCTGAAAACCCTGCAACGGAGGTAAGATCGTGCCCGTTGACGTCAAGATGGCCTGGCGCAATATCTGGCGCAACCCCCGCCGTACCCTGTTGACCATTGCGGCCATCGCCTTTGCCTGCGTACTGCTGGTCTTCATGCTGTCGTTTCAGTTCGGCAGCTACGACACCATGATCAACGCCTCGGTTAGGATCCACACCGGTCATTTGCAGGTTCAGGCGCGCGGCTACCAGGCCGATCAGAAGATTCGTCAGGTGATTGCCGATCCTCGGCCGGTCCAGCAGGCCCTGGATGCCATGCCGGAGGTGTTGGCCCATGCTCCCCGCGCCCGGGCCTTCGCGTTGGTCTCGTCGGCGGACCGGGCTTACGGGGTGATGATCGAAGGAATTGTACCAGAGGAAGAGGCGCAAGTGTCGACCCTGCCGAAAATTATCCGCCAAGGGGAGTACCTGTCGGACGATCCGGTGGAGGAAGGGCTTCCCGACGCGCTGATCGGCAATCTACTGGCCCGCAACCTGAAAGTGGCGGTCGGCGATGAGCTGACTGTCCTGGGACAGGGCCGCGACGGTTCCATTGCCGCAACGGTGGTGCGCGTCCGGGGCATCTACAGTTCGGGTATGGACGATTTCGACCGCAGCGCCATTCAGATTCCGCTGGCGGATTTCCAGGCGATTTTCACCATGGACATGGCCGTTCACGAGATCGTGGTCGTTGGTCGCCGCCTGTCGGACGCTCCTGCCATCAAAGCGGCCCTGCAAGACAAGTTTGCGGGTATGGCGGCAACGGCGGATCTGGTAGTGCTGGACTGGGAGGACCTGATGCCGGGGTTGCGGCAGGCCATCAACATGGATCTGGTCAGCGGCAGCATCTTCTACCTGATTCTGATCATGGTGGTTGCTTTCAGCATCCTGAATACTTTTCTGATGGCCATTTTCGAGCGCACCTACGAGTTTGGCGTGATGATGGCCATGGGCACCAAGCCGCAGCGGCTGACACGGCTGGTGCTGGCCGAATCGACCGGCATGACCCTGGTGGGGGTGGCTGCCGGCATGGTGCTGGGCTGCCTGGTGACCTTCTATTTCATGCATCACGGCATCAACCTGGGCGCCAATGAGATTTCTCGCCAGTTCGGCATTCCGGACACGCTCTCTCCGCGATTGACAGCGATTTCCATCACGGCCGGCCCCTTGGCGGTATTGTTGATTACCCTGCTGGCGGCTCTTTATCCGGCTTTGAAAATCAGGCGGCTAAAGCCGGTGGAAGCCATGCACCAGCGATAGGCCGGTTTCGTAACTTCAAAAAGAGGATTTCGATGAACGTCCAGATTGCCTGGCGCAATATCTGGCGCAACCCGCGCCGTACCGGTGTAATCCTCATCGCCGTGGTCATCGGCGTGTGGAGCATGATTTTTCTGGGCGCCCTGATGCGGGGCATCCTGGCGGGCATGATCCACAACGGCATCAACACCCTGACCGGCCATATCCAGATTCAGCAGGCCAACTATCCGCAGGACCCTTCCATCGATTATCGCATTGCCGATCCCGTGGGCATCGAAAACGTTTTAGCCAAGCATCTGCCCGAAGGGAGCCAGTGGACCCGCCGGGTGCGGGTCAATGCTGTGGTCAACAATGCCCGCCACAACAAGAGCGCCATCCTGGTGGGCATCGATCCGGAAAAGGAAGCCAATTTGTCCTTTATCGGTACGGCCGTTACCCAGGGCAGCTACCTGAAAGCCGGGGAGGCCAACGCCGTGATGGTGGGCCGGGCCCTGGCCGAGCAGTTCGAGACCGGGCTGGGACGCAAACTGATCGTGATGTCGCAGGATGCCGAGGGCCGCATCGCTTCGCGGGCCTTTCGCATCCGGGGCATCTTCCAGGCGGAAATGGAGGCCACCGAGAAAAGTTATATCTTCGTGACCCTTCCAGCCGCCCAGAAAATGCTGAAAATGGGGAAGGCGGTGTCGGAAATCGCGATTTTACTGCCCGACCACGACCAGACAGAAGCGGCCGCTGGGGTGCTGAAAGAAAAGCTGGCTGGTAAGGATCTGGCAGTGCGATCCTGGACGGAGGCGCTTCCGCTGCTTCAGGCCTACCTGAAGATGTACGATTCGTTCATTCTGATCTGGTTTGTTGTGGTTTTCGTGGCCATGGGCTTCGGTATTCTCAACACCACCATGATGGCGGTGTTCGAACGCATGCGTGAGTTCGGGCTGCTCAAGGCCCTGGGAATGCGTCCCGGCCGTATTATCACGGGGATTTTGACCGAAGCCCTATTCATCCTGGTCTTGGGGCTGGCCGTTGGCAACTTGCTGGGGCTGGCAAGCTGCTGGGCACTTTCATTTCACGGTATCGATCTGTCGGCCCTGGCCAAAGGGGTGGAGTATGCCGGTATGTCGCGGCTTATTTTCCCGGAAATCTGGGTCAAGGATGTGGTCAGCGCCAACCTGGTGGTACTGCTGCTGGGTTTGCTGGTCTGCCTCTACCCGGCGATCAAGGCGGCTCGCTTTACGCCGGTGGAAGCGATGGTGCATACTTGAAAAAAGGATTCCTTCGACTTTTCAGTACTTGGAGAGCTTAAAGCAATGAACAGCGAGAATACCATGACCGCCATCGTATCCTGCCAAGGGGTATCCAAAACCTATCGACAGGGGAAGGTGAGTGTTGCCGCCCTGTCTGCCATCGACCTGACGGCCGAAGCCGGTGAGTTCTTGGCCCTGGCCGGGCCGTCGGGGTCGGGCAAGACGACCCTGCTCAACCTGATCGGCGGACTGGACGTCCCCGACGACGGCCAAATTCAGGTTGGCGGCCAGTCTTACGACGAACTGAGCGACGCTCAGATGGCGGACCTTCGTCTGCACCGCATCGGTTTCATCTTTCAAGCCTACAACCTGATTCCGGTGCTGTCGGCCCTGGAGAATGTGGAGTACGTGATGCTGCTGCAAGGAACGCCTGCCGTTGAGCGCAAGAAACGGGCAAGGGAGATCCTGGATATCGTCGGCCTGGAGGGCAAATACGACCGCCGTCCGGCCGAGCTTTCCGGCGGCCAGCAGCAGCGTGTGGCCGTGGCCCGGGCCATCGTTTCAAGTCCCGACATCGTTCTGGCCGACGAACCCACGGCCAATCTGGACTCCAAAACCGGCGAAAGCCTGTTGGAGCTGATGCGGCAGATGAACCGCGAACGCAACGCGACCTTTATCTTTTCCACCCATGATCCCATGGTGATGGAATATGCCCGGCGAATCGTGCTGCTGCGGGACGGGCGTATTACCGAAGACAATCGCAAGACCTGATGTCATCCGATGGGAACCAAACCCACATATAGCTCATGGCTGCTGCTGGCCGCACTGCTGGCAGTCGGTGTTCTGGCGGGAGTTCCGAACTGCCGGACAGCTTTCGGGGCCGAGACTGAAAAATCGGAGGCATTTTCCGAGGTGGGCGTTGAATGGGGCGGCTATCTGCGGGCCATCGGTACCGTGAGCTGGCTGGGCGAGGACTCCGTTTACCAATTTGTGGATGACGATCCTTACTTCGATGGCCAGTTGGAAGGGCGCCTGAAAAATCGAATCGATTTTGGCAAGCGCTGGTCCATGGAGACCCACTATGAACTGGTGGCCCTGGGGGGCGACACATACGAGAACACGCTTGAACTGGGCACATTGCCGCCGGTTCTCTCCGAGATATCCGTTGCGGAGCAGATTGTCGACGATGAACGCCGCCTGTTGGACCTGACCCACATTCTCACCGAAAAGGAGCGCTATCTCGCCTACCACAGGCTGAACCGCCTCAACGTTTCCTATTCTGCGGATTGGGGGACCCTGCGCCTGGGCCGTCAGGCCCTGACCTGGGGCGACGGCCTGATTTTCAATCCCATGGATCTTTTCAACCCGTTCTCGCCCACCGCGGTGCAGCGCGATTACAAGGTGGGCGACGACATGGCCTATCTACAGCTCCCGCTCAACACGGGGGAGTTGCAGATGCTCTATCTGCCCCGGCGCGATCCGGTCACCGGCGACGTGGAAGAAGACGTAGCTTCATATGCCGCCAAATATCATACTTTCCTCGGAGCGATGGAAATGGATGTCATGGCCGCACGCCACTACGCGGATACCATCGCCGGGCTGGGTGCCAGCGGTTACTTGGGCGGGGCCGCCTGGCGCATCGATACCGTTTACACCTATCTTGATGAAGGAGACGGTCGGAATGACATCCTTCAGGCAGTCGCCAACCTGGACTACGCCTGGGTCTGGGGAGGAAAGAATTACTACGGCCTGGTGGAGATTTTTTACAACAGCCTGGGCTACACGGACGACTACGAGCGGGTTCTCGACGATACGGACCTATTGGAACGGATCGACCGCGGCGAACTCTTCACCGTTGGGCGCTACTATTTGTCGGGCCAGGTGCAGATCGAACTGCATCCTTTGTTGCAACTATACACCACGGCCATCGTCAACCTTTGCGACCCTTCGGGAGTCCTGCAACCGCAACTGGTTTGGGACGTGACCGAAGATTTTCAGGCCATCTTCGGCGCCCAGTGGCAATGGGGCGGCTGCGGCAGCGAGTATGGCGGCTACGAGGTCACCGCCGCCGGAACCACGGTACGCCTGGCCCCGGCGGATCGGGTTTTTCTCTGGCTGACCTATTACTTCTAACGCTCAAATATTGATAACCTTGTCGGCCAGTTGCATAGCGGTAACGATGTCCAGCATATTGGTGGTCTGGCCTACCTGCTTGCGCTCTAGCAACTTGAAGTGGTCCAGACAGGTGCCGCACACGAGGATGGTCAGGCCAGTGGCCTCCAGTTCCTGGATGTCCGTAAGGGTGCCTGTGCCGTCGATGGTGAGCTTCACCCCGCTGTTGACGAACACCAGTCGCCACAGTTCGTCGCCCATCTCCTTGAGGGTCTTGATGAAATTGATCATCAACTTGCCGCCCAGTATATCGTCGCCAGTGCCCATGCAATCCGATGCCACCATGACCATGATTTTGGTCGGGGCGCCTTCCGGTGCCTCGGCCACGGGTTCGGCTTGCGGTGCATCCGCCCCCCGGGTGGCGGTGATCGTATAAACCGCTCCTTCCTGTTCGACTGCGCTGGTATATCCCTGGGATGCGAGAAAACGGGTCACGTTCTCCCGGGACGGGTCGTTGTCCACGAGAACTTCCATGCGTTCGGGGTGGTCGCTCTCTATGGCGGCCTTGGTTGCCAGGACCGGTGCCGGACAGGCCAGCCCTCTGGCGTCTACTTTGCTCATGATCTCTCCAGTCTTAAATTAGAAACATTCATACGCAAAAGCGGCTTCCAGCCGCTGTCATCGAAAATTATCGCGGTTGGAATCCGCTTTTGTGCACGATTCAATTCAACATTCGGTCTTTTATACTTCGTTCCCGGTTTCTCACACTACCTGAATCCTGCCTGTCGGGGAGTCTACCACTTCACCGAAAATGGCCGCGTGTTCGACCCCTTCGTTTTGCAGGTGATCCACCAAAGCCTGGGCCGAATCGGCGGCCACGGCGATGCACAACCCGCCGGAGGTCTGGGGATCGTAAAGGATGTCCCGCATGGACGGATCGATGCCCTCGCCCAAGTCCACCATGTGTTCCCGGAAGCTGCGGTTTTTATGGGCGCCCCCCGGCACCATGCCCATGGCCGAGAATTCCAGGGCTTCATCGATGACGGGCAGGTTTTCCACCGCGATCTTCAAACCGCACGCCGCACCCTGGAGCATTTCGGCCAGGTGGCCGATGAGCCCGAATCCGGTAATATCCGTGCAGGCATGCACCGGATAGCGCTGCATCACGTCGGCTGCCGTGCGGTTCAGGGTCGCCATGAGCACGGCGATCCTGCCGCTGACTTCCTCGGAAGCCAGGTTGCCTTTAATGGCCGTGTTGACGATGCCCGTGCCCAGCGGCTTGGTAAGCACCAGCCGGTCGCCGGCCTTGAGCCCATGCTTGGCGAGAATCCGGTCGGGATGGACGAAGCCGGTAACGGAAAGTCCGTATTTCAGCTCGTCATCCTCCACGCTGTGACCGCCCAGCAACACCGCACCGGCTTCGCGGACCTTGTCGATGCCTCCCTGGATCACCTGCCGCAGGATGGAAAGATCCATTTTCTTCAAGGGGAACGCCACCAGGTTCATGGCGGTTTTCGGCTCCCCTCCCATGGCGTAGACATCGCTCAAGGCGTTGGCTGCGGCAATCTGGCCGAACCAGTATGGGTCGTCCACGATGGGCGTGAAAAAATCCACCGTCTGGATCAAGGCCAATTCGTCTGATATCCGGTACACTCCGGCATCGTCGGCCTTGGAAAGACCCACCAGAACGTTGGCGTCGGTTGGAAATTCCAACCCGCATAAAGCTTTGTCCAGGTCCCCTGGAGGCAATTTAGAAGCTCAACCGGCCCCTTTGACCGTTTCGGTCAGGCGCATCGGATTCAGGGATGGCTTATCGGCGGCCATGTCCGTCTCCTGATTAAAATTGAATGAAAGCGCGCGGGATGGGTGCGTCATTTATCGTTGGGCATCGGGAGGGCCGGCGGCGGCACTGAGTTCGGCCATCAACCGGTTCAGATCCAACTGGTATCGCTCGGCCACTTGCTGCACGGTGTCGAACAACGCCTGGCAGCAGATGCATTCTCCTGCCAGATGATCCCACGCTTTGAATACCGCTTCAGTTGCCCGGTGACGGCTGACAATCTCCAATACCGTCATCCCGGGTTCAATACAAGACAATCCCTGATCCATCAACCACCTGCCCTTGCCGGATTGAACGACGATAACCGTCGATTGCGGGAAAATTAACCCTGCTGGCTGTTGAAAGCAAATTGCTAAATTGAATATGATAATTAAAATTCATAGAAAAATTCTATTTGCTTTTTTGGATTTAAAACCAACTTTGTTAAACAACGCATCAAAGGAAATAATGCAGTGAAAAATAGATTGATAACAGCAATGGTTATCGGCGGGGTTTTAATGGCGGGGTGTTCGAAAACCAATCAAGCTGCCGCAGGCTCCGATACCTTTCCCTTGAAAGATTGTCCGGATCGACCCAACTGCGTTTCCAGCATCGCCAAAAATCAAGCCCGTTATGTCGCGCCGTTTGCCTATGCCTGTGACCGGCGGCAAGCCATTGACGTCCTGGTGCAGGTCCTGGCTGAGCAGCCACGGACGACCATCGTCGAAAAGAGAGAAGACTACCTGCACGCGGAATTCAGATCGAAAATTTTTCGCTTTGTGGATGATGTGGAGTTCTACTTTCCCGTTGACCAGCCGCTGGTCCATGTCCGGTCGGCATCGAGATTGGGCTACTCGGACATGGGCGTCAACCGCAAGCGGGTGGAAGCGCTTCGCGAGAGTTTTTCGGAAGCTTTGAAGAAACGTTCCTGACCCCAGTTAGGCGGGCATTTTTCTTGCCGGACCCTTGCTTTCTTCTTTAAATGGTTTGCTTCCTTACCCGCCAGCCCTGGCCTTCAGTTCTTCCCAGGCTTTCATGGCCCGGCGCTGGTGGGGGATGGTAATGGTTCCGCCCACGATCAGACCGATGAACAGCGCCTCTTCGAGTTCTTCGCTGCTGACCCCTTCTTCGTGGCAGCGGATTACGTGGTACTTGATGCAGTCGTCGCAACGAAGTACGAAGCTGGCCACCAGGCCCAACAGCTCCTTGGTTTTTGCCGGCAGAACCCCTTCCCGATACGCCTGCGCGTCCAGGCTGTAAAAGCGCTTGGTTCCCAAGCCGGCATATTTCATTACCAGTTCGTTGAGCGTTTCCCGCTCCTGCTGAAATTTTTCGATGTCGCCCATCTGCTTTTCTCCCTTCCATCATTTAAATTTGGGGCACGCATACCACGGTTGTGGGTTCAAGGAAATGCGAATGTTTATGAAGGTCAAGGATAGCTGTGGACCTGATCAAATTGCGTTTGGGGCGGATGGGATGAGGCGACCGGTTCACGTTTCCAATGCTTCTGCAACCAGTTCAACAGGGTGGCGGACGGCAATGCGGGCATCGGCCCGGGAAAGCATATCGGAAATCTGGATCATGCAGGCGGGGCATCCCGTGGCCACGACATCGGCACCGGTTTCCTGGATGTGGGCGGCCTTTTTCTCGCCGATGCTTTTAGAGATGTCATAGTACTGCAGATTGAAGCTGCCGCCCATGCCGCAGCACCAGTCCGGCTCGACCATTTCCGCCAGCCGGTAGCCCGGTGCTGCGTCGATGACGGCACGCGGCTCCGTAAATACCCCGAGGCTTTTTTTCAGATGGCAGGGGTCGTGGTAGGTCACCGTGCGCGGTTTGTCGCTTTTACCGGCAAGCGGTTCGAGATTCGCTTCTTTAATCAGGAATTGGTTGATGTCCATGGTCCGGTCGGCCAGCCGTTCAGCGGCCTCGCGGCTTTTGGGGCCGGCCATTTTGGGCCAGATTTCGTGAATGGTGGAGGTGCAGGTGGCGCAGGCGGTCACCAGGACGTCGAATTCGCCGGCCTCGAAGCGTTCGAGGTTGTGAACCAGCAATTTCCGGAAGGTGGGCAGGTCGCCGCTGGAAAGAGCCGGTATGCCGCAGCAGCCCTGATTTTCCGGCAGATAGACGCCCACCCCGCAATGGTCCAGCACCTTGAGGGTGGCGTGGGCAATATTTGGAAACAGCTTGTCGATGAGGCAGCCGGTGAACAGGGCCACCTTGAGGCCGGATCGGCCGGTCTTATCCAGAAACGGAACCTGTTTGTGGAAGGGTACCTTGGCCAGGGGGCGGAAGTGGCGGTCCTGGATCAGGGGCGACATCACCCGAGCGCAGGAGGTCCCGACGATCTCGTTGACCGGTCGGGTGAACAGCTTCTGAAAGCGGGCGCCCCATTCGGCCAGCCGGTCGAAAAGGGCCGGGTTGGCCAGCATCCCCTTGAGGATCAGCCGCTTGGCCGGCGGCAGGCCCATATATCCGGTGAGAATCGCGCGGGCCTTGAGAAAAATCTCCTGAACATCGACTCCGCTGGGGCAATTGGCGGCGCAGGACCCGCAGAGCAGGCATTTGTTGAGCCGCTGGTAGACGCCTGCGGGATCATCGAACATGGACGCCATCAGGCCGCCCAGCAGGGCCAGCTTGCCGCGGGCTACGTCCGCCTCGCGCCCGGTCTGGTCGAATACCGGGCAGACCGACTGGCACATGCCGCATTTCATACAGACCACGAGCTGACCTTCCAATTCCCGCATGAGGCGGACGAGTTCTTCCATCGATGCCATGGCGCTAAACTTTCGCGGCGATAATTTTGCCGGGGTTGAGGATGTTTTTGGGATCCATAGCCCGTTTGATGCGTGATGAGAAGAGAATTGTTCCCGCACCGGTCTCATTTTCCAGATAGCGGGACTTGGCCGTTCCAGTGCCGTGTTCACCGGAAAGGGTCCCGCCCATTTTCAGGGCTTCGTCGAAGATATCGTCGATGGCCTTCTCCACCCGCCCCCATTCTGTTGTGTCGCGTTTGTCCGTCAAAATGGTGGGATGCAGGTTGCCGTCCCCGGCATGGCCGAACGTGCCGATGGTCAGATCGTAGCGTTTGGCGATGGCCTGGATGGCGGCCACCATGTCCGGGATGCGGCTGCGCGGAACGGTGGCGTCTTCCAGAACCAGGGTGGGCTTAAGCTGGGCAAGGGCCGAAAGGGCCGCGCGTCGGGCCGCCCAGACGCGATCGCGCTCGGCCGCATCCTGCGCCACGCGGATGGAGGTCGCTCCCATGGATTGGCACAATGCCTCCACCCTGGCTGCGTCTTCTTCCACCTGGGCCTTGTGTCCGTCCAGTTCCACCAGCAGCATGGCCGCCGCATCGACGGGAAGGCCGGCCTTGCTGAAATCCTCGACGGCGCGGATCGTAAAATTGTCCAGAAATTCCAGGGTGGCCGGAACGATGCGGTCGGCAATGATGGCGGCTACGGCTTCCGAGGCTTTTTCCATGGATTCGAAAACGGCCATCATGGCCTTGCGGTGGGCCGGCAGCGGGATCAGTTTGAGGATGATTTCGGCAAACACGCCCAAGGTCCCTTCAGAGCCCACCATCAGTCCGGTGAGGTTGTAGCCTGTGGCGCATTTGACCGTGCGGGACCCCGATTTAACCAGGTTGCCCTCCACATCGAAAAAGCTCAGGCCCATGACGTAATCCCGGGTAACCCCGTATTTGAGCCCGCGCAGGCCGCCGGCGTTTTCGGCCACATTGCCGCCGATGGTGGAGACGGCCTGACTGCCCGGGTCGGGCGGATAGAACAGGCCTTTGGCCTCTACGGCGGCGGCCAGTTTGGCCGTGACCACACCGGGCTGGACCACGGCGTACATGTCTGCCTCGTTGATTTCAAGGATAGATTTCAATCCGTTGGTGACGACGACCACGCCGTTTTCCAGGGGTACGGTGCCGCCGGAAAGGTTGGTGCCGGCTCCGCGAACGGTCAGCGGCAGGCCGTGATCGTTGCACAGGCGCACGGCTTGTCCCAAGGCTTCGGTTGTGGTGGGCCGCACGACGATCCCAGGCCGGACCGGTTCGACAACGGCGGCGTCGTAAGCGTAGGTGTGCAGATCGGTGGCATCGGTCCAGCAGTTGTCCTTGCCCACAATGGTTTTGAATTTTTGGGCGATGGATTCGGCGATCATGGCGATCCTTATTTTCTTATGATTACAATCAACTCCTTCGGCCCATGTACCCCGAATACCAGGGTGAATTCGATGTCGGCGGTCTTGGACGGACCAGAGATCAGCAGGGCATTGGTGGGCATGCCTGCGGCCCAGTTTTCGGCCGTCATCATGGCGGTCATCGAATCGTAGATGGCATCGGCGTCCAGAACGGCCACGTGCACCGGTGGCACCAGGGACATGAGCCGCGGTTCTTCCGGCGTGGGCCAGAGCACTACGGCCCCGGTGTCGGCCACACCGCCGCGGGTACTGGTAACGGCCACGTCGACGGTCTCGAAAAGATCCTTTTTAAAGATTTCCACTTCCTGAATATACGGAACCCGTTCCGGCAAGCCTTTGGCATCGGCGGGCCATGCCGATTCGATTTCCGGACCGATGGGGCTTTTCGGGCCGTACAGCAATCGCTTACAGTTCCTTTCCCGGGCCAGTTCCGCGAGCTTCTCCGGCCAGGCGGCGGCCTCCACGATGTAGACCTCGGTGCGAACCGCGGTCATCAATGCGGTCAACCGTTCGATTTTTTCATCGCGATCGAGGCGAGGTTCCTGGGGCAGCGGCGCATCCGGCACCTCGGTCTGTTCCGTACCGGATGCATACAGGCGTTTGAAGATGCGTTCCCGGGCCGGGTGGACGGCAGACGCGCTATTCATGGCGCACCCCCTCATTGCGTCGTACCCGTTCGTGAAGGCTACTGCGGGCCACACGCGGCGTTGTGCGGACCGAGGTCCACTGCTTCAGCGGTCCGACTTTCGGCAGGTGCTTTCCCATGGCACCGGCCATGCGGGTGCCCATTTCATTTAGCACCGGCAGGCGGTTGGCCAGCTCCCAGCCTTTCCACACCATGGTTTCCGCCAGGTTCTTTTTGTACCCGCCACCAGGCACCACGGCGGCCTTTTCCTGGTCGTAGCTTTCGTTGCGCAGGCGGCGGATCAGATCGGGGATGGGAATTTTGACCGGGCAGACTTCGCCGCAGGCGCCGCAAAGGCTGGATGCCGTGACCAGGACGCCGGTCCGTTCGAGGCCCTCCATCTGAGGCGTGAGGATCTTACCGATGGGGCCGGGATAGACGTGCCCGTAGGCATGGCCGCCGATGCGCACATATACCGGGCAGTGGTTCAGGCAGGTGCCGCAGCGGATGCAGAGCAGGGTCTGGCGCAGCTGGGGATCGGCCAGGATGCGTGAGCGGCCGTTGTCCAGAATCACCAGGTGGACCTCCCGGGGACCGTCTTTTTGGCCCTTTTTACGAGCGGAGGTGATCATGTTGACATAGGTGGTGACGATTTGGCCGGTGGCCGATCCGGTTAAAAGCCGCAGCAGGGGCGGCACGTCGGAAAGCTTTTCGACCACCTTCTCCAGGCCCATGACGGCGATATGCACATCGGGGGCGGTGGTGCACATGCGGCCGTTGCCCTCGTTTTCCACCAGCAGCAGGGTCCCGGTTTCGGCAATGGCGAAATTGACGCCGGAAAGTCCCACCGTGGCGCCGGCGAAGCGCTTGCGCAGCGCCTGCCGGGCGATGGCGGTCAGCTCTTCCACGTCTTCGGTGTAGGGTGTGTCCGCCAGTTTTTCGTGAAAGATGGCGGCCACCTCGTCCCTGTTCTTGTGAATGGCCGGTACGATGATGTGCGAGGGCGTTTCGTGATTGAGTTGGATAATGAACTCGCCCAGATCGGTTTCCAAAGCTTCGATGCCATGCTGTTCAAGAAAATGGTTCAGGTGCATCTCCTCGGAAACCATGGACTTGCCCTTGACCACCGCCGTTGCGTCATGACGGTGCAGGAGATCCAATACGATACGGTTGGCCTGGTCCGTATCTTCGGCCCAATGAACCTGGATGCCGTTTTGGATGCATTTGGCTTCGAGTTTCTCCAACAGTTTGGGGAGCTGTTTCAAAGCCCGGCGCTTGATGGCGTTGCCTGCGGCGCGCAGCCGCTCCAGTTCGTCGCTGTCCGTAAAAACCGTGCGGCGCTTGTCGACCAGAATGTCCATGGCATTGCGCAAATTTTTGCGAAGCTGGTCGTTTTTCAGGGCGCCTTCGATATTGCTCTTAAAATCGAATCCCGTTTTAGCGTCCATTGGTTCTCTCCCAGAGAAATTCGGCCAGGTGTTTGCCGTCGATGGCCATGCCCTCGTGGGCCATGGCGCCGGTGATGTTCATCAGGCAGCCACAGTCGCCGGCGAGCAGCGTGGAAGCGCCGGTTTGCCGGATGTCGGCGACCTTGTCCTTGACCATGGCCGCGGAAATCGCCGGCTGCTTGACGGCAAAGGTGCCCCCGAAGCCGCAGCATTCGGTCTCGCGCGCAAGCTCCACCAGGGTTACGTTTTTCAATTGCCCGATCAGGTCCTTGGCATACTGGATCACCCTCATTTCGCGCAGGGCGTGGCAGGAGCTGTGCCAGGTGACCGTTACCGGATCGCCCCGGTCTTCGAATGTCGCGTTCAGAACGGTGGCCAGGTATTCGAACAATTCGTAGACCCGGCCGGCGAACCGGCGGGCGGCCGCTTCCTCGGCCCTGCCGGCAAACAGGTCCGGGTAGTGATGCTTCATCATGCCGGCACAGGAGCCGGAGGGAACCACAATGGGATAGGGTTGGGAAAACGCTTTAATCTGTTTGCGGGCTACGGCCCGGGCCTCTTCGATAAATCCGGAATTGTAGGCCGGCTGGCCGCAGCAGGATTGGTCCGGCGGGAAGATGACGTCCACCCCCCGGGACTGAAGCAGCCGGATGGCCGCCATCCCGGCATCGGGATAGACGGCATCCATCAGGCAGGTGCCGAAAAAATAGACGCTTCCGGGCAGATCGGGAGACATTGAATGTTTCACGGCTTTTTCCCAGTGTAGGGTATCGGCTATCGAAAAACGGATTTGTAGAAAAGATACATCGTCAGGCGGCGGCAAGCAATCCCAATAATATTCAGTAAAATCCGGTTAAGGAATTGCATAAAAATAATTTAAAATCAGCAGGTTAAACGATATTTTTGCTTGACATTGGGTCGTCAATATGGGCGGCGTTTTGTATGCCCTATTATATCAAGAGGTTATACATGCCACGCACATTCGACCCTTTCCAAAAGCTCAATGCCCTGGAGTTTTTCTCTTTTTTTCAACCAGCGACTGAGGCAACATCACGGATGCCAGCTCTTGATTCCAAAGGAAACCGACCATTGCAGATGACTTTTGAGGAACATCTGCGCGCGCTGGTTTACTTTCATCTTGAAGAACACCATTCTGCTCAACACCTGCTGCAAGTGCTTGAAGAAGATGATTTTGCCAAAAGTGCCATCGCACCAGAAAACGGAATCAAAAAGAGCAGCTTCTCAGAGGCCACCAACAGCCGGGGACTTGAACAGTTCATGTATGTCTATCAGAACTTACAAGCTCAGGCATCTTCGATTTTACCCAAGCAACATCCCGAACTCGGTGATCTGGTGGGGATCGACGGTTCCCTCATCGATGCAACCTTATCCATGCATTGGGCCGACTACCGTAAAAAATCCAAGAAGGCGAAGGTCCACGTCGGTTTTGATCTGAACCGGGCGATTCCAAGAAAGCTTTATCTTACCGATGGTAACGGGGCTGAAAGACCTTTCGTCAGCTTGATCCTGTCTGACGGTCAAACCGGTGTGATGGACCGGGGTTATCAAAGCCATCAACGCTTTGACCAATGGCAGAATGATGGAAAGCTGTTTATGTGCCGGATTAAAGCCAGCACCAAGAAAACGATCATTAAACAAAACCCCATTGCCTCTGATAGTATCGTTTTTTTTGATGCCATCGTTGTTCTGGGCACCACGGAAGTCAATCAAACACAAACCCCACTTCGTTTGGTGGGTTACGAGGTGGATCGCGTTAAATACTGGATCGCTACGAATCGTTTTGATTTAACTGCCGAGCAAATCGCCACTGCCTATAAGCTCCGATGGGATATCGAAAATTTTTTCGCTTGGTGGAAACGGCACCTTAAAGTGTATCATCTCATCGCCAGGAGCGAGCATGGCTTGATGGTGCAAATTCTGGCAGGTCTGATCACCTATTTGTTGCTGGCAATCTATTGCCATCGCCAATTTAACGAGCGCGTTTCCATCAAGAGAGTCCGCCAACTGCGCATAAAAATCCGGAATGAATTACGCGCTGGTGTTTTTGGCAAACCCCCTGATTCAAATTTTAAAGAGCAAGAATTACATACCGTTAATGCAAGTACTTAGCCGGAAATTACTGAATAATATTGGTTCTGCCAATAACGGGGTCCGATTATTATTAACGGCAGAATCGTGTCAACAGGGATTTTTCAGACGAATCGGCCGTTAACGGGTTTCGCTGTCGCCTTGGCGGTTTGTCCTTGGAGGTCTCGCCACCGAGGCGTTTATAAGCGAATCGCTGCTCAGCGAAAGGCGATAATGACGGTGTGAATTCCTTCGTGGGTTGTTATTGCCGTTTCAATAACGGAGTAAAACGGCAACATGAAGAGAAGTCGGGATACTGTCAACAATATTCGAATATGCCGTTTTCAAAGGATGCGGCCCTTCTTCCCGTAGACGGCTTCAACGAGTTCCTGGCTGCTTTTTCCCGAGGCGTCTATGCCGAGTTCTTTGACCTCGTCATCCAGGAAATAGGAATATTCGGAAACCAGGGGATAACAGGTTTCATAGGACTCGAAATAATCGCTGTCCGACGCCGCTTCTTTAAAAGACGTCGTTACGTCTTCGATCAGCTTGACGGCCCTGCCGAGGACTTGTTTTGTTAAGAACGATCGTCGTGTTCGATCCATGAGGGTCTTCCGGTTTTGCGGTTAATGATCGTGGTAGCAGCAGTGACACATTTCGAGATCTGTTTCCAAAGAAAAACACAATTCCCCGGCAGACCACCACCAGGGACGGATCACCTGATAAGCGGATTCGTCGGGAGAAGTGCAGGTCTCGGGCAGCTGGAAGCCTTCGGCTGTCAGGCGATCATTGACCATTTGAACGTAAGCCTCCCTGCTTGGCAAATGACGGTGGCTTCCGTTGTCGCTGGCATTCATCGCAAAGCCGGCAACCAGATGGAACAGCTCGATGTCGCTGTCCAGCTTTTCTTGGCAGCAATGGTTTTTGTCTATATCGAATCGGGTCCATTTTTTACGGGCAAAAATAGCGGCATAAGGGGAAATCTTGAATGTATATCCACAAATGGAAAACAGTTTGTCAAAGAAGAAAAAGGCCAGATCCCACCCGGGCACGTTGCGATCGATTCCTCCCGGAACAACGGCTTCGACTTTTCCGTTTTGCTCCGTTTCGATGTAAAGCCCGTCCACCCGCACATCCCGCCACCGATTGGGCGCCATACCTTCGAGTTCGATGAAATTTCTGCTTGTATCGGTTCGAAAATCCAGGTACCCCACGACAAAACAACTGTCGTCGATACAGTCCTGCCCGGTCAGGCTGGGTGTGCCCGTGTGATCGAAAAGCGTCCCCAGGCGCAGCAGGGTTTCCGTACAGGAGTAGCTGTCCAGTAAGGGATCGTCGGCAGCGGGATAATACTTGACGGCCAACCGGCCCGTCACCGGCGTAGCGCCGGGAGAAACCGGGTTTGTGAACGGCTCTTCACCCTGAAGGGTATGGGCCTCTACGAGGGCCAATTGATAGGCCCCCGTATTCTCCTGAAACCACAGGTTCCAGCCGGGTAATCCTTCGCGACTGTTGAAAAAATTGATTTGAGACAGCTCAAAATGCTTCCGCGCGCCCTCATCATGAAAGAGAAAATGGAAGAGGCGGTAAAAGAATTCCTCACCGATGCGAACGGGATCGATACTGTTTCCGACAGCCACTATTTTTCAGTCCCTGTATGGTCGACCCGGTAGCCGGGCCATCTGTCCATGAAGTAGTCCTGAATATTCAGCAGGACGATAATCATCACCAGAAATGCGGAGGGGTTCTCGGACGGATGGGACACGCCTGAACAGACGCCCAGCACGACTGGCGCCCACCGATAGTAGCACCACGCAAAGACAAGGCCTGCAATGATGGCAATGCCGGTAGTAAGTATCCCTTTCAACCAAAGCTTCATGGATGAAAAGGCACTACCGAAATATAGATTCAGGATAATTGCCGGAACCAGTATGAAATTGCCCATGGTTACGGTGTGGCTGTACCGCCATCCGAAGTTGGCATCGTTTTGTCCTCCGATGTAGGCCTCGTCCCAGAGATAATCCATGATGTAAAGCTGGAAGCTGAAAAGCGCATATCCCAGCGCCAGACCGCCCAGAGCGACAAAAAGAACTCTCCAGGGCTGCTTTTTAACCAAGGTCCACGGGCGTCCCTCCCACAACTGCAGGGAAATAAAAATCACGATAACGGTACAAAACAGAATCCCCAGGCCGTATTCGGCACTGTTCGTTTGGGCGATTTGTTTCCACCACGGCGGCACGGCGGTGTATATCTGTGCCGGGTAGAACATGGAACCGATGTGTGGATGAAAAAAAATCAGGAAAAGGGGAATGGAGAGCATTGCCATGAGCAGCCAGTTCGCCAGCCCCTGAGCCGGCTGGGGGTCATTTGGCCAGATGTCCTTGCCGACGCCGACCAGCAGCACCGTAGTGAGCCACAAAAAGGGCACCGAAAGGCAGATGAAGGACCACGAGGTCGTCTCGCGGGTCGACATGACATCCTGACCCAACTGTCCGTATGTGGCAAGGCTGTTCCAGTTGAAATAGGTAACGCCGTATTTTCCGATGATGAAGAAAAGAACCCCGAAAATGAGGGTAAAGTAAACCAGAAGTGAGGTGGTCGTAAAGATACCGCCTTTTTTCAAGGGGTGCGATTCGGCCAGAAATCGATTGGTAAAGGGCCAGAAATCGAAAAATTCAACGTGCCACATGATGACGAGCAGCATCCAGATGACAAGTGAGAAACCGAGCAGCGGCGTATAAAGTTTGAAGATGCCGCTGTTGGAAAAAAAGATCCACCACAACGCGATGGCAGTAATTGCCAGTACAAGCAAATTTACAAGACCGGAGGCCCACAGGCCCCACCTGGGGACCAGGTTTCGTGCGGCCAGCCAGTTTTGATCAGCATTTCGTATCTCCATAACATGACCTCTATTCTGGACAGGAAAACTTGGAAAGGTGCCGTTTCTAAACGATCAGGCGGCAGCGTTGCCACCGAACCGACAAGAAAGGCACCTTTCCGGATATATCGTCAACGGGCGGCGACCCGATCAGAACACGACCACATCTCCGTTCCCCGTATAGATATTTGTCGTGTTGGCCTTGGCCAGCGTGCCGACTTTTTTGTAGGACCGAAACTTGTCCGTACCCGGTACAATCGGCAGCCCCGCCTTGACCGCCTTTTCCGCCCAAATCCAGCCGGTGCAGTGGTTGCAGGCGATTTTATCCATATTGTACTGCTGGACTCCGGAAATGATATCATCCATTTTTGGATCCCAGTTTTCAAAAGGAGAGATGTGCAGTCCGCCATAGCAGCCGTACATCTGTTTTCCGTCCTTGAAATTACGGCGGGCATAGTTGATCAGGGTCAGGATTCCGGGATGACAGCACCCTGTTACCGTGACGTACCCTTTATCTTTGACCTTGAAATACATGACGTTTTCTCCCCGCACCTGAAGGGTTGCAGGGGCGTCGAAAAAGACGACCGCGGCACCGTCCTGAAGCTTGTATAGTTTGTCGGGCTTCGTGACAATGAGTTCTCCTGTATGGGGATATGCATTTTTCGGGCAGCCGGGGGTCTTGGAAAAATCAGCACCCTTTAGCAGGGCAAAGCTTTTTTCCATGGACGTGGAGGGAAAGTACATCTT
The DNA here is from genome assembly GCF_963668215.1 of uncultured Desulfosarcina sp. Classification (NCBI taxonomy): domain Bacteria; kingdom Pseudomonadati; phylum Thermodesulfobacteriota; class Desulfobacteria; order Desulfobacterales; family Desulfosarcinaceae; genus Desulfosarcina; species uncultured Desulfosarcina sp. The sequence goes on from NZ_OY764190.1 coordinate 2,303,810, forward strand.
GATATCGGGTTGATGCTTCAGGGTGCTCTCAATACCGAAGTAGTGATCGATGTGATCGTGAGAGATCACCATGGTATCGATTTCCTTATTTTTTAGCATTTTGTCGATACCGCTTTGCGCGAAGACATAATCCATCCAGTCGTTGCTCCAGCCGCTGTCCAGCAGATATTTGGTTTTCTTACCGTCAAGGGCTTCAACCTCGATCAGGGCCGCATATCCACCGAGGTTTTCTTCGTTATAGGCAACATCGTACTGGTTGGTGTTGATGCCGCCGGCGGCCTTGATATCCTTGCCAAGGGTTGCATTGTCGAACCAGCTGGTTTCGGATACGCATTCGACCTTAATGCTTTTTACTTCGCCGAAATCTTCCTTGTTCCCCTTCGCGTAAGCACTTTTTGTCATGGTGCCTACGCCGCTGCTGATGGCCAGTCCTGCTGAACCTGCAGCCAACCCCTTTAAAAAATTACGTCTTTTCACTTGAAAACCTCCTTGTCAATCATGTGTGTAAAGTACTCCGAACGAGTTTCATTAAAGAACAATTTTGTATAAACGCGCGTAGCCTGCTGCAGCCCCGAAGTCAACTTTTAGTTTTTAAACATCATTCATTTGGTTTTATTCGTTTTTTATGGCTTTGCAAGGAAGGCCACGAAACCAGCTTCTATCATTCTCTCAACGCAATGGTTAACCGTAAGTTGCTTGTGCGGCCATGCGATGCGCAATGATGTTCCCTTGTTTGCGCAAATGCTTAATAAAAACCCTGCAAATGCCATACCGATACTCGGCTTACTGTCCACAGACAGCCTAAGCCGCTCGCCACTCGGGAATATACAAAAAAAAAGCACGAAAAAGACCTGCCCCGTGGTGAGTTATTTTGTATTAACTTGTCTACATGTAGAACGTTTGATACGCAGATCTGCGATGGAATCGCTCGATATGCTGTCTTGACGCAAACCCGGGCCGGGGCGAAGAAGAGAAAGGCTATTCAGACGGCCCTATGGAAGAAGGTCACAACACAGCCCCGCGCAGCGGAACCGCTTGGAATACACCGTAGGCTCTTGTGTAAAAAGACGAACGATAAGGGATTACGCCAATTCCTGAGAAGTAACTGTAGGCGTGTTGATACACAAATCAGAAAATCGCGTCCTCCCGACTGCAACAAGAGACCCAATGCAAGGATACATCGCAGATTGTCTTGACGTGCTGTTTCCTATCAGAAGATGACTTGTTCCTGGGGGACTAAATCCAGAAGAAGTTCCCCCATATGGATTGATCGGAAGGCGGAGTGAAAGTGCCACGCTTTCCGCCTCCGATCATCAAACAAAAATCGGGCTGGCTTTGAGAATGCGCCTGTTTCCGTAATCCAGTTTACCCGTAAATCATTGCCGGAAGCCAAACCACCAACTGCGGCCAAAAGGCAATGATGATCAAACCGGTAAGCTGCAGGATAATAAATGGCACCACGCCCTTGTAGATATCGACCAGTTCGACCTCCGGCGGGCAAACCCCCTTGAGATAGAACAGGGCAAACCCCACCGGTGGTGTCAAAAAGGATGTCTGAAGCGTCACGGCGATCAAGATTACAAACCACACCATTTCGGGGTTGCTCACCACGCCGTATCCATTGATATTGAATCCAAGGGTTGAGACCACCGGCGCGATCAAGGGCAGGACGATCAGGGTAATTTCGATCCAGTCCAGAAAAAAACCCAACAGGAAAACGCACCCGAGAATAACGGCCATTACCCCGTAAGGTCCGAGAGGAATTGCCGTAATCGCCCTTTCGATGAACTCGTCTCCCCCCAGACATCTCAGAACCAGTGCAAATGAGGTGGCGCCGAAAAAAATGGCGAAGATGTAGGCGGTCGTGTTGTAGCATCCCTTCATGACCTCGATCACCACCTTAAATGAAAGTTTGCGGTTCACCGCGGCAAGAATGGTGGCTCCCAGTGCGCCAACACCGCTAGCCTCCGTGGGAGTGGTGATGCCTGCGAAAATAGAACCGAGGACCGCCAGAATCAACAGCGCGGGGGGAAGAATGGTTTTGAATACATCCAATACCATCCACCATTCAATGGGACGACGGTTCGGATCGATGGGTGCCGCCTCGGGTTTCAGAAAGCAGTAGATCAGGATGAAACTGATGTAGAGAATGCCGAGAAGGATGCCGGGGCCCACCGCGCCCATGAACAGATCGCCAACGGAAAGCCCCAACTGGTCGGCCATGATAACCAGCATGATACTTGGCGGAATCAAGATCCCCAAGGTTCCGGAGCTGGCGATGGTGCCAAGGGCAAGGGATTTTTTATATCCCTGCTGCATCATGGCCGGAAGGGATAAAAGCCCCAACAGGACCACGGATGCACCGATAATTCCGGTCGATGCGGCGAGAATGATTCCAATCAGGGTCACTGTAACGGCCAGACCGCCATGGACTTTGCCGAAAAGCTCCTGCATGGATTTCATCATTTTTTCCGCTATCCCGGAACGATCCAGCATCAACCCCATAAAGATGAACATGGGAAGGGCTACCAGCACCCAGTTGTCCATGTACTTGTATATCCGGTTAACCGCCATGCCAAGGGTGATATAATCAAGGCCGATCATGGTATCGAAATAGGTGTCCGAGATGGTGGCGATGGCGGTAAACAGGACCGACACGCCACCGAGCACCCAGGCGACAGGAAAGCCGGTGAACAACAGACCAATGAAGGTCAGGAACATCGCTATTACGAAATAGTCATTTACTTCCATAATTTATACCATCCTCCTCAGAGCGACAACAATTCGGACCAGGCGGGAAACGGTGGCGACAAAAAGCAATCCGAAACTGACCGGAATAACGCCTTTGATGGCCCATCTCCACGGCAGGCCGAGCGGCGCATCGGAACACTCGTTGACGCGCCATGATTCATAGACAAAATCCAGACTTTGATGGAAGATGATGATAATAAATGGAAGCATGAGAAAAACGATGCCAAACAGATCCCACCTCATTTTCCATTTGTCAGAGAGGCGGGCATGGATGATGTCGACCCGGATATGATTGTCCATCACCTGTGCGTATGATGCACCGAACATCACCCCAATTCCATACAGGTGCCATTGCAGTTCTTCCAGGATGACCATGCCGTGGCCGAAACCGTAGCGAAGAACCACCTGTAATATAATGGCTAAAACCAGGATTCCGTTGCACCACATGACCACATGGCCGATCGATAGAATAAATTTGTCGATTGCGTCGCAAAATTTATTCGGTGTCTGTTGTACTTCAGCCGTCATGTTGATTGTCCCTAATATCGATGAAAAATAAATTGGATGCCGGTAAAGCACCATTTCGATATCGACCGAAACCGGTTAAACCAATTCCGGTCGATATTTTTGCCATTTGACATTTTGGGCCAGGCACGAAAACCCGTTGCTTTCGTACCTGAATGGCCCTTTTGACGATTCCCTATTTGTCCAGACCGCGCGGCAGGAAGGCGTAGTTTTCCCACAAGTCATAGGTGGCCCGGAAGGCTTGCAGGTCTTCCCAGGATTTTTTGAAGAAGGGACTTTCCGCGGAAAGCTCTTCGGCTACTTCTTCCCAGGCGTTTTCGAAAGCATCAAGCAGTTCCTTTGAGTAGTATTTGTTCTCCACACCGTGATTTTCAACATTGTCAACCATTACCTTGGCCTGGAGAGATTCCGTAAAGGCATAGGCGTCACAGGTGGCGGCTTTACAGATAATTTCCAGGAGCATCTGCTGGCTTTCGCTCATGCTGTTCCAGGTGTCTTTGTTGATCAGCAGTTCAAAAAAGGTGGCTTGCTGATGCCAACCGGGAAAGTAATTGTATTTGGCAACCTTGTAAAAGCCGAGGCGGGTATCGATGGCCGGCATGGAGAACTCGGTAGCTTCGATGGCGTTTTTTTCAAGTGCCGGGAAAATTTCTCCACCGGGGATCAGGCTCACGGAAGCGCCCAGTTTCTGAAGGACTTTACCACCCAGGCCGTAATAACGGATTTTCAGGCCTTTGATATCTTCCAGGGAGTTGATTTCTTTTTTAAACCATCCACCGGTTTCCGGGGCAATGATGCCGCAAGGAATAACATGAACATTATACCCTCCCTGGTCGTACATCTCCTGGTAGAGTTTGCGGCCGTTGCCATGGTACATCCAGGCAAGAAACTCACCGGCCTCAGGCCCGAATGGAACGGTTGAAAAAATAGAAGATCCGGGCATTTTGCCTTCCCAGTAGCCTGAAATACTGTAGCCGGCATTTACTTTGCCACTTGATACGGCGTCCAGGATCTCGAAAGGAGCAATCAACTTGCCCGGCTCGTAAACCTTCATTTTGAGACTTCCGTTGCTGGCGATATGCAGTCTTTCAGCAACCCAGGACGTGGTCGTCCCAAGCCCGGGAAGAGCAGCCGAATAGGTGCTGGGAACCTTAAGCAGAATCGGTTTTTCCTTCCCGGCGAGCGCTGAATCGGTCGCGGCGCCGATAACGAAGATAAACGAGAACAGGATGATCATTGGAATCGTAAGTTTTTTCATTATTGCTTCCTTTCCTTTTCAATAAAATTATTTGCGTCAGAACAGTATTCGTCTGGCCTTTCAATAGCCCCACCTGCGTTCCCTATAGACCCGTATCAAAGCATTTTGTTTTATGCCGGGTCTTTGGCGGGCAAGGGACGTACCCGTCGACTCTCGTCTTTTCTCGCCTTGATCTGGCTTCGTAAGTGTTCGTTCACCTCCTTGGTATCAAGTCAACATTCCCCTCCTTCTGTCTGCCGTTACAAACAGTAAAACTCTCCCCAAAACAGACAGGCGGGCCAATATGGGCTTCCAGCAATAAGTTTGCTTGTATTTTCAAAAAAGGCGTCCGCAGAATTTAGCCGTCAGATAGGCTGAAAAACTTGCTTCGGCGTCCTGCTGATTCTTTTTCTCATCAAAAGCGATGCAAAGCGGATGATTCCCCAAATCCCCACGAGACAAAGCAAATTCCATACCGGCGCAATAGCTGTTCGCAGCAAGCAAAATGACAACCTCTATAAAAGTTATAAAAAAAAGCTCGACAACAGTTGTTACCGAGCGTATTTCATAGTATCAGGAGCGCTACATGTAGATCCACGGATACAACCAGGAGCCCAATGACACAGCAAACTGAGAAACGGCCTGCACTGCTGGAAAGCGCCACCGAAAAAGAAACAAGCGCTGAGCAGCAGTTGCAAACGTACAAACGGATTTTCGAAAGCATCCACGATGGTGCCGTGGTTGCTGACGAAAAGGGGTATATCACGCATTTCAACCAGGCATACGGTAAATTTCTCGGGATCGACCCCCATTACCCTATCGGCCGGCATTGTACCGAAGTGATTGAAAACACACGCCTTCATATCGTCGCAAAAACCGGCAAGGCCGAAATCAACCGTACTCAAAAAATCCTTGGCCAGGAAATGATGGTCCAGCGGATACCTATCCGTTGTGACGGCAAAACCATCGGTGTATACGGGCAGGTTATTTTCAAGGATGTCAAGGAGGTCAAGAAACTGGCCAATCGGCTTTCCATGCTGGAGTCGAAAGTAAAGTTATATGAAAAGGAACTCATCAATTTACGTTCGACCCGCTACACCATGGACAGCATCGTCGGCACCAGCGATGCAATCACGACCGTCAAACAAGAAGCACTCAAGGCCGCCGCCAACCGGTTCCCGGTGTTGATCACTGGGGAAAGTGGAACCGGCAAGGAGCTTTTCGCCCAGGCCATTCACCATGCCAGTCCCCGTAAGCTTTATCCACTGATTCGACTGAACTGCGCGGCCATTCCTGCAGAACTTCTGGAATCGGAACTCTTCGGCTATGAAAAAGGTGCCTTCACCGGTGCCCACCGCGACGGCAAGCCTGGCAAATTCGAACTGGCCCATCGTGGTTCCATATTTCTCGATGAAATTGGCGAACTGCCCCTGAAAATGCAGCCCAAACTGTTGCGGGTGTTGGAAGAAAAAGAGTTCGAACGGGTTGGCGGCACAAAGATAATCCGGTCGGATTTTCGTTTGATTGCAGCAACCAACCGGAATCTCGAGGATATGATTTCAAGAGGACTTTTCCGACGGGATCTTTTCTACCGACTCAATGTCATCTCACTCCAAATTCCGTCCCTTCGTGAGCGAAAGGAAGATATCCCTCTTTTGGCAAGACACCTCCTAAAGCAGATGATTTGGGATGCGGCTTTTGCTGAAACACACTTGGATGAAGATAGTGTAAGAATGCTCGTAAATTATGACTGGAAAGGCAATGTGCGGGAACTGACCAACGTTCTGGAACGAGCAATCTCCTCGGTGGAAGGAGATATCATCCGGCCGGATGACCTGCCTTTTTATTTGCATCGCAGCCAGAAAAAGAAAGGTCGGCAGACACAGATCGGCACCTTGAAGCAAGCCCAGGCGATGGCTGAAAAAGAAGCCATAACCATGGCGCTTCGAAAAACCAATTACAACAAAGCGCAAGCCGCAAAAATTTTAGGGATCCACCGCACACTGCTTTATAAAAAAGCGAGCAAATACGGGATTGAACTATCGCCCGTGCAAAATGTGTATCCCAATTGATACATAAATACAAATAACTTATAGAAATAATAAGATTTAACATAATTTTTTATGTGATGAACGGATTTATTCAAAAAAGCCGGTAAATTTAAAAAAAATAAACGCCGACAGTAAGTTACATAGACTGTCGGCGTTGTGTCTAATTACTGCTATATGTCGAAAATTGTCTACATGCTGCAAGGCCGAAAAGACTCTTTCAGCCGCATGGGCGGCAACTGAAAGATCCGAGAATCCATCAAGCGCGGATTGCCATCGATGACCGGTTTGAAATCCATCTGCTGTAAAATATCCTTCTCAAGATCGATCCCGGGCGCGATTTCAGTAAGCGCCAAGCCTTTTTCGGTGAGTTCGAAGACGCAGCGTTCCGTGATATAAAGCACCTTCTGCCCCATTTTGCGGGCGTATATTCCACTAAAGGTGACATGCTCTACCCGGTTGAGAAATTTTTTGAATTTCCCCTCCTGCTCGATCCTAATGCCGCCATCTTCAATGGCTACCTTCAGGCCGCCGGCAGTAAAGGTTCCCATGAAAATCACCCGTTTTGCATTCTGGGTGATATCGATGAATCCTCCCGCGCCGGCCAGTCTGGGGCCAAATTTACTGACGTTCAGGTTGCCTTCCCGGTCAGCCTGGGCCAAACCTAAGAAACCGATATCAAGCCCGCCACCGTGGTAGAAATCAAACTGGGCGGGCTGTCCGATAATGGCGCTGGTGTTGGTGGCCGCGCCGAAATTGAGCCCGCCGGCCGGCAGGCCGCCGATGACCCCGGGTTCCGCCGTAAGCGTGATCGACTCCAAAATGCCCTCTTCATTTGCCACCGGTGCAACTCCCTCGGACATGCCGATGCCCAGATTGACGATATCTCCGGATCTCAGCTCGAAGGCGGCCCGCCGGGAAACGATCTTGCGTTCTGTCATGGCCATGGGAGGAATCGATTCCATGGGGATTTTGATCTCTCCGCTGAATGAGGGGTCGTATTGCACGGCAAAAGTCTGCCAGTGATTCTCGGGTTTGGATACGACCACGTGATCAACAATGATACCGGGAATTTTTACCTGTTTGGGATTCAGTGTGCCCCGTTTGGCGATGCGTTCCACAGCCACGATGACAATCCCGCCCGAGTTGTGCACGGCGGTGGCGATCTCAAGGGATTCCAGGGTCAGGGCTTCTTTTTCGATGGTGATGTTCCCATCCTCGTCGGCCGTTGTGCCGCGCAGAATACCGACATCTATCGGACGATTTTTATATGCCAGATACTCGCGGCCGTCGAACTCAAGCAGCTCCACGATATCCTCGGTGGTTATGTCGTTTATCTTTCCGCCGGCATCACGCGGATCTACGAAGGTTCCAAGGCCGACATGGCTGATGGTACGTGGCTTATGTGCGGCGATATCCCGGTACATGTGAGAGATAATCCCCTGGGGCAAATTATATCCGATCACTTTGTTTTCAATGGCCAACCGTGCCAGTTCCGGTGCCAGGCCCCAATGCCCTCCGATGACCCGTTTCACCAGCCCATCGTGAGCAAAGTGGTTCAAGCCTCGCTTGTCGCTGTCCCCCTGGCCGGCCGCATACATGATGGTCAAGTCTTTCGGCCGTTGATGATTCAAATACGCATCTTCAATGGCCGCGAAGATCTCTTCCGGAATGGCCGTGGCAACGAATCCACCAAAGGCGATTGTGTCGCCATCTTTGATTTGCTCAACGGCTGCTTCTGCTGATATGATTTTACTTTTATTCTTTTCTGGCATCTAACGCTCCTTGAAGATAGTTGCTCATTACAAAATCTCTTTCGTCGGCAGTAAAAATTGCGAACTATCCAAAATCCATGCCAGGCGAATTGGCAGCCATCGGTGCCACTTGCGGGAAAAAACAGATAGTAGGTGAAATATAAATATTGGCCTGTGCCTTGCAGGAAAGTCCGTTCGTGGCTGCTGCCCCGGCGGATTGATGAGAAGTTGGGTGGCGGTGCAAAGTGGGTGGTTTTAATACCAGGGCGTTACAAGCGACCCCGGCAGATTACAAATCTCTTCAATTCGCTTACAATTCCATAACGAAATAAAATTATCCCATTAAAAAGGAGATGTGCAATGTTAGCAGTAAAAGATTCGGTTGCGGTAATTACCGGCGGCAGTGGCGGTATTGGCATGGCACTGGCGGAATACTGGATTAAGAATCAAGGCAAGGTGGTTTTGGCCGACGTGATTCCCGAGGCACTGGAAAAGGCCAAGGAAAAACTGGGCGGCGATGTGGTCACCGTAGTTTGTGATGTCACCGATGAGGCGGATTGCGGCCGTCTTGCCGATACGGCCATCGATGCCTTTGGACAAATCAACCTTGTCGCGCCCTTTGCCGGCATTATCATGGACGGTTTGATGATCTCTCCCGACCGTGAAACCGGTAAGATTACCAAGAAGATGCCTCTCGAAAAATTCCAGAAGGTCGTCGACATCAATCTCACCGGCGTTTTTCTTACCGTTCGGGAGTGCACCGAACGAATGGTCAACAACGACTGCCGGGGGCTTGTCTGTCTCATCTCCTCCACGGGATCACTTGGAACGGCCGGTCAGATCAACTACTCCTCAACAAAGGCGGCCATGTCGGTGATGCCCAAGGTCATCACCGCCGAATTCTTCCGCCGGGGCCTGGCCGACAAAATCCGCTGCGCTGCAGTGGCCCCCGGCTATGTCGGAACCCCCATGGTCAAGAATATGAATCAAAAGGCCCTTGAGAAAATATTGAACGAAGTCCCCATCGGCCGTCTGATCGAACCGGAAGAAGTCGCCGATCTGGTGGGTGCCATTTACCAGAACGAAGCCCTGGCGGCAGAAACGTACTTTATACACGGCGGCCTGCGTCTTGGCTCTCGGGGATAGCTCCGAATTAATGCCGTTGAACAGGAGGATTCTCATGCGGGAAGCAGTAATTGTAAGCGGTGTAAGAACCGCCATCGGCGCTTTTGGGGGCGGACTCAAGACCGTACCGGTGGTTGAGATGGGCGCGCTGGTCATTGGCGATGTGCTCAAACGGCTTCATTTGCGGTCGGAAATCGACGCTAATCTCAAAGACGCCGCACCGGAAAAATTGCAGGACCGGGGACCGATCGAATTGGAGCGGCAAAACGCCGAATGGGCCGATGACGCGACACCGATCACCATCGACGAAGTGATCATGGGCAACGTTCTCCAGGCCGGCCAGGGGCAAAACCCGGCACGCCAGGCCATGATCCGCGCCGGCATCAACAAGGAGACCCCGGCTTTCACGATTAACAAGGTCTGCGGTTCAGGACTCAAGGCCATCGCCCTGGGGGCCGCCCAGATCATGGCCGGCCAGGCCGATGTCATTATTGCAGGCGGTCAGGAAAACATGAGCCAGGTGCCCATGGCCCTGCCCAAGGCCCGCTGGGGGCACCGCATGGAAATTACCGGAACCGGCGAGGTCCGCGATCTGATGGTTTTTGATGGTCTTTATGAAATTTTTTACGGGTATCACATGGGCCTGACCGCCGAGAACATCGCCTCGCTGTATGCCATCAGCCGTCAAGAACAGGATGAACTCGGTGTCCTCAGCCATCAGCGGGCCAGAAAGGCCATCGCGGACGGCCTTTTCAAGGATGAAATCGTTCCGGTAACCATCCGCTCGCGCAAGGGTGATATCATCTTCGATACGGATGAACGACCCATGGATACCAGCCTCGAAAAAATGAGCGGTCTGCGCCCGGCCTTTAAAAAGGATGGCACCGTAACCGCCGGCAACGCATCGGGCATTAACGATGCGGCGGCGGCCGTTTTGCTCATGAGCGCCGAAAAAGCGAAAGAGATGGGACTCGAACCCATCGTCAAAATCAAAGGCTTTGCCGCCGGAGGCTTAGACCCCGCCTACATGGGGCTGGGGCCGGTGCCGGCCGTAAAAAAAGTTTTGAGAGCCACCGGCATGTCCATCGGCGACATCGACATGATCGAGCTGAATGAGGCTTTTGCCTCCCAGGCCATCGCCTGCATGCGAGAACTTGGCATCGATACCCAGTTTCCCAATGAACTGGGAAGCGGCATCTCGTTGGGACACCCCATTGGTTGCACCGGGGCACGCCAGATGGTCACCGGCATGTATCAGATGCAGCGTAAAAATTATTCCACCGGCCTTTTCACCATGTGTATCGGCGGAGGCATGGGAATGGCTATGATCGTTGAACGCTGAAATCCAGCCACCGGTTGAACATAGCGTAAAGTGGTGTTGATTCTGTTTGGTGTACAATAAGGTTTCAGAAAATAATCGATGCCCGTCCATCAATGCGCAAATCAGCGATTCATGGACGGGCACTTGTTATCTGACCCATGACGGAAAGTGCTCTTTGTCATGATCAAAAACCAATCGGCCAGGTTTGAGATTATCCGCTGGTCTATCTTCCTGATTCTTATTTTAACCTATATTTTTGTCTATTTTCACCGGATGGCGCCGGCTGTCGTCTCCAATGACCTGACGGCCGCCTTCGGGACCAGCGGCGCTACCTTGGGCACCCTGGCGGCCATTTATTTTTTTGTCTATGCTGCCATGCAGATTCCCTCTGGCGTTTTGTCCGACACCCTGGGAACCCGCACGGCCATCATCGCCGGCAACCTGCTCGCCGGAATAGGATCCATTCTATTCGGTTTGGCGGAGACCTTCGCCTTTGCCTGCCTGGGGCGTTTTATCGTCGGCGTCGGCGTGTCGGTGGTGTTTGTCAGCATCATGAAAAACAACTCCATCTGGTTCAGCGACCGTATATTCGGTTTTATGAGCGGCCTGACGTTGCTGATCGGCAACCTCGGCTCGATCATGGCGGCGGCGCCCCTGGCGGCCTTGCTGACGGTTTGTTCGTGGCGCGTTACGTTTATCGGCATCGGGTTGGTGTCCATCGGGCTGGCTGTCCTGGGATTTTTCTTTGTGCGGAATCGTCCCGAAGATTTTGGGCTGTCCTCATTGCAGGAGATGGAAGGCAAGCAGCCCACGACCAAGAGAAAGCAGCACTGGATCAAGGATTTGACCGCAGTGGTCAAAACCATCCATATCTGGCCCGGCTTCTGGGTGCAACTGGGCGTTACCGGGGGGATCTACGCCTTCATGGGGCTTTGGGGCGTTCCCTATTTGCAGAATACGTTCGACCTTTCCCGTGAGCAATCCGCCCTTTATATGACGGACATGCTGCTGGCCTTCGCGCTGGGCTCATTGTTTTTCGGTTGGTTTTCAGACCGGCTGGGCAGGAGAAAACCGGTTCTGCTCGGAGGCGTTCTGTTTTATATTGCAGCCTTGCTGGCAATCATTTTCATCCCCTGGACGCCGGGACCGGTCGGATTTATTCTCTTCGGCATGCTCGGATTTTTTGGCTCGGTGTTCGTTGTCACCTTTGCTTGCGCCAAGGAAACGATTGATCCCAATCTGGCCGGCATGTCCGTAAGCATCGTCAATACAGGGGCATTTATCGGGACAACGATAATCCAGCCGCTGTTCGGCTGGGTTCTGGATCTTGGGTGGGACGGGGCCATGGCCGGTGAGGTTCGGATGTATTCGGCGGCTGACTACCACAGTGCCCTTTTTGTTTTGCTGGTCTTTGCCGTCATCGGCTTTTTGGGGGCCTTGCGGGTAAGGGAAACCTATTGTACCAATCGTGTGCCGGAAATCAGCCCCCGGCAATAATTCGTCCCAAGGCTTTTTTCCGGCACATCGATACGAAGTAACAGTTCCTCGTCAGGGAATGATTAGTCGCGCTGACACAGCTCTACCAGAACGCCGGCAGTGGCTTTGGGGTGCAGAAAGGCGATCTTGGCGCCGCCGGCACCGATCCTGGGCTCCTGGTCGATGAGCTTGACGCCCTTTTCCTTCAATTCGGCCAGCGCCTCTTCGATGTTTTCCACTCTGAAGGCCACATGCTGGATGCCCTGGCCCCGTTTTTCGATATATTTGGCCACGGGGCCGTCCGGCGCCGTTGACTCCAGCAATTCGACTTCGCTTTCACCCACCGGGAAAAAAGCCGTGGTGACTTTCTGTTCGGCAACGGTCTCGGCGCCTTCGAAATTCAGCCCCAGTACGCCGGACCAGAAATCCTTGCCATCCTCGATGCTGTTTACCGCGATTCCCAGATGATCGATCTTCAAAATCTTCATGAAGCGCTCCTCCTTCTATAAAAAAGGTTATTCAATTCCTGTGTGGATACAAAATTATTGGTATTGTTGCATCACCCGTTTAAACCCCGGCAGCGCCTTGATAATGGTTTGATCGTCCACACAAAAGGCAATCCGGAAGTGGCCCGGACCGGCGAAACCGCTGCCCGGCACCACGAGAATCAATTCTTTTTGCAGTTCCTTTACGAAGGCCACATCGTCGGCGATGGGCGTCTGCGGGAAAAGGTAAAACGCTCCTGCGGGTTTGGTGAAGGTGTAGCCGGCATCGGCCAGGCCCTCGCAGAAGATATCCCGCTTGCGTTTGTACTCGTTGATATCCACGCTCATGCCCTGCATGCAGGCCACCACCCGTTGCATCAGCGCCGGCGCATTGACAAACCCCAGAATCCGGTTGGTCAGCGCCATGCCTGCCATCAGCTCCCTTTTATACGTGGCGCCGGGGTTGACCGCGGCAAAACCGATGCGTTCGCCGGGAATGGAGATGTCCTTGGAATAGGATGTCGCCAGGATGCACTGTGCGTAGCTCTGGAAGATAGAGGGTACCTGGGCATCGTCGAAAACGATTTTGCGGTAGGGCTCGTCGGAAACCAGATAAATGGTGTGGCCGAACTGGCCGCTTTTTTGTTCGAGGATTTTTCCCAGGGCATCCAGGCTGGCTCTGTCGTAAATCTGGCCGGTCGGATTGTTGGGCGAGTTGATCAGAACGATCTTGGTTTTCTCGGTAATGGCGTCGGCAAGGGCATCCAGGTCAAGGGTGAAATCCGGCCGGGTGCCCACCATCTTCAGCACCCCGCCGTGGTTGTCGGCGTAAAAGCGGTACTCCACAAAGCAGGGGGTGGGGGTCAGCACCTCGTCGCCGGGATCGAGCAGGGCCTTGAAAATAACGTTCAGGGCACCGGCCGCGCCGCAGGTCATGATGACGTCATCGCAGCTCATGGCCACCCCCTGTTCTTCAGTGAGGTATTCGGCCACGGACACACACACCTGGGGATATCCGGCCTGGGGCATGTAGCAGTGGTCGCCAAGGCCGCATGAATCCACCGTATCCCGTAAAACCTCGTTGAATTTTTCGGGCGGCGGGAGATTGGGGTTTCCCAGGCTGAAGTCGAAGACATTGTCGGCGCCATGTTCAGCTTTGAGTTTGGCGCCCTCTTCGAACATTTTTCGAATCCATGACGATTGGGTCATGATCGTTTCAATTTTACGGGCAACGGTCATCGGTCGGTCTCCTGTTCCGTCGGTGGGTTTCGGGGGCAACGGGTTGAATCTTTCGGTCAGCCCTTCCGTGGTGAAAAACCAACTTATGGAGATCGTGAATAAAATTCAAGCCATAATTTCAAATCGGAAAGCGGCCCGCGATTCTGCCCAGAAACATGATGATCCTTCAGTCAAGGCATCACGCAAGCAGCGTTACATTTTTGTAACCGAAGCGCTCGAATTCATATTTCGGGGCTGAGAAGCCCCGGCCGGCCGGGCCAGAAAGACCAGGTGGAATCCGAATGATTAACAAGGATCGAAAGGTGCGATCCTCATTCGGTCCGGTTTGGATCCTGATACCAATAATAATAAGAGCGCCCCCATGGCAAATTCCCCGATTCAAGACGGAAGAGGATCTCCATATGTGTCTGGACAACACGATCAGCGCATAAAAATAACGTTTATGTAATAACAATATATTTTTATACTAAATTTGTAATTTTTATACCATTTAAAACACAAAAAAGTAAATACGGTATCGGATGATTTGTTTTGGTATGATAATTATTATTTTTATTTCCAAATAGTTATCTGATTGATGCGTGTAATTGGCACAGCGGTTGCTCATTAGGATGTCAAAGACGTCAATGCCCGGGATTGCTCAACTCATTAATCAGGAGATGCTTCCATGAAAAAAATCGAAACAATCATTAAACCGTTCAAACTGGACGATGTCAAAGACGCCCTCAATAAGATCGGCGTATCCGGTATGACCATCAGTGAAGTCAAAGGATTCGGACGCCAGCGAGGTCATAAGGAGATTTACCGCGGCGCCGAGTACCAGACCGATTTCATCCCCAAAGTCAAGATCGACGTTGTCGTGGACGCCGATATGGCGGACAAAGTGGTTTCCACCATCACCGAGGTGGCCAATACCGGCAGTGTCGGCGATGGCAAGATCTTCGTCTTGCCCATTGAAGGCGCCTATCGCATTCGCACCGGGGAATCCGGCAAGGACGCTATTTAGCCTAAAAACGAATAATTTGAATTTTAAACATAATTTTATTCAAGGGAGAAAAAAATGAAATTGAAAACTTTTGTCCTGCTGATTCTGGCTGTTTTGATGAGTGTTCCGTTTGCTATGGCGGCGGATCCCGAACCCACGGTGCTGACCAACAAGGAAGCCATCGATCTGGTGCAGACCCATGCCAACTACCTGTGGACCCTGGTGGCCGCTTGTCTGGTGTTTTTCATGCAGGCCGGTTTCGCCATGGTGGAGGCCGGTTTCACCCGCGCGAAGAACTCCATCAACATCATGATGAAAAACCTCATGGACTTTTCCATCGGCTCCATCGCCTTCTGGGCTATCGGCTTCGGCCTGATGTTCGGGGTTTCTTCCACCGGCTGGTTCGGCACCTCGGGTTTTTTCCTCAGCGATTTCACGCCGGATGGCGATCCCTGGGTCCTGGCCTTCTGGATGTTCCAGGTCGTTTTTGCCGCCACGGCCGCCACCATTGTTTCCGGCGCCATGGCCGAGCGCACCAAGTTCACCGGCTACATTCTATACAGTATCGTCGTTTCTGCCGTGATTTACCCGATTTTCGGCTCCTGGGCCTGGGGCAGCCTGCTTAACGGCAGCGGCTGGCTGGAAGGCTTCGGTTTCATCGATTTCGCCGGATCCACCGTGGTCCACTCTGTGGGCGGTTGGGCGGCTTTGGCCGGTGCTATCGTTCTCGGCCCCAGAATCGGGAAATACACCAAAGACGGAAAAGTCAAACCCATCATGGGCCACAATATCCCGCTGGCGGCCCTGGGTGTCTTTATCCTGTGGCTGGGTTGGTTCGGTTTCAACCCCGGTTCCACCACCACCGCGGATACCAGCATCGCCATGATTTTCGTCAACACCAACCTGGCCGCCGCCGCTGGTGCCGTACTGGCCATGATCGCCTCCTGGGCCAAATTCGGCAAACCCGAAGTCGGCATGAGCCTTAACGGCGCGTTGGCCGGTCTGGTCGCCATTACCGCCGGTTGTGCCAACGTCCTGCCCGGTAGCGCCATTATTATCGGTGCCGTTGCCGGCGTCCTGGTGGTCTTTTCGGTCCTGTTCTTCGACAAAATCAAGGTCGACGACCCTGTCGGCGCAGTTTCCGTCCATGGCGTGAATGGCGCCTGGGGCACACTGGCCGCCGGAATTTTCAACATCGGCGGAACTTCGGCCAGTATTATCGGGGTTCAGCTGCTGGGCATCGCCGCCTGCTTTATCTGGACCTTCCCCATGGCCTTCATCATGTTCAAACTCATCGACAAATCCATGGGCCTGCGGGTTTCCCCGGAAGAAGAACTGGAAGGGCTGGACCTTGCCGAACACGGTGGCATCGCCTATCCGGACTTCGGTGTCTCCACCCATGGCGGCATCTCTTCCATCGGCGGGCCGCCTTCGGCAGGGGCTCCCGGGTACAGCCCGTCCGCCAAACCGGTAACTCAGTCGTAAGGGCTCCAATACGAGTCGGATGATTATCGCACGGTAAGCCATCTGTTCCTCCCCCCCCAATCCACCCTGAAGCGGCCCGGTCCTGCTGCTTCGGGGTGGATTTTTTTCAAAACGGGTCGGATTAGGCGATTCTTTGCAGCGCTCGCAAGTTTTAGCTTTCAATATGCTAATTTCATTTTTGTAATTATTTTCAAATTATTATTTCATTTTTGTAATATCAAGATTGAATTCAATATATTCGTAAAATAATGCAACACACTAATTTTTCAATATAATTTACCTGTTTTGCTATATGGCACGCCGGTTGCTGTGGTAGTTGATTGTTCGACACAACAACCAAGGTAAAGATGTGAACGATCCCCACCCCCACAATTTATACGCCGATGTTTCCGTGACCCTGAAACAAGGGCGCGAACGGCTTGTCGATGCGCTGGTGGCCGGCAAGGCCCCGACATTTCTCGACGACCACGCCCGGCTCATCGACGACTATTTTCACCAGAGCTACGAAAAAAGCGTGGTGGGTCCCACCATGGGCATTGCCAAAAACCCCTATGCCGTGGTGGCTCTGGGAGGATACGGGCGTAGCGAGCAGTGCGTTTACTCCGATGTGGATCTGCTGTTTCTGTTCGAAAAAAAGGTTCCCCCGGTGGCCGAGGAACTGGTTCGCGAAATCATCTACCCCTTGTGGGACATGGGCCTGGATGTGGGGCACGCCACGCGCTCCATCAAAGAGTGCATCTCCATGTCGCGCAAGGATTTCGAGGTGCTGACCTCCATCCTCGATGCCCGTTTCATCTGCGGCATGTCGCCCCTTTTCATGAAATTGATGGACCAGATCCGTGCCAAGTTCATCAACCTCAAACCGGACGCGATCATTTCCTGGCTGGTGGAAACCAACCGGGACCGGCATCGCCATTTCGGCGACTCTTCCTACCTGCTGGAGCCCAACTTCAAGGAAGGCCAGGGGGGCTTGCGGGACTATCACACCATGCTTTGGATCGCCAAGATCAAATCCGGGATCAAACACCGCCGGGACCTGGAATATTACGGCTATTTTTCCCATGAAGATTACAGGCGGCTGTCCGACGCCCTGGCGTTTATCTGGAACGTGAGAAACCGCTTTCACCTGATGATGGGCCGCAAAAGCGACCGGATCCACCTTGAACAGCAGCGCAAGCTGGCCGAGGTGATGGGGGTGGCTTCGGTCAACGGCCATTTGCCCGTGGAGCACCTGCTCGGCGAACTGCACAGCCATATGGAGTACGTCAAGCAGCAGCATGAAATGTTCCTGTACGAGATGGAGCAGAGCAAACGGCTTAAAAGAAAGAACAAGGGGCTTAAGGTTACCGAAGTCAAAGGCCTCAAATTCAACCGCAGCATGCTCAATTTCACTTCTCCGGAAAAAATACTCAACCATCCGCAGCTGCTGATGGACATTTTTGTGGAAAGTGCCGCTCAGAAGGCGCCATTGAACAGCGAAGCCAAAAGACTGGTGCAGGATTTCGGCGATCTCGTCGACGCCCGCTTCCGGTCCGACCCGGAAGTGGTGAAACAGTTCGAGCGCATCCTGATTCGGTCCAACCGGGCCTTCGAGGTGCTCAATCAGATGCTCAATACGGGTTTTCTGGCGCGGTTCATTCCCGAATTCAAGCCGGTCATCAACCGAATTCAGTTCGACCAGTATCATCTTTATCCCGTTGCCCGGCACCTGCTTTATACCATTAAAATCCTCAAGGAGATCGACGGCGACGCCCTCCATCCCAATGATCCGCTGGCGACCAGCCTTTACAAGGAGTTGCGAAAAAAGAAGCTGCTCCTGTGGGCGGCGCTGCTCCACGATATCGGCAAAGGGGAGCCCACAAGCGGCCATTCAGAACGCGGAGCGATTCTGGCCGAGAAAATTTTGCTGGAAAAAGGCGCCGACCCGGCGGACGCCAAAATCGTGGCCTTTCTGGTCGAGCATCACCTGCTGCTGATTCAAACGGCCACCCGGCGGGACGTCAACGATGAAGAGACGGCCCTCTCCATGGCCCGGGCCATCAAAAAGGTGGAGCTTTTGAAAATGCTCTACCTGCTCACCGTTGCCGACTCCATGGCCACCGGCCCCAAGGCCTGGAATGACTGGACCTCCAGCCTTTTGCGCAACCTGTTCTTCAAGGTGCTCAATGTCCTCGAACACGGTGAACTGGCCTCCGGCCGCGCCGTCAGAAGCGTCGAGAAGAAAAGACAGGAAGTCGCCGCCGCCATGGGCGGGGAGATGGAGGCGGACCGCCTGGAGAGGCTTCTCAATTTCATGTCCCCCCGCTACATGCTTTACATGCCGGCGGAAAAAATTCCGGGTCATCTGAAGCTGTATGACAGACTCGGTGATAAGCCCTTTGTGTGGCAGATCGAAAAAATCCCCGGTGCCGAAACCCGTACCGTGACCATCTGCGGCAAGGACCGGCCCGGTCTGATTTCCAGAATCGCCGGGGTTTTCACCCTGAACAACATCAATATCCTCGATGTTCAGGTGTTTACCTGGCGCAACAACATCGCCCTGGACGTGTTCGAAGTGACGCCGCCACCGGATCCGATATTCGAGGACGAGCGCTGGGAGCGGGCCGGCAGAAATCTCGAAGAGGCCCTCACGGACCGGCTGGATCTGACCAGGGAACTGGTCCGCAAAGACAACGATGCCACGCCCATCCAGCCGTATACCGCCGAACGGCCCACGGAAATCGTGGTGGACAACGACACGTCCAGTTTCTTCACCATCGTCGAGGTGGTGACATTCGATTTCCCCGGTCTGCTCTTCCGGGTAACCGATGCGCTTTTCAAGTGCGGCCTGGACATCTGGGTCGCCAAAATCGCCACCAAAGTGGATCAGGTGGTGGATGTTTTTTATGTCAGGGATTTCGACGGCCAAAAGGTGGACGCACCGCATCAGGTCGAGGCCCTCAAAGCAGCCATTGCGGAGATACTCCCGGGGGAAGATCCGCTGTCCGGCTGAGGCCTGAATCCCTGTGTTTGGGGGAGGAGTAAGGACAGACAAACATTAATCTTAAGAAAAACAAGGACCAATCCTTATGAAATTGAAATCGATCTGGCTTGCAACACTGCTTGGATTCATCGCAACCCCCGCTTTCGCCGAAGATGCGATCAATGCGGGCGACACGGCCTGGATCATCGTCGCCACGGCCCTGGTGATGATGATGACCCCGGCCGGACTGGCCCTGTTTTACGGCGGCATGTCCCGATATAAAAACCTGCTCAACACTCTGGCCATGACGTTCGTCGCCTACTGCCTGGCAAGCGTGATCTGGATGATGTGGGGCTACACGCTGGCTTTCGGGACGAGCAAGGCCGGCATCATCGGCGGCTTCGACCACTTCTTTATGGCCGGTATCGGCGTCGACAGCGTTTCCGGCTCCATACCGACCCTGGTATTTGCCCTGTTCCAGATGACTTTTGCCGCCATCACCGTGGCCCTGGTACTGGGGTCGGTGGTGGACCGCATGAAATTTTCCTCATGGATCGTTTTTACCATCCTCTGGGTTACCTTCATTTACTGTCCCATCGCCCACTGGGTATGGGGCGGCGGTTGGATGGGAGAGATGGGCGCCCTCGATTTTGCCGGCGGAAACGTGGTGCACATCAACGCCGGCGTGGCGGGGCTGGTACTGGCCCTGGTACTGGGCAAGCGCATCGGCTACGGCAAGGAAGCCATGTTTCCTTCCAGCATCACCCTGACGGCCCTGGGCGCAGCCCTGCTTTGGTTCGGCTGGTTCGGATTCAACGCCGGCAGCCAACTGGCCGCCGATGGCGTGGCCGCATCGGCTTTTCTGGTGACCAATACCTCGGCGGCCACGGCAGCCCTGGTGTGGATGTTCTGCGAATGGAGCGCCACCGGAAAACCCACCGTGCTGGGCATCGCCTCGGGTGTGGTGGCCGGACTGGTGTCCATTACCCCGGCCGCCGGTTTCGTCAATCTGACGGCATCCCTGATTATCGGCCTGGGCGCCGGAGCCCTGGGGTATTTTTCCGTTGCCGTGATCAAACAGAAAGTGGGCTATGATGACGCTCTGGATGCCTTCGGCGTCCACGGCATGTGCGGCATCTGGGGCGCTTTGGCTACCGGTCTGTTCGCCAACCCAACCATCACCGAAGGCGCGGCCGGCCTGTTTTACGGCAACCCCGGGCAGTTGTGGACCCAGATCATTTCAATCATTGCCACGGCCGTTTTCACCGCCGTCGGGACGCTGATCGTCGTTTTTGTCACCAAAACGATCACAGGCGGCCTGCGGGTCGACGGAGACGAAGAGATTCAGGGGTTGGACAATGCCCTGCATGGAGAACGCGGATTCGAAATCATGTAACTTGCATTGAACATAGAATGATCTGTATCGCTCTCACGACCAAATTTAACAGGAGGTAGAAAAATGAAAAAAATCGAGGCCATCGTCAAGCCCTTCAAGCTGGACGATGTGAAAGAGGCCCTCAACGAGATCGGCATCCAGGGGATGACCATTTCGGAGGTCAAAGGCTACGGGCGCCAGAAAGGCCACAAAGAGATCTACCGGGGCGCCGAGTATGTGGTGGATTTCATCCCCAAAGTGAAAATCGAGATCATCGTCGACTCCGAGCGTGCCGACCAGGTGGTGGAGGCCATTCAAAATTCGGCCAACACCGGTAAAATCGGCGACGGAAAGATCTTCGTCTTTTCCGTGGAAGAGGTGATCCGGGTGAGGACGGGCGAGAAGGGCAAGGACGCTATTTAAACAGGAAAACAGATAAATATCTAACAACCTAATATTGGAGGAAAACATGACCCCAGAACAAGTATTGGCAATGGCAAAGGAAAACGGCGTAAAGGTGCTGGACATCCGTTTCATGGATTTTCCGGGTATGTGGCAGCATTTTTCGGTGCCCATCGGCGAGCTGGAAGAGGGCAGCTTCGAAGATGGCTTCGGTTTCGACGGCTCCAGTATCCGCGGCTGGCAGCCGATCAACGCCAGCGACATGCTGGTGGTGCCCGATGCGACTACGGCGAAAATAGATCCTTTTTACAAGGAGCCCACCTTGGTGCTCATTGGCAACATCGTCGATCCGATCACCCGTGAAGCTTACTCCCGCGACCCGCGAAACATCGCCAAGAAGGCCGAAGCTTACCTCAAGAGCACCGGTATCGGCGATACCGCCTTCATCGGACCGGAAGCCGAATTCTTCATTTTCGACGACATCCGCTTCGAAAGCCAGCGCAATGGCGCCTTCTACTCCATCGATTCGGTGGAAGGCGTCTGGAACACGGGCCGTTGCGAAGAGCCCAACCTGGGCTACAAACCGCGCCACAAGGAAGGCTATTTCCCCGTACCGCCGACCGACAAATTTCAGGATCTGCGCACAGACATGATGCTGACCCTGGAGAACCTGGGCATCGATGTGGAGTGCCAGCACCATGAAGTGGCCACGTCCGGTCAGGCCGAGATCGACATGCGCTTCAAGCCGCTTTTGCAGATGGCCGACCAGCTCATGTGGTTCAAATATGTTCTCAAGAATGTGGCCTACAAGGCCGGTCACACCGTCACTTTCATGCCCAAACCGCTGTTCGAAGACAACGGCACCGGCATGCACACCCATATCTCCATCTGGAAAGACGGCAACCCGCTTTTTGCCGGCGACAAGTATGCCGGGGTTTCCCAGGAAGCCCTGTACGCCATCGGCGGCATCCTGAAGCACTGCCGGGCCCTGTGTGCCCTCACCAACCCGACCACCAACTCCTACAAGCGCCTGGTGCCGGGTTTCGAGGCTCCGGTGAACCTGGCCTACTCCAGCCGTAACCGCAGCGCCTCCATCCGGATACCCATGTACTCGGCGTCTCCCAAGGCCAAGCGCATCGAGTTCCGTACGCCCGATCCGTCCTGCAACGGCTACCTGGCCTTCTCTGCCATACTGATGGCAGTCATCGACGGGATCGAGAATAAGCTCGATCCGGGCGATCCGCTGGACAAGAACATTTACGATCTGCCTCCCGAAGAACTGGCCGAGATCCCCTCCGCGCCGGGTTCCCTGGATGAAGCCCTGGCTGCGCTGGAGGAAGACCACGACTTCCTGCTCAAGGGCGACGTCTTCACAAAGGATGCCATCGACATGTGGATCGATTACAAGACCGCCAGCGAAGTCAACCCTGTGAAGCTGCGTCCGCATCCCCACGAGTTCTTCCTGTACTACGACATCTAATGTGACCGATCCCTCCCGACAGTAATCGGTCTCCCTAAAAACGGCGACCCGCATCTTGCGGGCCGCCGTTTTTATTGTACAGATCTACTTTTTACGGGTCACTTCCATGGTGATGAGTACATCCACATCCTTGCCGACCACGCCCATCTCGTAAAACTTCCCGTTGCTTACATGATAGCTGAGCCGGTCGATGGTCATGCGGGCCTCGAACCCGGCCACTTCCGACTTGGCGTCAAACGGGTGCGTGCTAATGCCCAGCAGGGTGAAGGGAACCGAAACGCTCTGGCTGACATCCTTGACCGTCAACTTACCTTCCACGATGTACTGGTTGTCCTTGACATGCTTCACGGCCGTGCTGGTGAAAGTCATCTTGGGGTATTTTTTGGAATCGAAGAAATCGCCTGAATTGAGATGGCCGTCCCGTTTGCTGTTGCCGGTATTGATGCTTTTGACTTTGACTTCGAAGTCAAAGCGGCTGCCGGCCAGGTCGTCGGGCGAGAAGTTCACCGTGGCGGTAAAGTCTTCGAAATACCCACGGGTCGTAGAGTAGATGTGATTGACGCTGAAGTAGATGCCGGCATGGGCCGGATCCAATTCCCATTGGGGTGCGGCGGCTTGGGATTGGACTGCGAAAACGAAGAGAAATATTGTGACGGCGACAAATCGGATGGATGTTTTCATAAAATTCCTCCTGTCGGGACGTGCTCTTTTGGCACGGCATCGTTATTGGCAATGTCGGCTTTTGCCGCGATGCACCGAGAAGGAGGGTGTCGTTGTGCGGCAAGCGCTAAAAGCCGAAGGCTTCGGTAATAACCGAGCGGGCGGAAAAGCCGAGAGCTTTAAGGTCTGTGGCGAGCGTGGTCATCATTGATGGCGGGCCGCATAGAAAAACTGCCGATTTGCGACTGCAGCCGCCGAGCAAGGTTTCCAGCATCTTCCGGTTCAATCGCTCTGAAGGCTTTCCACCGTCCGTATGTTGCGTAAAAATAGGGACGCGGCGCAAGCCTGTCAATTTTGCGGTTAGATGTTCGAACGCCTCGGTGAAGACCAGGTGTTCCCGGCTGCGGTTGCTCCAGATCAGGGTAATGGGGCGTGGGTCGCCGTGATCGGCCATGAATCGCAGCATGCTCAGCATCGGGGTGATGCCGATGCCTCCGGCGATCATGATCAGTTCCTGTTGCGGCGAGGTATGCAGAAGATGGCTGAAGCAGCCGAACGGTCCCTGGAGGTAGGCCCGGTCGCCGATGGCCAGGCCGTCCACCTGCCGGGTCCAGTCCCCACAGTGACGGATAGCAAACTGGATCACTCCGGGCCGACTGGGTGTGGAGGCCAGGGTAAAGGGGTGGGGTTCGCGGGACAGGTGTTGACCCGTAAAAGAGACGAAGGCGAACTGGCCTGGGAGATATGCCATGGAAATGCCTTGCTCCGGTGCGACTTCCACACAGGTACATTCCCGGCCGATATTTTCGACCCGGGTAACTGTAAAGGGGCGTCGGCGGTTACGCAGCCCGGCGCTGCGGACCCACAGCCAGAAAAGGGTGAAGACGCCGGCGGCCGCCAGAACGGCCAGGCGGGGCGGTGGGTTGTCGGTAAAGGTCTCGCTGACATAGAGCACGTGCACAATCAGCAGTGCCGCAATCATTAGGCCGGTGATGCGGTGGCCTGTCAGCCAGTGGTGGAAAGCGATTTTCAACGGCCGCCGCCATTGGGTGCAGGCAAACTGCACCAGAAGGACGGCCAGCAACCCCACGCCCACCCATTCCGGCCAGTAGCGCATCTCCAGGGGGATCATCATTTTGCCTTCGGCAAGCAGCACGCACAGCGGGTGGATCAGGGCCATGAGAACAATGGCCCAGGCGTGCCAGCGGTGCTGACGGATCAGGCCGGGAAGGGAAAAGATGCGGTCGAGACTCTTCAGGCGACCGGCCAGGGGAAGCTGCAGAAGAATCAGCAGGCCGGCGGCCATGCCCAGCATTTTGCCGGCGCGCAAGCTGATTTTTGCAGCTCCGAATTTGTACCACATGGACGGAGACTCAAAGAGATACGGGATGGCCAGGGCACCGGCCAGCAGCAGAAGAACCAGTAGGATGCATACAGTGGCTGCCAGGTAGCGGATGCCGGCAGGAAGTATTTTTGCTGTTGAACCGATTTTGCTACCTCAAGGCGGGTTATGGGTCGACAGATAAAATGCCGTTTAATTTATCAAGTCGGGAGAACAAGAAGAAACTACGAAGATACCGCTACTGCATTTGCGAAATACAACCAAAGACAACACATTTGCTATATCCATATTTCTTCGCAATTTCTTCAAATACGTTTTCTGTTTCCATCGCTTTTAACGCCTGATTCATCTTGGCGGCGAGTTCTTGCTGGTCGAAGTTTTTCGATCGTTTGGAAAGACAGATATAAATGGGTTTGGGGCCGGCAACCGGATTCGGCAGCATGGAAAACCGATCCGTCCAGTTCATATCCACCAGATGGGCCTGGATCGTTGAAGTAGCGCCCACGATTCCTTCGATCCTTCCGGCCGCCAGCATCTTTATCAGGCTGATGTAATTGCTGGTTTCTTCAACCAGAATCTTTTTTTCATTGGCCGCTTGATCGAATTCCGCGCTGGTATTATAGCCGCGAACGATACCGATTTTTCTGCCATACAGGTCGTCAATCCTGTCAAAGGAAAACGCCTTTCCTTTTCTGACAAAAATCGATAGCGTCGACCAGCTTAGGGGCGTTTCCACAAACAGGCCAAAAGATTCGCGTTCGGCCGTTTTGTAGCCACCAAAAAAACCGTCCACTTCCCCGGATTTCATTCCCAGCAGCACTCTTTTCCAGGGCAGCGGTTTCAACTCTATACGAATCCTGCTGCGATCCGCCACCTGCTGCATGGCATCTATGAAAGGGCCGACATACGTTCCGTTTTCTATCCATTTCCACGGTTTTGAGATGGTATTGTTGAATGCCATCACTAGCGGTTGATCACTTTGAGCGGATAGAGTCAGAGGCGATCCCAACAAGAATAAAAGAAAGATATATAAAAAACAGATTGTTTTCATCAATGACGGCTCAGTTCGCGTTTTTAATTTTGCAACCAACGCCATCCCGCCGATTTCTTTTGATCACTATCTGTGGTTGCTGCGGTAATGGATGGATAAAAAAACCATATCACTCCGGATTTTGGAGGACAAGGCGCTACACTTGCGATTTTTTTATGGACTGAGTTTACGCTCCGGCGTCACGCCGTTGCAGGGCTGTATGGGCGCCAGCGGAAATCAGGTAGGAAAGACCGGCTGCGGTTGCCGCCAGCGCGGCCAAGTGCAGTGCATCGCTGTCCGTCACGTTGGCGGTAAGAACGGTGGCCGTGGTCGTTGCCAGACTGGTGGCGGCTCCGTGCATCAGACCGCGCACCACGGCCTGGGACACGGTCATTTCCCCCTGCTGCACGTGGTACATGTTTCGGCCGAAGGCATTGGCGCCACCGATCACCGCGCCGAGAAGTGCCGCCGATACAGGGGCGCTGACGGATGGCGGAATATTAACGGGCCTTGCCGGTGTCTGGCCGACCATTGCCGACGATGGTGCCGCTGTAACGACCGTAGAGGTCGGTGTGCCGGGTATGGATGGATAGGCGACCAACGACGGACCGGTCGACGGTGCGGAAGGACTCCAATACATAGGTACCTCTTGAAATTTGTGGTTGGACAAAGAGAAGAGCGGCGGACGCTATTTTTTCGCCAGCAGAACCAGCATATGCTCAGCCTGACGCTTCCGAAGATGAAGGTGCAGTCCGTCATTGGTGCTGATGACCACGGGCGCATGGGCCGCCATATTGAAGATTTGGGCCGGCGCTACCGCATACAGGGCAATGGTGCGTCCTTGAACGATACCCTTTTTCCGAAGCGCATTTGCGGATTGCGAACCGCCGAGGATTTTTTCTACAAAGAAGGGCTGTCCCTTGCCGGCCGAGACGAACTGCAGATGGCGGTCGCCGATGCGGCCCCAGATTTTGGCTGCCATGCCTTCCTGGATGCGCTGTTTCACATTGCGATCCACCAGAATAGTATAGTCCATCGGGGGCAGTTGACGCAAGTAGACAATTTCTTCGTTTTCATGCAGCCCCAATGTGTTCAGGGCATCGGAGAGGTTGGCGGAGCAGGTGGTGCCCTCGATATGTCCCCGCTGTCCGGCGGTCATATCTGCCAACGGCATGCGGCGTCCATCGTCCAGATGCACGATCACGCGCATGGCCATTCCCCCGCCAAGCACGGCTTCTCCTTTGGGGCCGCGCACACGCACCGGATGCACCAGCACATCTTCGTCTTCCCGAACGAAAGCGTGCCCGCGAAAAAGACCCACACGGGAGAGTAAGGCCTCCAGGTCGGGTTCGGTAATATCCTTAAGGATCAGTGGACGGTCAAAAGGTGCCCGGCTCAGTGGAATCGTCATGATATAGGCTTTTTGGCTTTTGCGCTAACCTTTCACCCGCTCGAAAGGTAGGCCGCCTTTCCGGGGTATGACTTTAACGACAAGGGTTCTCATGTAAAGGGAACCAATGTGGGTTGATCATACATCATGTGGATAGACATATCAAATAATTTTTTAAACCTAAAACTATCCGTGGCAACTTCAGGCGGGTGATGCCTCGGCATGCCGATATCGTGGCCCCGATGTTTTGGCAATGGTGCCGTCATGCTTTGGCTGATTCCCGGTCCATTACCTTTAAGAAAATTTGCGGAACAGAATTTCCCGTCGGGCCGAGTGACCGGCATCGGCCGGCATTTTTCGAGGATCCACGCCGCTTTCCTTCAGCGCATAAAGCTGCCTGAGCAGGGCGATATGCAATACACACGGGATCAGTACCCGATACGCCGGCCCCAGCACATCGAACAGGGTCCACAATGCGGCGATCCCCAGTCCCACGGCTCCGGCGAAGGCCGCGGACCAGCGTGCCACGGATGTGCCGGCGATAAAGGTAATCCCCCGCTCGAGCGATGCCCGGGCCACCGCGCCGGCCACGATGAGCGACAATTTGTAGGAGACGATTCCACCTCCGGCGATGATTCCGGCCTGCAAAAGGGCCGTCGGAAACTCCTTGGGCAGATCCCCGACACCGGTTTCGGGCATGATGCCTTCGATCAATGTCTTTTTTTCCGTATCGTTCATCTTCTCCCAGGATTTTTCCAGCACTTTCATCAGAATCTGCTGCTCGACCTGATCGATGGGGTCGCCCTTGACGGTCTTCACCTTTAGACGGGACGCCACTTTTAAAACGATATCCCGGTAGGTCACCCCCACCCCGCCGCGAACGATATTGAAAATCGTGTTCCCGCCGTACTTCTGGATTTCGGCGATAATCTCGTCCACGTACTTACTGTGGTCGGGGTGCCAGCGCCGGTATGGTTTGGTGCTCTTCAGTTGCGAGGAGACCCCGCCTTTTTGGGTGAGATACCCTACCAGATTATCCAGTTCTTCGCTGCTGCATTTTCTCAACAGAGGAATCAGATCGGGATCGGGTTCCCTGAGCTTGATTTCCGACATGCGCTTCTCATTTCAATAGGGTTGCGATTCTGGTGGCCAGCGATGCGCTGACCTTCTCCCCCAATGCATTTTTGGCTGCAAATGATCCGGCAATCAGGGTAAGCAAGCCGCGAATGCCGGTTACCACGGCCTGCCCCACCTCCGGGGAGTCGAGGCCGATCTGAGCAGACACGTCGATGCTGCGGTCCGCCCCTTTGACCAGGGCGGCGAACACGTCCCATTGGGCTTTATCCAGAAGGATTCCCTGTCGTCCCAGATCATAAAACACTTCGTCCGGATCTTTGATCAGCCCCACAACCAGATAGAGCTGGAAAAAAAATTGTTCCCGTGGGTCGACCCCGGCTTCCCATCGTTTGACAGAGGTGGCCGGCGCCCCGACCAGGGAGCCGAATTGAGCCAGTGACAGGCCATAACGCGCTCTGATGGCGGTGATTTCCTCGCTGAGTGCTGTTTCCATGCAAGCCTTTCCGAACCGTGTGATCGTCGCACTGCAAAACAATAGGGAACTGTCGCGTTGAAATCAACCGGAAACCACTATTGACGAGAAGCCAATGTCTCGCCGTCGTCAGGAGATGCCTCGAGGATGTGTTTCAGCGCATCCAAATCCTTTCGATACTGTTCTTTGGCCAGCCGCAGGGCAATGGGTTTGGTATATTTGAAATAGCCGAGTTCGGCCTTGCAGCGGGTGGTCAGCGCCGTGCCGGCATAGACCGGCTCGAAGGCCAGATGAAATTCACCTGTCACGGGGCCGCGCAGGGTTTTGGCCGAAAACGCACGGTTTTCTTCGAAGGCGGTCACCACGGCTTCGGTTTCTATGCGTTTTCCCATGAATTTAACCGTATAGCGATAGGTCGCCCCGACATCCATGGTCTCTCCCCGGGTCAGGCCGGCGTCCACCAGAATTTTCTGCCA
This sequence comes from uncultured Desulfosarcina sp., assembly GCF_963668215.1. Taxonomy (NCBI): domain Bacteria; kingdom Pseudomonadati; phylum Thermodesulfobacteriota; class Desulfobacteria; order Desulfobacterales; family Desulfosarcinaceae; genus Desulfosarcina; species uncultured Desulfosarcina sp. The sequence continues at coordinate 2,332,907 of NZ_OY764190.1, forward strand.
TTTGGTGTTATTGCTGATGTCGGTTGTAAAGGCAAACACATCTTCCAAGGGCCTGGCGATCACCACGCTCGTTTCGAATGTTGTCATCCTTTTTGCCTTTCAATACTACCGGCCGGCACCCAGGCGCGGCTGGACGCCGGCCGACAATACCATCCACGGGTGGCCGTTGCCATTTTAAGGCTCGATCAGGCCTTTTTCGTTTCCGGTTCTTTTTCGGCTTCTTTCTTTCCCGATTTTTTACCCGCCCTGTAAAGCAGGTAACCGGTGGCACCCAGAACAACCCACCCCAATGGGGTTACAAGTAGTGGTAAATGCATACAAGCACCTCCTTTTGGTATTGGATTCGCCCCACCGATACGGTCTTGCGGGGCGACCCGTTGGTATATTCACCGAAACGGCTAGGCCTTTTCCTTTGCTTCGTCTTCTTTGCTGGAAAATTCCTCACGCACGGCGGCGGCGGCTTTTTGGGTCGCCGATTTCACTTTAGCGGCATTTTCACAAGCCGCATCCTTCAGCTTTGAAGCCTTCTCCGCAGCAACTTCCTTAAACTTTTTCACGCTTCCGCTATTGGTCACCAACCCGGCGACGACAAAACCGGCCGCGAAACCGAGAATCGCTCTAATCATGGTATCACCTCCTAATCGGGATTTTTATGCAATTCAATTTATACAGTGTTACGAGTCTATAACACATGTATAATTGTTTGCCACTTTGGTGTCAAATGTTTTTTGAACGGTGAACAGTGGTCGGTGAACAGTGGTCGGTGAACAGTGGTCGGTGAACAGTGATCAGTGGTCAGTGAACGGTGAACGGTGAACTGTGAAGGAGGGGCGAGGAATGAGGGGCGAGGGATGAGCGTTAGCCGTCACCGGTGACAAAAGGATTACCGTTTGCCGTTCGTCCGATTACTCAAGGCGGCGTATCCCAAAATACTGACGGTGCTCATGTTATGCAACAGTGCCGAGGCAACGGCCGGGATGACGCCCAAGGTAGCCATCAGGAGAACGATGGAGTTGAATCCCACGGCGGACTTGAAACAGTTTTCGATTACCACGCGCGTTTGGGTCGCTACCTGACGGGCCTTGAGCAAGGCCTCCAGATCGTCTTCCAAAAGAAGCACCATGGCAGCCTCCTTGGCCAGGTTCGATCCGTCGGGCATGCAGATCCCCACCTGGGCGGTGATCATGGCCGGCGCGTCGTTGACGCCGTCGCCCACAAAGGCCACCGTGCACCCATCGTCTTTCAACTCCTTGACGATCCGGGACTTGTCTTCCGGTTTCATCTCCCAGTGAAGTTCGCTGACGTCGTCGAGCGGGCCGATGACGGCCTGGGCCGTATCCCTGTGGTCGCCGGTAAGCACGACAATCCGGCGGATACCGGTGGCTTTGAGCCCCCGCAGGACCGCCGGCGCTTCGGGCCGCAGGTCGTCCCGAAACGCAATCACGCCTTCCAGAACCCCGGACCGGCTGATATACAACAGGTTGTTCCCCTCCCGACGCAGACGATCCGCCAATGCGCTGACGCCGCTGCAATCGACGCCTTCGTCATCCTGCAAAAAATGCAGGCTGCCCGCCAGAACACGCTGGTCCTCGACATAGGCGGAAACCCCGTGGGCCACGATATAGTCGACATTGGACATGGCCGGCAGTTCCAGCCCGCGCTCTTGGGCGGCCTGCATCACCGCATGGGCCACCGGATGGGCGTAATGCTGCTCCGCGGCAGCCGCCAGCGCCAGCAGTGCATCCGCCGTCAAATCTCCGGTCGATACGACATCGGTTACCTGCAGCACACCGTTGGTCAGGGTGCCGGTCTTGTCGAGCACAAGGGTGTCGATCCCGGCCAGGGCGTCCAGGGCCTGGGCGCCTTTGACCAGAACGCCGCTTTTGGCCGCATCGTACATGGCCGTTTTCACGGCGACGGGGTTGGCCAACTTGATGGCGCAGGAATAGTCGACGGTCAATACGGCGGTCGCCCGGGCAATATCGCCGGTGAGAAGAAAGATGGCCGTGCCCAGGGCCAGGGTAACCGGAACCAGTTTGTCGGCCAGTTCGGCGCTGCGGGTCTGGGATTCCGATTTCGAGCGCAGGGAGTTTTCCATGAACCGCGTAATGCGGGCCATGCTCGTTTCAGAGCCGACCTGCTCGGCCAGGATAACCAGTCTTCCCTCTTCGACCACGGAGCCGGAGAGCGCCTCCCTGCCCGAAAAAAGGTGAACAGAAACCGACTCACCCGTTATGGAACTCTGGTTTACCGACGCTTCGCCGTCTTCTACCGTGCCGTCCACGGGGATGATGTCGCCGGGGCCGCAGACCACTTTGTCGCCGACAACCACCTTGGCGATGGGGATGCGAATTTCCTCGCCGTTGCGCTGGACCCATACATGCTCAACCTGGGGGCGCAGCAGGCTCTTGAGCAGTTCGGTCGAACGGTTTTCCGAACTGGCCTCCAGGTATTCGCCCATGGCCAGAAGGGTAACGATTGAATTGGATGTGAAGAAGTCTCCACGGGCCAGAGACAGACCCACGGCTGCGGCATCGAGGGTTTCTACTTTGACGCCTTGATTAAAAAAGGTGTCCACGCCCTTTACAATGACCGGCAGCCCCAGCAGCAGGCTCAGCGGCGCCGCAACTTCCAGCGGTGCCTTCAGCCCGGCTAAAGTCAGGGCGCCCTTGATGAAAACATCGGCCAGTTCGGGCGAATTGCTGTCATCCACCGCCCGGGTTGCATACACATCGGACGGAAGATGGCGGAGCGTAGTGAGAATTTTTTCCCGACTTGCCGGCGATCCATCATATTCCACAACCACGCTGGCGGCCCGGCCGTTGATCCGCACCCGCCGGACACCGGGTAAATTTTCGACCACCGCCTGAAAATAGGCGTTGTCCAACAAAGGATCGTAAAGGGCCGGAAAATGGATCCGTATTCTCTCGGCGAGTTCGTGAACGATGCGAAAGCGTGGGATATCGCTGCTTGATTTTGACACGGCAATAGTAAGGGCCTACCCGGTTTTGGGTTGATACAAGGTATAATGCCAGTAAGAAAATCCGATCAAAGCCAGGCCGGAGCCGATATGCACCCGGCTGCCCTCCCGGCCCATGAATCCGGTGACCAGAAGGGTCCCCATGGAGGCTACCATTCCGATTTTAGCCAGCTCGCGCTTTTCCTTGTTCGAGAGGAAAGGCTTTTTCTCGGGCGATTTTCGTTGCGACATACGTTCCAGATTGTCCGGCATTTTTCTCACCTCTTGGCATCGCAGGGAAATCACCGCCGTATAGGCGGTGCCCCGCCATTTCCACCGCATCGGTGGAAACGACGGGAAGGGGCATGCAATGAAAGGTTATGGGGCGGTTTTTGCCGGGGCGATCAGGTCATGCTCTTTTCGGCCTTGGCGTCCCGTACTTTTTCCTTGATCTCTTCGATTCCGCCGACGACGGCCGACCAGGCAGCAACGGTTCCCTTGATCACGGCATTTTGAACCGTCTGGTTGGTTACCAGCAGCGTCACGCCGGCGCCGAGCAGCAGTCCCTTGATGTAGCTGGGGTTGGAGTAATCAAACCAGGTTCCCAGGGTGGATGTCTGCGTCGTAGGGATCAGACTCCGTTCCCGGATGGCCGCGTCCGGCGTTCTCATATAGACTGCCTGGCCGTCGGGAGTCGTCTGGTAATAGGTTTGGTAATAATTCTGGCCGGTCGACTGCTGCGCCGGTGGATAAACGGGATATGCATTGGCATCGTATGGGCTGGACATCACACCTCCTTTTCCGCGGCGGGTTTGGCTTTGGATGCGGGTTTGGCCTTGGCCTTGGCTTTCGGTTTGGTTCTATTTGCCGGTTTGGCCACTTTTTTGGCCGCCGGCGCTTTTTTCGTCTCCGGCTTGACCGTTGCCGGTGCGGGTTTGGGCTCGAAAGCCGTATCGTACAGGTATTTGGTGGCCGTGGCCGTGGTCAGCAGGCCCACCACGGAAAGCAGACCGCCGAGCCTGAGCGCACCGACGACTGCCGTCGCCGCAGCCGTGGCGATCCCGGCACCGGCCGAATCGCGGATCACATTTTTTACCGCTTCGCTTTTTTCGATTTCTCCGCTATTCAAGCGTCGGATATTGGCCGCCGCCGATGCGGAGCCCCCGACAATCATTCCAACCCCGCCCATGGCCAGGGCCGAGGACGTCGTCGTTGCCGGTCGGGGCGGCGTTATGCCGGTCGGGTAGTGGGTAAAGCGTGAGTTATCCATGGTAACGCTCCTTACGGTTTTGTTGTTCAGGTCGCATCGGCTTTCGTTCCCGCATCAGCCGCCGGTGAATCGCTTTTGTGAAAGGCGCCGAAAATACCGCCAAGGGTGCCGGCGACAGCGGTTTTAACGGTTTCGCTGGTCAGAAGCACCGTCAATACGGCGCCGATCAAGGCGCCTTTCCAGAACTGAGTGTCGAACCCACTGTACAGGGCGGCGATTTTGTTCACGTCCGGCTGCTCGCCGTTGGCGATGTCCTTGACCACGTCGGCAATATGGCCGTAGTGTTCGGCATTGAATGCTGGTGCGGTCTGTTCGGCGGCTGCATGGGCCTGGGGGGCGCCGGGATAGGGCGCATAATAGCCGGGAGCCCCTTCATAAACCGGCGCTGTGCCCATGGGGCCCATTCCGGGAGGCGGTTGATATCCGGGCGGCGCCATGGTCGGCCCGTAGGCTGGATTCATGCCCGCGTAAGCCATGCCCTGGGGCGGCGGTTGATATCCCGGTGGGACAGCGGGACCCCCGGGGGGCATTCCCATACCGGCGTAGGCCGTTTGCTGGGGCGGTACCTGGTGTCCCGGCTGCCCGGTAGGGCTGCCGCCGGCCATGGTCGGCCCGTAGGCCGGATTCATGCCTGCGTAGGCCATGCCCTGGGGCGGCGGCTGATAGGCGGGCTGTCCCATGCTGCCGTTGCCCGCCATCGCTTCGCCGGGAGTCCCGTTCATGGTACCATGGCCCATGGTCCCCGGTGCGGGTTGCCCCTGGGCGGGGCCGCCATAGCTGCCGGCAGCGGCCGGGTCTGCCATCCCGGCCGGCGCTCCCTGGACGTTGCCTGCCGAGGTGGGGTCATTGGCCGTTTCGGGACGTCCCATGACATACCCTTCCGAATTGTAACGGGGGATGTCATAGGCGTTCATGGCTCCGATTTGTTCACCGGCCCCACCCGGGAATCCCGTCGGCGGTCCCTGCCGGCCGGACGATGCACCGCCCGAGGACGCCGCATCCTGGCAGCCACCTTCATCATGGTCGCTCATGTTTGCCTCCTAAGGTTAGAATTGAAATTGGTATCGAAAAAACGGTTGCCGCGTTAGTTTCACAACGAGAGAAAATGGTTTGGCGTATGGGAAGAGATGGTAGAATCGAGTGCCGTTCAGCTTGAGGGAGTGCAGCATTCGGGAAGAGGGTCGATACCCAATCCAAACATATTGTTTCATTTATCATAAGTGTTCAACCGCCGTCAAATGCGAACGTTCATACAAAACGCCGTTCCCCGTCAACAGATATACCGTAACGGTTTGTATCAATTTTGACGGATACGCTTCAGAAACGTATCGGCCATGTTGGTCAAAAGCGACCGCAAGCGTTCGGTATCTCCGGTCGTCATCAGTTCGTCCAGCCATGCCGGGGGCCAGACGGCGGGATCGTATTCCAGAACCAGCGTCCGTCCCGGCACGTTCAGGTGTAAGTCGTTGAGGCCGGGGACCATGGCCGGATTGTCGAGAATGGCGCGCCCGTCGGTTGGCGGCCGGAAATCGCCGGCGAATAGGGCTTTCGCCCAATCGCCGGGATTTTCCTTCATGTCCCGTATTGCGGGATCAAAAAATAATTTAGTGGCGAAGCGGAGACGAATCCGCCCCGGTATATGGTGCGCTACCCGGAGGTACCGCCGTAATGCCATCAGACGTTTCAATTCCATCTGCGGTTCTCACTTTTTCCATCTGTTGGTGTCTGACATTGCCCGGCAACAGCCGCGGCGAATCGTAAAAAAGCAGTCGGCTCGAATTGGCCAGAATGCCGACAGTGTGCGTAATATGCACCAGACCGGCCATCACCGGGGAAAGCAGTCCCACGGCGCCCAGTACGACCCCGACGATGTTGGAGCCCGTGGCGATCCAGAAATTCTGGTGCACCACGCGCACGGTTTCGCGGGAGAGGTCCCGCACGTAAACTACGCCGGCCAGGTCATCCTTGACCAGGGCGATGTCGGCCGCCTCGATGGCCACCTCGCTGCCTCCGGCGCCCATGGCGATTCCGATGTCCGCCTCGGCCAGGGCCAACGCATCGTTGATGCCGTCGCCCACCATTAGCACCCGCTGTCCGTCGGCCCTTAATGCCGCAACGATTTCGGCCTTCTCTTCGGGCAGCACCGAATAGCGGCATTCGTCGAAGTTCAGGCGGCAGGCCATTTCCAGTGCGGTGTACTTGGAATCCCCGGTGATCATGGCGGTTCGCCGGATGCCGCTGTCCTTCAGACGCTGGATCATCGGCTGCAGGTCGGGCCGTTCGCGGTTGGCGAACCCGATCACGCCGAGTACTTCTCCGTTCCTGGCCACGAAAACCTGGGTCAGCCCCTGCTGTTTGTTTTTCTCCAGAAAGTCGTCAACGATCGCGTGTTCGATCTCGTAGTGGGCCAACAGCTTGTGGCTGCCGACGAGAATTTCGTCGCCGTCGATCACCGAGCGCACCCCCTTGCCGAGGATGTATTCGCAGACATCGTGCTGGATGGCTGTGAGCCCCCGTCGTCGGGCTTCGTCCTTGATGGCCAAAGCTACGGGGTGGCTGTTGTGGATCTCGGTGGAATAGGCCAGTTCGATCAGCCGGTCCTCGGATACGCCGTCGAGGTTGATCAGTTGACGGATTTCGGGCTGATTGGTAGTCAGGGTGCCGGTTTTATCGAAGCAGATCGTATCGACCTTGTCAACTTCCTCCAGGTAGCGGCCGCCCTTGATGAGAATATGGCGGCGCGCCGCGGCGCTGATTGCGGCGCTGATGGCCGTGGAAGCGGCCAGGATGGTGGCGCAGGGGCAGGCCATGACCAGCATCACGGCAAAGGCCCGCCAGAGGCTGCCGGTAAGGAGCAGCGTTGCCAGGGTGACGGCAAAGCCGGTTTTGATCAGGTTCTGGGCCAGGCGGTCGGCCACACCTTCGATGGGTGCCCTGTTTTCCAGGGAATCTTCCACCATGTTCAGGATGCGCGCCAGATAGGTCCGGTCGCCCACCGCTTCGGCGGAGATATAAATGACGCCCTGGCGGACGAACGTGCCGGCAAATACCTTGTCGCCGTCGGTTTTGGCCACCGGTTCGCTCATGCCGGTGATGGAGGCTTCGTCCACCATGGCCCCGCCCCGGACCACGCATCCGTCCACGGCGATCTTCTCTCCGGTGTGCAATACGACGGTATCGCCGGGCTGCACCTGGTCCACGGCCACGCTGACCTCCACCCCGTCCACCAGGATATAGGTTTCCTTCTCGGTGATATCCAGAATATCGCGGATGGCGCGTCGGGAACGTTCGGTGATCCAGGCTTTGAGCAGATTGCCGACGCTGGTGATCCAGAGGATTTCGAAGGCTGCCATGGCCTCGCCGGCAGCCACGGCGGCAATGATGCTGCCGCCCAGAAAACTCTCCAGAGAGACGCGCCGTTCGCGCAGGTCGGAAAGGCCGTTGCGCACCAGCGGCAGGGCTGCAAAGGCGATGACCGCGCCCAGGGGGCTGAGCAGGGTCTGGGCCAAGGGCAGTCCGAGCAGCACCGTGCGCACGAACACCCCCGCCCCCAGCAGCGACAACCCGATGAAGCGCCGTTTGGCGGAAGCCAGTTCGGATTGGCGCGATTCGTTTACCCGGGCAGGCAGACAACCTTTCGAAGCATCGGACGACGTCCGGGTTTGTTGCCAGAAGTCCTCCAGCTTGCCGGTCAGGGCCTGTGGGGCCAGGGCCTGCGGGTCGAAGCGTACGATGACGCAATCGCATTTCGGGTTGAGGCGTACGTGCAGTACGCCATCGGCGGCGGTAAGCATATCGACCAAGGGTGCCTGCAATCCGCGGTGTTTGCGAAGCCGCGGCAAACGGTAGCGGATGCGGCCCGCCATGGCGTGCTTGATTTTAATCGAGTGGTTGGTTCTTTTCATCGAAAAACTCTTTTGGATTTTTGGTTTTGGGTTGTGTCGAACAGCCGCCGCAGCCGCCGCAGCCGCAGGAGGATTGGTTCGGATCGACAATGCCCTTGAAGCGTCGGTAGAGGTACCAGACGGCCAAGGCAAAGAAGAAAATGACAGCAATGGATTGAATGATGGTTTGCATGGGGATTCCTATGAATTCGTCCCTGATCACAGTTCACAGTTCACGGATCACTGTTTGCCGTTCACCGGCATCTTCACCAGCCGGGCCGAATTGGCCACCACGAGAATGGAGCTGGCATGGTGAAACAAAGCTGCCAGCCACGGACTCAATACTCCGGCCGTAGCCAGTGCGATTCCCGCCAGATTGAAGCCGATGGCCCAGGCGTAATTCTGCCGGATGACACGAATCAGCCGCCTGCCGGCCTGGACAACGGCCACCAGGCTCGATGCATCCTCCCGCATGATGACGATGTCCGAAGATTTGATGGCCAGATCGGCCTTGGCGCTCCCGATGGAAATGCCGACATCGGCCCGGGACAGCGAAAGGGCGTCATTGACGCCATCGCCTACCATGACCGTGGTGCCCAGGCCGGTCAATTCGCTTACCAGGCCGACTTTGTCCTCGGGCTTCAGGCCCCATTGGCAGCGATCCGCGCCGATGCGCCGGGCCACCCGGCGGGCCTCGGCCTCGTCGCTGTCTCCGGTGGCCAGTACGACGCTTTTGGCGCCGAGGCTGCGCAGTGCATCGGCAAGTCCTTGAGCCGAATCCATCAACTCATCCTGAATCACAACGGCCCCGGCGATTTCGCCATCGACGGCGATCCAGACGGCCCGGCCGTCCATGGGCACATCCGCAGGAAGCTGCATGCCCTGCGCCGTTACGGATTCGGCGTTGCCCAGCATCACCTCACGGCCTTCCGCAATGGCCTTGACGCCGACGCCCGGGAGGTATTCGGTTTCCCGGGCCGGCAACGGAAACACGCCGTTGGCCGCGGCGTAGGCCAGGACGGCGCCGGCAACCGGGTGGTTGAACCCGGACTCGACCGAGGCGGCCAGACGCAGCAGCTCGGTTTTTGGCGAACCGAAGGACACGACCTCGCTCACACGGGGCTTTCCCCGGGTAAGCGTGCCGGTTTTGTCCAGGATGAAATGGACCGCGCGGCCCACCATCTCCAACGGAATGCCGCCGCGCACAAGGATGCCGTGTGCACCCAGACCGCCGATGACGGCGGCAAAGGCGGTGGGCACCGACAGTGCCCAGGCGCAGGGGCAGGCCACCGCAGTGACGGCAGCCATGCGGACCAGCCCCGTGGCCGTATCACCGGTCAGACCGCCGGTGAAAAGAAAGACGCCGAGGGCATACAGGACTACCCCGCAGATAAAAAACTGAACGATTTTGTCGGCTCTCTGGTGGATGTCCGGTTTTGTTTTCAGCGAGGCCGCGATTTCCCGGGACATCACATAAAGAAATCCCTTGTCGCCGGCCTTGTCGGCACGGACCTTCAACTGCGACGTGAGGCTGATGGACCCCGATGTCACCCGGTCGCCCGCCTGGCGGTAAACGGAAAACGGTTCGCCGGTAATGACCGATTCGTCGACGGAAGAGGCGCCTTCCACAATCTGGCCGTCGACCGGTATCATCTCTCCCTGGGGGACAATGGCCACATCGCCCGGGCGAACCGCTTCGACGGGCACTTCCAGAAAGGACCCGTCTCGCATAATGCGGACATCCTTATCCTTCTGACGGATCAGGGCTTCGATCCTGCGCCGCGTTCTTTCGATAATGAAAAAGGAGATGGCCAGCCCCAGACTGATGAACCAGGCCACCAGCGCGCCGCTCAAGGGCGTTTTGGCGAGAAAGGCGACCACCATGACGGTCACCACCAGAAGATCCGCCGTCACCCTGCGGGTCAGCATCAGGGCCGTGAGCAAAGATCGCAGATACATCACCAGGCAAAGAAGATAAAACACCGAACCGATCCACAATAGCGGTGCGGCACCGGTCCAGCGATGGAGGGCGAATCCCAGAACGGCGATCAGCGCCACGGCCATTCGTATGGCAAATATTCTTGCAGACATCGTATTTTCTTTGCTTTTTTTATCTGGCCCTGAACCCGGCGCGATGCGCAACCGCTATGAAAGCCGTACCTGCTGCCAATCCTTGTTTGTGGCAGCGGATGCCGGGGGCGAGTCTTTGAGAAAAATCGCGCCTGACATCCACTGCCCCAATATCCCGTCTCTGAACGGACGCAGGGTTATGAGGGGGGAACCACCTGAAAAGGGTCACCGGGCAGGGCAGGAGCAAGATTTGGAGGAGGTGCGAACCCGCCCGGTGACCGCTGTCGCAGGAGAAGGAGGCGACATGATGAAGCATGAATGCGCTTGTGTCCGTCCAGAAACAGAGGGTTTTGGGTTGTCAGACTATTTCATATCACGGGCCTGAATCCAGATGACGGCATCCTGGGACAGTTCCTTGCCCTTGTATTCCGTATCCGGCCCCGCGCCCAGGGCGCAGAATCCCCACCAACCGGCTTTAGGGATTCCGAAAGAGAACTCGCCGTTGACATTGGCCTTGATCGTCATGGTGACGAAAGCATCCTGGGGCGCCTCCACTTCGGCCTTTTTGTCAAAGGCATTCTTGTCCAGCAGAGGCTGGTGATTCAGGTATTCAACCTCGATTTCGGCATAGGAAACCGGCTTGCCGGCGCTTTTGACGATGCCCCGGAAGACGTTGCCCGTCCACAGGGCATAGGGTTTGTCCAGGGGAACGATCTCGGCCTTCAGGCCGATCTCGGCGTCCCAGTCCGTAGGGAAGCCGCCGGTGTTGACGACCATCTTGGTAATCTGCTGGATATAGCAGCCTTCTTCTTCTTCGTGATAGGGGGCGGGCACCAGGCAGAAGACATTGTCGCCCATGCCGCGCAGCTTATAGGAAGTCTCGTAGGCCGCCCCGCTGTTGGTCAGGCTGGTCCAGGTGATGGGTTTGAGCGTGGAAAGAAGGTCCGTTTTCTTTTCCTTGCGGACCACGAAAAACTGCTCGGGCTGCCCCATGTCCATGGTGTGGCCGGCTTCGAACGGATGGGTAAAGACCAGTTTCAACTCGATATTCTCGGCCTTTTCCAGGGCCGATTCCGGGGTGTAAACCATCTGGAAATGCGCCATGGCCGGCACGGCCAGGGCCAATACCAGCAAACCTGTCAACACAACAACTGCCTTTTTCATTACAATCATCCTTTCCATTATCAATTGCGGTTGTAATAGATACGGTCAGGCTTCGACCGCTTTCTCTTTTTTATCCCAGGGTATCTTTGTTCGAGCGAATGCAATGATTCACTCCACGATCTCCTTGCCGTCGATTTCGATTTCATGGCCTTCTCCGGCGTCGAACACGACTTTGTAACCCTCGGCCGGTTTGTTAAAAGTGAACTCGCTGTCCTCGTCCATCTTGCCCTGGAGCAGGACGTTGCCGTCTTTTTCCACGCGCATCTCCACGCCGGCGGCCGAGGATCCGTCGGAAAACCCGCCTTCGCAGGTGATCGTGCCGTCCCCGTTGTCGTAGCAGGAGCACAAGGGGGTGTGGGCCAGGACCTGTCCGGCGAAAAAGAGCGTCCCCAAAACCAGCAAACAAATCGGTAAAACACTGCGCTTGTACATGAAACATTCCTCCTTAAGTTGATTTGATGTATTCGGGTTGATTTTTGAAAAACCCCATAAAAACGGTGAATCCCAGGGCCAGCAGATAAAAGGCGAACATGGCCTGCGGGCCGGAAAGCCCGAAAATACTTCCCAACGAGAACACCAGGCTGGCAACGACCAGCCCCAGCAGCATGGGGTATCCGATGGAAAACAGCATCCACTTGACCGAGCCCGCCTGCACCTTGACGGCCATGGCGGTCGCCATACAGGGGGGATAGAGCACCATGAAGAGCATCAGGGCCAGGGCGTGCAGGGGCGTCAAATCCGTTTCTCCACGGGCCATGCGATCTTCCAGGGCCTCGCCCTCTTCTTCCTGTTCGTACAGCGCTCCCAGGGTGGCAACGCTGCTCTCCTTGGCCGCCAGGGCGCTGAGCAGGGCCACGTTGACCCGCCAGTTGAAGCCGGCCCATCGGGTCACCGGCTCCAGCCACCGCCCCGCGGTGCCCAGGAAGCTGTTGTCGATGCGTTCCTTGCGCATCTCCCGCAACAGCCCCTTGCGTTCTTTGACCAGCTTTTTGAATTCCCGGCTGACCTTCTTGGCGACCTTGTCTCCTCCCGGTTGAACGATTTTGAAGAAAAGGGCGTCGCGGGCCTCGAAATCGGCGTTCACCGCCGCCACTTCCTCTTTTTCTCCGGCGGCCATCTTTGCGTCCTTGTAAGCCTCCCAGTAGAGCACCATCGCCATGAGGCGGTCTCCCTGAAGGCCTTCATGAAAGGGCGTCTTTTTTATTTTTTTGTAGAACACGGCCACGGCCTTATCTTTTTCGGCGTGGTAGAAGTTCATGCGCTCTTTGCCGATCCCCGGGAATTGCAGCAGAACGAAGACCACCACGGCCACGGCGACCACGATGGTGGAGATTTTGCGCATGAACAGCCAGACGCGCTCCACGGCCCGGCTCAGCACGCCCTTCCAGGTGGGCGTATGATAGGGCGGCATTTCCATCACGAACGGCGCCGTCTCCTTGTCTTTGAGAACGGTCAGGGTGAGAATTTTGGCCACCGGCAGCACCAGCAGCAAACTGATGGTGGAGATGAAAAACATGGCCCAGGCCTTGTGGGCCGCGAAGTAGATGTTGATCAGCAGCACATACAAGGGCACCTTGGCCAGGCAATTGAGCAGCGGGATGATCAAAATGGTGGCCAGACGCGACCGTTCGTCCGGTATGCCCTTGCAGGACATCACGCCCGGCACGGCGCAGCCGCCCACATAAATGCCGCCCAGCACCATGGGCAGGGTGGACTGGCCATGGAGACCGTAGCGGCTGAAGAGCCGGTCCATGATAAACGCCATGCGGGGCATGTAGCCGCTGTCTTCGAGAATGGCGATGAGCGCGAACAAAATGAAGAAAATGGGGATATAGTTGAGCAGGGCATTGACGCTGTCCACGATCCACAAGGAAAATTCGCGGATCAGCGGAATGTCGATGAAACCGGGCTGAGGGGTCACGGCTTCGGTCAGGCTGCGCAGTTTGGCCAGAAGCGGCCAGGTGTAGTTGGTGATGTTGTAGCCCTGGACGATGGCCAGATAGTAAAGCAGCCAGATGATGCCCACCAGAATGGCCGGTCCGAGAATCCGATGGCAGACGATGTCGTCGACTTTATCCGAAAGCGGGCGCCGCGCGCCTCTGGGTAGTTGCAGGCATTCCCGGGAAATGGCGTCCGCCGCTTTGTAGCGGCACGTGGCGATGTGGACTTCGGGGGCGTCGCCAACCTCCTTTTCGAAGGTCGTCCGAGCCTGGTCCACCATGGACATGAATGCGTCGGGCTGGGGGTGCTGATCGCGGACCAGGCCCTGAACGGCTTCATCGCCTTCCATCAGCTTGATGGCCAGCCAGCGCAGCGGGTATTGTGCCGACAGGGTGTTTTCCACGGCCAGCCGATCGACGATTTCCCGCAGAACCGGCTCCATTTCCTGGTAATCGATGTGCAGCCGCTCCGTCGTATTTTCTGCGGCGGCCACGACGTCGATCACATCCAGCAGCTCCTTTTTCCCCCGACCGTTTTTCATGGTGGTGGGCACCACGGGAACGCCGAGCCGGCCGGACAGCTTTTCCATGTCGATGGTCATGCCGCGCTTTTCGACCACATCCATCATGTTGAGGTTCAGGATCACCGGAATTTCCATTTCCAGCAGCTGGAACGTCAGGTAGAGGCAGCGCTTGAGATTCGACGCATCCATGACGTTGACCGTCACCGACGGTTTTTCGTGCAGGATGAAGTCCCGGGAAACCCGCTCCTCGGGCGAATAGGAACTCAGGCTGTAGGTTCCCGGCAGGTCCACCAGCTCCACCCGATAGCCGTTGTGGCGATACCAGCCGGTCATCTTGTCCACGGTTACGCCGGGGTAGTTGGCCACATGCTGGCTGGCTCCGGAAAGGGCATTGAATACCGTGGATTTGCCGCAATTGGGCTGGCCGGCGAGGGCCACCAGGATTTTCTCGTTCTTCACCTTATTCCACCTCTACAAAACGGGCTTCGTCGTGGCGCAGGCTGACGAAATAGCCGTCCAGTTCCACCTCCATGGGATCTTCCAGGGGGGCGTTGCGAAGCACTTTCAGCTTCAATCCGGGATAGACCCCCATGTCCATCAGCCGTTGTCCCAACTTGTCCCGCACCGACAACTTTTTGATTCTTCCCTCGCTGCCCGGCTTCAATTGATCCAGGGTCATAGCTCGATCTCCTTTCCAGCCAAAAAACAAAAAGGCGCAACCGGGCGTTAAAAAAACACGCCTCGCGTCACGCCTTCACTTCCTCCGCACTATTGAATAGTCGAAGGCCGTAAGACAGCCATCGTTAAGATAGAGGCTTCTAACTTAACGAGGGCCATTTAATTTCATATCGGGTCGAGGATGTCAAGCAAATTCTAAGACGTCGCCAAAAGTCTATTCCGCAGGTATTTTTCCTTGGGTGGAAGTGCGACGCAACCCGTCGATGTAGGCAATCATTTTTCGGGCTTCGACATGTTGCTGCGGGAAACGGGCGGCCCGTTCGAAGGCATTGCGGGCCGCTATCATCTGGTCTTGCTGGAGTGCGCAATACCCTTCCATCAGATGGGCGCGAGCGTTTTTGGGATCGGCGAGCACCGTTTTTTCGAACGCCTTTCGAGCCTGCTCGAAATCTCCTTTTTCGTAATAAAGGCCGGCCAGTTGCCCCCACATGGCTGCGGTGGACTGCTTTGCGAGGCCGCGTTGCAGTACTTCAATGGCCCGATCCATATGGTGAGCGGCGAAATAGGCTGCCGCGGTCTTTTCGTAATCCTCCGGTGAGGCATCGGGCGAAAGAAGTTTTTCGTACTGCCGGGCCGCCTTTAACGGAATGTTGGCCAAATGGTAAAGGTCGCCTATCAACCGAACCGGGTCCGGGTCCTCCGGAGCCAGGGACGCATAAATCTCCATGGCGGCGGCGGCGCTATTATATTCACCGCGATCAATGTAAAGGCGAGACAGAATCCGCCACAGGCGAGGATCGCTTCCGGTCCGCTGCAGCAGCCGGCGGGTCAGGGCCAGCGCCTCTTCCGGTTTTTTCAAGTCCAGGTAGACTTTCAGCAGGGCGTTGAGCCAATCCGGTTCGGGGGTGCCGGACGGCAAGTTGACCAACGACTCCAGAAGCGGGCGGGCCGTTGCCGGTTTATTGGCCAGAATATAGGCCACGGCCGCCTGATAGGCGAGAACGGGCGACTCCGGCCCTTTCAGGGCATGGGCCCTGGCGAGGCAGTCTCCGGCTTCGGCATAGCGCTCCAGGTCGTAACAGGCCTTGCCCATGTTCTGCCAGACGACGGCGTCGTCGGGATACAGGTTTGCCGCCGCCCGGTAGCGTTCCAGGGCGTCCTCGGCGTTGCCTTCCATGCTCAGCACGTTTCCCAGGGTAAAATAGACCAGATAATGCACCTTGTCGGAGGGTTGCTCGATGTAAGCGGCCAGGATTTTCCGGGCCCGGGCATACTCTTTTTTCTCCATGGCCTGCTGGGCCTGGTAAAGGACCTGCTGTTCGGCGCGGTCAAGGGGCCGGGGTTCCTCTTTTTCAGCCGCGATCGCGTTGGCGGGCAACACGCAGATCCAAAACGCGGCCAGTATCGCGGCAATGGCCAGGAGGGCCGAAACGTTTCCGCGGCGCGGGTTCATGATTCCTCCAGCTTGAACACGATGGTGGTGGTAACCCAGGTGTTCACCGGCCGGCCGGACACGGTCCCCGGAGAAAATCGCCATGTGGACAGGGTCTGGAGCACGCTCCGGTCGAACACGTCGGGCGGATCGGACTTCAGAATCGCGATCCGCCCCACTTGCCCTTTTGCATCCACCAGGAACCGGACATCCACTTTTCCGCTCAGGCGCAGCCGCCGGGCGCGGTAGGGGTAGGGGGGTTCGGTTTTCATGGTGGCCACCGGCCCCTGGTCCACCTCTTCCAACCCGTAAAACGCTTTCGGTGAAGCGGGCTGCGGCGCGGCGGCTACCGGCGCCCGGGGCGCCGTCACGGGAATTCCCGGACCCATATCCGGCGAAACATCGAAATCGAACGCCGGAAGGTCCATCCGCGGTGCCTGAACGGACGGGGTCAGCGCTTTCGATACCTGCCGGGGAACGACTCTGGGCGGTTCGGGCGGCGGTTCGGGCGGCTTCTCTTTGGCAGGGGCCTCCCGGCGACCCGGGTTTTCCCTGAGAAAGTCTACGGCTTGAACCGTTTCGGTATCCGTTGGCATCACTTCCCGGGACAGCATATTGGGCAGCCCCGCGAAAAGCAGGACATTGACCAATACCGCAAGGGCCATGATCGGCATCCAGCGGTTCGCATCCCGAAGGTCGTTCATCATCGATCCAGAGTCGGTTTGGCTGCGGCAATGCTCACCCGGACGGCACCGGCCAGTCGGCATTGGTCCATCACCTTCACGACTACCCCGGTATCGCTTTTGCGGTCGGCCACGATCACCACGGCACCTTCCGGGTTTTCCGCCAGGGAGCGTTCGATGTGGGCCCGGACGCTGCGGATGTCGATCGGTTTTTTCTCGAAAAAGATGCCGCCGGCCTCGGAAACGCCCAGCAGGATGTTGCCCTTGTTTTTCAGCGTTGCCGTGGCGGCCGTGGGACGGTGAACGTCGATGCCGGTCTCCTTGACGAAACTGGTGGTCACCATGAAAAAAATCAGCAGCAGAAAAACCATATCGATCAACGGCGCCATGTTGATCTCTTCTTCATGAAAATTGCTGCGCAATGACTTGCGAATGTCGATCATGCTTACACCACCTGTTTGAGAACGATAACGATTTCGGTCAGGCGCCGTTCGATCGCCTGGGCGCGGCGGGTCAGTAGCCGGCTCATGAACAGTCCGGGAATGCCCACCAGAAGACCGCTCTGCGTGGTTACCAGGGCCTTGGAGATTCCCCCGGAAAGCGCTTTGGCGTTGCCCGTGCCGAAAAGGGAGATGACATCGAACGTAGTGACCATGCCGGTCACCGTGCCCAACAGCCCCAGCAGCGGGGCCGTCGCCGCCAGGATGGCGATGGTGGCGAGAAACCGCCTCAGTTGCGGCCGCTGCCGCATGGCATGGTAATCCAGCAGGCGTCGATCCAGGTCGCTGTCCCCGGTGCGCGCCGCCAGAAACCTGCGGATGACCGGATGACGAACATCTTCGAACGATTCGCCGCACCCCTTGCGGTCCACCAGGCGGACGGCTTCGTCCCGGTCCACATCGCTTTTCTCCAGGCTCCGGAAACGGGCCAGGCGTTCGAAAATCAGGCTCCACATCCAGATCGATATCAGCACCAGCAGCACCATGATCGAACCGCCGGGCCGGAAGTAGTCGTAGGCGGTAATCAGGTAGTCCATCTTCGGTTACGCCTGCGCATGCATGGGCCGCTGCCCCGGCCCTGTCTTTTTGCTGCCCGGAAAAGAAACGAGGGTGCATTCCCGGCAAATGATATTGCTCAGGGCCACGGCCTTTTCCTCCATGTCGCCCACGATGTGATCCAGCCGCCGGCGCAGGAAGGTGTGAACCAGCATGATGGGAATGGCCACGGAAAGCCCCAGCATGGTGGTCACCAGGGCTTCGGAGATGCCGCCGGACATCATGCGCGGGTCGCCGGCACCGTGCAGGGTGATCACCCGAAAGGTTTCGATCATGCCGGTTACCGTGCCCAGCAGCCCCAGCAGCGGCGCCACCGCTCCTAAAATATTCAAGGCCGGCAGAAAACGCTCCAGGCGGGGCAGCTCTTTCAGAATGGCTTCCTGCAGGACGCTTTCCAGGGTCTCCCGCTTTTCGTTGACGGCGGAAAGCCCGGCCCGCAGGACGTTGTTCACGGGCTTGCCCTGGTCATGCATAAGCACCTTGTCGCAGCCGGCCCAGTCTCCCTGGCCGGCCAATTCGTTGACGCTGCCCATCAGCCGATCCGTGTTGGCATGGACCCGGTTGAGAAAAACGATTCGCTCCAGGGCAATAAACAGTGCCAGCACACCGATGCCCAGGATGGGCCAGACTACAGGGCCGCCCTTTTCGATTTTATCCATCAGCGTGGAGCGATGGACCAGTTGCCGCAGGGCTGCTCCCCGGGAAAAATCGAAAACGATTTCGTCCGTATCGCCGTTCATGTAGCGTTTGATGTTGCGGCGCATTGTCCAGGGCGGCGGATTGGACAGAGCGAAGAGACGCTGACCGCCTTCCGCGTAGCGCAAAAAGCCGACTTCTCCGTTGTTGCGGTAGACGGCGCTGAAGGCACCGATGGTGAGAATTTCCCCGGTGGCCTCTGAGCCGTCCCGGTCGATATAGGCTGCGGCATGGCGGTCGATTTCACCGGAAAGCGCCGTCTCTTCGAAAAAAAGGTCGCTGAGAAGCGCAATTTCTTCCATGCCCGGGAAGCGGTCGTTGTCCAGAACCGGCGCGAGGCGGTCGAGACGGCCGGGTTGCAGGGCCGTAAACTGCGATTGGTTTAGCAGCGCTTCCAGGTCCCGCGCCGTTTCCCGGACGACGCCGGTAAATTCGCGCAGATCCATCCGGACTTCCGATTGCTTTTGTCCCTGCTCCGCGTCCTTGGCGTTCAATTCCTCAAGGCGTTTTTGCAGGCTCGCCACGGCTCCGTTCAGGTCTTTGACGCGGTTTTCGCCGCGCTGTACTTCCGCCGTCAGTTTTTCCTTGTCTTCCAGAATCTCCTGCCGGCGCCGGCTGGCTTCTTGGCGAGCCTGTTCAAAATCGGCTTGAGCCTTCCGGCTGACCACGCGTAAATCCTCGGCAGCCGCAGCACCGCTTAACAACAAAACGATCAGTCCTATCAGCAGGCCTCTCATTGTACAGCAATCCTTCCCAAAGGTAATTTCACCATGTCCACGGTGCGCTGTCGAAGCGCCATTTCCGTGGCATCGTTGATGTGCCGGCGGCTGGCGCCCGGCAACGGCACCCATTTGCCGGTGAGGCGATCCCAATGGCCAACCGTGCCGCCATCCGGGGTCCGCCAGAAGAGGGCCAGGCGTCCAACCCGCAAAATATCGGCCATAACGGGTTGCCCGAGCTTCAGGCCGTCTATCTCGATGACCTCCTGGTAGACTTCCACCGTATGTCCGTATTCGGCTTCCACCTTGAGGGCCTCCATGACCCGCCGGCATTTTTCGGCGATGCTCGTCTCCGGCTGGACCAGGACTTTTTTGATTTCGTCGATCCGCCGGGCGCGCTCAGCGGACAGAAAGGGAAGATCTCCGGCGATAGCTTCTTCCAGGCGGGCGACAACGGATTCGAGGTGGGCCTGCAGATTTTCGCCGATGCGTGTGGCTTCAACGATTTTTCGCTCGGCCTCCCGCTGGCGGGCGGCCATAGCTTCGACCCGGCTTTCCAAAGCCGCCTTTTCCCTGGCAAGGGCCGCTTCCTCGGCCTGGAGATGCTGGTAGCGCGTCTGCAACTCGGACTTTTCGTCGGCCCACCGGTCTTCCCGTTGCTGGATCTGCCGGTGGATTTCGATGGCCTTGACTTCGGTTGCATGGATCTGGAGGGGGTCCGTCTGGGCCCACGCAGTCGCCAGCCCGAAAAAGGCCGCAGCGCCGTAAAAATAGATGCATACGGCTACGATCCCCGGTACACTGCGGACGTTTTGAATAAAAAAGAATCGCATACCTTCAAGACTTCTCATAAAGACACGTTCCCTTTGCCAATAAAAAAAGGCGTAACCGGGCGGAATTGACACGCCTCATGTTACGCCTTCACTTTCTCCGCACCGGTCAACGGCCGGAGCCCGCAAGACATTCCTTTTGTAGATAGACCCTTCTATTTGTTTAAGTTGTTTTCAATTTCATATCGATCCGGCGATGTCAAGATTTTTCATGCGTTATCAACGTGCCGGCAGCGGTCATCGTGAGGATTCTGTGCGCGATCCGCCGCACCTCTTCGGGAGCGTGGGAGACATAGAGAACGGTTGCCGGTTGGACGGCCAGCCGCTCCATAAGCATGGCCTGGAGTTCGTTTTTCATTTCGATATCCAGGGAGCTGAACGGTTCGTCGAGCAGGAGAATATCCGGGTCCACGGCAAAGGCCCGGGCCAGGGAGACGCGCTGGCACATGCCTCCGGAGAGTTGGGAGGGGTAGCTTCCCAGAAATTCGGACAGGTCCATGGCTGCCAGAAGCCGGGAGGCCCTTTCGACGGCTTCTTTCCGTTGGAGGCCTGCGGCTCTCAAGGGGAGGATCACGTTTTCCAGGGTGGTCTTCCATGGCAGCAGGCGGGGCTCCTGGAAGACATAACCGATCCGCCGGGCCTGTACCCGGACCTTTCCCCGGGTCGGTTTTTCCAGGCCGGCAATGAGTTTTAAAAGAGTGGTTTTTCCGATGCCGCTGCGCCCCAGCAGACCGACAATCTCCCGGTGGCGGATTTCAAAGGAGAGCTTGCTCAGCACTTCCCGGCTGCCGTATCGTTTCGTCACCGCGTCGAAACAAACGGCCGGCGTCATGGCTGCCACTTTCGGAAATGCTTTTCCACGGGCCGCAGGAGGCAGAACTCCAAAACGGAAACCATGCCGAGACTGACCATGATCCAGGCGAACAGCCCCGGCGTGTCCAGATTGGTTCGCGTGGTGCCCACGGCATAGCCGATGCCGTCGTTGGCCCCCATGAGTTCGGCCAACAGGACAACCCGAACGCCCATGCAAATCACCAGCACCATGGCTGCGCTCAAGGGGCCGATGATGGCCGGCGTGTAGAGGTCCAGGATGCGCATGAAGAGGCTGAATCGGTACAGATGGGCCATCTCCACCAGGGTGGCGTCCACCATTTCGATTCCTTTGACGGTGTTTACGTAGACGATGGGCAGGATCAGCACCGAGGCGATGAAGACCACCATGGTGGACCCCATGCCGAACCAGAGCATGGCCACCACGACGACGATAACCGGGGAAATGCTCAGCATGATCCAGCGAAAAGGGTTCAACAGATTTCGGATGTCGCGATTGAGACCCGCCGTAATCCCCAGAGCGAATCCGCTTGCCCCGCCGAACAGGATGCCGGAAAAAATGCGTTTCAGGGTCACCCAGAAATGCTGCCTGAAATGGGCCGTCTGGATCATTTCCCCCAATGCCGATACGGCCTGGGCCGGGGAGGCCACCAGGATGTCGTGGGTGAGGACGGAGAGCAGTTGCCAGCCGCCCAGAAGCAGCAGAAAACCCAGGGCGGTAAACAGCTTGTCCCGCAATGCGGGTGAACGGGGGCGCAAGGGCTTCAAGGCGTCTTCCCGTAAAAGCCGTCATCCGGGAGCCGGCCGCCGATCTTGGCGGAATTCAGCGACATCAAGATCGTGTAAAATTGAACCAGTTCCGGCTTGGCCTCCCGGGCCGGGACAAACTCCAGCCGGGCGTTTTTCAGGGCCGAGGCCACCGGACCCGGTTTCAGGCCCGAGATCCGCCTGGCCACGATCCGGGCGGCCTCTTGCGGATGGGTCCGGCACCAGTCAATGGCAGTGCGGTAAGCTTCCTGAAATGCCGCCACCACTTCCGGTTGGCCGGAGATCCGGGGCAGGGCGCAGATGCCGGCTTCGGCCATCCTCGGCTTGGTATGGTGCACACGGCCCCACTCCTTTTGGATGTCGATGGCCCGGTAAAGTTTGGGGGCCTTGCCATTCAGGTTGGCGGATTTAAGCAGGGCGGCCGAGGCCATGGGTTCGGCCAGTATGGCGTGCCTGGCCCGACCACCGAGCACCTGCTGCGCCGCAGCCGGAAAATTCGGCAAATAACGCAGTTTGAAATCCCGGACCGGGTCCAGACCCTGCCCGGTCGCCAGGCTGGTCAGAACCAGGTCCGGCAGGTCTCCGCGGTAGGTGAGCAGAATTTCCTCACCTTTGAGATCGGATAGGCTCCTGACATCGGGATCCGAGGAGACAATCCACAGGACGCCCCATACCGAGATATTCAGCAGCCGCAGGGGGACCCCCCGGTTGTAGAAATTGGCGGCCACATGACTGGGCACGGCCGAGAAATCGGCCTGACCGCCGGCGATCAGGGCCCGCAGCTGATCGGGGTTGTCCCAGACCCGCAACTCGACCTCGTCCGCCCAGCCATCGAGAAGACCGGCCTCGACCATGTATGCCATGGGATGGGTAACCGTGGATTTGGGGCCTGCCAGAACCAGTTTCTCCATTTTTGCCGGGGCCGGGCTTGCGGCAAAGATCAGGGCGATGAGTACAATCAGAAAACCATACTTACGCATATCCATTTTTCCCGTTTCAATTGTTCTAAAAAACAAATCACAAGCACCAAATCCCAAATTCCAACTTCCAAACGCGGCGGAAAACCGGGCCTTGGGTTTGAGATTTTGGCGTTGGACTTTATTTGAAATCTGTTTTCTGGTGCTTGTGATTTTATTCTCCTATTCAAAAGGTGCCACGGTTCCCCAGCGCTGGCGCAGGATCAGATAGTCCGAGCGGCCTACGCTGCCGTCGCCGTCAAAGTCGGCCAGGGATTCATCCGAGCCGTAATAATTTCGAAAAAGAACATAGTCACTGCGATTGACTACGCCGTCGTTGTCCAGGTCGCAGTCACAGGCATTGCCATAGCCGTCTGAGTCTGTATCCAATTGTTCGGCGTTGGCGGTCTGGCGGCAATTGTCGTCCATGTCAGGGATCAGGTCGGCATCGTCATCGGTAATGGCCCCCATATCCAGGAAGGCCACCGCCTTGGTGGCGGCAAAGGTGGAACTGGAAATGCTTGTGCCCGTGGCGGTGGTGTTGATCCCGCCGGTGATGCTGAAAAGCCCCAGATCCTCTATAAAGATTGCCGGCGCGGCCAGCTTGGACTGGGCGAGCTGGCGGTCCGGCAGCGAGGACCAGGTATTGGTCTCGGTGTCGTAGCGCAGGACCACGTCCTTGGGCGTGTACCAGAAGTCGTTGTTGGTTCCGCCCACCGCGTAGATGAAGCGGTCGTCGCAGGCCACGCCGAAGCGGCCCAGGGCAATGGGCATATCGGCCATGGCGCTTACGGTTCCGGAGGCGAGATCGATAATCTCGCCACTGGCAAGATAGACCTCCTCGTCCTCCCAGTCCTCCAGGCCGCCGAAGACATAGATCTTACCGTCCAGAGCCACGGCGCCATGGGCAAAACGCGGTGTATTCAGGGTTGCCCCAAGGGTCTGCCATTTAGAACCTTCGTCAGCGGCCGGATCGAAGACGTAGACGGCGTCCAGCGGGATGTCGTCATTGTCGATGCCGCCGGTCACGTAGATTTTCTCCCCGGCGGTGACCGCCCACGAGAGGCAGACGGCCTCCGGCAGGCTTTCGGTTTCGGTGAAGCTCTCGTCCTCGGGATCGAAAACCGATACCATAGCGAGGTTGCCGCCGTCACCCACGGTGGTATAGCCGCCGATGAGGTAAATCTTGCCGTCCAGCGCGGTGGAAGTCAGATGGGCCCGGTTTGTGAGCATCCAGTTGCCGTAGGGGTATTCCCAGGTATCGGTATCCGGCGTATAGATTTCCCAACTGCGCAGGGCATTGTTGCCCCCGGCATAGCCGCCGAAGGTATAGATCTTGCCATCCAGCAGGCAGGCCGTGGCCGAATCGCGTTTGTTCTGCGTGTCGCTTTTCTCGTCCCAGAGACTGACCTTCATGGGACGGCGGCCGGAGCGGTTGCCGCTACTGTCGATGACATAGAAGTAGCTTCCCGAATAGGCGGGCTTGTCCACCGTGATGGCCGTATCGCTCCAGGAGACGATCTGGCCGTCCAGTCCGTTGTCCGGATCGGCGGCGTCATGAAACATCACCCGGCCGGTTTTGTCGCCGAAGAAGGCACCCTCGATGGATACTGTGCGTTCGTCGCTCAAATCGAAGGTCTTGACCAACGGAATCAGCGCCAGATCCGGATCCAGCGCGGCATCGAGGTTCAGCCGACCGTCGTTGGCGAGGTTGCCCCGGAGTACGTCCAGTTGGTCGCTGCTGCCCAGCAGGCGGCTGATGCGCGTATCCATGCTCTCGTCCGGATAAACCGACGCCATCAGGGCAATGGCCCCCGTGATATGGGGCGCAGCCATGGAGGTGCCGTTGGCGAACTTGAAGGCGCCCATGGCGTTGGCCTCGCCGATGCCGATTTCGTCGAGATAGACTCCGTCGGAGGAGCCGTTGGGCCAGATGTCCATGCGAAAGCGGATACGGACGCAATCGGTCACCAGATCCGCGGGTATGGCGTAAGAGTAAGTTTTCCAATCCGGATCGGAGCCGGTATGGGCGGCCAGCGTGGTCCAGGTTTCGCCGTCGTCTCCCGATACTTCAACATAAAAGGTGTCGTATTTGCCGCAGGCGGTGGCATCGGTTAAAAGATCCTTGTAGAGAACGAAACCGAGCATCAGATCCTTATCCGCTTCCCCGGAAAGGTCGATGGACTTGCTCACCAGGCTGAAGTTTTTCTCCACTCCTGTTTCACCGTACTCATAGTCTCCGCCGGGGCTGTCGCTCCAGGCGTAGGAATCGTCGAAAACGTTCTCGTCGCTGATGGCCCACTGCCCGGTGCTGGCATCCATATCCCAGAGCGTATCGCCGTCTTCCATGCCGTCGTAGAAGGGGTCTGTGGAGATGGCCGTGTAGCCGCCGCCGGGAATCGCGCTGAGAATGTTGGTCCCGGGCGCGGCGATGTCCACCTCCGAGGCGCCGTAGTTGGAGAAATAGGCCAGACGGTCGTTCTGGTTGGTGGCGGCCACGGAGATGACGTTCTCCACGTCCAGCGAGCTGGGGTAATGCTTCTGGTCGCCGTCGCAATCGAGGGTGTCGTTGCCCGAGGCGGCCGAGAGGATGATGCCGGCCTCGGCGGCGGTCTCCAGGGCAGCCTTGAGGGTGTCGCTGGGAGAACTGCTGCCCCAGGAGGCGTTCATGACCACGATGTTGTTTTCTTCCCGCTCGTTCATCTCCAGCAGGTACTCGATGCATTCCACGGCCGCCGAGGTGGCGCCGCTGCCGCTGGCGGAGAGGAATTTGAGGGCCATGATCTTGGCACGGTTCCAGGTGATGCCGGCAATGCCGGTGCCGTTGTCGGTAACGGCCGCGATGGTACCGGCCACATGGGTGCCGTGGTAGTGATCGTCATAAGGGTCGCCGTCGCCGTTGCAGGTGTCGATGCCGTAGACGTCGTCCACATAGCCGTTGCCGTCGTCATCCACGCCGGCGGTGCCGTCAAGCTCGGCGGCGTTGGTCCACATGTTGGCGGCGATTTCCTCGTGGGTGTAGTCCACCCCCGTGTCGATGACCGCCGCGATCACCTCGGCGTCGTCGTCACTGAGTCGGTCCCAGGCAGCGGTGGCGGCGATGTCGGCCTCGACCGTGCCGGTTTCCTCGTCCACTTCCTGGCCGGTGTTCTCAAGGGCCCAGAGTTGATCAAACTCGGTGTCGTCGGGTACCGCATCGATGCTGATGATGTAGTCGGGCTCGGCGATCTCTACATCCTCGTGGCCTTTAAAGGATTCGAGAAGTTCTTCCGTGGTGCGGCCGGGACAGGACATTAGCACCAGATCCTGTCCGCTGCGGGCCTTGATCGCCGGGAAGCGTTTGAAGGTATGGCTACCGACTCCGACGGTCCTGCCCGAAGCGGCCAGATTGTCCAGTTTGCTGCGCACGGCGCCGGTCGAGGCGCCCGGTTTCATTTTTATCAGCAGACGACCTTCCACATAGGCCGCCGAGGCAGTTGTCTCAGGGTGCTTTTTTAGATAATCCGCTCCGCCGGCCCAGGCCAGGGATGCCATTGTCACCGAAAGCAGTGCGGCCGTCAGCAGGCCGCTGAATCGATTTTTCAAAGCGCGTTACTCCTTGCTTTAGAATCATGTTGTTGTTTGTTTCGTGACGATCACTATAGGAGGATGTTTGGAAAACGGAACCGGCCGTTCCGTATGGTACGGCCCGGCCGGCATAACCTAAAGCAGAGAATCAGGCCTTGCGGCGGCGAAGGCCCAAAACGCCCAGCAGGCCCGAACCAAGCAACCATGCGGCGGCGGGAACGGGAACCGGTGCGGCATCGAAGGAGAAGGCGCCGGTAACTATTTCGGTGGTCGTGCATGTGCCTTCGTCGTCCAACAGGTAGATCGCAAAGGTGCCGTCCAGGGTGTCGGTGACGAACTGGTAGCCGTTGTCATTGTCAACCACCGTGAAGCTGATAGCGATAATGTTGTTATCGGCGTCGAACTCCAGCAAGGGTGCCCCGAAATCGCCGGAGCCGTAAAAATCATCTTCAGTCTCGACGAAGGTACGGCTTCCCACGGTCACGGACAGGGCCATGTCATCGCTGTCGCCGATGACCAGGTAACCGTCCGATGCCAGATAGGAGATATCGTAAGTGGTGGCCCAGGAGAAGATATCGTCGGTGGAGACGCCGAAGACATTGTCATCGGCTGCGTAAGTGATGGTGCCGGAAAAGGTTTCGGTGACCAGGGCGGCTTGGGCGGCCCCGGCAAACAGAACGATCAGCAATGTGGCAATTATGGCTGTAAATTGTTTTCTCATCTTTCGTACCTCTTTTCTTTCTTTTGTTTTGGGGATCGTTTAATACCAGGGATAGTCAGTGTTCCACAGGTTTCTCAAAATGGTGTAATCAGACCGGTCCACCGCGCCGTCGGCGTTGAAATCGGCCTCTTCTTCGGCTCTGTTCCACAGCGTGCGGAACTGAACATAGTCGCTACGGCCTACGCTTCCGTTGTTGTCCAGGTCGCAGTCGCAGGCGTTACCGGTACCGTCGCCGTCAGTGTCGGCCTGGTCGGCGTTGGCCGTGAGCGGGCAGTTATCTTCATGGTCGTATACGTCGTCTTCATCGGCGTCGGCCCTTTCGGCGCAGTACCACAGAAAGAAGCCGGGGTCGTAGACAACCGCAGTTACCGCAGACACGGTCCACTGGTCGGTGATATCCTCCGCGTGGCAGTTATCGGTAACATCCTGGGCGTCGAAGCGCATATCAGCAATCTCCGATTCCGGATCGAAGCCGCCGTCGCAATCGGTACCGGTAAAAGCGAGGTCGGCATCGAATTTCATCATGAAGGCGTCGTAGTCACCGGCGCCGAAGGATTTGGACCAACGTGAGGCCACGGCGCCGCCGTCGGCCGTCGGAGCAATGCTGCCCAGTTGGTCGTAGACGGAATCACTTGAGGGATACCCCACCTCGTTGAGCAGGCTGCCGTCGGCCGAGAAGCGCAGCAGCCAGAACTTGCTTTCATGACTGTGACCGGCAAGAATCAGGTCGCTGTTGTTTGCGGCCTGAGCCACATCACTATAGGTAAACGCGTGAGCCTCGGGATCCGTTGTCAGGGAGCCAAAGCGTTTGCCCCACGTTACGGCACCGGAATTGTCCACCTTGAGCAGATAAGGGATGCGGCGGCTGGAAGCCCAGGAGGGATCGGCGGCAGAATAACTTTGCCCCACCACAGCGTACCCGGCATCGGCGGTCTGGGTAACCCCTTTGAAGAACTCGTTACCATCGGCCGCGTCGGCTGTGTCGTATCCAGCATAGGCTTTGACCCATTCTTTAACACCGCTATCGCTGATTTTGATCAGGATAATCTCATTACCAAGGTCAACGCCGCCCCAGCCGTCTTCCTGGGTGGCGATAAGAAAGCCGTCCGCATTATCTTCCGAATCCACGGTAGTGATTACGGCTCCTACGCTATCGTAATTTACTGTTCCGTATGTTTTGGACCACACGAGGTTACCGTCGGCATCCAGCCGCAGCAGACCTATATCGTAATTGTAATCCGCATCTGGTCTGATACGGGTCTGGACCAGGCACCCGCCGTCATCCGTCGGGGCCACGGAAACGCCGATGAGGTTGGGGCTGGAGTAGCCGCCGTATACATACTCCATCTGCCAGAGCACTTCGCCCTGGAAGCTGAGCTTGGCTATCCACAACTGGGTGGCGGAAAGACGCCCGGTGAGAAAAATCCCGTCGTCACCGGCCGCGCCGCTGTTGCAGTTACTGCCGCCCACATCTGTAAAAGCCCGGGCCCATTCCATATTCCCGTAAGGGTTGAACTTGGCGGCCACGACATCACCGTCAGTCTGGCCAAATCCAGCATATCCCCCATCCGAGGTGGTATCCACCGCGTAAAAAGCATCAGTGCCCGAGGTAGCAGCGTTGACCATGAAATTGGCGTCGGCCATGGCCACACCGGACAGGAAAAACACCGCCGTAAAAAAAACGGTCAGAATTGTAAAAAATTTCTTCATGTTTCCTCTCTTTTTCACTTTCAATCCATTTTCATTGGACAAAAAAAAGGCGCCGCTTGAATCGAGATCATTCAAGTTGCGCCTTCGCTCTCATTGCCAGTGCAATGCTCGCAAGGCATTCCTCACTTTTTCAAACGATCAACCGACCATTGCGATTAACTGCCCGATCACCTCCCTTCTCCATCACCAGCCGGTTGGTCGGGTAACGCCTGCGGCGCGAACCGAACCACACGTCTGTTAAAAACTAATCGATGAGGCTGCCGATAAAACACCCGCCGCCGCCCTCGTCATGCCAGGTGTCAACGGTGGTCGAGTCGGCCAGCCCCGAGGGGTCTTTGACGATGCCATTGGCCAGCCCATCGTCGTCGTAGGGACCACCGTCCGTTATCCTGATGGTAACAACGCGCCTGCCCGCGCTGAACATGGAGCCGTCACCGCTGCCGTCGGACAGGGCACTGCGGCTGAAATCGATCCAACCCGTGGCATCACTGTGTTTGTACCATCGATAATCGCTGCCGGCGGCTTCCGGCAGAAACACGGAAACAAGGGCCGTACCACCGACGACATCCGTTTTGACGTCAAAGGCCAGAAGCCCGTACAGGATATTTTTAGGGCGATTGTCGAAATCGTCGATATAGTCCGAAGAAAGGGTGCTGTCGGGATCCTGGGCCTCGTAAAAGACGACGCTGCCGCCCTCACAGGAAAGACCCATAAGACAGGCGGCCTGATCCAGGTTGCCCGCCCCCACATCGTTATTGAATACGATCTCGGCCTCCGAAAAATGACTTTCTTCGGTGGCGGACAGGGTGATGCCGTTATCCACGACGATAATGCGAACCTCGTCCTCGGTTTCGGTGGAATCTTCGGTCCGAATCACCGTGAAGCGAAGCTCTGTTTTGCCGCCGTCGATCATGGGGGCGATAAAGCGGGGATTCTTCGCACCGTCGTTGGAAAGCACAACCGACATTCCGCCCGTCTGTTCCCAGGCGTAAGTGACCGCGTCAGGGTTGTCGTCGGTCGCGTCCGATCCCAGGATCACGGCGGTGCCTTCGGTCACGGTCTGGTCCCGGCCCGCCGCACCAATTGTTCCGGGAATTCCGTAAACCCCTTCCACTGCATCGATAAACCGTCCGTAGGTATAGCCCACCTGGGTTTTGTTGATGCGGACATATTGCACCCGGGAGACACCGGCATCGGAAAAATCGTAACCCGCCGTATCCAGTTGGCTGCCGCCGTTGATGCCGGCCGGCAGCTCGCCGAGACTGACCCATGCAAGGCCGTCCTCACTGACCTGGACATTGGCCCCGCCGCGGCCGAAATGGTAAACGTTCAGATCGTTGCCCCGTCCGTCGAAAAAGGGTTTGTCGAAGCCGATGGTGAGCCGTCCCGCCTCGACCATCCACCCCGAGCAGTTGCCGATCCCGGCGGTGCTGTCGTCGTAATCGGGTTCGCCCAGGGCATTTTCGCCGTCGTCGGCCTGCTTGGCCACCCAATCCACGCAGCCGTCGGGGTATTCGTCGTCGGTGTCTTCGGCCGTGGCGCCGTAAATCCGGACCGGGACGAATACCGCATCGATAAACCGGGCCGTGTCTCCCGTTTTCTCGATCTTGACGTATTGAACGTCGTCGATTCCAGCGTCGCCGAAATCATAGGCGCTGTAGGCAACTTCCTCGCAGGCCGCCGCCCCGGCCGGCAGGGTGCCCAGGCTGGTCCAACTCTGGCCGTCCGCGCTGGCCAGGATTTCCGTCTCGCCGGTTCCGCAGTGGGCGATAGCCAAATCGTCCAGGCCATCGACGTCTTCCAGGGGGTTGTTGAATTTGACCACCAGATAGCCGCTGCCGGTGTTCCAACCGGAACAATCCCCTTCCGAATCCGGCACATAATCGGGCAAGCCCAGGGCATTCTCTCCGCCGTCGGCGGTTTGCCCGCTCCAGGAGATACAGCCGGACTCGTCCTCCACGCTGGTGGCGTAGTAATCGGTGATTATGGAATCTTTGATGATGGAGACCTTCACCGTGTCCGTGTCGGATTGCCCGGCGTAGTCGGTCACGGTCAATTCAAAGGTGAGCGTTTCTCCGGGGACGTCCGGCGCGGTGAAGGCCGGGGTCGGGCTGGTCGCGTCGTCCAGCGTCACCGTTGTTTCGGCGCCGGCGTCGATTTGGGTCCACGCATAGGTGGCGATGCCGTCGTCGATATCTTCGGAGCCGGAGCCGTCCAGGATCACCTCGGCGCCGGGGTTGACTTCCTGGTTGATGCCGGCCTCGGCCATGGGCGCGACATTCATCTCGCCGCCTTCCACCGCATTGACGAAAAAGGCTCGGCCGTGGCCCACGGCGCCGTCGCCCAGCTCGAACTTGAGGTAGGAAATCGCCCCGTCATAGGTGTTGGAGATGTCGTCGTCCAGGTCGATTTGCATGATGACGGATTGCACGCCGGGAGACGACTCGGTAAAGTCCGGGTTGGCCTCCCAGACATCACCGTTGGCATAGCCCGCGTAATCGGAAACCACGGTCCAGTTTTCACCGTCGGCCGAAGCCGATACGGTAATGGCGCCTTTTTCCGAGGTAAACGGTGTGTTGTAGGCGTACCCGAAGCCGTAGACGACGATGTCGGCCGCGTCGGTGCCGTCGGCGGTAAAGGCCGTATCGAAGTAAAGGGTCAGATACCCGCCGTTGGCGTCCCCGCCCCAGCCCGCGGCCACGGTTTCGTCGACTTCCCCCAACAGCCAGTCCAGGTTTGCCCCTGCATCGGGGTAGGTGTCCACCGAATTATGGTAAAAACCGCTGGTGCTGTCCCAGTTCATGAAGATGCCGGCATCCGGAACGGTGTTCGCTCCATACGCGACCACAGACGTGGCAAAAGTGGAATCGGCATGGGCATGGCCTGGTGTAATGGCCAGCAAAATGATCGCAACTGCAATCCAGCGGACGTTTCTCATGGTGTTTCCTTTTTGATGGTTTCGCAAAAAGCCGGAATCACAAGTTGGCGTCATTCCGGCGTATGCCGGAATCCTCGCATTTCAGTACCTTCTGGATGCCGGATCGAGTCCGGCATGACGGGTCTGAGACTTTTTGCGAGACGGTTTTTTTTGTACCGAAGAAAATTTGTGTTCGACCCTCCGGGCATCAGTAGGTCATCTTGATCCTTCCAAAGATCATTCGGCCGGGGGTGACGTGCATTTCCGTTTCCTGCCAGGCTTCGTCGAAAATATCGGTGACTTCCAGGGATGCGGTCAGGTGCTTGCCGATCTTGCGTGACAGCTTGATGTCGAAGGTGACGAACGAATCCAGCTCGACGTCGTTTTCGACGTCCCAGTAGCGGTCCCCGACGTAGCGCATGGTCAGGTTGACGGTGGCGATTCTGGTGTTGAACCAGGTGATTCCGGCGTTGAGCCGGTGGTACGGCTGCGTCGGGAACCGGTTTCCTTCCAGGTCCGAATTCTTGTAATTGTGCCCCTTGTCCTGGAATTCGATAATCTCCGAGTTAGTGAAATTGTAATTGGCAAACAGCTTGAGGTCGTCCAGGGGGTAGTATTCGGCCTCGACCTCTACGCCGGTGGTGCGGGCTTTTTCGATGTTCTCCCACCTGACGGAAACGGAGGAGTATTCCGGGTCGTTGGTGGTTACTTCCTGCATCCAGTCGCGGATGTCATTATAAAAACAGGTCGCCTTGACCATCACGCCGTTGGGGAAAAAGCTCTCCACGCCGGCTTCGTAGCTGTAGCTGTATTCGGTTTTCAGATCCGGGTTGCCCAGCATCATCCGTCCGGGCGGGGTTTCGTAATTGCCGATGAGATACATCAGCGGCGGAAAGGTGGATACGCGGCCGGCCGAGGCCTTGAAAGTGGTTGTGTTGGACCATCGGTAGGCCAGACCGAGCTTGGGGTTCCACTGATCGTCGCTCCGGTCTTCGTATTTGGTGTAGGTGGTCAGGTCTTCGGAGAAGAAATCGAAGGTACGGATGGCATCGTAGCGCAGGCTCAAGGTGGTGGTCAGCGGACCGAGTGTGATGGCGTCCTGGGCGACCGCCCCCCATTTGTACTGTTTGCCCTGGGAAACGCTTTGGATTTCTCCGGTCTGGCCGTCGTACTGCTTGTTCTCGGTACTCACCAGGCGATGGTCCGTGGACAGGGTCCATTGCTGCCGTTTGCCGACCGGTGCGCTGAAGCTCAGCATCCCGCCGCCGTCCCGGATGGGGATATCGTTTTTCTCCCCCTGGGTGACCCAGGTCTCCTCGCCTTCGCCCACGGTCATCCAGGGGGCGGGCAATACCGGCTGGCTGAACTGCATGTTCTCGTCCAGGAAAAACAGGTTGGCCGTCAGGTCGAATTTGCCGTTGTATCGGTAGTCGATGCTGCCCCGGTTTCTCTCCTGGTTGATATACCCGTACTTGTAGCCGATATCGTTGTCGTTTCTCCAATAGGAGTAGCTGGCGTTGATCGTGGAATCCGGCGTCAGGTCGAGCCTCGCCTTGGCGAAGAGATTGTCCATTTCCCGCTTCTGGTTCTCCAGGGAGGAGAGATAATTATCCTTGACCGGCGCCCAGGAGGCCAGGTTCTGAAGCGACATGGTCTCGGTTCTTTCCGCCACCCAGGAATCGGCCCAGGCAAAATACCCCTCCGTGTCGAAATGGTTGTAGTTGACCTGCAGGTTGATTTTCTCGGTCACCGCGCCGTTGACCATGGCATTGGCCGTCCAGGTGTTGTGGGTGCCGTACGATCCGTCCACGGCGGCCTGGCTTTTGCCCTCGGGCTTCTTGGTGACGATGTTGATGACGCCGCCCATGGCCCCGGCGCCGTAAAGGGAGGCATTGGCCCCCCGGACCACCTCCACGCGCTCCACGATGTCCATGGGAATTTCGTTGTGGATGGCGCCGCCGCAGACCATGCGGTTGATGGGCACCCCGTCCCGCAAAAAGATCGTGGCCCGGGGATTGGCAAACCCCCGCAGGCGAACGTGGCTGGAGGGGCCGAAAAGCCCCCAGGGCTTGTACACATCCACGCCCGCGGTGGTTTTCAGCAGGTCGTCGACGGTCCTGGCCGTATTGGCCTCGATCTCTTCGGCGGTAATGACCGTCACGCTGGCCGGGGCCTCCATGAGCGACCGGTCGGAGAGGCCCTCGCCGGTCACCACCACATCTTCCAGGGCAACGGCAGGCGCTTCGGTGCCGGACGCGGCGGTCTCGTTTTCGTCCGCCGCGGCAATTCCGAAAAATAAAAAAAACAGCACCAGCGTTTGGATAAGCACTGCTGTTTTCACGTAAACATCCTCTGGCGGCCCGGAAAATCGGGTGCCGCCGAATTTTTAGCCGCAGGGATCGGGCCGGACGCTTCGGCATCCGGCCCGATCCGGCGGAAACGGTTTCGCCGGTTAAGCCGACGTTCTTCTTCTGATGCCTATCAGTCCGAGCAATCCCGAACCCAGCAGCCACACGGCGGCCGGCACGGGAACGGCATTGACGCCCTCGATGGCGCTGGTGAAAAATGCGCGGCCGTGGCCGGTTGTTCCGTCGCCCAACTCGAACATGAGATACGAGATCACCCCGTCAAAGGTGCTGGAGATGTCGTCGTCCAGGTCGATTGACATGATGGTGGACGGTACGCCCGGATATGAAAAGGTAAAATCCGGGTTGGCCACATAGTCTTCTTCTCCTATGGTTCCGGTATACTCCGAGATTACAGTCCAATTCGTGCCGTCGCTCGAGGCATAGACCTTGATGGCACCCATCTCCGACGAATTAAACGGCGTGTTGTAGGCGAACCCGAAGCCGTAAACGTTGATGTCGAACGCGGCGGTGCCATCGGCGGTGAAGCCCGTCTCGTAGTAAAGGGTCAGGGTGCCGCCGTCGGCGTCCCCGCCCCAGCCGGCGGCTACGGTCTCGTCCACACCGCCCAGGAGCCAACTCAAGTCGGCCCCGGCATCGGGGTATTCGGTAACCTCGTTGTGATAGAAACCATCGGTGCTATCCCAGTTCATAAAATAGCCGTCGTAGTCCACCACGGAGGTGGCATAGGTGGCTGCGGCCGCCGCAACGCCGGCGGTAGAGACCACCAGCAAAACGGCACCAAGCAAACTGATTAATTTTTTCATTTTCCTTTTCTCCATACAGAAATGTTTTGTTGCACTGTTTTATGTTTTCTTTTTCATCGGGAGGAAGGCCAATCAATGGCTGCGTTTGCGGATGCCCACCATGCCAATCAACCCCGAGCCCAGCAGCCACACGGCGGCCGGTACGGGTACGGCGTAGACGCCTTCGACGGCATCGATGAACTTGGCCGGGCCAGCGATAATTTTGACATAGTCGGCTGAGGTGACGCCGAAGTCGGAAAAGTCATAACCCCAGACATCTGCAGTTCCGGGAGACGATGAGCCCAGTGCACCCAGGCTCGTCCAGTTGATATTATCACTGGAAACCAGCAACTCGGTTCCGCTCCCGGGGCCGAATCCATAAACAATGAGGTCGTCGCCCTCGCCATCATTGAGCGTGGCGTCGAATCCTAAGGTGATCCAGCCGGATTCGCCGGAGCCCCATCCGGTATAGCCAGTGCCATCAAGAGCGTTGGTGGGGGCACCCAGAATGACCGAAACATCCAGATCTCCATGGCAGGTGCCATCCCAGTTATGAAGCGTAGTGCCTTCCACGATGGACGAGGCATAAATCGATGCGCCGGCCATGCCGGCCGTGGCGATGATGAAGCCCATGGCCAGCAGTAAAACAACGAACTTTTTCATGTTTGCTCCTTAATTCTTAACTTGAACGGATAATGGTTCCATCGTTTTTCGATCGTGCTCTTTGTCCGCAACCACCTCCCTTCCAGCCTGCATGTTTATTTTACGGCACGCGACCGGTGGATATTTCAGGAAAGGCGCAAAAAGGCGCTTCCTGAACGGTGCTTTCAGTCACGCCTTCGCTTTCATCGTCCGTCACGGTGATCGCAAGACTGCCTTGCCCGGAACCACCAGAAAAAAGACAGTCGGGCACCTGTTTCCAGGCAACCCGGCTGTCCGTTAAGGATCCGTGGCTTTCCGTCCCCCGGTCACCCGGAGTTTGGCACTACTTGGAAGATAAGTAATATAGAAATCGAATAGATCTTTCTAATCCTAAAGGCCAAAAAACTCGCCCGGGAAGCCAAATCGCGCAAAGGTTCAAAACTTAGCGCTTCTGTTTTTAACACGGTGACGCAAAGAGTTCGTCGATACGTGCCGCAAAAAGCGACACAACACCTTATTGCCGGCCTGACCAAGGCAGTAAAACGCGGATGAAACATCCTCCCTCGCCGCCGCCCTTGTCCAGCCACTCGTCCTGGCTGCCGGCAAGGGCCGGGCCGGTGACGGTGTAAACAACGCCGTTGACCTCGCCGTCGTCGTCGAAGCCGCCGCCGTCGGTGACGTAAAGTGTGGCCTGGCTTCGATCCGAACTTAATGCGACACCATCGACGGTATCGTTCTCTGAACGTTCGAAGGCAAACCACCCGTCCTGTTCATTGAAGGCAAACCACCCGTAATCGGTGGACAGGGGCGTGGTGAAGGCGATCGTCAGGGCGGCCTGTCCGCCCGCCTTGTCAACCCGCTGGGCCACATCGATCAGCCCGTAGATGAAGTTACGGGGCTTGCCGGGCAATTCCGGGATGGCCGGATCGCTATCGGAAAGAAGGTCCAGGCGAACAAGCGTGCCGTCATGAACAATGCCGATCCTTTTCTCCGTGGCGGTTTCCATGGGCATGGCCCCATCGGGAAGATAGGCATCACTGACACTGTTATCCTTGATGGTATAACGGATCTGGTAATGGGGATCGGCATCGCCGTTGAGAAAGAGATTGAAATTCAAATCCCGTGTGCTGCTTTCGGCAACCGGCGGCGCCACGAAGGTGGGTGTCAGGGCTCCCGGATCCGAGAGCGCCTGCGAATCGTCAGCCTCGCGCCACTCCCATTGGTCGTTTTCCGTGTCGATGAGATTGATTTCCGTTGCGCCTCGGCCGGCCCGGCAGGTGCTGCCTTCCACCACGGTCAGGCTGTCCGGTCCGCTCTCCATGGAGAAGGCCTCCACCGCATCGATGAAACGTCCGGTCTTGGGGCCGGATTGGGTTTGTACGATACGCACGAACTTGGCTGTGGAAACGCCGAAATCGTCAAGATCGAAGTCGCTGTGGGTATAGTAGTCCCCTCCACCGCCGGCCGTGGGGGGCAGCACCACGGGACCCGCCCACTGGCTGCCGTCGGAACCGACGTACACCTCGGCGGCACCGGGGCCGAAATGATAGATGCAAAAATCGGCGCCGCTTCCATTGACGATGTTTTTCCTGAACTCCAGGGCCATGAATCCATTGTTGTAATTCCACCCGGACAGTTGGTCGCCATCCGCTTCGCGATCGTAATCCGGCGCCCCCAGGGCGTTTACGGCGCCGTCCGCCTCGCGGGTGGCCCATGATTTACAGCCGTACTGGTCCATCACCGAATCGGCGAACGCCGGGTCGTAATCGACAACCGTCAGCTTAACCTGGTCCGTGTCTGTCAGCCCGCCTCCGTCGGTCACGGTCAGTTGAAAGACCAGGGTCTGGCCGGCGGCATCGTCCGGCAAGGTCAACAGGGGCCGCTGGGCCTGGTCGTCGAACGCCAGGGCCTCGCCTTCCAATTGTTCCCATTGGTATTGGACGATGCCGTCCCCCTCATCGGGGTCGTAGGACCCGGAGCCATCCAGTCGCACCCGCTTGCCGGCCATGATTTTTTGGTCGCTGCCGGCGTCCGCCACGGGTTCATGGTTGGTCATGACGGTCAGGGCTGCGGTTTCGGTGCCAATGTTCCCATAACTGTCGCCGACGGTCAGGCAAAATTCGAGAATGGTTCCGTGGGGCGTGTTCGCGGGAACGTTGAAATAGGCCGTGGCCTGGCCGCTGTCCGTAATCGACACATCCGGCCCCTGGGTTTGATGCCATGCATAGGTGGCCAGATCTCCGTCGGGATCGAAGGAGCGCGTGCCGTCCAGGGCAACCAGGCTACCCGGGTCCACATTGCCGTCGGCAAAGATCACTGCCGCAGGGTTGTTGTTGGCCGGTTCCATGGCAAAATAGGCTTCCACCGCATCGATGAAGCGCCCGGTGTTGGCCCCGCCCTCGGCTTTTTCGATCATCACGAACTGCAGGGGGTCGCCGGGGATTTCATATTCGTCGAGATCGAACTTGTGGGTGTTGAGCGTTTCCCCGCCGGCCGTCCCCACGGGCAGATTGCCCAGGCTGGTCCAGGTGACGCCGTCGACGCTGACCGCCACGCTGACCTCACCGGGGCCGAAATTATGAATCGCCAGATCCTGGCCGTCCCCGGTTATAAAGGCTTGCTTGAACAACAGGATCATGCATCCGCTGTTGCTGTCCCATCCCGAAGCCTGATTGCCCGGATTGTCAGGATCGTAATCCGGTGCGCCCAACGCATTTTCGGCACGGTCCGGGCTGCGCGACACCCAGTTTTTGGCTCCTTCTTCGTCGTAGACCTGTGAGGCGTAAACCGGGGAATAGTCCACCGTTGTGATCTGCACTTCGCCCTGGCCGGTCAGGCCGGTGGCATCGGTGACCGTGAGACGAAAAACCAGGGTCTGGCCCGCTTCATTCGGAGCCGTAAAGGTGGTTGCGACCGCAGTTGGGTCCTCAAAGGAGACCGCAGTACCGTCGGTCTGTTCCCAAAGATAGTCGGTGATGTCGTCATCAGGATCGCTGGAACCGGACGCGTCGAGGGTGACCACGGACCCATACTTCACCCGTTGGTCGCGGCCCGCATCGGCCACCGGCGGATGCCGCGTAATGGCGGTAACCGTGACTTCATCCGTATCGGAGAGCCCGGACCTGTCGGTGACCGTCAATCGGAAGGTAAACGTTTCGCCGTGGGCCGCATCGGCAGGTACGTAGAAATAAGGTGCCGAGGTGTTGACCGCGGCCAGGCCGACATCGCGACCCTCCGTCTGTTCCCATTGGTAGGCGTAAAGATCCTCCTGGCCGTCCGGGTCGCTGGAGCCGGATGCGTCCAGCACAACCTCGTCTCCCGGATCGGCGCTGATATCGGCTCCGGCATAGGCCGATGGCGGCTGGTTCTCGCCGCCGCTCTCCGGCGCCACGCCAACGGCATCGATGAACTTGCCGGTCTTGGCGCCGCCGCTCTTTTTTTCGATTCTCAAATAGCGCGCCGATGCCACACCGAAGTCCGTCAGTAAATAGGTGTCTTCGAACACTTCGCCGCCCCCCGGCGTCACGTCCCGCAGTTGCACCTCGTCGCTCCAGGTTTCGCCGTCGCTGCTCACCCGCATGAAAACCAGGTTGTTGGCCACCCCGCTCCAGTCTGTGCCTCCGAAGTGCCAGAAGGTCATGTCCCCGGTGAAGGCGTAACCGAAATCGAGCACGTAATTGCCGTACCCCTGCTGCCACCCCAGGGCATCTCCTGCCGTGGTGGCCGGATCGTAATCCGGGGCGCCGACCACGGCATCCTCCAGGGTGGCCGCGTTGCCGGTCCACTGGGTCAGGGTCCAGGCCGGGCTGGCGTGTAGATCCTCATAGGAAACCAGGCGCTGGACGTAGTTGAAGTCGTCGGCGCCGGCCGGCGGGATCAATCCCGGAATCGCGGCAAGTATGAGAAGAAGCAACAACTTGGCGATACGCATGAATTTCATTTTTTTACCGTTTCGTTAATAACTGATTTTCACACCGGCAAACACCATCCTGCCGGGAGGAACATGCTGTTCGTCGTCCTGCCACGTTTCATCGAACAGATTGTTGACGCTGAGCGATGCCTTGACATGGCGGCCGAAGGAGCGGGAGAACTTCAGGTCCACGGTGGTGTAGGCATCCAGTTCGACGGTGTTTTCCACGTCGTAATAGCGCTCGCCCACATAGCGGGCGGTCACCGAAACGTCCACCCAGCGCGGGATGGCACAGACGAAGCCGGCATTGGCGCTGTGGCGGGGCTGGCCAGCCAGCTGGTTACCCTCCTTTTCCTTGTTATGGGTGGTCGTGGCGGTGTGATACTTGTAGCGAATCTCGTTTTCCTCGAATTGGTCGATGCGGGTGTGGGTGTACGTGTAATTGGCAAAGAGTTTCAGCCCGTCAAGGGGCATCCAATTCGTTTCGATCTCCATGCCGGCGGTCGTGGCACGGTCCACGTTTTGCCAGAGTACGGCGTTTTCCTTAAGGTCCTGGTCGGGAAGGTCGGCCCTGGCTTCGGTGCTTTCCATCCAGTCGTAGAGATCGTTGTAGAATCCGGTCAGTCCGAACATGAAACGCTGCGAGGGGTGGAGTTCCAGGCCGGCTTCATAGCCGATGGCGGACTCGGATTCCAGCAGTGGATTGCCGATGCGCTCGCGCCCCGGCGGTTGTTCGAAAATGCCGAACATGGACATCAGGGACGGTGAATTACTGGAACGCGCCACGGAACCGCGTAGGGCCAGGCTTTCGGAAAGCCGGTAGACCAGCCCGAATTTGGGATTGAACCGGTCGTCGGTGCGGTCGTCGTATTCTTCCAGGATGGACGTATCCTCGTAAAAGGCGTCGTAGACCCGCATCCACTGGTACTGAAGCCCCAGGCTCAAGGTCAGGCGGTCGAAGGTAATCTCGTCCCGCAGCGTTGCCTCGCCGGTGATCTGTTTGCCCTGCATGAGATCGCTCTTGCGCATTTCTCCGATGTCCGGGTTGAGCGAATGGATTTCGTTTTCGATGGTGCCGAAGCGCAGGTGGCCGGCCATGACCAGTCGCTGGTACCGGCCGAAGGGAAAGGCCAGGTTGGCCGAAGCCGCATAATCCTTAAGCGGGATACGGCTTTCCTGGCCCTTGACCCGGTAGTAGTAGCGGGAGTCGGCCAGATTGAAGGAAGACGGGGTGGGGGTGAAGGGACGCTCGAAGGAGAACTTTTCGTCCAGGTAGAAAATCCCTGCCCGAACATCGATTTTGCCGTTATGCTTCAGCGTCAGGGCCGTGCGGAAACGATCCTGGTGGTTGTCGCTGAAGCGCATGCTGTTATGCACATCGTTGTTCCAGGAGGAGGCGTCCAAAGAGAAGTGGGTTTTGCCGGAGATCCCGTTCGGTGAAAAAACCAGGCGGCCGCTGGATGCTTGGCTGGTGCGGATCTGCTTGTCTTGTATGGCCTCCTTGAAATTGGCGACGGTATTCTCCCCCTTGGCGTCAAGCTGGCTCCACTCTTCGATTCTGGAAGCCACCCAGTCGTCGCTCCAACTCTGGTAACCGTCGGTGTCGAAATGATGGTAGCCGGCCAAAAGTCCCAACTTGGAGGTCAGCCGGGCCGAAATTCCGCCATCGATGCTCGAGGTGTTATAGGTGCCGTAGGTGCCTTTGATCTGGGCCTCGGTTTTCTCACCGGGGGTCTTGCCTTCGATATTGATGACGCCCGCCATGGCCGAGGTTCCCATTACCGAGGCATTCATGCCCCGGCCGATCATGATTTCCTCCACCATTTCGAGGGGAAACTCGTTGGTCTTGGCGCCCCCGCAGATTACCCGGTTCATGGGCATGCCGTCCTTCATGAACAACGTTGCGCGGGATTGGGAAAACCCGCGCAGCGTCGGCCGGCTGTCCGGCCCGAAAATTCCCCAGGGCTGATATAGCTGAACCCCTGCGGCGTGTTTCAGCACGTCGTCGATCTCCCGGGCGGGAAGCTGTTCGATCTGCGTGCGGGTGATGACGGTGGTGCTGGCCGGAAGGTCCATGGTGTCTTCCCCGGTCGGGGCCGTGACCACCACATCTTCCAACCGATAGGGCCGGGTTTCGTCTTCGGCTTGAAGCGATGAACAGGGAACGCAAAGCAGAAGGATCAAAAGCGCGCATAGGCGTATCATCATGGCGAGCGATTTCGCTATCGTCTTGTCGTTGTCGCAATATCCGTATCTCAAACGCGGCAAAAAAAGGGCGTTGGGGTTTGCTAATAGCAATCGTCAAATCACAAGCACCAAATCTCAAATAAATCCCAAATAGCATTATCCAAATTTCAAACGCGGCAAAAACCGAAGCTGTTTGGGATTTGACTATTGGGATTTATTTGGAATTTGTTTTATTGGTGCTTGTTATTTTATTTCTTGCCTCTATCGGTGCTTACACTTTTTTACGCCGCAAACCGATCAGCCCCAGAAGCCCCGAACCCATCAGCCAGACTGCTCCAGGCACGGGAACCGCGCTGACACCCACGGCATCGATGAACTTGCCGGTTCCGGCACCGCCGCTGGTTTTTTCCACTTTCAGGTAACGCAGTGCGTTTACACCGAACGTGTCGAATAGATCATAAGTGGTTTCAAACAGGGTCTCGCCGCCCGCCAGAACATCTTCCAACAGCACACTGCTGCTCCAGTTGGCTCCGTCTTCACTGACGGAAAAGCTAATCAGCTCCTTGGCAACGCCCCCTTTAATGCCGCCGAAATGCCAGAAGGTAATATCCAGCTCGCCGCTGAGTAGGCTGCCGAAGTCCAACACGAAGTTGCCATAGCCCTGCTGCCAGCCCAGGACGTCACCGGTTCCATTGACCGGATCGTAATCCGGGGCACCGATAATGGCCTCTTCCAGACTGGCGGCATTGCCTGTCCATGTCGTTAACGGCCAGGACGCATTCTCATCCTGGTAGGATGTCAAACTCTGCACATAGATGTAATCCGCTGCGGCCGGTCCGCCGAAGCCTAAGATCAGGGCCAGGGCTGTTAACAACAGAACTGCTTTTTTCATTTTCATGGTTGCTCCTTAATTTTTTTAAAAGCGGTTAACGGATTTATAGTTCTTCGGTCGTATGTTTGTGTTGCGACCACCTCCCTTCCCGATACGAAATCCTCGCACCGGCACGAAGTCGGTGCGTTTTCCAGGAAAACCGCAACAACAGGCGCTTCCTGAACGGTATTCCCCGTCGCGCCTTCGCTTTCATCGTCTGTCACGCTGAACGCAAGACCGCCTTGCCGCGTCCGCCAAAACCAAAAAGAACAGCCGGGTGCCTGTTATCTTTGCAAGGCAACCCGGCTGTCCAAAGTCAGCATCCATCAGCTATCAGCTACGAACTTACAGCTCTTCCGGACCCGTGGCTTTCCGTCCCCCGGT
Organism: uncultured Desulfosarcina sp.; assembly: GCF_963668215.1. Classification (NCBI taxonomy): domain Bacteria; kingdom Pseudomonadati; phylum Thermodesulfobacteriota; class Desulfobacteria; order Desulfobacterales; family Desulfosarcinaceae; genus Desulfosarcina; species uncultured Desulfosarcina sp. The sequence goes on from NZ_OY764190.1 coordinate 2,375,426, forward strand.
CGCCCGGGGTTTGGCTTTAGTTAAACATCAATAAACCCGCATTTCCGGGCAATCGTCATACCGGAGCATGTTGCAGTTTGTAATATAGAAAGCTATTAGAACAGTCTAATCCTTAAGGCCAAAAAGTTATCCCGAAAAGCCAAAAAGGTTCTATTCAAAAGGTGCCGAAGTTCCCCAGCGGCCGCGCAGGATCAGATAATCCGAGCGTCCCACACTGCCGTCGCCGTCGAAGTCGGCCAGGGCCTCATCCGAGCCGTAATAGGCGCGAAAAAGAACATAGTCGCTGCGGTTGACCACGCCGTCATTATCCAGGTCACAGTCGCAGGCGTTGCCGTAGCCGTCGCCATCGGTATCCGCCTGGGTGGGGTTGGCCGTTGCCCGGCAATTGTCGTCGCAAACGACGCTCATTCCGTCCCCGCAGGCGAGGTCGCCCGTGATTCCGCTCAGGTCGCCGTCATCCAAAATGCCGTCGCCATCGGTGTCGTCGGAAGACAGGGGGCCGACCACAAAGATGTCATTGGCTGCGTTGGTGTCTTCGGATACCAGATTGGCTGCCGCCGACGCGAAACAGACATGCCGGCCGTCTGCGCTGATCGCCGGGGTCGTGCTGTCCCCGTCGCCCAAAGCACCGTCCGCACCCATACTCATCTGGATTACGGTTCCCGCCGTCCGGTCGAAGACGAAAATATCACTCGCTCCGTTGGTATCCCGGGGAACCAGATTGGAAGCGTCCGACTCGAAAACGACATAGCGGCCGTCGCCGCTGATAGCGGGATTGTCGCTGGCAACGATGCCCTGGACACCGGCATTGGACACACTGACCCTTTCAATAGTGGCCGCGTCGCAGTCGAAGACGAAGATGTCGTTTTTGCCGTTGAGGTCATCGGACACCAGATTGGTGGCCGAGGATTCGAAGGCAACGAACAGCCCGTCCGCGCTGATGGCGGCATCGCAACTGGTTCCGTCCCCCTCGGTCCCCGAGGTGGAATGGCTGACCCGCTCCACGATCCGTTCCCGGCAGTCATAAATGAAGACATCCTTGCTGGCATTGGTGTCATTGTCGACCAGATTGGTGGCCGAGGACTCGAAGACCACGTAGCGGCCATCGGCGTCTATAGACGGGCAGGTGCTGGCGCCGTCGACCTCCTCGCCGTCGTCGGTGATGCTCACGCGAACAGTGAGGCCCGTCTGGCGGTCATGGACAAACACATCTGCCGTGCCGTTGGTGTCGTCTTCCACCAGGTCGGCGGCAAAGGAGTGAAACGCCACGTAGCGGCCGTCCCCGCTGATGCCGGGAGCGGCACTGCTGCCGGTTCCCTGGGTTCCGTCACTCGCCAGACTGGCAATCTCCACGGACGCGGTTTCCCGGTCATAGACGAAAATGTCCTTGCGGCCGTTGGCGTCATCACCCACCAGATTCGTCGCCGTGGATTCGAAGGCTACATAACGGCCGTTCCCGCTTATGCAGGGATTGCCGCTATTGGCGTCTGCCCGGGTTCCATCGCTTGCCAGACTGACAATCTCCACGGACGCGGTTTCCCGGTCATAGACGAAGATATCCTTGCGGCCGTTGGTGTCGTCGTCCACCAGGTTGGTCGCAGAGGATTCAAAGACCACATAACGGCCATCCGCGCTGACCGCCGGGTAGGCGCTCCGGCCGTCGGCTTCGGTGCCGTCGCCATGAACGCTGGCCCGCTGCAGGTTGAAAGCCGCCAGTGCTGCGGCACTGTGGGTCTGGCGGTTGTCCTCTTCGTTGCCCAGGCCGTCCAGCGCACGCACCACATAAAAGTAGGTCTGGCCGGGATCGACCGTATAGTCCCGGTATTCCGTCTCGGTGGTGGTGGCGATCAGGCCGCCAACGGAATCCTCCCGGGTATCGTTCCGGTAGACGTTATACTTGATCGGGCCGTGGGGATCGTCCGCCTCGCTCCATGCCAGGCCCACATATCCGTTCTCGCCTTCGGCCGATGCCAGGCCGTCGAAGTCGGGGGAGAGGCAGTCGATATAGGCCGTATATGTCTTGGTTACGTCGGTGCTTCCCCGGCCGTCGTCGGCATCGACATAGCTGGCGGTGACGGTTTCACCGGAGGCCACCTGGAGAACCCCGTCACCGGGATTCCCGATTCCTTCGACCGTGGCCACGCTCCACCAGAAATTGCCCGTGCCGTCGGTTTGGCTCAAGGTAACGGTTTCCGCATCGCCCCCGTCCGTGGCAAGAACCACATCGCAGACGCCGTCGTCTGCCAGGTCGCTGTCGCGCAGAACGATTCCCACGGTCGCGGAGCAGGAGTAGCCTTCATCGTCCAGGGCGACGAGGCCGTTGGACGACATGACACCGCCGCTGTAGACCACGTAGGCCGGGTCTTCGCCCACCCGGCTGCAGTTGTATTCGATGCGCATATAGCCGTCTTCGCCCCATTCGTCGCTCCAGGAATTGCGCAGGTACCACACGCCGTTTTCCCCCTGGGTGTCGTCCCAGCCCACCAGGCTGATGGCATGGTTGGTGAAGGAATCGTAGTCCCGGTTGAAAACACCGCCCGCATAAGCGCTGAAATAGGGGTCCACGGCCACGGAAGCCGAGATGGGGCCGTATTTGAAGATGGCCTCCTTGATGGTCGCCACGGTTTCGTCCACATAGGCGAAGCCTTCGATTACATAGGGGCGCGGCAGGGGCTCGCGGGTACTTCCGGCGCAATCCGGGGTGTAGGCGTCTTCACCGCACTGGTAGGGGAAGTCTTCTTCCAAAACCGCTCCGGACTCGCCGTCGCAGGCCGCTTCACCCGGAGGGATGCTGCTGAAATACTTATGCACGGCCCACCCTCCGGTGTTGCAGCCCAGCCCGTCGTTGTTGCAGGAGACCAGGTACTGCTCGGAAATGTCCTCCTCCACACCGTCGTGGATGAGAATATTGCACTCCAGGGGGGCCACGGTGGAAAAGGCCCAGCAGGTTCCGGCGGGGCGCTGGTTCTTGATGGCCGTAACACCGTCGTGGTCCATCCAGTTCCAACGCTTGGGCAATTCCAGGGCGGTGGCTTCCGCGACTGCTTCGGCAGCGGCGATGCTGCTGCTCATATAGCTTTCTTTTTCGGCTTCGGGCGGCGAGATGTATCCATTCAGGTTCTCCCGGCCACCGGCGGCCAGGGCCTCGGCATCCACCTGGAATCCGTAGCCGGCGCGCTCGATGTCCAGACGCATGCTTTCGATTTGCTTATTTTGCCCTTCCTGCTCCGATAGTTCCCCGGCTGTTGCCGGCCCGCCGGCCAGGAGCAGACAAATAACGATGACGCAGGTCTTCCATTTCGGGTGAGGCATGGCGTGGTCCTTTGCGTTGAGCGGTTGGCTTTCAGCAGTCGCTAAAACCGTCTGTGTCAGGTGTTTACCGGTGAGAAAAAATGAAGCCGGCCCGCAGCGGGATCGCCAAAGACGGGCCGGTGGCATTCATCAGGAGGTTGAACGCCGGCGAAGGCCCGCCAGACCGAGCAGGCCGGAACCCAGTAATAAAGCGGCGCCGGGAATCGGCACGGCCGAGCTTGTTGTCTGGATCGCCACCGCATCGACCAGCGTTGCGGTGCCGTAGGCGGTTTCAAGATAGAAATAGCTCATGTCGAGCTGCGGCATGGTCCATTCCTCGGTGACATACCACCAGTATCCGGTGCCGCCGGGGCCGTCGAGCTGTTCCCACTCGCGGGAGACCATCTCGCCGATCAGGGCTTCGTCGAGAAAACCATCGGTGCCGTCGATGGTGTCGTCGCTGGCAAAGGCCGTTACCATTTCATCCGGAGTATTGGCCGTGTTCAGGTAGACGATGTACTCCACCAGGGCGCTTTGGGTGGCGCTGGCATTGGCTTCGCCGGGCAGGGAAAAGGCGAGATATCCGCTGCCCATGCCGCCCACCTGGCCGTAGTAGTCGAAGTTTTCCATGCCCATGCCATAGTCGGTCAGCGACCAGGCCGTGCCCGCGACCTGGCCGGTATCGTAAAAGGTCGGCGTGCCGTAGGCATTCTGCACTTCCGGGCCGCCATAGGTGTCCGCGTCCGGGGCCAGGGGGATATCGAAAGACGTATAACCGCCGTCCGTCGTATCCGCTACGGGCACGAAATCCCATGCCTGGCAGGTGTAATAGGCGTTTTCCGTCCAGCCGGCAGGGGCAATGCCCAGCCCGAGGGAGGCGTAACCGTAATACCCGTAGTCCGAGTCCCAGCCCGAGGAGTCGGGCCCTCTATAATCGCCGGCCGCGGCCGGCAGGGCTGCGAGTATGGCCACGAGGGCCAGGGATAAAATCAATCCGATCTTGCGCATCATAGGGTCAATCTCCGTATCGTGCTTTTTGTTGAACCGAACCGAACCGGCGGTTGACGGAGAGTGGCCGTTGGAGGTGCCGCCGCCGGTACGGTTCGGTAAATTGCCGGTCCGTTCTATGAACGCCGGCGCAATCCCACCAGGCCGAGGAGTCCGGAACCCAGCAGCCAGGCGGCCGCCGGAACCGGAACGGCGTTGGTTGTGGAAATATACGGCGCGCTGCCTTCTTCACTGCCGATTCCCGCTATTTTCAGGCCGAGGTCGCTGACCAGCACGAGACCGTTGTTGTCCGTACCACTCACCCAGCTATTATAGATATCGGTGATGTCGATGTAGTAAAGACCGTTGCTGGTCATGCTGTCCAGCGTTGCCAGAAGCAGGCTTCCATCGTCATCGTACAGCGTGCTCTGGAGGTTGGAGCGAGCAGTAGAATCATCTGCAAGGTCGTCAACATCGGTGGTGCCGGCGCTGTAGATGGAAAGGTCACCGACATTTTCTTCGCTCAAATCAGTGATGCTCATGCTTCCGCTTCCCAGAATATCGAGGACCAGATAAGCCGAGTCTACGGTCTCCGTGCCGATGTCGAATTTCAGCCAGCCATAGCCCCAGTAATTGGATTCGCCATAATAATATTCCAACGGCTGGGCCAGCAGGTAGTCTTTCGTGTCATTCGTATAAGCGAAGCCGCCGCCCATGAAAGTATACCCGGCAAGCGTGCAATCGCCGATAACATCGGCCGATGCCGTACCGGTAATTGCAAAGCCACCGATCAGCAGGGCAACAATCAATGCTGCAATGGATTTTCTTAACTTCATTGTTTTGATCCTTTCTTGTCATGAAATGGGTGCAGGACGATGCCTGCCCTTGAAAAATACTGTCAATCGCGTTACCAACGTTGATGCGTGAAAGCGGGGTATCACCTCCTTTCGCTTAAGGTCCGCGGCATGGGACGATGCCGCGGACCGTTTTTTTTACTTCGTGTTTCCTCGGGCTTTGGGGCACAGGCTGCCGATAAAGCAGCCGCCGCCCAGGCTGTCCGATTCGCCCGTGTCGAAATCGCTTGCCGATGCGCCGCTTTCCAGGGACAGGCCGTATGCCGAAAGATGGCCGGTTTCGAAGGTGACCGTTCCCAGGTTTTCGTCCACCACCAACCCATCGGGATCGACCGTCTGGCGGTCAACGGAGAAAAACGCTTCCAAGGTGTCGGCATACAGGACCCTGCTGTCGCCGCTTTCGAAAGACAGGCCCGCTGCCACCCCAGGATCGAAGGGAAGGGTCAAGGTCAGGCGGTTGATCGCCCCGTTTGTGATGGACTCCCCGGTTGCATCGAACAGTTCGATCAGGTAGACATTCGATGCCCCACCGAAGGCATCGCGACCGGTGTCGACCACTACGGCGTAGACTTCTCCCGTGATGCCCGTCAGGCTGTCCGCGAAAATCTCCAGGGACGGATTGCGGCCGGAGAAACCTTCCAGCGTTACAACTGTCGAGGAGGTCAGGGACGATGGATCGTTGATCACGGCGATGGAAACCCGCGCATCGCTGTCCAGGCCGGTCCCACCGATGAGAATTTCTCCATCCGCATCGGTCAGATCGATCCGGCCGAGACTGTCGCAGCGGCCCAGGCCGTCCAATAAATTGTCGCAAAGGTTCACCAGCGCAGTTTCCCGGGAGGATTGCGACGCATTCAGGTAAAGCGGAGCCCGTGCACTGGCGTTGGCGGCCGTGCCGACGCCGATGTTAATGCTGTCCTGATCGTCACCGCAGGCAAGAATCACCGTATACAGTCCCGGATCATCCGGCGCGGTGAAAGTGACCTCGGCGCCGGTTGTCGCGGACAGGGCGCTTGCCGACAGATCCTGGCCGTCCGGACCGTTGACCGTCCATTGATAGCTTTCCGACGCGCCGCCCGAGGCCGTCAGCGTTCGCTGCGCCTGGCTTTCCATGGCCTGTGAGGATGCGGTCCGGTCGGTAATGCGAAGCGTGCTCTGATCGTAGGTCACCAGAAGGTAGGGGGCTTTGGCGTTGTTCTCCCGGGAGGCAATGTGCCAGCTGTACCCGTCGCCGTATTCGCTTTCTTCATCCGACTGGTCGTCCTGATCCTTCAATTCGATGCCGTTGTTCTCCCAGCGGCCGTCAAGCCACCCTTTGACAAGGGGGGCGATATCGATCTTGCCCGTGGTGTCGGGGCCGGTGTCATGCTCGGCCAGGACCCAGGGCGAGCCGGGCACGTACCAGGGCTTGTTTTCCTTGTCCACGTATCCGCTCCCCGTGACCGCTTCGGTCCAGTAAAAAGGGGAGACCGTCTCGCCGGTGTCTTCACGGGATTCGGTGTCCAGGACATAAATGAACCCGTACATGGCCGTTCCTTCGGAGGCCACCGGGCCCACATCCATGCTCGTGGTTCCGCTGACCATGGCGTATACCAGATAGGCGGACTGGATATCCTCGGCGGAAAGGCCCAGATCGGTCATGGGGCTGAGATCGAAGCGAATAAGTGCCCGAGCATCCACGATGGAGACAGCGCCTGCCTTGATCTGGTATTCTCCGGTTGACGTTCCTTTTGGATAACCCCCACCGCCACCCATGCCACCGAACAAGATGTAGGTGTCGGCACTGGCCGGGCAACTGACTGTCTTTGCCGCAAGGGTGGTGAAACTCCAGGAATATGCTTCCTGCAACGTGTTGCCGGCCAGGTCGGCAGCGGTTGCAGCGATGGTCACCATGTAGGTGGTCCGGGCATCCAGCACTGCAGCGGGGGTAAAGACCAGGGTGACATCCCCGGTCCAGGAAAAGCTGCCGTCCACCGAAGGCACGATGGAAAACGCGTTTTCCGCGCTTTGCCGGTCCATGGATTCACTGAAGGTTACCGTTATAGAATCGGAAATGGCGGCCTGGGCCGAAGGCGCTGCGGTCGTGACCGTGGGCGGCTTCATCACGATCCAGGTAATGGGATCCAGGTCCGCCCAGTTTCCCAGGCTGTCCCTTACCTGGATCTCCAGCGTGTGCTCCCCGTCGGCCAGGCCGGTCAAAGACAGAGCTTCCGATGGATCGCAGGCCTCGCTCCAGTCGGCACCATCCAGGGCGTACCGGTAAGCGTATACGCCATCGCCGGCAATGGTCAGCGTCGCCGTATCCGCGTCAACGGTTCCCTCGGGCGTGCCGTCGACCTTGGGAACAGGGGCGGTATAGGCGCTGGTCGAAAAGCTGAAGGAAAGGGCCTGGGCCAGATTGTTGCCGCTGGTGTCGGCGGCAGTAATCCCGACGGTCACCGTATACACGGTTTGCGAGTCGAGCAGCGCATCGGGGGTGAAGGTCAGTTCGGCATTCAACGCGTCCCAGGCATATGTTCCGTCAACCGGCGTCCCAGGATTGCTGGCGAGTGCCAGGGAAAAGGCCTGCTCGACGCTTTCGGTATTCATGCTCTTGTCGAAGGCGATCTGGATGGCGGCATCCACGGAAACATCCGTGGCGCCGTCCTGGGGACCGGTTGTGCTGACCGTGGGCGGAGTGTTGTCCACTACGCGGGTGATCGCATTCACGGAATCGACCAGATTGAACGAACCCGTAGAACTGGTAATGCGCAGATATAGCGCACCGCCGGCGACCTCATCTGCATCCGCCTGCCAGGTTTCCGTGACCCGGAACCAGTCGCCGATGGAACCGGCGCCGTCAAGATCGCTGATCTGTTCGTCGCTTTTGCCGACTTGCGTGCCCACGGTCGCCGAAAAATCGCTGTCCGTGGCCAGGGTGATCCCGGCCGCGCTCCCGTCCATGCCGGTGGGGATGTAGACCACGTACTGGAACCAGATTTCCGTGGTGCCGATAGCCGTGGAAACGGGAATATAAAAATCGAAGGTGCCCTGGCCCATGCCGCCGATGAGGCCCTGCACGCCTACCCAATCGATGTCCATGGGGCCTTCGTCCACCCAGTCCCAGGCCGTGGCGTCATACCGGGTGCGGATAAAAACGGGAGTGCCGAAGGCGTTGCTCGACGCTTCGGCCGCATAGCCATTGCCGTTGGCGACATAAGCATCGTTGCTTCCGTCATTGTCGAGGTCCGCTTCCTCCCAGTCGGGCTCGCTGTCGAAGGTCCAGGTCTGGCTGGTATAATAGGCATTGGCGGACCAGTCCGGGGCGTTTTCGCCGCCCCAGTATTGCTCCCCGGTAACGGAGCCGTCGTCGGCCTGGGCCGACTGAAAACCGAAAAAAGCAGGCGCCATTGCAACCCCAAGGATCGCGACGGCCAGAATAAAGCGAAGTCGGGCACGCATCGTTTCTCTCCTCCTCACAGGCGTCCGTTCCGGTTCGCCCGGAACACAAAAAAAGGCGCAACTCGAAACAGATTCAAGTTGCGCCTTCGCTTTCATCGTCGAACCGGTTGAACGCAAGGCACCCGCAAATGGAACCGCAGTGTTATAACTGCAATGGGACAAAAAACGCATCCGGCAGCCCGGCCGCCCCGGAAGGGCCCGTGGTTTTCCGTCCCTGCCTTGCGACAGGTTTGGCTTTTTCGATCGATTTTTTTATGGATTGCTGCAAGCGACAGCCCGTCACCGGATTCGAGCCTGCATGGCGAAGCGGAGGCCGATTGCACAAGTTTTATTTATCTAATTTATATTTGGATGTCTAACACGGGAGGCCAAAAAATTAGCTCGGAAAGCCATGTTCTTCGTTTTCCAGGGGAAGCCGCAGCGCATGGTCGCAGGCCGCCCCGATCAGCTCCAGGTCGTGGCTGATCAGCACGACACAGGCGCCCTGGTCGGCCGCCCGGCGAACCAGCCCGACAACCAGCGCCATGTTCCGGCCGTCCAAACCGCTGGTGGGCTCGTCCAGGATGAGAACATCCGGTTGCTTGATCATGCCGCAGGCAATCACCAGGCGCTGCTTCTCTCCGCCGGAAAGGGATTGGGGGTGCCGCTCGGCCAGATGCCGCAGTCCGAGCCGGTCGAGGTGCTCCTCGACGGAAGATTCGCGCAGGTCCTGCTGAATGGATTGGGCCGATACGATCAGTTCCTCGCGCACGGTTTTCATGTGGAGCTGATGGTCGACATTCTGCAAAATAATGCTGGCCCGGTTCAGGAGCAGGCGGGCCTCGATCGGCTGGTCGCCAAGATAAAGCCGTCCTGAGTCCATGGGTGACAATCCGGTGAGCAGTCGTGCCAGGGTCGTCTTTCCGGAACCGTTTTGGCCCAACAGTGCTGTGACACCCTGGGCCAGGTTGATATTGGCGCCATGGAACAGGGACGGTCCGCTTTTGTAGGCAAATCCCAGATTCTCGACCCGTAAAAGGCTGTGGCGGTTATCGGCCGCCTTCAACCGAGGCCGCGGATCGTCCAAGCGGGCTTTTCTCAAACCGTGGGCGCTTGTGACCGCAACGTCATTCAGCATGGAAAACGAGCCGTCCCCGGCAATGCGGCCGCGGTCCATGATCAAGACACGATCCACCACCGATTCCAGCCAGTAGAGCCGGTGATCTACGATGAGAATTGCCATGCCGGCCTGTTTGAAGGCCTTGATCGTTGCGGCCAAATCCGCGGTGGCTTCGGGGTCCAGGTTGGCGGTGGGCTCGTCCAGCACCAGTATGCGCGGATCGCAGGAGACGATCGAGGCCAGCACCACCTTCTGCTTCTCTCCTTCGGACAGATGCAGCAAGGAGCGATCCAGCAGGTGCGTCAGGCCGAACCGTTCAGCCGCCGTCCGGACCGTCTTCAGGATGGCCCGGGGCGAGGTCTGGCGCCATTCGTGCACGAAGGCGATTTCCTCGGCCACGGTCATGGCGAAAAACTGGTGCTCCGGATCCTGGAACAGGGTGCCCACCTGATTGGAAATTTCATGCAGCCGATATGCGGTGGTATCCTTGCCGGCAACACGGACACGGCCCTTCAGACGGCCGTTGAAAAAGTGCGGGCACAGCCCGTTGACCAGCCGGATCAGGGTCGATTTACCGCAGCCGCTGGGACCGGTGACCAGAACCGCCTCCCCGGGCCGGACGCGCAAATCGATGCCTGAAACCGCCGGGATCGAGGTAAAGGGATAGGCGTAAGAAACGTTGTCGAGAGCAATCATCCGGCCATGCCTCCACCGCTTGCCGGCAGCAGGACCTGAAGCGTCACCCCGACGGCCAGAAAGATCAAAGCCGCTGCGGCAGCCAGCCCGTCTGCACGGCCGAAACGACTGGATTGCATGGGCGTCAGCCGCGCCGCGCCGCCCAGGCCCTTCAATTCGGCAGCCACCCCCAGTTCGTCGGCCGAACGCAGCGAACGGTAGAGGAGGGGCACGAGCAACAGGCGCAGGGTCAATCGTGGACGGAGGAGCGCGGATACCGGCGTGATCCGGTGGCCGCGGGTGCGGATGCACTCGCCGATCTGACGGACATCCTCGATAAAGGTCGGAATGAAACGAATCATGACCGCCAGGGGTACGTAGATACAAAAGGGCAGGCGCAGGGTCTTCAGCGCGCCGAGCAATCCCTGGATGGGGCTGGATAAGGCCAGGGCCAGGGTCACGTTGACCACCACGGTGCAGCGCAGAAACGGTCCCATCAGCCTGCCCGCTTCGAAGGCCGCCATCTCCGGCCAGAGCCATTGCATGCCAACCAGCATGCCGATGGCCATGACCCACATGCCGATGATAAATGCGTAAACGATGGCCAGCAGCTTCCCGCGGCGCAGCAGCAGGGCGTATCCCAGGCTGCCCAGGGCCAGAACGCCCAGGGCAGCGGGATTGCCGAGCGCAAGCGATGCCAGCGAAGCCGTTATCCCGATGGCCATCTTGGTGCGTACATCCAGACGGCCGACCACGGACGTTATGCCGTCCGAACCATCAATGACGAACGATACCGGCATGGCGCAGCTCCTTTACGAATCTTGCTCCCACGAACAAACCTGCCAAGGCTCCCGCGTAGCCGATAATCACCATGACGGACATGAGCCACATCAACTGCGGCTGCTCGCGCATGAACAGCCAGGACAGGCCCAGGGCGCCGGCTTTATAGCCCAGGTCGTAAACGGCCACACCCAGCATCAGGGCAAGGGTTTTTGCATACCCGCCCGTGGACGCGATCACCAACTCGGCGAGAAGTCCGGCCAGGAGCATGGGAGGCAGCAGAACCAGTTCACCGCCCATGAGCAGGGCGCCGAATATCGTATTGACAACGGTGAACAGCAGCAGCGTCCCGAATTTTCTCACCTTGAAGAGTGCAACGACCAGAAGCGTCGTGAAGACCATGTTTTTCAGAATCAGGGTCAACGGATTCATCCCGCCGCCGACCAGGGCCACCATCACGCTGGCCGTCTTGGAAAGCGCGGAGAAGATACCGATGACCGCCAGGTCCCGGAATTCCCAGTAACGCCGCGGAATTGATGCGCCTTCCGGCAGGGGTGCATTGGCTTGTTTCATGTTTTTCTCCATTCAGAACCTGAGGGGCGCCTCGATATCGACCAAAGTTGCCATTTCTGGGTGGGCTCGCGTTAAAAATTCAATCGCACGCCGCCGTAGTAGTAAGCCCCTTCCACGGAATCGAGCATGCTCTCCATGTGGCCGGATTCATAGTCCTCCGGGTCCACCGGCGGCTTCTCGTCAAACAGGTTGCGGGCTCCCAGGTAAATGCTGATCCGTTTTGTTACGGCATAGCTGGCATGGGCGCTGAAAAAATCGAAGGGCTCGATCTTGTTATGGGGGTCCCGATCGTCCAGGTATTTGCCCCGGTACGTGTAGCGCAAATTGGCAGAGAAACGCTCGCCGAACCGGTAGGCCAGCTTGGCGTTCAGGCCGCAGCGCGGACGGTTGGTCAGGTCTTCGCCGTCCGGATCGGTGGCTTCCAGGTAATTGGCGGCCACGTCCAGCCGGAAGCCATAGGCCAGAGGCAGGGCCATTTCGACCTCGACCCCTTCGAAGGTGGACGTACCGGAAATATTGACATAGGTGGCCTCGACATTGCCGTCCGATGATGTTTCACCGGTTGTTTTCGATTCGATCAGGTCGTCGATCTTGTTCTGAAAGCCATCCACCGTAAACTGGAGTCCATGCTGCCGGAACGGCTTCCAGACCAATCCGGCGTTAACGGCAATCCCCTCGGCCGGGTCGAGGTCTGGATTCCCGTAAATATTGGTTCCCGACATGGCGCCGATGAAACGATCATGGAGCTGGAACAGGGTCGGTACCTGATAGGTCGTGGAAACGGAGGCCCTCAGGGCGAGACCCTCGAACAGTTCGATCCTCCCGCTGATTTTGGGCGCGAAATGGCTGTCGAAATCGGAATAGTGCTCCAGGCGGCCGGAGACCTGGAGATTCAGGCGGTCGAAAAATGCGAACTGAAGCTCGGCAAACGCCGCGGCAACCTCGCGGGACTCGACGAAATCGCGCTGGGGCGAATCTTCCCTTTCGCGATTGTAGCTGCCGCCGGCAAAAATGCTCAGCCATGACGTAGCCTGGTAGTTGGCATTGCCATAAACATCCACCAGTTCGGAATCGAGATCGCCGTTGTAGTCCGGATCTTCGCTATGGCGGTATTCGTTTTCGGATGAGGAAAGCCCACCGCCGATTTTGCAAGTTACCGGGGAGAAGTCCCCTTCCCAGTTCAGTCCTCCATACAGATCGTTCTTTTTGCTGATCCGGTCTTTGGGGAGATTTCCGGTGGCCCCGCTGCGAAGGACCGTGTCGGTTTTATTGAGGCGCACGTCCGCGTCCAGAACCTGGCGGTAATCGATATCCCAGAAGAGTTTCAGATTGGCGCCTTTCTGTTCGATATCCGGCGATGTCCAGCGTGGGGTATCCGGGGTCCGGTTGTAGTGGTCGATCTTTTTCCCGAAGGCATTGGCATTGACGAACAGCCTGCTGCCCACGGGGGCGCCGCCGGAGACATCCAGGGCCTTTTCCTCCCCGTCGCCCCGCGCGGACAGGCCGTACTGGCTGTTGACGCTCAAACGGGGGTTGCTTTTGCGCGTGACGATATTGATCACGCCGGCCACGGCGTCCGATCCATACTGGGCCGAGGCGCCGTCCCGCAGCACCTCGATGCGTTCGATGTTGTCGATGCTGATATTGCTGACATCGGTATAGGAATACCCCTGATTGTCCGGCCGACTGCCGGCCTGGCGCCGTCCGTCGATCAGGACCAGAACCTGGTTGGCGTCCATACCCCGCATACGCAGGGTCTGGACGCCCGGCGATGCATTCAGGTCCGGGCACTGCACCAGTTCGACCCCCTGGAGGGCCTCCACGGCCTGTTGCATGGAAATGGCGCCGATTTCCTGGAGTTGTTCGCCGGTCACCACCTGTACCGGAACCGACATCTCCTCCGGTTGGTCGGTGGCGGTATGCGAGCCGACAACCACCATTTTCTCCATTTTCACGGCGGTCGCATCGGAGATACTTTCCTCCGCCGCGGCGCAAAAGGCCGCCAGTATTACCCCCATCCCGATGCCGACCGGAAGCAGACTGCGTCTCAGCTTTTTGACAAGGGACCGGCATCGCCCGGCATTGCGCATGGTTTTCTCCTCTTTCAACCGGCAGCCTTCACCCCATCCGGTTGACTGCCGATACGGCCCGTTGCCTGGCGTCGCGCCCGGGATGGATATACGCCGAATTGTTTATAAAAAGCCTTGGTAAAATAGCTGATGCTGTTGTAGCCCACTTCCATGGCCGCCTCGGTAACGTTCATGCCGCTTTCGACCAGAAGTGCCATGGCTCTTTCCATGCGCAGCCGTCGTAAGTAGACATAGGGCGGACAGCCGACCATTTTCGGGAAAAGGATTTTCAATTTCGACATGCTCATGCCGATTTCGGCGGCCAATTGGGCCAGGGACGGCGGATTTTCCAGATTGTCGTGCAATAGGGTCTGTGCTTCCTGGATCGCTTTGCAATCTTCCATCCTGTATTGCGGACGATGCTCGGCGATGTCGGGGCGACAGCATATCGACAAAAGCTCCAGGGCCTTGGCGATGACATAAAGGCATCCGTCGCCATGATGCCGCAGGGTGTGTTTGATATCGCCGATGGTCCGGCTCATCTGCTGGGTGATGGTTTGCACCCCTACCCGGGACGGCGTCGAAGCGTTGCCCAGTGGAAACAACGGCATGATCCGGGCTTCTCCCAGCAAAACGGCCAATACCTCACGTGAAAACCGAAGTTGCAGCAGGTGCGCTTCCTTTTGAGACGCGCAGACAGCGCGGCGGCAATTCCCCGGGCCGGCATCGTAAATAAAGCAGCCGGCCCCCAGCGTTGTGCATTGCCGAATGCCGCAGTCTGGAACAACAAGCCAATTGACGGCCCCGTGCAGGCAAAAAACAAGGCGGCAAACAATGGTTGTTGGCGGCTGATACCAGGTTCTCGATGAAGCGCTACGGGTGTCAATTCTCAAATACTCGACACCGAACGGCTGCGGGCATGATCCCTCTTCGACTGACACATCGGATGGATCGACCGGATAAAAGAAAGTGGGGATAGACATTTTCAGTTCTCTACGTCGATCAGGCGAGGATGAACCATGCCGCTGCGCGACGTCGGTTACTCAGCCGGTTGCGGTTCCTTTTGCATTTGCAGCATATCGATCAGAATCTGGGCCAGATTGACCGCCCAGAATTCTCCAGCCAGGGTTGGATAAAGACAGCCGCCGTCGATGCGGACCAATCCGGCCGATTCCCACTGGCTGACCACCGGGCCGACCGCGTCCATAAGATCGTGGCCGTGGCGGGCTCCAAGAGCCTTTAAATCGCAGAATCCCAGCTCCATCTGTGCGGCGATGTCCCGGTAGAGTGTGCCGGCGTCATCCCCGCGAAATCCCATGGCCAGGGGTTTTTTCCCTAACTTGACTGCGTCGGCATAGGCCGCAAGGTCCTGCTGGTTGAAAAACATGTTGCCGCCGACCCAGCCGCCGGCTCCGGCGCCCAGCAGGATGCATTCGCTGCGTCCGCGGGAAAGTGTGTTGTAGATACTGCGCTCGCGGGTCGAGCGGGCCCAATGGCAGACGGAAAGACGCCGTTGATGGGCCGCCTGCATCATCTCCACGCCGCGCCGGTAGTAGTCCGCCTGCTCACGGATGGAAACCGGTTGGGGCAGCTTGCCCTTTTCAACAGCCGTATCCAGCAACCCGCCGGAAAAAATATTGAGTTGATAAAGATCGCAGCCGTCAATGCCCAACTCCAGATAGGTTTCGATATCCTTTTGCCAAAGATCAAGGCTTTGGCCCGGCAGTCCGTAGATCAGATCAATCACGACAACCGCGCGGCCAAGATCGCGCAGCGTTGAAAGGGTTTCGATCAGGTCGCTTCGGGAACCCCGTCGGTTCAAAGACCTGCGGATCCGGGTGTCGAAGGTCTGCACTCCTAAAGAAAATCGGTTGACCCCGGCCGTCAGGGCGGCGTCGATTTTCTCTTCTCCGAAATTGAGAAAGCGCCCTTCCAGGGTGATTTCACAGTCATTGGCCAGGGGGAACAACCGCCGGACCGCTTCCACCAGGCACCGGATATCTGAAGCCGTCAGGGCCGTGGGGGTGCCGCCTCCGAAATACACGGCCTGGAAAGGCGCACCCTGGGCAAATGGCAGCGCGGCCGTGGTTTCCATTTCCATCAGCAGGGTGTCGACATATTGTCGGGTGGCCGCGTCGGTGCGTGGATTTTGGTAAAAACCACAAAAAAGGCAGCGCGTCTGGCAAAAAGGGATGTGGATGTAAAGGCAGCGCCGGGGGCGGCCGAGCGGCAGGGCCGTCATGACATCCTGCCAGGCGCGGGGCAGGTTTTCGGGCGGGATGGGGGCGTTGCGGGCCATGGCATGCACGGCCAGCTTGCGATCGAACGCATCATGCAGAGGATCACCGGTAGAATTGGCGAAAAAACGGTGCTCCTCAGTCAAATGCATACTTTCGCGCCGGCCGTTGCCTTTGTTCAGCTCCGCTTGGGGTTTAGGGTTCTTGCCCATCATCGTCCGGTGGGCTTCCTGAACGAGTTCCCGGGTCACCAGGGTCAATCCCTTGCTTTTCGTCAGGCCTTCCACGGCCTTGCGCGCCATTTTGCGGACGAACGGCGGGGCCTGGTCGATGGCCGCTTCGGCCTCGGGGGTCCATTCCATAATCAAAATTTTCCCTCGAGTCTTGAAAGCACCTTTTCGATAAACGTCCAGACCTCGGATTTGCTCATCAGGGTGCGGAAGGGAACCTCGGTGATGTCGCGTTTCAATATTTTGGTGTAAAAATGCATGAGCAGTTCACGGTCCTTGGTGCTCAGCTTCTTGGGATTGATTTCTCCGGACAGCATGCCGGCATATACCAGGGACTGTTTGTCAAGCACCTCGAGCAAAGGCTCCAGATAAAGCCAGCCGCCGAAGAAACGGCCTTTCATGTAGACCCCGCCGGTGTCCAGGCAAACTCCGAAAGCGACGGTTTTTTTCTCTTTCAGCGCGTTTGCATGGGCTTTGGCATAAGTGACAATGGCGGCTTCGACCTGCTCGTTGTACACACCGCCGCCGAGAAAAATCAGGTCGAATGCGGATGGATCCGGCGCTTCGTCCACATGGGTCAGGGTGACATCCTCCCACGGCAGACGCTCACCCATCCAGCGGCCGATCTCCATGGACGAGCCATAACGCGAACTGACGGTTATCAGGGTCTTCACTGGTTTTCTCCTTCCGATGGATAAAAAAATCGTGATCGAATTCGTAAAAAGGGTTGTTGCTGAACGAAAGCGCAACCATCAAGATTTGATGAGTATAGATTTAGATATAAAACTTAATTATAATTGTCTAATACATGAGGCCAAAAAATGCGCTCTAAAAGCCAACCTGCGAGCGTGGATTCGACCTGATTCGAACAATCCCTTGAAACAGCGTTGCCAATCGCGAAAAGCCAATCGCTGGTTTCAGGCACAACTGACGGTGTGAAAGCGCGCTTTTATAGCGGTCTTATTCTTCGGCGGCGCCGCGTCCACTTTTCTTTGCCGGGGCCAGGGCTGCGCGCGTGGACTCGAAGATGGCCGATGCGTCGTAGTTAGCGATAATGGACTTGCAATCCGCACAGTACTTGCGCGGCATGCCGCGCCCGGTCCACATCATGTAAACATTGTAAGTTTTCCGGCACCTCGGGCAGATGCAGCGAATAAACCTCTTGCCGCTTAGAAAGTTGTTAATGTCGTTCCAGTTTTTCAACGCTTCATCCGATTTTGGATAACGATCAATAATTATAAATCGTTTTTGTTCCGGGCATTTTCTTTTTTACCCAAAGGGTGAGTTTGTTTTGGGATTGGTGGAATGTGAAACGACATCACGGCATTGAGCTGCCGTCTGATCCCGGCCGGCCATGCTGCCAGGAGAATTGCCTGTTCTAAGAAAACAGTACTCAGGAGACTGCTTGACCCGGGAAGGGTTGAATCCGAAATGTTCGGCAAAGGCATGTGAAAACCGGCTGGGGCTGGCATAGCCGACTTCTAGGGCCACCTCGGTCACGTTCATGCCGGAATGGTGAAGCAGGTACATGGCCCGCTCCATGCGGGCCTGGCGCAAATAGGCATACGGCGTCAGACCAGACACTCGGGGGAAGATCTGCTTGAGTTTGGAAACGCTCATGCCGACGTGGGCGGCCACTTCGTTAAGGCTGGGCGCCGTGCTTAAATCGGCTTCCAGAAAGCTCTGGGCGTTGCGCACCGCCTCTTGATCGAACGGATTGATCGAATGGTGTTCCCCGGCATCGAGGCCGACCAAAAACAGCCACATCAGCTCCAGGGCCTTGGCCATGACAAACAGGGCGTTGGCGCTGCCTTGGACGACATGATCTTCAACCAGACGCAGGATGCGGGTCATGGCCGGCGTAATTTTGGTGATGGTTTGCAAGGGGCCTTGGTGAGAGGCGGTCATTTTCAGGACCCGCCGCAAATAGCAGGTTCCCAAGAGTTGTTGAAGATAGTCCTGCACATACTGGACGTCCATTACTCGGGCAGCGGAGCAGGTTGCACAAGCTATGCAGCGACAACGGCATGGGGCTGCCAGCAGGCCGCAGCATCCTGAGCAAAGCTGCTGATACGTTTCCGTTTTTTGGGCGAGGTGGCGGGCCTGCAATCGTCCATCGAGGCAAAAAATCAGCCGGCAGGTACGTTCCCCATCCTCATAGCGCAGCATGAGCGAGTCTTTGGTCGGCGGCAGCAGTTGCGCCCAACTGACCTGTACATGGGGCAGTTCCATTCTTATGGAATTTTCGGGTTGCGGTTGTTTCGAAAATGTCACCATGAATCCTTTGACTCCTCCATTTTCTCCAACCCTTTCATCAAACAGCACGCAAGAAAACAGGTACGGCTTTATCGACAGTTGGTGCCGAGGCCATCGACAGGCCATAGTTGATGATCGCTTCGATATAGGCGATAGGCAGTCGCTCGGGGGGCACAGGGATTTCCAGGCGTTCAAACATTACGCGATAATTCATGAACAGACGCCGCCGACCGGCTTTTATTTTGGTGGATGCAGGAGGCGGAAACCAACGCTCGGCGGCGTCACCGGGCTTGAAGTAGAGCAGAGGAACGATTTCGTCTTTCCTGCCGTGATACTGTCCGGCGGTAATGGGGTAACGGGGGTTTTCGTAAGGCTTGTACATGGAGACGAAATAATCCACCGGGCGGCGGGTGTTGGCGGCAAAGACCCTTTGGTAAGTGCTTGCCTTCGGATGCTTGCGCCCCACCATGAAGTTTAACAAGGCTTCGATCAGTGGAAGGGTCAACCGCTCCACCGGAACGGGAAAAGCGATCTTGTCGAAAAAGTCCTGGGCGCGATTACGGTATTGGTAATAATTATCCAGGAAAAGTTTTTTCTGTTTGGGCAGCGGCGGCCGGATTCGCTGTTTTTCCGCATAGCAGTCGATAAAGGTATGGATGCGCTTTCTATCGGATTTGCCTAACCCGGAAAGACTCACCGGAAAGTATTCTGCACAGGCATAATCCTTTAAAGCCCTTGTCAAACGGTTCTCCCAGGATAGGGATCGGGGAGCGATCTTCTCGAAGTTCGCTTCGTACCATTTATCGGGGGGGTGTTTGATGCCGGAGAGGAAATTGGCCACGATTTCCGTTTGTGGCACATTTAATTCATGGACCGAGACACAGGCCCCCATATCGATATAAAATCGTGCCATGCGGCTTTTGTATTCGTCATACGCGCTCCCGTGCAAAACCTGCATTCTCGGTGTCGGCGGCCTGGAGACAAGACCGGGATTGTTGTAGGCGCCATATAAACGGATCAATTGCAGTAAAGTTTTATTTTTTACCCGTCCAAAACGAGGGGGGTAGTAGGTTTTGTTTGCGTATTCGCGGTACAGGCGGGTGACCTGAACCACCAATTCTGCACGGGTAGGCATATCTGCCATCCTTATGAGCGTTAAGAGAAGGGCGGTTGTCACGAGAACCATAGCCGGCGGCAGCTGGGAAGACCCCTTGACCTCATCAGCGGAGCGAGCCGGCCACCTCTTGCAGCAGCATCTCGTTGAAACCCTTGTCACGGCGGTTGGCACAACTTCGCAAACACAAGTTCCACAAACATTGTTTGGATTTGCAGTCCAGGCAACGAAAGTCCGCCGCGCAAACCTGGCCGCCGGCCAGAAGGCGCAGCAGCGTCTCTTCGGCGATTTCGACACGGATATGGTTATTGTCTGCCGATTGCATGCAAATCCTCATTGGCTCGATGTTTCGCTTTCGCCTCGAATCAAGCCACGCGGGTTAATGCCTTTTTTTGGAGTGGTTGCACTTGCAGTTGGCGCAATCGCCCCCACAGCGGCATTTTGGAGAATGATCGATAACGGTGCTGCCCTTGGGGGCGATCTCGGCGCCCTTGTCTCCTTGGAAATGGAGGCGTTCGAAGGGCAGGTGCCGCCGGTTCAGACGGCACTGGAAGGTGCTGCAGCCAAAAGGTCGCAACGCCGTCAGGTTGGCGGTGTCGATATACACTTGCCCTTGGCCGTCGTACTGTTCATGGAGCAGATTGACCAGTTCCCAGGCGGAGCTGCCGTCAAAATCGCCGCTGGGACGGACGTGCAGGTTGCCGCCGCTTTTCTCGAATTCGACATGAAAATTGCTGCTCATGAAAATGCCTCCATTTTCTTAAAAGATCTTCAGTTGAGAATACAGGTGTTGCAGTCCTCTCCCCAGATCACCTGGGATACGGCGCTCAAACTGGCGTTGGCCAGGATGTGCACGGTTTTGTTGTGTTTCTTGCCCAGATTCTTGACGATGGAGCAGGCCGCATGGCTGTTGCAGTTCACCGGGCACAGCACCATATCCGCCCGCTTCAGGCTGGTTTCCAATCCCTTGGCCCCTTTGTTGACGTAGCCGTCATGGTACTCGAAAACGCCGTTGCTGCTTTCGATCAGGTCACGATAAAGGGTCTCCATGCGGGTTACGCCGCCGACAATCAGGATTCGTTTCCTGCAAAGATCGAACGATGGGCAGCTTTTGTCGCAGCGGTTCATGGCGGTCATTTCGGTGATGATGTTGCGCGTCTCCTCCCTGACGCGCCGGTTGATCTTGTGCTGCTGTTCTATCCGCAGAGACAGCTTCCGGTTTTTCTCTTCGTAGGAGACGATTTGTCTTTTTGCCAGATCCAGCTGTTGGCGAAGCGCATCGATCTCGCGCAGCATCGCCGGATCGTTTGGCTCCAGGGCTGCCGCAGAGCCGGGGTATGGTGAGGGGGGGATGGCCTGCTGCAGCTGCGCCTTTTCTCTCCGCTCGGCGGCAAGGGCCGCTTTCAGTTCGTCTTTCTCGCGATGGTGGGCGTTGATTTCTCTTTTCAGATCCCGCCGCTGCCTGGAAAATTCCGCGATTCGCTGCTGCATCTTTTCCATGTCCTGCCGCTGCCGGGACAATTTGCGCTTGAATTGCATCAGCTGTTCGCCGTTCCAGTGCATGATCATGTGAATATCCCCGAAAACGGACCGGCGGCAGGTTAGCGAGAGGTCCGGGCTGACCGCCGTGGCCCACAGGTTGGCCTCGACCTCTCCGGATTCCAGGGCTTCTTTAAAGGTGGCCAGGAAGGAATGGTCGTCGAGTTGGAACAGCACGGCCGCCTGCTTGCCGAATTTACGCTCCAGCAGGTTGTCGATCCTGCGCGAAAGTCGGTTTTCTTTGTCCAGCGAGGCCACCAGGGTCTCGTGCATTTCGAACGGGCCGTCCGATTTTTCGAGCAGGCCCAGTTTCTTTAGCAGGCGCTTTTGTTCGGCAAGGGTGATGCACATGCCGACGACCGGGCATTTGAAACAGTGGTTGACTTCCCAAATGGGCAACCGAGACGGACCGGTTGCAATCGATTCGGCCGGTTGATTAGAATTATCCTCAACGGCGGCGTCGTGCGTTTGGATCGACATGGTTCCTCCATTCTGATGGCGTGGTTGTGTTCCGAAAATAAAAAAGGCGTATCTCGAACGATTTTTCTTCGAGTTACGCCTTCACTTTTTCCATGCCGTTTTGCCGGCATGGAACCCGTAAGACATTCCTGATTGTCGTTATTCGGTTTCGATCAATACCTGGGTCAATTTTTTCCGCAGTACCTCTAATCTTTTGGATTTAAATGCTTTTCTGCTCTCTTCCAGCACATGGATGGCTTCGGTGACCGCCTTTTCCAGCTTGCGCTCCCGCGACCGTTTGGGGCAGCGGTCCAGCAACGGCTGAAGGCGGCGTTCGTCAATCTCCCCTTCCATCAGGGAGTTCATCAGGCAGCAGTGCATGCTGAGCCCATCCTGCAATTCTTTTACACTGGTGTTGAGTGCGTCGAGCAGTTCGTTTTTACCCCGTTCCATCTGTTCACAATCCCTCTTGATGTTTGATCAATCTAACAGAAAACTCATAAAAAAAACCGCCTGACAATATGGACCATAGGCGGCTACCCCGCTAGTACCCCTTTTTGGCTTCGAAGATTTATCTATCCATGGACGGTCCCGTAAGCGTTGTCGATCAACTCCCGATTACGATTTCTTGCACTGCATGGACCCGATTTTCTCCTGGAAAGAACAGGAAAACTGATCCCCCCGCAGCCGGCATTTTTCCGGGTTGGACCCGTTCTTGCGATACTCTTCGAAATTGTTGAGCCAGCTTTCCCCCGTCCGGGGGCAGGTCTGAATGAACTCCATGAAATCGACCAGGCTGTCAAGCGTGTCCTCACTGAGGGTATGCTCCATCTTGCAGGCCTCGTCATCGGCAACCTTGTCATCGATTTTCAGGATTTCCGTCAGGAACTTGTTCAGTACCTCGTGGCGCCGCCGCATTTCCTTGCCGACGTCATTCCCGGCTTTGGTCAGTTCGATATATTCGTACTTCTCGTAATGGACCAGGCCCCTTTCGTTCAAGGTCTTCAGCATGCTGGAGACCGTGGGCATCTTGACGTCCATCCGGCTGGCGATGTCCTTTACGCGAACGACTTTTTTGTCCTGGCTCAGATCGAAAATGGCCTCCAGATAGTCCTCCATGACAGCGGTGAGAGGCTTTTCGGCCTTGCTTTTGCGGAGTGCTGGTGTCATTTTTTTCTTTCATTGTTAGATGAATATAACTATTATCGAATTTGCTAATAAACGATCCGTTTCATGCTTGTCAAGTCTTTTTCAACACGGCGGTTCGGTTTTGGCTTTTTTGATTAATTCCCTTCCGGTTATTGTTGGTATTGACAAAAAATAGCGCCTGTGTTTTTTTCTGAACACTGTTCATCCGGTCGGCCGCTGCCCCCCGTTGCACCCCCGGCATGAACCCTTCTTTCCTGGAATTCTTCGTTACCGACATCATGCGAACATGCCCGCAGGGGCATTGAATATAAGCGGTTGATTTTTACCCGACACATTCAAGGAGGAGCGAACCATGAGGCGATTTCAGCATTTGGCAAGGGCGGTGGGGGTCGTAATGGTTTTGGCATGCCTGGTATGTCTGGGTTGCGCCGGCCCGAAACCTGCACCCGGAGAAGTGTTTCCCTGCGCAGCCGACAGCAAGATCGAAAAAACCATCGCACCGGAGGCCGAATTGACGGACTTCTCATGCGTCCTCAAAGAGTGGGAGGGCAGCGATACCCTGCATTTCAACGTAACCGTCAAAAACGTCAGCGACCAACCCCAGCGGTTCCGGGTGAACATTTTCCTGGACAACGGCAAGGCGGTCGGCGGGCTGATTCCCCGCACAACCAAAGCGGGACTGGTGAAGCCCGGAGAGGAAGCTTCTTTCGTCTACCCGGTCAAAGACATGGACTGCGGCCCCGGATCGGTTACGGTGCTGGTTAAAACCATGAGCCAATAAAATTTCGAACTCAACCAGGAGGTCTCTGACATGAAACGCGTCAGCATTGCAATACTGTTGGTTTTCGTTGCCGGCCTGATGGCCTCGCCGGCCCTGGCCAAAACCACTTTCATCGGCATCGGCACCGGGGGAACCGGCGGGGTTTATTACCCCTATGGCGGCGGTGTGGCCGAAATCTGGTCCAAGCACGTCAAGGGCGTCAAAGCCGTGGCCGAGGTCACCGGCGCCAGTGTGGAAAACGTCAAGCTGGCCCACAAAGGCGAAACGGTCGTCGGCGAGGTTATGGGCGATGTGGCCGTGGCCGGTTACCAGGGCTTGAGCAAGTTCAAGGGCAAGAAACACGACATCCTGTCCATGGCCATCATGTACCCGAACCTGCTTCAGATCGTAACCCTGAAGAGCAGCGGCATCACCGATATTACGCAGGTGAAGGGCCGCAACATCAGCACCGGCAGCCCGGGCAGTGGCACCAATTTCATGGCCGAAGTGGTCCTGGGCGCCATGGGCATCGACAAAGACAGCTACAAGGACAGCCGGCTTTCTTTCACCGAAACCGCCAACGCCCTGCGGGACGGTACCATCGATGTGGGATTCTGGTCGGTGGGCCCCGGCACCAGCTCCATTCTGGATCTGGCCACGACTCACGACATCCATGTCATCGGCTTTTCTCCCGAGCAGACCGAGAAGATCCTGGCGGCCAACGATACCTATTCGGCGGTGGAACTGGCTGGCAGCTTCTATCGCGGCGTGGATAAACCTGTACCGACCATCGGCGTCTGGAACGTGATGATCTGCCAGGCTTCCCTTGAAACCGATATGGTTTATCAACTGGCCAAGGCCCTTTTCGAAAACAACGACTACCTGAAAAGAATTCATGTCGTAGCGGCCTACACGACGCCGGAAAACGCGGTCAAGTACTCACCGATCCCCCTGCATCCGGGAACCATCAAGTACCTGGAGGAAAAGGGCATCGCCGTACCGGACAAACTGCGGCCGTAAACGTATCAAGGCCATCGTCTCCATTACGGCCGGAATTGCGGC